>OZ254081.1:0-255000 GCA_965267505.1 Cytophagales bacterium
TTGAGGGTTTCTGCTATCCGGACCCCTGGAGTCCATTCGGTTTTGGTTTTTTGTCGGACCAGGACCACAGCACTCGATACTGGATTTACTTCCTGACCCAGGGAAAGTTCTATTCCATGCTAAGTCTGCTTTTTGGAGTAGGTTTTTATCTGTTCATCGAATCCAAAAACAAACTTCAAGGACCAAGATTGTTGGATGTATACGGAAAGAGATTGCTTGGGCTGTTCCTGATCGGGATCATTCATGCTTATTTTATCTGGGACGGCGATATCTTAATTCATTATTCAGTTCTTGGATTGTTTGTAATTCCTTTTCGGCAGTTCTCAAATAAGATCCTTCTAATGATCGTAACGTTCCTATGCTTGGTGATTTGGTTTAACTCTTATCAGAATACCAACCAGAGAATTCAAAAGGGATCGTATTACAAGGAAGCATTAAGTATTCCGGACGATGAAAGAACTCCCGATGAGAGAAAAAGTATTAGATGGTGGGAGGCCCGGTCAAAACCTAAGCAATCTGACACCAGCCATTATGAAAATCCCAGGCCAAACTATTTGAAAGGTGTGGAATGGAATTTTGATCACTTGAGGGCTCATTTAGGTCATTTTTACTTTACAGGTATTGCAATCAGAACAATGATTCTGATGCTCCTCGGGATCATTTTTTATAGGATTGGACTATTTACCAATCCTTTTGGTCTAAATTATTATTGGCCCTTGACCCTTTTTATTCTTGGAGTGGGATTAATTGTAAATCACCTAAGACATTTCCATTGGGCATATGAATATTACCATCTTATCCAGGACCAAGGGATCTCCCTTGCACATACCTTTCCGAAGGAGATCTTGGGAGTGGGCTATGTTCTGCTTTTTAATGGAATTTATCACTTGTTCAGGTTGAATAAAGTCAGAGACTGGATCTCAATAATTGGGCAAACCGCCCTAAGCAACTACTTACTTCAAAGCATTATCCTTGGTACCCTATTCTACGGATATGGCTTTGATCTATACAATGGATTATCAAGAACTCAGCTAATAATGATAGTCCCGATCATCTGGATCATTCAATTTTTGTTTACTCTCCTATGGCTTAGAAAATATGAAAGAGGACCAATAGAAACCATTTGGAGAAAATTCACCTATCAAGAGTAAAATTGTAACTAATTGATAATCAATTTTATAGCTATAGATATGTAAATTTTTTCAATCTTTGTGTATAATTTTTTTTACATAGAGTAAATATTTTCATACCTTTGGTCCATAATTCTTTACAATAAGTAAAAAAAAAGAGACAATGGAAGAAAGGATGTCCATACAGGAAAAAACGATTTGGGTATCAATGGTAGGCACCCTTCTGAGCTATGGGCTCTTCTATTATTTTGCCCTAGCCTGGTATCAGGAAGGCATGGATTTCTTTGACGAGATGAAATATTGGGCGAAAGGCTTACTCATTTTGATCCCCATTCAAATTGGGTTTAAAGTGGTCCCCATGATCATATTTCATATCATACATTATATAATCACCAAAGAGGAGGTAGAACATTACAATGACGAGTTCAACCGTCTTATTGAAGCCAAGGGAAATCGGAATTTCTATTACGTCTTCCAGGCAGGATTCTATTTTGCAATGATCTCCCTACTCTTTGACATGGGTCTCTTTTTCATGTTCAACACCATAATTGTATTCATGCTTCTTGGCACTCTCTTCATGGATGCATCTCAGATCTACTTCTACAGGAAAGGCTTGATGTAATGGCGAAGGATAGAATAGATAACAATATCAGGACCCTCCGCTTTATGGCGGATGAGATGACCCAGCAAGAATTGGCTGAAAGGGTTGCTGTGACCCGTCAAACCATTGTTGCAATTGAAAAATCAAAGTACTCCCCTTCTCTGGAACTGGCTTTTAAAATCGCAATGGTATTTGGAAAAGGACTGGATGAAGTTTTTCGATTTGAACCAGGAGAGAAAACGATCAAACTCTTAAACAAGAAAAAATAGAGCCATGAATCTACTAATACTTAAAACAGATCTCGAAACAAAGGCAAGGGTTCTAAAGGCATTACCTTTTTTGAATTCCATACCTGGGGTAAAAGACTGGTCTGTTGATACAGATGATTGTGACAATGTACTCCGAGTAGAAGCTCATGACAGCCTTTCGGAAATTCAATTAATAGATCTTCTAAAAAGATCAGGTATTCATAGTGAGGAATTAAAAGGATAAAAAATGTTTACACCCAGTCTATCAGAAGAACAACATTGCGAAGCAGTAAGACGGAATATGGTCTCAAAGAGCATGGAATTGGCCGGTGATCTCCTTTACTTTGGAATGAACCGAATCGGCGCATTGGTTTTTATGGCAATCATCTCCTTTTCAAGCATTGAATATCTAAAGGAGCGTAAACTGCCCAAAGAAATGGCCCAATATGAGCCGATGGGAATTGGATTTTCACATCTGTTAAATTCGACAGATCGTAACTTACAAGGACCCTATGGTGAAAACATAAACTTGAGAAGAGCTGAAAGGAAGGGGAATTCCCAAATTAAAACCACTCCAATTGCTTTTTTAAAGAGACTAGCATCAAACTTATTGGAACCCACCTTAAAAGGGTTATTGAAACCCTAGTAAGGTAAAGCATCACGTATCTGATTAACTTGGGTGGAGAAAGTTTACTCCAATGAGGCTTTTTTTCCTTACCCTTTCTTTACTCCTGGTCGTAGGGGCTTTATTCGGTCAGGAATCCGATGACGTAGACTTCCAATTGTGGACAGATTATAACCTCAGAAAAGATCTCCAGACTAAGGAAGAAAGAAAAGTACACTCTATTGGTGGTGATGCAGGAATACGCGGTTTCATCTCAAATCAGGACTGGAATCAGTTTTATATCAGACCCACCTTTACCTATAGGTTTCACAGGATCTTAAGTTTAGCGGGAGCAGCTGCAGGTTTCGGTACCTTCAATGTTGACACGGCCAATGTTTTTGAATTCCGAACTCATCAGGATGTCATGGCTACTTTTCCAGAGACCGATTTCTTTTCTCTCTTCTATCGGCTTAGATTCGAACAGCGGTTTTTCTTTTACCAGGATTATGAAAATGATCAAGAATTAAGACTAAGACTTTTGATCGGAATTGAATCCCCAGATATAAGGTTGGGAGCTGGAAAACGCCCCTTCTATTTTCAATTCTTTTACGAATCTTTTCAAAACCTTAATGAGGAAAGCGCAGTTGAGGTATTTATTAACCAGGCCAGACCAACCTTCATATTTGCTCATAGATTGTCCCCAAGTCTTACTTATGAGTTAAACTATATCCCTCAACGCTCACGAAATTATTCTGAAGAGGGCCTGGAAACCACCCAAAACATTTTTCGAATCAGGGTATTCCATCGGATTTTCAAAACCGAGGAATAATTTATTCCTGCCAAAAGTACTAGTCCTGAAAAATCGCCGTTTTTAAATAAAAAATTATGAAATACCTGTTTGGATTTGCATTTACTTTGGGTTTTGGATTTCTCCTTACCTCCTGCTCTAATTCTGATCTAAAGCCAGGTTACAACCTGGAAGAAGAAGCTCTACTTGCTCAACCATCGGTGTACTTAAGTTCAAATTCATATGAAGTAAGAGAATTGGAATCCGCACTTTCAAACGGCTCTTGCGATCCTTATCATAGCGGGATCTTGGAGTACGAAGTGAATGGTATGGTAGAAGCAAGGATACAATTCGATGAGGAAAGTGCAGGCCGTGAAAACAGGAAGATCTATCAATGCAATGACCAGAGAGGAAAGAGAACAGTATATCCTAACAGGAAAAGGGGAAGGAAGCAAAGGTATACCAAGGTCATCATTGATCCATTGGTTAAAGCAGATGGATGCGAATACCTCGTGGCCGGATCAATATGCTTTTTCAAGGGAAATGAATGGGTTGCAACCATCGATTTTGGAAACGGAGAGTGCGATGCGCTCGCTACAAAACAAACCAAGGAAGGAAAATTCGAATTCAGCCTAAAAGATTGGGATTGGAAGTAGAAAATGAGAATAATTACATGAAGGGGCTTCCGCCCTTTTTTTATTTTCGCTTTGAATGAAGTCTAGGAACAGAAATTTTATTCTTCCTCTTTCATTGATCCTAATCACCCTTTCATGTTCAGAACAAGAGGCAGATCAAAATTCAACATCAACACCAATCACAGAAGGTCCAAAAGGAATGGTCTGGATACCAGGTGGGAATTTTCAAATGGGCGCACCCCAAGCTGGTGAATATCCCAGGGAGTATCCAGCCCATATGGTAAGGGTGGATGGGTTCTGGATGGATGAAACTCAGGTCACAAATCGTCAATTCGAACAATTTGTGAATAAACCAGCTATATAACGGTAGCAGAAAGGCAGGCGGACTGGGAATTATTAAAAAAGGATCTTCCTCCAGGAACCCCCGAACCTCATGATAGCATTTTAGCTCCTGGTTCGATGGTATTTAGCCCTCCAGGTGATGTTGTTCCTTTGGACAATTACGCGAATTGGTGGTTTTGGACCCTTGGAGCAAATTGGAGAAACCCCAATGGACCTGGGTCGAACCTAGAGGGATTATTGGATCATCCGGTTGTACATGCGAGTTGGCAAGATGCCAAAGCCTATGCTGAATGGGCTGGGAAAAGGCTTCCTTCTGAGGCTGAATGGGAATTTGCGGCAAGAGCGGGGTTGGAACGTAAAAGATTTAGTTGGGGCGATAAAGATCCCCTGAATGATCCAGGCTTGGCAAATATCTGGCAAGGTGCCTTTCCTTACGAGAACCTAAAGGAAGATGGTTTTGAAGGAACAGCCCCTGTAAAATCCTTTCCTCCAAACAATTATGGTCTCTATGATATTTCTGGAAACGTTTGGGAGTGGTGCGAAGATCTCTTCAATGAGGGGTATTATGAAGAAGCAGCAAAAATACCACTTTGCGAAAATCCGACAGGTCCAAACAAAAGCTTTGACAGCAGGGATCCGTATGCATGAAAAAGGGTTAACAAAGGAGGAAGTTTTTTATGCCATGTCAGCTATTGCGAGAATTACCGTCCAAGTGCAAGAGAAGGAACCACAGAAGATAGCGGAATGTCACATCTAGGGTTTAGATGTGTAATGGGTACCGAGTCCTGATCATCTCTTTTTTCCAGAAAAAAGGCTGATCTTATCCCCTGGGAAAGGATTTCCGGATGACCTTCTAAAACTTACTACCTGCCCCACATGCCAAACCGCATCTTCGATTGGACCATTTATCATATTCCAAAAAGGATATTTCCTCTCGCCATTCTTTCCTTGAAAAATAGCTTCATATGAGGACAGATCTCCTTCGGGATCATTTCTGAAGATCAGCCGGGCCTCTTCAAAATTCTCCAAGGTCTTTTTCCTGATTGTTTCAAAATCCCATTCACTTGCATCCTCATATGAATTGACCCTTTTTTTGGAAGCACTCAATATGGTTTGCGAAAGACCATAGATATGCTCTAATGTTTCCCTACAAGATCTTGCCTCTTCACTGGGTCTAAAATTTAAGTCTTCAGGCCTAAGTTCATGAGTAGCCCAATAATACCTTAGTCCTGCCCCCTCGATCATTCTGGAAACGACAAGCGTTGCACTATACTTTTTAGGATTTTCCTTTACCTCGGATAGAGGAAGTTCAGATTGGGAATATGTATTCATTGCAAGTAGGCTAAGAATTAGGAAAAGAGTTGGCTTCATTTTTTAAGCCAATATATCAAGGATAATGATTCAAAGAGGAAATCTTATCAAGACATGCACCTACTTAAGCCCTCCTTGATATCAATTGAAGGCTGAATTCCCAATTCCATTTTGGCCTTTTCTCCTGAAAAATTTGGGCCGCCCAGAAATAAAGAGCCGGTTAGAGTGCCCCTGGAATAGGTCCTAAATCTTGGAATAAAATCCGGACGATCCTTAGCATTGATCAACCAGCGTAATGACAAAAGTGATTGCAAAATGAAAGGTGGCACAGGAATGAACATGCTTTTTCCAATTGCCCTTCTCATATCTATCAGAGAATAGGTTTTGGGTCCGGCCAAATTGTAAATCCTATGGTTGGATTTGCTTGTCAAGGCAGCCAATTTGATGCCCTTTACCAGGTCCGAAATAAAGATGAGACTGATCTTTCCTTTTCTACCAATAGGCTTTGGAACCAGTGGTGCCTTCATAAGATTGAGAATTCTTGCTGTGAAACCACTGGTGTCACCAGGACCATAAACTTGGGCTGGACGTAGTATGGTCCAGAACATTTTTCCTGTAAGCATTTCAATTGTCAACTTCTCCCCCAGAGCCTTACTTCTTCCGTAAAGGTCAAAGCCTTCAAAAGGCCAATCCTCTTTTACCAATGCCGGAAATGGTGCTTTATAGCTGGCTTCAGAACTAATAAATACAAATTTGGAAACCCCATTTTTTAAGCATGCATTAATGAGGCTTTTGGTTCCCTGAACATTTGTTTTCCATGTTCTTTGCTCTTTCCCAAAATTTGGAACCACAGCAGCCGCATGGATCACCAGGTCTATACCTTGAGTGGCTTTTTCAAGAGATTCATGGTCCAGTAGATCTCCCTGAACAAAGGCTCCATTCGGAATATGTATCATCTTCCTGACCAGGCCTTTGCAATCATAGCCATTGGAAATCAGGTCTTTGAATAAGGCTCCTCCGATAAAGCCGGAAGCACCAGTTACCAATATTTTTCTTTTCTCTTTCAAACCCTGATAAACTTTTTCTCTTTCCCAAAGAGGATCTGAGAAGCATCTCCCCTCAACAAACCAATTGCTCTATTAGCTCTTCTTCTCAAGCCTTGAATACCTTGACTTTTTATTATTCTTGGTAGATACCTGAACTGTCTTAAAACCCAAAAGGGCTTCATGAACTTCCTTCTTAACCAAGCTGAATGAGCCTGGGACATGAATCTTTCCAGGTATTCTTTTGAGAAATCATCATAATGGATCACCGTGGTATTAGCTCCATCAAATTCTTCCCAGGAATTAAATCTTAACCTGTTTTCCGCTTTTAATTCTTCGTAAAAACTGGTTCCGGGACACGGAGTAGCCAAACTGAACTGAACAGAATCAACATCAACCTTACAAGAGTAATCGAAAGTGGATCTTAAGGTCTCCTTGGTCTCTCCTGACAAACCAAAAACAACACTCATATGAGTTTTGATCCCAAGACTTTTTGACTTCTCAATTATCAACTCAAGCTGATCTGTCCTTAATGGCTTTTTGATCTTTTTGAGAACCTCTTTATCTGAGCTATCCAATCCAAACTTGATACCAACACAACCAGCATCCTTCATTTCTTCCAACATTTCTGGACTAAGCACCATGGTATCGGCCATAGCGGACCAACTGATATTTAAACCTCTGTCTTTTATCTCTTTACATAGGTCCAAAACATGTTGTCTATTCGAAGTGAAATTATCATCATCAATATAGATTTCCCTGGCTCCAAATTCCCTTTGAAGAAGGATCATTTCGTCTACTATCCTTCCAGGAGTAAAAAACCTTTGCTTACCATTTTTATAAAGCAATTGGATCCTATCGCAGAAATTGCATCGGAAGGGACAACCTCTACTGGTATGCATGTGGAAAGCAGGCCTATGTTGGACAAAGCCATCAAAATAGAGGGACATGTCATTATTGAACCAGGAGGGAAAATGATGTCTGGCTGGAACAGGTAGCTCCATTAAATCGATTGCTAGGGCATCTGGATTCTCAATTATCTCCTCCCCTTTTCGTACACAAAGCCCGGGCAGATCTTTGATCTCTTTCTCCAGACGATAATGGTTGCAGGTGTCCATTAGAGTCATTTCGTACTCTCCTTTAATTACCAGGTCTACTTCTTGATGATTCTTTAGAATATCCTTTGAAAAATATGTAGAATGAGATCCACAAAGGATCACCCACGCCTCTGGAAGAAATGCTTTTATCCTACTGATCAGGTCTAGAGTTCTCGAAAACCCAGCAGTGTTTGGCTCAAATACGATAACATCTGGTTGAACATCAAATACATGTCCAATAAATTCCTGGTCGTCAAGATTTAAAGGGACACCATCTAATACGAATACTTCGAATCCATCCCTTTCCAATAAGGCGGCTGCGTAAGAAAGAAAGAAGGGGAACATGGCATACCTGGGTAATTCATTTTTATCCTTCAGGATTGCCCAGGGAAATCGCATCCCTGCTCCAAACATGTATTTTTCCTGATCGCCTTCAATAGGGCTTCTGAAAGCTGGATTTCCTAGTAAAACTTTCATAATTGTTTGGGATAGATTTAAGGTTAAGGGACTTCAATTTTTGCTTGATCATGGCAATGGGAAATAAGAAAAGCTCGGATAAATACCTTGTTCTTGTTGCCGGCTCAAAAACAAATCTGTGGAACCATTCCATTCCAATTTTTGATATCCATTTCGGGGCAAAGGATTTAGTTCCAGCATAAACCCTTATCGAACCCCCTCCAATATGCCAGCAAATAGAATTTCTACAAATTCGTTTGGCTTGAAGTAAGACAGTCTCTGACCTTGGAGTACCCATTCCGATCAATACAAAATCTATATTTCTATGCTTTGAAAAGATCTTGGAATATTCCTCATCTGAGTAAAATCCATTGAAGGCCTCCTTTATATGAACTCCGGGGGATATCATATTTATCCTTTTTCGGGCATTCTGTACTTCTTTTTCACTTGTTCCAATTAAAATTGCTTCCCCGGAGAATGAGGGATCTGAGATCAAGTCATCAAATAATTTATTCGCAATTATCCTTTCAACTTTTTTTCCAAGTAACAACCTTGCCACCAGGCTTGTCCCGAT
Source organism: Cytophagales bacterium (assembly GCA_965267505.1). GTDB lineage: Bacteria > Bacteroidota > Bacteroidia > Cytophagales > CCMP332 > JANQHS01. Next base: position 8,829 of record OZ254081.1, read on the forward strand.
CCCATCAAACACTACCAGGTCACATTGATCGAGAAAGCTGCCTACTTGTGAAATTTGATTTGAAATGGTAAATACATGAGGATTAATGAACCCTACCAACTTGCTGCCCGATTCCCCTCTACTCCATTTCGTTAGCTTGGATTTCATTCCAGGAATGGAATCGATCTGCAGGTTAAGATTGAAATACTTTAAGGACTCTGCCATTTCAACTATGCAGCTATGGTCCTGAATTCTTTGCCATTTATTTGCTCGCTCTTTTGTTGATACGAGCTCTTGATTCTTTTAAGTGCTTCGTCAAGTGAAACCTTTGGTTCCCAATCAAGGATAAGCCTGGCCTTTCCTATAGATGGGATCTTATCGAATGCCTCAAGATATGAGGAGCCATATTTTAGCCTCGGATCGATCTTTTTCATGAGGGAGGGTGAACCCATTAGCTGGTTGATCTTTTCTGCCAACTGTGAGATATTTATTTCAGAGTTGGGATTTCCAAGATTAAAGATCTCCCAGGATGCTTTTGAATTCATAACCGAAATCAGACCACTTACCAGATCATCCACGTAGCAAAAAGCTCTTCTTTGCTCCCCAGTACCATGAACCTCCATTTCCTTTCCTGACCGGCAGGATTCAAAGAATCTAGGAACAACAAAGCCAATCTCTGGGCTTTGATTTTCTCCGATCACATTAAAAGGCCTAACTATATTCATTGTATAATTTCCTTTCATGGAAAGATTCATCAATAGGTGCTCTGCACTAAGTTTCCCCAATGCATATTCCATTCTGGGGCCAAACTTTACCGGTACGTTACAGGAATCAGACTCTTCTCTGATACCATCCTTTCCATAAACTTCAGACGAGGAAACATAGAGGAGTTTGGAATTGGACCTTTTTGCCCATTCTGCGGCCTTTAGGGCCAGATCAATAATATTCTTAGCTATCAAGCCGGAATTCTTTAGGATCCCTAATGAACCAACAGGGCTGGCCAAATGATAGATCTCGTCAAATCCCATTTCAGGATACTTTGAATGAAGAAAATCCTCTACCTGGATGCTGCACTCATTTTCATATTGGGAATAATCCTGCTTGGTGGAGCTTAAATTATCAATGATGGTTAGATCAACTTTTGAATTATTAGTCAAAAGTTTCTTCGCTAATCTTAGGCCCATAAACCCAAGGCCACCGGTTATTAATATTCTCTTTTGTTTCATGCGATCATGCGTTTGATCATGAACCCTTCCGCAAAATTGACATTGGCTTGTGACCCTCTAAGCTTTGCTATTGATCTGATCAATTCTTCTGAACGATGTCCTCTGACTTGGGATTCATGTAGTTTATAGGTGTCCACTTTCTGATTCACGTCAATCTCTTTGAAATAGTTGGGTTGAAAATCAGAAGGCTGTTCCCATATCATGGTTTGAGGCTGTTCGTAAACGAGAACTTTTGGGACAAACCAATTCTGATCATGAGGTCTGCAAGCTATGATTCCGGCTTGATAAACAGCTCTATGATCCTGATTATATGATCTGGCGGGGATCAAAAGATACTCGGGTTTTCTGGAATTGATGCAATTCTCAATATCCCTGATCAATCTATTTTCTTGATACGAGTTGACCAGATGATCTAGTACCTCAAACTGAAAATTCCTTTCTTCTGAAACAGCTCGTAATTCTTTTAAGCGCTTCTCCTTTGGAATGCCCTCACGATCCTCAACCCCGAAAAAAACTACAAATGCATCGTTGTCTAAAAAACTAAAAGCACCTAAAGTTTCATCATCAATATGCGGGGAAAGAATGAGGGTTTTGAAGCTCATGGTAAGAAAGGTTAAATCAAACGCAGGAGCATAATAGAAAAAAAAAGAACCGTATTCAAAATCATTTATTGATAATAAATTTACCATTCATCCAAATGAAAACCCATGTATACTAAGCCTTTAAGATCAATTCCAACTTTGATCTCAGATCTAAAATGGATACTGGTCATTTATCTCGTTTATCTGGGAGCCATCTATTTTGCGTATGAATACTTGGGCCATGAGCAACTAGATATTTCAATGGCAATTGCAACAGTACTAGGGTTTTCAGTTGCCTTGTTATTAGGCTTCAGAACGGCAGCTTCATACGATAGATGGTGGGAGGCAAGAAAAATTTGGGGAGCAATTGTGAATGACAGTAGAACTCTTTTGAGGCAGCTAATCATCTTTGATAAAAATGGTCAAAACAGTCAGGTTGTAAGAGATATTGGCAAGTATCAAATTGCTTGGTGCCGGGCTCTTAGAAATTCTTTGAGGGGTGCAGAAAGAACTAAAGAATTGGATCAGTATGTAAGCCCACAGGATTTAGACTTTCTAAGAAATCAGAACAATATCCCAAACGCGATCCTATCCTTAATGGAAAATAAGATGGGGGAATTAAGGAATTCAGGTAGTCTTGAAGAATTTCGTTTTGTCTCTATTGATCAAACCATAAAGGGTCTTTGCGACTCAATGGGGATGTGCGAAAGGATCAAAAACACCGTTTTCCCTGTTCAATACCGAGACTACACTTTTAAAGGAATATTGATCTTCATAATCATGCTTCCATACGGGATGCTCTATAGTACCGGGCCCTTTGTAATTCTGATATGCATGGTTGTGGCTTTCTTTTTCTTTATGATAGAGCATATTGCCTATTACCTTCAGGATCCTTTCAGAAATACAGCTTCAGATATTCCGATGACCGCACTTTGCCGAACTATCGAGATCAACCTATTGCAGATGATGGGCGAATCAGCAATACCCGATGCTCCTGTGCCGGACGAAAAAGGAATTTTGATGTAAGGATGGGAAGGGGAATAGCCTTCCCATTTAAATAAATCAAAAGAGGGGATAATTCTAAATCCTTAATTTGGTTAAAAATCACTGGGACCCATGAGACCATTCCTACTTATTTCATTTACTCTTTTATTGACCTTGAATGGATTTGCGCAAAATCCATATGGCGGGAAGCCTCAATATGATGTTCTTGTAAGACAGTTCCCTGACACCTTTGGAACTTTCAGGATCGAGCTCTACCCTACTGTTTGTCCCCTTCATACCGAAAATTTTGATACCCTTGCCCGACAAGGCTTTTACGATTCCCTGGCCTTTCATAGAGTCGTATCTGCTTTTGTAATTCAGGGTGGAGATCCAAATTCCAAAACTGGACCTTCATCTACCTGGGGTCAGGGTGCAGCATGGCAACAGAATGTCCCTGCTGAGTTTAGCCCTATTCCTCATGAGCGAGAAATAATTGGAGCCGCAAGAGGAAATAATATCAACAGTGCCACATCTCAATTCTATGTGAACCTCGTCACGAATTCTCATTTGGATGGCCTATATACGGCCTATGGAAGGGTGATCAGCGGAATGAACGTAGTAGATTCGGTTGAAGCTGTGCCGGTAGATCCAAATGACCTTCCCCTAAGCAAGGTTGATATGTTTATTAATTATGTAGGGACTGATTCTACCATACCTGCTCAAGCTCCAACCCTGTCTTTCCCTGCAGATGCTGCAACAAATATCAGCCGAACCACAGTTTTTTCGTGGAATGCCGTGAGTCCGGTGGATTTCATTCTTTACAAGATCCAGTTCTCAAAACAAAGCGATTTTAGCTCCATTGAATTTGAAAAGTATATCTCCAATGGAACCACCGCATATGCACCAGCCGATTCACTTGAATTGGGTTACGTGACCTATTATTGGAGAGTAATGACAGATAATGGTGGAAACCAAAACATATCTGCCGTCCGGAGTTTTACCACTGGGATTGAAGTCCCTATCCCCTTGAGCCCCCAAAATGATGCAACCGGCGTTTTTCTCAATACCTATATTGATTGGGACCACCCGGGAAATCCTGCCGAATATAGATTGATCGTTTCAAAAGTTCCCGTCCTTTCTTTACCCACTCAAAATGTGGTTGATACCATCGTAAATCAAAGTATATTCCTAACTCCTATACTTGAGGCAAGTAGACCATATTATTGGGGTGTAGCAGCTATTGACAATGGAGTAGAGGGCGATTTTTCCCCTTTATGGAAATTTACCACTGGGTCGACAATAAATTCCTTAGAAGGCGATATGGGGAATGATGTTGGGGTCTATCCAAATCCTGCTGAAAAATATTTAGAGATTAAGGCAAAGGGTAAGCAACGGTATATGCTTTTGGATTTAACAGGGAAAGTTTGGCGCGTTGGGGGTTTTACAAATGAGCTAACTATTGATGTGAATGGTATTCCAAAAGGTATCTACTTTATCCATCTTCGAAGTAAGTCAGGACAAGATTGGAAAAAAGTCCAAATTCGATAGGGTTGTTTCTTTTAGGAGGTATTTCAAGAAGATTTATGAAAATTTGCTTTTTGGCCTCAAAACCATTTGTGCTTCCTTCCTTTTTTGGTTTTCTCAGAATTTTGAGTGAGCTCGAGATCCATTAGTGCTCTTGCGGTATTGGAAGGCACTATATTGATGAATCCATCTTTCGAACAATTCCAAATCAGGTTAAAGGGACTTCGGTTAATATTCCTTTTCGTATAATATTCTGCCGTTTTATAGCTGCTTGTTCCAGGACGATTATGGTGCTTGATTGCCATATTTGCTATATTACTTAATGCTCCTAATTTTTTATAGGACTTATCATTTTCATATCGAAAGACCTCAAAAGCCATATCTTCATAGTCAAGAATCAACTTACTTTCTGCCCCATTTCTATTGGCTGAGATTTCAAGAATCATTTTGGAAATAAATCCCGATTTCATGTCCACATCGGCCATGGGTACCATGGTATTATTCAATTGGGTAACATCAAAGGAATCCAGTCTGGCTTTAAGCCAAAAATCATCATTTCTGTAGGGGACAACCAGTCTTGCCGAAATGAATCCATGCTTATTCATTTGGCCAATAAAATCTCCTTCAATGGTCCCAAACTTTTCTTGTATTTCTTTTATGGTCGACAGCTTATAGACTGTTCCAAAAAGATCATTAAACAATATGGTGCCAGGATTCTGCTTGTTTTCACCTAATTCAGTGTATGATATTCGAGACCTTTTTACTTGAAGAGTGTCAACCTCAAGAGGAATGGGTATTTGCTGGATCATTCCAAAGAACATGGGTTTTTCTTTATCAGGCGGTCTGGGCATGTTTTTGTTTCTGTGATCCCTTAGGTCCAGGCCATCTATTTCAATCTTATTCGCTCTTACCTCCAATTCTCCATAAATACGCGAATTAGCCCCCATGCCACTGATTTTCAGCTCATGAAGATCAACTTCTATGAGATCAATCTGCTTTCCTATTTTTCTATTAACCTCAATCCAAGGTTTATTGTAGGATAAGTTAAGGTTCTTTAGACTAAAAAAAGAGGCATCGGAATCAAAGCTGACGGGGCCAAATTCCAAAGTTTGATCCTCATTTAAGTTAACTTTCACCTTACCAATCGTAGATTGGAATAAGCCGATTTTAAAAGGAATGGGATACTTCCATTGAAGACTGTCAGTCTCAATATCCAATGCTTCCAAATCAAGGTCATGTATGTACCCATATTCCCTTTCGGGAGAATCTTCTCTATAGATCTGGATCTGACCATCTTCAATTACGAAAGCATGGATCTTACCTCTTGAAAGAATATCACCAAAGAATCGTTGAAAGCTCAGGCTCCTTGATTTTTCTGGTTTGGCTGATTTTTTTGATTTAATAATAAAACTAGGTTCGATAAAAGCCAGCTCTTTTACTTCGATTTTCCTTTCAAAGAAAAGGTCAAACCAATTCACTCCGTACATTTCTGCTTTTTTGACATCACCTACCACATAAGTGCCAGAGTCGGCGGTTAAGGGGATTATTTGGATACCCTTAATAGAAATTCCATTTAAAAGGAAATGGAGATTGGCTTTTTCAAATCGAATATCGTAGGCTCTTTCCTTTTTCTTGTTTATTAGATTGTCCAGATGGGTTTCCAACCATTTTCCCGTTCCAATTAAAAACCCTGCTAAGACAAGGATCAAAATGAAAATGGCTAGTAGAAGTTTTTTCAAGTATTAACTTGGTGTTTAATAGACAAGATTGGTTCTTTATTATTGATTAACAAGAGTAATGGTCAAAAAAAAAGGGGCCGAAGCCCCTTAATTTAGTTTTTCACAATCCGTTTCACCACCGACCCTTCTATACTGCTTATCCTTATTTGATAGATCCCGGGACTTAAAGCTCTAATATCTAAATCCATTGTTCTATCAGCTTCAAGAGTTCGAACCTCAATGACATCCCCTATTGGAGAAATCAGCTCAACTTTTACTTGATTTCTTGAAGCATTAGCAACTACAGCATCTCCTTGGGTTGGATTTGGGAATACTTCAATTTGATTTTCCAATTGCGACTGAAGGCCAACCATTCCGATCTGAACTATTTGGCAAGACGTATCAGAACCTGTTGAATTAGTTGCAATCAAACAGGTATTATAGTTACCATCCTGACTATAAAAATGGATTGGCTCATAATCAGTTGAAGAAGTTCCATCTCCAAAATCCCAGAAATAAGTGGTAGCATCGAATATGTCCTCAATGGTTGTATTGGTAAAGATCCCAACGGATCCTGCTAAATAAACTGTCCATCCGGCTATTGGTGCCATTGCAGGATGCACTGTAATCACCTGAGTTATGGTGTCGTTGCACGAGATCTCATCAACCATGGTTCCTCCGTTGAATTGGTCTATCCACATCTTCAGTGTATAACTTCCAGAGGAGGCAGGATTCCATTGTGTTGGGAAAACCGCATGAACTGAATCTCCCCAACCAAGGTTTAATCCACTAAAGTTGATTGTTTCAATCGCACCGTTATCAATCTGGTACTTAATGATCGCAGAATTAACAGCTGTATCTTCCCAATTTTGGAACACCGCAGAAATGGTAAAAGGGCCTGCATTTTCCGATAAATCAGTAGGGGTTAAAAGTTGAGACAACCCAACATCGATTTTGGTCGGACTCTCCCCATAAGCAGCTTGGTGCACAATCTTGGTCGATTGGTTTTGAACCCAAACAACCACTCCTAGATCGAAGAATTCTTCTACAGAATGTTCACCGGTATGGTTAATTGGAGAACCGGCATCAGATGGGAGCCTGAATTCCCCCTGAAAATCATATGTGAAAGAGTGGTTGATGGTATCTCCATTTGCAATTCCGCCTAGAGCTGTTCCATTTTGATTTGGAAGCATCTTCTTCATCACATTAATAAACTCTGTCTCACCATTTGACTTCATGTTTGCAAAAGTCTCGTGCTCTATAACTGCCACGTGTAGTCTGTTATCCCCTGAAAAGTTTTGCAAGGCAATGATCTCTACATTAACATCAATCTTGTTGCAAGAAACCAGGTAATCGACATCAAGGGTCATATATGCTGGGACATTATATGCAGCATCTCTCATGGCAGCGGTATAGATAATTGGGTTATTATCCCACTGACCATCGACTTCAAGTCTGGGCACAGAATTTATCGCATAATAATTTCTCCTACCATTGCCTTCTGCGGTATAATAGGGATCTCCGTTTCCAGGCCAACTCATTTGATACCTCAATACAATTTGCTTCTCTGGAGCAGTTGCATAAATGGCATCCATATTCTGATTCCCTGGCAAGCAAGGGGGACAGGTTGAAGAAGTAAAGCCTTCATGAAGAGGAATTCTCTGCACCTGTGCTTCACTTGAGAAAATTGAAAAGATAAAAAGGATAAGAAGTAGAGCTTTTTTCATTAGATGAATTTTTGAGTAAAATTTCAATTCTTACGGTTGAAAAACAGACCGTTCAAATAATTATATGGTAAAAATAGTTTTTTTAACCGCCTATGAAAAGTTTGATATCACTAGACTTATTTAATAGGAAAGTAGATCCTCGTGCTTAATTGGTTTTCGGGAGTCTCCCCAGGCCTGTTTTGATAGGTTTCAAATCCAGGGATCTTCTTGTTCAATTTGAATTCCTTAGCCCTTAGCATGCTGTGTTGACTGCTCCATGCATTACCCAAATGGTGATAGGGGCCTGTATGTTTGATCACATTTACCCTGGTTTTTGGAATGTTCCCTTTTACAAAATCACTCGGAACATTGACTGAATCATTTTTTACCATAAACCCAGAGGTATACACAACTTTCCCCTTTACCATGTCCCATTTGTGGTATAAAGAAAATGGTTCTCCTGTTAGATGTTCTTTGTTTTCAGAAGCCCATTTTTCCAATCTTTCAAAATCCTGAGACATGTCCTCACCCAATCGACTCATGGTTGTTTGATTCTTTATCCCAATATAGTCACAACCTTCAAATGTACTTTGACCCTCAAAGTCCAACTTAGAATTAACCTTGCTTTCTTCAGATAGGTCTTTAAGCATGTGAAGGCCCCGCATAAAATCCATTCCTACAAAAGCCTCCATCATTTTTTTCATCCAAAACAAAAAGAAAGGCAAGGAGCTCTCCATTGTCCAGCTGACCTCGGTCCCTTCTGCTGCTTCTTTCAGTCTTATCTTCACATCAGCCTGAGACTTCCAGGGCTTAATAAATCTAAGGTCGTATTCCACTTGCTCGTTTTCTTTTTCTGAAAGGATCTTCATTTCTCCTTCCCCGGTCCTCTTTCCTACCCAACTGTAGGATTTATGGTCAGAAGCAATTTTGACTTCTGTAGCCGGATCCATTATCAACCAAGGAGACCATAATTGCCATTTCTCAAGATCGTTTAAATAGGGAAAAACGGTCCTGGGGTTAGCTTTCACATCGATTTTTCTCTCGACAAACATTCTAGGCATGCTAATAGATTTAGATTTTTTGAATTGAGTTCAGCTTTAATTTAAAAAAGCTAATTTGAAAAATCATTTTTACTCCAAGGGTTTGGATTGAACTTGCAAGGGAAAGAATACAACGAACTTACTTCCTTTATTCACCTTGGAAACCAGTTTTATTCTTCCTCCCAATTTTTCTACAGCATCCTGAACAATATGTAAGCCCAGTCCACTCCCATGGATTTTTTGATTTGCTCTATAGAACATTTCAAAGACCTTATTTTGATGCTCCTCCAGAATCCCCAATCCATTATCTTCTACTTCCAGAACAAATTCGTCCTTGCTTCGGGCTCTGATCCAAATGCATGGATTCTCTATTTCAGGGTTATGGTACTTCACGGCATTTGATATGAGATTGTTCAAAATGACATAGACCTTTCTTTTATCAGAGAAGAGGGTTAAGTCGGAATCTACCTCAATTCGCATCTGAACTTTTTCAAAACCTTTCGAAAATTTTAGATCATCAAGCACCCAATTCAAAAGGTCCGAAACTTTAAAATTTTCAAGCTCAACGGGCTGCTTAGAACTAAATGAATAAACACTCACATTCTCAATAAAGCCTTCAAGCCTTTTGAGACTTGCCTCCATTAGATCCAGGTACTTTGTTTTATCCTGCTCCATTCTGGTAAGGTCAATTAGCCCTCTAATAGATTTCAACGGGGCTGTAAGATCATGTGAAGACCTGTATACAAAGTCATCCAGTTCTTTGTTTGCTTTTTCAAGGTCAGTGTTTGTTTTCTCAAGTTTAGATTTCTGATCCCTCAATTCCTGTGTTCTTACTCGAATACTATTTTCAAGATCCAAGGTCCTTTTACGTAAGGTCTGACTTCTGTATCTCTGAAAAAAGAAACCCGCCATAACGACAAATAGCAAGGAGCCAGAAAAATAATAGGGATCTCGATACCATTCCAAAGGCATGAAAATTGAAAGAATGCTTGGCTCAGACTCTTTTCCATTAATGATCCTGGCTTTTACTTCAAACTGACCATCCCCTCCTTTTAAACCAAAAAAATCCGCTTGGCCTTTGGATCTCCAATCACTCCAATCTATGTTCTGACTTTTATATCTATAACTGAATTCCAAATCAGACAGATTAAATCCAGGACAAGAAAAAAATACGGATAAGCTGTTAGGAATATTTTCGAAAGAGAGAGATCTTCTTGAAGAATAATCTATTTTCTCCCTATCAATTTCCAATTTTCTAATTGAAACCTTAGGAACATAGCCTGTAAGATCAAGGTCCTTTCTTTTCAATTGGACAATCCCAAAATCCGAGCACAGCCAAATATTTCCAAAAACATCCTTGAATAACTCTCTTAAGCCACCGTTTTCGAGCCCCAGTTCCAGCACTATGCTATCCGTGATGGTCCCAGAAGAGTCAAAGAAAATTATCCCATGTTCCCAGGTGGTTGCCAGGTATTCATTTCTATTGATCTGAATGGAATGATATAATCCTTGGATTTTTAAATAATCACTTGCCTGGGTCTCCCAAGGCCTGATTGAATTACTGGATTCATCAAAAATGAATATCCCGTGATAAGAAGTGATCAATAGGAACTTCCATCCTTTAAGATGTTCAACAGAGTAACAAGCGTCATCAACAATTGGAAGGTTGAATGGATACTCGCTTGGTTCCTGGTACTTTAGATTATAAAAATTACCATAAAAATCAGAAGCGAATAGTTCCCCTTTTACACTAAAAATATAGGAATCCTTAACCGCTATTGGAGAAAGTAGCTCCCCGTCCCAGGAAATGATCTGGTCATAATTTTGGAAGTAAATTTTTCCTTGATACTCCACTACTTGCCAGATCTCGTCGGTTTTATAAATAGAGTCAAGCGTGGATCTCAATGATGTGTATTTATACTGGAAATCGGAATTCACTTCGAGAAATCCAAATTCCTTTTTCCCCCCTATGTAAATTCTTTGGTCCTTTCCAACCAATACACTTATCACCTGCTTTATCTCAGGAGGCGCAACATTCCTCCAATGAATGCCGTCATACTCCAAAAGTCCTTCACTATTGGAGAAGTAAATCATGCCATTAGGATGTGCAGAACCGGAATAAGTATTCCCAATAACTCCTATATCGGAGGGTTTAAATCTGATGACTTCATAATCATCTTTACCTCCAAAGGCAATCGCACTTAATCCAAAAAAACAAACGGAAAGAAAGAGATTTTTCAATTGCCTATTCCACTCGGAAAATGTTCCTTGACTCAAGGATCAAAAAGTTTAAATTTAAAAACTGTTTGAGATAATTTAAATATCGCCGGCTATGATTAAGAAACTGACATTTGGATTACTTACTATCCTAATTTTACTTACTGCCGTTTTCTTTTTTTGGGTTAATTACTCGTATGATAAAACCTATGACCTCGGGTACCCAAACCTTTCTTCAACTACTGACTCTACAACCATAGCCAGAGGTGCTTACCTAGTGAATGGTCCGGCACACTGCACGGGCTGTCATGTCAGTACCATTGAAGAGCTAATCCAGATTGAAACGGGGTCTTCTTTGCCCATGAAAGGAGGAATTCCTTTTCCTATTGGAGCCTTGGGGACCATTTATCCCGCCAACCTCACCCCCGATTCTGAGACAGGAATTGGCAGATATGAAGAGAAAGAGATCTTTAGGATGATGAGGCACGCAGTTAAACCAAATGGCAGAGCAACCTTAACTCCACTGATGCCCTTTAATCAAATGGCAGATGACGATTTGGTAGCGGTTGTTTCCTACCTAAAATCCTTGGAGCCGGTACTAAATCAAGTTCCGGAACCCGAATGGAGCTTTTTGGGAAAATTCGTACGATCTGTCAGTCCGGTTTTTCGACCAATTGAAGAACCAAATGCTCCAAGATATGCGCCTTCGAGTGGAGTTAGTATTGAAAGAGGTAAATATTTAGCCCAGTCAGTAGCCAACTGTGCAGGTTGCCACACCCCAAGGGACCAACAAAGCTTTGAGGCTATAGGTCCGGAATTTTCTGGAGGAATGGAATTCGAACCATGGCCAGATTTAAATAGAGCCCTGGATGTTGATGAGAATTTGTGGACCAGATCCACGAACATCACTCCACATCCCAACTCCTCTTTTTCACGATACAAAAGTGTCCAACAATGGATTAGGAGATTTAAGCAAGGTAGATTGATTCCTCAAAGCCCTATGCCTTGGGGATCATTTGCCAATATCAGCGATGACGATCTTGAGTCGATCTATATTTATCTAAAAAGCCTTCAGCCTGTCGAAAACGATATAAAGGAAGTTGTCTATAAACGGTCCAGCTAATCAAAATTCATTCTTCAAGATCATAGCGTCTCTTTTCTTTAGCTCCTGTTTTCGATTCACAAAATCGAAACTATGGTAGATAGAAAACCTCGGAATATGTCTTAATTCATAGGATGTCGGAGAGCCCGAATGTCTAAAAGTGAACATATAACCTAGTTGAAATTGGAAATTTTTGTTCAAAATGTAACCGGCACCGAGGAATAACCTGAAATCCTCGAAATAATTGTACTTCACCTTTTGCCCTGCCTGGAAGAAAACCTCTGCATATGGGCTTAGAAATATTGTTTTTGGAACAAAGTGGTGATTGTTTAAGGGGTGATACACAGAAATCTTGTAGCGAAATCTGAAGTCCAGAAAAAACGGTGATCCCTTTTCATAATCCCTCTTCCACCTTTGTTCCAACCTGTACTGGTGATAAAGCTTGGTCCTTTCGAATGGCTGCACCAGGAGAAGTTGCTGCCAAAACCTGAATTGGTTTACTACCTTATCGACATTTGGAGCATCCTGATCAGGAGCCCAATAGAACGGAGTAACAATTCCAAGGGTTAGAGACAACTTCTTATTAATTAGATATAAAGCACCAAACCTCAAATAAATCTGCGCCATATCATCGATGAAATTGTTCCTCCTTCTAAAATGGTATTCTCCATAGTAAAACCATTTATTGCTTACTCGATACTTGGTGTAGAGCCCGAGCCATAGACCCGTTGTATTTTGGAAAGTCTTTCCATCCTCTTCCCCTGCCGATCTGCCTTCATGGACACCAATGCCCATTAGCACAATAAAAATCAATATGGTAATTACTCCTTTCATCTATTCATCGAGGAGATATTCGATCCTGTATTTCAATTCTTTATTCTGTCGTATTTTTCTTTCGAGCTTGCTGGTATCCTGAAATCGCAGAGCCTTCATTCGTTCCTGAATCTGAATAATCTTTTCCAAATCCTTTAGGACCCGTTCGGCAACCTCAAAATGATTTTGAGCCTTCAGTAATATGTATTGAGGAATTATTTCAAACACCACAGCGTCATATAATTTCTTTTTAACCCTGCTTGGAACCCTATCTGTGTAAGTGAAAGGATCAAATAAGTATTCAGTATAAATGGAATCCAGATCCTCCAGATTTTCTTCAATTTCTAATGCCCGATCATGGATCTTTTCAAGTGTTCTTATCTCGGCCACAATTTGATTGCCTGTGCGAAGTTGCTCCGCCACAATATCAGATGATTGAAAAAGCTCATATTGATCTTTGAAAGTATTCTGGAAAAAATGATCATTAGTTGAACTCAAAAGCCTAATTAGATTAGGGTCTTTGGGGAGGATCGAAAACAAGGAATCTTCCAAATGTTGTTCTTTTTTGATCCTCTCATTTAATTCAAAAAGTTGTTTTGAATACTGATAGGCCTCCAGCTCATGTCTGGCAAGAGTATGAAGGCTATCTCCATATAATCTCCTCTTTGTTAGGTTATTCGTTACGTAGCCCAGGAAATTATCGCAATCCACAGGGGGCTCACAACTATATCTTACCAGGGTGTTTCGACCATTAAGAAAGATGTTATCAAACTCAAGTGTGTTTTTAGCATGATCAGCCAAAAGCCCGGTTCTGTTATAATAGACCAACTGATCACTACCCACAATTTGATACCACCTGGAGATCTTTTCCAAAATTGGATACTGCCTTTCGACCCAAAGGTTGGCCCTTCTGAAAATTGAATCATTCAAAAACTCCAGGCGCTTGATATCCAATTCCCGAAATTTCCCTATCTGTCCTTCCAACCTAGAGTATTCATCAGGCCATTGTGCAAGAGCTTCAGCCTCTTCTTTAGTCAGATTATAGATCCCCCTGGAGGTTCCAAGGGGAAGACCAAAGTCATACTTGATATCTTCATCATATTTGAAGATATTTTGTACTGCTTCTTCCAGATAATCATTGCCCCTTCCCTGCTTTAAGATCCATTTAGACGAACCTGGATACCCATCACTGAAGGTTAAACTTAGGGGGTGGTTAACAAGTTGAAACTTAGGGGCACCACCTGCCAGTTCCTCTCTCAAATTTTCACTTAATGGAAATTCAAGATTGATTAATGTATCCCCTTCTTTTAATTGAGAAAGGGAAAGCAGTATGCCCTTATCATATCTTCTTTCCTCCCAAATTTGGTCAGAGCTATAATCAAAGGCCCAGGTGCCGGTAAGGAACCCCTTCTCCGTGTCTCCATTGATTCTTACTCCCTCTCCTTTGGTATTAATTGATGAATAGCTGAAACTTCCATGAATCCTATGTTCAAGAAAAGAGCAATTCATCCTGGTTATTTCCTTGATTACTTGCCCATCTTTTAGTTCCGCAGTCTCGATTGAACATTTGCCTTCCGGAAATCCCTGTTTGTAGCTAATTCTAATCTTCTCATCAATTGACTTCAAGGAATATTTTAATGTTCTTCTGTTTAGATCTTCAATTTTCGCTGTGGTTTTTTGGTAGTCATAAAACCACTCGCCCTCTTTTTTTCCATTTTCATAATTTCCCGAACAACTCAAAAACTCTTTATGGGTTGGGTTCAATGAGTCTTTTGTCTCCCCTTGAAACTTGAAGTATCCGTTGATCTCGATTTTTCCATCTCTTATATCATACTCGAATTGAGCCTTCCCCTCCATGAAACCCGGCAATTGGTAAAGACTATCGTAGACAAGTTTTTTTTGGGCAATAGCAGATTCCTTCGAAATCCCAAATATTAGGAGCACCCAACCTAAGGAAAGGAGGAAACGTGAGGGATAGTAGTAGAAGCTTGGGATATTCAATTTTCTTTAGCCGACCTACCAAAAAAATCTAATCCGAAGAAAAAAGCGAGGGAAAACCGGATTTTGTTTAAAACCTGGCTTATTTCAGCCGATTTATTTAAACGGTAGGACATCAAAAGAGATGAATTTCCATCTTTCTCAATAATTGAAGCAGAGCTTTTCTAAGCTTTCAATTAATGAAGTCAAATTATTGGAAAATAAACTATTCAAATGAAAAAACTATTTACGATTTTGTTCTCGACCTTTCTGGTAACAAATCTCGCATTCAGCCAATACAGATTAAAACCGGAAAAACTTAAGAAAGAGGAAATGCAGGAGCAAACAATTCCTGGTGAGGAGAAACTTCAAGTAAAATTTGAAGGAATGAGCCCGGTTCAATCCAGAAGAGCTACCAATACCTATGGAACTGAGGTTGGAGCTTCGACTTATGATTATCAAACAAATGGAACGATGCAAAGGAGATTGGTGGTAGACCCCAATGGAAACATAACGGTCACTTGGACCCATGGCTACCTCGCAGGTGCACCAGCTTTTCCAAATAGGAGAGCAGGTTATAATTATTATGATGCCAGTGCCGGGACATGGGCAGGTTTGGATACGGTAGGAGGAAATCGAAGGGGTTGGCCAACCTTAGCCGGATCACAAGGTGGGGAGGATATAATCTTTTCTCATACACCTCAGCGAATGCATTTTAGATCCACAGCAGGTACTGGAGGCTGGACCCATACCGATCTTGCTGGTGCCGGAATTACTGGAACTACCTTTGCAAATAGTGCTGCCCATGGGGACACTATTCATCATATTTCAGGAGCTACGCTAGCAGATGGTACAGAAGGATTTCTTTATAGCCGTTCTCCTGATAACGGAACTACTTGGGATCTTACCGATATAGCGTTACCCGGAATGGATTCTACAAATTTCTTAAATGATTTTGGACCCGGAATCAATGCAGGTGATGGGTTTACAATGGATGCGAGGGGAAACACGGTTGCGATAGTTACCGGAGGTTGGAAACAACCTACTCACTTGTTTAAATCAACCGACCGGGGCGAAACATGGTCCTATAACCAGATCTTCCAATTCGATACTACTTGTGCTGACCGACAAAGCGATGGATCACATATCCATTTTGGAATTGATGATTCCTATAGCATTGCGATCGATGAAAATGGCAAGATCCATATTTCTGGAGGGCTTATTGCCTTCAATTCTGATCCGGGAACAATTGGAGGAGGAACTTCATTCTTCCCATACGTTCAGGGCTTGGTTTATTGGAATGAAGACCAAGGATATGACCTATGTTTGAATGACACACTCGTTAATGACCAATACATTCTACTGGAATTTATCGATGAAGATGGGGATGGAATCAATTCTACTCCTAACAGTTTTGATTCAATCGCCAGGTATTACAATCATGCCATAATAACCTATACCGGTCTTGCAACGGCAGATGACGGTACTGTAGTTCTTACCTGGTCTGGAGTTAGGGAAGACATGGTTAACATAGGAATATACCTAAATGCAAGTAGCCACGACGGCTTATCTCGAGTAAACCGAGATCTATATGCATGGGCTTCCCTTGATGGTGGTGCAACCTGGGAAATCGACTCAGTTAGAAACATTGCAGATGATATTGCCAATGCGGGTGGAGGATTGGGAACGCCTGTTGAGGAAGATGTATTTTCCTACACCTACCCAAGGATCTCAGGAGACAGCCTGGTGCATATGATCTTCCAGACTGATGATCAAGGTGGTGGGTTTGTGAGAGATGGCGGAACTGCAAGTGATAGCTATATAGTTCAATACAGCTTTCCTTATTGGAAGGTAACCGGCCAAAAGCCTATTTCCGGGCTGGCTGAGAATGTGGCCAACAACACTTCCATGAAAATAGCCCCAAATCCGTCCAAGGACGTAATAGACCTTATGCTGGACCTGAAGGTTGCGGCGAATTATTCTCTTGAAATTAGCAACCTTGTGGGAAGGTCTGTTTATGCGGAAGATCTTCTACTTGAAAAAGGACTGAATAGCAAAAGGATTGATCTGAACTCCCTGGACCCTGGTGTTTATTTGATAAGTGTTAAGTCTAACGATACTGCTATCACGCAAAAATTGATAGTGGAATAATTCATTAATTCCTTTTTTCTAAACCCCTGGCTTTGGTCAGGGGTTTTTTATTTCTAGGCAAGGTAAAGTTTCATTAACAAAGGCTTTGTAAATTGTTGGCATGGCCAAACCTCAAAAGATCCTTAGGTTTTTTACCTGGTTATTATCAGGCCTGATAATTATTCCGGTAGCACTCTTTACCATAGGCATACTAGTGATCTATTCCCAGCAGGACAGGATCATTAGAAGTCAAATGGGAACTGTAAATGATCTATTTGCAGGTCGAGTTGATTTCTTTGATTCCCATATTTCCCCTTTTGAAAGGTTTCCATACATCTCTATTGAAATAGATAGCCTGAAGGTTTTTGAATCAAAATCAGAGCTTGAAGGACCAATATTAAATATTGGTGAAACATATTTTGGTTTCGATATCCTAAATATTATTAAAGGCAACTACGAAGTAAAATCCATTGAACTTGTAGGGGGAGAAATTCATATTATTCAAGATTCAGCGGGAGCTCTTAACATTTTGAAGGCTTTTGAAACATCTCCCGATTCCAATGCCACCGAAGAAGAACCCTTGCATCTTGATATTCAAAAAATTGAGATCAAAAATGTGCATGTTACTCATCACAATCTTGCGGATGGTCTACATGTTGATGCTCAGATCAATTCCGCTATTTCCAAATTCAAAACCTCACAGGGGCATATCAAATTTTCCTTGATAAGCATTTTCAATCTAGGGATTGCCCAAGGGAAAGAACCAACATTGATCCATAACAAGGATTTTGAAACAGATATCGAATTAGATTACCTGGAAGAATCTCAGGTTGTTTTAGTAAAACCATCTAAGATCAAGCTGGATCATGGAGAGTTTGATCTGGTTGGAAAGGTCGACATTGATAATGATCTGGATCTTGATCTAAGGATCTATGGCAAAAAGCCAAATTTTGACTTGCTCTTTGCTCTAGCTCCTGAAGATGTTTCAAGGTCTTTAGTAAAATATAGAAATGCCGGAAACATATATTTTGACGCCAGGATCAAAGGAAAGGCCGCAGGTGAAGCTCTCCCATTTATCGAGGCTGATTTTGGTTGCGAAGAAGCTTTTATTCAAAATTCAGGAAATCAAAAAAAGGTAGAAGATCTGTTTTTCAAAGGACATTTTACTAATGGTGAAAAAAGGGATCTGTCCACAATGGAGTTTTCAATAGTTGATTTCTCAGCTAAGCCCGAAGCTGGGGAATTTAAAGGATTTCTTAAGGTCAAGAATTTCGATAGTCCCGAGATCGACATGAAGCTAGACTCTAAATTCAACCTGGACTTCCTAGCCAAATTTTTTAATCTGGATGACCTCGAGGGACTCCATGGTGAAGTCGATCTTAGTATGAATTTTCGAGATATCATCGACCTTGATCAACCGGAAAGAAGTCTCGAAAAACTCAACCAAAGCTATTTTACAAGATTGGAAATAAAAGATCTTGGCTTTAAGTCTCCTGATTTTCATTTACCTTTTGAGAATTTAAATCTTCTTGCAACTGTCGAAGGAAGGGAAGCCAAGATCGAATATTTCAACGCTCTGATAGGAAATTCAGATATCAGCATTAAAGCAGGCATCTCTGACCTTCCTGCCCTTCTCCACCAAAGCTCAGAAGAGATATCGAGCAGTTTGGAGATATCCTCAAAGCATATTGATTTGCTTGAGCTTAGCTCGGGGGATACCAGTCAATCCAAACCTCTGAATGAAACGATTGACAATTTCAATGTGAAACTTTCCTTGGTAAGCGCAGCGAATACTTTTGCCACATCAAACAGCTTACCGATCGGTAAGTTCTATATTGATGACCTCCAGGCACAATTCAAACAGTACCCTCATAGGATCCATGGTTTTCAAGCTGACGTTGTAATTGAGCCGGCTTCAATGAGGGTAGTGAATTTTTCGGGGGCAATTGATTCAACGAACTTGAAAATGGCAGGGATCTGTAAGAATTACGACCTCTGGTTTGCGGACGAAAAGAACGGTACCTCCAAGCTTTTTTACTTTATAGATTCTGACTTACTTAAGCTTAAAGACCTCTTTACTTACGAGGGTGTCAACTATGTTCCGGAAGAGTACAGGCATGAGGAATTCAAAGACTTTAAGCTTAATGGGTACGCAACCCTAAAGTACAAGGATGAATTAGAGTATGCTGACATCTTCATTCAATACATAAAAGCAACAATGAAAGTCCATCCGTTAAGGCTGGAAAGATTCGGAGGAAGAATGAGATTAACAAAGGGCTATTTGAAATTGGACAACGTCAATGCTAAACTTGGGAATTCACAATTTGTTGCCAACATGACCTATAATTTATCTAAAGAGAAAGAGGATGGGGCAGTAAAAAACCATTTCGAATTCAGCTCCAAATATTTGAATTTCGACCAGTTAATGAAATATCGACCTCCCCCTCCTACTAACCAATCAAACACCAAATCCCATGAGGAAGCATGGAGCATTTATCAGATTCCTTTCCCGAACATGAGCTATGATTTCAAAATTGATCATATGCATTATAAAAAGAACAGCATTGAAAATTTAGAGGCGAAACTCAGAACCAAAGACAATCAAACTCTCTATGTCGACCAATTCGATTTTGAAACTACAGGAGGAAGTATGAAGATCCAGGGAAACCTGATCGGCTTAAGCCCAACTTCCTTAAGCTTTATCCCAAATATAGAATTAACCAATATTGATCTTGACAAGATGCTTTACAGGTTTGAGAACTTTGGCCAAGACCATTTGGTATCAGAAAACCTGATAGGGAAATTAAGCGGTAAGATAACAGGGAACATAAAAATGTACCCTGACATGGTTCCTAAGATAGACGAATCCGATATTCTGATGGAAATGGAGGTGACAGGTGGAAGACTTGAGCACTACAGTGCCCTTGATGTAATGGCGGATTATTTCAAGGATAAGAACCTGGCTAAGATCATCTTTGACACCCTTGAGAATTCTATTGAAATGAAAAAAGGGGAACTGATCATTCCGAAAATGACCATTAATAGTTCCCTTGGATTTATTGAATTATCCGGGAAGCAGGATCTGGATCTAAACATGGAATACTACATGAGGATCCCCCTTAAGCTGGTTAGTAAGGCGGCATGGTCAAAACTCTTTAAGAAAAAGAAGGATGTGGATGATGAGCAGCTTGATGAAATTGAATACCAGAATGAGGATAAGAAGATCAGATACCTGAACATCAAGATCTCAGGAACTCCTGATGATTATGACATTAGCCTGAAAAAAGATAAAAGAGGTTAAATAGCCGTGCCCAAATGTTTAAGCATCTTCCCGTGCTCAACCAAAGCACCTACAAACGTTCTTGCACTCTGATAAGGAACACCAAACTCATTTGCCGTGTTCTTTACTATTCCTGAGATCTTAGGATAATGAATATGACAGATGGAAGGAAACAAATGATGCTCAACCTGATAATTTAGTCCACCAACAAACCAGGCAAAAATCCTACTCTTTGGAGCATAATTTTGAGTGGTGTTCATTTGATGGATCATCCAATTCTCTTCAATATTTCCTGACTCCTCAGGAACTGGATATTCTCTGCCTGGCATTACATGGGCAGTTTGGAAAATCATTCCGAAAAGCAATCCCGTAGTGAAATGCATTGCCACAAAAAAGATCAGGATCATCCACCATGGAGAATCAATGACCAAAAGTGGAATTGCGAGGAAAAAGAAGTAATAAAGGACCTTTCCAAATATCAACCTGAATAACTGAGTGCCAAAGCTGACTTTTTGGCCTTTTAAAAGGCCCATTTCATTATACCTTATCAGCTGGCGATAATCTTTTGTAGTAAGCCATAAAAAGGTCATAAGGCCATAAAGAAACCAACCATAAATATGTTGGAACCTATGGAGTGCAAACCTCTTTTTGTGCGGGGAAAGTCGCATCAATAGACCTGGGTCGATATCTTCATCAAGGCCATCGATATTTGTATAAGTATGGTGAAGAACGTTATGCTGGATCTTCCAATTAATTGAAGAGCCTCCAATTAGATTGACCATCTGACCCATGACCTTATTAACCATAGGATTGTTGGAATAAGCTCCATGATTTGCATCATGCATAATGGAACAACCAATTCCAGTCATTCCCACACCCATCAAAACCCAAAGACCTAGAAGTAAAAAGGGAGGACCAGTTACATAACCTAGGACCATCAAAAAATATGGAACCAGGTAAATGGAAAGTATGACAAGAGATTTGAGCCACATTTTCCAATTTCCTTTTTTCGAAATTCCAGCTTCCTTGAAATAGTTATTTACCCTTTCTTTCAAAGTCTTTGAAAAATCAAGACTTTTCTGTCGATCAAAGTAAACAGTATTCAATCCTACTCCTGCCATAAGGCGCAAAGGTAGGTTTTATCCCTCGAAAAGGGAGGAGCTTATTCTGTTATCCTAAGCCCTGCTTTAAAGAAGTATGAAAGAAATAGAATAGCACCCATCAATAATGGAGCGAAAAAGAAACCATCGCCTTTAACGATATGGATAAATCCAGCAAATACAAGGATAGCAGAGAATCCTATATATACCCATTTCTTTGCTACGAAAGGAACCTTTGAACACAATAGAATGACACCAAGGATCTGAGCCATGGCGATCGGAAACACCAATACTGGTGGAACACCTATTCCTTCAAAGAACCTTGTTGATCCTTGAAAATCCATCAGCAAAAACGCTGATGCAGTAAGCATTAAAACGGAAAATAAAAATGTAAAGCCTATATAGAATCTTCTTTTTGTTTGCATAGTTTCTTAGTTGAGCAGACAAAGCTAGATTCAAAAAAAATTCCAGAGAACCTGATGTAATGGAGAATTGGGTTTCAACTTACATGACCAAGCACAAAAAAACCGGAACAGGTCCGGTTCTCAATCTTCAAAAATTACAGAATTTTAATACAGACAATATCTGAGTTTGAAATTGCCATTAACTGTATTCTTATTATCCTTTTTGACATGCATTCTTCCAGAGATGATATTAAGGGTCGTATCCACACTCACTATCTCATATGCTCCTTTGGTTACCGTTACCGTTTCTTGAGTCGAATCGGTATCATAATATATAAACCTGATACTTACGGTTTTAGAAGGCTCAAGTGGATCAAAGAATAATTTTCTCTCACCTGGTTGAACAAGAGCTGAGTCAGCCGTGATCGTCCACTTGATCTTGGTGCTGTCAGAAACAGGAAGACATGTTAAAGTGTCGATCAAAGTGTCAAGGATCGTGAAGGTGTGAAGGAACTGATTACCTGTAGGAGCTGAAGTGACAAGACCATCTATGTAGAGAAAATCTTCTCCTCCAATTTTGCCTTGAAGCTCCTGATTTTTGTAATTAACTGTAAACGTAGGGTTTACTTCGTCATCAGATCCACAGGAATAGATCAAGCCCAAAAGGCCAATTCCAAGTATTAAAAAACTAATTCGGGTCATAAATGTTTCTTTAGGGTAGCAAATTTAACTATTGAGAAGCTATGCCGCAGGGGAAACTGTCGAATATAAATAGATTCATTACTTCGCAGAACAAAATTTGATTCATATGTTTTGCCTTCAACTTATTTGCTATTTCTTCTTCATTGGCTCCTCTTCCATCTCTGGATCTGAAGAAAAAATAGAGGTAGAATGCATAAGCAATGAAACTCGCGGAACCTTCTATTATGCTATATACAGATCAAAAGAAGATTTTCTTTCAGAAGAGAAGTTCTTTAGGTCAGGAAATTATGAAGTCAAGGGTTCAAGGACCTCATTTTCAATTTCCCTTCCAAAAGGAGACTACGCCTTGACTGTATTCCAGGACTTAAACGCAAATGGTAAAATGGACAAGAATTGGCTGGGAATTCCAAAAGAGCCATACGGTTTTAGCAATAATCCTAAGATGAGTTTCGGACCTCCTTCATTTAAAGATTCCCTTTTTAAAGTTTTTGAAGGTCAGAAAATTACAGTTCAGATCAAATCTTAGGTGACCCGCTTTTCTTATTTCTGAATCTCCAACCGGCAAAGAACTTAAATCGACCCCTGCTGATCAGTATATTTTGTCTCTTTTCCGTTCTGACAGCAAACACATCCCCTAAGAATCTGAATCCTCCAAATAGTCTTCTTGAATTATATCCCAAGGCATTCATTGTCTTGGTGGAAAAGGTAATGTGAGGACTAATGAAATTCCTTTGATCAGAATAGTAATCT
This sequence comes from Cytophagales bacterium, assembly GCA_965267505.1. Classification (GTDB taxonomy): domain Bacteria; phylum Bacteroidota; class Bacteroidia; order Cytophagales; family CCMP332; genus JANQHS01. Next base: position 32,062 of record OZ254081.1, read on the forward strand.
CCTGCATTCAAGCTAATTCCTGGCATAATACTGAGGGTAAGGAAGAACTTCTTCCACCAGGAAAAAGTATGAATGTATCCCCAGTTAGTTGCTAGCCCAATCACGTTCAGATCCTGTATTTGAAGTTCCTGACCAAAGTTTATGTCTTGAGAAGGGGGAATTATGGAAGAGTCACCATCCAGAACAAAAAACACAAAATTGGCTCCTCCAATTAATGATCCCGCACTCTTCTTTTGGTGCTGAGTCATTAGAAAGGGAGCTCTTAAGGAGAACTTTCCATAATTGAATACATGGTAAAATTGTAGACCAAGGTTTATGGTTCTCATGTCATCTCTGAACTGTTCTCGTGGAGGGACAACCAATCCGCTTGTAACAGAAACCAATCGGTATCCATAATAGTACTGAAGCACGGCTTCAATAAAATCCTTTCTGGTGAAGATACTAGCTTGAAAATCAAAGAATCGATCTTCTACCTTTTGATTATTGAAGGGATCTATATTCAATGCCAACTCCAGGCCCAGGTACTTATAGGATCCACCAATTCCGATAAACCCCCTGCTCTCAGGAGTGTAGATCAATGAGTTGTTATTGTTTCGGTCAAAGACTCCTACATTATTAAGTTTTATCTGTGACAGGCCGTAAAGAGCAAGCTCTTCTGAATAATCTTTAATATAATTTGTATCATGGGTCCGGAACAGGATCGCATCGATAGTCTCCTGAGTTTTTTGCAATAAGGAATCTGTATTTAAAACCTGGCCATGGCAAGAAAAAGAGCCGCCCCACCCAATTAAGAAAAGGAGCAGAAAAACTTTAAAGTGAAGGATTTTTAGCCTGGTCATTTTTCCAAAGAAACAATTCAATTATTTCCTTTACCAAAAAAATATCCAATTGTAAATTTTGGAGAGTCCAAGGTTAAAAAAAGCGGCCCTAGTAATTGGTCCAATTGTTTTTGCATTTGTCTTGTTGTTGCAATTATGGTTTGGACCTTTATTAAAGGAACTCACCATCTCTCTACTTTTCTGGATGCTTATCTGGTGGTCAAGCCGGGTAGTGCCCATTGCAGTTACATCCCTTCTACCGCTGGTACTATTTCCTATGGTTGGAATTCTGGGCTTTAAGCTGACTGCGGCCAACTATGCCCACCCAGTGATCTTTCTATTTTTCGGAGGCTTTGTTTTAGGGATAGGAATTGAAAAATGGAACCTGCACAAAAGGATTGCCCTAGGAATCATATCAAAAAGTGGAAGCTCTCCTGGCCGCATAATATTGGGTGTTATGCTATCTACCTGGTTCATGAGTATGTGGATTAGCAATACCGCAACTACTCTTATGATGCTCCCAATAGGCCTATCGATTTTGGCCTTATTGGATGATAAGATCACAAGCCCATCCAAAGCGGGGTTTTCCAGTGCCATGATGCTGGGTATCGCTTATGCAGCAAACGTCGGGGGCATAAGCACCTTGATCGGAACCCCACCTAACCTGGTCCTTGCAGCCATGTATAGTGAAAAGACTGGATCTGAACTTGGATTTGATACCTGGCTTTTATTCTCCTTGCCCCTTGTATTGCTTTTGTTCTTTTTCATTTTCTTTTTTTTAACCCGAGTGAGGTATCCTCAGGGGAATGCTCCAATACAAGGAATAAGGGAGCTAATAGAAGGGGGAAAAAGAAAGCTTGGAAAAGCCAGCCTTGGAGAAAAAAGAATGCTCATTGTCTTCTTCGCTACGGCACTAGCATGGGTGCTTCGATCACAAATAGTTAAGATTCCCGGTCTTTCGAATCTTTCCGATCCCATTATTGCCATGGTCGCAGCGGTCACCTTGTTTCTCGTTCCCTCTGGTATAAAAAAAACAAGCCTTTTGATTTGGAGGGATGCAGGCAGGATCCCATGGGAGATTTTGCTCCTATTCGGGGGTGGTATTTCCCTGGCTAAAGGAATGGAAGAAATCGGGATTATGCAGAGTTTGGGAAACTCCATTCAATCCTTCGGGAACCTTGGACTGGTCATAGTTATTCTTGTAATTACCGTTTCTTCTCTTTTCCTTACTGAGGTAATGAGCAACGTGGCCCTGGTCTCTGTTTTCATTCCAATTTCCTTTGGGATCTCAGAATCCCTCGGGGTAAATTATGCGATTTTAGCAATCCCTTTGACTATTGCTGCCAGTTGTGCCTTTATGTTCCCTATCTCTACTCCTCCAAATGCAATTGTTTTTTCAAGCCGAAAGATCTCTCTGGCGGAAATGACGAAAACCGGTGTTCTATTAAACATCTTTTCAGCAATTTTGATAGCACTTTATTGCTGGAAAATAATTCCCCTCTTGTTTCAATAGCAAATGGATATTCATCGTTCTAGTTTTAACCAAATTCTTACCTGATGCTTTCAATACAAAGATTTTCAATTCTTGCTTTTTTATTTTTTCTAGTATCCTGTGGGGGTTCTGAAGAAACCATTTCCGAAGATGAACAATACATTCCTGATGAAGAGGTGATTGAGGAGGAAGCTGCTGAACAGGAAGAATCATTCATTCATGTGATTGTTTTCCGGACCCCGGATTACGAAACATGGAGACAAGATTATGCCCAAAGAACAATGGATGAAGATCTCTTGGGAGTATTCGAAAACCTTAATGAAGAAGGGTCCTATTTATTAGCCGAAGTAAACCGTGGGAACCAAGCAGCAATGGATCGGCATCAATCAGAGCAATTCCAGGATCAACTATCCAAATTCAATTGTGAAATTGATAGAATCGAGTACATGAACCTTAAGTACAGTGGGGAATCTGAAGGAATTCCTTTTAGGCTGCTATTAAGTCATGAATTGGAAGACTTTGGCACCTGGCAAGATGAATATTGGAAACTTCAGGAAACTCGAAATATGGCAGGCATTACTACAATCGCCTTGGCCCAAGATCATCAAAATCAATCTCGCGCCCATATTTGGTTAGGCGTCAAAAATGTAGAGGTGGCAAAGGAGATAATCAACACCGAAAAAATGAAAACGGCGATGGAGAAAGCTGGTGTCATTGGTAATCCAAGTTTTTCATGGTGGAAACCTCTTGAATAATAATCGGTTAGAAAGATTTTTAATCTTTTTTTAGGATTGTTTATTCTCTACTTTTGCACGCCTTGAAGGCCGGGAAATGAACCTGAAGAAATTCTATTTGTCCATATTGATTCTGATTTTTTGCTTTGGTCTCTCCAAAGCCGGTGGAGAACGGGATCTTGAGCTTGGAATTTCTTACTATAATGAAAGGTATTCTTCTGCCCCTGACTACAGCTGCAATCCAGAGAAGGTAGATCTGTCCATAGAGTGTTTCGAAAGGGCCCTGAAAAACGAAGAAACCCGAGAAAAAGCAGGTGAGCATTTATTATGGGCCTATTTCTATAAAGCCATGTTCATTTGTAAAGATGAGCAGGCCAAAAAAGAGAATTTTTCAAGAGGAAGGGATCTAGGAGAAGAACTGGTAAAGGAATTTCCTCAAAACATCAATCTTAAATACGGATACACGACCAATATTGGGAAGCTTTCCGAGATAAATGGAGTATTTAGCTCTGCTTGTCAGGGAGTTGCTGGAAAGATCAAAGAGAATGTGGAAAAAGCAATGGAAATAGACCCTGATTATGAAATGGGTTTGGGCTATAGACTGAAAGCAATTCTCTATTTCAAGGCTCCTTACATTCCTGTAATTCTTCCTTGGGCAAGCAAGGATGAAGCATTTGAAATGGCTGAACATGCCGTGAAAAAATGGCCATCTTCAGTAGGAAACATGCTTACACTAGGAGAGCTATATTATTGGAATGGAGATATGGACAAAGCAAGAGATATATTCCGCAGCATGCAATCGATGGCTCCGCGAGAAGATCATCGAACTCTTGACAACTATGAGATTGGAAAGGCCTCCAGGTATATAAGGGAAATAGACAAGGATCTTGCCCAATCGAGAGCAAACAGATAGTCGATATGATGTATTAATCCTCGGAGGAGGATTGGCAGGTCTTACGCTTTCCATTGACCTAAGAAAAAGAGGATGGAAAGTGGCTTTGGTAGAAAAAAAGACCTACCCTTTTCACCGAGTTTGCGGAGAGTACGTTTCCCGTGAAAGCCTTCCCTATTTAAACTCCTTGGGCTTTGAACCATTTGACCATGGAGCCATAGGCATTGATAAACTTTTGGTTTCAAGTCCTTCTGGTAAATCCATTAAAGGGAATCTGGATCTTGGAGGATTCAGCCTGTCCAGATTCAAATTCGACCATGAATTATTCAAACTAGCCTCTAAGCTGGGAGTGGATGTCTTCCAAGGCCGACAAGTCTCAAAGATTGAGGATTCTGAAAATCCAAATTGGGTCGAGCTGTCTGATGGAACTATACTTTACTCAAGGCAAATAGTTGGTTCTTTTGGAAAGAGGTCAAACCTTGACAATCTTTTGAAAAGAGATTTTCTCCAAAGAAAATCACCCTACATGGGGGTAAAATGGCATCTGAAAGCTGACTTTCCAGAAGATCAAATCGAACTTCACAATTTTGAGGGAGGATATGCTGGAATATCCAGAGTTGAAAATGGTGCAAGCTGCTTTTGTTACTTGATTAAGCGCAACGTTTTTAAGAAATATGGATCTGTAGAAAAGCTTGAAAAAGAACATTTAAGCAAGAACCCAAAACTTAAGCGATGGTTAGATTCATCGAACAAGATCTTTTCTGAGCCCCTCGTTATCAATGAGATCTCATTTGAGATCAAGGAAAAAGAAAAAAATGGACTTCTATTCATCGGGGACTCTGCGGGGATGGTCGCCCCATTGTTTGGTAATGGGATGGCCATGGCTATCAGGAGTAGCTTCATTCTTGCTCCCCTATTAGATGAATTCCTTAAAAGGAAAATAGATGGTGAAAAACTAAAAGAGAGGTATTCCGAAAGTTGGAATTCAAGCTTCAAGACCAGAATGCTTTTGGCAAGACAACTTCAAAAAGGATTTGGGAACAAGCACCTCACTGAGTTATTAATTGCAAGTTGTCGATTAATTCCACCTCTTAAAAACTTCTTTATTTCCTCATCACATGGAAGTCCCTTCTAAAAAAATAGAGAGCAGGAAACAAAAAAAAGGTTTAAAAACAGCGAGGAAATAAAATTTAATCTCATAGTAGATCTGAAATCAGGTTCAAAACCTCTTAGGGTTTTCAGAAACCAAATTGAAAAGTAGACTAGGGTTGGAAAGTTAAAGGCCAGAAGTAGAAGAAAAAGTTGAGACCTATCAATCATTGAAAAGTAAGTTCCAAAAAGAGCCATGGATAAACCAAACATCAATCCAGTAAAAACAAAGGTTCCCTTATGGCCCAGAAGAATGCTAATAGTTCTTATTCCATTCCTCCTGTCCTCTTCATGCTGGTAGATCTGGGTCATAGGGTAAGATCCTAGAAGGAAAATGGAACTCACCAATCCGCCGAAATGATCTGAAGTACTCAATTCAAACCAATTAATTCCTTTTAAGCCGATTATTGTTAGAATAAAAACCACATATCCCTGGAAAATTGAAACCACGAGTAGCCCAATAACCGGAAATCTTTTCAGTTTAATGGAAGGATGACTGTAAGCTCTTGAGGCAAGGATATAGAATAACAGAAGTCCGAAAACCTCCCATCCAAAAAAAAGACTAAGGCTGAGGCCAAGAAGATCCAAAGTGCTTGCCCAAATAATCAGATCCTTTTTTACTTCAGGAGGGTTTTCGAGTCCTCCTATACTTGATTCGTCTTTGTCAAAATATGAATTGTATCCATTACTGGCCGGGTAAACAAAAAGGTGTAGAATGGCGAACAAAAACCAAAATCTTATTGTATTTATGGCATCAGCTTGAAACGTCGCGAATAAGAAGATCGGAAGGAGAAAAAAAGAAAAAGGTATTCTTAGGTGTAAGAGAGTTGATCTACTAATCATCTTGTTTTCCTAATGTCGGGAATATTTATTGAATCCATACAAACCATAGTTCCAAACAACAGGGTGGAACAAACAAAGGCTAAAGATTACTTAAAGGCCAGCTTCTCTGATTTGAAAAAAGAAGAAGAAAGAAAAATAGATATCGTATTCAAGCGAAGCGGTATTTCAAGCCGGTATACAGTTATGGATAGCTTCAATGAAAAAGGTAATTTCCTTTGGGGTAAAGACTCAAAGCCTCCAACCAAAGAGCGAATGGAGCTTTATAAAGACAAAGCCAATCAATTATCAAAAGCTTGCATTGAACAGTATAAAATCAAGGACCTTGAATCTTTGGATTCCATTATTAGCGTAAGCTGCACAGGATTAACCGCTCCGGGCCTTGAAATTGAATTAGCTGGCCATTTAAAATTATCTCCAAAGGCAAGAAGGTCATCAGTGAATTTCATGGGTTGCTATGGATTTTTCCATGCATTAAAACAATCTGCCGATCAGCTCAAGACCGGAGGATCCATTAAGACCTTGATCGTAGCTACCGAACTTTGTAGTCCTCATTTTCAACAAAAACTTGATGAAAGTAATCTTCTGGGCAATGCGATCTTTGCTGATGGTTCAGCAAGCTGTATTATCTCCTCAAGGAGGCCCGTTTCTTTCCCACATTATGAATTAATTGCAAGCGGTCAATACCTCATTAATGATGGTCAAAACGACTTAACCTGGAATGTTGGAAACAATGGTTTTGAAATGGTTCTTAGCTCAAGGCTTCCAACCCTTGTAAGTCAAAGGATCAAGGAGATCACAAGTGATTTTCTCAATGAACAAGAAGTTCAACTGAATGAAATAGATCATTTTGCTGTTCATCCAGGCGGAAAACGGATTCTGGATGAAATCGTCCAATCTTTTGGAGCCAAAGCGGACCAGCTTAGTTCCAGTTATAAGGTTCTGTCAGAGTACGGGAATATGTCCTCTCCTACTATATTATTCGTCTTGAAGGACTTAACTAAGCATCTAGAGCAGGGAGAAAAGATACTTGCCCTAGCATTTGGTCCAGGATTTACGGTTGAAATGGCTCTTCTCAAAGCTCATGTTCGAAACTAGAAGCTATCAGAAGGAGTTGATCGATGACCTCGAAGTTTTTGGTCCCGACTTAATCCAAAACCTAAAGGAACTTCATACTATCAACAATCTGCTGGGTGGTTATAGCATATCAAAATCAGGCTTTAATAGCTTTGTCAAACACTTCCCAAAGGACACATCAACAATTGTAGATGCGGGCTGCGGGGGTGGCGATTTTCTAAATCGCTTCTACCATTGGTCAAGAAAAAAAGGTCTTGAGGTCAATCTAGTAGGACTGGATGCAAATCAGAATATCCTGAACTATGCAAAAGAAAGGACTAGGGGCACTAAGGGGATAAGTTTGATAAAACAAAACGTCTTGGATACGTGGAACCCAGGCATAAAACCGGACTTGGTTCACTTCAGTCTTTTTCTTCATCATTTAAAGGAAGAGGAGATTGTGCTGGCACTCAAACGAAGTTTCGAAGCGGGGGCTAAAGGAGTGATCATAAATGATCTCCATAGGAACCCCGTCGCCTATTTTTCTATCAAACTTTTAACAAATCTTTTTAGTAGGAGTTATCTAGTAAAGAATGATGCACCATTATCCGTAAAAAGGGGTTTTAGTAGAAAGGATTGGCGTAAGATCCTTGATGAATTCTCCAGCTATGATACCTATGTTAACTGGAAATGGGCATTTAGATGGAAAGTCATGATATTTGAAAAAACAAAAAATTAAAGATGAAAAGATTACAATTTTTGGTAGTGATGATAGTAATGGGCTTGATCGTGGTGGCGGTCCTTTCATCAAATATTTTCTATACCATTGATCCCGGACAAAGAGGAGTTGTTTTTAAGAAATTCTCAGGGGGGCTGGACAAAGAGAACATACTAACCCCTGGTTTTCAGGTAATTGCTCCCTGGAATACATTATTTATTTATGATGTTAAGGAAAAAACGGTCCAGGAGAAGCTTGATGTCTTAGATAAAAGTGGACTAAGCCTAAATGTTGATGTTACAGTCAGGTATAACCCTTATTATACCAAGATCGGGTACCTGCATGAGACCTTTGGTGTGGGATATGAAAACACCCTGGTAAAACCGGAGGTGAGAAGTTCTGTTAGGAAAGTAATGGGTCGCTACACGGCAGAAGAAATTTACTCAACAAGAAGAAAAGAAGTAGAGGATGCCATCATAACCGAAACTGCAGAAGTGCTTCAAAATGACAATAACAACATCCAAATGAAAGCTTTGTTAATCAGGTCCATTAACCTACCAGAGCAAATAAAGAATGCCATTGAGAATAAATTGAAGCAGGAACAGGAAGCTTTAGCCTATCAATTTAGACTGGAAAAAGAAAAAAGTGAAGCAGAAAGGAAAAGGATTCAGGCGGAGGGAGAAGCAAGAGCAAACCAAATTATCAATTCAAGTTTGACAAAAGAACTGTTAAGAATGAGAGGAATTGAGGCTACTCTTGAATTGGCGAAATCGCCAAACTCCAAAGTTGTGATCGTGGGAAGTGGCGATGATGGGCTTCCCTTGATACTTGGAGGAAATTAGTTCTAGGCTTGGATTTTAAATTTTGAGCCCAATAATTATTTTCGCAAACCCTTAGAATAGCGTATATTAAAAACTATGGCAGAAACCGCACAATTAATACTTGATGGAAAAACCTATGAACTTCCAGTGATCGAAGGAAGTGAAGGTGAAAAAGCAATTGATATTTCAAAACTAAGGGCCCAGACAGGCTATGTAACACTGGATATTGGATACAAAAACACCGGGGCTACTCAAAGTGAGATCACCTTTCTTGACGGAGAGAAGGGCATCTTGCGCTATAGGGGTTATCCAATAGAGCAATTAGCTGAGAAATCTGAGTTTTTGGAGGTAGCCTACCTTCTCATCAATGGAAATCTGCCAAATAACAAAGAATACGAAGGCTGGAAGGATGCAATTGCTAAGCATACCTTGGTACATGAAGACACCAAGATGATCTTCGATGGATTTCCATCACATGCTCACCCAATGGGAGTATTAAGCTCATTGGTTAGTTCATTAACAGCATTTTATCCAAAATCAATTGACCCTTCTAGAACTCCTGAGGAAGTTAATAGGACCATAATTCGCTTGATGGCTAAAATTCCAACCATTGCTGCCTGGGCATATAAAGGCGAAATGGGGCATCCACTGAATTATCCTCAGAACCATCTGGATTATTGCTCAAACTTCCTTTATATGATGTTCTCCCTTCCTACAGAGGAATACGAGATCGATCCTGTATTGGTAGATGCCTTGAACAAATTGCTTATCCTTCATGCGGATCATGAGCAAAATTGTTCAACATCAACGGTAAGAATAGTTGGCTCCTCTCATACCTCTTTGTATACTGCGGTTGCCGCCGGGATCAATGCCCTCTGGGGGCCCCTTCATGGAGGAGCAAACCAAGCAGTAATTGAAATGCTTGAATCTATCCAGGCAGATGGTGGAGACATCAAGAAATATGTAGAAAAGGCTAAGGATAAAGATGATCCCTTTCGCTTGATGGGATTTGGCCATAGAGTGTATAAGAACTTTGATCCGAGAGCCAGAATCATCAAGAAATCAGCTGATGAGGTGTTGAATAAGCTAGGAATCAATGATCCTTCATTAGAAATTGCCAAAGAGCTTGAAGAGATTGCTCTTAAAGATCCTTATTTCGTTGAAAGGAATCTGTATCCTAATGTGGACTTTTATTCGGGAATCATTTACAGAGCAATGGGCATACCAACTGAGATGTTCACTGTGATGTTTGCGTTGGGTCGTTTGCCAGGTTGGATTGCTCAATGGAAAGAGATGAGGCAAAATGGAGAGCCCATTGGTCGTCCAAGACAAATCTACACTGGATCAAACGACAGAGATTACGTTTCAATAGATAAGAGATAGTCTCAGGCGATAATTGCCCCGGCGATGGTGGCAGTCATTAAGCATGCCAGAGTAGCACCAAGTAAAGCCCTTAATCCCAGAGAGGACAACAAGGGCTTTTTATTTTCTGCCATGCCCCCAATCCCGCCTATTTGAATTGCTATGGAGGAGAAATTTGAGAATCCGCATAGGGCGAAGGTTGAAATGATTATTGATTTCTTTTCAAGAATACCCTGGCTTTTCATTTCAGCTAGGTCCAAATAGGCAATGAATTCATTTATTGCTGTTTTCTTTCCAAGAAGAGATCCAACGGCAAGAGTATCATTCCAATCAACACCCATGGCGAAGGCAAAAGGCCTAAATATCTGGCCAAGGATATACTCAAGGGAAAGTCCATTAAAAGCTCCATCCGTACTTTCTACAATAATCAGATTAAGTCCTAACCAGCTTCCCAATAGATCATTCAACAGATAATTGATAAGAGCAATCAACGCCACAAAAGCTAGGAGCATGGCCCCAATATTTACTGCCAGTTTTACTCCTTGACTTGCTCCACTAGTGATAGCATCAAGAAGATTGCTTCCAAACTTATCCTTACTTACCCGTAAGTCTTTATTTATTGATTCGGGTTCTGATTCGGGAACTAGAATCTTGCTTAGGACTATTCCAGCCGGCGCATTCATGATTGATGCACTTAGTAGGAATGATGCGAATTCGGCTTTTGCAACAGGATCACTCCCTCCTAAGAACGTTACATAGGCCGCTAATACTCCACCGGCAATCGTAGCCATTCCCCCGGTCATAAGACACATGATCTCGGACCTTGTCATTCCTTTAATAAAAGGGCGGACCAAAAGGGGGGCTTCTGTTTGACCAAGGAAAATGTTACCTGCAGCTGAAAGACTTTCGGCACCCGATAAACGCATCGTTCTGGCCATCACCCATGCGATTCCATAAACCACCTTTTGGAGCACCCCTAAATAGTAAAGTCCAGCTGAGAGCGTAGAGAAAAAGATAACAGTGGGAAGGACCTGAAAAGCAAAAAGGAATCCCAGGTTATGTTTGATCCCACCTTCCCCCTCACTATTTTTTGCCAGGTCTCCAAACAGGAAATGCGCTCCATCTATGCTGAAATCCAGGATCCTGACAAAAGCCTGACTAATGACCTGGAAAACCGATTGGATCCAGGGAATGAAAGTTATTATCAACCCGAAAACAAGTTGAAGGGCTATTCCAACTCCAACCAATCTCCAATCGATCTTTTTTCGATTTTCCGAAAAAAGAAATGCTATTCCAATGAAAATCCCTATACCAAAAAAAGCTCTGATTAGATCCATCAAGATTGGTCTAGTTTCTTTTGCTTAACTCATCTCTGATCGCCGCGGCCCTTTCATACTCCTCATTCTTAATCGCCTCCGCTAACATCTTGTTAAGATCCTCCTTGGATGCCTGTTTAATGTCATCTGCTACACTCCTGACTTCTTCTTTTTCTGTTTCCTTTTTTCCAGTAAGGTTTGCAAGTTCGGTGCTACCCTCTTCCTCTTCCATGGTGATCCCGGCATAATCCAGGATACCTTCATTTGTATAAATAGGCACCTGAAATCTGATTCCAATTGCCACAGCATCTGAAGGTCTTGAATCAATTTCAAATTCATCACCGCCATGATCACAAATGATTCTGGCATAGAATACCCCTTCCTTGCAATCCGATATATACACCTCCTTTATCGAAAAATTCAATTCATCAGAAAAAGACTTGAACAGGTCATGTGTCATGGGGCGATTGGGAACAATATTCTCAATTTCCATAGCAATTGCTTGGGCTTCAAACATTCCTATTATAATCGGAAGTCTTCTCTTGCCACTCACCTCTCCCAACATCAGAGCGAAAGATCCTGGAGCGGTTTGGCTTGAAGTAAGCCCGAGAATTTCTAATTCAATTTTTTCCAAGGACTTTAGTTTGCCCCTTTCAAAGCTTCATTAAGTTTTGGAACCACATCAAATGCATCTCCAACAATTCCATAATTCGCAGCCTTGAAAAAGGGAGCTTCAGAATCTTTATTTATCACAACAATAACCTTGGAGGAATTCACCCCGGCAAGGTGCTGGATCGCCCCGGAAATACCCACCGCTACATAAAGATTAGGACTAACCTTCACACCTGTTTGCCCAACGTGTTCATGGTGAGGTCTCCAACCCATATCAGAAACAGGCTTACTACATCCTGTTGCAGCACCTAAAGTATTTGCGAGATCCTCGATCATTCCCCAGTGTTCCGGGCCCTTCATTCCTCTTCCTCCTGAAACCACCAGATCGGCTTCAGGCAATAAAATATCTCCTTCGGATTTATGACTCCCTGTTATGGTGGATTTCAGATCAGAGGAATCAATCGGGAATTCAACATTCTCCTTGGTTGCCGATTTTCCGATTTCCTTAATTCCGGTAGCACCTTTCTTGATTGTGAAGGCAACCTTAGGTCCCTTAACCACCGCATTTTCCATTGCCTTTCCGGTGAAAATGCTTCTCTTAACCTTATAATTTTCTCCATCAGCTATGGGTAGCTCAACGAGATTGGTTGCTAGATTTGCCCTGCATTTGATTGATATCCTGGCAGCCACGGAATCAGAAAGTGAACTCTTTGAAAAAACCACCAGGTTTGAACCCTCTGATTCAAAGGCCTTTGCCACGGCAGATGCTGTCGGTGCAATCATCCCTTTGTCATACTCAGAATTTGGATCATTCAATACTTTATCTGCTCCAGCAGATCCAATTTCGGAAACAGCAGATTCATCGAGATTGCCAAGGATCAAAGCTGTTACAGAATCCCCTTTGGATGAAGCCAACTCGGAGGCAAATGATATCGCTTCAAGACTTGTGCCTTTTGCCTTCCCCGTTTCAGTCTCCACAAATACTAATACACTCATCTTAAATAACTTTTGCTTCTGTTTTCAATAGATTAACTAATTCTCCAACATTCTCCGGATCGATCATTTTACATGCGGATCTTTCTTCAGGCAGCTCATAATTTTTACTCTCTATCCCATTTTCATCGGAATAGGCTTCTTTTACCTCAAGTGGCTTGGTTCTTGCCGACATAATACCTCTCATATTTGGGATCTTCCATTCCGCAATGGGTTCCTGACATCCTGCAACGAGCGGAAGATTGGATTCAATATCTTCATGCCCCCCTTCTATCTCTCTTTGTAGGCTTACCTTCTCTCCTTCAACTTCAAGTTTCATAACTGGAGACAAACCAGGCCAACCTAACATCTCCGCAACCATTCCGTGGACAGCCCCGGTATTATAGTCGCTGGTTTCCCTGCCCATCATCACCAGGTTATAGCCTCCTTCATTGATTGCGGCATGGATTTGATTGGCAACGAACAAAGAATCACTTGGATGAGCATTGATTCTAATTGCCTTATCGGCACCAATGGCAAGTGCTTTTCTGATGGTGGGTTCGGTCTCAGCTAATCCAACATTTAAAACCGTGACTTCGGCACTCAGTTGTTCCTTTAATTCAACAGCTCTGGCAAGAGCAAAATCATCGTAAGGGCCAATCACAAATTGGACACCTTGCTTTTCCAGTTCAGTATTATCAGAATTGAATTGGATCTTTGTAGTCGTATCAGGAACATGACTGATACAAACCAAAATTTTCATATTAGCAGTGTTAAAATTATGAGGGCTGCAAGTTAAGAATAAACCGTTTCTTAAGGTTATGAATAAGGATACTAAGCGTCTCGAATTTCTAGAAAAAAACCTTCAGGAAAACCCTGGGGATCCTTTCTTTAAATATGCCCTCGCTATGGAGATCAAGACCACGGATCCATCAAAGGCCGTATCCCTTTTAGAAGAATTAATGGAAGAGAATCCTGATTATCTAGCTACCTATTATACTCTCGGAAAACTTCTTTACGAAGAGGAAGAAACCGATAAAGCATTGATGTTCTTAAAGACAGGTTTGGATCTTGCAATAAGGACAAAGGAAATAAAGGCTCAAAACGAAATCAGAAATCTGATCTCAAGTATTGAAATGGAGATCTAAAAGGGTGCATCTCCTTCATCCTCTTCATCCCTTTTGTTCATTTTACTTGGGATGGTAACCGAACCACCACTTACTGATCCATAATTTTCCTGATTAAATCCGGAATTAAACCCAAAGTGATTCCAGTCAACGAATTTTGTGTATTGACCAATGAACCTGAGCTTGACATCTGCGGTGGAACCATTACGATGTTTCGCGATGATGATCTCAGCAAGTCCCTCCAAACCCCCATCTTCATCAGCATTGATCTGATAGTATTCCGGCCTATATATGAAACTTACCAGGTCGGCATCCTGCTCGATGGAACCAGATTCCCTCAGGTCGGACAATTGTGGCCTTTTATCTCCGCCCCTGGTTTCAACTGCCCTGCTTAATTGGGAAAGGGCGATCACCGGAACGTCAAGTTCTTTTGCAATAGTTTTCAATGATCTTGAAATAGATGCAATCTCTTGCTCTCTGTTCCCTCCTTTTTTGCTGAGGTCGGCAGTCATCAACTGCATGTAATCAACTATGATCAACCCAATATCATGCTGTTGCTTTAGCTTTCTTGATTTTGCTCTTAACTCCAGGATGGATAAGCCTGGAGTATCATCAATGAAGATTGGAGCCTGAGCAAGGGCCTGGGTCTTTGCATAAAGTTGTTCCTCCTCGTATTCCTGGATCTTTCCGTTCCGGATTTTTTCACTCGGGAGTTCGGCCTCTGCCGCGATCAATCTATTTACCAATTGAACCGAGGACATTTCAAGTGAGAAAATGGCTGAAGGTACTCCATGATCAATAGCGGCATTTCGCAAGCAGGACAAAACGAAGGCTGTTTTACCCATTCCAGGACGAGCAGCCATAATGATTAGGTCAGAGTTTTGCCATCCTGAGGTTACTCTGTCCAATTCTGTGAACCCGCTGGGAACACCCGTAAGCCCGTCGCCTTTTTCTTTCTTCTTATGAATCTCATCGACAGCCCGGGAAAGTAGCTCTCCTACCTTGCTATAGTCCTTTCTAACATTTCTATCTGAAACCTCAAAGATCTGTGAGCCCGCATGATCTAATAGTTCCAGGGCATCAGTAGTTTCATCAAAAGCAGATTTTTGAATTTCAGAACTGATTGATATTAGCTCTCTTTTTATCGCCATTTCAAGGATTACCCTGGCATGGTATTCTATGTTGGCAGCGGAGTTAACCTTCTGGGTTAGCTCGGTGATATAAAAGGCTCCGCCAATCAACTCCAGCTCCCCCGTTTTCTTGAGCTGATTGGTTACGGTTAGCATATCCACCGGCTCAGATTCTGAAAACAAGGTCTTTATGGCGTTGTAAATTCTGTTGTGGGAGTCCTTATAAAAACTTTCAGGCTGGAGGATCTCGATCACCCCAGTAAGAGCATCTTTTTCAAGCATCAAGGCACCCAGAACCGCTTGTTCCAACTCCATGGCCTGGGGAGGAACTTTGCCTAAGGAAGAAAGGATGTTTTCCCCGGATTTATTGACTTGAAAATTAGTAGTAAAGGCCCTTTTTTTATCTTCCATGACCCAAAGGTAAATAGGCAAAAGCCGAAAAGTTCAAAATACTTTTCATTTAGGTTTCCACAAACTTGCCAACATATTTTTCCACTTTGAACAGGTATACTGAAAGACTATCTTTGACGCCCTTATTCCTATGGTAGAAGCACTCAAAAAAGTCCATTTTATAGCCCTTGGTGGTAGCGTAATGCACAACTTGGCTATCTCTTTAAGTAAACAAGGCATCGAGGTTTCCGGTTCCGATGATTCTATTTTCGATCCAGCCGCTACCAAGCTTAGAGATGCTGGATTGTTCCCTGAAAAATTGGGATGGGACCCTAACAAAATCAGTTCTGACCTGGATCTTATCGTTCTTGGTATGCATGCCAAGAAAGAGAACCCGGAGTTGGTAAAGGCACAGGAACTTGGGATCAAGATCCTTTCCTTTCCTGAGTTCCTAAGAATGTATTCCAGTGACAAACAAAGGGTAGTGATTGGAGGAAGCCATGGCAAGACAACGATCACTGCGATGATCATGCATGTTCTAAAAGAGGCAGGTAAAAAATTTGATTACCTGGTTGGAGCAGATGTTGATGGTTTTGACATTTCGGTGAGAATCTCAAATGATGCACCTTCAATTATTATTGAAGGCGATGAGTATTTCTCGTCAGCCTTACAGCAAAAGCCAAAGCTGCTCATGTATGATCACCATATCGGATTGATCTCAGGAGTAAAATGGGATCACATAAATGTCTTCCCTACCATAGAGGCATATGTGGGGGCTTTTGAAGATTTTGCAGATGCTACTCCAAAAGGAGGAACCCTTGTTTTTAATGAGGATGATGATATTGCCACCGTAATTGGAAGGAAAGAAAGAGAAGATGTTCTTCAGGTAGAATATGGGGTTCACCCCCACATTATTCGGGAAGGTGTTACCTATTTAAAAACCAAGAATCATGGTGAGGTACCGCTCAAGATATTTGGGCAACACAATCTTAGCAACCTCAATGCCGCTAAGAATATCTGTGCTTTAATGGCCATCAGTGAAGATACTTTCTATCAGGCTATATCAAGTTTTGTTGGGGCCAAGAAGCGATTGGAATGCATAAGCGAATCGAATGGAAATTTTGTTTTCAAGGATTATGCACACTCCCCTTCCAAACTTAAAGCAACTACCAAAGCAGTAAAGGAGCAGTTCCCGAACAAAAGACTCGTTGCCTGCATGGAACTCCATACTTTCTCCTCCTTAGATAAGGACTTCTTAAATCAATATGAGAACAGTTTTGTAGATGCAGATCTACCCATTATTTATTTGGACCCCAAAGTGATTCAGAAAAAAGGCGATGGATCAATTGATACTGATCTGGTTAAAAACTCATTCGCCCGGGAGGACCTTGAAGTATTCTTTGATCCCAAAGAATTGAAAAGCTATTTGGAAAAACAGGACTTCTCAGAAGCAAATCTATTGTTAATGAGTTCTGGTGATTTCGGTGGAATAGATCTCGTGGAATTATCAAACACTTTAATGCTTAATTGATCTCAATGAATCTAAGCAAACCATTGGTTTTCTTTGACTTGGAAACCACAGGCACAAATGTCATGCAGGATAGAATAGTCCAAATGGCATTTATCAAAATAGATCAGGATGGGTCGGAAACTGAATTCCAAAGTCTGGTAAACCCAGGCATTCCAATTCCTCAAGCATCTTCTGAGATCCATGGAATAACCGATGAAATGGTAAAGGACAAGCCGGATTTCAAAGGTCTTTCTAAGGAATTGAATCAATTCCTAAGTAATTGCGATCTGGGTGGATACAACCACATAAAATTCGACCTGCCATTATTAATGGAAGAATTTGCTAGAGTTGAGATTCCTTTCTCTCTTCAAAATCGAAGGTTGGTGGATGCTCAGAAGTTATTTTTTCTGATGGAACCAAGAACCTTATCAGCTGCCTATAAATTCTATTGCGGAAAACAACTGAAAGGGGCTCATGATGCCATGGCGGATGTTAAGGCAACAAAAGATGTACTGTTCGCTCAAATAGAAAAATATCAAGGCCAAAGTCCTGAAAATTCAAACCTACCTCCGCTAAGTGATAAGATCGAGGACCTCCATTCCTACAGCTTTGGCAATATGGTAGATCTTGCAGGCAGACTAAGCAGAAATTCAAGTAATGAAATGTGCTTCAATTTCGGAAAGTATAAAGGGAAAACGGTTAAGGAGGTTTTCTCAAAAGAACCTCAATACTATGATTGGATTATGCGATCAGACTTTCCACAAGACACCAAAAAGATCCTAACTCAGGAGATCCTAAAGCTCAGACAATCCTGATCGTCTGCAACAATCCAGGACGGGAGTAATAATTAAGAGAGAATCAGAATGCTCCATTCCAACAGAATCCTTTAAAAAACCATTGGTGCTAAGCCAGTTTTCAATTTGGTCCGGTGTATTTCTATTTTCATAATGAAATAGAACACTGCCTTTGCTAGTATCATAATCCACAAAGTGGACGCTTTCTAAAGAGGATAATTCAGACTCCATCAATTCCTTACAATCAGGACAATTTGTGGATAGGAATATGGTTGAAGAATTGAGTTTCTTGCATGAGCTTAATAACATTGCGGAAAGCGAGATACCTAGTATTCTTAGAAGCACATTAACAGAGTTTAAGAGGTGAAGATAATTGGAATAGGGCGAAATTATGTCAAGCACATTGAAGAGCTGGGCAATAAAAAACCTGATGACCCAGTGGTTTTCCTTAAGCCAGATTCTGCAATCCTTAGAAACGGCGATCCCTTCTATTACCCGCCTTTTAGTTCAGATATTCATCATGAGATCGAAATAGTAGTTCGAATAGACAGGGTTGGGAAAGGCATCGATGAAGAATATGCTTCAAAATACTATAGTCAAATAGCTTTGGGAATCGATTTCACCGCAAGGGATCTTCAATCAAAATTTAAAGAAGCAAGACTTCCATGGACATTGGCAAAGGGTTTTAATGGGTCAGCTCCCATTTCAGGATTCTTTCCCAAAGAGGAATTCGGGGACTTAAATAGCCTGGACTTCTCACTTGAGAACAATGGAGACCTTGTCCAAAAAGGGAACACAAGAAATATGATCTATTCTATAGATTATCTGATTTCCTTTTGCTCAAAATACATGACCCTAAAGAAGGGAGACCTGATCTTCACCGGAACTCCCGAAGGTGTTGGTCCAGTCGCCATTGGTGACAGGCTTAAAGGTTACATCAAGGACCAGAAAGTTTTAGATTTTGAGGTTAAATAGATTTCTTTTTTTATCTATCCTAGCCCTTTTTGGTTTTAGAGCAGAGGAAACAACCTTACCCAAACTTCATTTCCCGATTAATCCCGGTCAACAAAATTTTCTCGCAGGCACTATGGGAGAATTACGACGAGGGCATTTCCATGGAGGTATTGACGTAAAGACCCTGGGACAAACAGGACTTCCGATCTATGCCGCGGAGGATGGATATATTTCAAGAGTTTCTGTTTCACCAGGAGGATATGGCAGAAGGTTGAATATCAAACATGATAATGGCTACATAACTGTCTATGCCCACCTGCAAAAATTTGCTCCTGATCTGGAAGAATTCACTTTGGATAAGCAATATGAAATTGAATCCTTCCGACTGGATTACTTCCCAAAAAAGCATGAATTCCCGGTAAAAAAGGGCGAGATAATTGCCTTCTCTGGCAACTCAGGCTATTCTGCAGCTCCCCATCTTCATTTTGAAGTTAGAGATAAATACAACCAACAAATTAATCCTTTGGAGTTCGGGTTTATTGAGGTTCAGGATTCTACCCCTCCCATTTTTCAAAGAATCAGGTTCGTTCCAAAGGGCCCTAATTCAAAGATCAATGGACTTCTGAACTCAAAAGAATTCAGTGTTAAGTTCAAAAACCTAAAAGAAGGATACTATCTAAAGGACACAGTGAACCTGGAAGGGCCATTTGGAATAGAATTTAAAGGCTACGATAAAATGTCTGGGAATTGGAATCGGACCGGAATTCAAGGGTACAGACTATTGGTCGATGGAAAAGAAACATTCAATGCTAAGATCAATTATCTCCCTGTTCTACTAACCCGATATATTAACCTTCATATCGACTACGAAACCCTGGTCAGAAGAAATAAGTGGTTTCACAAGGTTTTCAAAGATCAAGGGAACAAGTTGCCTTTTTACTCATCAGAAACAGGAAGCGGTATGGTGAATTTCAATGATTCAAAAAATCATACTATCACCCTTCTTTTAGAGGATGCAAAGGGCAATGAGACAAAATGCGAAATCCAGGCAAAGAATGTTCTTACAAAAGCCAAACAAGCGATTGATGTTCCAATCCATACTGAATTTGAACAGAAACTGGAAAAAAAGAGAATCGGCCATTTCCTCAAGATTAAAGCAAGCGGGAATTATGAAACTGAAATTTTGAGTGTTTATTCAGGTTCTCTAACCATAAAGCAAAAACCAAACTTTATCGAGAGCGACGCATATGTCTATTTGTGGGACCTAGGTGAAATGATACCCGATTCTGCCCGCTTAGGTGAAAAAATTTTATCCTTTAATGTCAAAGATCAAATCCCCCCAGGAATCGAGCATTCCTATTTTTCATCGAACCTTCAAATTGATTTCTTAAGAAAATCACTCTACGATACCTTTTTTCTTGAGTTAATAAGCGATTCTAGCTCCATACAGATTGGACCGTATGTTGAACCCTTGAGGAGCCCAATAAAAGTTGCAAGAACTTTCTCGGATACAAGTTTTGGAAGAAATAAGACCTTTGCCTACCTCAATTACGGAAAGGAAAATAGCTTTGTAGGAGGATATTGGAAGGATAATAAATTGACTTTTTCAACAAAGAATCTAGGGAGGTTTGTTTTTCTGCCTGACACTATTCCTCCAAAGATCAAATACCTGGGAAATAAATGGAACCGGTTGAGATTTAAGGTCCAGGATGATCTTTCAGGATTAAAAAAAATTGAGGCACATTTAAATGGTGAATGGGTACTAATGGAGTTTGATGCAAAAAACTCAAAGCTGGTATCCAGATTTAAGAACCAAAACAAAGCCATAAAGGGTGAATTTGAGTTGATCCTGGAAGATATGGCTGGAAATAAAGAAAAGTTTAACAAAATATATTGATATGTCAATAAAAGTTGGTGATCAGGTTCCAAATTTTACTGGAACGGTCGATGAAAATACCGAGATCAGTCTGGAGGACTTTAAAGGAAAAAAGCTAGCAATCTATTTTTATCCAAAGGATGATACCCCCGGTTGCACGGCCCAAGCCTGTAACCTTCGGGACAATTACTCAGAGCTCAAGAGCAAAGGAATTGAGATCATTGGAATCTCTAAGGACCCCATCAAGAGCCACAAGAAGTTTACGGATAAGTATTCTCTACCCTTCCCTCTCATATCAGATGAAGACCTTTCGATACATGAAATATTCGGGACCTGGGTACAAAAGAAAATGTACGGAAGAGAATATATGGGTACAGCTCGTTGGACCTTTATCATTGACGAAAATGGAAAACTTGAGAAAGTGATAGATAAAGTAAAAACCAAGGATCATACCGCCCAAATCTTAGAATAATAAACAGAAATAAATCCTGCAATGGAGAATCCATCTATTAAAGAAATAAGCTCTCAGATAAGGAGAGATATTATCCGCATGACCCATAAGGCTCAATCCGGTCATCCAGGAGGGTCATTAGGCTGTGCAGATCTATTTGCCCTTCTTTTTGGTAAGGTTTTGGATATGGACAGGAATGCATTTAACCCCAAAGGGGAAAATGAAGACATGTTCTTTTTATCAAATGGACATATATCGCCAGTCTGGTATTCCACCCTTGCCAGAACAACTAATTTCTTTGATGCAAAAGAATTGGGAACATTCCGGGAAATAGACTCAAGATTACAGGGTCATCCTGCCACAGAAGAAGGCTTACCCGGAATTAGAGTCGCATCAGGCTCTTTAGGACAAGGACTTTCGGTGGCTGTCGGTGCGGCTGTTTCAAAGAAATTGAACTCAGACCCTAAATCGGTTTTTGTGCTTATGGGAGATGGAGAACAGCAAGAAGGACAGATCTGGGAAGCAGTTATGTTTGCCGCTAAGAATAAGGTCGATAATCTTATTGGGATTATAGACTGGAATAATCGCCAGATCGATGGAGATGTAAGCGATATTCTTGGATTAGAGGATCTGGACGCAAAGTATAGATCTTTTGGTTGGGAGGTCATTATCTGTGAAGGAAATGATATCGATCAACTTGAAGAGGGAATAAATCAGGCTAAAGGAAAACTTGGCCAAGGGAAGCCTGTGGCTGTCATGATGAAAACAGAAATGGGTTTTGGAGTAGATTTTATGATGGGAACTCACAAATGGCATGGTGTGGCTCCAAATGACGAACAAGCAGAAGATGCTTTAAGTCAATTGGAAGAAAGCCTGGGAGACTTCTAAACTTGATCAGGAGGCTGACCATATTGTTTCTTTTTGTTTTACCCATACTAGGTAAAACCCAGGACCTGTCCCCTGCTGATAAAACAACCCGAATCCTGTTCCTTTTGGATGCTTCTGGGTCCATGCTTGGCAAATGGGAAGGTGAATTTCGGAGTGAGGCCGCGAAAAGGCTGTTGGGAGAGTTGGTAATGGATCTCAAGGATGAGGAAAATCTGGAACTCGCCTTAAGGGCATATGGTCATCAATTTCCTAAAGAAAAGCAGAACTGCGATGACACCCGATTGGAAGTTCCCTTTGCGCTAAAAAACCATCAGGAAATTCTTAATCGCCTTAGGTACATAAAGCCAAAAGGAACAACTCCCTTAGCCAAATCCCTTCAAAAGGCCGCGAACGATTTCCCAGAGGATCCCAAAGCCAGAAACATAATTATCATTATTACCGATGGGCTTGAATCTTGTGATGGAGATCCATGTGAAATTTCACTTGCACTTCAGAAGAAGAACATATTCCTGAAGCCTTTCATCATTGGATTGGGCATGGATGATGAATACATGAAGGAGTTTTCCTGCCTTGGTACTTTTCTAAAAGCAAAGAGCCAGGATAGCTTTAAAAAAGCATTGGGAACCGCTATCAATCAATCTATTAAGCCAGCCAAGGTAATATTGGAGCTACTGGATGAGCAAGGAAAACCTGTAGAGACAGACCTACCCGTAGCATTCTTTAACAATTTTACCGGTAATACAGTAGCCGAAATAATCCATTACCTTGGGCCGCAGGGAAACGCAGACCCATTATTGATAGACCCGGTTATAGATTATAACATCGCCATTTCAACCATCCCCCCTATCCTAAAGAAAGACCTGCATTTTAAAGGCGGCGAAACCAAGAAGATACAGATTAAATCTCCTACCGGCTACCTGACATTTAAGTGCAATGGCTTCAATGCCTATAAGAATCTAGAAGTTCTGATCCGAAAGAAAGGATCTCCAAGAACAATTAATGTTCAGGATTTTAAAAGGAAGGAAAGGTATTTGACCGGTAGGTATGATATTGAGGTTCTAACCCTGCCAAGAACAATTTTTGAAAACGTGGAAGTTAAGAATCATGAAACAAAGAATCTGACCATTTCGGCTCCAGGAATATTAACAATATTAGATGGAGGAAATGGAGTGGGTGCTATTTACAAAGTCCAGAAAGGTTTACCAGACGAGTGGGTGGTGAATTTTTATAGGCAGGGAAGTTTCAATCTTCAACCAGGAAATTATAAGGTAGTATTTAGACCCAGAGGTTCTCAAGGAAGTAGATACACTTCCATTAAAAGCTTCTCAATTAGACCCCAAGCTTCAACCAAAATAAAACTATACTAATAATGGTAAACACCACTTTGGAAAAAAGGGATACACGTTCAGGCTTTGGAGATGCCCTAACAGAGCTTGGAAGAGAAAATAATGACATAGTAGCTCTCTGTGCAGATCTTACCGGATCTGTAAAGATGGATGGTTTCAAAAGCGAAAACCCTGATCGCTTCATCCAGGTGGGAATAGCTGAAGCAAATATGATCGGCATGGCAGCTGGTCTTGCTATTGGAGGAAAGATCCCATTTACCGGAACCTTTGCCAACTTTTCTACCGGAAGGGTTTATGATCAGATTAGACAATCGGTTGCATATTCAGATGTTAATGTTAAGATCTGCGCATCCCATTCCGGTCTGACCCTCGGAGAAGATGGGGCCACTCACCAAATGCTGGAAGATCTTGGCATGATGAAAATGCTTCCAAATATGACCGTCATTAATCCCTGTGATTATAATCAGACATTTCTGGCGACCAAGGCTATCGCCGATTGGAAGGGACCGGTATACTTGAGATTTGGAAGACCAAAGGTTCCAAACTTTACTTCAATGGATCACAATTTTGAGATTGGCAAAGCATGGCACATTGAGGAGGGCACCGATATAACCCTCATAGCCACAGGTCACCTGGTATGGGAATCCTATTTAGCTACAGATCGATTGAAAGAAAAAGGGATCTCCGTAGACCTAATAAATATCCATACGATTAAACCACTGGACAAGGAGGCAATCTTAAAATCTGCCTCAAAGACCGGTCTTGTGCTGACTGCTGAAGAACATCAAATAGCCGGAGGGCTTGGAGAAAGCGTTGCAGGCTTATTAAGTTCTGAATCACCAACAAGAATGGGGATGGTTGGAGTAAAAGATTGCTTTGGAGAAAGTGGAAAACCTGCTGATCTAATGAAAAAATATGGGATTGATTCTTATGCTGTAGAGAAAAAGGTCCTTGAACTTCTTGGAAAATAAAAAGCCCAAATCAAAAACCTGATCTGGGCTTTTGTGAGTCGGCCGGGGCTCGAACCCGGGACCCTCTCCTTAAAAGGGAGATGCTCTACCAACTGAGCTACCGACTCATTAAGAGTTTGGTTATTTTCGCCCTCGAAAATGAGGCTGCAAATTTAGGTAGCAAGACTGAATTTACAAACCCAAGTGCAAAGATTCCTTCTAATAATATCCATACTTTATAGCCATTCTCTTTTAGGCCAATTTCAGGGGGTTGAAAAGGCCGATTCGCTTTTTGACAATCAAGAATATACCCGGGCATTTATTGTTTACGATTCACTTTTTCAGAATGGCGTTACAAGTGAAGAGATCCTTTTAAAGATGTCCATGATCAACGAAGGCTTAGGGAAAATTCCTCAGGCAATATTTTTCCTCTCCCTTTATCAGAACAAGACTGGTGATGACCTGGTAGAGAGAAAAATATTGGATATGGCAAGGGATCAAAATTTGGAAGGATACACTGTTTCGGATTTTGAATTGATTCAAAATGCATTTGAAGAATGGCTTGAAGAATTATTAATTCTGGTCATCGTTCTACTGTCCGCTTATTCAGCCAGAGCAGTATTCATTATTCTGAAAAGGAAAAAAAAGGAAGTATCTCACCTTATGGTCAGCAGTCTTTTAGCTCTTGCAGTGATCTTTTTAGCAGCTTACGAGAAAAAGAAAAAGAAGGAAGGGATTTTTATTGCAGAGAAGGGATACCTGGTGGAAGGGCCATCTGCTGGGTCAGAAATCCTATTTGAAGTCAACCCAGGAGACAAACTTGAGATCCTCGGAACTCAAGATTCCTGGACTAAGGTAATCTACAAAGAGCAAGAAGGGTTCATTAGAAATTCCCAGGTCTGGCCTTTATTTTAAAGAGGAGAATCCTTTTCTTTTTTAAAATGGGCATAAACCTGCCCATCCATCCAGGAAGGAAATAACTTATTCATAAATACCGTCATCCTTCCTTGTGAAGTAAGAGTAAGGATTTTCTTTCTTTTTTCTATGGCCTTATAGATACGCGATGCTACTTCTTCGGCACTCATAATCTTCCCTTCTTCCAAGGGGCTTTCTCCTTGTTGAGAACCATCTGCCAACCTTGAAGATTTTCGAATATTTGAGGCTGTAAAACCAGGACAAGCGATAAGAACATGGACACCTGTCTTCAGCAATTCAGTGCGAAGTGACTCGAGGAATCCTTGCAAAGCAAATTTAGAAGCTGAATATGCCGACCGACCAGGCAATCCTCGATATCCCGCAATTGAAGAAATCCCAACAATAGATCCTCTTGTTTTGATCAGCTCCTCTAAAAATAATCGGGTACAAACAACGGCACCCATCAGATTAATATCTATCAACTCCTTAAAGACTTTTAGGTCAAGATCTTTAAATAAGGCCCTCATTGAAATGCCAGCGTTATTGATCAGAATATCAACCCTCCCATAACTTTCAAGAACTCTCTTTTTAAAATCACTTACTTCCTGCTCAGACTGTACATCGGCTTTCATTCCAAAAACTTGGCCGGCAAGTTCCTTACAATCCTCCTCCACTTCCTTTATCCTTTCAACATTCCTACCAGAGAAAGCTACATTATGTCCTTTCCCGGCATATTCTTTTACTAAAGCCAGACCAATTCCAGAGTTACCTCCTGTGATGACAACAACCTTCTTGCTCTTCATTGTAACCGATTAAGCCTTAAAATGATGTTTTATCAATTCAATTATTTCTGCCTGCTGATCCTCTTTTAAAGAGCTTCCTGAAGGCAAACATATTCCGGTATTAAAAAGCCTTTCCGATACTCCATTCAAATAACTCTGTGCCTTCTGAAATATAGGTTGGGTATGCAACGGTTTCCAAAGACGTCTTGCTTCAATATTATTTTGCTCAAGCATATTTATGAGTTCAGTAGGGCTTCCTAGACTAGGTTCAATTAGCATTGTCGTAAGCCATCTATTCGAATAATATCCTTCAGCTTCTTTCAGGAAACTTAAACCCTCTATTTCTTCTAGTTCCTTCGAATAATTTTGGAATACACTTCTTCTTCTCTCTATTTTCTTATCCAAGGTATCCATTTGACCCAGGCCAATTCCAGCAAGTACGTTGCTCAATCGGTAATTGAAACCTAATTCGCTATGTAGATAATAAGGAGCCACGTCCCTGGCTTGGGTTGATAGAAATCTGGCCTTTTCCGCTAGCTCTTTATTGTCTACAACAAGAGCTCCCCCACCAGAAGTAGTGATGATCTTGTTTCCATTAAAAGACAGAATTCGGAAATCACCAAAACTCCCACACCTCCTGCCCATGTATTCAGAGCCTAGTGATTCTGCAGCATCCTCAATAAATATGATATCATTTTTCGCACAAAGCTGTGAAATTTCATTCAGGGAAGCTGGCATCCCATAAAGGTCAACGCCAACCAATGCTTTGGGCCTACCTCCATGGCTGGAAAGCTCCGATATTGCTTTTTCAACCAGTTCCGGTGAGACATTCCATGAATTCTCTTCGCTATCTACAAAAACGGGTACAGCACCGCAGTAAACTACCGGGTTGGCACTTCCAATGAATGTGAAGCTTTGAACAAGCACCTTATCCCCTTTCTGAATCCCCGAAAGAATCAAAGCCAAGTGCAAAGCTGCAGTACCTGAACTTGTGGCAACCACATGTCCTCCTCCCAAAAAATCAGAAAGGCCTTCTTCAAATTGGGTAAGATGGGGACCAACCGGCGCAATCCAGTTCTGATCAAACACCTCAGCGATTCTTTTCAATTCGTTTCCGCCCATATCAGGCGGTGATAGCCATATTCTTTCCTTAGCCATAGGAATTCTTTAAGAAGGAAGATTCATTTCTTCTAAACTCTTCGACATATCTATCAGAGAGGTTTCCTTGTCCCAAACCAAAAATCGTCCAAAAAATATACTTGATATCTAAAACCATGGATTTCTCATCCAAATAATCGAGATTGATTTTGATCTTGGTGGGCCAAATTACATTCTGATTGTATCCTTGAGGATCCTTTGCATTTTGAAGTAGGTCCTCTTCGTTCCGGAAATACAAGGAAGCCGGCCCGGTAATCCCCGGCCTTAATTCAAGTATGGCTCGATTGGCACCTTCCAACTCATCAGCAAAACCTTTCATGTCTGGTCTTG
Organism: Cytophagales bacterium; assembly: GCA_965267505.1. GTDB lineage: Bacteria > Bacteroidota > Bacteroidia > Cytophagales > CCMP332 > JANQHS01. The sequence goes on from OZ254081.1 coordinate 59,445, forward strand.
GGCCCACAAAGCTCATCTTTCCAATCAAAACATTGATCAGTTGGGGCAGCTCATCAACTTTTAATTTTCTCATGAATGACCCAAACTTTGTAATCCTTGGATCGTTGCGAGTGGTAATTGTGCCAAGATTGTAATCCAGAATCTTCATGGTCCTGAACTTAAGAATGTTGAAGGGTTTTGCGTTCCTTCCAATCCTTTCCTGAACAAAAAGCCCATTGGCACCCGTATCAATGTAACAGAGTAACCAAAGTATTGGAAAGGCCCAAAACAGAACCGCAATGCCCCAAAAGGAAACCGCTATATCAAAGGCTCTTTTCAAGGGTGGATTTTGAAGTGCTTCTCAATACCGGATCAATGATCTTTGAAATAGTCTGGATCTCATTTTCTGTGAGTTGAGACTTATACTTTCCTACTCCCTTGGTGTAGATATTTCTCTCAAGTTCCCTGAAATCAACCTCTTGTCTGTAATTCAAAAACTTAAGGATCTTGTTCAATTCTGTATTAGGTGATTTCACATAATCTTCATAGTCTAGGATCAAAAACCTCCCCTCCTCCAATTCATTAACATCATTCAAGCTGGTTTCAACGCAAGCCGCCCATTGATGAGCACAAACCTCGATCAGAGATTTTTTCCTGAGGTCTTCAAAAAGTCGCGGGTAAACAGGTCCCCACTTCTTCAAATTCTTCTCTTTAGAAAAAATAGAGTGAAGTCTATTTTGCAGGAACCTCAAGCCATAGAATGGGATATCAGATTTTGGAACAAACCTGGCCTTTTTTAACAGGTATTTAAACTCTACTGATGCCTTCCACCTGATTCTTGCTGATGCCGCAACGTCATATCCATTCCTCTTTATTAGGACGAATTTTGCATTTGGAAACAAAGCATTTAAGAAAGGAATCCTTAAAGAATTGGCACAAGTTTTCTCCACTACAATTTTTCCTGGATGCTTTTTTTGCAAATTCGAGAAGGTTGAATGAATGTACTTTTCGGCCTTGAGATTCAGATCGCTTTTTCCAAATACATCATTGGCTTTACTTCTATTTCCATGTCGAAAAACTAGATCGATCTCATCACAAGGCCAGGTTACAAAGCCATCCAACTTACAAAGTTGATCCCTGAGCATATTGGTGCCGGAGCGCCCCGCTCCAATAATAAAGACAGGTGATTCAACCCTTTTCATCTTTCAAAATTAATTTGAGTTGATTATCAAGTCTTGAGGCTAGGATTGAAAAGGCATTATTTTTTTTTACATAATCAATTCCTCTTTTTCCAATTTCAATTCTTTCCTCCTTGGAAAGTTGAGAAATTTCCAAAATCGCATCAGCCATTTCCTTACTCGATTCGGGCCTAACGCTGATACCTCCCTTTGATTCTTTTACAGGGTCGTTGAAAGCATCGCATCCAAAAACCACAGGTTTTCCCGTTCCCAAGTAATCAAAAATCTTATTCAAGCTAATCCCATATTTATACAGAGGGCTGTCCTTTAGGTTTGCTACAAAAACATCAGCACTTTTCATTTTAGCTCTCATCTGATTTTTGGGAACAGAACCCATCATTTTCACATTAGAGATCTTCATTTCCTCCTTCAGGGTTTTCAATTTGCTTTCATCAACACCGGATCCATAAATGACAAAATCAAACTGAGGCAAACCAGAGGCTGCTATAAAAATGGATTCCATGGAATTAGCAGGTGAAAGGGCTCCGGAGTACATTACAATTTTGACTTGATCATTCAATTCCGGGCTCTTTTCAATATCAGCATCTTTTATCCCATTTGGAAGATGAAAAAATTTCTCGTCCATGCCATGATATCGTTGCTTTAGATATGCCGGTATTCCAGGGAGTAAACCAATGATAATTGAAGCATTTTTTATACAGTAAGCCTCCAATGAATAGAAAAACCTTACAGCTCTCGATTTTTGGAGGCTAGGCTTCATTTCAACTATGGTTTGGGGCCAAAGATCTCTGATTTCAAATAAGAATGGAATATTTCTTTTTCTGGCGAGCTTAGCAGCAAAATATGCTGAAGGAAGTGCGGGCGAAGAACCAATTATAACAGTGGGGCTCTGTTCTTGGAAAAATTTTCTTCCCACCCTAAGAAATATCAATCCAAATAAAAACATGGACAGAATCCTTTTAAAGCCAAAATTTTTAGAGTAAGAAATACCATTAAGCCAAACCCAGTCAATCCCTTCTATTTTCTCTCGTAAATGGGATTTTAACGGCCTAACATTCCTTACAAATTTCTTTCGCTTATGATCGAACGGACTTGAAAAAATGGTAACCTTCCATCCTATTTTCTGAAGTTCCTTTGCAATTTCAAAATGCCTGTTTCCGCCGGACATTTCAGGCAAATAGCTATGCTGATTAACTATCCAGATATGGTTACCCATCAATCTGCCTTTTCTCCATCAATTCAATAGCCTCTTTAAAGGAACAAAATTCGAGGCCTCTTTCTTTTAATACCACAATCAACCAATGATACCACTCCTTATGCCAGGGGTAACCTTCTGAATAATAGATATCATGAAAATTTACCACGAAAAAATCATTGCCCTTTTTTTCAGAAGACTCTAGCAGATTCAAAGTTGTTTTCTTGACCTCCTCAAGATTGTTTTTAATATGGCTAAGGGAACCTGCGTCCATAATTGACATGGGTATATTCCAAACCTTTCCAGTTTTCTTAATGTCACCCCCGTAGGCAGATGAGTCAAATTGATAGCCCTTTTCAGAAAGAAAGTTCAGCCCTTCATCTTCAACCTTCAAATAGTGAAATCTTCCACCCACAATTGAATCTTGTGGAAGCAGAGAAGCCATCCTTTCCATTTGGGTGTAATAATGGCTTTTGGTTTTAGCTCTCTGAGCATGTAATCCGACCTCAAAGCCGGCTTTAATCAAGATTTCAATATAGGCTGCACTGGACTTCCAATTGTAGGAGAGGTTCCTTCCTTTTTGCATTCCAAAGAAAAATGAAGAGCTGGCTCCCTGTGATTTTTCGAATTGAACCAATTCTTCAATTCTGTTTTGTCTTAGAGAGAATCTCTTCAGTACTATTTTAAGTGGCACACCACTTAGAAAGGCTCTAATGGACCTGAGGCATAATCCGGGTATAAAGCTATCCGTCCAATGCTCATAAAGAAAAAGGTGATCCACATCGTGAGATAGGATCACCTTCATTTTATTCTCCCTCAACTATTCGAAGATTGTCTTTCTAATTCATCTGGACCATCATCCTTGTCGTTCTCGACTCACCATTTTTAAAGTTGGTTCGGATAAGATAAAGTCCGGATTTTGAATTTTCGGGTAGCTCCAGGACATCCTCAAACATGAGGACTCCTTCTACTCTTTTGCCCTGAAGATCATAAAACTGAATTGACTCAATCTGATCTATATCTGCTGATCTATAATAGATCAAATTTGATCTGGTTGGGTTCGGATAAAAGAGAATATCATTGAAACCTTCTAAGCTGGAAGTAAGAGGATCATCGAATTGCCCCACTCGCATATCGTTACTTGCAGGCATGGTAATTAGAGCGTCACTACCATATGCAACAACGGCCGGACCAGAAAAAGATCCTAAAGGCTGTGCTCTAAACCGATAAGTCGTATTTGGTACATATATGCTCGCCACGCTATCACCACTTCCAAAATGAGCGGTCCTAAAACTTACCTTAAAGCGACTTTTCGTGATATCGAAACTATCTATCTGAGTTAATCCAGCATTCAATACCAAAATTCTATATCCTGTTGCTGTTCCAACTGGCCAAAGCTCAATCATTTCATTGTAGGAACTCAAAGTACCAGGGTTCCAGTTGGGTTTAAATTGAGCGGCAATTGTTGGTTGATTCCAAGTGACATTACAATTTGCACCAAAACTACTTGTTGTTCCAGGTGCCACAGCACGAACTGCAACTTGATAAGTATTGCCCGGAACCGGACCAATGTTGCTAAGGTTGGCAGTATTTACCCAATTGGTATTAGTTACAAATGAAGTATCATCACTAGGTGAGATGTATCTAAATACATATCCATTTGCTAAGCCAACAAATTGAGCACTGAATTTCTCACTAGGAGTGGAAACACTTGAATTACAATCAGCTGCTTCCAGAGTAATTGTTGGAACAGTACTAGGCATGGTAACAGAGAATGTGTCTCCGTATACAGTTTGAATGGTATCACTTGTGCGATACTTAATTGCCCTCAAGAAAACATCGTAAGTTCCACCATATTGGAAACCTGATAGATCCGGGTTGTATCGGCTGAATATACAGAACTTTCTATCAGTTAAATGTTGCACCTGCGCGGCTCCTCCCAAGATATTCAACTGATATTCGGAAACTCCCCCGGCTAGGGTGTCAAAATCTACTGAATCCGTAGCGTTGGTTAGCGTTGCACCTCTCCAGTCTGACCTAAGAGCAGGAACCCAAGCCCTAGACGATATTTCAATATCATCCAGCGTCATTCTGTCCCTTAGACCAATTCCAGTTGGCCCCTGAGATTGATAGTAAATCCATCTGATTTGCAATGTTTCTTGTCCCCAAGTTTCTGCGGGCAAAATCACATCGAATGAGTCCTCAGGAGCGGTGCTATTCAAACCAGTAACATATTGTACCGTATCAGAACCATCCAAAACATTCACCCAGGAGCCTGAATTACCAATTCTATATTGAAGGCGAAGTGTATTTTCAAATCCAGATTTCTCAACAAACTGAGTTGATTTAAACTTAACTCTAATGCTATCTCTTAAAGAGGCATCCAATACCGTGACAAATGCACCATAATTTTGGTTATCATTTGTCATATACATGCTAATGCCGAAGCTAACATGATTTTTTACTCCCTGTGCCTGATTTGAGGTAGAGCTTGCTCTTAGGGCATACTGGGCACTAAAATTTGTTGAGGAATTAGGGCCTACGGGAGTGGAACATTGATATGCCGCAAATGAATTAGGGTAAGTTGTTTGTGTTCCATTAGAAAAACCATTGAAAGTGAAGCTGGAATCATTAAGATCCATCTTAGTTGGTTGAGCCAAAACCCCAAAACTCAAAAGACTAAAAACCAGAAAAAATTGATAAAATCTTGCCATAACCCACATTTTGTGTAAAACTACAAAGCTATTTCCTAAAACTCAGGCCTTTTTTAAATACAGAAATTAGTTTCATCCTAAATTTTTTAGGATTTCTACTATTCTACCCGAAGTTTTTCCGTCTCCATACGGATTGACGGTATTAGCCATTTCATTATATATACTACTTGTACGCAAAAGAGAACTAGTTGTTTGAAATATTTTGTCTTTATCCGTACCAACCAACACAGCGTTGCCGGCTTCAATTCCTTCCATCCTTTCGGTAGTATCCCTGAGAACAACTACAGGCTTTCCAAGTGAAGGGGCTTCTTCCTGAATTCCTCCTGAGTCCGTTAAGATTAAATGCGATTTCTCCATGAACCATATCAAATCCTTATAATCAAGAGGATTGATCAGGTGAATTCTTTTAAAACCACCCAAATTCTTTTTCATCACTCCCTGGACATTTGGGTTTAAATGAACAGGATATACAATTTCAATATCATCAAATTCATTATGGATAGAGGTAACGGCATCACTAATATTTTTCATCGGTTCTCCAAAGTTCTCCCTCCGATGACTAGTCATTAAAATAATTCTCTTTTTAAAATCGATTTGAGGAAATCTAGATGAAGGGTCTACATCTCCTCCCTTGATCAGTTCCAAGCCAAGAAACAAGGCGTCAATTACAGTATTACCCACCTCGTGCAATCCATCCACTATACCTTCCTTTAATAAATTTTGAATTGAAGCTTCGGTTGGAGCAAAATGAAGGTCAGCTATTGAGCCGATTAACTTTCGGTTTATTTCCTCAGGGAATGGTGAAAATTTATTTCCGCTCCTAAGGCCTGCCTCCAAGTGCGCAACCTTAACCTTTTCGTAATGTGCAGCTAAGGCCCCCAGAAAGGCCGATGTTGTATCTCCTTGAACAAATACTAGCTCCGGTCTTACTTCGGAAATTACTTTGGATAATTCCCTTATGATCAAGGAAGACATGCTCGCCAGGGTTTGACCGGGAGTCATAATGTCCAAGCTTATATCAGGAGCGATCTCAAAGAATTCCAGAACCTGGTCTAGCATTTCTTTGTGTTGACCGGTACTGCAAACAACCAGATCGAAAAAGGGGTCTTTTTGCATAGCCTTTACCAGTGGGGCGAACTTTATCCCTTCAGGCCTTGTACCAAATAAAATCAATACCTTCATCCTTCTTCCGATTTTAAAAATTCATAGATCTCCAAATAGCTTTTTGTGAAATGTTCGGAGTGAAATTTTTCTATTGCAGATTGAACATTGTTCTTTTTCTCTTCCAAACTATTTAGAACATTTTTCATTGAATTCATTAACTGATTAGGATCTGCTGCCTGGATCATAGAACCCCGATTAACAGCGTTCAAAATTTCGGGAATACCTCCTACATCGGTAGCAATCACATCATTTCCGCTTGCCAATGCCTCTAACAAAACATTTGGAAGACCTTCTGATCTACTTGGAAGTATCAAGACTTTACCCTTCGAATGAAAGCCTGGTATTTCGTCAGGATCGATCTTACCAAATAGCTCAACCCTTTTGGGATTCTTCAAGGATTCTTTCCAGGATGCAATTTCCGGACTTAATGATTCCGGACCTGCAATTGCTAAATTGACTTTAGGATCTTCAACTTCCTTTTCGAATAGCTCCCACGCCCTTAATAGGTCACCCCCTCCCTTTAAGTTGTTTCCAAATTTGGAATTCTTATAGTTAGGAAACCCACCTAAGAAATAGAACTGGAAACTTTTCTTCACATCGTTTGAGGATTTGAATCTCTCAATATCCACTCCTCTATAAACAACACGCTTATTCGATTTTACATAAGGATACTTTCTATCAAATCCCTCTAAAAGCAGTTTTGAATTAAAAGCCCAAAAGTCAACATTCTTTAAAGAGTCGATAAACCATTTCTCCTTTTCAATCAATGGAAAATCTTCATTGAGATCCCCTCCAATACATTGAGCAAGGACCTTAAAACCAAATCTGTTTTTTAATGGAGTTGAACAAAAGGCAAAATTTGCATCTCCACAATGAACCAACTCAGATAAATTAAGAGCTTCCTTGCAATATCTGGTTAAGAAGAATCGGAAGATCCATACCTTCAAATTTTGAAAAAATGGAGAACCAAGTGGAACAAATGGAACAGATAGAGTGATCTTTTTGAATTCCTTCTGATCTTCTTCCTCATAGATTTTTCTTCCTGGCTTTAGAATCCGAAAATGAATTACCGTTATGTCACAATACTCGGAAAGACCCTTTACAGATCTAAAATGGAATATGCCTTTTGACGGATCATCCTTACTTGGAAATCCGCCGGTTAGGTAAAGAACTTTAATGGGTTCCACCTGCTGCTCTTAATCTGATCTTCGAAACAAAAATTCCCATTGCAGCCAGCATCCTTCCAAAAAAGCTAGCCTGGTATTTTTTAAATTTTCTGATCTCCCTTTCAATAGTCTTATCATGGAAAAATGATTCCAGGTATTCCAATTGACAAATATGGAGGTTATGATACATGGCACTGGCTACATATGTAGGCTTATTCAACCAATACTTGCTCCAAAATCCCAGGTCAAATTTTTCAACTCTTTCCTTAAGCCCATTAAGTCCCTTTTGAAACAGCTCACTGGCTAAGGGACTATCTGTCACCTTGGTTAATTCATAAATTCCAATCAAGGCATAATTATGCCCATTCAGGATTTTCCTTCCCCCCTCCAAATACCACAAACTTTTATCTGATAAAATCTCAGAAACACCATCTGTTCCATAAGGCTTTTCGAAGGCCTTCAATAGATCTAGAGCATGCTCAAGGTATTTGCTTTGCCTAGAGATTGAAAATGCACGCACCAAAACACTTATTGCTTCTCCTTGATTCATAGCACATGAAAGACCAAGCCCTTGACGAGAATCATCGGGGTAATCCTTTATCATTTTAACCCCGTTGCATTCCTCTGTAGACTCAATTAGGTAGTCTGCAATTCGAATAATAATAGTTTCATCGACATCCTCATTCCCTTCAAGGTGCTTTTCCCAAACCGCAAAAACGTAGGAGCAAAGTCCAGTAATGAATCTTACAAGGTTTCCTTCTTTTGAATGGAATAAAGGAAATCCATCTTCATCAAAAAATTCGTAGTGGCCCTGGTCTATCCTTGGTCCAAAAACCAATGGGTAAAAAGAAATGGGGTATCTATTGGATGATTTTTTTTGAAGCTCCCAATAATCGGATCTTCTAGAAAAATAAACAGCTAGCTTTTTTGAAAAGTCTCCCATTCAGAATCTCAAATTCGATTATCCCTTTTTAGATAGCCAAGCATAAAGGCCAGAGACAATAAAACCGGCCAAAGGTTGGGATACCTTCCCAGATGATCCACATTTATAGGCAATCCAAATTCGTCCATTAGAGAAATGCCCTTCTCAAAGCTTTTGAATTTTTTCATGTAGGAATGAAATTCTTCAGGATCTCTTTTTTTGGCTCTCCTCTTTAGCAGTTGGGCATAAATAGCTTTTGGAATAAAATCTTTTAGATAAAAAGCCCTTCTTCGACTTTTAGATTCACCCCTCAAAAAGTCATAGCCATATCCTGAATCCACGGCCGCAAGATCTGGGGAAAATCTGCGAATCATTTCTTGTTGAAATTCAAAAGACACCGGCTCATGATTTAGTATGCTGTAGGAGTTTCCAGTAAGGGTGGGATCGGTAAATGGGGTAAAATAAAATCCCATGATATTCTCTGAGTTGAATCGAGCCCCCAATAATGACGCCACATAGACCTCATTGTAATAGGCTTGGATATCAATCTTTTTTAGGGATTCACTACCAGTTATGCCAAGCTCTCTTTTGAGCTTTGATTTCAACTTTTGTCTAAAGGTTTGATTGAATTCCTTATTTGAGAAAACCTCGCCACTCAAGAATCCCGATAGGTCATATTTTACAAAGGAATTTAAAGATCTTTTTGAATGTTGATTGTGCCATTCGTTTCGGTATTGCTCCCCTCCAACTCCTCCCATTCCTAGTCTATGTTCTCCTAAGACCTTTTTTCTATATTCAGGAACATGGAAAGGTTCCATTAAATAGCAATGCATCCTTATGTGTCCATCATAAAATAACAAGGAAGCTTCCAGGGTATCTTCTAACTTTTTTTCATCAGCCTCCAAAGAGGAAAATGCTGGCTCGACCTTTAATTCCTTTTGAAAGAAATCCGAAACTTTCCTGGCAATTTTTAGTTCGGTATCTTCATTCTTTCGCCAGAAAGAGTGAAGCTGAAAATTGGAAAAGTACTTATTTGCAAAACCGGCAACCATTCTACTATCATGACCACCCGTTATACCAATATCTACCCCATAGTTTTCTGCAAAAGCTTGGGTATCCTTATAAAGCTCCCCAATGGAATCCAATTGGAATTCAATTTCTTCTGAATAATTCCGTGAAGATGAATTTGTTTCAGGTTGATTGTCTCTAAGGATTTTTACTCCTTCTATGGACTTCAATTCACCTTTGTTCAATCTAATCACCTCATTGAATAAGGTTTCAGGCCCTATCAATCTCCCCGAGGAAATAACCTCAGCCATCGCCATGAGGTTAGGACTTAGTTTTTGATCAATCGTATAACTGACAGCAAGGAATGAATTAGACAGGATACTCTGGTCTTGAGAATAATAGATGTTCGAAATATCTGATCCATCTCGAAGCAGGAGAATATCCTTTCCTTTTTCGATTAGTAATAGGGAATAATTTCCCCGGGCCTTTGGTTTTTTGTTTCGGTCGCTCAGAAGATCTTCCAATAGTTTTTCTAAAGTATCCTTAAGGTTTGGCGAACCAGGATAAATTGGCATTCCTGAACAGATTAAAGTATGTCCATCTTTTTCAATCAGGGGATATTCATTTACAAAAGGCCTTACAAAAACCCTAATTGAGAAGTTCGCAAAATTCAAGAGCCTAGAGTCTTTTAGACCCATTTTTCCACAAAGCCTTTCTGCCCTTTCCTTTTGCTCTGCCTTAACATTTGATTTGAACAGGATAAAAACTCCCACTACTTAATCACCCGGTGATACTTATAAAACTCTTTCAATTTGGGATCCGATAACAGGCCTCCATGGAGCTGGTGAAGCTTAAGATCAGGACAGTTATTTGCTTCAAGGATAATAAAGCCAGGAGCTTCTTCAACCAGGATGACATCCCAACCTATGTAATTCAATTGATCCACTGAATTATGAGCATTTACCAAAGCTTTTGAAATCTCCACAATCCCTGGAATTGTTTTCCCGAAAATTTGATCACCTGTATCCGGATGGGTCTCAAATATTTGCTTTTCGTTAATCACCGGAAAAGCCCTACTCCCCCTTCCAATATTACCCGAATCGGGATCAACAAAAAATGAGATCCCACCAGCTGCAAGATTATCAACGGGAAAAGAATTTTCAGTCCCAACCCGGATCACCATGTGTGCAACAAAACCGGAATTTTTTTCAGGGTATCTCATTGTCAATACCCTCAAAGTGTTTGTGGTTTTGGGAAAAAGAGAATTGGCTAGCCCAGATTGGGAAATGGACTTTGTTACAATATGATCATCAAGGCTCGCTAATCTTTTGTTCAATTGGGCTTCGTCAATCTTTTCAGAATTCCACTTCCAATATCCTTCGCCTAGCTCCTCTACTCTTACAATACCATCTCCTCCATCCCCTAATACGGGTTTTATAAATACCTTTTGGATTCCCTTCTCAATCAGGAAGGAAAGAAGACTGGATGGAGATTCTGCACCTTCCTTTTGAAATTTTCCATTCCGAATAACTCCTACATTTTTCACGATTGGAAGTAGATCATTAAATGTTTCTTGAAAGATTACCTTATCATCCAATAGTCGAACATTTTCTCTTTTATTGATATGCTTTGCAACTAGATTTTCTTGGTAATCCGAAACATAATCCGAATATCTTTCCCCGGCATAAAACCCATAACGGAACCATGAGCTCGAAAAGAACCCTTTATTCCATAGAGATAATTTTTTGCTAAAGGGAATGTCAACCTGAGTTAGTCTTTCCTTATTAATGAGCTTCAGCAAGCTCACGGACCAACCATATTTTTTTCTTAAGAATTTATTCACTGAAGGCTTAGCCAATCACATTCTTCGTCCATCTATCTCATAAAATACCGGAAGGGATTTCCAGCGTTGATCTTCTTCAAAACGAAGACCTATAGAGGAAATAAAATCCAAGACCCTAAGATTGGTCGTGTAGTTACGGTAGAAATTTCCAGGCTCGAAATCCCAATCTCCACTTTGGGAAAAGAGATAACGTCCCTTTAGCTGACTTTCAGGAATTCTCGGGCCATGAAACAATGCATGGAGCTCATTTACGTAAGTCTTTCCACTTTCATCAACCAAGAAATCAACATTCATGCATCTGAAATTCCCTTTGTCGGTGATCTGTTTGGTTTGATTCAATAAGGAGTCCTCTTTTTCGCCCCATTCCATAAATCCGGATCCACTATGAAAGGGGTCGTCTCCTCTAACCTTTGCAATTGAAAAGAAACTATCTCCAACTCGGATCATCCTTTTTTCATAGCAATTATGTAGGTATTCTTGAAAGAGGATAAAATCCCATTGTTTGTTCCTACTATCCATTCTATATGGGTGGATGCCTTTGCCAAAACACTTGCTGATCAATTTTTCAGCTCTGCTTTTTGATTTTACAATCTCTACCCCCCTAGACACACTTCCTTTAGTCGTTTTAAAAACAAGCGGAAAATCAAAGTTTGAGACAAAATCCATCGCCTGTTCCTTTTCGGAAAAGCACCAGGTTTTGGGTGGCTCAAAATTGTTAGCCAACAACCAATCTCTGACCCTTCTTTTATTATCTAGTAATCCAATAGATGTGGAGTCGGGGTATACGGGAAATTTCATATCTCTTTCGAGAAGTAAAATTCTTTCATCTAAAATCTCCTTTAAAACCTGGCTGTTGATATGAGGCCATATCATTAAACCTTTAATTCCGGATTTTGATATTACATCAATCCAATCATCCCTTAATAGATCGACAACTTTGTATGAGATTCCCAGATCAATACAAGCGGCAATAAAATATCTATGGTAATGCGCAGGGTCATACGCAATTCCTAAAATGAAATCGCTTTTTCCCTTTCCTTCCCATTCTTTATCTGTTCCCACAAAAGGATTTGCCATCTTCCAAGCATTTCGAAAATGATAGTTATTAAATATCTCAGATCTTATTTTCTCCTTTATTGTTGATTTAAAACTCTTCATACTTTCTTATGATTTTGAATAGAAATCAACCAATTCAGGTATTAGGAGATCAAAATTAAATCTGTTTTCCACAGCCCTTCTTGCATTTTGGGTTTTTGCATTCAACTCCAATTCATCCTCTAACAAGTGGATTAATTTTTCGGCGATATCCTCAGGGTCATTGGAATCAACTGTTTCTCCCGAATTGCTTAAATCCAACACATTCTTAACTTCTGGAAAATTCTCACCTATTACAGCTAAGCCACAATACATGTACTCATAAAGTCGGTTGGGAAGAGTATACCGATTATTCAAATTATCCTCATAAAAAACGCAACCGATATGAGCCTTCGAAACTCTTTCAAAATTTTCAAGCCAAGGCAGCATCCCTTCAATCATCAAATGATCCTCTACATTCAATTCTTTTGCCTCATTTCGGATTTCATCCTCATAATTCCTAGGAGAAAAGCGACCCACAAATTTCATCTGAACGTTGGGGATTCTTTCTTTAATTTTTGGCAAAGCTCGTACAGCATTTAGGCAATTTCTAGCCTCAGAATTTGTACCTGAAGTAATAATTGTTGGGTTCGATTCCTTTTCCCCAAGTGGAGGAAGACCCTCCAATGCTTTCAAATAAGGAACGTTATCCATTACAAGAATGGGGCGATTGGAGGATGAAAGCTTGACTTTCATGGAGGCCGTCACGACGGTAATTCCATTAAAAAACCTACAGAGGAAATTCTCGAAGTTCCTGTAAAGTCTGACCCAAAACCTCCCTGGCCATAAGCTTTGGACACGGGCCTCATAGTTTTCATGAATATCAACGAATACCTTTTTCCCCGACACGGAAAAAAGTATCATCAATGGCATCAGGTTCGGATTAAAGAAATGATAAGCATCAGCTTTTAATTTTCTTGCCTTCAAAAATGCTTCCCATGGGCCAATTATATGTTTGAATAACCTCGTTCTTTTTGGAATTGCGTGGATCTTAACTCCGCTGGATACAAAATCTCTTTCAGCTGGGACTACATAAACTACTTCATGACCATTATCAGAAAGGCCCACGGCCGTCCTTTCGAAGATTCTGTCATCGTTCCATTCATGCATGCTGGTTATCAAACAGATCTTCATTTTATAGACTTGCCAATGCTTTTATCTCAGATGAACTCAATTCAGTTCTCCACCTTTCATCAGGCTTTAGGGCCAAATTTTTACTATGAGTAGCTTTAGAATTTCCAACAACATGATCTATTCCTGATCTACTTTCTGGATTTGATTTTAAATCGCAAAATTCCATAACCTTTTTCAAGCCATCGGAAGGATTAGAAACAAACTCTTCATAGCTCAGTCTAAGTACCTTGCCCTTATACCTAGTGATAAGCCGGTCAGACATTAGCCTATTCCTTCTAAAAGAAGTAATAAAATTTCCAAGTGAACCAAGTCCGGATCTCTTTCGGGAAGCATACAGCCCTTTGGGGTCCCGGGTCATATAAATTAACCTTTCGGGTTGGTAGCCTGCTAGAAAGTATAGATTAAGTAAGTAATACTGCTTAGAGGCATCTAGAAAAATCTTGCAATCATATTGCATTAATGATTTTTCGATCAACGTGCCAATGATACGAGCATAGTTTTTTGCATCAGAGTAGTCAAAGATTAGTTTTTGAAATCTCTCGATTAATCCTGAAAAGGGGTAGTACTTAAGCTTGGTCTTTACCTTTTGAAAATTCAATACTCTCCTAGAAAAATCTATCATGAATTTCCAATCCTTTTGATTCAGGGAGTTTTCCAAAAATTGATAGTAACCACAGCTGTCAATTCTTTGTCCGCAAGAACATTCAAGTTTTGGCTTTTGAGAGACCACACCTGGAAAGAATTCACCAACAGCCAGTACTCCTTCTTGACTCGAAAGAATCCTGGAAAGAATAGTTGAGCCCGAGCGGCCCATTCCCAGAATAAAAACATGTCCTTCCCTCAAGGTTGTCATTTATTCTCACTTCGGAAGAACCTGTATGCTCTTGCTAACCTAAGTTTGATTGATTTTGATTTACTGAACCTCAATATAGGTTGGTATTGCCCTCCCATCAAGCGGTAAAATCTTTCAATTCCCTGAATACTGCTTCCTTCGAAATCGAAACTTCTACTAGAATTTAAGGCAAAATCTATGGCTTTATATACCAACAATAGATTGATGGTTTTTAAAATGGGGTCTTTTACTCTTAGAGAAATATTGATGAGGTTGTAGAGACAAGAATCATCATAAGGAAAGAAACCATAGGCCACGGGTCCATGGCTTTTTGAATGAACAAAATATTCCAATTTTTCCTGGGTATGATTTCGTATACTCTCAAATTCCGAGATCTTACCATCATAGCCTCCTCTGCTCTCAGTAAGCTTAAAAAGCTCCTCTATCTCATCCTTATTCCCGGACTCACTTATTTTCAATTCACCTTCCTCAAGTTGCTTTTCAAGCTTCTTGATCTCTCGTAATCTGTTCTTATTAAGGTCTTTTAAATAATTTTCAAAATCCCCTTCGACCAAATGAGTAGCCTTTAGTTGAAGATTATAACCCGCCCATTGATATGGAAGGAAATTTCCATTTTGAGGCTTGATTCGAATATCAACATGTGGTTCAGTGCTTATTCTTAATAGTATGGCTGAAAGAACTTCAATTTGCTCCGAGTTACTAAGATCCTGCGTAATCAAAGGGTGGTAATATGGCGTGTAGGCCGGAATGAAATAACCCGAAACACCAAATCTCTTCGAGACGTTTCCTGCAAAACCGCCAATAATCCTTTCTTCCTTTTTTACTACCCAAATGTTGGTAGTTCCTGGTCTTTTAATCAACCAACCGGACTTATGAAACAAAGTTCCTAGCTCGCATTCATCTACGAAGTAATCCCAATCAGAATAGCTTTCAGCTCTGAGCAATTCAGCTTCTACTTTCTTCATTTTAGTTGGATACCTCCCGTCCAATAAACTGCTGGCCTTTAACAGCCATGACTATCAACAAACTCAAAATCACCATTTGTATTTGTGAAAACCAATTTGGGTTTGAAAGTCCAAAGACCATTTCGCTGACAAAAATGATCATCCACAGATAATACCACTGATCCAGTTTCTTGAAAAAGTAAAGAAACCTTTGATTAAACATCCTAAAAAATAATTTCAGGTATAGGGAAAGATATACGAGACCTCCAATAGCTCCCAACTGAACTAAGATGTCGAGGATATCAGTATGTGAGATCTTTCCCCCTGAGTAAAATCTGAATTGATTTAATCCCGTTCCGAAAATTGGATTTTGCTTAAACGTATCCCAGGCGATCTGATAAAGCTGAAGTCTTCTTTCTTGTTCAAAAGCATTTTCTAATGATTCTACCCGAGAAAACCGATCGAATAAGTAAAAGTCTTTAAATAACTCTTCTAGAAATGTGAGAAGGAAATTTCCAACAATTAGAAGTAACAAAATGGCGATGATCGCTCGAATCCCATTGAAATACCTGAGGCTTGTATAGGCCCCAAGAATAAATACCAAGTTTAGAAAAGTCCCTCTCGAAGCGGTAACAAGAATGATATAGCTCAAAAAGGCAATACTTAGCCAAATTGCTATCTTGAAGATATTTCGTTTTGAGAATTCAATAGATATCAATCCGGCCATTATTCCTACTCTACAATAGTTTGCAGTGCCATTTGCATTTCCAGCCAAACCCGACAGCCGAAAGAACTCATCATTCATCATTAGAGTCTCTACAATAAAAAAGCTAAAAGCACCAATAACCACAGATATTGCCCAGATGCTAAGCCAAACGAAACGTAAGTCTTTCATCGATGAAATTGAATAATAGACCATCATCATCAAAATGAAATTGGAAACCAATACTTGGGCATATCGAAAGAATCCTACCGTATCTCCATTAAATGGAAATCCTATAAATGCTATAAGGATCAAAAAAGCATACCTCCAATATTCAGTGGGTAAGCGAGGGACGGAAACCAGAAAAGGGAAAAGAATATAAAGAGCTACTATGGGACCTGCTACCCATAATATACCCTTTGTAATGATCAGCAATCCCAAATAGTTACCCCAAAGGGCAAAAAATAAAAGTCCGAAGAGGTATAGACCTAAAACCTTAGTCCTGAGACCAATGCTATTCGTTTCCATTCAGACCTATCATTTTTACTTTTTCCGAATCTGCGAGCTTTTTATAAGTCCCAAGGAATTGGCTCTTTGGCTCATGTTTTGTCCCCTTTAATTTTTTTTCAGGAATTCTAAATGATACTAGATCAATCTCCTCAGGAACGATGTCAATGAAATTAAGTAGGGCACTTGAAAAGAAGCTTGATATGGAAGAAGGTGCTTTTGGGGAAGCAGATATTTCCAGTTCAATGGGAAGAGTTCCTTCCACCACTTTAAACTCTCCTGTTAGACTTTGAATCCTCTTACGGTCCTCCAGGCGATGGAGAAAATAGCTCAACCTAATATTCTTTGCGTTGAAATGGTCAATAGCTTTTTGAACATAAGACGAATAATCTGAAGCTTCCACAATTCCCCTTTCCACAAGCGAGGATCCAATAAAAATTGCATGCCCTGGATCAACGTCCTTATTTCCAAAAAAAGCCTTTATCCAGGTTGCTTCGTTTAAGAATAATTTGTTGTCAGCTCCTGGATCAATAGTGTAGTTGCTAAAGAAACTAACCGGCTTTAAGGATTTCCAAAAAGGGAGGAATTTTCCAAAGCTCAGGTAATTCTTTAATAGATGTTTTGGACTCTTAAGGTGGTGGTCCTTGTAGTAAGAGTCTCTCCTGAAAGATCTTAAAATACTGATACTTGGAATCCCGTCATCAAGGCTGAAGACTTCTTTGAACGCTTTTCTTTTCCTTAAGCCTAAAGCAAGACTATATTGAAGCTCATCACCGATATTTCCCAGAACAAGTTCATCATATTTTGAGCTTCTCAATTCACTCTCAATCTTGCGAATCAGCTTTCTTTTATCTGAAATGCTTCCCAGGTTTTCCATGGACCTGCCATAATCGAAGAACCTTCTGTTTCTAATTTTTATGTCAGAGAAAAGTCTTTTCTCTAATCTTTCGATTGTTTCCCTGAATTCACTTATAAAAATGATATCCAAAGAACTATCGCTAATCAAACCTTGATGAATTGCCTCTCTTAAGTTTAAAAAATGAGTTGGATTGGATATCAGGGCAAGCGCGGACAATCAATAAAGGAGGTTGTGCGGTGATTCTCCATTCAGGATCCTCAAAGCGTTTTTTGCTGCATTGCTTCTTAGTTCAGAATAGGATTCTTGGGAGTAATATGAGCTATGAGGATTAATGACCAATCTTCCTGGAAGATCATGTTGGTCATTTCTCCAGGCATCAATCAATTGCGAACCCGGGGGAGGCTCAACCGGTAAAACATCTGCGCCTAAATTCTGAATCCAATTATTATTAAGAGCTTGGAATAAGAGGTCAAGGTCTTCAAAAATTGGTCCCCTGGCAGTATTGATCAAGCTTGCACTGCTCTTCATTGATTGAAGAAAGTTCTTATTCACCATTCCTTTTGTGTCCTCATTCAAAGGGGTATGAATGGAGACGAAATCAGAATATTCTAAAAGTTCTTCCAAGCTATCATACCTCTTCGCTCCTAGCATTTTTTCATGCCCCCTGGGTTTAAAGGGATCAAAAAAGGCCGTTTTAAATCCAAAGGCTTTGGCTTTCAGTAAAAGTGTCCCTCCGATTCTTCCAGCACCAATAACTCCAACGGTGCTTTCCCCTGTTCTCCTAATTTGAGGGTCTATATTCTCTTGCCATGAATCAAAATACTTCTTTGAATTATGATTATACCTTCCAATTCCTCTTGAAAAATTTAAGATCATAGCAAAGGCTGAATCGGCTACTTCCTCGGTACCATAATCAGGATTGTTACAGGCAATTATCCCTTTTGATTGTAAGAGTTCAAGATCCAGGTTGTCGTATCCTACTCCATATCTCTGAACTCCAATTAAATTCGGAACCTGATCTAAAAATCTTTCATTTATTGGTTCATGCCAAACCAAAAGAACCTTGGTATCCTCCCCAAGGCTATTTCCTACTTTGCCACCAAGGATTTCAGTTTCCTCTGAGGATGGGGAATCAAAATGATCGGTTATTGCAATTATTGACATTAGCTAATAGAGAATTTCAAGGTGCCAATACCCGAGATCTCATGCTCAACAAGATCACCAGGTTTTAAAATATTGTTTTCAACCCCTTTTGGGGTACCAGTAAGGATCAGGTCTCCCCTCTTTAAAGGAGTGAGCTTGGAAACAAAGCTAAAGGATTGTAAAGGACCCAATTTCATCTCTTGAATCCCACCATTTTGAGTTTCAATCCCGTTTATTCTCGTCTTTAGATTTAATTCTTCAAGACTTGCTTGATCCAACCTGGTTACACTTGAAAGGGTTGGACAAAAGTTTTTGCGACTCTTCGAAAATGCTAAATGATGGTCCCGACCTTCAACATTAGAGCAGGTAACATCTCCACAAACCGTAAAACCTTCGATATAGTCAATTGCATTTTCCACCTCCACATTTTCACAGTCTTTTGCAACCCTTATTCCCAACTCTACTTCCGACCACATTTTTTTGGTCCCAATAGGGTATGGAACTTCAGATCCTTCATGACACACAGTCATTGGAGATTTTACAAAATACAATGGGGGTGAATTAGGATCTCCCACTCCTGCAAAATTCAAAGCCAGGGCATGAACATTATTGATATCCATTAGTTTGATACGTCTTTTCCTTCCTTGATAATATCATCAACCAAAGAGTGATAAGCAGCCTTTAGTTTTTCTCCTGAATTCTCAAATCGAGCTACAAATTCAGCAAACCAAAAATCTTCCTCATAATCAATATCAATATTTGATCTCCCCTCAGTAATGAAGAAACCA
Source organism: Cytophagales bacterium (assembly GCA_965267505.1). Classification (GTDB taxonomy): domain Bacteria; phylum Bacteroidota; class Bacteroidia; order Cytophagales; family CCMP332; genus JANQHS01. The sequence goes on from OZ254081.1 coordinate 78,700, forward strand.
AGCTTCCCGGTATATAAACCGAAATTGTTTCGCTCGTAATTCTCCCTGTACTTTTTACAATCAATAAGAGTTATTGCAAAATTTAAAGCTAAAACCGGCTCAAGATCCTGTGATCTTGGGTGCTGACCATTGGTCGAAAAGTTTATTGGTGCCCCTTTATAAAAACAGTGGGTTTGAATCTTCTCACAGCATAATTGGGTATCTGCATCGGAATCCCGATACTGTTCCCAAGCCTTGTCCAATTCCTTTGCGGAAATAAAAGGTGATGTGGGATTTACCACGGCAAGGTAATCTGGACCCTCATTGATAATAAAATCATAGATATAATCATCGATCATAGATTGGCTGGTGGCAAGCTCCGGAGATCTTGGGTAAAATTTTACTCCTGCTTCCTTTGCAAAGGCTCCATACAACTCACTATCGGAGTTGATATAAACATCCCTCAAATACTCTGATCCTTTTAAGGTTTCAATAATGTAAGAGATCAATGGTTTACCATTCAATAATCTAAAACTCTTAAGCTTTACTCTTTGACTACCCAACCTTACGGGAACGACAACCTTTAACTTTCCCTCTTTCATTTTGATAGCTTTTCTTCAACCAATCTGATCTGATCCAGGACTCGTGTGGCGTAGCCCCATTCGTTATCGTACCAAAGAACCAGTTTGAGAAGTTTACCCCCCACAACATCGGTCCATCTGTGGTCTACGATGGCAGAATAATCTGATTTCTTGAAGTCGAGAGAAACAAGGGGTTCAAGGTTATTGTGGATAATATGCCATCGCTGGTTTTTTTCATATCTATTAAAAAGGTCCATAACCTCTTCTTTCGAGACATCCTTCTTAAGGTTAATGGTTAGGTCTGCACTTCCGACAATTGCCGTTGGTGTTCGGTAAGAAAATGAACCGATCTTTTCTTCGGTAATTCCCAATTTCTTTAAAACGGTACAAGTTGCGGTGATGGCACTAGTGGGTTTGGGGATCATATTTCCGATAGCTGACCTTCCCAAGGCATAATGATGGTAAATCTGCCCCGGGACTGACCACGAGCTCGCAGGACCATCCATTAGGTTTTGATAATTTAACCAGGGATGTAAGGTGGTTGCATAAGCGTTTTGTATTCCAAACTCCAATTCGATCAATTTCACGACAGGGGCTATTGCAGTGGCATCACAAATGCTCGTAGCGATTACCTTTTGATTCTCAACATCCAATTCCTCTTCATTTGCTCCAAGGACCATTGTAAAATCTACATTTCCAGGGCTATGCGTTACAAAAACCTTATCTGCTCCTTCAGCCTCCACCAGGTCTTGAGCATCGATGACATTTTGCAGTACTCCAGAAGAATCCACAACAAAATCAACTCCGGTGGATCTCCAATCAACATCCTTCAATGAAGGTGAATGGCTCACCTTGATTTTATGGCCTTCATCAGAAACAATGAAGTCGCCCTCCGCTCTGAACAAAATCTTAGACCTGTCATAAAGAGTTTCATAATTCAAAGTATATACAATATTCCCTATGTCCGGATTCACATCGTTGATAGCAACCACCTCGTAAAAGCCTTTTTCTAAATTGTTTCGAAAAATGGCTCTCCCAATCCGGCCAAAGCCGTTAATTCCAATTTTTAGCATTTAGTATTTCAGTTAATTCTGTTAAATCTTTAATCTGCAAAGCATCCATATCCTTAAGTAAGGATATCCAGTCAGGTTCTTGAGTGTAACCAGACATAAAGGCAAAAGGAATACTCAACTTTTTGGCAGTTTCTATATCATGCCTGCTATCTCCTATGAACAAGCCTATTTTCTCCACACCAATGTTTTTAAAATGATCAGCTTTGGATCTTTCCCCATCCAGGACTTTCTCGAATACATTGCCTAGTCCGTGGTTATCTAAAATTTCCTGAATTTCACTTTCCTCCCCACCAGAGACGCATATCATGCGTGCTTTTTTTTCTAAGTTCTTCAAAACCTCTTTTGCTCCTAGGGTTAATTGGACAGTATGAAGATTAGACCTATTAAGGCTATTGTAGGACTCAAGAATAAGGTCCTGTACATTTTTCTCCCCCAAAAAGTATTCTCTGATTTTGATCTCCCTGGCTACGCCATTGTTCTTGGTGAATTCATCGGTAAAGTTTTCGGCAATAGTTTCTCCCTTATGCATTGCCACAGCTGCATATATATTAGACTTTTTGAATTTGTTGGAATCAAAAAGAACTCCGTCCGCATCAAAAGCAATAATTCTTTGCTTAGACCCCATTCTCAATATTTTCAAGGATACCCTTTGCTACCCTTTGAGTTGAAGCTCCATCAAATGCAAAGCATTCTTCTTTGGTGGCACGCTCCCTTTGAATTCTATTTTTTTCTGGTTTAGAAATATTTTCATTGATAAGATCAAGCAAATGACCGAATGATTCTGCAAGCTCTACCCCTCCGAAAGAGTAAAAGGTCTTTAAGTGCAGGTATTCATTCAACCTGGTGGCCGACTTAAACCATTTTTCATGTGGGTCCAGATCAAAGCTCGTGATGATTACAGGCTTATCAAGCAGACATGCTTCAATCGCAATAGTCGAACCTGTATTCAAGCATAGACTACAGGAAGCTAATAGCCTTGAATAATCCTTCATGTCATTTTGATCGGAGCTCCAGGTAAGTTGGGAATCACTCATGTTCGGAAGATCAAGACCCACCCTGTTGGAAGGAAGTCTTTCCAACCTGGGGATCCAGCTGGTATCCGCCGTCTGCCCTTTGAGGTTTTGCATATGGGGCCGGACCACTAGTTGCATATCCTTTCCAAACCTATCATTCTCTAATTGTTCCTTCAACTTTTCAATGATCTCCATTTCACTGGGGTTGAAGTAGGCTGCGCTCATGGTGAAAAAAATAAAGGGCTTATCAGGGTTCAATCCAAACTTCAATAAGATCTTTTCATTTTCTTGATCCCGGTTTGTTACATAATGAAGATCAAAATGACTAACACCAGCTTCAGTAACTTTTTCCTTTGGAACCCCATAGTACTCTTCCAGCTCCTTGCTCATTACAGGTCCCCAGGAAACATATGCATCTGCTGAAAAAGGGAAAAATCCCTTGGAAGTAATATTATCCCAACTCAAAATGTAGTAAAGAACCTTTATTCCTATTTTTTTTGCTGCACCAACCATATGAGATTCCATAGGATCTGAAGGTCTAGTGGAGACGATAAGATCAGGCATGAGTTCCTCTAACAAAGAGATGGCCACTTCATCAGTATAAGACTTTCTCTCCCAATTGGAATAGGCCTTTTTTAGAACAGGGACTCTTCTAATTGTATTTGCCAGAGTGAAGAAAACTTTATTAAATACCCTCCTTTTCCACTTTGAAGGCCTAGATGATTTTCTCTTATACTTTTCATACAATGCAGGATTTCTTCTTATATCCTGATTCACATACGCCCTAAAAACTTCCTTCTGGATCTGGAACCTTGAAGCAGGTGGTTTGTATTGAATGGTGCTTATCCCTTTTTCTCCCAGTGTTTTTTCCAATCGATCATCACTATCCTTGCTAAGGACCGTTAACTCATTACCTCGGGTGTGTAGTTTCTCAAAAAGTCCTGTTTGAATTAATCCACGAGCCGTGTGGCCGTGCGAAACCAGATATAAAACCTTTGAATTCCCTTTCAAGTTTTTGTTTTGGACCCCAAATTCAGCCCGTTGACAAGTAAACTTTTCCAAGTCTCCATAAAAAGTGATGCAGCGGTCAGTTTGGGGTTTTCCGGATTGACTGGAAAAATGAAAAACCCCTTAAATGAAAGAAATAGGCTATGGCCCCAATCTCTAATGGAGTAACTATTTCTTGAATTATGCAGTCTTGATAACTGCCCAAACCTAAAAGAATAGCTTTCAATTAACCTTCTCTGGTCTGTTGAAAGCTCCTCATCATCTAGTAGGTCAACCAGAAAATTCTCTTTGCCCTCAAACACATTTTTTTTTCTCAATGAATTAAGGGTTTCGCTTCCTCCATGTACTCGATAGGCAGTGCTTAGTGAATTAGAAAAAAGGCCCTTCCCTTCCAGGAGACATAAAATTTCAAAGGCCCAATCTCCTGAATAAGTTCTATTTGAGAATTTTTTTAAACGCGATAAGATTCTTGGTATGTTTCTGAACATTAAAGAAGAGGTACAGCCATGACTCTTTTGAATTCCCTCTTTTAAATCTATTTCTGTTCTGCTTTTTAGCTGATTTTTTAAAGCATGAGGGTTCTTATTTTCGGGATCATGGACCTCGGCTTTATCATATATCAGGCTTAAACCTGCGTCTTTTTCTAATTCGTCGAGCTGCCTTTGCAACTTGTTCTCATCGATCCAGAAATCATCTGCTTCTAAATAGGAAACAAATGGTGATTTTGGAAGGGACATTAGATCGAACCAATTTTTTTTTGGTCCAACATTTTGGTTTTGTAAAAGTAGGGTTAGCCTTGAAGGATACTTTTCTTTGTACTCCTTTAAGATTTCCCTGGTCTCATCTGTAGAACAATCATCTGCAACAAATACCTGGAAAGGTTCATGAGTTTTTTGAGAAAAAACCCCATCAAGTGCAGCTCGGATATACTTTCCGTGATTATAAGTAATTACACAAACCGATAGTTTAGTTTCGATCTTTTATTTTCCCTTTTGGCAAACCAGAAATATGCTTGAGCAGAGGTCAGGGTAGATGTGGCCCAACTGAAAGCATCCTTCCAGATATTCTTTACTAATTATATCAGTCTGCAAAAGTCTATCCCACTGGAAATTTGCCAAAGCCTTAAAAAATATTCCCGATCGGTGGATTACATCAAGGCCGGCAGCTTTTGCATCCCTCTCAAGAGTATCCAAGGAATATGTAATTCTGTGCCCATGCTCTTTTTCGGCTGGAGTAACGGCTGAATTATGAGAAATCAAACCCATCTTAACAGCTATTTGCCTTGATGGTGCATTTGCATTTGGACAAACTAAAAAGAACCTACCCGAATCAGATAACCATTCATCATTAACCCTTTTTAAAACTTGGACAGGATCATCCAGATGTTCAAGAACATGGGTCAATACTATGTTATCATACTTATGCTCAAGCTTAACCTCTTCAAACAGGTCATTAATGATCTTTACTCTGTCTCCAAATTTATCCCTTGCGGTATTTGCAGCATCTTCTGATGCTTCAATACAGGTAATATCCTGAAAATGGTCCAGAAATTTTTCGGTAAAATTTCCCATGTAACTACCCATCTCAAGAAAATTGCCTTCTTGAAAAAAGGGTTTGAAGGATTTGATCATATAAGGGTGCATTACATCATAATCGAAGCTGTACCCATATTTGTGATCCTTGGTGTCCTGAAGTTCTTTGTTATAGTCTCTTTTGTTCGACATATATATCCTTGTTAATCTTTAAATTTTTAATCGCGCAACTCCAAACCCTTCTTTTCCAAACTTATTTCCATTATAGAGGAGGAAAACATCATCATCACATTCAAATACGAATGGATAACATTGCATTTCTGAATCCCATCCTTCGCTTGAAATATCAATTCCTGCTTTGTGATCATCTCTGTGCCATTCTTTCAAATCCTTCGAATAGGCATACCCTATCCTATATGCTTTTGAAGGATCTGAACGGAATCCAATGGCATCTCGGTAACAGAAAAACATATGGTACAAGCCTTTATGGAAAATTACAGAGGGCAAGGCCTGACATTCATTCTCATCAATTCTGTCCTGAATTATTGTTTTGCCATCCCTATTCCAATTTATTCCATCCTCGGAAGTAGCATGAGCTATTTTATATACTCGTTGAGGATTTCCTTCGGCTGGTGAGTCTATCCATTTTGTTCCATAGATGTACCACATATGATATAAACCATCGAAATTCTTAACGAAGCCATCGCTTACCAGGAATGGTTCTTTTAAAGAGGCTGTCATCACCGGACCCTTACCGTACCTTTCGAAAGTCTCTCCTCCATCATGGCTTTGGACCAACCCAATAGATGCATCGGCCGAAACAGAAACTTTCCTGTTCCACCCAGTAGTATAACCGAGTATCCTGTCCTTTTCCTTAAGGACATTTAAGGGAAAAATCCCGTGCTCATCAAAGGAGCCCAATCCACCCAATTGCAGAACCGGTTTATTTGAAACCCTTATCAATTTTTGAAAATCCTTACTGAAATCAACAAAGAATACGTGGCTCAAAAATTTGCCTGTTGAATCCTTCTGCCGAGTTGAGAAAAATACCCTAACAAAATCTTGAAAAACTATAGCTTGGGGTGATTGGGCAAACCCAGCATGATCATCTAAAAGGTTGAATTCATTGACCTTAAATACCTGCCCTAGCTTAATCCAATCCATGAGTTTTTTCTATTAATTCTTCAACAGGGCTAAACCAAAACCATTCTTGCCGATCTCATTTCCCTGATAAAGCATATATACTTTTCCATCAAGACGGAAAACAAAAGGATAACTAAGGGATTCAGAATCCCACCCATCCTCTGACATATCAATTCCAGCTAATTCATCTTTACGCGTCCAATTATGTAGATCCTCTGAATAAGCATATCCTATTCTATAACCTCTGTTTTTCTCTCTGTAGCCAAGGTTATATCTATATGAAAACCACATATGATATCTCCCATCCATGAAAAAAACATCCGGGCTTGCCTGACATTCATTTTCCTCCAGGACATCGGGAAGGATGTTTTTCCCCTGTCTGGTCCAATTCATTCCATCGTCGGAATACGCCATTCTAATTTTATACACAGGCTGTGGTTGACCCTGATTATGAATCCATTTGCGACCAGCTGAGTACCACAAATAATATTTTCCTTCAAAATGACGAATCTTTGGACTTCCAAGCACAAATGGCTCATCAGGGGTAAACGATAAGACTGGTCCTTGACCAACCTTTTGAAAGGTCTTTCCCCCGTCAAAACTATTTGCCAAACCAATCGCCGCATTAAACGGAACAGATTCGCAACGGGTCCATCCGGCATAATAGACCTTTAACTCTTTTCCCAAATCCAAAATCGAAGCTGGGTAGGTTCCAAATTCATCAAAAGCACCTAATCCCCCTAAAGGCAGAATAGGTTCCTTGCTGTGATCAATTATTTTGAATAAATCTCTTCTGTCAACATCGATGAAACCCAATCGGGTTATATACATCCCATTCTTATCCATGGGTGCCCTTGAAGAGAAGAAGATCCTGATGCGGTCCTCAAAAATTGCAATTGAAGGGGCCTGCGCATATTCCTTCATCCAGGAGTCTTGAAGTTGTTTGCCAGGATGAAATATCCTACCAAGTTTTTCCCATTCAAACATTAAAGGGGTGATTTTTTATAGATAGTGAACAAACTATTTTGGTAGGCGGGTAAGGTTTCTCGCTCCGGTTTTTAATGAACCATAATAGTAATCATTGAAGCCAGCCTTATCCATTAAGAAAAACACTTTCTCCATATCATATTCTACTCTATGCAGTTCGATTTTACCAGAATCATAAACTGCAAAAGCAGCCCTTGGATCTCCATCCCTCGGTTGCCCAACAGAGCCTGGGTTGCAATATTTCTTTTCTCCGAAATCATGAAAACTCTGAATGTGTGTATGGCCGGACATAAAGAACTTTCCATCGACCCTGTCAAAATATTCTTTAGAAGGATCTAACAAATACTCATCAATCGGATCCGCCCATCCACCATGAACCATGTGAATTTCGCCTACAAACCTTTGAATTGAAGAAGACCTTAGCCAATCGATATTGTTTTGAGTAATGACTCTTCTTTGATAGACAAGGCAATCATTAACACTTTGCGACCTAGGACAAAACCCACCACTTGCCATATACCAATCATGGTTACCCATTAGGTTGGGAATTCCTCGGCGGATCAACTCTTCACAACATTCATTTACCTCTGTGAAGTATCCAACGACATCGCCAAGACAATAAATGTCTGAAACCCCCAATTTATCCAGTTCATTTAGAACCGTTCTCAAGGCCTCAAAGTTGCCATGAATGTCCGATATGATTCCAATTCTCATTTTAGAAAAAAATGATCCTCAACATAACGAACCGCCCTTCCTTCTTTTAATTCTGGCTGGACCGGTTCCTTACCATATAGGAAAAAATCTATAGCCATGGAAGATTCATTGAAACCAAAGCCCGTTCTGATGGAGGTTGCAGAAGAAATCCTTGGGTTTATTTCCAACAGCTTTGGAGTTCCATTGTCTAATCGGAATTGAAAATTTGTCGGCCCAATTGGCCGAAAGATCTTACACAAATTTTTTACTGCATTTAAAATCTTTGAATCTTCACATACCTCTGCTTTCTCAGTAAATCCCTCTGATGATAGTTTCCTCCTCAAGGTCAAATGAGCATAAAATCCGCCTTCACCATCACAGAAGGCTGAAGTAGAAAACTCATTTTCAACATCTCCAGTATAGGGTTGGACAAGAAGTTTTTCGCCGATTTCACTTTTATGGGATTCAAAAGCTTCCCTATCCTTTACGTGGATAATTCCTTTGGATCCGAAACCATACCGCGGCTTTAATATTAATTCAGGGCCAAATTTTTCGATGATTTTCGAATAGTCGTTTTCCAAGGTCGATTCTATTTCGATGCCGGTTTGGAAACTAGCCAAGTGCTCAAAAAATTTCCATTTGTCTTTAGTCAGTGAAACCAAATTTGGTCTGTTTACTAAAATTTTAGGTCCAAGAGTTTCTATCTCTTTTAAATTTTCAACCCAAAAGTGCATATCGGCATCGATTCCGGGAATGATCAGATCAAGGTCAAATTCGTTTATGGCTCCTCGTAACCATTCCAAATAGTTGGGGTCAGAGGTTCTTGGAGCAAGTAAAAAGCGGTCACAAAATGCTTCAGCTACAGAATCCTCGTAGATGGTAGAACCAAACAATTCCAAATCACGACCCGACGATTTTAGGGACCTAAGAATCCCGTATCCCACTATTCCACTCGCTCCTGAAACAAGGATCTTTTTCATCCTCTATTGTATCTTAATTGAGCGATTTCATTTATTCCATCCTTCAAAGTCATCTCGGGCTTTAAACCCAATACTTGAAACAGATTTTCAGACTTGTCGAAGGTATTATCCTTGATGTCATCCATTTCAGTCATAAATTTTACTCGGGGTTCTTTGCCGAAAACAGAAAATGCGGTTTCGGCAAACTCAGAATAAGAAATATCATTGGTATTCAAACAGTTAAATGTGCCAAGAACTTTTCTTTTTGCAATCTCTTTTATAACCCGATCCAAATCCGATAAATGCAACAGGTTAATTTTGGGATCATGTGAGCCAAAAATTGTAACCTCCTCCCCTTTTGAAGCTCTTTCAATGATCTGAGACAAAAAGGGTTGCCTCCTCTCAAGATTGGTTAAGCCTCCATATAATTGAGGTGGTCTTATTATGGTAAGAGGAATTGAATTTATGTCACAAAACAATTCCAGGGCTTCCTCAGAGGAACTCTTTGAAAGAGAATAACTGGTAAAATGGGGAGATCCTTTTTTTAATAATGAAAATATTGAGGAGATGTAAATAAAATGCTCTACTCCTCCTTCCAAGGCAGCTTTTGCAAGCCTTAAAGTTCCAATCAGGTTTATCTCAAAAGCATCAATAAAATCCTTCGGATCATTGCCTCCAAAATTTGCGGATGTTTGAATCAAAGTTTCGATTCCAGAAGGGAATCTAATTGGCTCTGAAGGCCTACTCAAATCCAAGACGATGTCTGAACTTCTTCTTCCCGCAGTTACGACTTCAAAAAAATCGTCTCCATTAGCTAAAAAGGTTTTGCCAATAGATGATGAAGCTCCAACAAGGAGGGTTTTCATTATTCTGCTTCTATTTCGGCCATGATCCCACAGGACAACTCCGGGTAGTCAATCCCAACCTCACATAATGCGTCGATAATTTTTTCATCAAGGTCTAGCGATACAATTTGTTGGGTTGTAAATGGCTTCAAGTAAATGCCTTCCATACTCTTCACCCGGAAACCCGCCTTCAAAATGTCCGACTCAAGTGAGTCGACCGAATAATATCTCTTATGCCCTAACAAGTGATCATTTTCTGACAATTCCTTAAGATCTGAGAGCAATCCTGCTTTGTTCCCCAGCCTTCGATTCAAAACTTCAGAATTGGGAACCGAAACAAACATACTACCTCCTTCTTTTAAGTAGGATTTGTATTTCGTCAAAATCTCAATTGGATCATCAACGTGCTCCAAAATGAATCCTAATACGATCAAATCGAATCTTTCCTCAGTTTCGAAATTCTCAAAATACGTCTCCAATATTTCAGCTTTACAAGATGGAAACTTGGATTTGAAATTCTCTATTACTGCCGAGGAACCATCCAATACCAGATGCCTTTGGAAGAACTCTGAAAATACATTGGTAGAGTAGCCATGACCTACTCCTAGCTCCAGTAACGAACCTTTACCTTTTGCCACTCTGAGGATCCTTTTTGGGTACCAATTGAGTAGGATTTCATTGTCAAAATCGTAAATATTATTTCCTTGGTATGCTCCTACGTGATCATCCAACTGCTTACTCATTTGCCATCGATTTAAATATTTTCACAGATATTATTTTTGGCCTGAAATTATTTCAAATCCTTCCTTAAGTCTGGATTGAACTTCATCCAGGGAATTAAACATCAAGACATCTATTATGCTCAGGTTACTTTCAAGGTGCCTATCTCCCTGGGGATATTCGAATTCTTTGGTTCTCAAAAATCCTAGTTCAATTCCCTCCTTTTTAAAATTATCGCCCGAGTAAAGATCTAAGCCTCCGATTGGGTTTAGATACTTTGATGCTCCTAGTTTCTTACAGGTTTCTATTACTCTATTCTCCGATCTCAGATTCTTTAAGTCTGGATCAATTGAAGAAGAAATAACCAAGCTTGTTTTGATGTTTAAAAACTGGATGGACTTTTCAATACTTCCGAATACAAAGTCAAATAAATTGCTTTGTTCCTGATTAAAAATCTGAGATACAAAGGGCATTACGGCATCAAAAAAAGGTGCCTTTCGGTAGTTGGCTTCGATCCTTCTTGTAATCTTTCCCAATTCTTTCCAAACTAGCTCACTTAGCACCCTATCTCTTATGTCTAAATAATCCGAATCCTTCCTTATAGGAATTGAAAAGTATGAGGCTGCCCCGTTTTCAAGGATTCTGTTTCTGTTTACCCAGGATTTTTTCGAAAACTGAATGTCATCATATACTACAAACAAGTCAGCTTCATTTATTAATTGGTAGTAACCAATATAAGGGAGTAAATAAGGCTGCATTATAGCAACAGTCTTCCCCATTAGGTATTAACCTCGTCAGCAATAATTTCTATAACTCTTTCCTGGATGGAACCCTCCATACCAAAGAACATGGGTAAGCACAGAATTCGCTTTGAAAGGTCTTCGGAAGTTGGGCATGCATATCTTTCCTTCACATATGGAAGGGTTGACAGCGAAGGAAAAAAGTATCTTCTGGGAAAGATATCATTGGCAATCAGAGATGCTTCTGCAGCTTTGGTACGCTCCTCATTTTCAAAGATTATTGGGAAGTATGAAAAGTTGATCTCACATTTCTCCTGAATCTTCTGTGTCTCTATTGGAAGTCCTTTTACCAAGTCCAAATAGAGTTTATACTGGGACTCTCTAGACTCCAGTATTTTCTCTATGTACCTAAGATTAACCAGCCCCATAGCCGCATGGAATTCAGAACTCTTTCCGTTGATTCCAAGAGCGGCAATTCTTTCTGGTCCATGATGACCAAAGTTTCTCATATAAGTAAGCGAGCTTTGCAAATGGGAATCGGCTGTAAATATTGCTCCGCCTTCTATGGTATGAAACAGTTTTGTGGCGTGGAAGCTAGTGACTGAAGCCGTACCAAATTCAAAAATGCTTTTGCCATCATACTTGGTCCCAAAGCAGTGTGCCGCATCATAAAAAACTGGAACTCCTGCCTGCTTGGCTATGGCATCTATTTTCTCAATATCACATGCATTTCCAAAGCAATGAGTTGGCAAAATGCCTACGACCTCTTCAGATAGGAGCGATTGAATATTAGCTGGACCAATATTTAAAGTTTGAGGATCAATGTCTGCAAAAACGGGTTCAAAATCTTCCCAAACAATGCTGCTACTGGTGGCGATATAGCTAAAAGGAGTTGTAATTATCTTTCCTTTTTTAGGCAAGGATTTCAAAACCATCTGCAGACCAATGGTTCCATTTGAAGTCAACAGGGTGAAGGGCAGGTTAAAATATTGCGAGATCTTCTCTTCTAATTCAACAGATAAGGGCCCAAAATTGGTGAGCCAATTTCGGTCCCAAATCCCCTGAATCAGCTCTTCATATTCCTTCTTTGGCGGTAAAAATGGTTTTGTTATGGGAATCAATTTCCTTTTAACTTCTATTTAACCAAGGGATCTGAACATTTGAATTCTCAATACCCAGAAACTTTAACAGCTTTTTATCTACGCCGGCTTCAGATAAATTAATGCATATGAATTTTCCACCCCGACTTTCAAAGAAGGACTTTACCTCTTCATTATGATTGATGTAATAGGATTTTAAAATCCTCTCATTGTAAAGATCTTCGTCAGGTGTTTTAAACATCAATTTATGAGCTTTGTAGGCATAGCCCTTCTTGTAGTAATGGGCATTCAAAAGATCCTTTTTAGTAGGATTTGACTCATTTCCGAATTTTTTAGTGTGAAACCTACGAAGAGACTCATACCATACGTCTACGTTATCCCTCTCTGTAAGAATGTATTTGGCGTCAGGAAATTCTTCGAATAATACCCTGTAAGTGAGGGGAAGGCTAAAGGGAGCGTCCTGGAAAAATTGATAATCCTTTTTGGCTAGTTTAAGGATTTCGGAAAAATTACGTTCCCCCCAATCATAAACCAGCTTCTCTCCTTCTCTTTGGGGTGCTACCTTATATCCAAGTTCCCTGAAAAAGCTTGTTAAGCTTGTGGTGCCAGTTTTGTTTAATCCTACACAAAAGATCTTTTGGTTCATATCTTTTTCCAAGCTAAAAAATGGGCTTTATTCCTATTCACATACTCAAAAAGATCACCACCAAAAAAGATAAAGTAGAGGCCAAAAAACAGCAGGTACGCAAATGACAGAATAGTCAGGTTCACATATCCAAACGCTCCCAAATTAAAATTGAAAAAGAGTAGTGCCAGGATTAAAAAAACAGGTATGAACCTGAATACCGATTTCAATATTTTACTTGGTTTAATGCTGATCTTAATTCCTATATAAATGCAATTCACAAAAACCAGAAAGTAATTGACCACTAACAATGCCCACAAAAACGGGACAAAGCCGTAAATGAATCCAACGATAATTGCAGAAAAATAGACTGCTTTTCGCAGTAGCCCAAAAAGCAAATTCTCTCGGGCAAAACCCTTACTTACTAGTGCATTAATTAGCAGAGCATTTATCGGAAGAGCAATTGCAAATAATATGGTGATTTGAAAGATGGGAACTGATTCTTTCCATTGCGGACCAAATAATCCAAGAATTATTTGCTTTCCCCAAATCATAACTAATCCCGTCAAAAGAAATCCTACAAACGACACTGTGAGCAGTGCCTTCAATAATAATCTTGAAAATGATTCATCGTCGTTTTGAAGTTTGCTCAAAACAGGAAAGAAAACCTTACTAAAAGTTGTCGAGGTGTTTCTTGCCACAAGGTTTTTTAATGAATCAGCCCTTGTGTATAAACCAAGGGTTGTAGCGTCAAATGCTTTTGCCACAAATAAGATGTCAAGCTTTTTGAATGCCGTGGAGACTATTGAATCTAAAAACCTATAAAAACTAAAGCCAAATAGTTGCTTCATTTCAGAAATGGAAAAGTGAAATGAGGGTCTCCATGGGCTTAACGCCCAAATAAGAACGGCATTAAAAAAGGAATTAAGAATCGACTGTACCACCAAAGCATAGACTCCATACCCTTTGAAAGCAAGGAATACTCCAATCGAGCCGGCAAAGAACTGGGCTAACAAAGACCTAATGGTAAGGGCTTTAAAGTTTAGCTTTCTCTTAAAGTGAACCATCTGAACCTGAGAGAAAGAGGCAAAGACCAAATTCAATGAAAGAAGCCTTACAATATCTTCAACCTCTGCCTGACCATAGAAAGAGGCTATTGGGACTGATATAATCTGAAAGATCAGGCATAGGAAAAAGCCTATTGAAATGTTTAGAAAAAAGATAGTTGAATAAGCCTCATTAGTATTCTCCAGTCTTTGAATCAATGCAGAAGAAAATCCAAAGTTTGAAAATACCTGGGAAAATGAAATGAAGACCATTGCCATGCCAACTAGTCCAAATTCAGCCGGACTGAGAATCCTTGCCAGGAAAATCGAAATAATAAATCCCATTCCCTGCTGGGAAACAACCCCCAGAAAATCCCAGGAAAATGCTTTTAGGATCTTGCTTTTATTCATTTCAGACTGCCCAGGTTTTCTTTGGCGAGAAACTCAGCAAATCGAAAATCAAATTCATTATTAATATCAACTGATCTTTCTTCAGGCATTTCAACTCCCATACATGGATCCCCGATCACTTGGCCTGTTTGCAGAACTTCCACTTTACTCATATAAACTCCACCGTTTCTTGAGTAAGCTGATTCTATTTCCTGCATATTGAATTTTTCTTCCTTAGAGCCGAAATAGGATTCCAACCGATGTCCCTTCATGCGCTTCAGTTTTTTGGGATGAGTCATTTGATCGATCCTTTTCACCGTGACCACGGTTATGCAATCAGATGACTTGAAAAGTTGAAAGCATTTGTTAACATCCTCAGAATTTAGAAAAGGCGTTGTTGCCTGTAAAATGCAGAAAGCATCAAACTCTTTTCCATCTTCTTTATAGAACCCAAGACAATGTTGAACATATTCATAGGCGGTTGACCTTTCGTTCGATATTGCTTGGGGTCGTTCTAAAAAGTTAACTTTCTCAGGATACCCGCTTTCGCCCAGGATCTCCTTATCATTTGTACTTACCACGATTTCAGTAAAAAATTCGCACCCCAAGGCAACATCAATTGGGTATTTAAAAAGTGGTTTTCCATCAAGAATCAATTTATTCTTGTTTTTAAGCCTGGTTGAGCCAGAACGGACCGGAATGATTGCCAGGATTCTAATAGGTAAGTACTTTATCGATTTTTAGGGGAACAGACTTCAGAAGATTTGCTATTCTTTTTCCTGAATCCCCACCGCCATACACATTCTCAGAAGTATAGGACCCATGCTCGATTTGAGATTGGATAGCATCTCTGATTGAGTCTCGTTGGTAATCTACATCAACAACGTTTGCCCCTCGATCTCGATTTCTTTGTCTATCGCCAATATTTACAACTGGCACCCCAAGGAAAGAGCTTTCCCTAATTCCTACACTGGAATTCCCAATAAGGCATGAACTTCCTCTGATCAGATTTAAGAAGTCATGAGGCTCCATATTCTTAAAGAATCTGATGTTCGAAGTCTTTTCATTTTCCCTGAAAGATCTAATTCCTCTCGAGGTTCCATCTGCACCAGCATCAATATTTGGCCAAAACCATAAGGTTGGAATACCAAGATCCCTGATTGCAAAAAGAGTTTCCTCAATGTGTTTTCTGGAATCTTTGTGTGCGGTGGTGACTGGGTGTTGAAGTACGACCAGGTATCCGTTGCTTATATCCAGATCTGCTCCTACACCACCGTATTTCTTTATTAATTCTCTTGCATCTATTGGATTGCCAGATAAAACCTCACTTGCAAGATCAATGGAAGGGCAACCGGTGTTCATCACAAAATCAGGTTCTTCTCCCAGTCTTAACACTCTAGCCATTGCAGATTCACTCGCTACAAAGTGATAATCCGCCAATTTGGTAATGGCATGTCTTACTTTCTCGTCAATATTCCCCGTCACCTCACCACCTTGGATATGAGCTAATGGAATATTCATATAAGAAGAACTGATCGCTGTAGCCATGGTTTCGAATCGATCTGCCACAGTTACCACAATATCGGGATCAAGGTTGTCAAATACAGTCGACAATTCCAATATCCCAATTCCGGTTGTCTTTGCTGCAGCAGTAAGGTTTTCACCTTCTAAGACATTGAATACTTTCGCTGAAATATGAAAACCATCCTCTTCAATCACCTTTACGGCCGAACCATATTTATCCAAAAGAGCTGAGGCCGCCACCACCAATTGAAGTTCTAGATCTCGGTGCTCCTCAATGGCTTTTATGACAGTTTTTACCCGACTATAGCTAGGCCTTGCAGTTACCACCACACAGATTTTTCTTTTACTCATCATCCAAGTCCTCCCAATTAATGAAATCGCCTTTCTGAATTTCTCTATTTACTTTCTTTCCTATTACTACTTTGAAATCTTTTGCAGGGATTCCCTTTCCCTCGGGCTTTTTTGACTCCAGATCATCAAAACCTACAATAGCACCACTTTCAATTGTATTTTTTAAACCCAGAGATTTTCCAAATAAAGTCTTAAGGTCAATGGGTATTTCGGCACTACTCTTTTCCACCTTTTGATCCAATGCCATTTCCAATTTTCTTACCCCATCTACAAGAAACCTTGTTTGATCTATGGAAAGAGAGGCCTTGGAATCCGGACCAAACATTCTTTGATCGAAAACGACATGAAACTCAAGTATCTCAGCCCCTAGTGCAGCTGCCGCAAGACATGCATAGGGTTCTCCTGAGTGGTCGCTATAGCCAATTTTCCTACCAAAATTTTCCTTCAAAAGCTTAATTCCGTCTAATCCCCAGGCTTCTGGTGGGGTCGGATATGCCGTAGTACATTGCAGAATTGGGATATCCAGATCTTGATCAAACAGAGCCCGGGAGCTTTTTAGTTCATCCAGATCTGATAGGCCAGAGGAAAGAATTACTGGTTTCCCGGTCATTTTAAGTTTTTCCAGTAGAAGCAGATTACTTACTTCACCAGAACCAACCTTATACCTTTCACAACCTATTGATTCTAAAAGATCTACGGCTTGAATGCTAAAAGGCGAAGCAAGAAAATTAAATCCTGCATTTTCACAGTGATCTTTTATTTCCTTCCATTGCTCCTTGGTAAACTCCATTCTTTGCCAATAGTCGAATCTGGTTTTGTCTTCATAGGAGAATTTCTTTCGGAAATCTTCATGACGGCTACTTTCAGCTTCTGCAATATGAACTTGCCACTTAATTGTATCAACTCCCGATCCCTTAAGGGCATCTATGTAAGAATGTGCAATTCCAAGACTTCCATCATGGGCCTGCCCAATCTCGGCTATGCATTCTATCTTCATAATTTTTCCAGGCACAGCTCCGCCTCCTCAGTCCCATATGGAACCTCCTCGGATGGCCTTTTTTATTGATCTACTCCTCTCCCCAAAGCCAAATGGCCTTCTCGGGAAGAAGTTGTTTTTTCAGGTCTTTAAATTCATCCTGATCCACAATCAAATACCTGACTCTTCTATGGATCAAACTTTCCGCCTTCTTGATCAATCGCTTTAAGCGATCCTCATCTACCTCCCCAACCAAAACCAGATCTATTATCCCTGAATCCTTTCCTTCAGCATAATCACCGGTAATAAAGGCACTCTTTAGGTCGCCAAGTTTTTCTACTACCTCGGATACGATCCTATCCAGTCCCAGGTACTTTCTTACCACAGCCTGTAACTCTGAAAAAATTGGATGCTTCTGATTGGCCTGATATAAGACAGTCCTTCCGTCCTCCTCAGAAGTAAGGTATCCCGCTTCCGAAAGGCGGTTTAACTCTACGCGGATCGAATTTGTTGATTCTTTGAATTCGGCGGCCAGATTCCTTAGGTAGCTTTTCGAATTTTTATTCGAAAAGAACTTAACAAGGAGCTTTATCCTGGTTCGGGATGTGATAAGGTGATCTAGCAAGGCTTTAGACTATTCAGCAAAGTTAATACAATAACGAGTAAAATTTTTACTCATAAAAGGTATTATTTTTTAAGATATTCTTTGGGGATCTGAACTTTTATGGATTTATCAAGGCTTTCAACTCTTATTAATAATTGTTGACTTCCTTCTTTTAATACCCTTCCTTTTATTCCTTGCAAGGGGCCTTGAGTCACCTCGACTTCTTCATCAATTTCGAAGTTTTCATTGGAGGATTCTGATAATTGATATCCGGCTTCCAATGCCTTTTCCAATAGAACTTTATCGCTATCTCTTAAAATTGCCGGTTTAGAATCCAAGCGGATATTCCAGGCAATTCCAGGAACCTTTAATATCTCTTCTATCTTTGATAACTCGGCTTGAACAAATATATATGACCGGAAAAGAGGAACCTCAACCTTCTTTTTGCGATCGGACCATTGGTGAAGCTCCTTCACAAGAGGTAGGAAAGCTTCGAAGCCAAATCGGCTAAGATTTGAATAAACCTTTTTTTCCCATCTTGCTTTTGTATAAAAAACCAGCCAGGGAGATAAGAAATCCAAAACTCGAATTATTTTCCTTTTCCAAATGGATGGTCCGAAACCTCAAGTGAGGCATACGGATGGTATTCACCCACGGTACCTTTTGGTTCTGAGGTTCTAATCTGGTGAACCATTTCAATTGATGGAAGAGCTTCCAAAATACCAAAACCATTTCCTTCCAGTATCTCTTCGTAAGAACGTGTATGTAGATTCTCGAAACCGGTAGAAAACTCCCACTCCTCTCCTCCCATTTGAAGGCTTCGATAGGTTTTCTTCCCTTCTTCAACAGCCTTTTTTGGTAAAGTATCAGCGTTAATACTCAGGAACCAGCGAATTCTGGCTTTTTCAAGTTCCAAATAACCAGAAGCCCTGTCATGAGTAGATACATGGACAATATTTTCTTGAGCTTTACCGAAGATCCAACTCAACATATCAAAGAAATGGATTCCAATATTGGTTGCAATCCCTCCTGATTTTTTACCATTTCCCTTCCAGGAGGTATAGTACCAATTTCCTCTTGAAGTAATATAGGTCAGATCAATATCCACCTTTTCTTCATTGTAATTTTTAAACTTCTCCTTTAGCTCAATCACACTAGGATGAAGTCGCAGTTGAAGAATGTTATAGATCTTATTCTGATATTCCTCCTCAACCTCAGCCAATGCTTCTACATTCCATGGATTTAACACCAATGGTTTTTCGCAGATCACATTTGCATGTTGCCTTAGGCCAAAGCGGATGTGGGCGTCATGAAGATAGTTTGGACTACAAACACTCAAGTAATCAATTCCCTCTCCCTTTTTCCTAAGCTTTCCTAAATGCCTGTCGAATCTCTCAATTTCAGTGAAAAATGCCGTATCCGGGAAAAATGAATCCATAATACCTACGCAATCATAAGGATCCATTGCGGCCACTAAGTGGTTGGAAGTTTCCTTGATTGCTTTCATATGACGTGGAGCTATGTATCCTGATGCTCCCAACAACCCAAAACGCTTCATTAGCTAAAAACAGATTTTATTCTTGAAAATACACCTCCAATTTTCTTCTTATCCTCCTCATAATATCCGTAACCATAACCATAGCCATAGCCGTAAGAATATCCGTACCGACCAGGATGCATTTTTGCATCGTTAAGAAGTAAAGAGATATTTTTAAGCTTCTCTGCCTTCCATTCTTCGTGAAGAGCTTTTACCATTTCTTTCTTTGTTACTCCCTGGCGAACCAGATATAGAACTACATCAGAGATCCTCATTAAGAGGGAAGCATCCGTAACCAATCCTTTTGGAGGCGAGTCTATAAGAATAATATCATACTCCTTCTTCAATTCCGCGATCAGTTTCACCAAGCGGTCGTTCATAAGTAACTCACTTGGGTTCGGAGGGATATCACCGGACGATATGATCTCCAGATTATCTACCGGGAGTCTCTGAATCACATCCTTAACTTCATATCCACCAGACAGGTAATTACTGAGTCCTTCTGACTTGAGATTAGGAAAATCCTTAAAAATCTTCGGCCGCCTCATATCTCCGCCGATCAGCAAAACCTTTTTCTCCAATTTGGCAAATGAGAGTGCCAGGTTAATAGAACAGAAGGTTTTTCCTTCCCCGGAAATCGACGAGGTCACAAGAATAACCGGAACATCGGCATCAGAAACAAGAAAATGAATATTCGACCTTATTAACCTGAATGATTCCGCAATTCCTGATTTAGGTTTTTCGGCAACCACAAGGTTATTATTATGCCTGCTGTGTCCAATAATTCCCGACAAGGGGATATCCGTAATCTCATCCAATTCTTCTTTAAGGGATATCCTGGAGCTAAAAAGAATATTGAAATAAAAGAACCCTATCGGGACCAAAAGTCCCAGCGAGAAGGCGATGATCAGAATCCTTAATTTGTTAGGAAAAAATGGGTCACTTCCATAATCTGGAAAATCCAGAATCCTGTAATCAGATTCCGTTGAAGCCATCGAAACACTAATTTCAGTTTGCTTTTGAAGTAGAAGCTGAACCATTTGCTCCACCATGGAATTCAATTGTATGACATCATAGAGCTCTCTTTTTTGTCCTTGAATTCCGGACAATGATGATAAGTAAAATTCTATTTGGTCGTCAAACTCCTTAACGATCCTCTGGTTTTCCTGTCTTGTGGACCGAACATTTTCGAGGATATTCTCTTCCAATCTTTCAACTTGAGAGTCTTGGTACTGGACCATAGGATTTTCCGAATTGGTCTCAGTCATAAAAAGTTTTGCCTGTTGTTTGGACTCTACATACTGCTTTACCAAGTCATTCAAAAGAACATTTTCGATCCCTAAAAGAAATGGAGCAAATATTTCTCCTTCCCTTTTTTCTGAAACATAATCTTCAAGATAATCCAGGTAGTTATTTTGAAGTACCAATTCCAGTTTACGGTCCTCCAAGGCGGATATCTTATTAGCCATTATAGAATTGGCTTCACCGAAATCAAGGGTTTTGATCTTGTATTCATCGATCTTCCCTTGGAAGTAACTCATTGTATCCAGCATTACCTTTAACTGGTCTCTAATAAATTCCAATGAATTGGTCGCTTCCCTATTCTTATCTTCTTTGTTCTTGGTTTGAATTACATCAAAGTAGGTTGTAAGGAAATATTGGTCCTTTAACGGGATTTTGGACTTAATTGTAACATCGAATATATTTTGAGATTTCTGATCGGTTTCAAGATTTACAACACTCCTATATCTGTTTATCAGGTTGGTTTTAGAGTTAACTACAAATAGAAAATCATCATTGGTTTCAAGATCATCAAACAAGGAATCCTTATCGATCCAGAAAGTGAAGCCATTGAATTTGATCTTCTCACCAAAACGGTAGGTCTTTTCATCTGATGCTTCATCAGAATCAATTTGAAGTGCAAATACTTCAGAGCCCTTTTGAAAATTAAGCTTGAACTTACTGCCAAACATTATCTTCTTGGAAGAAGAATCGACTTGAACTTTAAAAAAAGGATTTGGATAAACTTCTGTCTCCTTTATTTCCCCCCTTTTGAAATAACTGACATCAAAATCCAGGAGCCCTATAGTTCTCTCTATTATCTCATTGCTTGCAAGAATCCTTAATTCCCTTTCCACATCAGAATCATCAGTCCTGAAAATCTGCGATCCCTTTGTGCCAAACAGGAGGTCATCCCCATCATTATTCTTGATCTTAACTATAGTTCCTTCAACTACATAAACCGGAGTTGTATATCTATTTATAAGGAGGGCTGCAGAAAGAAATACCAGTATTGAACCAAGAACATAAGGCCAATTATGAAGCAGTCTCCACAATAGCTTTCTGAAGTCCCTGTTTGACTTTTCTTGTAGAGACTCGTAACCTAAAGGATTGTTTTCAGCCATTAATCTTTCTGCTTATCTGAGTGAGGTTACAACCACAATCAAAGTAGTCAAGGAACTCAACATTGTTATTAAAGCCGGAGCGGTGGGTAGTAAATACTCGAATACCGTTTTGGATTTCAGGGGAGGCACTATGATCTGGTCTCCAGGTCTTAGGTAGAAGTACTCCGATTTTAGGACTTCTTCAGATAAGGTATTTAGATAGGCAACTTTTGCTAGACCATTTTCATACCTGATTAGCTTGATCTTCGAGCGATCAGCAAAATTCTTCATGTTACCGGCCATGGCAATTGCATCAAATACATTCGTTTTAATACTATACGTTGTAAACCTGCCTTCTTTTGTTACTTCACCAAAAACACTGAATTGAAAGGACATTAGTTCTACTTTCACAATTGGAGATTCAAAAAATCCATTCAATCTTGCTTCAATGGTATCTTCAACTTCTCCAAGGGTTAGGTCTAATACACTAACCTTTCCAATCTTCGGTAAAAACAGATCTCCTGATTTATCAACCTCGAAGCCGGACAAATACCTGTCCGCAAAATATTGATTCAAACCTATATTTAGCTGGTTTAAAGATGGTTGGTTTCCGTTTTGGTTACCAATTCTTCCCTCATCCTGCGCAAGATTGTTTTGGTCAAACTGATTCAATTTCCGGATTTGCCCAAGCTGATCCTGATATTCCTTAATAAAGTTGAAATCGGAAGGTGTAACCGATCCAATTTTAATAGAAAGAATATCATTTGGTTGGACCCTGTATTCGTCAAATGAACGATCGTAAAACCTTACCAGCGTATCATAATTCAACTCATCTGGGTTTGCCTTTACATCATCATATTGAACGTAGGTAATCTTTTTAATCGGCACACAAGCAAAAGCCATCATAGAAATGATGGCTGTTGCAATAAACTTATTCATCAAGGGCCAATAGCCTTTATGCATTGTTCTGTTCTTTTATCAGGTTTAATGCTGAACCCGCCTTAAACCACTCGATCTGAGAGGAATTGTAAGAATGATTCACCATTATCTCTTCATTCGACCCATCGGAATGACGTAACCTTAAA
The DNA here is from genome assembly GCA_965267505.1 of Cytophagales bacterium. Classification (GTDB taxonomy): domain Bacteria; phylum Bacteroidota; class Bacteroidia; order Cytophagales; family CCMP332; genus JANQHS01. The sequence continues at coordinate 101,595 of OZ254081.1, forward strand.
GTCAAAGGTTTTCCCTCGCTGAAACCTTCAAGATCGATAAGGTCAAGAAAGTCATCTTCCATGATTTTATCATAATCAGACTCATTCGCAAAGGTTAAGGCCAGCATTCCTTGCTTTTTCAAATTGGTTTCATGGATTCTAGCAAAGGATTTCACAAGAACCGCTCGCACACCAAGATGTCTTGGTTCCATTGCAGCATGCTCTCTTGAGCTTCCTTCTCCATAATTATGATCGCCAACAACAATTGTAGGAGTTCCTTCGGCTTTGTAAGCTCTCGCTGTATCAGGAACTGGTCCGTATTGACCGGAAACAAAGCTTTTAACCTTATCTGTTTCCATATTGAAAGCATTAACGGCCCCGATAAGGCAGTTATTTGAAATATTGTCTAAATGCCCCCTGAACCTAAGCCATGGTCCCGCCATGGAAATATGGTCAGTGGTACACTTGCCATGTGCCTTGATCAATAGACGCATTCCTTCAATGTTTTTCCCATCCCAAGGTTTGAATGGCTCAAGCAATTGAAGCCTGTTTGAATCAGGCTTTACAACAACTTCTACCCCACTTCCATCCTCGGCCGGAGCCTGATAACCAGGGTCTTCTACATCAAATCCATTTGGAGGCAATTCCCATCCTGTTGGTGGGTCCAGCCTCACTTCCTCACCACTTTCATTGGTAAGAGTGTCTTTCATAGGATTAAAACCAAGGTTTCCAGATATAGCAATAGCTGCAACCATCTCAGGCGATCCAACGAAAGCGTGCGTATTGGGATTTCCATCTGCCCTTTTTGAGAAATTCCTATTGAAAGAATGTACTATGGTATTCTTCTCTTGACGATCAGCTCCGGACCTGGCCCATTGACCGATACAAGGCCCGCAAGCATTAGTAAAAATCCTGGCATTCAGATCTTCAAAGGTTTTAATGAAACCATCTCTTTCGATCGTAAATCGAACTTGTTCTGAACCCGGATTTATTCCAAACTCAGCTTTTGTTTTTAATCCTTTATCAACTGCTTGTTGAGCGATTGATGCAGCTCTGGAAATATCTTCATAAGATGAATTCGTACAGGAACCTATCAGACCCCACTCAACATCCATAGGCCATTCATTTTTACCAGCAGCCTCTTTCATTTGGGAAATTGGAGTAGCTAAATCCGGAGTAAAAGGTCCGTTCAAATGCGGCTCAAGTGTAGAAAGATCGATCTCAATCAGTTGATCAAAATATTTTTCTGGTTCCTGATATACTTCGGGGTCTGCAGTCAAATGTTCTGCAACTCCATCAGCTAGCTCAACAATATCTTTCCTTCCGGTAGCTTCCAGGTACCTCCTCATTGATTCGTCATAACCGAAAGTTGAAGTGGTCGCTCCTATTTCGGCTCCCATATTACAAATGGTTCCTTTTCCGGTGCAGGACATGCTTTTGGCACCTTCTCCAAAATACTCAACTATGCACCCGGTTCCTCCTTTAACAGTAAGGATCCCCGCAACCTTTAAGATCACATCTTTGGGTGCTGCCCATCCATTTAGCTTACCGGTAAGCTTTACACCAATGAGTTTAGGGAATTTCAGTTCCCAAGGCATACCAGCCATAACATCTACAGCATCAGCACCGCCAACCCCTACAGCAACCATTCCTAATCCCCCCGCATTAACGGTATGAGAATCAGTTCCTATCATCATGCCTCCTGGGAAGGCATAGTTTTCTAAAACAACCTGATGGATAATTCCAGCTCCCGGCTTCCAAAAGCCAATCCCATATTTGTTAGAAACCGACTCAAGGAAATTAAAAACTTCATTGTTTTGATTTATGGCATCCTGAAGATCCTTGTCCGCACCGATCTTGGCCTGGATCAGGTGGTCAGCGTGAACCGTAGAAGGCACAGCTGCCTTCTTCTTACCAGCCTGCATGAATTGCAATAGAGCCATTTGGGCTGTTGCGTCTTGCATGGCGACTCTATCCGGAGCAAAATCAACATAATCACCCCCCCTGGAAAAAGGCTTAAGCTCCTGTTCTGGAGAAAGGTGAGAATAAAGGATTTTTTCGCTTAGAGTAAGAGGGCCGGATACCACTTCCCTGACCTTGGCCAACTTAGCCGGAAGTTCTTGGTAGACCCTTTTGATCATTTCAATATCAAACGCCATAAGTATTGTTCAGTAAAGGGCCGCAAATTTAAGAAAAACAGAGGATTTTTGCCTAAAAAGAAGTGATTTACAAGTCCGCAAGGAACTGCATAGTATCAACGTTATCCGCAAAATCTTCAAGACCTGGTTGTTGTGATTCTCCATAATCGCAGGTTGAAAAATCTTTTAGCTCCCATCCAATCAAAACTTGGGTATCATTGATTGATTCTTTGAGTCGGTCATTTAGATTTTCCACACTGCTAAAAAACTCATAATTCAGCTCAGAAATCCTGGAAAAAGGAGATCGCTCTTCTTTGAGAATAAAGAACCCGCTATCGAAGAATCTTTGACCTGCCGTCAGATAGATCGCTCTCCGATATTCATAATTCTGGGCATACTTATTATGGTCAATTAGATCTTTGAAAGATTGCAACTCATCCAGAAACCGGGTAATGTCAAACCCTTCTTCGAAAAAGACCTTGGAAACATTTCTACAACCAAAGCCATAAAAGGAAAATATATCCCTCCCAAGAGCTTTTATTTGTTCCGAGCTTGCATTTTTTTTTAGGACTGCAATGGAGGTTCTGTTTCTCCTGAAAATATGTGGTTTTGACCCAAAATAACTTTCAAAATATCGGTTCGTATTGTCGCTTCCTGTTCCAATAAAGGCATCCATCCCTTTTAGGTTAGGAACAACCTTAACGATATCTTTTAAATCAGGGGCAAAATCTTCTAAACAACCTAAGAGAAACTTCATCAATACAGAATCCTTGCTGCTCAGCTTAATTTCTGCATGATGTCCACTCAACAGCACACAAACCAGGTCATGAAGACCAACTAATGGAATATTCCCTGCAAGGACCATCCCTATGGTCTTTGGATTCTCAACAACAGGGTATGGATCCGAAAATGAAGTCAAACGATCCTTCTCAAACCAAGGCAGCAGAGATTCTACAGCCAAATCAATTGAATCAGAGCTAAACCAGGGATTTTCCCCCAGGGCTTTTTTCTTCAATTCCTCATTCTCCTTAATTGACCCGAGAGGAATTTTCAGGTCAACTAATGATTGGATTATCCTTTCCTTCTTCAATTGATTATTCACTTACTAAATTTGTGCAAAAATCAAACATATTTACCGAATAAAGGTTTTCTAAAAAAAGCGGACTTATGGCTATAATGATCACGGACGAATGCATCAATTGCGGGGCTTGCGAGCCTGAATGTCCAAACACTGCTATTTACGAAGGAGGAATAGAATGGAACTATTCCGGCGGAACAAACCTAGTTGAAGTTGAACTTCCTTCTGGTGATAAGATCAATGCGGATAAACCCATGGAGCCAAAGTCTGATGAATTCTATTTTATTGTTACAGACAAATGCACAGAGTGCCATGGATTCCACGAAGAGCCACAATGCGCTGCGGTTTGTCCTGTAGATTGTTGTATTCCTGATCCTGATAATGTAGAAACAGAGGACCAACTATTCGCCAAAAAAGAATACCTCCACGGAGAATAGATTCCTATGAAAAAGCTTGAGGAGTTATCCCTTTCCAACAAAAGAGTTGTAGTAAGGGTTGACTTTAATGTTCCTTTGGATGACCAGGGGAATGTAAAAGATGATAAAAGGATAAGGGCCGCCCTTCCAACTCTAAATCACATCCTGGATCAAGGAGCCTCATTGGTTCTTCTTTCCCACCTAGGCCGACCCAAGAATGGACCAGAAGAAAAATTTTCACTGTCACAAATAGTTGATAGCCTTTCTACCAATCTTGGGAGAGAAGTGAAATTTTGCAAAGATTCTGTGGGGGATTTGGCCCGTGAAGCCTCTCAAAATTTAAAGCCTGGCGAAGTTCTACTAATGGAAAATGTTAGGTTTCATAGCGGAGAAATAAAAGGAGACGAAGAATTAGCGAAGGAGTTTAGTGAGTTGGGCGATGTTTATGTTAACGATGCATTTGGAACAGCCCATAGAGCCCATTCAAGTACCACTCAAATAGCAAGGCACTTTTCTCAAAGGGCACCTGGGTTTCTTATGCAGGCCGAAATCAGCAACGCTAAAAAGGTACTTGAGGAAAAGAAATCTCCATTCGTAGCCATCATGGGTGGTGCCAAGGTTTCAGATAAAATTGAGATCATTCAAAATATCCTTCCTATTGCTGATACCATTATAATTGGAGGTGGTATGGCTTATACTTTTTTCAAAGCACTGGGAGGTAATATTGGGAATTCATTGCTTGAAGAAGAAAAAATGCAGCTCTCTTTGGATCTGCTCGAAAGGGCAAAAGATCATGGGACAGAGATCCTATTACCAGAGGATAGTTTGGCAGCAGATTCATTTTCGAATGATTCAAATTTTAAGATTACAGCTTCCAATATGATAGACGAAGGGCTCATGGGTTTAGATATTGGACCAAAAGCAATTGAAAGATATACTGAGGTCATTTCAAATGCCAAAACAATCCTTTGGAATGGTCCCATGGGGGTCTTTGAATTTTCCAACTTTTCAAAAGGGACCTTTGAAGTAGGACATGCTGTAGTCGATGCGACCAAAGCGGGAGCCTTTTCTCTTATTGGAGGAGGTGATTCTGCCGCTGCAATAAAGAGCCTTGGTTTAGAATCGGAAGTATCATATGTGTCCACCGGAGGGGGTGCATTGCTCGAATATTTTGAAGGAAAGGAACTTCCTGGAATAAAAGCATTAGAATAGGAATGGGGGCAGGCAAATTTTTCCGCTTGCTCAACTCTCTAAGCATAGATGTAACTCTGGGAGCAATAGGATGTTCCATCCTGGCCTCTAAGATTTTAGGGGTATCCCCTTCTCCCTTGAGTCTGTTCGCCCTTGGAATTTCGATCTGGTCAATTTACACCTTCGATCATCTCCTGGATGCCAATTCAATAAGACATTGGGCGGATAGCCACAGGCATAGAATTCACCAAGTATATTTTTACCCGATTCTGTCTCTTTTTCTGGGTGTAAGCTTTTTTGGAGCTATTTCTATACTACCTAAGCTAAACTCGATCACCGTACAGAGCGGAGCATTAATGATCATTCTTGTACTAGCTCACTGGGTACTGAACCAAAAAGAAAAGGGAAAAGGGAAATGGATCTTTAAAGAGCTGAGGATCGCATTGATCTATAGCCTGGGAATTTCGATTCCAAGCTTGTCTGCAGCTGGAAGATATTCCATTTTACTTGGACTTTTTCAAATAGCTATTTTTTTGATTGCTAGCATTAACCTTTTTGCTCTTTCCCATATCGAAAAGGAATTTGATAAAAAGCAAGGCTTTCCAAATTCCACTATTAATCTAGATCCCCGCTCAATAAAATGGAGGATCTTAGCTCTTTTTTCTCTGGCTAGCATTACCATCATTTTGATCCACTGGCAAAGCTTCGGGAATTTTCAGATTTCCCTGGTTCTTACGGCTATCCTTATCGGAAGCATTATTCCACCTTTCTTCACTTTTCAGTTCAGAATATATGAAGCATATAGATCAATTGGAGACCTCAGTTTCAGCCTTTCCTTTCTTTGCCTGATTTGAGCCAATCAAATCAATACAGGCTCATCGCTCCCTTTTACGACCTATTTGCAAGAATAGCTTTCGGTAAGGAGTTTTTCAGGATCCAGGCCGAACCGATTAATTCATTGAAAGGAAAGAAAGCTCAGGTATTAATTCCCGCCATTGGAACGGGTAGGTTGATCAAACATATTGAATCTGGGTCGCAGCTTAGAATTTTTGGGCTGGATAGCTCGAGTGAAATGTTGAGTAGTTGCAGAAAAATGATCGATCGATCTGAAAAAGGCTCTTCAATTGAACTAATTCAGGAAGATGTGTTTGCTTATGAGCCAAAAGAGCCTTTTGACTTGATCCTGGCTAATTTTTTCCTTGATTGTTTACCAGACAGGCAAATTCCTGAATTCATAAACAAGGCTAAATCCTGGACCAAACCGGGAGGGAGATTGGTCATCAATGAATTTTATTTGAATGAATCCAGTTCATTGCTAAATAAAATCCTGATTAAACTGGCTTATTTGACCTTTAAGATCCTTACCAATATTCCTCGCTCAGAATTACCAAGGGTCACAGATTTTGTCGATGAAAAAGAGTGGAGAATTGAAAGAATTACTGACTGGAAAAAAGGGTTTATAAAAACCTATTCCTTAGAAGTAAAATAGAAAGTTGAATCATTATAATTGCATATCATACCTACACAATGGAACAAGAGGACCAATCATTAAAACACTTAAATAACCTAGTCCACCTGGCCAAAATTGATCATCACTTTGATGACAGGGAAAAGGATTTGGTGTTTGCAATTGGTAGGAAAGCTGGATTTTCTGATGAGAGGATTCAGGAAGTGATCGAAAACCCCCATACCAGGGACATTGGTCACCCGGACAGCACAGAAGAACAATTTGATTACCTCTTTAATGTTGTGAATATGATGATGGTCGATGGCAGACTTTACCAAAAAGAGTTAGACTATTGCACCGAAGTGGCATTGAAACTGGGATTCAAAAAGATCATTGTTACCGTATTGATCAGGGCCATTGAGGATGGATTGAAACTCGAAATGGATGTTGAAGACATCAAAAAGGAAGCCTTTGACCTGATTTCCGAATAAGAAGAAAACTTACCTGACCCATTCTTCCGGATCTAATTTTTTGCTTGTTGCCTAGGAAGGTGTATGGAATTAAAGAAACTCGAAGCCAAGGGATTTAAGAGCTTCGGAGATAAAATCGTAATAAACTTTGACAAGGGAATCACCGGGATTGTTGGACCGAACGGTTGTGGTAAGTCCAATGTTGTTGATGCCATTCGATGGGTTCTTGGAGAGCAGAAGATCAAGAATCTTCGTTCTGACAAAATGCAGAACATAATCTTCAATGGAACCAACAAAAGGAAACCCTTACAGCTAGCAGAGGTTTCACTGACTTTTTCCAATACCAAAAACATTCTTCCCACCGAGTATTCCGAGGTCACAACCACAAGAAAGTATTATCGGTCAGGCGAAAGTGAATACCAACTCAACGGCGTTACCTGTAGGTTAAAGGACATTCAAAGCCTTTTCGCAGATACCGGAATCGGACCGGATAGCTATGCCATCATTGAGCTTGCAATGGTGGACAACATACTCCAGAATAAGGATGGAGCAAGGCGGGTGATATTTGAAGAAGCTGCGGGGATCTCGAAATTCAAAACAAGAAAAAAGCAAACTCTAAAGAAGCTTGAGGATACAGATGCTGATCTCGAAAGAGTTGAGGATCTAGTATTTGAGATCGAAAAGAACATGCGCTCGCTTGAGCGTCAGGCAAGGCAAACCAAGCGTTATTACGAGCTCAAAGAGGACTATAAAACCAGTAGTTTAAAACTGGCTCGATTGAAGATTGAGGACCAAAGAAAAATGCTCGATGAGATCAAAAGATCCATTGAAGAGCAGGAAAAGAATAGAACCTCATTCCAGGCAGAAAATTCCAAGATCCAGGCTGAAATTGAAAAAGTAAAGGCGGAGCTCATACAAAATGAAAAAGAGCTATCCCAAAAACAAAAGGCAGTTAATGAACAGCTGTCGGTAATTCGGTCAACGGAGAATGAAAAGCAGATAAAGAACGAGCGACTCAAGTTTCTCAATAATCGTATTGAAAGCCTTAAGGAAGATCTTGATCAGGACAAGAAACTTAGAGACAAGCTTGAATTTTCGATCAAAGGAATAGATCAGGACCTGCAAAAACTGGAAAAGGATTATACTAATTCAACTCAATTAAGGTCGGAACAGGAAAAGGAGACAATTACTTCAAGGAATTCGGTTCAATCAATCCTGGAAAAGCACCAGAGCCTCGAGAGAGAAAATAGAGAGACTGAAAAAGAGTATGAAAAACATTCCAGAAATGTAGAGATAGGAAGTGTGCAGATCCAAACCCTGGAATCACAGCTTCAGGAATCACAGGAAAGCAAATCCGAACAAGAGAAGACAGTTGCCGGATTCGAGGAAAGATTAAAAGACATAATTGAAAAGGAAGGTAAGGCGGAAGAAAAAGTAAAGAACGCTGAAACAGAATATCAAGAGTTAGAATCTCAAAGAGAAAGGTCTGAATCGGAGGTAAAAACCATGGAGAAAGACCTTGATAAGCTATTGAGAAAGTTGGAGGCCAAGGAAAATGAATTTCGATTGACCCAAAGCATGGTGGATAACCTGGAAGGATATCCCGAGGCGATCAAATTTCTTAATAAGGATAAGGGTTGGGCCAAAAAAGCTCCCCTCCTATCTGATATTATTAGCACTTCTGAAGAATACCGCCTTGCTATCGAAAACTACCTTGAGCCCGTATTGAATCATTATGTTGTAGAAAACCAGGCTGAAGCAATAAAAGCTATTGATCTACTGAGCGGTTCATCGAAAGGCAAGGCCAATTTCTTTCTTCTGGATTCTCTTAGAAACAAAAAATCCCAAAAACCTGAGATCCTGAACCAGGCTACTCCGGCAACTGAAGTAGTTGAGTTTGAAGAAAAATATAGGGACCTGATACAATTCCTATTGGGGGATGTCTTGATCGTAAGAACGGTTTCGGAGATCCCAAATAAAACAGGGGATGCAATTTGGATAACCGCCGATTCAAAGGTTGTAAGAAGAAAGTTCTCAATTACTGGAGGATCTGTAGGTCTTTTTGAGGGGAAGAGGATCGGAAGGATAAAAAACCTACAAAACCTGAAGAAGGAGATCTCAAAACTTCAAAAAGAGGTGGAATCTTTAACTAGCTCTCTAAAGAACAAGGAGGCATCACTAGAAGAAACAAGATCAAAACTTTCAGCTATGCCTATAACGGAAATGAAGGAAGAACTTCAAAAGATCCATAGGGAAAAAGTAGAATTTGAAAGTAGAAAAGAGCAGATCAATCAGATCCTTTCAGAAGGCCAATCCAAAAAAGAATCCATAGGGAACAAGATCGAGGAATTAAAAAGAGAATCTGAAAACTCCCTACCCCAGGTTTCCATACTGGAAGCAAAATTGGAATCCCTTTCAAAGCAATTAGTTGCTTCAAATTCAGAATTAGAATCGAGCCAGGAAGATCTAAAGACCAAAGAAGCCAGGCTGGAAGAATTGAAATTCAATGAGATCCGTCTAGAAAACGAATTGAAAAGCCTGGTACAGGATAAAGGATACAAGGCAAATACTCTCGAAGAAATAAAGAACAGGATTGTCAACAATACTCGTCAACAGGAAGAGAATCAATCATCTGTAAAAGATCTTTTGCAAAATGATGAGATCCAGGAAAAGGGTTTGGTAGAACTCTATGAAAAGAAAGAAAAACTCGAAAAGGATCTGAACAAAACCGAGAAAGATTATTACGGCACCCGCGAGAAGATCGAAGAACTGGAATCAAAGTCCAGGAGATTGAGCTCAGAAAGAGAAACTGTAGATGGAACCATTGCGAACCTGAAAGACAGGCTTAATGAGTTTCAATTAGATCTTACCTCGGTAAAGGAAAGACTTGCAGTCGAGTTTGAGGTTGATTTTGAAGCCTTCCTGAAAACGGAGGTTGACAATAGTATTTCTTCGGAAGATCTGATCCAACAGGTCGATGATCTTAAGATCAAGATCGAAAGGATCGGGGCCGTGAACCCAATGGCACTCGAAGCCTTTGAGGAGGTGAAAGAAAGGCATAGCTTTATTCTGGAGCAAAGGGAGGACCTTCAAAAGGCCAAAGAATCATTATTGCTTACAATTGAAGAGATCGACAAGGTAGCTACTGAAACCTTTGAATCAGCATTCAATGAGATAAGGGATAATTTTATTAAGGTATTTCGGACCCTTTTCTCAGAAGGTGACACCTGCGATCTGAAATTGGTTGATCCTGAGGATCCTCTGAATTCAGAAATTGAGATCACGGCAAAACCTAAGGGAAAAAGACCATTGACAATCAATCAGCTTTCGGGAGGAGAGAAAACTCTTACAGCTACTTCCCTCCTTTTCGCTGTCTATTTATTAAAACCAGCCCCTTTTTGTGTTTTTGATGAGGTAGATGCACCTTTGGATGATGCCAACATTGATAAATTCAATAATATCATCAACGAATTTTCGGCAGGATCTCAATTCATCATCGTTACCCACAACAAAAGAACCATGGCAAACACCCAAATGATCTATGGAATCACCATGATAGAAAATGGTGTTTCAAGAGTTGTGCCGGTGGATCTCGGAAATCTTAATTAATGGCATCCCAAAGGTTAATTGAAACCCGAAAGGGTTTTGGAACTGGACCGGTATTTCTTACCGCCATATCTACCATTCTAGGGGCTATATTGTTCTTGAGATTTGGATATGCGGTTGGTAATGTTGGGCTTCTTGGTGCCTGGGCTATAATTATACTAGGTCACTTGGTAACCATTCCTACCGCCATGGCGATTGCAGAAATTGCAACCAACCAAAAGGTAGAAGGTGGAGGTGAATACTTTATTATATCGCGTTCATTTGGACTGACTATAGGTGGAGCAATCGGAACGGCCTTATACCTTTCCCAGGCAATTTCCGTTGCATTCTACATTATTGCTTTCTCCCAGGCTTTCGAGCCGGTTTTTCAGTTTCTTCTGGCCAAATATGCCATTCATGTTTATGATTTCAGGATCGTATCGGTCCCTGGGTTATTGTTGTTGATATTGTTGATCCTGAGCAAAGGAGCTTCGCTTGGTATTAAGACCTTATATGTTGTGGTAACTGTCCTAGCAGTTGCTTTGGTTTTGTTTTTTCTGGGAGGGGGAGAAAATCCCCAACTGGAAAATGATTTTGGATTGGGCAAACATTCAGCTGATTCGGATTCCTTCTTTTATGTCTTCGCAATTTGCTTTCCAGCCTTTACCGGCATGACAGCAGGTGTTGGCCTTTCAGGAGACCTTGCGGATCCGAAAAGATCTATTCCCAGAGGTACATTGACCGCAACCATTTTCGGAATGTTGGTTTATATGGCAATTGCCCTGAAACTATACATTTCAGCTGACCCGGAAGACCTCTCTTCAAAACAGCTGATCATGAGTGATATCGCCCTTTGGGGACCGATTATTCCCATTGGTTTGGCGGCAGCCACCATTTCATCAGCAATAGGATCAATGCTGGTTGCACCAAGAACACTTCAAGCTTTAGCGGCGGACAAAAATATCCCCTTCAAGAATTTAAGCTATTGGCTTTCAAGAACCTCCGGAAAAACTAAGGAACCACGAAACGCTACCCTACTCACCTCGGTAATTGCTTTGGTTTTTGTTCTGATCGGAGACGTAAATACAGTTGCGGGGATCATAACCATGTTCTTCATGCTTACCTATGGATCGATATGTTTGATCTCTTTCTTTGAACACTTTGCTTCTGATCCTTCTTACAGGCCATCTTTTAGGAGTAAGTGGTATTTCTCTCTGTTGGGAGCTGTAATGTGCTTGATTCTGATGTTCCAGATCAATGCACGTTATGCTTTCCTTTCACTATTCCTTATGACCATTCTTTATTTGGTTGTATCCAGAACAAAAGATGAAAAGGAAGGGTTGGCCGGAATATTCCAGGGTGTGATCTTTCAATTAAGCCGGGTACTCCAGGTCTTCCTTCAGAAAGTGGAAAAGGCTCCGGAAATGGAAAAATGGAGACCCTCTGTGGTTTGCATCTCCGAAGATTCTTTTAAAAGAGTAGCGGCTTTTGAGCTATTGGGTTGGATCAGCTACCGCTATGGGTTTGGAACCTATATCCATCTTATTAATGGATATCTATCAAAGGAAACCCACAAGAATTCAAGAGAGGCTCTGTCCAGGCTGATCAAAATGGCCGAGGCATCAAGGAATAATGTTTATCTGGATACGCTAATAAGTCCTTCATATACTTCTGCCATTGCCCAGGTCATTCAACTACCCGGTATATCTGGAAAGGAAAACAACATGATCCTTTTTGAATATTCAAAGGATGATGCAGAGGAGCTGAAGGCTATCGTGGAGAATTACCAATTGACAAAATCAAGCAATTTCGACGTGCTTGTATTGGGAAGTTCAATCAGAAGGTTTGGAGTAAAGTCTGAGATCCATCTATGGATCACCCCAAATGACCTGCAGAATGCAAACCTTATGATTCTGATGGCTTACATCATTAGTGGTCATCCGGACTGGAAGAATGGTGATATAAAAATATACTCCTTATTTCCAGCCCAGGACCTTGGAAAACAGCAGGAAGCATTAATGGATCTGATAAAGGATGGACGATTGCCCATATCGGCTCAGAACATTAGAATGATTCCAAAGCAGGAAAATGAGGATGCGAAAAGCCTGATCAATAATACCTCAAAGCATGCAGATCTTACCATTTTAGGCTTTAGAGGTGAAATGGTGAGGCATGAAGCCGAAGGAGTTTTCCAAGCCTATGAGGAGCTTGGAGATATCCTGTTCGTCAATACCAATACCAGGAAAATAATCAGCTAGGCTTTTACTTCTTGATGACCTTTTGGGTTACAGAGTAATCATCTCCTTTGATCTTAAGAAGATAGATGCCCCTATTCAAGCCGGAAATAGAATGAGAGTTTTTACTAGCATCTAGAACCAAAACCCGGCTTCCTTTCAGGTCGAAGATCTCAAGAGAGGAAAATGCAGCATTTCCCGAAATCTTAAAATCATTTGTCACAGGATTCGGAGTAATGTTGAATTCTCTTTTAAGATTACCAGAACCAAGGCCAGAAGGCATTGAATAGGTTACTATTAACTCTGGTACCTGCCCTGAACTTTCTTTTGAATTGAATCTTTTTGCAGTTTGGTTTGTGGATTCATCTCCGATAAAAATAAATCCGAAATTCGTTGTAGACCCATCAACTACGTCCTGAACAAAATCGATCAATCCTTGAGAAGTCCAGGTAATACTTCCAGATGAGTTTACGCTTGCCGTAGCTAAAGAAGTAGAATTAAAATCACCACCATTGTTGGTCCACATGGACTGAGACCAAAATGTATAAGCCCAGGAACAATCGTCTGTTGTTGCTACTCCTCCTTGTCCTGGATTTGAAGCATTATCGGATGCCCCTTCACCCCAGGCTTGGGTCAGAGAATGAACATTAACATCCCTAGCACCCCCCTGTCCATTTGTAGTCTGTAATTTTAATTCAGCATTTGTTATGGTAGCGCTAGAAGGAATAGTGCCCATATCAAACTGAACAAGGGCTCTTCGGTCATTGCCTTGATTGGTCCGGCCGACAAAAACAGAACCATTTGCACCCAAGCTTAAATTAACACTCTCAGAGAAAATGGTATTATCTTTTTGCAGGGTTAAAGAGACAGTGGATTGAGAAATTCCCTGCCCAACAAAAACAACTGATAAAAGGATTGTTAATAGGTAAATTCTATTCATTCTAATTATTGATCTGTTCCCGATAGCTAGATATTATCTCCTTCTAAGATAGATAAAATAAGATGAAGGAAAGGCAACCAGGTAGTTAATCAGTCATTTTTTGTTGTAAAAGGTTGTTTGAAAGACCAATTAAAAATGTATGAGGATCAATACTAGGGTCAATAAATGCATTTTTTTCATTGAACTTATAACTCCTCACACCATTCATCAAAGTGAAAAACGGAGCAATAATCATAGATTTACCAACTCATTAAATTGAAAAAGGAAAGATGAAAATTTCAGTGATCGGGGCAGGAACCATGGGTAACGGAATTGCACATGTGTTTGCTCAAAAAGGTAATAATGTAAGTCTTATTGATGTAAAGCAGGAATCCTTGGACAAGGCTATCGCAACCATTACTAAAAATCTTGATAGGATGGTATCCAAAGAAAAGATCACTACGGATGAAAAGGATTCAACCCTAAGTAATATTCAAACTCATACCTCCATTTCAGAAGGGGTGAAAAATGCAGAACTGGTGGTTGAGGCCGCTACAGAAAACCTCGATCTCAAGAAAAAGATATTCCAGGACATGGATACCCATGCCCCTGATTCCGCTATTCTTGCTACCAATACTTCTTCAATTTCAATTACAAAACTTGCTTCATCCACCAAAAGGCCATCAAGCGTAATAGGAATGCATTTTATGAATCCTGTTCCTATCATGAAACTGGTGGAAGTTATTCGCGGGTATTCTACAAGCGATGAGGTATGCTCAAAAGTTATCCAGCTTTCCAAAGACCTAGGTAAGATCCCTGTGGAAGTGAATGATTATCCAGGTTTTGTAGCCAACAGGATTCTTATGCCAATGATCAATGAAGCGATCGAGACATTGTTCGAAGGTGAAGCTGGAGTGATGGAGATTGACACCGTGATGAAATTGGGAATGGCTCATCCAATGGGTCCCCTACAACTAGCAGATTTCATTGGCCTTGATGTTTGCCTCTTCATCCTGAGGGTTATGCATGAAGGACATGGAAAACCAAAATATGCACCTTGTCCTTTATTAGTTAATATGGTCGAAGCAGGACATTTGGGAGTTAAATCCGGCTCTGGATTTTATGATTACAGTGAGGGGACAAAGGAGCTAAAGGTAGCTGCTCAGTTTAGTTAATCTGGGCTGGCAGGATATTTTTTCTTAACCTCTTCCCTTATCGGAATTGGTTGTCCGTGTGCATCTATGTGGACAAAGGTGATCTTAGTGGTGGCAACCGGCTCTTCCTCGCCCGTATAAACATTATGCTTTCTTGCTTCCATTAACATACGAATGGAAGTGTTTCCCACATGCTCAACTTCTCCATAGATCTGGATTAGGAATCCTTCCTTTACTGCCTTTTTGAATACAACCTCATCCAGCTTTACGGTCACCATATTGGCGGATTGACAAATCTTTGATGCCAGAGCGGCAGCAGCCTCATCTAGCCAGGAAAGCATGTTTCCTCCAAAAAGGTTGCCATGTACCCCAAGGTCTTGGGCAAGTGCTATCCTTGTTGTGATCATTTCCATTATACCACTATTGAATTATCTCTTAAAGCGTCATTAAGAGAAGTCTTTAAATCAGTGCTTTGTTTTCTTTTACCAATGATCAGGGCAGCAGGAACCTGGTATTCTCCAGCTGGGAATTTCTTCGTTACTCCCCCCGGTATCACCACTGACCTTTCCGGTATCTCCCCTTTGTATTCTATTGCACTCCCTCCAGAAACATCTATGATTCGGGAACTGGAAGTCAAGGTTACACCCGCCCCCAAGACAGCTTCCCTACCAACTCTAACTCCTTCAACAAGGATACAGCGAGAACCAATAAATGCTCCATCCTCTACGATTACCGGCGCAGCCTGGATAGGTTCTAGTACGCCCCCAATACCTACTCCCCCACTCAGATGTACATTAGCTCCTATTTGGGCGCAGCTTCCTACGGTTGCCCAGGTATCCACCATGGTTTCTGAACCCACATAAGCTCCAATATTGACGTAGGAAGGCATCAGAATCACGCCAGGGGAAAGGAAAGAACCATATCGGGCCAAAGCATGTGGAACCACCCTTACCCCTAGATCTTTGTAACCAGTTTTAAGAGGAATCTTATCATGAAACTCAAAAGGATCAGCCTGTATGGTGTTCATTCCTTTTATGGGAAAGTAAAGAAGAACGGCTTTTTTAACCCATTGATGAACTTGCCAGGAATCCCCTTCCTTGCTGGCAACACGGATCTTTCCTTTGTCCAGCAATTCAACAACATCTTCAATTGCCGTCACTACATTTTGATCCTTTAAAAGATCTCTATTCTCCCAGGCTTGCTCTATTAATTCCTGTTGACCCATATTTGAATGTTGGAACGAAATACGATTCTATTTGCAAGTCTTAATAAGCCCGCAAATGAGGTGCGAATGTACGAAAAGTTGGGGGCTTCCCTTTCAGATTTACAAAGTGTTAACCTCCATTTCTACGGCTCCAAAAGAACCTCAGAAGGTACCTTTTCAAAGAATTTTCACGATGACTTTTCGTATTCAAGGAACCTGGGATCAAAATGGAGAAAAGTTGGGTCTTTTTATAAGATCGCCAAGAAGCTGAACCCGGCTTTGATCATTGTATGCTCCTGGGAGTTGATCATTCCGGCCCTGTTCATAAGGCTCCAAAGAAGAGCTCTTTTACTCTATGACATGCAAGAGAACTATTTTCATAATTATCTCTACAAAAATGGTTATGCTTCTCCTTTGAGGTTTCTAAAAGCTTTAATTCCATTACTCATTGAAGGAGTTGGATCCGTCTTTTTCAACAAGGTTATTGCAGCCGAAAGCTGTTACAAAAATGAAAGACCATTTTTAGCAAGAAACTATATACTTCTTGAAAATAAAGCTTTGGAAACCTCCGAAATTGTAAACTACCCGGAAAAGGAGTATGACCTTATTTACCATGGAACTTTAGCGGATCAAACCGGACTAAAACATGTTGAAGAGCTTGTTTCAAAGAACTACCTGGAATCAAAAAAACTTCTGATCATAGGGCATAGTCCAAAGAAAGAAGACCAGGAAAGGATTCAAAAGCTTGAAGTCAAAACGAATATAGAGGTCGAAGTATCCAACTCCCCTATCCCTCATAACCTAATAATGGACGGGCTTATTAAGTCAAAAGCCAGCCTTTCACTCTACCCCATAGCTGCTCCGATAAAAAACAGGACCCCTACCAAATTCTATGAAGCCAATTCTATTGGAATTCCATTCATTGCTTTTAGTTCCGAGCATAATAAAAGCCTAATTGAAAAAGGGTTCAAGGGTTGCTTGCTCAATAAAATAGAAGAAATCAAAAACATAGCACCAGAGAAAACACAGTTCGAGGATAAAAGGTTATTCCTATGGAAAGACGAAAGCAGGATCTTCAAGAATTTGATCCTTACTATGCTGGACAAAAAGGATGGTTAAATTTGCCGCCGATTACTCACCCTTGAGAAGACCAATGAAAAAAATTTGTTTCCTTTTTCTTGCAACAACATTCCTCGTTTCCTGTATAAAGCCGGAAGAAAATTCCTCGTTCTTGATAGTAACCACAACGGGAATTCTTGGCGATGGAGTAAAGAATTTCGTTCCGGAAGGAATTGAGGTGATCTCTTTAATGGGGCCAGGAATTGATCCCCATCTGTACAAACCAACAAGCTCAGACCTGGGTAGGCTACGGAAAGCAGATCTAATCGTTTATAATGGAATCGCTCTGGAAGGAAAAATGGAAGAGATTCTTGAGAACCTTTCGAAAAAAAAGCCAACCATTCCGATCTCAGCTTTTATTTCAAAAGAAGACCTGATTCAGTCCGAGGCTTTCGCGGGGAGCTATGATCCTCATATTTGGTTCGATGTGGAATTATGGAGGAAAGGCTTGCTTGGATTAAGAGATTCCATTTATAGTGTGACCAACTGGGCAAATAAACAATCCAACCCATCTGATCAAAATGAAAGATTGTTAAAACTGGACTCAGAACTAAAGGAGAAATTCCTCTCAATTCCTGAGGAAAGAAGGTTACTTGTAACTGCCCATGACGCTTTCAGCTATTTTGGTAGGGCTTATTCTATTCAGGTCGTTGGTTTACAGGGAATTTCCACGCTTTCCGAAGCTGGCCTAAAAGACATAAGTAACCTGGTAGATTTTATTATCCAGAATGAGATCAAAAAAGTGTTTGTTGAAACAATGGTTTCTGAAAAAGGCATAGATGCTGTTCTTGAGGGGTGCAGACTCAAAGGATATGAAGTTGAAAAAGGAGGAACCCTCTATTCAGATGCCTTAGGGGCCGAGGGTACGGATCAGGATAATTATATTGGGATGGTAAAGTACAATTCTGAATTGATCCTGAAAGCATTGGAATAAAATGTCTGATCCACAAATTGCATGTGAAGTTCACGATCTGAAGGTCAGCTATGAAGGTAAACCTGTCCTTTGGGGAATCGACTTTCAAATCCCTTCTGGAGTATTAGCAGGTATCATAGGACCCAATGGTTCAGGAAAAACAACTCTTTTAAATACCATTCTAGGTCTAAAATCTCCTGACAGGGGGCATTCACAAGTATTTGGAAAGAAAATAGACAAGAACCGAAAAAGAGTTTCCTATGTCCCTCAAAGAGATTCAGTGGACTGGGATTTCCCTGCTTCCGTCTTCGAGGTTGTATTAATGGGAAGGTATGGTCAACTAGGTCTTTTCAAAAGACCTAAAAAGGTCGATAAAGAGATCACATTAAATAGTATTGAAAAGGTAGGATTGACCGAGTTCAAAGACAGACAGATATCTGAATTATCCGGAGGACAGCAACAAAGGGTTTTCATCGCAAGATCGCTGGCCCAAGAGGCTGATCTTTATTTTTTGGATGAGCCCTTCGCAGGGGTAGATGCAGCATCAGAAGCTTCAATCATAAAACTTATGAAGCGAATGGTTGCAGAAGGCAAAACCCTGATCGTAGTCCATCATGACCTCAATTCGGTTCAGGACTATTTCGAATACCTGGTTCTATTGAACTTGAGAATGATTACATCAGGTCGTACACAAGATGTTTTCACGGAAGAAAACCTCTCAAAAACATATGGAGGCCAATTAACCATACTTAGCCGGATAGCCGAAGCCAGTCGGAAATAGAATTTTCAGTAAAGCTCAGCGAGCATACAACGAACCCCACCCCCACCAAACTTCTCTATGGTTGGGATCTCTGGGACAATCAGGCTATGCTTTTCAGAAAGACTATCTAATTGATCTTCGGAAAAAGCACCTTGTGATGTAGAGGATAAAACAAGAAATTTTTTACTCTTCTCAGACTTGAGCTCCAGAACATTACCACATAAGGCCGCGGTTTGATCCAGACTAATATCGATGACCTTTCTGCCTGAATCTTTAAGTCTACTTTTTATCCGAGCCTTGGTTTTCTTTGAAGGAATACACTCAGAACACAAAATTGCCAGACCATTTGAAATTGATAAAAAGACATTTGTGTGATAAATAGGTAATCCTCCTGGACCTTTGGTATCGATCAGTTCAAGCTCATATCCCAGGATCTCAGATACCCTTTTGGCCAGTTCAGCCGACGAACGAGAAGATAGGCCACAATAGACAGTTTTGCCAAGTTTATCGAAAACCATACTACCAGTCCCCTCCAAATACTGATGTTCCGATTCAAACCAGCTTAGGTCAATGAGTTCCTTGTTCTCATATTCTCTTTCCAGGAAAGAGAGAACAGAATCGATCCTTTCGGTCCTTCTTAACCGAGACTCCATTGGGTAAATAAAATAGTAGGATTCAGGGTGAACGGTAAACCAATTATTTGGAAATACTATGTCTGGAGATTGGTTATCAATGGGTTGGTCGAATAGCTCAACAGCAATTTCATTTGCCCTCAGTAAATCTACCATGGAATCAAATTCCTTGATGGCCTTTTGGGAGATCTCATCCTCTTTTCCCTGAGCATCTGTCAATTGAAATTCATTGGATCCACTGGTTTCAGGATTGGCTCCAAAGTATCTTGGCCGGATCATAAGGACCCTTTTCGAAATTACCTTCATGTTGAATAATTATCGCCGAAAAGGTAGCATTATAATCTATTAGTTCGTAACATTTGCATAAATCGTTCTGCTCCGAATTGGAGATATTTTTAGTGCTGTATGACTCAAGATAAAAAGAGAAAAAAGGTATTTGTCCTTGATACCTCGGTGATCCTTTACGATCATAACTCCATAGATAATTTCGAAGAAAATGACGTCGCCATTCCGATTACGGTTCTGGAGGAGCTGGATAATTTTAAAAAGGGATCAGACACAAAGAATTTTGCTGCGAGAGAATTCATCCGACGCCTCGATGAACTTGCTGGAAAGCACAGCTTAAAAGATTGGATTCCATTAAATGGTCCCTCAAAAGGAAAGGTCAAGGTTTTATTGAATGGAGATTCAAAGAATAAAACCCGTGATATCTTCACTGAGAATACAGCTGATCACAAAATACTAAGCTCAGCTCTAGGGCTACAGGAAAGCCATCCAGACAGAAAGGTGATCCTTATCACCAAAGACATAAACCTTCGTGTAAAAGCCAAGTCCCTTGAATTACCTGCAGAGGATTATGAAACCGGTAAGATCAAAACCGTTTCGGAATTATACACGGGCAAAAAGGTGGTTGAAGGCCTTGACCCAAAACTGATCAATAAGCTTTACAAGAATTCCTCTGTTGAGTGGAAGGATTTCTTTGAAGAGGAACCGATCAAAAATCAGTACTACATCTTTAAGTCTGATTCAAATTCGATCCTTGCATATTATAATGGAGTTGATGGGAACCTTCATAAGATCGGTAAGAAAACAGTCTATGGGATATCAGCAAAGAATGCCGAGCAGACCTTCGCCATCCATGCCATCATGCACCAGGATATTAAGTTGGTATCATTGACTGGTTTGGCTGGAACGGGTAAGACCCTGATTGCCCTTGCCTCCATGTTGGAGCAAAGAAGGAAATTCAATCAGCTATACCTATCCAGACCAATTGTTCCTTTAAGTAATAAGGATATTGGGTTTCTACCAGGGGATATTAAATCAAAGATCAATCCTTATATGGAACCTCTTTGGGATAATTTGAAATTCATTCAAAGTCATTACAAGGAAAAGGATAAGGAGTTTATCGCAATAAATGAGATGCTTAATTCTGAAAAGCTAGTTGTAAATGCACTTGCTTACATCAGAGGCAGAAGTATCTCAAATATTGGATTCATTATTGATGAAGCGCAGAACCTTACTCCTCACGAGATCAAGACCATCATTACCCGGGCAGGAGAAAACACCAAAATCATTTTTACCGGGGATATCATGCAAATCGATACCCCCTATCTGGATGCCCAATCAAATGGATTATCCTACCTGATTGACAGATTTCAAAATCAGGATCTTTATGCGCATGTAAATCTCGAAAAGGGTGAAAGGTCTGAACTAGCCAATCTTGCAAATGAACTTCTTTAACGGTTTTCTTCCAGGGAAATTAATCATCTCCAGAGGCTATTAACTTGAAAAGAGGAAAACCAATTACAAATCCATTTTCGCAAAGTGGAAGTTGCGCCTTACAAAATTCCTTTCTCTTGAGTTTTTGTTAAATTATACTTTAATCTGATGAGGTCTAAAACGACCTATTTCTAAACTTAAAAATCCTAACATGAAACAAGTATTTTCCTTTTTATTAATAATTCTTTCAATTTCAAATGGCTTTGGAAGTAATCCATGCTTAAATCAAAATCCACAAATCTATGATTCAAATGGGGACCCCGTTAATGACCCCAACTATTCGGGGCCAATTGAGATTAAAGATCCCGGTATTTATACTGGATCTTGGTCAAGCCAAGATCCCGATATTCCAGTTGTGAAAATTTCAACCACAGAATGTGTAATTATCGAAAATTCATGTTTAGTAGGCCCTGGACATATAATCGCTGGAGGAAATAGGACTGGAATAAACATAACCGTAAGAAATTGTGACATTACAGGTTTAGATCCAATAAACTACCCTTATAACAATAATGGAAAAATTTTGGAATTGAATGTCCCAAGTTATGTCTATTTCCATAACAATGAAGTCACAGGAACTAGGGGAATAGAAATCTGGAGACAAAATGGGGCCTCCCAACCTAACCAAACGCCCGTTTATAGAATATATAACAATAAAATATTGAATCTTGATGGGCGAAAATATGATTCTTCAGGAAACCTGATCAAATCATATAGTGGACAACCTGGATATCAGGCGGATGGGCTTGGAAATATGTGTCCACATTCATTGACTGGTTCATATACTACAAAGTGTTATGCGTATGATTGGAGATGGGCGTTCTTTGTCCGAATTGCAGATATAACTACAATAGACTGCGAAATCACATGGAACGAGGTAATAAATAAACCTAATCAATCCGCGGTAGAAGATGTTATTAATCTCTACAATTGTGGTGGAACTGAAGAAAATCCAATAATTGTAAAAAATAATTTCCTTTGGGGTGCATATCCTTATGGAGATCAAAATGCTGATGCCTATTCGAATCATTTTTATACAGGGGGTGGTATAAATGCTGGGGATGGATGTTCAAATGAACCGGAAAACCGAAATAAGCACATTGAAATCGAGGATAATCAAGTCATTGGTACTACAAGATACGGGATTGGTATCCTGTCGGGAAACAATATAACGGTTAGAAATAATAGGGTAATTGCAAGTGGTCTTGGACCCGATAACCAAAATGGGTTTAACAATATTATCTGGGCTCAGTCAAGACCTTTACCTCTAATTTTTAGATCTCGCGGGATTCACATAGAGACTTACCAAGGACCAATGTTTCCGTGTGGCAACACCGAAATAAATAATCTCACTAATCCCTGGGCTGCAATTCAGTATGGGGGGGTTACGTGGAGGGAGGATCCAACAATTCTTCAAAATCTTGTTGTTGATAATTTAATTTGGTGGAAAAGAGGTAGTTATATAGCCGGAGACCCTGCGGGAACAGGCAATCCTAACCCTCTAAGCATAATAAATTTCCCTGATCCTAATTCTAATCCAGGAGTTTTGAGAGGTGCCCCGGGGACTTTTGACGGACCTCCAAATACAACAGATGGATTTTATTCAGTTAGTCCATGGAAATACAAAGATCCCAACAATATTCCTGATCCAAACGATCCCTTAGACTGGAGATGGGATAAGGAAACTCAAATTTTAGGTGAAATACCAGCAAACACCAATAGATCGGGCGGTGGTGGTTCTGGTGGAAATCCAACGATAGTGATTAATGAATTTAAAACCGATCCAATCACGTACCAACATGAAGAAGGAGAATATGACAACTGGGTGGCAAAATACAATCAGGCCAACCAGACTATTGGAAAGCTTTCTGAATGGGAATGTGAATCTGAACCTCAAGAAAGAACAGGGTTCTTAGAAGATAAAACAAAACCATCCATCAGCCCAAATCCAAATAATGGTGGCTTTACATTGGATTTGAAAAATTCTAAGGTGAAATCAATAGTCTTCTATAATGCAAATGGGTTAATATGGAAAACTATCGATACTATTGATTCAAATTGGATAACAATAAATTCTTTACCAAAAGGATTCTGGTTTGTTCGAATCCAAGGAGAAGGTTTCGATCATACGGAAAAAATCATCGTGCAGTAGGTTTTAAGTGCTTTAAAAAAGTGTTGCCTTATTCTATATTCGATTTTTAAATCAAAATTTAAAAATTGGCATTCAGTAGAAATTTGGCAACACTTTTTCTCCTTCTTTTTCTTTCTTCTCATTTCAGTATTGCTCAAGACCAACAGAGTATCTTCAGATTGAATGTGGAGAGCTTCCTCTCTATTATGGGTTCATCCAATATCAATAAATTCGAATGCTTGATAAATGGAGAGAACCTAAAGGATACCGTTGATATTGTTTACCAGGCAAACGGCCATGCCTTGGATTTCGAAAAGTTTCGTATTGAACTGGAGGTGGATCACTTTGATTGCAAAAACTCACTTATAACCTCAGATTTCAAGAAAACTCTAAAGGCAGCGCAATACCCCATAATGACCATTGATTTCATCAGAATAATGTTTCCTGAAAATGATGACCCATTTTCTGAATTATATCCGACTGGGATCTTCGCTCAGGTTAACCTGGCCAGTAGAAAGAAGAAATACTATATGAGTTTGGAAAAGGAAAGCCTAGAAGGGGAAATGGTCAGATTAAAAGGGGCCCTCGCAGTGGATATGAGAGATTTCGGACTGGAACCTCCCACAAAAATGCTATCTCTAGTAAAGGTCAATCCTCTTTTGGATATCAGATTCGAACTTTCAATGAGCCGCATTATATCTGAGTGAAAACATTCAAAAAAATGATTTGTGTCATTATGGCCCAAAGATTCATTAGCTCTTTTTGTTCAAAACCACAAAAACTATTGAAATGAAAAATTACTGTACACAATTATTCTTGGTACTATGCTTAATGGCATTGTCTTCAACCGGGCTATGGGCTCAACTCCAACCAGATCTGCAGTATTTCAGATACAGAGATCAAAGAGGAATCAATGTTTGGGAAGTTGATAAAACCGATACCATACCATTTGATAAATTGAAAATTCGTCTAGGAGCCAATTTTTGGCAATCCTTTCAGTCTTTGAGCCATGAAAATGTCCTTGGGTCGGATACGTCCAATGGGCTCGCATCCATTGGCTCAGGGTTTAACCTTGCCACTGCCAACTTAAACATTGACGTTCAACTTGAGGATGGAGTCAGGCTTGCTGTGGAAAGCTATATGTCGTCAAGACACCACCCTGAATTTTGGGTAAAAGGGGGCTATCTGCAAGTGGATAAAATCTCTTTCCTTACCGATGGTGGCTTTTCTGACTTCTTTGCAAAACACCTAAGAGCTAAGCTTGGTCATATGGAGGTAAACTACGGAGATCAGCATTTCCGTAGATCCGACAATGGAAATGATGCCTATAATCCATTTATGGAAGGTTACATTATGGACGCATTTGCCACCGAAATTGGAGGTGAATTCTATTATTTCACTGACCCCGGCTTATTTGGGATGTTGGGAGTAACGACCGGTTTAATAAAAGGAGATATATCAGATCCAGATGTTATAGGTGTGAAAAAATCACCATCGATTTTATTGAAGCTTGGCTATGATAAGCAGATCAATGATGATCTAAGATTGAGGTTTACCGGTAGTTATTATGGAAACTCCGAGTCACCAAGGAATACTCTTTACGGTGGGGATAGAGCAGGATCGCATTATTATGGCGTGATGTCAACACCTGCCAGTGTTGGTTCCGATTTCACTAATGGAAGAGTAAACCCACGTTTCACGTATAATATCAGTTCTATCATGATCAATGCTTTCGCAAAATGGAAGGGACTTGAATTCTTTGGAACTTATGAGACATCCAGTGGAAAATCCGCCGCGATGGAGACAGATGCAAACGGCAATGCAACCGAAGATAATAGAGCGGTAAATCAAATCGCCGCTGAGCTTGTCTATCGATTTCTGGAAAGGGAACAATTGTTTGTAGCAGCTAGGTACAACACCCTTTCGGGAGAATTTGGAACAATCGGTGTCGAAAGCACAGTGAACAGGTTAAGTGTTGCGGCAGGATGGTGGCCAACAAAGAATATTCTTGCAAAGCTTGAATATGTTGACCAAACCTACTCTGGAGACGGGGTTATGGGTACCTTATTTGAGGATGGAACGTTTGGCGGAGTTCTTTTCACCGGAGCGGTCCACTTCTAAACCAGATAACAGAGATCAAATGAAAAGCCCCTTCTCCGGGGCTTTTTTTATCTCTTAAAAACCAGATTCATTTTTACTTCCACATCCTTGCCAACCTTAATAGTTCCCATCATGGCAGTAGGTGGTTTCATGTCAAACTCGGTCATATCAATCTTATGACTTCCCGAACAAGTAATGGAGGAGCTGCTTACCTTACATGTGGCGTTAAGACTCACGGTTTTCTTGATCCCCGCCATTTCGAGTGTCCCCATTCCGCTCAAGAGAAAGTCCTCGCCTTTTTTGCTCAAGGTCGCATTCGCAATTGTTCCTTTAATACTGGGGAATTTATCTGCCTTAAAGGCATCATGGGTCTTTGAATCCATTAGGCTCTTACCACTTTCAATATCATCTACCTTCAGAGAGATGGAAGCTGAGGATAAAGATTTGATCTCATTTCCTTCCATTTCAAAATTCGCTTTTCCGGAAACCTTCTTGCATTCAGACTCCCAATCATGTACTGAAGATGTGCCCACTATCACCAAATTCGATTTGCTTTGGTCGACCATGTTTTGGGCCTGCAGGCAAGAAATTGATATAAAAAGAAGTAGAAGGTGATTTAGTTTCATTTGAGGCATATTTTTGATGCAAATTGAATTATTAGTTTTAATTATTCTCAATCCACTTGTCATTTTTTGATCATTTAGTATCTACCTCTAAAGACCCATTGGGCCTCCAGATCAAAGAAGCTAAAGGTTCATACCTCTACTCTGAGGATGGAAGGGCGTACCTGGATTTCATTTCTGGTATTTCGGTTTCAAATTTTGGACATCAAAATCCAAATATTATTTCTACTCAAAAGGAACAGTTAGACAGATATTCCTTTGCCATGGTCTTCGGAGAGTATGAACTCCGGCCACAGGTGGAACTAGCAAATAAACTATCCAGTATTTGTCCTGCTCCCCTTGATTCCGTCTATTTTCTAACCACCGGTTCAGAGTGTAACGAGGCCGCAATAAAACTGGCAAGAAGAAGTACAAGGAGATCCCAAATTATTAGTTTTAAAGGAGCCTATCATGGAAGCACCTTGGGAAGCCTGAGTATTTCCGGAAATGAGAGAAAAAAAGCCGCATTCAGACCCTTATTACCTGATACTCTTCAAATTCAATTCAATTCAATCCCCGACCTAGAATTCATCACTATGGATACAGCAGCGGTATTTGCTGAACCCATTCAAGGGGACGCGGGAATCAGAATCCCTTCTTCAGATTACATGAGGGCACTAAGAAGGAAATGCGATGAAACAGGAGCACTTTTGGTATTTGATGAAATTCAAAGTGGACTTGGAAGGACGGGAAAACTTTTTGCCTTTGAGCATTTTGCAGTAGTTCCTGATGTGCTCACTCTTGGTAAATCTCTAGGTGCCGGCTTACCCCTGGGGGCTTTATTAGCAAATAAAAGTCTCCTCAGAAATTTCCAATCAGATCCTGAGTTAGGTCATATATCAACACACGGGGGAAATCCAGTTGCCTGTGTTGGGGCAATTGAAATTTTGAAACAATTGGAGAAGCCTGGATTCTTTGAGAGCCTTGAAAAAAAATCAGAGCATCTTTTGGCTTCCTTAAAGAAGCTCCCTTTTAAGGAAGTGAGGGGCAAGGGATTTTATATAGCCTTGGAAATGGACACTCCGGAACAGGTTCAGAAAATGGTTCATTCCTGCCTGGAAAAGGGATTGATTAGCTTTTGGTTTTTGAGTTGCCCGGAAGCTTTCAGAATAGCCCCCCCACTGAACATTTCAGATGAGGACCTTCAAAAAGGAATAGAAATTATCTCGGATTCTATTCGAAATATTTAGCCTATTCTAGGCCGTATTTCTCAGAAAATTTTTCAGCTAGCTCGCTTTGTTTGCTTCTCAGATCAACTTTACGGCCATCGATAAAGGCATGGGTCAATTGATTACCAAGGATATCAAGCGGATCTCCCTCCGAGACAAATAGTGTAGCTGACTTTCCTGCCTCCAATGATCCATAGTCAGAATCAATTCCAACAATTCGGGCTGCTTCATAACTGATCGCACTTATTGCTTTTTCATAGTCCAGACCATAGGCTACTGCTGATCCGGTGACAAATGGTAAGTTTCTATGACCGGTATGGCCGCGGTCATAAGAAATACAAAATTGAAGACCTTCTTTAGCAAGGATACCGGGCTGTTTGAAAACCATATCGATATCATCCTCCTGACGACTGGGATTTGAATGCATTTTTCTTAAAACAAGGGGGATCTTTTTCTCCTTTAGAAAAGGAATAATGACATGAGCTTCTTTCGCTCCAACCAATACTGGTTTTTTAACATCGTATTCTTCGGCAAATTGAATAGCTGAAACCATGGTTTTAGCTCCATTTGCTCTCAGGTAAAGGATTTGCTTTCCTGAAAACACCCCCTTCATTGCCTCGAATTTCAGATTGGTATTTGGGCCTGGGTTGGATTCCGAATATGCTTTTGCTTCATCAAAAAAGTCTTTGAGCTCAGCAAAGTTTTGCATCCTCCTTTTCTTAGCCTGCTCCTTGGCCTTATCGTCCATCCACCATGGATATGAATACAGGTCAGGGAAATTCACAAAAACTCCATCATCTGCTTTCACCACAGCGTCCTCCCAATTCCATGCATCCAATTGAACAATACTTGAAGAACCACAAACAGAACCGCTGGAAGGAGATGGTTGAGCGAGCAGAACTCCATTGGAACGAATGGTGGGTATCACATCAGAATCAGTATTATAAGCAATCAACGACCTTACAGATGGGTTTAAGTCACCTGTCTCGGAATGGTCTCTTGAAGCCCTTACCGCGCCGATCTCAGTGAGTCCAAGGGTATTATCTAAAGCAATAAAACCTGGAAAAACATGCTTTCCCGCCAGGTCTATCTTTTCAGCACCTGCAGGTGCTGACGGGGCAGAAGTTGATGCTCCAACGTAGCTGATCTTTCCTCCTTCAAATAGGATTGTACCTGATTCAAATACCTGCCCTTTCCCATTGTGGATCACCCCATTTTCAAGCATGATTGCCTTTTCCTGGGCCCGGCCCGGACTAGGCACTTGAGAATTAGCAAAGAATGAGATTCCCAATAAAACTATGATCAGAAAACGCATATTAAAATTCTCCTTTTTCAATTATTCCGAGAAGGTCATGCTGAACCCCCATATAAGCTCCAACCTCACGGTCGAAAATCTTCTCAGAAACTAGATCAAGCTCCTTAGCCTTTCTTAAAAGCTCAATAACATTACCCACTTCTTCTATAGCATTATTAAGATGCACCTCGATATTGCTCATAAAATGCCGATGTGTCCAGGCATCTGAAATTCTTCTCACAACTTCTCGGGCGGAATGACGAACATCATCCACCAGATCCTCGTATTCCTCTTCGTCGTAGAGACCCATGACGTCGTGGATCTCTCCCGCGAGATTATGAGCCCTTCGGTAAACTGCTAATTCATTGAATGATTTGTCGCCCATACAGGTAATTCTCTATTAAAAATCGAAATTTCCTTCTGTTTCACAATGAATGACCCTCTCCTTATTTTTCAAGGGTTTCTTAAAGGATCCCTTGGGATTGTTCTTTTTTTCAAGGAGAGCTTTTTGAACCAATCTGTTTCTTTCTGCTTTTATCCATTCCCTATTCTTGTCATCTATCTCTTTTGAATACAATTCTACCCCATCAACATAGGTCCTTTCTACCCTGCTATAAATGGATAATGGATTTTGATCCCAAAGAACAAGGTCTGCATCATATCCTTCTTTCACCATTCCCATTCTATGATCAAGATGCAAGAGCTTAGCAGGATTTAGAGTTACCATTTTCCAGGCTTCCTCTTGACTAATTCCACCATATTTAACCGATTTAGCCGCTTCCTGATTCAGCCTTCTGGCCATTTCAGAATCATCCGAATTAATTGCCGAGACAACGCCAACCTTGGTCATAATTGCCGCATTATGAGGAATGGCATCCTTTACCTCGAACTTATAAGCCCACCAATCAGAGAAGGTGCTTCCTCCTGCCCCATGCTCTCTCATTATGTCGGCAACTTTATACCCTTCAAGGATATGAGTGAAGGTATTTATCCTGAAACCGTATTTCTCGGCTATCTTCATCAGCATATTGATCTCGGATTGAACATAGGAATGACAGGTGATAAACCTCTTAGAGTTCTTGATCTCTGCAATGGTTTCCAATTCAAGATCTCTTCTTGGTTTTGAGGCTGTTCTTCTAGATTTGGAAGAAAGACCCTTGTATTTCTTCCACACTTCATCATATTCTACCGCTCTTTGAAACAGGTCGTCATAAACCTGCTCAACTCCCATTCTGGTTTGAGGGAATCTAACGGTTTGAAGATCACCCCAATTACTTTGTTTGACATTTTCACCAAGAGCAAACTTTATGAAGCCCGGGGCATCCCTTATCAAGAGATCATCAACGCCCTTACCCCACCTGAATTTGATTATAGCCGATTGTCCTCCAACCGGATTAGCAGAACCATGGAGCAACTGAGCAGCTGTTACCCCTCCCGATAGTTGACGATACAGATGAATGTTCTCAGGGTAGATGGCATCAAGCATTCTAACTTCGGCCGAACTATTCTGGCCTCCATCATTTACTGAACTCAGTGCAATATGAGAATGCTCATCAATGATCCCAGAAGTAAGGTGTTTTCCTTTTGCATCAATGGTTTCAATTCCTGAAGCCCCTTGCAATCCTTTTCCCAGTTTATAGATCTTTCCATCCTTTACCCATACATCCATCTCTTCATTACCCTTTTCGGTATTAGTCCAAACTAGCGCATTCTTGATCAGAACTTCCTCTTTAGATGGATATGCTCCTGACATCCCATAAGGACCAAATGGAAAAGGAATGGATTCGGTATCCAATGGTTTTGTCTCCTCTTTCTTTTTTCTCTCTTTACTTTCAAGAGGGCCCAAATAACTGATAGAAAGCAATTTTAGCTCACCATCTGGGCTGTGATAATTTCCTTGAAATCCATTTTCGGTTTTCCATGCCTGGAAACGACTCACTTTATTTTCCTCTGTGATCTGAAAAGAAAGTTCCTGTTCTGAAAATGTTCCTTTCCCTTCCACTTTAACCGTATCGTTCTTCTTGATCCCCACATCATTACCTCCTTTGGCTCCTAGTAGCAAAGTATATTCGGTTGCCTCAAAGCTCAGTTTATACTTTCCTGCGGTACTTGCCTGGGGCCTATTCAAGATCACTCGTTGGCCATTAACATAATGATCCAGGATCTTCGATTTCTCGGTAAAAACATTCTTATCAGAAATGAAAAAGCTAGCTCTTTTGCCTTTTTGTAGATCACCCACTTCTTTTTCAACACCAAATATCTTGGCGGGCCTTTTTGTCAGAGCGTTTAGGGCCTCATTCTCAGGTAAACCAGCCTCAATGGCTCTTCTAAGGTTCCCCAGGAATTCTGAGCGTTTCTTTAACCCATTTCCAGTAAATAAAATGTTGAAGCCTTTTTCATATAAAATCTTGGCATTTGAAGAAGCCAATTCCCAATGCATTAATTCTTCCAGATCTACGTTCCTGGCAACTACTGGATCAGTTAGATCAGGGGTTTGAGGGTGGGAAATGGAAAGTGCATAGGAAGCCTTCTTATCAAGATGATCCACGATTTGGTACTCATCGCCATTCCCAATAAAGAGAAACGAGTGTCCAAATTCATTACCTATCCTTGAGGCACGAGTTGAATTCCAATTACTCCCGCTCAGAAAGACCTTTGGAAGTTTTTGGTTTCTATTTATGGCTTCAAGAGATCCATCATAAGGAATATTATCCTTATTCTGATCATACCATTCGGCATCCAACCAGGTCTGCCTTATGATGGCAACAGATCCAAGCAAAGAGTTTGGATAACTCTGTTTGGAAGAGCCTTTGTTAAAGGAATAACCTTCTGAAGCCTCATCTTTTAAAATAGCGTCATTGGTTCCTCTCGGATCAAGACTTATTAGGACTGAGGTACCCCTTGCTATTCCATCATTCTCAGAACAATTAAGGATTCCGAATCCTGATGATAGATATTCTTTACTCGCTTTTTGGTCATAATTGAATAGTCGAAAAGCCTGCACATCAGCTCTGATCGCGTCATTCCAATTATTGGGTCCTTTTCTTTTTCCTGCCAATTGAGGTCCACGATCACTGTCTCTTTTATTCTCAGCTTTCGGCATGCCATAATCGGAATAAGGTTCAATGAATGATGGAAAAACATGGCTACCGTTTAGGTCTATTTCGACACCCGCCTTTGGGCTGGCTTTTTTCTCACCACTGTAAACTACTCTTCCGTTTTTAATGATCAGGGTACCATTTTCAACGGTAGTTCCGGGTTGAATATGAAGGATTGCATTCTGGAAGCAAAAGGATGTGTTTCTGACATCCCTTACACCGTTTACCGGAATATTTTCTTGAGCCCTGGATTGAAAAATGATCAATTGAATCAGGAAAAGGATACCAAAAAGCACCCTTCCATAGGAGTAGTTTTTCTTCACAACAAAGCGTTTACATTCTCAGGCGGCCTTCCAATAACAGCCTTTCCATTGCTGATCACTATGGGTCGCTCGATCAAGATAGGATTTTCAACCATTATTTCAATCCACTCTTGCCTATTATTATCTTTTCCTTTGAATTTTTCCTTGAATACTTTCTCACCTTTTCTGATAAGATCTAGTGGTTCCAGCCCTAGCATCTTTAGGATCTCATCCAGTTCCGATTTGCTTGGTGGAGTACTTAGATATTCAATTATTTCTGGTTCTGAATTTTTTGCCCTTATGAGTTCCAGGGTCTCTCTGCTTTTTCTACACCTTGGATTATGATAGATCTTCATCAAAGATTTTCGACAATGATATTATGATTGGTATAGATACAAATATCTGCAGCGATATTCAGACTCTCTTTTACAATGGTCTTGGCATCCTGACCCTTTGCAAACCTCTTCATTGCAAGCGCAGCTGACTTAGCATACATAGCACCCGATCCTATAGCTGCCACATCTTCATCCGGTTCAATCACATCACCATTGCCCGAAATTGTCAGGATCTCTTCCTTGTTTACAACGATCATCATCGCTTCCAACCTTCTAAGGTATCGATCTGTCCTCCAATCCTTTGCCAACTCAATGGCGGCTCTTTTCATGTTTGAGGAATAGGAATTGAGTTTCTCTTCAAAACGTTCCATCAAAGTGAATGCGTCAGCGGTTGAACCTGCAAAGCCAACAGCCACATCCCCAGATTGAAGTCTTCTTACTTTTTTAACAGTGCTTTTGGCAACAGTATCACCAAAGGAGGCTTGGCCATCCGCACCAATAGAAATCTTGCCATCATGCTTGACAGCTAAAACCGTTGTTGATCTAGATTTCTTCATTATGCCAGCATTAAAACAGGATCCTCAAGATAGGCTTTGAAGGTATTGAGGAACTCCGCTCCTGTTGCGCCATCTACAACTCTGTGATCGCAAGAAAGAGTGACTTTCATAACATGAGTATTGACCAATTCTCCGTCGATCAATTTGGGCACATCATCAATTCCTCCTACCGCAAGAATACAAGCATCTGGTGGATTGATTATGGCAGTAAATTCATCAATGCCGAACATCCCCAAGTTCGAGATCGTAAAGGTATTTCCTTCCCATTCAGAAGGCTGTAATTTTTTATCCTTGGCTTTTACTGCCAGCTCTTTTACTTCTCCTGAAATTGTATGAAATGATTTCCCATCTGCAAATCGGATAACGGGAACGAGCAATCCTTCATCTACTGCAACTGCAACTCCGACATGGATGTGGTCATAATAGCGGATCTTATCATCAAGCCAGGAGGCATTGACCTTTGGGTGTTTCCGCAATGCCATGGCAGCCGCCTTGATCACCATGTCATTAAAGGAGATCTTCCCTTCTTCCCGCGCGTTTATCGCTTTCCGTGCCTCCATGGCTTTATCCATGCGAATGGCCATGGTAAGGTAGAAATGAGGGGCTGAGAATTTTGAGTCTGACAACCTTCTTGCGATCGTCTTTCTCATTTGGCTTACAGGTTCATCCCTGAATCCTTCTACCCCTTGCAATGAAGGAGAGATCCCGGTGGATTTTGCTGGAGCTGATCCGGGTTTAAAGCTTTCTATATCAGACTTCGTGATCCTTCCATTGGGTCCGCTTCCATTCACCTGGGCAAGGTCCAATCCTTTTTCTTCTGCTAATTTCCTAGCTAGCGGAGTGGAAAAAATTCTTCCGTTCGAAGAACTCTGAACAACAGGTGCAACAGTTTCAACAGCTGGGCTATTCGTTCCTACTTCAGCTTGAACAGTTTCTTGTTTTGGTTCGGGACTTGGTGCAGCAGAGGCTGCAGGTTTTGTAGCCAATAATGGCTGAAAGTCTGTACCATCTTTTCCGATTATAGCAACGACCTCATTTACAGGAACTGATTCTCCTGGTTTGGCCGCTTGATATAAAAGGGTGCCATCTTCATAAGCCTCCAGTTCCATGGTTGCCTTATCAGTTTCAACCTCTGCAATAGCCTCACCAGATTCAACTGGATCGCCAATATTTTTTAACCAGCTTGCAATAACCCCTTCAGTCATGGTATCACTCATCAAAGGCATATTAACCGCCTTGGCTGGAATTGAGGAAAGATCAACATCCGGAGTGGCCGCTGGAGCTTCTTCTCTTGCTTCCTCTTTTGTGTCATTTTCTGCCGATGCTGCTGGTGCAGAACTTGGGATCTCAACCTTTTCTCCCTCTTTCCCTATCACACAGATAGGCTGGTCGATCTTTACGGTGGATCCGGCTTCAACCTCAATAGATAAAACTGTCCCGTCGAAATAGGATTCTAATTCCATGGTGGCCTTATCCGTTTCCACCTCCGCTAAAGCATCTCCTGCTGCTACTTTATCTCCAACTTTGACCAACCAAGAAGAAAGAACACCTTCTTCCATGGTATCAGTCATTTTGGGCATATTTACGATTTCAGCCATCCGTTAATTTTTAGGCGTCCAAAAATAATCCTATGACCCTTCATTTCAAATTAATAAGAGAGGCTAAAAAGGAATCCTTTTATTATTTCAAAATTGATAAGTCAATATTCTTATAAGTTAAGTGTAAAAGACCCGGAAGAGTTCTTTAATAAAGCCCTAAGTTTTTCCAAGGATTTCGAAGACTTATTGATCACGGACTGCCAAAGTCAAGCTTACCCATTGGGAGGATTTCGAAAGCTTATCCTTTTAGGATCTAGAAAAAGGATTTTCAATGATGGTTCCTCAAGCTTCTTTCATTCCCTTCAAAAGGAAAGAGTTAGTAATGATTTCCTTGGTGGGTACTTTGGATACGATCTAAAAAATCAATTGGCGGATCTAAAAAGCGAACTTCCTGATCCTTTTGGTTTTGAAGAAGGAATAATGTTGCAGCCTGAAGTGGTAATAGAAATAATTGGGAATGAGGCATTCCAAATCAGTCCTGATAGCCAAACTGATTACTTAGAGAAAATTGATGCATTAAGTCCTATTCAAAAGGATGAATCGGGAATTATTGGCCCTTTTCAACCTCAGATGTCAAAATCAGAATACCTGGATAAGGTTCAAACGATCAGGGAGTTGATCAAAAAAGGAACCTTATATGAGCTGAACTTGAGCCAGGCCTTCATATCGGAAGCAAGCAATATTGATATTCATTCTCTTTATGCAATAATCAGAAGCTTAAATCCTGTTCCATTCTCATTTTTGTTCCGATCTGGAAAAACCGTGGTTATTGGTGCATCACCTGAAAGGTTCTTAAAAAAAGAAGGATCTGTTCTATGGAGTCAACCAATGAAGGGCACCCGCCCCCGATCATCCGATCCGAAGGAAGACGAAAGGCTTAAGAATGAGTTAATGAACTCCGAAAAGGAAATAGCAGAAAATATGATGATCATGGATCTGGTAAGGAATGATCTGGCAAAATCCTCTGAAACCGGTTCGATTGAAGTAGAAGAATTGTTCAAGGTTTACTCTTTCAAAACAGTTCACCAAATGATCACCACAGTGAAGGGCCGCATTTCTGGATCAACAGATCCTGTTGAAGCTATTGCAAATGCTTTTCCTATGGGGAGCATGACCGGCGCCCCGAAGATCAAGGCGATGGAATGGATAGAAAATCTAGAGTCTACAAAAAGAGGGATCTATTCGGGTGCTATGGGTTATTTCGACCCAAATGGTGATTTTGATTTTTCGGTTTGCATTAGAGGTCTGATGTACAATATTGAAACCGGAATTCTCGGTTATCATGTAGGGGGAGCCATAACCTGGGACTCCGATCCGGAACAGGAATATCTCGAATGCCAATGGAAATCAAGCCATTGGGGCCAATTATTTAAAAAGTAACTGACAAATTGTCATATAATTCCTAATGGCTTAATTTTGCAGGCTTAATCAGGAAAATGGATCTAATAAAGGACATAGAGATCGGTAATGAGCCTTCAAGGGAACTGACCGATGAGGTAAGGGTATCAAAGGATTCCAATTCAGGAAATCCAAGGAAATTATACATCGAAAGTTATGGATGTCAGATGAATTTTTCTGATAGTGAGATAGTTACATCCATCCTTTCAAAGGAAGGGTTTGATGCTACCTCAGATATTGACCAGGCTGATCTGATACTCTTAAATACCTGCTCCATCCGGGAAAAGGCTGAACTAACGGTCAGGAAAAGGTTAACCCAATTTCAAAAGATAAAGGAGAAAGATCCTGGGGTCCAGGTTGGAATACTTGGTTGCATGGCTGAAAGGTTGAAAAAGAAATTGTTGGAGGAAGAAAAAATCGTTGATCTTGTTGCTGGACCTGATGCTTATCGAGACCTTCCGAACCTGGTAAAAGATCTGGATGCAGGAAGAAAGGCTGTAAACGTTTTTCTATCCAGGGAGGAAACCTATGCAGACATCTCCCCTGTTCGACTTCAAAGCAATGGAGTAACTGCATTCATCTCGATCATGCGCGGTTGCGACAACATGTGTTCCTTTTGCGTGGTTCCATTTACCAGGGGAAGAGAAAGAAGCCGCGACCCTGAAACCATTGTAAATGAAGCAAAAGACCTCTTTTCTAAGGGCTTCAAGGAAGTTACTCTCCTTGGTCAAAATGTTGATTCATATAAATGGTCTAATGAAGAAAGTGATTCAGACCTGAAGGTCAACTTTGCTCAACTTCTTGAAATGGTGGCTAAGGTCTCACCTGATCTTAGGGTGCGATTCTCAACCTCCCATCCAAAGGACATTACAGACGAAGTTCTTCATACGATGGCTGAATATGAGAACATATGTAATTATATCCACCTACCCGTTCAGAGCGGTAACGACAGGATACTTGAATTGATGAACAGGACCTATACCAGGGACTGGTATTTAGATAAAGTGAAGGCCATAAGAGAGATCGTTGGTGAAGATTGTGGCATCTCATCAGATATGATCGCAGGCTTTTGTTCTGAGACGGAGGAAGAACATAAGGATACCCTTGACCTCATGAAAAAAGTTGAATTTGACTTCTCTTATATGTTCTTCTATTCCGAGAGACCAGGAACTCTGGCTGCAAAAAAATATCCTGATGATATTCCATTGGAGACCAAAAAGAAAAGACTGCAGGAGATAATTGAGCTGCAAAAAAGACACAGCGAAAAAAGAAACAGGCACGATATTGGAAGAACCTTTAAAGTCTTGATAGAAGGAACTTCAAAGAAATCAGAAGAACATCTTTTTGGCAGAAACAGCCAAAACAAGGTGGTGGTTTTCCCCAAAAGATCATTCAGTGCCGGTGATTATGTCAAAGTCAAAGTCAATGACTGCAGCTCAGCCACATTGTTAGGAGAAATAGTAGAGTAATGGATCATAAGGACATCATAGCTTTAAAACAGAGGTTTGGTATAATAGGGAATTCTCCCCTATTGAATAATGCTTTGAGAATTGCCGCTCAGGTTGCACCAACCGATATGACCGTCCTCATTACTGGAGAATCAGGAGTTGGTAAAGAATCGTTCTCCAAAATAATCCATCATCTGAGCCATAGAAAACATGGTCAATTCATTGCCATAAATACCGGTGCAATTCCTGAAGGGACCATCGACTCTGAACTTTTTGGGCATGAGAAGGGATCCTTTACCGGAGCTCATGAAGCCAGAAAAGGTTATTTTGAAGTAAGTAACGGAGGCACCATATTCCTGGATGAAATTGGTGAGATGCCACTTGGTACACAGGCCAGACTTCTTAGGGTTTTAGAGAATGGTGAGTTTATTAGGGTGGGCTCATCAAAGGTTCAAAAGACTGACGTGAGAGTTGTTACAGCTACCAATGTTGACCTTTTGGAATCCGTGAAAAGAGGAGAATTCCGGGAGGACCTTTATTACCGACTTAATACAGTTCCAATTTTTGTCCCTCCACTGAGAGAAAGAGAAAGCGATATCTTGCTTCTATTTAAAAAGTTTGCGGTTGATTTTGCAGAAAGGTATAAGGTAAAACCAGTAAGCCTGGATCCTACCGCTCAGCAAATGATCTTGAAGTTTAGGTTTCCAGGAAACATCAGGCAGCTAAAAAATATCGTCGAGCAGATCTCGGTTCTTGAGGTTGAACGGGAGATCAGTCCTGAAACACTTCAAAAATACATTCCACATGGGGAGACCAATAGTCTTCCGGAACTTTACAAACCGAAAAGGGACGAAAAAAGCTTTGCCGAAAGAGAGATCCTTTACAATGTGCTTTTCGATATGAAAAAGGACATGAACGATCTAAAAGGTTTGGTTCATAAGATCATTTCCCAAGAGCCAGGATCAGAGCAAGTGTTGTCTGAGCATAGTGGGCTCTTCAAGGAAATGAGTATTCCCCAAAAGGAACCTGAGCCAGCTGAAACACCAGTCATCCTTGAAAAAGAGTCAATTCAAACTCCGACCTATGATCTATCAAGAGTAGAAGATGTCGCGCACGAACTGGAAAACGAAAGCCTTTCTCTGGAAGAGAAAGAAAAGGAGCTTATCGTTAAGGCTTTGAAAAAGAATAACAACAAAAGAAAGAACGCAGCCCAAGATCTTGGAATCTCTGAGAGGACTCTCTACCGAAAGATTAAACATTATGATCTTGAAGCTTAAATCTGCATTCCTTTTTAGCCTCTTTTTCTTCCTTGGCCTACAATCATGTGGTGTTTATTCATTTACAGGGACTAACATCTCTCCAGAGATCAAGACAATTTTCGTTGATAATTTTTTAAATATCTCAGGTAATGGACCAGCAGATCTTTCCCAGGTTTTCAGCGAAGGATTGAGAGAAACCTATCAGCAAAACACCAACCTGGAGGTGATAATGGAAGCAGCGGATCTTACGGTTAATGGGGAAATTACCAGCTACCAGGTAATGCCGGTTTCTCCTAATCCAAATGAGGTCGCTGATATCAATCGTTTGAAGATCGTAGTACGTACAAACTATTTT
Source organism: Cytophagales bacterium (assembly GCA_965267505.1). GTDB lineage: Bacteria > Bacteroidota > Bacteroidia > Cytophagales > CCMP332 > JANQHS01. Next base: position 140,319 of record OZ254081.1, read on the forward strand.
AACAGGGTCAATCCTGAGCAGGATTTTGAAAACAAGCAATTTTCGTTTTTTGCTGATTTTCCCCAAACGCAGGCCTTACAAGACGTAGAAGAGGACCTTATTGATGAAATTTTTACACAGTTGTACCTGGAAATTTTTACAGAGACAGTCGCCAATTGGTAAACACATTAGCATTAACTTTAGACCAAATCTCCAAAATTGAAAAAGGACCATTTCTACCAGCTTTTGAAAAATCCCGCCGAGGCCAGCTCTGTAGATATAAAATCTCTGAAGTCCCAATTAGGAAACACTAAGTACTTTGCGGCTGCGAGGGTCCTTTTGGCAAAAGTGCAAAGAGAAAGAAAGAGTTTTGACGCACATGAAGAAATTGAGGCTAACGGACTTTGGTATCCCAATCTTCTGGTGTTAGATGAGGACATAGAGGAACAGATTGAAGAAGTTGTTTCAGAGCCGGAGGTAATAGAGGAGCAGAAACAGGAAAGCAAAGATATCACCAAAGACATTATTGATATTCTTCCTAAACCAGGAACACTATCAGAACCCTTCCCTTCTGACCCTGCTGAGTCTAAATCAGAACCTCAAACCCCAGAAATAAAGGAAGAGCCAAAAGAGAGAGAAGAACCAAAAGCGGAGGAACCTTCTCAACCGGTAAGTGAGCAAGCTAAGCCAATTGAGGTAATTGAAGAAAAGCCTCAGGCTCAGGAAGAAACTGAGAGAGCTCGAGAAACAAGTGCGGTAGAATCAGAAACGGAAGAAGCAGCTTCTGGTGAAGATATAGCTGATGAGGTAATGAGGAGATTGGAGGAGATGAAGAAGAATCGATTCTCCGTATCCAAACATGTGGATGAAAACCAAGAGACAGCGTCTAAAAAGAGATCTGCTTCAAAAACAAACCAAGGAAAAACCTCCGTAAAGTCTAAGTCAAAAGCTACACCTACAAAAACAGCTAAGGCAAAGCCTACAGCAGCCAAACAAGTTTCTCCAGACTCAAAAACTCAGGCTGCAAATAGCAAAAGAGTTGCGGCAAAAAAGAGTTCAACCAGAACGGCTAAAACCTCAGCGGTAAAAAAAACCGCTTCAAATTCAGGGGCGAAAACAAAATCGACCCCGGCTAAAACTTCCTCAAAGCCGACTTCCAAAACAAAATCAAAACCGGCGAAGTCGAGTGAAAAAAAAAAGACCTTAGAGGAAAGTAAACCTTCAAAGCCAACCTCAAAAAACAAGGAGGCCAAACTTAAGGGGCAAAGGCATTTAATTCAGGAATTCATAGCAAACCCCCCGGAACTTTCCAAAGAGTTTAAGGGTGAGGAAGGGCCCAATAAAGATCTAGCAATTGATTCGACCAGTGAAAATCGACTGCTGGTTTCCGAAAGCCTTGCTAAGATACTCACCAGGCAGGGAAAAAAAGACAAGGCCAAGGAAGTTTACGAGCAGTTGATGTTGAAATATCCTAAAAAAAAGAGTTACTTTGCGGCCCAAATTAAAAGCCTCGAAGGATGATTGTAGTTGTTGGTCTAGCGATCTTCGTTTCAATTTTACTTGTTTTAGTAGTTCTTTCCCAGAGTTCTAAAGGTGGAATCTCCTCTAACTTCATCGGTGCTGGCGCAAGCCAAATGATGGGTGTTAAAAGGACTTCTGATCTTTTGGAAAAACTAACCTGGGGATTTGCCATTTCACTTGTTGTGTTAACTCTCGCAAGCAATTTTTTTATTGCAAGACCAGTTGATGAGACAGAAGTAGAATCGATCAATGTAGAGAGAGCAAACGAAAGTAGCTTTCCTGCAGCTGGCGGACAACAGCAGCAAGATCAGTCCAATGATGGAGGCTTACTTCCCACCGAAAGCGGCGACCTGAGTCCAGAGGACGAATAGGTCAGACCTTAACAGAAGCCAGAATTTTTCTTTTTGCAATGGGTAATAATGTTGCCTCTCGAGGCAACCAAATGCCTGTTTTTACAAAGTAAGCAGCAGGGATCTTGATCTCTGAATACTTCTTACTCAATTGCAACTTGATATTTTCAAGGGTCGTGAAACCTTTCTTAATGGTTTCCAGAAATTGGGTATAGATCCCTTTTACGATCTCACCTTTGTATTCAATTTTTTTGATGCCAAAGGAATAGACATCAACAAATCCTTTATTCCGGTTCTTAAAAAATGCAAAGCCAGATTTGGGCATTATAGGCAATACCCCGACCGGTTCAATTTTCACAAGTTCTTCTAGTTCTTTGTAAAGATCCTTCCCTTCAATTATTGATTCTTTCATCAAAGGGAGTGAAAATTCAATGATACGATCAATCTCCTGCATCCAGGCTTCTTCGGTTCCGGTTTCATCATAAACGATTTTCAACTCTTCCAGGTCCAATTTGGTTGGCGTCTTGGGAGTCTTGCTGTATATGGCTTCCTTACCCTGTTTTAGTTTTTCCATCGATTCCAGTTGGATGATCAAATCCTTCAATGGAGGATAAAGCTCGAGCTTTGAAAATTTCCCTTTTACCTTTTGCAGGTAGGCCAGAAGCAAATAGCTTTTGTATTCAAGGTCAATATTCCCTTCGGTTATCCAATCGGGAGAAAGTGATCGATAGTCTTCCATAGACTAATAATAGCCAAGAAGAGAAAATGATTCAAATTAAATTGAGGTGACAAATTTTCATATCTGTGACAAAATGAGAGAAAATCAGGCTCATTTATGGAAAAAAATGTCAGGATTTCCTTTTGGCACGGGAAATGACATAGGCAGTTCAAACAAAAAATTTTTAGACTATGTCAAAAGTTAACTTCAAACCAGCGGTCGGACGAGTGTTGGTAGAGCCTGCTCAGGCCGAAGAAGTATCGTCAGGTGGAATTATTATCCCTGATACTGCACAAGAAAAACCACAACAAGGAAATATTGTTGCGATCGGAGCTGAAAAGAAAGATGAGCCGATCGACTTCAAAGTTGGGGAAAAGGTTCTTTATGGAAAATATTCTGGAACCGAGATAAACATCGATGGCAATGATTACCTTATCATGAGTGCCACGGATATCTATGGAAGTTTTTCAAAATAATTGAATAATCTAAAAGTATTATGGCAAACAAATTGATTCATTTCGAAAGTGATGCAAGAGAGCAACTGAAAAAAGGTGTGGATGCTCTTGCAAATGCAGTTAAGGTAACCCTTGGACCAAAAGGAAGGAATGTTATCCTTGACAAAAAATTTGGTGCTCCTTCAGTAACCAAGGATGGAGTAACAGTTGCAAAAGAGATCGAGCTTAACGAGCCGGTTGAAAATATGGGTGCACAACTTGTAAAAGAGGTTGCATCAAAAACAGCAGATGACGCTGGAGACGGTACTACAACAGCTACTGTACTAACCCAGGCCATTTTCACAAATGGCATCAAGAACGTTGCTGCAGGAGCCAATCCTATGGACCTAAAAAGGGGCATCGACAAAGCCGTCGGAGTAGTTGTCGAAAACCTAAGAAAGCAAAGCAAGTCAATCAAAGACAATAGCGAGATCGCTCAGGTTGCTACTATTTCTGCAAACAACGATTCCGAGATCGGTGGAATGATTGCCGATGCAATGGACAAGGTAGGAAAAGATGGTGTGATCACCGTTGAAGAAGCAAAAGGTACTGAAACTGAAGTAAAAACAGTTGAAGGAATGCAATTCGACCGTGGATACCTTTCTCCATACTTTGTTACTGATGCGGACAAAATGGAAACCAATATGGAATCTCCCTATATCCTCATCTACGACAAAAAGGTTTCAAACATGAAAGAGCTTCTTCCTATCCTTGAAGCAGTCGCTCAAACAGGAAAAGGTCTTTTGATCATAGCTGAAGATGTTGAAGGCGAAGCACTTGCTACTCTTGTAGTTAATAAGATCCGTGGATCTCTAAAGATTGCAGCTGTAAAAGCTCCTGGTTTCGGAGACAGAAGGAAAGCAATGTTGGAAGACATCGCAATCCTTACTGGAGGTACCGTTATCTCAGAAGAGCGTGGGTACAAATTGGAAAGCGCAAGCATCGATTACCTTGGAACTGCTGAGAGAGTGATCATCGATAAGGACAATACCACCGTTGTTAACGGAGCTGGAAAGAAAGATCACATCAAAGCAAGGATCAACCAGATCAAAGGACAGATTGAAACAACTACTTCTGACTACGACAAGGAAAAACTTCAGGAAAGACTGGCTAAGCTGTCTGGTGGAGTTGCTATCCTATATGTGGGTGCTGCTACCGAAGTTGAGATGAAAGAGAAGAAAGACCGTGTAGACGATGCACTTCATGCCACTCGTGCAGCTGTGGAAGAAGGAATTGTTCCTGGTGGAGGAGTTGCCCTGGTAAGATCCATTGCTGCTCTTGGCAAGGTAGAGACTGATAATGAAGATCAAGCTACCGGAGTAGAGATAGTAAAAGCTGCCCTATCTGCACCACTTAGAACCATTGTGGACAACGCAGGACTTGAGGGCTCAGTTGTAGTCCAAAAGGTAATGGAAGGAAAAGCAGACTTTGGTTACAATGCAAGGGAAAATAAATATGAGAATCTGGTAAAAGCCGGTATTATTGACCCGACCAAAGTAACACGTCTTGCTCTAGAGAATGCTTCATCAATTGCTTCTTTGATCCTAACCACAGAATGTGTTGTGGCGGAGGAACCAGAAGAAGAGAAAATGCCACCTATGCCTCCTGGTGGAGGAATGGGAGGTATGATGTAAGATCATATTGAAATAAATTAGCCCTGTAAATCGCAGGGCTTTTTTTATGGAAAAAAAAACTTGGTTCATTGTTAATCCTATTGCTGGCGGAGGAATTACAAACTCAGTGAAAAAAAAGTTGGAAGAGTTTGAGTCTGATCAAAAGCAAAGAATACTTTATTCCAGGCATGCCGGAGAATCTGAAAGCCTTGCAAATAAAGCCTTAGAAAGTGGAGCTGAAATTGTAGTTGCAGTTGGAGGTGATGGGACCGTAAATGAGGTTGCTAAAGCCTTAATCACAAAAGAGGCCGCTTTGGGAATAATCCCAACAGGTTCTGGAAATGGATTAGCCAGAGAGTTGGGCTTGTCTATGAATCCTTCCAAGGCATTAATTGATTTAAATACCCTATCACCCAAATTTATTGATGTCGGGAAGGTTAATGACCATCCATTCTTTTGTGCTTCTGGGGTAGGTTTTGATGCACAGGTAAGTCAATTATTTCAGGATGCAAAGGGTAAGAGAGGATTTTCAAAGTACATTGAAATTTCTGTGACTGAGTATTTTAGATCAAAAGAATTACCATTTGAGTTAGAGTTAAATGGAAATCAAAAACTGAATGCAAATGCCTGGTTCATTACCATATCCAATTCCAGACAGTTTGGAAATAATGCCATTATCAGTCCATTGGCCAAGCTGGATGATGGCCTTTTAGATTTTACCATCGTTCCGAAATTCCAACTTTGGAATATCTCTCTCCCTGCCATTCAGCTTTTCCAAGGGAGCATCCATAAGAATAAAAAGATCAAAACAGGGAAGGTAAGTTCTATAAGAATTGAGCAACTCAGCGATTGGGTGCATTTAGACGGAGAACCAAAAAAACTGGGAAAAGAGTTGAATTATTCTATAGATAGATTCGCTTTGAGGGTTCTCTATAAGGCTTAAGATTAATTCTTCTTGTAAAACTTAAACCCATTCTTTTCATAAAGAAGGGTAACATCCGGGTTTTCGATCAGCTTCCAATCGCTTCCGGCCTTAGAGACAAAATAAACCTCTTTGTCCATCTCATTATTGAAAAGATAGTCCTCCCATTCCCAACCATCCTCAATTAAAGGCTTCTGGCCAGGTTGAATTTCTGCATAGAAATAATGGGCATAGGTCTTATAACCTACTGGCTGAATGTAAACATCCTTTCCTTTCAGGGTCTGAAAGAATTCAATTGCCGCGGCCTGAGAATGACCCTCAACTTTCTTAACGCTAAAGCTGATAACGATCTTGAGGGCAAATGCGCTTACCAGAAATAAGGAAATCAAAGCATTTTCATAGCTCCTTTTGTTCCAGTACCTGATGAATAATATAGGTGCCAGGATCAAACCTATTCCTCCCAATGCTTCCAGGCCTGTCCAGCCAGGTTTAGCCATCATATTTCCAACCGCAAAAGGATCGTCTACCATAGGGATAATAAGATCAAGGTTCATTCCCAGTATGGGTATAACGGCAAGTAAAATCCCTAGAAAAATTCCGATACCCAGTAAAAGTCTTTTGGAAATTTGATTTAAGGCTTGCTCCCTTTTCCACCAATGATCAAGAGTATAGGCAGCAAGAAAAGTAAGTGGGAAATAAGTCATTGAGGAGTAGTGAACGATCTTAGACTGTACAACGGAAAATAGAATAAGGACCACCAACATCAACGAGATCATCCAAAACTTCAATCGATTTAAGATCAATGATTCCGATTTTATCCTGAATGCCTGAATTGCAAAAATCGAAGAGGGGAAACAGCCTAAGAATACTATCACAAAATGATACCCGGGAAATCCACCATGACCGGCATCTTCCGTACTGAATAATCTAATGTTATAGGTGATAAATTCCTGAATGAACCATGGGCCATTTTGAATAGTTTCTGCCCCATACCATAGAAAGGTAACCAACAGACCCACCACCAGATATCCAAGGAATTCCATTGGATTTATGAACCATCTAAGCCTTACCCTGACCCAGTAGACAAAAAAGGTAAGAAACAATATGGCCATAGCGGCTGGCCCTTTTGTAAGAACTGCAAATCCTAAAAAAACACCGGATATAGCCAGCAAAGAATATTTGGACCATTCTTTTTCTGATAAAGGTCCTCCCTCTTTTGACCAAACGAATCGTACGAAGAACCAAAAGGATAGGAAAATGAAAAGGTTAAACACCGGATCGATGATACCGGATTGAAAATAGAAGTTTGGAAGTATGGAACCCAGGTAGCAAAGCCCCCAGGTCATTCCAAACCTTTTTCCCGAGACACGATTTCCAATATCATAAATAAGGTACAATGAAATTATTCCTGTAATGGCATTGGGCAATCTGGCGGCGAACTCCCCTACTCCAAACACCTTCATTCCAGCCACCTGAAGCCAGAAAAACAATGGAGGTTTTTCCCAGAAAGGAAGATAGTTTATAAATGCGCGGGTGTAATCTCCCAAAACAAGCATCTCACGAGATACCTCAGCAAAATTTATCTCATCCCAATCAAAAAGATGAACGGAACCCAAAAAAGGAATAAACAAGACGAGGCCAAGCAAGGAGAGCCCAGGTCCTGGATGGTCTAGGAATTTTTGCCTAATAAGGGATATGAATTTCACTTGAGGAGCCTCCATCGGATGATACCCATCCTGTTTAAAAAGTATAAGAAAGAAACCCTTAATACTCCCAAACCATAAATGATACTCCTTCTTAAATTGATCGAAGAAGCTTCTTCAAAATATTTTGTTGGACAAGTAATCTCTCCTACTTCGTACTTCTTTGAGAATATCTGAGCTATGATCTCATTATCAAATACAAAATCATCTGAGCATTTTTCGTAATTCACAGATCTTAAGACTTCCCCTGAAAAAGCCCGGTAGCCTGTATGGTATTCACCAAGCTTTTGATTCATAAGAAGGTTTTGAGTAAAAGTCAAAATCCTGTTAGCCACGTATTTATAATAAGGCATCCCTCCTTTCAAGGCTCCTTTTCCCAGTATTCTCGATCCAAAAACCACTGGATAAAGTTCATTTCCAATTATGCTTACCATGGCAGGAATCAATAAGGGAGTGTATTGATAATCCGGATGAAGCATTACAACAATATCTGCTTCAAGTTCAAGCGCTTTGTTATAGCAGGTCTTTTGATTGCCACCATAGCCTTTGTTTTTATCATGCCGGATTACATGATTAATACCGAGATCTTTGGCCTTTTGAGAAGTATTGTCTGTGCTGAAATCATCAACCAGAACGATCTCATCGACGAGCTTTGGATCGATCTCATTCAATGTAATTTCAATTGTCTTTTCGGCATTATATGCCGGCATTACCACAACAACCTTTTTACCCCTGAACATTGCCTTGTTTTTAACGCAAAACTAATTCAATTTGGAAAGCGAATTTAAGCAGGGACCAAAATGAAACTTGGAGAAAGAAATTTCAGAGCTTGGATCTTTGAGCATCGATACGCCTTTCTATTAATTACCTTCTTTTATACCATCCTGGGCGTTGAGTTTATGAAGGTATTAATCGGGGACAAGCTTTCGGAATATTTGGTTTTTGTTCTCTTGGTTTCAGCGGGGGTAAATTTAATGGCGAACAAAAAGGCCCGATATTACTTAACCCTGATTACTGGTGTCCTTATTCTAATCCCAGAGAGCGTTGCCCTTTTTTCCGAAAAGAGTCCTCCTATTTCATATTTCTCATTTGGGGTATTCTTTCTTTTCTTTCTTTTTATGGCATATGAACTTTTTCTCCAGCTTTTAAATGAAAAAGAAGTGAATGAAAGATCCATTATTGCTGCATTTTCAGGATACTTCATGATTGGCGTTCTGGCATTTTTTTCTTATTCAATGCTTCAACTTCATTATCCCAACTCGTTTAATGTGGATATTAGTCGCGAAACAGGAGATTTCGCAGATCTACTTTATTTCTCCTTTGTTTCCCTTACTACCATTGGATTTGGCGACATCACTCCAACCCACTCTACAGCCAAACATTTTGTTGTATTCTTTGGACTTATTGGGCAGTTTTACCTGGCGGTAATCGTGGCAATTATGGTAGGCAAATACCTTGCACAAAACAACAGAACACAATTAAAAAATGAATAGAGAAAGAGCATATAGGGTTATTATCCTGATTCTCGCAGTCCTGGTAGTTTACTCTTTCTGGACGGAAGAAAAACAGGAGAAAGAAACGACAAAAGCTAAAGAAGAAGTACAGAGCTATCAAGAGAGTCGGGAAGAAGCAAGAAAGAAGGTCTCTGAGCTTCGACAAAAGAATGATCTGCAGCAGAATGAATTGGATAGCCTCGCTAATCTTTTGGCTTACATAAGTTCAGGAAGGAACTATGTGGAATCAGAAGATGAAAAATCCATTTATCTAACCACCATGAATATCCTTAGGGATCTTTCAAACCTATCAACGATGGAGGATCCTTCTTCCTTTGCAAACTATTTCCATCCGGGATACAGTCAGACATTGGTAAGGGTTTATTCCGACAACGGCATAAAAGTTGAAAAGTCCACATTTTCCGATCTTCAAAATTTTCTAGAATCAGACCTGAGTGAGGACTTTTATTTCTGGAAAATGAAAGAATCCAAGGTTATCTTTTCGAAGGTTAGGAAAAATGTCGGAACGATCGTAATGGAAGGAAAGATTGAATCACAAACTGAGGAAGTTGGGAAGATTGATGCCAAAAGTATCTTCATCTTGACCTATAAGCAATATGGTGATGAATGGAAGGTAGGAAATGTACATATATCCCGATATGAAGATTGGAACTAGATCAATTCTAATTGCGCTGGCCTTGTTTGGGCTATCCTACATTTTACCTGCTCAAATCTCTTACGAACATGATAAGACGTATGCGGTCCCTTCAAAAAATCAGATAAGCTTATTTTCTAAGAATGCCAAAGTAACGGTTCATGGAGAAGATAGGAAAGACATCCTCTTAAAGGTTAACCGGGTGGCTTTTCCAAAAAAAGACCTAGATGAGGATGGATTTTCTATTGAGATCAAGGAAAAAGACGGAATCCTGAGTATTACCGAAAAAAAAGACGTATCGGTTGGCATGGTCAAATATAAAAGCGTTGAGTACTCCATAACTCTTATCATCCCAAGCAAGACAGATATAAAATTGGTTGGAAGAGATGATGACTATAAAATCGACAGTCTGGAAGGAAAATTGGAATTGGATGCAGATGATGGAAAAAGTGAGGTTCTAGGGTTTTTGGGTCCCGAAATGAGAATCAAGCTAGAAAAGGGAAACCTAATAACCATTGGTGGAGGTACAGGAAACCTGTTCATCAGAATGGAGGATGGCAACTTAAAAATCCAAAATTCAATTTTTAAAGATATCACAGCGACCCTTGGTTCTGGAAACCTAAGAGCACATACCAGATTCTCCGATGTTCATACCCATAGATTCAGCATTGATGATGGAGAAATGGATCTTGATCTTTTTGGCAATGGTGGCAAAATCGAAGCAAGAACAGAAGGGGGTGAGATTGAGGCAAGCCCGGAGTTTAAGATCGAAAAAAGAAGTGATGGATTTTTCCTTTTTACGATTGGAGATGGTTTTGGAAAGATCCATGCAAGTAGCAGGGATGGGCGAATTGATATTACCAAGAAAGCCAAAGGGTTTTAACGGACAAATCTTGTTCGATATCGAACATCATAGTTATTAATTTCTTATATAATTATCTGTTTTTCAAATAGTTAATTGAATTGGCACGTACATTTCTTAGTAAATACTGAGGTCAAATTAATTTTTTCAAACATGAAAAATGTAGTCAATTCTTTATTGGTTCTTCTAATCGCTTCCTCTTCTCTTTTTGCGGTCACAGAGAAGGTTGAAATGGCAGAAGTACAAACTTTGAACAAGAAGACAACTCAATTCAAAGCAGCATTTATCGAAACTGTCATTGCTGACAGAATGGTAATAGCACTTAACAATCCTGAAATGGAATCGATTGAGCTGGAAATCCTTGATGATGAAGGAAAGTCAATTTATTCTGAAGAAATTCCAGGAAGAGAGTCTTTTTTGAAACGCTATGATTTCTCTGAATTGAATGATGGAAACTATCATGTAAAGATTTCCGGAACAAGCGGAGAATTCTCTGAAACCATTCTTTTAAGGTAAGGAGATAACCGGATCGCGGTAAACCGCCCCTCTTAGAATCGATATAAGTTTACAAACGGTTCTGAGGAGGGCGGTTTTTTTGTTTATTTGGCGCAAAATTTCAACACATTATGCGCTACTTTTTAATTACCCTTTTGGTTGGCTTGGTTCCTTTTATGGCCAATTCTGCAAAAGGAAAGAAAACTACTACTGAAGAAACCCCTGAAGTTTACAAATCAGGTACCTATTCAGCATTCAAATGGAGAAATGTTGGCCCTGCCCTAAAATCAGGAAGAATTGCCGACATTGCTGTCCACCCCTCAAATTCATCAGAATACTTTCTGGCTGCCGCTTCCGGGGGAGTTTGGAAAACCACAAACGCAGGCAACACTTTCAAGCCGGTATTTGATGGACAAGGTTCCTATTCCATAGGTTGTGTCAGCTACGACCCAGGAAATCCAAATTGTATTTGGGTAGGAACAGGTGAAAACAATAACCAAAGAAGTGTTGCTTATGGTGACGGAGTATATAAATCCTGTAACAATGGAAATTCTTGGGAAAATGTTGGCCTGAAAAATTCAGAGCATATTTCAAAGATCATTGTACACCCAAATAACAGCGATGTGGTCTATGTAGCAGCTTATGGTCCATTATGGTCCAAAGGTGGAGACCGAGGAATCTATAAAACTGAGGACGGAGGAAAGAACTGGAAAAGGATCCTTCATGTTGACGAGCACACTGGATTCGCAGACCTCTTAATGGATCCAAACGATCCTAACACATTATATGCAAGTGCCCACCAAAGAAGGCGACATGTATTTACCTATGTCGGTGGTGGTCCTGGATCCGGACTTCATAAATCAACCGATGGTGGAAAGACCTGGTCGAAAATTAACAGTGGTCTTCCTGGAACTGATAAGGGAAGGATCGGACTTGCTATATCATCAAATAATACTGATCTCCTTTATGCCATTGCTGAAGCTTCAGATGGAAAAGGCGGATTCTATCGGTCCACAAACCGGGGAGCAAGTTGGGAAAGAAGAAGTGATTATGTATCCAGTGGAAATTATTATCAAGAGATATACATTGACATTGAGGATGATGATATAATCTATTCAATGAATACCATACTTCAATATTCATTGGATGGTGGAAAGACCTGGAAAAGGACTTCTGAATCAATGAAGCACGTTGACAACCATTGCCTATGGCAGGACCCAACTGATCCCTCCCACTGGAGAGTGGGTTGCGATGGTGGTCTATATGAAACATGGGATAGAGCAGAGAACTGGCAATTCAAGACCAATCTTCCTCTTACCCAATTTTATAAGGTTGCGATCGGAAACTCCAAACCATTCTATTATATCTATGGAGGAACCCAAGATAATAACACACAGGGAGGGCCTTCCGGAACTCTTAAAGCTGACGGAATTTCAAATTCTGATTGGTTCATCACTTTAGGAGGTGATGGATTCGAACCAGCTGTAGATCCTGATGATCCAAACATCGTTTATTCTCAATGGCAATATGGAAACCTTGCCCGTTATGACAGAAAGAGTGGTGAGGTAATGTACATCCAGCCCTACCCTGGTAAAGATGAGAAGGCCATTCGTTGGAATTGGGACGCGGCATTTTTGATTAGCCCTCACAAAAGCTCAAGGCTCTACTTTGCAGCCAATAAGGTGTATAAAAGCGAAGACAGAGGGAATTCCTGGGAAGCTATAAGTGAGGACCTTACCAGGCAGATAGACCGAAATAAGTTGAAGGTTATGGACAAAGTTCAACAGCCTGAGATCGTGATGAAAAACAAGTCCACCTCGATGTACGGAAACATCATTGCCCTAGACGAATCCCCAAAGAAAGAAGGCTTAATTTATATCGGAACAGATGATGGATTAATACAGGTAACTGAGGATGGAGGCAAAAACTGGAGAAAGATATCCAGTTTCCCTGGGGTTCCGGCAAAAACCTACGTTCATACGATATTGGCTTCTCAGCATGATGCAAACACAGTCTTTGCCGTATTTAATAATCATAAGGAAGGTGATTTCAAACCTTATATCTTGAAAAGTACTGATAAAGGGAATTCATGGACTTCCATCAATTCTAATCTTCCAAAAAGAGGATCAGCCTATACTATAGCTCAGGACCACAAAAACAAAGACCTATTATTTGCAGGAACTGAGTTTGGAGCTTTCTTTTCTCCTGATGGTGGTGGCCATTGGGTGCAATTGAAGTCCGGATTACCAACTATTGCAGTTCGCGATATTGCCATTCAAAGAGAAAAGGATGATGTTGTGATCGCAACATTTGGAAGAGGCTTTTATGTATTGGATGACTATTCTCAATTAAGGGAGATCAACACTGAAGTTCTTGCAAAGGATGCCCACATATTCAGTATCAAGAAAAGCTATGGCTTCATGGAGCAGAATGGATCAAGTGATGATCAGGGAGCTGATTTTTACACAGCTGATAATCCTCCAAACGGGGCTGTTTTCACCTACTACCTAAAAGAAGGTTATAAATCCAAAAAAGCTCAACGGCAGGAAAAGGAGAAAAAAACCATTAAAGATGGAGGAAGCATAAGCTATCCAAGTCTTGATGACCTAAGAGCGGAAGATAACGAGGATAAGTCATATTTACTTTTTGTGATTAAAGACAAGGATGGTAAGGAGCTAAGAAAATACAAGCAAAGTGCTTCTAAAGGAGTCAAGAGAATGGTATGGAATTACAGAGGCACCTTCTCTAATAGATTCAGTAAGAAAGAAGATAAATTCGGAACAGATAAGTATGATGATTCACACATCGTTGCACCTGGCACATATACAGTGGAGATGCATATGTATGAGGATGGCGGATTCAAAAAGCTTGTTGACCCCGTTAGCTTTGAAATTGATTACTTGAATCTCCAGACTTTGCCTGTTGAGGATAAAGCTGCCTGGATGGCCTTCCTCGATAAGCTTGAAGATGTAAACAGAAAACTAGAAAGTGTCGACGCGTTAAGGGAAGACCTTTCTGACCGTGTTACGAACATCAAAGTGGCAATCTCAAATTATCCAAATACAGACTTGGGGTTAATGCCTCAAGCTAGAAAACTTGAGATGAGATTAAAGGATATGCAGATCGTCCTAGAAGGGGACAGAAGCGCATCGAGCAGGGATATCGAAACGGTTCCTTCAGTTTGGAATAGGATTAATTATGCTTTTTGGTTCACCTATAGTGCCACCACCGCCCCTACCCAAACCTTCGTAGAAAGCGTAAACATCTGTGAAGATGCTTATGCCGACCTAAGTACGGAAGTCAGCTCTATTGAATCAGAAGTGAAAGACATTGAGGGCAAACTGGATGCTGCTAAGGTTCCTTATTCAAAGGGAAGAGGAATTCAAAAGAGAAATTAGATCTCAGGAATTGGGGTAAAACAAAAAAGGGGTGAATTCACCCCTTTTTTTGTGCTGCAGAAAAAACAAAAGCGAGGACTCAAACCTGACCATTGAATCCCCGCTTCTCATTTCGAAGCCTTAGCTCCAGAAACGGGCGAATTATTGTTCGAAGTAAGTCCGAAGGCGAACCCCCGAAACCGTCAGAAGGGATTGATCGTGTGCTTTCGCTTTCGCTAGGCGTGGGCCAAAAGCTTCTGTGGAAACCCATTTCAGATGCAGCCCCGAAGAACTACAACCTTTCACTTTTAAACCCGGATTTTACTCCTTCGTCCGGCAGCCTTTCGGCTCTCCCCTCTATCATTCATCCGCGTATCAAAGGTTTATTTTTTACTAATTCTGACAAAGAAAAATGGGCTTGTTTTTTCAACAACTTTCCCACCCTTTTATGCACCTGTTTATCAACAATTGTTAATAAATCAATTTCTTAATTTGGGGCCCTCAAAAGAACTAAGAACAATGCAAAAGCAATTCACCCTTACCCTCATTCTTGTAGGGATCATATTAAGCTCCTGCACAAAAACCACTGAAGAATCCTTTAAAACTTCAGTTGATGAAGAAAATATCCGAAGGCATTTAAAAACCCTGGCTTCAGATGAATTCGAAGGAAGAATGCCATTTACTCCCGGAGAAGAAAAGACCTTGGATTACCTAGTTTCCGAATTTGAAAAAGCCGGAGCAGTTCCGGGAAATAATGGAAGCTGGTTCCAGGAGGTACCCATGGTTGAAATAAATTCATCATTAGGAGGGAATCTTAGCATTAATGGCGGAGAGTCTTCATTTGAATTTGAAAAAGCAAAGGAATTCGTTGCATTGACAAGAAGGGTTTCAGAAGAGGTCGTGGTTGAAAGCTCACCCCTTGTTTTTGCCGGTTATGGCATTGTTGCTCCCGAATATAACTGGAATGATTATGAGGGATTGGATATGGAAGGGAAAACCGCAGTGGTAATGGTAAATGACCCTGGATTTGGAATGGGCGATACAAGCTTTTTTAAAGGTAATACCATGACCTACTACGGAAGGTGGACCTATAAATACGAAGAGGCAGCCAGGCAAGGAGCCACAGGAATTTTGGTTGTCCATAAGACCATCCCAGCAGGCTATCCCTGGGGAGTGGTGGAAAATGGCTGGGCCGGGCCGCAATTATATCTTGAATCTGAAGATGGAAACCAGGGAAGGTGTGCATTTGAAGGGTGGATCTCTTGGGATTCTTTTCAAAAGCTGCTTGAAACTTCAGGAATAGAAGGATCCATTATTCAGTCAGCAAAATCAAATGATTTTACTCCGGTTGAAATGGGACTCGAGTGTTCTCTCTCTATGAGCAATACAATAAAGCATTCAAAATCAAAGAATGTTGTTGCTATGATCGAAGGTTCCGAAAGACCAGATGAAGTGATAATCTATTCTGCCCATTGGGATCATCTTGGAGTGGGTAACCCAATTGACGGGGACTCTATTTACAATGGTGCTCTTGATAATGCCAGTGGAACAACCTGTATACTTGAGCTAGCCCGGGTTTTTGGGTCCAACCCTACCCCTCCTAAAAGAAGTATCATCATGCTAGCAGTAACTGCAGAGGAACAAGGACTTCTTGGATCGGCTTACTACTCAAAGAATCCTATTTATGATCCCAAGAATTCAATTGCCAATATCAATATGGATGGTTTGACCATGAATGGGCCTATGAATGACCTTACAGTAGTAGGCTATGGCCAATCGGAAATGGATGAATTAGCAGAGAAAGCTGCAAAAGGTCAAAACCGCTACATCATTCCAGATCCCGACCCGGGCAAAGGATACTTCTTCCGTTCTGATCATTTCAACTTCGCCAAGATTGGTATCCCTGCTCTATATTGTGAAGGAGGTGCTGATCATACCGAAAAGGGAAAGGAATACGCCGAAGAAAGAAAGATGGATTACCTGACCAATAGATACCATAAGCCACAGGATGAATATGATCCAAATTCAGACCTAAGGGGAATGATCAATGATATAATGATTTTCTACGAGGTGGGTAATGAATTAGCCAACTCAGATCAATGGCCTCAGTGGAAAGAAGGGTCTGAATTTAAAGCGATTCGAGATTCTTATATGAAATAAGAAAGAAATCCATCGGTAAATTTTTAGCAGTTTATTCATCGGACAAAGTGGGTTTTTCTGCCAATGATCGATCCGAAAGTGTTTTGTCGAGATGTTCAATTGCAAATTCCATAAAGTGCAGCATTTCTCCTTTCAGAGAAAAGGCCTTTTTTGAAGCACTTCCTGAGCGGTAGTCGATGATACTTTTAAATAGTCTTGAGTACCTTGGATATTCCTTAATTCCATAATAACAAGCGTTTTGTTTGGAAGAAATTTTACCTTCTTTGAGTGTATATAATTGCCTGGTCAAACCTGTCGCACACCATGCAACCCCGCTCATACTTAAGAGAGTGTAATAGTAATAGGGATGGAATGGATTACTACTTTTTTGTAGCCATTGTTTCCAATAAGTGTTTGCGTTAGTGCATATGTAATTGATCAGATCTTCGCATTGTATATGTAATGGAAGCTCTTTTGCTTTTATTCCTTGAAGCGTGATGGCATTATGCTTTAACTCAAACCACGTAATTGGATTGATCTCGTAGAGCTGATCCCGACTTTCACAGAAGTACAATCGACCTTCATGATGATACAATAGGCTTTTAATTTCTTTAGCTGTTTTTCCCAATTGTTCATAGGTAACGTAAATGCCGTTCAACTTTAACTGAATTAGTTTTTTATGTACGGCCGCTATTTTTTTCACCACTTTCTGATAATCAAGACTTCGGCATAGTACTACAAAATCGATATCGCTGTACTTTTTGTTATGGTCACCCAGGGCCAAGGAACCAATAAGATAAACTCCCGCTAATTCTTCTTTTAAAATCGAATACAGTTCATTTTTAAATCGGTTGATCAACCGATCTCTTATTGGAACAGGATAGGTAGTGAAGCCTAGCTCTCTGATTTTCCAAAGCAATGTTCCGATCATATTCTTAAACAATCTATCAGAACGTACGGGACGGTCAGTGTGAAACCTCCTTGCTTTTCGGCTTTGGCATTGATTTCCTTTTCTACTTCTGCAAATACCTTCGGCTGAAGCTCTTCTGACATACAGCTTTTCCAACCGTCAAGAAAGCCTAATCTCAGGTAATAATGATTTAAGAAAGCAGTTCCATCAGTAAATTTATAATGAAATTTATCATGTATAATGTTCTTCAAAGTGAGACCATTCGATTCTAAATGCAATTGAATTTCCTCTATTGGTTTTCGCATGGTATGGATATGCCGATGCATCTCTTTGACCTCCTTTTGACACCCCATCCGGCTAAGGACTTTTTCTAGCTCATCATAAAATTCCGCCATAGTGGTGTTCAGGTTCATGCTGTGTAAGAATTGTCCTCCTGTTTTTAATACCCTGGCACACTCCTTAAGAGCTCGTTCCAAATCTTTTACATTGTTGAGGCCGTTATTGCTGGTCAGTAGATCAATGCTCTGATCTTTTAAGGGGATGTTTTCTGCTACTCCATCAATTATCTCAACGTTTTGTATTCCGAAATAAGATATTTTTTTTAGAGCTCTACGGTTTGCTGCCTTCCATGGATCAAGTCCATATATTTTAGAAGTATTCCCTAATCGCATAGCTATTTCTGTGAGTGGGAATCCGGCTCCAAAGCCAATATCAAGGGCTGCAATTCCTTTTCTGTAATTAATGTTGTCCAATAGTTTTTGCCCAAACGCTGCCGACCAAATCGGTAGTTCATCAAATACTTCCAGTAGTTCGTCTGACTCAAAATCAAAGTCAGTCTTTAGGTAATCCTGCATGGTTATTTCAATTTATAGTGCATTCTTTTCCTAACACCTATTTGCGCATGCTTCTCTCTCATATTCAGCTGAATAGGTTATAGGGAATCCTATGGTTCAGCTATTTTTTTGATTGCAGACCACCGGTATCTTGTTTTGGTTTAGCAATGTCGGATCCGCGCTCCGCTATCATTACACGTTTTTTGAGTACAAACACGAGTGTAAGATCAATTGATCATCTTGTTCGCAGGCCATCAAACAACATGTTTCATTTATTTTTTCCATTTGTTTAAAACGGTTCGGCTTGAATGGTGAGATAATAGGATCGAATGGAAGTGTATTGTTTTGGGCTATCGTAGATAGTATGACAACTAACATCAAAAGAAAAATTATAATATGTTTCAGTATAGACTTCATTTAAAACAAACTAAAATGATCTCTGATCTGGAGCAACAAATTTTTTACGAGCCTTTTCAGAATAAAGCAACTCCTTTGAATAGTAAGGTAAGAGGTATTGATCAACCGGTTTCAACAGTTCAGGGTTTTTGATTAAAAAGTCCTCCCAAGAGTAATAGTTGCTTACTGAAATCTGCTTGTGTATTAATTGCATGTATGCCACGGTGATGGTCTCATGGTACTTTGTTCCATCTCCGAAACGCTGCGAGTAGTTATTGAAAAAGTATCTGATTTTTTTCAATGCCTCCTCGTAAGTAACCTGAGTAAGGTACATCCAAGCAATTCGAAGATGGGCTTCGTGGGTAACGCTTCCTTTGGGTAGTTGATAGGTTTCAAATAGGTTTTGAAAGGTATTGTCGGGTAGACTTCGATGTGATTCCCGTCTCATTTTTTATTGATTACGATCTTTTGATTGTACAGTTTTTGACCTGCCACTATTCTTAGCAGGTAGATTCCCCCCGGAAGAGATCCTACTGAAAGTGTTTTTTCTTCCTCTTTTATTGTTGGAATATCAAGGAGTGTTTTTCCTTCCATATTGATCAACTTGAGGGAGTAAAGACCGGGATAGGCTATTTGCTTTTTGATTTTTACAAAATCAGTCGCCGGATTTGGCCCGACTCGAAAGCTTTCCGCCTTGACGTTCTCATTCTTCAGATTAAGGAGGACCGTTTCGTTTAGATTGAAATTATCCCAATAAACATGGAGTAACTTTCCGAGTGTTCTCAAGGCGTTCACCATATCGGAATCGGTATATAGTTTAAAAGGATTGAAGTGGGTGATACCATCAATTTTTGTGGCAGGCGCATCGGGGTGATGTGTATCTACTGAAATATCGAATAGAATTTGTTCGCTGCCGTCAATACGCTTCATAGACAGAAAGAAATTTCCTCCATTTGCCGTGGTTCCTTCAATTATTTTAACGGTAAGCGTGATCCATTCTTGAGTTGGAATGTTTACTGTTGTATTTGTGGTATCCCACAGGTCGATGTATTTTCCGTTGGCGATATCGTAAGTCTGCCCGTGCACACCAAGATGCAATCGGTTAGAACTACTGTCTTTTTTCTGAAGGTTGACTGTCATTCTGAAGCCATAGAGTGAATCTTTCCATGCCGGATTGTTCCAAAATTCCATCAGGGTAAAAAAGCTAAATGTTACAGGAAGGTATCTCAGAGTATCAATGTCCGAGGGTAGGTATAGATCAACAGCGTACTCCAAGGTATCCATACCCTTCAGGCAGTTGTAGAGATTGCCCTGTACACGCCCCTTGGTGCCACTCACATTTGGGTGTTTGATCCAAAAATGAAGTACTTTATTTTGTGCATTGTTGGGGTCAGTAATGATCTCTGCAAGTCGCATGGTGTCGTCTCCCCCCTGATATTGAATGCTAAAGTTGCAGAAGTTGGGTGCTCCTTCCAGATTCGTTTGCCAATTGTAAATGCCCATGTTCAAAGTGTCTATGCCAATGATGTCCGAGCTGTTAGTTTTTTGAGAATCGAGCCTGCTACTGCCCTCAAAGGCAGATTGAAAAACAAGCCTTTGAGCTTGAATGCTCGAACAAGTTAAAATGAGAAAGAGAAGAAGTGGACAGCAAACCGAATGAATCTTCATGGGTACTATTTTGCTTCAAAACTATCTTTACAATAGCCCTTCGAACTTATCGAAAGTTGGGAATTTTCATCTCATAAGGGATTTATTCGAGTCCATCTTATTTTTTTGAAGTTCAAAAAGAATGTTGAATTTTATAACGATCCATTTGAATACTCATGTCGGAGGTAACCGCTAATCCCTTTCAATCTAAGCTCTATGAAACTGAAGCAGGTGATTTTTCAGTGATCCATGCTAAAACGGAGCATTCTTTTTCTATCTCTGAACACGACACTCCGTTTCTATTTTTGACCAATTATTCAGGCCACGGAGTTTATCAAATCAATAAACGGTCTACGACTTTGCATCCGGGCTCTTTTTACTTTTTGAACGAAGGAGATCGGCTGTCTGTTGATTTTGATCGGGCTGCATACCGGGAAACGGTAATATTGCAGTTTTGCGATAGGTTCATGAAAAACATTTTTCAGAGCATGTGCCGCAGCAACACAGATCTGCTGGATTCACCAGACCTGCTCCGAGAAGATAGAATAGACATTCCTACTATACCGTTTGCCCTGAGTGCTGAAATTAAAGCTTCTTTGATCCCATTGCTGACAGCTGATGACGTGATTGAAGTTGACAAAATCTACTTTTTACTGGAGAGGTTCAGTTTGGTGTATCAGGATTCTCTCGAAGAGTTCCAACAAATTGAAAGTATAAGACAGGTAACCAAGGAGGAAATATACCGACGGTGTTTTCTAGCCAAAGAATACTTACGGGAGCACTTTCACGAATCACCTTCTCTTAATCAATTGGCTTTGGTTGCCATGATGAATAAGTTTCATTTTTTAAGTCACTTTAAAAAGATCTATGGAGAAACACCCAAGCGATATGCAATGAGACTACAACTAAAAAAGGCTCATGCTTTGATCGTTAGTGGAAAACATTCTATTACCGAAACGATGGAAAAGGTGGGTTTTGCCAGTCTGCCTTCTTTCAGTCTTTTATTTAAACGCCATTTTGGAGTATCACCTTCGAAGCTCTTGAAGCAATAAGAGTTAATTCGTTGAACGTTCAGACCGATATTTAACTATATAACTATCTGGTAGTAGATAAAAACATGAAATCACCTTACCAAGGTCTCAAACTTCAAAAAATAAGTCGGTTTCTGAGTAAGTATTTCGATGGTACACTAATTCATTCCAAAAGAGCTTGCCAAACAGCAAGCTCTTTTCGGATGGTAGGGATTGCAGGAATCACTTTTTTTGATTTAGCTCAAGAATGAATGAATTGATTTTACCTCTTAATCGCAGGGATTATAAAATCTGTTAGCAATTCTTCTGTTTGTTTATGGGCGTTCATTCCGCCATTATAAAATGTGCTGGTGAGCACAACAACAGCATTCAAATTAGGTAGAACAACTACTTTGTTCCCACCACTTCCTGCCATATAAAAAGCTTTCTCATCCGCAAAATCCGAAATCCACCATAGGTAACCGTACTCGATGCCACCGTAGTCCTCCATGACAGTTTTCGGAGTAATGGATTTCCTGACCCAATCTGCCGGAACAACTTGTTTTCCTTGCCACCTACCACCGTTCAGATAGAGTTGACCTATTTTTAACAAATCTCTACTCCTTAAGCCAAGCCCCCCACCCGTCATCGGGAAACCAAGAGGTGTCATTTGCCAATGATAGTTTCGGATATCGAGATTGGAAAATAAGGCGGTCTCCGCATATGTCTCCAAAGAACCTGAAATCTGATTGACTACATCGCCCAGCACAACTGTGCCTGCTGTGCAATAGCTAAAACTTCTACCATACTTTGAATCTTTGGGTTTGGATTTCCATTCGGGAAAGCCTCTTATTGGTAGGTCCCAATAAAATTTCACCCAATCCTCTATCAGATACATTTTTTCTTCATTTCCTCTTGAAAATTGATTCCAGTCATCGCACTCCAATATTGAACTCATGGTCAATAAGTCCTCTATTGTGATGCTATCTTTACGATAGTCAGGACTATAGATCTTTTCTCGGTTAGAATATTTATAGGCAAATTCTTGTTCCGAACTCAACTTCTTATCCTTAATTAAACACCCTATAAGTATTCCAGTAATAGATTTTGTTGCTGAACGAGTGTTGTGCAAAGTAGCGTTATCATTAGTCCCATAATAATTTTCAAAGACTATTTCTCCCTCCTTTGCAATCACTATGCTGGTGATTTGTCGAAACACATTGGTATTTACTAAGCTATCCATGCGTGACAAATTGGAACCACCATCAAATGAATTGTTGGTTCTCCACTCAAAACGCTCTTGAGCATTAAGAAAAATGGGAAGCAACAGTAGAGTAAAACAGAGTTTGTGTTTCATTTTTTTAACACAAACCTCCGCTAATGATTCTGATCAAAATAGGAAATAATTAACCTAGATAGCTTTTTTCAAAAACTTAGAAGGCGTCAGACCAAAGTTCAATTTGAAGCAAGTGGTAAAATGGCTTTGATCATAGAAACCGCAGGCATGTGCAACCTCGGTTAAAGTATGTTTTTCGCTCATTAGTAGTGAAATAGAACGATTTAGTTTGATTAACTGTGAATATCTGCTAAAGGACATTCCAAAATAGCGGTGAAATTCTCTTGAAAGGTGTACATAATGAACATTTAATCTTTTGCTAAGTTGCTTAGCCGATAAGTCTGAAAACTCATTTGAGTGCATGATTTCAGTCAACTTTTTAATCCAAATTGGCTTCTTACGACTATGAGAGAGATTTGAGTCAGCTTTGCTTAGAGAAGAATAAATGTCAAAAAGTAAAAATTCAAAAGATGCTTTTTGGACTTCATCTATCACACCTATCTTAGATTCAACAAACAAAGAGTTCACTAAGCTCTTTATATAAACATTGTCAATCTTAAACGAACCTTCAGTTTTTTGAATATCTATATCATTTGATTTAAACCAGTCTTGATTTAACTCAATATGAAAACCTCTTGTATAATCTTCTGATTTTAAATTGTAATGAGGATCTTGCCAATTGTGGAAGACGAGGTCACCCGATTCAAGACAATAAGACTCCTTTTTATTGGCTTCAAATAATTCGCCCCTTAAGATATAGGTAAAGTAAGGGTTTTGGTGATGATGCCAATCGACCCTCTCATGGATGTATTCAGTATCTGTTATAATGCAGTTATTTAAAACAATTTTTTTGTAGTGATTCCCAAAATATTCGCCTGTTTTTAACAATTGCATGTATCCTTAAATTGACCTACAAAAGTAAAAACAAGAAAATTCCATGCTGTATTAATCCGGTTTTTATAGTTAGAGCGTCCTATAAATTTCAGATTAAGAAAGGAGTTTGATAGAAAGTCTTGATTTAAATCAAGTAAGTATTCGAGCCTTGCCGCTCACACTTAAAATTGAAAAAGCCCCTTCAAACTTCTGTTTCAAAGGGCTTTAGTTAGTCGGGATGGCGGGATTTGAACCCACGACCACTCGCCCCCCAGACGAGTACTCTACCGGACTGAGCTACATCCCGATTTTTGGTCCGGGATGAAGCGAAGAGCCAGTCCGCCGAAGCGAAGTAAAGGCGGGAGCCGCATCCCGATAATCAAAATCTGGGTTGATTTTGAAGGGCGCAAAAGTATCAATGACTTGCTTAGAAAAAAACCTTTGGCAGAATAATTGAAGAAATCCCGTTTTTCAAGGTTTTCCCTTTGTAACTTGATGATAGGAAAATCGTAAACCCACAAAAAGAACTCAGATGAAAAAGCTAATTCTATTACTTTCAATGGGCTTATTCATAAGCTTCAGCTTTCAGGCCTGTGAAGATGAAGACCCCCTGGATCCAGATCGGGATTTTTCCACCTCTGAAGACTATGCAATTGCCAGTCAGCTTTTTGGAGGTGTGAAGGATGCAGCTGATGATGCTGAAAGCGGAGGAGATAATATTGGTGGTAGAATGGCCGGATGTGCAACTATTAGCCTTGATACCCCTACGGCAAATCAGTACAGCATTATAGTTGATTTTGGAGCCGTTAACTGTATCGGAAAGGATCAACGAGCGAGAAGGGGAAAATTGATTATAGGATATAATGGTTTATATCGTGATTCCGGTACAGTGATCACTCATACTTTCGACAATTTCTTTGTTGATGAACATCAAATTTTGGGAACTAAAACGGTTGAAAACAAAGGAAGGAACTCTGCGGGTCAACCGTATTTTGAGGTTAATGTTGCGGGTCAGATCGTTAAGCCCAACCTTGACACAATTTCCTTCACTTCGGTAAGACAAAGAACCTGGGTGGCGGGAGACACAACCTTAGGCTTATTTGGTTGGCTGGATGATCGGTACGAGATCACTGGAAATGGTGCAGGAATAAGCGGTAATGGAACAACCTTCACCTTTTCAATTACCAATCCTCTCATTATTCAAATGCCCTGCCCATGGATAACCCAGGGCACATTTAGTCTGGTACCGCAAGGAGGAAGTCCCAGAGTAGTAGATTATGGAGATGGTACCTGCGACCGAAAGGCAAGACTAATATTCCTCGGACGGACCTATAACATTACTATCTAAAAAATGAACAAAAGCTTTTTACTTACCGCCCTGATCATTCTGGGCGGTTTTTTTTACTCCTTTTCGTCGAAAGACAATGAAAATGAGCTCCCCGAGGTCAATCAAAAGGTAATTGAATATGTTGATGGCCATATGAATAAAAAGGTTGAGAGAGGAGAATGCTGGGACCTGCTTAAAGAAGCCTTGAACTATGCCAAAGCAGATTGGAAGTTTCCAAACACCTGGGGCGACAGGTATGACCCCTTCAAAGATGAGGTACTGCCTGGTGATTGCCTTCAATATTCAAATGTTGTTTTTAAATATCGAAAAGGAAATGTTGAATACACTTCAAAAGCCCCAAAACACAGTTCGATCATCTATGAGGTAATAGGGCCGGGTCATTTCAAGGTAGCTGAACAAAACGCAAATAATATCAAAAAGGTCAAGGTTTCAGAATTGAACATAAATACCCTAAAAAAGGGAAAAATCGTATTTTACAGACCTAAGAAGTAAGATATCTAGCCTATGAAGAAAGGGCTACTCCTACCCTTTTTTGCAGTAATACTCTCCCTTAGCCCTGCGTTGGGGCAAGAGGAATTCGATTTTGGGGGAGAACCTGAGCACTATGATTCCGGATTCGTCAAATTGATGGAGGATTCTCTTGTATTGAGAGTATTCACAATTCAAAAGATCAATAGTCTGCTTATCCGAGATATAAATGACAACAATCAGTTAATTCTGAAACCGAATGAAAACACAAACCTGGGATTTGGATTCAATTACAAATGGCTGGGTTTGAATCTCGCATTCAACTTTCCATTCATAAATAATGATGATCACATCTATGGTGAGTCGTCTTCATTCAATTTTCTATTATACGCCTACCCTAGAAAATTTGGGTTAAATGTCTTTTTCCAATCAATACAAGGCTACTATGTTGAAAATATGGGAGAATTTGATCCTACATATAATCCGAATGTGATCTATCAAAGACCAGACATCAGTACGGGGGCAGTTGGAGGTTCCTTCTTTTATATTTTTAATCATAAGAAGTATTCCTATAGATCTGTAAATGTTCAAAACGAGATTCAGACAAAATCAGCAGGGAGCTTCTTTCTGGGAGGAGCAATTTCATTCGTAGGAATAAATGCAGATTCTTCCATAGTACCCACAAACATTCTTAATCAATTTGATTCGGGTACCCACATTACTGAAGCAAACTACAATGAATTAGGAGTCTTTGGAGGCTATTCAGCAAACATCGTATTTTTAAAACATATGTTTTTAACCTTTAGTCTTACCCCAGGATTCAGCTTTCAGGGTGGTACGATTCAGACTTTAAATTCTGAATATGAAAATAGAGATAGAAGACCTATTGCTGGCTCTGCAAGAGCTACAATTGGTCTGGGTTATAACAAGGATCGCTGGTATTTAGGTTTAAATACTGCAGTTAGCACTCTCAATCTTGGAAAGAGTCTTAGCTATCAATATGGTCGTGTAGTCTTCGTTTTTGCATATCGATTCAGGCCACCAAACTTTGTGAAAAAAGTCATTCCGGACAAATTGTTTGGGCACTGATCTTTTTACTGTCCTAATATTTAAAAAACCCTCTCCTTCCCTTTATTATGCTATTTTTGCGGCTCTAAAAACAGAACGAAATGCCAGGTACTGAATACTTCGGTGAAGAGGAAAAGAAAGAGGTGCTGGATGTCCTGAACACCGGCGCGCTTTTTAGGTATAACCATCCTGAATTAAGGAAGGGAATGTGGAAAGCCAAGGAGCTTGAAGCAGAGGTTTGTAAATACACCGGGGCAGAATATGCGCATGCCGTTTCAAGTGGATCCGCGGCTGTGGCTTGCTGTATGGCAGCTGCCGGGATCGGTCATGGCGATGAAGTAATAGTTCCTCCCTTTACCTTTATGGCGACAGTTGAAGCTGTTCTTTATGCAGGTGCTCTTCCTGTTTTTGCTGAAATCGATGAAACCCTTTGCCTAAGTGCGGAAGGAATAAGAAATGCCATCACACCAAACACCAAAGCTGTCCTTCTTGTTCATATGTGTGGGGCTGCTGCAGACCTAGAAGCCATCCAGAAGGTTTGCGATGAAAACAACATCCAGTTGATCGAAGATTCTGCCCAGGCTCTTGGTGCATTTTATAAGGGTAAACACGTTGGCCTATTTGGAAGTTGCAGTGCCTTTTCTTTCGACTTCTTTAAAATCACTACTGCTGGCGAAGGCGGTGTTTTCTTTACCAATAGCAAAGAAGCTTATGATAAAGCTGACACATTCTCTGACCACGGCCACAATCATGTAGGTGATAATAGAGGCATGGAGGACCATCCATTTCTCGGTTTCAATTACCGTATCAGCGAACTACATGCAGCAGTAGGGCTTGCTCAAATGAGAAAGCTTGAAAGGATCCGAGAAGACAAAAAGCGGAACAAGGCAATCATCAAAAATAAACTGATGAGTATACCTGAATTAGAATTCAGGAATATGCCCGATCCAGAAGGCGATAGTGGCACCTTCCTCAACTTCTTTCTACCAAGTGAGGGCTTGGCGAAAAGGACTTTAGATCGATTCTCCGCAAACAATGTTGGAGGAGCTGCATACTGGTACACCAATATGTATCATTTCATTAACCAATGGGATCATCTTAAAGAAATGAGAGCTGCTGCTCCCTTAGCAATCCATCACTTGGGAGCACCACAGGATTATTCCAAACTAGAATTGCCAAAATCCCAGGATGTAATGAGCAGATTGATCTCTTTCGGGATTAGAGGAACCTGGTCCGAAGCGGAAGCTCAGGAATTTGCGGATAAAATCCATTTATCCATAACTGAAGCACTGGCCTAATATGTTCAGAAATTTCAAAAGTGTTGAAAAGACCGCCTATGGTCGAGGAAGCTTCTCAAAGCTTGATGAAATACTGGAACCGGTCAGAGCTGAAGGCTCAGGGTATATACTCTTTTGTCTTGACGAATACTTTGAAAGTAATGGTGATCTTAAAAACGGGATCCCTGTAAAGGAAAAAGATGGTTTTGAGATCATTGAAGTAAAAGAGGAACCTACCACCGAGCTGATCGATGGGTTAAGGGATAAGTATCTAAATGGAAAAGGGATCCCATCAGGAATAGTGGGAATTGGAGGAGGATCGGTTTTGGATGTCGCAAAAGCCCTTTCACTCATGTTTACCAATGAAGGTTCCTCCGTTCAATACCAGGGCTTAAATCTGATTAAAAAACCAGGTATCTGGGCATGTGGAGTTCCGACGATCTCAGGGACAGGAGCAGAAGTATCAATGACTGCAGTTCTGACCGGACCAGAGAAAAAATTAGGTCTAAAGTGTGATTGGACTGTTCTAAACCAGATCGTTCTTGATCCAGATCTTATATCCTCAGTTCCTGACAACCAATGGTTCTATACAGGAATGGATTGCTACATCCATTGTGTAGAATCAATGACGGGGGATTTCAAAAACACCTTCAGTGAAGCATATGGCTTCAAGGCCTTGGAAATGTGTAAGGAGGTTTTCCTTGATCTGGAAAGATCTGATCCGCGCTCTGACGAACTCTTAATGGTTGCAAGCTATATGGGAGGCCTCAGCCTAACCTATTCAGAAGTTGGTGTTTGCCATGCCCTCTCCTACGGGATGTCAAAGATCCTTCATACCCATCATGGAATTGCAAATTGCATAGCTTTCTATCATTTGGAAGAGGTTTATGGAGATTATGTGAATGAGTTCAAGACCATGATCGACAAACACAATATTGATATTCCCCAAGGACTTGCGAGTGACTGGTCCGAGGAAACAATAGAAGCGATGACAGATGTAGCCATTAAATTGGAACATATGTGGAGGCATGCTTTCGGGGAGAACTGGAAAGAGGTCTTAGATCGAGAAAGAATTAAGAATTGGTATAGGAAAATGTAGTATGAAGAAGATCGTAAAGGTTGGAAATATTGATTGTGGAGCGGATCAGCTTTTTCTGATCTCAGGACCCTGCGTCATTGAGGATGAAAAAACAATGATGGACACAGCAGAGACCTTGAAGAAGGTTGAGGAAAGCTCAGGCATACCGATTATCTATAAGTCTTCATTTACCAAGGATAACCGAAGCTCCCTTGAATATTATCAGGGTCCCGGTTTGGATGAAGGACTTAAGCTGCTTCAAAAGATCAAGAATGATTTCGGCTTCCCTGTACTTTCTGATGTTCATTACCCAAGCCAGGTGAATCCTGCGGCGGAGGTTCTTGATGTCATTCAAATACCTGCCTACCTTGCCATGCAATCAAGCATAGTTACCGAAGCGGCAAAAACAGGAAAGGTTGTAAATCTAAAGCACGCCCAGTTTTTGGCCCCGGAAAATATGGCCAAACCTCTTCAAAAGTGTATCGATTCTGGAAACGACCAGGTGATCCTGACTGAGAGAGGTTATACTTTCGGCTATAACGATCTGATAGTTGACCCAAGAAGTTTTCATCACCTTAATGAAACCGGCTATCCTGTGGTCTTTGACATTACCCACTCAATCAGAAAATATGGCATCCCTAGTGCTGATCCATCTGGCGGAGCAAGGCAATTTCTTCCAACCCTTTCAAGAGCGGGGGTTGCTGCCGGAATTGATGGAGTATTCATTGAGACTCACCCGGAGCCGGAAAGAGCCCTTTGTGATGCAGCATCTCAACTTTGCGTATATGATTTGGAAGAATTCTTGAAACCTATCATCGATTTTCATAATCTAGAAGTTAAATACAGAAAAAAATAAAATGGAGTTATATCTCGATTCTGCCAACCTTGAAGAGATCAAGGGGGCATTTCAACTTGAATTTCTAACCGGCCTTACCACCACCCCTACTTTTATGCACAGGGATGGCGTTCAGGACATCGATGGGCTGATCCTGGAATTGGCCAATATTGTTCCGATCCTACAAGTAGAGGCATTGGGGACAAAAAAGGATGAGATCGTAGCTGAAGCATATCGTCAGATTGATATGGGCCTTGATCCGAAGAAATCTGTATTTAAGATACCCGTTTCCATGGAAGGGGTAAAAGCTTGTTATGAGCTAAGAAAAAAGGACATTATGGTAAATGTCCATTTGATCTATACCCTTCAACAAGCCTATATGGCTATGGAAGCTGGTGCTACCTATGCTTGTCCTTTGGTTGGAAGACTTCAGGATCAAGGCCATGACGCCCTTGACCTTGTAGGTCAATGTGTGGATGTAGTGGAAAATTTTGGCTATGAGACCAAGATCATGTTCTCTTCTGTTAGGCATCCCGAACATGTAAGAAACGCCCTTAACCTGGGTGTTCATACCTGTACGGTGCCTTGGAAGGTTATGAAGCAGCTTACGGAAAACAACTTTACCACTTTGGGAACCAACCAGTTCTTCGAACACACCAAATTAATGACCATCAAGATCAGGGATGTTGTTGGTAAAAGAAATCCTGTTGCTAATCAAGGAGAGTCCATCACTGATGCATTGGTAAAGATGACCGAAGGAGGGTATGGCTGTGTTGCAGTAGTAGATGATAGTGGCAACCTGGTAGGTGCGTTTACGGATGGTGATCTAAGAAGATTGATTGAAGCAGAAGGACCACAAGGAGTCAATAAAAAACTAAGCGATCTTTCATTTGGCACTCCTGTAACTATTGATGGGGACAAATTGTTGAATGAGGCATCTTCTGTTTTCCATGAAAAAGGTGTAGACAACCTAATTGTTACCCTTGATAATAAGGTGGTAGGAATACTAGATATCCAGGACCTGAATTGAATCCAACTGAAATCATAGACCTATTCACCCAAAATGGGTGCAAGAGCTACCTTTCTGAATGGGTTTGGGAAAAGAAGATCTCTTCAATAAAGTGCTTTCTATTTGACTGGGATGGAGTTTTCCATTCCGGTTCCAAGGGACCATCCTATCCGGGAACATTCTCAGAGGAAGATAGCATGGGGCTAAATATGCTTCGCTTTTCACATTATTTGAAAAGCGGAGAACTGCCCTTTGTTGGAATTATTTCCGGAGAAGACAATCCTACGGCCTCTTTCCTGGCAAAAAGAGAATGCCTGAATGGTGTTTTCCTTAAGGTCAAAAATAAGGTTGCCATCCTAAAATTCCTTCAGGAGAAACATGGTATTAATCCTGACGAGATCTGCTTTGTCTATGATGACATACTGGATCTGAGTCTTGCTAAAGAGGTCGGTATCAGGGTTTTGATCACCAGGATCTCTAGTCCCCTATTCTCTGATTATTGCGAAAAGAATAAACTTGTTGATTTTGAGACAAGCACTGGGGGTGGATTAGGAGGAACCAGGCAGTTCTCTGAGTTCTTCCTTGGAATGAAAGGCAATTACAAAGAGACGATCGAAGAAAGAATAAAGTTTGATCAGCCTTACCAGGATTATCTTCATATGAGAGCGGGAGTAATGCCGGAATTCTATTTGATGGACCAGGGTGAATTCAGGTCAGTTGATCATTGATCAATCGGCAATAACCTTCAGTTCCACCCTCCTATTCTTTTCTCTTCCCTCTTCAGTATTGTTCGAAGCTAAAGGCAAACCAGCTCCATAAGACGCAGGGACCAGTCTATGCTTATCAATACCTTTTTCTTTGATCAGGTAGTTTCCAACAACCTTTACACGGGATTTTGAAAGTGTGAGATTCCTGGAAGAGGTTCCTGTGTTATCCGTATGCCCCGATACCTCCACAAGAGTATTTGGATGTTCTTCCAGCCAGGCTGCAACATCATCAAGAACCCAATAGGCTTCCCCGTCAAGATCAGATCCGTTTAAAGGGAAATAGACTGCCCCCAAAACCGTATTTACATAATCGATCTTCTTTTTCTTCTTGACCGCTGCCATTGCTGCTTCGGTTGAATCGATCTGGTTTCTTGAAACAGTTACCTCATTGATCTTATAGGTACGGACCCTTTTATTCACTTTTACAGAGTAAGTAGTATCTCCTCTTGCAATGGCTTTTTCTTTCTCCTTGATCTTTTTTTCAACCAAAAGCCTTTGCTCCTTATCTCGATGGTGTTTCTTTCTGCAATAGTCCTTGAAGCAAATCAAAGGCTTATTGCCGGTCCTTTCCCAATGAAAAACAAAGGGTGGTTTCTTACAGGATGATAATGCAAAGACAGCAACTAGAATTAGGGCTAATCTGATCTTCATTGAAAGTTTTCTTCTTGATTCCTTTAGACTTTATTCCCTTTTATGGGTTTCTGTGACCAAAATAATCTAAATCAGGAGTACTGATTAAATCCATGATCCTTAACAAACCCATAGATCCTTAATCCTTGCTCTTTTGCCAGCTCAATGCTAAGATTTGAAGGAGCTCCAACAGAGACAAAGGCTGATGCCCCTGCAAGGATGGCTTTCTGAACCAATTCAAATCCTGCCCTTCCACTTACTACCAGAATCATTGATTTCCAGGGTAATTCGCCTTTTGATAAAGATTCTCCTATCAATTTATCTACCGCATTATGCCGGCCAATATCTTCTTTCAATGAAATAAGGTTACCACTTTGATCGAATAATCCAGCTGCATGGATTCCACCCGTTGCTTTGAATAAAGTTTGGCTTTCTCGTAGGACTTTGGGAAGTTTTTGAACCATTTGGTAATCCAGATCCATGGGGTCGATCTTGAATTTTGATTCCTGAGCAACAGATTCCAATGAGCTTTTTCCACAAACCCCGCAAGAGGAACTAGTGTAGAAATGCCGGTTCAGCTTTTCAAGATCAACTTTTACATCAGGTTTAAGTTCTACTCTAATGACATTTCCAGCCTCTTCTGGCTTTTTGATATCGGTACAATATCGAATCCCATTGGTTTGATCGGGAGAAGAAATGATACTCTCTGAAAAAAGGAATCCCATTGCAAGCTCTTCATCGTCTCCCGGAGTTCTCATAGTTACGGAAAGGGAGAATTGTTCTCTGGCATCCAAAGGACCTATCCCAAGGCGGATCTCCAAAGGTTCTTCACGTACCACCAGATCACTGGAAAGTTCAGATCCTTTTCCATTTTGCCGAACAACCTCGACTTGAGATATTCCTTTCAATTCCACTCTGCCTTATTTTAGACCCAAATTACCACAAAGCTTGTTTTTCCTGATATCCAAATTGCTTGCATTCCTGCTCCAGCCCTTGGTTTGGATTCTGGCTTGTTTGCTGTTGGGTCTTTTGTATCCAAATAAAAAGCTGGCAAAAAAGTTCCTCTGGTCTTCCCTGATCCTTTTGTTGTTCTTTACCAATCCCTTGATAATAAATGGATTAATGAAGCTTTGGGAACACCCTACCATGAAGATCGAACAGATCACTGAACCCTATGATATTGCCATAGTTCTGGGTGGATTCAGCAGTTCAAATGCCTATCCCAGGGATCGCATCCATTTCCAAAAAGGAGCTGACCGGCTAACCAATGCACTTGAACTTTATTTCCAGGGGAAAGTGAAAAAGATCATGCTAAGTGGGTCAAGCTCAAATATTATTGGAGAAAGGGTATCTGAATCAGAGAGGGTAAAAACAACACTAAAAAAACTAGGATTTCCTATGGAGAACCTTATAACAGAAGAGAGATCCAGAAATACTAGAGAGAATGCCGAATTCTCTAAAAAGACCATTGAAGACCTTTTTGAAGCTGATCCTAAGGTATTACTGGTCACCTCTTCTTTTCACATGCCAAGAGCCTTGGGATGTTTTAAGAAAGAGGGGCTTGAAGTGACACCTTTTGCTACAGATCTATATTCCTTTGATTTTAGTTGGAGTCCAAATTCCTGGCTCATACCCAATTCAGGAGCCCTGGTAAAATGGAATATTCTGTTAAAAGAGTGGATGGGAATCTTCGCATATAAAATTGCTGGCTACATTTAGAAAAGAATGAAAAAGATACTGGAGCACCTTAAGTCTGAATGGTATAAGTACCTACTGGAAATGTTGGTAGTTACAGTAGGTATCCTGATCGCTTTCTCTCTTAACAGCTGGAAAGAAGGTAGGCAAGAAAGGGAAAATGAGGTTGAGATCCTTCAACAACTAAAGATCGACCTCGTAGAAAATCTTGATGAGATCAATGACATTCAAAGAAAAATGGATAGGAGGATCGAATTGATCGATTCCTTCATCGCGCAAATGGAGCGCAAACCTCAATTCGATTCTTTGATGGGACTTTATCTGGCCAGAATGAGTGTTAGAAGTGTCTTCAACAATCAAAATTCTGCCTATAAATACATTGAAAATGAAGGATTTAGTTTTCTAACCAATAGGGAGCTCAGATCAGCTATCACCAAGATGTATGAAATGGATTTCAAGAATATCCACTATAGGGAAAATATGGAGCATCTTCATATTCAGGATCATGTGGATCCTTTCTTTTCTAGTCGATTTGAAAAAAGAAGAGTTAAGATCTCAGAAGGGCGTTATATGGAGATCTGGCATATGGATCCTGATACATTTGAGAATCTTAGGAATTCAAATAGCTTCAAGAACCTGCTTCTTGACCTAAAAAGTATACGTTGGTTAAGAACAAGGAGGCTAAAAGAAACTTCAACAAGATTGGAGGCATTAATAGCCAAGATCGATAATGAGATAGCAGTTTTAGATTGATTTAAAGATTTGAATCCATTTGAGGGTACATTACTTTTAATAAGAAAAAGACATGATAGTTGCGGTATTATTATCAGGCTCCGGGGTTTATGATGGAACCGAGATCCAGGAAGCAGTCCTTTCACTTTTGTCCTTAAATACAAGAGGCATCCATTATCAATGCTGTGCACCAAATGTAGATCAGCACCATGTCATCAATCACCTTACCGGAGAAGAAAGCAATGAAACCCGAAATGTGATGACAGAATCCGCAAGGATAGCAAGAGGAGATATCAAAGCAAGTTCTGAGATCAAAGCTTCGGAATATGATGGATTAGTAATTCCAGGGGGATTCGGCACAGCAAAAAACCATACAAAATGGGCTTTTTCAGGACCTGAGGGTGAGATCGAGGCTTCAGTAAAGCAACTGATCCTTGACTTCAGAAATAATGACAAACCCATCCTGGGCCTATGCATGGGTCCTACCACCATTGCCAAAGCCTTTCAGGATTCAGAAGTTCATGCAACTTTAACTGTGGGCAGCACAAAGGAGGCATCTCCTTATGAGATCGATGCAATTTCAGCTGGAATGGAATCCATAGGTGCAAAAGCTGAAATGAAAACTCTGGAGGAGATCAGCATTGACCCTGAAAATAAGATAATCACAGCGCCTTGCTATATGATGGAAGCGGATATAGGCCAGGTTCATAAGAACATAGATATGGCTGTAGAATCCTTTTCAAAAATGCTATGAACCCTGAAGAAAGGGAGTTCTTCAACAGACAGATAAAGATCAAAGGGCTTGGCCTCGCGGGCCAGGAGAAAATAAAAGGAACCTCAATTCTAATTGTGGGCCTTGGTGGTTTAGGTTGCCAGGTCTTTATTAATCTTCTGAGTTCCGGTGTCGGTAAATTATTCCTTGTTGATGGTGATATTGTTTCGAGGAGCAATCTTTCGAGGCAATGGATCTATACGGAGAAGGAAGTAGGGAGAAGGAAGGTTGAAGTTGCAAAAGAGTTTGGAAAGGGAAGAAATCCATGGACTGAGATACAGACCTATCCTAGTTATTTGAATACTTCCCTGGCTAAGGAAGTCATCCCCAACGTGGATCTTGTAATTGACTGCAGCGACAACTTCAATAGCCGATACCTGATCAATGATTCCTGTGTGTTTTTTAACAAGCCTTTTATCTACGGAGGAATGGATAAGGACCTGTTTCAATGGGCGATCCTAAATTGGAATCAAGGTCCGACCTATCGCTGCCTTTTCCCGGAAGAACCTAAAAACGATTTTATTAAAGCCTGCAATGAAAGAGGTATTCTTAGTGTTAATCCTTCCATATTGGGCAGTATTCAAGCCAGGGAAAGCATTAGGGTAATTCTGGAAGATGAAAAAGGGCCCAATGGTCGCCTAAATACATTAAACCTGGAAAACTGGGATTTCAATGCTATAGAATTGGTAAGAACCGAGGATTATTCAGATCTAAGGATAAAGGAAGATTATGGGGGTGTTTGCAGCCTTCTTTCCACTTTGGAAATTGGAATGGAAGAATTGGACCCATCCCGGGCAATTATTGATGTAAGGGAAGAATGGGAATCAGCGGAAAATCCAATTAATGGTGCTATCAATATTCCTCTTTCTGAGCTCCCGGTAAAAGGAAAGGAGCTGGACAAGGACAAAGCTTATGCTCTTTATTGTGACTCAGGAAGAAGAAGTTTAATTGGAATAAAGGCTTTGGAAGAGCTGGGCTTTGAAAATGTTCAGAGCCTCCGCATATAAGGATTAATCTAGTTCTAGTTTGTTGGAGAATATTCCCTCAAATAATTCTTCATCATGAGTAGCTATAAGTATGAATTCCGTTGGATTATTATTGATAGACTGAATTAACCCTTTAGCCACTTCTTTCCTCTTTTTATCCAAGGCTGAAAAAGGTTCATCTAGAAAGAGAAACCTGGGTTTGGCAATTAATGCGCGAACCAATGCGATCCTGGCCCTTTCTCCTGACGAATAATAAGGTTTCCTTGAATCAAGGTCCAGAAGATCCAATTGCTTACATAAGTCTTTACCAAATTCAAGTTTTTCAAAATCCAATTCCCTTCCGAGAACAATGTTCTCCCATGGGCTCATTCTTATTGATACTGCTGATCCTTGAGGTACATAACCGAGGCTTTCGTTTTTGTACAAAGGATTAAGGCTGATCCCATTGATCTCAAGTTCTAATAAGAATTGGGGCTCCATGCCCATAAGATCTCTTATCAGGCTTGTTTTACCTGAACCGGACGGCCCGATAAGCAAATTGATGCCTGGTTTCAAGCTGCCCTTCAGATCAAACTGAAAACCTCCGGTCTCCCTTTTAACATGAAACCCTACCATGGCTGAAGCTGTCTCCGCTGCTGTTGAAAAAAGAAAACCGTTCCAAGGATAAGAATGGATAGAATAATCATGCTAAGGGAAATGTAATGTGCTCCAGCATAGTCCATACTTATCACCCGATTATAGATCTCAACTGAAGCCACTCGTGTCTTACCGGGTATGTTCCCTCCTATCATAAGCACCAATCCAAACTCTCCAAGAGTATGTGCGAATGCCATTAATGCACCGGATATCAATCCATGTCTCGCCAAGGGAAGCTGCATTCGAAGGAAGACATATTTGTTGGGCCGGTTAAAAGATCTTCCAACTTCCCTAATGGAGTCCGGCAATGATTCAATTGCACTTATGAGAGGGTTCACCATGAAAGGAAGGCTAAAAACGATCGAAGCAATTACCAAACCTCCGAATGAAAAGCTTAATCCAAGTCCAATATCTTCAAAAAAAGACCCTACCCAGCTCTTTGGAGAATAAAGAATAAGGAAGTAAAAGCCCAAAACTGTGGGGGGTAATACCAACGGTATGTTGACAAAAACTTTAATTATTAATCGTGTAAGCGGTTTAGCGAATTCAATGATGTAAACCAGTAGAATTCCAACAAAAACCAAGGAAATGCTGGTTATCCCGGCGAGAGTAAGACTCAAGAGTATACTCTCAATCATGGGAGCTTGTATTTATACTTTGCAAGATGAGCTTGAAACTTATTATTCAGAAATAGATCAGCTACCTGGTCCGGGACCCCTTCAAGCTGAATGAAACTTATTGACAAAGAGTAGTCATCCAAAAGGTAGAGTTTTCCTGGCCTTATGTAGATATTCCCAAATACAGCATTAGAGCAAAATGCCACATCAACTGATCCGGAATATATAAACTGGTCAACCTGGGATACTCCATCACCAAAAACTTTTGATCCTTCAAATGGTGTTGAGCGATCCTGAAGAAACTCTTCTGCCTTTGCCCCAAAGGGTGCAGTTCTTGGATCTGCCAATCCAACTCTCAAACCCTTGTAAGAAGAACTCAAAGGATCAAAACCTTCTATTCCATCCTTTACCCAAAGGGCAACAAAGGAGATTGCTACTTCATTTACTTTTACATCGGGCTCTCCACCTAATAACTCAGTGACCTTTGGATCAGCGCAAAAAAACAGGTCGAAATTCGCACCATGAACTTGTTGATGATATAAATTTCTGCTTGCCCCGGGAATTAGGTCTATTCCTTTTATTTCTTGATCCTTGATCCATTCCTGAAGGGGAAGATAAAGACTGGATGAACATGCCAATTTGATCTGGCCATTACCAGAAAGGATTCCGGAGCAGAAGAAAATTAGGCATAAAACAAATCCCCTCACCCTCCTATTCTTGACATAGAAAACAATTCTGAATTCTTCTCTGCCTCGATGCCATCTTTTGGTCTGAATTGATAGGCTTTAATGATCTCCTCCATTATTCGATCCTTTTCCCATCCGGACCTAAGCATGTCCTTCAAATTCAATTGATCTTTTCCAAAAAGGCAGGTTTTGATCTGACCATTAGCAGATAACCTGATTCGGTTGCATTGACCACAAAAGCTCCGTGAAAAAGCCGGAATGATCCCCACTCTACCCTGGAAATCATCAGGTTGGGCTGAGAAACTGCTGTCACTATCCTCCAGCCTAACATATTCCTGGCCTCCAATATGAGCCCTTATTAGATCCCTGATCTCATCCTGAGAGATAAAGC
The DNA here is from genome assembly GCA_965267505.1 of Cytophagales bacterium. Lineage (GTDB taxonomy): Bacteria > Bacteroidota > Bacteroidia > Cytophagales > CCMP332 > JANQHS01. Next base: position 178,640 of record OZ254081.1, read on the forward strand.
CCCTTTGAGCTCCTAAACCATTAAAAGGCATTTCCTCAATAAAGCGAACCTCAATTGGGAATTCTTTAGCCAATCCCAGAAAGCTGTTGATATCAGAATCATTCACTCCCTTCATCAAAACGCAATTGAGTTTGACTTCAAATTCGGCTTCCAGCAAGCTCATTAAACATTTGAAAACCTTATCAAAATCATCTCTGCCGGTGATCCTTAAGAACCTGCCTGGTTCCAAGGTATCCAGACTGAGATTTATTTTTGAGATCTCCAGCTGCTTTAATTCCTGGAGATACTTTCCAAGAAGAACACCATTGCTGGTTATTCGAATATCCAGCTGAGCTTGGGTCTTTCTGAGCTCAGAAAGGAATCCAATTAGATCTTTACGAACAAAGGGTTCGCCGCCAGTTATTCTAAGCTTCTTAACCCCCAATTCAGTAAAATACGCCACCAATTCTACCATCTCCTCATAGCTCAAAAGCTCGGCTCTAGGCATGAACTGCATTTTTTCCGAAGGCATGCAGTAAAAGCACCTTAGATTACACCTATCGGTTACTGATAGCCGAAGGTATTCCAAAGGCCTTCCATGCTTATCAAATATTTTTTGGGGTTCAATCAACTTCAAGAAAGCTTAGATCTCCACTGGTTTGAGGCAATTATATAATTTTATTCCTGATAAATGGAAAATAAGATCAACATAAGACTATTCGGAATCTGTCGGGAAATTGTGGGGTCAGAAAACCTCTCAATAGAAGCCGCAACAAGCAATGAATTGATTGAAAAATTAAAGTCAGATTATCCTGACCTTGGGCAGGTTCATTCTCTTGTTCTTGCAGTGAATCAAAAATATGTCAATGGTGATGTCTCATTGAATTCTTCAGATGAGATCGCATTAATACCCCCAGTTAGCGGAGGATGAATATCAATTTAATAAGCAGTCAGGAGCTTGATGAGAAAGAAGCATTGGACTTCTGCTCTGGAAAAGAGTCAGGAGCCGTCAGTTTATTCCTGGGTATGGTCAGAAATAAGAATAACAATAAAGAAGTCATCCGTTTGGTATATGAGGCCTATGATTCTATGGTATTAAGCGAAATGAAAACCGTTATCGCTGAGTGCAGACAGAAATGGAACCTGGACAAGGTCTATGTTGCCCACCGCTCAGGCGTATTGGAAATTGGTGACCTGGCATTTATTGTTGCCTGTTCTTCTGCTCATCGTGAAGCTTCAAGGGAAGCAAACTCCTGGCTGGTAGACACTTTGAAATCAAGGCTGCCGATTTGGAAAAAGGAAGAGTATCATGATGGATCAGAATGGTTAAATTCAAGGCCCTAGCATATGATATCTGTTAAAAAACTCTTCATCTACCCGATAAAATCATTCACTCCTATGGAATGCAATTCCTTAGAATTAAATGAAAAAGGATGTATTAAGGGGGACAGAAGATTTCATTTTCTGAACAAGGAAGGTAAAAAGCAAAACGCCAAGAATAACTCTAGAATTCATGGTATCAAGGCCATATACAACCCCGATCTTAGCTCGGTAAAAATAAACGGGGAAGAATTTACATTGAGGAAAGGAAACTCTGAATTAGAAAGTGCGGTCTCAGACCTCTTAGGTACTGCGGTAGAGCTAAAGGACCTTCCTGAGACCGGTTTACCTGATCTTCCTGAATGGCCTGGGCCATCAATTACGAGTTTACAAACACTTGAGCTACTAAAGACCTGGTATCCCGAAATATCAATCGAGGAATTGATCACCAGGTTTAGATCTAACCTGATCATTGATCAACCCGGAAGCCCTCCATTTTGGGAGGAGCTTTTGATACAAGCAGACCAATCTTTGGATTTTAAAGAACTGAACCTAATTGAATTTAGGCCCTGTGCTCGTTGCCCTGTGCCGTCCAGGGATCCTGAGACAGGTGAGATGTATCCGAAATTCGCCAAGATCTTTAATGATAATCGAACTCCATTCATGGAAGGTCTGAATCGTTATGGCACTGATCATGTATACTATTTAAGCGTAGTAACCAGATTAAAACCTGGTTCCGTTCCAGCAAGGATCCAATTAAATGAGGAGGTGAAGATCAGAGATCTTCAGACCAATTGAGGTTCTTCCAATTTTGACTAACAATCTCTTTCTCAAAGCCATTATTTTCTACAAAAGACCTAACAGAAAGCTTTTCAATCCTTATGGCCTGAATAAGCCCTTTGAATAATCTTCCCGGATAAACCCCCATTAAAGGTTCTATTTCATCTCTTTTAGAATTATAAAATACCGAAGCTTTTGGCAAGGCTTTAACAAGTTTCCTAAGGATGTTGAGATCAAATTCATCATTGAAGACAACGTCAACTGGCATGACAAGAAAGGAAACTCCTGGAAATGCTGACATAGCGGAGGCAATTCCTCCCAGAGGGCCAAGATCACCGAATGAGTCAACGATCTGTAGGTGTTTTGGGATCTTAGGTTGGGCTTTATCAACCGAAAAGTAGGTCTTTAAACCAAGAGTCCTAAACAAGTCTTCCTGGTGCCTCCACAACTCTTTGCCATTGAATTCAAGGAATCTTTTATCCATACCCATTCGACTGCTCTTCCCCCCTGCCAGAACAAGGCCAAGCACCTCAGCCATTGGACTCTTTATAATCTGATTTGCCCCCTGTTTTTGAAGCCAGCCTGATATTTTCTATCCTAATAGAATGAATCAATGATTTGCACATATCATAAATGGTCAGGCAGGCGGTACTGACTCCCTGGAGGGCTTCCATTTCAACACCAGTCTTTCCAGCGCATGTCACTTTACAGCTAACTTCTATCGATCTTTCATCCAATAACTGAAACTCAAAATCTATTCCGTCCAGAGGGATAGGATGGCACATTGGGATCATATCGGAAGTCCTTTTTACTCCCTGGGTGCCAGCAATAATGGCGGTCTGGATCACTGGACCCTTATGTGTTTTTAATTCATTCAGGGAAGTGATTCCCAGGGACTCAGGAAATACTACCAGGCCCTTTGCTTCGGCAATTCGAATGGTATTGGATTTTTCGCTTACATCAACCATCCCGGGAAGGCCTTTTTTAGAAATATGAGATAGCTTTGGTTCTTTCATAAGGAATGAATCTCAATCTTCAATATTAACCATGATAAGTGTAAAGGAAGCCGAAAAACTAATTTTTGAATCCTTTTTCAAAGCTGAAATTTTAAGTCTGCCATTAGAAAAGGCTGTTGAAGCTGTTTTAGCAAAAGAAATTAAAGCAGACCGTCCTTTCCCACCATTCAACCGGGTAGCACTTGATGGAATTGCAATTTCAAGTGGATCATTCAAAAATGAGGGACAATTCTATCCCAGGGAGAAAACTCATTTCGCCGGTCAAGAACAAACTGAGTTAATAGATTCAAATGCCTGCATTGAGATCATGACAGGTAGCATCCTCCCTCTGAATTGCGATGCGGTTATTCCTTATGAAGAGCTTGATGAATCTGAAAAGGGATTTGCCATCAAACGAAATAGTGTTGTTAAAGGTCAGAACGTTCATGGTTTGGGAAGTGACAATGAGCAAGGTGATATTTTGGTTGAAAAAGGCTCCATTATTAATTCCTCGATTGTAGGAATAGCAGCGAGTGTCGGGTTAAATAGCCTGGATGTTTATAACCCGCCCAAGATCGCTTTGATAAGCACGGGCGATGAAATTATTCCAATTGACCATTCGCCTGAACCTCACCAGATCAGAATGTCCAATTCAATAAGCATTGCTTCTTCCCTACATAGAATGGGATTTCAATCTAAAAGCTTTCACTTAAGTGATGCAAGGAATTCTCTAAAGAGTTCATTGAACGACATTTCATCAGAGTTTCCAATATGCATCTTGATAGGCGGTGCATCAAAAGGAAAAGCAGATCATGCATCAGATGTTATTCAGGAATTGGGTTTTCAAAAAAGCTTTCATGGGGTTTCGCAAAGGCCCGGAAAACCATTTTGGATGGCAAGGAAAGGAGATTCTACCGTTTTTGGGTTTCCCGGTAATCCTGTATCCTGTTTTGTATGCTTCTATCGCTATGTTAAACCCTGGTTATTCCAAGGACTGGGACATTCAATTCCGAAAATAAACATTCAATTAGGCGAGGACTTTAATTTCAAAAAGCCACTGAGTTATTTCCTACAGGTGAAGCTTGATAACAATACTATTGCTCAACCAAAAAAAGGTAGTGGCTCAGGAGATCTAACAAATCTGGCAAAGGCCGATGGCTTTCTAGAACTAGATGGAGATAGGGATGAATTCAAAAAAGGAGAAGAATTCCCTTTTTTACCTTTCGGTTGATCAACGACATTTAAATCCGTCCAATACCAACCACCGATCTTCCTCAAGAAAAAGCTTTCCTCCCATGGCTCGAAGGGCAAAATTGGTTTGATGGCCAGTATTTCTGTTCAGCTCAAGATAGGGGACACCGTAATGAACAACGATCGTCCAATTCCCTGAGAAAAGATTCTTTCCTCCATCGGAGGTCGGCTCAATCTTTTGATATTTGTTATCGGCACAAAGATTTATCCAAGGAGTAAGCTTAACATTATCTGCACCGGCACCCTGAGAGATCTCATCTTTTTTATAGGCTCTTTTCAAGCTTTTTCCAGTAAGGTCCAAAGACCATTGGGTTGCAAGTGGATGATTCTCCACTTCAAAATACTCTATGCTCTTTATGATCATATCCGCATAGTCCTCATGCTTGGGATGGTATTTTTCTTCTTCAACAATAGCAAAAACAATTGCTCCATGTCCTTTGTTACTTAAAGATACAGCTCCATGCCCCTGGGCAGATTTTCCCTCTGCAGTTCCGGAAATATCAAAAGTATAAATCGAATCCTGCAGCATTTTCACCTCCGATGATGGTTTAAGATTTAGTTCTTCGTCCTTATAGCCATCCTTAATGAAATTCAACATTTCCTCAATAGTCAGATGATCATGCCTGAAAACCAGAACAAAACCAGGCTCCTGCTCGCCTACCAAAATGATTTCGGTTCCATTATTCTGAGCCTCTAAACCGGCGGGTAGATCAAATCTAATCCCAAGGTATGGTGCATTAACAGTGCCGGATTTCACGATCAATTTTTCATTCTTTAACATGAAGTTTGACTCAGTGTTCGGAGGAAAGGCACCCTCATCCCTTACAAATTGGATCTCATATGGGTGGGTATAATCAGGTTGGCCATTCTTCAAATAATCGACAATTATAAAATGGAGAATGTCTCCCATGTAAAAAATCTCTACATGTTTTTTTCTTTCGAAGAAATCCATGGTGCCGATGGCTCTCTCCCCTTCTAATGTGGCTACCACCTTATAGGCACCACGATCATCATGAAAGTTTCCTCTGATCTCACCGTCTTCTTCGGTCAGCTCCAGATAAGAAACTTCACCATAAAAATCATGAATATACTTTCCAGCTAAATTGCTGCTATTCCCCAATTGGGAATAGATCAAAAACAAAAGCAGTAATAGGCTTGATCTCACACCAGGAAATTTCTACAAAATTATCAAAAAATCCACTTAGGAATTAATCCACCCCGTGCATTAATTTATTGAGTTGACCTTTAAATATGACAATCAAAATGGCTATTACGACCAGCACATATCCAATATTGGAAAATACACCCGTATATATATCCAATTGGGCCCCAAGGTCCGCTACTTCGCCCCCAGAATTTTCTCCACCAGTAAGTGTGGCGATCTTACCTGCCACAAAATTGGCTATGGCAAAACTCAGGAACCATCCTCCCATGGCCGTGCCTGAAATATGCTTGGGTGCAAGCTTTGTTACCATGGAAAGTCCAATCGGGGAAAGGAATAACTCTCCAGTAGTATGAAGAAGGTAAAGGAAAACAAGTGTCATTAAAGGAACCTTGTAGTCAACGGCAAAATTGGCTGCCAGAGTTGTCACCAAAAAACCTAGTCCGAGTTGCAGGATCCCAAGGGCGAATTTCATTGGAAGACTCGGATTTTTACCCATTTGGGAAAGCTTAACCCACATAACTGAGAAAATGGATCCAAAAACTATGATGAAGAACGGATTAAAGAATTGAGTCATTGAAGCCGGCATCTCCCATCCGAAGATTGATCTCTCTACGTTCCTTAAGGCGAAAAGAGTAAGTGAAGTACCCGCTTGCTCAAAACATGCCCAGAAAGTAACATTGATAAGCATGAAGATCACCAAGGCAATCATTCGGTCCCTCCACATACTTCCCTCTTTAGCTCCTGCCGAAATCAGACTCCACGCAACATATCCAAAGACCGCAAGAAGGAGATAATCCATGATCTCATTATGACTGATCAGAATGAAACAAAGGGGAATCATCAAGAGCGAACCTAATGTGATGATATGGACCATGTTTAAGGGTCCAAAGACCGGCTTTTTAGATTCTTCTGGAATATCTAGTCCTGAGGCATCCTTATAAAGGTCCCTTCCGAACCAAAATATCAACAATGCCATTAGCATCCCAGCTCCCGCCAGTGCAAATCCGTACCTGAAATCATAAACCTCACCCACGTAGGCCACAACCGAGGTTGCCAGTGCTGCACCTACATTAATACCTATATAGAAAATGGTGAAACCCGAATCTCTTCTGGGATCACCATCCTTGTAAAGTTTTCCAACAATGGTAGAAATATTCGCCTTGAAATATCCATTTCCAACGATAATACCTCCCATTCCAACGAAAAGCCAAAATTCATCACCGCCAAGGATCAAAAATTCTCCCAGGGACATCAATACCGCACCAAGCATAATAGCAAATCGATAGCCCAGGAATTTATCTGCCAAACGACCACCCAAAACCGGAGCTGCATACACCAGGGCAGTATAGGCTCCATAAATCAAGGAAGCTTCAGCATCGCCTTTAAATAGCGATTGAACCAAATAAAGGGTTAGAAGTACCCTCATTCCATAATAGCAGAATCTCTCCCACATTTCGGAGAAAAAGCAAATAATCAACCCGCGGGGATGTCCAAGAAAAGTAGGTTCTGCAGCTAATGTAGTGCTGTGATCAGGAGTATCGTGATCCATATATACTTAGGTAAAATTTGTCGAAAAATAAGCATAATGTTTAAATAGCCTATTCATTGAGTGAACCGAGGCAGCGAATTAGTCCTTTTGCCTGGATAATGAAAAAAAGGATTTAGAATTTACCAAAAATCAGTTCTGAGAGGGTTTCGCTAGTCTGAATTTGCTTCTTACTTTTGCGCCTTCGTTTTAAATTCCTAGTCAATCATGATCGAAAATGGTCAAAAATCATCCAATGGGTTAGATAAAGCCGGCATAAGTCAGGCTAAGGAGGTATTCTGGAATCTAAGCTCAGAGGAACTTACTCAAATAGCAGTAGATAATGGTGAAGGAGTTATTACCGACACCGGTGCCCTGATGTGCGATACAGGGACATTCACAGGAAGATCCCCTAAGGATCGCTTCGTAGTTGATGACGATAAAACCCGAGACAGCGTTTGGTGGGGACCAGTCAACATAAAAATTTCAGAAGAGCATTTCGATGGGCTTCATCAAAAAATGCTAAAGTATCTTGAAGACAAGACACTATATGTAAGAGATGCTTATGCAGGAGCCGATGAAAAATATAGGTTAAGGTTGAGGGTGATCAATGAATTGGCTTGGCATAACCTCTTTTGCAACAACCTATTCATCAGACCTCCAAAAGAGGACCTGGCCGATTTCGATCCTTCCTTCACTATACTTTCAGCACCCGGGTTTAAGGCCGATCCCGCAGTAGATGGTACCAGACAGGAAAATTTTGCAATCCTGAACATGAAAAAGAGGATGATCCTTATCGGGGGAACCTCATACTCAGGAGAGATGAAAAAAGGAATTTTCTCCGTGATGAATTATATCCTTCCTCACGACCATAATGTCTTGAGCATGCATTGCTCCGCCAATGTTGGGGAAGCTGGAGATACAGCAATCTTTTTTGGTCTAAGCGGAACAGGAAAAACGACTTTAAGTGCAGATCCAAACAGAGGTTTAATAGGTGATGACGAGCATGGATGGACAGAAAATTCAATTTTCAATTTTGAGGGAGGTTGTTATGCCAAGGTCATTGACCTAAGCCGTGAAAAGGAGCCACAGATCTGGGATGCTATTAGAACAGGAGCAATTGTTGAAAACACTCGTTTTCTTCCAGGAACACAGACCGTAGATTATCATAATTCAAGTGTTACAGAAAACACCAGGGCAGCCTACCCTATCGATCATATTTCAAACGCGGTGGAACCTTCTATTGGCGGTGTCCCAAAGAACATCTTCTTTTTGACCTGTGATGCATTTGGAGTATTACCTCCGATCTCAAGGCTTCAAAAAGGCCAGGCTATGTACCACTTCATTTCAGGTTACACGGCAAAGGTAGCAGGGACAGAGGCTGGAATTACTGATCCTGTTACTGCTTTTTCAGCCTGCTTTGGATCTCCCTTCCTTCCCCTCCATCCAACCAAATATGCAGAAATGCTTGGAAGGAAAATGGAGGAAACTGATGTGAAGGTATGGCTAATTAACACTGGCTGGTCAGGCGGACCTTTTGGAGTTGGCGAAAGAATGAGCCTGAAATATACCAGGGCCATGATCACAGCTGCTTTGAATGGCCAATTGGACAACGTGGATTATCATACTCACGAGATCTTCGGCCTGGATATTCCGGTTGAATGTCCTAACGTTCCTTCTGATATTCTTGACCCTAAGAACACCTGGGAAGACAAGGAAGCTTATGATATGAAGGCGAATGATCTGGCTTCTAAATTCAATGCGAATTTTGAGAAGTACTCAGATTTTGCCAATGCAGAGATCATGGCGGGAGCACCGGTTTCCGCATAGTTTTAAATCTGAGCCAAAAAACCCCCTGTTCTCGCAGGGGGTTTTTTTATGCCCAAATCTCAAACCTCCTTCGTCAATCAGAATTTCTTAACTTCAGGGGAGTAACCTTTTCATGAATGAAGCTTTTCTTTGGCTTTTTGCTATTAATCTTTTGCCTTCAGGATTCTTATTCCAATGATCCTTCTACAAACCCCATTGGTTTACAGCTTATTATGGGACCTGATTTTTCGATTGGAAGATATGGAACTAAAAATTCTATGAATGATGATGATGGCTATACTAAACTTGGCCACCATTGGGGTGCAAGTCTATACGCTCTATCAAATCATGGTTTTGGGGGATCATTAAACTTTGACTTCTTCTCTAGCTCAATTGACTACGACCACATGCAGGAAGTTTTTAACAGTCCGAGAGTTAGTATTGCTACAGGTGCCCCTGGCGAGGGAAATAGGTGGTTGCGATTTGGCCCCTCGATCGGACTCACACACCTATTGTACCTAAATCAAAAGAGATCGATCTCTGCAAGATTTGAGGGAAAATTAGGCTATATGGGTTTATGGAGGCCTGATATATATTTTTATGGAGCCACTAATTATGGGTATTCCGTTCGAACCACAAGTTATTTTGGCCCCCTATACGCTTTTAGAACTGAGTTTGGGCTTTTTACTGGTCAGTCAAGTTTCTTGCTCACTTTAGGGATTCAATATTCATACAGTCGGCAAAAGTCTTTTATTGAATATGGTCCGGGGCAGGTAAATACAAATTTCGGTGGTGGTTCAGGGCGTTACCAAATAGTCGTACCCATTCACAGTATATCATTAACAATAGGAATTGGAGTTCTTGTGGACCCTAGGAGAAAAAATGGTGCTTCATTAGAATGATCTTTATGGGATGAGATTTTTTTTGAGCATTTTTTTGGCACTTTTTCTCCTTCAAGACTCATATTCCCAAACTGGAGTATCACTTAGTTTCGGGCCTTCAATTCCATTAGGCAAATACTCGACAAAAAATTCCAAGGAGATTCACGATGGATTTGTAAAAGGGGGTTTTTCAGGTGACTTTTCAATCATATCTCAATTCATTCCACAACTGGGAATGATCTTCTCTTACTCAGGCTTTGGAAACGACATTGATTTCGAAGCAATGACTGAGTTGGTTGGAGGAGATACAAGTAGATACTCCAATGGAGGAAGCAGGTGGGTGAACGGTGGATTCTACTTTGGACTAATTTCTACAATAGCTCTTGATAAATGGAAAAACATAAGGCTATCCGGGGATATCCGATATGGAATTCAATTTCATTCCAGGCCTCAGATCTTTATTACTTCCGATGATTATTCCACCAGTTATAGAATCGGTGGTTGGGATGAAAGCTCTCCGAGTTGGATCTTCAGGCTTCAGATCGGATACTATTTGGATGTATTTTCAATCTCAGTAGGTCCGCAATTGGTTACTAGTAACCCTACGATAATTGTTTCTAATTTTTCAGGAGGAGGGGAAGCACATTCTTATCACACAGTACCAGTAAACACCTTGATTTATCAAGTCTCCATTCGATTTAGGTTTGGGAAAGAAAACTATTCTGAGGATCCCTATCAGAAACTCGACAAAGAACCTCTTAGGAACTAAACACCTAGTGCCGGTTTAGCTTTTGAGTTTTTACTATCCCGTTTTGATCAATAAAAGTGATAAAGTAGATCCCCGAAGCTTGATTACGCAGGTTTATTATTATGAAATCTTCGGACGGCCCGGCAGAAAAATAAATATATCCTCCTTTTGAATTCCGAATTCCAATAATCTCTTTAACTAAGCTTTTCTTAACCCTGAAATTGCTTTCGGAAGGATTGGGGAAAAACTGAACTTCATCCTGGACCATTGAGGACGGATAAAGGCTAGAAACCTGTCCAGGATTCCAAATAACAATATCATCTACTAAGGCTTCGACTATCGATCCTGTTCCATAGTCCGCAGCCACAAACCTGAATTGCATGCTATCAGAAACAACCAAATGATCCCCAAGTCTGTACTTGGTGTTGATCCAATTTCTATGATCTCCGTAGCTCACTACCTCAATCGGGATCCAGGCCAATCCATTATTACTCGCCTCAAACCTCCATTGTCCAAGGTTGGGAAAATTGAATCCTGCACCATGAGCAAACCATTTTTCAAATTCAATAATTGAATTTTCCTCAAGCCCTGAAATAATTGGCGACGTGACACTGGTTCTTCCTCCATCCACATCATTGGAGAACCAGGTCGTCCCCTGGAACGCACCGGTAACAAGGCAGCTAACTCCAGCAGGACTAAAATCATCCTCTGGTTGAACCACCTGGTTTTTCCCGTCAGCGGTTCTCTGTGGGTTTCCCCGAACCCAAATTCCCGAAGTGGCATTATCACCTGGGGCACCTACCTGCCATCCGGCATCAATTTCAAATTCATCCCTATATACCTCATAAAACTCACCCACCCTAAATGAATGATTCTCTCCTTTGAAATCCCTGGATGGGTAAAACAACTGAAATCCACAGCCCGGACCTGAATTTCGAATAAAGTATTTCACCAATGAACCCTCAGGCTGAGCAGGTATATTAGCTATAGCCTTTTGACCTGCCCCAAGCTGAAATGGCACCACCAAAACCGAAAGAAAATTATCGGTTGTAAAAACAAGCTCAAGATCCTGAAAAGCCAGACCCGTAAAAAACGAAGGCAAAAGCTCAATTTCGACTTGGTAATCATTATAAGTATCAAGGGTGTTCGGATAAGGCGAATGACTTAGCCTTTCAACGGAAAAAAGATTCGACCCTATTCCATGATTGCAAAAAGCATTCTCAATGGCTACGCCATTCGGTGTTCCATTTTTTAAGTTGCCGTCATCGTCATCCGCTATCAAGGTTTCCAAATAAACCTCTGCGAAAGCTGCTGCTATGTCGGAGTCGTCCGGAAGGCCATGTTTACAGAAATGTGAAAGCCGATAAGCAATCGATGGTGAAGTCATTTGAGCCAGATCCCAGAAGGCTCCGCCCAATATGGTCCCATCTGTATGCTGTTGGCCAACAATATTAACTGGGAAAGTATTCGAATTACTCAGGTTTCTGGTAAAGGTTCCGGGTCCAAACCAACCCAATGCAAAACGGCTTTCATCCAGGATTAAGCAGGAATAAATATCCGCAAATGCTTCATGCAAGGTAGGATTGCTCATCCCCTGACTGACACCTAATTGCTGGTAGAGTCTATCATTGGTTGAGTGACCATATTCATGGTAAACCACGGAGGCCCCATGAGCGGAATTCATTGAACAACCAGGTGCTTGTACATTGAAATGAAGATTTACCGTATTCCAATAGGCATTGCAGGTAGCTGCATTATCGTTGACAAAACATACAAGGGGATAATCAAGGCCATTAAAATTTGGATCGAGATCCTTATTGATGCTGTGCATCAAATTGATATGGTAAAAGACATTTCTCTCAGAGAGGTCCGAATTATTGTCATCCCAAATGACCCGGACCGAGTCTCCTGGGAAAACGGTCTGATTCCATTGGGCATCACTTTGATTGAAATGATCAATATCAACATAAGGTCCTTTTAATTCAGCCTGAAGACTGCTGCCGGCAACACCAGCTTGAAAAACAAACTCACCTTTTTCATTTGTTGTAATTGAACTCCCGTCTATACTCACATCCAAATTGGTGAAGGCTTGATTCTTTAAGGTATCCGTAGCGAGGATCGGAAGGATGGAACCGGAAACATGACCTGTATCCATTGAATGCACCTTGTCAATTGTTTCAAGGATTTCTCCGGATTGGACATCGACCAGGTTGATCTCAAAAATATCGGGCTGTCGGGTTGCCTTTACTTCCTGTATCCTTCTTAGCTCCCATGAACCCTGCTCCAAGACCGCAAATAGAAATTCTGAGGGTTCAAATTCAAAATTCAAACCAGTTCCAATTTGATCTGAATACTTTGAATTCAAGGAGCTTTCGATCTGGCTTTGGTTAATCGAAATATTTGAGATCTGGTTAGAAAATTCATAGAAGTCAAATCCCATAGCAAAGAGATTTCCATTTTCATGGACTTTAAAAACTATCTCTGAATTCCAAACATCAAGTCCTCCCACTTCCTGTAGGTACTGAATGTGCCAAACCTTTTTTGACTTATGAAAGGCCTGAACTCTTAGATCTTCAACCCGGACTTTAAGGAGGTCCTCATTCTCATTTAAGAAACCTGATAAAAGTCCTTCAAGATGTTTCTTATCATGAATTGATTGAGCCAGTTTGATTGGTTCAAAAACAACCCGATGGGGCAATTCATGCCCTGGTTTAAAGTAAAAAACCGATTGCCCAAATCGATCCTGAAAGGATCTTTTGAATTCAGACTGAGACCCTGAATATGCCTGATTCAGTGAAAAGGATGAAATAAGTATGGAAAGTGAAAGGACCCAAGAAATTGACTTAGAGAACCGCAATTGATACTATTTTCCGGCAATTTGCCTGATTTCAACATAAAATTCCATTATTTTTTTCTTCAAAATTTTCAATTCTAATAATGATAATCTACTTCTAGCTCAGAAATAGCATCCAGGGAATAATGGAAACGATGAAGGTACTTAGTGCAACCCATTTGAGATATGGATCCAACCCCCCTCCTTTTTTTTTGAAGATTTGGATTGAAATATACAGGAAAATCAACCCAGGCAGGGACAGGCTTAAATAGTGAACCGAACCCAGATATGAGTAAGAAATGGTAATCATTGATATGCCTAAAGCAAATAGGAACAACTGATAAATTCTCGAGAAACCTAGTCCTAATTTTACCGCAAGGGTTTGCTTGCCATTCTTTTTATCTTCCTCAAGATCTCTCATGTTGTTGAGATTTAACACAGAAGTGCTCAAAAGCCCAAAGCCAATTGATGCCAATAATACAGGTGTCGTTATTGTTCCCGCAAAAAGATAAAAGGTGCCGCATACCCCCAGCAATCCGAAGAAAACAAAAACGGCAAGGTCTCCTAATGCCCTATACCCATAGGGGTTTTTACCTGCAGTATATTTATATGCGGCCGCTATTGAGATCAGGCCTAAAGCCAAAAAGATCAGCAGTTCATTGATCCTTTCTGGTATGAATACAACATAAAGCAAGAAGAGACCTGTGAAAAAGGCTAGCCCTGCAACAACATATATGCCTGTCTTCATTTGACCGAGACTAATGGAACCGCTTTGGACCGCCCGGGTGGGACCAACCCTGTCTTCATTATCCACTCCATGCTCCGAGTCTCCATAGTCGTTTGCCAAGTTTGAAAGAATCTGAAGCAGAATGGCTGTCAATAGAATAAGCCCAAAAACAAAGGGTCGGAATACGCCCGAATAATAAGCGAATGCCGACCCTGCAACGATGCTTGCCGATGCTAATGGTAGGGTTCTTAACCGGAATGCCGATATCCAGGCTTTCATCCGGCAAATATGGAAATTATTCAGCCAGAGCGGCCGTCATTTCCTCACCCAAGGGTTTGATCTTGGATTGAAAGAAATGGGTCAATTCCCCTTCTTCATTGATCACATACTTGCAAAAGTTCCAATTGGGGGAGTCAGAATTCCACCCATTTTTGCTTTTATCAGTCAGCCATTGGTAAACCTCAGGTTTCTCGCCATCCTTCAAAGTGATTTTATCAAATAAAGGAAATTCAACCCCATAGTTTACCGAGCAAAATTGAGCGATCTCTTCATTGCTCCCAGGTTCCTGTCCACCGAAATCATTACAGGGAAAACCCAAGATGACCATTTTGTTCTTGTTTTCTGTGTAAAGCCTTTGAAGATCTTCATATTGGGGAGTATATCCACACTTGGATGCAAGGTTTACGACAACCACTTTTTTCCCTTTATACTGATCCATGGAAACAGTGTTCCCATCCATATCGACTGCCTTAAGATCAAAAAAGCTCTTTTCTGTCATAATGTTATCATTTTCAGGTCTTTGGCTGGCTTTTGAAAAACAAGACCAACACATGGCTCCAACCAGGAGTATCAAAAACAAATTTTTCATTTTACATTCTTTCTGGTACCGTGATACCTAATAAGCGCATTCCTCGCTGAATTGTTTTTGCAGTTACCTCACTTAACATGATTCTGAAATTTCTCTCTGATTCGTTCTCGGTACTCAGAATCGATAATTCTGCATAAAATCGATTGAATTCCTTGGCCAGATCAAAGCAATAGTGAGCAATAACTGAAGGGTTATAGGTATTTGCAGCTTCTGTTAACTTCTCGGAAAAGCTGCCCAATAGAAACAATACTTCTTTTTCCAATTCCTTATGCTCCTGGTAATCAGAAAATCCTTTTTCATTTGTAAAACCCTTCTCCTTGGCCTTGGCCAATAAAGAATTGATACGAGCATAGGTGTATTGTATAAAGGGACCGGTGTTTCCTTGAAATTGAATAGACTCCTCTGGATCAAAAAGCATCCTTTTCTTTGGATCGGTCCTTAGCAGGAAATATTTCAGTGCCCCCATCCCTATGGTTTCAAATAGCTCTGAAGCCTGGTTTTTGTCCAAGCCTTCAACCTTACCTAATTCCCTGGTCTGAACTTCTGCCTTTTGATGCATCTCCTCCATAAGATCATCTGCATCCACAACAGTTCCTTCCCTGGACTTCATCTTTCCGGTAGGGAGATCGACCATGCCATAAGATAGATGATAGCATCTGTCTGCCCAATCATAACCAAGCTTAGACAATAAGAGGAAAAGCACCTTGAAATGATAATCCTGCTCATTCCCTACCGTATAAACTGCCCGATCCAGTTCCGGAAAATCTTCGTATCGCTGAACAGCGGTACCTATATCCTGAGTCATATAAACCGAGGTCCCATCAGCTCTTACCAGCAATTTTTCATCCAGTCCATCTTGAGTGAGATCTGCCCAAATAGAACCATCATCTCTTTTGGAGAATAACTTTTTATCCAGCCCATCCTCTACTATTCCCTTTCCCTTCAGGTATGTATCTGATTCGTAATAAAGCTTATCGAACTCAACTCCCATCCGATCATAAGTTTTATCGAACCCATCATAAACCCAGGAATTCATTTTCTCCCATAATGCCCTGGTTGAGGCATCCCCTTCTTCCCAATCCAATAAGAGCTTTTTTGCGGCTCGCATGATAGGAGCATTCTTTTCTGCTTCCTCCTCAGGGATACCCTTTGCAATTTGTTCCTGGACCTGCTTTTTATACTCCTGGTCGAATTTGACATAATACTTCCCGACAAAATGATCCCCTTTTTCATTGGCTGACTTTGGTTCTTCCCCATCTGCAAAATCCTTCCAGGCTTGCATGGATTTACACACATGGATGCCCCGATCATTAACAATCTGTACGTTCTGAACCCTGTAACCTACAGCTTTAAAGATGTTTGAGACCGATTGTCCCAGGAAATTATTTCTTAAATGCCCTAGATGTAAGGGTTTGTTGGTATTTGGTGAGGAAAATTCTATCAGGATCAGCTTTTCACTTCCAAGGTTTGGATAGATGCCTTCACCTAAAGAATTCAACTCTTCCAACCCGGAATTCCATTGAACAGGACTCAATTCCAAATTCAGAAAGCCTTTGACCACCTCGTAACCAATGATCCTTTTGGATTTTGAAACAAGATGTTTTCCGAGCTTTTCTCCTATTTCCGCCGGTTTAAGTTTTGCCTCTTTTGTAAAAGGGAAGGTAACAAGAGTGAATTGCCCTTTGAATTCTTTTCTGGTAGGCTGAAGGAGAATCCTGTCTAGACCAGCATTTATTCCAAAGACTTCCTTTAAACCAGCAGCTAATTCATCTTTTATCGGATCTGATAGAATATACATTAGGCCTTGTTTTTAAGTACGTCATCAACCCCATATAAAACCTGGATGCTTGCCTTGGCCATCTTATTTTTTTCATCAAGCAAAGGGTTCACCTCAGTCATTTCCCAACATATGACACGGTCATCGGAGCTAAGGGCTTTGTTCAATTCAATAGCCTCAGAAAGCTCTAATCCATTTTCTACGGGAGTTCCTGTACCCCTTGAAACAGAGTTGGGATCCATACTATCAACATCGAATGAGATATAGATATGATCCACATCTTTCAATAAGTTAATTGCCTGTTCAGCAATTTTCAATGCGCCCTGTTCCCTCACTTCAGAAACTAAAAAGTTTCGAACACCTGATTTCTCTACGACTTCCATTTCTGCAGGCTCTGCATCCCTAACCCCGATAAAAACTATGTCTTCAGGACGAATTGCCCCACCCTCCGGCGATAAATCCAGGATCTCTTGCCATTTGTCCTCAAGCTCTGTTTCGGCAGACTCAGGGTAATCTCTTTGGATAGCCATACCCAAGGGCATACCATGCATATTACCAGAGGGGGTGGTAAAAGGAGTATGAAGATCGGCATGAGCATCGATCCAGATGACCCCCAGACGTTTATCTCCAATAGCGTCTTTTATCCCAGCAATTGTTCCATAGGCGTTAGAATGGTCTCCGGAGATCACAATTGGAAATTGATTGGAACCAAGGCTTTCAGAGACCCTCTGTTTGACATTCTTTATATGGGGAATGTATTTCTCTATCCTTTTAGCTTTTGGATGATCTCCAGGATCATATAGGTCCTTGGTCGGGGAGCTAACAGGATTTTCGTCCCATTTCGCAAATCTGGCTTCGAACGCTTGATCCGCTATCCTAAGAGCAAAGGGTCCTGAAGAGGATCCCCTGGTCCCTGCACATAGCTCTGAACGGATCTCAATGATGGAGCTTGATTTCATGCCGCAAAAATAGGAGGATATCGCTTGGAAATAACGCTTAGCAGAAAATGCTTAGCCTCGATTTCTTTTTATACAATTAGGAGTCTAATTGAGGATCAGATCAACCGCTTCCAAGAAATTATTTGTGTCTGAATTTGGCTCATTATTCATCAATATCCCTTTGACTCCAAGCTTGGTTGAAGCATCGATATCTCTCTGACTATCACCTATCATATATGAGTTTCCAGGGTCAATGGAATATTTTGCAATTGCCCGTTCCAATAGAAGTGATCCGGGCTTTCTACCTAAGCTTTTTGTCCTAACAGGATGGTAGGGGCTGTAATAAATATCATCAATAAGATTTCCAACTCTAGACTGGATCCAACTATGGCAAGCCATAACCTCCGACCGTGAGTAAAGACCCTTGGCTATCCCACCCTGGTTGGTAATAACGATCAAAAGAAATCCAGCCTTCTTTAAAGATTCAAGGCCTTCCTTAACCCCATGGCCCAAAACCAGATGCTCCTCAAGCCATGAGTAATCCCCTCTTTCTTCATTAAGCACTCCATCCCTATCTAAAAAAACAGCCTTGTTCATACCTTAATTAAAAATGATCCGTTGAAATCTGGGGTTTTGTAAGAATAATCAAATAATCTCCTCAATCCATTCCCAATTAAAAGTATTTTAGCGGCTCTTAAATTTTCACCTTGAAGGACAGCCTGGTCATAATTCCAACTTATAATGAGATCGAAAATGTGGAGGATATAATCCGCACAACATTTGGTCTCAATGAGGAGCTACATATCCTGATTGTGGATGATGGCTCGCCAGATGGAACCGCTGAAAAGGTCAAAGAATTACAACAAGAGTTTTCAGATCGTCTCTTCATGATCGAGCGGTCAGGGAAGCAAGGTTTAGGAACAGCCTACCTGACTGGATTTAAGTATGCTCTCGAAAAGGGTTACGATTTCATTTTTGAAATGGATGCGGATTTCTCGCATAATCCTGCTGACCTATTAAGACTAAAAGAAGCTTGCATTTCAGGTGATTGCCACCTGGCAATAGGAAGCAGATACATCAAGGGAGTGAATGTGGTGAATTGGCCAATGTCCAGAGTTCTAATGTCCTACTTTGCAAGCATCTACGTACAATTCATAACAGGAATGCCCATAAAAGATGCTACTGCAGGATTTATCTGTTACAGACGAGAACTCCTTGAATCATTGAATTTTGAAAAGATAAAGTTCGTGGGATACGCATTTCAGATCGAAATGAAATTCAGAACCTGGAAGAAAGGATTTAGAATTACCGAGGTTCCCATCATTTTCACAGACAGGACCAAGGGCGAATCCAAAATGTCAAGCAAAATATTTAAAGAGGCGTTCTTTGGAGTGATTTGGCTCAAACTTGCCAGTTTCGGCAAATCCTTTTCTAGCTAAATCTTATAGCATCAATAGGTTTCAACCTGTTTACGATCAAAGTGGGCAGGTAGAGACATAGAACAACCAAGGCAATGGTGAGCAGGTTAATCCCTGCGAAAAGCATCCATTCAAATGAAATGGGGACAGCATTCATATAGTAGTTCTCAGGGTCTAAGGGTATGAGTCCAAAACTTGATTGAATAAAGCAAAATCCTATTCCAATCAGGTTTCCATAAAGCAATCCTCTTCCCAGGATCTTCACACCTGTCCCTAAGAATATTGATTGAACCTGGCTTTCTCTGGCTCCCAGGGATTTCAAGGTCCCGATCATATTTGTTCTCTCCATGATCAATACGATCAGAGAGGAGATCATATTAAAACTTGCCACAACCAGAATGATCCCGATAATCAAGAGTACATTCCGGTCCAAAAGCTTCATCCACTCAAACAATTGTGGATATTTCTCTGAGACCAATTCAAGCTGGGAATAGTAATCCATGCGATCAAAGATCATGGGCTCCACCTTATCAATGTCGGAGAAGTTCTTTAGGAATATCTCCACTCCCCCTACACTTGTATCCTCCCAGTTGTTTAGTCTCCTGGCAAGTTGGATATCACCGATAACAATATTTTCATCAAAGCCTTCAAGGCCAGTTTGATAGATACCTACTACCTGAAGCTTTCTCATTCTTACAGGATCCTGTATGAAGTAGAGTACAGGCTCATCGTTCAATTTCAACTTTAGAAGAGAGGCTAATTTGTTGCTGATCAGGATCTCTCTTGAATAGTTGCTATCAGAAAACTGGATCATTCTGCCTTCTTCAATATTGGCCTTGAATCCTCCCTGGTTAAATTTCGAATCAATACATTTAAGAAGTATTCCCTTAGATATCTCTTCGTTTTTGACCAATGCAGCCTTGTAGATAAACCTCTGCAGATAATCGATCTCAGGAATCTCTTCGGATTTAAACAGATCACCCTTTACAGACATTGGAGGGTGTTGATATTCATCTCCAATTGAGAATTTGGTCACTTCCATGTGACCTGAAAAGCTTAGGACTTTGGAACGGATCTTGTCTTTAAAGCCAAAAAGGATCGCGATAGAAATGATCATTACAGCCATACCGATAGCCACGCTACCAGCGGATATAGCAATGACGATCTTGGAAAATCCTTTTTCTCCTTTCAGTGCTAATTTCCGAGTGATTAAACCTACCGCCTTATTCAATAAAATCTAATTTTGCCTGATGTTTCAAAGAAAGAACTTTCCCTTAATATTCACATTCCTTTTTCTTTTTGCCGGCAATGCTGATGCTCAATGGGGAGAAGAGGAAAGCTCTGTAATAGCGGGGGCCGCAAGAACTGAGGCCTATATACCAATTCTTAGAGGAAAGGCTGTAGGTGTGGTTTGCAATCACACCTCCCTTATCGGAGAGACGCATTTAGTTGATAGTCTTCTAAGTCGCAATGTCAGGATCAAGAAGATCTTTTCCCCTGAGCATGGATTCAGAGGAAATGTTGAGGATGGCGCACAAATAGATCATTCCAGGGACACTAGAACAAGACTACCCATTGTTTCTCTATATGGAAGCAATAAAAGACCTAATTCAGCTCAATTGGCCAACCTGGATATTATGGTTTTAGACCTTCAGGATGTAGGTGTTAGGTTCTACACCTATATATCAACCATGCATTATGTTATGGAAGCTTGTGCTGAGAACGGGGTCCCGTTGATGATCCTGGATCGTCCAAATCCAAATGGAGATTATGTAGCCGGACCCGTTCTGGATATGAGGTATGCTTCATTTGTAGGCGTTAATCCTTTACCCGTTGTCTATGGCCTTACCATGGGTGAACTCGCTACAATGGCAAATGGTGAAGGTTGGGTTAAATCAAGTACCGGGGAAAAATTGAAATGCAACTTGAATGTCATCCAATGTGGGAATTATACTCATGATACTCCCTATGATCCTCCCATAGAACCCTCTCCCAACCTACCAACCTATGAATCCATTAGATGGTACCCATCCCTTTCCTTATTTCAAGGAACCAGTTTCTCCGTTGCAAGGGGCACCATCTTCCCTCATGAGGCTTATGGCCATCCTGATTTTGAGGGACCCTTTTCATTTACCCCCCAGGTGATGCCTGGGAAATCGGATAACCCTCCCCACCTAAAAAAGGAATGCCATGGATATGATCTCAGAGGAAAGGATCCCGTTCCTTTTACCTTGAAATTTGTTGTGGATGCATACAACAAGTTTGAATCGCATGAAAAATTCTTCAATTCCTACTTCAGAAAACTGATCGGAAACGGAAGCACTGAGGAAATGATCAAAAGTGGAAAATCTTATCAGGAAATAGAAAAGACCTGGGAGAAAGACCTCTTTGAATTCAAAGAAAAAAGGAAAAATTATCTACTCTATCCTTGATTACAGAAAGAAAACTGAAAATTGTTTTTTACGGAACTGATGAATTTGCGGTTCCTTCCCTTGTCGCAATGGTTGAAGCAGGATGGAAACCAGCTTCAGTAGTTACCGGTCCAGACAGGCCAGCAGGAAGAAATCGCGAATTAAAGGTAGGGCCGGTAAAGCAGGCTGCCCAGGAAATGGGGATTCCGGTTCTCCAACCCAAGAACCTTAAAGCAGATGACTTTTATGAAAGTCTTAGATCTATTGATCCGGATCTCCAGGTAATTGTTGCTTTCCGTATGCTTCCTGAAAGAATATGGAATTATCCTAAGCTTGGAAGCTTAAATCTTCACGCCTCTCTCCTTCCAAATTACAGAGGAGCAAGACCAATCCACTGGGCCATAATGAATGGGGAAAATGAAACAGGGGTCACCACATTTTTTCTGAAGCATGAAATAGACACCGGTAATATCATTTTGCAGGAAAAAGAGCCCATAGGCCTGGAAGACACATTTGATGATCTATTTATGAGGCTTCAGGATTCCGGTGCTTCCCTACTTATTAGGACCCTGGAAGAAATTGAAAATGGAACTGTAAAGCCAAGGGAACAAATTCTTGATGGCACAGAAAAACTTGCTCCCAAATTCAACAAACCCGAATGTGAAATAGACTGGAACAATTCCGCCCATGAAATCAAAAACCTGGTAAGAGGAACCAACTCCTTCCCAGGGGCCTGGTCCATTTTAAATGGAACAAGATATAAGATCCATCGAGTGGGAATAAGTGAAACTGAAAGTCTTAGCCCTGGTGAAATCAAAAGTGATGGAAACAAGGTATTAATTGGTTCCGCGAGCCAGGATATTGAGCTTCTTGAAATTCAAGCTCCTGGAGCCAAAAAAATGACCACAAAAGAATTTTTAGCAGGGAAAGAGATATGAAAGTTTCAATAATTGCCGCGGTGGCAGAGAATGGAGTTATAGGTAAGGATAACGATCTGGTATGGCATCTTCCCGATGATTTCAAATTCTTTGTGAGTAAAACCAAAGGACACCCGGTGATCATGGGAAGAAAGACCTTTGAATCTCTTGGTAAACCCTTGAAAAACAGACCAAATCTGATGGTTTCAAGCAATCCAGATTATAGTCCGGATGGAGTAAGTGTCTTTCAGTCATTGAAAGATGCCTTAGAAGAGGCTGCAGAGTTAGACAAAGAAGAGGTCTTTATCATCGGTGGTGCGAACGTCTACAAACAAGCTTTTGAATTCTCAACACA
Source organism: Cytophagales bacterium (assembly GCA_965267505.1). Lineage (GTDB taxonomy): Bacteria > Bacteroidota > Bacteroidia > Cytophagales > CCMP332 > JANQHS01. Next base: position 201,337 of record OZ254081.1, read on the forward strand.
CATGTATATAACCAAGGTGCATTCAAGCTATGAAGGAGATACCTACTTTCCGGATTTTGGCGAAGAATGGGAGCTAATAGAAGAAGATCCAAGAAAAGCAGATGAAAAGCACGCGGTAGATTTCACCTTTCGGACCTACAAGAAAACTATTGCCCAGGAAGATAAATAAGCTTAGAAAAACCGTGCTTCAATAATCCTGAGTCTTTTCCTGAAACAGGAAGTTCAGATCCACCATTCTTACTTAGAAGACGAACAAAATACAATCCGCCCTGGAGTTCTAACCCTTCTTGGTCCTTCCCATCCCAGATATCATAGATTCGATTGAAGCCAAGCTTGATTCTGGATGAAATATCAAGCTCCATAACCTCTCTACCCTGACGATTATAAATGTGGATCTCAAAACTCTCCGGAAGCGAGTTCCCAGAAAGAAAGAAATCCATATTCAGCCTTGAGCTGAAAGGGTTTGGGAAAAATTCAAAGTCGGTGACCCCTCGATAAGAATTTACCTCAAAACGTATTTGATAAGAAGTAAAACCCGCCCTATTTCCCTTTACATCTCTGCCATTTGCCAATAAAATATACTCTCCCGATTCAAGAACGGATGGTGAGAAATTTAAGCTCAACCTATTTTCGGAGCTATCAAAACCATAGTTCAATTCTCCTTTCTGAGGAATGATCTCGAACTCATCAAAGCCTTCAACTTTCGCCACGTAGAAGAACAAAAGGCTTGTATCTGATATGGAAAAATGAACGTTTTCATCATCTAATTCCACTTTAAAATCAGGGGAATTAGAAACAATATCTCCATTATGAAGCTGATACCCATCCACAAAAACCTTCAATGTTGGAGGGGTTCTATCACTTATGGTAGAAAAAGAGATGTCCGAAAAATTATTCAAATACGTTGTTTCCGGATCCTCATATGGATTGACAAAAACATTTAATTCCTGGATCCCTTCTAGGCCTGATGAGTTGATGGAAATATTGAAATAACAGGTATCAAATACTCCTGGGGAACCAATTTTGAATTCCGAGACCACCTGGCTACCGTTTAAAGTGGTTCTAACGAGTAAAGAATCGGGGAACTCCCTTCCGGTATGGTTTACAAAAAAGAACCCCGCCTGATATTCTTCTCCTTCATTGAGCTCAAGGCCATCGCCTGTCTCATTTACAAGAAAGCCATCAGGAGGTGAAGCAAATTTTATCTCCCAGTAATCAAGCTTGCTCGCATCCTTGCCAATAGTATCAATGGTCCTTGTCTCCATAAATAGGTAGGGGAATGAATCCGATTTTATATGCGTCAGGTTTGTTATTCCTGGATTAACATCTTCCAGATATTGGGTCTTACCCTCCTGGTCAATTCCAAACAAGCTGGTGGAAATTTGATCATCGGGATCATTGCTTGAAAAGTCAAAGGAAAGTTCTTCCCATTGGACAGAAGGTCCGACCAAAGAAGAGATAAGTCCTCCCCTATCATTGGAAAGCGGAAATGAATGATTTAATTCCAGGATCTGAGAGTCCAATGGAATGGTGAGGCTTGAGTCAGCCGTCAAAAGAATGAAGTCCTGGGTTGAAATCCCCCTTTTGCCAATAAATGCTAAAGGTGCGCCAAAATCATAATTCATCAATAAAACCGAATCAAGGCCCATTTCTTGAAGGGAGGCATAGCTTTCATCACTGAATTGATCGAAACTCAGCTGGCCCATAACATAGCCAAGAACAAACTCTTCATTTGAAATTCCATCCAGGTAGGAAGACAGAATTGTGTCTTGTAGATCCAATTGCGAAAACGATTTTACAGCCATAGGTGCCACCCCACAGGAACGAGGGTCATTGAAGGACAGGTTCCTTATTGGTAGTCCGTTTACCGAGCTGATTCTGACTATATGTAAACGATCCATTCGACAATCCTTTTCCTGAAGCGCGCTTTTAAGCATGATCCAGTTTCCTTCTATTTTCAGATTCGACGTATCCGATGCATTGGCTATCCCATCACCTGCAAGAAGTAGGTCGAGCTTGGAGGAGTAATTCCTAAAGAAGAATTCCCTTACCGATGAATCAGGATATAGACTTCCGGTAATTTGGTTTTTGATCATTTGGCCAAATTCGGATTGGCTCCAGCCGTTTTGAGATTGGTCTCTAAACGTAAAAGAGATCTCATCCCAGACCGTATCGGAAAGTTCTTTTGCTCTCAGGTAAAAAACAGTAGTGTCTAACCCGACTATTAGGTTGTTTAAATCGATCTCCTGAAGAACCAGATTAGATTCAGGGCTTAAAGAACTGCTAACTTTTCCTGGACTATCAAATAAATACGAGGTATCATATTCAACCAACACTTGACTTCCTGAAAAATCTGCGTAGCTAGCCAGAAGCAAATTCGTTTTCTTTTGCCCTATCAATGAGAAATTCAAAGGTTCGAGAATATTCACCCCCTGCCAGGGAATAGACATTTCAAATTCCTTAATGTTGTTCAGGGTGTCGAGTTCATTCTTAGGGTTTCCAGGATCAATCTGCATCCTGAACCTATTTCTTCCGGCCTGATCGAGGACGGACCCTTCAGAAAAAATAGTAAAGCGGACAGTATCCAGGTAGCTTACTGAGCCATAATCTTTTGATCCAAGATCCTGGACAAAAGGTTCCAGACGATCTATTTTCAACCTGAAACTTTCAGAGCTCGTCAGGCCCAGGTTTGCAACAGGGATATACAGGTAAAAAGAATCAGATTCACTACTAATGTTGGTGCCGTTGATCCCTTGGGCCTTAATTCCCTCTTCAATTGCATAATCAGGCCTTCCTCCAGAATAGTTTAGTCTCACTACCGGGTCGCCTTGAAGGTACATTAGCTCGTTCTGGGCCCTTATAAAGTTGTTGCCAGTTCCAAACCTCTGGCTTAGCTTTTCAATGGTTTTAATCTGCGCTCCTCCAATGGTAGAGCCAAAGTTTTGCTCCTCTGCAAAAAGAGTCCTGTAGAATTCTTCGGTATAATACTTTAGGATTGGGCTATAGCCCTGATCGGTTTGGGAAATAACACCAATCGCTCCTCTTTCGGGCTCTAAGGCCCAATTCTCAACCCAGGTATCAAAGCTTTCAAATACCCTACCTGAATAGCAACCATTGATGACAAACAAAGGAAGTTTTCCGTCCCTGTTATTGTAATTAAGGTTGGGGTCATTCACCTCACCTATTTGGATATCAGAGAAATTGACACTTGAATGACCATAAAGGGTAACCATAGACAAGCCCTTATTTACCAATGAATCAATTACGATATTCTCAATGCTATTGGTAAACTTCTTTGTGAAGGTTTTAACCGTTGCTCCCATGAAGGGTCCTTCAGCAACCGATCTAAAGTCCTCCACATAATTGAAGAATTGACTTATCTCATTTTCTGAGGTTCCTCCGGAAAGATGAAGGAGATCTTTCCTCCATAAACCTTTGTTCTCCGGACGTTCGTAATTAATGATCTTCTCAAAATAGGCTCTGGCCGTTGCCGTATCCCTTACAGAAATTCTTCCCACCGGTACTGTGGGCAATGTAGGGTTCTGAGGATCGAATCCAACAGAGATTGGAAGGTCAGAACCAGGTACCCCCCAGGTAGGAATCAGATTCTCCACAGGCGAAAGATTAGGAAAGAAGCGAATATACTTTCCGGCAAAACGCATTTCCGGAACTGTGCCTTTTCCTACAATAAATAGACTAAGATCTGGGTTCAAGCTGTCATCATAATAATACCGCAGAAGTTCCCGTATCCCCAAGGATGTGAATTCGCCATAGCTGAATTGGTTTCTTACCTCTTCAAAATCAATAAGGAGCACATTTCTTCCTCCTCCTAAATTGCTGGACCGGTAATCAGTAAAGGTTGAACAAGGCTCCAAAAGCTTTCTATGAGTGAGGACTATATAATCAGGGTTTATTTGACTTAAATCCCTGGGAACAACCCAGCTGAATCCTATAGGGCTTGGAAGGCTATCAAAGTTCGCCACCCATATATTTTCTTCTCCGGTTAATCCGTCAACTTGGAATTCCATTCTGTTTAGTCCTGAATTAAACTGTACAGGGTAAGAATTGAGCTCCCTATCATTTTTTTCCTTCAGACAAAAAACCCTTGAGGGGTCACTTCCGGTATTAAAGTTTTGTGGTAAGAACCGAATATCTGAACCAATGGAAGAAGGGAACACCACTCTTTCCTCAATCTTCGAATCAAAGACCATGGTCTTGGGATAGTCAATTTCAATAAAATTGATTGCCACAACTCCGGCGTTTAACACGACATCAAACCAAACACTATCCCCTTCTACATCGGAAAACTCTATTTCTCCTTCGATCACACCCGAACCTACCCCAAATCTCTGAGTGGAAGCCTTCCAGACCCTGGAAGAGTTCTTCCCTATGGAAACCTGAATGTCGTTTTGCTGAAACCCGAAAGTGGTATAATAAATCTTGACATATGGCTTAACCCCACTGCTTGGGTGTAGGTTAAAAAGTGAATCGACTAGGAAGGAGTTTTGGGAATTGAATTGCCATCCTGTCCAACCCTCCCCTGGTTGATAACTCCCTAACCTAAGAATCGGGCCTCCACCTGGATAATAATTTTGGCCATAGTAATACCGGATGATATAGTTTTCCTTCCTTTCCTTTATGTAGTAATCCTGTGTGTTTGAAGAACTCACTCCGGAAATAAGGGAGTCCCTTTTACCGATTCTAGAATCAGTATACCAGGTTAAAAAATAAAAGCTGGTATCAGACCAGATATTGAGGTTTGGATGAGTTAGCTTATTGTCTTCATAGAAAAGTGAATCCAAGTCCCCATTATTTCTTCTCCCTATAAAGAATAGATCGTTTCCTTCTTCGATCATTGGGATTTCCACCCCTCTATGAAATAAGGCAAACTTTTGGCTCGCTATTCCGCTTAGGTTTTCGCCATTGGCAGAAGCAAATGAATTGATCACTCCCCTATTTAGTTTATGAATTCCATCGGAAAGCACAGGGATTCTAATGTACTTCTGTCCATTCTCCAGCCAAGGACTTATTGCACCTGTAGCTTTAGCATCCGAAATGCAAAGGCCAAGCAAAATGAACAGGGAAATTGAAAGAATTAGGAGTCTCCTCATTCTATATCTTCTATTCCTATATACCCACTTTTGGTCATAATAGTTGCAAAGTTCGGGCTTATTTGAAAAAAAAATATCACAACAAGAAAAATAGTAAGAGTCTGTAAATCAATAATTTAATTTTATATAATACCTTGTAAAGGAGAATAACTTCCTTAACAAGGTATTTTTTTTTACTCAGTACTTGGTTAAACAAAGTACCTGTTATATATTTGAACTGTCAATTGGAGGTCATTTAAAAAATGAAACATGAATTTGGAAAACACACAAGTGCAAATGCGGAAAGGAATTCTTGAATTCTGCATCCTGCACGTCATATCACGGGGCGAGGTTTACGCCTCGGATATGCTGGAGGAGCTGACGGCTGCCAAGATCATGGTGGTGGAAGGCACATTGTATCCCCTATTGACCCGCTTAAAGAATGCCGGATTGGTGGAATACAAGTGGGTCGAATCATCTTCTGGACCACCCAGAAAGTATTACACCATAACTGAAAAAGGCAAATCCTTTAAGGAAAGCCTACAGAAAACCTGGGATGAATTGATAAAATCAACCTCAGATATCCTTAAAGATCCTGCCACAAAAACGGTAAAAACAAAATGAAAAAGACAGTCAGCATCAATATAGGTGGCGTCGTTTTTCACATAGAAGAAGACGCTTACGAAAAGCTAAAGAAGTATCTATCAGATATAAGCTCTCATTTCTCAAAATACTCAGACAGCAAGGAGATAGTCTCTGATATTGAATTCAGGATAGCAGAAGTATTCCTGAAAAAATTGAAAGGCAAGAAACAATCTTTGAATATGGCCGATGTGGAAGAGATCACAAAGACCATGGGTTCTGTAAAAGATTTTGAAATGGAGGTTGTGGAAGAAACAGAAAAAGAAGAGATCAAAGAGGACTTTACTCCCCCTGTCGAGGAAAGCTTTGCAAAAAGGAAGTTGTTCCGAGATGTCAGAAGAAAAATTCTGGGCGGTGTTTGCTCAGGAATAGCTCACTATTTGAGCATTGATCCCTTATGGATCCGCTTATTATTCCTGGCTTTATTCTTCGGCTTTTGGTTCATTCCACCAGCATCTGGAATCGCCTTGATAGGCTATTTGGTTCTATGGGCTGTAACCCCTGCTAGTGGTGAGCTTGAGGAGGACAACACCATCAAAAGGCTCTACAGGAATCCGGAAGAGAGAGTAATTGGTGGAGTATCAAGTGGAATCGCAGCCTTTTTTGGCACAGATCCCTTAGTGATCCGTCTGCTTTTCGTCCTTTCGGTACTTGTATTCGGTTTCGGTATTCTCCTTTACATCATCTTGTGGATGATAACACCTGAGGCACAATCAACCACAGATAAAATGCGGATGAGAGGAGAGCCCGTAACCTTAAGCAATATTGAAACTGCAGTAAAAAAAAGTTTCAGTAACAACGAAGGGGAAGAAGAGAATATCCTTGTAAAGATCATTCTATTCCCATTCAGGATCCTGGGGCAGATTTTTGAAGCCCTGGCAAAGCTTCTTGGGCCTCTATTGGTATTCTTAGTGGAGGCCATTAGGGTAATAACCGGATTATTTCTCGCATTCATTTCCATAGTTGGAGTCTTTGCTTTGGTGGTTGCATTCATGTTTGTCATGGGGGTAGCTCCATGGCCTGAAGTAACCCTGGATGGAATAACCGCTTCAATGGTCCAAAGCTTTGTTACAGTTCCAACAGCAATCGGGGTTTTTCTTGGAGGACTTATCCCCACCTTGGCTATTGGATTGCTCGGAATAAGATTCCTTGCTAAGCGACCTATCTATAATTCCGCTTTTCTATGGTCGCTTGTTGGAGTATGGATGATTGGATTACTGATGAGTGCACTTACGGTGCCTAGAATTGCTTTGAGTTTCGCTGAGGATAGCGATTATCAAACCACAGAAACCTATGAAGTTCAGAATGAGGTGATCCATTTGGATGTCAACAATGTGGGAATGGAGGATTACGAAGGCGTCAGATTGAGAATCCGTCCCCATTCAGGTGATGATATAAGGTTGGAATATTCTTATTCTGCATCAGGTACAAGTGAATCTGAAGCTTTGGAAAATGCTAAAGCGATCGATTATGAGATGAAGTGGGTCGGAGATTCAGTAATGGTATTTGATTCAAATATCAAACTGAAGGAAGATGCAGTCTTCAGGGGACAGGAGCTTGACTTGACTTTGTACATGCCAATTGGACAAAAGTTCGTGCTCCCCTCCAGCATTGTTTCAATCATCTACAATACGGTCTACAGGTACCATTACAATGTCTCAGATATCAGAGGAAATACTTTCTTCTTCTCAGATCCTGAAACATTAGAATGCGAAGGTTGTGATCCAAACTCAGGAAACAGAACCGGATCAGATAAAAAAGAAATGGTCTTTAATTCCCCCTTCACCACCTTGGATATTGCAGGTCATTTCAATGTGATCTATACTCAGGGTAAGGATAATATTCTGAGAATGGAAGGTCGTGAAGAGCAATTGGCTGAGGTAGAGGTAATTGCTGAAGAGGAAAATCTAAGCATTTCATATGAAGCGGTTTATAGAGGAAAGCCCAAAAGAAGAAGTATGGTTACTCTGATTATTGAAAGCCCTGATCTGAGTTCTTTGGAATTAAGTGGCTATAATGAGTTGAACATTGCTTCCTTAAACACAGTTAATTTTTCCTTGGCTCTTGCCGGAGTTGTAGATGCAGAAGTGAAAGCGGATGTGGATAACATGGAAGTTCAATTGGAGGGAAAGTCAAACCTTGAATTGGATGGTGAAGCAAGTAGCATGGATGCTTCTCTTTCTGGCGTAAGCGAACTGGACGCAGAGTACTTCAAAACCGAACGTGCAATTATTAGCACTTCAGGAACCAGTAAAGCTCGTATTCATGCTAAAGAATCTCTTGATGCTACAGCAAGGGGAATAAGTGAGATCATCTATTCTGGAAACCCTTCCGAGTTGAAGAAAGACAAAAACGGATTGGCAAAGATTTCACGTCGATAGATATTTATTGGAGGTCAAAGAAAAACCCATTTCCTTTGGAGATGGGTTTTTTTATATGGTTTTGATTCCTTGAAGGATAGTAAAAATAAGTCCATCAGGTATGTGAAGGTCTTGCTTCCAATTTTCCTGGAAGAAGTGTTTACCTATAGAATCCCAAAGGATCTTGAATTAGATACATTCGTAGGTAAGCTTGTTATCGCTCCCTTTGGAAAAAAAAAGAAATACCTGGGACTGGTAATTGAGGACCTTCCATTCTTCAACCAAGAATATGAGATCAGGGAGCTTGAAGAAATTCTTGATTCACCTGTAGTACCCAATATTTCGATCAATTTCTGGAAGTGGCTTTCCGAATATTATTTAATCGCATTCAGCAAGGTTTTGGAATCCACCCTGTCGGGGATCTTCAAAACGAGTAGCAAAGAGATCCTTTATCGTCTGGAAAAAGAAGACCTATTCTCATCAAAGGAAAGTCCAATCGCAAAACTCCTAGGCGATTCAACCTCAATTTCTCATGCAGCTTTAAAACTAAAAGCAAGTCCCGATCAAATCAGAGTCCTGATAAAAAACTCCTATCTCAGAAAGCAGGAAGAGCTTCAGGACGATTTTAAGCCTAGGACCCTGGATAAGTATTTTGTTCCAAATAGAATTCTTGAATCTGAAGAATCATTGGCCACAGGATTTCAATCTTTGAAAAAGGCGAAGGTTCAGAAAAGGGCATTCGAGATCCTTCTTGACAATTATTACAGCCAACCCGATGACCCTGGTTTATTTCAAAAGGACCTGGACCAGGAAAATATTTCCGGCTCCATCATGAGACAAATGCAGATCAAAGGATTGGTTGAAAAAAGGTCGGTGATTATTCCAAGGATCAGAATAGGTAAAGAAGAAAAGGCCTTTAACAATTCGACATTCAAGCTCAGCCACTTTTCCGAGTTGGAAGAATACTGGGAAACACTGGTCAGTCGGATAAATAAAGTTGTCGATCAAGGAAAGCAGATTCTTTTTTTATGCCCAGAGGAAGCACAGGTAAGGCAAATTTTTCTTGAACTGGAAAAAAATGAGATTCAGACATTTAATTATTTAAGCTCGAGAACCCTAAGGCATGAAAAAAGGGAATTGTTCAATGCCCTATGCGAAGGATCGCAGGTATGTATTATTGGAGGGCCTTCATCAGCTCTTCTGCCCTATTCAAACTTAGGCCTTGTAATAATCCTGAACGAACAAAGCAGCTTCTACAAATGGTCAAAGGATCCCATGATAAATTTTAAAGATGCAGGTATCAAATTGGCAATTGAGCATAAAGCCAAGTTGGTATTGAATTCCCCTGCTCCCAGCTTGGACACTATGCATCTGCTTAATTCAAGAAGGGTCTCTTTATATCTCCCAAAGAATATTCCGGGTCAGGTCAGGATATTCAACAAAAGAGAAGAAGCAAAAAAGAACCTGTTGAAAGGTTCAATTTCAAAGAGAATAACGGAAGAAATATCTAAAACCTGCTCAAACCAACTCCAAGTTTTGGTGATCCACAATCGCAAAGGCTATTCAAGCTATGTGGAATGTGAAGAATGCGGGCATGTTCCTCAATGTCCAAACTGCGATGTCTCTCTGACCTATCATAAATCCCTTGATCGATTGAAATGCAGGTACTGTGGGCATGACCAATCAAATTTTCAAAATTGCCCGAACGGCCATTCCAATTATAAAACCATCGGAATTGGTGCCGAAAAAATTGAAGAAGAGCTCAAGATCATATTTCCTAAACTGGATGTCCTCCGCCTGGATGCTGATAGAATTAGCAGCAAGAAAGCCCTGGATAAGACCATTCGAGATTTTTCACAGGGCAAATACGATATTCTCATCAGCACTCATTTCGCTTTTCATAAAATTCCCTTTAGGAATCTCGGTCTAATTGTATTTCCAAATTTTGATCAATACCTGAATCTTCCAGATTTCCGAAATCAAGAGAAGGCTTTCCATACTTTGTTTCAGGTAAAGCAAATGATCGGAATGAAAAATGACACTCCTATTCTTATACAAAGCTCATCGCGGGATTCTGAATTTCTTTCTCAATTAATGGAACAGAACTACGATAGATTTTCAAGCTTGGAACTTGAAGAAAGAAATACATGGAACTACCCTCCTTTCGTTCGAATGATAAAGGTTACTTGTGAAGGTCCTTCGAGAATCGTAGCAAAAAAATTCATGGAAGATCTTGGCAACTCACTGGCTAAGACTTTCAAAGATTGGCAGATCCTTGGCCCGGAAGCACCGGGAATAGAAAAGATAAGAAACAGATATCTACAGGTCCTTTTCTTAAAAGAAAAACCGGAGAAGGAATCCTTAAAGAGACTCAAATCAATCCTGAAAAAGCAAATAGAGTCATTAAAAGGAAGGATTGATAAAGATAAACTAAGGATCCATTTGGATGTAGACCCGCTTAATTAAGACCATATATCAAGCTCCACACCCTCTGCATCACTAATATAGAATAGGCACTTCTTGGGCTCTGATCTTAATGAAAGGGACTCTCTCAGGGCCATGGAATAATCATTCAGCTGATTCCTGTAATTATGGTCTTTCTTACCCGTTTTATAATCCAGGATCATCCATTGGTCTCCATTCCTTACGATCCTGTCAGGCCTTAGGATCTCTGATTTCAGAACCAATTCCTGCTCTAAATAGGTTTGAGCATCAGGCGAATAGAATTGCTTTAATTCTTTACTTTTTTCGATCAGATCCAATGCCTTAAAAACAGATTCACTTCTATTATCCCTGAAATAAGGGTCATTATTTAACTGTTCCTTCGCCCAGTCCAAGGAGCTGGAGTCAATGATCCTTTCAAAAAGAGAATGAACCTTTAACCCACGGTCAATTTTTTGGGAAACTTCTTCTTCCAAAGGCTCATCATCGATTTTGATTTTTATCCAGGGTTTTGGTTTTCGGAATTCCGTAACCTTGATCCGGAACTTCTCTTTCGACTGTGCCTTTCCCCTTTTCTTATGTTCAGTCGAACCAATTGAATACCGCAAAAAGGAAATTCCACTTTCAGTTTCCTCTCCAAGCTCTGTATTTACTGAATCAAAGAAATCTCCAATGAATGAGTTGACTTTGGAGGGCCCGGCTTCTCCTTTCTTGGAGGGCGGTGGACAAATTCCAATCAACCATTCGGAGGCCCGAGTGAAAGCAACGTATAATGCATTGATGTTTTCTAGAACTCGTGATTGCTGGTGTTTTAGAAAATCATCCTTTAGATCTGTTTCCTCAAGCCCTTTGTTAAAGTTTAAAAGAGAAGCTATACCAAGCTTACCATGAGAATTCAACTTCTTGGCTTGAAAAAGCTCACCATATTTTATCAATGACCAACTGATAAAAGGAACTATTACCACAGGAAATTCCAAACCTTTGGACTTATGGATGGTCATGATCCTTACACCTTCAATTCCATCTGCTTCTGAAATGCTCAAACTATCCTTTTTGTCTTCCCAGAAGTCCAGAAAATCCTTGATACCTGATCTTGGTCTTTTGATGAATTGGAAGAGCACATCAAGGAAGGAGCTAATAAAAGGTTTATTGCCTTCAATGGATTCCAGGGAAAAACCTCTAATAAATCGTTCGAAGATCGTATACACGCTTTCGTGCTTTAAGACGTTTAAATCGTTTTTGCCTGAAAAACGTTTGTTCAGATTGATCCAAAACCCTTTTTCATCATCTTTAATAGCACTTTTTACCCAATTAGGATCAAGTTCATTTTGCCCTTGCCCTTCAGACAAATGTTGGATTAGCTCCCAGCGATAAAATTCATCCTGGGGAAAGAGTAAGTGACCTAGGAGTGCCATAAAGGCCTTTATAGATGAATTCCCATTGAGAAGCAAAGATTCTCCCGAAACACATGGGTAACCCTTCCGGAGCAGTTCTTCTAACACCCTCCTTGATTCCGAATTGGACCTGACCAAAACACAAACGTCATTCAATTTATAACCCAGATCAAGAGCTTCTTCCAATCGGTTTTCAAGCAATTCCAGAGTTTCAAATTCTCTTTCATTAGAATCGTTCAATTGAATTAAGTCAACTCTCCCTTGTCCCTTTTTTATAGGATTCTGTCTATGTGAATCAAAAAACTTGATCAGGCCAGGGATTTGATCTTGGTTCTCACTTATTAGAGTATCAAAGAAGCTATTGTTGAAGTCTACAATTTCTGGGGCACTTCTGTAGTTTCGATCCAATTGTAAAACCATCGCATTTTGAACAAGAGCCGGTATATGAAGATCCATTACAGGAACTCTTTGCTCTTCGGGAAGTTCCGGCAGAGATATTAAAAGATCCGGATCCCCTCCTCTCCATCCATAGATCGATTGCTTGGCATCTCCTACAACCATGCTTTCATTTCCCGTACTTAGGCCATTGCTGATCAAAGGGATCAAATTCAACCATTGTGTATCTGAAGTATCCTGAAATTCATCAATGAGAATGTGCTTAAACTTCTGTCCTACCCTCTCAAAAACAAAGGGTACAGGTTCTTCACGAACATTTTTATGAATAAGCTCCTGAAGGTCTCTTAGGAACAGGATCCCGTTTTCATCCTTCAGTTCTTTTAGCTTGGCCATCACCACTGAAATGACCCCTAACCTGTAGGTAATTTGAAGGCGATTCTTCCAGATCAAATAGGCTTTTCTATTCTCGATCAGGAAATCATTAATCCCTCTCATAAGGTCCATAATTTCTTCTCTTTTTGAGGTCAGAATTTCCTGTGTGGTTTTGGAAGCGGTTTTTGAAAAGAGGTTATTCCCCTTCTCAAATCCATTTAATCGGCCAAATGTTTTCTGGGAATAAAGATTGATTCTCAGCTTTTTTAGGTAAGCAACAAATCCAGTTGCTCCGTAAGCGAAGTCGCTCTCCTCTAAGCCCATTTTTTGGATGGTTGATAAAGTATCCTCAACAAGTCTGACTAATTCTTTCTCTTTCTTTTTTATGCCTGTCAAAAGCTCCACCTTCTCCGACTCCAATTCTTTCAGAGGAATAGAACTTATCTGATCTACGGTTTCGGGCTTGGTATTTTTCAGGAGATCCTTGGAAAAGTTTCTAAGGTCTCTTTGAAGATTCCATGTTTCCGATTGTGATCTTCTGTACTTGAAGTAATCAAAAACCCATTTTTCATGGTCCGAACCTTCCTGGAGGTCGTTGAAGAACCTATCTACACTTTCTTCGATGGTTTCATCTTCATCAAAGGAGATCTCTTTTTGAGAATTGATACCAAGGTCTCGATAAAATGAACGAGTAAGAGAGTTGACAAATGAGTCAATGGTTTGAATAGAAAACTCTGAATAATTATGGAGGATCTTTTTGAGGGTTATCCTGGACCTCAACCCAATATGCTCGGGTGCTGGGACATTGAATTCATCTTCAAGTCGTATTCTATTCAGAAGGTTTTCATACAATACCGCCAGATCACCCTCAAGGGTTTCAAGGGTATTTTCTTTAAGCTGGGAAAGAGCCCGAAGGAAGTCTAGCACCCGCTGTTTCATCTCTTCAGCCGCCGCTTTGGTAAATGTCAGAGCAAGAATTGATTTATATGAATCCGGATCCCATGATTCAGCCTCGGATGCATTAGCAATGGCCAGCCTCACATAGTTGATGGCAAGCTCATAGGTTTTACCGCTTCCGGCTGAAGAACGATAGATCTTGAACTTCTTACTCATCGACTCTAAGGACAAAAAAAAAGCCCCTTTGAGCAAGGGGCTTTTGTCAATTTTCAAAGGATATTACTTATAATCCCTTGATCAGTTCTTCATTTAGCTTAATGTAGGAATCAGCTTTTCTCTCCTTTGCATATTCCATACTCTTCTCTGCTGACTCCTTAGCTTCTTTTTTCTCACCAGCCATTTTCTGTGCAATGGCCAATTGATGATAAGCCCAATAGGCTTTGGTTCCTTCTTCATCGTACTTCTTACAAGCGATCTCAAGATATTCTTTGGCTTTTGCAGCTTCTTTTCCTGCATCCAAATAATACCTTCCGGCACGGTAGTATTCAGCTCCTCTTGGGTTTAATGTTCTGTCTATAGAGTTCAAAACCATTTCATCTACGGAAGCCTTAATCGTAAAACTCACCATAGTCTTATCCCAAATAATGTACAGATCGGATTGGTCCATTTTATTGTTACCCAGGCTGATTGTGAATGTTTCCACTTCCATCCCCATTTCAACTGGTTTAACATTAAACTTCATAAGGTTTTCTTCTTCCTTATAGCCATCTCCATTGGGAGTAGAAATAGTAAGGTTCTTATGAAGAATGATCTCCCATGAATCCTTTCCGGGTCTTGTGAAGATCGCATAGGTTCCGGCAGGAACTTTTTGGTCGTTGATCATAACCTCATTTCCAAAGCTGATCTTGGTAGAAGCATTTGCTCCTGTCCTCCACAGTTCACCATAAGGAACCAAGCCACCATAGATCTCCCTTCCTTTTTTGCTGGGACGAGAGTAATCAATGGTTACTTCGGTCAAGCCGATCTTAGTAGAAAACTTTGCAGTTTGACTTGGTTGAGGGGTCTGAACTTGAGCATTCACCAATCCGAATGCAAAAATTCCAATTAGTAGTAGTGTTATTCTTTTCATAATTGATGTTTAAAAAAAATCCCGGCCAATGACCGGGATGAATCTATTTTGAAACCTGTTTAACCAGTTCTTCGAATCCTTTAGGATCGTTCATAGCCATATCGGCTAATACTTTCCTGTTCAGATCCACACCAGCTTTGGTAAGCAAGCCCATGAATTTGCTATAGCTCAATCCATGTTGTCTTGCACCGGCATTGATCCTTTGGATCCATAATTTCCTGAATTCTCTCTTTTTGGTCCTCCTGTCTCTGTAGGAGTATTGAAGAGCTTTTTCTACCGCATTCTTAGCAACGGTATAAACATTCTTTCTTCTTCCAAAGTAACCCTTGGCGGACTTTAGGACCTTTTTTCTTCTGGCTTTTGAAGCCACTGAATTAACTGACCTTGGCATATAATTATAATTTCGGCGGTTGGCGGCTTTCGCACTTCAGGCCAACAACCCGGTTCAACAAAAAATTTATTTCATCCCCAACATCAATTTCACCTGATCTTCATTTGAAGGGTGAACCAATGTCTTCTGGGTAAGTTTTCTTTTCCTTTTGGTACTCTTCTTGGTAAGAATATGGCTCTTGAATGCGTGCTTGCGGACGATCTTTCCGGAACCAGTCACTCTAAAGCGTTTCTTAGCAGAAGATTTTGTCTTAACCTTTGGCATCCTATTTCTTCTTAATAATCTTCGGAGACAACAAAATATTCATCCTCTTCCCCTCCATTTTAGGCAGTTGCTCCACCTTACCTAATTCCTCCAACTCCTGGATGAACCTCAACAACAATAGTTCACCTCTTTCCTTGAAAACGATGGTCCTCCCATAAAAATGAACGTAAGCCTTAACCTTCGCTCCTTCTTCCAGGAATTTCCTTGCATGCTTAACCTTAAAGTCAAAATCATGATCATCCGTATTGGGTCCGAAACGGATCTCCTTCTGAACGATCTTATGCTGTTTCGATTTTAACTCCTTCTGCTTCTTCTTTTGATCGAACTTGAATTTCGAATATTCAAGAATTTTACAGACTGGAGGTTTGGCGTTCGGAGAGATCTCAACAAGATCTAAATCCATGTTTTTAGCCAATTCCAAGGCCTTTCTGAGGGGATAAACGCCCACTGCAATGTTATCTCCAACTACTCTTACTTCCTCAGCAAATATCTTCTCATTTACCCTGTAAGGCTCTTCCTGCCTTACCCTCATGGGTCTCCTGGACCTTGGTCTATTAATGTCTCCTCCTTATTTGGTTAAAAATTAAGGCCGCAAATATCGGGATTTTATCAATTCAAACGATATCCGAATTAATTATTTTTTCGCGACCGATAAGTCTGATTCCTTTCTCAAAAGCTCAAGAAGGCTGTTTTTATCAATTGATCCCAGATCCCCTTCTCCATGCTTTCTCACCGAAACTGTTTGAGATTCTTTTTCCTTCTCACCAACAATAAGCATGAATGGGATCTTCTTTACTTCCGCATCCCTGATCTTCCTCCCAATCTTTTCATCCCGTTCATCGATGCCGGTCTCATAACCATCCTCCTCCAGATCCGCCCTCAATGCATTCGCGTAGTCATGAAACTTCTCCGAAATAGGTAGCACCACAACTTGTTCTGGGGCAAGCCAAAACGGGAAACTACCCCCACAGTTCTCGATCAAAAGAGCCACGAATCTTTCCATGGACCCAAATGGAGCCCTGTGGATCATTACAGGCCTATGTGGCTGATTATCAGTTCCTATATATTCAAGTTCAAAACGATTTGGAAGATTATAATCAACCTGGATAGTTCCTAATTGCCACTTTCTGTTCAACACGTCTCTTACCATGAAATCCAACTTGGGACCATAGAAGGCGGCCTCCCCTTCTTCAATGTAAAAGTTTATCCCTTTTTCTTCCGCTGCTTCAATAATTGACTTCTCAGCCGTATCCCATAACTCAGAATCACCTATGTATTTATCTGGATCTTTTGGATCTCTTACGGACACCTGGGCTTCGTATTGCTCAAATCCAAGCGACTCCAAAACATAGAAGGTAAGATCAATAACCTTCTTAAATTCTTCTTTTACCTGGTCGGGTTGGCAAAAAATATGTGCATCGTCCTGGGTAAACCCTCTCACCCTGGTAAGGCCATGAAGCTCTCCGTGTTGTTCATAACGATAGACTGTACCGAATTCTGCCAACCGCAGGGGTAATTCCTTATAGGATCTGGGCCTACTTTTGTAGATCTCACAATGATGAGGACAATTCATGGGCTTAAGTAGAAATTCCTCATCCTCTGCAGGAGTTGTTATGGGTTGAAATGAATCGGATCCATATTTCTCATAATGGCCGGAGGTCACATACAACTCCTTCCCTCCTATATGCGGAGTAACAACAGGGTCATATCCCGCTTTTACCTGGGCTTTCCTTAAAAATTGCTCCAGCTTTTCTCTTAACCTGGCTCCCTTCGGCAACCATAGGGGTAAACCCAAGCCAACCTTTTGAGAAAAGGTGAATAACCCCAATTCCTTGCCTAATTTTCTATGGTCGTTCTCCCTTGCCTTTTCAAGATTCTCAAGGTATTCGCTAAGCTCTTTTTGCTTCGGGAATGTAATGGCATAAACCCGGGTAAGCTGTTTTCTTTTCTCATCGCCACGCCAGTAGGCACCAGCTACATTAAGAAGTTTAACGGCTTTAATTGGGCTGGTATTCGGGATATGAGGACCTCGACAGAGATCGGTAAATCCTCCCTGGTGGTAAAAGGTAATGCTTCCATCCTCCAGATCTTCAAGGAGTTCTAGCTTATACTCATCGCCTTTCTCCCTGAAATATGCAATGGCGTCATTCTTTGATATCTCCTTACGCTCATAGACATTTCCTTGCTTAGCTAATTCAAGCATTTTCTTTTCGATCCTTTCAAAGTCAGTATCAGAAAGTATCGCATCTCCCAGGTCGATATCATAATAGAACCCATTTTCAATTGGAGGGCCAATTCCAAACTTTACTCCTGGGAATTCTGCCTCTAGAGCTTCGGCCATCAAGTGAGCGGAAGAATGCCAAAAGGCCATTTTTCCTTCATCATCTCTCCAGGTCAAGATCGAAAGCTGCGCATCGGTATCAATATTTCTGGAAAGGTCCCAAACTTCTCCATTTACTTTGGCTGCCAGAGCCATTCTTGCCAATCGATCAGAGATGGACTTGGCTATTTCCATACCTGTTATCCCCTTTGGTTCCTTACGAGTGGAACCATCGGGTAAGGTGATAGTTATCTGTTCGGACATAGATTATTGAGGATTTCCAAAGTTGATTTTGTTCTGAACACGATCTTTCGCTTCCTTGATGTTTTGCCTACTTGGGTATTGTTCAACTCCTTTTTCAAGAGAAGCCAAAGCTGATTGAAGGTCTCCTGTTGCTTCAAGTGAGAGGCCGAGATAGTAATAGGCATTTCCTACACCAGGCTTCAACTCGACTGCCGTCTTCAAATTGTCGATCGCAAGATTGAAATTCCCTAATTCAAAATTCACAACTCCAAGGTTGTAATGCCCCAGGTAAAACATACTGTCTATCTGAGTTGACATGGAAAAGAAATACCTGGCCGTATCTACTTGATCAAGGCTTAAATAGGTTACTCCCAGGTTATAATGCAAAAAAGGGTCGGTAGCGTCATACGAAATACCGGTCCTTAGATATTCAAGAGCCATATCAGGTTGTTTTTGAGCATTGTAAGTAGCCGCCATGACATTATAGATCTCAGTTCCCTCGGGCACCTGTTCGATAGCAAGATCAAGGAATCGGATCGCTTTTACAGTATCTCCTGTTTCTAGGTAAATAAGACCTTTATAAAAAAATGTTTCTGTGTTGAAGGGTGACTCATCCTCAGCGAGATTCAGGTAATGAATGGCACTTCCATAGTCCTGGACCACGTAATAGAGCTTTCCATAAAAGGTGTAGAATTCTGCCGTGGTAAGGTTGAGTGATTCTGCTTTTTTACAATCCTCATAAGCCTTGGCTACCTGTTGCAATCCATAATAGGCTTTGGCTCGGGTGAAGTAATAATTCTCATTGGTACTATCCAGATCAATGCACCGATTGACATCGAGTAAGGCATTTTCAAACTCTTTGAGATCCAGGTAGATCTTAGAGCGCTTATGGAAACTTCTTGGGTCTTCCGGATTTGCTTCTATCTTTTCTTGCAATAGGTCGACCTGCTCTCTTAGATAGGTTTCAGATCCAAGCGGTGCGGT
The DNA here is from genome assembly GCA_965267505.1 of Cytophagales bacterium. Taxonomy (GTDB): domain Bacteria; phylum Bacteroidota; class Bacteroidia; order Cytophagales; family CCMP332; genus JANQHS01. The sequence continues at coordinate 220,261 of OZ254081.1, forward strand.
ACTTTCCTCTTCTTTTTGCCCCTGATCAGTTGAGCAGGAAAAAAAACAGACCGCTGTTAAGGTTAATAGGAAAAAGACTGTTCTTCTGTAGTTCACGATTAAAAAATTGACCGGCAAAATTATGGATTGGAATAATACTTTACAGAATAATCTGAGCAGAGAATTTAAATCCAAAGGAATTGACCAAGGGATCAGCCAAATAATTCAGACGATGAAAGGCATCGATCCTTAAAACCTTGAAAATATTTTCAAGTCCATACCCAATTTCTATATAGGGTATTCCCGTTTGCAGCCCTTTGATCGGGTCGATGGGTCGACCCTCATCATCCATGGCAGGAATAAGATCAATATTATCCTGAGAGATCGATCCCATTACCGTATTAAAATTTACCAGAGCTCTCCATTTAGTTGCTCTCAAAACAGGTATCCTATGGATAAGATTACCGTCGAAATGATGGGTGTATCGAAGAGTAACATATTCGTCACTTACAAATTCCGATCGCCCCATTAGATTGAATGCTGCCGAGGTGTAGAATATAGAGTTGGAGTTACCCAGGTGCACATTCAACAATGGATAAGGGACCGGATCGAAGATCTTACCTACGTCAAGGATATATTGTGAGTAACCTAAAGCTCCTGTGGAGATCCGATGAGTGATATTCAGGTTTACCTTATCATAATCGAAATCTCCATTTAGGGCATCTTCAATTCCCCTTGTATATGTAAATGTGAAAATGGGCCAGGATTTGGTTCCGAGGGAGATTCTTCTATTGTCATTTTGTATGAACCTCTCTCCTTTGGTGATCCTTAATCCCAGGCTGATTTCTGTAGAAGTGAATTCGGTTTCTATGGTCCTATTGGTCCCTTCTCCAGAGTAATAGGCAAAGGCATATTTATCTGCCGGTGAGAAACTAAAATTCTTCAAGGAAAAGATCCCGCTCAAACCTCTCCTGAACTCTGCATTTAGCTTCGCCTCAGCTGTATAGCCATAATAAGCTCTGAACTGCTCAAACCATTTTGTTGAGGCGAGAAACAAGTAGTTACTGGAGAGGTTTTCTTCAATTACCCCAACCTGCTTCATTTCATATTGATAAGAAAGCGATAGTTCCGTCCACCTTCTCCGAGAAATAAGATAATCTACCTTGCCTTTGTATTTCCAGATCTTATCAGCAAATCCATAGGCACCATATCCACTAAAGGTCCATTTATCGCTGAATTTATAATTAGTCCTAAATCCCATCCTCACCCTGTTTCCTTCCACATCATTAAAAGCGTAGCTAAAGAGATAAGGTCCGACATCCACCGCCCCAAAACTTTGATAACCATTGATCACTATATCCACGATCTCAACGTAGGTTTTAATAACTGGCAAATGGTTGATGGTATCGATCATATCGTAGACATACTCCTCTGTGGGTGTAAGTGAATCATGACGATTCTCCCTCCAGTAATTTTCATCGGAAATGTTGTACTCTTCATCCAGAACCAGGAAGTCTTCATAGAATCGTTCTGACTTTGGTTTATTAACTACAAAATTTTTGTTAGAGGTATAGAATTTAGCGATAAGCCCCGCCCAATCTTCATCTATATTTCCGACCTTCATCAGGATCCTGTTTTTAGAAGGAAGCCAGGCCCCCTCAGAGGTCTTTTCCATTTCTTGCTGGATATGAACCTCCCTTACATAGTTCAGGTTCGCACTGCTTGTGATCCTTAGATCAGCCCTCTTTAAGGCCCAATCATTTTGGGTGATCCAGATAGCTCCATAGAATGCCAATTCTTGTTTATGCTTTGGGTTGACTTCCAGCTTATAGCAAAACTCATCTCCTATATAAAAACTATCTGTCAGGAGATATTGATAATACATCTTCCAGCTGGAGGATAATGGCGATACAAAATCCTTATTCAGAATGTTCATCCAATTGACATAGAAATTATATTCCTGAAATGTGGAACCGATCAGTTGGGAAACCAGGCCCTCATCTTCAATTCCAACTCCTTTGAATCTGGTTTTGATAATATTCTCCCTTTTCTTGTCCGGTGAAGCTTTCCAAAAGACCTCAGAAATAGATTCGGAGATGAAAATGGGCAGAATTGGATTGCCTTCTTCTCCTGCTATTACTTTCAGACTATCATACACTTTTCCCAGCTGTTGAAAAATCTTTCTCTTCCTCGCCTTTTCGGAGATATTGTCTACGTCTAGCTCTACTTTGTTATAGCTCTCATATTGATAGGCTGTCAATCTTCTTTTATCGTTTTCCTGTTTATTCTCCACCACGTTCCTCATGATTCTCCAGGCAGGATTTTCACCTGGGACTATTACTACCTCCTGAAGATTCAATGAAATGGGGTCCAACTGGAAGTCTAAGCTTTGCTTGGCTTGATCGCTGATGCCTTTGGTCTTGGATTCGTAACCTACGTAGGAAGCGGTTAGGCTATCCATTGGGGCCTGGAAGTTAATTCTATAGAACCCTTCAAAGTCGGTGGTTGCTCCGATCTGTGTATTTTGAAAGTAAACGTTAGCGAATGGGATCCCTTCTCCTGTTTCCCTGTCGGTAACCTTTCCTGTAATCAGGTATTGCCCGAAAGAAGTCAGGGACAAAAGTGAAATGATTATTAAAAGAATCGATCTCCTCATTTGCTAAGAAGCAATTACTGGATTAGAACAAACTGATCTTTGACTGGGGGTCCTTCCTTCGTATTTATGTTTTAATCTTGCGTAAACTTTGTTCATATAATCCTAAACCCTATGGACGTCCTTTTATTGAGTAATTCTTCATTGCCTGGCCAAAACTACTTGGAATTTGCCAGCAGGCCTATTTTGAATTTCCTGAAGGATACAAAAAAAGTAGCCTTTGTTCCGTTTGCTGCCGTAAGTTTTTCCTTTGAGAATTACTTAAGTAAGGTTAGGGAGGTTTTTGGCTCAGATCTGGAGATCAACTCCATTCATTCTACCGGAGATCCTCACAGTGTAATTGAAGCCTCGGACGCAATAATGGTTGGTGGTGGAAACACTTTCGCACTGCTCAAGCGTCTTAAGGACTTTGGCTTGGTAGATCTTATCAAGCAAAAGGTAGAAACAGGCACTCCTTATGTCGGGTGGAGTGCAGGATCAAATCTTGCAGGACCCACCATTTGCACAACCAACGACATGCCCATAGTGGACCCTGGCAATTTCGAATCATTTGGTTTCGTTCCTTTTCAAATAAATCCCCACTACGTTTCAACAAACCCAAAGGATCATATGGGAGAGACCAGAGATCAAAGGATTCAGGAATTCATTGACTACAATCAGGGGACGGCAGTCGTTGCCATTCCGGAGGGCACCTATTTATTAAGGGATGCTGGCGGAATGAAATATTACGGAGGAAGACCCGGCAAGTTGTTTCGCCATGGAATGGAAGTTGAAGAGTTTGACAATACCGTAGATCTGGGATTTTTGATTCGATGAACTTTTTGAGCCTGACTCTGGATCAATGGACGGTGATCGGGGTTTTGATAATTTTAGTGGTCCTACTATATAAGGATATACTCAACCCCACCCTTTCTTTCTTTTTAGGGATCGTGATCCTAATGGTTACCGGAATCCTTTCACCCCAGGAAATTTTGATAGGACTCTCTAATGAGCAGATTGCCGTAATTCTTCTTTTGATTATTCTCGGATATGCTTTTGAGAAATCAGGCTTATTGAACAGACTCTTTGGTGCTTTCTTTTCTGCTGTCAATTCCAAATCAGGATTTATTGGTAGGATGGGAATTTTGGTAAGTGCTTTCTCGGCGTTCCTTAATAATACTCCTTTGGTGGCTATGACTATGCCTTATGCCATGAGCTGGGCAGAAAAAAACAAAACCTCTCCATCCAAACTTTTGATACCGATTTCTTATGCTGCCATCTTTGGTGGATGCATAACCTTGATAGGGACTTCCACTAACCTGGTGGTAAATGGCCTATGGCAGGAACAAAGCATATTCCCAGGAAGCCCATCGCTAGGAATCTTTGATTTCTTCCTCGTTGGATTTCCATTAATGATAATAGGTCTTATCTACTTAGTCGTCTTTGCCCCAGGCCTGCTACCCAACCGGATGGATGTACTGACCCAGTTCGACGTACATGCAAGGGAATACATTACGGAGGCGATCATAAAAAGAGGATCGGACTTGATAGGAAAAAGCATAGAGTCTGGAGGCCTAAGAAGCTTAAAGGACATTTACCTTGTAGAGATCATAAGAAGTACCGGGGTGGTTAGCCCTGTTTCACCTTCCGAGGTTCTACAGGAGGGGGATAAATTGATCTTTGCAGGAAATACTTCCGGAGTCACCGAGCTTATCAATGGTGGGCTTGGATTAACTCTTCCTGAAAAAGGAATAATGGATCTGAGCAAGGAAATGGAGATCCAGGAAATCGTTATCTCCCACAATTCTAGTCTGATCAATCGCAAGGTCAAGGAGAGCGATTTCAGAAATAAATTCAATGCTGCCATAGTCGCAATACATAGGAATGGAGAGAAGTTGACTGGTAAGATTGGAGACGTTGCCCTTAGACCTGGAGATGTTCTTTTGATCTTAAGTGGAATTGGTTTTGAAAAGCGAGCCCTGGAAACCAGCGACTTTTACCTCACAAGTCTTAACAAGGAACTCCATCATTTCAAACCCTGGCAAAATGCTTTGTTGATCTTTGGTTCCCTGGCCATGATCATTCTTTCTGCCACAGGGACATTCCCTCTATTTAAATCCCTTTTAATTCTTATTCCATTGTTATTGATCTCAGGAATACTGTCGGTTTCGGAGGTTAAGGCCAAGCTGGATCTGAATCTTGCGCTGTTGATCACTTTTGCCCTTGCTTTAGGGGTTGCTATGAGCAAGACCGGAACATCCGACCTTATAGCAGAGAAAGTCGTCAGCTTATTTCATGGAGAAAACCATTTCATCCTGTTCCTGGGAATATTTTTTGTGACCAACCTTCTTGCCTCTTTCTTAACAAACATGACAGCAGTGGCAATAATTTTTCCAATTGCCCTTTCGATCGCAAGCAACCTTGGAACCGACCCCATTCCATTTGTCTTACTTGTAGCTTTTTCTGCAGCGGCGAATTTCATAACACCGATCGGCTATCAAACCAATCTCATGGTTTATGGCCCGGGTGGATATAGATTTTCTGATTACTTAAAAGTGGGGCTTCCCATTACCATAATCTACTGGGTTGGCGTAAGTTTTACGCTTAGTGCCCTTTACTAAAATTGGATAAAAGGAAGGCCTTTTGGGAATTTCATCCTCTGAATCCTCTTTTTTTCCGTTTAAACCGCATTTTTTCCTGGTTAAATTTTATGAAAGGTTAATATCTTTTTTAAATTGCGTGATTGATTAAACTAAAATTTAGGCCGTTATGACTAAAAACTACAACTCTCTTCGTTCGGGTTCGAACGAAAAGACCCGTTGGCGTAATCAGTTTATGAGCGCATTCTCATTCTTGATTGCCATACTGTTGAGCCTCACTACTACAGATGGATTTGCACAGTGCGGGACTAATGCTCCTTATTCTCAGGATTTTTCAGGAACAACAATTCCTACCTGTTGGGCTCAAAGCTCGACCTCAGGTGGCCCCTGGTTATTCGGATCCTTCAGTACACCTGATTTCGGATCCAATGTGGCAATGCCTGACCACACTACTGGTATAGTTTCTACTCCAAGGCAATATACTTGGGTGGATATGTCTGGTACTGATGTGGGCGTTGTTCTTGAGGCGGAAGCTGTTAATGTATCTTCATTGACTACTCCTGCTCTTGAGTTCTACTTTGTTAGCCACAACAATTCAGGATCCGTCACTGTCTACAATCTCCTTTATATTGAAACATGGGATGGAGTATCCTATAATACTGTTGACTCTATTCAGGGAGATTTCGGCCTTGCTTGGACCCCCCATTATGTTGACCTATCCACATATAAATTTGCAACAGACTCTGTTAAAGTTAGATTCAGAATTGAATCTGGTGGAGCAGGGTCGGATTTCGATAATGACATCCTTCTTGATGATGTTTCCATTATCGAGCTTCCAACTTGTTTTAACCCAACCAGCCCAGTAGCGTCTAATGTTACCAACTCTGCCGCTACCCTTAGCTGGACTCCTGCAGGATCAGAGACCCAATGGATAGTTGAATATGATACTGCGGGCTTCAACCTTGGTACAGGAAATTCGATGGTTGTTTCCGCGGACTCTTTGGTGGTAACTGGTTTAAATTCTGCTACCTTATACGAATTTTACGTACGAGCACTTTGTGGACCTGGTGATTCCAGTGGGTGGGCAGGACCTGTTTCCTGGATCACACTTCCGAATGGTGCCAACGGAGTTACCTGTGCTACTGGTAATCCATTTGTTACTTTTTCAGACGACTTTGAATCCAATAGCGGATGGACTGGAATTGGGTCATTCTGGGAATTAGGGATTGGCGGAGCTACTTCTTCCAATACCGGTCCGAGTGCTGCTCATTCAGGCTCTCCCGGAAGTTACATGAACTTTGAGGCTTCCAATGGAGCTACTGGAGTATCCTACCCCGCTGTTTCCCCACCAATCGACCTGAGCTTTGGTTTGGGTACCGCTGAACTATCCTTTTGGATGCACGCATACGGTTCAGCCATGGGGACTCTGGATGTAGGCGTAAGTACAAGCCCAACAGGACCTTTTACCAACGTATTTACATGGGTAGGTCAATTACAGACTTCTAGTGCGGACGCCTGGGTAAACGTAGGTGTTGATCTTACTGCTTATGTCGGTCAAACGATTTACATTGAATTTCTTCAAACCGATGGATCAAGTTTTGAAGGTGATATGAGTATAGACCTTATGACGGTTACGACTTGTGCTACCTGTCTTAATCCATCTGGTGCGAATACTTTAAACATTGCTGCAAGCTCAGCAACAGGTGTGTTTTCTTCCAATAACACAGGAAATAGCTACGAAACGGAATACGGCATTGCCGGATTTGCTCAAGGTAGTGGCACCTTCGCCAGCGTTACAGATACCTTTTTCAATATGAGTTCCTTGGCTCCAGGAACCGCTTACGAATGGTATTCAAGAGAAATTTGTGGGCCTGGTGATACCAGTGGATGGCTTGGGCCAATTGCCTTTTCAACACTATGTCCCGTCTCAGGAACTACTCTGCCATATATTCAAGGATTTGATTCTCCTTCAGGAACCCAAGTGGGCAGCGGACTTATCGGCTGTGCTCCTGGTGAAAAGTGGGAATTTAGATCTTCAGGAAACGGTCAGATTGATTATGGAACCAACTCCCCTGTATCTGCTTCGGGGGGTGGAGCTATTGCGCTGTCGAGTGCTGGTGGTACTCCGAATAACAACTTTGATGTGACCCTTGACTTAACAGCCTTTGCGGCAAATTCAGACCTGGAGCTCCTTTTTCAGCACTGGGATAATGCCGACGAGGACAACGCAAATGATAGAGTTTGGATTAGAGGAAGTGATACCTCCGCTTGGATTGAAGTTTTTGATCTAGATGGATTCGCTTCGAACACCTGGCATCAGGTAGGTCCTTTGGACATCGATTCGTTCTTGAATGCTAATGGTCAGGTAGTTTCCTCATCTTTTGGAGTTAGCTTCGGCCAAGCGGATAATGCATCTTGGCCTGGTGGTGATGGTAGAGCCTTCGACAACCTTGTTGTTCGTCAAACCCCTACCTGCTTTGCACCCTTGAGTTTAGGTGCCATTAACGTTATGGCAACTTCTGCGACTCTTAATTGGATTGCCCAAGGTCCAGGAACCAATTTCCAGGTTGAATATGATACTGCAGGATTTGTACCTGGTACTGGTTCATTAATGACTGCAACAGATACATTTTTGAATGTTTCTCCCCTAATGGCGGCAACCAGTTATGATTTCTATGTCAGAGAAATTTGTGCTCCAGGCGATACTTCTTTTTGGTCTGGACCATATAACTTCATGACTCCTTGTGTAGCCTTAACAGCTCCATATTCTCAGGACTTCGATGGAGTTACTGCACCTGCATTGCCGGCTTGTTGGTCTTCAACCTCCGGTTCTCCGACTCAGATTCAAACTGTTACTTCAACCGATCATGGAGCTCCAATTCCAACCCCACCTAACTGTTTGGAAATAAATGATGTGGGTGGAAACAATATTTTAGTTTCTCCTGCATTTTCCGATTTGCCAACAGGAAGTAATCAGGTTAGAGTTAAAATTGCCTATGAAGGTGGAGCAAGTACTTTCACCGATACTCTCCTATTTGGAGTTATGACAAATCCTTCGGACCCTAACACCTTTGTTCCATTGGATTTTGTGACTCTTGGAATAGTTGGACAACCATTCCAGGAATTCACCTTCCTATTAGACAATACGGCACTAATTGGATCGTCTACTTACTTCGGATTTAGGTACATCATTAATGGTGGTGGTTTTGAATATTTCCTAGATGATCTATTCTATGAGGCCATCCCAAGTTGTCCTCCACCGTCAGGAATTGTTCTGGATACTGCAACGACCACAACTGCAACGATCAGTTGGACGTCAAACGGTTCTGGAAACAATTGGGAAGTAGAGTATGATGTTGCTGGGTTTGTTCCCGGGACTGGTATGTTCACGACAACTATTGACACTTTCGCTACCCTGACAGGTCTAATGTCAACCACTGCATATGATGTTTATGTCAGAGAGATATGTGGCCCTGGCGATACGTCAGTTTGGGTAGGACCCGTTACTATTAACACAGCATGTGGTGTGTTTTCAATGCCTTACTTTGACGGATTTGAAAATCCCTCGACTTATCCTTGTTGGTCGCTTGAGTTTGTCAGTGCGACAAATGTTTGGGGTATTGGTTCAGGCTCGACAGGTGGGCTGATCACATCGGCAATTGAAGGAGCTTCCAACGCGGTTTTCACCTCTACTAACCCCTCTGGTGGTGGAGATGTAACCAAATTGGTTTCACCAATAATTGATGCTTCCTCCTTTGGAAATAATATGTTATCATTCTACTACGGTCAGGAAGTTTGGTTTGGAGACCAAAACTTCTTAGCTGTTTATTACAGAGACAGTCCGGTAGATCCATGGATTTTTGTTTGGTCGGATAGTACGGATCAACCAGCCTGGATCGATACCACTTTGTCCATAGCAAGTAGCTCACCAACCCTTCAAATTGCGTTCGAAGGAACAGATAATTGGGGAAGAGCTAACGTGGTGGATTCTGTTTCACTTACCGGAACTATTCTGCCTCCAGGCAATGATAACGTGTGTAATTCATTCGAGTTGAACATTGGTGACACGGCCACCTTCGATAACACAGCTGGAACAGTTGAGACGAATGAGCCAATTGGTTCTTGTTGGACAGATGATCCGAGCGGAACAGCTGGTACGCTTGAAAACACCGTTTGGTTCTACTTCGTAGCTTCCGCTGATGGTGCGTATTTCGTTTCCACCAACTTCCCTCCAACTCCAAATAATGATACCCAGATAGCGGCTTACCTTGCTACCAATGGTTGCGGAGACTTCTCCCAATTCACAGAGATTGGTTGTGGTGAGGATATTGATGCCACTAACTGGTTATCTGAAATGACCACCAGTGCCGTCAATGCTGGAGACACTGTTTACGTTCAGGTTGACGGATGGGCTGGAACAGTTGGAGAGTTTGATATAAGCGTAAGCTATATCGCACCTGTCGTTGCGGGTTACACCTATAACGTTGTTACCGGTACAACTGTAGCTTTCTCAGATACTTCGCTTGGAAACCCAACTTCTTGGTTCTGGGATTTCGATGATGGAAATACTGCGACAACCGCTACTCCACTGAATACTTTCGTAACTGGGAATTGCTACGATGTTAAGTTAGTTGTAAGCAATAACAGTGGAAGCGATTCAGTAACTCAGCAGATCTGTTTCGTAGGGCTAAACAACAACTTGAATCAAAATGTTAATGTTTATCCTAATCCTGTCAATTCAAATCTGAATATTGAGGTTATGAATTCGCAGGTGGATGGGTTTAGCATAATAGATGTCCTTGGACGTGAGATCTTAAGCTCCGATAAAGTCATCATTGGAAATGATGTAATCGATGTTTCCGAAATTGCTCCAGGTAATTATATGCTGAAACTTAGATTTGGAGAAGAGTTCGCAATTCAACGAATCAGTATCCAACGCTAGTTACATAAGTTATATGAAAAGGGCCACTCGAAGGAGTGGCCTTTTTTTTTGCCTTTTGTCCAATTTTCTCACTAAATCCTAGCTCAACTACTTAAATCCATTATTTTTATCTCTCCAAAATTTAAGTTATGAGAAAAAAATTATCCTTACTCATCCTTTCAGTGGCCTTTCTGCTATTTCAGGGCCAACTATTTGCTCAACCTGGCGGAGTCCCTGAGTTGATGTATTATAAATTTGACGGATCTGGAACCAATGTTCCCAATGATGCCTCAGCTCCGGTCGGAGCAAATCCAGCTTCTATACTTGGATCAACTCACTCCCAAGGTGGATCTGGTCAGTTTGGCGGAGCTTTGGTAAGTACTGCCGGTGCTTCCGGTACAGACTATTTAAACACCAATTGGGCACCAAACCTCACGGGGTCTTGGACCATTTCTTTTTGGATCAGTAATGTTCCTCAAACCACAGCCCTCAATTATGTATTCGGAGATGTTAACGCTTCCAACTTCCGTTGTTTCACAGGTGGAATTGCAGGAGCAGGAGACTTACTCCTACGTGGCCCGGTAACAGATGTCCTCGTAACCACTGGCGGAGCTTCTGCAACCGGAGCAGTTATCCATTTTGTAGCGGATGCATCGGTTCCTGAAATACGGGCTTATGTAAATGGCGTGCTTAACAATACTGTAGCTCAAACTTCAGTGGCGGTTTCAGGAACTGGGCCCTTTAAAGTTGGAGGACATAGCACAAGTGCCGCTATGGATGGCTCTTTAGATGAATTCAGGTTTTACAATAGAGCCCTTGATCAAACGGAGATCACCAATACCTGGAATCAAATGCTACCTCTCTCCTCAGGAGCGTCAAATGATGCCGGAGTTGTTGGATTAAGCCCGACAAGTGCAACCTTCTGTCCTGGAAATCAAAATATTGTGGCTACCGTACAAAACTTTGGTGTCAATCAGCTTGACTCAGTGATGGTTAATTGGTCGCTTAACAGTGTTCTTCAAACTCCTGTTTCTTATGTAGGCACTATAGATACCGCAGGTGGCGCAGGAGCTAATACAGTTGCCGTTACCCTAGGAACCAACAACTTTGTGAATGGCCAAAGCTATACCGTTGATGCCTGGACTTCTATGCCAAATGGAGTGGCAGATACCGTTACCGGAAACGATAGTTTAACCGAAGTGATTAATGTAACCATTCCCGGTGTCGATAATCTGGCGGCCAATAATGTCACCGGTACAACGGCAGACCTTAGCTGGAATGAATTAGGAACTGCAACCCAATGGGAGATTGAATGGGGTACTACCGGATTCACTCCTGGAGCGGGATCTATAGTTGTAACCACTAACAACCCTTATAACCTAACTGGCTTAACCGCAACGACGACTTATGACTTTTACGTAAGGTCAATTTGCGGACCGGGAGATACGAGTGCGAGTTCTCCTGTATTTACTTTCTCAACACAATGTGCGGCATTTACAGCTCCGTATGCTGAGAATTTCGATGCAGTTACTGCACCTGCATTGCCAAACTGTTGGTTTTCTACATCCCCTTCTCCAACCCAAATACAAACTGTTACTTCAACAGATCATGGAGCCGCAATTCCTAGTCCTCCCAATTGCCTTGAAATAAATGATGTTGGGGGGGATAATCTTTTTGTTTCACCCTCCTTCTCGGATCTCCCGACTGGAAATAACCAAATAAGGGTGAAAATAGCATATGAAGGTGGAGCGAGCATATTCCCTGATTCATTGCTTATTGGTGTCATGACCGATCCTGCGAACCCAAGTACTTTTGTTCCGCTGGATTTCGTCACTCTGGGAATCGTAGGTCAGCCATTCCAGGAATTCACATTCCTACTGAATAATACTGCCCTAATAGGTAGCAGTACGCATATTGGATTTAGATATAGACTTAATGGTGGTGGCTTTGAATATTTCTTAGATGACTTCTTCTATGAACCAATCCCATCTTGCCCCCCTCCTTCTTCCCTAACTGCAAGTAATACTTCTACAACTGGAGCTGATCTTGCTTGGGTAGAAAATGGAGGTGCCACTAACTGGGAAGTCGAGTACGGGTTAGCCGGATTTACACAAGGAACTGGAACTGTTGTAAATACTTCTTCAAATCCTTACACTGCTAGTGGCTTGACGGCATCTACCAATTATGAATTCTATGTAAGGTCGATCTGTGCTGCAGGGGATACCAGCGTTTGGTCATCCACGCCTGGAGCTTTTGCTACTGTTTGCTCTCCGTTTACAGCACCATATTTCACGGATTTTGACAACGTGACTGCACCTAATATGCCTGCTTGCTGGTCCGTAATCGAAGAAACACCAGGTGCCGATGTATTTACTGTTACTTCAACTGACCATGGAGAACCAATTCCTAGTGGACCAAATTGTCTGGAGTTAAACGATGGCAATCCTTCGATAGCTGTAAGCCCTGAGTTTTCGGATCTGCCTACCGGGCTTAATCAGGTCAGGATGAAGATCGCTTTGGAATTGAATGGAAATGGATTTTCAGATACACTGATAATTGGGGTAATGACAAACCCGACGGATCCAAACACATTCGTTGCGCTTCATAAGATCTTCCCTCCCAACCTGACTACGGATGTGTTTACCGAGCTTACTTTCCCATTGGACAATACAACTTTGATTGGTGCTGCCACCTATGTAGCAATAAGTAATGTTCCAGCTACAGGTGGATATGAATACTTTGTGGACGACTTCCATTATGAAGTGAATCCAAACATTGTTCCGCCAGTGGCCGATTTCTCATTTGTAAATTCTTCAGGTCTTACTGTAGATTTCACCGATCTGTCTTCTAATGGTCCTTCAAACTGGATCTGGAATTTTGGAGATGGTAACGTAAGCATTGCCCAGAATCCTTCTCATACCTATGCCACAGCAAGTTCCTTCAACGTAACTCTTACTGTATCTAATGGTGCCGGAAGTGACGATACAACAATTACCGTTGTATTGGGTGGGTTCGCAGGGAATCTTGCCGATCAGGTCAAAGTTTATCCTAATCCTACCAATAGCGTATTCAACATTGATCTAGGAGTTGAAAAGGCTACAGGATTTGAAATAATGGATTTAATTGGGAAATCCTGGATAGTATCAGAAGAAACCATGATCAACAAAGGAACAATAGATGTAAGTGAGCTTCCTGCTGGAAATTACATCCTGAAATTGAACCTTGGAGAAGATCAGGTATTCAAACGAATATCGATTCAACGATAAAGGATATAGTTTCTAAGAAAAGCCACCTCAAAGGTGGCTTTTTTTATATCCAAACCTTCCCTAATCCTTACATAGCGGAAGTTTACATCCCTTCACAATTGATTAGATTTGATGATTCGATTAAACTAAAACGACGATTATGGAAGCTACATTTACCTCCACTTTGAGGAGAATATTCTTCTTTTTAGGTGCGATTCTATTTGGGTCTTTCGCAACGGCTCAGGATTATAACACATCTCTTCCCCAACAGTGTAACACTGTAACAGGTGGAACCGAAATAATTACATTCCCCATGACTCCGGCTAGTGCCAATTCGGATGGTACTTTAACAATTTTATATCAAGGGGATCTTGACCTCTCCACCGAGATCCTTACTTTTTTAGGTGAGGGAGGAAACATACTTGGAACAAGTACAAATGTGGCCCAATGCTCAGGTATTGGAACATTTACTGCAACAATTCCAATGATTGATATAATTTCTTGGGCAAGTGATGGACAAATAGTTATTACTGTCCAAGCAGCAAGTTCTGTTAATGCATTATCAAATTGTGTTAATGGTCAGCAGGTTTCGTTTTGCGTTACCCCAACATTGCAATATGGAGTAACTACCGCTCCTAATGATATTGGTGTTGCTTCGCTTGATAGCCCTTCCGTATTCTGTGCTGGTTCCCAAGATCTTTATGCTACAATAAGAAACTATGGAACTACCCCCGTTGACAGTTTTACGGTAAACTGGGCTTGGAACGGAGTGCTCGAAACACCGTTCCAAGTTGTTGCAGCTATGGATACTGTTAATGGTGCTGGACCCGCTTTTGCCCAAGTTTTCCTGGGGACTAAAACAATAACCGATAAAGACACGATTGAAATTTGGACTACCAATCCAAACGGAATGGCCGATACCATAACCGTTAATGATTCCCTATTTAAAGTCGTTACTCCTTCATTGAATGGAACTTTTTCTGTTGGTGGATTGGGTGCTAATTATCCCGACCTGTCATCAGCATTAGTTGATATCAACGAGGTAGGCATATGTGGGCCCGTAGTTTTTAATCTGACTCCTGGGATGAATTTTACAGAGCAGCTAATTTTTAATGATTATATCGGAGCAAGTGCCAGTCAATTCATTACTATTAATGGTAATAATGACACTATAGAATTTGTCTCAACCAATGCGTCTCAAAGAGCAACCCTGATAATCAATGGAGGAGATTACATTAGCTTCAACAATATTCATTTTAGGGCGAATGCGATAGGTACTCCCGGAGAATATGGTTGGGCTACCTGGCTAACGAATGGAGCGGACTATATCACTTTCAATGGTTGTTCTTTCATAGCCCGAAACGATTGGAATTCCACCTTCTCCCAAGCCTTCGTAGCCAGCCAAAGTGCAACTTCGGCTACAACAGTAGGTGTAGCTTGTAATAACCTTACTGTGGACAATTGCAATGTTTATGGAGGCTATTATGGTTTGGCAATAGGTGGTGCTACGACTCCTCCATTTGCTCAAAACAATACTGTAACCAACACAAACATTCAGGATTATTACCTGTATGGAACATATATCCGTGGTCAGGAAAATCTTGTTTTTGATAATAATGAAAGCCATAGACCTGGAAGGGGATCGACGATCACAACCTGGTATGGTTTGTTCTTCACTGGACCCATGCCTAACGGAAGAATTACAAGAAACAATGTACATAACCCAATCGGACCATTAAATTCCCCCACCACCTCCTTGAGTAGGGCAATGTTTTTAAGTGGGGTCAGTGGAGGTGGAATTGGAGATGTTGTTGTAGCCAATAACATCATACACACCATCAATAACAATGGAACAAATACCGGTATGTATTTTACTACCTGCTCGGATATAAAGGCACTCCATAACTCAATTTCAATGGATAACACCTTACATACCGGTACTCAAATATGCTATGGCATTTACAATACTGGGTCTTCCTCTGGCCTGGAAATTCAAAACAATATAGTCTATGATAACCAAAGTTCATTTGGGAATCACTACGGCTATTATTTCAATACTATTCCTGCTGTATGTGATTACAATGATGTTTATTTTGCATCCACTTCTGGAACAAATTATTTCGGCTATAACGGATCACCTCATTTAACCTTGGCCGATTGGCAAGTTGCAAACCCAGGCTTGGATGCAAATAGCCTCAATGTAGATCCACAATTTTCAGGTTTATCCGTACCTGGAAATACCGACCTTTATAATGCTGGCACAAATGTATTGGCTTACGTAGCTCAGGATTACCTGGGCAATGCAAGGCCTGCGGCTCCTGATATGGGATCCTATCAAACACCTCCTGTTGTCAACAACATTGGTGTCGTATCCCTGGATAGCCCCTATGCATTTTGCCCAGGAACTGAAAATGTAATTGTTACCATCGGAAATTATGGTGGCAACCAAATCACTTCGTTTACTGTTAATTGGAGTATTGATGGAATTGCTCAAACTCCTGTAAATTCTACCACTCTTCTTGATACTCTTGGAGGAGCCGGATCAACAGAAACCCAGGTGACTTTAGGTACTCATTCCTTCTCTGCAGGTGTTCCTTATGACTTCAAAATCTGGACCAGCGGTCCAAACGGTCAGACTGACCCAAGACCCAATTCGGATACCATCTCGGCAACTCTATTAGCAGCCATAAATGGTACTTTCTTAATAGGACCTAGCCCCACAGCAGATTTTGATTCAATTAATGGCCTTATTCAAGCCCTTCAATTAGGCGGTCTTTGTGGGCCGATTGTTGCAAACCTTGAAGCGGGGGCTACATTTAATGAGCAGGTCCTGATTGGCGACTTCACGGGAATGGACAGTATCAATACCCTTACCATTAATGGAAATGGTGATACCCTGACTTATTTATCAAACAACTCGGTTCAGAGGTATACTCTTGGTTTAAATGGAGCCAAATGGGTAACTATTAACGATCTAAATGTGGTGGCTGAAGCAAACGGAACAGTTTCTGGAACTTATGGCTGGGCTGGTTTAGTGACTGGACTTTCAGAGCACATTAATTTCCATAGGTGTAGTTTCTTGGCTTCGACTACCTGGAATTCAACTTTCAGTCAGTCTTTTGCGGCGACATCAAGCCCAACTTCAGCGACAACACAAGGAACAGCTTGTAACTATCTAACTCTTGACAGCTGTTATTTCAAAGGAGGATATTATGGATTGGTTATTCAGGGACCAAATACGGCCGGAACCTATTCAAAAGGAAACATTGTAACTAATAATAGGATTGAAGATTCCTATTTCTATCAGATGTATTTCCGTGGTCAGGAAGATGGTTTATTTGAGAACAATAATGCCTCTCGTCAAAACCGTCCGACCCTAACTACTTTTTATGGAATGTATTTGAATGGCCCAATGCCTGGAAGTAGGTTCTTGAGAAATAATATGCACCATCCTCGAGGGAGTTCGCAAGGAGCTACCACTTCGACTACGTATGGAATGTTCATTACAGGTGTAAATAATGGAGGTGGAGTTGATCCGCTAATTGCCAATAACATTGTTCATAGCTTGAACCAAAACGGTACTACTTATGGTGCTTATTTCTCAACCGTTTCCGATGTCAAATTCTATCATAATGCAATCGGAGTTGATAACGAGCAACATACAGGTACCGGGGCAGGATATGGTGTCTTTTTAACAGGAACCACTGCCAACGTCAGGATCGTGAATAACATTATCAAAAATTCTCAATCAGGATCTGGCTTTCATTATTCGGTAAGGTATAACACCGCTCCAGCCTTATCAGACCACAATGACCTGTTCATAAGTAACAATTCAAGTGCAAATGTTGGAGTAGGGTATCTTTCATCAACGGGATATACTACTCTTGCAGCATGGCAAGCGAATGGATTGGATTCAAATTCCGTAGATCTTGACCCAATTACAGCTGCAAATATGCTTCCCATCAATCCTGCTCTGAAAGGATTGGGTGCAAACTTGAACGCAGATGTTCCTACCGACATCAATGGAGTAGTCAGGCCCTCAAGCCCCGATATGGGTGCTTATGAGTTCACCCCATCGACTTGTATCTTCCCAACTCAGTTGTCAACTGCCAATGTGCTTCCAAATTCTGCTGATCTTAATTGGGTGGAAAATGGAACTTCAACTACTTGGGAGATTCAATATGGAGCTCCTGGATTCATCCCAGGAACAGGAACCCAGGCAGTAACAAGTTCTAAGCCTTATACCTTGTCGGGGTTAAATTCCAATACCTCTTATGAATTTTATGTCAGATCATATTGTGGACCCACGGATACTTCCGCCTGGGGCGGCCCTTTGAGTTTTACTACCGCATGTAACCTTTTCGGCTCGCCATTATTTGAGGATTTTGACGGACCTAGCTGGACCTCAGGAACAGTATTTTCCAATACCAATGATGGTGTAGACCCTTGTTGGAACAGAAGTTCTGGTTCATATTCATGGAGAGTTTCCTCCACAGGTAATTTAGGAAACCACTCTAGCTCAACTGCACCGGCAGCTGATTTTTCAGGAAGTGGTAACTTCCTTTACACTGAAGCTTCTGGGTCCTCAAATGGAGATTCGACTTTCTTCGAATCTCCTTGGGTAAATCTGGATAGCGTTACAGCTCCCCTATTGTCTTTTGCAACCCATGTTTACGGAACTACCTCTGGGACTCTCTTAGCTCAGGTAAGCTCTGACGGAGCAAATTGGACTACAATTTGGAGTCAAACAGGTCAGGTTCAGACCAGTTCATCTGACCCTTGGATTGAGCATTCTGTATCTGTTCCATCAATTGCTCAAGACACGGCCAAGTTTAGGTTTGTGGGAGTTTCTCAAGGATGTTGTGCAGGTGATATGGCTATTGATGCAATTAGATTCCGCCAAGCTCCAACTAACGACCTTGGAACAATCTCAGTTGCTGGAATTCCTGCTCAGGCATGTGGACTTGGTACAAACGAAACAATTGATGTTACTGTAGCAAATCAGGGTGCTTCGCAACAGGACACTTTTGATATTGAATACAATACTGGATCAGGATGGATTTTCGGTACAACCATTACCACTCCTTTAGCTGCAGGAATGACCCAAACTTATCAGGTTGCTGGAGTTGACCTATCGGCTACCGGAGCATTCTGTCTTGAAGCAAGAGCAGTGTTGTTGAATGATGAGGATTCGACCAATGATGTTTCCACTCCATTGTGCTATGTGAATCTTGTGCAGCCTACAATTACCGCTGTCCAGGGTGCAGAGATCTGTGAGGCAGGACCCATAAGTGTTTCAGTGACCACTAATGCTGATACTGTTGCTTGGTACGATGATCCTGCATTGACAAATCAGGTTGGTTCTGGAACTACTCTGAACATTGCGAATTTGACCACTACTACGACTTATTACGTACAGGGTACAAATTCCAATGGATGTCAAACTGCTCCATCCCAAGCATTGGCTACCGTCAATACAACTCCACAAGTTGATTTCACTTTTATTCCAAACGGAAGTACAGTCGATTTTACCTCTTCAATTACAGGATCTGTGGACAGTATTCTTTGGGACTTTGGAGATGGAAATACGAGTACAGCTCAGAGCCCTTCGCACACCTATACCCAAACTCAAACCTATCTTGTCACTCATAGTGGCTTTAAAGGATCTTGTATCGGGGATACCATAAAGGCGATCTTTGTTCAGGTTATCGGTTTGGAAAACAATCCTTGGAGCTCTTCAATTTCAGTTTATCCAAATCCATCTGATGGAGGCTTCGAAATAGAAATTCCTGAAGTTGAAGGAGATGTTATCATTGAGATCCTTGATATGAAAGGAACTTCTGTTTATCGAAATTCCTTCGAAGCAAATGGAAGTTTAACCTCTGGAATAGAACTTCCTGAGGCATCTGCTGGCAACCATTTGATCAAGATCATCAACGGAGAGAAAACCTCTCTTAAGAGGATTTCAATTAAATAATTCTGGATAAAATCCAATTAAAAAAACCCTTGGGGCACCAGGGGTTTTTTCTATGCTTTTCAATTTTTGATTTTGACTTAGGATTAATAATCTAATTAGCTATTTTTGATATTCATTGAAGAAAAACTACTCGCATATGAAGCTCTTTGTACCCTATCCCTACAAGGCTATTTTTCCCACTTTTTTGCTTATTTTGAGCCTTTTTGGTCAATCCACGGCGCAGGATTATGATGTTACCCTGGCACAACAGTGTAACACCCCCAACCCTGCTACAAATGAGACCATAACTTTTCCTAATACTCCGCCTAACGCAAATTCTGATGCGACCCTGACAATAGTATATCAGGGTGACCTTGATGGTGGGCCTCCTCCAGGAACGGAATATCTGGATTTCCTAAGTGAATCTTTGTCTTTGCTTGGAACAACTACCAGCCAAACACAGTGTTCAGGAATAGGGACATTCGTTACTACCATTCCAATGAATGATATCATTTCCTGGGCAGCCGATGGACAAATAGATTTTACAGTTGATCCTGGAACTGGAGTAAACTCCTTAACCAACTGTGTGAATGGACTTCAGGTTGGTTACTGTGTCACAGCAACTTTGCAGTATGGAGTTTCTACAGGACCAAACGATGTTGGAGTTACCCAGGTTGGACCCGGGTCAATAGCTTTCTGTCCAGGGATCCAAAACATAGAGGCAAATATTCAAAATTATGGTACCAACCATGTCAGTTCCTTCACTGTTAACTGGGCTCTTGATGGAGTAATTCAAACTCCCATTGCTGTTACCGCGAATCTTGATACGGTAAACGGAGCAGGTTCGAGCGATACTACTATTCTTTTAGGGACAAACAATTTTGTTCTCGGCCAGACTTATACCATGGAGGCCTGGACTACACTCCCAAATGGAGTTGCAGACACTACGACTGTAAATGACTCTGCTTCTTCAACACTTACTACAACCGTTCCTGGTGTAAACGCACTGACGAGTTTGAATGTTCTTGATGTTTCGGCAGATTTATCATGGACAGAATTAGGGACCGCCACGCAATGGGAAGTGGAATATGGGTTGCAAGGATTTACTCAAGGAAGTGGAACGTCTACGGTTACTACTAATAATCCCTTCTCTCTTTCAGGTCTCACACCTAATACCTGGTATGATTTCTACGTGAGGTCTATTTGTGGACCCGGTGATACTTCTACTTGGACAGGGCCTGGGCAATTCCTCACCACATGTGCCTTAGTCTCTACCCCGTTCTTAGAAAGTTTTGATGGAAACACATTCATTCCGGGTTCTGTTTTTTCGAATACAAACGATGTAATGGATCAGTGCTGGAGCAGAAACCCAACAGTTGGGCTTGTCTGGAGGGTATCAACGACAAATAACCTTAATAACCATTCTGGATCAACGGCTCCTGCTGCCGATGTCTCAGGCAGTGGCAATTTCGTTTATGTAGAGGTTTCGGGAGGAGGAAATGGAGACTCTACTTTTCTTGAATCACCTTGGATTGATGCAAGTGCTACTACAGCTCCAGTGTTAACTTTCTGGACTCATTTTTTTGGTACTACCACTGGTACAATGCTAGCACAAATGTCCAATGACGGACAAAATTGGACTACACTTTGGTCTCAAACCGGCCAGCAGCAATTTTCTTCAACTGATCCATGGATTGAGCAAACGGTGAATGCAGCCGCTTTTGGTGGAGATACGGTAAAGATCAGATTCGTAGGTATTTCCATAGGCTGTTGTAGTGGAGACATGTCAATTGACCAGGTAAGGCTCCGTCAACCACCTCCAATAGATCTGGGCATTGTAGCAATTGACTCACCTAGCACAAATTGCGGTCTCAGTGCAACGGAACCTGTAACAGTAAGATTTTTCTCTGGTGGTTTTGATACGATCACCGCAGGAACTAACATAAATGTGCACTATAGAATAAATGGTGGTGCAACGGTTACGGAGACCTATACACCCACGGCGGACATCCTGAACGGCGATACCATTACCTATGATTTCACAACCAAAGCAAATCTTTCTGTGCCTCAGAATTATGACTTTGAAGCTTGGGTATCAATTCCAGGTGATGGTGATGCTACAAACGACACGACTGCAAAAACAGTAATCAGCATTCCTGTAATTACCTCCTACCCCTACTTTGAGAATTTTGAATCGGGACAAGGCGGTTGGACATCTGGAGGATTCCAGGATAGCTGGGGCTTTGGTACTCCAGCTAAAAACAATATTCAAGGAGCTTCATCTGGAGTGAATGCTTGGGTAACAGGTGGAACAGGAGTTGGTGGTTATAACAACGGGGAAACCTCATTTATTGTAGGTCCTTGTTTTGATATGAGTGCCATTAATCAGCCGATCATCAAATTGGATGTTTGGTGGTCTTCAGACTTCTCATGGGATGGAACTCAAATCCAGTCCTCTACAGATGGTGGTACAACTTGGAACACGGTTGGAGCCTTTGGAGATCCTGATAATTGGTATAATGACAATACCATTGATGGTATTAATAACGCAGGGTTCTTCCCTGGTGAGGGATGGACTGGTGTTGGAACCACTAGTTCTAACGGTTGGTTGAATGCTAAAAACGACCTCACCGGACTTGGAGGAAATAACGCCGTACTTCTAAGAGTATTCTTTGGTGCTTTCTTTGGCGGTTTTAATGATGGGGTTGCAATTGACAACTTCACAGTTCTTGAAACTCCTAATAGAGATATTGGACTTATTTCCATTGATTCTGCTCAGACAGGTTGTGCCTTGGGCACTTCAGAAACTGTTGCGGTTACCTATTCGAATTTCGGATTGGATACACTGGCCACTGGAGATACTATCCCTTTCTCATATAACGTTGATGGCGGTGCGGTAACAACTGAAAACTTAATTCTTGTGGCACCATTATTTCCAGGTGATACCAATCAATACATTTTTACTGCTGGTGCAAACCTTGGAACATTTGCTACATACACCATAAAAGCCTGGCCTGGTCTGAGTGGAGATGGTGATCCGTCAAACGATACTATTGATAAGATCGTAACCAGTGTTCCTGTGATAAATTCTTACCCGTATACGGAGAATTTTGAATCGGGCAATGGTGGCTGGACCAGTGGGGGTACAGCCGATACCTGGGCATATGGAACCCCTGCAAAAAACCAGATCATTGGAGCCTCGTCCGGAACCAATGCTTGGGTCACCGGTGGGCTGGGAACTACCCCCTATAATAATGGCGAAGCATCATTTATTGTTGGACCGTGTTTCGATATGAGTTCTCTTGCATTACCAGTTGTCAAAACAGATGCTTGGTGGAATTCTGAATTCTCATGGGATGGTGCTCAGCTCCAGGCTTCAACAGATGGAGGAGCAACCTGGCAACAGATCGGAAACTTTGGAGACCCGGATAATTGGTATAATGACAATACTATTGACGGATTACTGAATGCAGGATTCTTAGGAGAAGGTTGGTCAGGATCTGGTCCTACCGGATCAGGCGGCTGGGTAACAGCCAAAAATACCATGACAGGTTATGGGGGGCAATCGGATGTCTTCTTAAGGATATTCTTCGGGTCGGATGGTTCAGTAAACACTGGATTTGATGGAGTTGGTATTGATGACTTTGTTATCCTTGAAACGCCTGCAAATGATCTTGCAATAATTTCAATTGACACAGTTCAAACAGGATGTGCCATGGGATCAATGGAGACCGTGGCGATTACCTATGCAAATCTTGGAATTAATCCCATTGCAATTGGTGATACGGTTTTCTTTGGGTATGATGTTGACGCTGCCAATGCTGTCAATGAAATGAGCATATTGACAGCCCCTGTACTGCCCGGAGATACGACGTTTTATGTTTTTAACACAACTTCCAACTTAAGTGCATTTGCAACATATACCATCCGCGCCTGGACGGCATTGCCTGGTGAAGAAGATCCAACAAATGACACCACGGATTTAAGCGTTACCAACGTTCCGGTGATTAACACTTTCCCGTATCTGGAAGATTTTGAATCCGGCAATGGAGGATGGACCTCAGGCGGAAATAACAACACCTGGGCTTATGGTATTCCCAACAAGGCAACCATTGATACTGCAGCAAGTGGATCAAATGCCTGGGTTACTGGTGGGTTGAATCCAGGGCCTTATAACAATAGTGAACAGTCATTTGTTGTTGGGCCTTGCTTTGATTTCACAAACATTGTAAGACCAGAATTTGACCTCAACTTATGGTGGAATGCTGAGTTTTCTTGGGATGGAGCCCAGCTTCAAGCATCAACCAATGGTGGGTTAAGCTGGCAGCAAATCGGTGCCTTTGGAGATCCTAATAACTGGTACACTGACAATACCGTAGCCGGGATTTCTGGTGGTGGTTCGGGATTTAGTGGGGATGGCTGGTCTGGTGACTCATTTGGATGGGTGACCGCTTCCAATATTTCATCAACCCTTGGAGGACAAAGCGATGTATTCCTCAGAGTATTTTTTGGATCTGATGGCTCCGTAAATACGGGGTTTGATGGGGTTGCCTTTGATGATTTTGGAGTGGAGGAAGATGCTCTTGCCGATGATATGCAAATAGATTCCTTATTGGGAATCCCATCCGGTTGTGGCCTAAGTGCAACAACTCCAATAAGGGTTCTCGTCCGGAATTACGGTTTGAACACTCAATCAAATATCCCGATAAGTTATTCCATTGGCGGTGTTGTTCAGGCTACGGAAACCATAGCAGGGCCATTGGTCGGTGGGCAAACAATATTGTATCAATTTGCCGCAACTGCCGATTTATCAGGCCCTGGTAACTACTTGATCACGGCTGAAGTTGATCTGCTGGGTGATCTTGACAGTACCAATAATTTTGGTGGACCTGTTGCTGTTGTCAGTTACCAGGTTCCTATGGTTACTTCGTTCCAAGGTTCAGAACAATGTGTTCCAGGGCCTACCTCAATAACGGCAACGCCTGATGTTGGCGTTATCCGCTGGTATGATGTGCCTTCAGGTGGTACCCCAATATTTACTGGAAACACTTTGAGTATACCAAACCTGACCTCAACAACAACTTACTATGCTGAGCCACACAATACGGGTGTTATTCCATGTACAGGTCCAAGGCAATCAGTTGTTGCTGAACTAAGCTCTGTTCCATCAGGAGTAGGGTTCTCCTTTCTGCAAACCGCGGCGTTAACTATTGAGTTTACTTCTTCCCTACCAGGAAACGTCGATTCCGTTTGGTGGGATTTTGGAGATCTGGGAGCAGGTTCCGATCAATTGAACCCGACTCATGTGTACTCGAGTGGAGGAACCAAAGGTGTAGTCCTACAAGCTTTTGATGGATCTTGTGATACATCGGTATCCCAAGCCATATTTGTTACCGCTCTGGAAAACAGCCTTGCAAACGAAGTAGAAGTATTCCCCAATCCAACTCAGGGGTCCTTCAAATTCGAGGCAAGTAATTTGGGAGAATCATTAAAACTTCAATTGATTGACCAAAAAGGAGTTGTTATCCTGGAAGAGGTGCTGAAAAGCTTCAACGGCCGATACGATGCTACCTTAGAATTTCCAAAAGAGACGCCAGCAGGTATTTATCACCTGAAGGTTATCGATGGAGAACGAATAGGAAGGATCAAAGTGGTCAAAGAATAGAGAGACCAAGCAGTTCAAATTCAATAAGAAAGGCCCTTAGGGGCCTTTTTTTATGATTCAGGAAAATAACCAACACTAAAAATCCAGCTCTATGGTTTGGCCTGAAGTAAGGAAGTCATCACCCTTTTCTTTACCCGTTGATTTCTTGGACTTAGATTCCTTTTTTGGTTTTCTGGATTTTGGACCTTCTTCTTTTTCTGAAGCCTCTTTCTGTTCTTCTTTCGGTAATTCAATCTGGATTTCCTGAGGAGTCTCCTCTACCCCATTCTCTTTGGCATCGGTTTCTATTGGATCAGCCAGACCTTCTTGTTTAGAAGCAGGTATTGCTTCTTCATTTCTTTTTGAAGAACCTATCAGTTCGATCTTCGTAAATTTTTGGATAGGGAATTTATTGCCCAAGGCTTTCCAACCCTTAACCCCTACAAGATCATCCAATAAAAACTCCTTTTCCTCAACTTGATTACCTTTTCTATACTTGACCTTGATCTTAATTCCTTCCCCAATAGCTGCGAAATGAAGTTTGGATCCTTCTGCTTCAGAAATGAATTGGAAGGCCTTGTCAAGAGTCTGGGTTTCAATAAGAAATCTTTTTAAGAAGATGGTCCCACTTGATCCGTCGGCATGAATAGCAACGACTGGAACCTCTGGGTTGAACCTCGAAATGTCAAAAAGCTTTTGGGGTTCAAATTTGCTGTTGATCTCGAAACTCCTGAGTTCATAATCACCGTTTCTAAAGAGAGTAAGCACTTTATCCTCACCCTGGAATGAACCAATAAATTGGCCTCTCTCTTCCTGGTTGAACCTTCCGGTTACTTCATCCATCCAAACCTTTATACCGGCAAGGGTGGATGAGCCCTTTTCCTTCAGGTCTACTTTTCTTACGATGTACTTGGTAAGTGTATTTCCTCCGGCTCCTCTTCCCTTAATCTCCAATTCGCTGAAGTCAAAATCAAAGACTTTCTTTCTTGCCTTAGCATTGGGTGAAAGTTTCACGGTCACAATCTCGCTCTCTCCGTTAGGATTAGCTGAAAAGTAATGTACCTTAGATCCTTTTGCTCCTTTAGAAACATCATACTCCTTGTCCCGAGTAACTCCAAGAACCTGGAAACGTTTTACATAAGTCTTACCTGCACCACCATCCTGGTAGATAGTATGGTAAACCATCCTATCATCCCCTTTCTTGAATACACCAGCGTGAATGATCCCTTTTCCAACAAAAGCCTTGTCCTGAACTTTGGTAACAAGGTATTTCCCGTCTTTTCGGAACACTATGATGTTATCAAGGTCAGAGCACTCAAACACAAACTCCGACTCGGATCTCTTTAATCCTGTTCCAGCAAAACCTTCCTTGCGATCTATGTAAAACTTAACATTGTTTACAGCAACGATTTGTGCCTTGATACTTTCAAAGGTTGTGATCTCGGTTTTCCTTTCTTTCTCCCTTCCATACTTCTCTTTGATATGATTGAAATATGCAATGGTGGTCCCATCCATATCCTTAAGCTTGGCTTCAACCTCTTTCAACTCCTCTTCAAGGCCTTTCATGATCTCATCAGCCTTAAAGGAATCAAATTTGGAGATCCTCTTGATCTTGATCTCAGTAAGCCTGACAAGATCTTCTTCCACGATCTCACGATAAAACTGCTTCTTAAAAGGTTTTAATCCCTTGTCGATAGTTTCCAGAACGGCTTCCCAGGTTTCGCATTCTTCTATATCCCTATAGATACGGTTTTCAATGAAAATCTTTTCCAAAGAAGAGAAAAGCAGCTTTTCTTTTAACTCTCCTTTCTTTATTTCCAGTTCCTGTCTTAACAATTCACGCGTATGCTCTGCAGAATTCCTCAGGATCTCTGATACTCCAAGAAATACAGGCTTCTCATCCTCAATCACACAGGAGTTTGGACTTATTGTGACCTCACAATCGGTAAAGGCATACAAGGCATCCATGGTTATCTCAGGTGAGATTCCAGAGGCAAGGTAAACCAGTATCTCTACGTTTTTAGCTGTGTTATCAATTACCTGCTTGATCCTGATCTTTCCATTGTCATTGGCCTTAACAATGGATTCCATTAAACTTTGTGTGGTTGTTCCGTAAGGAACTTCCTTTATGATCAAGGTCGACTTGTCAAGCTTTTCCATTCGAGCTCTAAGTTTGATCTTAGATCCTCTTTTACCATCATCATAATTATTGAAGTCGGCCAAACCTCCCGTGGGAAAATCGGGGAAAATCTTAACACGCTTTCCCTGGATGGCCTTAATCGCAGCATCACAAAGCTCGATGAAGTTGTGAGGCATGATCTTGGTCGAAAGACCAACCGCAATTCCTTCAACCCCTTGAGCAAGAAGAAGAGGAAACTTAATGGGAAGAGTTACAGGCTCTTTCTTCCTTCCATCATAGCTTGCCTGCCATTCGGTCAATTTAGGTTGAAAGGCAACCTCAAGGGCAAACTTTGAAAGTCTCGCCTCGATATACCTAGGAGCTGCTGCGGAATCTCCTGTTCTGAAATCGCCCCAGTTTCCCTGAGTCTCTATCATCAGATCTTTTTGCCCGAGCCCAATGATCGCATCGTTAATTGAGGCATCCCCATGAGGGTGGAATTGCATGGTACTACCAATGATATTGGCAACCTTATTGAATCTTCCATCATCAATCTCCTTCATAGCGTGAAGGATCCTCCTCTGTACAGGTTTCAATCCATCCCTTATTTCAGGGACAGCGCGTTCCAAGATTACATATGAAGCGTACTCCAGGAACCAATTCTCATATAAATTATCTACCGGCTTGAGGTCGTGAACCCTTACTTCTGGGTTTTCGGATTCATTATTTTCTTCAAGGGGTTTGTTTTCCTCTGCGTCTGCCAACTGAAGCTTATTTTTGCAGCTAAATTGCTCAAAAAGCAAAAATTATTTCAACCAAGATGTCGAAGTTTTTCCACAGTTTTCTTTCACTTCTATTTATTTTGTTTCTATCCGCTTGCTCGGATTCAAAGCAGGAGTTGAGCGAGGCCTTTTCAGACTGGGACTCAGATCCAAATGCCTGCGCAGGCATTAGAACTAAACTGGCTGGGGAATTAATCGAAAAAAAAGATCTGATTTTAGATCTCAACGAAAACCAAGTGCTTGAAATCTTTGGACGACCAGACAGAACCAAACTCTTGAAAAGAAGTCAGAAGGAATTTATTTATTTCATTGAACCTTCTCCTGAATGCGAAAGCAATTCCGAAAGATCAAAATACCTTTGGATCAGGATAGCGGCAATCTCAAATGTTTCGGAGGTACTGATCCTGGAGAAATAAGCTAAGCTGCTTCCTCTTCCATAAGATCCTTCTCTACCTTCAGGTTATTGATTATAAAATCTTGTCTTTCCGGTGTGTTCTTGCCCATGAAATAAGCCAGGAGCTTCTTAATATGAGTATCTGTACTGAGCAAAACAGGTTGAAGCTTTATATCCTCACCTATAAAATTTCCAAACTCATCTGGAGAGATCTCTCCTAATCCTTTGAATCTGGTGATCTCAGGGTTGGCTCCTAGCTTTTTTATGGCTGCCTGTTTTTCTGCCTCGGAGTAACAATAAATGGTCTCCTTTTTATTTCTAACCCGGAATAAAGGCGTCTCCAATATATAAACGTGATTGTTCCTTACAAGGTCGGGGTAAAACTGGAGAAAGAAGGTTAGCATAAGAAGTCGGATATGCATTCCGTCTACATCCGCATCCGTAGCTAAGACGATGTTATTGTACCTAAGATCATCTAAGCCTTCCTCGATATCCAGGGCATGGTGCAAAAGATTGAATTCTTCATTTTCATAAACCACCTTCTTTGTGAGACCGAAGGTGTTCAAAGGCTTTCCTCTTAAACTGAAAACTGCCTGAGTCTCTACATCTCTTGACTTGGTAATGGAACCGGAAGCGGAATCTCCTTCGGTAATAAAAAGGGTCGTCTCCTGTTTCCTATCTCCTTTTTTATCGTTGTAATGAGCTCTACAATCCCTTAGCTTTCTGTTATGTAAACTGGCTTTCTTAGCTCTTTCATTTGCCAGCTTTTTAATACCGGCTAGTTCCTTCCTTTCCTTTTCAGACTGTAGAATTCGCTTTTGTAATTGTTCCGCGGTATCCGGATTTCTGTGAAGGAAATTATCCAGCTCTTTCTTTACAAAGTCGTTGACATAAGTTCTGATCGTAGGAGCATCCGGGCCCATTGCTTGAGACCCAAGTTTGGTTTTGGTCTGAGATTCGAAAACCGGCTCCTGAACCTTAACGGAAATAGCTCCAACTATACCGGTCCTGACATCAGCTGCATCAAAATTCTTATTGTAAAACTCTCGGATGGTCTTTACCACAGCCTCCCTAAACGCAGCTAAATGCGTACCTCCCTGGGTTGTATGTTGACCGTTCACAAATGAGTAATAATCTTCCCCGTATTGGTTGGTATGGGACATACAAATCTCAATATCCTCCCCCTTTAAGTGGATCAAAGGATAACGGATTGCATCAGAATCTACCTTTCTCTCCAGAAGATCGCGCAAGCCATTCTCTGAATGGATCTTTTTGCTGTTCAAGTAGATAGAGAGACCGGAATTTAGGAATGCATAATTCCACACCTGATCTTCAACATAGTCCTGCATGAAACTATAGTTCTTGAAGATATCAGCATTGGGAATGAAGGAGGTAAAGGTCCCATCTCTTTCTTCCGACTTACCGATCTTATCATCATTGATCAGTTCCCCCTTTTCGAAATAGGCTCTTTTGAACTTCCCCTCCCTAAAGGCCTTTACTTCAAAGGAACTGGACAAGGCATTAACAGCTTTGGTTCCTACCCCATTCAGTCCCACTGATTTCTGGAAGGCTTTGCTGTCGTACTTTCCTCCGGTATTAATCTTAGAAACACAATCTATGACTTTCCCTAAGGGTATTCCCCTCCCATAATCCCGAATGGTTACAGAATCTTTTCTGAGGGAGATGTCAATCCTCTTGCCAAAGCCCATCATAAATTCGTCAATCGAATTGTCCATAATCTCTTTGAAAAGGACGTAGATACCATCATCAGAGGCAGTTCCGTCTCCTAATTTCCCAATGTACATTCCAGGACGAAGCTGAATATGCTCCTTCCAATCGAGTGAACGAATGTTATCCTCTGTATAATTATGACTCTGAGCCATTGGACTTAGGGTTTATGATTCTTAATAAGGGGTAAACGAAAGCCATTAACATTATTGCAAGGGCTACCAATAAGGTCAGGGAGAAACCAATTGAAAGGGTTGACATTTGAGGATTATTGACCTGCCAGATCTTTAGGATAGTTCCCAAAAGGAAGAGACTTACACCAAAGAATAAACCATTCAACCACACCTGGCTCCAATGCTTGAGGTCCTTGCTCAAAACCGAGATCCCAAATACACTTTCCTTAGTTCCAAAACCGCCTGTTGGGAATTTCTTGATCCGCCTCGCCCCAAGTGAATAAAAGAAAAACACCAGGGCCAATTCAATCAGGACTGCGTAAAAATATGTTTCCTTGCTTGGGTAGTGAGGGGAAAGCAGGTGCCATGCAGGGATCACCAGGTTGTTCTGAAGAAATGAATAAGAAAGGATCAAAAAGAATATAGCCAGGAAAAAAGAAGAAAAAGCAAGTGCTTTAATGATCCTGAGGTTGCCTTCACGTTCGTCCACCATAGGGCGAATTTATAGGTAATTCAAAATAAAAAATAGAATAGAAAGGTGCGAGTTATCCACTTAATACTGGCAATTGAATAACTGATACCATCCTATTATTTCTCATCGTATTTTTGAAATCAATTACAATTAGAATGAGATACAAAAGTCAAATACCTTTTCTCTTCCTTTTGCTCTTTATAGTTTTTTCCTGCTCAAAAGACGACCAACCAAGCAATCCGGGAAGTGGCTCCGGCCCGAGCTTTCGATTGGAGAAAACCAGCTTTCTACACCAGGAGATTATTTATGCCATTACCGAGGCTCAACAGGAATCCCCTGATTCGATGGCTGGAAGCATTGGGGGAACCAGCCTTTTCTTTTACAGACTCAATGATACCTGTTATTATTCCCAAGTTCCTCAAGAAAACCCCTATGGTTCTCAGGACGTGATTATCCTTGGTTCACCTACCATTAGACCCATATTAATAGACTCTTCATCGACGCCTCTGGATGATCAACTTTTCAATCAATTTCTTTCCAGGCTGGATACAGGTCTTTCTCGTTTGATCCGCTATTCTTTTGCAACCCCATTAGAATGGGATGCTCTAAGTCAAAAAATAACAACAGTTAGTTCTTCCTACTTACAGCTGTCTCCTGAGAATAAAAGATTGGTTCAACAGTACCTTTTAGCCAATACCCTGATCATGGATAAAGCAGACGCATCAGCCGATCTATTGTGGCAGGTTTTAGTTCCGGAACTAAACAGTCCATTCTATTGTGGATCTGCTGATAACCCTCAGGATAGGTTGGCCTGTGTTTCCGGTCCTGTTTCTACTTCTACATCAAGACTTGAAAAAAGCCTCCCCGTTATCATAGAATCAAAGCGTTGGTATTCGGCTTTAACGACTCTAAGAGATATGGCTGATATATATGCGGAACTAAACCTGCTTAATTCAAGAGTAGCTTGGGAGAAGTTAATGGGGCTAGAATTG
The DNA here is from genome assembly GCA_965267505.1 of Cytophagales bacterium. GTDB lineage: Bacteria > Bacteroidota > Bacteroidia > Cytophagales > CCMP332 > JANQHS01. The sequence goes on from OZ254081.1 coordinate 251,898, forward strand.
ATCGTAACCGGTCTTTCCTATAACCCTTCCAATGAACTTGATAGCATAATGGAAGGGATAGCCGAAACCTTGGCTTTTGAACTGGATGTAAGAGCTCTGATCGATGATGATAAGGTTTCAAGTCAATCAATGATAGCAACCATAAGCTTTGACAGGATCAGGATGAATGATTTTTGGTCAAAATATGGCCAAAATCAAACGCAGAAAGGATTTCCCCCCTTTCAAACTATCAGTAATTTATTTCAATTGGTGGACCCATCCGGCCTGGAGGTAGAGATCACTTCAGAGCAAAACATGTCGGGTTTAGTAAGCTTAGGAGGAACAAATACTCAAATCACAATCAATAGTTCAGACATCAAAGAAAGAGAGGCAAGCTTTAGAGTAAACCTAAATTCGGAGCCTTGGTTCATTAACGGTACCGAACATAATTTTCTATTCAACCCTGGTGAAGGTCCATGCTTTTTCAAGGCTACAATTCCTTTGGCCAGCTATACCAATACAGGCGTTCCTGGCTCCTGCGGTGCATCCCCAGTAGTGAAAACAATGAATTTGACCAACCTTATTGTTGACCTCAAATATGAAGAAAATGCCAGCGCAGCCCTAGGCTATGTAATGGAGGGCTCGGTCTATTTTGAAGGAGTCGAATTCATTGACTACAATGACAATGCATTTCTATTTTCCTTTTCTGTGATTGACGAACAATTCAATTTTGAGCAATACAATTTCAATCAGGGAGGATTCCCCGATCCTCAAAACCCATTCTTTATTCTAACCTATGAAGAGGGTTGCGGGATCAAGCTTGCCTTAAATTCATTGGGTGTTTTTCCAGTAATTACGGGTTATTACGTCTTCCCAAATACCGAGATGCAATTTGCCGATTGTGGGAATTAAAAGATCAAAAATTATAATATTGAATTCACTAAGAGGGTGGGGATTACTTCTTCTATTTATTCAATTATTTGCCGGACCCTTACTTGGACAAGAAAATAATATTGAAGAGGAAGAAGAAAAAATTGAAAAGGAACATAATTGGTTTTATGTTTCTCCTGGCCTTTCCATAGGAAATTTCGATGGGAGGTTCATAAATGTAAACTTAACAGGGGATTCAAAAATTCGATTTCAGCTTGGAACTTCTAGACAAAGGCAAAAACCAATAGAAGAGCCCTCAGAGGTGATTCGGGATCCGTTTTCAAGCCCGGACGAGAAGTTTGATTACATTACATCTTTCTATATTCTCGCTGGATATTCTTTCAGTTTGAACGAAAAGCATACTTCCAGATTTGAAATCCTTGCCGGGCCAACCTTCAGTGAATACAGGTATCATACGAATTTCATTTTGGATTTTTGGGATTCAAAAAGGGGTCCACATTATTCCTCTGAAATTCTATCCAACCAAATGACGGGACTTATTTTGCGTCCCCAATTTGTGTTTTATCATCCAAAAGCAAACTTTATTGGATTTAATATTGGACCTGCCATCTATTTATTTCAGGATATCCAAGCATATTCCCTTGAGTTTGGAATAAGCATTGGTTATTTGGGACCAAAACAAAATTCTGAAGCTTTTTGAATAAAAAAAGCCCTGCATCACGATTGTAACACAGGGCTGATTTCCTCCTGTTTGAGGAGATCCCAAATCAAGTTTGGGACTTATATCTAGCGGCGGCGACCTACTCTCCCGGCTTTTGACCAGTACCATCGGCGCTGGAGGGCTTAACTTCTCTGTTCGGAATGGAAAGAGGTGGATCCCCTCCGCCATAACCACCGCAAGCTCTTCTGTTCGCTATCTGCGAACCAATATTTTGACATTATGATCAGAGAATAAAAAAGAGTCGCACTTTGAATACTGCTCTTGAAAAGAAGTTACGGGTAATTAGTACTGCTCGGCTATGACATCTCTGCCTTTACACCTGCAGCCTATCAACGTCCTGTTCTCGAACGACCCTTAAAAGAAGTCTCATCTTGAGGTCAGTTTCGCGCTTAGATGCTTTCAGCGCTTATCTGATCCAAGCGTAGCTACTCAGCGGTGCACCTGGCGGCACAACTGATACACCAGCGGCTTGTCCAACCCGGTCCTCTCGTACTAGGGTCAGAGCCTCTCAAACTTCTTGCGCCCGCAACAGATAGGGACCGAACTGTCTCACGACGTTCTGAACCCAGCTCGCGTGCCACTTTAATGGGCGAACAGCCCAACCCTTGGGACCTTCTCCAGCCCCAGGATGTGACGAGCCGACATCGAGGTGCCAAACCTCCCCGTCGATGTGAGCTCTTGGGGGAGATCAGCCTGTTATCCCCGGAGTACCTTTTATCCTTTGAGCGATGGCCCTTCCATGCGGAACCACCGGATCACTATATCCCAGTTTCCTGCCTGGTCGACGTGTCAGTCTCACAGTCAAGCGCCCTTATGCTATTGCACTCAACGCATGATTACCAACCATGCTGAGGGCACCTTTGAAAGCCTCCGTTACTCTTTAGGAGGCGACCACCCCAGTCAAACTACCCACCATGCACTGTCCCCCTTCCAGGGGTTAGGTAACAAATAAAGGAAGGGTGGTATTTCAAGGTTGACTCCACAACCCCTAGCGAGGCCGCTTCAATGTCTCCCACCTATCCTACACATCCTTTATCCGGTAGCAATGCAAAGCTATAGTAAAGGTTCACGGGGTCTTTCCGTCCCGTTGCGGGTAATCGGCATCTTCACCGATACTACAATTTCACCGAGCTCATGGCTGAGACAGTACCCAAGTCGTTACACCATTCGTGCAGGTCGGAACTTACCCGACAAGGAATTTCGCTACCTTAGGACCGTTATAGTTACGGCCGCCGTTTACCGGGGCTTCATTTCAGCGCTTCTTCTTACGAATAACGCCCCCACTTAACCTTCCGGCACCGGGCAGGTGTCAGGCCCTATACTTCCACTTACGTGTTCGCAGAGCCATGTGTTTTTGATAAACAGTCGCTTGGGTCTCTTCACTGCGGCCTTCCGTCCGAAAACGGCGAGGCGCCCTTTCTCCCAAAGTTACAGGGCAATTTTGCCTAGTTCCTTAGCCATGAATCACTCGAGCACCTTAGGATCCTCTCCTCGACTACCTGTGTCGGTTTA
>OZ254081.1:260000-982500 GCA_965267505.1 Cytophagales bacterium
AACTACAGGATCCAGAACAACACCATTACCAATGACATTTATTATTGAATCCCTGAATATTCCTGAGGGGACCTGGTGCAAAACATGCTTGGTATCACCAAATTCTAATGTGTGGCCTGCGTTTGGGCCTCCCTGAAATCTCGCTACTATATCGTAACGGGGCGCTAGTACATCAACGACCTTTCCTTTTCCCTCATCTCCCCATTGGAGACCCAGGAGAACGTCTACTCCCATTTTTCTTTTTTAATTTTTTTCTGTTCTCACATCCCTCATCCTTGCACTCTCCATACAATATGAGGGAATGATTGGTAATCTCAAACTTTAACAATTCCCCGGCCATCGATTGGATGGCATGGATCCTGGGGTCGCAGAACTCGGTCACCTTATGGCATTCATTGCAGATCAGGTGGTCATGCTGGCCTGCTCCGAAGGACTTTTCATATTCTGCAATATGATCCTGAAACTGATGCTTTAATACCAGGTCGCATTCCACCAATAGGTCAAGCGTATTGTAAACGGTGGCCCGACTCACCCGGTAATTATTCTTCTTCATTTTGAAATAGAGATGTTCTACATCAAAATGTCCTGTATTTGAATAGATCTCATCCAGGATGGCATAACGTTCGGGTGTTTTCCTTAATCCCTTCTCCTCAAGAAATTCTGTGAAGATGGTCCTTACTTCTTCCGTAAGATTCTGACTTTGGGGCATTAGTTATTAAAGCACAAAATTAGTTAGGAACTCCCAAGGAAAAAACTAATCGAAGCGGGTAACAGATTCCACCCCTTCAATATTGCTCAAACGGGTGATGAGCTTGTTTAAATGATCAGTATCATAAACAAAAACACTGATCTCTCCCTCAAACATATTAGCTTCCGAATCCACGGTGATAGACCTCATATTTACTTTTAGGTCAGTGGAGATCACCTGAGAAATGTCATTGATCATTCCAACTCTATCAGTACCCAGAACCTTTAACCCTGCAAGGAATGCCAACTCCTTTTGATCGGTCCATTTTGCCTTAACCACCCGATATCCATAATTGGACATCAATTCTAGTGCATTCGGACAGGTTGTTCTGTGGATCTTGATCCCGTCGTTTATTGTAACAAAGCCAAAGACATCGTCCCCGGGAATTGGATTACAGCATTGAGCTAGTTTGTAATCGATGTGATCAAGGTCTTCGCCAATCAACAACATATCCCCTTTCTTTCCAGGGATCTTTGTCAGCTCAGATTTAAATGACTTGGCATCCTTAATCTTTTGGTTGATTGACCTTGGACTTTTATTAAGGAAGACCAGGAATCTTTTAAAGTCCTTTTTCTCAATCGAACCAAAACCGATCTTATAATGAAGGTCTCTATCAGTTCGAGCGTTGAAATACGCCCGTAGCTTATTCATGAATTCGGTTGTAACCTCTACATCAGATTGCCTCACCCAATCCTCCATGGTTTTCTTTCCATGTCCTTCTAGCTTCTTCCTTCCCTCTTTTAAGGATTGCTTGATCTTAGACCTGGCCTTTGAACTCACCACAAACTTCAACCAGTCTTCAGTAGGCTTTTGCTTTTTACTGACCAGGATCTCAACCTGATCTCCGTTTTTTAACTTATAACTGAGAGGGACCAGTTTATGATTTGCCTTTGCCCCAATACACTTAGTCCCAATGTCAGTGTGAATCTCAAATGCGAAATCAAGTGCAGTGGCACCAGAAGGCAGGGATTTCAATTCTCCTTTCGGAGTAAAAACAAATAGCTCATCGGAGAACAGGTTGGCCCTAAAGTCATCTACAAACTCAAGAGCCGGCAATTCATTTTGCTCTAAGGCATCCCTTACTTTATTCAGCCATTGATCCAGACCGGAAGAATACTTTTTCGATTCCCCGTATTTGTATTTCCAGTGAGCCGCATATCCTTTCTCTGCGATCTCATCCATGCGCTTGGTCCTGATCTGGACCTCTACCCATTGACCACTCTGACTCATTACTGTCGAATGCAATGATTCGTAACCATTTGCTTTTGGAGTACTGATCCAGTCCCTCAGCCGATCCGGATTTGGACGGTAGATATCCGTCACCATTGAATAAACATGCCAGCAGACCGATTTCTCCTGGTCCTCCGGAACATCAACTATTATCCGAATGGCAAATAGGTCGTAAACCTCCTCGAAAGGAATGTTCTGCTTTTTCATCTTGGAGTAGATCGAAAAAATAGACTTGGGTCTTCCCTTAATTTCAAATTCAAATTTCTCATCCTGGAGTTGGCCCTTTATCGGTTTAATGAATTCCCTGATAAACTTATTTCGAGCATCCTTGGTCTCCCTAACCTTCCCTGAAATAAGATCGAAAGCCTCCACTTCATTAAACCTTATATAAAGGTCCTCAAGTTCAGATTTTATATTGTATAGGCCGAGGCGATGCGCCAATGGTGCATAGAGGTACATGGTTTCATTGGAGATCTTCAATTGCTTATCCCTCGGCATGCTCTCCAGGGTTCTCATATTGTGAAGCCTGTCAGCCAGTTTTATGAAGATGACCCTTACATCCTCTGAAAGGGTCAAAAGCATTTTCCTGAAATTCTCGGCTTGCTCAGATGAGCCATATTCAAACTCCCCACTGATCTTGGTAAGCCCATCAATGATCTGTTCAACCTTAGGGCCGAATTTCTTCCGGATATCGGATAATTCCAGATCGGTATCCTCAACTACATCATGAAGGATGGCTGAGACAATCGAGGTTGTTCCCAAACCGATCTCAGCAACCGTGATCTCCGCTACAGCCAAAGGATGGAGGATATAGGGTTCTCCACTTTTCCTCTTTATTCCCTGATGGGCATTCAAGGCCAGATTGAATGCAGCTCTGATCATTTTCACATCACCGGTTTTCATCACCGGTTTTGCTTTTCGGAGCAAGCGACGATAATGCTTTATTATCATCGCCCTTTCTTCCATCTGGGCTTTTCTTTCTGTGTTCTTTTTTCTTGCTGAGCCTACCCTCATAAATCAAAAATAATTAGAGCTCTCACATTCTCCTCCATAATTTACAACCGAGTAAAAATTTTCCTGGTTCAAAAAAAATAGTTCGATTTAATGCTTATTTATTGATTCTATTATGCCTAAATTTGCAGCCATTTTTCGCGGCTGTGGTGATCTGATAAAACCTAGTTTTCGGATCTAGATGAACAAGACTTCCTAAGAGCCTTGATTTTCGAAAGCCTGGTCGATCATTTTCTTGCGGATGTGGCGGAATTGGTAGACGCACTAGACTTAGGATCTAGCGCCTAACAGCGTGGGGGTTCGAGTCCCTCCATCCGCACTTTGAACCCTTTATCTCACGATAAGGGGTTCTTATTTTTTAACAAAATTTAGATTTTGAAAGTATCACTGGAAAAAAAGGCTGAGAACGAAGGATTGATAACTATCAACCTTGAAGAAAAGGATTACAAAGAAGCCTTTAACAACAAACTCAAAGAGTACAGTAAAAAAATGAACCTAAAGGGTTTCAGACCCGGCAAGGTTCCCATAGGTCTTGTCAATAAGATGTATGGAAAAAGCATTAAAGCAGATGAGATCAATCACAAGGCTTCTCATGGTCTTGAGGATTTCATCAAAAAAGAAAAGCTCCAATTTGTTGGCGACCCTATGCTTGTTCAACCTGAGGAAGCATATGACTTCGAAAGCCAAAAGGACTTTGAGATCAAATTCGAACTTGGATTGATCCCTGAGTACAGCATTCCCTTGGACAAGAAGATCAAGGTTAATAAGTACAGCCTGAAAGAAGACAAAGGCTTGTATGAGGAAACCCTCGAAAACCTAAGAAATCAATTTGGAGAAAGGTCCGAACCCGAAAGCTCCTCAGATTCAGATACAGTTTACGGAGAGCTCAAAAGCAAGGACGAAAGCTTTAGCAGAACTCTGGGGATTGCCATATCAGACCTTGATAAGAAAGGACAAGCATTCTTTACTGGTAAGAAAAAGGATGATGTGGTTGAATTCCCGATCGATAAAGCTTTCGGGAAAGATAAATCAGCTCTCATTGGAAAAGCAGGTCTAAGCGAGACTGAGCTAAAGGGGCTGAAGGGAGATTTCATCTTTAGAATCGACTCTATTTCCAAGATCGTACCTGCTGAGATCAATCAAGATCTCTTCGATAAGGTTTTTGGAAAAGACCAGGTTAAATCCAAAGAAGAATTTGAGACCAAGCTCAAAGAGGATATCACTAAATCAAACGAGCAGGAAACCATCAGCCAATTCCACAGAGATATCAGAAAAGCTCTTTTGGAAAAGACCAAGCTTGAATTAAGCAAGGACTTCATGAAAAGGTGGCTTAAGCAAGGAGCTAATCCTGAGCTGGAGATCAACGAAGAGCAGTTGGAGAAAGAACTTCCAGAATATCTGGATCATCTAAAATGGAATCTTATCAGTAATAAGATCCGTGAAGATGAGAATATAGAGGTAAAGCCAGAGGAAGTAAAAGAGGAAACCAAGAAAATGATCGCAAGTCAGTTTGGAGGAAATCTTCCGGGTGACAGAGAATCATTCCTTGACCAATTTGCGGACAATTACCTGAATGAAAATGAAGGAAAGAACTTCGGCCAGGTCTATAATTCAATAATGGAAAGAAGAATTTTCGATTATCTAGATTCAAAGGTTACTGCCGTAGAAAAAAAAGTAAGCCATAAGGAATTTAAAAAGGTTTTAGCGGGTTAATACCTAGATTTAGATTCAATTATGAAAATGGACGCAAACGAGTTTAGAAAATTTGCTGTAAAAGATCAGGGATTGAATGGTCTTGCAGTAGATCAGTACATGAATACCATCACCAACCTGACTCCTAATATCATTGAGGAGCGTCGAATGAATGCAGTAGCAATGGACGTTTTTTCAAGATTAATGATGGATAGGATCATATTCCTTGGAGTACCTATAGATGATTATGTGGCCAATGTGGTCATAGCCCAGCTTCTATTCTTAGAATCAGCAGATTCAAGGAAGGATATCCTTATGTACCTAAACAGCCCAGGGGGTTCCGTATATGCCGGACTAGGAATCTATGATACCATGCAATACGTTGGGCCAGATGTGGCGACCATCTGTACTGGTCTTGCCGCTTCAATGGGAGCCATCCTTTTAACAGCAGGGACTGCCAAAAAGAGAACCGCTCTTCCCCATTCCAGGATCATGATCCACCAACCTATGGGTGGTATTGGAGGACAGGCTTCTGATATTCAAATCACGGCTCAGGAGATCAGAAAGCTTAAAAAAGAACTATATTCAATAATATCCGTACACACAGGTAAGTCTGAGAAAGAGATCTGGGATGATGCGGATCGCGATTATTGGATGAATGCTGAAGAAGCAAAGAAATACGGCTTGGTAGATGAAGTTCTAGGCTCGAAAAAAGCAAAATAGACCAATGGCACAAGTAAACTGCTCGTTTTGTGGTCGAAACAAGAAGGATGTCAAACTAATGATATCCGGTATCCATGCACATATCTGTGATAAGTGTATCGAGCAGGCGATGGTCATTCTGGACGAAGAAGTTCAGAATTCAAAAACCAAAGACAGTCCCCAATTCAAACTTTTAAAGCCCAAAGAGATCAAGGCTTTCCTTGATACCTATGTAATTGGGCAGGAAGAAGCGAAAAAGGTTTTATCAGTTGCCGTCTACAATCATTACAAAAGGTTGATGCAGCCCGCCAAAGAAGATGATGTAGCTATTGAGAAATCAAACATCATCATGGTTGGGGAAACAGGTACAGGAAAAACCTATCTGGCAAGAACATTAGCTAAACTTTTGGATGTTCCATTTTGCATCGCCGATGCTACAGTACTGACCGAAGCCGGATATGTAGGAGAAGATGTGGAAAGCATCCTAACAAGGTTACTTCAGGCTGCTGATTATGATGTAGAAAGTGCACAAATGGGCATAGTCTACATTGACGAGGTAGACAAGATCTCCAGAAAAGGAGATAATCCTTCAATTACCCGCGATGTGAGTGGTGAAGGAGTTCAGCAGGCATTATTAAAGCTTTTAGAGGGTACGACTGTAAACGTTCCCCCTCAGGGAGGGAGGAAGCACCCGGATCAGAAAATGATCTCGGTTAACACAGAGAATATTCTTTTTATCTGTGGAGGAGCCTTTGATGGCATCCAAAAGATAATTGGATCACGCTTGAATACCCGTCCTCTTGGTTTCTCTGGAAAGACCAATCCTTTGGAACACCTGGACGACAAGCTTTTACTCCAATATGTGAATTCTCATGACCTCAGGACTTTCGGTTTGATCCCGGAATTGATCGGTCGACTACCTGTCGTCACCTATTTAAATCCTCTGGATTCTGATACCCTTCTTCAGATCCTGGTTGAGCCTAAGAACGCCATTACCAAACAGTTCAAAAAACTATTTGAGATGGAAGATATTGAGCTTGAGTTTGAAAAGGATGCCTTGAAGTACATAGTTGAGAAAGCCATTGAATTTAAACTGGGAGCAAGAGGATTGAGAAGCATTTGCGAGGCTATCATGACCGATGCAATGTTTGAGCTTCCATCTCAGAAAAACCCCGGTCCGCTTCTGATCACCGAAAGGTATGCGGAAGAGAAATTCAAGAAATCAAAAATGCATAACCTAAGGGCTGCTTAGGCTGTCCAGGAAATCATTTCCCCTTCCACCTTTAGTGGAACATCAAAATTGTTTTTAAAGAGTGAACCCGTTCCAAGGCCCTGGGCTATTGGGTTTTCATATTGGGCAGCAAATTGAGCAATAGCAGCAAGTCCATGATTTGACTCCAAAGCTGATGTGATCCAATAATCGATTCCCAGGGAACTGGCAAGGGCGATCCATTCGGCCGTTCCAGAGAAGCCACCATGAAGACTGGGTTTTAACACAATATATCGGGGCCTCGCTCTTTCTAACAATTCCTTCCTTTCTTTTCCTTCTACATCTATCAATTCCTCATCAAATGCTACAGGAACCCCATAATCCTCTCGAAGAAGTAGGTTTTCCTCCCCTTTTCCTTTGGTTAAAGGTTGTTCAATTGAGTGAATATTAAATTCTTCAAGCTGGGTCCATTTTTCGATAAAGTCCGCCCTTTCAAATGCACCATTTGCATCAAGGCGAATTTCCAATTGAGGTCCTCCCCTTTCCCGAAGGAATCTTATTAGGTCAAGCTCCCTCTCCCATTCTATTCCCCCGATCTTCACTTTTATACAGGTGAAACCTCCTGCAGCTTTATTTTCAACCTGTTCTTTCATGAATTCCTTGTCCCCCATCCAGACCAAGCCATTTATCCGGATTCCTGAACGAAGTTGATCCATTCCTTTTGGGAAATAAACTCCTGCTTCCTCTGATTTAAGATCCGCCAAAGCCATTTCGATTCCCATTCGGAGAGAAGAAGGCAAGGAGGAATCCAGATAGGAGTCTTCTATTTGATCGAAAGACTTAAGATCCTGAAGTAAGTTGATACAATCCTGTATTGATTCTGAGCTTAATCCAGGGAGTGGGGCCACTTCTCCCAATCCTATTTTCCCATTTTCATCTTTGATCCTAAGTAAAAGAATATCCCGTTTCTCCATGGGTCCTCTGGAGGTTCTGGCCGGAAAATTAAAGTCCAGACTATGCTTTGAGTATTCGATAGAAACCAAGCTTAATAATAAAGTGAAGGAAGGGAAAAGGAAAGTGACTCCTTCAGGACCATAATTATACTAAAATCTAGTATCATGAAATTTTAAGAAATTGCCCAAAAAGTGCGGAATTCTGGCAACCAAGGGCGATTTAGGCTCAAAATTACTAGTTAATGCCAATAACAATCTATAAGAACCTCAAAGGAAAATCTGCCACCATTTCTGCCACCTATTAAAAAGGGGCTAAGACCACCGATCTTAACCCCTAGGCTCTTATTGAACTAACAATAAGAACAATGGATTACAAATCTACGAAAAGGGATTGATTTGTTTCTTCAATATGCTTAATACTATTCCCCCAATTATTAGAAGCCAAGGAATGAAGGCCCACCAATATTTCTTGATGAAGCCTCCAAATGTGGGCTGAACAAAAACCTGTTCTTTCACAGTTCGGGTTTCAGTAATTTCCGGGCAGTCAGGACAATCAACCTCCAGCCAAATGGAATCCTTCTTGACATAGTACCTCACAATGGTAGAGTCTTTAAAAACTATCTCCTGGATTGTATCGGTTTTCAATTGGGTTACCGTATCAACCACAGGCGTTTCAATCCAAATAGTATCCCTTACCACCAACGTATCAACGTGAAACAGTTCTGGATTCTTTCGCCTTGCTTTGTCTAAATGCCGTTCAGCCTTTCGGATGTGATATGCTCCGGTACAACCTCCTGCAATCATCATGTATAGCACCCAAAGCAGGAATGCCCCAATTAAGGATCTTCTCAATGCCTCCAGCCCATTAGGAGTCTGAAACTCCATTCTTCTTCGCCTCTTTGATGATGATATAAGGAAGGGCAACTACTAAGGCCACCTTCCATTCATCAATCGAAATTTTCCCTAACGAAACTAAAAGGAAGCCACCAACCACAACCACGAAAAACAGTAGCGAGGTTTGCCAAGATCCCAAGATTCTCTCCAGCAGATTTGCCAGTTGTGTTTTCATATAATGAAAACAAAATCAAGTAGGATTTACTTAATCCACTCGTATTTCTTCCCTAAATCCATTGGAATGAAAAGGCCAATTTTCCCATCTAATACTACACCACAGCCAAGTGTTGGTTTATTTGGGAAGTCTTTACCGTATTCAAAAGCATAGGCCTGGGTCGAAATCCCACAGCCCACATTAAGGCCAAAGATTAAATCGTTTTCTGATGCGTGATACTTTACTCCACCATATGCATGGATGTGACCTATTACGGTACTTTGACGACTTCTAATAGCCCTATTAATTGCCCCATTTTGGCCACTCGACCCTGTGCCATGGGTGTATTTTACGTGATCGATCTCTGTGCTTAACTCCCACTTCCAACCCTTTGGTGCCTCCCATATTTCTTCATAAGCCTTGACAAACTTTCTTGGTATTCCTGCTGTTTGTGCTTTTCTGAAAGGAAGGGCAGAGTGATTTCCAACCAAAACAGTTACTTCAGGAAAAACTTTATACCATTTGTTTAATTCTTCCTGTGCTTTTTCTGCTTCAGTTTTAGCCCCATCTGCATCAATATTGGTCTCCCAATAAGACAATGCACAGTTGTCTACTTCATCTCCTATGTGGACTATACGATTACACCCGAACCTTCCAAAGGTTTCTTCACAAAAATTTAGATAATCTGGATGGGTGAATGGTGCGTGGGTATCGCCTATGATCCCAACATTGTTTCCATTTCTGAGGTCATTTAGTAGCCCGTATTCATGGGGCTTTAATCTTATTCTTGGTATCTCCATTGCTCTTATTAATTTTCGCCCAAGCCCAGTTCCAGAACTTAGTCACCAAAAAGGCAACACTAGCCCCCACAGCAGCGGTAATAGCCACCTCCCCCAGGCTAAACCAAAAAGAGGGCTCCTTCATACTTCGCATTGCTAGTGATAAAAGGCTCCCTCCTACAGTTCCCAATTTTAGATTCAGGCTGTCTGTGATGTTCATTGTTCGCATTAATAATTGGGAATTGCTAAAACTTATTTAATTTTTTGCTTTCTACTTGTTGTTTTAATATAATCTATTGATTATATTTACGTTGTTCTAACTGTAAAACAAAATGTTCAATGTTTTATTTAGAAATCATCTTTAAAGTCCTTTTATACAAGCATCTGCAATGGATGATCACCAAGAAGCACTAAAACGGTTTAGAGACTATTGCAACAGCAACTATAACAAAGACAGGAAAAAAGCAATCAAAGCATGTAACGGGGACAGAATGGAAGGGGAAGATGTGCTTCACGAAGCATATGAATCTGTCCAGAAAAGAATTGAAAAGAAGGGTTTTGAAGGGGACTTTGCCAGTTATGTATTCCTATGTATAAGGAATAGGGCAATCAACCGACACAAGGAAAGACAAAAGACACCCAAGGTTGATATTGATTCCTGCCAGATCCAGGAAGAATTTGATGAATCGACAGCCCTAAGACTAAAGAAAGAATTCTTTGCCCAAGACCTATTCCACTATGTCAATTCCACCTTCGGGGATCATGATGGAAGCTTGTTCCGGTACAAATACGAAGTCAATAAGGGAATTAAGAAGATAAGCCAAATGACAGGCTTAAACGAAAGCTACATCTGGAAAACCTTAAAGAAGATCCGGGAACATTTAGCAGAAAAGAAATCCCATGAATACCAACTGATTTTTGGAAACAACGAAAACACAGATTGGGCATGAAGAAGCCAACGGAACTATTTGAAGGAAAAGGAGAAATGAGGGGATTTACATTCACCCGGTTGAAGTGTGCTAGAATTTCCTTCCGTAAGTGGGCATTTGTGCATCAAATAGAAAAAGAGGGTGCAAAGTACTATGAAACCACGATTGCCCAAGTTCGGCATAACGGTTTCTCAAATGAGTACCGTTTAGCCCTGCCTGTGGCTGCTGAGTTTGGCAAAAGGGGTTGGTGTTATTCAAACCTCATTAAGGCAATGGAAAAGTTTAATCAAATCATAATTAACAATTAGGACAATGGATAAAATTGAAGAACAATTAGCAAGGATAGTAGAAAAGGCTATCGAGGTAGCAGAAAAAACAGGGGAGTTTGTTATTGACCAAGCCCCTATGTTGCTCCAAGAGTTTTATAGGTGGCATACTATTCAGGACGTTTTCCTAATCATTTTGGGGTTGTCAGGGGTAATTTCATTTCAATTTATCCCTAGGGCATTTAGCAAAAAGCATGAAGGGGAAGATGTTAGATTTTATGACGATGTTTTCATGGGCAGGGTTTATAAAAACTCTACAGTAGTGGGAGCTGTGGCAATTAAGATTATTGGACTCCTCTTTCTGCTTCCCTTTTTCATAGGTCTTTGGGATTTGATGTTCATTCTAACTGCTCCAAAACTTTACCTAATCGAATACTTCCTAAAATAAGGATCATGCACCACGCAATAAGAAACAATGGAAAAGGCTTTGAAGCCACTTTTTGGGGAGACCACCCTCAAGGAAATTGCAGATTCAAGTTTTCAAAAACTTTCCCCAGCAGGGATAAAATGAACCAATGGATTGATGAGGTGAAGAAAAAGGTATTCACCAGCGAGGCTTATAAATTTTTAGGGGAGAAGTTATGAAAAGTTTAAGATTCTACTGCCTATACTTTTGCTACGCCATCCCATGCATGACGATTGGAATGGCAGCAAGTTTTTTAAAACCCCATCTGGAGGGCGTGTTTTTAGGGTTATACATTTTATCATGCATTTTGTGGGCAATTGCTTGTTCATTTATTAACGAAAGGCTTGAACCATGATGGGCTTCCTTGAAATTATCGGCCTTTCTGTAATCACTTGCTTCATAACAAGCGTTTCAGATCCAATCCAATGGATCAAAGAAAAAGCTAAACTAGACCAATTCAAGCTTTTGAATTGTGAGGTTTGTTTAGGGTTCTGGGTAGGGCTTTCCTACTACAACTTTATTTATGCGCCAATGCTATCAGTTCAGGGAGCAATAATCCTTTCTGTCTTTCATGGGTGTTTGATTTCCTTGGTATCAGCCTTAATCATGCGATATGGATTCAGATAGTGCAAGTGCTGAAGAAGTAATTGAATACGTTCTAAGGGCTACCTATACCAAGGGGGCAATCATGGCCACCCAACAAGCCAGGGATCACTTCAAGCATAAAACCCCCTTTGCTGAAATGCGCCCTGAGTTTGAAGCAGTAAAGTTGATATTCATGGCTCAAATGAAGGATATTCTTCTGGAGCTAGTTGAGGAAGAGTATGGGAAGAAAAAGGGGTTTTGGAAAAAATTAAAGTTTTGGCAATGAAAAGATTTAGTTTACCTGTAGCACTTTTAATTTTAAGCCCCTTCTATGGATTGATGTTTCTTGCAATGGGCTATTGGGCATTTCTTTGGATAGCAATAATCCATATAATGGAGCTTCTAAGTAATGGTTATAAGAATGTTCTTCGAGATCAACACAATAAGTGTGATGGAAATATTAGGAGAGTTTAAGCCAACTCCTTAACCTCTTCCTTCTTTTTCTTCTCCTTCTTTCCCTCGATAACTAAAACGCCCTCGTTCCTTCTAATAAGGGCAACTAACGCCCTTGTCTTTGGTGTAGATGACCAAACCTGTGAACCGTTCCTATCCCCTAATGCTATGCACCCCCTCAATTCACTTACATCATTGGCCGGATGAATCAAGATAAATTCCCTTGGGGAAGTGTTCTCTAAAATCAACGAGATAGGAAACCGTTTGGACGATCTTACCTTTAATGGGTATCGGCCAGGGGGAACACAGCTTTTGCCTATTTCGTTGTCTTTCCACGGTAGTTCCAGGGTATCAGAAAACTTCTCACCATTCACAAACAATTCACCCATTGTTCGCTTATTGTTTTGATCAGTCCTTTTTAAGGTTATTTCAAGCATCAATATAATATTTCGTCTTTCATGGTTTTGACCATTGGTTAAATGAATCATCATAGCCTTCATCCTTTGCAGGATCACCGAAATAGAAGGATGATTTAAAAGCGTTCTTATAAGCTGTCCTACTTTCCCTTTCCGGCTTATAACTTGGGTAGTCAGAGAAGTTATCTTTCAAGAAGTTGATCATGATGTTCTGATACCTTTCCGCATTGTCTTTAGCGTGTTCCCTGGTAACCCTTGAATCTTCAGGGCTTACGGGTTCAGACATTTCCCCAATCCGGTTAATTGCACCTTTATTGGTTATCTGAAAGGAAATAAATGGCAACATTTCAACCACCACCCACCACTTCAATGCGGGTGTTATGTAGTTATCGATTAAGGTTGTTTCTTCTGCAGTAAGATTCGTGTTCTCAATCCCGTCTTTCAGATCACTAGAAAGGGCAGTTCCCAATTCATCTTCGATGTACTTGTCTTGGGCTATCTCGATATAGGGCGTAATCTTGGCAGTATCTATCTCATTAGAAACAAATCCTAACCCCTTTACATCAGCCTCATCAATGAAAAGTGTTGCCATTAAAAGTCATCTGCTGTGCCCATACCTATAAAACAAAAACGGAACGGTTTTACTTGACCTGGTTCTTCACAGGTTCACCAGTTCGGTAGGAATACCACAATTCTTCTTCCTCGTTCCAGATCTGAAGCAGGGAACCAAATTCCTTGATTCGAAAACTTCTCCAGTCTTTTCTTTTGTAATCGTAGTATCTTCTAACCCCTTTAACCGGAATTCTTTTATGTGGATGTTTGTGGGTTGGGATATGTTTTAAGTCCCTGGCTCCAGTTCTTAGTCCTGAATGGCTTCTACGTGGTTTAGTGCTGTTTCTGGCAAATACCCTGGTATAGTCGAATCGAACTTTAGTAGCCTGACCACCTTCACTTTTAGGCGATGAAAACCTCACCCAATCCCTGTAATCCTGTTTCTTTAGCTCAATAGCTGTGATTTGGGCGGTTTTCCTTTTAGTTAGTGCCACTAGAATAAATCTTCTCTAAGATTTCCTCCCCATTTTTGATAACTGAAGCTTTCACCTCCTGCTTCTCCTCTTCAAATTCAGCTTCCTGCTCTGGTGACAGTTCATCAAATCCAGCTAATTCCCGGATTTCATTTACAGTTAGAATACTTTCCAAGGTTTGTGGATCGATCCTGTAAAGTGGTGATAATAGGTCTTTGTTGTTAATGGTTAGGTCTTCAAGCTTTGCCTTATTGGCACTCATGATGTACTGCACATCCCCAACAATCTTATTCTGTTCCGGTACGATGGTGGTGTTATAGAAAAGCTCATGGGCTGTGGCGATCTCATTTCCATTACTTCCAAGGTTTCCAGCTCCCCCAGAAAGACCAGCCAAAACAGGGGAAGTCAAACGATGGGATGTGATGATGTGCTGGGTAATTTGTCCATCTAATGACTCGTATAAATCAGCATTTCCAGAAGCATCAAAAGGAACAATTTCAGGCTTGTCCGTTAGATCCCCATAAACAAAGAATACCCTTCCAGCTGAATCGCTTCCCTGGTAGTTCTTTTTAAGTTCTTTGGCCATGCTTTTCTTTTCATCTTCCCCTGGTTCACCATTCATAAAGATTAAAGCTGAAGGGGTGAAGTTGTTGGCCGTGAAGTTTAGTTGGTGCTTGGCGATCTCATAAGCCGTTCTGACATACGAAAGACCAGCTTTATACGAAGGAACGGGGTAGTACTGCAATCCTGGCGTGTACTCAAAGGAATAGTAAATGCTTCTGGCAGCATAGGTTTTGCCAGCCCTTTTTTCTTCATCGGTAAGTACTTTGAAAGCAGGAATTCTTTTAGGTTCAATCTCCCTTTGATTCCCCTGCCAGGTTGGGTGATAGAGAAAGTGGGTAACCATTCCGCTTTTATTGGGCTGTTCCTTTCTAAGGGTAGAAAAATCGATCTGATTAATTAAGGCAATGCTTTTCCTATCCATTGTAGCAATCACCTCATATGCCCTGCCCCCGAACGTATGGGAATCCTTAGAAGTCCTGTAAAGGAAGTCGCTTTGGATAATGGTTGGCACTTCCTGGTTAAGACCATCTCCAGCTGTGATTTCTGTCTTGAAGTTTAGGATGGAATTGTGAACGTCTGAATAGGAAGTGTATTCAATTAGCTTCTGCGGGAAAGTGTTGTCACTTCCATAATTCACCCAAGCAATCCCAGCATCATATTCATTGAATCCCATTTCTGGGATGTTCACTTTATCTAAGGTTATAAATTGTATGTCCATTACAATAAGTCTTTTTTGTGAAGCCTCACTTTATCCATGTAGCCTAAAATGGTTGATGATCCTGTAGAATTTAGATTGTTCTCACAGTACAATTCGAAGGCTGTACTTGTCTGTGATGCGCTGTTGAATTCCATTTGATACATTTTCCATTGATCTTCAAATGTTCCTGCCTGAATGGTTTGAACCTTGGTGTTGGTAAGGAAAGCATTAGTGCATCGCCAGTACACTTCACTAGTCTCATCATTATGACCGAAGTTTGAATTGTTCCAGAAGGCCCATGAAAGCACATAATCAGTATTGGTTTCAAGGGTTACGGCAGTATCGGTGGTTATGATTTCATCTCCTGTGATGTTTCCAGCCTGAATGTCTAATTCACCCGAATAAGTGTCTGCATAAACCTGTGTGGAAGATCTGTTCAAAGTGGTTGGATATAGTCCGGTAATCGTCACATCCCATCCTGAAGAAGCAGCTTCAAACCTTCCATTATCACAATCAACAAACAGGTTGTTTAGCTGTGTAATGATGGAAGAATCAACAAGCTTGGCTGGTCTCATGGCCCTGGCATCAAGCTTTACTTTGTAACCCCCTTCGTTATTCCTATCCCGATTAGTGAACCTCATACCCCCATCTTCCCCTAGCAACCAATAATTCCCATTGAAGTCCTTGGCTAAAGCCAGTTTTCTTCCGTTTAAAAGCTGATGGGTTTTGTATCTGGTGTCCTGATCTGGGGCTAAAACATCAATTTCTAATGATTGGCCATAGAATCCACGATTGTTTCCCCTTTGCAGATCTTCGGTTAGCTGGCCTTCAAAGAATCTGACTTTATTCCATTCAATCGTTGGGGTAATGGAAGTGATTTTGTTTTGGCTGTTCATGCCAATGTTCCCCCTTAAATCGGTGAAATCTGCCAACCAAACTTCACTTAGTTTCGGGTTGTTAAATCCACAGTTCCCTATGATGCCGGATAGACTCATATCACTCTAAATTGTTCCTGGTAAGTGTCCACATCATCAATCAAGATGCGGGCAATCCCTTCATATCCAGCTTCAAGAAATACAGACCCATTTGGCAAATCTTCAGAACCACTTGAAGCAACAACTGTTAAAGAAATTGATGTAAAAGAATTGTAAGCAGTTTTTGAACAGGTAGCCGTTTTGTCTTTTGCCTGTCCATCTTTGCCCTCCTTTTCAACCAAGCGAACTTTTACGACATTGCCACTAGCGATTGTAGCATTGGATTGGGTGATGAAAATTTCGTTTGCTCCTAAAGCAAGGTTTATCATACCCTTAAAACAAAAAACCCCTCCAATTACTTGAAGGGGTTTCAACGATCTACTTCTCGTGTCGTTTTAGATCATCCAGGATCTGTTGTACCTGGAACATGATGTTCTCTTTTTTAGACTTACTAGCAGTAGAACCATCTTCACTAGCCAACCATCTTAATGCGATGTACATTAAAGCGGTTCTGGCTTTTGAAGGGTTTTCGTATGGGGTAGTTATTTGTGTGTGTGACATTGTTATGATGATTATTTGTTAGAAGGGAGCAATCACCGTCACACACGATCAAAGCAATGCCAAGATGAGAGAGGGTACTTTCAACCCATTGTTGCTCCTTTATTTTCCTAAATCTGGTTTGAAATGGCATTTTTCAATTAATTGTGTATGACACAACTAATATAGAAAACTATTTGGACAATAAAAAGCCCCCGATTTCTCAGGGGCTTATGTGGCCTCTAAGTACCACCCATACCATACCTTGCCAAACCAGACCGTGCCCCACCTTACCCTACCGAACCTTACCTTGCCGCACCCCACCTCACCATACCATACCCAGCCGAACCGTGGTATTGTGGCAATACAAACTTTCATGAATTGATATGAAACTAAGCATTACCATCATGACAAACATATATAGTCTTTTTAATATATGCAAGCATTTCTTGAAAAAAATATTTTGTTCTTTAATATTTTATAGAGTCTTATAGTTTTTGAATAAAACTTTGTGGAGGTGTCAGGGATCGAACCTGAGTGTGTAAGGCTATCCCGTTACGGGAAACCCGATTTTGTCAGGCTATTACCTTACATCAAAACCAATCACCCCCGATTGTTGGAAACCTTAAAAAAGCCCTAATTCCTCACGGATGGATTCAGGTATGCCCGCCTTTAGATAGGAGCAACCGATGGCTATATACATGGGATCCAGGTCTTCTTCAGACATAAGGAATGAGAATCGTCTTTTTTTATCCTCACTTTGATAGATGGTGTGCTTAAAGCCAGATGAAAGCCCTACATGTGTAACACCAAATACAGTTAGGTGATAATGTAGGGCAGCTAAATTCAAACTAGATTAGCTACTTTAAGCTCAGTTCCGGGTGAATGGTAGGCTGAGTTCTTAGGATATATCCTATTAGCCTCTAACATAGCCCCTAACGCATCCTTTAAATTGTCTTTTAGGATGGCGATAGTTCTGCCTTGTGAGAACACACCTTCTATCTCGTTCACACTACCGATATAGTTTTTACCAGTAACAGACTTAAAGTAGGAGAAAGTATATTTTATGTTAGAACTAGACATCTTGTACTCGATTTGTTACAAAAATAAACAATATAAAATATTTTACTACCTCTTTCTATGACAGCAGCACTTAAAGCCACATAAAAAAAGAGGGGCTTGAACCCCTCCCTTTAGAACAAATGGAAAAAAGAATCTTAAACTAACCCAGCAATAACGGTTCCCCCATCCGGTAGTTCAGGGGCCAAGCCTCCTGCAACCTCATTGCCTTCAAAGGTTAGCTGATATCCATACTCATCATCTTTGGATTGTCCGGCTGAAGCAGAACCTTCCATTGCGGTCATCCCGTTTACTTCATCAGGATTCTGCATATTCAAACCGAAATACTTTCCTGCCTTGGTTAGGACTACAAAAGCAGCCTTTGCATTGGACATGTTTTCGATATTGGCGTTGTTGGTTTCATTCATATCCTTAATCCTGAATCCAACTGTTTGCTTGTAGTACTTATTTGATCCGTTTACGACCAACTCCTGATTGAACAGCCCTGAATTATCCTCAATTTCCAACTCATAGAATGTGTTGGTGGCGGTCATAGTTACAGCTGTAATTCCAGTAGCGTCAGCAGTAACCGTGTCAATCTCCTCCTTGTTAGCTATCCAAAGCCTTGCAACTCCACCAAAAGTGAAGCTACAATCTCTGGTATTTCCTGCGGTTATTAAGCACATAGTTACCTCCCTACTTTAATTATGATAAGGAAACTACTTGGTCAGGGTAAGGAATCGCGGTTCCCACTTTGAATTTCATAACAACCCTCACGTTGTCAGATCCTTCATTCTCCCTCATATCAATCAAGCGAACTTCGTTGTAATCAGAAACAAGGTCGGTTCCCACATGAAGGTCAGACTTCCTAGCCAAAAGAAGCTCATCATCTGGCATACCGTTGGTGACAACAATTGGGATACCTCTGTACTGCTGTGGTCTTTCGGTGATTACATAGGTCTCATAAGAGTTCTCTGCGACAGCTCTTTCATAAATCGACCAAGTGTTTGGTGAAGCGAAGTACATAAGCTGAGATCTGTCCTGAAGAACAGCAGCTGGAACATTCTCAAGAGCATCCCCAAAGAACCCAACCAGGTTGGCAGTAGTGAAGGCTGCTGATCCTGTGATTACATTTGCTCCAGTCTTTGCAGTTTTTAATAGACCATCAAAGTCATCAAAATAAGTTGATGTAGCTCCGGCTGAATCAGCTCTGAAAATCGCCTGCTCCAGGGATTCGGAAACCAAAGCAGATTGGTACTGAATAATGTACCTGGAGAAATCGGCTGGTTGCCCTGCCCATTGCCCTGCTTGCATTTGACTGGAAATCCAATGGGATTCCAAATCATCAATACAGTATTCCTTGTTTACCTTCAGCTTGGTAGGGGTAAGTACACTTTCGGTTAAGGTGTAGTTACCAGCAGCTGAAAAGGAACACGCATGGGAAACAATCCCGTGCGTTGCAGAAGCCAAAGAGATGTTCAAATCATCTTTGATCCCCTGGTGGAAGGTGACTTTCCCTTCCTTAATTACTGGTGCGCCAGCTACAGAAGCATTGATAAACCCTGATGTGGCGACCCCAGAAAAATTGGATGTGATCGATAATGCCATGTTTAGTTAATTTCTTGGTTTAGTGTTTAGGTTATTTCTTGGTTAGCTGATTATAAGCCCATTGTCCGGCTGCTTCCAGCCTTTCAAAATCACTCATTTTTTCAGGGTCTTTTTGTTTTGGACCTTCTTCCTTCTCAATTGGATCAGCGGCAGGAGCAGAACTTAGCTCGGTGACTTTCTTTTCCAAATCTTCTTTTTCTTTCGACAGCTTCACTTTTGCAGCCTCGACTTCTTCAGTTGCCTTTTCTGCCTCTTCTTTTGCAGTCTTCAAGGCAGTAATTTCTTCAGTCAAAGCATCTATCTTCGTTTGAAGCTCATCCGCTTTTTTGTTTGCGGCTTCCAATTCCTCCTGGGAAATGGTTTCCTTAGGATCTTCCTTCTTGCCAGAAATAAGCTCCTTTACTTGGTCTAAAATTGATTTATCGTCCACTTTTGAATTATTTATTTTGTTTAATCCTATTAAGCCCTCAACCGAAAAGCCTTTGACTTCTCCGGTTTTCACGTACTTGTTCCAGTACTCGGTGGAAGGCACTTTGAAGGATGCCATCCATGTTCCTCTGGGAACGCTTAACCCTAATGTTGCTGCCTTGTCCTTTTCAGGATCTGCCACTAACCAGGATTCGGTCATGTAATTTCCCTCCAGGGAAGTGGCGTGTTCATGGTTGGTTCTGTCAGTAAGTTTGAGCTTCATGAACTTGTCATGGAATTTCTCAATGACTTCTGGTTTGAAAACCATGTTGTAAGGCTTGCCCTCGGAATCCTTTTGAAGAATGATCTTCTCAGGAATTAAGACGGGGCCGGTTAAGATCTGCTTATCATTATCGATGTTAAGCTCAATCTTTTCCCCTTCTTTTGATAGGGCAACGAAGTCTTGTTCAATAGCGGGAGAATTGACGAAAGACACTAGGTTAATTCCTGTGTCCTCATCACCCTCAATCAACTCAACTTCGTGTAAAGGGATTTCTTCCATACTTTAAAAACAAAAAATTGGAAGAATTTGCCTTTACTTGATTCTCAAGCTGTTATATCAGAATTCTAAAGTAATTGAGGGGAATGCAGCCTATTTGCGTAGGTTAATAATCATGATTTTTCCTTACAGGCGGTGTCTCATAATAAAGCGGAAAGAACCGCTTTATAAAAACATCAATAGGCGTATTAGGAAGATTATGGACTTGTCCGGAAACCATGTGAAGCGTAGTGAAGTCACAATTGCCCTCCATCAAAACCACCTTCTCTTTTGCAAACAAGCTCAAAGCTCCTGTTTCCCTGCAACATTCAGAATGAATGATGTGAGGAGCTTCGTTTTTCCGGTTAGGATCAGGAGAAGAAACCTTCCTCACTCGCTTCATGAATTCATCAAAACATTCCCGGAACACAAACTTGTGTCCAGAGCTAGTGATACATTCAGAGGTGTAATGGGTTCCTTTGAAAGTTTCTATGACGTTGAGTGAGAGATGTAGGTAAGATTTGATTAAAGGCTCCTTGCCCGTGAAGACTTCAATGACTTCCATGATTAGTTTAGGTTAGTGCGTAATAAAGCGAAAAGATATAACAGATATTAAGAAGATTTGTTGTCTCTTTTGGTGAATTCTTTATATCTTTTATTGAATTATATAGTTAATTAGAAACCTAGACTTCTTTCTATCACCTCAACTCGGTCTTGAACTCTGTTTATTTCTTGAACTGAGACAACGGGGCGCATTCGTGAAATTCTATCACCTAATCTATCCAGATCTGCTGCTGTGGCTGCATCTGTTCTGATGTTGGCTAAGTTATCTGGATTGGGATACAACATTCCCCCATCTTCATACTTATAGGAATTCATAGCTTCCAGCTGAGGTTTGAACATCGCTGTAGCCGCTTTATTCATTATAAATTCGCCACCCTCAACTTCAATTCCTGCAAAGCTTCCAGTTCCTTTAATTCCCCCTCGTCGATGAGAAGGGCCATTAAGATGTCCTCCTTTGGCAAACTTTTGACTTGAAATAGTCGCCAGCTGAGCAGCACCTGTAGCTGCTATCAATGCTGCTAATGCTGGGGCTGCTGGGGCTGGAACAGTTGTGGCAAAGGCATTCGTGATCCCCAAGGCTGTATTGATCACACTTTGCCCAATCGCTAGGTTCTTTTGTTGCCTTCTATATTTCTTCTCCAGGGCAATTTTAGTGTTGGCTAAATCCTCTTGCTTCTTCTTTTCTTGATCGATTTCTGATAGAAGCTTCAACCTTCTGGCAGAGCTTGAGGAGGACAGCTCATTTTCCAAAGACTGAACCCTACTCACTGAAGCCTGAGAAGCTCTTGAAACTGACTCGATTTGATCTCGAATAGCGTTTGATTGAATTGCAAGTGCATTTAAGGCAAAATTTAATAGCACTTGACTAGTTTGAAGGCCGTTAGCTAAAAGATCAACTTCTGGTCTGTCGAATTCTGTTGAGAATCCTTCTCCGGTATCTATTGTAGAATCAAGGGGGGTTGGTCTATCGGCGTCAGTACTGAACCCAAATATGGCATCATAAGAATTGCCAAAATCAACCCTTGAATCAATTCTTCCTTTCTTTTCTTTCTTGACTTTTGGTTTAGGAGTGCTAGAGGTTTTTCTTTTTCCCTCTTGTAAAGTTCTTATTCTATCTCCGACAAAGGACTTGTATTGAGAAAACTCATCATCGGTTAGCCCCAAACTGCCTGCATCTACACCTCTTAAAAATCTAGCCGTTGCAAACAACTCATTCAAGTCTTGGGATCTTACTTCTTTTTTAAAGTCGGCAAACGCTTCTGTGAGGTTATCAACGGTTGTTTTTCCTGTTGCCATAAACCTAAACATCTTAGCAAGAATGTCTATAGAACCTTTAACCCCAAGACTAATCCCGCCCATCTTGGCCATGACGGCAACAAACGCCTCAAAAGCACTTGTTAGTTCTATTAAAGCTCCAATTGTATTGTCCTCGATACCCTCAGCCATTTCTTGTGCGGCTCCATCCACATTCTTCAATGCTTCAGCTGTTTTGTTTATTTGGTCGGTGGTTTTCAAAAAAGTCTGAAAGGCAGTGATCATTCTTCTGTCAGTGACACCGATTATTTCGCTGAAGTCAATTGCCGGATCATTCATGTTTTCAAATGCCCTCATGAGATCATCGAAATTTCTTACCGTCACCCCTGCCTTTTGAGAAAGCTTAGAATTGGAGTCAGCCAGATTAAGGAAGGTGTTTCTTAAGGCCGTGCCGGCCAAGCTACCTTTGATTCCTCTATCTGCCAAAACACTTAATAATGCGGTTGTTTCTTCGATCGAAATGCCCACAGTCTCTGCGACTGGCGCGACTAGCTTCATAGCTTCTCGAAAGCTTTCCATGTCCAAAGCCGAGCTAGTGAACGCTCCGGCCATGACGTCAACCACCCTGCCTGTCTCTTCGGCATCTAAGCTAAAGGCACGTATTGTACTTCCTGCAACCTCAGCTGCACCGGCAAGAGTATCTCCGGAGATTGTAGCAAGATTCAGGGTTGCTTCTGAAGCAGCATTAATTTCCTTAACCGAGAATCCAAGCTTGGCATATTCAACTTGTAATTTGGCTACTTGTGCAGCAGTGTACCTAGTAGAGCCCCCTAGCTTTTGGGCTTGTTGTGACAGTGATCTAAACTCTTTGTCAGTTGCCCCGCTAATGGCCTTAACCTTGCTCATTGTTCTTTCGAACTCTAAGAAGGAGGCAACTGCTACCCTGAGTTGTGCAATAACTACATCAAGGCCTTTTCTTGCAAGATCTCCAAGGGCACTACCCAAGGCAATTGTTTTGACAGAAGTTTTCCCAGCATGAACCTCTACCTTCTGTAGGTTGCTTGATAGCTTGTCAGTTCCAGATACTGCTTTGGAAACTCCATTAATTTTTATTTCAAAAACTCGTGTGGTTTTCCCTGCCATGTTATTTCTTTACTTTGAAAACAAATAGGCAGGTTTTTTACTTGCGCATTCGATTTTGAAAAAATCAACCTTAGCAAATGAAATCAAGGCAAATTTTAAGATTTTAGTCTTTTCCTTAATTGCGGCCCTTCTAATTCCTACAGGGTATTATCATTACATCATTCAAAAAGATAAGGAGATGGTAGAAAAATGGAATTCGGAGATTCGCAATTTGAAATTTAGCTGGGTTTCGATTGAAGGTTATATCAATAACTACCCAGATAGGAGCGCGAGGATCAAAAGACTTCATGCAGAAAGCGTTCTCTTGGGTTGTCGGCTACCAATAAGCACGGCTTCCTTTAAGGATCTGTCCAAGTGTCATAATGATAGAATCGAAAGAATGGGGGAATTAGCCTATGGATTATGGGTTTTGTTATCTCTAACAATTGCCCCATCCATTATCCTTATCAGATTAGTTTTTCTCCTGTTGAGATGGGTGAATAAACACTCGACATAGCATGGATCATTTACTTGCCATGGGTGTAATCGCAGGAACGATGGTCGTTTTCCTGCTTATTAGGAAGCTGGTTCTTTGGTATTGGGGGATAAATGAAATGCACGAAAACCAGAGGAAGCAAAATCAACTCCTCGAAGAAATCTTAAGAACGCTGAAGGACAAGTGAGCATTCTCCGGTGAGGGGATTGTAGCTTCTTAGTTCTTGGACGTAGTACCATTCCTCCCTGGCTTTGACAGGCTCATTGAATTTTAGATTGCTGAAATCTGAGGGGGTTAGAATTGCATCGCACTCAACCATGAATCCCTCTTGCTGCCTTTTGATTTGCTTTTCATATCCTTCGTAGTATTTAAACCACCTTCTTGTCGAAGGATCGTAGGCAGTTTTTAGATCTTTATCGACTGTTGTAAGCCCATTGAAATTGAAGAACCGAATATCATCGGTGCTTCCATCCAGTTCAATTAAATGCGGTAAATAATCAAAAGTCCAGCTTACTTCATCCTGAGGCGTTTCCAATTGTTCTTCTGTGGCGATGGTGGGGATGTTCAAGTTTGCTGAAGGTGTTGGAACGGATTTATCTGTTAGAATCCTTCTTGCTGGCGGGAACATGATTTCAATCTTCCTTTCCCCTTCTGCATAGACTGATTTGCTTGTTATTTCGTAGTTCCCATATTCCTGCTGCAAGTGGTCGTCTTCATCATTGGCGAAGTCAAATGTTTCCTTTTCGAATTGCTTATTGGGCTTTTCCCTCCAGTTGAAGGTTCGATCTAAATGCAGGCTTCCATGTTTCTTGAAGTATTGATCATGCTCGATGATGGAAATTGTTTTGTTGGAGCTATCTACTTCAAAGTACGCATTGAACATTTTAAGGATCATCTCAATAAAATCCTGTTGCTTGATGTCAGGTAGATTTTCTGCAATTGGGAAATCAGCTGTGTAAGCTTCTCCACTTTCATCACTTACCGCTGAAATGGTCAATTCTGATTCTGACTGCCAAGCAAATTGAACTGTGTTGGCAGGGGCTATTCCAGTGTAGTTAATATACAGTTCAACATATTCATTCTTTTTAAGCTCCAGGTTTGAACTCGCACCAATGAGTGTGTAGGTCGTTCCTACTGGATTATCATTTGTAACACTGAATGTGTTGGCGTCTGTGGTGATCAGGGTTCCGTCTGGCGAATAGACCCTCACTTCAATATCTACATCATAATTGGTGCTTGTGCTTCTGTTGGAATCCCACATTGAAAGGTTGCCTGAAAGTTCATATTCATAGGTTCCGGATTCCGGGCAATACCACTTTAGATCACTAACAGAATAATGCCTGCCAGCATCTGAGCTGGTTCCATTGAAAGGGGAGAGTTCTTCAAGACCGATCGTAGGCGAACCTTCTTCAATGGTGTCTTCGTCCAAGGTCATTACTGAACCATACATGGCTTCTGGTTGCCTGAACCTTCTTTCCCCGGTATATGGGAAAACCAGATTCTTGTGTTTCTGTAAAGCCCCGAATTGCATTTTGTAACCAGCTTCGTCAAATATCTTTCTAGCTATTTCATAGACATAAAAGCTAGGGGGAACATCATCCTGAGTGTTCTGATCTTGCACGAAATACTGTGGAAATCCAATCGAATCTTTGTAGTAATTCCCATATGCCACCCAAGCAAAGCAAAAGGGTTGCTGGTCGGTTATCGGATCTCTTCCGTTGTGGTAGTCAATTCCGTGTGAACCATCAACTCCTGTATACAGAATATTGGTATAACTCAAATCTCTCAACGACAAGTCATTAATCTTGTCAAGCCAGGCTATTGAGTCATCTTTGAAAATTCCTATTATTTCGTCTTTCGTGACATCTGCAACCTTAAATTCACCATCCAGAATTAAAAAGCCGTCAACATAGATTTGAGCTTTCTGGGCCTTTGCCGTGTAGAATCTTCTTCGCCTCTGAGAGTCACCCACATAGTTAATCCTTCTTTCGTTATTGGCAGTCCTTGGCAGGGTTACGTCAAGAGTCCCCAACCCATATCTTAGTGAAGGGTTGGTTGGTTCTATAACTTCACCTCCTTTTTTCCTTATTGGTTTTCGTCTTAGCTCTAGATTTAAATCAGAAGCAGACTTAATATCCAACCTCTCCCCATCAATTAGAATTTCTAATTGGCTCATAGCTGGATGGTGGTTTCCATATTTTCAATGACCCTTAGATTTAGTTGGAATAAGGTATCATCAACATCTTTGGAATAAGAAGCCCCGGCAACGTATTGGGCTTTCCAAGCTGAATTTTCCCATTTGAAGGCTTTGGGACTTTTGACTAGTCCCTTTAACCAGGTCAATTCATCTTCTCTAAGCCAGCCTGAAAAGTAATTCCTGTTTTCCTGTAGTTCCACACTTTGCATTGCCATTGTACCGTCTTTGGCTGTGACTGTATCATCTTGGAAAACTTCAAATCCATTCACATTTCTTGATGGACTGGTAGAATTCAACCCTGTGAAATGCGCTAATTCATAAACCCCGAATTCATTAAGGAAGGCAAAGGTTGTATCAACGAAAGCTTCATCTTCAAGCAGGAAGGTTTTGGTTTCGCTTAGATCATTCCATCCAGCAGAAAGAAGGTCCTGCTGCAATGTGACTTCCACTTTGTAGACATCAGAAGAAAAGTCGGCAGGATCAAAAGAAACCCAGTAGTGCCCAGCACCAGAATCATTGGAATTGTCATAAACTGCCGTGTAGGAAGTGGTGAGGGATGTTCCGCTTTTATCGTATTCTTCATATTTCACCCGCCATTCTACTTCGGTGGGTGTTGAGCTTCCTTCCCTTCCAAGGAAGTTAAGAATGATGCTTTGTCCGGAATACATCCTGTTTACTGAAGGCATTGATGAAAGCCATTTTATGGTTGTATGGGTTGGATAATCCCAATATTCATCAAAGGAACTTTCGTTGTATCGCTGAAAAGCTGTAGGGAAATAGCCATAAACAGAAGAAGTGATGTCTTCCTGTCTTGTGGTTACGCTATCCCCGTAGATCTGTCCTGAAATCAGGTAAAAAGACGGAATGTAAGCTTGAAAGTTAATGGCATTCCCCCCAAGTGTGGGAATTGAATTGTTGTTGATGTGGGCAAAGTTTTGACTTCTTAAAATCCCTGAAACATCGAATTTGTATTCATTATCATCATTGAACCTTCGAATTAGTTCGGTGATGTAGGTTCCCCCTGTAGCTGAATTGGATCCAATTATCTTGAAGCCTGAAGTAAGACCATAAACCTGGGAATAAATTGAATAATCCTCGTATTCATCACCATAGTCCTGCCCTACACCGCTAACTGTGGTGATCGATCCTGAATCGCTTGTTAAGGTGAAATCGTAAACAGCCCCGTAATTGATTGCTTCGAATTCAATATTACTTCCATTGATAGCTGCTACATGATGATTAGAAGCTTCAATGTTGTCATTGAAAATGTCTACTAATTCCTGATTGGAAGTGAATTCTAATTCTGTACTTCTGGTAGCTGCTTTTTCCCAGGTATAGGTGATGTTCCCGAAGGTGAAGGTTACTTCATCGCCATTAGAAAAAGATGGGCTGGTGATGGTTTTCTTGGCTTTGGCTGCTGTCCCCGGTGAAGCTGCATTGAACTCAAACCAACAGGGATTGTAAATGGGGTTGATGGTTTCCGGGTTGCTACCTTCTGTAATTGCTGTAATCGCCATACCCTAAAAACAAAAAGGGCATGGAATTACTTGAAGGGGAAGGATTATTGACTAATTGGCAATAATACCCGTTGTATCAGGTGAATTACTATCTAATTCCATTATTTATCGGGCAACTTAAGTGCCTTCATGGTAGTCTTTTTAATGGCTTCAAGTTTTTCAGGACCCATCAATGTGTTATCAAAGGAAATATCTAAGATCTCACCTAAAGCTTTTAGTAATTCAGCGTTTTGTTTTTCAAGATTGTCACTCATCATTCTTTCTCTATGTCCTTTTCATCAAAAGATGCAAAAACAAATTCCTCCCAAAGTTCATTGGGCCACCTATGAATCCATCGGTATAGCCATTGATCGTAATAAACATCAAACCAAAGAAGCTTTTCAGGTTGTACTTCCATTGGTTCGTGTGCTTCGCATAGCCATACCATTCCATCGGAGTCACGGAACCAGATCATTTCCCCTTCTCTTCCTCCAAAGATCCTAATGTTAATTTCCCCTTCTTGGATGTAGGCTTTCACTCAATAACAAATTTATCAAGTGGGGCTAAAACATCTGTTTCAACAGGCACGCCAAACAAACTCTTTTCAGGGGTTCCGTAAACCATCTTTTTTCCCAAACCCAACTTCTCATCCTCCTGCCTTAGTTTGTTTACTAAGAATCTCCAATCGGCTTTATTGATTGTGATTTTGGTTGCCTCCTTACCTGTGGATTCCCTAAAAAGGTTTATTGCTTCTTTTATATTGTTGAGTTCCTTTTCCATCACCCCCTAATTTACAACTATCCAAAACACATTCCTTCCGTTTTAAACATTTCTCCTATTCAGATTTGATTCTATCAAATCATAGTCTTAACCTTAATCTATGTGCGGTAGATATGTAGTTTCCTCTTCCATTGGAGTCCTTGAAAAGAAGTTTAATACTGTAGCTGATTTCTCTTCTTTCAAGCCCAACTACAATCTAGCACCTGGTGATTTTGGCCCTGTAATAACCTCAGAAGATCCTATCAAACTTCAGTTATTCAGGTTTGGTTACACCCCCTCCTGGAATGAAAGCATGTTTGTAATCAATGCAAGGGGTGAAAACCTTCTAACCAAACGCATGTGGAAAGCCCCTTACACTTTAAGAAGGTGTTTAGTATTTGCCAATGCCTTTATGGAAGGGTCTGAGAAGGAAAAACTAAGCAAACCCTACCTAGTGTATATGAGGGACAAAAAGCCCTTTTGCATGGCCGGACTTTATAGCATGGGAATAGATAAAATCACAGGCGCAGAATTCGGAAACTTTGCCATTATCACAACAGCACCTAATAAGCTACACAAAAGGATAGGTCACCATCGAAGCCCGGTTATTTTGGATAAGGGAGCAGCGGAGCAATGGATTAATGAAAGAACCAGGTTAGCAGACCTAACCCCCTGGATAAGACCTTATGAATCCATGAAAATGAACGCCCATCCCATCACGCCTAAGATTAGAAGTCCCAAACCGGTTCCTATTGATTATTTGAAACCAATTGGTGATCGGGTGTTCCATGAGTTTGAGGAAGGTTATTACCGCACAGAGTTATTGAGATCAGGGAGAACCAGCTCAAGCCAAAGGAGAATGATGGGCGAGGATGCAGACTTAAGTGCCAGAAGAGATCTAAGACAAGAGCTTCTAACACGACTTGATGAGGAGATAGAAAGCCAAACAGATTATCCTAATGAAAATAAAGTTTTTTAACAAAAACTTAAATTTCAAACCCTGAGTTTTAAGTTTTTTGGCGAAAACTTAAATTTCAACTACTTTTTATTAAACCAAGAGTCTAAATCTTGAGTTAAAACATTCATGATGTTCCTGCTCACGTCCCTACTTTTCAAGTAATTATCTGCTGCCTTTATTGCCGGTAGAATGAAGTTCCTTTTCTTGATCCCCTTTCTCTTAATACTTGCCTGAATCACAAATGCCAAGGAACGGGTTGAGATGAATCTTCCTTTCTTACTTCTTCCCTGAAGCCTGTTTTCCCTTATCCACTTCATCAATACATCAATGGGAACCCCCCTTGCCCCCCTTCTTCTTCCGGAATCCAGGAACTGCCCGTAGAAGTTCATGCTCAAGGTAATCTTCTTTACATCAAATGTACCGTTGGGCATTCTTCCCTGTTGAACCTTCGCCTGAAAGGATCTAATTAGCTTGGAATCTTTTTTTAAGGGGTGAGGTCTGAAGTTGGTTAAGATACCTGTCATAGTATCAAAAGCCACATCAGCAGCCTCTTCAAAGATGGGCTGGAGCTTTTTCTTAGGTAGCCCCATTAGAGCTTCATCGCCTCTTTGTATTGGGCTTTTGAAACTTCAAACTTCCTTTCAGGGTCATAAGCTGGAAGCTCTGTGATTCTGTCTTTTAGCATCTTCCATGCGTAAGTGCTGGATAAATCCCTTTTTATATAGGGCAGCTTTACAAGCCATTTCCCGGCAAAATTAGCTCTGGGAGAATCAATGGGTATTTGTTTTGCGTAAGCCCATCTGGAAGCATTGTATCTTGGAACAATCTTCTTCATCAATTCATTGATTTTGTCCTGCCCTGCTTCTGCCTGTTTCCGGGTATCGAATAAATAGAAATGAACCTTATCTGCCATCTTATTTGGTGTTAAAGAATGTATTTAAGGAAACAGCCTCCTCTGCTGTTACTGGCCTGTTGGTTACAACAACTTGCATAAGGTCATGGGCGGTATAGGCTGTTGTTAGCTGCATATATTTTCCAGTTGCAAAAGCAGTTGCACCCGGCATACCTGAAAAGAAGTCTCCTGTATCAGTTCCGACAGGCGTGTCCTGATTGGAGACAACCCCATTCCTATACAGAGTTGTGCTTACTCCTCCAGAAACAGAAAAACCCACTTGATGCTCTCCTGTAGCAATGGTATCTGTTTCTCTTTTTCTATAACCTGTTCCAGAAGATGGATCTATTAAAACCCACATTTGATCTGTATAAACAGAGCCATCATATAAAAAATGAATCCTTTGAGAGTTTACAGGTTCGGCTCCAATCGAGAATGGAAGAGCGTCAACAGATGTTGTGATTCCCATTTTCACAAATACAGCCCCCTCGGTAAGGGCTACAAAATCTGCAATGTCTGCTGTGTTTTTTAATGACTCATCAACCCCATCAAAGCTAATTTTTCTAACTCCATCCCACAAAGGTTGCTCAGAGCCTAAAGCTTGAGGCCAACTGTAAGCGTTTGAGCTTTTATCTACCCAGTCAGAAACATTGTTTGATCCATCATAAGTAAGAGTGCTTGAATCTGAGGCATCCCACCATGCGTGAAGGGCAGAGCCGAATAATTCTGTCGGATCTTGAACTGCATTTGCCCCTCCCCATCGCTTTCCATATTGCCAACGGTGTTTCTTGGACTGAATACCAAAGTAGAACTCGTCTTTTCTTTTCTTAGCCATTAGCTGAATTGATCTGATATGTTTAAGTCGCAATTTGCAGGAGTGGTAACGGTTAGTTCTCCACTCCATCCTACGGCATAATCAGGGGTTTCTTCCTGCATTGCTGTAACTGAATATGTTCCTATGTATATGTCATTGTTGGTGTCCTCCAGCCTTTGGAATATCGCATCGATAATGGTTTCGATCTTGGCCTGAAGGTTAATCCTGTTTAGCGGATCTGTTGAATCCGCCGTAGCCTCCCCATGTTCCCTGTCAAATACATAGAATTGCAGGGTATACATATTGAATCTCCTATCTTCTGAGGTTTCCTTACTTACCTCACTTGCATCTACAAGGAAAAGGGGAAAGACATTCTCCCCTAAATCGTTATAGTCGAGCCTTGGAACCCATTTTGCAGTTTTGATTCCTATGTGGGCAGAGGCAACAGTTAGAAGGGCATCGGTAAGCTCTTTAATGTCCATACCCTTAAAACAAAAAACCCCTCAAAATATTTAAGGGGCTTTTTAGTAAAAAAAACATTATGCAAAGAAACTTACTCTACTTCCACTAGGTCAAATCTTCTAAAATGGTAAGCCATCTTCTGGCTCATCTTTCGCCTCCACTCCTTCTCCGTTGGAGGCTTGGGACTGTGGGGATCTTTGCTTTTCCGCTTCACTATTTCCTCCAAGCAAGTTCATTGATTGAACCCTGATCTTGGTTTTATATCTTTTTTCCCCTTGTTCGGTTTCCCAGGATTCTGTTTTCATCTTTCCTTCGACATAAAGCTTCGTGCCTTTATGAACCCATTGCTCCACTACGTTTGCTAATCCTCCCCAAAATTCTAGGTTCGCCCATTCTGTGGCCTCTTTCTTATTACCCTGCTTGTCCTTCCAGACCTCTGTTACCGCAAGGCTGGTTGAAGCTACTTTATCTCCGTTTTTAGTTTCTTTCACTTCAGGATCTTTCCCTGTGTTCCCGATTAATATCACTTTATTTATTCCACTCATAATTCAACTGTTTACTTTTTTCTTTACCCTTTTAGCAGCCACCTGCAAACATGATTGTTAGCAATATTGCTATGACAAATGCTGCTCCAACAATTATTAGGGGGTTCGGATGTTCATCGTCTATTCTGTATTTAGTCATCACTTCTTCATTTGTCTATCTCTTTCCTTTTGATCTTCTGCCTCTGCAATCCCTTTGTGTATGTGGTAATTGATGTTGAATACCACCTGGGTCATGGAGCTGTTTAGGTAATATATAAAACCCTCCAATCTCCCCTCAACAATTCCCATGATTGCATGATAGGTTCCATACTCCTCCGCTAATCTTTTTTGTCCTTCAGAAGCTTCATCTGAGCCTCCTTCATGGCTTCCATAAACTGCTTTAAACCTTTCTCTGAATTTTTCATATTGGTCAAAAAAAAAGCGTGACGTGGCCACCATTTATCCATTGGAAGCTTCTTGAAATGTTCTACCCTTTCATCCCTTACATTCTCAGAAAACTCTAAGTCATAAACCTCCCCAGCTTTCCTCCAGAAGATGGCAGCTATGTAGGGTTCTGCTTCCCACATGTTGCCGTTCTTTTGGGCTGTTTTAATAGCTTGTTCCAAATCAGAAAGCCCAATGTATTTTGTACTGTCATCATCAAAAGTTCGCGGGAAGTTGTATTTAACCCCCTCAAATGTGAAGTCCGGGCTTTCATTTTTCTTTGGTGGTTGGGTGATGTATTGTAACTCTGACTTGACCATTTCCATAAGATCTGCACCACTATCCCAAAAGTAGGCTTCTGGAATCCCGGTCATGAGGTTGGCTATCTTCACCCACATCTTTGCCTCCCCTTCTTTGAATTTTGAAATAGCACCCTGGATCTTAATGTAGTGTCCCAAGGTCATTTCTTTCCAGTTCTTTGGGAATTGATATTCTTTCCCTTCTATTTCAAGCTTACCTGTCATCCTTCTTTTCACTTCATTTCATCAATGAGGGATAGGATTATATTGTAAGCATCGCTTTTAGCTAACTGTTGTTGCCTTCCTCTTGGTCCTAAAACACCTAATCTATTTGCGTTTTTTAGTAGTTCCTCAACCTTCTTTTTCAGTTCGGTTAGTTGGTGGTTGCCAAAACCATCCATTAGCTTTTCAACTCTTTCTTTTGAGATATAAGGGTTGTTAGTCCCAAAAACATAGAACTCCCTCTTGTCTTTTAAATATTCCTCTGCTTTCATTTCTCTTCTTTTTGGGTTAGGTGTTGCTCAATGGTCATTATTAATGCTTTTAATTGAAGATGATTTCCGTTTTTTTCTCTTTCAATTAAATTCAATAAAGATTCAATTTTCTCCCTTTCCTCCCCCAACTGCCTTTTGAGTTGTTGGATTTCTTCAAACACTAGGTCAAGTCTATCCCCAATCCTACAACCAGCTTTTGAGTGTTCACCATTTGGTGCCCTCTCAATTCCTGCTTCGTCCAATCTCGTATGAACGTAGGTTTTGAAGTTCTCCTGCTCCCCGATAACGGTTAGGAGTTTGTCGATGAAATCATCTAATTTTTTCACCCCTTTAGTATCTATGTTTGCTATCTCCATTCCTTTGGGCTGACCTATAACGACTACATACTCAACCTTCGGCCTTTCAGCCCTTAGTTTATCTGATTGGGTCATGGTTATAGTGCTTTTAATAGTTTATCAACCTCCATTTGAACCAAGTTTATGTTGGTTTTTAAACAGGAAATCTTATCCCCTAAATGTCCTCGGCTGCTAATTGCTACATGCCTGATAGAATCAGATATGGAAACAAGTCTATTTTCTGTGGTTTTATCTAGTTTCATCTTCGCTGTTTTTGTAGTCTTGGAAGGCTTTTTTCATTTCCTTTTGCTCTGCCTCACTCCACTTTAAATCAACAGGATAAGCCTTGTTGTATCCTCTGAAGAAAGCTTCCTCCTCCCTTTCTGATAGGAGGGGTTTAACATCCTTTAGCCCTTGAGCTAAAATCACATCTGGGTCATCTTGCTTTTCTGGATTCAGCTCATTCATAGCCGATTCCATTTCGCTAAATATTTCCTCAATCTTTTGCTGTGGGTTCATTTGCTTACTCTTTCCCATAATTCAATTATTACGGTTGTCAATTCATTTGTAATAGCCACACCGCA
This sequence comes from Cytophagales bacterium, assembly GCA_965267505.1. GTDB lineage: Bacteria > Bacteroidota > Bacteroidia > Cytophagales > CCMP332 > JANQHS01. The sequence goes on from OZ254081.1 coordinate 293,593, forward strand.
AATAATTAAATCAAAGCCCTTGCTGTACTTGTTTAATTCAGCCTCGACCTCTTTTGCGGTTCCTATTATTACCTTATATATTTTCATCCTTCCAGTATTTTTAAGATTATCTCTTTAGCATCTGAATTGTATGGCATAACTTTCTCAACCCTCTCAATTAATTCCTTTCTGTCTGCAATCACTTTCTTTTTAAGCTTGTCCTGCATACTTGTATAAGCTTGTATAAGGTCAAAATGGATAGTCTTTAATTCAGTTGGTTTTTCTGGCAAAAGGTTATTAAACTTCAATTCCCATTCTTCCAAGACGTTTTGCAAGTACTCGAAGTACCCATCTTCAAGACCCTCCCTTTCAGAAGCCGCTTTGTGGTAGGATTCGGCGAATTTTTCCTCCCAATGTTCATAAATATTTGTAGAGTTGGTCTTTTTCCATTCTTTGAAATATTCCTCTGCTGTTAGTTCGTTATTGTGTTCCATTGTTCTGTTTTTTAATAATCACGGGCCCCTCTGAAGTAATAGCCTTATAACAAAACATATTGACGAGCCAAGAAAACGGCCCAAGTAGTCCAGATAAAATGGAAGTAGGGATTTCCTTTATGGTGAAGTCAAATACTTTAGTCCACCAATAAATGAATGATGTTACTCCTGATGAAAACCACAGGATTCCTAGTATGATGAAGATTATGTTGTCCATTGTTCTTACTGTTAAGAGAACGGGGAGCCGTTTTTATGGCTAGAACTAATCTCCCTTTGCCCCGTTCTCATCCCCTCTCAAGGATATATCAAATATATGTTTTTCTGTATGTTTTATCAAATCATATTGATATTAATTTCATTTCTCCTTTCAATTCATAAAACATTCTCATCATAACAGCATCTGCTAAGTCCGGGGATCTTCCCAACAATTCCTTAGTTTTATCCTTCCCTTCTACAGAAACTTTCCCATCCTTGTCCACATCCTTTCGCTTGATAACACTTAACTCCTCGGTAAGCAATTCCCCAATTGTTTTACCATCAATAAGCATGGAAGCAACCTTGCTCGAAAGGGTAACTTTCCCCTCTGCAACTGCTCTTGCTAAGTGGAAATAACATTGACTCTTTTGATTGGTGTAATTCTCTTCCTTGCCTTTGTACTTGAGAGGTCTGGCATTGTTCACAAACCCCTTACTTCCCCTGATCCCATCCTTCACTCCTCCTCCTACCCCATCCTCATCAATGACAATCTTGCTAGGTGGTATGTTGTAATCTTGCCCGAATTGGGAAACGTCTTCAATCGTTTTGTCCACCCCCTGCTTCCTGTAAACTCCCGCATCCAGAATATGCAACCCCGCCCAAATTAGTATAACGGTTCTGTCATCCCCTAGCCTTGCTACATCGTTTGAAATGTGAGTTGCTTTCGGCTCCCAGTTTTCTTGTTCTCTTTGCTTGGCTTCTCTCTTCCATTGTAGCTCAAGTTGTTCCCCTTTATGGATCATGTCCTGAAGAGAATCGTATTCAAAGATGTTTGCGGGGTCATCTTCGTATTCAAAGTTTCCATGAAGGAGTCTTTCCTTTTGGGCTTTGTTGGTTATGCTCTTGAGGTTTTCAATGTAAGCCTTATCTAAGTATGGGTTATCAGAGATGAGAGCAGGGATAAATACTTTGTCATTGCCCAATCGATCTTCCTTGTAGGGCTTATAGAAATCGTTGTAGATCCAATTCCTTTTTGGATTACAAGTGATCAGCATTTTAGCAGGAAGGTTAAGCTCTCGGTTTAAGTGTCTTCCTATTCTTGCCTTCAGAATGTCAAAGGCTCCGGAATGAACCTCCCCCGCCTCCTCAATCCATCCCCCTGTAAATTCAAAAGATCCAAACCTTTCAAAGAGTGGATCAGAAGGATAATACTTCAGCTCCAGTAAATCTACCCTGCTTCCAAAGATTTCTAGGAAATGATCCTGGCCATTGTATTTGTAGTTCTCAGGGCCAATGTCATAATGCTTAATTACTTTGAAGAATGTGGTTAGGGTAGTTGTTCGAAGCTTCTTCAGCTCATCCCTGCCAACAAACCACCTTGATCCTTTATGGGTAATGCACATGACTAGCAGCCATTCCCAGCCTAGCCAGGTTTTACCCCCTCCTGCTGCTCCCCCGTATGCTATGAATTTAGTTTGGGATTGTATGAGATGCCTTAAAGCTTCCCTTTGTTTTTTATTCGGCTTGAGGTGAAGCGTCCTCCCCATCTGCAAAACCTATTTCAACCTTGTTAATCGGCTCTCCATCCTTACCGGTAATCTCCTGCCTTTCTATGTACCCCCTGTGTTTGGCCTTAGTCTTTAGGTAGAATATTATTGCGGTGTCGCTTGGAACAACATCATAAGGCACAGGGTTGCCATCCTTGTCATAGTTTATCCCCTGCACTCCGTTGATCTTCTCTAGTAGTTTGCTTTCAACAAAGTCAATGCAGGATTCTTGAACCATCTTAACGGCTTCAGCATATACCTCATCCTCTTTTAGCCATCGGTAATGCGTGTCGGGTGACATTGGGATATTCTTACAGGCTGTTGTTACAATCCCCTTTGATTCTCCCAATGCTTCAAGCATCTTTTTTTTATTATCCGATTTATCCGAGGGTCTGGCCATCTCAATCCAACTTTGTCTTAAAATGCTCTATTAGCGTTTCCATCTTGAAATCATAGAAACGGTTAAAATCTTGATACCCTTCAGGCTCAGCTTCCCAAACCCTGTAAAGCACTCCCCTTAGTCTTTGACTTGGTGTCTTTCCTGATTCAAAATCCGCTTTTAGCTTTTCAAAGCTTTCAATCTCTGAAGGGTTGAAAGTTTCTTCCTTCATTGCCAGGTAGAGGTGGCTATCTTGAAAGGTCATTAGCTCCCCTGCCTTCTCCGGACTTACCTCCTGAGTGCCTATGGTAAGCTTCAATGACTTATCCCCCTTTCGGGTTGAGATCCCTTCCAATATTCCTGCTAAAACAATCATGTGAAATCCTTAATAGCCCGTGTCCATTAGTTTATGGCTTCTTTTTTTCTTCTTCGTTTCCTAGTCAATTGATCTAAAAGTTCTTCCTCCTCACTGATCTCCTTTTTGGTGGAATTGTATTTAGTCAAATAGGCTACTGCCCTCTTATGTAGTTCGGCAAGCCTTTTTCTGATTATTAACTTTTCTAATTCCCTATCCATCAGTTCAGGTTATTGACAATCCTTGTCCCTTCCGGGGTCTCACACACTTCCAACGTCTCCTTGATTTCCATCTTTTTCTTTATCCCAAAAGGACTTAATTCAGTTTGGTTCCACCTTTGGTGCTTCCTGGTTCTCCTGGAGAAATCTTTGGAGCTTCTTGTGTAGGTTTCGCATACTTGAAGCACATGAACAGCAAAACCGAGAAGAAGTATTGAAAACGATATTGTGTACCTCAATGGCCTTATGACAATCACCCCTACCGTTTGCTTGATAGCTTTCCAAAACTTCCCGAACCATTTCAATTTTTTCATCCATTGCTTTCTATTAAAACAATTTTTTGGTGTTTTTACTTGCTCCCTGATCTAGTTCCTCCAATCCCCTCCTCATGTGTTCAGCAAATTGTCTGTAGGAAACAATGTAGGTTATGCCATAAAAGGTGCGGTAGTAAAGGTTGTTATCAAGCCATCCTGAATGTCTAGATCCCTTTGGCGGTGGCTTTGATTTGTAATACCTAATACCATCAACATCTATTTCCTTCCACCCATTGAAAAGCTTGTCAATCTTCTCAAATAGGTTTAGTTTCTTTTTGAAAGTGGGTTCATATACTTCAAAACCTATCATCTTCCCGCTATTTCCCTGTACTCTGCCACTTCCAAAATCAGGTTGAGTAAATCATCAAGCTCAAGGGCTGCATAATCCTTCTCATGGTTTTTGGTGAAGATCACAAGAGGTATTTTCCCAATCCGTTTATCATTCCTTGCCTGCTGCAAAGCTTTCCAGATGTTAAGCTTTTCCTGATTCTTTAACTCGAAATGAAATTCAGAAAGAATTCCTTGGGTGTCCATGATGTCCCCCTTGATCGATAGTCCTCCGCTGTTGGGTGTTCTTTTCACATTAGCCCCAAACTTTTCATTTAGAAGCTTGGCAATTTGAAGCTCGAAGCGTTTTCCTTTTTGTTGGGCGTTGATCATTACTTTTCAAGAAGCTTGACTAAGGTATTTTTGTCAAGTATTTGGTGCTAAAAACTTGACAAAGTAAAGCCCAGCAATAACATTCCTTGTTGATTGACATTACCATCACCCTAAAAACAATCTTTCGACATTTTTAAATCTCCCCTCGAAGACTTCATCCATCTCCAGAAGGATTTTCCCGGTTTCAAGGGAATGAATTACTGAGCATCGATCCCGGTTGATTACTTCACCAATTTCTTTGGCTTTCATGGCTAAATGTTTCTCTGCAATGACAGAAAATATCATCCTGGATTCCACATAATTCTTCTTTCTGGTTTTGGATTTCATCTTTACCTCATCAATTCGGGTTACCATCTTGATGCAGTTGAATAGCTTGTCTACTGTCTTCAATTGGTTTTGCACCGCTTCTGCTGCAAGTATGTTTTCAAACCTCGAATCTTTAAGGATCTCATTCTTCACAGATTTGATTATGTGAGTAATCAGTTTATCCAGATTTGATTGCTGAGACAGCTGATTGTTATTTGTTGCTAGTTCCATTGTTCTTATTGTTTTTGATTTATTCTATTCCAAATTCTTTACACTTCTGATACACTTCCATTGCCCTGGTCTTTTGGTGACTGAAAACCCTTTCAAAGTAGTTTTTGAATTCTGTATGGGGTAAACTGGATTGCTTTCGAATGAAATATCTCCAGTCCTCCGCTGTTGGGAAATTCTCCCTTGGATGCTCCACCATTGTTTTTGCTATCTTCTGCGTGGCATGGGGAAGCATACACCATTGCCGGTAGGTTATCGCAAAATCTTCAAACCATTGAACCGCATCCTTTACCTGTGGCTCTGTTACCAAAGGCCCATCATGGGTTAGCAGCTCCATTACCTTTTTCCTAATCGCCTTTTTCATCTTTCCTTTCTTAAGTTTGCTTTTTTCTATCCTTCAAGAATTTATCCCTGAACTTTTGGTAAGCCGGATCATTCAGCTTTTCCTTCATGTTTTTGGGATCTTTCTTCTTTTCATTGATTTGATCAATCTCCTCCATCAGAAGCTTTAACCATTTCCCACTTCCCTTATCCTTTTCACTCAGCTCATTCCAATCCTTATCCTCCTGCTGCCTTCTCTTGTACTCCTCCATGTTCCTTGCCCTCTGGATCAGTAATGCCCTTTCTTTCCAGTATTCCTCCAGCAAAATGAAAAGCGTTGGTTGGGTAAGCACCCCGTATAACTTTCCCCAGGTCCCCTTACCAGCCTCCTGAACGAAATACAGCCATTCCAAAAGGCTCATGTTCCCATACTTGTCATGCAAAACCTCATTTGCGATAAACTCAGTCTCCTGGGGGGTTAAGCGTTTTGATTGCTCGATCTTGTGGGAAGTAAGGATTAACCCGATCCCGCTTATCAAATTTCCCAGCGCAACATCTTTTTCTAAATTTCTGAGCGGCTGGGCCTCACCCTTTAAAATTTTTGAGATCTCATCAAGAAGATCTGTCCTTGTCTGGGATTTGCCCAAATAATTTTCTTCTGAGCTCTTGTGCTTGTTCAAAATCATTTTGTTGTCCATTGTTCTTACTGTTTTTATTCATTTTTCTTATCCAATTTCTTACTGTTGCCTTCCAGTCTTGCATTTTCTTTCTTGAACTGCCCACGATATATCCTACGGACTCGTAATAATCCACCCACTCCTCTGCCTGTTGCTTGGCTATCTCTGGATGTCCAATTTTTTCAAAAAAATAATCTTCCAATTCCTGAAAAGAAGAGGGTCGAGACTTCGACCCGTTCCCTATGTTCTCTGGTTTAATGGTTAATTGGTTTATAGGTTTATCTATACTGGCAATGCTTTGGACTTGCTTTGTACTGTGCTTTTGTATTGCTTTGTCCAGTGCTTTTGTATTTGCTTTTGTATTTTTTACTAAGGCAATTACATTAGCAGAATACTGATTTTTTGACTTTTCTAACAGCTTAAAAAAGCCCCAATCTACCAGGTCATCAAACGCCTTTTTATAGGTTCGATAGTTTCTTATTCCAACAGCATCCATGGCCATTCCGGTTGGAAATCCGAACTTGTTTTTCCACCCTAAACGGTTGTTATGTTCAATGGCAAAAAAGTAAATGGCAGTATGGTTAGGTGAAATCATATCGGTATTCTCAAAACAGAAGTCAAACCAATTTCTTGAAAGCTCATATCCTGTCATTTGTACCTGGATAAACTAATTAAACACCCACTTTTTCTCAATTCACTAATCGAATAATGGAAAAACTGCGTCTTATCCGGGTTGCTCATGGGCATCCTTATTTGATCTGACAAGCCACTATTCCTGAACTCATTTAGGTCGATTAGCATGTAAGTGTGTATGCTTGACTCATCTTCAGTCTTCCATGCATATAGGTATATGTCTCCAAATCCCTTCCGTATTTTGTCAATTTCAGTTTCAAAGCCATAGTAAGATTTGCTTCTAATCGTGAAATCTCCATATGACAAGTATTTGTGTTTCCTATTCCTTACAGGAATATCTGTCTTATCTATGCTCAAGGCATAATCAAAACCCTCTTTCATGTCCTGACTAGGGGTAGCTTGTCGCATTGAAAAGAAGTATTGGGGATGTCTTTTCAGTATTTCCAAATAGTCATCCTTGTACTTGAAATGATCTAATCTGATAGATTCAGATATTCTTTCGCTTCTAGTCATGACCTCAGATTTTATTTCCCCAATTGAACCAACCATCATCCTTTTGGCATCTGCTGAATAGTTCAATTCTAGGCAGTTCTCCTACCAAATCTGTGATCAACCCTCTAACCCTATAGGGCTTCTGTGAGTGTTCCATTATAGGGTCATCCAAGACTTGACTTATGGAAGCGTCCATTCTTGTAATAGATCCCCGTTTAGCAATCAGACATAATTCTGTATTCGCCCTCGTCCAAGACCCATTTCCGAAAAACCAACTATCGCTTTTCTTGTTCTTCTTAACCCATACGAATCCGCAGGTACTATACTCAAATCCCCAGGATTCAATTACCTTAAAGGCTTCCTGTAATATCGGGTATGTGACCCACAGAAACAGGATAGAATTGTCCTCTGCAATGTCTTTTACTGGAAGGGAGCAAATCTGGTCAACTGACATGGTCGAATAATGAAGGCTTTGATTCTTTTGCCCACCTTCCCAATACGACCAAGCCGGATCTGCATAAATAATGCTGAATTTGGTGTCTGTGTTGAATATGTCCACTTCATTGGAATAGCTTAGATCCAACTTTTCCTTAGCTTCCTTTTCCTTTTCCCGGACCTGTTCAATCTTCTTTTTCTTCTGGATGTCCTGGTAAGCTTGGTTTATGGTCAATTCACCCAAAGCCAGCTTATCCTTTACGTCAATGTCCGCTTCGTTTTCAATCTGTTTTACTTTGTGGATGGTATCATGTGATACCCTGGCAATTTCTGAAAGTTCTTTCCGGGTATCTACTGAACTTTTCGCAGATATCTGCGAAATGTCTGTTCGCTCACCCTGGTTTTCCTTCCCCCTCTTCTTGTAGTATTCTTCCAACCTAAGTGCTAGCACAGATCTTTGATACTTATTGATGTTTCGCCTTCCAAACTGGTTCCGGATTATCCAAACCTTAACATCTTCGTAGGTGTCGAATTCTTTAGAAATGGCATCATATTCCAGCCCATGTGATTGGGCAATCTCGAGCCTATTGTGACCATCAGCTAAAATTTCATAGATTTCTCCAGTTTCTTTATCTGGATAATGTGCTATAACTAGCGAATCTCTAATGCCTTCTTCAAGGCAGTTATTTTCTAACTGGTCGAATTCTTCTTGACTCAGTCGAGGGATAAGATCCCTTATTTCATTCTTAATTTGTATGTCCATTGTTCTTATGTTTAAAAGGAAAGGGGGAGAGCCTAATAACCCCCTTTGCCTAAGTATTCAACCCCACATTCCAACTATTACTTTCAATATTAAATATCTTTTACTGTTTTTGCAAATCTTCTTTAAATTCCCAATTGCGGTAAAGGTTTCCCTTTTTGTAATAAAAGTCCTTTCCATCCTTGGAAACATAGTGCGTTCCCCATTCATTTCTACAGCAAACCTCAAGTTTATGCCTCACAATCCTATCTTTTGTGTTCCGGACATAGAAATGATCGTTTGCCTTGTAAATGGGAGTACATTCCGTTTCACAGATCAAACATTTAACCTTGCTCATCTTCTGATCTTTTAATGGTTAATTTTTTGTGAAAATCGGCCTCAAACCACTCTTCACGATCTTTTTTCATAAAACTTGGAATGGGGATTTTGTTGATGAAGTTGATCACCCCCATCATTTTTTTAAACCTCTTATAATCATCATAGGTCAAAAGGTTTGCTCCGCACATTGGGCAGGGCTTGTTTATATAACTCTCGTAATCTTCTGGTTTTACTGAGGGATCTTTGTATGAACAATGATCACATTTTATCCCTCCTGCTTTAACCTGAATGTTTGGTTTGCTCATTCAATTGTTCTTTAAGTTTTTTATTAACTTCTTTCAGTTCTTTATTCTCTTTTTCCAGCCTCAAAAACGCTGGGCCTATGAAATTGAGGCTTTCCCCAAGGATCTCAAAGGCATACTTTAACTCCTGTACTTCCCTGGTTCCTGTTCCCCTCTCCCCGTACTTTTCAGTCATTGCTTCATCAAATGCGCTTTCCATTATACCTGAAGTTCCCCTTCTAACCATTTGATTAACACATCCTCCCTCACATACACCCTTCCCATGTTTCCGACTGTTGGTAGGGGGTTATTCTTTCTTTTCCGGTAACTATCCACCGTTACAGTTGAAACCTGTAGCTTTTCAGCGGTTTCCTTTTTAGTCAAATACTTCTTGTCATTAAGTGTTATCATCGTTCTTTATTTTATTATCCAATTGTTCATCAAGATTTTCCATTTGGCAATCATCTAACCAGGTCAAGAGGTCGTAGGCTTCAGTTTCTGAAAACCAATCTGCCTCCCTTTCGAAATGCGCTTTCTGCTCATCATCAAGGTTTGAATTGTGAAGCTTATTGATGATTTTATTGTATAGCTCCTGCCCTAACCTTTCCCTTTTCACTAAGGGAATTGGGGAATAAGAATCCTCAAAATCCCTGTTCAGATCCCTTCCAAAAGCTTTACCCAAACTCCGGGCAGCGTTCTTTAAACATTCTGCTTTTAGATGGGGATAGTCTTTTGTTAAGGTGTTTTTGATTTTGTTCTCTGCATCCAGTACTCCGCTCCCTGATTTCATCTGAACCTGTACCGCTGCTGATCCTGTCCTTCTTAACCAAGCGTTTGCAGTAGGGTGAAATATGAGAAGATCAATGCTTCCTACAATTTCATTCATGACTACCTGAGTTTTGAAGTTTTCTGTTTGCCAAAGCCCAAAGAATAGCTCATCCAACTTCATCTCCACAAATGAAATGGGGAGATATTTTGAATTATTGGCATAAGGATTCTTCCTAACATTTGCCTGTTGGGGATCTTTGTTTAATAGCTTGGAGAAGTTCTGAAGCCTCTTTCTGATTTCTAACTCTACCATTTCAGGGTCAGGGGCAACAGGTAAACTTTTATTTACTTTTTCCAGTTGCCTTCTCTGTTTTCTGTTTGCTTTCATTGTTCTTATTTAGCCATTTTAAAATTCTTACCACAGTAGATCTTACTGTTTTGGTAGTCTACAAAAACCCAATTTTCACCTTCGGATTTGGGTTTTTTATTGCCTCTAAATGCTCTTGCTATCGAGGAGCCCCACATCTCACCGACTTGTGAGGAGTCCCACATCTCACCGACTTGTGAGGAGTCCCACATCTCACCGACTTGTGAGGAACCCAACATCTCACCGACTTGTGAGGAGTCCAACATCTTACCGACTTGTGAGGAGTCCAACATCTCACCGACTTGTGAGGAGTCCCACATCTTACCGACTTGTGAGGAGTCCAACATCTCACCGACTTGTGAGGAGTCCAACATCTTACCGACTTGTGAGGAGTCCCACATCTCACCGACTTGTGAGGAGTCCAACATCTTACCGACTTGTGAGGAGTCCCACATCTCACCGACTTGTGAGGAGTCCCACATCTTACCGACTTGTGAGGAGTCCAACATCTTACCGACTTGTGAGGAACCCAACATCTCACCGACTTGTGAGGAGTCCAACATCTTACCGACTTGTGAGGAGTCCATAACTCCCACCACCACGTTCCCACATAAGGCAATTACTTTTTCACCTTCAATTTTTTCTATTTCTCCCTTGTAGTATATGCCCACCTTATTTACCTGGGATTCTCCAAACCCATCAAGTAATTCGATGTCTATTACTTTATATGAATAGCACCAATTGAAATTTTCTACCACCACATCAAGTAGTGCTTTCTTGGTTTTGGTCTTGCTCGCTTTTTTGTATTCCTCAATACAGGCATTACTTTTTTTTGCCCTTTTGAGTATTTCGGTTTTTAGTTTTTGAAATTCCATTGTTCTTAATTGATTGTCCTAATTCTTTATTTGATTTGTTCAATTTCTTCCTCAACGCCACCTAATTTGTGTTGCTTGATTCTTGACATTGCCATTTCCCTTGAGCCATCAACACAAGCCTCAGATGCTTGACAAAGACTTCCATCTATAAATATTCCTTTCCACCCATCGTCTGTTAATACTTGAGCTTCAAAAGACTCAAGCCCGGAGGCGTACTTTTTCTTTTTTATTCTGTATTCCATTGTTCTATTGTTTTGCTTTTTTTTATTGCCTCTTTAGCAGCAATATATTTTTGTCGAATTCTTGAATGCTCATAGTGAAGTTCCTTTGGGTCTAATTCTACCACCTCGTCCAAAAACCCCTCCAAAGCCTCAAGCAATTCAGTGGTTTGCTGTTCGAGTTCTGTTTTCATCCACAAAGCCCCATTTTGGAAATCTTCAAAAGCGTTATCATGCTCATTTGGCTTATCAGAAACATCCCAACTCCTATTAGCGTATTCTGTAGCCTTGTTTCGTATTAACTCCTTCCCTTCTGTATGTTTTGTTTCCATTGTTCTTATCTTATTGAGTGAATTAATCTTTTACCGTTGATGTAAGTGCTTTTGATTCCCTGTGGAAGGGCAGAAGGAAGTTCGCTAAATCCCCTTCTTTTTTTTGCCCTCTTAAAAACCCACTTTTTAACCATCCTAATCATCTTCCCCATTTAGATCTGTAATTACATTTGAGGGCACCAGCTCCCAGAACACCTTATTATCTATGATGTACTGGTCAAGATCGATGTTGTCTAAGTCCTCATCTCCTACTCGAATAAGAAGGGAATAGGTTTCAATATCATTTGGATTTTCAGGGTTCCTGAAATCAAAGACGACCTCATTACTGGATTGATCGATGATTTCAAACTTTCCAACCTGTGGAAAAGTTGCTAATAAATTCTTCTGAGGTTTTGCAAATAATGCAAGATGTTTTGCTAGGTTTGAAGAAGTTTTTAATTGTTCCATTGTTCTTTTCGTTACAAGACAATACGAAGAAGAAAGAAATTCATATTAAAAACAAACATTCAATACAAAATATTTAATAAAAAGGTATTATTTATATACTTTATTTGAATTGTTCAACAAATGGAAAAGACTATACTTGAAAAATCGGTAGTTGATGAGGCGGTTGGGGAAAGGTTTAGGTTAATTGTTTCTCATGAAAGACTTAACCTTTCAAGCTTTGCAAGAGAAATTGGCTTCACTCCTGCAGGGCTGAATAACATTGCCAACAATAAGAATACAGCATCATGGGATTTGCTTGTAAGAATAGCAGAACGGTTCCCTCATATAAATATGAATTGGCTTGTATCAGGAAGGGGCGACATGCTCAACCCAAAAGAGGGGGAGATTACAAAAGCAATGTTAGAGCAGAAGTTGGATTCCCTTAATAGACAGCTATTCGATATGCAAAAGGCGGTTGCTAGCCTCAAGAGTTAAGAAGATCCTTAGTTCTTTGATGCTTAGTAGATGCGAACATCTTAGCATAAATCATTGTGCTTTTTATATCCTTTTGCCCTAAGTTTTCCTGTACCAATTTTATATCTGCCCCTGCTTCAATCAGTATTCTTGCAAAAGTGTGCCTTGCTGTATGGGCAGTAAAAACTTCATATTCCTTTTTTACCACCCTTTCCCTTTTGCCATTTCGAAACCTTTCAAGTAAGACATCATCTGTAAACCCAGCCTTTTTGAAGGCTTCTTTCAATCCCCTATTGTAAGCCTGGTTGGTTGGTACATCTAAAAGGCTAATGAACTTGTTTTCGTACTTGGCAAGGATCGCCCTAGCAACATCATTCAAGTAAACTTCATTCACTTCACCAGTTTTACTTTGGGTGAATTTTAAAATCTCCCCCTGCACATTGGTTTCATCCAGGCTTCTTAGATCATCGTACCTTAGTCCGGTAAAGCAATTGAAGACATAAATATCTCGTACCTTATCAAGCCACCCTTTCAAATCGGCCTTATAGAATCTATCAACCTGACTACGGGTTAGTGCATGTCGTTCATTAGTTCTTAAAGCAGTTTCAAATCGCTTATAGTCTGGGGGGAATTTCTTTCCTTCATTATCTGCATCCCTAAGAACCTTCTTCACTTTTTTGATTTCCGTGGAAATGGTTACATCCAAATAGTTCTTTTCCTTTCTCAGGTAATCGGTATAGTCGTAATAGAACTTCATGTCTAGCTGATCCCAGGAAAGCCTCGAATTAAACTTGGTTAGATTCTTCAGCACCCTCCTGTATATTTTCATGGTGCTGGGGTTAAGCTTCTTTTCGTATTGATAGATTTTGTCCTGAAAAAAATCAAGGAAGCTGGAGGTAAGAATTTCCTCATTTGACAGAAGGGAATCAATGGCCATCTTGCTAACAGACCTACCCTGTTTTCTTAAAGTGTAAGCGGCTTGCTCAACATCTTCAGCAAAGCTTCTAAGAATCCGGTTCTTCTCCAGGGAAGAATTCGCCCCTGACTTGAATCGTTGGTTCTTTTTATCCCAATCGTTTTCATCCCCTTTTACCTTGGTAGAAAAACGAAATCTTTTACCTTGGAAATTGAATTGGGCTTGGACAGTTTGACCCTTTAGATAGAAGCGAACCATAGGAGAAAGATAAATAATTGCCCCTACTTATGCCACCCGCAAAAGAAAAAACCCCCTAACTTATTGAATAATAGGAGGTTAAAAGTGTTGTTTGTGACTCCTTCAGGACTCGAACCTGAAACCTACTGCTTAGAAGGCAGTTGCTCTATCCAGTTGAGCTAAGGAGCCAGTATGTTTTTCAGCGAGCCCACCAATTAATGTTCCAGGGCAGCTGAAGAAATTGAGCCAGAAGAAAGGTCGGGCCTGCCCGACGGAGCTCGCCGAAACTAACCAAAAACCCAAAGGCTTGAAAAGAAAGCTCGCCTTTACTCTAGAATGAGTTTCGGCGAGCAAAGTCGGGGTGGTAGGATTCGAACCTACGACCCCTCGCTCCCAAAGCGAGTGCGCTAACCGGACTGCGCTACACCCCGAAAATTCTTTTCTTCAATAAAATTTAGAGAGACTCTTTTGTCCTCTTTTGTCTAATCCGTAACCGGAAAAGTATGCGGAGAGAGGGGGATTACCTTTGGTGATCCCTTTTCTTAGCTCTCCAGGGATTACCTTCGGTGATCCCTGTTGGTTGGTCCTGAAACACTTTTCAGTGTTCACTACGCTCACCAGGCTTTCGCCAATTGAAACCAAAAGCCAGCTTTTGGTTTACTTTTCGAAACCCCTATTTGATTTCTGAAAAGTGTCGCGGAGAGAGGGGGATTCGAACCCCCGGTACCAGTTTCCCAGTACGCATGTTTAGCAAACATGTGGTTTCAGCCACTCACCCACCTCTCCTTGGGTTCATTTGCCCAAAATTTTTAAGGAAAATATCCTTAGCCCTAAAAATTGAGGTGCAAAGCTAGTATTTTTATTTAAAATTTTATTGGCCCCCTAAGCAATTCTTTTCAAAATTACAGGATGAAAAAACTACTCATTTTTCCAGTTCTCTTTTGTCTCAGTTTTATCCTACTAAGCTGTTCCAAAACCTCAGAGAATAATGAGCAAATCCAGCCTGCCGTAGTCAGAGTAAACCTTGATCTGGAACCCAGGAATATCAACTCTAAATACTGGACCTCAAATACTGAGAAATCTATTTCATCCCAGATCTTTCAAGCCCTTGTTAACCTAGATCCAAACACCTATGACGCGGTGCCTCAATTGGCAATAAGCCTTCCTATCGTGGAGATATTTGAGGACCATCAGAAGTTCAATTTCGAAATACGGCCTGATGCGGTTTGGCCTGACGGGAAGAAGATTTCAGCCAGGGATGTCGAATTCACAGTGAAATTCGCTTTTAATCCTGTTTTTGAACAATACTCGGATGCTTCATTCTATGACTTCATTGAGGATGTATTAGCTGAGGATCCTGGGTCTCAAAATTTGATTATTAAGACCAGTAAAATGGTACCAGATGCATCATTTGTGGTAGGCTCCCTCCCAATCCTTCCCTCCCATCTTTATGATCCGGAAGGCGTCTTTAACCAGTATTCTATCGCTGAGTTCAAAGACTTCCTGGAGAATGGTATTTCGGATTCATCCCTTCAGGTCTTATCAGAAAAGATTTCAGCTGACATAAACTCATGGGCACCTTACACTCTTATTGGCTCAGGCCCGTACTTTTTCGAAGAAAGGGTGAATGGGCAATCCCTTACCCTAAAAAAAGTTGATGATTGGTGGGGAAATGATCTGCAGCAAGAAAACGATTGGTTCTTGGCTTATCCTGATCAGATCCAATATAAAATTTTTACAGAACCCATAAGCAAGGTTAGTTCACTTGAAAAAGATGAGGCTGATTTCTATTGGTTTTCTACTTCATTTCTTTCCACAATACAGGAAAATCCAGCCATCATGAATAATTATGAATTGGATAGAATGGTTTTTTTCGGTTTTGTTTATCTCGGTCTTAACAAGAGTGCTTCAAACCTGCAGGATCCTGATACCCGAAAAGCAATTAATTTTTTGATTAACAGAGATGAACTCATCAATTATATCCAACAGGGTTATGGCCAAAAAACAAACCATCCCTTTTTTGGACTAAGTGAAAATGCTGAATCTCAAATAAAACCACAGCCCGGATACAATCTTGACAGCGCTAATTATTATCTGGAGAGATCAGGTTGGACCCTTGACCCAGATTCAGATATAAGAAATAGAAATGGCGAGGAATTAGAATTGGTTTATATGTATGCCAGTAACAACCGTTCGAGTGAAGAGACTGGAATACTTCTAAAGGATAAATTTTCCAAGGCAGGGATAAGGATGATCCTTGATCCCCTAGAATTCGGAGCATATGTCGAAAGAAAAGCCAACAGAGACTTTGACCTGACCCGTGGTGGGGTTGGAATACTTCCAAGAGGATTTAACTACCGAGCTCTATTTCATAGTTCCTCCATCGAGGAAGGACAGAATTATTTTGCCTTTGGTAATTCAACGACTGACCTTTTAATGGATTCACTGGAAAATGAATTAGACCCTAAAGCTTCTGAAAGTTTCAAAGTAAGGATCAGCAACGAGTTGAATGACTCTTTTACATGGTTGGTTTTGTATAACCCTGAATTGCCTGTGGTTGTATCAAAAAGAGTCGATAGCTATTCAAATTCACCTTTATTTAATGGTATTTGGCCTCCTAGCATTCGACATAGCCCTTGAAAAAATTCCTTCTATTACGGATCCTGGCATTTATTCCCAGCCTCGCCTTAATGATGATCTTTTCATTCTGGCTTGCAAGAAAAGCACCTGGTGATCCTTATCAGATCAGAGGTCATGAGTCATTAAGATCTTCAAATTCAAGCCCAGTCTCCAAAAAAAAGGCTGAGGCAATTTTTTATATAGGGGTAAATTCCTGGGAAAGTATTTCCTGGCTTCCAAAGATCACTTTCAATGGCACCAATAATGAGTTTCATAATTGGTCGAAGGAGGTCTTTCTTAATGGTTTTGGGAAATCTATACGGTACCGGATCCCCGTTTTAAAGGTATTGTGGACTCCACTTGGACTATCAGTTATCCTCGGCTTTCTTTCAATTTCATTAATGCTGGTTTCTTCCATCTACCTGGCACAACATCTTGCTCTTTCCAGATCAAAAAGAAAAAATGAGATGATCTGGAGCGCACTAGATATGATTTACGCTGTTCCTCCTTATTGGCTTGGCTTGATCTTTATCATTTTCCTTGCTTCCCCATATTTCATACCTCTTTTTCCATATGGAGGAATTGGAGAATTCAAAGGAAACATCATTGAAAATGTTATTGAATTCCTCTACCACATTGTTCTTCCTGTCCTGGCATTAGCAATACCCTCTATTGCCTATTACACCAGGCTGATCTTTTTAAACCTCGAACAAGAATCCAGAAAGACCTATGCTTTGAACGCAGTTGCAAAAGGTATGGGAAGGGAAAAGGTTGTAAAAACAGAACTTCTTAGAAATTCGGTGATAAGCCTGGCATCCCATGTTCCGCTTTTTATTTCAAGCATAGTGGGAGGCTCGCTTATCATTGAAAAGATATTCAACCTGCCAGGGATGGGAAAGCTAATGGTTGAGGCATTCAATTTCCGGGACTATCCTTTGATATTTGGAATCGCTTTTATCTCCGGCCTATTCACTTTACTAGGCTATCTGATCGCAGATATCCTGATCCAAAAGTATTCACCCGGATCCAAAAATTCTTTAATGGGGTCTTCTTGAAAAAATTCGGAAAGAATATATCGCTAATTCTTATTGGAGCCTGGATCCTAACTGGTTTAAGTGCAGACCTTATTTCCAACTCAGCCCCCCTATTGAGCAAAGATGTAAAAACAGGAGAATGGTTCTTTTTAAAGGAGGCTGGCAACTTTAAGGACAGGGATCTAATCCTTGGCACTCCAGTTCCTTTTGGCCCAAAAGAATTGGATCTAAGCATTCCAAAATTCTCGAAACCAGGTACAGAAAGTCTGAAGTATTCCGGTAAAGTACATTACTTGGGAACAGACGCAGTGGGAAGGGATATACTAGCTGCCTTGGTTCATGGAGCAAGGTTTTCCTTGCTGATAGTGTTTTTCTCAGCTCTTGGAATTGGGATAATAGGCTTACTTATAGGTTCCCTAATGGGATATTTTGGGGATCATTTTCTAAGGCCTAGAGCACCATTATTCTGGGCTTCAGTTTTCTGGATCTCGATGACCATATTTTGGTTTTCAAGGCTTGGCCTTTTTACCGGAATCCTACTTTCAGGCTTTTTAGCCATATTCCTCTGGTCTTTGGCCAGGATCAGATCATTCAAAACCTATATTCTCAGATCCTCAAGGGTTTCTGTTCCCATTGATTTTGCATTGAATCGTTTCATGGAAACCTTTGAAGCTATCCCACAACTTTTTTTACTCCTTGTTATTATTTCAATAATGCCTCCGGGCCCAACAAGATTATTGACCGCATTGATCCTGGCAGGCTGGTTGACCCTTGCCAAGATCGTAAGATCAAAGACCCTTTCGTTCAGAAGCAGTGCACTTCATGAAAATTTGGAGGCTTTGGGAGCATCCAATTTCAACAAAGTATTCAATCATAATTTCTTCTTCGTTCTACCTGATCTTTTAGCTTATGTTGCTTATGCAGCAGGGAATGTGGTTATGCTTGAGTCCGGCTTAACTTTCCTCGGACTTGGGGTATCGCCCGAACAGGTCTCCTGGGGAAAGATCCTATCCTACTCAATGTTAAAACCAGACTATTGGTGGTTGGCAGTGGTCCCAGGCATTCTTATTTTTGCAGTCGTTTTCAGCCTGATAAGGGTTGGAAACCGGATTTATCAAAAATTATTGCCGGAACACCGGAATTGGAGGTATTATGACCTGGCTTAAAGGCCTTGATATAGCTGATTTTATTCTAATTGGGTTGATCCTGGTTTTATACCTGGGTTATTATCTAAGGATCCGTTTCATTTCAAAATACTTCAAGTCAAAAAGCCTTGGTATTGCTAAGAAACTCCCCCTAAGGATCGCATACCTGACCCTAATCTTCATATCCCTATTGGGCCCCTCTTTTGGAAACCAAACAAGGGAGATCAAGGTAATTGGTAAAGACATTTTCATCGCGGTAGACCTATCCAAATCAATGGATGCAAGAGATGTGAACCCATCAAGGCTGGAAAAAGCAAAATTTGAATTGCAAAGGATCCTCAACGAATTATCATCTGACCGTCTTGGTTTGATCATTTTTTCATCTGAAGCATTTGTTCAATGCCCCTTGACCTATGATCAATCTGCCTTGACCTTGTTCATTGAAACTTTGAACACAGATCTGGTTCCAAGCGCAGGAACAGAATTGGGCACCCCATTGGAATTAGCATTGGAAAAGCTCTTGGAAGATGAAAATTCTACTGGGAAAAATCAGGCAAAGGCGATCCTATTGATCAGTGACGGCGAGGATTTTGGATCGGATTCAGAGAAGATCGTCAATAAGATCAAAAAGAATGGGGTCAGGCTTTTTTGCCTGGGAATAGGAACAGAAAAGGGAGCAAGAATTCCTAACGGTTCTGGATTTATTACAGACGAACAGGGCAAAGAAGCCGTTACAAAATTGAACTCAAAAGATCTAAAAAGACTTAGCATTGAAACAGGTGGTAAGTATTTCGAGGTCTCCAACGAGCTTAATGAAATAGAAAAATTGATCAATTCAATTTTAAATATTGAAGGTGAATTGAAGGATACAAGAACAGTTGACGCTTCTTCAAATAAATACATGTTCTTTCTTCTTCCGGCATTAATTTTGGTTTTGGTGGACATCTCATTTACCTCCAGGACTATTAGGGTATGAAATTCTTGATCATCATAGTGCTAATTTTCATTGATCCAGGATCAATCACTGAATTGAATCAGTTGAAGAAGTCTGGTCTTGATAAAATGAAAAACCAGGAATTCGATAAGGCTTTGGAGACCTTCACCATTCTTAGAGATTCCATGGATATCAGTGAAGCTCAGTTGCAATTGAACATTGCGAATTGTCAATACAAGCTTGGCAACAAAGAGGAAGCACTTAGATCTTATCAGGAGACCCTTGCTTATGGAAGGTCAAAAGAAACTTCTAGGGCGCTTCAGCAAATGGGAGCGATCAATTTCGAAAACAAAAAGTACCAGGAAGCTTTATCGGCTTTTAGAGAAAGTATTATTCATGATCCCACAAATGAGGATAGTAGGTTCAATTATGAGCTTGTGAAAAAGAAGCTTGAAGAACAATCCGAACAAGAGGATCAACAAGAAGATCAAGAGGACCAGGAAAAACAGGATCAAGAGGATAAAAAAGATCAGAAGGACCAGGAAAATAAACAGGATCAAAAAGATCAGGAGGATAACGGGGAAAAAGAAAATTCTGAAGAAAGGAAAGAACAAGAGCAGGATCAGGAAGAGGAAAAAGAAGGGGAACAGGGTGAGGAAAAAGAGTCTGAAGAGGGGGAAGAAAAAGAAAAGGAAGAGGGAAATAAAAAAGAGGCCGATGAAGAGGAAAAAGGAAAAGAAGAGCCTAAGCCTCAACCTTCAAAACAGGAGCCTAACTTTGATGAAGTAAAGATCAGCCCGGAGGTGGCTAAAATGATCTTACAGGCCATGGAAAACAGGGAAATGCAATATTTCCAACAACTTAAAAAAGAAGCAACGACGAATAAAAAGAGTAAATCAAAATGGTAGATAATATGAAGGAGGTTGTAATTGTATCAGCGGTAAGGACACCTATTGGAAGCTTTATGGGATCATTGAGCTCAGTACCTGCTCCAAAACTTGGAGCAACAGCTATCAAGGGTGCTCTTGAAAAGGCAGGAGTTGATGCAAAAGAGGTCAATGAGGTATTTATGGGTAATGTTCTTCAAGCGGGACTCGGGCAGGCTCCAGCACGGCAAGCAGCCATGTTCGCCGGACTTGAAGACTCTGTTC
Organism: Cytophagales bacterium; assembly: GCA_965267505.1. Lineage (GTDB taxonomy): Bacteria > Bacteroidota > Bacteroidia > Cytophagales > CCMP332 > JANQHS01. Next base: position 313,681 of record OZ254081.1, read on the forward strand.
CTTGTACAACAGTGAATAAAGTTTGTGCTTCCGGTATGAAAGCTATAATGCTTGGTGCTCAAAGCATCATGACCGGACAAAATGATGTTGTCGTTGCTGGTGGAATGGAAAGCATGTCTCAGGTTCCTTTCTATTATTCCAAAGGAAGGACCGGACAGAAACTAGGTGATGTTTCTCTGACCGATGGACTTGTATATGATGGTTTAAGGGATGTCTACAATGATTATCATATGGGCAATGCAGCCGAGCTATGCGCCAAGGATTGTAATATCAGCAGGGAAGATCAGGACGCTTTTGCCTTGGAATCATACAAAAGATCTGCTGACGCATGGGAAAAAGGAGCATTCAATGAAGAGATCGTTCCTGTTAGTATTCCACAAAGAAAAGGCGACCCCATCACCATATCTGAAGATGAAGAGTACAAAAACGTTAAACCCGAAAAGGTCCCAACCTTAAGGCCGGTATTCCAAAAAGAAGGAACCGTAACCGCTGCAAATGCATCTACCCTTAATGATGGAGCTTCAGCTCTCATTCTAATGAGCAGGGAAAAAGCTGAGAGTCTTGGCCTTAAGCCAATAGCAAAGATTCTTTCTTTCAGTGATGCAGCTCAACAACCAGAGTGGTTTACAACTGCCCCTGCAAAGGCACTTCCTATAGCCCTTGATAGGGCTGGCATCAGCAAAGACGATGTTGATTACTTTGAGATCAATGAAGCATTTTCAGTTGTTGCCATAGCCAACAACCAGATCCTTGAGCTGGATCCCGCTAAGGTCAACGTCAATGGCGGAGCGGTATCATTAGGCCATCCTCTGGGCAATTCAGGATCCAGGATAACAGTTACTTTGTTGAATATTTTAAAGAATCAAGGTGGAAAAATTGGAGCCGCAGGAATATGCAACGGAGGTGGAGGAGCCTCTGCCCTTGTGGTCCAAATGATGGATAACTAAAGGTTTGAAATTCTCAAAGTTCATCTTCCTTACCTCTCTCCTTTTGCCTGGGATTCTTTTTTCCCAGCTTAAGAGGAATTCCTATTATGAGGATTTTGGAGGGGTAAGGGAAGAGTTCTTTGTTGATCAGGATAATCCCGAACAAAAACAAGGTGAATACAAGCGGTTCTTCAAAGACGGAACTCTAGCTGCCAAAGGTTTTTACGATCAGGGACTTAGACAGGATTCTTTCGTTGAATTCTATCCGAATGGAAATACCAAGATCCTTGCTTTTTACAAGGATGACCTAAAAGAAGGCCCCTTGAATATCTATGATGAAAATGGCAACCTCTTGCAAAAAGCCATGTTTCATGAAGATGTACTCCAGGATGAGATAGAGGCTTATTATTCCTCCGGGCAGGTCAAGCTGGTAGGAAAATTCTCAGATGGAAAACCTGAAGGACTAATAATTGAATACTATGAAAATGGTCATAGCAAAAGCGAGACCTTCTTCGTAGAAAATAAGCAGCATGGACCTGCCAAATATTATTACCCCAATGGAAATCTTAGGGTTGAGCAGACCTTTAAGTATGGGATCCTTTCCGGAGGATTCAGGACCTATTTTCCATCTGGAAGACTCGAAACAGAAGGGATAAATAAAGAGGGTGAAAGAACAGGTAAGTTCATGACTTATAATGAACAAGGAGTAAAGATCCTTGAATCAAACTATAAGGATGGTCGACTTGAAGGGCTTTCCAGGGGATGGTATCCTACGGCTCAATTGAAATATCAGCTGAATTATTCAAACGGAGTTAGATCGGGAAAATGCCTGCGATACTTCAAAGGTGGGGAACTAGAAAAGCAGATCGTTTACTCCAATGAGGGGAAAAATGAAAAGATCACAGAATACTATGAAAATGGAAATCCCAGATTAAAATATGATCTCCAGGGAGGAAAACTGGAAGGTCAAAAAGAAGAATATTATCCCTCCGGGCAAATGAAGCTAAAGAGCACATACTCCAATGGAAAAAGGCATGGTAGGCAATCCAGGTTCTTTGAAAATGGAAAAAAATCAATAGTATCGGATTATGCATATGGAGTGGAAGCAGGGGCTTACCAGGAATTTGATGAAGAAGGAAACAAGCTAATAAACGCCAATAAGAAAAGAGGGACTTTCCATGGGGATTATGAGTCCTTTCATCTTACAGGTAAGACCAAAGAAAAAGGGGTTTACTATTATGGAAAGAAAAATGGTGAATGGTTCGAATACACCCCTGAGGGAGAGGAAAAGAAAAAAACTATCTACAAAAAGGGAAAGATTATAGGATGAAGCTTCCTAATTCAATTGCCAGGTCTGACTTCAATTTTCCGGGTCAAACAGGCGTCTATAAGGGTAAAGTAAGAGACGTCTATTTTTTTGGTGAAAAAATGGCCATGCTGGTAAGCGACCGAATATCGGCATTCGATATTATAATGCCTAAAGCAATCCCTTATAAAGGTCAGATCCTGAATACCTTGGCCATCTCAAATCTTAAGGCTGCAGAAAGCATAGTACCTACCTGGCTGGAAGATGTTCCCGATCCCAATGTTTGCTTTGGGAAAAAATGCAAACCGATTCCAATTGAAATGGTAATAAGAGGTTATTTGGCAGGTCATGCCTGGAGGGAGTATAAGGGTGGAAAAAGGATTTTGTGCGGAGTGGAAATGCCGGATGGAATGTCTGAGAGTCAAAAATTTCCAGAACCGTTGATCACTCCTGCCACCAAGGCTGAGGAAGGTCATGACATGGATACTAGCAAGAAGGAGATCCTTAATCAGGGTATCATAGGCAAGGAAGACTACGAAAAACTTGAATCCTATACCCGACAGCTGTTTGAACTGGGAACCAAAAGAGCAGCGGAAAAAGGGCTTATTCTGGTAGATACCAAATATGAGTTTGGCTATTACAATGGTCAGATTCATTTGATGGATGAAATCCACACCCCTGATTCTTCAAGGTACTACTACCAAACAGGGTATGAAGAGAACCTTGCCAGTGGAACCAAACAAAAACAGCTTTCTAAAGAGTTTTTGAGGGAATGGCTGATGGAAGAAGGATTTCAGGGGCTTGAGGGGGAAGAAATTCCAGATTTTCCAGATAAAAAGGTTATAGAAATTTCTCAGAGATATGTGGAGTTGTACGAGAATTTGAGTGGTGAAAGCTTTATTCCAGCGGAAAATTCTGAGCTATTGAAGCGCATTGAGAAAAATTTGTTGGGATTCCTTGAAGATTAGAAATATTATTTTCCCTATTTTGAATCCGACAATATGAAGATTGAGGTTACAAAGGAAGAGAAATATGTGCTCGTCAAGATTGGTGAAAGCCGATTGGACGCGGTTCTGGCCCCAGAGGTCAAAGCCCAATTACTTATCCTTAAATCCGAAGGTTTTAAGAATATAATTATTGACCTTAGCGAAGTAGAATATACCGACTCCTCAGGTTTAAGCTGTATACTGACCGCCAATAGGATTTGTAAAGAACAAGGTGGTCTTCTTGTTTTGGCTTCTCCACAGGAGCAGGTAAAAAAGTTGATGGAAATAACTCAACTTCATAGAGTAATTGAATCGTTTAACAAGATCGAGGAAGCTGTAGACCGGGTTTTTCTATACGAAATAGAAAATGACCTGGGTGGTTCCGGATCTAATTGAGAAAAACTAGGAACCCGATTTGGAAACTACCAATACCAACGGTATACCTGCAAATACCGAGCATAAAAAGAAGACAGCTCTTTTTATTGTTCTGAGTGCCATTTTCCTAACCAATGCGATATTGGCTGAGCTGATCGGCGTAAAAATCTTCTCAATTGAGGCTTTGTTGAATCTTCCGCCTGCCCAAATGGAATTAATGGGTGGCTTCACGCTTGATTTCAATCTTACTGCCGGGGTTGTTATCTGGCCCGTGGTATTTATTACAACAGATATTATTAACGAATATTTTGGGCAATCTGGGGTAAAAAGACTTTCAACCCTTGCTGCGGTTATGATTTCCTATGTCTTCGTTGCCGTATACTTCGTAACCACCTTACCAGCTTCTGATTTCTGGGTGCAGATCAATAGCAAGATGCCTGATGGCACCCCATTTAACATCGATTACGCCTTCAGTAAGATCTTCCTTCAGGGCTTAGGGATCATCATAGGATCTATTGTAGCCTTCCTGATCAGCCAATTCCTTGATGTTTATGTTTTCCACTATCTAAGAAGATTTACCGGAAGTAAAAAGATCTGGCTTAGAGCAACGGGCTCTACTCTTGCTTCTCAATTGATCGATTCATTCGTGGTACTTACCATTGCTTTCTACATCTTCGGACAGTGGAGTATTGAGCAGGTGATGTCGGTAGGGATAATAAACTATATCTACAAATTCATAGTAGCCGTAGTCCTAACTCCATTACTATATGTTGCTCATGGGATAATTGACTCTTATCTAGGTAAAGAGCTTTCAGAAGAGATGGTCGAAGAGGCATCTGCCACTTCTAAGAAATTCATGTAGCTAATTTTCTAATCTGCAGATCGTAAAGGATGATTCCTGCAGCTTGTGCAACATTGAGAGATTCGGTGGCTCCTATACCTTCTATTTTCACCTTTTTGGTCAATAGCTTTTCTGAATCCGAACTCAACCCATGAGATTCACTACCAAGAATTATCAATCCTGGCATCCTGGGCCATTCGAAATCAGATAAGGAAATGCCTTTGAGATCTGCCCCAATAATCTCCCCTTGAGGTATTAAAGTTCTTAGTTCATTAATGCCCATTACCTGGATATTTAATCGAAATATAGATCCCTTACTTGACATGATTGTCTTTGGGTTCAAATGATCGGCAGTACCTGGAGAAAGAATAACCGATTTGATACCAAACCAATCAGCGGTTCTCAATATGGTGCCCACATTTCCAGGATCATTGATCTCATCCATGTAAAGCATCCAACTTTCCAGGTCTAGTTCTTTGGACTTCTTTACTTTCAGAATTCCTATTGCGTCCTTATTAGAGCTTAAGGTTCCAAGGGATTCTAATTCTCTTTGCTGAAGTTCAATTGATTCTATGATCCTCCCGCCCTTGGGTATAGAAGGACTGTAGTCTTTAGTATGGAGTAGATACTCTATATCCCATTTTTCCTTCAAAGCTTCTTCTATCAATTTTGATCCCTCGATCATAAAAAGACCATGCTCACGCCTGTATTTCTTTATTTTGAGGGATTGAATGGTCTTGGCTAAATTCTTTGTGAGCATCATATCCAGGAAATCATATTTCAATACCCTGATCCCATCCATTCTCCTCCTTTTTGGATTGAATTCCTGTGTGAATACAAAACATCTAAAGGAAGATGAATACCTGCTTTACCAACAGAAGATCAAGGGAAACAAAAATATTCAAAGTTCTGACCTTGAGCTTTTTTTCAGGCAAAGGCCAAACAGAAAGATCCTTGGCTTACCAATAATGCCTTACCTATCGGCTTATTACCTTGGAAAACCTGAAAGTTACCAAGCCAGGGCAACAAGAAAGAAGCAAAAGGCCAATCAATGGTTTGACAAGAAGAAAGCCAGAAAGCCTGATAAAGAGACGAAGTGGAAAAGAAGGCTAGACAAAAAACTGGCCAAGGCGGAGCTTCTTTACAATGAGGGACCATCCATTAGAAGGTCCTTCGGTGAAGCACCAACAATTGCCGATGATCAAGCCTTAGAAGATACGAGGGTCCAAATGACCAATTTCATATCTAAAAAAGGCTATTTCGAAAATGAGGTGAAACTTGTTAAACGAAAAAAGGGTAAAAGGTCGTTCCTGGAGTATTCAATTGATGAAGGAAAGCCAACGCAGGTTGAATGGATCAATTATTCCTTCTCCGATAGCACTCTGAAAAGCTTAATTGAAAACCGTCCGCTAAAAAGACCTATTGTTCAGAAAGGAATGGTCTATGATGAGTATGCCATCAGAGATGAGATCGAATCGATAGATAAAAAACTAAAAAATTCAGGATATTTTAGATTTCGGAAACAATACATTACTATCCTGGTAAACGACACCTTAGGCCAGCAAAAGGTTGGTCTGTCTTTTAATGTGATCCCTCCATTAAACTCAAATGCATCCAGGAGATACAAGATCTCGGCGGTTAATTTTATTGAGGATGCAAGCATTGAATCTGATCTGGCAAAAAGGGATACAAATTCTTACCAAGGCGTTAAGTACATCCACTTCAAATCATTTGTAAAACCCAAACAGCTCAATCAAAAAGTAAAACTCTACCCAAATCAATTCTATAGCCAGGATAATACCATCAAAACCCAAAGAAACCTTGCAAACCTTAATGTGTACAAATACACCAATATTCGATATGATTCAGCCAAGCAAGGATTTCAAGCCTATATCTATACCACCCCCCTACCTAAGTATTCAACTTCTTTTGAAGTGGGTGCAGCGGTGACTCAGTGGTTGCCAGGCCCATTCGGTTCTCTTTCATTCAGAACCAGGAATGTTTTTGGAGGTGCCGAAATGCTGGATATAAATCTAAAGGGCAAGATAGAAGCGCAAACCAGTTTTGCCTCGGAAACCAACTTTTACCAAAGTGCTGACCTGGGAATTTCTACAGGCCTTACTTTTCCCAACATAGCATTTCCTTCTCCTTTCCGTTTTCGTTTTAATGATCAAAACCCAAAAACAAGTGTGGTTGCGGGTTACATTTATTCAAGCCGACCCGAATACGCCAGACATAATGCTAATGCCCACCTGAGATATGCGGTATCTCCAAAAACCAGCACTACCTGGGCTTTGAAATTCCTTGATTTTACCATGGTAACTACGGATGTAAGAGACCCCAGGTTTAGCCAATATCTTTTAGACCTTAGGGACAACGGGAACAACTTAATCTACTCCTTTGGGAATTCCGTGGTTACAAGTATGAGCGTTGATTATGTTTACAACGATTTCAAGCTCAACCGGAATAAAGAGGCAAAGTACTACAATGCCTTTTTCGAATCCGGGGGAACGGTTTGGAATTTCTTCGAAGGAACAACAACTGAACCGAACGACACCATACTTGGATTGCAGTACTATAAATTCTTAAAAGGAAGTTTCGATTACAGAAAGTACTTCCCCACTACGCGCTACTCCCTTGCAGCGTTCAGGATCACCGGAGGGTTATCTTACCCCTATGGAGCTAACCGCGCAATGCCTTATGAAAAATACTTTTTTGCCGGGGGCAGCAACACCATTCGAGCCTGGAAGCCCCGCCGATTGGGCCCAGGCTCCTATGCCAATGTCGATGAAAATGGTCAGATCAACTATCAATTTGAACAACCCGGAGAGATCCTGCTTTTGGCCAACCTCGAATGGCGATTCGGAATCTATAGATTCCTCAAAGGAGCCTTATTTTTAGATGCAGGAAATGTTTGGAGAATCTATGCAAACCCTGCTCAGCCCGGTGGAGAATTTGCGGTTGACCGATTCTTCAAGGAAATAGCACTGGGCGTGGGTTACGGCTTTAGATTTGACTTCTCCTTTATCGTATTGAGATTGGATGCAGGTATGAAACTTTATGATCCGGCGTTACCAGAGGGGAGTAGGTTTGTGGGAGGCTCTCTTGAAAACTACGATCCTTTCAATCAGAATAGAACGCTTTGGAATATCAGTATTGGGTATCCCTTTTAGTAATCAAGCAATTCCTGAATTCTTTCCATTACTTTTTCCTTGCTCGGCAGAATCTGCTTTTCTAAATCTACATTTAAGGGAATAGCAGGAACATTCTTTGCGCCAATGGTAAAAACTGGGGCATCAAGTTCATGGAATTGATCCCTTGAGATTCTACCGGCCAATGATTCTGCATAAGAATTTAAGATGGGCTCCTCCGTTACGATCAGTACCTTTCCATGCTTTCTTACTTTCTCCTTAACCAGATCTTCATCCATGGGATAAAGGGTTCTCAGATCTACGAGCTCAATTTGCCCAGGGAATTTTTTGGCCGCGTTATAAGCCCAATGAACACCCATTCCGTAGCTTATTACCAATATCGATTCCCCATTATCGACCTTTTCCTCCTCCGCCTCTATTACTGACCATGCCGTACCCAATGGAACTATATAATCTTTATCAGGCTCTATGGCTTTTGCTCCTTGCGTTCCATCTACCTTAGACCAATAAAGACCTTTATGTTCCAGCATAACGACTGGGTTTGGATCATGGAAAGCTGCTTTCATCAAACCTTTCATATCAGCTGCATTGGAAGGGTAAACAACTTTGATCCCTTTTATGGTTGTTAAGGTAGATTCAACAGAACCTGAGTGGTAGGGACCACCCCCACCATAGGCTCCAATTGGAACTCTAATAACACTTGAGATCGGGAACCTTCCTTCGGTTAGGTAACAAGACTTAGAAAGTTCTTCCACCAATTGATTAACTCCAGGCCAGATATAATCCGCAAACTGAACTTCCACAATGGCTTTGGCACCGACCGCTGACATACCAGCCGTAGAACCGACTATATAAGCTTCTTGAATTGGGGTATTGAATATCCTATCATCTCCATACTTCTCAGCAAGAAGGGCCGCCTCTCTAAAGACACCTCCCAATCTTCTTCCGACATCCTGGCCATAAAAAAGAGCCTCAGGATTTTCTTTTAATATTTCATCGATGGCATGGAGGGCTGAGTCTACCATAATAACCTTCTCCCCTTTTGAAGGTCTCCTCTCACCCTTCTCTTCAGTTATCGGACTTGGAGCAAATTCAAAATCCACTGCCTTATCCAGATCAGGATCCTCTGAATTTCTACAATAATCGAAATCCGCCCTTACCTTTTTTTCTGTTGACTTAACTACAGAATCGATCTCTTTTTTTGAAACTCCTCTATCCAGAAGTTGCTTTTTGGTTAAAGGAAGCGGGTCATATTTTTCATGCTTTGCCAGGTCCTTATCTCCCCTGTACCATTCTCTTCTAACACCTGAAGTATGATGGCCTAGAAGTGGACATTCTGCATGGACCAAAACAGGTCCCTTCCTTGAACGAACATGATCAAAGACCTCTTTCAATCCCTCATAAGATTCAAGAAAGTCATATCCCTTGATCCTGACCCTGTGCATCCCTTTGAATCCAGCTGCAAACTCAAAGGCATCCATGGCCCGCATTTCGGAACCTGTAGCAGAAATTCCCCAATCATTATCCTGAATGAGATAAATGATTGGAAGCTTCTTAAGAACCGCCATTTGGAAAGCCTCACTAACTTCTCCTTCCGTAACCGATCCATCTCCAAGAGAGCAAACAACCAATGGCTTATCTCCTTTTTTTTCCTTTAAAAGTTTCCTTCCCTCGAGGTATTGTAGGCCATGTGCCATTCCTGTTGCGGGAATGGCTTGCATCCCCGTTGCAGAGCTTTGGTGGGGGATGGTAGGGAGATCTTTCCTTCGTATAGCGGGATGACCATAATAGGATCTTCCCCCAGTGAAAGGATCATTCTTTTTTGCCATCAATTGCATCATGATCTCTCTCGGTTCCATTCCTATTCCAAGGAGGATAGATTCGTCCCGATAATACAAGGCAGCATAATCACTCGGGGTCATATGAAATGCTGCGGCAAGCTGTATTGCTTCATGTCCCCTGGAAGTACTATGGACATACTTTGAAGCAAACACTTTCTCTTCATCAAAAAGCTCAGCCATATGTCTGGCAGTCTGCATTCTTTCAAAAGCCCTTTTCAGAGTGCTCAATTCCGCAGCTACTTTTGCGTTTACCTTATTTGATTTTACCTTGGTTCTTGATGGCATTTGTCAGAGAAAATAAAATCGAATATAGCAAGATTGGAGCGCCTAATCCCTTATAAATTGATGATATGGAGTTTTTTTTAGAGCTCGATCATTCAATAACTCTCTTCCTGAATTCCCTTAACAACGGATTTATGGATAAAATCATGATTTTCCTGACAACTCAGGAAACATGGTATCCCTTTTATGCATTGATCCTTGGATACCTTGCCTATTTCCAACGTAAGGGCTTCTTACTTACGCTTGTGTTAATTGTCGCATTGATCACCTTAGCGGATCAAAGCTCAAGTGGATTTCTAAAACCCACCGTGAAAAGATTAAGACCATGCCATGATCCAGAACTAAAAGAACAAATTCATAGCCCCGATGGCTGTGGCGGCACCTATGGGTTCACCTCCTCACATGCTTCAAATCATTTTGCAGTCGCATTTTTTTTATTCCCCCTTTTCAGAAATAGATTTCATTGGTCCTGGGTCCTATTCCCCTGGGCAGGGATAATAGCCTATTCAAGGATATATCTAGGGGTGCACTTTTTTGGGGATGTCTTATTTGGATCCCTTATTGGAGTTTTTTGGGGTAGCGTATTGTATTGGGGAGGAAGCCGGATATCAAAAAAAGCAGACCTGAAATTTGAGCTTAACTGAAATAGTCCTTTTTAAGCAATCCTCCAAGCAAAGCACCTAAACCACCCAACAAACCGCCTATTAGAGAGCTAATTATTGAAGGGAGAACGCCGGCTGGAATTCCTAACATTGCTGCTATTCTCCCCGAAAGGATAAAATCATTTTGCAGGTCAATGTAGATTGAAATTGAGAACCAGGCTAAAAAAACACCAAACAATCCCAAAAAGAAATGTTGAGTATTTCCCCCACGAAAGATAAATGGGATTGTGGCTGAAACAGGGAAAACAGCCCACCATGGCAATATCCATCCGACTAGGAGACCTATGACCAAATATGATACAAATGCCTTCATTGTTATTTCCCCTTGATTTTTAATACCATGAGATTATCCTCAGCCTTTTGCTCCTCAAAGGAGAGAATATTGAGAGGCAGTAGATCACCTTCAGCCCATCTATCCATTAGGTTATAATAGTACCTACTACCTGGATTTCCACTTTGCCCTCCAGGAATAGCTCCAAAAGCATTGGGTTCTTCCTTCATCTCCGCAACCAACCTCCAACTAGGGCCATGGCTTTTCTGCTGCTGATTTACAATGTGCTTTCCTCCACCTATCATTAGATCAGAAACATCCATTCCGGGTATGTTTGCAACATGCGGCACCATCGGGCCATTGATCTTAGACCACTTCCAATCCGAGGGGTCAGACCCATTCTTGTTTGCTAACTCCTTTACAGCCTTAGAAAAAGAGGTAGTTAGAACCTCGGATTTGCTTTCTACCTTTTCTGTTTCCTTGTTATCAATCCAATCAGAATCCAGGGTATCCAGGATAATATCTGCAGTAATAAGCACATCAGGATAGAGGGTCCCTTTAACCGTAGCTAATTCATCATCCCACATTTCTCTCTGAAGATACTCCCACCAAAAAACAAATATGCTGGGTCCGATTTCCTCAGCATCATTGAATCGGTTCCAATTGTTTAGTAGGTCGAAAGCCTTTGAGCCTGTTTCGCTTAGCTTACTCTTATCAACCAAAGCAAGCATACCATCTAATACCCTTTCTGAAAGCAGGTTTTTATTATCCAATTGAAGTCCCATCATATCCTGAGGCGTGATATCTTTCATCTCTTCAAGCCTTTGGTTGATCCTCCTACCCCTCATGTATGGGTCGAATTCCCAATTGATGTAATAAGGGTAAGTTGAATCTGTCAGATGTTGATTTGCTGAACTGACAAAACCCCTTTCAGGATTATAGCAATGCGGATTTTGCTGATGCGGGATCCTTGATCCCCAGTCATGAGAAGGGTCCTCTCCATCCAAAAGGAATTTTCCCTGGTCCCTCCACTTCAATGGATACTCTGCATTTGACCACAACCCAATATCTCCATCTGAGCATGCAAAGGCAAAATTTTGACCTGGACAGGAATAATGAGATAATGCCTCAACGTATTCCTCATAGTTCTTTGCTTCATTTAACTGCAGGAAGGTTCGTAATTCATTTGAACCTTCATGGGCCGCCCACCTCATTGCGAATCCTGTGGGTGCTATTCCCTTTACTCTTTTCAAAGTTGGTTCAGTTTCATCCTCTTTACCCAGGTAAGAAACAGGACCATGGTGGGTCATTGGGATATTTAAGATCTTATCCTCTCCCCCCCTAATTTTTATTGTCTCTTCAATGGTTTCAGCTTCTACCCATTCCCCATTGTGGAAATATTCACCCAGGGATTCATCCTTGAATCTTATTCTATACCAATCAAGGATATCCGGATCCACATTTGTGGCTCCCCAGGCAATGTTTTTGTTGAATCCAAGGATCACTCCCGGAGCTCCGGGAAAATTAACCCCAAATACATCAACACCGGGAGCATTCAAATGTAATAGCATCCAAAGCGATGGTAGCCTTTGACTCAGGTGAGGATCATTACATAGTATAGGGCTTCCGGATTTGGTTTTTGTTCCTGAAACAACCCAATTATTGGAACCATTGTCAGGATGGGGCTTTTGGATCTTGCCCTCGTACCCAAAAGGAGTAACCGGGTTATAGGCATTCTTAGGCTGATCTGGAATCTCTGAAACTTCAAAATCGTAAGAGGTTCCAACGGGATGGATAGGCTCCATATCCTTGGAGGCATAAGGGAAGATCTCTTCCAATTTGGACTTCCCAAGTCTGAACAGAAGCTCTGTCATAGCAAAGTCCTCTTTATCCCCGGTCAGATCCCAGGACATGTACTTGAGCAATAAGGAAGTTTTAAGAGGGTCCCATTTTTCAGGGGCATAATCCAGGATCTTGTATTCCAAAGGATAATCGGAAGGAGACAATTGGGATATATAAGCATTAACCCCGTCAGAATAAGATTGTAATGCTACCCTTGTGGGTTCATGCTTCATTACCACTTTCAGAGTATTCCTCGCCGCCCATGGCATCCCTATCCTTCGTTGAAATTCATCCAGTTGTAAGGCTTTTGGTCCAACTATTTCACAAAGTCTTCCAGCGGCAAAATGGGTTTGGAATTCCATTTGCCAAAGGCGAAGCATTGCGGTGACATAACCTTGAGCGAAATATAGGTCCGCTTTGTTTTCAGCGTATATATGAGGAATTAGCTCCTCATCAAAAATGATCTTGATCTCAGATTCCACCCCATCAATCTGGATCTCTTTATTGGAAAACTGACCTCTCCTTTCAGCGTTTTGCCAAAAACCCGTGTAAGGGTTAAGCAATTTACCCATGGACGGCACAGATCCCCAGGGATTATCCAGAAGGGTAATCAAAAGCAGGCCAATGGCTAACGTCAGTACTTGTTTTAACTTTGCCATTAATTCTATTTGCCAACAAATAAAAGGACAAAATAAAAGCTATGCTGATCCGGTGGAAACTTATTTTTCTACTATGTATTCTCACATTACCCTTAACAGCCCAAAGATTTGGAGGAAGCTTAGCTATTGAGATCAAGATCTCAGAAAACAACGTTTGGCATTCTTTCTCATCAAAGGATTGCATGACCATGGTTGATTACAAGGAAGGCTACTTCAAATTCGACCTTGTTCTGGAAAAGGTATTTAGTAAGGATGGAGAATCTGACCATCAGGATTTCTTGAATTATGTTGAAGGATCAGATCTTGATAAAATAGAGTTCTATGGGAATTTTTCACCTGAGCAGAATTATATGCTTGAAAGGCCCCGACAAAACGTAAAAGGCTCCTTCAAGGTACCAAATGGTGAGTTCTCCACTGAACTCGAAATAAGGACAACTATTGTTGGAAACGATGAGAGACGGGTTCAACTTTTGGTGGAAAAACAATTGGATAGCCCTCCACTGCAGGAAGGTAGAAAGGTGCTTTTCCTAATAGACGGGATAATCAACCGCTTGGATTGAACGAAAGAGAGCTCATTGGAACGGATTTAACCCTTGCAATCAAAATTCTTGAACAAGGAGGAATAGTAGCCATACCTACTGAAACGGTTTATGGACTAGCGGGAAAAATAGATAATCCTCAAGCGATCAATAAAATCTTCAAAGCAAAAGGCCGACCATCAAATGACCCATTAATAGTTCATTGTTCTGATCTTGAAATGGCTTTGGAAAAAGTTATCAAAAACTCCGACCAAAAAATCAAAGATATCGCGGCCATGTTTTGGCCAGGCCCTCTAACCCTTATATTAGAAAAACAAGAAAAAATAAACTCAAGGATCTCAGCAGAATTGAACACTGTCGGGGTCCGAGTTCCCGGTCACCCCTTATTCCTTGAATTGATCCGTTCCTTGGGGAGTCCGGTTGCTGCGCCTAGCGCAAATCCATTTGGTTATATCAGCCCAACAACACCGGGTCATGTCAAGGATCAATTAGGAGAGAAAGTAGACTATATACTTGATGGAGGACCTTGCCGAGTAGGGATCGAATCAACCATCCTGGACCTAAGCAATGAAACTCCCAGAATCTTAAGGGAGGGAATGATCAGCAAAGAGGACCTTGAAAATATTATTGGGCCAATTATTGGAAAAGATACCTTTGATAAACCAGCCAAGTCTTCCCCAGGCGACTTTGAAAAACACTACAGCCCACGAACGCAGAGCTGGTATTTCAGTTCACGAGATGAACTCCCACCTGATAACGATGAAGAAACCGCATTTCTTCTTTTTTCTGATAACATTGAGGGGGTATCAAATCAAAATCAATGGATATTAAGTGAAAACCAAAAATTGCAAGAGGCTGCTCGGAGGTTATATCATTTTATGCGAGAAATAGACAAACAAGGGTTCAGCAGAGTCCTAATGGAGTTGGTACCAGAAAAAGGTATAGGAAAAGCAATAAATGAACGGATCATTAAAGCTTGCGCTGGTAAGCATATTATATTTGCATAAAAAAAACGATATGAAGTATCTGGGAATGGTAATCTTGGCCTTTTCTCTGGCATGTTCCAATGCCGATCAGGCAAATGAAAATCAAGTAGAAGAGCAACAGCCCATAGAATCCGGACTTTCTTTTTTCGGTGACACCATTACTACTGATGGAGCGATGGCCATGAGCGATGTGGTTGCGAGTGTGAATGAGTCTGGTTCGGTAAATGCCAAATTGCAAGGTGAGATCGAATCAGTATGCCAAAAGAAAGGCTGCTGGATGAAAATGAACATTGAAGGTTATGACCAGCCAGTACGAGTAACCTTTAAAGACTATGGTTTTTTCGTTCCTAAAGATGGTGCTTCCAACTGGGCCGTAATTGAAGGGATAGCTCGTTTTGATACGGTTTCCGTAGAAACCTTAAGGCATTATGCGGAAGATGCTGGGAAATCTGAGGAAGAGATTATGCAGATCACCGAACCAGAGTATACACTTGCATTCGAAGCAAGCGGAGTAGCCATTAAAGAAGCGAGCGGAGAAGAATAAAACCAAGAAAAATTGGGAAGTTCAAGGGGCTGGAAATCAAGCTTGATTTTCAGTTTTTAGGGAATATATTTGTATAATTAAGACCTGTAAATGCTACCATGAAATCAGCAAAAAGCCTACTAAACCACAACCTGTTAATTCTTCTCGCCGTCATTTTCCTAAGTGCTTGCGGAAATGATTCCTCAAACGACCAATCTTCTGATCTTGAGGATGTAAAGGTTGAGGAAGGAGATGAGGAGCTAAAGAAAGAATTTCAAAAGGCACTGGATGAACTCCCTTCCCCTTTGGAAATATCCAAGTTCATTCAGGAGACCGGAGCTTCTTACATGCCGGACATTCTAAACAAATACCAAAACGTAGATAATTATAGCTCGACAAATTACAAGAGAGCCTTGAACCTTGGGGTTTACGGAGCAGACCTTGGTTATTCTTGTGTGTACTATCAGGTGCCTGATGTTCTTCAGTTCATGGATGCTTCAAAAAAGTTATCTGAAGAATTGGGAATCTCCGGTGCTTTCGAGCAGGATAAGATCCAAAAGTTTGAACAAAGCTTGGTGGATAGGGACAGCTTGATCAAGGTGGTAACTGAAAATATTTACATGGCCGACCAGGTATTGATTGACAATGATAACCTAGACATTGCAGCCCTTGTCCTTGCAGGTAGCTGGGTGGAAGGACTTTATATCTCTACTTCTATCGTTAAGAACTACCCTAGAGATATTCCTGAAGAATTCATTCTTCAGATCCTTAACCCCATAATTAACGAAATCGCTAATCAGGGTACTACACTTACTAAGCTTCAGGAGATTCTTGGTAAATTCCCTGACAACGAGCAGATAAAAGACCTTAATGCAGAACTTGGAAGCCTGGCTGCGCTTTATGAATCAATAGGAAGCCCTGAAGTTGAAAGTTCTGAGGCAAGTGGTGAGGACGTGAACGTTGATGCTACTGGAGGTGCTGAAGTAGCATTGAGTACTGAACAACTGGAACAGATCACCACGACAATAGAAGGTATTCGAACCAATATGGTAAGGTAAGAAAAGCCCTAGGGGCTTTTTTTTTGCTCAAAAATGGAGGCGAAAAAAAGAATTGAAGAGCTCAGCAAGCAGATCAATCATTACAATGATCAGTATTACCTCCACGATAAATCAGAGATTTCGGATTTTGAATTTGATAAGCTCTTAGAGGAGCTGATAAAGCTCGAAGAAGAAAACCCCGAATTAAAAAAACCGGACTCTCCTACCCAAAGAGTCGGAGGAGGAATAACCAAGAAATTTGAAGTGGTCGAGCACCATGTTCCTATGCTCTCTTTGGGAAACACATACTCTGAAGAAGAAATTAGAGATTTCGATACTAGAATTAAGAAAGATATTCCCGAAGGGATCGAATATCTCTGTGAGTTAAAATATGATGGTGTTGCAATAAGCCTGGTTTATGAAAATGGCTATTTGAGCCAAGGGATTACCAGAGGCGATGGCAGTAAAGGGGACCTAATTACAAACAATGTAAAAACAATTAAATCCATACCCCTGAAGATCAAGGATTCTAATATTCCGGGGCGTATGGAGGTAAGGGGTGAGGTTTATTTAAGTAGGGAAGAATTTGCAAGGATAAACTCAGAAAGAGAGGCAAAGGGTGAAGACCTTTTTGCAAACCCGCGGAATACGGCCTCAGGAACTTTAAAAATGCAGGATTCTGGGGTGGTAGCAAGTAGGAAGTTGGAATGCAATCCATATTCTCTAATTCTTGAAGCGAAAAATTTCTCACAAGAAGAGAGTCTTAATAGTTTAAAAAATTGGGGTTTTAAGATCTCCCCTACTTTCAAGAAATGTAAAACCATTGAAGAGGTCCTGGATTACATCGAACATTGGCGGGAAAGAAGGTTTGACCTGCCCATGGATACGGATGGGATCGTAATAAAGGTAAACTCTCCTAGTTACCAAAAACAACTGGGATCGACAGCCAAATCACCACGATGGGCCATAGCATTTAAATATCCTTCAGAATCCAAGGAAACTGTCTTAGAGGATGTTCATTATCAGGTTGGAAGAACGGGAGCAATCACCCCGGTGGCGAACCTAGCTCCGGTAGAAATTGCAGGCACGATAGTAAAGAGGGCCTCTCTACACAATACCAACGAGATCAATCGATTGGACATCCATCTAAATGATCATGTCCTTGTTGAAAAGGGAGGAGAGATCATCCCAAAGGTCACTGCTGTTGTCAAAGAAAAAAGAAAAAGTGGCTCAAAGAAGGTTAGCTTTCCGGATCGTTGTCCCGCTTGTTCAACTCCCCTCATAAAAAATCCAGAAGAAGCAGCGCATTATTGTCCCAACTACACTGGCTGTCCACCTCAGGTTTTGGGGAGGATCCAACATTTTGTTTCAAAGAATGCAATGGATATTGACTCTATTGGAGTTGAAACCCTCGATGGCCTAATTAAATCGGACTTGATCCAAAATTACTCTGACTTATATAAGATCAGGAAGGAAGACCTACTGAATCTGGAATTGGAAGTTTCGGATACTGGTGCAAAGAGGCGGTTATTGAAAAAATCAGTAGACAACATTCTGCAGGGAATTGAAGAATCTAAAAAACAGCCTTTTGAAAAGGTTCTTTTTGCATTGGGAATTCGATTCGTGGGTCAAACCACTGCTGAAATTCTGGCGGATCATTTCGGAAATCTTGAAAACTTAAGAGATGCCTCGTTTGAGCAACTAATTGAGGTACCTTCTGTTGGAGATAGGATAGCGAATTCCATAATTCAGTTTTTTGATAAAGAAGAAAATATCCTTCTGGTTGAGAGCTTAAGATCTTCGGGTTTATCATTTGAACTGGAAAAGAAAGATATTCCTAAGGACGGTCCATTGATAGACAAAAAAGTTGTGGTTTCAGGAGTTTTTCAAAACTTTAGCCGAGAAGAGATCAAAAAGTCTGTAAAGGACAATGGAGGAAAGATTGTTGGCTCTATTTCAGGAAATACTGACCTTTTGATTGCAGGAGAAAACATGGGGCCGGCCAAAAAAACCAAAGCTGAAAAGTTGGGGATTGAGATTGTCGATGAAGAAGCTTATTTAAAAATGATAAACAGAGAATGACCATACCAGGATTATTCAGGTTAAGGAATTTCTTTTCAAGAAAAAAGAAGCAAGTAGGCAAGGAGCTCAATTTCGAGAGCTCAAAAAAGTATGGGATTTTTATCAAAAACAATGATCCATCTGCAAATCCCTTTTTACAAAAGTTCGTTATGGACCTTGAGGGATTTGGAAAAAAGATCGAAGTAGTGTGCTTTTTTGATAAGATCGTTAATTCCAAATACGACTTTTCCTTTCATCCTCATACCAGAAAAGGAGCATCAATATGGGGTACCGCTAAAGACCCACATGTTAAAGCCTTTCAGGATAGCAAATTCGATTTTCTAATTTTCTTCGTTGATGAATGGAATAATGAATTCATCCCTTTTCTTGAAAGCAATCAAGCGAAATTGGTTGTTGGGAATTCTGATGCAATACCTATGAAGTACCTTGATCTTGGAATCAAACCCGGTAGCAACAAAATGTCCGGGATGCCAGAATTAACTCTTTCCAGCATAAAAAAATTGGTGTTATGAATAAGTTTCACGGTGTAGGTCCTGCCCTGGTTACACCATTTACTGAAAATGGAGACCTTGATCTGAAAGCTCTAGAAAGATTGGTCTCTTATGTAAGTGAAAATGGGGTTGACTATTTGGTGGTTCAAGGCACCACTGGAGAATCTCCTACTTTGACCAAGGATGAAAAAGACCAAGTCCTAAAAACTGTCATCGCTTCAAATAAAAATGGTCTTCCAATTGTATTTGGTTTGGGAGGAAATAATACAAAGGTTTTAACCGAGCAGCTAAGAGCTAATTCCTTCGAAGGCATAGATGCTTTTCTTTCCGTCTGCCCTTACTATAATAAGCCTTCACAAGAAGGCATCTATCGGCATTTTATGGCTCTTGCAGATTCCTCTCCAAAGCCAATTATCCTTTACAACGTCCCGTCTCGGACAGGATCAAACATTCAAGCAAGCACCACAGCAAGATTATCTCAGCATCCCAACATTATCGGAATAAAAGAGGCTTCAGGAGATCTGGAGCAAGCCATATCCGTCAAGAATTTAGCCACCGATGGTTTTCTATTGATCTCAGGAGAAGATCTGCTAACGGTCCCAATGATATCTTCAGGGGCAGTTGGAGTGATCTCCGTATTAGCTAATGGTTTTCCGGAAGTATTCTCAAGAATGATCCATGATGCACAAAATGGAGATTTTAAGAGTGCTCAGCTCTCAAATCAAAAATTTCTAGGTATCAATCCTTTAATGTATGAAGAAGGAAATCCTGTTGGGGTAAAGGTAGTATTGGAGGAACGGGGTATTTGTACCGCACAGGTTAGGCTTCCAATGGCAAGAGCCAGTAAGAAGCTTCAGGAAAGAATAAGGGAAGAAACAAAAAAAGCAGCCTTGTAGGCTGCTTTTTTTCGCTAGTTGCTGTTCTTTATGTTTTGAACTTCCTTTCTGATGTCCTGAGCCAAGTTTTTCATTTCTTGCATGCCCTTTCTAACCCTGGTTCCAGCGGCCTGATTGCCTTTGTCGTAGAATTTTTCAAAGTCACCTTCTAGTGCCATCACCAAATCTCTTAGTTGTTCAAATCTTTTCATATCAAACGGGTTTTAAAAATTTATCAAAAGTGCGCTAAAAATAGAAATTAAACGTATTCGAGCAAAAAATAAGGAAAATTAATTCCGAATCTTAAGATTCTGCTTGAAGCTTCATTCCTGCATAGACCCCATCTTTTAGCTTCCCGGATATACTTTCAAAAGCTGCGATCGTTTCGTCAACGTCATCAATGGAATGCACGGCCGTAGGAATTAATCTCAGCATGATCATATCCTTTGGAACAACCGGATAGATCACTACAGAGCAGAAAATACTAAGGTTTTCTCTAAGGTCGATAATCAAATGAGCTGCCTCATTATTTCCTCCGGAAAGGATAACAGGCGTTACGGGAGAAGTTGTGGTTCCGATATTGAATCCTTTTTCTTTTAGCCCTGATTGCAACCTGTGGACTATTTTCCATAGGTTTTCCTTTAGCTCAGGTTTTGTTTGCAATAACTCCAATCTCTTCAGATTTCCTATAACCAGGGGCATAGGAAGGGACTTAGCAAAAATCTGCGAACGGGTATTATACCTTAAGTAATCAATAACATTTTCGCTGGCTGCCGCAAAGGCTCCAATGCTGGCCATAGATTTAGCAAAGGTGCTGAAATAAATATCTATTCCATCCTGGCATCCTTGCTCCTCTCCGGCTCCTGCTCCGGTTTTTCCCATTGTTCCAAAACCATGAGCATCATCAACCAATAGACGGAAATCATACTTTGGTTTTAGATCAACTATATCTTTCAGGTTACCCTGATTTCCAGACATTCCAAAAACACCCTCGGTGATCACAAGGATTCCTCCTCCAGTTTCTCCAACTATTCTGGTAGCTCTTTGAAGTTGCTTTTCACAACTCTCTACATCATTATGGGCGAATACAAATCTTTTTCCCGGATGCATTCTCAAACCATCAACTATACAAGCATGGCATTCTGCATCATAAACAATCACATCTCTCCTGTCCACTAAAGCATCAATAATGGACATGATCCCTTGATATCCATAATTCAAAAGGATGGCATCTTCCTTACCAACAAAAGAAGCAAGCTTCGACTCCAATTCTTCATGAAGGTTTGAATTACCTGACATCATTCTGGCTCCCATAGGGTATGCTAACCCATATTCCTGGGTAGCTTCGGCGTCAACCCTTCTTATTTCCGGATGGTTGGCCAGGCCTAGGTAATTATTCAAACTCCAGGTTAGAACTTCCTTTCCCCGAAACTTCATTCTTGGAGCTATTTCTCCTTCAAGTTTTGGAAAAGCAAAATATCCATGGGCCAATTTCGAGTGTTTGCCAAGCGGCCCCCTGTCAAGCAATAGTTTTTCGAATAAATCCACTGGGAACAAAATTTTGATGCGCTGCAAAAATAAGCCTAAATAAGAGCATCACCAATCGCTAAGGGCAGGTATAATTATTATTAAAATATATTTCTACTTAGCATTGCACCAATTATGGGTAGAATCAAAAAAATTCTGGTAGCCAATCGAGGTGAAATTGCGGTCAGAATCCTGCGTACGTGCAAGGAAATGGGCATAAAAACGGTCGCCGTTTATTCAGATGTAGACAGGAATGCCAACCATGTAAGATTGGCCGATGAGGCTTATGAAATTGGCCCAGCTGAGCCTTCAAAATCATACCTCAATATTGAAAAGATTGTAAGGACTGCACTTTCGTGCAATGCAGAAGCGATTCACCCGGGATATGGATTCCTTTCAGAAAATGCTGATTTCGCACAGGCATGTGAGAAAGAGGGGATAATTTTCGTAGGCCCTCCGACCCCCGCTATCAAAACCATGGGAGATAAGCTTTCTGCTAAGAAAGCCGTGGCCGAATTCGATATTCCAATGGTGCCCGGAGTCGATCACTCGGTTCAGGACCCCGAAGAGGCAAGAAAGATCGCTGACGAACTAGGATTTCCTGTTCTTATTAAGGCCAGTGCGGGAGGAGGTGGAAAAGGAATGCGGGTGGTGCATGACCCAAGAGATTTCGAAGAACAACTTGACAGGGCTATAAGTGAAGCTCAATCAGCTTTTGGAGATGGTAGAGTATTCATTGAAAAATTCATTACTAAGCCGCGTCACATAGAGTTTCAGGTCTTCAGCGATCAGCATGGAAATTATGTTCATCTGTTTGAAAGGGAATGCTCGATTCAAAGGCGACATCAAAAGGTTGTGGAAGAGGCTCCCAGTGCAGTATTAACTGAAGATTTAAGAAATAGGATGGGGGAAGCAGCAATCAATGTCGCAAAAGCCTGTGACTATGTAGGTGCTGGAACAGTGGAATTCATGCTTGATGAAAATCTTGATTTCTACTTCCTGGAGATGAACACGCGTTTACAGGTTGAACACCCTGTTACTGAGGAGATTACCAAACTGGACCTGGTCAAACTACAAATAAGGGTTGCTGAGGGAGAACCGTTAGGGTTTTCACAAGAAGATTTAAAGATCAACGGGCATTCAATTGAGCTCAGAGTCTATGCTGAGGATCCCCTCAATCAATTCTTACCCGATTCAGGCCTTCTAAAGACCTATGAGACACCAAAAGGAAATGGAGTACGGGTAGATGACGGATTCTCCCAGGGGCAGGAGATCTCGATCAATTATGATCCGTTGATCTCAAAGCTTATCAGCATTGGTGCAGATCGTGAAGAAGCAATCGACAAGATGAAGAGAGCTATAGGGGAATATGAAATAAGTGGCCTGGAAACTACTTTGTCATTCGGTGAATATGTAATGAACCATGAAGCCTTTATTATCGGAGATTTTGACACCAACTTTGTTCAAAAGTATTACTACCCTAGCCTTGAAGAAGCACAATTAGCCGGCACTGAAAATGAAGAAGCAATCGCGATCTTCTCTGCCTGGCTACACCAACAGAACAAAAAGGATAGGCCAATACCCGAGAATAGCCCCTTATCCAATTGGCGACTTCGCTATAGATCCTAAGAATGGCTAAGATCAAACCTTTTCAGGCCTGGAGATATAATCCCAGAATAGCTGGGGAAATTGAAGATCTTACTTCTCCTCTTTTTGATGTGGTTTCCGAAAAGCAAAGAGAAAAGCTTTACCAGAATCCCAAAAACAGCATCCACCTTTCGGTGCCCATTGGCAATAACCCTTTTGAAAATGCACGATCCACCTTTTATCAGTGGAAAGCAAAAGAAATCCTTTTAAAGGATCCGATTCCTGGTATCTATCCATATTTCCAGGTTTTTTCCCTTGCCGGAGAACCCAGTGAATTTATCAGGAAGGGTTTTGTATGCATGGTTAAGATCGGTGATGAAGAAGAGAATGCGGTTCTCCTCCATGAGAACACCATACCACAAGCTGTCAACGACCGCATCGAACTCCTTAGGACCACTCAATTGAATGTCAGCCCTACTCATGGATTGTACCACGATCCCGAATTTCAATTGGAAAGTATCCTGGATGAAGCTATCTCCTCTCCTATTTACGAAACAGAGGATTATCAGGGTGTAAAAGACATCCTATCCGTGGTTCAGGATGCCCAATTCATTGAGAAGTTTCAAGAAATCCTTAGAGACCAAAAGATAATCCTTGCCGACGGACACCATAGGTTCGAAAGTTCAAAGGAATATCAGAAAGAGCAAAAAGAAAGCAATCCTGAGCACACCGGTCAAGAGGAGTACAATTATCATTTGATGTATCTCACCAACTCTGCCTCCAAGGATTTACGAGTTCTTCCTACTCACAGACTGGTGAAGGGAATTGAAAATTTCAATCCCGAGCGCATAATGCAGTCTTTGGAAAAAGAATTTCATGTCCGTGAGATCGAAGATCCCTACGATATGGCTCAAGTGATCCTAGGAAAAAAGCACGCATTCGGAGTTTTATTTAAGGATAAATACTTCAAGATCAGGATGAGAGAAGATCACCAGGAACCCATTCCCTGGAAATTTCCAGAATCAATAAAAAAGCTCGACCTGACGATCATGCATTATTATGTCATTGAAAAAGCCTTGGGAATCGCAGGAATAAAACAAAGGAGCGATGAGCATCTAAGCTATGAGAGGAATTTCTCAACCTGTTTGGAAAGAGTGATATCTGGAAAGGAGCAAATGGCTATCATAACCAACGAGATCCAAATGGAGCAGATCCTTGAGGTCTGTCATAGTGGATTTACCCTTCCTCAGAAAAGCACCTATTTCTATCCAAAAGCTATTTGTGGTTATCTGTTTGCGTCTCTGGAAGATCAGGACACCACTCCAAGGTCTTCATAAACCCCATCATGGAATCTTCGGCAAACCACCTTGTTTTCAATAAGGCCCGGTTTAATAATGGACTTACCAAGAAACATTCTCACACATTCCTGAATACCCTCAATAATTGATGGATGTGGATGTATCAATTCTGCCAATTCCTCGACCCCGGAATTAGTTGAGATCAATAAGGCTACAGTTTGTATGGCAGAAGATGCATGTTCTCCAAGAGCTCTCATGCCCAATATCTTCATATCGTCATCATCCGTAACCAGAATTTTGAAAAAACCTTGAGTCCTTCGCATAGCAATTGCTCTGGGAATCAAGTCAAATGCCAAGGAGACCACCTTGTAGGAAATTCCTTTGGCCTGAGCTTGTTGCTCGTTCAATCCAACACCAGCCGTTTCTGGACTGAGAAACATGATGGTTGAAATATTATCATAGGTCATTGGTTTGTCCGGATTGCCATACATCTTTTCTATAGCATACCTTCCTTCAAGCTCGCCTACATTTACGAGAGCAATATCAGCCGTAAGGTCCCCAACGGCATATATATTCTTAATACTGGTTTGGGTATTGTCATCAACGATATGCCCTCTTTTTGACATTTCAACCCCGATTTCTTCTAAACCTAAACCTTCAATATTTGGAACCCTACCAATCGAGATCAGGGCTTTTTCCACCTCATAGGACTCAATGCTTCCATCCTGATTATTCTTGGTCTCGTAATAGACCTTATCCCCCCTAACCTCCATTTTATGGAGATCGGTATTCCTATGGATTTCCACACCGTTTTGTTGGAGATTGAATTCTATGATCTCAGTAAGGTCAGGATCTTCAAAAGGCAGAATCCTATCATCCCTGGCTATAATATTGACTTTAGTTCTACCGAAGTTGCTGAATATAGTAGCGAATTCGCAACCAATGACCCCTGCACCAACGATCACAAGGCTTTCAGGAAAACCCCGGAAATTATGTATCCCGTCACTGGTGACAACGGTTTTTTCATCTATTGGTATACCATCTATAAACCTAGGGCGGCTACCGGTCGCTAGTACAACATTCTCGGCTTGAACTGTTTCTTTTCCATCGCTCCCGCTTATTTCAACTTCATTTGGAGTGATCAGCCTAGCACTGCCTTTTTTATAAAAGAATTTCCCATTAGCTGCTGTTTCCTTTAACCATTCAACCTGTTGGGATAATAATGATGCCCTTTCCTGGGTGGCATCGCTTACGTCGGCTAAGAAATCTGACCACTGAGCGGTTTGAGGTGGTTGCATGCCATAGCGTTTAAGTTTATCCTGATACATCTTGGACTGCCTGGACAACTCCCACCAGGTCTTGGAACTTAAGGCACCATTAAAGATGCCCGCTCCACCTAAAGACTCCTTTTCAACCAGTAAAACTTTCTTATTAAAATCCACCGCACGCATTGCACTGGCGAATCCGGAGGGGCCACCCCCAATAACAACAACATCGTAGTTTTCCATACCCAGGGTTGGTTTAAGCACAACCAAAATGGTAAGAAATTGGGAGTTTCCAAAAAAATGGCCCTATGCTATCGGATGAACAGCATTTCCCGGTATTTCACCAACGGCCAATCCTCATCATCAACCAGTAGTTCTAATTTATCAGCAGCATAACGGATCTTGTCGAAGTATTTCCCCTTCACATTATCTCCATAGGCAATGGCCAGCTCTCTCATATCCTCGATCTTGTTCACCTTCCTTCTTTCATCGATCATTTGCCTTACCCCAACCTTAAGTGCATTGATATGGCCAGATATTTCTTCAATTGCCTTTACAACCTGTGAATTATCTATCCCTAATTCCTTAAGACCCCGAGCATTGGCTATCAATTTGTTCTGATAAGCAATTCCGGTAGGGATGATATGATTCAAAGCAAGATCTCCCATTACCCTGGACTCGATCTGGATCTTCCTAACATAATTCTCCAACATGATCTCATGCCGAGCCTCAAGCTCTGTCTCATTGCAAACATTATGTTTTCCATAAAGCTCCTTCGTTTCCTTAGTCACATAAGCATCCAGGGCTCTAGGAGTATCCTTTACGTTGGAAAGGCCTCTTTTCTTCGCCTCTTTAACCCAATCCTCTGAGTAACCATCACCTTCAAACCTTCTATCTTTTGAATCCTTGATATACTTCCTTAGGATCTTAACGATCGATAGTCTTTTGTCTTCTCCCTTATCGATCAGTTTTTGTAATTCCTGATTGAACTGATCCAGTTGTTCCGCAACGGCAACATTCAATACTGTCATCGGCTGAGCAACATTTGAATCAGAACCCACGGCACGGAATTCAAATTTGTTTCCTGTAAAGGCAAATGGAGATGTTCTGTTCCTATCGGTATTATCCATTAAGATCTCAGGGATCTTATCGATACCTAACTTCATATACATATTATCTCCTTTCTCAATGCTGAGATTTCCTTTGCTCTCCAATTCATCAAGAACCCTGGATAATTGCTCTCCAATAAATGCTGAGATTATTGCTGGTGGAGCTTCATTTGCTCCTAGTCTAAAATCATTTCCCGCTGATGCGATACTAGCCCTTAAAAGGTCTGCTCGATCGTGTACAGCTTTTAAGGTGTTGACAAAGAAAACTAGGAATTGAAGGTTTTCCCTGGCAGAAGAGGATGGCTGAAGAAGATTGACCCCAGTATTTGTGATTAAGGACCAGTTGTTATGCTTTCCACTCCCATTCATGCCTGCAAATGGTTTTTCATGAAACAAAACCTTCAGATTATGCTTTTCAGCTACCTTGTTCATGATATCCATCAACAGTTGATTATGATCAGTTGCCAGGTTTATCTCTTCAAATCTTGGAGCAACCTCGAACTGACTTGGGGCTACCTCATTGTGACGCGTGGAAACAGGAATCCCAAGTTTTAAAGCTTCGATCTCAAAATCCTTCATGAAATCATAAACTCTTGGAGGAATAGATCCGAAATAATGATCATCCAATTGTTGCCCCCTTGCAGGATTATGTCCAAACACGGTTCTTCCGGCCATTACCAGGTCTGGCCTGGCAGCAAACAATCCTTTGTCAACTACGAAATACTCCTGCTCTACACCTAGAGAAGCGGAAACTTTGTTTACGTTTCTATCAAAGAATTTACAAGTTGTAGAAGCTGCTCTATCAACCGCTTCAATAGCTTTTAATAAAGGAGCTTTATAATCCAATGCTTCGCCGGTGTAGGAAACAAATATTGTAGGAATACAAAGGGTCGTTCCTATGATGAACATGGGAGAAGTAGGGTCCCATGCAGTGTATCCTCTGGCCTCGAATGTAGATCTAATACCGCCACTTGGAAATGAAGAGGCATCAGGCTCTTGTTGAACCAGGGTACCACCACTAAATTTTTCGATTTGCGCTCCTGCATCAAAAAAGGAATCATGTTTCTCTGCAGTAGCACCAGTAAGTGGCTGAAACCAGTGAGTATAATGAGTCACTCCATGTTTGGTAGCCCAATTCCTTGCAGCGGCTGCAACCGTATCTGCGGTTTCCATATCAATTCCCTCTCCTCTTTCTATCGCTGTGACAACCTTTTTATAAACTTCCCCTGGGAGGTTTTCTTTCATCTTGTCTGTTCCAAAAGATTTCTGACCGAAAAAATCAGACACTTTGTTGGATGGGAATTCTACTTTGACTTTGGGCCTTTGTTGAGCGCTTAAGATCGCATTGAGTCGAAAATTTGCCATTTTTTAGGGTGTTGGGTTATTTATTCTCCAAAATTGGTCAAATTCTTGCAATTTTTCGAAACATAGGGTCTTTTTTATCCACACTTTTTAATATTTCATGTTTTAAAAAGGAAAACTGGGTCAATTTTCATCAATAATTTAAAAATTCATGAATTATTGCTTTATGAGTACTTTTGCAGCCCATGAAAAAAGTGGCTTTTTATACACTGGGTTGCAAACTGAACCTGACCGACACAAATTCCATTGCAAAAGAATTTGAGAAGGAAGGATATGAGGTTACGGATTTCCTTTCTGATCCAGATGTTTTTGTTATCAATACCTGCTCGGTAACAGATAATGCTGATAAGAAATGTAGGAAGATCGTTAAGGAGGCGAAGAGAATTAATAAGGATTCAGAAGTGATCGTTGTGGGTTGCTATGCACAGCTTAAACCAGAAGAGATCTCAAAGATTCCGGGGGTCACGGGTGTCTTTGGCACCGAACAAAAGTTTGAAATATTAAAGCATCTTAATTCACAGGAAAGCATTGCAAAAGGAAGCATAGAAAAGTTGGAATTTGTTCCGGCATATTCTGGAGAAGAAAGAACCAGGTTGTTTTTTAAGGTTCAGGATGGATGCAACTATAAATGCAGTTTTTGCACCATTCCCTTAGCCAGGGGAAAGTCCAGGAGCACCAATTCTTCAGATCTGGTGAAACTTGCTGAAGAAGCAGTACTAGAAAATGGGTCAAAAGAGATCATTCTGACTGGGGTTAATATTGGAGATTTTGGGATCATAGAAGGCAGACGAAAAGAAAAACTGATCGATCTGCTGAGAAAAATGGAAGAAAGCCCAATTCTTCCTAGGATCCGGATCTCAAGCATCGAGCCGAACCTATTAAGTGATGAAATCATTGAATTTGCCTCAAAATCAAAAAAGATTGTTCCTCATTTCCACATCCCTCTTCAATCAGGTAGTGATAAGATCCTAACCGAAATGAAAAGGAGATATCGTAGGGATCTTTACAAAACCAGGGTAGAAAAGATCAAAATGCTTATTCCTGATGCTTGTATTGGAGTGGATGTTATAGTAGGCTTTCCTGGAGAAGGAATGGAAGAATTCTCAGAAACCTATCATTTCCTGGAATCACTTCCAATAAGCTACCTTCATGTATTCCCTTATTCGGAAAGGGCCAACACAGTAGCTCCCAAGCTGGAAGGGAAAGTATCGCCAAAGGAAAGAACAAGAAGAGCGGATAACCTTAGGGAGCTTTCTGAAAGAAAGAAAAAAGAATTCTACCTAACACAAGTAGGAACCTCAAGAACAGTTGTTTATGAGGCTCTAAATAAAAACGGAAAAATGTTGGGTTTCACCGAAAACTATATCCGGATTGAAGCTGATTACGACCCACAGGAGATCAATGAACTTAAATCAATTAAAGTGGGCGAAATAAGTGATCAACTAATTGCCCAGGCAAAAGAGATTCCTCAACCAAATAAATTTTTTTAATCTAACACGTATGAGAAAACTAATTGTCCTATTTACTCTTTTAACCCCTTTTTTATTCCTCTCTTGCCAAAAGGAGGATTCAGGGTCAACAAAGGATGAAGTCCAAGCCTTTTTGGATGATTATACTACAACCTTCCTCGACCTGTACTATAAATCGGCTGAAGCCGAATGGGCTGTAAACACCAAGATCATTGAAGGAGACACAACTCTAAAAGCTGCAGCCACAAAAGCGAATGAAGATTTTGCTGATTATACAGGCTCCCAGGAAGTAATTGCAAGAGCAAAAGCATTTCTTGAGAACACCGAAGGATTAGGTGAATTGCAGATCAAGCAATTGGAAACTATCCTTCACCAGGCAGCCAATAACCCGCAATCCGCAGGTGAAGCAACCAAGAAAAGAATTGCTATGGAGGTTAAGCAAAACTCTGACCTATTTGGTTACAAGTTTGTATATCAGGGTGACACCCTATCTACCAATGCGATCGATCAAATCTTAATTGAAGAAACAGACATAAATAAGCGCCTTGGAGTTTGGGAAACAAGTAAATCGGTAGGGCTGGTCCTTAAAGATGGACTTAGTGAATTAAGGGATCTAAGAAACGAAACAGTACAATCGTTAGGGTACAAAGATTATTTCGATTACCAGGTTTCCGATTATGGCATGGAGGTAGACGAAATGATGAAAATGAATGAGGACCTGATAAGCGATATCTGGCCTCTTTACAGGGAACTTCACACTTATATGAGGTACAGCCTTGCAGAGAAGTATGGACAAGAAGTTCCTGATATGCTTCCTGCTCATTGGTTACCAAACAGATGGGGACAGGATTGGGCATCAGAAGTTGAAGTTGAAGGGCTGGATATTGATGATGTTCTTGAGGAAAAAGGTTCAGAATGGCTCTTAAAGCAAAGTGAGAGGTTTTATGTAAGTCTGGGGTTTGAAGAGTTACCTGCCTCCTTTTGGGAGCTATCAGATCTATACCCTCTTCCTGAAGGCGCTGATTATTCCAAAAACAATCATGCTTCTGCATGGCATATGGACTTGAAGAACGATGTCAGGTCCCTTATGTCGGTTGAGCCTAATACCAGGTGGTATGAAACAACTCATCATGAGTATGGACATATTTACTATTACATAGCATATACAAATCCGGATGTTCCTCCCTTATTAAGAGGTGGAGCAAATCGTGCTTTCCATGAGGCAATCGGTTCGATGCTAGGACTGGCCGCCATGCAAAAACCATTTTTAGCAAACTTAGAATTGATCGATCCGGATACCCAAACAGATGAATTGAAGACTTTGCTCAAAGAAGCATTGAGCTACATCACCTTCATCCCTTTTTCAGCGGGTGTAATGACACATTTCGAAAATGACCTTTATAGCAATGGGATCACTGCTGAGCAATTCAATGAGTCGTGGTGGAAATACAAGACCAAATACCAGGGAATTGTTCCTCCTTCAGAAAGAGGCTCTGAATATTGCGATGCGGCTTCAAAGACTCACATTAATAATGATGCTGCTCAATACTATGATTATGCCCTTTCCTATGCTCTGTTATTCCAATTCCATAATTATATTTCAAAGGAGATCCTAAAGCAGGATCCCCGAAATACCAATTATTACGGAAGCAAGGAGGTCGGAAACTTCTTAAAGGATGTCTTAAGCCCTGGAGCTACAAAAGATTGGAGAGAATTATTGCAAGAAACCACTGGGGAAAGCATCAATGCAAAGGCTATGCTTGAATATTTTGATCCCTTGATGGACCACTTAAAAACTTTGAATGAAGGAAGAGAACATACTCTTCCTGAAAAGATCTAAGAAAAGGGGCTAAGGCCCCTTTTTTATTTCTTCCATCACTTCGGCAAACTCAGTGTACCATTCTTCCCCATACTTTCTTGTTAGGGAGGACTTCAAAAACTTATATAGAGGCAGACCGATCTTGCTGCCATGATCACAGGCACTTTCACAGATCTGCCAACGATGATAATTCAAAGCCTTGGCATCAAATAACTTAGTTTCCCTTGCAGGGTATAGATGGCAGGAAATCGGTTTTTTAAAATCCTCATCGCTCCCATCCCAAACCTGCTCAAAAGAACATTTCAGATTATTATTCTCATCATAGATAGCATAGATGCATTCACGATTCCCAATGGTTGGGGTTACCAGGTCACCTTCCCTATCTCGCACAACATGTCCCTCTTTCTCCAAGACCTCAATTGCTTCTTTACTCATCAAAGGCAATACTTTTTCAAGTTTTTCCTTTATCAAGCCGCTTTCTTTCTCTTCGAGAGGGGCCCCAGCATCTCCTTCAACACAACAAGCACCCTTGCATTTTGAAATATCACAGCAGAACATTTCTTCCACAAAATCCTCGCTTACCAATACATCTCCTACCTTGATCAATCTTTTTTTTAATCAAAGTAGCATTGTTTTTTCTTGGCAAAAAAGGATTGTGTTTTTTTGCCCTTTCAGAAACAGATGGTAGATCTAGATTCCCTAAATCCTTCGCAATTAGAAGCAGTTACCCACGGCGAGGGAGCAATGATGGTGTTGGCCGGAGCTGGCTCAGGAAAGACACGGGTTCTTACTTTCCGCATAGCCTATTTAATAGAAAATGGACTGGACCCATTCAACATCCTAGCTCTGACCTTTACCAATAAGGCTGCCAGGGAGATGAAATCCAGGATCATCAATTCCACTGGGCAGGACGCAAGAAATCTATGGATGGGAACCTTCCATTCGGTCTTTTCTAGGATCCTTAGAGCAGAAGGAGAAAAGATCGGCTTCCCAAAGAATTTCACGATTTATGATACGGATGATTCTAAATCGCTCATCAAATCCGTGGTCAAAGGCCTAAATCTGGACGACAAGCTTTATAAACCATCTGTTGTTTTAAATCGGATCTCATCCGCAAAAAATAATCTTATAAGCCCTGACCAATACCTGGACGACGGGGCATTAGTATCTGAGGATTATGAAGCTCAAAGACCGGAATTAGGGAGGATCTACAAAGAGTACTTTGATAGGTGTTTTAGAGCCCAGGCAATGGACTTTGATGATCTATTGTACTACACTCACATTTTATTCAACAATCATCCAGATGTCCTCAATCAATACCAGGCCAGATTCCAATATGTGCTTGTAGATGAGTTTCAGGATACAAACTACTCCCAATACCTCCTAACAAAAAAATTAGCAGCCAGATTCCAGAACATTTGTGTTGTAGGAGATGATGCGCAAAGCATTTATGCATTCCGAGGAGCTGACATAGGAAATATCCTAAACTTCGAAAAGGATTATCCGGAGATGAAGATCTTCAAATTAGAGCAGAATTATCGCTCCACTAAAACCTTGGTGGAAGCTGCCAACCAGGTAATTGCTCAAAACAAAGCCCAACTTCCAAAAACAGTCTGGACAGAAAATGAAGGCGGTGATAGAATAGAATTGATCAGGGCAGGATCGGATAGCGAGGAAGGGCGATTAGTAGCTTCGGCCATCTTCCAGCAAAAAATGAATCTTCAACTTAAGAATGAAGATTTTGCAATACTATATAGGACCAATGCCCAATCAAGGGCCCTTGAAGAAGCCTTAAGAAAGGCCAATATTCCTTATCGGATCTATGGCGGACTTTCTTTTTACCAAAGGAAGGAGATCAAAGATGCGATCGCTTACATGCGCTTTACCATCAATCCTAACGATGAAGAAGCTCTAAAGCGAATAATAAACTTTCCTAAAAGAGGAATTGGCCCTACTACTGTGGCTAAGATCCTGGTTCTTGCAAAAGAGAAAAACTGCTCGCTTTGGGAGATCATTCAAAAGGCTGACTCACTTTTCCCTCCTCGGGCTGCCAAGGGGCTTTTGGAATTTGCTTCTCTCCTCAATCTCTTCGCGATGGATGCTAGGGAAAAAAACGCATATGCAGCAGCGGAAACCATCATAAAGAACTCGGGATTACTCCGTGAATACTACGAAGACAAATCCATCGAAGGGATGGCTCGATACGAAAACCTTCAGGAATTATTGAGCGGGATCCGAGAGTTTTCTGACAACGAAACGATCGAGGATCATTCTTTAGCAGCTTTCTTACAAGACATTGCATTATTAACGGATCAGGACCTGGACTCTGAGCAAGATCTTGACCGTGTAACCATGATGACGATCCATTCAGCTAAAGGTTTGGAATTCAATCATGTGATCCTGGCAGGAATGGAAGAGGATCTTTTTCCATCACAAATGATGATGAGTTCCAGAGCGGACCTAGAAGAGGAAAGGCGACTTTTCTATGTGGCAATAACGAGAGCGGAGAAGAAATTGATCCTTAGCCATGCCTCAACCCGTTACAGATACGGCATGCTACATACTTGTGAGCCAAGTCGATTTTTAAAGGAGATACCTGAGACCTTCATCAGTCAGACCTACAGGGCCGGAGGTTTTGGCAAAACACCAAAACCCGCAAGGAGCTTCAATAAATCGCCTGAGTTAAAGAGAACTCCTGCCGCCAACCTCAAACCATTGCGAAAACTAAAATCCACCTATACTCCTAGTCCTGACTTCAAGCCTGATGATCTTTCGAACCTTCAGGAAGGAATGAGAGTAGAGCATCCTAAGTTTGGATTTGGGGTAATTGAAAAACTTGAGAATTACAATTCTCAAAGGAAAGCAAGTGTAAAATTTGACGATTTTGGGGAAAAAACATTATTACTTAGCTTTGCTAAGCTCAAAATTCACTCCAAATAACTTCTTGATAAATGATTGAAAGCAGGGGATCCCTTCGCCTAAGGGAATACGGAAGAAACATCCAAAATCTAGTTTCTTACATCAATTCAATAGAAAATATTGAAGAAAGAACAAGGTTGGCAGGGCTATTGGTTGAGTTGATGAAACAGATCAACCCAAACTTTACCGATGCACAGGATGGAAATCAAAAATTGTGGGATCATCTTCATATCATTTCTGATTTCAATTTGAATGTTAACTCTCCTTTTCCTGCCCCTAATGAAAATACGATTTCCCGTAAGCCGAAGAAAATGCCTTACTCCAAGCAGAAGATCAAATTCAAGGTCTATGGTCACAACGTTCAGTTGTTGATCGAAAAAACCCTTGAAATAGAGGATGATGAAAAAAGAAAAGCTTCGGAGATCTACCTTGCCAGATTAATGAAGACCCTCCATTTCAACTACAACAAGGAGTCAATGGATGATGCGGTCCTGGCCCAACAGCTAAATGAATTATCTGATGGCAAGATCAAACTCGATCTTGATGAGATCAGAGAAAAAGGGCTTTTGGATATGAACCTTAAATCGAGTTCGCCATCAAGACCTCAGTCCAGAGGAAAGCGTAACTTTAGAAAAAGAAGAAACTAAATGGCAATATTTGAGATCCAGGGCGGACACAAACTCTCCGGATCAATCACACCCCAGGGAGCAAAAAATGAAGCGCTCCAGATTGTGTGTGCTACACTACTTAGCTCTGAAAAAGTAATCCTTAGGAACATCCCAGAGATCTTGGATGTCCAGCGGCTCATTGAAATTCTTCGCCGTTTGGGTGTGAAAGTTGAGCACCTCGGCAATCATGACTACTCCTTTCAAGCCGATGACTTAAACCTTGGCTATCTTGATGAAGAAGACTTCTTCAAAAGAGCCAGTGCCCTGAGGGGCTCAGTAATGACTCTTGGCCCCCTATTAGGGAGATTTGGAATTGGAAAATCTCCAAAGCCAGGTGGGGACAAAATTGGAAGGAGAAGGCTCGATACCCATTTTGTAGGATTTCAAAATCTAGGCGCGGATTTTTCCTACGATCAGGACCATAAACTTTATGTTCTAAAAAGTTCTGGGCTTCAAGGTTGTCAAATGCTTCTTGATGAAGCCTCTGTAACCGGAACAGCTAATATCATTATGGCTGCTGTCCTGGCGAAAGGAAATACCTCCATTTATAACGCCGCTTGTGAACCCTATATCCAGCAATTATGCAAGCTTCTGGTCCAAATGGGAGCAAAGATCACTGGAATAGGATCCAATCTCTTAAAGATTGAAGGGGTTGAAAGTCTGAGGGGTGCAGACCATAGACTACTTCCTGATATGATCGAGGTAGGTAGTTTTATTGGAATGGCTGCCATGACAGGTTCTGAGATCACCATAAAGGATACGGACCTTGAACCCTTAGGGATCA
This sequence comes from Cytophagales bacterium, assembly GCA_965267505.1. GTDB lineage: Bacteria > Bacteroidota > Bacteroidia > Cytophagales > CCMP332 > JANQHS01. Next base: position 349,164 of record OZ254081.1, read on the forward strand.
TCCCAGATATTTTTGAAAAAATGGGTATCCCAGTGGAGCAGAAAGGAAATGATCTTTTGGTGCCTCAACTGGATAACTACGAAATAGATAAATTCATCGATGGGTCAATTTTAACGATCGCAGATGCTCCCTGGCCTGGGTTTACTCCTGACCTTTTAAGTATTGCATTGGTTGTTGCCACGCAAGCTGATGGAAATGTGCTGATTCATCAGAAGATGTTCGAGAGCAGGCTGTTCTTTGTTGACAAATTGATCGATATGGGTGCTCAGATCATCCTTTGCGATCCACATCGGGCGACTGTAATTGGATTGAACAAAAAAGTTCAGTTAAGAGGTATAACTATGACATCCCCTGATATTCGGGCTGGGGTCTCTCTTTTAATCGCGGCTCTTTCAGCAAAAGGAACCAGTCGTATTCTTAATATCGATCAAATCGACAGAGGTTATCAGGATATTGATGGAAGGTTAAGGGGGCTCGGAGCTCGGATCAGCAGAATAGAAGACTGATCAATATTTTATTCCGAGATTCTTATAAACAAAGCTCAAAAGCCAGGCTGGTCCAATTAGAAGGAAAGCAAGGTCTTTGACGAAACTGGGCTTCTTGCCTTCAATCTTATGGCCTATAAATTGTCCGATCCAGGCAATCACAAAAACCCCGATATAAACCCATAAGGGGTCAATGGGAGATGTTTTGGAAATCAACACGATCAAAGCAAGCATGCTTCCTGCTATCACGACCATTCCCAAGGCCAGAGAAAAAGATTGCATCAGGTAAAAGATCATCGCTCCTAGGATCAATACTGAGCCAAGACTTAGCCAATTATATCCAGCAAATTCCAGTGTCAATCCAAAAGGTTCAAGAGTTACCATACTCAAAAGACCCAGGATGCTAAACATAATTGAGGGAACACAGATCCAATGAATTACCTTGTTTGTTGAATCCGTATGGCTTTCGCCATATTCCGATAGCCAACTTTCAATAGATCGCATACTCTAATTTAATATCCCTATTGGAATCTCTACCTTGGTTTTATCCCACCAAAGAAACAAAATAGCTTCATTGCTCTTTTTTGAGGGAGAAAAATTGATCAGAAAATCTTCCCTAGGCTCCATCTCATTGTTAGACTTCACCTCCAACCTCAAAACATCATTTTTTTCTAAATATTCAAATGCACCAAACTGACCTACATCCTTATTTAATATGATGATCCATTTTTCCTTTCCGGGAATGGTAAACAAGCTATAGGTCCCCTGCTTTAACTCTTTACCCCCAAAAAGTATTGTGTTGGTATTGGTTAGTTCAGTTGCTTCATTAGCCCCCGTTCTCCAAACTTTATGGTAAGGCACCAAGCCTCCAAAGATCTCTCTGCCCCTTTTGTAGGGTTTGCCATAAGTGATCTTTACGTATGTATCATTGAATTTATAATTGGCCATTTCCAAGGGGCTTTGCCTTTTAGCGGCCATCGAAGCTTTCTGAGAAAAAGCCTCACCTGATATAATCCCAAGCAGGAAAAAAATTAACAAGCCTAAGTTTTTAAGCATCATATAATCCTTACTTCTCTTTCAAGCTTGATACCAAATTTATTCAATACTTCTTTTTCAAGCTTTTCCGCCAATTCTTTGATTTCCTCTCCTCTCCCATTTCCGTGATTAATGATAACCAAAGCTTGCTTGGAATGGACACCTAATCCACCCAGATCTTTCCCTTTCCACCCGATCTTTTCTATCAACCAACCAGCATAAACTTTATAAAAGCCATCACTCGTTTGAAACCCTCCCATTTCAGGGTAATCTTTTTTCAATCTTTGAAATTCCTCGCTGCTTATTATGGGATTCTTAAAAAAGCTTCCAGAATTACCTATCTCATTAGGATCTGGAAGTTTAGAACTCCTGATATGAATAACTGCTTCACTGATGTCCCTTGGGTTTGGTTTTGAAATACCTTGTTCCTTTAACCTATCCTTTAAGGAGGCATAGCTGAATTCAAGGTTACTGGAATCCAAATTCAGTTTAAAGCCAACCTCAGTTATCAAAAAGCGATCCCTTAGTTTACTCTTAAAAAGGCTATTTCGGTACGAGAATTTACACTCTTTATTTTGAAAGGTTTTCCATTCCTCGGTCTTAAGATCAAAGCCTTTTACATAGTCAATGAAATTTTCTACCTCTATACCATAGGCTCCAATATTCTGAATGGGAGCTGCCCCGACGCTTCCCGGGATCAGCGATAGATTTTCTAGACCCTGAAATCCTTGATTCAGGGACCAGAGCACAAAACCATGCCAGTTCTCACCTGCCGCAACAGAAACAGAAACATTTTGAGAGTCTTTACCTGTTACTTGAATACCCTTTAAACGATTCACAAGGATCAACCCTTCGTAATCCTCAGAGAAAACCGTATTTGTCCCTTCACCCAGTAAAAGAACTGAGTCCATGTGGAGCCCATTTCTTAGGTCTTCAATATCATCCAGATTTTCTATGATCCAAAGCTGCTTTCCACTCGCAGCAAGTGCCATGCTTGAATAATTTTTTAGATCTACAGCGTTAAACTTTTCCAAGACAACAATGAAAACGCAATGATAGGAAATTGACCTCAGGCTAGGTCAAAAACCAATGAATCAAGAAATTAAAAAAAGCCCGAAAAAAATTATTGTAAAGGTATTTTTATGGGTTTATTATTGTTCAAAATTTGGGAATTCGTGGGTTTAGAAGGAAAACTGGCAATCATAACGGGAACAAGCAAGGGAATCGGTAAGGCTACTGCTGAATTACTTCTTGAAAATGGCCTGATCGTGGCAGGATGGAGTAGATCTAAGTCGGTTATCAACCATGCAAATTATCATCATCAATCATTGGATATCTCAAACTTTGAAGAGGTTAAGAAGGCATATTCTGAGGCCAAACAAAATCATGGAATCCCCTTCTGTTTGGTGAACAATGCAGGTCTGGGTTTTGCCAATGCAATAGAAGACACAGATCTGGATAAATGGAAATTGATGTTTGATGTCAATGTTCATGGGCTATTTTATTGCACCAAGCTGGTTTTGCCAGATATGAAGTCTCAAGAAAGTGGACATATCATTAATATCTCATCAATAGCAGGAACCAATGGCATTGAATTCATGTCGGGATATTGTGGAACCAAGCATGCCGTTCGTGGCATTTCTCATTCAGTTTATAAGGAAGCCAGGAACTTTGGTGTTAAGGTCACCTGTATCTATCCCGGAAGTGTACAGACCAACTTCTTTGATGAAATTGATAGTGTGACTGCAAACGAAAACATGATGCAACCTGTAGATATTGCTTCAACCATTTGGCATGCACTAAGCAGCAGTCCAAACTACCATCATGTAGATATTGAGGTAAGACCCCTTCAACCAAAAGGCAAAAAATAAGGTATGGAGATCCGTTTTGAACAATTGACCAAGAATTATGGACCCCAGGTTGCTGTGGACCATATCAGCTTTACCGCTAAAGGCGGACAAATTCTTGGATTCCTTGGCCCGAATGGAGCCGGAAAAAGCACCTCCATGAAAATTGCCACCGGATACCTAACACCAGATTTTGGAACCGTTCTTTTCGATGGCAAGAGCATCCTTGAAAATCCTGAAGATCTTCGAGCTCGAATCGGATACCTGCCAGAAAACAACCCCTTATATCTTGAAATGTATGTAAGGGAGTACCTAGAATATGCCGGAAGGTTTTTTGGACTTAAAGGGTCAAACCTCAAAACCAAGGTAAACGAGATGGTTGAGCTCACAGGTCTTGAGCCCGAAAAACATAAAAAAATTGGTGCACTTTCTAAAGGATACAGGCAAAGAACAGGTTTAGCTCAAGCCCTGATCCATAATCCGGACTTTCTTTTCCTTGATGAGCCAACAAGTGGATTGGATCCAAACCAGATCCTAGAAATAAGGGAATTGATTAAAAACCTGGGAAAAGAAAAGACCGTGATCCTCTCGACTCATATCATGCAGGAAGTTCAGGCCATCTGCGATAGAGCTGTGATCATCGACAAAGGCGTGATTGTTGCAAACGATAGCGTTGAGGATATTAAAAAAAGATCAGAAGGAAATAGGATCCTGGAGATTAAATTTTCAGGTACTCCGGACCTGGAAAAAATTAAATCCACCAAGGGTGTTGTTGATGCCAAAAAAGTAGATGCAGAAAATCTGGAGATCAAATTTGAAGACGCCCTTGATATACGCAGTGACATTTTTGATCTGGCTAAAGATGGAAATTGGAAAATTCTCGAGATGAAAGAAAGTGAAAGGTCCCTTGAAGCAGTCTTCCATCAGTTAACAGCGAAATAACTATGTGGAATATTTATTCAAGAGAGCTAAAAGCATTTTTAAATTCCAGCATAGGTGCCTTGGTCATAGGGGTATTCCTGGTGATCATCGGCCTGTTCGTATGGGTTTTTCCGGAAACCAGCATCCTGGTCTTTGGGTATTCAAACCTGGATCCATTGTTCATCATGGCTCCATATGTCTTTCTATTCCTTATCCCCGCAATTACCATGAGGTCCTTTGCAGAGGAAAAGAAAACAGGAACGATCGAATTCTTATTCACCAGGCCACTGGATGACTTCACAATAATTCTATCAAAGTTCCTGGCCAGTTGGACCTTGGCTTTTTTTGCTTTGGTTCCGACTCTAGTTTATTATTTCTCGGTTTATTCGTTGGGCTATCCGGCAGGTAATATTGATACAGCTGCTGTGATTGGATCATATTTAGGGCTTATTCTTTTAGCCGGTGTCTTTTGTGCTGTTGGAGTTTTTTCATCTTCGATCACCGAAAATCAGATCGTATCTTTTATCATTTCAGTCTTCCTCTGCTACATTTTATATGCGGGTTTTCATTCAATCTCTTTGGTCGATGTTTGGGGAAGCCTATCAGGTTTGATCCAAGGATTGGGGATCTCCTACCATTACGAATCGATCTCAAAAGGCCTGGTCGATAGTAGGGACCTGTTATACTTTTTCAGCCTCATCACCTTGCTTCTTCTCGGTACCAGGCTTGTATTCAAAAGTAGAAAGTGGTGAGCATTTCAGAAAAAAATAGCAGCCCCAAGAGCAAGGACCTCATCACTTATGGTGTGATCGCCGCAGTGCTAATAATGCTCAACATCATTGGCAGTCAGTTCTTTTTCAGATTGGACATGACTGAAGAAAAAAGGTTTTCACTTTCTCAATCGACTAAGAGCATTCTTGAGAATCTTGAAGAAGAGATCTATGTGGAAGTATTTCTGGATGGCGAATTGCCAAAGGATTTTAAAAGATTAAGACAAACGGTAAAAGAGACCCTGGATGAATTCAGGATCTATTCGGAAGCTGGTCTTAACTATAAGTTTATTAATCCCTTGGAAGATGAAAGTCAGGCTCAGAAAAAAGAAGTTTTTCAGCATTTGGTTGACCGCGGGCTAAGGCCTACTACCCTCTATGTCAATGAGGGAGATCAAAGAACCGAAAAAGTGGTTTTTCCCAGTGCCATTATACACTATTTGGAAAAAGAGATTCCCGTAAGCTTTCTGACTGGAGATCCCTCCTCTCCTCCACAGGTCCAATTGAATCAAAGTATTGAGAATCTTGAATTCCAATTGATAAGCTCAATCAAAAAAATGAGCAACCGAAATCCCAAAAAAATCGGCTTTCTTCAAGGGCATGGAGAGCTTGGCCCTGTGGAAGCAGGTGACTTTCTTCAAAGTGCTGGCGAGATGTACGATATCAGAAGGGTGAGACTTCAGAGTTCTGTGGCTGGAGAATTTGAAGGCTTGGTAAATCTACTCGATTTTGATGCCTTGATAATTGCAAAGCCCGATTCCACATTTTCAGAAGAGGACAAATTCAAGCTCGATCAATATGTGGTTAAGGGAGGTAAACTAATGATTTTTGTTGATGGAATGTTTGCTGAAATCGATAGCATTGGAGAGAAAGGAATGGCATCCACAGGAACGAATCTGAACTTAGATGACCTGTTTTTCAAATGGGGTATTAGAGTTAACCGAAACCTGATTCAGGATCAATTTTCTGCGGCAATTCCTCTTGTGGTAGGTTACATGGGTAACAGGCCTCAGTATCAAATGATGAAATGGCCCTACTATCCTATTTTAAATGAATTTGGAAATCATCCTGTTTCCAGGAACTCACAACCGATTTATTCCAAATTTCTCAGCAGCCTTGATACAGTAAGTGCTCAAGGCATAAAGAAAACCCCATTGATCTGGACTTCCGATCAAACCAGGGCCATGCCGTCCCCGGTTTTCCTTGATTTCAACGAAGTAAGAAAACCAACACCCACAGAATTATTTAATAAAGGAAATCTCATGGTTTCGATTCTTCTTGAGGGTACTTTCAGTTCAGTTTTTGAAGGGAGGGTTTCTGATCAGACTGCTAGTACCTTCGATTTTAAGGAAAAGGATAGGTCCAGTCAGATCATTGTATTTTCCGATGGGGATATCATCCGAAATGATATTAATGGAAAGACCGGAACACCATATCTTCTTGGATACGATAAATTTTCAAAGGTCACGTTTGGGAATAAACCTTTTATCCTAAACAGCCTGGATTATCTCCTGGATGATGTTGGAATCATTGAAGCAAGGAATAAAAGAGTGATCTTAAGGCCTTTGAATCCGAAGAAGATAAAAGCGGACAGAAGGACCTACCAGATCCTGAATATTGCTGCCCCCCTACTTCTATTGATGATTGTAGGGGTCCTAATGAATGTACTTAGACGAAAGAAATACTCATGAAGAGAAAACAATGGCTAATCCTTGGATCATTGATCGTCCTTGGATTTGGAACTTATTACGCGCTTTACCTTAAGAATCAAAGCTCCACTCTTAATGTGAAAGACACAGAATTCTCAGTTCCGGATACTGCTAACGTAACAAAGCTATTCTTCGCAAGTAAGCTTGGCTGGAGTTCTACCCTTGAAAAAATTAATGGAGTCTGGTTCATTAATAGAACGTACAAAGCAAACCCAGGGATGGTGAAAATGATCCTGGGCACCATGAAACTTCAAAGGATCAAACGACCTGTCTTTTCAGGAGAACGAAACACTGTAATAAAGAATATTGCCACAAAGGGAGTAAAGGTTGAGGTCTACTCCAATGGTGAATTGAACAAGACATTCTATGTAGGAGGAAATACCAATGATGCCGAAGGAACCTACTTTATCATGGAGGGATCAGAGAACCCTTTTGTGGTGTATTTACCCGGCCTGAAAGGATTCATTAATAATCGATATATGGTTAAGGAGGACGATTACAGGGACAGCCAGGTTTTTGGTTCCTCTGCAAAGTCCATTGTTAAGGTCTCGGTAAACTATCCAAAAAACCAAGAGAGTAGTTTTTTAATTGAGAATCAAAATGGTCAATTGGTTTTACACGGTCAGGATGATTACGACCAAATCAAGGTGGACAACTACATTCTCAATTATAAAAACACCCATATCTGGAATTTCTTCGACCTGGATAACGAGAAAAACAGGAATGCTTTTGATTCGATCAGTACATTGGTTCCGGATGCAGAAATAGAGCTGACGGACAAGAAGCCAGGGTTTTCTAATTCAATAAAGATCTATTTTGATCCCAACAATCCAGATGGAGGTTTCGGAATAGCTAATATCTCCGGAGATCAAAAATTTGTAAGCTATCAGGACTATGTTTTCCGAAACCTATTGGTGCCATCAGAATTCTTCAAGGCTTCCGTGAATTGATTGGATCAGATTTCTTTAAAAAGATTAATTTTGGCGACTGATAAAAGCCAGCCTTCCAGATGAAATTTATTGTCTCCTCAGCACATTTATTGGACCACTTGAATCAAGTAAGTGGAGTTATTCCAAGCAACGCAATTGTACCTATCCTTGAAAATTTCCTTTTCAAGATCAAAGACGGAAAATTGAATATTACCGCCTCAGATCTTCAAACCTCTGCAATCACCGAATTGGAGATTGAGGCGAAAGAAGAAGGACAGATAGCTGTACCCGCAAAAACCCTGATCGATACATTGAGAAATCTGGCGGAGCAGCCGGTAACATTTACCATTGATGAGAATTCTTATACCATTGAGTTAAGCTGGGACAACGGAAGGGCCAAGCTCAGCGGAGAAAATGCGACCGACTTTCCAAAGATTCCAGATGTATCCGATGGAAGTAAACTGGAACTATCCACGGGAATTCTTACCGAGGCCATTTCCAACACTCATTTTGCCGCATCAACAGATGAGTTGAGACCTGCAATGACAGGGGTCTATGTAAAATTTGAAGATTCGAATACAACTTTTGTTGCCACGGATGGGCACAGATTGGTAAGATATAGAAGATTGGATCTGGTTTCGGATGCCGACAGCTCAATTCTGATCCCAAAGAAAGCTATTACCCACCTTCAAAAGGCACTTCCTTCGGAAAACAAGGATTGTATAATTGAATTCAATCCTTCAAATGCCTTGTTCAGTTTTGGTAGTTTCAAATTCATATGCCGCCTGATCGACGAGCGTTTTCCCGATTATGAGGCCGTTATCCCACCCGATAATCCATTTAAGCTTACAGTTGATAGAACAGAATTCCTAGGTAGCTTAAAAAGAATCTCTCTTTACGCGAATAAAACCACCAACCAGGTGGTCCTGAAGATCAATGGCAGCGAGCTTCAAATTTCAGCTGAGGATCTTGATTTTGCCAATGAAGCCAACGAACGTCTTGCTTGTGAATATGAAGGTGATGATCTGGAAATTGGATTCAACGCAAGGTTCTTAATTGAGATGCTTAATAATCTTCATGGAGACAAGATCGATTTCAACCTTTCTGCTCCAAACAAAGCCGGAGTATTGGTCCCATCAGATAAAGGAGATGCAGAAGATCTCATCATGTTGGTGATGCCCGTAATGCTCACCAATTACAACTAGACTTTTATGGTTTCCCTGAATAACGTATCCTTTGGATACGGTGGTCAGGCCATTTTAGATGGAGCATCGTTCACTTTCACAGAAGGGTGCAAGATTGGCCTTATAGGTCCCAATGGTGCTGGAAAGTCCACAATATTTAAGCTGATCACCAAGAACCTCCTTCCTGACCAGGGTTCAATAAGCATCGGAAAATCTGTAAAGATTGAATACTTCCATCAGGACCTTCTTTCTCTTGAAACAACTGAAAGCATTCAATCCATAGTACTTCAGGGGTTCAAAGAGATCCTGGAGGTGCAGGAGAAGATCGATCAATTACTCTTGGATCTTGAAAAGGATTATTCCAATGAAAAGATAACCAAACTGGGATCGCTTCAGACCCAGTTTGAAAATATGGGAGGCTACTCAATCCAGTCCAAAAGTGAAGAGATCTTAATGGGCTTGGGCTTTAGAACTGAAGATCTAAGCAGGCCGCTTTCAGAATTTTCCGGGGGGTGGAGAATGAGGGTTTTATTGGGAAAGATTTTGTTGGCTGAACCAGATCTGCTTCTATTAGATGAACCTTCCAACCACCTGGACCTTCCATCAATAGAATGGTTGGAATCATATCTATCTGATTTTCCTGGAGCTTTTATATTGATCTCACATGATAAGAGGTTCCTAAACAGTTCGGTGAAAGAAATTCTTGAAATCAGAGGAAACAAGTTGAAAAACTATAAGGGAAACTTTGATGCCTATGTAGAAGAGAAATCTCTTCAGGATGAAATAACCGAAAACGCCTTTAAGAATCAGCAAAAGATGATAAAGGATAGCGAAAGGTTTATCAACAGATTCAGATCTAAGGCTTCAAAGGCAAGACAGGTACAGTCAAGAATAAAACAGCTTGAGAAGATTGATCAAATACAACTTCCTGATGAATCCATTCGGGAGATGAATCTGAAGTTCCCGATAAGAAAGACTCCCGGTAAACTTATTTACGAGGCTGATTCCTTAAGTAAGAATTATGGAGATCAAAAGATCTTTCAAAAAACACCCCTTATGGTGAAAAGAGGTGATAAGATCGCTTTGATTGGAGCGAATGGAAAAGGAAAGTCTACTCTTTTAAGGATGATTTCAGGTAGAGAAAGCTTTGAAGGGAAATTACTACCCGGATACAATGTTGAGACCGAGTTCTTCGCCCAGCATCAATTGGAAGAATTGAACTTAAATTCTTCTGTCCTTAAGGAGGCCTCTGATGGCCTAATAGGTAAATCTGATAAGGAGGTACGCGATACCCTTGGAAATTTTTTGTTCTCAGGAGAGGATGTAGAAAAAAAGGTGAAAGTTTTATCGGGAGGGGAAAAATCTCGATTAGCCTTGGCCAAGATTTTCCTCAGCGAATCAAATGTTCTTTTATTAGATGAGCCTACCAACCATTTGGATATGGTTTCTATAGGGGTTCTCAGAGATGCATTAATTTCTTATGAAGGGTCGTTCATAGTGGTTTCACACGACAGGGACTTTGTTAATGGAATTGCCAATAAAATATGGTGGATCGAAGATGATACAATAAAAGAATACCTGGGGCCTTATGAGGAGTATGAATCATGGAAAAACGAGCAATTAAAAAAAGATAAAGGACCTTCATTTGAAAAAAAGAAGGAGAAAAAGACCAAGTCTCAAAAACAGGTAAACACAACCCCCAGCAATGAAAAGGAAGCTAGAAAAATCGAAAAAGAGATAGATCAATTAGGTACAGAAATTGATGGTATTGAAAAAAAAATCATTGAAACTTCAAAGAATTTCGATGAAGCGGAGTTTAAAGTGTTAAAGGCAGAGTATGATTCTCTGAAATCAAAACAAGAAGAGCTATTTAAAAAATGGGAAACATTGCTTCACTAACATACTCCTTTTCAGTTTTGTTGGCTTTAATGCTGGCACCCCTTTTTTCAAACGGTGCAGACTTTAAAAACTTTACAACTGAAGATCAGATCTTTTCAAAAAAAGTTCGAACCGTAAAATTTTACAGGTCAGGTTCTACTCCTTATGAGATATTTAACACAGCTGCTACGAATCTTAATCAAGAAGATAGACTGATACTCGAATTCGATATTCTTGGCGAAGAAGCGGCTTATTTATATGTCAAAATTTTTCACTGTAACGCGGATTGGAGTCAATCGGACCTTGCCGCCCCAGAATACCTCGTGGACTACAACGAGTTTTTGATTGAAGATTATGCCTTCTCATTCAATACAGCTACTCCATTCACTCATTACACCTTTAACATCCCTAGGGTTCTGGTTAGCGGAAACTATGTTTTAGGGATATATGAATCCGATAAGCCTGACGAATTACTCCTAACGAGGAGGTTTTTCATATACGAGAACATTATCGAAATAATACCTGAGTTTAAATTTTCTTCTAACGTTCAGGGAAGAAATTCACTTCAGGAAATAGCTTTTGAATTGCGCTACAAAAATGTTGAGATTCAAGACCCTTCTACCGAAATAAATTGTTCCCTGAGACAAAATTTCCGTTGGGATAATGCCAAGACTCAGCTTTCTCCTCTTTTCTTTGACCTCACTTCCAATACAATAGATTACAGATACTTTGATGGTGAAAATGCATTTTTGGGTGGAAATGAGTTCAGAGAATTTGCCACGAGGCATTTGAATTTCACAGATATTAACCTCGAATCGGTTGATGGAAAAAACAGAATTGCTACCCTTCTTCCTGCCCAAACCAGATCTGATCGTCCATTTGTTAACGCGGTAGATATCAATGGAAAATTTTATATAGAAAATTCACGGGGAAATACGGTGGACCTGGATGGTGAATACCTTACCACCATTTTCAAATTCAGCCCAAAAACCAAATATCCCGGAAGGATATTTGTCATGGGAGAATTATCGGATTGGAAACTTAAACCAGAGTTTGAACTACTTTACGACAAAGAGAAAAACTGGTACATCACGGCATCTCTTCTAAAACAAGGGTATTACAATTACTACCTGCACTACCAGAAAGGTCCTGACGAGAACACTCCCTTTCTAAATGAACACCATCTAGAAGGTTCATTTTTTCAGACCGAAAATGTCTACGAGATAATAGTCTATCACCGCCCCCCAGGTGGAAGAATTGACCGAATATTAGGATATCTTGTGAAGGACTTTTTGGAATAAGGCTACTGCCTTCTTTTCATCATCTTGCGACGATACTTCTTGCTCATTTTGCTCAAGTGAGCGCCAGTAGATTTACTCTTCTTAGAAGTGCCTCCCATTCTCATATGTGGTAAGGTCACTTCAACTTTTATCGCCCCCAAGAAATAGCCGTCGTTCTTATCAGGGTTTCCTCTTTGATCACCTTCTGATGCAGGAATTCCGGCATTTCCACCCTCCAATCTTCTATCCGCAAGGGCATAGGCAATTGGGTCGTTAAAAGCACCAGGATCCTGGTAAACAGTGCTGACATCATCCAAATAATCAGTTGACGTAATCCTGTAACCAAGTTCCAATGATATTTCGGTAAATGGGCCTAAAGCATAACTGACACCACCACCAAATGGAATTATTAATGCGATTGGCGAATAGGCCACTCCCTCGGTTTGAAGAGGCCTCAATCGATAGGTTTCTCCCATATAATCCGCTTTAGGATCAAAATATGTGAACCCAATACCAGCATATACATAAGGCATAAAGGGAGCCCTTGCCGAATGGGAAACATCATACGGAATAATGTCAAAATCGACCCCACCCCATAGTTCTACGTTAGTGGATTTGAAAGTAAGATTTCTTCTTTCCGACTGATCCTTATCATTTCCGATATTATAGAAATTCAAATCCCCACGAATTGCAAAACGCTCATTGATTCTGAAATTCATTCCCATATTAAAAGCCCAGGAGGGTCGAGCCATGCATTCAGCATTCGTACACAGATCGCCATAATACATTCCAACTCCGCCACCCACAGCGAATTTTATCATACCAAAGCTGTTATAGCCTTCGTAAACTCTTGATTTTTTAAGCCTCTCGTATTGCCCGAAGCTTTCCGTAGCAAAAAAAGTAGCGATCAGAAAAAGTGTAGCTCTAAAAAATATCTTCATTGCACCCAAAAAGGCTAATTACCCACGCTTAAAAGTATAAAATTTATATCAAAGCGAAGCAATCAAAATTTGTTCTATGGCATTTTTACCCTTTTTAATAAAAACTTAGAAAAAACAGGGTAAAAGCCCTCTTCAATAGGGGCATCATGGAAATCTATCTTTAGATCTCCACATATGTCTTTAATTCCTTCTTGAAAATCCAGGATCTTCTTCTTGTAGGACTTTTTGATCTCAAAAGGATTTACTCTTATTTTCTCATTGGTCTCAACATCAACAAACTCCGTATTCCTATCCTGGAAATCGAATTCTCTTTCCAAGATTCTTGAAAATACATTGAATACTATTACTTCGTGTTTTTTGTATTTCATATGGCTTAAAGCTTGCCTCAAATCCTCAAGCGACGATTGGTTCTCGAAGAAATCGGTAAAAAGAACTATAAGAGACCTCGGTTTAGACAGTTCAGCCATTTCATGAAGCACGGAATCAATTTTGGTGGTATACCCTTCGGGTTTCATATCCAAAACTCTCCTCAGATAAACAATAAGTTCATGTATATGTCTTCGATTGGATTTTACCGCAGATGCATGCTTGATAGAATCTGAAAATGAAACCAATCCGACTGCATCTCTCTGCTTCTCCATTAACAAGGTTAATGAGGATGCTGACAATACAGAAAAAACAATTTTCTCAAGGGATTTCTCAGGATAGAACATGGATGGAGAAACATCAAGCAGGATCTGACACCTAAGGTTGGTTTCTTCCTCGAATTGCTTAACATATAGTTTATCTGTTCTGGCAAATATCCGCCAATCAATGAATCGAGTACTTTCCCCTGTGTTGTATTGTCTATGTTCTGCAAACTCGACCGAAAAACCATGATATGGAGATTTATGCAAACCAGTTATGTACCCCTCCACCAACTGCCTGGCCAACAATTCTAGGTTATTAAAAGACCTTACCTCTTCTATTGAGTATTGCATACGAATCTTTGTCCACCAATTAGAAACGTCAATTTCGGCTTAAAATTTAACTTGTTACAGGAGGAATCAAAAAATGTTCTAAACATGTGTCAGTGGAAATAAATGGGTTACCTTTACTCCAAAAAATTTAGGGAAGTGGAAGATTCATTTGGTAGAGATAAAAACGAAGTTTATTCCAAAAGAGTAAAGGCTGGGAAAAGGACTTACTTCTTTGATGTGAAGGCGACTAGGTCCAATGACTACTATCTTACTATAACCGAAAGTAAGAGAAGAATGCACGATGATGGAGTATCTTTTGAAAAGCACAAGATATTTCTCTATAAAGAAGATTTTGACAAATTCGAATCTGCTTTAGGGGAAACCCTCAAGCACATAAAGGACGATCTGCTAAACGGTTACGTTCCTCCTGCAGCCAGGGAAGACGAAAATGGGAATGTGGATTCCTCGGAGGAAGTAAAATCCAATCCTGATAAAGGGAACTGGTAGACCCAATCACCTTATTATTTTATTACAACAATTCCTATTTAAAAAATGGGACTAAAATGTGGAATAGTGGGTTTGCCAAATGTTGGAAAATCCACTCTTTTTAATGCGCTATCCAATGCAAAAGCTGAAGCGCAGAATTATCCTTTCTGTACGATAGAGCCAAATGTTGGTGTTATAAAGGTTCCCGATCCAAGGTTAACAGAACTGGCAAGACTTGTCGATCCAGAGCAGGTCATTCCTACTGTAATTGAGTTTGTAGATATAGCCGGTCTGGTTAAGGGGGCTAGCAAAGGAGAAGGCTTGGGCAATCAATTCCTTGGAAATATTCGTGAAACAGATGCGATTATTCACGTTGTCCGTTGTTTCAAGGATGATAACATCTCCCATGTTGATGGAAGAATAAATCCAGTAGAAGACAAGGAGATCATAGAGTACGAGCTTCTGCTCAAGGATATTGAAGTTCTTGATAAAAGAATTGCCAAGGAGGAAAAAGCTTCAAAATCAGGGGATAAAAAACTTCTGCAGCGACTTGACTTCTTTCGCTCGGAAAAGCAAAGGCTGGAAAATGGAAATACTTTTGATCCAGATTCTCTGGAGCAGCATGAACTAGAATTAGTTAAAGAATTGGATCTTCTTTCCTCTAAGCCTGTAATCTACCTTGCCAATATCGACGAGCAATCTATTGCAAATGGGACCAATGAATATGTGGAAGAACTTAAAGGGCATTTAGGATCGGAAACTTTGGTGATCCCATTATGTGCTCAGCTTGAAGCTCAAATCGCCGAATTTGAAGATCCAGAAGAAAAGGAGATGTTCCTTTCGGAGTACAACTTAAATGAATCAGGACTCGACAGGTTGATCCGGAGTTCCTATGAACTTCTAGACCTCATTACTTATTTCACGGCTGGAAAGAAGGAGGTTCGAGCCTGGACTATATCAAAAGGAACCAAAGCTCCTCAAGCAGCCGGTGTTATTCACACTGATTTTGAAAAAGGATTTATCAGGGCTGAAGTAATTGCCTATTCAGATTATGTAGAACTGGGGTCTGAATTAGCATGTAAGGAGGCCGGAAAACTCTCAATTGAAGGAAAGGACTATCTGGTGCAGGATGGAGACATCATGCATTTCAGATTCAACGTCTAGTTAGGAAGCCAGATCCTTAAGTGATTTGATCTCCATATCCAGTTTCTCGAATCTTGATTGGTTGCTTTTGAATTCTGGGACCATCTCTTTCATCTTCAATACAACTTCCTCTTCTCCTTCATTTGTTGCAGTTTGGATAAGGTCCATGATGGAAAGATTGATCCTTTCATAATCCTCTTCTCTGACCTTGGCTATCATGATCTTGGGATTATGAGTAGGTATGGTTATCTCAGAGTTCGTAAGCAATTCCTCATGAAGCTTTTCACCTGGACGCAGACCTGTAAAATCAATAGTGATATCCCTTCCTACCTTATAACCCGAAAGCTGAACCATCTTCTTAGCGAGATCAAGGATCCTAATGGCTTCACCCATATCAAATATGAAGATCTCCCCTCCTTTTCCCATTACTCCTGCTTCAAGAACCAACTGGCAAGCCTCACCAATGGTCATAAAGAACCTGGTGATATCAGGATGGGTTACAGTAACCGGACCTCCCATTTCGATCTGTTTCCTGAACATTGGGATCACAGATCCATTGGATCCTAGAAAATTTCCAAATCGGGTGGTAATAAACTTACAATGATTCTTCGATGGCAATGAAATGTCACCATTCTCCAAGGCTCCATTCAGAGATTGAACATACATCTCAGCGATCCTTTTTGATGCGCCCATAACATTCGTTGGGTTCACTGCTTTATCGGTAGAGACCATTACAAACTTCTCAACCTGATATTTAACTGCCAGGTCTGCTAAAACCTTGGTGCCCCAAACATTGGCATGAACTGCTTCTAATGGATTTTGCTCCATTAAGGGCACATGCTTGTATGCAGCTGCATGGAAAATAATGTTAGGCTTATGCTCCTTGATTATTGCTTCAAACCTCTCTTTATGGGTTACATCAGCGAGAATGAATATCTTTTCAACCGAAGGAACCATGCTTTTGATCTCGTCGTCCAGGTCATAAAGGGGAGTTTCGGCTTGATCAACCAATAATATCTTGCTTGGTCCATTTTGGATCAATTGGCGTGCAATCTCCGAGCCTATCGAACCTGCTGCTCCTGTGATCATGATGGATTTTCCTTGAAGATCATTTTTCACAAGGTGGTTTTCAATCTTAATGGACTCTCTACCCAGAAGGTCTTCAATTTTCAGATTACGGATCTGATTTAAACTCAGCTCTCCGTTCACCCAACGATAAGCTGGTGGGACATGCTGAACCTCTATGTCGTGCTTTAAACAGAAATCCACAAGATCATTTTTCCTTCTAAGAGAAATATCCTGAGAGGTAATAACCAGCTTATGAACATTATAGGTGCGCACAAGATAATCCAGATCATTTTTAGCCTGGAAGATCTTAGCACCACCATAATTTTTTCCAACCTTCCTAATATCATCGTCTATGTAGGCAACCACCTTCATATTCGAATGAGGGTCATTGTCGATGATGTGCTTTGTTAGAATACCTAATTGGCTAGCTCCAAAGATTACTGCATTTAGGCGGCCATACTTGATATTGGAGGCAAAGCTGAAAACATATTTTACTGCCAATCTGTAGAAGAATAGAAAAAGAGTTGCAGTGAAATACCCGATTATCAATACGGAAACAGGCAGAAGAACACTCCCATATAGGTAGAAATTCAGGTAATTCGCCAGTCCTGCCAGAGCACTACCGAAGGTTGTGGTGTATAGAATCCTTACTCCATCCTCAATCGTGGTATACCTTATTATTCCTGAATAGGTCTTATTCAGAATTATTGCAAATAGGCAGAATGAAAAGAACAATAATCCACCTTTGAATAATTGATCGCTGGGAATGCTATCGACTGCGAGATTGAACCTAAGAAAGAAAGCGAGGCATATCGAAAAAAGTATGATACTTGAATCGATAAGGATCACGATCCACCGGGGTAGAATCTTAATGGAAGAGATCAGTTTAAGCATAACTTGCTTTCCAGGCTTTTAGCTAGGTTTTTAATTTTTTGGTTCTCTAAATCCAACCCAAACAAATCGTTTGATAACAAACTCTGGATTGGTAAACGAAGCATTCCCCGCAGGGTTTCCTCCTGTTACATGAAAATCTGAAAAAGCTGCGTGCTGATTCAAATAAATATTACCAACCAGGTTAAAAGAAACTGGCGTAAAGCTTTCTGCCATTCTATCTTTTATTGTTTCCTTAAGATCATTATCCAAAGTGTAAGCTCCACAAGAAATAGCACCGTGATTCATAGCTAACTCACCGGCTTTTTCCAACGCTTCATTAAAATCCTCTGTCTCGATGACGAGAACCAAAGGTCCGAAGATCTCACTGGAGTAAACCTGCTCCTCTGATTTATTCAGAAAAGCGACTTTAGGTGACAGGGTCCTGGCATTTTTAAACATGGGGTTCTCAACCACCTCATCTGCAAGAACAACCTCCCCTTCATTAAATCCTGTAACCCTCTCACTAGTAGCAGAATTCTGGATGGCACCCAGCACAAATGGACCTGCCTTGGGGTTCTTCACGAGGGCATCTATTGACTCACCAAGTTTATCAGCAAATTCTTTTGCAGACATGATTCCATTCTCTGTTTCTATTCCATTTTTCGGAATAAAGATATTTTGTGGAGCAGTGCACATCTGACCGGAATACAATGCCACTGAGAATCCAAGGTTTTGGATCACCTTCTCGATCTTATCAGTAGAATGGATCATAACTGAGTTAACACCAGTTTTTTCAGTGAATGTTTGCTTACCTGGCAGGCTTTCGACATAGTCTCCAAATCCTGGTCCTCCCGTATAATCAATCAATTTAATTGCCGGATCCTCTGCTAATTCTTTGGTGATAGGTGCTTCTACAGTATCAATAGCCAGTTGACAGATATCCCTAGATAGTCCAGCTCCTTCTAGAGCGTTTTGAATTTCTGCAACAACAATTGCCATGGGAAGTATAGCTTTTGGATGCGGCTTTACGATAACAGGGTTCCCTGTAATAAGACTGGCATAAAGTCCCGGAGTGGAATTCCAGGTTGGAAAAGTGGAGCATCCAATAATTAGAGAAATACCTTTCGGTTGGGGAACCCAGGATTTTTCCAACTCAAGATCATACTTGCCCATTGGCTTTTTCCAAAGGGCGGAAGAAGGAAACCTTTTCAACTCTTCATAACCACCAGCAATGGCTTCCATTGCCCTATCAGCACCATGTGGTCCCGAAGCCTGAAAAGCCATCATATATCCCTGACCAGTGGTATGCATGGTGGCATAGGCTATATCGAAGAATCGTGCCTTCATTCTTTCCAAACTATCAATAAGGACTCCCGCCCTATCCTCTGGACTTATTTTGGACCATGACCTGAAACTTTGCTTTGCTTTTTCAATAAGCTGATCCTTAGACCATTGAGGATATGAAATATTTAAAGCATTGCCTAGATAAGGTGATTCCTCAGTTCCAACCCAGCCAATGGAACCCTCGTGAGAAAGCTCTTCGAATTTCTTGCCGATCTGAGATTTAAAGAAATCTTGTCCATCAGGATCCGCATTCTCCCCATAGATTTCCTTTGACGGGAATTCAGGATATGCAGCGTAGAATGAACGATCATGAAGGGCTTTAATGGCTTCATCTAAAAATCCTTTGTGCTTCTCAAATAAGCTCATATCAGTAAAGTTCTCTGATTTCGTTTTTAATAAATTCAATTGCCTCTCCGCATATATCCAAATTTTCAGAGAGAATCTTGTCCATAATTGCTTTGGCAAAAATTGTTGCCTCAGCTTTAGAATCAATTGAGGAAAAAACCTGATTGACCAAGGCAATCGTTCTTTCCTTGCAATTAGTTGCCAAATTCCATGCTTTATCACTCATATATATCTGCTGGCTTAGGTTATGGTTATACTCGTCTCTTATTTCCAGCAAAAGTTGTTGATATAACATAGGGGCGGACATTCCCTTCTTATCAATCCTAGCAAGGAAATTGGGAAGTGTAATTCTTTCAAGAAAAAGAATAACTCGTTCATAGGCTTGTAGCCTCAACGGAAAAGCCAACTCACGAGACTTTTCTTTTAAAGAGGTTTCCCCTTTGAGTTTTTCTACTTTGAGAAAATGGCGAAACACCAAATACCCGGCATACATTACCAATGCAGAGGGTATTACAATCTTTATCAGGTCACCCAGCATCTCCATGGTTTAATAGACTGGCAAATTAGTGAAAACATACGTTCTTTGAAGCCTCTTGGTCAATTCAATACAAGTTTGAACCTAATAGAAATAACTGATAGGGCTGCAAAAGAGATAAATTCAATGATGGAAAAAAAGAATGTTCCAAAAGAATATTCTTTAAGAATCGGTGTCAGAGGAGCAGGTTGCATGGGTGTAAGGCATTTTTTAGCCTTCGATAAGAAGAAAACCAGCGACGATTCAAGCACCATCAAGGGAATTCCTGTGATCTATGAGAAGAAGCAAGCCTTATACTTGGCAGGTTATAAAATTGAATTTGAAGACTCCAATGAAGAAAAAGGCTTTTTCTTTTCTCAAGTTTGATTGTTTTCCCTCAAACTTTCTGTTTCTACAACAGCGCGATGGCAAATACCTCCTACCGGAGGGTTGTATTTCGAAACCATTGACCTAACCGTTTTTATCCTAGGAAAATTTTCAAGTATGCTTTGATTGATCCTGTGGCTAAGGTGTTCAAGAAGCCTGGCAGGTTTACCCATTTCCTCCTTAACGATTTTATATATAGCTTCATAATCAATGGTATCCCCAAGGTCATCTGTAATTGAAGGAAGGCTTAAGTCCGACTGAATCTCAAGATCCACTCCATATTTATTTCCTGTGACTCTTTCAGCATCATGGTAACCATGATAGGCAAAGAATTCCATTCCCTCCAGCTTTATCAGGGACATACTAATTACTTGATCTGGTCAAAAAAGGACCCTCCATTTTCAGGACTAGGATCTTCCTGCTTGGGTTTTTCTTCTTTAGCAGGAGCAACTTCTTCTTTGGTCTCAGTTTTTGGCTCCTCGGCTTTCTTTTCCTCCGGAGCCTCTGTGTTTTCTTCTTTTACCTTCTTGATCTTTTTTTCCTTAATAGGCTCTGGCCTCGTTTGAACCTCTTTGATCCTTTTAACAAAGTTGGAGATCGCTAATTCCTTTGACCCTTCCTTATCTGCTCTTGCAAGAAGTCCCTCTCCCAAATGTTTGATCTCATCAATGTACTCGTCCCTTGCTCTGAGCATTGACTTCAAATGATCTTCAAGATTTTTTAACTCGATCCTGGCCTCTTCAATAATTTCATTCGCCTTGGTTTCCGCATCCTCTAAAATTGCCCTGGCATTATTATTAGCCTCGTTTAACATTGCCTCAGATTGAAGTTGAGATTCCTTCAAGGTTATTTCTGCTTCCTTTTTACTCTGCTGTACAAGATTTGCCCCGGTATCTTCAGCTGTTTTAAGGGTTTTATAAAGGGAACTTTCAACTTCCTTTAGCTTCTTTACTTCCTCCTGGGCAACAGAAAGTTTTTCCTGGACCTGTTTATGCTCTTCTATCAATCTTTCCCATTCACCGGAAAGGGTTTGCAAAAATCCATCTACTTCTTCCTTTTCATACCCTCTAAAGGATTTCTCAAAGGTTTTTTTCTTTATTTCAAGTGGTGTGATCTTCATCTTTGGGGTAAAAAATAATATGCGGCTTGAGAAGGACCAATTTACAAACAATCCGTTAGGACTTTAATGGAAAATAGGATATCGGAAACAGGTTTTAAACTGGTTGCGGATCTGCAACTGCAAAATGCTATTCTGGGAGATGAATTTCAGATCTCAGTTCAACAGATTGATTCGGTGAAAATCGATCATAGCATCCTCTCAGAAAAAGAAAAAATTGAATTGGAGAGCATTTCTCACGAAGAAAGAAAAAGATCCTGGTGGAAAGCCAGGGAGGTCCTTTCTCAGCTTTGCTTAAGAAACGGATTGGATTATCATGGTTTGAAAAAGGGGAACAATGGCAAACCTCATTTCGTTAAAGATAGCCCATACCATTGTTCCTTAAGCCATTCAGAATCCCATGCTGCTGCTCTTTTGTCTAAAAAATCTTGCGGACTCGATATCGAAAAGGTTGGCGAAAAAGCCCAACGAATCTTTCCTAAATTTTCCAATGAAAAAGAACTTCCCAAGCATCATTCGATTGAAGATTATACCAGGATATGGGCAGCCAAAGAATCGGTTTACAAAGCCCTGGATATTCCAGGTATACTTTTCAGAGATGAAATGATCCTGGTAGGTTGGAGCCACGGAAAATCAGTCGCAGAAATTGAATATAGGCCCAAATCAGGAAGTCATGTTCTATTTGAATGCCACTTATTGGATTTTGAGAATTTGATACTAGCCTTCACCCTACTCCAATGAACTAAGCAACATCTCAAGCTCCTCAACTTTTTCTGGTTCACCTGCTTTCTTGAAAGCCACCATAAGATTTCGAAGCATCCTTTTGGCGATATCCAGATTTGAGCAGGGTTCGTAAAAGATTTCCTGCGATTTGATCTTTAGCTGCACAAGGTACTGATCGATCTCATCTTTAGTAAAGATGATCCCTTTATTAAAGGCATTGATATAGAATTGAAAATCCTTGACCTTGTAGGTAAGGACAAAGAGGTTTGGAAGGTTTACACCGTAAATTGGTAGCTTAAGTTTTTGAGCCACCAAAAGATAAATCGAACCAAGGCTCAAAGGATTTCCTTTTCGGGTCTCCAATACCCTATTGATCATGGAGTTTGCGGGGCTATGAAAATTCTTGGTGTTGGCCGAGAATTTTTCCTGGGCAAACATAATATGGTTGAGCATCCTTACCTGGTCCATTGGAGCGAGATCGTCCTTGAATTGGCTCCACACCCCAAAGTACAATTGATCGATCTGTTTTCGTAGCTCTTCTAAAGAAAGATCAGGGTATTGAAAAGTAGCGATGATCCAAAGAAGTTCAAGAAGGTCATCCTGGTTCTTTTTCTTCCAATGGGCCAAAGCATCCTTGAGTTTTTGAAATTGTATACCATGGATGACATCCTCGATCCTAGATTGAAAACCAAGATCCAGTGTGCTCTCCCACTTTTCCTCTAAAAAGGGAACGGCCTTATCTCCCAGATCAAATAGTTTTCCCTCTACATGCTGAAAGACCTCTGGATCATTATCCTCGAGAAGGGAAACTAATGCCTTGATCTCCTTTTTTGTCATTAACTCAGGTCTGGATAACTCCTACCGAAAAGGGTTCTCTTTCTTTTTTTCCATTTGCCATCTCGATCCCCACTGAAACTATTTTTCTGGTCTCCAAGGGATCGATCACACCATCTACCCATAATCTGGATGCGGAATAGAAAGGTGAAAGTGTATCGTTGTATTTGCCAGTTATCTCATCCAATAATTTCTTCTCATCCTCCTTGCTAACCTCTTTTCCTTTGCTTTTAAGGGAACTCATTTTTATTTGCAAAAGGGTTTTTCCGGCACTCTCTCCACTCATTACAGCCATTTTTGCTGTTGGCCAGGAAAAAATAAATCTGGGATCATAAGCCTTACCACACATCGCATAGTTACCAGCTCCGTAAGAGTTCCCTAAAACAAAAGTGAATTTCGGAACCTTGCTATTTGCCACAGCATTAACCATTTTGGCCCCATCCTTAATGATTCCTCCGTGCTCAGACCTGGAGCCTACCATAAACCCGCTCACGTCCTGTAAAAAAACCAGAGGGATCCTCTTTTGATTACAATTCAGTATGAACCTCGCTGCCTTATCTGCAGAATCAGAATAGATCACTCCGCCCATTTGCATTTCGCCCTTTTTAGTCTTTAAGACCTTCCTTTGATTGGCAACAATTCCAACGGACCATCCATCGATCCGCGCAAGTGCGCAAATAATGGTTTGCCCGTAGTTTTCCTTATACTCATTGATCTCGGAATTGTCTACAAGCCTCTTGATGATCTCCCTCATATCATAAGGCTTGATCCTATCGACAGGAAAGTGTTGGAAGATCTCCTTTTCATCCATTTTGGGTGAAGAAGGTTTTTCCCGGTTAAATCCCTGAGATGGGTTAGTACCCATTTTGCTGAAGATGTCTCGGATTGCTTCAATGCAATCTTCTTCGGTTTTAAACTTATAATCCGTAACCCCGCTGATTTCGGAGGTTGTTTCAGCTCCTCCTAAGGTTTCATTATCAATGTCTTCGCCAATAGCTGCTTTGACCAAATAAGAACCGGCAAGGAAGATAGAACCATTTCCTTCGATGATCATGGCTTCATCGCTCATAACCGGAAGGTAAGCTCCTCCTGCAACACAGCTGCCCATTATTGCAGAAATCTGAGGAATGCCTCTCGAAGACATGACCGCATTGTTCCTGAAGATCCTACCAAAATGTTCCTTGTCTGGAAATACCTCATCCTGCATGGGTAGAAAAACCCCGGCAGAGTCTACCAGATAGACAATGGGAAGATCATTCTCCATTGAGATCTCCTGCGCCCGTAAATTCTTCTTTGCCGTGATCGGGAACCATGCTCCAGCTTTAACAGAGGGATCGTTAGCTACGACTATAGCTGGACGTCCTGAGATCTTCCCCACAACTACTACCACACCACCTGAAGGACAACCTCCATACTCCTTGTACATTGAATCGCCAGCAAAAGCCCCTATTTCGACTTGGGGGGCACCTGTGTCCAATAGTTTATTGATCCTTTCCCTTGGAGGGTTTTTTCCTTTGGCCTCTAACTTTTTAAGTCTTTCTTTCCCACCACCCTGCTTTACTTCTTTGAATCTTCTTTCGAGATCAGAGACCAGCAAACGAAATTTATCTTCGTTCTTGTTCAGTTCTATATCCATAGTGGAATTAAAATAAGGATTTCCCTTTTCCTTAGAAAAGAGAAAGTTTCACATAACGTTTTGGATTCTCTTTAAGGTCTACTAACAAAGAGTCCAAATCCATAATAGCCTGGTTCAGGTTCAGGTATAAAGAATCATCCTGAGACAATTTACCCAAGGTGCCCTGACCATTTGCCATCCTTTGAGTAACAAGCTCCATGCTTTCAAGGTTTGCTCTCATTGCTCTTAGGGTACTTGCCAATTCTTGTGGGTCTATGCTATCGGCCACTACATCCAATTTGGATGTGAAAGAATTAAGATTTTCTGCCCCCTTGCCTAATTCAAGCAAAAGCGAATCCATATGGGCCGTTGAATTCCTGATATTCGCTCTGTTCTCAACAATCATTTGGCGGGTGTTCGCCATGGTCAAAGTGAATTCCTGAATTGCCTTTTCGATCTTTTCCGAGAGGGTTGTGTAGTCTTTAAAGAATTCATTGATCCCTAATATCGTGGAATCAAAACTTTGTACCACCGGCATGGCTCTATCTGCAAATTCCTCAGCTAATGACTTTTGAACATCCCCTCCAAGGGTATCATCGGGATTTGCCGGATTTGAAAGATCTCCTGGGAAAACACGTATTGCCTTTCCTCCCAGAATATCTGTATCCATTAAAATCGCCCTAGCATCTTTGCCGATCTTTACATTCTTTTTGATCTGCAATTCCACCAGAATCTTAGTTCCCCCTTCCTGGAATATCTCCATATCACCAACCATGCCCACATTGTATCCATCGATCAAAACCTGGTTGGACGAAGTAAGTCCATTTACGTCTTTATAGAAAACATAGTATGAATTGGTAGGGCTCAAAAAATCCTGACCCTTCAGAAAATTGAATCCGAAGTAAAGGATCAGGAGGGCCACTACAGCCAGAAGCCCGATTTTAAACTCTTTTGAATACGCCACTATCAGTTCTTTGATTCTAACTCAACCCTATAATCCCTGACAGCGCGGTAGATTCCTGAAGCCAGGTAATTTTGGCCAAGTTCGTCATTTAAATACCTTTCTTCGTTTTTATGGGTAAGAAATCCTAATTCCACCAGGACACTAGGCATTGATGTCTTCCATAAGACGAGGTATCCAGCCTGCTTCACCCCCCTACTTCTTCTATTGACGCGATTCTTAAATTGATGTTCGATCTTTCCAGCAAGGTTTAGGCTGTTATTGATGTAGGTGTTCTGATATAGATTAAACAAGATGTATGACTCGGGAGATTTGGGATCAAATCCTTCATAAACCTCCTTATAATTATCCTCCAAAAGGATAGCCGAGTTCTCTCTTACAACTACCTCCTCAAGGTTTCTGTCGAATTTATCAACTCCCATCACCCAAGTCTCGGTACCATAGGCTCTGTTGCTGGGACCTGAATTACAATGAATTGAAATAAATAGGTCAGCACTCTCAACATTGGCTTTTCTTGCCCTTCCATCCAAGGTTATAAAATTGTCATCAGGCCTTGTCAGAATTATTTTGACCTCAGGCATATATTCTTTAAAAATATCAGAGAGTTGGTTTGCTACCTTCAGTGCGACGTCCTTTTCTTTCGAAAATGATCCCTTACAACCATGGTCATGGCCGCCGTGCCCGGCATCGATCACGATCTTTCTGATTTCGTACTTTGGATTGTTAAGGGGAGAAAAAGAAAGCACAGAAACTAGGAAAACGACTGAAGAAATAAAGATTATAATTTTCTTTGCCACCGTTTGTAATTGCGCCTCAGAGATAAACTTTGATTCAAATTTGGAAATTTTTAGCTAAACAGAAAAAAGGAAGAGGCATCGTTTTTGCACCCTTTTTTCATATGCTCATTTTTTCCTTGATTCTTCTTACCGGAAATCTTCGCGCAAATCCCGTTCCAAATGCCTCCTTTCCTCTTGAAAAGGACTCCATAATGAATCTGGAAGGGGATTCCATTGCCTTTAATTCCACTGATTCACTTAGCCTGGACTCGGTTGAAGCACCAAAGAAAAGTGCAGTTGAGACAACGGTCACCTATTCAGCGAGGGATTCAATGAGGGTAAATACCGAATCAAAAATGGCCTACTTGTACGGAGATGCGAAGGTCACTTATGGAAAGATCCAACTCACTTCTGATTACATGGAGATCGATCTAAACAAGAATGAAGTAAAAGCGACCTATACTACTGACTCCCTTGGAGAGCCCGTTGGAAAACCTGTTTTCAAAGATGCTTCCGATATGTTTGTTGCAGACCTCATCAGGTATAACTTCAATTCAAAAAAAGGTATCGTATCCGGAGTAGTCACTCAACAGGGAGAAGGTTATGTACACGGCGACAGGGTTAAATTCAATGAGAAGATGGAATCTTTCATTAATGACGCAAAATATACCACCTGCAACCTGCCCGATCCGCACTTCCATATTAATGCCAAGAAGATCAAGTTGATTCCAGAAAAAAAAGTGATATCGGGCCCCTTCTACATGAAGTTGAACGACGTACCGACTCCATTTGGGTTTGCATTTGGATTTTTTCCCATTCCCAAAGAGCGGTCTTCTGGATTAATAATTCCCGAATGGGGTGAAGCCCAGGACAGAGGGTTCTTCTTAAGAAGTGGAGGATATTACTGGGCAGTGAATAATAATCTTACGGTGAAATTCCTTGGTGAGATCTATACCAATGGCAGTTGGGGGGTCAGTATGATTAACGATTACAAGAAAAGGTATGGATACTCTGGCAACATGTCCTTACAATATTTTAACAGGATTGATGACCGATCGGAAGATACTGAACCTAGCAGAACTTACTGGATCAAATGGAATCACCGGCCAGTTCCAAAAGGTCCTTACGGAGCAAGATTAACTGCCTCTGTAAATCTGGGTTCTCAGGATTTTAACCGAGACAATACCTATAACATTAATTCCCTTCAATCAGCAACTTTCAACTCGAATGTTACCTGGGCGAAGTCCTTTAGAAACACTCCTATTAATACCACCATTACAACGAGGCAATCCCAGAATACCGTCACCGGAGTAACCGAATTCACCTTGCCTAATATGAATATTTCCACCAATAGGATTTATCCATTTAAGCAATCACCCAAGCTTAAGAAAAGCGAATTTTTCAAAAAATTCACACTTGGTCCCAGATTGGATTTTCAAAATAAGCTTTCAAACAAAGCAAGAAACTCTACTTCCATTAATAACATCAATGTGACCAACGGGGAGGCTGATACGAGCAACATAGCCGAATTAGACCAAAGCTTTGAAAGGATAACAGCCAATCCTAATTACGGAGCGAAGTTCACCACCCCAATTTCCACCAGTATGAAGGTGTTCCGCCATTGGAACTTAAACCCGTCCATTAGCTATACAGATTACATATACGGTCAAGAACTAGATATCAGAACTGACTCATCTGGGATGGGAGTGGTAATAGATACGCTTCAAAAATTCTCTAGGGCAGGGGAATATTCATTCAGGGCAGGGCTGACAACCAGGATCTACGGAACATATTTCTTTAAAGGTGACAGCAAGGTTAAAGCCATCAGGCACACTTTCATCCCGACCCTATCCGGCAACTTCAGACCTGATTTTTCAGAAGTAGGTTCTTCCTACACGGAGGTGGTGGTTGATACAAATGGGACCAAGGAAAAATTTTCCAAATACAATGGCTTTGTTTATGGAGGTCCATCCAATTCCGAACAGGCTACCCTTGGTTTTAACCTGACCAATATTGTGGAAATGAAAAAAGTGGACAAAAAGGATACCCTTGGTAGAACCAAAAAGGTTAAGATCCTGGATAACCTTGGAATAAGTGGGAATTACAATTTTGCAGCATCTCAATTCAATCTTTCAAAGATCAATTTCACAGCTGTTTCAAAAATTGGAAAGTTCAATTTCAGATTGGGAATGGTTGTAGATCCTTACACCTATATATTGGATAGCACAATAAACGATCAGAATTTCCAGAGAAGGGTTGATGAATTTGCATGGAACACAGGAAACTCTCTTGGAAATATTGAGCAGTTTTCATTTAATCTGGGAGGAAGAATTGATCCCAAATCTTTCAAACCTCGGGACTTTAAAAGCGATGAAGGGACTCCTGAAGAAATATCTGAGATCGAGAATAACATAAATGACTACGTGGATTTTACCATTCCCTGGTCGATCCAACTTCAATACAACTTCATCTGGACAAAGATCGGCTTTAATGAGCCGGATTTTACCTCCAATGTTCAAGTCAGAGGTGATCTGAAATTGACACAAAAGTGGAAAGTTTCGTATCAGACCGCATTTGATCTTAAGGAGCAACAATTTTCAACCACCACCCTTGGAATTCACCGGGACCTTCATTGCTGGCAAATGGGCTTAAACCTTGTGCTTAACGGAGTCCGTCAGTCTTATAGTTTCAATATTTCCGCAAAAGCAAGCATACTCCAAGACCTTAAATTGAATAAACAGGCGGGAGGGCTTTACAATTAGAAAACCTTCTGCTTTTTCTTTCGTTATTTTGCGGATGTACCAATCATTCTTATGAGACGATTCTTCCAACTCTGTGCTTTCATGGCTTTAGGTTTCTCAATTTATTCTTGTGAAACTCGCTGCTCCGAAGATGTTTGCCCTGGAACTTCTGTAAATCTCAAGTTCAGATATGTGGATACAGAAGGAAATGATCTGGTATTCGGCCCAGACTCCATCAGGTTATTTCATCCAGATTCGGTCATGATGATAGCGCAGAATCCGGAAGCGATTTCATTTGAACAGATCATTCTTAAATCGCTTTCAACCAGCGATACTTCAGGCTACCTTCAGGGAGGAATTTCCGCCAAGCACAATCGATTCTTTATTATGGCAATGGATTCAGCACTTTTTGTTGCTGACTCTTTGGTTGTGGATTCTCTTTTGATCGATTCGATCTATTACCTGAAGCCTGTTTCAAGTACCGATACAATAATTTCAGGTTATGTTACAGAATCAAGTGAATGCTGTGCCGGACTGATCAAAAGATTTGATATCATCATAAGTGGCCAAGACACCTGCAATGATTGCAGTGAAAATAAGATGCATCTTTTGGTAAAAAACCGCGACAGTCTTTAATCCGACCCAAGGCTCAGTAAAAAGGAATTTCTTTAGTACCATTGAAGATTGTAATTAACAATCCCACCAATGGAAAAATCGTACTATAAGGAGGAAGATCTTGCCAAATTTGGGCAAATCACAAAATGGCAAGAAAACCTGGGAAAGAAGTTCTTTTCCTATTATAATGAGGTTTTTAAAGAAGGTGCTTTGAGCACAAGGGAAAAAGCCTTGATCGCTCTAGCCGTTTCTCATACGGTCCAATGCCCCTATTGCATTGATTCATATACCTCAGAGAGCCTGAAGAATGGAGCTGATGAGGAGCAAATGATGGAGGCAGTACACGTTGCTGCAGCAATTAGAAGCGGGGCAAGTCTTGTACATGGAGTTCAAATGATGGACAAGGCAAACAAAATCAGTATGTAACTATGTCGGACCTGGTTACCTTAAAAAGAAAAGGAGCATCCTTGTCCTACCCGGAAAAGCAATTGGCTTTGCTGGACCAAAGTCTCATGGGGAAAGAGAATTTCGACTCTATGCTCCTGAAAAATGGTAATACAGGGCTTACGGCAGGAGAAATTCAGATTCTACAAATCAACATGGGTAAAATGTGCAACCAGGTTTGCAAACATTGCCATGTCGATGCCGGACCGGATCGGAAGGAGATAATGACCAAAAAAACCATGAAGGCATGTTTGGATTTTATTGATAGATCCGTGGTAAGAACGGTTGACCTGACCGGGGGAGCTCCTGAATTGAATCCTCAATTTTTTTGGTTCATCGAGGAGTTGGGAAAGCGAGAGTTGAAGATAATGGTAAGGTGCAATCTCACCATTATCAACTCCAACCCAAAATTTCATATTCTCCCGAATCTATTTAAAAAGCATAAGGTGGAAGTGGTTTCATCTCTTCCCCACTTCTCCAAGATCAGGACTGATTCTCAAAGGGGCGAGGGTGTTTTTGAACGATCAATTGATGCTTTAAGAAGACTCAATGATGTGGGTTATGGTATAAAAGGAACTGGCCTTGAACTAAATCTGGTATACAATCCAACTGGTGCTTTTCTCCCTGCCAACCAGGAAAGCCTGCAAAGAGAATTCAAAGAAAAACTTAACTCAAGGTTTGGGATAGAATTCAACCATCTTTACTCCATTACCAACATGCCTATCTCCAGGTTCCTTGAATACCTTGAAAAAAGTGGAAATCTTGAAGAATACCTTGATACGCTCATTGAGTCTTTCAACCCCACAACGCTTGGATCGTTAATGTGTCTGGATACGCTTTCTGTAGGATGGGACGGACAGATCTACGATTGCGATTTCAATCAAATGCTTGATTTGAATTCTGACCTGAAATCAGGCAGGCATATTTCTTCAATAGAGGTTGAAGAACTAAAAGGAAGAAGAATAAGAACGGCAAATCATTGTTTTGGTTGTACAGCGGGGTCCGGGTCAAGCTGCGGAGGAAGTATTGCTTAGAATCACTTTTTATGCCCCAACCTAATTAACAACTAGGGTTTTTCCCATTTGCCTATTAAAAGTGTAATTTTGCACATTGAAAAAATTTGAAGATGACAAGAATTTCCTATCTAACAATCCTTCTCTTTATACTCCCAATGGTTGTTTTCGGACAATCGAGTTTTACTATTGAAAACCCCTTTGCCAAGCAATTGCCTGCAAGTCCAACAGGAGTAGTCCCATGTTATTCCGATCAGTTGGCCCATGAGCAATTCAAGAATGATCCTCAATTCAGACAGAATTACGCTGAGATCAATAAGAGGGTAAGAGAAATAACCGAATCTCAAAACCGTCAACCTTTTGATACATCGGTGATTTACATTCCGGTTGTTGTTCATGTGATTCACCTTCCTGGTACCCCTGAAGGAACCGCAGAGAATATTACGATGAGTAAGATCCAAAGTCAGATCAGGGTGTTGAATGAAGACTTCAGAAAGATCCCTGGAACCAATGGTGATGGAAATGGTGTAGATACCAAAATTGAATTCTTCCTTGCTCAGAAGGATCCAAATGGAAACTGTACGGATGGAGTAGTGAGGGTTGCTAGCAACCTTACAAATCACAATCCTAACCAGGCAGCAGCATTAAAGGCTCTATCCTGGTGGGATAACACCAAATACTTGAATATGTGGGTGGTGCGTGATATGGGAAGTGTATTGGGTTATGCCACCTTCCCTGGTGGAACCCCTGCCCTGGATGGAGTAGTTATCGTCTACACCTCATTTGGAGATGAAGCTCCAGTAAATAATCCTTATCACCTGGGAAGAACCGCAGCCCACGAAGTTGGACATTACCTAAACCTATTCCACACATTCCAGGGTGGATGTCATCCGGTGGCCACTTGTGCCAATGCCGGAGACCAGGTATGTGATACTCCCCCGGTAGATGCCCCAAACTTTGGATGTCCTACTACACATAATTCCTGTACGCAGGCGGATGGACCAGATCAGGTAGACAATTACATGGATTATTCAGACGATGCTTGCTATTCAATGTTCTCGGCGGGTCAAAGTACTAGAATGCATGCCTCTATTCAGGCTTCTCGCCCCAGTTTTCTGGATACTATGACAGCAATTGACGCAGGGTTTTATGGATGTCTTGGAATCAATTATTGTGAGTCTTCTTCTTTGGATTCTTCGGCATCTCAGATCGTCAATGTTTCTTTTTCTAACGTTAATAATGGAACAGGCCCTGCATGTTCAGGGTATTCTGACTATACCGACAAATTTGGAAATGAGGTCAGAGATAGTACATTCTCATTTTCCGTTACCACTGCCGCTTGTGCTGGAGGAACAGCTGGAAACCATCAGGTAGTAGCCTACTTCGATTGGAATCAGAATGGAGATTTCACGGATCCGGGTGAAAAAGAAATCATTAAGTCATACGGCTCAGGCACAGGAACATTCTCAGCAAATGTTCAGGTACCAAAAGCCGCCGCTCTTGGAAAAACGGGCGTTAGGGTCATCTGTACCCAGGATACTGCTGTTTCCCCATGCGCCAGTTATGCATTTGGAGAAACGGAAGACTATGCCATCGATGTGATCAACAACCCTCCTGTTATCACAGATTTCTTTCCGAAGTCCGGGTCCTTCTTCACCCAGGTTACCATCGTTGGAGAAAACCTTGATGGACTTACAGACATTCTTTTCAATGGAGTAAGTATTTCAAATGATGGAATATCAATTACTTTCGTTTCTAATGACACTGTTGTAACAAGAGCTCCTTCATCCACTACAGGTTTAATTACTGCGATTGGACCTGGCGGATCTGACATAAGTGACTCTACCTATACCTATACAGGTTCTCCACCAAATGTTTTCGGAATGGTACCCGACAGTGGGCTTTGGGGTGTTCAAGTGATCATTCAGGGCAATAACTGGATCTCGCAGGGTTTTGCTCCTGATTCCGTTGTTTTTAATCCTGGACCTAACCAAACTTCTGACCCGAATCCCACCATTCAGAGTGGAACCTTGAGATGTAATGTACCAACCGGTGCTTCATCGGGTCCTGTTGTGGTTCATCATCATTTTGGAAATGTTAGCCCAGGGAATTTCAAAGTCTTATTCCCAACTCCAACAGTTACTATTTCTTCATCCCCGGGGCAGGTTTGCCAAGGAGAAGTTGCCACCTTGACTTTTGACTTCCCTGTAGGAACTCCTCCTTTTAATTTTGAATATCAGGCCGGAAGTGGTACTCCTGTTCAGGTTGTAAATGTTGGAAATGGTCATGCCATTCCAACGGTACTAAACAACACGACAACGTTCTCCGTTAATTGGATTCAGGATTTGTACACGAGTAACAACAATCCTAATTATTCCAAAACCATTACAGCCAATAATCCGCCAGTTGCTGGTTGGAGTCATACGGCAAATGGGACGGTTGTTACTTTCAATAATTCCAGTTCAGGCGCATTGACTTATGAATGGGATTTTGGAGATGGAAATACTTCCAACGGCGTTAATCCATTGCATACATATGGAAGTCCAGGAACTTATGATGTTTGTCTGGTGGCTTTTACAAACAATGGCTGTCCTGATACGGTTTGTCAAACTATAAGCGTGATTTCAGGATTAGATGATCAGCTGGTTGGAGGAACCTTTAAGGCTTATCCAAATCCAGTTGAGGATCAAATGAATTTCGAATTAGAATTGAATACTCAAGGGGTAGCAATTATCGAGCTGATAGGAATGGATGGCAAATCTGTTTCCTACAATGAGGTAAACCTCAACGGGGTTCTATTTGAAGGAATCATAGACATGGGCAAACTGTCTTCAGGTACCTATGTTCTTAAGCTGACAACGCCAGATGGTCAGCAAGTAGTAAGAAAGATCCAAAAGGACTAACAAAAAAGGCGGCCTAGGCCGCCTTTTTTAAATACTTTCTATGAAGAGTACAATTCTTTTAATTCTTCTGAGCATTTCGGTAGCTATTGGTCAGGAGGCCTTCAATAATCCAAATAATTCCCCCAGATGTTATTTTGATGAATATGAAACAATGAGGCTTGGAGGGCAAAAGCTTCATTATCTGGACAGAAATATCTCACAAAAGAATTCTTCTAAAGCAACTTTATCAGATAGCATTTATAGGATCCCCGTAGTGGTTCATGTAATCCACAATGGGGGAACTGAAAATATTTCCTTAGCTAAGATCCAAAGTCAGATAGATATCATGAATGAGGATTTCAGGAAGATCGCAGGAACCCCGGGATTTGGAAATGGAGTTGACACCCGAATTGAATTCTTTTTGGCTCAAAAAGACCCTCAAGGAAATTGTACCGATGGAGTGGTAAGGATACAAAGCTCCTTAACAAATTCTTCGATTGGGAATTCTGCAGCATTAAAGGCTTTGAGTCAATGGGAGCCATTGAAATATTTGAACGTTTGGGTTGTTCGTAGCATTTCAGGAGGGATACTTGGGTATGCGACAGGTCCATTTGGACTGAACCCCAATCCTAATTCAAATCCATCTGATGGAATTGTTGTAGGGTATAATTATTTCGGGACCCTCCCCCCTATTTCTACGCCTTATCATTTGGGAAGAACAGCAACTCATGAGGTAGGGCATTGGTTGGGACTTCCACATACATTCTTCGGATCTGGAGGATGCTCAAATAGAGGTCAGTTCGATTCGAATTGTGCTTTTCAAGGAGACGGATTTTGTGATACTCCCCCCCTCAATGCACCGAACTTTGGTTGTTCAGCGACTCCTTCAAATTCATGTTTTGATTCCCTTGCCGTTTTCAACTATATAGACCAACCCGATCAGGTTAGCAATTACATGGATTATTCTGACGACATTTGTTTTGACATGTTCTCACAGGATCAAACGACTTTGATGAATTCTGTACTGGATAATGAAAGAGCCCAATTGGTTGATTCAATAAATCTGGTTGAGACTGGTTACTATGGATGTTTCGGTGGACATATATACACTTCCTCAAATAGTATTTGTGAAGGAAGATCTGTTGATATCACTTTCAACTTAGGAGGAGTTCCTCCATTTGCTGTTTATTACTCTGAAGGTGGTAATCCTATGGTTCTGAATGGACTACAAGGAACTTACCAGTTTACTAGAAACCCGGTTTCCACCATTACTTATAGCTTGGACTCGATGGTTGATAGCACAGGGGCTGTTGCTGTTATTAATAAATCAGAAACGGTAACAGTTAATCCAAATCCAACTGCAGACTTCACGTTTACTCAAAATGGACTTTCAGTTGATTTTCAGGACAATTCTACCGGAGCTAATTCAGTCCTATGGATCTTTGGAGATGGAAGTGTAGGCACTGGTTCATCAGTAAATCATATTTATCCATCCAATGGTACTTATAATGCCCAGGTAGTTGCAAATGGAAACGCCGGTTGTCGTGACACCGCTGAAGAGTCCATTTCCGTAATTTCAGGCCTTTTAGATTTTGGGAATACGAGCAAATTAAAACTTCAACCAAACCCCACCACAAGTAGCATAGTAGTCAACATAAAAGATCTTAAATTGAACGGCGAGTTTGAATTCATCGTTTATTCAATAACCGGAAAAGAAGAGATTGTTAAAGAAGGAATAAGAAGATCTGATTCCGGGTCCTTTAAGATTAACCTTCAGGATTTAGAATCTGGAATTTACCTGATAAGAGTCATTGATCCCTCAGGAGACTCCCATTCTATGAAGATCCAAAAAATATGACCTGGCTTAAAACTGAAACTCAATTCATGGTAAAAAAAATTACATCCATTCTCCTTTTTTTGATTCCATTTTTTGGATTTGCACAATCGGCAAAGACCATTCTAAAAGATGCTATCGGACCAAGTCATCAACACCCTGATGGTCATTATAGGTGCTATACGGATGAAATTTTGCTGAATGATATAGAAACAAAATCAGGCTTTGCCGAACAATATCTTAAAGTGAGGCAAGAATTTCGCAAAAAGAGAAATAAATACTTTGCACAAAAAAGTTTGAGCAGGGCTCCTCTAGCTGATAGTGTACATTACATACCTGTAGTTGTTCATGTTGTACATAATAATGGACCCGAAAATATTTCAATGGCTAAAATTCAGAGCCAGATCGATATACTGAATGAGGACTACAGAAAGCTTCCAGGAACACCTGGAGCAGGTGCAGGTGCAGATACAAAGTATGAGTTCTTTTTAGCACAGATCGATCCGAATGGAGCTTGTACCGATGGGGTAATTCGTTACCAAAGCACTCAAACAGTGCATAACCAAAGTCAGGAATTCGCATTAAAAAGCGGAAGGCAATGGCCACCGCATAAATACCTGAACATGTGGGTAGTAAGATCCATCAACGGAGGAAATATTCTTGGATATGCCAGGCCTCCAGATCAACTTGGAATTAGCCCGACCCTGGATGGAGTGGTAATGGGCTATGATTTTTTTGGTGATGTCCCTCCTGTTTCTCCACCTTACCATCTTGGAAGAACTACAACACATGAAGTCGGGCACTGGTTAGGCCTTCCTCATACTTTCCAAGGAGGGTGCACAGGCACAACAGTCTCAAATTGTGCCATTGCAGGAGACGGAATTTGTGATACACCCCAGAGTTCTAATCCAAATTTCGGTTGTCCTGGAAGCCCACCAAATTCATGTGTAGATCAAACTTTCGGAGTTGGTGTCGACCCAGCAGATCCGCTTGAAAACTACATGAATTATTCAGATGATATCTGTATGGATGCTTTTACAACAGGCCAAAAAGATGAAATGGATTTTTGGTCCAGTACGGTAAGAACCCTGGTTCATGATTCTTTGAACCTTGTTGCCACTGGGTTCTATGGATGTTTTGGAGCAAGTATCACTCCTTCGGCTTCCGTGATCTGTGAAGGTGAAAGCGTTAGCCTTACTTTCAACCTTGCAGGAGTAGCACCTTTCGATGTCTACTATAATGATGGAAACCAGAATTACATTTTAAGCGGCGTTCAGGACGGTCATCAGGAAATTCACATGCCAACCATGAACACAACCTATACGGTAGATTCAATGGTGGATAGCACTGGTATGGTTGCTTCTAATTCTTCTAGCGTTTCTGTAAGCGTAAATGCTAGCCCCACTGCTTTATTTACTTATAACCAGACAGGTCTTGATATAGGGGTAATTAGTCAAACGACTGGAGCAACTTCCTTGATTTGGCTTTGGGGTGATGGAGCTATTGGAGCTGGAACAATTGCTAACCATACCTATTCATCACCCGGAACATACGATCTATCATTAGTGGCCACAGCTTCTAACAGCTGTAAGGATACAGCCACTGAAACAATATCTGTTACCGTAGGCCTTGAAGATGGAAATGGATTTGCTGGTAGGATCAAAGTTTTTCCAAATCCTTCCAAGGATTTCTTGAATGTTGAGATTGAACAATTAAAGAATGATGCCCTGGAAATCCAACTTATTGATTCAAGAGGAAGGGTTGTTTATTCAAATGAATTTGAAGAAAGAGAGCTGAAGCTCAGTGATCGATTGGATACAAGGGAGATATCTCAAGGAATTTATATTCTGAGAATTACAGATCCTAAAGGAAATTCGATCCAAGAAAGAATTGTAATTCAATAAAAAAAGCCGGGTTAAAGCCCGGCTTTTTCTATCCAGTCCTTCACCATTTCAGGCGAAGGATTTTCTATTTCTAGTTTAAGCTTTTTTCGGAGTCCACAAAGATCATTGTGGAGTTTTCCTGGTTTCAGGCCAGCAAGAACTTCTTTTGAGTTAACTCCTAGTTTTTCGAGCAAGGGAGAATAGCCTGTGTCTATACCCAATTCCTCAAGATCCAAACCTGCAGAAACCTGGGCTTTTGCTTCAGGCTTCATTTGAGGAAAGAATAAGACATCCTGAATGGAATTGGAGTTGGTCATTACCATGGCAAGCCTATCAATGCCTATTCCTAATCCTGCCGTGGGAGGCATACCATACTCTATTGCCCTCAAAAAGTCTTCATCCAGTTGCATAGCCTCTTCATCTCCCCTTTTGCCAAGTTTTACCTGGTCCTCGAATCTTTTTCTCTGATCTATCGGGTCATTAAGCTCAGAAAAAGCATTACACAGCTCTTTGCCATTTACAATAGCTTCAAATCTTTCTACCAGTCCTTCCTTATCGCGGTGTTTCTTAGCCAAGGGAGACATCTCTACGGGGTAATCTGTGATGAACGTTGGTTGGATCAAATTTGGCTCCACCTTTTCTCCGAATATCTCATCAATGATCTTTCCTCTTCCCATGCTATCATCCAACTCAACATTAATCTCCTTGGCGAATTTTCTCAGTGAATCTTCATCCATTTCAGAGATATCAGTGCTGGTGAATTTTTCAATAGACTCATACATGCTAAGCCTTGGCCAGGGGGTTTGGAAATCGATCTCATTATCACCTACCTGGACCTTTGTCGTTCCATGCAGAGCTTTTGCTACCGATTCGATCATGTTTTCAGTTAATTCCATCATCCATATGTAATCCTTGTAGGCTACATATAATTCGACCTGCGTGAACTCAGGATTATGAAATCTTGACATTCCTTCATTTCTGAAGTCCTTTGAAAACTCAAAAACTCCATCGTACCCGCCAACAATCAACCTTTTTAGATACAGCTCATTAGCAATTCTTAAATAAAGGGTAGTATCAAGGGTATTGTGATGCGTTTTAAATGGTTTTGCTGCTGCTCCTCCATAAAGCGGTTGAAGAATGGGTGTTTCTACCTCCAGATAACCCTTGTCCATAAGAAATTCCCTCATGGATTGAACCATAGCGGAACGTTGCTTGAATACCTCCCTAACGTGGGGGTTCACCACCAGGTCAACATATCTCTGTCGATACCTTTGTTCAGGATCAGAAAAAGAATCATATTCCTTGGTATCTCCTGATTCATCGGTACTTTGTTTTACTACCGGAAGAGGTTTTAAGGATTTGGTTAGAACGGTCAGCTCAGTCACATGTATCGATATCTCCCCCACTTGGGTGGTGAATACATATCCTTTTACCCCGATAAAATCTCCAATGTCCAATAGCTTTTTGAAAACATCATTGTATAGAGTCTTATCCTCCCCGGGGCATAGATCATCTCTGTTAAGATAAATTTGAATCCTGCCTTTCGAATCTTGTAATTCTGCAAAGGAGGCCTTACCCATGATTCTTTTTCCCATCAGTCTTCCGGCCATGGAAACGTCTTTATAGTCTGTTTTCCTTTTGGGGTAATTCTCAGAAATATCCTGGGTATCAACATTCACATGGAATCCTTCGGAGGGGTATGGCTCTATACCAAGATCCCTCAATTTTTGCATGGACTCCCTCCTAACCTGTTCCTGTTCGCTTAACATCGAAAAATTTTTGCAAAAATATTATTAGAAAAGGGAAAGAGGGTTATTTACCTGCTCTTTTTCCTTCTTCTTAGTTCTGTTCTCACAAGTTCCATTTCACGACTGCTCTGTCCTGCCACTGACCGGTTCTCTTCAGCCCTTCTCACTAGGTAAGGCATCACATATTTAATGGGACCATAGGGAAGGTATTTGGCAACATTGTAACCTTCTTTGGCGAGGTTGAAACTTATGTGATCGCTCATTCCGTACAATTGAGCAAAGAACACCCTTTCATCATCCTTATTTAGCGAATGCTTTTCCATGGCTTCCGCCAGAAGGGCACAACTTTCCTCATTATGGGTAGCTGCGCAAAGGGCAATACGCTGTTTATTATTCAAACAGAATATCATCCCTTTATTAAAAAGGTCATCCGTTGCAGGCTTATTTGGGTTTATTGGATCATCATAACCCTCTTTCTCTGCCTTTTCCCTCTCTTTTTCCATATAGGCTCCTCTTACCAATTTGGCTCCAAGGAAAATGCCCTTCTCAGCTGCTTTATTGAAATCTTTTCTCAACCTGTCCATTGCATCTACCCGATACATCTGGTAGGTGTTGTATACAATTGCGGAATCCCTATTGAATTCGATACTCAGTTCGATGGCAAGATCGTCAATCACATCCTGGATCCAGGTTTCCTCAGCATCCACAAATATTCTCACTTTCTTTTCGTAAGCATGTTGGCAGATCTTATGGATCCTTTCTTTAGCAACCATAAAGGCTGAATTATCCTCCTTGCTTCCACTCCCTTTCTGAATCCTTTTCAAAACCTCTACATCCGCTACACCTGACACTTTAAATACACTGAAAGGAATGTTGGAATTTGACGAAGCCTGATCGATGGTAGCCATTATTTCTTTGGCTGCGGCTTCAAATCCCTCTTCAGACTTTTGACCTTCTACGGAATAATCCAGAATAGAACCTACTCCATATTTTCCTAAGTTTTCAACGGCCACAAGTGAATTCTGGATGTTTTCCCCGCCACAAAACTGCCTGAATACTGTATTCTTTACAATGCCCTTAACCGGTAAGCCCAATGCCAGGAAAGAAAGCATGGTCTCAGAGCCAATTTTTACCAACAAGGGGCTATTGAAGCTTTTAAAAATCAGTTCGGCTATCTTAAGCTCCCTTGTAGTTCGGTTGATAAATGCAACAGAGGTGTCTGAGAAATTGAGCAATGATTTTTGATTAATTTGGAAATCGAAAAATACCAAAAGAAAAATTCTTTTTACACAGCACAGCTATTGAAAAACACCATGCTTCCTGAAATACATATATCTTCAGATTCAAGAGAGAGACTTAGAAAATTTTTAAAGGATTCTGACTATTCAAATGTCTTGACCCTAGTAGATAAGAATGCTCTTGGGGCATTATTCCATTCAATGGACAAGAATGATTTGGGAAGGATTCTTCCCGTAGTCATTACGGAACAGAATAAGACCCTAAAATTTTGTGAAAATCTTTGGGATAAATTCACCGAGTTAAAGATTGATCGAAAGAGCCTTGTTGTCCTTATTGGAGGAGGAATATTGGGCGACCTCGGAGGATTTTGCGCATCTAGTTTCAAAAGAGGTGTAGATTTTATAAACATACCC
The DNA here is from genome assembly GCA_965267505.1 of Cytophagales bacterium. Lineage (GTDB taxonomy): Bacteria > Bacteroidota > Bacteroidia > Cytophagales > CCMP332 > JANQHS01. Next base: position 390,100 of record OZ254081.1, read on the forward strand.
ACCACTCTGTTAGCTATGACCGATGCGGCTATAGGGGGAAAACAAGGCGTGAATTTTCAAGGGATGAAGAACCAGATCGGAACCTTCAACCACCCAAAACTGATAATCATTGAACCAAAATTTCTAAAGACTCTTCCTGAATCAGAGATTTACAACGGTTATGCAGAGATCTTAAAGCATGCTGCCATCAAGGACAGAGAATTCTTTTTTGATTTAAATCAAAACCCAGATCAGATCCTTGATTGGGAACCCATACTTAAAAATTCCATTGGAATAAAGACCGCAATCGTAAAAGAGGATCCAGAAGAGAAAGGCCCACGCAAACTCTTGAATTTTGGCCACACCTTCGGTCATGCAATGGAATCTTACTTTCTGGAAAAGGGAGAACCAGAAGGTCATGGACTTTGTGTTGCGATAGGAATGCTTTTTGAAGCTTCAATAGCATATGGAAAACGAATCCTGGAAGCAGAGGAATTAAAAACTTTTTCAAACAAGGTCCTGAAATACTATAAGGGACCGAAATTGGATAGAAATGATCTTTTCGAGATCTATGAGCTAATGCAGCATGATAAAAAAAATGAAGCCGGTAGAATCTTAATGAGCCTAATGACAGAGATCGGAACCGCTGATTATAATCAGGAAGTTACCGAGAACGAATATTGGGAAGGAGCAGAAATTTTCCAAGGTTTAACTTAAAACGCAAGATTTCATATTCAGGCTTGTCTAATTAGAAAAACAGAAGAAAATGAATACGATTAGATTATTAGCCATACTAGCGGTTTTGTTTATTGGAGGTAACAAAACGGTTTTTGCTCAATCACATGAAAGATTTACCAAGCACCATCACTCAGAAAGAGAGAGCATGCTTGAGGATCTTCCAGGAATGACGGAAGAACAACTAGAGCAATTAAAAGTTTTAAAAAAAGAACAAAAGGAAAGTATCAAGCCAATAAAGGATCAAATGAGGAAGCTCAAAGAAGAAATGAGAGAACTCAGGGAGCAAGAGGATCCAAATATTGATGCCATGAGGGAAAAAATCATGGAAACGGGAAACCTTAGAACCCAAATTGAATTATCCCAGATTGAGTATCATCAAAAGTTCAGGGAAGTGTTAACAGAGGAACAACAAGCGGCTTTAAGGGAAAGAAAAAAGGCTCAAAGGGAAAAGCATATGGCCCACAGAAAAATGATGAAAGAACACCACCAAGAAATGAGGGAATTTCATCAGAAAATGAGAGAGGAAAGAAAGCAAATGCGAGAAGGGTGGATGAAAGAAGGCGGAGAGGAAGAAAATGGCAACGGAGGAGATTGACATCACCTTTCAAATGAAATGACCAATGATACCTTTATTCAAAGGCTAACCGATGGAGATCAAAAGGCTTTTAAGGAACTTTTTGATGAACACTCCCCAAAGGTATTCAACCTATGCCTCAGGATCCTAAGGTCAAAAGAATGGGCAGAGGATATCACTCAGGATGTTTTCATAGAGGTTCACTCCTCCATCAAGAATTTCAAAAGCCGATCTTCATTAGGCACCTGGATTTATCGGATTGCGATGAACAAAAGCTTAAACTTTGAAAAAAGGCAGAAAAGGATGTTGGTAATGAGCAAAATAGGGATCGTGAACAAAGAGAATATTTTTGAAAAAGAAGCTTTTCCTGGTGGAAATGAGGAAGAAAAAGAAAAAGAAAGGTGGCTTTTTTCCAAGATTGAAGGCCTACCCAAAAACCAGAGGATGGCTTTAACCTTGAGCAAATTGAGAGGGTTGAAGCAGGAAGAAGTAGCTAATATCTTGGGTACTTCAATATCTTCAGTAGAGTCCCTGGTTTTTCGGGCAAAAAAGAGAATCCAAGAAATGGCAATAAAAGAGGGATTGAATTATGGAACATAAAGACATGTTTGAAAAAGTATTCAGCGAATCTCGGTTTGTTGAACCTGGGAAAGAGCTTTTTGATGGATTCGAAGAAAAACTTGAATCTCAAAAATCGAAGAAAGATCGATTTCCTGTGGCTCTGCCCAATCCATCCTCCCTGTCAATTATCTCAATTTTGGTTTTGATTATGGGATTGAATGGCTTTGTGATTTTTGGAACAGCAAATTCTTCTGAGTCAGAGGTGTCAGATGAAGATTATCAGGAGCTTTTCTTTTTCGATGAAGAAGCAGAAACCTCAGAAATAGAAGGCGATGAACTTTTTTAATCAGATCAGGACACTTTGGATCGCCTTAGGCCTCTTGCTAACCATGAATGTGGCAGCTCTGGGCTGGATATGGATAAGCCATCATGGTCCAGGAAGATTCCCTCTTCACTTCAAGGAAAGGTCTCATGAAAAGCAATTGAGAAAGGAACTTGAATTAAATCGGGAGCAGGAAGCAAAACTCCATGAAATAAAAAGGTCTCATCATGAACAGCTAAGGGCTGAAAAAGAAAAGATCAGTGAACTAAAATTCGAGCTAAAAGAGCTGGCAATGTCGGATGATACCCTTGTGGACCCTGAGCCTATTTTACAGGAATTGGCAGAAGCTCAAGAAAGCATTGAAAGAAGCAATTACGAAAATTTAAAAGAAGCCTATTCTTCCCTGGAACCTGAACAAAGAGACAGGTTTCGTGCTATGGTGGAAAGAAAAGAATTGTCCAAAAGGAGAATTGAAAAAGGAAAAGAAAGAAAAGAAAGAGCAAGAATGAAAAAGGAAAGGGCCAAAGAAAGACAGCGAAGAATAAAGGAAAGAGAAAAGAAAAGAAGAAAGTAATTCAATCCCCTGCCTTGGATTAATCCTATTATTTTTAGGGCATGATCCGACTCTCGATCTTCCTGTTGGCCTTTTACTGCATGAGTTTCTCCTCTGCACTATCCCAGATCCAAAACCCCTCACGGGTGGACCCACGCTGGAAAACCGACACTTCTCTTCGGATCATTGAGCTTAATGAGATAAAAGCCCTATTAGATAGGGATGTATTTCCTGTTTTTAACGATCCAAGTTTCGTTGGAAAAAACAAAGGCTTGGAGATCTATTACGAAAGAGAACCCGTCATTGTAATTGAAATAGAAGGAAAGAGCAAAGCCTATCCCATGAATGTTCTCACCTTTCATGAGCTAGCCAATGATAGACTCTCTGATGTCCCCATATTGGTTTCCTATTGTCCTCTGTGCAACTCGGCTGTGGTTTTTGATAGGACCTTATTGATAGGAGGTATACCCACAGAATTGAATTTCGGGGTATCAGGGATGTTGAGAAAATCAGATATGATCATGTGGGATAAAGAAACAGAAACCTGGTGGCAACAATTCACAGGGGAGGCAATTGTTGGAAAACTCACTTACAAGGTCCTTGACATCTTACCCTCCAGGATAATGTCCCTTGAGGACTATTTTGAACTTTACCCAAAAGGTTTGGTTCTTTCAAAGTCCAATAAGGAAAATGAAGGGAAGACATATGGCTCAAATCCTTACCATGAATATGATGATCTGAACCGCACTGAATTCAGACATTGGCCTGAAATTGATGATAGACTCCCTCCCACTGAAAGAGTTGTTCATGTTACTATCGACGGCCATAATAAATTATATCCTTGGTCAGTAATCCAAAAGAAAGGAGTAATCAATGATGAATTTCAGGATGAGCCACTAACGGTATTTTATCAATCTGGGGTCGTATCGATCCTGGACAAGGAAAACATTGAAGAGTCAAAGGATGTAGGTACAGCCATGGTCTATTTACCATGGATCGATGGGAAACTTGTAAGCTTTAAAAAATCCGGATCTGATTTTATTGATAAACAAACCAGCTCGGTGTGGAATATCAATGGAGAATGTGTTTCTGGAAGGTTAAAGGGTAAAAAAATGGAAATGATGAATCATGGCCAGCATTTCGCCTTCGCCTGGCTTTCCTTTTATCCTGATAGTGAGATCTATTCAGAATAGATAGCTTCTTTGATTGAAGCCTCTGTTGCTTTTGAAGGACCATCTATTCCCATAATATCACAAAGAGTCGTTGCTACAGATGGAATAGTTACCAGGTTATTGGACACACCTGGTGGGATCAGGGACCCGAACCAAATCAATGGCACATGCCTATCATAATAATGGGGAGTCCCATGGTCAACCCCTGTTTTCCAATCTTCTACAAAACCCGGCTCATAAACCACAAATAGGTCTCCTGATCTTCCTTTTACAAATCCATTTTGAACTAAAAGATCAAATTCTCCTCCTCTTAAGTTTTCGGGTTCCACAATTTCTTTGACACCGGCCTTTGATAAATAGAAGTATTTCAATTTTTCAAAAACCTTGTCTTTTTCCAGGTTCAATAAATTGATCTTCTCGGTATCCATCCAGATCTGCTCATCATAATAATTCATTATCAGATTCGAATCATTGAAATGATCTAAAAGAACAAGGTTCGCACTATCCTTATACTTTTTCATCGGAATCCTTCCCCCACCATTGTTCACAGAATCAATTCTTCCTGGAATATTGGGGATCCCATGATCAGCAGTTAAGAACAAAACATAGGAATCAGGCCCTAATTCACGGTCAAGAAAGTTTAAAAAGCTTTCGATCTCCTTATCCAATCTTAAATATGCATCAGCGGTTTCTTCAGAATGAGGGCCATAAGCATGGCCGATCTTATCTGTCCCGGAGATACTGATGGCCAGATAATCCGGAATATCATCCTTTCCTAAGCCTAATTCACTGATGGCAAGCTTACTTAGATCCAGAATCTCTTTATTCAGATATGGACTTACCAAGAGGTTTCTGTATCCATTCTTTGGAACGGTGACTGAGAAATCTTTTGGCCAACCAGGGTAGGCCTGTCCAATAAAGGTTCTTTCAAAGCCTAATTCTTTATCGCTAGTGCCAGGATAGGAATCCAATAAGGGCTCCCAAACTTTATCCTGATATTTTCTTAAAGCCCCTTTATCATTCCAATCTATTACCCAGTCGGGCAGTTCAGAAGTGAAATAATTTGAGCTAACCCAATAAGCCCAATTGTCTATCCAAAAGGCCAGGTCAGCTTCTTTTCCTGCAGAAAGGATCGCTGCTCTATTCTTTCCTGAGATCCCAACCACCTGGGATGAATCACCGTAGGCCAATTTAAAAGCGTCACCTATGGTTGGTGCTAACAAGTTTCTGGGCGAATAAGTACCTGATGAATCAATACCTTCATTCCCTACCACAAAATGATCCGGATCATGAACAGCATAAATCTTGGTTTTTTGCTCTTTGCTATACCATGAATTAGCGGCAATTCCATTTACACTTGGAGGAGCACCAGTTGCTATGGTGGCATGACCAGGTGCTGTCAAGGTGTGGGCATGATTATAGGCGCAATTTCTAAACTCGAATCCTTCCCTTTTTAATCTTTTGAACCCCCCTTCTCCAAAGATCGTATCCAGCCTTTCAAGTATCTCGAATCTCATTTGATCCACAATCAGGCCAACGGCAAGCTTGGGTTTTTTGACTTCCTTATCCTCCACTGGCTTCGTGCAGGAAAAAGCTAGAAATAGGAGAAAAGAAACTACATACCTCATTATGATTCTATTTGAAGGACTGCCATAAATGCATCCTGCGGGATCTCAACACTTCCTACCTGGCGCATTCTTTTCTTCCCCTTTTTCTGCTTTTCCAGAAGCTTTCTTTTTCGTGTAATATCCCCTCCGTAACATTTAGCAGTCACGTTTTTTCTCAAAGCTTTTACCGTTTCCCGAGCTATGATCTTTTGGCCAATAGCAGCTTGAATCGCTATTTCAAATTGCTGCCTGGGAAGAAGTTCTTTTAGCTTTTCGCAGATCTTTTTTCCCCAATCATAGGCTTTTTGTCTATGTACAATTGCGGATAAAGCATCTACTTTATCTCCATTTAAAAGAATATCCAGCTTGGATAATTGGCTTGGCTTAAAGCCTATAAATTCATAATCCAGGGAGGCATATCCCCTTGAAATTGTTTTCAGCTTGTCGAAGAAATCAAAAACTATTTCCGAAAGTGGGATCTCAAAACTAAGTTCTACTCTTGAGGAAGTCAGATAAACCTGATTTTGGAGTAATCCTCTTCTATCAATGCACAAACTCATTATAGCTCCCACATACTCAGCTTTGGTGATTATCTGGGTCTTCACCATGGGTTCTTCAACTTTGGTCAAAAGGTTAGGCTCAGGCATCTCTGAAGGAGCATGAACCTCCATTTCCTCTCCATTTGTAAGGTAGGCCTGGTAACTGACCGACGGGACTGTGGTTATAACTGTCATCCCGAATTCGCGTTCCAGTCTTTCCTGAACGATCTCCATATGAAGCATTCCCAGGAACCCGCAACGAAATCCGAATCCCAATGCCGCAGAGGTCTCAGGTTCCCAAACAAGAGAAGCATCATTTAGCTGAAGCTTTTCCATGCTTGTCCTCAATTCTTCAAACTCAGAGGTATCAACAGGGTAAATTCCCGCAAAGACCATTGGTTTCACATCTTCAAATCCCTTGATCGCTTCGTCACAGGGTTTATTGACATGGGTGATAGTATCACCAACCTTCACTTCGCTTGCGATCTTAATTCCTGAAACCAGATAGCCCACATCACCTGTTCCGATATAGCTCTTGGGCTGGTTCTTCAATTTCAGAACCCCTACCTCATCGGCATGGTATTCCTTTCTTGTGTTTACAAACTTGACCTGATCGTTCTTTGATAACCTTCCATTGATAACCCTGAAAAGAACCTCTACTCCTCTATATGGGTTAAAAACCGAATCAAAGATCAAGGCTTGCAACGGTCCATTCTCATCTCCAACCGGAGGAGGGACCCTTTCAATTATTGCCTGAAGAATATCAGGAACTCCAATACCTTCCTTGGCGGAGGCGTGAATAATTTCTTCCCGGTCACAACCTATCAGGTCAATTACCTGGTCCTCTACCTCCTCAACCATGGCCCCAGGTAGGTCGATCTTATTCAGGACCGGAATGATCTCCAGGTCATGTTCAAGTGCAAGATATAAGTTGGATATAGTTTGCGCCTCTATTCCCTGGGATGCATCGACCACCAATAATGCACCCTCACAAGCAGCAATTGCCCTACTTACTTCATATGAAAAATCAACGTGGCCAGGCGTGTCAATCAGATTAAGAATGTAGTTTTTTCCTTCATTCTTATATTCCATTTGGATCGCATGACTCTTAATGGTGATCCCTCTTTCCTGCTCCAGGTCCATGTCATCAAGGACCTGAGCTTTCATCTCCCTGTTGGTCAGGGTTCCTGTTGCCTCCAATAATCGATCAGCAAGTGTTGATTTGCCATGATCGATATGAGCAATGATGCAAAAATTTCTTATCGTATCCATCCCAAAAATCGCTGCAAAAATAGCAATTAGGAAATGTCGGCATTCGTTTTGAACAGGGGATTATTATATTCCCATTAACAATGAGGCACAAAAGAAAAAATGGCATAATCGATACCTTCTGGAGAAGCTTTCCACTCCAGCTTCTTTTGCTTCATTTCAAAAAGAACCAATTCCTTTTAATTCTGTGGTTGGGGCTATTTGGAGTTACCTCACGGCAGGTGGGAAAGGTCTTTGGAATCCCTTACCTTTTTCTTGATCCTGAGTATCTGGGCCAGGTGAATTTCATCAGTATGATGATCCTGGGAGGGGCTTTCGGCGCGTTTACAATGTCCTATAATATCACCGCTTATATCCTGGATAGTCACAAGTTCAATTTCCTAGGGATGATAAAAAGACCCTTCGCCCATTTCTGTTTGAATAATGCGACCATTCCCTTGCTTTATCTGATCTTCTATTCATTCAGTTTTTGGAAATTTCAAAGCACTCATTTTCTTGAGGGCAATCCACCGCCATTGATCTTTTCAGACCTTCTGGGATTCTATGCTGGGACAATCAGTACTATATCTCTGATCTTCCTATACTTCTTCACAACCAACAAAGACTACATAAGACACTTTGTTCATGGCTTAGACCAAAACCTAAAAAGAGTCAGTCTTTCCAGATTGAATATCCTGAGTAGGCTTTACGGTGCAAGGCAATGGAAAAAGATCCATATCTCTAATTATCTGAGTGTCAAACCCTGGATAAAAGAAGTGATCCCAAATCCGAGAGTAGATAAACAGGCCATCACCAGAGTATTCGACCAAAATCATTTCAATGCCCTAATGCTTGAACTATTGGCATTCGTTTCAATATTGATCCTTGGCTATTTCAGGCATAATTCAATTTTTCAGATACCCGCAGCCGCCAGCGGTTTCCTCCTTGGCTCCATCCTGGTCATGTTTATAGGCCTGTTCTCTTATTGGCTCAGAGGTTGGGCCATCACCTTTTTGATCCTTGGAATTATTGCGACGAATTGGTTATACAAGGAGGGTTTGTTTCAAAGAAAGAATGTAGCAATAGGTATGGATTATCAGGTTGCTCCTACTCCCTACAATATTGATAATCTAAGAGCTTTAAGCAATGATTCCTTATTTAAGGCGGACAAGGATTCATGTTTGATCCTTCTAGAGAATTGGAGAAGGAAATTCCCTGATTCTGTGAATCCAAAAATTGTATTCATAGGTACAAGTGGCGGAGGTCAAAGATCAGCGGTTTGGGCTTTAAATGCATTACAAAGCATTGATTCCGCTACCCAAGGTCTTGGATTTGAGCATACATTCCTGATCACAGGAGCTTCAGGAGGGATGATCGGGGCCGCCTATTTCAGAGAACTAAAAAGAAGACAAATCAATGGAGAACCCATAGACCCAGTACATGAAAAGTACCTGGAAAACATGGCATTGGATATTCTTAATCCTATTGTTCTTTCCATGACCGTGAGTGACCTTTTTTTAAGAGTTTCTGCTTCCCCTGACTCTACAGGTGCACGGATCTATAGAGACCGAGGCTACATTTTCGAAGACCAACTGATGAAGAATACTGAAAACATACTTGGCGGAAGAATCTTTGACTATGCTGATGAAGAACGATCAGGAAAAATTCCAATGATCCTATTAGGGCCCACCATCGTGAATGATGGACGTAAACTATTCATAAGTAGGCATCCCATCTCATTTATGAACAGAGGCATCCCCAGCGTTGATGAAAATGTCAAAACCCACATAAAGGGAGTTGAATATTCAAGGTTCTTTAAGGATCAAAATCCTTCTGAATTAAAGTTCATTACCGGTTTAAGGATGAATGCTACTTTTCCTTACATCACACCCAATATTTCTCTTCCCTCCAATCCACCTATGTTGATCATGGATGCCGGTCTTACAGATAACTTTGGTAGTCTGGATGCTGCCAGATTCATTTGGGTTTTCCGGGATTGGATCAAAAAGAATACCTCCGGAGCAATTGTCATTAGGTTACGAGATAATGAAAAGATCCGGGACATTGAAGGACATAACTTCCCTTCCCTTTTTTCTCAATTCTTAAATCCCATTAGCGGACTTTACACCATGTGGGGTGAAGCTCAGGAAATGAATAATGATTCGCACCTGGAATATTTGAAAGGTGCCTTGGAAACAAAAGTGGATGTCATTGATTTTGAATATGATCCAAAGTATCATGCTGATTTCTACGGCAAAAAGGGGATAGAAAAATGGCAGAGAGCCGCCCTTAGCTGGCACCTAACAAAAACCGAGAAGCAAAGCCTTTTCAAAGCAATAAAGGCCAACAAGAATAAACGACAACTACGCCGCTTAAAAAGTCTTCTTACTCAGGGAAAAGAATGAATTTCTATTTTGGGAGATTAGGATTATGGAAATCCCCAAAACCTTGAAATTCTTTAAAAAATCAAGCTCTTGCTAAAGCGCCTGACCCTTTTTTTGGGGATAATTTCCTCTTTTGGATTTTCGGCAAATTGCCAAACCTATGTGCAGGGATCGGTTTCAGGCACCTTATACTCAAAGCCAATCCCATTTGCTCATCTTACAGCTTTACCTAGCGGAAAAGACTATCTCAGCGATGGGAAAGGGAATTTCATGATTAAGGAATCCGGAAGAATAGAAACCCTGATTGTTAAGGTCCCACTTCATAGAAAACTGGAATACAAAGTTCAATCTGATAGTTCCTATGGAGTCAACCTAAGGTTGATTCAAAACTCGATCATTCCCTTGAAGGGGTCGACAAATTCACTTCTTCAATCAAAACTTGAAGAATCCTTCCGAAACACAAAGAGTCTTGATCCTCATAAAAAGGGGCGATACTCAATTGATCTCTATAACAAGTTTCACCTGGGAGTGGAAAATCTGGAGCAAACCAAAAACCTAATAAACAGAATGGGCCGAATTGGAAAGTTCCGTTTACCTGATTTCAGCCTACCCCATCATCTTTTCCTGATTGAATCTTTTAGCAAAAAACAATTCCTGAATACAAAAAACCAAAAGGAACAGATTGAAGCGGCAAAGGTTACAGGGATCGGAGACGCTTCCCTATTTTCTTTGAATTCGCTCGAAGTTCCGATGGGAATGTTCCAGGATTATGTCCGGATCCTGGGAAAAGATTACCCCAACCCAATAGCTGGAAACCCCTTTAAGCGTTATTTCTTTTCGCAATCTGATACGGCAATAATCAATGGAGACTCCTTGGTTCTTTTATACTTCCATCCCTTACCCGGAAAGAAAGTGGGTAAACTGAAGGGCTTCCTGTGGTGGAATTCAAGTAAAAAGAGAATAGAGAAAATGATCGTTTCTCCTGCCATTGAAGGGAACCTCAGGCTCGAATATGTCGAGCATTATGAATTTTTAAATGAAGCCTTATTTCCAAAAGAGATCAGAACCAGATTCTTTATTAGCAAGCTTGGTGTGATCAGAAATATTGTCGGCTCTTTAAGGACCTACTATTCCGAACCGGGAGATCAGGTTTCTTCAAGAAAAAGGGACTATTCTGAGGTGGTCCTGAACCTTCCCGATTCTCTTCAGGAAAATGCGAGTCATTGGCCCGATTATCGGATGGAAGAATTCACCGAAGAGGACCAGGCAACTCTGGATTTTTACGATTCAATCGGCCAGATAGAAAGTCTCGAAGGATTGGTGGGATTTGGTGAAAGGGTCTATTACGGAAAGCTTCCCTACAAAAAAGTAGATTTTGATCTTAACCGTATCCTGAATTTCAACTTCTATGAGGACATAAGAGTTGGTCTTGGTTTACATACCAATCATAAATTTTCAAGGGCAATGAAGTTTGGAGGCTTCATGGGATATGGATTTGGAGACCAGCAAATAAAGTTTGGTGGGGATGTTTCCTTCTTCCCTACTCATAAACCCCAGTTTGAAATTAGAATCTTAGCTGAACATGATCTTCGTGAATCTGGCAATACAAGCTTTGAAAAGGAAAAAAGGATGTTTAGCAGTGAAAGGCTTAGGGCCTATCAGCTTCAGATCTTTGAAATGGTCGATCGCTTGAACATTGGAATTGGAGGCAGGACAGCAAAATACCTTCAAACCTGGGTTAGTTTGGAAAGATCAAGGGAAAACCCTCAATACAATTACAGCTTCCAGGGTACCAATGCGGGACCTTTTGATTATTCTGAATTAGGACTGCAATTCAGGTTGGGGCTCGGAGAGCAGTACATTCAGTCTGTTTGGGACCGGATCTCGATCAAAAAGCCTTCGCCAGTGGTTTGCACCAAACTTACTTTCGGGGGAGAATGGATGGGTGGTAGCTTTAATTACTTCAAGTGGGAAAGCAAGGTGGAGTACGTGAAAAAATTCCTGGGCTATGGTAAGTCCAGCTTTAAACTGATCTACAACTTCACACCTAACGACCTTCCTTACGGCAAACTATTCAATGGCAGAGGAGGTTACCGTGATTTTTCCATTGTGATCCATAATGCCTTCGAAACAATGAGGTATAATGAATTCATTTCTGACCAGATGTTTGCCATTTTCTATTCACACAATTTTGGTCCGATCTCAATCGGATTTTTAAAACATTTCCCAACTGTTGAGATGATACACAATATCGGTTTTGGTAGTCTTGGAAATGCAGCCTCCCACAGTGGGATCACATTCAACACCATGGAAAAGGGCTACTTTGAATCAGGTGCATACATAAATGATATTCTGGTGATCAAAAATCTTGGATTAAAATCCGGATTTGGTGCAGGTATGTTCTACAGGTATGGCCCTTATGCCTTTTCTGATCCGATTGATAACCTGGTAATAAAGCTGGCTCTGAACTTTGGGGTATAAATCCTCTCCAATCGCTAATTTTGCGCTCTCTTCTACTTTGAAGCCATGATTGAAGCAAAACCCTACATTCCTAAGAATAAAATCAGAATTGTAACTGCAGCCTCCCTTTTTGATGGACATGATGCCGCAATAAATATTATGAGGAGGATCATTCAATCAACAGGAGTTGAGGTCATTCATCTTGGACATGATAGAAGTGTGGAGGAGGTTGTTAACTGTGCCATCCAGGAAGACGTGCAGGCAATTGCAATGACTTCCTATCAGGGAGGTCATATGGAGTATTTCAAATACATGTATGACCTCCTCAAAGAAAGAAATTCATCCCACATCAAGATTTTCGGAGGCGGAGGTGGAGTTATCCTACCTGATGAAATCAAAGAGTTGATGGATTATGGAATAGAAAAGATCTATTCGCCCGATGATGGCAGGGAATTGGGACTTCAGGGAATGATCAACGACCTGGTTCAAAGATCAGATTTCATCCCAGTAAAAAGTCTAAACGGGGAACTCAAGGAAGCTGTAAATGGAGACTTTAAGAGCATCGCCAAAATCATATCAGCTGCGGAAAATAACATCAAGGGAACGAAAGACCTATTAAAAGAGGTTAAGGTAAAATCCAAAGCCTCACATGCCCCGATCCTTGGAATAACAGGAACAGGTGGTGCTGGAAAATCCTCCCTTGTGGATGAGTTCATCAGGAGGTTCATTTCTGATTTTCCTAAAAAGAGATTGGGCATTGTTTCTGTGGACCCTTCCAAGAGAAAAACAGGTGGAGCCTTATTAGGCGATAGGATAAGAATGAATGCTGTAAATCACCCTAATGTTTACATGCGTTCTCTAGCCACCCGTCAGAGCAACCTGGCCCTCTCCAAGTATGTGAATGAGGCATTAGAGGTTTTAAAGGCAAGCAAATTCGATCTGATAATCCTTGAAACATCAGGAATTGGCCAAAGTGACACTGAAATTTTGGATCACTCCGACTTGAGTCTTTATGTAATGACTCCGGAGTACGGTGCAGCAAGCCAGCTGGAGAAGATCGATATGTTGGATTTCGCGGATGTTGTTGCATTAAATAAATCCGACAAAAGAGGAGCTCTGGATGCTCTAAGAGATGTTAAGAAGCAATACAAAAGGAACCACAACCTTTTCCACTCCCCGGATGAGGAGATACCGGTCTTTTCAACCATTGCATCCCAATTCAATGACGAGGGAATGAATCATCTCTACTCACAGCTCATGCAATTGATTAATGAGAAAAGTGAAGGGAAATTCAATAATCCTTTGAGCGAGAAACTGGAAGGAAAAGAGAAAGATTCCATAATCCCCCCCAAAAGGGTAAGGTACCTGTCGGAGATTTCAGAACAGAACCGGGAGTATCAGCAATGGATCAATGAGCAAGGGAATCTAGCGCAAGATCTCTATGGTCTAGAAAGAAGTCTTGAGATCTTAAAAGGAAAAGAAAACACTGATCTTCAAAAGACCATAAAATCAAGGATAAAGGAGCTTGAAGGAGATATCCATAAGGATAACCTAAAGCTTTTAAGAGAATGGCCTGCAAAGGTTAAGGCTTTGAAAGAGGAGATCTTCACATTCATGGTCAGAGACAAGGAATTAAAGATCAAGACTCATACAGAGTCGCTTTCCCATACTCAGGTTCCCAAGATCGCAACCCCAAGATTTGAGGCCTATGGTGATCTTTTGAAATGGCTTCTATCAGAGAATCTTCCAGGTGAGTTTCCTTTTGCCGCAGGGATCTACCCTTTTAAACGGCAGGAAGAGGATCCAACACGGATGTTCGCCGGAGAAGGCGGACCTGAGAGGACCAATAAAAGGTTCCACTATGTTTCTGAGGATATGCCTGCAGCAAGGTTATCTACTGCCTTTGACTCGGTAACGCTTTATGGCAGGGACCCTGATACCAGACCAGACATCTATGGTAAGATCGGAAATGCCGGGGTTAGTATCAGCGACCTGGATGATGCCAAAAAACTTTATTCTGGTTTCAACCTATGCGCACCCAGTACTTCTGTTTCCATGACAATAAATGGTCCGGCTCCAATGCTGTTGGCATTCTTCATGAATGCTGCAATCGACCAACAATGTGAGAAATACATAAAGGAAAACGGGCTTGGTTCAAAGGTTAACGCCAAGATCAAAGCCCTTTATAAAGGCAAGGAGAAATTAAAGCCTCAATACCATGGAAAGATCCCAAAGACCAATGATGGCTTAGGACTTCAGTTGTTGGGGGTCACAGGAGATAAGGTTCTTCCAAAGGATGTATACCAAAAAATTAAGTCCGATACCCTTTCCAAGGTAAGGGGAACCGTTCAGGCAGATATTCTTAAAGAGGATCAGGCGCAAAATACATGCATTTTCTCGACGGAGTTTGCCTTGAAGTTAATGGGTGATGTTCAGGAATATTTCATCCAGAACAAGGTGAGAAATTTCTATTCTGTATCGATCTCTGGATACCATATCGCGGAAGCAGGAGCTAATCCAATAACTCAATTGGCTTTTACTCTGGCCAACGGTTTTACCTATGTTGAGTACTACCTCAGCCGAGGAATGAAGATCGATGATTTTGCTCCGAATTTATCATTCTTCTTTTCCAATGGTATTGATCCCGAATATGCGGTGATCGGAAGAGTAGCCAGGAGGATCTGGTCAAAGGCCATGAAATTCCGTTATGGAGGGAACAAAAGGTCCCAGATGCTGAAGTATCACATTCAAACTTCCGGAAGAAGTCTTCATGCTCAAGAAATCGATTTTAATGACATCAGGACCACCCTCCAGGCACTTTATGCCATTTATGATAATTGTAATTCCCTTCATACCAATGCCTACGATGAGGCGATCACCACTCCTACAGAAGAATCTGTTCGAAGAGCTATGGCAATTCAATTGATCATCAATCGTGAATTAGGATTGGCTAAAAATGAGAATCCGCTTCAGGGATCCTTCATCATTGAAGAACTTACTGATCTTGTTGAAGAAGCTGTTTTGTTGGAATTCGACAGGATCACAGAAAGAGGCGGAGTTCTTGGTTCCATGGAGACCATGTATCAAAGAGGCAAGATCCAGGAAGAGAGTCTTTATTATGAAACCCTTAAGCATACGGGAGAGTACCCGATCGTTGGGGTAAATACTTTCCTTAGCTCAGAGGGCTCTCCAACCATTATTCCAGGAGAAGTTATTAGGGCTACCAAAACCGAAAAGGAAAATCAGATAAAGACAATAAGGAACCTTCATAAGGTATTTGCAAAGGAATCAGATTCTGCTTTGAACAAGATCCGCGAAAAGGCCCTTGTAAATCAGAATATTTTTGAAGAGCTGATGGAAGCAGCAAAAGTTTGCTCATTAGGCCAGATCACAAATACACTTTTTGAAGTAGGAGGTCAATATCGCCGTTCCATGTAAGGACTAGACTTTGAGGCCTTTCCTACTTTTAATATTCTGCTTTTTTCTGGTAGGCTCGATTGCCAACGCCCAGAAAACCGATACGCTATACCTTTATAACGGAGACAGAATAGTAGGGGAGATCAAAAGACTGAAATATGAGCTCCTACATTTTTCAACAACAGGTGCTGGTTTAATTAAGGTCAAGTGGTTTTACGTAGCAGGCTTGCAATCGAGCAAACTTTATGAGATCCAAATGAGGGACGGAAGTGAATTCTATGGTACCCTTGATTCAAATTCCATTGAGAACAACATATTCGAAATACTGCCGGGATTAAAAGAAACTTTTGATATCCATGAAATTGTTTCGCTTACTCCCATAAAGAAATCATTCTGGAGTAGATCGAATCTCAGTGTTGATTTAGGGTTTTCCTTTACTAAGGCCAGTGATATACTAAATGTGAATGCCGGGGTACACTACGATTATACGGCTAAGCAGAATTACATAATTTTTGATTACGACCTGATAAACACCTTCCGGAGAGATGAAAGGACAACTGCACGCAAACAAGATCTTAAGGGAGAATATGTACACAAGTTCAGAGGACATTATATCTACCAAGGATTTACATCACTTGAGCAGAACTCTGAGCTAGGCCTAAACTCAAGATTTAACCTAGGTACCACTATGGGTTATCAATTTTTTAGTACAAATAAAGCAGAGTTGTTAATCACAGCAGGGCCACAGGTATCTTACGAGACACCCCTTGACGATCAACCAACAAGAACAAATTTTGAAGGGATCATAATTGGAAACTTTAAAGCATTTAGGGTTTTGGATCCGGAACTGGACATATTTTTTAGAGGAACATATATCCCTAGCTTTTCTCTCGCAGGAAGATACAGGGTGACCACTGATATTAATGCGAGGATCGAATTACTTTCGGATTTCTTTTTAAAGCTCTCGTTTTACTCCACCTTTGATTCCGACCCTGTGGCGGAGGCCGCCAGCAACGATGACTGGGGGATCAATACAACTTTTAGCTACAAATTCTAATGAAACCTTTGCCCACTGGGCTCTAATCGGGCCATGACCTCTGCTTCTTTTTCAAGGATCTCCCGCCATCTTGATTCTACTTTCTTCTCATCGAAATGATTCTTGGCAAGCTTTAGGAACATTTTATAATGTCCAGCTTCTGACACCATGAATTCATAATAGAAATCTCTAAAGTATGGATCCTTATGGTTTTGCCATAGCTGTTTGAAACGCTCACAACTCCTGGCTTCAATTAGGGCTGCGAATAATAACTGTTCCACCAACTGCTCCTTCCTATCCCCTCCTTTCCTGAATATCTGTCTGATCCTATTTACATATTCATCTTTACGCGGAGTGCCCAATTTGATCCCCCTTTTCTCCATTTCCCTTAAAACTTTTCGGAAATGACCCCATTCTTCAGCAACCACGGGTGTGATCTCATTGACAACATCCTCAAGATCAGAGTACCGGACTATCAAAGAAATACAGGTAGATGCTGCTTTTTGCTCACAAAAAGCATGATCAATCAATATATCAGCTTCAGATTTTGAAGCAAGATCAGCCCACCTGGGATCAGTAGGCAGATTTAATCCTAGCGTGAACTTATTATCCTTAATCATAGAACCTCCATCTAAACCCAAATTCAACAATTTGGGGTCTGGTATATCCGGTATAGAAAGGCGTAGCAAAATATCCGGGTGAAGCCCATCCCTGAGTGAAGTAGGGAACAGAAATAAAGGCATCCGCCGATCTGAAATGCAAATTCAAAAAGAAATCAGGGATCAGGAACTGATCCAATGCAAATTCATCTTGAAGGTAGAACTGGAAATTCGCTGGCATGTATGCATTTCCATAATAGGTAGAACGGTAGGTCAACTCAAATCCTATTTGGAATTCTATCCTATTGGTCCGAAACCCACTCGAAAAATAATAGCGACCATTGTATAACCACTCAGGGAACCGGATGACATCCGGACCTGATAAAGAGCTATAGTTTACCTTATTCTCAAAATGCCAAGAATTCAAATGAAAGTTCAGGTCCAGGCCCAATGATGTGACCCTGATGGTTTCGTCAGCCTGTTCGGGAGTCGCTGATCGTCCATAGTAAATGTGATTGAATATCTCATCCAGCCTAACCCGCGGTTTCAAAAAGAATTTCTTACCCTGAAGTGCATAGGAAAGTTTATAGGTATTAGAAGTTACATTTTTCAGATTCTGGTCCCAGATGAAATGATTCATATAGATCCGGTTTTCCAAAATTGCCGGCCTTCGATTAATGCCAACATAATTCAATTCAAAGCCCTTATAACCCATTAAGAGTCCAATGTTTCTAGCATCATTGTCCAACATCTGATCGAACCTAAGGTCGAAAAACAAAGTGTCCTCGCTTTTTAGCTTAAAGCTTTTTGTAAAAGCTCCGCCTAGAAACCACTCAGATTCCCATTCTTCATAAAGATTTGAAAACAAAAATCTACTCCTTAGGTGGCCGGCTAATTGCCAGCCCCTATAAATCCCGGCAACTCCTGTTTTCTGCTCTAGTCTGTCAAAATCAGATTGAAAAAAAGTATTGCTTGAATCAAAAAAAGCATTTGGGTAATATTCCAGGTTCTGATCAAGTGTCCGGTCTTCAAATCGATCCTTAATTAGTGATCTTTCCAAAACCTGATAAATCTTAAAATTAGCCTTAATACCCGTGTCTAATGAAAATTGATGGTAAAGCCTATGCGTATTCCGCCTTTCCCAGGTATAGGCAGAATCAAGCCAGACATTTGCAAGCTCGTAAACGATCAGGTCTTCCTTGGTCTGTCCAGAATCTGGAACTATCCCCCCCTGCTCATTCACTTCATGGTTAAAGTGAGTGAAATTGTAAACAAGCTTATATCGTCGGTCCTTAGTGGAAAGTGCTGTTTGAATCCCTAACGACCAATGTTGAGTATGCCTTTGCCTTGAAGCAGATGCAACTATCTTATCGGTGGTAAATCTTCTGATAAGAAAGCCCGCCGAGAAATTAGGATTGATATTTCTGGCAAAATCGGCATAGATATCAGCATATCGTTGAGTCCCTTGAACATATTTCAATTCGGTAAACGGGCTCTTGGTATTGTAATACTTTATTGAGGCTGGATCAAGGATATAGTCATTGTAAATGTTGATGCCAGGTGTCCTTCCTATCTCCTCTGCAGGTTGGAAAAAAGTAGGATACAATGCTGTACCAACATTCCCCAGGTCTTGTTGGTAATTATTATTGTAAAGAATATACCTGTACCTGTGGATGTCATTAAGGAAAGTGTCTATCCTCCTATGGCTTTCCCTGTTGAGAAAGATATCCTCCTCGGTAAAATACCTGGTGGTATTCAAGCCATAAACCGTTTGAGAAGTATCGTCAAGGATCTGTGCTGAGATCCAATGTGGCATCACAAGTGTCAGGAAGTAGAGCCAAAGGATCTTTTTCATTGTATCCCTTCATTAACTTTTGAACGGATCCAGGAGTCAAAATCTGTTCCAAAATCCAAGAACTCAAAGCTTTGAGGCAAAACAAAGATCTCTTGCTCAAGGGCCTCCTTATTTTCTCTGATCTTGATCCAATCCTTTCCGGTAGTCAAAATGGCATCACCAGATTTGGCTGAGTAATCAAACACTTCTTTTAGATCTGAGGAAGAATATTGATGGTGATCAGGGAATTTAAAGTGTCGTGAAATGCGACCAAAATCTTTAACACTGGTCTCCAATCTTAATGGATTCGAAATGCCTGACAAAAGCACGAAACTGCTACTATTGAACTCCTGGTTGGAGGTCATGGACTTTGGAAGACCCGTTTGTGATACTGAAAAGAAAACCGGAGTTCCCTTCTTGGAATACATCCTTGATCTTTCTGTGAAGTCTTTCACAATGGCTTCATCCAAATCTTCTGGGCAATAGGTGAATATTACTGCATCTGCCCTCATTGCTTCCCTCCTTGATTCTCTCAAATTTCCACTTGGTAGAACAAGATCTTTGAAAAAAGGATCAGAGAAATCTGATAAAAGCAAATTAATGTCCCTGTGTATATAGCGATGCTGGTAAGCATCATCAAGAACAAGGAGCTCAGTTCCTTTTGAAGCAATTTTTTTTGCTCCCACATTTCTTGATTCAGAAACAGCGAAAACCACTCCTTCTGAACTTTCCGATTTTAAGAGAAGTATCTCCTCTCCTACCTCTCCAGAATTGGAACTATCCCTTACCCATTGAAATCCTTTTGTCTTTCTGCCGTATCCCCTTGAAAGCACGGCCATCTTTTTCTCCTTTTCAAAAAGGGATATAAGGTAGTTCGACATAGGGGTCTTCCCAGAGCCTCCCACCCGAAGGTTTCCAACCGAAATCACCAAAAATGGATGCTTACGTACTTCTAGAATACCCAGATTAAAACATAGGTTTCTAAGGGCAATTAGCACCCCATACAATATTGAAAATGGAAAAAGAAGTAACCTGAATATCTTCATTAAGCAGGCTCAAAGATAATTAGTGATCACGTCCCAAGGATTGGCTATCCAATTAATATCCTCCACAAAACTGATAACGATATCTTTGCACGGTCATGACAAAAATCAAAGACATTCTTAAGCTGATTGAAGAGGACTCTCCTTTCAGACACCAGGAGGATTATGATAATTCAGGATTGATAGTTGGCGATCCTGAGAAAGAGATCTCAAGGATTCTTTTAAGTATTGATGTAACGGAGCAGGTTGTAGATGAGGCCAAGCTAAATGATTGCGAATTAATTCTAGCCCATCATCCCATCATATTCAGGGGAATAAAATCATTTACAGGAGCCGATTATGTTCAAAGGACAGTTGAAAAGGCTATCAGGAAAGAGATAGGTATCATGGCAGCTCATACCAATCTTGATAATTCAATTTCAGGAGTCAATCGGATCATTGCAGAAAAGTTATCAATAAATAACCCGGAGATCCTTGCCAATAAAGCTGGGTTTGAAGAAGTAGGGGCTGGTATGGTGGGTGAACTTGAATCTGAATTAACAGAAGAAGAATTCTTAAGCCTTTGTAGCAGTTCTTTTAAAACAGAGGGCTTAAGGCATTCCTTTAAAACCGGGAAAAAAATAAAGAAAGTTGCATTTTGTGGCGGGGCAGGAAGTTTCCTGATCAAAGCTGCAAAAAGTAAAAATGCAGATGCTTTTATAACCGGAGATTTAAAATACCATGAATATTTTGATGCAGAGGGAGAAATTCTTCTGGTAGACCCAGGTCATTTTGAGTCAGAACAGTTTACAGTAGAGCTATTTAGCCGGATTTTGTCAGAAAAAATCCCTAATATTGCACTCCAATTTTCGGAGGTGAGGACAAATCCGATTCACTATTTTTTCAAATAATTCATGGAACAAAGCAGTACGGTTGCAGATCAGTTAAAAGCCCTGCAAAACTTACAAACTATCGATTCTAAGCTTGATGAGATCAAAAAGTTGAGGGGAGACCTTCCTGAAGAACTTAAAGATCTTGAAGATGAGCTGGCAGGTTTAGAAACGCGTACCAATAGATTGAATGATGAATTCAAGGCTATTGAAGACGAGATTGAAAAGAAAAAACTGGTTAAGAAGGAATGCGAGACCCTTATTGAAAAATATAAGGAGCAGCAAATGAATGTCCGTAACAACCGGGAATATGATGCGATCACCAAAGAGATCGAACTTCAGGAATTGGAGATCCAGATCGCAGAGAAAAAGATCAAGGAAAGCTTTGATGAAATAGAAGGCAAAAAAGAAGTTCTTGATGAGACCAAAAAACTTCTGAAAACAAGAGAGAAAGATCTTGATACAAAGAAGAAGGAATTGGAAGTTATCATCAACGAAAGCCAGGAAGAGGAGGACAAGCTAAACAAAGACCGTAAGTCAGCTTGTAAAAAAGTTGAAGACAGGCTTTTGACCTATTACGAAAAACTAAGAGCAAACCTTAAAAATGGTTTGGCTGTGGTAACTGTAAAGAAAGGTGCAGTTGAAGGGTCATTCATTCAGATCCCACCACAAAAGATCGCTGAGATCAAAGAGAAAAAGAAGATCGTTCTTGACGAGCACAGTGGTCGTATCCTTGCTGATGTTGAAGAAATCATTGAGGAAGAAAAGCCTAAAAAGAGAAGAACAACAAGAAAGAAAGCCACTACTAAAACAGCAGCAGCTGAGAAAAAAGAAGCGGCAGCCAAGAAGTAATCCTTCTCAATTGAAAGTAAAAAAAGAAAGGGCCTTATTTTTAAGGCCCTTTTTTATGCTCAAAAGAATTTTCCTACTTCTTCTTCCAGCCTATTTCTCTTTGGCACAGCCTAATGCCACAGGTTTCAAACCCGTGCATAAAGCGGTTTTAGAGAAGATCTATGAACTGGACCTCAAGGGGGTAGAAAAGATCTACTCAGAGAGAAAAAATGAACTGCAAGGAAGTGCTATCACTTACTTGCTTGAAAACTATTATGATTTTCTTGTTCTGCAGCTTAAGGATGAAAACACACTCTTCAAGGAACTCAAAAAGAGCAAGAACAATCGTATAGGGGCAATTCAAAAGTCTGGCTCAAGTATAGATTGGATAGACTATTGCCAGGCCCAGGTCCACTTACAATGGGGATTGATACGGTTGAAAATGGAGTATTATTCAAGGGGAATTTGGGATACAAGACTTGCCTTCAATCAATTTGAAGAAGCCGATAAGCTGAGACCTGATTTTCTCCCAAATCAAATGTCTTTCGGCCTTCTAAACATAATGATAGGTGCTACCCCTCACGACAAAGGAAAATGGATCAAACTCATAGGTATCCATGGAGATTTCAAAAAGGGGATGATTTTGCTGAGGAATTCCAAGTCACGAAAAAACCCGTTTTGGTATGAGGCTTCATTATTGGAAGCATACGTTCATGGATATATTATGAATCGGGAAGAATCTGGATATGAGATACTTCAAGAACTCAATAAGTCCAAAAGTACCCTTCTAGGAGACCTTGTCACATCCATCTATCTAATGAAGATCAGAAAAAATCAGGAGGCCATCGCTCTGATCAATAAAAGGATAGATCAATGCCCAAAGGAGGTAAATCCTCATTTTCATTTTCTATTGGGGGAAGCCTATCTAAGAAAAGGATTATACAAGGAAGCGGTCCTGCACTTGAAGCACTTCCTTTTTCATTTCAAAGGAATGACCAATAGAAAAGAAGCAAATTATAAAGTTGCGTTGGCCTATTATCTTGATGGCAACCTTGAAAAAGCAGATGAATACTGGGTAAGAACGGCACAACTGGGCTACACTTTTGTTTCATCAGACAATTATGCACAGAAGCAATTTGAAGGAGGAAAATACCCAAATAAAACCCTTCAAAAGGCCAGGCTTTTCTTTGATGGAGGATATTATGAAGATGCCATTTCAGAATTGAAAAAGTTTAGTCAGTCAGGCCCTGTCCCAAAGAGGTTAGCCAGTGAATTTTACTACCGTCTGGGTAGGATCAAGCAAGCCCAGGACAACTCAACGGAAGCGATAAAGAATTTTGAGAAATGCATTATCAGTCAAGGGAAAGAGCAATGGTATTTTGCCCCCATGGCCTACCTTCAAATGGGCTACATGGAAATGGATGCAGGATCCAAGGAAAAGGCGAGATCAGAGTTTGAGAAAGCAAAATCCTACCCGAAAAACCCCTATCAGGAAAGTATTGATTCAAAAGCTAAGATAGCACTTTTGTTACTTGAAGACCCTTCTATCTTAAATGAAAGCGGTCGTTAAAGCTATCAATCCGAAAAAAGCTTCCGGTAAAGATCACTTTATAGAGCGATAGGTTCGCATGAGGGAATCTGTCCATCTCACTTAAAGAATAACTTAAAAGGGTTGACAAAAGGATCCTAAGCGTCCTGCCGTGAGTACAAACCAGGATCTTTTCCTCATCGGAAGTTTTCCATTCTTCAATAACAGGCTTTAATCTATCCTGAACATCCTGGGGGCTTTCTCCACCCTTGATCCTTCGGTCTACTTCTCCACGCTGCCAACTACTGATCAAAGAGTGGTAGTAAGCATTCTCTTCACTGGTAATCTTTTCCTTTTCTTTTATTCCCCAATCAATTTCATCCAGGCCTTCAAAGGCTTGCGTTGGAAGATCCAATTGTTTAAAAGGTTCCATGGTTTGATGGGTCCTTTTGAGGTGGGACACATAGATCCTTTCAAACCCTTCCTCCCTGTATCTATCAAAGAATTTTCGCGCCTGCTTTCTTCCTGTTTCGTTTATGTCAGAATTAACCCCCCTGCCCTGGACAATTCCTTGAACATTGTAATCGGTCTGACCATGCCTAACCAGGTAAATTTTTTTGCCCTTCAAGTCTTCTTATTTTAGCCGCCGCGCGAAGATATAAATTGGTTTCATGATTCCTGAAGATTTAATACTTGAAGACTTAAAAAGCTTTTTTGAAGTCAATATGATGAAGACCCTGGGGATCGAGCTGATTGATTTTGGAGAGGATTTTCTGAAAGCAAAAATGCCAGTGGATCAACGAACTACTCAGCCTTATGGGATCTTGCACGGAGGAGCTTCTGTAACCCTAGCTGAATCTTTGGGAAGTATGGCCGCCTCCATTGTGGTGCATCCATTGAATAAATTGGCTGTTGGTCTGGAAATCAATTCCAATCATATCAAGGCAATAAGATCGGGTTCTGTGATCGGTGAAACCCGCCCTATTCATATAGGAAAAAGCACCCATGTCTGGGAGATAAAGATTCATACAGAAGAAGGTGAGCTTGTAAATATCTCGAGGATCACCATGGCCATAGTAGATAAAAAGTAAAACTTTTGGCTCAGCAGGGTGATTCTGTAAATATTCTCAATCCAAATCCAAGGGGTTTTGCTCTTTGGAGAATGCCGGGAGAATCAAATTATTTCTTTACGGGAGGCTCCTGGAAACCAAGTCGAAAATTCGACCCTAAAGAAATTGAAGGGCCTGGATTTTTCTTTCATCCCTTTGAACTGGAAAATTCCGATTGTTTCCTTCTTCAAAATGAAACCGGAATTGGAAGCCTCAGCCGGGAAGAAACCATCCAATTTGGTAAAATGGGATTGGATGCAGAATTGGCCTTAGACTTTCCGAAACAATTTGATTGGCTTGACAACGAACAAAGAAAGTCTGCATTTCGAGAACTTGTTGGAAAAGCCATATCGGTGATCCAGAATGGTGTCTTTGAGAAACTGGTTTGTTCCAGAGTGGAGGTCCTTGACAAAAAGGTTAATCCCTGGAATCTGGTTACCCAATTAGCGGATGGACATCCCAATGCCTTTGTTTCTTTTGTTTCAATAGAAGGCCTTGGCCAATGGATTGGCGCCACCCCAGAGCTTTTATTAAGAACTGAGAAAGAAAGAGGTCTCAAAACAATGTCCTTGGCCGGAACGAGAAAAAGAGAGGATTTTTCTGATAAAGAAGAAAATGAGCAAGGCATCGTAACCGACTATATCGAATCAACATTAAGAGAGTTTGGAGTTGAGAACCTGGAAAAGACCGGGCCCGAAATGGTAGAAGCGGGAAATGTGCATCATTTAAAGACAAGCTTTTCAGGAAAATTACCGACTCATTCCGACCTTCAATCCCTGGTCTATCGATTACATCCTACCCCTGCTGTAGCAGGAATACCCAAAGGGGAAAGTCTTTCTTTCATTTCAAAAAATGAAAACCATCCCAGGTCATTTTATTCCGGTTTCCTGGGACCAGTACTTTCACCTGAGGTCTTTAGTTTTTATGTGAACCTAAGATGTCTTCAGGTGTTCAAAGAAAAGGTGGTTTTGTATTCAGGAGCAGGTATCACAAAAAACTCAAGACCCGAGGAAGAACTAAAGGAAACCGACCTGAAGATTCAAAGTCTTAAGGATGCCCTGGAATAATCAGCCCTTCATTTTTTGCTCAAAGTTGGCTTGGAAGTTAAAGGCCATGGGCATGGAAGATATAATTTATTGCCCTGGCTCAAGAAATGCACCCATCAGCTTGGCTTTTAAACGCTCAGGGCTTTTTAATATGCGAGGCATTTCTGATGAAAGATCAGCTGCATTTGTTGCCCTCGGAATAGCTCAAAACACCAAAAACCCTGTCGCAGTCCTTACCACTTCTGGTTCTGCGGTAGCAAACCTTTTTCCCGCCATTACTGAAGCTTTCTTTAGAGGAATCCCTTTGGTTGTGATCACTGCCGATAGGCCTTCATGGGAAGCAGGGAATTGGACTGGCCAAACTATTTTTCAACCTGGTATCTTTGGGAAACATGTTGAGGAAGAATATTCTTTTGGTCCTGAATCTTATAAGGATCAAAATTCAAACCCTTCAATCAAGGA
Organism: Cytophagales bacterium; assembly: GCA_965267505.1. Lineage (GTDB taxonomy): Bacteria > Bacteroidota > Bacteroidia > Cytophagales > CCMP332 > JANQHS01. The sequence goes on from OZ254081.1 coordinate 416,011, forward strand.
TCTCCCTGAATGCCCTGTCCATATAAATATTTCATTCGAAGAACCATTTTACCCGGAGCCAGAATTTGAGTATAAAATAGATGGAGAGCTAGTAAGCAAAAAACAACCTGCGCCTTTAAAAGAAAGTGAAATTCCTGATCTGGGAGATGACAAAAGGATCATGATCCTTCTTGGGCAAGGTGAAAGGGATCCTGATCTTGACCCAATTCTGGAAAAAATAATATCAGATAAAAAGGCGGTAGTTCTACGTGATGTTTGTTCAAATCAGAGTTTCCAAAAAGGGATGATCAGCAATTTTGATCTTTTCAAGATCGACACGCTTCCTAAACCTGATCTGGTTTTAAGCTTTGGAAAGAGCTTGGTTTCAAAAAAATTAAAAACCTTCTTAAGTAAGGGGGATTTTAAACAGATTCATTTTGGTCAAGAAAAAATTAGCGACCCCTTTAGAAGTTCACCCATTAATCTTTCCCACTATTCGAAGGAGGAGCTTAATGATCAGGTTTTAAAATCTGGCAACAAAGAATTTGGCAAGTCATTCCTCCAGGAGGAAGAAGCTATAGAAGCCAGGTTTGATGAAATTGATCAAAAGGTCTTAACCGAGCTTCTGGCCTACAAAACCCTTATTGCAAAGATCCCCGAAAACTCCGTCGTCCATTTGGCAAACAGCATGGCAGTAAGGTATGCAGGTTTTTTTCAGAAAACCTTAAGCAAGCATAAGGTTGAATGCAATCGGGGAACAAGCGGAATTGACGGATGTCTTAGCACCGCTGTTGGTTCTGCAATTACCGACCCCGGTCAAGGTCATTTTCTATTCATTGGAGATCAGGCATTTTTCTACGATATGAATATTCTTTGGTCGGGACTTTTGCCAGATAATCTTAGCGTCTTCCTTTTTAACAATGCAGGTGGTGGAATTTTTGAATTGATAAAAGGCCCAGCAGCGCAACCTGAATTCGAAGAGTTATTCTATTTAAAACAAAAGAGGAATGCCGAGGGTATTTCTAAAGAGCTGGGTATTGAATATGAAAGAATCAATTCGCCTGAGGATCTGTTTAACCTTGGAAATTTCGCTACCCGGACAAATATTTGCGAAATATTTACTGACCGAGGCGAAAACCTTCGGACATTTGAAAAATTGAAAAAAGCATAGGAATGGAAAGCAAATTCAAGTGGGAAATAATTAAAGACTATTCGGAGATCATCTTCAGTAAATATGAAGGTATTGCCAAGATCAGCATAAACAGACCAGAAGTGCATAATGCTTTTACGCCTCAAACAGTAAAGGAAATGATCGAAGCAATGGATATCTGCAGGGATGACACCTCAATTGGTGCCATCATTATCACTGGAGAAGGAGGAAAAGCTTTTTGCTCAGGTGGAGATCAAAGTGTGAGAGGTCATGGGGGCTATGTAAGTGAAGGAGATCTTCCCCGATTGAATGTATTGGATCTTCAAAAGCAGATCAGATCAATTCCCAAGGCTGTAATTGCGATGGTTGCCGGCTGGTCAATAGGAGGTGGACATGTTTTACATGTAGTTTGTGACCTTACTATTGCTGCCGAAAATGCAAGATTTGGGCAAACTGGACCAAAGGTCGGTTCCTTTGATGGAGGCTTCGGTGCTTCCTATCTTGCAAGAATTGTTGGGCAGAAAAAAGCCAGAGAAATCTGGTTTCTATGCGATCAATACGACGCTGAGGAAGCTTTGAATATGGGATTGGTCAATAAAGTGGTTCCTCTTGAGCAGCTTGAAGAGGTAACGGTAGAATGGTGTAAAAAGGTAATGGAGAAAAGTCCATTAGCAATTCGAATGCTAAAAACAGCCTTTAATGCCGATCTGGATGGGCAGGCAGGTCTTCAGGAACTTGCAGGGAATGCCACCTTGTTGTACTACCTAAGCGACGAAGCGAAAGAAGGAAAAAATGCTTTCCTTGAAAAAAGGAAGCCCGACTTTTCAAAATTTCCAAAATTCCCATAAACCAAAAAGATGAATTTCGAAGAAGCACAGGAAAGGGTAAAGAACTTATCTCAAAGACCAGATAATTCAGAACTTTTAAAACTATATGCTCTATTCAAGCAAGCTAGTGAAGGGGATAATAACGGCGAACCCCCTAATAACCCTTTTGATTTTGCCGCAACAGCAAAATTCAATGCCTGGAAAGAGATAGCTGGAAAAGAAAGCTCAGAAGCAGAAAATGAATACATAGCTCTTGTCCAGGAGCTTGTTGAAAAATACGGCTGAGCCTCTAGGCTTTTAAAGAGTATTCAATATTTAGGATTCCACCCGAAAAGGGCTCCACTTTCCTAAGAGCCCAATTTGAATCGCCTTCATGCCCTCCGAACAAAGGGATTCCCTCTCCTATCATTACCGGTACAATGGTAACCAGGATCTCATCTATCAAATTCAGGGAAAGAAAATCTGAAATAACCCTTCCGCCCCCAACTACCCAAATATCCTTCCCTTCCGAATTTCTCAATTCCTCAGCATTTTCTCTATCCACTCCATCCCAAAGAACTGTATTTGGGGTAAAGATTTTTAGATCCTTATTCCTTGTCAGCACGATACAGCTACAATTAGCGTAGGGCCATTCGGCCCCGGATTCACGGACAAAATCATAAGTTTTTCTGCCCATTAACACCACTCCTATTCCCTCATAGAAATCTCCATAGCCATAATCTGCCCCTTCTTCATGGGGAAAATTTTCCAACCAATCCAAACCTTCGTCTTTTCGGGCGATGTATCCATCAAGGGACTGAGCGATATACAATTTGAATTTTCTCATAGCTATAAATTTAGTTTGATCCTTTTGTGGTAGATATTTAAGAGGACACCGGATAAAAGCACAATCATTCCTAGCAATACTTTCCAGGTATAGGTTTCATGGAAAAGGAATATTCCAAAGCCAAGAGCGAAAACCAACCCAAAGTAGTTTACTGACGAAACTTTAGCTGAACTATCGTTATGGTAGGCCTTTGTCATATAGTATTGTGCAGATTGAGTCAAAAGGCCGATCATCAATAGGTAGAACCAATCCCAACCTATTGGTGTGACCCATTCAAAGAAACTCCAAACGCCACAAATGGGAAGAGCAACAAGTGGGAAATAAAGAATGATCACCATGGGATGATCGCTTTCCTTCATTTTTCGGATGCTATTGTAAGCTATCCCTGAAAAAAATGCAGACCCTACCCCCATCAGAAAATAGGTCCAGGAGATCCTTGGGTCAAAACCCTTAACCATAATTACCCCAAGCAAGGCGATCCCAAAGAAAAACCATTGAATGGGTCTGACTCTTTCCGAAAGCATAATAATCCCAAAAAGTGCCGTGAACAAAGGGGTTAAGTATCTTATCGTCACTGCCGAACCCAGAGGAATATTTTGCAGAGTTGAAAAGAAGAGGATCAAGGCAAGAGCTCCGAAAATCCCTCTCATGAGCAAATACTTCCTTTGATTCCCTAGTGGGTTCAATCCAAGGTATTTGATAAATGCGCCCGAGATCACCAAGGAGATCAAGGACCGAAAGAAAATGATCTCCATTACCGGAATATGAGTAACCAGTTTTACGAAGACATTCATGAGAACAAAAAGGAAAGTAGCTATGAGCATATATTGAACTCCTTTGCTAAACCCTCTTTCGCTTTCATTTCTCATCCCGCAAAGCAAATGATTTTGCTGGATTTGGGTATTTTGGGCCTTAATTAAAAAGTGATCGATGATCTCTATTGTGGTTCCGGTATTTATGGGCGAGTCTAGTTTGGATCAATTGGCTAAAAGGGTTCAAGAAGCAATGAATTCTGAAGGTCTTGATTATGAACTAATACTTGTGAACGATGCAAGCCCTGATAAAAGTTGGAATAAGATCATTGAATTGGCTGAAAAGGATAGCAAAATATCTGGGATTAACCTTTCCAAAAATTTTGGACAACACCCCGCCATTTTCGCTGGTTGTAGCAAAGCAAAAGGTTCTCATGTTGTGGTTATGGATTGCGATCTTCAGGATGAACCTGAAAATATTCCAGGGCTTTTCAAAAAGCTTAAGTCTGAAGACCTGGATATAGTTTATGCCAAAAGAAAAAAGAGAAAGGACTCATTTTTCAAAGTTCTAAGCAACTGGCTTTTTTATTCGATCCTTTCTAAAATGACAGATCTGAAACTAAATCGACATATTGGAAATTTTGGGATCTATTCTAAACCAGTAATCGAGGAAGCATTAAGGATTTCCTATTACTTTAAAACATTCAGTTTCACTGTCCGTTGGCTTGGATTCAAAAGTGCAGAATTGGAAGTCGAGCATTCAAAACGCTTCGATGGCAAATCAAGCTATACCCTTGGGAAACTCTTTAAACTGGGCGAAAATATAGCTCTGAGTTATTCCAACAAGCCTCTTCGCTTAAGCTATAAAATGGGCTTTTTTATTTCCTTTCTTTCCTTTTTCCTGGGAATGGTATACATAGCACTATATCTCATTGGGTACATTGAAGTTCCGGGTTTTGCAAGTATTATTCTTTCCATTTGGCTACTGGGAGGGCTTTCAATTTTCTTTATTGGGGTGATCGGGCTTTACCTCGAAAAAGTATTTGAGGGCTCCAAAGGCAAACCATTTTTCATTATTTCAGAAGAAACCAAGAAAACCGAATGAGCCATGCCAACATAGATGCTGAAGAGATAATCCTGGGCAAGGGAGTTCAGATTGACCCTAGCGCAAAGATCTCAGGATTGAATGGGAAAGCTAAAAAAGTTGTGATCGGTGACCATAGCTATATCGGGGCAAGGGTACAGATCATGGTTGATGATTTTAATCTTGGGGACTATGGAAGAATTCATCACTCGATTAATATCCATGGCTCTGAACCCTGTTCCATAGGTCATAATGCATGGATAGGTCAGTATAGTATTTTGGATTGCCAGGGAGGCCTGGAGATCCAGAATAACTGTGGCATTGGAGCTCATTCTCAACTCTGGTCTCATATCCGGTACGGAGATACCCTGGAAGGCTGCAGATTCAAATCGGAAAAGAAGTTGGAAGTAGGAAATGATGTTTGGTTCGTGGGCCATTGCATTGTTTCTCCAATAAAAGCCGCTGATAAAAGCATGGCGTTGGTGGGTTCGGTCGTGACCCGCGACATGGAGGAGAATCAGATCTATGCTGGAAATCCTGCTAAGTCCATATCAGAAAAAGTAGGGTTCCAATTTGAAAAACGGTCTGTAGATGAAAAACTTAAAGACCTAAAAGACCATCTAGAAAACTCAGGTATTTCAAAGGAAAATATTGAAATAGTTGAAAGATTGGACCAGGTCCAAAATGACGAAAGATCATATTTTGTTATTGAGGAACGAGCCTATACCAAAAAGGGAAATAAGGATGAGATTGAGTTTATGAAATACCTACTATCCGAAAAAGCCAAATTCATTCCATTAGCCAATTGATCCCTTTTAACAAACCCTACTTTACCGGAAAAGAACTCAGCTATATCCGAGAGGCTGTTGAAAAGAACTTCCATTTGAGCGGAAATGGCCCCTTCACTCGTGAGGTTCAAAATAGTTTTGAAGATAGCTTGGGAAGCAGGAAATGCCTTTTGACTCATTCTTGCACTGCCTCCCTTGAAATGTCGGCATTACTCTTTAACATAGGTCCCGGTGATGAAGTAATTATGCCTTCATACACTTTTGTCTCCACCGCTAATGCTTTTGCTCTAAGGGGAGCCAGGATCATTTTCATTGACAGTAGAAGTGACCACCCGGGGATGGATGAGCGAAAGGCAATAAATGCAATCAGCGATAGAACTAAGGCCATGGTTGCTGTACACTATGCCGGGGTTGCTTGCGATATGGATCCCATTCTTAATGCCTGTAAAGAAAAAAATATCCCGATTGTTGAAGATGCTGCTCATTCCATCAGCAGTTTCTATAAAGACAAAACCCTTGGAAGTTTAGGCGACCTTGGTTGCTTTTCCTTCCATGAAACAAAGAATATAATCTCCGGAGAAGGAGGAATGTTGGCGATCAACAATTCCGAGTTCGTAGAAAGAGCTGAGATCCTTTGGGAGAAAGGAACCAATAGACAAGCTTTTTTCAGGGGAGAAGTAGATAAATACAATTGGGTAGACTTGGGTTCAAGTTTCCTTCCTTCAGATTCAGTTGCGGCAATTTTAAAGGCACAGCTTGAAAAAATTGAAGATATCCAATCACAAAGAATCAGGATCTGGAATAAATATAATAGCTCTTTTCAGGAGCTTAAAAGATCAGGTGTAGGCCTTCCTTTCATTCCTGAATATGCAAGCCAAAATGGCCATATGTTTTATTTGGTTCTTAACTCACTGGAAGAAAGGACCAGACTAGCAGCTCATCTAAAGCAAAAAGGAGTTCTAGCTGTTTTTCACTATCAAGATCTGAATTCAAGCCCTTATTTTAAGGATCGAGCAAGTAGCATTGATCTTAAGAATTCCTTAAGGTATACCGATCAATTATTGAGGCTACCCCTGTTCTATGAATTGAAGCAAGAAGAACAGGATCACATTATTACCGAGGTGATAGAATTCTTTAGCTGAAAGCCTTTCCCTTTTAAAATTCAATCAACAGAATACAGAAATATGCAATTTTACTTTCATGAATAAGGCTCCCTGGTTTTACATGCCTGTTCCTGAAAGCCATACCCTTTCAGAGGAAGAAAGTATCCATGCGATAAAGGTCCTTAGGAAAAGAGTTGGAGATGAAATTCTTGGATTTGATGGAAAGGGAAAATTGTATGATCTAAGGATAGCAAATGTCCAGGGAAAGCTTTGTGAGGTGGATATCTTAAAAGAGGAGTCCGTCCCAAGGCCATATAAAGAGGAATTGATCCTTGGAATCGCACCCCCAAAGAGCAATGAAAGGATCGCTACTCTGGTTGAAAAGCTTACTGAAATCGGAATTGATGAGGTCCATTTTCTAAAAAGCGACCGTTCTGAAAGAAAAGAGGTTAATTTCAATAGGGTCCAAAGAGTGGTGCTTGCCGCAGCAAAGCAGTGTGGATCGGCCTATCTTCCCAAATTTGGCCCTATGATAGATTTTCTGGATTGGACCGAAAAGTGCAAAACAGAAGGACGATATATCTGCCACCTCCCCTTTTCCGAAGAACCAAAGTATCTAGGATCAGAAATTGAAGGCTCAAAATCAAATTCAATATTAATTGGCCCTGAAGGAGACTTTTCAGCCGATGAGCTTAGCGTAGCTAAAAAATTTGGTTTTAAGTCAGCTTCACTTGGACCTCAGGTATTACGGACAGAAACTGCAGGAATCGTTGCATGCACTTTAGCCAGATCAAAATCGTTAAGCTGAAATGAGGATATTATTTATTGCTCTACTATTCTTTGCCAATCTGGGCCAAGCCCAAACCCAATTGAAATTTGCCAAATTGAAATACGATGGCGGTGGAGATTGGTATGCCAATAAAACTTCACTCCCAAATCTTGCAGCATTTTGCAATAAGAATCTGCTTACAAGGATCTCTATTCAGGATGAAATGGTCCACGTAGGAAGTAGGGATATTTTTCTATACCCATTTGTACATATGACCGGACATGGAAATGTACTATTCTCTTACTCCGACGCTGAAAATCTCAGGCAATACTTGATAGGAGGAGGCTTCCTGCATATTGATGATAATTATGGTCTTGACCCATTCGTTCGCTCAGAATTAAAAAAGGTTTTTCCAGAGCATGAACTGGTGGAGATTCCCTGGGAACATCCGATTTACCATCAGAAATATGAATTCCCCAATGGATTACCCAAGGTTCATGAACATGACGGAAATGCTCCTCAGGGATTTGGGATCATCCATGAAGGGAGATTGGTGGTATTCTATTCCTATGAATCGGACCTGGGGAATGGATGGGAGGATCAATCTGTTTATAATGATCCTGAAGAGGTCAGGCAACAGGCTTTTAAAATGGGTGCTAATATCGTCCAGTATGCCCTGACCAACTAATTGCGGCTGATCATTCCTTTGTTGTAAAAAATCTTTTTATTCTTCCATGCCAGACACCTATCCCTATCTTTAGATAATGATTAGAGGATCCTGGCATTTTCTGATTTGGTTTCTACCTCTGGTAGCCTGGTCACAAAACCAATCCATTGATCCTAAGGAAAGCTCTGCATACACCTGGAGGATCCTGGAGGATCTCAGCTGGCCTGAGGGAGTAGTAAAAACTGAATTTCGAATACATGTCCTCGGAAATTCAGATGTTCTGAGGTACATGAAATCATGGCAATCCAAAAGAAAAATCAATGGTGCCAGAATAAGAGTTTTTCAAGTAGGAGATCTTTCTTCTTCAACAGCTCCACACCTGATATATATACCAAAATCTTCAGATCAATACCTGGAGACTGTTGCCTGGCAATTCAGGGAAAAACCTGTTCTGATCATCAGTGAAAGCAAGGGCCAAATAAAAAAGGGAGCTCATGTTGATATATACAATCCCCACGGAGAATTAAAATTTGAGGTGGGAACGGGCAACTTAAAAAGGTCAGGATTAAGCTTCGAAAGGGAACTTCTGGATGTTGCTGTGAAGGAACAGAAAAAGGAAAGCCATCAGAAAGAGCCTTCAATAAAGCCGGAAGATGTGAAAATAGAATTGGTAGAACCAAAAAAGATCTCTCAGAAAGAAGCAGAAGAGTTAGATGATTATATGGATGATCTTTCTGACCTGGCCAGCAGCTCCAAAAAGAAAGTCAAAATTGATACCGAGGACCTTCAGGCACTTTTGGAAAAGCAGAAAGAGCAGGAGGAAGAAATGGAAAAGAACCAAAAAAGGATGGAGCGGCAAAGAAGGAATATCAATAAGATGAAGGCGGAACAGGAAAAGAAGGAGAAGGAAATAGAAGAACAGAATCAGGAATTCGAGGAGAAACAAAAGGAGTTACAGAACCTTCAACTAAAGGAGGAAAGGATAAATGCTGTATTAGAAAGAAAAGAAAAGATCCTTAAGGGTAAAGAATTAACGATTAAGGAGCAGCTAGGAGAGATCCAAAGTCATAAATACATCATCTATGTGATGGGCATTTTCCTTGCTATCGCAATTATTCTGGGATACTTTATCTATCGAAACTACAAGGCCAAAGTACTTGCAAATAGGATAATTGAAGAACAAAAGGCCATCGTCGAAGAAAAGAATCAAAAGATCACCGATTCAATAACTTATGCTAAACGCTTACAGTCTGCAATACTTCCCTCCGACCGAATTGTGAAGGATTACTTAGACCAAAGTTTTATTTACTATCAACCCAAGGATATAGTTGCGGGAGACTTTTATTGGATGGACCAGATCGATGGGAAGATCATTTTTGCTGCAGCAGATTGTACTGGGCATGGAGTCCCCGGGGCATTTGTGAGCATTGTTTGTCATAATGCCCTTAGTAGAAGCGTTCGGGAATTCGGAATAAAATCACCAGGACTCATACTTGATAAAAGCAGGGAATTGGTAGTTGAACAATTCGAGAAAAGCGACGAGTCGGTTAAAGATGGAATGGATATCAGTCTTTGTTCCTATGATGTAAAGAAAAAGGAGCTGGAATTCGCGGGAGCCCATAATCGTCTATTCCTGGTCAGAAAAAAATCCGATAATCCACAGGTAGATGAGATCAAGGGAGATAAACAACCTATTGGACTTTTTGATGATCCAAAGCCCTTTACCAATCACAAGATCAAGCTGGAACCAGGAGATTGCATCTATTTAAGTACGGATGGATTCCCTGATCAATTTGGTGGACCAAGGGGTAAGAAGTTCATGTACAAACGATTCAAGGAATTATTGGAGAGCTTACATGGACATATGATGGATACCCAAAAGGGAATCCTTAAGCAGGAATTCGAATCCTGGAGGGGAGAAGAAGAGCAATTGGATGATGTTTGTGTCCTTGGAATGAAGGCCTAGATCAAGGAAAAATTTCTTAAAGTTTTTTTAACAAAATAGAAGTGTTTGATTCTTGATAATACAAGATTGAGGTCTTTATTTTGAACACTATTTAGAATTGGTCTAAATAAAAATAAAGAAATAAAATGAAAATTCAACTCCTCACAATCACCCTACTTTTCACTACATTATCATTCGCTTCAGAACCAGATCTTGAAAAAGACCGGGCAGCAATTAAATCCTTCTGTGGATGTTTTAAGGTAGATTTCAATTTCGTAGAAACATTCGCTCCTGACACAAACTACAAAATCCATGAGCCTTACCATTCTGTGGCAAATGCTGAATGGGCGTTTGTTGAAACAGAAGAGGACGGAAAGATCTCAATTCAGCATCTTCTAATAGTTGGCCCAAACCATGTTATCAAACATTGGAGGCAGGATTGGATCTATGAGAATCAGGACTTCTATTCATACAACGGAGATCTTCAATGGACAAAAACCAGTAATTCAGCTGAGGAGGAAAAAGGGAGATGGACCCAAAAGGTTTACCAGGTTGATGATTGTATCCGCTATGAATCCTCAGATAACTGGATCCATGAAAATGGCAAGTCTTTTTGGGTAGCTGAAACCGATGCCCCACTTCCCCGAAGGGAAAATACAAAGCGAAGCGATTACAATGTAATGCATAGAAGAAACAGACAAGAAGTCACTGACTTTGGTTGGATTCACGAACAGGACAACCAAAAAATTATAAGAAAGGGCGGACAGGATGAAATTCTTGTCATGGAAAAAGGATACAACACATATACCCGAATCGATGACTCAAATTGTAAGATCGCACAGAAATGGTGGAAGGATAACAAGGAATACTGGGCTCTGGTAAAGGAAGTTTGGGCAGAGCAATTGGCTGGTAGATCCGAAGTGAAAATGATCGATAAGATCGATGACGAAAAGAGATATGAACGCCTTTTTGAACTTCAATATGCTTATGATCCTAAAAGATCAGAACAAATTAAAGAGAGCGTAAGAGAGGTGATCAAGGCATATATGGTAGCAGAAAATTCAAGCTCTGGAAAGAGCAAATAGAAGCCTTTTCCATATTTAGTTATCTCTATCTGGTGCACAAAATATCTCGTGTCACCCTCCCAAATTCAAGGCTTCTGCATAGGATCTAAAGATCACTTCTTTATGACTGAATTTCGTTGGTGCTCCTGCATGGAATCCGGACGAATAATTACCCAAAAAGAGGAAGAAAAAGATCCCATTGGCAAGGATCAAGACTCCGATTAGAATTTTCTTGAATAAAATTGAGTTGTTTAGGGAATCGAAGGAAACAAAATAATCATCTAAAGATCTAGCCGTGGCAATTTCAAAAGTTCAGGAAAGAGCTGTGATGGTAAGTTCGGTTTTGGCTTCAGCAATGGCCTTTATCGATTTCACTGCCTTAAACGTAGCCTTTCCCTCAATACAGAAAGACCTTGAACTCGCTGGGGCTGATCTATTATGGATAGCAAATGGATATGCCCTTTTCCTATCTTCCTTGATTTTGGTGGGAGGCTCCTTGGGTGACCAATTGGGTAGAAAATGGATCTTCATGTTTGGGATCATTCTGTTTACTCTCTCATCAATAGCCTGTGGATTTTCTCAATCCGCGGGTTTTTTGATCATCGCCAGGTGTTTTCAGGGAATAGGCGGTGCAATGATGGTGCCTGGAAGCCTCTCAATCATTTCCTCAAGTTTCCCACAGGAATCAAGGGGGAAAGCCATAGGTACATGGTCCATGTTTTCTGCCATGACCACCATCTTTGGGCCTGCCCTTGGAGGATGGTTGGCTAGCATGGATCTATGGAGAATGATCTTTTTCATAAACATTCCATTGGCTTTGGTATCACTTTTTCTACTCGTGAGATACGTTCCTGAATCAAAGCAGGAAAAAAACCAGGGCTTGGATTTTGAAGGAGCCTTATTGATCACATTGGCTCTTGCATCCCTTACCTATGGATTCATTGAAGCCCCAGAGAAGGGTTTTAACAATCCATTGATCTACGGAACAATTTCGCTTGGCACCCTTTTACTGATCGCCTTCCTCCTCGTCCAATCAAGATCAAAAAAAGCCATGATGCCCTTGGATCTTTTTAAGAACAGAATTTTTCTGGGAGCAAATCTTCTTACCTTGCTACTCTACGGAGCCTTGGGAGGATTCCTCTTCTTTTTCCCTCTTAACTTAATCCAGGTTCAATCTTATCCTCCTGAAATTGCAGGATTCACCATGCTTCCTTTCGGACTTTTAATTGCTTTCTTATCAAGAGTATCCGGTGCTTGGGCCGATAAGGTTGGAACGAAAATTCCCCTTCTATTGGGATCAACTCTAGTGGGAATTGGCTTCTTTCTTTTTTCAATGCCAGGCTTAACCGCGGGACCAGCAGATTACTGGACAAGTTTTTTTCCCGCAATCCTAATTGCAGGAACCGGGATGGGATTGACCGTAGCCCCTTTGACTACCAGTGTAATGAATTCTGTAGATCCTCAAAAAACAGGAACCGCATCCGGAGTCAACAACAGCATATCAAGAACAGCCGGAGTTTTGGCCGTAGCCGTTATTGGATCCTTTTTTCTTTCAAACTTTTCTGGTGAGTTGTTCACTCAATTAACAAATTCAGAAATCCGACCAGAGATCATCCAAATAACAATGAATGACTCCCCAAAATTGGCCGAGCTAATTCCCTCAATTGAGAGTTTTGAATCAGAGAAAAAAATTATTTCTGAAGCGGTTAAATTTTCCTTTATAGACTCTTTTAAAATGGCAGCCAGAATTGCGTCTGCTTTGGCATTTTGTTCAGCATTAATTGCTCTTTTTTCCTTCAAAAAAGACTCCTAACCCATATTGGGTGAGTTTTTCCGTTTGAATAATTCCAGACAATTATTCTCTCGGGACTTTATAATATTAAGCTACCGTTTTCGAATTGACCATGTATAGATTAACATGCCTTTCGACCTTTCTATCTTTTATTTTTTCTATTAACCTCTTTGCCCAGGTAGATTACGAATTCCTGGTAAGTAATAGTGCTGGAAATAATGTTAAAAGGTTCGCTATGGATGGAACCTTCCTCGGTGATTTCATTCCTGCTTTTTCAGGAGGGCTTTCGGGAACCCAGGACATTCTGGTTCATCCAGATGGATCCTTGCTGGTTACGGGAATAAACAACAATACTGTAAAGCAATACAATGGAAGCACAGGAGCTTTCATAAAGAACTTTACCACAGGTTATCTGCTTAGTGGCCCAACCAAAATGTCAATAGGACCTGATAGCCTACTCTATGTAACCCAATGGAATTCCAGCCCAAATGAGGTGGCCAGGTACAGATTGGATGGAAGTTTTCATAGCTCCTTCACGGCCGCAGGCCCAACCAGAGCCCTGGGAATGACCTGGGATGATAGTGCCCGATTGTATGTCGCTGTTTTTGGGAATACCAATGACGGCGTGATCAGAAGGTTTGATACAAGCGGAGCAGATCTGGGAAATTTTATTGACTCCCAGGTTTTATTGGGACCTACACATTGCTGGTTTGATCATGATGGAACCATGTTGGTTCAGGATTGGCAAGCAAGCAATATTCGACGATACGATGCCCTGGGGAATTACCTGGGCATATTTACCAGTTCCGTAGGCCAAACCGAAGGAGTTGCCATCCTTGAAGATAAGAGCATGCTTATGCCTGATTGGGCCGCCGATGCCGTCCAATGGGTGGATAGTGCAGGAAACTATTTGGGGGTTTTTGCGAGTGGCAATGGACTGGCAGATCCAAATTGTATTACAAAAAGGCAAGCCTTGATCAATTCCCTATCGGCAAAGGATTATTTGAACCAAATAAAAGTCCGGGTATTAAATGGCTACAGGGATCTAATAATAGGCTCTGAAAACATCGATTTAAGGAAAACCAAAATTGATCTCTTCGATATTAAAGGCCTTGATCTTACAAAAACTCTCAGGGAAGAGGAAATATCTAACGAGCATGAGGCCTTTTTTAACATCGAAAGCCTATCACCAGGAGTTTACCATGTTAGGATTACACTTCCTGATGATCAAAAGATTTATAAGATCCTGATCCAATAGATCAAAAGATTCGTCCATCATGAAAAATTACCCTTGATGTAATGGGGTAATCGCCTTAGATCCATATTGATATTTTTGCTCGCCATGGATCTAAGGCATTTCTTATCCCTTCTCTTTTTGCTTTCAAGCTTCTCGCCTGGCTTTTCCCAAGGGTTAATTCAGGGAGTAGTTATTGATGCAGGAAGTCAAAAATCCTTGCCCTATGCAACCATAGCCTATAAGGGCTACCCATACGGAACCACTTCAAATTCTGATGGTGAATTTGAACTTCAACTTCCCGAGTGGCTAAAAGACACCCCCATTATTATATCATATATGGGATATGAAAGCAAGGAATATAGATCAGGTTCCATCTCCGGAAAACTTACAGTTCATTTAAAAAAGAAGATCATCACCCTGGAGGAAGTCCAGGTAAAACCATTAAGCCCCACAGATTATATCCGGCTTGCTTTGAGGAAGATCCCCAAGAATTACTCAAACATCCCATTTAATACCAAAGCCTATTATAAAGAGAAGTTTACGGAAAATGGTGATTTCGTTTCCCTTCACGAAGCAGTTTTCAAATCCTATTTCACGGCTCAGCAAGACACAAACCCAAATCAACACCAGGTTATGCTTTACCGAACAAGCGATGACCTGGAGGAATTTAAGTTCATGGGGCGATGGATCGATAAAAGGATGGATAACAAAAAAGAACAAGCTGAGAAGAAGAAAACCAAATACGAGAAGAAAAAACAACGCTTTGAAAGGAAGGGTAAGGAGTTTACAGACACCCTGGACGTATCGGATTATGATGATTGGGATTTTGACATTACCGAACAGATCAGAGAAGGCTTTGGAGGTCCGGAGGAGATCCTTCAAATGGACCTTACAAAGGGAACCGAAGATGCCCTGGACTCAACCAAGTTTAAAAAATTCAAATACAGTTTCGGCAACCCTGCTACCTATATGGGAATGAACCTTTTGACCATCAACTATCGCTCAAAGAGGCAAATGGATCAAATGAATTATATGGGAAGGATCTATATCGATCCTAAAACCGATGCCATAGTTGGTTTGGATTATCGCTGGCAAATGATCATCCCTGTAGCCGTAAAACCCCTACTCTTCGCTTTTGGAATGGTAATCGAAAACCCAATCGCCCTTGCCAAAATCAGGTATCAAAAAATTGACGACCAATACTTTCCCCAACATTTCAGGATGCAATTCAAGATCCGCATGAAAAAGAAATACATGTGGGCAAAAAATGATAATTCAGATTTTTTCACTGAAATGGTCTTCAACATTTTCGATATTAACACAAAAGACTCCAAGCCAATACCCAAGGAATATCAATATGAAAAAGGAGAACCTCTTTCTGAGCAAGTAAAAAACAGTGATGGAATAAATTGGGAAGGTGTCAATACCCTGAAGGACAAAAGGCCAAAGGCAAAAATGAAAAAATGGTAGTTCGAATATCAATGAGTTAAGGCCCATTCCAAAACACGATCTCTTTTTAAAATCAAATATTTTTCGGTTTCTATAGTTATCACCCAAAATATGGGAAAAGGGCCGCCATTTAATTCCTAACTTTTCACCTGAAAACTGAAAGAATGAAGAATTGCTGCCTATTTCTTCTCTTGCTACTATGGAAGCCCCTGTTTTCTCAGGAAAATCCTAAGCTTTATAGTGATCCAACCGAAATAATGGTTTTGGCCACTCCCCATTTGAGCTCCTATTCAAAGGAATTCAGTTCAAGGGCACTTGACCCAGTAATACAAAAACTAAAAAATTGGGGACCAGACCTAATCTGTATAGAATCAGCCGCCCCGGGATCCATGAATTTCATGATCCAAAACCCAGTTCTTTACCGAAGTGTGTTGAATGAATTTGGAAAAGAAAATCAGTCACTGGCTAATTATTTCCAGGAAAAAAAGAATTGCGATTGGCAAACCGCTATGAAGAGATATGATTCTCTGGGTAGACAATTACAGGTTGACCCTAACAATTCGGTAAACAAGGTTGCGTTTACACAATACTCTTTTGCCAGCTACAGATTTTACACAGCACTCCTCCAATACAAAACCTTAAACGCTCAGGAGTTAGTAAATCTGGGACTCGATGAAGACAAGAAAAATGTTCTGGAGAATACACTCGCATCCTCTAATGAAAATGTACAGCTTGGATTCCGGCTTGCTCAGGAAATGGAAAAAAATGAGATCCTGCAGATTGATGACCATTTGGATAAAGATCTATTCATGAGAATTGCTCCCGCTTTGATTAACGAACTAAACTCAAATAAGGAGTACCAAAAGATACATGAAGATCCATTTTATAAGGAAACACAGCAAAAACTGTTAACGGGCTTGGAGGAAAAGAATCTCCTTCCTTACTATCGAATGATCAATACTTCTGTGCATCAGAAAAAGGATAAAGAGGTTCAATGGGAATTATTTTTCAGGACAAATCTGGATTCACGCCTTGACCGGGTACGAGTTGGGTTATGGGAAACAAGAAACCTAAATATCTGTTCACACATTCGAAGGGCAAGTTCCTTATACCCGGGCAGGAAGGTCCTGGTGATTATTGGATCAAGTCATAAGATCTTTCTGGATGAGCAACTTCAGCGATTAATGGGAGTTAAACTGGTGAATTTCAATGATATTTAAAGCCACCGTACAGCAATGGCAGGATTTATTGGGATGGACAATCATGCCCCGATTAAAAGAAATTTTCGTCTCAATTGTGATATGCTTAGCCTTCTGCGGTAAAACATTTTCACAATCTTCGGATCTGGAAAATACAGTCTGGATGTTTGGAAAACCTAACCCGGAAGAATCTTGCCAATTGATAGTGGATTGTGAGTGCTGCCTTAGCCAAGTTCTCTTCATGGAAAACGGAGAATGTATTTGGATCAACCCATGCTATGACGGGGGCGAGCTATATACCAAAGGAAAATATACGGTTTCAGGTAAATCGATAAGGATACAAACATCTACCTGGTCACTTGTAAAAAAAACCATTTGGGGACCCAATGTGGATGTTCTGGGAGAGCCCGAAAACCAAATAAAAAAGGTTGAATCAGAAGCAGATGAGCTTAACTACTTTTTGAATGAATGCCAAGGTTCGGATTACCTGGTAGATGAAAGAGACGGGATGTTAAGTGCCGGTAAAAAGCAGCTCCTACCTACGGCCTTTCAATTTTATCAATTGCTCAAGAAGGAAGGAGTCTGGGAACCATTAATGGGTTTTTCTCCCAAAGAAAATTCGGTACCGGAAGAGCATTGAACTACCTGAAGGATATTATCCTTTTTACATATTTCCCAAGGATATCAAATTCAATATTCATTTCTGCTCCGGGTATGAGATCGTGGAAATTTGTTTGCTCGTAGGTGTATGGAATAATAGCCACCTGAAATCCCTTTTCTTCAAGTTTGGCTATAGTAAGGCTAACACCATTCAGGGCTATACTTCCTTTTTCTACCAATAGGTCCAATTGCTGCCTTAGTTCAATCGAATAATACCAGCTCCCATTTTCCTCACTTATTCTAGTAAGCAACCCAATAGTGTCTACATGTCCCTGTACAACGTGCCCATCAAGCCTACCATTAGCCTGAAGGCTCCTTTCGAGGTTCACAAGATTCCCCGGTTCCAAACTTCCCAGATTACTTTTCTCAAGGGTTTCCTTTATCGCCACCACTTCATAGCTGGAGGAACTGATCTTCTCAATAGTTAAACAAACCCCATTATGACTAAGGCTTTGATCTACCTTTAATTGATCTAAAAATTCACACTCAAGAGTGATCCTTTTATTAGTTCCTTCATTCCGGACCTCTAGAACTCTTCCCAATCCTTCTATGATTCCCGTAAACATTATTTACCCCTCCCCTGTAAGATTATAAAAATTGTCAAGAAAAGAATCCTTAGGTCCAAACCGGGCGAGATGTTCTCTAAATAAATGACATCGTATTTCAGCCTTTCAACCATCTGGTCCAGGTTTTCAGCATAGCCCAATTTTACCTGACCCAAAGAGGTAATCCCTGGCCTGATCTTTTGAAGGTGCCGGTAATAAGGTGCTTCCTCCATTATTTTGTTGATAAAAAACTGCCTTTCAGGCCTGGGACCCACGATGGACATATCACCCATAATAACATTAAAGAATTGAGGGAGTTCGTCAATCCTGGTCCTTCGCATTATTCGTCCCCAAGGAGTAATTCTTTGGTCATCACGGGAGGACAACTGAGGACCATGCTTTTCAGCGTCCATGACCATGGATCTAAACTTTATGATATTAAAGGGCTTTCCCTTTTGTCCTATCCTTTCCTGAAGAAAAAATATCGGGCCTTTAGAGCTAAAAAGAGTAATCAATGAAAAGATCAGGAAAAAAGGAAACCCAATAACTAACACCAGTGTGGAGGCGAGGATATCAAATATCCTTTTGTAGACTTGTATCCATACCGGTACAAGCTTTTTCTTGATTTCAATTAAGGGAGCACCAAAAATATGTTGAACCCTTACCGACCCAATTAGGATCTCATAGAGATCCGCGGAAATGGATGTATTGATCGAGAAATTATCCAATCGGCCGATGATCTCTTCCAAAAGGTGGTGATCTTTCTCGTCCAAAGCAATGATAGCATCTTCAGGTTGTATTTCCTGAATGGCACCTTCAAGATCTTTTATACTGCCCAAATAAGCCAGGTTGCCATTAAGGCTACAATTCTCTGTATCGACTTTTATATACCCTACTATCTTATGCCCAAGATCTCCATGATTTATATCCAATTGATCCAAAAGATCTCTGGCTCTCGCCCCACAACCTATGATCAGAGTCGTAAAATATATGTCTCCTTTCCTGACCAAATGCTTTATCCAGGTCAAAGCCGAAAGCCTGAAGAAGGAAGAAACAGAGAAATGAAGAAAGAGAAGCCAACCCAGGGTCTGATAATATTGGGTGTAGGTTTTTACTCCAACATCATCCAGAAGCAAAATGAAAAATATTATTAGAGATCCAACAAATGAACTCGCTCCCAGGTTTTGGATCTCCTTTAAGCGCGATCTTCTTTCAGGGCCCTGGTACATGCCGTACATCCAATAAAGGCAAAGCCAGAAAACGGCCACTCCAAGAGCGGAAAGGACTTGTTTGGAGTGCAAAGGGGTTATTGGCTCATCAAGAATCCTTTGGCGAACCGAAAAGAATATCGCATAGGCAAGAAAGGCACCTATGAGGTCGGCAGTAATCAACAATACACCTGGGAACTTCCTATTCAATTTCTAGGGATGTGCTATTCTTAGGTTATCGAAAGACGCGTAGGAATCGCTTGCTTTTTCTTGGTTATTCCTGTTAGAATAGATAAATATCTGAAAATCGGGGTCAGCTGGCAGGAATTGCGACAAAAAGCCAATATCGTCCGTTAGAAACAAATACACTTTTAAATATTCTCCCTCCGTTGGGGGTAACACAATAGTAGTAGTGTTGTTAATATCATTTGCAAAGAGATCAACGAAGATTCTTATGTTGGAATTATAATCCATTTCAAAATAGACCTGGGTTGGAGGAGCTGGTAATTTCCCCGCAGTCCTTTGCACCATCCCAAAATTCCTTGAGTCATCTGCTTCAAGGGAAAAATATGCAGCACCTAAGCCTTGGTTTGGCCCGCCTCTCAATATAGCAGGGTCGATCTCCTGAATAGGTATTTCACATAACTGACAAATAATGTATCTCCTAAAGGATTGGGACTCAAAATTTTCAAAAGATACGACTGGAAATTCAACCCCATTACCTTCCTCCTTATAGGAAAAATTGGGTTGGATCGTAGTAACCTCTTTTTCTACTAATGGCACATTCGTCTTAAACACCTCGTAAAAAGGATAAGGCTCATGCTTGCCAAATGTGAAATCCCTATAAATTCCTGCAAAGACTTCAACCTCAAGGTTGTTACCGGATTTTAAAACTGGAAACACTAGTGGGTCTTTCGAAGCATCTCTTTCAATCTCATACGCTCCTACAAATTCCCCACCTACAGTAACCCAAACATCAAATATGGCCGTGCTGTTGGGTTGACTTCGAAAGGAATCAATTACAACCTGATCAATGGAAATATAAGAAGGAATCGGGTCGCTCGGATTAATGATCTCACAACCGAAATTAATAAAGGGAATAAGGAAGAAAACCCAGGGGTTTTTCATTTGGAAGGCGTTATTTTGGCCACAAAAATAGTCCAATAGATAAAAGTGCCCATTTTTCATGATCTACAAGGATGAATACAAACACAAAGGCTTAAGAAAGTCTCTGGTCAACACCTTGAGAGCTAAAGGAATAACGAATGAAAAGGTACTTTATGCAATGGGCCAGGTGCCGAGGCACTTTTTTTTTGATGATGCTTTACTCCATCATGCCTATGAAGATAAAGCCTTCCCAATTGGCAATGGACAAACAATTTCACAACCCTATACCGTAGCAAGACAAACTGAATTGCTTGAACTCTTTGAAGGTGCCAAGGTTCTTGAAATCGGTACAGGATCGGGGTACCAAGCATCAATTTTATCGGAGCTTAATTGCAAAGTATTTAGCGTCGAAGTAGTTGAACCGCTTTATAAAAAGACAAAAATGCATTTGAACAATCTGGGTTACCAGGTTAGGTGTTATTTGAGCGATGGTTCATTGGGGTTCAAAAAATGGGCACCCTATGACAGAATCCTTATGACTGCTGGTTCACCTGATATACCAGATTCCCTTTTTGATCAACTCTCTGAGGAAGGAATACTTGTTGCTCCTGTGGGGGATCGAGAGACACAAAAAATGCTGCGATTCAAAAAGATCGGTGGGGAGATCCATGAGGAATCTCATGGAGATTTTGCATTTGTACCTTTGACCGGTCAAAAGGGATGGAAAAAATGAGTTCAGATCCAATCAATCCAAAAGCTCTCGGGTTTATCTATACCGAAAATCTTTACCGGTTAGCTAATAAAGAACAAACTGTGAACAGGGAAGAAAAGAAACAGGACCTGGTTTATCATGGAGCTAACCTCAAAAATGTTTTGGTCATGATAGATGATTCCAAAAGAGTTTTTTCGGGATTGGAATACGCATTACTTACCAAGATTTTGAAAGCCATCAGTTTAGATATTAATGACGTAGCTGTTGTAGATGCTTTTGATCCTTCTTCAAGTATGGATAATCTTAAGGATCAATTGAAGCCGAAATTGATCTTAAGCTTCGGAAATTCCTTTCCTCAAGTAAGTGGAGGTCTAAATGAATTGAGCGAACAAGAAGGAATATCCTGTTTGATAACACACTCCCTTCAGGACCTGGAGTCCAACCTGGATATGAAAAGAGCATTGTGGAATGGATTAAAATCCATTCCTGACAAACTAGACCTTAACTTTTAGCGAATAGCTCCTCTAGTTTTCTTTCCAAATCCTGACCTCTAAGGTTGGAAGCTATAATTCTGCCATCGGGATCTAATAAGAAATTGGCAGGAATTGAATTGATGTTAAAATCTCTTACCACAACAGAATTCCATTGTTGTAGGTCAGAAACCTGCGTCCAGGTAAGCCCGTCCTTTTTAATTGCCGCAATCCATTGTTCTCTTTTTGCATCCAAAGAGACACCAAATATTTCAAATCCCTGTGCTCTGTACCTGTTATAAGCTGCTACAAGGTTGGGGTTTTCGGCGCGGCAGGGTCTGCACCATCCTGCCCAGAAATCAACCAAAACATAATTTCCTCGAAGCTCGCTAAGTTTTCTTTCACTACCATCCGGATCCGGTAAGGAAATCTCCGGAAATTCAGCTCCTATTCTTAAGGCTCTTTGAATCTCTTTAGTCCTTTTGTCAGCTTCAATGGAGGCGATCATTTGAGCTTTGTTATTATTGAAATTACTCATGAATTCGATCTCATGCGGAAGTGGTTCTTCTTTCTCCCCTATTCTTTGCGCAGTCTTTTCAAGGAATTCAAAACAAGTCCTATAATCCAACATGTTCAATGCGAACAGAGCACTTAAGTGAGAGGTACCAACGGAATCAACAAAATCCATCATATCCTGATGATAAGCCTGTACCTTCTCTTCCATTTTTGCTTTTATTGAGTCAGCATATTGATAATCATTCTTACCAAGAGCAAGGGTATACAATTGACGATCAGTTTCAATATCTTCAATTAATTGTTCGTGCCTGTTCCTAACATTTTTCTGAAGATCAACCTCCTCAGTACCCCAGGCGTCAAAATAACCACCCGGTCTGTTTCCATCTGCTAAGACTCCAATCTCACCCTCTGTTAGTGGAATAAACTCTTGTTGCTTTCCAAAAAAGTCTATTTGCGCAAATTTCGGGGAGCTTACAACTCCGGTCAAAACAAAACTGGAATCATCCGCTACGGTAGAAGAATCAAGGGTGATCAATGATTCGCCTTCACGAATCACAATACGGACATAACCTTCTCTTAAAAATTTAACTTTTCCATCGATTCTGAACTCCCCTTCTTTTATTCCCTCGTTGTCACAGGCAGAAAGGGTAATAACTAATCCTACTAGTATATAGACGCTTCTCTTTAAGCCATTCATCATTTTTCCAATTCTTCGTTTAATATTTTAGCTGCCTCTTTAGGGTTTACTTTTCCTTTCATGGCTTTCATGATCTGTCCCATGAATAATCCCTGAAGGCCTTTCTTTCCACCTTTATACTCCGCTACCTTTTCAGGCATAGAGTCAAGGATTTCTCTGACCACACTTACTAAACCTTCCTGATCTTCTTCCAGGATCAGGTTCATTTCTTCTGCAAGCTCAGCTGCATTCCGATCACCATCCTTTAACATCTCAGGAAAGAGCTTTTGTTCCCCAATGGAGTTAGAGATTTTCCCTTCTACGATCAGATCGATCAGCCCTGCCAGATTCTTTTCAGCGATCGGGAAATCCTCTATCTCTTTAGTCAATTCATTAAGGTAGGATTTTACCGGTCCCATTACCCAATTGGAAGCCTGCTTATAGTTCTTTGTTTCCTGGCATAAGCGATCGAAATAAAGAGCTATTCCTTTGTTTTCTGTCAGAACCGATGCGTTGTATGCGGGAATACCATAATCTTCCGTAAACCTCCTTTCCAACTCTCTTGGAAGAGCTGGCATTGAGATCTTAACCTTTTCGATCCACTCTTCAGAAATTTCTACAGGTGGTAGATCCGGCTCAGGAAAATAGCGATAGTCATTCAATTCTTCCTTGGTACGCATCGGGATGGTCTTTCCACTTACGGGGTCGAAATTCCTGGTTTCACTTACCTCGATCGTTCCTCCGGATGAATAGATCTCATATTGTCTGCTGATCTCGTATTCCAGAGCCCTCTGTACATTTCGAAATGAATTCATATTCTTAACCTCGATCTTCTTATTGAATTCCGAACTGCCTTTTTTCCTGATAGAAACATTGGCATCGGCTCTCAAGGAGCCTTCTTCCATATTGCCATCGCAGATACCCAGATACCTAACAAGTTTCCTGATCTCAACCAAATATGCTCCGGCCTCCTTGGAGTCCCGGATCACAGGTTCAGTTACGATCTCAATCAGAGGTACTCCTGCCCTATTCAGGTCAACAAAACTTTCCTCCTCACCTTCGATGTGAAGAGATTTACCTGCATCTTCTTCCATGTGGATCCTGGTAAGCTCGATCTTTCTGATTCCACCTTCCGGGGTATCAACCTCTACATATCCACCTTTGCAAATGGGTGTCTTGTCCTGAGTGATTTGGTAACCTTTAGGAAGGTCCGGATAGAAATAATTCTTTCTATCATAGATATTGTATCTGTTGATCTCAGAATGGCAAGCCAAACCCATTTTGATCGCAGACTCAATGACCGCCTTGTTAACCACCGGAAGTGTCCCGGGTAACCCAAGGGTGACCGGGCTCAAATGGACATTGGGAAGTCCTCCATATTCAGTGGAATCTGTAGAATATGCTTTTGATTGGGTTAACAACTGGGCATGAACCTCTAACCCGATGATCACTTCATAACCTTCCATTACTTCTCAAGAATTTCTGTGATCAAATTTTTCCCTTTTTCTAAAGCCTTTTGAAGGCCCGATCTGTCCTTACCACCAGCAGTAGCAAAGAAAGGTTGCCCTCCACCTCCGCCTTTTATCTCTGAGGCTAATTCCCTAACCAGATTGCCTGCATGCAATCCATCCACAGATAGAAGATCATCTCCTACCATTATTCCGATCATGGGTTTTGCATCGATCTCGGAAACAACCAGTGCAACCATGTCTTTATGCTTGCTCTTGAATCCAAAAAGAAGATCCTTTAAGGCCTGTGAATTTGGAAGATCGATTTTTTCAGCAAGAAATTTTCCAGAATTCAGACTTTGGATCTTATCATCAAGTCCCTCAGAAACATTCTGCATCTTCTCCCGCTCAAGTTTTTCAAGCTTATGTTGCAACTGGCTTCGCTCTTTCAAGGTGTCTCCAACAGTCTTTTTTAGATCTTTCGGGTGCTTGAACAGCTCTTCCACTTCTTCAAGAAGCTGGACCTTTTGATTGACATGCTCCAGGGCCTTTGCTCCTGTAAGAGCCTCGATCCTTCTTACTCCTGCCGCCACCGAACCCTCATGGACGATCTTGAATAATCCGATCTTTCCTGTTGATGGAATATGGGTTCCTCCGCACAATTCAACTGAGTATTCAGAATCAAAGATTACAACCCTGACCTTCTCCCCATACTTCTCTCCAAATAAGGCCATTGCGCCCATTTTTTTAGCCTCATCAATAGGCATGGCCCTATCCTCAGTCAAGTCCACATCCCTTTGGATCTGGTGATTGACCATATCCTCGATCTCTTTTATCTGTTCTTTTGAGAGCCTCTCAAAATGTGAAAAATCGAATCTTAAAAGATTTTCATCTAGGTAACTTCCTTTCTGCTCCACATGGGGTCCCAATAGCCTTCTTAATGCGGCATGCATCAGGTGGGTGGCAGAATGGTTGGCCATGGTAAGGGCTCTCTTTTCCCTTGATACCTGGGCCTGAAACTCCCCTTTGATATTTTCCGGTAACCACTCTAAAACATGAAGGATCTGTTCGTTCTCCTTTTGGGTATCCATAACCCGGTATTTCTTTCCATCCTGATCCATTAGGTATCCGATATCACCAACCTGTCCACCGCCTTCAGGATAAAAAGGTGTCTTATCAAGCATAAGCTGAAACCTCTCTTTTTCACCCTGGTGAACCTTCCTGTATTTAAGAACCTTACTGGTGGTATGTAGATCATCGTAACCAACAAATTTGGTCTCTCCTTTATGGACATCCTCCCAATCCCCTAAGGATCTTTTTGAATCCTCTTTGGAGCGTGCCTTTTGCTTACCCATTTCCTCGTCAAACCCTTCTTGGTCTACGGAGAATCCTTTTTCCGCACTTATCAGTGAGGTTAGGTCAAAGGGAAAACCATAGGTATCATAAAGTTCAAAAGCTTTGTTTCCTGAAACCTGCTTTGATCTTTTCTCTTTCTCAAATATCCCTTCAAGCAGATTCAAGCCTTTCGAAAGGGTTTTAAAGAATGAATTCTCTTCTTCAAGGACCACCTTGGCTACAAATTTTTCCTGGGATTCAAGTTCGGGGAATACCGAACCTAATTGATTCTTCAAGACGGGAAGAATTTGATGAAGGAATGGTTCCTTAAATCCTAAAAAGGTATGGCCATATCTGATAGCCCTCCTTAATATCCTTCTAATAACATATCCGGCTTTGGCATTTCCAGGCAGTTGACCTTCTGCAATTGCAAAATTTATTGCCCGGATGTGATCAACGATCACCCTGAATGCTATGTCTTTTTCCTCCTCTTTACCGTAGGCTATTCCCGAAAGATTTTCAACGGAATTGATGAGGGGGGTAAATATGTCAGAATCATAATTCGACCCTTTACCTTGGACGATCCTGGCCAACCTTTCAAGACCCATACCGGTGTCCACATGCTTTTGTTCTAAAGGAACTAGGCTACCATTGGTAAGCCTGTTGTATTGGATAAAGACAATATTCCAGATCTCGATCACCTCAGGATGATCTTTATTTACCAGCTCTTTTCCAGGGATCTTTTTCTTGTCTGCATCTGACCGAAGGTCAATATGGATCTCTGAACTGGGTCCGCAGGGTCCGGTTTCACCCATCTCCCAGAAGTTATCCTTCTTGGATTCAAATAGTATCCTTTCAGGGTCAATGATCTTCTCCCAGATCTCCGCCGCTTCTCTGTCCTGTTCCATTTTATCAACAGGATCTCCCCTGAAAACAGAAACGTAAAGGTCTTTTTCAGATATGCCGTAGTTCTTGGTTAAAAGCTCCCATCCCCAGGCCAAGGCTTCCTCTTTAAAATAGTCTCCGAAAGACCAGTTCCCCAGCATTTCGAACATAGTGTGATGGTAAGTATCATGGCCTACTTCCTCAAGGTCATTGTGCTTCCCGGAAACCCTTAGGCATTTCTGAGTATCAGCTACCCTTTGGTTCTCGGGTTTTCCATGTCCCAAAAAGTAATCCTTGAATTGGTTCATTCCGGCATTGGTGAACATCAAGGTAGGATCATCTTTGATGACCATAGGAGCAGAGGGAACAATTAGGTGTCCTTTTTTCTCAAAGAAATTCAAAAACTCCTGTCTTATAGACCTTGAATCCATCTGCTATTCTTCCCGTTTAATTCTAAAAAAAGAGGCCTTATCCGACCTCAGTTCTTAATTTTGATTAAAATTTGTTTTTTGAACCTAAATTCAGGGGGCAAAATTAATCTAAAAAACCAAGCCCATGGCTCGGATCAAGTATTACTACGATACTGAAAGTTGTAAGTACGAAAGGATCAAGGTTTCCTCAGGTGATGTTTTTATCAATATCCTGGGACTTTTCTTCCTTGGAGTGATCGTTGCTATCGGTCTACTGTTTCTTTATTTCAAATATTTTGATTCTCCCAAAGAGGCTTTATTGAAAAAAGAGAACAAGGAATTAATCTATAAATACCAGATCCTAAATCAAAGGTTACAGGATGTGGACCAGATGCTGAGTGTCCTGGAAAATAAGGATGATAATATCTATCGAGTCATATTCGAAGCTGAGCCTATTTCACCTAGCATTCGTGAGGCTGGAACCGGAGGTGTGTTGAAGTACCGAGACCTGATAGAAGAAGAATTGATCCAGGAAGAATTGATCTTATCGACCTTTGAGAAGATCGACTATCTGAAAAAGAAGATGTACATCCAGACCAAATCCTATGATGAGTTAATGACTATGGCTCAGAATAAGGAAAAGCTTTTGGATGCTACCCCGGCAATTCAACCTATTTCTAATAAAGAATTAACCCGATTAAGTTCCGGATACGGTATGAGGATCCACCCTGTATTCAAGAGAAGAATGATGCATTGGGGAGTTGATTATTCTGCGACTTCTGGAACTCCTGTTTATGCTACAGCAAATGGAGTTGTGAAGGTCGCAAAAAGAAGTTCAGGTGGTTTTGGTAACAGGGTTATCATCGACCATGGCTTTGGTTATGAAACCCTTTATGGCCACCTCCAGAATTTCTCTGTCCGAAGAGGACAACAAGTGAAAAGAGGACAGCAGATCGGTTCTGTTGGATCCTCCGGTAGATCTACAGCCCCTCACCTTCATTATGAGGTGCATTATAAAAATAAGAAGATCAACCCTGTTCACTTTTTCTTCCGTGATCTTACTTCCGATGAATACGCAAAGGTCGTGGAGATCGCCTCTGAAGAAAATCAATCTTTTGATTGATCCTAAACTTTCTCCAAAGTCCAGATTCATATATTTGTCATAGCTCTTGAGCAATGCCTTATAAAGAGAAACCTATAGAGAGAAAGTATTTCCCGATCGGCTATGTGGCTGATGAAATGGGTGTTGCGCCAAGTCTTATCCGTTTCTGGGAAAAACAATTTCCAGAGGTAAAACCCAAGAAAAACAAGAACGGCAAAAGGCTCTATACAAAAAAAGAGATTGAAAAGCTTAAATCGATCTTTGTTCTGGTTAAAGAAAAGGGGTACACCCTTTCAGGAGCTAAAAACATCCTTGAGCAAAAAGACCCTGGAGTCCAGGACAACAAGCAATATCTTTTGGATTCAATGAATGAGCTTAGAGCTTTTCTCATTGATCTAAGAGACAAGCTTTAATGGATAAAGACCTTCCTTTCAAACTTGCCCTATCACAGATCCAGGGCATTGGGGCGAATACATTTAAACTCTTACTGAGCTATGAAGAAAGTGCTGAAAAGATCTTCAGTTCCAGACCAAGCTATCTCCAAAGGATACCGGGAGTAGGCCCCAGGACATGCGAATTGATCAAGTCCGTCATTAGGCCTGAAGAGCTGGGTCATAATGTCATTAAGAATATGGAAAAGATCAAAGGCAGAATAATTTATTGCAAAGGAGATGAATATCCTCAACGCTTATTGAATTGCCCGGATGCTCCTGCTTTCCTTTTTCAAAAAGGTGAAATGAACCTGAATCACGAAAAAGCGATCAGCATAGTTGGAACCAGGAAAGCGACAAACTATGGATTGAAAATGGTGGAGGAATTCCTGGCATCATGGAGCAACAATAATCCTCTGGTAATAAGCGGATTGGCATATGGGATAGATATAAAGGCTCACAGGTCAAGCATGGACAACAATCTTCAAACGGTTGGAGTAATGGCAGGTGGATTGGACAAGATTTATCCTTATCAACATAAAGAATTCGCAAAAAGGATGTTTGAAAATGGGGGCTTGCTTACTGAGTATGTTCCAGGCACGAGTCCGGAACCAGCCAGATTTCCAGCAAGAAATAGGCTTATCGCAGGTCTTTCTGATGCATGTATAATCATAGAAGCAGCTTCTAAAGGAGGTGCTTTAATTACCGCTGAGATGGCTTCAGGTTATCATAGGGAGGTGTTCGCGGTTCCAGGTAGGGTAACGGATCATTTTTCTAGAGGCTGTAATGATCTCATCCGTGACCAAAAGGCCATTCCATTGATCCAGGCTTCTGATCTTGAAGAAAATCTTAATTGGGACAGAGCTCTTGAGGAT
This sequence comes from Cytophagales bacterium, assembly GCA_965267505.1. GTDB lineage: Bacteria > Bacteroidota > Bacteroidia > Cytophagales > CCMP332 > JANQHS01. Next base: position 445,022 of record OZ254081.1, read on the forward strand.
CAAAAAAACTTGAGCTCGAACCAACTTTCAATCACAAACACGCTTGAGGGGGAAGAAAAATATATTTTTGAGTTGATCAATGAAAAAGGGTCATTGCAATTAGAAGATATTAGTTGGAGAAGCGGGATTAGTATTCCAAAGTTGTCGGCCCTTTTACTTGAACTTGAACTACAGGGTTTGATCAGAACCTACCCTGGTAATTTATATGCTACCATAGACAATTGAAGAAGTTCTTACTTTCCATCGTCGTTTTTATGACTTTTTCCTGCGGAAGAAACGAAAAACCAGATCCAATTATCAGGGATGAGACCCCTGAGTCAGAAGAAAGCATAGATCATATAACCCTCTTTCTATTACCAGGACAGGGGTTGCAGCCCATTTACCAGATTCTTGAAAGTGCCAAATCAAACAACCACTTATTAAAACTCAGGACTTCGGGGATTCTTGAATCAAACACCTTTTTCGGGGATAATCCTGATGAAGCCGCATTTCTTACTTCCATTTTTATTGGAAAAACCACCTTCCGAGGTTCACTGGGCTTGGATCGAGATTCATTGCCATCCAAAAATCTATTCGAACTGGCTCATGAAAGAGGATTTTTCACCTCCATACTCACTCCAGGTTATGCATCGAACCCCTTGATATCTTCTTTAATTGGGCATCAACTAAAGCCCTCGGCTGAAGCTACTGCCTGGGAATATACTTCAGAACACGTCGATTTTGTTTACGGATTTGGTCGTAAGGATTTTGAAAGAAGAAGAGACAGAAAGAATGTCTTCAACGCTTTGAATTTGAAAGGCTTTCAGATCTACCTGGATTCAGCATCAAGTTCAAATTTCAAAAGAGGAAAGACCATATCTGTGCAAGGCTGGGGAAGCGGAGAAAACAGAAGAAAAGAGTTCAATTATATACTGTCCCGCCTGGTAAAAAGAAATTTCAAAGATCAAAAGACTTTTACGGTGGTTTTCTTTCCACCCAATTTGGATTATCCACCGAGCTTTGAAATGGATTGCCTTGCAGCCTTTCTGGAAGCAACGGAGCATGATCAAGGCAATTTGACAATTACTCTTTCCTACCCAAGTGTTTTCGATCCTAACCTTGGGAGCAACAGAAGATCCTCCATAGGAGGTGTTTCCAGTCTTCTTGCTCATGGGCCTGGCAGTCAAAAAGTTATGGGACTTCATTCCAGTTCTGATTTTGGAAAGATTATTGCCCGTATGTTAGAGGAGAAATAAAAAGACCCGACCAACAGACCGGGTATTTTTGATCATGCACTTCAACCACATGTTTAAGGCGGCGTTGAAGCCTGATTTTTTTAAGATGATCCCGGGTCTTAAAGGTCAGGATTCTATTTGGTAAATAGGACCTAATAAGTTTAAAGCCAGGGGTCCCTGTAAAGGACAAGGCCAGGGCCCCCAACATCATCCAACTAGCTAATACAGATCTAATAATCATGTCAGTCATATCTTGGTTCTAAGGAATCTATTCCTTAATAAAAGGTCCATTATCTTTTCAGCTAGCTTTTTCCCGTGGATGGGACGGGATTTAATCCCCGTAAGGTCGAAAACAGCGGTCAGTGCCTGAATGCGGGAGTAATAAGGTAATTTATTTTTGGATTTTTTCCGATTCAACATTGTGCAATCTCTCCCGTTCAAATAAAAAATCCCCCATTAAAGGGGATTTTTTACCGTTTAGATCAAAAAAAGCCCCGCAAAAATGCGAGGCTATTTTAGGAATTAGTCGAATTGAAATTAGTGTTAAGAAATTTTAAAAAGTGTCCAGGTCGATTGGTCTGGTGATATTGAAAAACTTGACCACCTTCTCTCCCAGGTCTCCAGCATCCACATGGATGATGTAAACACCGGAGCCCACCGGAAGACCATCCTGGTTAGTCAACTCCCACTCAAGAGAAGTCAGACCCTGACCCGGCAAATCTGAAGGGATATTCCTTTTGAACTGCCTTACCAAAGAACCATTAAGAGAAAAGATTGACACCGTACAATTCGACGGTAGGTTGGTGATCTTCACCCGCTTGTCAACCTGGCTTGTCTCGTATTGCGAGTACGCATAGTATGGATTCGGTACCACCCTGATCAGATCCAGATCCCTCTGGGCCTTGTTCTCATCATTGTCTCGTACTCCCATGCCTCTGGATGAAAAGGTATACACCGGACTCGCTCCATTGGTAAGATCCTCGTAATCCTTCTCAATCCTAAGCCGTATTCTCACATTATCCCTATCCTGTGGAGCCAGGCTCAAGAATGGATTCACTCTTGTATACAGCATCCAGCTCAGATTGCTGGCATACCACTTACCATACTCGCTTACCAAAGTATTCGGATCAGCAAACAAGGCATCCACCTCATCCTGGTACGAACTTCCCGTGCCATTGGCATCAAAGTCATACTCCCGATTGGTGGCAATCACAAAGTGCTTCAGACCATCGGTGAACGTATCCGGGTTCCACAACAGGTCATTACCAACAATCGCATCTGCTTCCTCGCTCTCAGCAATCCACATGTGTACACGCCTGCCTCGATCCAGATCAATCGCATAACCCGGGAACCAACTCCAACCCGTAGACTGTGCTCCGCTCGAGGTGGTCGAACCATCTGGGTTGCCATCCTTGTCTACAGAGGGTACCGTACTCTTCTGACTCCTGTGGAAAATCGGAGGAGGATTCGCACCCGCTGGCTCCTTGTACTGTATCACAGCCACCCGGGTCCACTTGCTCGGATCATTGGGAGTGAATACCACATCGATGTTGTTGATCCCAACAAATCCGTGATTGTATACATCCTGCTCCGCTGGAGGCGTTCCCGCGATCACAAACGGAGATAAACTATTGCTTGAGGTGTTCGGCTGACCAAACACATAGGGGCCCGCTGCTCCAAAGGCTACCTGCTGGTATACCTTGTTGGGATCACCAGGGTTGGTACCCACCTGATCAGCCTGCCAGCGAACCGAATTGAAGTCCACCGGAATCAACCAGGGGTTCGCAGGACTTGAGAAGGTGATCGTGCTCTCAAGCAATCCATTATCCGGATTCACCAGCTTGTCTACAGGACGATAGCCTGGATTCGTGCCCGGGGTCAACTGAAGCGAGATGCCCAAATCAGGAATCGCTTCCTCTATACCCGAACTCATCGAACGCGTACTCTTCTCATAAATACCATCAGCCTCCAGCGTCCAGAAATCATTGGCCTTGAACTGAATCGCAATAGCAGAACTGCTCGAGTCACCAGCCGACAACTGGAACGGTACCGATTCCTCTCCATAGCTTACAAAGGTCCCCTGACGAGAGTAGAACACCTCTTTGGTGAACCTCCCTCCATCAGCTCCATTCAACAGCTGCACCTCCAATACCTGAGCCGTATCGCTGGCAAGCTCGGTCACCTCCCGGATCACCACAGCCCTTCCGTTGGTCTGTTTGATGAAACGGTTGATCGCTGCCTGCTGGTTGTCAGGATCAGGAGCAAGATTCTGATCCGCCACCGTGTAGTCCCCTACACTCTGAATCGTATCTCCTGGCAAGAACTGGATCGCATTGTCTCTTTTGTAAACGATCCGGCTGCTAAGCGTTACCCTATACTCATCGATGTCTCTTAACCTTCGGGGGTCTACTACCTTCACGTTGATCGGGCCGTTGCCAGCTCGGTAGGTCACATCCGGAGTCCCGCCGGCTAGCAGATCATCCTCAATACCGCCTTTCAGCTCAAGGATCCCGCCTCCGTTACCTATGCCCTGCTTGGCAGTCACTTCGAACTGCTCGCCATAACCTGAGTTGATCACAGAGCCCACAGGGATGTGAGGAACAGCAGTGGTCACCTTCACATTCCTTCGTCCCTGGATGTAGGGAGTACCCTTACGCTCTAGAACAAGGGCACTTTGGTTCAACACATCCTCTTCAGGATTGTACCCATAGGCAAGCACCATGTAGTAATAGGTACGGTTGTTAACAAGCGCCGCATCCCCCTCAGCAAAAGCATCTCGGGTAAGGGATACAGTCCTGAAAATACCGTTGTCAATGCCCTCCACCTTGATGATCGGAACGAATACATCCGGACCCAAGGTCAAATCATTTTCGTAATTGATGATCCGTGTTACATCGTCCACAAGATCACACTGGGCTACCAACCTGGCCTTATCAGCATTGTCCAGGTCCGCTGCAGTAGCAGTTCCATCAGAAAGCTGATAGAATAAATAGCCCTGGAAGGTATAGAAACTCGCCGATTTTGGCTCATACTCACGGTAGGTCTCCGTGTTGTACTGCTCCCTGACCCCCTGGTTCTCGATAAAAAACTCAGATGGCTCTACAGAGATCACAATCTCTTTGTCTAGCTCCGTGATGCTTACATGAGGTGCATCAGGACCGCTTTTTAGCTGGAAGTTCCTTTCAAACAGCTCCTGGCAAATGTCATCGGCAATCAAAAGCTTACCAAAGCTACCTCTGGGACCACCCGATCCGGTTCGCGCCCAGGGCACCCCAATAGTAAGCTCATTCACTGCTCCGGGACGAAGGGTGAAAGGACCAGCCGACTGAAGCATCCTGCGGTCTCCAGGAGGATTCCCAGCTACCGTCTCATCCCACTGAACATTGGATGAACCAACAAAGGGATTGGCACAATCTCCACCAAGACCCCAGCCGATCTCAAGATCAGAAGTTCCGGGAAACATGAAGTCACATGGAACTGCAGTTTGATCTGTACCATCACGGGTATCGTAGGTACATAAAGAGTTGTCTCTCCACACATTCCTCAAAAAATTGTAAAAATTGGCTGCACTATTTGGCTCTCCATTAACTGGATCTGAGCTATTATTATAGTAAAGAAAGTTACTCATGATGATCAGCTCATCAGGCTCATCGATCGAGCAGTCCTTATCATTATCCTGACCGTCTCCTTCATAAACAGGCAGATCCGGTCTCCAGAACCCATCGTTCTCATCAACCAAACCATCCAGATCATTATCAAGACCATCGCCTACCGTATCAAGGTCAGCCCAGGGGCCTTCGAAGTAATCAACTCCAACAGAAGGAGGATTCTCTCCGTATCCGGTAACTCCTTCATCAAAATCATCACCATTGTAACAAATGCCAAGCCCACGAGGAACATCCACTTCCACATAATCATCATTCGCATTGCCCAAATCCGGGTCCACCCACTGTCCCATACGGGTATCTGCCATTCTCTTAACTCCTCGGTTCAAAAGGCGATTCCAATAAAAGGTCATGTCGTTCAGTACATCCGAAGTGGCAAACCCAAAGGCCATCGCCTGTACTTCCATGCCTATAGCCTCCGAACCGCTACCTCCTACAACTCCACCAAATTCTTTTGCATTACCCGCATCGTTCATCACAAACCAGATCGCCTCATCTCCAAAAATGAAAGGAATATCTCCTTCTACCGGATCATAATTACCGTCAGGGGTCTCATCAAATCGCTCTTCAAACGGAGCCAACTCGCGGTCCATGTCAACCGCCTCCATGCCCGTAAGATCGTTTTGATACGGATTGTTCCTGGCAGGCCAGTAAAGAATCGCTTCAGGAACATCCCCCTCGCTATTCACCCTGCCGTTTTCATGATCAGATATAAACTCTTCTATCGTCTCGCGATCCAATTTGAAGTGGCGATCCCAAGCTGAACATTGTTCGGTGCTAATAGTGGGGTTATCCTCATACAAAGGACCGGTCCACATCGAGTAATGACTCTGACGATACGTATTGGCAAGTACCAACAGGTTACCGGTCACCTCATCGCGACCGCCAATCCAGATCGAACCCGCAAAAAGAGAATGCTTCTTGGGTACATTAGGATCATCGTTCTTCGGGATCTCGTATGATGCTGTTCCTGCTCCCAATACCGTCCACCACATATCTCCGCCTGCCAAAATGGTTGCTCGAACATTATTGATTTCAAGAATCTCCGAAGATTGAGAGGGCTGGCAATCTTGTGCGAATAATGAACACCTTAATGCGGTAAGAATTATAAAAATTAAAAAAGGTCTGTGTAGGGTTTTTGTTGGTTTCGACATTTTAAATATTCTGACCTCAAAAAAGGATTGTTTACCTATGGCATGCTATTATTTATTTAATCGAGATTTCTGATGCAATAAGAGGTTGTTTGGAGAAATAGGTAAAAAATAAGCTTAGAACGGTCGGGATAGCGGTTCACAAATAATTCGTTTTTCTAGTTTTTCCAATTTTGAAAAGAAACACCTAATCCGCTAAGGCAATATTTCATCCACTTAAAGTTTGATTTTTACCGCTCACACCAAAAAAAGAAAGCCCCGCCAATGGCGGAGCCTTCAAAGGAAAAACTGAAAACGGGTGACTTACGTCACAAAACCTTCTAGAATGTATCCAGGTCGATTGGTCTGGTGATATTGAAAAACTTGACCACCTTCTCTCCCAGGTCTCCAGCATCCACATGGATGATGTAAACACCGGAGCCCACCGGAAGACCATCCTGGTTGGTCAACTCCCACTCAAGGGAAGTCAGACCCTGACCCGGCACATCGGCCGCTACATTCCTGGTGAATTGTCTTACCAGACTTCCACTCAAAGTGAAGATCGATACCGTACAATTCGACGGTAGGTTGGTGATCTTCACCCGCTTGTCAACCTGGCTTGTCTCGTATTGCGAGTACGCATAGTATGGATTCGGTACTACCCTGATCAGATCCAGATCCCTCTGGGCCTTGTTCTCATCATTGTCTCGTACTCCCATGCCTCTGGACGAAAAGGTATACACCGGACTCGCTCCATTGGTAAGATCCTCGTAATCCTTCTCAATCCTAAGCCGTATTCTCACATTATCCCTATCCTGTGGAGCCAGGCTCAAGAATGGATTCACTCTTGTATACAGCATCCAGCTCAGATTGCTGGCATACCACTTACCATACTCGCTTACCAAAGTATTCGGATCAGCAAACAAGGCATCCACCTCATCCTGGTACGAACTTCCCGTGCCATTGGCATCAAAGTCATACTCCCGATTGGTGGCAATCACAAAGTGCTTCAGACCATCGGTGAACGTATCCGGGTTCCACAACAGGTCATTACCAACAATCGCATCTGCTTCCTCGCTCTCAGCAATCCACATGTGTACACGCCTGCCTCGATCCAGATCAATCGCATAACCCGGGAACCAACTCCAACCCGTAGACTGTGCTCCGCTCGAGGTGGTCGAACCATCTGGGTTGCCATCCTTGTCTACAGAGGGTACCGTACTCTTCTGACTCCTGTGGAAAATCGGAGGAGGATTCGCACCCGCTGGCTCCTTGTACTGTATCACAGCCACCCGGGTCCACTTGCTCGGATCATTGGGAGTGAATACCACATCGATGTTGTTGATCCCAACAAATCCGTGATTGTATACATCCTGCTCCGCTGGAGGCGTTCCCGCGATCACAAACGGAGATAAACTATTGCTTGAGGTGTTCGGCTGACCAAACACATAGGGGCCCGCTGCTCCAAAGGCTACCTGCTGGTATACCTTGTTGGGATCACCAGGGTTGGTACCCACCTGATCAGCCTGCCAGCGAACCGAATTGAAGTCCACCGGAATCAACCAGGGGTTCGCAGGACTTGAGAAGGTGATCGTGCTCTCAAGCAATCCATTATCCGGATTCACCAGCTTGTCTACAGGACGATAGCCTGGATTCGTGCCCGGGGTCAACTGAAGCGAGATGCCCAAATCAGGAATCGCTTCCTCTATACCCGAACTCATCGAACGCGTACTCTTCTCATAAATACCATCAGCCTCCAGCGTCCAGAAATCATTGGCCTTGAACTGAATCGCAATAGCAGAACTGCTCGAGTCACCAGCCGACAACTGGAACGGTACCGATTCCTCTCCATAGCTTACAAAGGTCCCCTGACGAGAGTAGAACACCTCTTTGGTGAACCTCCCTCCATCAGCTCCATTCAACAGCTGCACCTCCAATACCTGAGCCGTATCGCTGGCAAGCTCGGTCACCTCCCGGATCACTACAGCCCTTCCGTTGGTCTGTTTGATGAAACGGTTGATCGCTGCCGACTGGTTGGCAGGAGCCAGACCCTGGTCTGCAACCGTGTAGTCCCCTACACTCTGAATCGTATCTCCTGGCAAGAACTGGATCGCATTGTCTCTTTTGTAAACGATCCGGCTGCTAAGCGTTACCCTATACTCATCGATGTCTCTTAACCTTCGGGGGTCTACTACCTTCACGTTGATCGGGCCGTTGCCAGCTCGGTAGGTCACATCCGGAGTCCCGCCGGCTAGCAGATCATCCTCAATACCGCCTTTCAGCTCAAGGATCCCGCCTCCGTTACCTATGCCCTGCTTGGCAGTCACTTCGAACTGCTCGCCATAACCTGAGTTGATCACAGAGCCCACAGGGATGTGAGGAACAGCAGTGGTCACCTTCACATTCCTTCGTCCCTGGATGTAGGGAGTACCCTTACGCTCTAGAACAAGGGCACTTTGGTTCAACACATCCTCTTCAGGATTGTACCCATAGGCAAGCACCATGTAGTAATAGGTACGGTTGTTAACAAGTGCCGCATCCCCCTCAGCAAAAGCATCTCGGGTAAGGGATACAGTCCTGAAAATACCGTTGTCAATGCCCTCCACCTTGATGATCGGAACGAATACATCCGGACCCAAGGTCAAATCATTTTCGTAATTGATGATCCGTGTTACATCGTCCACAAGATCACACTGGGCTACCAATCTGGCCTTATCAGCATTGTCCAGGTCCGCTGCAGTAGCAGTTCCATCAGAAAGCTGATAGAATAAATAGCCCTGGAAGGTATAGAAACTCGCCGATTTTGGCTCATACTCACGGTAGGTCTCCGTGTTGTACTGCTCCCTGACCCCCTGGTTCTCGATAAAAAACTCAGATGGCTCTACAGAGATCACAATCTCTTTGTCTAGCTCCGTGATGCTTACATGAGGTGCATCAGGACCGCTTTTTAGCTGGAAGTTCCTTTCAAACAACTCCTGACAAATGTCATCGGCAATCAAAAGCTTACCAAAGCTACCTCTGGGACCACCCGATCCGGTTCGCGCCCAGGGCACCCCAATAGTAAGCTCATTCACTGCTCCGGGACGAAGGGTGAAAGGACCAGCCGACTGAAGCATCCTACGATCTGCAGGAGCATTACCCGCTACCGTCTCATCCCATTCTACATTCGAGGAACCGACAAAGGGATTGGCACAATCTCCACCAAGACCCCAGCCGATCTCAAGATCAGAAGTTCCGGGAAACATGAAGTCACATGGAACTGCAGTTTGATCTGTACCATCACGAGTATCGTAGGTACATATAGAGTTGTCTCTCCATACATTCCTTAGATAATTAAAGAAATCAGACGCACTACCCGGGTTGCCATTGGTCGGGTCATTATCATTATTATAATAAAGGAAGTTACTCATGATGATCAGCTCATCAGGCTCATCGATCGAGCAGTCCTTATCATTATCCTGACCGTCTCCTTCATAAACAGGCAGATCCGGTCTCCAGAACCCATCGTTCTCATCAACCAAACCATCCAGATCATTATCAAGACCATCGCCTACCGTATCAAGGTCAGCCCAGGGGCCTTCGAAGTAATCAACTCCAACAGAAGGAGGGTTCTCTCCGTATCCGGCAATACCTTCATCAAAGTCATCTCCGTTATAACAAATGCCAAGCCCACGAGGAACATCCACTTCCACATAGTCATCGCTCGCATTACCCAAATCCGGGTCCACCCACTGTCCCATACGGGTCTCACCCATGTTCTTAACTCCTCGGTTCAAAAGGCGATTCCAATAAAAGGTCATGTCGTTCAGTACATCCGAAGTGGCAAAACCAAAGGCCATCGCCTGTACTTCCATCCCTATAGCCTCCGAACCGCTGCCTCCTACAACTCCACCAAATTCTTTTGCATTACCCGCATCGTTCATCACAAACCAGATCGCCTCATCTCCAAAAATGAAAGGAATATCTCCTTCTACCGGATCATAATTACCGTCAGGGGTCTCATCAAATCGCTCTTCAAACGGAGCCAACTCGCGGTCCATGTCAACCGCCTCCATGCCCGCAAGATCGTTTTGATACGGATTGTTCCTGGCAGGCCAGTAAAGAATCGCTTCAGGAACATCCCCCTCACTATTCACCCTGCCGTTTTCATGATCAGATATAAACTCTTCTATCGTCTCGCGATCCAATTTGAAGTGGCGATCCCAGGCTGTACATTGCTCAGGACCAATGGTCGGGTTATCCTCATACAAAGGACCCGTCCACATTGAGTAATGACTCTGACGATACGTATTGGCAAGTACCAACAGGTTACCGGTCACCTCATCACGACCGCCAATCCAGATCGAACCCGCAAAAAGAGAATGCTTCTTGGGTACATTAGGATCATCGTTCTTCGGGATCTCATAAAAGGCATTACCCGCGCCAAGTACCGTCCACCACATGTCTCCGCCTGCCAAAACTATCGTCCGAACATTGTTGATCTCCAAAATCTCCGAAGATTGTGAAGGCTCACAGTCTACTCTACCACTCTGCTGGGCACCTTGAATAGGCTTCATACCTACAGCTTCCTTAGCCATTAGGATCTCGGCTGAGAAAACCAAGGTTAATACTGAAAGGGTTGCACTAAAGAATTTTTTCATTTCGACGGATTTATTCCTTTACAATTACTAAACAGCCGATTTTCGGAAAGTTCATCCATAATTTATTTCAGGCTCTTTTACACTTTTTTCCAACCCCATTCTCGTGGATATCAAAAAAATAGCCCTGAATGCTTCAAAAAGAAGGTTTTTGATCAATTCAATCTCTTTGCTTTTTCAATTCTTTTCACTTTTCATGCTTTCTATGGGCTTGGAAGAGAGTAAAAAAATCCCCCATTTTGTAGGGTATGCAACCTCTTAAAGATTCATTTCAGCTTTATAAGAGTATTCCAGAAAAAGAAAGGAAGAAGTTTCAGTTATACCTTGATATGCAAGGAGGTAAGTCTGCCGATCTTTTGAAAAAGGTCTGTGAACTACTTACAAAGTATCAGACCGAGACAGATCTGATAGAATCTGGAAGCATTGGGAAGGTTGTTCCGGCAACACAGGTTTATAGGAGAGTTAATGAGTTAAAAGACCACCTCGAAAATTTCATTTCTCTTTTTGTTGCTGAGGAAGAGGTTTATACCCGTTTGAATAGAAAGACGGTTTTTTTAAGATTTTTAAGAAAAAACAATCTATTTGGGCAGTTTTCTGGAATTCAAGAGGAACTGGAAAAGGAAATCGAAGGAAATCATCTAAGCGAGTCCTTCAGATCTCTCTTTATCAATTATTTGAATGAGATCAGAATCAATTTTTTTAGGAAGTATTATGAGGACAGAAACTACAAGTTCAATTCTATGGCCTCAAATTATGCAGAACTGGAAAAGGTAAAAGGATGGATCCAAAGCAATCACCTTTTGAATAAGATTTTTTTTGATTTCAGTTTAAGGGCTGCTCATAAGATCGAGATTGAAACCCTACAAAAGCAATCTATCCTGGAATTTAAACCTCAGTTTTTCAGCTTTAAAGAATATCTGGATTTTCTGGATGACCCTAAATTGCCTTTGATGTTCAAGACCTTCATCCTGGATATACTGGAGGCCGCGGATGATAAGATTGTCAAACCAGAGTCCTATCAAAAAGCAGCAGAGAGAATATTCTATGGAAATTATGACCAAGAAACAGAAAGTGTAAAGAACAATCTTCTGGTATGCCTCGTGACTTCAGGAAAAATCAGCAACCAAAAGAAGGTTGCTTATTTTGAAGAACTAGTGGATCTCAAGAAAATACTGAGTCCTGGTGTTTTATTCAGGTACATTGTTGAAGCTCTTGACAATGATCCAAAGAGAGGCAGAGCAGAATTCAATCGTTTAAAAGAACGAGCAAGTGAGGACCCTGAAAATGACCTTCTCGCAATAGACGGGATACTTTTGGTAAAGGAAAAAGATTACGAAAAAGCCTTGGATCAGTTAAACCAGGTCGTAATCTACCAGCAGGATAACATGTACTTTGATGTTAACATCGCCCTATTGGAGGCCTTTCTTGAGATGGGAGATCTAGAAGTCGCAGACTCAAAACTGAATAACTTGAAGGTTTATTACCACAAATACAAGGACCACCTTCCAAGTGATAAGGAAAAGAAATACAAGGAAGAGATTAGGCGATGCAAGAAATTGCTGGAAATCAAATCCACCTTTTGATATCAACCAAAAACCCTGGAAGACAGCCTTAACGATTCAGCATAGGATTCCTCTGAAAATCCAGAATTCATAGCATTCTTTTCTTTTCCTAAACTTAGAATCCACTTTGTGTCGATGTTTCCTACCAGTTCATCTTCCGCCATGGGGCATCCTCCAAATCCCCTAATTGCTCCATCAAATCTTCTACAACCTGAGTCCCAAGCTGCTCTGATCTTATCCAATGAAGAATCAGGCCTTGAATGAAGATGAGCTCCAAATTCAATGCCCGAAAACTCCGGAATAATATTTCCAAATGCCCTTTCAATTAGGTTTCTGTCCGCATTTCCAATGGTATCCGCCAGAGAAATGATTTTCACGTCCATCTGAATAAGCTTTTCAATGAAATCCCGAATGTAGTCTTCATTCCAGGGATCCCCGTAGGGGTTCCCAAATCCCATGCTTAGATAAACCACTTGCTTAACAGGAGTTCCATTGACCATAGTCTGGATTCCATTTACAACGGCAAAGGCTTCCTCTATGGATTTTCGTGTATTCCTTTGCTGAAAGGTTTCCGAAAGGCTCAAAGGGAAACCAAGGAAATCAATGACTTCATGTTCCAAAGCATCTTCAGCCCCTCTTTCATTTGCGACTATTGCCAACAAGTTTGCTTGTTGCAATTCTTCATTTGGAATCAGGTTAAGAACCTCGGAAGAATCTCTTAATTGTGGTATGGCTTTAGGTGAAACAAAACTTCCAAAATCAATTGTATGAAATCCAACCCTTAACAATGAACGCAGATATTCAGCTTTAATCTCAGTTGGAATAAAAGCATCTATTCCCTGCATTGCATCTCTGGGACATTCTATGATCTTTATCCTTTCCACTAGAACAGTGCCTCGGCAATTCTTTTAACAGGACCCGAACGACTCATTGTATAAAAATGTAAGCAGGGAACATTTGCCTGTATCAACTCTTTGGATTGCTCTATTGACCACTCAATTCCAACCTCCCTTGCTTCCTCGTTTGTCTTGCATTTGGATAACTCCTCCACTAGCATATCCGGTAAATCAATATAGAAAGTCCTTGGTAGGCCTGAAATTTGTTTCAATGTGGTAATGGGCTTTAATCCCGGGATAATAGGAACGTTAATCCCAATTTCTCTACACTGATCTACGAATTCAAAATACTTCTGATTATCGAAGAACATCTGAGTCACTACATATTCTGCTCCCTGATCAACTTTGTTTTTGAGGTGCTTTAAATCCAACTTAAAGTTAGGGGCTTCAAAATGCTTTTCCGGATAACCAGCTACTCCCATACAGAAATCCGTATTGGTCGCGTTGTTTAGCTCGTCATCCAGATAAACTCCTTCATTCATTCCTTTAACCTGTTTCAGAAGATCAATTGCATAAACATGGCCATCGGGTTCCGGGACAAATCGACCCTCCGATTTTATAGGATCTCCTCTTAAGATCAAAACATTATCCACTCCAAGGAAATTGAGGTCAATTAAGGCATTTTCTGTTTCTTCCCTGGTAAAGCCTCCACAAATAATATGGGGAACAGCATCAACCTCATACTTATTCATTATGGCTGCACAGATCCCCACGGTACCTGGTCTTTTCCTAACTACCTGCTTTTCCAACAATCCTCCACCTTTATTCTTATAGATGTATTCTTCCCTGTGATAGGTTACGTCGATAAATGGAGGCTTAAATTCCATCAAAGGATCAATTGCGTCAAAGATTGATTGCACGCCCTGACCCTTAAGTGGCGGCAGGATCTCAAAAGAAAAAAGAGTGCTTTTTGCCTTATTTAAATGTTTGGTGATCTTCATTATAAGTCAGGATCGTAATTCAAATTTTGTTTCAGCCATTTCTCAATATTCTCTTTAGAATCATTTTTCCTAAGAGAATAATCCTCAACCTGATCTTTGGCAATTTTTCCAAGTCCGAAATATTTTGACTCAGGGTGAGAGAAATACCAACCACATACCGAAGGAGGCGGATCCATGGCAAGGGATTCAGTAAGCTTTATGTGCGTCGTTTCCTCTCCACCCAAAATTCTAAATAGCAATTCCTTTTCCGTATGATCAGGGCAGGCAGGATAACCAGGAGCCGGGCGAATTCCCTGATAGGCCTCCTTGATCAGGGATTCATTATCAAGATCTTCCGAATTGACGTATCCCCACAATTCCTTTCTTACTCTTTCATGGAGGAGTTCAGCATAGGCTTCCGCGAGTCGGTCAGCAAGAGCTTTAACCATAATCAGATTATAATCATCATTCTCTTCCTCAAATTTTTTCACCAACAAATCCAGCCCCTCTCCTACCGTCACCGAGAATGCTCCCATAAAATCCTTCTTCCCAGTATTCTTTGGAGCTATAAAATCAGAAAGGCAGATGTTTGGAATTCCCTTTCCCTTTTTACCTTGCTGTCTTAGAAAATGAATGCTCTCCTCTTTTCCCTCCCAGGTAATATTTACATCATCACCATTTGAGTTTGCAGAAAACAAGGCAGCGACTCCCCTGGCTTTCAAAGATTCATTCTGGATTATTTCGTCCAAAAGCTCGTTGGCATCCCGGAACAATTTCTTTGCTTCATCACCAACAGATGGGTTTTCAAAAATCTTAGGATACTTACCTTTTAGCATCCATGTTTGAAAAAAAGGCGTCCAGTCAATATACTTTCTGATCTGAGCAATGGATCGATCTGATTCAACAATTCTTCCTAATTCCCTAGGTTGAACAGGTTCAAAACCACTCCAATCAGGCTCAAAGGAATTTTTTCTGGCATCAACCAATGAGATGAAACTTTTCTCGGTTTGTCGCAAAGCATGGCCCTTTCTCAGCTCTTCATATTCTGTAGAGATCCCTTCCGAAAATTCTTTTTTTCCGCTGCTTTGGGTGAGGGAGCTTGAAACAGGAACAGACCTGGAGGCATCTAACACGTGAACCACGGATCCAGAATATTCAGGATCAATTTTTACAGCTGTATGTATCCTTGACGTTGTTGCACCACCTATAAGCAAGGGAATTTCCATTGCTCTTTTTTCCATTTCTCTTGCCACATGGACCATTTCGTCTAGAGAAGGGGTGATCAAACCGCTTAGTCCAAGAATGGCAACATTTTCTTCTTCTGCCTTTTGAAGGATCTTTTCCGCAGGAACCATAACACCCATATCGATCACATCGAAATTGTTACAGGCCAATACTACTCCAACAATATTCTTTCCGATATCATGTACATCTCCCTTGACGGTAGCCAAAAGGATCTTCGCCTTCGATGGGCCCTGAGATTTTTGTTCTTCTAGCAAGGGTGTTAAATATCCAACAGCTTGTTTCATCACCCTGGCACTTTTTACTACTTGCGGAAGGAACATTTTACCAGACCCAAATAGGTCTCCAACCACATTCATTCCGTCCATTAGAGGGCCTTCAATAACTTTAAGAGGATCTCCTAATTCATCCAGGGCTTCAAAAGTGTCTGGCTCTACATGGTCAGTAACTCCCTTTACCAAAGCATGCTCCAGTCTTTCTGAGACTGGAAGCTGCCGCCAACTTTCATCTTCTTTTTCCTGTACCTTTTTCCCTTTCAAGGTATCTGCAAATTCCAGAAGTCTTTCTGTTGAATCTTCCCTGCGATCCAGAAGTACGTCTTCCACTTTTTCCAACAGGTCTTTTGGAATTTCATCGTAAACTTCAAGCATGGAAGGATTTACAATTCCCATATCCATTCCAGCTTGTATCCCATGAAAAAGGAATGCGGAATGCATCGCCTCTCTTACATGTTGGTTACCCCGAAAAGAGAAAGAAACATTGCTTACCCCACCACTAATTTTAGAATTGGGAAGGTTTTTTTTGATCCATTGTACCGCCCTGAAATAATCTACCGCATTCCTACGATGCTCTTCCATCCCTGTGCCAACCGGAAAGATATTGGGGTCAAAAATTATATCGGATGTTCGAAAGCCTATTCCTTCCAGAAGGCGATAAGCCCTTTCACAGATCTCAATCCTTCTTTCAAAATTGTCGGCCTGGCCTTTTTCATCAAAAGCCATGACAATAGTAGCCGCTCCGTACTTTTTAATAAGCCGAGCCTGCCTTAGGAATTCCTCCTCGCCCTCTTTGAGGCTTATCGAATTCACTATTGATTTTCCCTGAACTACCTGTAAACCTGCTTCGATGATCTCCCATTTTGATGAGTCAATCATGATGGGTATCCTGCTGATCTCAGGTTCGGAGGCCACAAGATTCAGGTACCGTACCATGGCTTTCTTTCCATCGATCATCCCTTCATCCATATTCACATCTAGTACCTGGGCTCCTCCTCTTACCTGCTCCAATGCCACCTGAAGAGCAGTCTCATAGTCCTCACTTTGGACTAGCCTCAAAAATTTCCTTGAACCGGTTACATTGGTTCTTTCCCCAACATTGACAAAATTACTGGAAGGCTGAACCAAAACAGGTTCAAGACCACTAAGCTTAAGTATACTCCCGTTATTTCCAGACATGCTAGTAGACTACCTCCCCTATCTTTCTTGGCTCATATTTCTTAGCCAGCTCAACCAATTTTCCAATATGTTCCGGAGTGGTTCCGCAACATCCCCCAATTACATTGACCAGTCCTTCATCCAAAAATTTTTGAATCTCCTCAGCCATTTCGTCAGGGGTCTGGTCATACTCTCCAAATTCGTTCGGTAGTCCTGCATTGGGATGTACTGAAACTAAAAAGGAAGTCTCTTTGGCCATTACCTGCAAATATTGTCTAAGCTCAGCAGCACCTAAACTGCAATTCAGCCCAATGGAAAGGAGGTCAACATGGGAAGTAGATATCAAAAAGGCCTCAACCGTTTGTCCTGATAGAGTTCTTCCGCTTGCATCCACGATTGTACCTGATACCATGACTGGAATCCTATTATCGAGTTCTTCCTCAAGATCTTGAATGGCAAAAAGAGCTGCCTTGGCGTTAAGGGTATCGAAAATGGTTTCCACTAAAAGAAGGTCTGCCCCACCTTCCATAAGAGATTTGGATTGTTGGTAGTAAGCCTCCCTTAATTCTTCAAAAGTCACAGCTCTGTAACCAGGATCTTGGACGTCAGGAGAGATCGAAGCAGCCCTATTTGTTGGGCCAAGGGATCCGGCAACAAACCTTGGTTTTTTGGGATCCATGGCTGTAAACTCATCGGCCACCTCCTTTGCCAACTTTGCAGATTCATAGTTGATCTCATTGACTATGCCTTCAAGACCATAGTCCTCCTGAGCAATGCTAGTAGAAGTAAATGTGTTGGTCTCAATAATATCGGCCCCAACCTCCAGGTAAGCTCTGTGAATCTTTTTGATCACATCAGGCCTGGTCAGGCTAAGCAGGTCATTATTACCTTTCAAGGGAGTGGAGTGGTCTTTAAACCTCTCCCCATGAAAGTCTTTATCCTCCAATTTCTCTCTTTGGATCATGGTGCCCATTGCTCCGTCAAGCACAAGGATCCTGTCGGATAGGATTTCTTTGATCTTTTCCATGGTAATCTTATTTAATGCTAACCGAGAAAGTCTGGGAGGGGGTTCCTGAATGTCTCATCTATCCTCAATTGAGGTGGGAATTAGCACCCGCCCGGGGCGGGTTGCTAAGGCTTCAACGGGCCCAATCCCTCAGCCTTTCGCGATAAGCAACACAAAGAAATGTATTAAAGCCCTATTAATGAAATTTTCTGGGCTGTTTATAAGATTGCTGAAAAAAAATAAACCCCGCCTTAATAAATTATTAGTTTTCCCGCAGTTAAGATGAAGCTCGGAGCAATTGATATTGGTTCCAATGCGATCCGCTTCCAGGTGGTGAATGCATTCCAGGTAGAGGACGATATCCGCCTTAAGAAAATGGAGTTCATTCGTTTTCCGTTAAGGCTAGGCCATGATGTTTTTACGACAGGGAAGATCACTCTGGAAACAGAGATCAAACTCCTGAAGCTCTTTGAATCCTTCAAGATCCTATTTGATCTATTTGAGATCGACCATTACCTGATCTGTGCTACCTCAGCTATGAGAGAAGCTTCCAATGGATCAGAAATAGCTGATAGAATTTCCAAGAAACTGGATATGGAGGTAAAGATCATCTCGGGTGATGAAGAAGCCTGGTTGATAAATAGAGCATTAACCCAATTCATCAGTGAAAATGAGGTAATACATATCGATGTAGGTGGAGGTAGTACCGAGATCACTTTCTTTTCAGGCAGGGAAAAGGTTGCTACTCATTCCTTCAATATTGGTACTGTCAGGATGCTTGAAGGAAAAGAATCACCTGAGGCCTGGAAAAAAATGGAATCCTGGGTGAAGAAGTATAAAAAGAAAATGGACCAACCGGTGGCACTAGGAACAGGAGGAAATATCAACAAGCTCTCAGATCTTATCACCCCTACCAAGTATTCAGTAATCTCTTATAAGAAGTTGAAGAAGACACTAAATACCATTGAAAAAACCTCGATGGAAGACAGGATCTTCAAAATGATGATGAATTCAGACAGGGCGGATGTAATTGTTCCTGCTGGAAGGATCTTTACTTCAATAATGGACTGGACCGGTGCGGATGGAATTTTGGTTCCCAGGGTCGGACTTAAAGACGGAATGATCTGGACCTTGGTGGACCGGTATTTTAAGAATTCTAAAAAAGCTTAGATGGAGCCACCGTAGCTCCATTGACATCGAAGAATTCCTTGTGAATGTCAAATTCTAAGCCTTCAAAAGCCTCAACCTTGGTATATGATCCATCCTCCTCCATGGTGTAGGAGTTAATGTTATCATTCAAATTATAGATGAGGATATTAACGGCTTGCTGCTTGGTTTGGGGGTCCTTAATAATAAATAAGGACTCTATCCTTCTGTCAAAACTCCTAACCATAACATCAGCACTTCCTCCCAAAACAACTGGATCTCCATTATTATGGAAGTAGAATATTCGGCTATGCTCTAAAAGATCTCCAACTATGGATTTCACCTGAATATTTTCACTTAGCTCTTGCCTTCCTGGTCTCAAGCAGCAAATCCCTCTGACGATCAATCGAACTGGAACCCCCGCATTGCTAGCCTCATAAAGCTTGTCAATGACCTGTTGATCTTGCAGCGAGTTAATCTTAATACAGATCCCGCTTGAAAGACCTCTTTCGGCATTTAATTTCTCAACTTCAATGTACTCAAGCAGTCGGTTTCTGAGATCTTTGGGGGCTGTGATGAGGTAATGGTAATTGGGTGGTTCAGAATGGCCAGTAATTACATTAAAGAATTCTGAAACATCATTGGCATATCCTTCATCATTGGTAAGAAGAGCAATGTCGGTATAAAGCTTGGCAGTGGTTTCATTATAATTCCCAGACCCTAAATGAACGTACCTTGAAACCTTATTTCCTTCTTTTCGGACCACTAAAAGTAATTTGGTATGAGTTTTCACCTCACTCATACCGTAGATCACATAGACTCCAGCCTTTTCAAGTTTCTTGGCTTCCTGGAGATTGTTTTCCTCATCAAATCTGGCCTTTAATTCAAAAAGGACTGAAACGTGTTTTCCATTTTCGGCCGCTTTAAGAAGGGCCTGACTTATTCTTGAAGCTTTTGCCAGCCTATATATTGTAATCTTTATAGCAAGCACATTTGGATCATCTGCAGATTTCTCCAACAGGTCAATTACTGGTCCCATAGTATTGAAAGGGTGGTGCAACAAAATATCTCCACCTTTGATCAAACTAAAAATATCCTGTTCCTCTACATCTTCTCTTTGCGCCAAGGCCTGAGGAGGAACCGGAAGTGGACTGGGAGGCAATTTATCTTTGAAATCGGTATGAGCGGCGATCTGCCAGAGTCCGGTAAAATCTATTAAAGAATCATTCTCGAATACATTTTCGTCCTTGATCTCCCAACGATCCATTAACCCAACCTTCACTCTTTTGCTGGCTCCACTTTCTATCTCAAGCCTTACCACTCTACCTGTTTTCCTTGTTTTCAGCTTGTGCTGGAGTTCCTCAATAAAGTCCATATCCAGATCGTCACTCTCCTCTAACGTAAAGTCTCCATTTCTAGTGATCCTCATTAGATCTACCGATTTGATCTCCACGTTCCTATAAAGTTTGTCGATATGGGTTTTAATGATGTCTTCAATAGGAATGAAAGCCATAAAGCCATCCCTATGGATCTCAAAAAACCTGGGGATGTTCCTGGGAATCTGAATAAATGAGATTTTTTCGGATTGCTCACTCTTTACGCCAGCTTTGGTAACTACGGCCAGGATAAGAACCTGATTCATCAAAACCGGAAAGGAATGGTAGTTATCAAAGACCATGGGAGTCAACATAGGGAATATGGTCTTTTGGAAGTAATCTTCTACAAGGCCCTTTTCGCCAAAATCGAGATCCTTTACTTTGAATATCCCAAATCCATTTTCCTTGAACATGGGCTGGGCTTCCCTTTCAAACCATTCAACCTGCTCTTTCACAAAGGATCTGGCCTCCCCCAAAAGCAATTCGCAAAACGGCTTTTCTCTAAGGCCACTGAAATCGACCCTTTCCTTTTTAAAATCGATGTAATTGTAAAGGCTACCAACACGGATCATAAAGAATTCATCCAGGTTTGATCCGGTAATAGCCAGGAATTTTAACTTTTCAAAAACACTCCTCTTTGCATCCCTTGCCTGATCAAGAACCCTGTAGTTGAATTTCAACCAGCTCAGGTCCCTGCTAATCAGGGGACTTTCCTTGATCTGATTTCTTGTTTTGCTATCTGATCGATTAGGAGCCGAAACTGCCATTAGACATCCAGATTGGCATATTTGGCGTTTTTCTCAATGAATTCCCTTCTTGGAGCGACCTCATCACCCATCAACATTGAGAATAGATGATCTGCTTCGGCAGCTGATTCTATGGATACTTGCTTCAAAGATCTGTTTTCCGGATCCATGGTGGTTTCCCATAGTTGCTCTGGATTCATTTCCCCAAGGCCCTTGTACCTTTGAACATGTACGGAATCTTCTTTTCCGTCACCAGCCATTTCCTTTACCATTCTTTCCCTTTCCGCCTCATTCCAACAATAATGAGATTCTTTTCCTTTCTTCACCTGATACAATGGTGGTTGAGCAATGTACACATACCCCCTTTCGATAAGGTCGAACATATAACGAAAAAAGAAAGTAAGAATCAAAGTACGGATGTGGCTCCCATCGATATCAGCATCCGTCATGATTATCAACTTATGATATCTGAGTTTCTCAAGATTAAGAGCCTTTTCATCTTCCTCTGTTCCAAAGCTGACCCCTAGGGCAGTGATCATATTCTTGATCTCCTCGTTGTCATAGATTTTGTGTTCCTGGGCTTTCTCAACATTCAGGATCTTACCTCTAAGTGGCAGGATCGCCTGGAAATTCCTATCCCTACCTTGTTTTGCGGAGCCCCCGGCAGAATCTCCCTCTACCAGGTACAATTCACATAGAGCAGGGTCTTTTTCAGAACAATCGGCTAGTTTTCCAGGAAGGCCTGTTCCCCCCATTACGTTCTTTCTTTGGACCATTTCCCTTGCCTTTCTTGCTGCATGCCTGGCCTGGGCAGCAAGGACTACTTTTTGGATAATGATCTTGGCTTCTTTTGGATGCTCCTCAAGGTATTCATAGAGTGTTGAGCCAAGCGTGTTTTCAACTGCCCCGGATACTTCCGAATTACCCAATTTGGTCTTGGTCTGACCTTCAAACTGAGGTTCAGCAACTTTTACAGAGATCACGGCAGTCAATCCTTCACGGAAATCATCTCCACTGATTTCAATCTTTACCTTGTCAAGAAGACCGGATTTTTCAGCATAGTTTTTCAAGGTTCGGGTAAGAGCTCTCCTAAAGCCTGTCACATGTGTTCCTCCCTCGATTGTGTTAATGTTGTTCACATAGGAAAAGACATGCTCGTTGAAGGAGGTATTGTACTGAAGTGCCACTTCTATTGGAACTCCATCTTTTTCACCTTCCACGAATATGGGATCAGGAATAAGTTTTTCCCTTGAAGAATCGAGGTATTGAACGAATTCCATTAATCCTCCTTCGGAGAAGAATTCCTCATTGAGAAACTCACCCGAGTCATCTTTTTCCCTTTCGTCGATCAATTTTATATGAATGCCCTTATTCAAAAAGGCAAGCTCCCTCAATCGGGTTGCGATCGTTTCATACTTGTACTCTGTAGTGATGAAAATATCTCCATCAGGCTTGAATTTTACCGTAGTACCGGTTCTATCGGTTTTTCCTATCTCCTTTACGTCACCTTGGGGAATCCCTCTTGAGTACTCCTGGAAAAAGACCTTTCCTTTTCTATGGACTGTTGCTGAAAGCTCTATCGACAAAGCATTCACACAGGAAACACCAACACCATGAAGACCACCGGAAACTTTATAAGAATCCTTATCGAATTTACCTCCTGCATGGAGGACGGTCATAACAACCTCAAGGGCAGATCTTTTTTCTTTGGGATGTGGATCGGTTGGGATTCCTCTTCCATCATCACTTACTGAGATCGAGTTATCCGGATGTACAGTGACTTCGATGTTAGAACAATGTCCTGCAAGTGCCTCATCGATGGAATTATCAACCACCTCCCAGATAAGGTGATGAAGGCCTTTGATGCCCACATCTCCAATGTACATGGCGGGTCTTTTTCTTACTGCTTCAAGTCCTTCTAGAACCTGAATATTACTGGCCGAATAATCCTTGGGTTGCTTTTCGCTCAAAATCTAATTTTTGCTGCGAAAATACGAAAAAACGAAGGTTTTTGGAAGTGTTCGAGGGGAATAAAATGGCTAAAAGGTCCTTGCGGAAAGCATGACCAAAGTGCAGGCTTCCAATACCTTTATTCCAGCCTCATTAGCCCTCTTTTTTAACTCAGGATTTTCTGCTCCCGGATTGAAAATGATCCTGCCGGGATTAAGATCCAGGAGAATATTTTCATACTCCTTTTGGTTCATTTCAGAAAGGTAAAGGGTGACTGTATCAAATTGATCATCTGTAGGTATTTCGGTCAGGATATCCCGATCAAAAACACGGTCATTTTTTTTACCCACAAGGACAACCTTATGCCCATAAGAAAGCAGGTCTCGAGTAGCCATGTAGGAGTACCGATACATATTGGAGGAAGCTCCAAGGACGAGGACTTTTTCTTTACCCATTTTATTTTTTCTGATACAAGGGAGAAGGATTATACCTGAACATATATCCGACTGTTACCCCGATTCTTAGAGGCACAGAAATAGTATTTTGATTTACTCCGGAAAACAGGTCATCAACCTCGGGAAGGTTTTCCCAATTTTTCTCAGTAAACCTCACTCCCACACCAATACCTGCCCAGAGGTCTAAGGTAAAACCTCTGTTGGCGGTACTTTGAAATACCCTGTCCCCAACAAATACACTGTATTCGATCATGTTTTGTTCCATGGTCGGAGAGAATCCAATATTGGTTTCGTTTGGAACGTTGACGAAATAATTATTCAATGTGTATCTGATTTCATGGCCGAAATAAAACAGACCGTATAAATTCTGATCGAAATACATCTTTTGCTTCAACGCGGCCGCAACTCCTCGATTATAAACCTTGTATTCTGGAACAGTGCTTTTCGTACTATAAAATGGATCTCTTAAAAAGACAAGGAGAATCTCATAGCCGAGGCGTTCCTGGTAATAATACTCAAGTGCCATTGGAAAAGAACCAAAAAAAGTAGCGATCGGGTTTGCTCCTACAATAAAACTACGATACTCGTTCATCCTGGGAGTAAAATATCTCCAACCTTTACGAGTCTTGTATTTATACTTTGACTTTGGAGGGGTCATGATGGCAAGCTCTTTTTGTTCTTCCTCCTCCTCTGCAGGTTCGTAGATGGGTTCTTCATTTTCTTCGATTTTTTCAAAGGTTCCTGCAAGGGTCCCATCGGGGTTGTAAAGACTCCATAAGCCTACTTTAGCTCCATTATGTAGGTCGCCTTCCATTTTTCTTGAGCCGTCTGAATAATAGCCGCTGTATTTTCCCTTCCCTTGAACATAGTCGGCTTCACCTTCCAGGGTCCCATCTTCATAGTAGAAATACCACTTCCCTGAGTATTCACCCTCTTCTTTATTCCCTTCTATCTTGATCTTTCCATTGGGAAAGAATTCTCTGTACTTGCCGGTCCCCTCATCATAATCACCTTCTCCAAGTACCGACCCATCCTCATAATACATTTTCCAATAGCCGTTCTCAAGGTCAGCCTTCATCTGTCCTTCACTCTGGAGTTTTCCATCCAGGTAATAGTATTTCCAGGGTCCGGTTCTTAGACCGACAGTGTAGTCACCTTCAGATCGCAGGTTTCCATCCTCATAAAAGAATTTCCATCTTCCATTCTTCTTACCATCAAGCTCCATTCCCTGAGCTTTTATTCCTCCCTCCTGAAAATAATAGGTCCAAAGACTATCACTTTTACCATTCTGGATCCTTCCATCCATTTTCTTTGAACCCGAGGGATAAAAACCTTCATACCAACCGGTTCCCAAGGTGTAAAGAGTTTGCGCTTTTAAGGACCCATCTTCAAAATAGTATTTCCAAACCCCATCCCTTTTATTCATTCGGTATCTTCCAAACTCCTTTTTCTCTCCGGACTCATAGTAGTAATTCCAGATTCCTTCTTTTTCACCTGAAACAACAGGCCCCGAGCGCTGGATCTTTCCATTTTCAAAGAAGTAGATCCATAATTCTTTAGACAGTAGGCTATCGTAAACCGTTTTAACCTTGACCTTCCTGTTTTCATAAAAATAGGTCCAGGTACCTACAGGTTTTCCAAGTCTATATTGCCCACGAACTCTGGTCTCTCCGTTCAAAAAATATGAGGTGTATGGACCATCCAGGACTAAGGAGCCTGTATCAACAACAAAGTATTCCTGTTCGATCGCAGTCCCACTGGAATCAAAGGGAACCTCAACCCTCTTACGAGCTTCCTGGGCCTTGGTATTCTGAAAACTCAAGACAAGTATCAGGAGAAACGCAAATGATCGATATGACAGCAAAAAGTTCAAACCAAAAATGCCTCTTATGAAACGCAATCAGCCATCTCAAGGTTCTTTTTAAGAAGCCCAACCTAAAAGTGAGATAATTGCTTTCGCTCCGGCCTTGCTTATTTATTTTTGCACAAAATTAACTATTACAGCACGGTATGCACATCCCATACGATAGACAAAACGAAATCGAGGCCCGCGAAAACATGGTTGACGCTTTCGAATCCCCTGATTTTTACCAATTAGATGACCTTCTCAGTGAAGAACATCTTCTTATCCGTCAAAGCATTAGGGATTTCGTAAAAAAAGAAATTAGCCCAATAATTGAGGACTGTAATCAAAAATGCATCTTCCCAAGCTACCTGATTCCCCAATTCGGAGAAATGGGAGCTTTTGGACCAACTATCCCCACTGAATATGGTGGAGGTGGACTGGATTACATTTCCTATGGATTGATCATGCAGGAGATTGAGCGATGCGACTCAGGAATGAGATCTACTGCAAGTGTTCAGGGATCCCTGGTAATGTATCCGATTTATGCCTTTGGATCCGAGGAACAGAAAAAGAAATTTCTTCCGAAACTAGCGTCAGGGGAGTTTTTGGGATGCTTTGGCTTGACTGAACCAGATCATGGATCCAATCCAAGTGGAATGGTCACAAATTATCGAGAAGAAGGTGATCATCTGATTCTTAACGGGGCTAAGATGTGGATCTCAAATTCTCCCTTCGCTGATATTGCAGTGGTATGGGCAAAGGGCCCGGACCAAAGAATTAGAGGCTTGATAGTTGAACGAGAAATGGAAGGATTCTCAACCCCCGAGACTCATGGAAAATGGTCTTTGAGAGCGAGTACAACAGGAGAGTTGGTTTTCGACAATGTTAAGGTTCCAAAAGAAAACCTTTTGCCTGGAGTCGATGGATTAAAGGGTCCAATGCAATGCCTGGACAACGCCCGTTATGGCATAGCTTGGGGAGCGTTGGGTGCCGCCATGGATTGTTATGATACTGCCAGAAGGTACTCACTTGAGAGAATTCAATTTGATAAGCCCATAGGCGGTTTTCAATTGCAACAGAAAAAGCTGGCAGAAATGCTAACCGAGATCACCAAAGCTCAATTAGTGAACTTCAGGTTAGGCCAGTTGAAGAATGAAGGGAAGGCCACAACGGCTCAGATATCATTGGCAAAAAGGAACAATGTGGAGATAGCCCTTAGAATTGCCAGAGAAGCAAGACAAATGCTTGGAGGAATGGGAATTACCGGGGAATATTCAATTATGCGCCATATGATGAACCTCGAGTCGGTGCTAACCTATGAGGGAACTCACGATATCCATTTATTGATACTAGGAAAAGAGATCACAGGCCTTCAGGCTTTCAAATGATCCCTTTTTAGTTGGTAACAACATTAGCCCGGATCTCTAATCGAGATTCGGGCTTTTTTGGGTCATTAGAAAATACAGTTACGTATTTATACTGCTTACCTTTTCTACCCTTTGAATCGAAGGTGACTTCCACATAACTCTGCTCACCAGGTTGAATTTCCTTTTTTTCCGGAGAGGAGGCCGTACATCCGCAACTGGTTTTGATCTTTCTGATATTCAAAGCTTGCTTCCCGGTATTTGTAAAGCTGAATTTGTAAGTGGTTTTTTCTCCCTGATTAAGATTTCCAAAATCATGGCTTTCCTTGCTATACTGAAGTTTTGGTGCTTGTGCTAGTTCCTCAGGTGTCATGTCAGGAAAGTAAACCCCAATTTGACCAGTGACATTTAAGTACTTCATAGACTTGGTTCCATGCTCATCTGTCAGAAGAGTGATCATGTCATTTATCAACCCCAAATCATTCCTCTCTTTGGCATTGTAATAAATGGTGATTAGACCTAGTTCCTTCGGCTTTAAGGACTTAGGCTTGATCTCTACTTCAATGAATTTTGGAAGGGCATGTTTATCCTGAAAAGTAATAACGGTATCTGAATCATTGTATACTTTGAAATCTTTGCTCACTCTATCCTGGTTCTCTGTCATTTTGCCCAAGTTCAGGTAATTTGATTTTAGCCTGAGGCCTCCCATGACCTTTTGATATTCTTCTTCAGGGGCCTTAGGTGTAGGTTCCACATATCCCTTAATAAAAAGTCGGCTGATATTTGGTTCCGAGTTGGAGGTTACGGTCAATGATTTTGTAAATCCCCCGGGTCGGTTATGAGGGTCGAATTTTGCCTGAATGGTTCCTTCCGCTCCAGGCGCAATTGGATCCTTTGTCCAAAAGGGAGTGGTACAACCGCAGCTTGCCTTAACTCCCTGAACAACCAAGGGAGCATCTCCCTCATTCTTGAATTTGAATTCGTAGGTCACAGGGCCCTCAGCTTCTTCTATCCTTCCAAAGTCATGAGTTGTCTTTTCATAACTGATATTTGGCTGCGCAAATGCGAGAGTGGAAAGGCAAAAAAATGCTATGAAACTTAATACAGATTTATTCAAGGTCGAATTCGGAATAGAGAACATATCCTGAGCTGATTTCTTTAATTAGTTTTGAGCCGCAAAAATAACACCAATGGCAAGAATACTAACTGGAATTCAAAGTTCAGGACGACAACACCTTGGAAATTTCCTAGGAGGAATACTTCCTGCGATTGAATTATCCAATCAGCCTGGGAATGATTCATTTCTTTTTATTGCTGACCTACATTCACTGACCACTATAAAATCCGCTGAGCAAAGGCAAGAAAATGTCCTTGCCACGGCAAGTGCTTGGTTAGCACTGGGTTTGGACACCGAAAAAACGGTATTCTACAGGCAGTCCGATATCCATGAAGTAAGTGAGCTCACCTGGTTTATGAGCTGTTTTACGCCCTACCCTATGCTTGCCAATGCTCATTCCTTTAAGGATAAAGCAAGCAATTTATCAGATGTAAATGCAGGATTATTCACCTATCCCGTGCTTATGGCCTGCGATATCATATTGTACAATGCGGATATCGTGCCTGTTGGGAAGGACCAAAAGCAGCACCTGGAAATGACAAGGGATATCGCCAATAGCTTTAACCATCATTACGGTGAAGTATTCGTAATTCCTGAAGCTTTCATCAATCCAAAAGTTCAAACTGTTCCGGGAACCGATGGAAGAAAAATGAGCAAGTCTTACAACAATTTCATTGATCCCTTTTTGGGTGAAAAAGAATTAAAAAAGCAGGTCTATTCCATTGTTACTGATAGTGCTCCCTTAGAGGAACCTAAGGACCCTGAAAAAAACCTGATCTATCAAATATTTAGTTTGGTTGCAAATGAATCTGGTTCACAGGAAATGGCTAAAAAATTCAGAGCAGGGAATTATGGGTATGGACATGCCAAAAAAGAGCTTCTGGATCTCCTGATAGAAAAATACAAGGACGAAAGAGAGAGGTTCAATTACTACATGAGCAATCCGGCTGAAGTTGAAGCAGAACTAAAGAAGGGTGCTGACAAGGCCAAGCCTGTGGCACAAGAGGTGCTGAAGAAGGTAAAAGAAAAGGTCGGCTACTGATTAGTTAGAACGAGCTCTCCAAAGCTCTTCTCTTTCGGTGTCTCCAACGATCAACATGATCCTGCATGGATTCGGGAGGATAACCAATTTGGTGTCTTTACCGGGGTAATCGTCTACACCAACTCCGACTCCTTCATTGTTCTCCACTTCAAACACTTTCATTCCCCCCCTTCTGTTTCCAGTATCGATATAAGATCCCGCTAAATATGAAGTCAATGGTGCCACTTGATCGTCAGGGCATACTTCGTCATGAACGTCTTTTATGGCCTCCTCAAGGTAATGCCCATAGGTATCTAAAAATTTCTTTTCTAAGGAACTGAGCGTTTGCTTTAGATCTTGGTGGGAAGCTTCATTTTTTGGATCATTAATGGAGCTTCTTAATTCTGCAATTTGATTTAGATCTCGATCAAGATTGGCTATTTCCATTGGGTATAAATTGTGCCGCAAATTTGATTAATTGAACTTGGCTTTCTGCCAAAAGGTTTCATTTTTTTTGGGGATATTTGAAGCTTCTGAAAAGTATGAAAGCATTTTAAAGATTATTGAAGATGGACCAGGATTTTCTGCCGATAAACGGAACGGATTACGTTGAATTCTATTGTGGGAATGCAAAGCAATCTGCATACTATTACCAGACAGCATTTGGTTACCAACTAGTGGCCTATGCAGGTCCCGAAACAGGAATAAGGGATCGTGCATCCTATGTTTTACAACAAGGAAAGGTGAGATTGGTTTTGACCACTTCTTTAGATCCTAATTCTGAAATTTCAGAACATGTGAAGAATCACGGCGATGGAGTGAAGGTCCTAGCTCTTTGGGTTGATGATGCTGAAAAATCTTATAATGAAACAATCAAAAGAGGGGCCGAATCAGCATCAGCCCCTGAAGAAAAAAGTGACGAGTTTGGAAGCGTAAAGGTGGCTTCGATCAAAACCTATGGAGAAACCTGGCACACTTTTGTGGAAAGAAAAAACTACAATGGAGCTTTCCTCCCCGGATATGAAAAAAGGGAATCACAGATGGAGGTCGATCCCGTTGGCTTAAAACACATTGACCATTGCGTAGGAAATGTAGAACTGGGGAAAATGAACAGCTGGGTAGAGTTCTATGAAAAAGTTATGGGATTCAGCCTTCTTTTAACTTTTGATGACAAGGATATTTCTACAGATTATACTGCCCTGATGTCTAAAGTTGTAAGCAATGGGAATGGCTACATCAAATTCCCTATCAATGAGCCAGCTGAAGGAAAAAAGAAAAGTCAGATCGAAGAATATCTTGATTTCTATCATGGGCCTGGAGTTCAACATGTGGCTATTGCAACGGATGATATAATTCACACCGTTGGTGAGCTAAGAAAAAGAGGTGTGGATTTCCTATATGTTCCTGATAACTATTATGATGACATCCCTACTAGAGTCGGTGAGATCGATGAGGATATAGAGGATCTCAAAAGGTTGAATCTTTTGGTAGACAGGGATGATTCAGGTTACTTGCTGCAGATTTTCACCAAACCGGTTGAAGACCGCCCAACCTTATTTTATGAAATCATTCAAAGAAAGGGAGCACAATCTTTTGGTAAGGGAAATTTCAAAGCCCTGTTTGAATCCATCGAAAGAGAACAGGCTTTAAGAGGCAATTTATAATATTCGGATATGTTAAGTGAGACCGCTCTCGCAAATAAGAGAGCATGGGAGAGTCTTTCCTTGAGTGAGGAAGAAAGCTCAGAATATCAAAACTGGTTAAACTCTTCTAAGGAATTAGAAGTAGAAGATTCTTTTGGGAGTTTTCTTGAATTTGGAACAGGTGGGCTCCGTGGAGTAATGGGACCAGGAACCAACCGAATGAATCGTTTCACGGTCGGAGCTGCAACGCAAGGACTTTCAAATTACTTACTAAAGAGTTTTTCAGATCAAGACATCTCTGTTGCAATAGCTCATGATTCCAGGAACAACAGCAAGGAGTTCGCCCGGTTAACCGCCGAGGTCTTCTCGGCTAATGGTATCAAAGCCTACCTTTTTGAGGACCTTAGGCCTACTCCTGAATTATCCTTTGCAATCCGCCATCTGGGATGTAAAAGTGGTGTGGTGGTCACAGCTTCCCATAATCCACCTGAATACAATGGTTACAAAGTTTATTGGGAGGATGGATCCCAGATCATCCATCCACAGGATAAAGAGATTGTTGAAGAGGTAAAGAATTTAGGGCTTTCTGAGGTCAATTTTGATTGCAGGACTGAATTGTTAAGCCATGTGGGCAAAGAGGTGGATCAAGCTTACCTGAAATATTTATCTGAAGCCATACCAAAGAGGATCAATGATGGATCAAGGAGTAAGGTCAGACTGGTTTATTCCTCCCTTCACGGTACAGGTATTACACTCCTTCCAGAAGCATTTGAGCAAAATGGTTTTACAAACGTGGAGTATGTTAAGGAGCAATCAGAGCCCAATGGGAATTTCCCAACAGTACAATCTCCCAATCCCGAAGAAAAAGACGCTTTGGCTTTGGGAATTGAACTCTCCAAAAAGGTAAACGCTGATGTTTTGATGGCTACTGACCCAGACAGTGATCGTGTTGGAATAGCCGTTCAAAATACTCATGGTGAATTTATCCTTTTGAACGGAAATCAAACAGGTGCATTATTACTCGACTTCCTGGCCCGAATGAGAAATTCAGATCAGGGAATTTCGAAGAATGATTACATGGTGAAAACCATAGTTACCAGTGATCTGATGTTCAGAATTGCGGAATCCTGGAATATTGACTACGTAGAAACTCTGACAGGTTTCAAATACATAGCCGAGATCATAAGAAAGGAAGAAGGAAAGAAAAGCTTCCTGATGGGAGCTGAGGAAAGTTATGGTTATCTATTTGGAGAGCAGGTACGAGACAAGGATGCGATTATCTCATGTTTGATGATTGCCGCGATGGCCGAGGAAAGCAAACAAAGAGGATCGAGTTTGTACCTGGACCTTGGCGAAATCTACAGGAAACACGGGCTATTTACGGAAGTTCTTATATCGAAAACCCTTAAGGGAATTGAAGGCAAAAAGGCGATTGCAAGTATGATGGATGGGTTTCGAAAAGATGGATTGAAAGATCTGTTGGGAGAAACGGTCGTCCGAACCAGAGACTATTTTGAAGGAGTTATAAAAGATATTAATGGGCATCCTGAAGGATCAATTCAACTGCCTTCCTCGAACGTTTTGCAGTTTGAAGGAAAAGAGGGCTCCAAACTTTCCATGAGACCCTCTGGAACCGAACCTAAGATCAAATTTTACTTCAGTCGAAGAACCCAAACCGTCAATTCAGATTGGGAAAAGGAATTTGATGGAGCGAAAAAAGAAATGGAATTATTTATTAGGTCTCTGTCATAAAAAAATTGGTTCCCAAAGATTAGTAACCTTCGGGAACCAACAAGGTTATTAATGATAAGTCCTTTTCGTTTTTAAAAGACCTTGATTTCTATTGTATGACCATTTTCGTGGTGCTAGAAGAACCGTCAGAGTAGCTTTCTTTGATAATCAAAAATCCTTTGTGATTCTCGCTTATTATTTCGCTGCGGTCCTTATATTTTCCCAAGAATTTGCCGGTACCATCAAAAACTTCAATTTCCGTTAAATACACCTCTCCCTGCCCTAATTCATCTACAAAATTCCCTCTTCTTAAGTCGCTGTCACAATCATATGGTTCTACAAACACTTCCTCAGTATCCATAATT
The DNA here is from genome assembly GCA_965267505.1 of Cytophagales bacterium. Classification (GTDB taxonomy): domain Bacteria; phylum Bacteroidota; class Bacteroidia; order Cytophagales; family CCMP332; genus JANQHS01. The sequence goes on from OZ254081.1 coordinate 477,487, forward strand.
TGAGATGAAATCGGCGTAACATCACAAACGGGAAGCAAAGTATGAGTATGGTCGTACCAACTTGGTGTGGCGGTCGTAGAAAATTCAACAACCCAAAACGTATCAGCACATACAGAAGCAAGATCGTTATAATTTAAGCTCGACATGGTAAAGAAATCGATGGATTCTGAACTCTCACTTTGCTCGCCAAAAGCAAAGTAAATTTGATCACCAACTACCACCTGAGATTCGGGAGTCCAAGTGTCAGAACCAAGGAAGAACAGCCCTATTGCATAGTCCGGGGGACCATTAAAAATGAAAGACGAAGCCCCGGAGGATACAACATCATGAACCCTAAAATAAATTGCTTCTACAAGGTTCAAATTTCTATCCACTATGATTGAAAATGGATATCCTATCAAAACCCCAGGAGGGCAATTGGTTCCTCCCCAGGGACATGAAAAATATCCGTTGAGCCAATAATTCCCGTCTCTCTCCTCTACAGAAGAAAGAATCATTCCAGGGTAGGCTAACAAATTGGGGAAATAGGAATGATGATCGATGTAATTCCCGTTCAGGTCAAATCTATAGACTTGAAAATTATGAGAACCTGAGTGTTGACTGAATAAAAGAACCTTATCAGTTGGGCGGTCATAAATTACCTGGACACCTTTCTCACCATGGAAATAGGTGGTTTTAAGTGCCCTATACCACCAAAAAGATTTGTTATTGTAATCAAACAATCCGACACAGGTCATAAACTCACCAAAATTGTTGTCACCCACGCCTGAAACCAAGTAACTTGATCCATATGGAACTGCTGTGCCCCCTGTAGGTGGTCCATTAATTACATATGTGGCCTTGTCTACACTCTCAAAGGCATTTATATGACCTCCTCCTGGGCCTACATATTGCCTTTCCCAAAGGAGAATCCCAGAAGTATTAAAACCAGAAATCAAGGATACAATGCCTGCCCCGCCTCCCGTGGTTTGGATAAATCCAACCACAACGTATTCATTATTGTATCCCTGTTCGACATTTAAGAAAGTGATATCCATGTTATCTAGAGTATCCTTATAAAGTTGAAAATTCACAACCGAGTTTGTCGATACTTCATATTCAAGAAAAAAGGCATGGTGTGGATACGCATAATCTACTAATTGAGCAGTACCCACAATAATGATATTGCCATCGGTGTAGGACAGGCAGGTTCCCGAGGCAAAAAACTCCATGTCAGGGCCAATAATTTTATAGGTGCCCGTCGGTTGTCCATTGAAATCAAAGTTTGAAACTACTATATCATTATAGCCAACACCAGGATTATAATCCGTTGAAACAACTTGGAAGCCATCAGTTTCCACTGCTTGCTCCATGTTCAGATTCATAAGATTGGTATTCTCATCGTTGAAAAGGGCATCGGTGCGAGAATTTTGTGCCCATAAAGTTGTACTAAGCATAAGCATGCTCAGCAATCTGATCATTCTGTTCATGATAGGTTAATTTTAGGTTAGGTTATAAATCTAAAATTAATTCATGAAAGTCTCAAAAATTTTGAGTTTATCAGTACAGCGTATCTAAACCTCTCGATTATTATAGGCTTAGTAATTTTCACCTTGGTATTAATTTGAAAATTGGAGAGGTTCTCTCAGAAAAAATTTAGCGGCTATCTTATTTGTATTTCCTTCTTAAAACCTCTGAGAGAATTATAGCCTTTTTTGGTCCCTCATCATCCTCTAAAAGCCACTGTTTTATGGGATGAGCCTCTTCTTCCTGAACCTCGAGTCCCTTCCCAATTGTGTAGGGCTCAAACCTTTGAGGTTTATCCTCTTTTCTTTTTCTTACTCTTTCTTTGAGATTCTCCAAACTTTCCTCCTCAAAGCTATGATGGTAATCCTGGTATTCTGAAGGCTTTATTGGCTCTTCCGAAGTTGCCTCACTGATCTCTTCCTTTCCCAGAAGTTCCCGGAGCAAAGAGCGTTCTGGTTCCAACATCTCCTGCTGCTCCTCAAAGCTTGGAAGATCATCGGGAGTGTTTTTAACATCTATGGGCTGAGGGGGATTTTTCTTTTGTTTTTTCTTCTTCCTGGATTGCAACAAGAACCATCCGAGACTTAGAAGTAGATAAAGAACTATCTCAATATTGTCCATAGAGTAAGAATTATTTCAAAGTTAAACATTACCCTTTTTAAAAAAGAAGTATAAAAAGAGTAGAATGATTAATTTGGTCGGTCATTTTGTGCAATTGGTGATTCGAAAAAGAAAATATGCTTCTGAGGAAACTTTTAATCTGTTTTTACGCCTTTCTTATATCCATCCCTGGGTTCTCTCAATGTCCAAAACCAGCCTCTTGTACTCCTTCGGGTCCAACGGCCCCTAATGCCGACATATTTGATATGGGTATCAGGAACGTTACCCTTGGCTCTATTAACAACTCAACAGGCTTTATTAATGTTCCCAGTGACGTGAGTTATAAGGATTATTCCTGCACTGACTCAACAGATATTACCGTTGGGGTTTCAGTTCCTATTTCTATAACCACCAATGGAAGTTCAGGAGGATTGAACAATGAAAATGTCAGGGTTTGGATCGACCTAAACAATGATGGTGCATTTGACCCAATAGGAGAATTGGTGTTTGAATCATTAGATGCCAGAGTGCATACCGGAACCATTAATTTGCCGGGAAATACCGCTCTTGATACCGCCATCCGAATGAGGGTTGCTGCAGAATGGGTTTCAGCAACTACCCCCCTTCCTACTTCATGCGCGGATAGAGAATATTCAGAAGTAGAAGATTACAAGATCGTAGCCAGGCCTAATCTTCTTCCACCATCGACCGATTTCACTGCCTCTCCACTTGAATCCTGTAATGGACTGGTTCAATTCACCGATCTTACTGACAACGGACCTGTTAGTTGGTTCTGGGATTTTGGAGATGGATTTACGGATACCGTACAAAATCCGGTACATACCTACTTGGTAAGCGATACATTTGATGTCAAATTGGTGACTACCAACGCCAACGGTGAGGATTCACTGATTAAAGTGGATTACATTATTAGGAATGGCATAAGTCCAATTCCTACCACTTGTACTCCAATCACAAATGCATATTGTTGCGGATATGGAATTACCAACTTTTCATTTGGAAGTATCAACAACAACTCTTCAGATGCAGCTGCAGGGTATGAAGATTTTTCCTGCCTTTCTTACACTGAACTTACGGAAGGTTTTCAGGTACCTATCTCAATAACTGGAAATACTGGCCAGCCAGAAGATTTTCGGGTTTACCTTGATTTGAATAACGATGGAGATTTTGACGAACCCAATGAGCTGATTCATGAAGCACTAAACCAAAGCTCTCCTTATTCTGGAAATGTAATCATTCCAACGGCACAAGTCTCTTATTCTCAACCGTTAAGGCTTAGGGTAAAAAGCGATGCAATAGGAAATTTCTTTGATGGTTGCTCCAACCTCACGAGAGGTCAGGCTGAGGATTATTCAGTATTACTTTTACCTAACCCCCTCCCTCCTACAGCTGTTTTTACGGATGATCAAGTCAATTCTTGTCAGGACAGTATTAATTTTTCCGACCTAACTATTAATTCACCTAAGTCATGGTTTTGGGATTTTGGAGATGGAAATACTGATACCCTACAAAATCCAAGTCATACTTATTCAAATTATGGCACCTATCAGGTGAAATTAGTGGTATGTAATTCCAATGGATGCGATTCTACCACACAGACTGTAAATTATAATTTGGGAGCTCCCCAGGCTCAATGCAACCCAACAACAATAAATGTTTTTCAAAGGATAACGAGATTTAAAATAAATTCCATAAACAATACCAGTCCCAGCTCCACCAGCGTAGACTATGAGGATTTTGCATGTGACGCATCAACAGATTTAATTCAAGGACAGACTTATCAAGTAGAAATACATCCCTCTTCAAATTTTCTCTCCACTTCCTACAAAGTTTGGGTCGATTTTGACGATGACGGGATTTTTTCTTCATCGGATTCGATCATGGAGGTCTGGGGAACGGGAATACAGACGGTAAATGTCACAATTCCAATAACCGGGTCTATTGTTCTTGATCATCCCTTAAGAATGAGGGTAGTTTGTGAAACCAATGCACCTATATTTGATCCTGTCCCTTGTGGAAATCTTTGGGGTGGTCAAGCGGAAGATTATACGGCTTTCATTAGGTCCCCACAAACAGCTCCGGTTGCTTCGATTAATGTTAATGATTCTGTATCCTGCTCTGGCATATTTCAATTTTTTGACCAAAGTGGTTTCAGTCCGACCAGCTGGACCTGGGATTTCGGGGATGGGCAGAGCTCCACTCTTCAAAACCCGGAGCATGAATATTCAACTACAGGTACCTACACTGTGAAATTGGTTGCGTGCAATGCCTTTGGTTGTGATTCCACTACAAATACTGTAACTGTTACAGGACTTTTTGGTGCCAAGCTTGCTGATTGCATCCCAACTTCTTCTACAATTAGTGCAAATGGTATCTCAAACGTAACCATCGCCAATCTCAATAATAGCACGATAACAAATGTGGATTACAGTGATTATTCCTGTGATCTTATTGCGCAGATCCAGTCAGGAGTTGCTTCAATTTTGGAGGTGACTACGGGGACATCCATAGCTACAAAGGTTGGCGTTTGGATAGACTATAATAACAATGGGTCGTTTACCTCTAATGAAAAGGTCATGACCTCAAATGGAACTGGGGTACAGCAGACGGCGATCATTGTTCCGGCAAATGCGGTAAAGAACAAGGTTTTGAGAATGAGGGTTATGGCTGAGGTCGATTTCTTGAACCCACCCGATCCATTGCCTTGTACCGACGTTCAAAATGGAGAAATCGAAGATTATGGAATCATCATAGTAGACAACAATGCTGGACCCGTAGCATTTTTTGAAACCAATCAGGAACAAAGCTGCAACGGAACGGTGGTTTTCAAAAATAACTCGTTCCCCAATGCTACTGCTTTTGAATGGTTCTTTGGTGACGGTGGAAGTTCAACTGATGAAAATCCCGCTCACACCTATACCGCCACCGGTACCTATGATGTTACCCTGATTGCAAAAAATGGATTTGACGAAGACACCTTGGTAAAAACTCAATACGTGAATGTTTCAAGTGTTGGATCTCTTCCCATGGCTAATTGCTACCCGCAGACCCAGTTCGTCAATGATGAATTTGGAATTTTGAGATTTGATTTGGGTGGAATAAGCAATATCAATAGCATAACCCAGAACTACGAGGACTATACCTGTGGCGTTGATACAATTCTATTGAATGAGGGAACCCAATACCCTTTCCTAGCAAATACCGGAACTAGGTTTAATGGAAAGATCAGTATCTGGATTGACTATAATAATGATGGAGATTTTGATGATGTTGATGAGGCTGTGTTTACCGGAGGTGTTAATAATGGAAATCATCTTGGAAGTATTTCTGTTCCGGGATCTGTTCCAGCGGAATCGCAGTTAATAAGAGTCAGAGTAATTGCAGACCATGCGGGTGCTCCAGCTCTGACCCCATGTATCGAACCGGAACAAGGCCAAGTAGAAGACTATATAGCCTTCGTGAATCCAAGTGGCTTTAACGACCTTATTAATACTCAGGTCAGCATCCATCCAAATCCTGTAGAAGAGAACTTATTTCTAGATTTTCCTACAGAATGGGAAATAAGTGCAAACCTTTATGACCTAAAAGGTATTAACCTGAGAAGTAACCTTTCTATTGAAAACAATCAGATCTGGCTTGGCGATCTTCCTAGAGGATTATACATCCTTGAATTGGAAGCTGAAGGGCAAACAGGTCACTTTAAACTGCTGAAAAAATAAGCGGGACTAAATAATGAAAAAACTGCTCCTGGCCGTAGTAATCGGCCTTCTACCCTTTATTTCCTACGGTACTCACGTTATGGGCGGGGAGGTTACCTATCGATTCCTTGGAATCGTTGGTACCGATTACCAATACGAAATTCGCTATGATGTTTATACAGACACTGTTTCGAATTTTCCAAATGGGATTTTTCAGATCAACACTGCGGTTTATAACGCTGGAACAAATGCAATTTTTGGTGGACCAAGAATTCTTAATAGGGTAAGTAGAGAATCATTTAAACCTGTATTACCCCCAGGTTGCAATGTTCCAGGATTAGCCGGGATAGGAATTCACCTGAATGTTTTCCTGGACACCATTTTATTGCCCACCCCTTTTTCAAATTACTTTACCTGGTACGAGGTATGTTGTAGAAATAATGTAATTGATAACCTTGTCAATCCAGGAGGTACAGGGAATGTATTCCTTACTGAATTACCTGCCAACTTTATTCAAAATTCTTCGCCTCAGTTCAATGACCCAGCAGTTCCATTTCTTTGCCAGGCCGACACAACCGCCTTTTCAAACAATGCCACTGACCCTGATGGAGATTTCCTGGTTTACAAGTTTGTCGATAATTTAAATTCTCAAATTGCCGCTCCTGGTAATCCACAGCCTGGTCCTCCTGCAACGTATAACCCGGCTCTGACCAATACGGTACCTTGGGCCCCGAATCATAGTTTAATAGAGCCATTCGGTCCGGGTAGTTATGCTTTCATTAATTCAACCAATGGATTGACTGAATACTATGCTCCAAACGCTGGAGAGTATAACCTGACTATTGAGATCGAAGAATACCGGGATATAAACAATGATGGAATTGATGATTTGATTGGTACGACCAGAAGAGAATTGCAATTCCTTGTTAGAGCCTGCTCGCCCAATTCCGCTCCGGATGCAATGGACGTAGTTGTTAATGGAACCACTATTCCCACCATTAATGGGACTGCCAACATTGATATAAACGAGGGGGATGTTCTCAGCTTTAATGTGAATGTTACCGATCCCGAAAATGACTCGATGGAGATTTTTATGGAAGGAGATATCATTGATGGAACCAATGGGTATTCTGGACCCTTAGCAACTTTCCCTCCTGCTGCAGGCATTGGTAATGTTTCTTCAACTTTTAACTGGGCACCAACCTGTGGAATCACGGGTCAATTTGTGGTTAGGTTAAACCTGAACGATTATGGCTGCCCCCCTAAGAACAATCTGGTTTTCTATAATATCAATGTTAGGGAATTTGAATCTGCTGATCAGTTGTTTGTTGATGCAGTAGGAGAAAGTTCTGATTCGGTTTGCTTCGATGGAGACCCTCGAAAATATTATACCACCAAAAACCCAACGGCATTAAAACAATGGGAAGTTTTCGGCGGGACTATTAACGGCCCATCAAATCAAGATACCGTGGATATTTCCTGGACAGCAACAGGGATTCAAACAGTAAGACTCATTGAAACCAGCGTGCTTGGTTGCGCTGATACTGCTGAATTTGATGTAGTAGTTGTTTCTTTGGATTCGATCATTTCGAATAGTGATACAATTATTTGCGAAGGCGGAGCAGCCCAGCTCCTTGCTACAGGTTCCAGCAGTGGATATGTATGGTCTCCATCAAACTTTTTGACAAATCCCAATATTCCTAATCCGGTTTCTGCTCCTCCTGCTACTACAACTTATACTGTGAAAACCCAAGGAGGCCTTGGCTGTTCCAATGTAGACACAGTAACTGTGGAAGTATCAATTAAGACTGTTGACGCTGGAAATGCTCAGGGTGTTTGTCATGCTGATACCATTACCCTGGATGGGATACCAGAATCAGGATTGGTCTATTCATGGACCCCGGCAACATTCTTGGATGATTCCACATCTCCCAACCCTCAATTCTTTGGAATAAATACAACCACTTCCCCTATAGTTCAGAGATTATTTGTTACTGGTCTAGATACAATAACAACCTGTACCTTCTTTGACTCTGTGGATATCACCATTTATCCATTGCCTAATGCTGATGCAGGAATAAATGATACAATTTGTTCGGATGCCTCCACCGCAATTGGAACGATCTTAAGTCCTACCCAAACCTGTGTATGGTCTACCTCATTGTTCTTGAATGATTCCAATGTTTGTATCGCAACCGTTACCCCTTTCACTAATCTGGGAGTTAACGAAAGCTTCGAATATGTGGTTGAGGTTACCGATTGGCCTATAGGTTGTGTTGATTATGACACAGTAAATATTGTTGCTAAACCTCTTCCAAGGGTTTTCGCTGGCAGAGACACTGTAATTTGCTCCGATCAAAGTCTTATTCTTGGTGATGCAGGTGAAATAGGATATAACTACTCCTGGGTTACTACTTCTCCTACCCCAGTTGTGCCAACAAATGGATCAAATCCATTCCAATTTTTCACTTTTAGTGGACCTGGAAACTCGATCACACATCAAAGTATAGTCACAGCCTTTAATACGGAGCCAACCAACCTTTGTGTGAATCTGGATACAGTGGAGATCACGGTTTTCCGTCTACCTGACGTTGTGGTCATTCCTGATACCTCTATATGCTCTCAGGAAAGCATTCAGGTAGGTGGTACTTCGGTTCCAAACTTCTCCTATACCTGGAACAGTTCATTTGGTTTGTCTGATTCCACGGTAGCCAATCCTACTTTGAACATCAACAATCCAACCGACTCTTCCTGGTTCTTCAACTATCAGCTTGTGGTTCTTAATACCCTTACCGGTTGTATCGATAGCGCAGACTTTGACATCGAGATACGCCCCCTTCCTGTCTCTGACGCCGGGCCAGATATCGCCATCTGCTCTGATTTCTCTGATACCATAGGAGCTCTTCCAACCACTAACTATACCTATGTCTGGACCCCGGTCAATGGACTTTCATCCACCACCGTTTCGAATCCGGTTGTTACACTGACCACAGCTCAGTTCCCTGATTCGGCTCTCTACATTGTTAACACCGAACTGAATGCCTGCTTTAGCTCTGATACCGTTCAGGTACGGGTGAATCCACTGCCTCAAGTCGATTCTATCTTCGGAGGTACCTCCATCTGTCCTGATCTTCAGGATGTGGAGTATTACATCATCGATACACTTGGTTTCATCGATTACCAGTGGTTCGCTGTCGGTGGAAGCGTCGAGCAGCCTTCTAACAATGACACCGTATTTGTGGATTGGGGACCCGCTAACCCCAATGCAGGCCTATTCCTCATTCCTACCAATGAATACAATTGTAAAAGGGATACGGTCAGCCTGCCCATTGCCATCAACACCATCCTAACCTCTCCTCCTCCGGTTGGAGATACCTCGGTTTGTTTGGGTACAGCACAGAATCTGATCTATGGAGTTCCTTATACCACCGGATATACCTACACCTGGAGTACTCCTTCAGTAGGTCACACCCTGCTTCCGATCGGAAACGGCAACCAGGTACTCTATACCTTCAATGAATCAGGTACCGCTCAGATCTTTGTAGAGCAAACCGTTACCACAGTCACTTCTACCTGTCTGGGCTTCTCCGATACCCTGACTGTGATCATCCATCCAGACCCGGTAGATACCATTCCCATCATGGGAGACACCTCCCTTTGTGAATTCAGCAGCGGAGCTGTTTATCAGATCAATGGATTTGCCAACTCCACCTATGCCTGGAACCTAAGCTCCGGTGGTACCCTGACTGCAGATACCAGCAATACGGCCAGCGTGGACTGGGGTTCAGCAGGAACCTATACCCTGACCGCCTTCGAAACCTCTGAGTTTGGATGTACCAGCGGTTCGGTGCAGCTGGATGTGAACATCAACCCGCTTCCAGCTCCTAGCTGGGGACCTGGAGATTCGGTCGTTTGTCCAAGTACAGAGTTTGGAAACACTTACAACATTGTAGGATTCAATAATTCTTCCTTCATCTGGACTGCCAATGGAGGGACATTGGTAGGTGGAGATTCGTCTTCTGTTCAGACCATCGATTGGGATTTGAGTCAGGCACCTCTTTCCATAAGCGTATCTGAGATCACTGAGTTCGGTTGCTCTGATGTGCCTTTGATCCTGGATATTCTTGCTGATACTTCCATTGCACAGATGATCAATGTATCGCTTGATAACCCGGAAGACACCAGCTCCCTGGTATCCCTGGCCTTCAATAAAGGAAATACAAGCACCATAGCCGATACCCTGGTGGTACAAAGGAAAGCCTTGAACGAAGTTGACTGGCTCACCCTGGGGCAGGTAGACAAGGATGAAACTTTCTTTGTGGATACTTTCTCAGCCAACCGGATCGACAATACCTACGAGTACAGGATCACAACCACCAACCTTTGTCAATTACAGACCGCTTCCTTGCCTCATAACACCTTGAGGCTGCAAGGAGAAGGTATTGAAGATGAAGATCGTTTGCTTCTTTCCTGGAATGCCTATAACAACTGGCCAGGAGGAGTTCAGGAATATCAGATCTACAGGAAACTGGATACCCAAACTACCTATCAGCTTTATGAGGTGACCTCTTCCCTGGATTATACAGACTTCTCAGCCAACGATGCCTTTGATCATTGGTTCTTCATCCGAGCCATCGAAAATGGTGGATTGAATACTTCAGAGTCCAATGCCTTCAAGGTTGAGTTTGAAAATCTGCCCTTCATTGCCAATGTGATCACACCTAACAATGATGGACAAAACGATTTCTGGCTAATCGATAACCGAGAGTTATATGGAGTGGTATTCGTGCAGGTAGTAGATCGTTATGGCAATATCCTGTATGAAAACGATAACTATCAGAACGATTGGAATGGGGATGATCTGAATCCGGGAACTTACTTCTTCGTGGTCAAAATCCCATCACTGGATATCACTTCCCAGGGAGCATTGATGATCATCAGGTAAATGTCACCCAAAATGGGTTAGATCAGCTCTTTTTCAGGCAAACCTAAAAGGTTATTTTTGTTTCTTGATGAATCCAAACATGGTCAGGAAACTACTTCTAAGTTTCACTTTCCTTGGAATGCTTTTGTTTGCACTTCCAGGTCAATCTTCGCATATCATGGGCGGAGAGGTCACTTATAGATTTCTTGGTCTAGTAGGCTCAAACTATCAATACGAAGTAAAGTTTGTAGTTTATGTAGACTGGGATTCTTCAGCCAATCCATTCTTTCAAAATAATGGTGGGTTCATCTCAAATATCAACTATGGTGTTTATGACCAATCCACTGGAAATCTTTTCACGCAGCGAAGCATCCCAAACACCGATACAGCCGGTTTTCTACCCGAATTACCTCCTGGTTGTAATGTTTCAGGAATAAGCTCTCTAAAGATCAACGTCAACACCTTTATTGACGTGATCACCCTTCCCGGGCCCTTCACAGAGTATTCAGTAATGTATCAGAATTGTTGCAGAAATAGTTCTTCGGTTAATGTTCAGACCCCACAATCTACAGGGATAATTATGGCCAACCTTATGGCAGCTAATTTTGCACAAAATAGTTCTCCCCAATTCAATGATCCTGCTATCCCCTTTATGTGCCAAGGAGATACCGTGACCTTTTCTAATAATGCAGTTGATCCAGATGGAGACTTTTTGGTTTATAAATTTATCCCTAATAAAAGGTCCCCTGGAGGTGGAGTTCCTACCACATTTGATTTCAACGCAATCCCAAATCTGGCATATTCTCCAAATTACTCTGTAGATTTTCCCTTTGGGCCTGGAGGTTATGCATTTATCAATTCGGCTAATGGATTAACCCAATATTATGCACCAAATGCCGGAGAATATACTGTAACAATTGAGATCGAGGAATACCGAGACTTAAATAATGATGGGATTGATGAGCTAATTGGAACTACCAGAAGGGAGCTACAATTCATAGTGAGGCCTTGTGCCCCAAATGACGCTCCATCTACTGATCCTTTATTGGTAAACGGCTCACCCGTACCAATAGTCAACGGAACAGCAAATATTAATATCAACGAAGGAGATTTATTGAATTTTCAAATAGGGGTATCTGATAACAATAATGACTCTCTTTCCATTTTTATGCAGGGTGATATCATCGATGGAACCAATGGGTATTCAGGCCCTCTCGCAACTTTCCCTTCTGTTTCCGGCTTGGGTAATGTTTCTTCAACTTTTAACTGGGCACCAACCTGTGGAATTACCGGACAATACCTGGTCATTTTAAACATGGAGGACTTTGGTTGCCCACCAAAAACCAATTTGACCTTTATTAACGTCAATGTAGCTGAATTTGAATCTGCTGACCAGTTATTCATTTCAGAGTTAGGTTCAAGCCCAGATTCAATCTGTTTTGATGGTTCGCCAAAAGATTACTTTACGATAAAAAACCCTACTGCCCTGAAGCAGTGGGAGGTCTTTGGTGGGACCATCAATGGTCCTAACAATCAAGATTCCGTCTCAATTACCTGGGGTAGCCCGGGAATACATACCTTAAGATTAATCGAAACCAGTGTTCTAGGTTGCGCTGATACTGCTGAATTTGATGTTGTGGTGGTCCCTCCTGATTCCATAGTCTCAAATAGTGATACCATCATTTGTGAAGGAGGTTCGGCTCAGTTAATGGCTATTGGATCCAGTACTGGTTACCAATGGTCTCCCGCTAATTTTCTAACCAATCCCAATTTACCCAACCCCGTATCTTCCCCCCCTACTACAACCACTTACACTGTAAAAAGCCAAGGGGGGCTTGGTTGCTCAAATTTTGACACGGTCGTTGTTGAAGTATCTGTCAAGGTAGTTGACGCTGGAAATGCTCAGGGTGTTTGTCATGCTGATACCATTACCCTGGATGGGATACCAGAATCAGGATTGGTCTATTCATGGACCCCGGCAACATTCTTGGATGATTCCACATCTCCCAACCCTCAATTCTTTGGAGTAAATACAACCACTTCTCCAATTATTCAAAGGTTGTTCGTTGCTGGTTTTGATACCGTAACAACCTGCTCCTTCTTTGATTCGGTTGACATTACAATATATCCGTTGCCAATTACCGATGCTGGATTGAATGATACGGTCTGTTCAAATACGTCAACCGTTATAGGAAGTGTATTTAGCCCCACTCAAACTTGTGTTTGGTCTACTTCATTGTTCTTGAATGATTCCAATGTTTGTATTGCAACAGCTACTCCTTTTACTGACCTTGGAGTAAACGAAGATTTCGATTACGTTCTTGAAGTTACGGACTGGCCTATTGGATGTGTAAATTATGACACGGTAACAATTGTTGCAAAACCCCTTCCCAGGGTTTTTGCGGGAAGAGATACCATAATTTGTTCTGAACAGCTATTATCGTTTGGTGATTCAGGAGAAGTCGGATATAACTATTTCTGGCAATCTTCGCCAACGCCACCTAATCCAATAGTACCAACTAATTCATCTAATCCGGTTCAGTTTTTCCAGTTTAGTGGCCCAGGAAATTCAATTACATATCAAAACATTGTTACAGCCTTTAATACAAACCCTAACAATCTTTGTAACAATATTGACACTGTTGAAATAACTGTTTTCCGCCTTCCTGATATCGTTGTCATTCCTGATACCTCTATATGCTCTCAGGAAAGCATCCAGGTAGGTGGTACTTCGGTTCCAAACTTCTCCTATACCTGGAACAGCTCATTTGGACTGTCCGATTCAACAGTAGCCAATCCTACTTTGAACATCAACAATCCAACCGACTCTTCCTGGTTCTTCAACTATCAGCTTGTGGTTCTTAATACCCTTACCGGTTGTATCGATAGCGCAGACTTTGACATCGAGATACGCCCCCTTCCTGTCTCTGACGCCGGGCCAGATATCGCCATCTGCTCTGATTTCTCTGATACCATAGGAGCTCTTCCAACCACTAACTATACCTATGTCTGGACCCCGGTCAATGGACTTTCATCCACCACCGTTTCGAATCCGGTTGTTACACTGACCACAGCTCAGTTCCCTGATTCGGCTCTCTACATTGTTAACACCGAACTGAATGCCTGCTTTAGCTCTGATACCGTTCAGGTACGGGTGAATCCACTGCCTCAAGTCGATTCTATCTTCGGAGGTACCTCCATCTGTCCTGATCTTCAGGATGTGGAGTATTACATCATCGATACACTTGGTTTCATCGATTACCAGTGGTTCGCTGTCGGTGGAAGCGTCGAGCAGCCTTCTAACAATGACACCGTATTTGTGGATTGGGGACCCGCTAACCCCAATGCAGGCCTATTCCTCATTCCTACCAATGAATACAATTGTAAAAGGGATACGGTCAGCCTGCCCATTGCCATCAACACCATCCTAACCTCTCCTCCTCCGGTTGGAGATACCTCGGTTTGTTTGGGTACAGCACAGAATCTGATCTATGGAGTTCCTTATACCACCGGATATACCTACACCTGGAGTACTCCTTCAGTAGGTCACACCCTGCTTCCGATCGGAAACGGCAACCAGGTACTCTATACCTTCAATGAATCAGGTACCGCTCAGATCTTTGTAGAGCAAACCGTTACCACAGTCACTTCTACCTGTCTGGGCTTCTCCGATACCCTGACTGTGATCATCCATCCAGACCCGGTAGATACCATTCCCATCATGGGAGACACCTCCCTTTGTGAATTCAGCAGCGGAGCTGTTTATCAGATCAATGGATTTGCCAACTCCACCTATGCCTGGAACCTAAGCTCCGGTGGTACCCTGACTGCAGATACCAGCAATACGGCCAGCGTGGACTGGGGTTCAGCAGGAACCTATACCCTGACCGCCTTCGAAACCTCTGAGTTTGGATGTACCAGCGGTTCGGTGCAGCTGGATGTGAACATCAACCCGCTTCCAGCTCCTAGCTGGGGACCTGGAGATTCGGTCGTTTGTCCAAGTACAGAGTTTGGAAACACTTACAACATTGTAGGATTCAATAATTCTTCCTTCATCTGGACTGCCAATGGAGGGACATTGGTAGGTGGAGATTCGTCTTCTGTTCAGACCATCGATTGGGATTTGAGTCAGGCACCTCTTTCCATAAGCGTATCTGAGATCACTGAGTTCGGTTGCTCTGATGTGCCTTTGATCCTGGATATTCTTGCTGATACTTCCATTGCACAGATGATCAATGTATCGCTTGATAACCCGGAAGACACCAGCTCCCTGGTATCCCTGGCCTTCAATAAAGGAAATACAAGCACCATAGCCGATACCCTGGTGGTACAAAGGAAAGCCTTGAACGAAGTTGACTGGCTCACCCTGGGGCAGGTAGACAAGGATGAAACTTTCTTTGTGGATACTTTCTCAGCCAACCGGATCGACAATACCTACGAGTACAGGATCACAACCACCAACCTTTGTCAATTACAGACCGCTTCCTTGCCTCATAACACCTTGAGGCTGCAAGGAGAAGGTATTGAAGATGAAGATCGTTTGCTTCTTTCCTGGAATGCCTATAACAACTGGCCAGGAGGAGTTCAGGAATATCAGATCTACAGGAAACTGGATACCCAAACTACCTATCAGCTTTATGAGGTGACCTCTTCCCTGGATTATACAGACTTCTCAGCCAACGATGCCTTTGATCATTGGTTCTTCATCCGAGCCATCGAAAATGGTGGATTGAATACTTCAGAGTCCAATGCCTTCAAGGTTGAGTTTGAAAATCTGCCCTTCATTGCCAATGTGATCACACCTAACAATGATGGACAAAACGATTTCTGGCTAATCGATAACCGAGAGTTATATGGAGTGGTATTCGTGCAGGTAGTAGATCGTTATGGCAATATCCTGTATGAAAACGATAACTATCAGAACGATTGGAATGGGGATGATCTGAATCCGGGAACTTACTTCTTCGTGGTCAAAATCCCATCACTGGATATCACTTCCCAGGGAGCATTGATGATCATCAGGTAGGTATCTTCTAAAGTTTAAGTTTTCTAAAAGTGATGGGAATGAACTCTTCAGTAGGAAGTCCAATATGGACCAATTCCCAAGTGCCATCATATTTCTCCACGATCTCTCTAATACAACTGGCTCTATCCTCTCTTGGGGCTTCACAATCGTCCCAAAAAAAGATCTCAATCCTATATTGAAATTTTTTCTTGATGCCATTGATGCGAACATCTACTTCGATGTCCTGCTCGCCTTGAATTGTAGGAATTTGAATAGAAATGGCTTCCATAGATCTATATTTTTAGAATTCCTGCCAATTCTTATACCAAACTGATAAATGACTGATTATAAGATGATTATCAATTAACCAGTAGAAAAATTTGGACGATATCGGACCCTGATTTGTACGCAATAGCGCATCTAACGGATCTCCATACCAAGAGAAAATAAGGCAACATCGTATTTCACCGGGTCCTTCGGATCAAAAGCGGAAAGCTCGGTTGTTAACGCAACAGCATTTTTCCAGTTACTTTTTTTTGATTCGATCAGGCCGAGTTCATAAGCTGCTTTGGCTACATGCACATCAAGGGGGCAGATCAATTTAGAAGCTGAGAATTTTGTCCAAATTCCAAAGTCTATTTCATCTGAATCTTGTCTCACCATCCAACGAAAGAACATATTCATCCTCTTACAAGCCGATCCTTTTCTTGGATCCTGAACATGTTTAAAGCTTCTAACTTCTGCATCCGAAAATTCTTTGAATCCTTCGTTCAACCTGATCAAACTCTGTTCTATTCCTTGATCAGACTCAGGAAAAAGAAAATCCTCCATGGAATCATGGGAGGAATAGACTCCTTTCAAAAACCTTAAGAAGGCTATTGCATCATCGCCATTAAAAGTTCTGTGCTTAAAGACTTTGAATTTTTCGATCTCAGAATCACTGCAATCTTTTACAAAATTGAACGGGTCGTTATCCATCCTCTGGATAAACTCCTTTGCCTTATTAACTATCGTTACCCTTTGACCCCAGGCAAAGGTTGAGGCCATGAAGCCCGCAATTTCAATGTCCTGTTTTTGATGAAATAAATGTGGAACGCAAATGGGGTCGTTTTCAACAAATCCTGAATGAGAATATTCCAATCTCAATTCATCCAAGAACCCTTTTGCCTCAGTCTTGGTCTGGAAAGTAATAGATCTCAACCCTAAACTTTTTATTAACCGCACCCAAGGCCTTAAATGCCCTTGGAGACACTTTTAGTATCAAGGGAGAATTCTGGTCAATATCAGGGATGGACCCAATGATCTTCACAAAAACACTAGCCTGATTCTCTGCATTTTTCACCTGTACAATTGTTCCCCTGGGTAGGGTTTTATGTAATCCCAGGTATTTATAAGTGTCTTCCCCACCCTCGATCAGCTCACAAACGCCTCTTTCAATGACCTTTTCCACATCACCTACCATAACTACCTCTTTCGATTTCTCACCTCCCATATATTCATCAGGGGTAGTTGTAAAGCTTACCATTTCCTTCGTTTCAATTGTATCTTTAAAGATCTTCAACTCCTGACCAGGAGAAAGATCTATGCTTTCCAATTGATTCTTGGTCATCAAATCGCCAGGGGTCGTTCCATACTTCCTTCCAATTGAATATAAGGTCTCCTCTTCCTGAACTATATGGATCCCTGAAACAGGTGGATCTTCTGGCTTGGGAGGTACGTATGTTAGACCTGAATCAATGCTAACCAGTAAAATCTGGCCTGGCTTTAATTCGGTATTCTCAAGATTATTTAGATTTTGAAGGTCCTGCCACTTTAACCCATAAAGCCTTGAAACAGAAAACAAGGTCTCACCCTTTTCCACTTTATGAGTTCTAGCCAAGGGTCTTTCATCCTCCTTCTTTAGATTCTCTTCAGGTTTGAAGATCACCAGCTCCTGCCCAATGCTCACTTCATCAGACTCTAACCCATTTAACTCTTTGATCTTTTCAACCCGAACACCATAGATCCTGTACAAGCTAAATAATGTCTGACCTGCAATTATTTTATGTTTATAGACTCCATCAAAAGCAATTGGAATTCTTAATTCCTGGCCCAGTTTTAAGCTCTCTTTTGATCCAGGGTTTACGTTCTCAATACTTTCATCACTTACTTTATATCTTTTTGTAAGAGAAAAATAAGTATCCCCTTTTTCAACCTTATGAATGATATAAGGGTGACCTTCAATGGCTGCCAGTCTGAGGGAATCCATCCCGAATAGCGAACCTGATAAAGAAAGAAAAAGAAGGATTATGCCTGAACGCATTAAGAATCTTATTTGAAAGCAAATTAACCCCATATTGATCAATTCGAACCTCACTTTTGTAATTTAGCTCTGAATGAAATTCCATTCAATTCTATGCCAAAAAGTATTTTCATACTATTCATAGCAATTTGTAGTTACTTACCCACTTATGGGGGTAAGATCCTGCATTTAGAGATCAAGGCAGAGATCGATGCCAGAACGAATCGATATCTGGAGTTGGGATTGCAAAAAGCCAAGGATGAAAAGGTTGAAGGTGTCATCATAGAAATGGACACCTATGGTGGAGCGGTGTATGATGCCAATGATATGAGGAATAATATCCTTGAATTTGAACTCCCCATCCATGTTTTTATAAATACAAAGGCAATTTCGGCTGGTGCCTTAATTTCGATCGCTTGTGACAGCATCTACATGGCCTCGGGCGGAAATATTGGTGCCGCTACTGTTGTAACCCAAACAGGAGAAGCAGCCCCTGATAAGTATCAGTCTTTTATGAGAAGTATTATGAGGTCCACTGCTGAAGCCAAAGGTCGCGACCCAAAGATCGCTGAAGCAATGGTGGACGAAAACCTGGACCTTGACAGCCTAAGCCCTAAAGGAACGGTCCTGACTTTTACGGTGGATGAAGCCCTGGAAAGTGGATTTTGTGAGAAAAAAGTAAAAAACCTGGACGAAATTCTTGCGATAAATGGCTGGGAAGATCATGATTTAATTACCATGGATCTGGCTTGGTCAGAAAGGATAATCTCCTTATTTCTAAATCCATTTGTAAGCGGGATCCTTTTACTGGTTATCATTGGTGGGATCTATTTTGAGCTTCAAACCCCAGGGGTTGGGTTTCCACTTCTCGCGGCCGTTGTAGCAGCTGTACTTTACTTCGTGCCCTACTATTTAAATGGTCTTGCTGCAAACTGGGAGATCCTGATTTTCTTTCTGGGAATAATCCTTATTGCCGTAGAAGTTTTTGTTATACCCGGATTTGGGGTAGCTGGTGTGGCTGGAATCCTTTTAACGGTTTCAGGTCTTACTCTCGTAATGCTGGAAAACGATTTTTTGGATTTCACCTTTGTGCCTGATGTAAAGATCTTTATTTCACTAGGCACGGTTCTTTCCAGTCTAACCCTAGGAATGATACTCTTATTTTTTGGAGGCGTGAGGCTTGCCAACAGTACGTCCTTTCAAAGGGTTGCCCTCACAACTACAATGAAAAGGGAAGAAGGATATAATAGCACAACAAATAGAGAAATGGTAGGGAAAAAAGGAACCGCATTTACCATTTTGCGTCCCGCTGGAAAGGTGATGATCGATAATGATATTTTTGACGCTCTAACCAGAGGAGAACATATCGAAAAAGGTGACTCAGTTGAAGTTATAAGCGAAGAAGGACCAACGCTAAAGGTGAAAAAAGTATGAACAAAATTCTGGGAATCATCCCATCCAGATACGCGTCCAGCAGATTTCCAGCTAAAGCCCTGGCTGATATTATGGGGAAGCCCATGATCCAAAGAGTATATGAACAAGCCTCCAGGGCAGACACCCTTGATCAATTGTATGTGGCTACTGACAATCAAAGGATCTTTGATGTGGTGAAAAATTTTGGAGGAAATGTAGTAATGACCTCAGAAGACCACCAAAGCGGTACGGACCGTTGTGCTGAGGCTATTAAAAAAGTAGAGGGTGATTTTTCATTTGTGATCAACATCCAAGGGGATGAGCCATTTATTGAACCGGGTCAAATTGATGATCTGGGGAACTCGCTTTCAGAGAAAGTCGAACTTGCCACCCTGGTCAAAAAGATCAACACTACACAAACATTATTTGACGTGAATTCCACCATCTGTGTTTTGGATAAGGACGACTATGCTCTTTATTTCAGCAGATGGCCTATTCCTTACTTAAGGGATCATGCCCAGGGAGAATGGGTAAAGAATCATACCTATTGGGAACAGGTAGGGATATATGCATATAGAACCGACATTCTTGAAAAGATCAAAGATCTCCCTGTCGGCGACTTGGAAAAGGCAGAATCATTGGAGCAATTAAGGTGGATGGAAAATGGCTACAAAGTAAAAGTCGGTAAGACTGAGTTTGAAAGCCAGTGCATCGATACGCCAGAAGATCTTGAAAAAATGCTACAGATGATAAAGAACAGGGAAAAGATCTAATCAGATTACTTTAAACCCTATGGCCTCCCCTACCTTCCGAAGAGAACCAAACAATGCCTTAAAATCTTCATGATGAAGCTGTTGTGAGGCATCGGATAAGGCATGAGATGGATCAGGATGGGTCTCGATCAACAATCCTTCAACTCCTGCAGCCATGCAAGATCTTGCAAGATCAGGTACCCCATAGGCCTGTCCAATTCCATGACTAGGATCAAGAAAGATCGGAAGATTGGTTTTGTGCTTTAGGTAAATGGCTCCGCTAAGATCAAGCGTAAACCTGGTGCTGTTCTCGTACGTTCTAATACCCCGTTCGCAAACGATAACGTTTTCGTTACCACCTGATAGGACAAATTCTGCAGCTTGAACCAGTTCCTGGGTGGTAGCCCCAAAACCTCTTTTGATCATTACTGGCTTATTGCTTTTTCCACAGGCTTCAAGGATAGCGTAATCATACATTGCCTTTGCTCCAACCTGAATGATATCAGCAAATTCAATTACCTCATTTACGTGCGAGGAATCCTTTACTTCCGTTACTATTTTCATTCCATACCTGAAGCGAATATCATCAAGAAGCTCAAGTCCTTTCTTTCCCAAACCTTGAAAAGTATAGGGGGAGGTCCTGGGTTTATATGAACCCGCTCTCATTGCAGAGACTCCGAGGTCTTTAAGAAATAATGCAGATAGTTCAATCTGCTCAGCCGATTCCACAGCACAAGGCCCTGCAATTAAAAGGGTATTTTTTGAACTGCCTCCTATCTCAAGTCCACCTATATTAACTGACCTTTTGGTCACCACATAATCTGAACTTGCCAATTGGATATCGCTATCGAATTTGAAAACCCTATCCACAAGGTCTCTTCCAACCCCGTTCAAGCCTCCATTTTCGTTAGTTGTAACCAGAATGGTCTTGCCGCCTTTATCAAGCGTAACCGCCTTGAGTTCCTCAGCAAACTTCTCAGCCTGCTCTTTACTTATCCCTTCTTTTAGGTGTATGATCATTGCTCAAAAAGTGATACAAATATAGGTTTTGAAAGTCCGAAAAGGCGCATTCAATCTGTAATTGTGGAACAAACTGTCAGCATTTATGTTCTAAAATGTATTGGCATCTAATTTGATAAATGGCATTTTGGTCTTTTAGGAGGCATATTTATCATTACCTAAGGACGTTTGTACTAGATAAATAGGAATAAAATGAAAAAGGGAATTTTAATCGTTTTAGCATTCGGACTAATTCTGTCCATAAGCCTTTTGGCAAAATATGACTTTGGTCAACCCAAGAATGTGATAATCAGGCAGGCTGAAAAACCAGCTTTTCAATTGGCATCTGAATATTCACCTGATTCCTACGGGCTCGATTTTACCTATGCAGCAGAAAAAACAGTTAACGGAGTGGTTCATATCCGATCTCTGATAAGAGAAGAGGGTTACGGCAGCGCACCAAACCCCTACAGGGACTTCTTTGAAAATTATCCCAGAGGACCCAGGGAAGGCATGGCCAGCGGTTCTGGAGTTATCATTAGTGATGATGGATACATCGTCACAAATAACCATGTAGTTGAAGATGCAAGCCAGATTGAGGTGGTGTTGAATGATAATAGGTCCTTCTCTGCTGAAGTAGTTGGATTGGATCCGACAACAGATCTTGCAATCCTGAAAATTGATGCCAATACCCTTCCTTCTCTTGCATTTGCAAATTCGGATGATGTCAAGATCGGTCAGTGGGTTCTGGCAGTAGGAAATCCCTTTAATCTTTCTTCTACTGTGACCGCCGGAATTGTATCAGCAAAAGCCAGGAACATAAATATTCTAAGGGAAGCCTACGCCGTCGAATCCTTCATTCAAACTGATGCCGCCATCAATAAAGGGAATAGTGGCGGTGCCCTTGTGAATCTGAACGGAGATATTATTGGTATAAATTCTGCAATAGCTACGCCTACTGGAACCTATGCAGGTTATGGTTTTGCCGTTCCCTCCAACCTAGTACAAAAGGTATCTACTGATCTTATTGAGTATGGAGTGGTGCAAAGGGCTATAATGGGAATAATGATCAGGAGCGTGGATGCAAGAATAGCCGAAAGATACGATCTGGACGAACCGGTCGGTGTTCTCGTCGATAGCCTTACAATTGAAGAAGGTGCGAAAAAGGCGGGAATCAAAAAAGGCGATGTTATAACTGGAATTGATGGTTCTGAAATTAAATCTGTTCCAGAACTTATGGAATATGTAGCGCGAAAGCGTCCGGGTGATAAGATCTCTGTTGAAGTAATAAGAGATGGAGATTCCAGGGATTTTGATGTTACACTTGTGAATAGACAGGGAAAGTCAGAGTTCCTGTCTAAGGTTGAAGAGCCCGAAACCTTAAGGGATCTTGGAATTGAGGTATCAGAACTATCGAAAGGAGAAAAAGAAGAACTGGAAGTGGATGGAGGTGTAAAGATCACTAAGATCAACTCAGGAAAGATCAAAAGCTTCACCTCGATCAGACCTGGCTTTGTTGTAACTCAGGTTAACAAAAAGAAGGTTAAAAACCTTGATGATTTTCTAGGTCTTATAGAAGATGAAAAAGGTGGTGTAATGCTAGAAGGTGTTTATCCTGATAGGTCAGGTAAATACTATTATGCCTTCGGAAAATAAACCTTCTATTGGGATGGAAGTAGTTCATATCCAAGGATCGCATCACCGATCTCAAGATCATTGACTACTTCCATCCCCTCTTCAACCGTTCCAAAATTGCTATACTTTCCATCCAAATGGTGAGATGGATAATGCGTAAAGAACCATTGGCTACCTTCCGTATCCTTTCCTGCTGAAGCCATACCTATACTTCCGACTTCATAATATTTTCTTCCAAACTCAGAGCGAATGGCATATCCTGGGCCACCCCAGCCATCACCTCTGGGGCAACCACCCTGAACAACGAAGTTATTCTCTACCCGATGGAACCTTGTATTATCATAAAAGCCCTTTTGAAGGAGCTCTATAAAATTTTGAGTGCTTAGGGTTGTCATTTCCCAATCAAGGTCGATCAAAATTTCTCCCTTAGAGGTAGTTAATCTCACTTGTCTTATACTGGAGTTTTTTACAATTGCTTCCCAATTTGGAGGATGGATGTATTTGATTTTTTCTTCTTCATTGGTAGATCCAAAGACCTCTTTCTGAGCTTCCAGAAGAACAAATTTTGTTTCCATTTCTTCTGGAAGTTTTAGATTGTCAATGGCAGTTTGGAAAATCATGGAATCTGTAAGAAAGGGTCGAAGCCCCAACTCTTCCTTGATAAATGCCCTTGCTCCATAACCAACTAACGTTGGATCACCGGACATTACCGCTTGTTTAAAGTATTGAGCAAAGAATTGTAAGGTTTCTTCAATATCGTCCTCCCCAATATTCTTTTGAAAATCCTCTTCGTTGATCATTGAATAAAGTGTCCCCAGGGCTGAACTATAAACCACAGGTCCCAGGTCTATCCTATTCGCATAGGACTGAACAAAAGCATGTTCCTTGGGGAAATATTCAAAAACTCTGATCAGATAAGCTATTTCAAAATCCAGTTCAGATGATTCAATTTCAGACTTGATCTCCTTTAAGAGCCTTTCTCTTTCAGTTCGGGAACCCCATTTTGAAAGGTAACTGTAAGCCATACTCTTAAGGTGCCAATGCTCCTTTGTTAGGATTTGATCTCTTACAAAATCCTTGAATTCACCTTCACCGGATTTTTGCATCCATTCCACCGCTGCAACTTTTTCATTCAGGCTTTGGGACTTCAGGGAGCCATTGATAGCGGTAGTATCAATTGAATAATGTCCATTTCCAAGACTTTGTAAAGCATTCACCCTAACCCTAAAATCCTGGTCATTCTTTATAACCTTGATCAGGGCAGATCTTACCATCCTACTATTTGTATTTGCTAATGCGGTAGCAATATTCATTCTTACAACAGGATCTTTATGGTCCTTAAGTGCCAAAAGGAGATCATCCTGAAAGTTCATCAGGTCCTTGTTTCTGATCCTGGCAAAAAAATTGGAAGACAATTGCCCAACGGATTTTGGTAAGTCTGTATTCAATCCATCCACCATGGTGGAGATTGCCTGATTAGAAATAATATTCCTAAGCCCCATCCGGTAAAGCCCCAGATAAGCACCAAGCCTGGTAAGTGGTACATTGCTCTTGCAATAAGATGCGATGAAGGGGATGGCCTCAGGGCTTCCCTTTTTCCCAAGAGCTTCCAATAAGTATTGGTTGACTTCGGGGTCTTGAAAATAATCTGGTTTAAGAAGACCCTCTAATGCTAATTTCTTCCCTCTAAGTTGACCCAAACTAAATGCAGCCTCGATCCTAAAGTCCAGATTTATTGAAGGCTGAAGATGATCAATTAGAACGCTGATGGCGGTTGAATCCTGTACTGAAGATAAGGCTCTGATTGAATAGAATTTTTGAAAAGAATCTCCCTCCTTGACCAGTTTGATCAATTCCTTCCCTTCCCTTTTATCTTCCAATTCCTTGATCATCTGAAAATTTGGATCGGCAACAGAGAAATTCTTTGGTGTTACCAATATTTCTGATTCATTTTGGCAGGATAATTGGCTGGTTATGACAACCAGAAGGATCCAAAATCCGTTTTTTACATTAAGCATAAATTCCATATTCAAGATGAAACTAAGCATTTTAACCCTCTTTTTTGGACTATTAATCCTTGGAAATTCTCAATCGCTTGCCCAGGAAAATGGAGTTCTTCCAACCAAGCTTCAGATTACAGTTTTAAATGGCCTTGGAAATAAGGTAGTGGGAGCAAAAGTTTCCATTTATGAATCTGAAGAGGACTATTTAGGAGATAAGAATGTGGTAGGCACAGCTATGGTCACAGACACAAAAGGCAGGGTAACTTTTAAAGATCTTCTCCCGAAAGTGTATTACATCTTTGCCAGAAAGGATTCAATGGATAATGCTGATGGTAACCAATCAACAGGGAAACTCAAAAAAGGTGTAAAAAACAAGGTGATCGTAGTAATCAACGACTAGATCTCTACCTGATCCTTAAATCTGACTTTTAGAAGGAAGAACAATCCTAGGATAAAGAAGACCGTAAGAACCAGCGATGAGGTCCTCATACTGCCTGTATAATGTTCTACCAGGCCGTAAGAGAAAGTCCCCATAACAATGGCTACGTTATAAGCCACATCATAGAATCCAAAATAGGATGCATGATCTTCGGTGTTCTGGGGAATCAATTTCGAATAAGAAGCTCTACTTAAAGCCTGGATCCCTCCCATTACCATTCCAACAACGAAGGCCAGCACATAGAATCCATATTCATCGTAAACGAAATAAGCCGAAATAGAGACCAAAACCCAGATTATTATCATTGTGACCAAAGCGAACTTGTTTCCTCTTTTTTCTGAGATCCGAGCAAATAGACTTGCCCCTACAATTGCAACGATCTGAATGATCAAAACAGTTAAGATTAGTTTTCCTTCCTCCAGTCCGAGTTCCTTAGAGCCAAATAAGGCAGCCAGATACATAACCGTTTGGACTCCTACGGTATAGAAGAAGAATGCAAAGAGGAATTTCCTGACCTCCGGCAAAGAGGGAAGAGAATCCCAAACCTTCTTTAATTCAAGGTATCCCTTGGTCAAATAATGACCTTCCGGTTTCTTATTAAATGTATTCTTTGGAAGAAGCCTAAGTGGGATCTGAGAGAACAAAAACCACCAAATACCAACAGTAAGGAAGGAGATCTTAGCAGGGAGTTTTCCAGATTCAAGTCCGAATAATTCCGGAAACTGAATGACCACCAAATTGAAGATCAAAAGAATCACGCTCCCAACGTATCCATAGGAGTACCCAAGGGCTGATACCCTATCATATTTGTCCTTGGTAACGATCTCGGGCAGAAAAGAATCATAGAAAACAAGACTCCCACTATAGCCAACCGAAGCCAGAATAGAGAAAATAATTCCGTATTCAATATTTGGCCCATCAAAGAAAAATAAGGCGGCGCATGAAAAAGCACCCAGATAGACAAAGATCCTTAAGAACAGCTTCTTTCTACCGGAATAATCTGCAATCCCCGTAAGGAGAGGAAGGATCAAGGCAGTAAAGAGAAATGAAAAAGAAAGAGCGTAAGAATATAGGACCGTGTTTGGAAGCCTGAAACCAAAGAACTCAACAATATCTCCAAGTTCCTGGGTCTGGGTTACATTTTCATAATAGATGGGAAAGACCGCAGTGGTAATGGTCAAGGAATAAACCGAATTCGCCCAGTCGTACATGCACCAGGCACGGATGATCTTTGGTTGGTTCTTTTCCATAAAAAAACCCTGAATTTAGTTCAGGGTTCCTGTTATTTAATTCGCTACCGGAAGCCGGCTGGAGTAATTGAGCAGACGGGCATTTGCTTCCCTTAATTCCTGCTTCACATCTCCAATAAGTCCCATTTTGGTGTCCTTATCCACTTTTAAAGAGACGATCATCTGATCTCTTTCTACCTCATCCATTTTTCCTCTCTCCTCTTCAATAAATTGAACAACCTCAGAAACATCAATGAAAACATCGTTTACCTGGATCAAAGGCTCCCCTCCAAATTTCTCCTTTAGATGTTGGAGTGGCTTACCTACATACATATAGGTAACCAAGGATTTTCTTTCGATCTTTTTAAGCTGGGTCGCAGGCGGGATCCTTTGCTCTACTTTAATGGTATTTTCTCTCATTACGGTTGTCACCATAAAGAAGAAAAGAAGCATGAAAATAATATCCGGCAATGCAGATGTTGGGATCTCCTGACTAGCGTTTGTCTTTTTCTTAAACTTCGACATGATTACCCTCCTATATTACTTGGTTCTGCTTCAGAGATCTGAAGTGGATATTCTTTCCTTGCAGCATTATAAGCCGCCTTTTGCTTAGGCTTTTTCATATCCAATGAAAGATATTGCTCCAAGGTAATTCCTAAGAATTCAGCTCTTAATTCATTGTAAGAAGCGGTTAATTCATCCAAGACAGTAAGGTACTTCTCGTAGGTAGTTCCCCTATCCGCCTTGATTGAAACAACAGCCTTTTGTGGGCTCTCTGAGGAAGAAGGATCTTTCCCTCTATTGCTAAGAAACTTTTTACAGTTTTTCTTGATATCCTCAACTTCCATAGGCTCACCTTCTACAAGCAATTGGTCCTTAGAATTGATCAAAACTTTAAAGATGTTTTTATCCTTAAGCTTGATCTCATCCTGAACATCTGATTTAGGAGGCAATACCATGGGTATTCCCTTATCAGAAGCAATGGTCGTTGTTACAAGGAAAAAGATCAATAACAGGAAGGCGATATCCGCCATCGAACTGGAATTAACCTCTGCTCCTCCTCTAGAATTTCTAGGCATTATCTACCGAATATTGATTTGATCTCAGAAAAAATGATTCCAAATACTGATACAAAGATCAGGATGTACATTGCGGTAAGCAATCCACCAATGGCTTTTGATCCTTCCGCATCTACTCCGAAAGTAGTATATACAGAGGTTACTTCATTCCCGGAAAGTGCCCATCCAACTAAATAAATAAGCAATAGACCAACCAATCCAATTCCCACAGTCATCAGGGACTTAGGCTCGCTCAAAGAGTTGATCAGGGGAAGAATAACCGCTGCAGCAGCAGCAAGAAATACTAAAACGTAAGAGGTATAAATAAAAGCGTCTATGCCGTCCATATCTCTTTCTTATTTGTCAAGGTTGTTCTTAACCAATAGGTCAACAAATGAGATAGATGCATCTTCCATTTGGTTTACAAGACCATCGATTTTAGAAACCAGGTAATTGTAAAAAAGCTGAAGGATTACCGCAACGATCAATCCACCCACCGTGGTCAAAAGAGCAACCTTAATACCACCCGCAACAATTTGAGGAGAGATATCACCTGCAGCCTGGATCGCATCAAATGCGCCGATCATACCAATTACAGTACCCATGAAACCAAGCATAGGGGCAAGAGAAATGAAAAGTGAGATCCAAACCAACCCTCTTTCCAATCTTCCCATTTCTACTGAACCGTAAGAGATAATTGATTTCTCAACCATTTCGATCCCTTCAGAAACTCTGGTAAGACCTTGAGAGAAAATAGAAGCAATAGGTCCTCTTGTTCCTGCGCAAACTTTTTTCGCTTCATCAACTCCACCTGAATTCAAGGCGTCCTCTACAGATGCAAGAAGCTTTTTGGTGTTGGTTGAAGCAATATTTAAGGTGATGATCCTTTCAATAGAAATTGCAAGTCCAAGGATCAAACACAAAAGAACGATCCCCATGAACTCCCATCCACCTTCAATAAATTTTTCTTTCACCCTTTGGTGGAAACTAGGCTCGACATATTCTTCTTCTGTATCGGATTCGTCGAGTTCCACAGGTGCAGCTGGTTCTGGCTCAGCTACTTCCTCCTCAACAGCTGTTGTATCAACTTCCTCAACAACCTGAGTGGTGTCTTCGGATGCTGGCTCTTCCTGCCCGTAGGATAATGGGGCAACAAAAGCTAAAATGGCGAAAAGCAAGAGAGCGTTCTTCAATTTTCTCATGATTACTTATTTGAACGTTTTTTTAGTTGATTTCTTTCAATTATTCAGCGGAGAGACAGGGATTCGAACCCTGGGTACCCTTTTGGAGCACACACGCTTTCCAAGCGTGCACCTTAAGCCACTCGGTCACCTCTCCTGACAGCCCTTTTTTCATAGGGGCCACAAATAAACTGAGAATTTAAAGTATGTGCAAGGATGCCTACTTTGAATTCAAATATTAAGGGTTTTTTCTCCTCTAATTGAAGAAGATAAGGCTTCAATTAGTTGATTTTTTTCTTTATACCTGGAAAGGCAATACATCATTTTGGTCAGCCCTGCTTCGAAGGTCATATCTCCTCCATCAATAACACCAATTTTCTGTAAAGGAAGACTGGCAGCATATTTTCCTTGGGCGACAATTCCTCCCGGACACTGACTTAGATTTAGAGCAGGAATGCCGTTTTCAATTAGGTTTTTCAGATCATTCACCATTTCGGGATCATCAGGAATATTTCCCGAACCAAATGTTTCAATCACTAAACCTGAAGGCATTTGTGCCTGATCAGAAAATGATCTCCATTTCATTCCTGGAAAGATCTTTACAACCTCAACATCCGATCGCATTTCCTCGTGTATCGAAAGGCTTTCGATTTTGGGGCGAAACAAAAATGCATCCTGATAATCTATGCTTATTCCCACCTGAGCTAAAGCAGGGTAATTTTCGGAGCTAAATGCATCGAAATAATTGCTTTCAATTTTGCTCGCCCTATTTCCTCTGAACAGCACATAGTCAAAATATATGGCTACTTCCTGGAGCCTGGCTTCACCATTCTTATAATCTGATGCAATTTCCAGGGCAGTGATCATATTGTTCCGGGCGTCAGTTCTTGGAGAGCCAATGGGTACTTGAGCCCCGGTAAAAACCACCGGCTTTGAAAGACCTTCAAGTAAAAAGCTTAATGCTGAAGCACTATAGGCCATGGTATCTGTTCCATGAAGAATCACAAAACCATCATAATTCTGATAATTGTCCTTTAATATCCTTGCCATTTCGATCCATTCAGTTGGACCGATGTTGGACGAATCAAGAGGTTCCTCATAAGAAATGATCCCTAACTCAATCTTCAAATTCCTTAATTCCGGAGCCTGGCTGATAAGATGCTCAAAATCAAATGGCTCGAGACTTCCTGATGAAGATGCCTTTCTCATGCCCAGGGTTCCGCCGGTATAGATCATCAAGACCGATCTATCGGGATTTGCCGGGGTTGCAGTATTAATATTTAGGATCCCTGCCATTATAATTCAAATAATCTTTTAGTGTTGTTTCCAGTGGTCTGTACAACATCTTCAAAACTAATGGAAAGGTCCTTTGAAATTGCTTCAGCTACCAATCGCGTATAAGCAGGCTCATTTCTTTTTCCCCTATTTGGGACTGGAGCCAAATAAGGAGAATCAGTTTCCAACAATATCCTATCAAGACCAATTTCCGAAAGCACTTCAGACAAACCAGAATTTTTAAAGGTATATACCCCTCCTATCCCAAGGAAATATCCTCTTTCGACACAAAATCGAGCATCATCGATATTGCCAGTAAAGCAATGTAAAACGGCCTTTAGATCATTCTTTGAATATTTGTCCAGAACGGGCTTCAATTCCTCAAAGGCATCCCGGCAATGAATAACAGCTGGCAGGTCTTTTTCTAAAGCAAGATTAAACTGATATTCCAATGCCATTAATTGTTCATTCAGATAGGTTTTATCCCAATAAAGGTCAAGACCGATCTCTCCTACCGCGATGAAATCCTCCTTTAAAACCCAATCTGTTACCAGCTCAAGATCCTTTTCGATTTCCGGTCCAACAGAACAGGGATGGATTCCCATCATTGGTAAACAGAGGTTGGGATGAGATTTGCTAAGGCTCATCATTGGGTCAATAGAGCTAGAGTCAATATTTGGCAATAGGATCCTGGATACCCCATTTTCCTTTGCCCGGGAGATCACTTCTTCTATATCTGAATCAAATTTTGAAGAATATAAATGGCAATGACTATCAATAAGGTCCATCCTCACTTAGTTTATCCATTATTAATCCTTTCGAAGATATCCCTTCCAATACCATTGGAAGCATGACCCGTAAATTATTCCATGCTTTTTCACTGTCATGAAATACCAAAATGGATCCTGGTCTTACCAACTCCACTAATTTTTTTGCATTTGATTTTGGTGAAATATTTTTATCAAAATCGCCACTCAACAGGTCCCACATAATAATTTGATGATTCTCTTTTACCAGTTTGCTTTGAGCCTTTCTAATTCTACCATAGGGTGGTCTGAATAATCGGGATTTAGAATCCATCACTTCTGAACACTTTTCAAGATTTAACATATAATCTTTGGTCCCTGTCCTCCAGCCATTCAAATGATTAAATGTATGGTTCCCTATTGAGTGATTTTTCCTAAGATCTGAATAGGTATCTGAAAACTTCTTCACATTATCACCAATGCAGAAAAAAGTACCCCTTGCATTGAATTTCTCCAGTTCCTCTTTAACCCATGGGCTGATCTCAGGATGAGGTCCATCATCAAAGGTTAAAAAAACCTTGTTCTCTTCATTTGGAACATCCCAAACGAAGCGCGGGGCTAAGTTCTTTACCCATTGTGGGACCTTAATTGGATAGATCACTTATGATTTAATCTTGCAGGAAATAAGGGTAAGGTCGTCATTCAAAGGAACTTCTCCCTTAAATGAGTTTAAGGAGGCTAATAGCTTATTGATCTGAGTTTCAGGGTCTTTTGTTGATTCTTTCTTATAGGTACTGATCAATCTATCCAAACCATATTCTTCCCCTTCCTCATTTCGTGCTTCAGTTAGACCATCAGAAAAAAAACAAAGAGCGATCTCGTCTGCTCTTATTTCTGATTTTTCCAGGAAAGGCAACTCCTCAAACTCCCCAAGTACAGTTGTACCCTTATCCAATAAATGAAAGTTTCCATTTATAGTACACAGACCTGGAAGGTGTCCTGCGTTAATATAGGAGAGATACTTTTTGTTGTGATTGTAATAAGCTATGACCAGGCTAACAAACAGGGATCCTTTTCCATTATGAACCAAGATCTTG
This sequence comes from Cytophagales bacterium, assembly GCA_965267505.1. Lineage (GTDB taxonomy): Bacteria > Bacteroidota > Bacteroidia > Cytophagales > CCMP332 > JANQHS01. The sequence goes on from OZ254081.1 coordinate 509,349, forward strand.
TTAAGCTCCTGGATTATCTCATCAAGCTCAAGACCTCTACCAACCAAAACTCTGAACGTAGCCTGAACATTAGACATGAACAGGGCTGCAGGAACTCCTTTTCCTGAAACATCAGCGAGGCATATATAGATGCCATCTTTTGCTTCAACAAAATCATAGTAGTCTCCACCCACCTGGGTATGAGGAAGGTACTTGGCTTGTATTTTTAACCCTTCAGATTCCGGAAACTTACTGGGTATTAAATTCTCTTGCACAACCCGCGCGATTTCCATTTCTTTTTCCATTTGAATTCTTTCCAATTCCCTTTCTGCCAATCGTTTGTTTTCAATTGCAACCACAAGGATATTGGTGAACGTCCTTACAAATGGCAAATCCAAATAAAGAGGAAGCTCCTCGTTGTCTTCGAAACCACCCAATAGGAGATAGGCATGGATCTCTAGATTATGCACAATTGGTAAGACCAAGGAAAAGGGATCGTACTCCTTGGAAATAAAACCTTCAAGGATCTGACATTCCTCTTTTATTTCAAGAATCTTTCTTGAAATAAACATATCAAGGAGACTATCCTCAGTACCAAAATTGACTTCACAATTCCAACCGGTTTCTCTAACGAAAAGAGCCAGGCGGTCAATTTTCATGGTGGCTTCCATTAGTCGACCATAGGTCTTGAAAAGATCTTCTGGAGAAGTATTTCCATTTATCGCCTTGGAAAGATCCAATAGACTATAGATCTCTTGCTCTTTCTTGTCTCTTATTTCCGCCCTACGGACCATAATTGAAATTTACAGCTATTTCTTCAACTCAAGATCAACCTGTGGTATGTGCGACCAGCCCCTGCTTAGAAATTGAGATCCATACACTCTCCCAATCTATCCTGTCTTCTTTTGAAAACTCCTTTCCATCAGGCTTTTCATAAAGCCTTAAATAACCCAAACCCCAAAGCTTATTTAGGGATGTATCCAAGGTCTCATCCGCAAGTTCTATTTGAGTCTTGATTTTTGACTTTTGTGTAAGGAAATAACATTCCTCAAGGATATCGTATTCTACATTACTTAATTCCATGGTACTTTCTGTCCTTCCAATAAAAGGGAATGAACCGAGAAAAAAAGCCAAAAAAAAGAAAATATATAGGGTAAACGAGTTCTGAAAAGATAAACGGCCAAATCCTTAGACCCCATTTCATCTTTTTTGAAGCAACAATAAATAGCAAGGAATCAAAAAAGACTTTCAAGCCCAAACCCAACAAAATGTATTCATTGGAGGAGGTTAAGGACAATACAATGGCCATGCAACACAAAAGGAAATAGCAAAAAAGAAAGATTGCTAAAACTGAATGCCATCCTTCCATTCTCCATTTTCCTGACCACCTGACTTTTTGAAAAAAGAAATCTTTAAAGGACCCTGATTCAATCGTTTCAACCTGGGAACCCTTTTGCCATATGGAAGATATTTTAGAAGAAGGTAAGTTTATTGCAGCTTTCAAAAGGTCGATATCATCCCCAGAAATTTTATCAACCCTATCCGCTATATAGTTGCTTTGTAATACCCTTCTGGAAACACATAGGTTTCCACCATTCGCTAAAAGCCCGGAACGCGCTTTTAAGGAAAAAAGAGTCATAATGGCCAAGATCAATGACTCAGGCTGCTCGATCCAGCCCCTTACTCCCTTTGCATTTCTGTGGATAACACCACCAATAAAATCAGGTCTGTCAGTACTTATTTTTTTCAGAATACCGCCAATCCAGTTTTCATTTGGAAAACAATCTGCATCGGTGAAAAGGAAGTAATCATAATGGAGATTTTCACCTAGGGATTTTTGCGCCCACCTTTTTGGCGAGCCAATGAGCCCTTGAGGGATGTCAATTATCCTAAGACTTTTGAATTTGAAAATTTGAGATTCAAGGTATTCTAGTGATCCATCCATTGATCCATCATTAAAAAAAGTAAGATTCAAACTCTTTGGATCATTATTCTTTTGATTGGATAGACAGTTTATTAGCTTCTTAAGATTTTTTTCTTCATTCCTAAAAACACAAACAATTGAAAAGCTCAAATCATACTTTTTTCCATTTGTTGCTTCCAAATTTCCATTCTCTCCGTTTAGTCTCAGTAATTTAATGATCCATGAAAAAATTAGGAAAGAATATACCAGGCTCGCACCAAGGAAAACCATTGAAAAAACGTTCATGAACAAATGGTTTTAAACATTTATGGTAATTCTGCTAATTTGAAGAAGTGAATATCCAAAAATCAAAAGAAAGAATAATCCTTGGAGTAGATCCTGGAACAACTGTTATGGGATATGCCATATTACATATTGGAAAGGGCAATCCCAAGGTTAATCAATATGGGGTAATCAAGCTTTCTAAATTCAAGAACTATCAGCAAAAGCTTCACAATATTCAAGAAAGAATCAGCCAAATCATCCAGACATATTCACCAGATGAATTAGCGATAGAAGCGCCATTTTATGGAAAGAACCCTCAATCCATGCTAAAACTTGGCCGGGCCCAAGGAGTTGTTATCGGATGCGCCTTAAGTTTCGGACTCCCTTTTACTGAATACGCACCCAAAAAAGTAAAGCAAGCCGTTACGGGAAATGGAAACGCATCGAAAGAACAGATCGCTAAAATGTTGGGCATGACACTAGAGATAACTCATAAAGATGATATTGAACTTGATGCCACAGATGCTCTAGGGGTTGCACTTTGTCATTATTATCAGCAAAATGCTCCAAAAAGGTCCAATAAATCCTGGGAGGCTTTTCTGAATGAAAATCAGGAAAGACTAATAGATCCTAAATCCGGCTCCTGATATCTTTTGCGAGACTCTCAAATTCTTCTGGACTTAGTTTCAGTTTCTTCCCGGAAAAAGAAAAATCTGACATTTGATTAATGGGTATCAAATGGACGTGAGCATGAGGAACTTCCAGCCCCACAACTGCAACTCCTACTCTTTCACACGAGGTAGCTTCCCTGATTGCATTCGCGATATTTTTTGATTGGATACTTAAATGTGCCAGGAGATCTTCTTCAAGATCGAAATAGTAATCCACTTCCACTTTGGGTATCAATAAAGTGTGGCCCTTGCTCACCGGGTTTATATCCAGGAAAGCAAAGACCTGCTCATCTTCAAAGATCTTATAGCAAGGAATCTCTCCCTTAATAATCCTTGTAAAGATGGAAGTCATTAAAGGGAAATATCTAGAATCTCAAATTTTACTTTTCCGGCTGGAATCTGGATCTCTGCTTTATCGCCAACTTTTTTACCAAGCAATCCCTTTCCGATAGGAGATTGCAAGGATATCTTTCCTTCTGCAAGATCTGCCTCTTCTTCCGATACGAGCATGTATGTCACCTCCATCTTATTTCCCAGGTTCTTGATCTTGACCTTTGAAAGAATGGAAACCTTACTTGTATCCAGTTGTGATTCATCGATAACCTTGGCATCAGCCACGAGCTGTTCCAGTTGAGAAATTTTCATCTCTAAAAGGCCTTGTGCATCTTTTGCAGCATCGTACTCTGCATTCTCGCTTAAATCTCCCTTATCTCTAGCTTCTGCAATTTGCTTTGAGATCATTGGTCTCTCCACACTTTTCATATGGTGGAGCTCATTCTTTAGTTTTTCTAACCCTTCTTTGGTATAATAGTTCGCCATCACTCTTTTTATAAAAAACAAAGGAACGGCCTTTTGGGCCGTTCCCGTGCAAAACTAAATAAGATTAACTTATTACAACGTAACTCTCAATCCAATAACTGCAGTTCCGTTGAAATAATCAGTTGTTCGATAAGCGAAATCAAGACCTGCCGATTTCTCTCCATTTTCCCCAAAAGGATATTGGATAGTAAATCCTGCGGCAAGACCGTTATGAGCATCCGTTCTATCATCCTGATTGAAGATTCCAGAACGATAATCAAATCCCAACCTTGCTGCAAAATAATTTCTAAACCCATACTCTGCACCAAGCTGCAATTGGTCTTTGGTAAATGAATTAGAAACGAAATTGAACATAGGTGTAATTCTATGGTCTACAGCAGGGTTAAAGTCATATGAAACTCCGATGTTCAACATAGTGGGAATTTCAAAACGTTCCGATCTCTGGTTTTGCCTGATTTGGTAGTCCCCACCACCAGCAGGGGTAGTACCTCTGAAACTAAGACCATCACCAGAATACCTCATAGTGGGACCCCAGTTCCTCAATGCCACTCCGAACTTAAACTGTTTCCTTTCACCAGTGTGATATTGAACACCAGCATCAAAGCAAACCCCTTGTGCAGATGCATTCGAAATCGACTCATTAACGATGCGAACAGTAATACCACCAGCAATGCTATTAGAGAATACCTTAGCATAGCTAACACCAATGTTGAAAAAGGTAGGTCGGAATGTGGAACCTGTACCTTCTGGTTGGAAAACTGTTGTTTCAACCAATTCACCAAAGTCAACGGACATCAAAGATAATCCAAGGGTACCTGAATTCTCTCCAAGGCGCTGAGCCAATCCAACTGCATTAATAAATACCTCAGAACCTACCAGCCACCTGGAATGTGACAGAATCACTTCGGTTTTATCTGTGTGGGCAAGGCCTCCAACATTGAAACGCATGGCTTCAACACCTTTTATTGAGGCAGTACCAGCACCGGCATAGCCTTGACTTTTTGCCCAGGGATTAATTAATAATTCAGTTGCGCCTGCCTGTCCTCTCTTAGTATCGTTTCCTGCGTAGGAAGCTGAAATAACAAAGCAAGCTAGTAGTAATGTTTGTAATGACTTCATCTTCAAAGTTCTCATATACATCAATTATTTTAAGACTAGAATGTATCCAGGTCGATTGGTCTGGTGATATTGAAAAACTTGACCACCTTCTCTCCCAGGTCTCCAGCATCCACATGGATGATGTAAACACCGGAGCCCACCGGAAGACCATCCTGGTTGGTCAACTCCCACTCAAGGGAAGTCAGACCCTGACCCGGCACATCGGCCGCTACATTCCTGGTGAATTGTCTTACCAGACTTCCACTCAAAGTGAAGATCGATACCGTACAATTCGACGGTAGGTTGGTGATCTTCACCCGCTTGTCAACCTGGCTTGTCTCGTATTGCGAGTACGCATAGTATGGATTCGGTACTACCCTGATCAGATCCAGATCCCTCTGGGCCTTGTTCTCATCATTGTCTCGTACTCCCATGCCTCTGGACGAAAAGGTATACACCGGACTCGCTCCATTGGTAAGATCCTCGTAATCCTTCTCAATCCTAAGCCGTATTCTCACATTATCCCTATCCTGTGGAGCCAGGCTCAAGAATGGATTCACTCTTGTATACAGCATCCAGCTCAGATTGCTGGCATACCACTTACCATACTCGCTTACCAAAGTATTCGGATCAGCAAACAAGGCATCCACCTCATCCTGGTACGAACTTCCCGTGCCATTGGCATCAAAGTCATACTCCCGATTGGTGGCAATCACAAAGTGCTTCAGACCATCGGTGAACGTATCCGGGTTCCACAACAGGTCATTACCAACAATCGCATCTGCTTCCTCGCTCTCAGCAATCCACATGTGTACACGCCTGCCTCGATCCAGATCAATCGCATAACCCGGGAACCAACTCCAACCCGTAGACTGTGCTCCGCTCGAGGTGGTCGAACCATCTGGGTTGCCATCCTTGTCTACAGAGGGTACCGTACTCTTCTGACTCCTGTGGAAAATCGGAGGAGGATTCGCACCCGCTGGCTCCTTGTACTGTATCACAGCCACCCGGGTCCACTTGCTCGGATCATTGGGAGTGAATACCACATCGATGTTGTTGATCCCAACAAATCCGTGATTGTATACATCCTGCTCCGCTGGAGGCGTTCCCGCGATCACAAACGGAGATAAACTATTGCTTGAGGTGTTCGGCTGACCAAACACATAGGGGCCCGCTGCTCCAAAGGCTACCTGCTGGTATACCTTGTTGGGATCACCAGGGTTGGTACCCACCTGATCAGCCTGCCAGCGAACCGAATTGAAGTCCACCGGAATCAACCAGGGGTTCGCAGGACTTGAGAAGGTGATCGTGCTCTCAAGCAATCCATTATCCGGATTCACCAGCTTGTCTACAGGACGATAGCCTGGATTCGTGCCCGGGGTCAACTGAAGCGAGATGCCCAAATCAGGAATCGCTTCCTCTATACCCGAACTCATCGAACGCGTACTCTTCTCATAAATACCATCAGCCTCCAGCGTCCAGAAATCATTGGCCTTGAACTGAATCGCAATAGCAGAACTGCTCGAGTCACCAGCCGACAACTGGAACGGTACCGATTCCTCTCCATAGCTTACAAAGGTCCCCTGACGAGAGTAGAACACCTCTTTGGTGAACCTCCCTCCATCAGCTCCATTCAACAGCTGCACCTCCAATACCTGAGCCGTATCGCTGGCAAGCTCGGTCACCTCCCGGATCACTACAGCCCTTCCGTTGGTCTGTTTGATGAAACGGTTGATCGCTGCCGACTGGTTGGCAGGAGCCAGACCCTGGTCTGCAACCGTGTAGTCCCCTACACTCTGAATCGTATCTCCTGGCAAGAACTGGATCGCATTGTCTCTTTTGTAAACGATCCGGCTGCTAAGCGTTACCCTATACTCATCGATGTCTCTTAACCTTCGGGGGTCTACTACCTTCACGTTGATCGGGCCGTTGCCAGCTCGGTAGGTCACATCCGGAGTCCCGCCGGCTAGCAGATCATCCTCAATACCGCCTTTCAGCTCAAGGATCCCGCCTCCGTTACCTATGCCCTGCTTGGCAGTCACTTCGAACTGCTCGCCATAACCTGAGTTGATCACAGAGCCCACAGGGATGTGAGGAACAGCAGTGGTCACCTTCACATTCCTTCGTCCCTGGATGTAGGGAGTACCCTTACGCTCTAGAACAAGGGCACTTTGGTTCAACACATCCTCTTCAGGATTGTACCCATAGGCAAGCACCATGTAGTAATAGGTACGGTTGTTAACAAGTGCCGCATCCCCCTCAGCAAAAGCATCTCGGGTAAGGGATACAGTCCTGAAAATACCGTTGTCAATGCCCTCCACCTTGATGATCGGAACGAATACATCCGGACCCAAGGTCAAATCATTTTCGTAATTGATGATCCGTGTTACATCGTCCACAAGATCACACTGGGCTACCAATCTGGCCTTATCAGCATTGTCCAGGTCCGCTGCAGTAGCAGTTCCATCAGAAAGCTGATAGAATAAATAGCCCTGGAAGGTATAGAAACTCGCCGATTTTGGCTCATACTCACGGTAGGTCTCCGTGTTGTACTGCTCCCTGACCCCCTGGTTCTCGATAAAAAACTCAGATGGCTCTACAGAGATCACAATCTCTTTGTCTAGCTCCGTGATGCTTACATGAGGTGCATCAGGACCGCTTTTTAGCTGGAAGTTCCTTTCAAACAACTCCTGACAAATGTCATCGGCAATCAAAAGCTTACCAAAGCTACCTCTGGGACCACCCGATCCGGTTCGCGCCCAGGGCACCCCAATAGTAAGCTCATTCACTGCTCCGGGACGAAGGGTGAAAGGACCAGCCGACTGAAGCATCCTACGATCTGCAGGAGCATTACCCGCTACCGTCTCATCCCATTCTACATTCGAGGAACCGACAAAGGGATTGGCACAATCTCCACCAAGACCCCAGCCGATCTCAAGATCAGAAGTTCCGGGAAACATGAAGTCACATGGAACTGCAGTTTGATCTGTACCATCACGAGTATCGTAGGTACATATAGAGTTGTCTCTCCATACATTCCTTAGATAATTAAAGAAATCAGACGCACTACCCGGGTTGCCATTGGTCGGGTCATTATCATTATTATAATAAAGGAAGTTACTCATGATGATCAGCTCATCAGGCTCATCGATCGAGCAGTCCTTATCATTATCCTGACCGTCTCCTTCATAAACAGGCAGATCCGGTCTCCAGAACCCATCGTTCTCATCAACCAAACCATCCAGATCATTATCAAGACCATCGCCTACCGTATCAAGGTCAGCCCAGGGGCCTTCGAAGTAATCAACTCCAACAGAAGGAGGGTTCTCTCCGTATCCGGCAATACCTTCATCAAAGTCATCTCCGTTATAACAAATGCCAAGCCCACGAGGAACATCCACTTCCACATAGTCATCGCTCGCATTACCCAAATCCGGGTCCACCCACTGTCCCATACGGGTCTCACCCATGTTCTTAACTCCTCGGTTCAAAAGGCGATTCCAATAAAAGGTCATGTCGTTCAGTACATCCGAAGTGGCAAAACCAAAGGCCATCGCCTGTACTTCCATCCCTATAGCCTCCGAACCGCTGCCTCCTACAACTCCACCAAATTCTTTTGCATTACCCGCATCGTTCATCACAAACCAGATCGCCTCATCTCCAAAAATGAAAGGAATATCTCCTTCTACCGGATCATAATTACCGTCAGGGGTCTCATCAAATCGCTCTTCAAACGGAGCCAACTCGCGGTCCATGTCAACCGCCTCCATGCCCGCAAGATCGTTTTGATACGGATTGTTCCTGGCAGGCCAGTAAAGAATCGCTTCAGGAACATCCCCCTCACTATTCACCCTGCCGTTTTCATGATCAGATATAAACTCTTCTATCGTCTCGCGATCCAATTTGAAGTGGCGATCCCAGGCTGTACATTGCTCAGGACCAATGGTCGGGTTATCCTCATACAAAGGACCCGTCCACATTGAGTAATGACTCTGACGATACGTATTGGCAAGTACCAACAGGTTACCGGTCACCTCATCACGACCGCCAATCCAGATCGAACCCGCAAAAAGAGAATGCTTCTTGGGTACATTAGGATCATCGTTCTTCGGGATCTCATAAAAGGCATTACCCGCGCCAAGTACCGTCCACCACATGTCTCCGCCTGCCAAAACTATCGTCCGAACATTGTTGATCTCCAAAATCTCCGAAGATTGTGAGGGCTCACAGTCTACTCGTACAGAAGTACTTGGGGAGTGATTTCCGCTTACCCCTGAATTTCTTTCAGCAAGCAACTCACTTACTGGAAGCAGGGCAATAATCGATATTATAGATAAAAAACTCTTCATGATCTATTTAGATTAAAAGTTGAACGCGGCTCCAATCCGAATTCTTCTTGGAAGTCCATAGTTAGCAGGGTTATTAACGGCAATGTTATACATATCCGAATAAGATTGGGGATATCTTTCGTTTGCCAAGTCAGTTTGTCCTGCCTGACTTTGAAGATAGCCATCTGTATCAGGAGCTCCAGACCAAGCATATACCGTCTGAATGTTGTCGAAATTCAACAAGTTCTGAACGTATAGGTAAACATTAAGAGATTTACGCTTTCCAACCTCTGGGTCTCCAAAGAAGAATGATTTATCAAGCCTTAGGGAAGTCCTGAAGTTCCAAGGCTTTCGCGAACTATTTACAGTTCCATCAATCTGTTCTGTTCTAGTATCTGTTATAGAATACAATTTTGGTCCTCCCCTTGGAGTATATGGGCGACCAGATACCATAATGGCCTGGAAGTTCATTCCAAAATTCTCAAACACTTTTCCACCATCATTATCTCTGAACCTGTAGTCTACATTGACCTTGATCTGGTGTCTCTCATCCCAGTTCAATGGAATTGGAGTTCTAAGGTTTGCAGCCACACCCAGATTCAGGAAGTTTTGATTAGAAGTCTCACCTGAAGCTGTTCCATCAGCAAAGGCCAATTGGTAGTTAGCGTTGATTGAAAGCCTGTTCGTCCTTCTAAGATCATACTCTATAGTAATACCCTTTGAAGTGGCATAATCAATATTCTCGAATGTCCTGAACTGCTCAATCGGATATCCACCCTCAAGCTGGATGATTCCTATCTGATCCTTTAATTCTCTGTAGAAAGCTCCTAATCTCAAAGAAGAAGACCTCGTAAGTACCTGCTGGAACCCAACCTGGTAGTCAATATTTCTTTGAGGTCTGAGATTCGAGTTATTTAAACTTGGGTTTGCAACCGTAGAAGCTCTTCCTCTCCAGTAGAAGTATTGGTCAGCCCTAACATTGTTTCGGCTCGGTCTCTGCACAAGGACATCATAATGAGCGTAGAACAATGCTTCCTCAGAAATTGGGAACGAGAATGAAATTCTAGGCATTACGAAGATCTGAGGTTGATAATCTTCAAAGGCGTCTTCAGTAATTCCATATTGGTCAAAGATCTCTTTCTTCTGTCCCTGGAAGCTGCTATAATCAAACCAAGGATAGATTGGATTACCCCCGCTGAACTGATTCGCCGATCTTACTTCTCTACCGGTAGCATCGTACCAAGTATCTTCACTTCGGTATCCGACCACGTTATATTTTCCTTTATCACCTCCGATTCCAGGATCCTGATCTACGTAGATAACCCAGTCATCGCCAGCGGATCCAGGCCTAGAGTAGTTTCCACCATTGAAATCGCCAATGTTATTCACTTCACCAACATTTTGAAGATCAACTAAGGAATACTTGTCCTTCAATACTGGCTGATTCACATCATAACGGTCCATTCTAAGTCCGACCCTCATGATAAGATCCTTGATCTCAAACTTGTCTTCAACAAAGAAGGCCGCATAGTTAGGTCTCCACGCAGAAACAGGCCGATTCAATGTATCAGAGAAAAAATCTGAGAACGATGAGTTATCCCTACTGTAGTTTCCGTCGTAGGTAAAACCTTGATAGCTAACTGCCTGAGAAAATGTTCCTCCGAAATTTTGAAGTTCCTCTGCATTGAAATCACTAAGGCTCAACTCAGCCGGATCAATACCGTCAACATTAAGTTTATCGTTTGGTCCAAGACCTTGACGTCCTTTCCAGGTGTTGGCAAATGTTCCTCCTCCTGTTGAGGTAAATCTATTACCAAAGACAAAGTTGCCATTAGCATCAAACTCACCCCAATCCTGGGCATCCAAAACAAAATTTCCTGCGGAATCCGTTGTGGCGATAAAGCTTAGTGGATTCAAATACCCTTCGAGGTTAGAGTTAGCTCTTTCAGCAGCAGCTCTAGCAGCATTCCAAACACCGACAGTACTCGGGTTAAATTGTCTTTGGAATCTTTGCTCAAACTCAAATCCGAATTTCAAGGAATGGCTTTTAATATCCATTACACCGAGGGCAGATACCCTCCACTGCTCGTTGATTTGCTTCAAGTAGTTTCTGTGTGGAGTTCCTACACCATTATAGAGTCCTTGGTGTTGTCTGTTTGGAAGACCTCCATTCAGCATGAAACCGATATTAGGGTTGTTTGTGAATCCCTGTCCTGGAAGAGTATCTACTCCCCAAGGGCTTGGGAATCCCGCAAATTGTGAAAAGAAGGTAGGCACATTAGCCATCACCCAATCTGTATAGTTAGAAAGGATCGGATTATGTGGGCTATTATTAAAGGTGTAGTAATTAGTTGTGGTATTAGCCCTGATTGGGGTACCTGCAGGAACGAGTGTTAGGTTTCCAGCTCCATCTCTCCAGTAAACATCGGTTTGATAAAAGATGTTGTCATTCGCATCTACAGTTCTTCCTGCACCAAATTCATCCACCAAGGAGAATCCACTGTTGGGATCATTGAAATCAACCAGTCCAACTCCTGGGATAAATCCTTGTCCGTTAAGGATGGTCTCATTGAAGGTGCCAACATGGTTATATTTGAAAAACTCTTCATCAAACTGATTATATCTGACGTTTGTATTTCTTGAGTAATCAACCTGAACCTGGTAGTAAGCATTTTTTATTGTCGATCCATCATCCTCAGTAGCATTTCCAAACCTTTGTGTAAAACGACCAAATAAGTTGTATTGCTGCTGATCCCTTTTTCCATTTTGGTCATTGTTCATTAAGCGATTTAACCTAGGAGGGTCTGCAGCGACGGTTCTTGAATAAAAAGCATTAGCTCTAGTCAGTCTGTAATTACCACCTATTGAAACTGTAATATTTTTAGAAGGTTGATAATCAAGAGTAGCATTAAGGTTAATGTTACTGTTGTTTACGTTATCGTCGTAGTTAAACGCTTCTGTTTGACTGGCCCTTAAGGTATCGGCTACATAAGTAGGGGTGCCAAATTGGTCAACAAACATAGGGTTCTGCTCAATAGATGATTGTACATCATCCTTAAGTCGATAAACATCAACTGCTGGAGGTCCAGGATCCCTACTTCCATTGTACTGTGCTGATACAAAATATCCGAGCTTGGTCATTCCCGTTCTTTCTCCATTCTCGTCCTTTTCCCTGATGATCGGACCGGAAAGAGTAACAGATCCTAACAACCACTGCTGTGCATCAAGCCCATAAGATGTTTCACCAACTGCACTACCAAAAACCTTACTTGAAGGTCCCTTGGTTGTCAAACTGATTACTCCACCAACTGCGTCACCCCACTGAGCAGGAATACCACCAGTAAGAATTGACACTTCAGAAATTGCCTCGATTGGTACGGTAGGTGTTTGGCCAGGCAACAGCTTAACACCATTGATCCAATATTGGGTAGCATCTGATCGAGCACCCCTAAGGTTGATCGCAGTTCCGTCGTCTGCCGTGGTAACCCCGGCCTTGGTTTGTGCGAGAGCATTAATGTTCCTGGTGGGAATCTTTTCGATCTCTTTGGAATTCATCTTCGCACCCGTGGAAGTATTATCGGGGTCGATGAGTGGTTCGGCGTAAATAATTACATCCTGTTCAAGAACCTTGGATTCGGAGACAAGATTAATATCCAATCGAGTGGTTGTCTCAAACTTGACAACAACTCCCTGGATCTTATAGGGGGCATAACCCACATATGAAACTTCAACATCGTAATCTCCGGGGACAAGGGGTGAGATCGTATAGTTACCGTCAAAATCACTGACAGTACCACCTCTCTGCACACCATCTTTTGTAACGATTACGTTGGCAAATGGGATCGATTCTTTGGTCTCGGTATCAATGATCTTACCCGAGATCTTTCCCGTTTGTGCCAACAAACCGGTAAAGGAGAAAAACAATACGGCCTGTAGCAGTAGTAGTTTTCTTAACATAAACATCAACTTTAGTTAAACTGGACTCAACATTATTTTGGAGGCTAAAAATGAAAAAGGTAATTTACTTATACAATAGACAACCAAGTTTTTTGGTTCCGGTGGGCAAATTAATCATCTGAATATCCCCCAATTTGCAGTATATGTTTCTGAATCTTAGCGAGAAGCACCTCTGAAATTCCCTGGTAGGATTCTTTACTCCAACCAGCAATGTGAGGCGTAATAATTGCTGAAGGGCTTGAACATAACCACTCGAAAGCGTCCTTTTCCTCTTTTTCAAGAGTGTCAAGTCTCTCATTTGGCAATACATCCAAGGCAACACCATCCAATTTTTTGTTCTTCAAAAGGTCAATGATAGAAGGAATGTCCACCACCTTCCCCCTTGAAGTATTGATCAAATATTTACAGTTCTTGAAACCCCGCAAATACTCTTTATTAATTAGGCTAACATTTTCCTCGGTTAATTGGATATGAATAGAAAGCAGATCTGTTTCAGCTTTGAACTCCTCCAGAGAAACGGATTCCACCCCTTTTGAAGGATTTATGGTTTCATCAACATCATAGAATATAGTTCTGGCACAGATTCCTGCAATCAATTCTCCGAACTCTCTCCCCATATGCCCAAAGCCCAATATTCCCACCGTCATGGAAGAAAGCTCGGATCCTCTGTTTTCCTCTCTTCTCCAATTATAGTGTTCAACCTCATCCGCTGCTCTTTTCAAATTATGAACCAACATAAAAGCCATTCCTAAAGAATGTTCGGCTACGGCTCTTGCATTTCCTTCCGGAGCGTTTAAAACCTGAATTCCTCTTCTATCAGCTTCAGCAAGGTCAATCCCATCCAATCCAGCTCCCCCTCTCCCAATAAATTTTAGGTTTCGAGCAATTTCAAATTCCCCAATTCCGAATTTAAACTTGCTTCTTAAAACTACTCCGTGGTATTGCGGTAGTACTTTTAGGAATTCTTCTCTGGTGACATCAGGGATTTCATCAACAACATGGCCCAAACCTCTAAGACCGTAGGCCAATGATCCGTCCAGGAAATCAGCAATTAGGATTTTCAATTTTTTGGGCATGCTTATAATCCCAAAAGGATATGTGCTACCAGGAAATATACTCCCAGTCCAAGAAGGTCATTGGCTGTTGTTATAAAGGGACCCGACGCTAATGCAGGATTAAAACCAAATCTATCCAAAACCAAAGGCGTGAAGGTTCCCATAATGGATGAAAGAATGATCACAGAAAAAAGAGCAATTGAAACCACAGATGAAATTACAAGGGATTGTCCTAATAGCATATTGAATCCAAAAACAAGGATTGAAAGAACTATCCCGTTAACCAGGGCTACAAGGATCACTTTTCCAAGCCTGCTTAAATAGCCAGTGTTAAGAATGTTTTGATTTGCCAAACTCTGAACAATAATAGAAGAGGACTGGATTCCAACATTCCCCCCTGTTGCAGTTATTAAAGGAATAAAAAATGCCATGGCAGGTATAAGCATAAGGTCTCCTTCAAAAAGACCAATGAACTGAGCTCCAACCAATCCTCCAATCATTCCAATCATCAACCAGGGTAGCCTTGCTTTGGAAAGGATCCACACATTATCATCTTCTTCAATATTTGAAGAGATCCCGGACATGATTTGTCTTTCAAGTTCAGCTTGTTCGGTAATGACATCAACCACGTCATCAATTGTAACCCTTCCCAAAAGCTTTCCTTGAAGGTTTACGACCGGCAAGGCATCCAGGTCATATTTCTGCATGGTGTTGGCCACCTCTTTTTCATCAGCAAAGGTTTGAACAGAGATTATCTCGGGATCATAGATCTCATTGATTCTGGTATTCTCACTAGCCAGGATGATATTCTTTAGCCCTACTCTTCCGACAAGCTTATCATGATCATCAACTACATATATGGCGTAAATCTTTTCAACCTTCTCACCCTGACCTCTTAATTCCTCAATAGCCTTTACAACTGTCCAATTGATGTTTGCCTTAACAAGCTCCTTAGCCATCAATCCTCCGGCAGTATCTTCCTCATAATGCAGTAGGTCCAGAATATCCCGAACCCAATCTTTGTTTTGGATAGAGATCAGGATCTCCTCTCTTTTCTTAATAGGAAGCTCTTGAAGCAGGTCAGCGGCATCATCTGATTCCAAAGCCTCCAAAAATTGTATCACCTGTTTGTCAGGAAGGACCTTTAGAAATTTCCTTAGGTGATCCTCATCAAGATCAGCGATTGCTTCTGAACCCAATTCGGCCGGCAGATTATCAAGCACGAATTTTACCTCCTCCTCTGAAAGATCTCTTAGTACGGCCGCAACATCGGCAGGATGAAGCTCGGAGAGGTTTTCAATGAAAGACTCTCCTCTGCCTTCAATAATGGATTTTTTAAGATCCTGAATGAACTCTCCTGTGATCTCGATCTGCATGACTCAAGCCCTGGAACAATAGTTTTTTGCCATGCAAAGAAAGTCATCTGGAGTTAATTCCTCTGCCCTTTTCGACATGAATTCCTCGGGAACAAAATCCAATTCCTGGTAAAAGGATGACAAGGAGTTTTTTAGCTTCTTTCGTCTCTGTGAAAAAGAGGCTTTTACAATTTTTTTTAAGTGAACGAATTCTTCATCAGCTAAGATGAACTTGTTTCTTTCCAATCTAAAAACGAGAGAATCTACCTTTGGCGGAGGTCTGAAGTTTCCTGGTCCAACCTGGACTACTTTCGTCCCATGGTAGAATAACTGGATCAGTATTGAAAGAATACCGTATTGCTTGTTCCCTGAAGGGCCGAGGATCCTATTCCCTACTTCGAGTTGTGTCATGAAAACCGTTTCTTGGACCAGGTCCCGGTGTTCAAGAACCTTGAATAGTATCGGACTTGAAATATTATAGGGCAGGTTGCCAATAATTGAATAAGCTCTTCCAAAAAAATCCCAATCCATTTTTAATACATCTCCTTCATCAATGGCATAATTCGGAAAACGATCTCTTAAGAGCATGGCGGCCTCTGCATCCTTTTCAAGTAATTTTACATTTCGGAAAGAATGTTCAGAGAACAATTCTGTTAGAGCCCCTTCCCCGGGGCCGATCTCCACAACATTTTCTTTTTGGGATATTGCTGAAACGATCTTTTCGCAGATCTCATCATTTATTAAAAAATGCTGTCCTAAATGTTTTTTTGGCCTTAGCACTTTGATATTGGGACTGAAGGATTTTTACTTTTGAATCGACAATTTCAAATCTAGAAAGTAAACACAAAAAAGGTCAATTGGCTCCAGCTGCAACAGCAAAAAAAAGAATCGGTATTACCATTGGAGATTATAATGGAATAGGTCCTGAGTTAATCCTCAGGACTTTTAAGGACCCTAATTTCCTTGCAGATCAAATCTTGATCGTTTACGGTAGTAAAAGGGTGCTGGATTACTATGCTGAAATATTGGGTATCAATTATCTAGAGATAAACCTGATCTCTAAACCGGATGATTCTCTTGAGAATTCAATCAACTTGATTGAATGTTCCAAGGAGGAGGTAATTGTTGAACCTGGTACTCCTTCAAGAGATTCCGCTTCCATGGCAAAAAATTCACTGGAGCTTTGTGCAAAGCATTTAAAGGAAGGAAGAATCCAAGCCGTAGTCACCTGTCCTGTCAACAAGGAATCGCTTCAATCTCAAGGCTTTGATTTTCCTGGCCAGACAGAATTTTTTTCTCAAGTAAATGGTTCAAAACCAACCATGATGCTTTTGGCTTCTGATATTTTGAGGATTGGTTTGGTAACCGGCCATGTTCCACTTTCAGATCTAAGCACAAAACTTAACTCAGGTCTGGTTGAAGAAAAATTCAGGGTGTTGGAAAGATCCTTGAAAAAGAATTTTGGAATAAAGGAGCCTAGGATCGGGATACTTGGGATCAATCCACATGCCGGTGAGAATGGCAAGATCGGATCTGAAGAAGTTGATTGGTTAGGTCCCCTGATAGAAAAACTTAAGAAGGAAGGAAACAATGTGGAAGGCCCTCTCCCTGCTGATGGGCTTTTTGGCTCAGGAAATTTTAAAAGCTATGATGCTATCCTTGGTATGTATCATGATCAGGCTCTTATTCCTTTCAAAACCCTTGCTTTTGAAGACGGGGTTAATTGCACCATAGGCATGGATTTTATAAGAACCTCCCCCGACCATGGGACCGCTTATGACATAGCCGGAAAAGGGATTGCTTCAATAGGTTCCTTAAGAGCTTCTTTAAAACTTGCCAAAAGGCTGGTTTCCAAGCAACAAAATCTATAAATCACTTGGTCAAGATGTTGGTTTTAAATAGCCAGTATTTGTAACTTTGCGCCCTTAATTTTTGGAATGGGAGAATTGGGGCTGAAGGAATTTGAGATTCCAATCACTGGAATTCGTCAAGGAACCATAGAAAGCAGTTTTCAGGTGGGTCGAAATTTGTTCGATCAATTTGAAAATTCTTTGGTTGAAAATGGTGACCTAAATGCCAAGGTTGAGTTATCAAAGAACGAAACCTTGATGGATCTTAAGTTCGACATTCAAGGGAAAGTTGAATTGGTCTGCGACAGGTCTCTGGACAAATTCTGGATGGAATTACGTGTTGAAAAGGAACACGTATTCAAGTTCGGAGATCATGAGGAAGAATATTCTGAGGAGATCACTTTGATCCCTTTTGATTCATCCTCTATCAATGTGGGGCAGCTTATCTACGAGTTCATTGGACTTGAGATACCCTTCCGGAAATTACATCCCAGGTTCTTAAATGAAGATGGAACCGAAAAAGAGTTCGACTTCAGTCAGGAATCGGAGGATGAAAAAAAAGATATTGATCCCAGATGGGAAGAATTAAAAAAATTTAGAAACGAGAAATAATGGCGCATCCAAAAAGAAAGATTTCCAAGACTAGGAGAGACAAAAGGAGAACGAACATTAAATCCACACCTAAGACCATTGCCATAGATCCGACCACTGGTGAAGTTCATCAGTACCACCGCGCTCATTGGGTAGACGGAAAACTCTACTACAAAGGGCAGGTCGTAATGGATCGCGAAGACCTATCATAGGCTGAATGAGAATAGGCCTTGACGCAATGGGGGGAGATTATGCCCCCACTGAAACCGTCCAGGGAGCCCTTACCGCTCTAGAACTCCTTGAAGACCAGACAAGTCTGGTTCTGATTGGAGATGAGGAGAAGATTAGGGCAGAGGTCCAGGGAGATCTGCCTTCCCGGATCGAGGTTATGCATAGCCCCTCCTACATAGAAATGGGCGAGCATCCTGTCAAGGCATTAAAACAAAAACCAGATGCCAGCATTCCTATGGGAATTGGAATGCTGAAAAAAGGAGCAATCGATGCATTTTGCAGCGCAGGAAACACTGGAGCCATGCATGTGGCTTCAATGTTTGTAATAAAAACTATTCCCGGAATCATTCGTCCAGCTATTGCTTCATTGATGCCTAAGGAAGAAGGAGGTTTTGGGGTGATCATAGATGTTGGGGCTAATGCTGACACCAAATCAGATGTTCTTGAGCAATTCGCCCAGCTGGGTTCCATTTTCTCCAAAGGTGTTTTCGAGATCCCTGACCCGAAAGTTGGATTGATGAACATGGGGGAAGAGGAAAGCAAAGGCTCTCCAACTATTCAAGCAGCTCATCAGCTGTTGAAAATGGATTCCACGATTAATTTCATTGGAAATATTGAAGGGCGGGACCTGTTTAATTCCAAAGCAGATGTGATCGTTTGCGATGGGTTTACTGGTAACGTCATTTTGAAAATGGCGGAATCATTTTTTGATCTTCTAAAATCAAGAGGCAAACTAGATCCATTCTTCGATCGCTTTGATTACGAGCAAATAGGTGGCAGTCCTATTTTGGGAATCAATGGAAATGTTTTAATTGGTCATGGAGTTTCGAACCGAAATGCCATAGGCCATATGGTATTCCAGGCGGAAAGAATGATCAAATCCGATATCACACAAAAAATCAAGGAATTTTTTAAGGACTGAAACCATGGGTGAAAAGATTCGCGCAGCCATTACAGGTGTCACAGGTTATGTTCCAGATTATGTATTATCAAATCAGGAGCTTGAAAAACTTGTAGATACCAATGATGAATGGATCACTTCCAGAACCGGGATAAAAGAGAGAAGAATCCTAAAGGGTGAGGATAAAGGAACCTCCCATATGGCTATTCCTGCTGTGAAGGAATTATTGGAAAAGACCAATACAGATCCTTTGGAAATCGACCTATTGATAGTTGCCACTGTAACGCCTGATATGGTTTTCCCTGCAACAGCAAATCTTGTTGCCGACCAGATCGGGGCAAAGAATTCCTTTAGCTATGATATCGGGGCAGCATGCTCTGGATTTATCTACGCTTTGACCACAGGGGCTCAATTCATTGAATCGGGAATGAAAAAAAAGGTGGTTGTTGTTGGAGGAGATAAAATGTCTTCGATAGTAAACTATGAAGACAGGACCACCTGTATAATCTTTGGAGATGGAGCGGGGGCTGTAATGTTGGAGCCTACAACAGAAGAATTTGGGATCATGGATTCCCTTCATTTTTCGGATGGATCAGGTTGGGTAAACCTTCATCAAAAGGCTGGAGGATCAAGAAGACCCGCCAGCCACCAAACCGTGGATGCTCGGGAACATTTTGTATACCAGGAAGGAAGAGAGGTATTCAAATTTGCCGTAAAGAACATGGCGGATGTTTCTTACGAGGTCATGAAAAGGAATAATCTGGAATCAGATGATATTGCTTATCTGGTACCACATCAGGCCAACAGGAGAATTATTGATGCCACAGCCAATCGTATGGGCCTTCCTCCGGAAAAGGTGATGATCACCATTGAAAAATATGGCAATACAACTTCAGGCACGATTCCTCTTTGCCTAAGAGATTACGAAAACAAACTTAAAAAAGGAGATAATATAGTCCTTTCAGCCTTTGGTGGAGGATTCACCTGGGGTTCTGTTTATTTGAAATGGGCTTACGATCCTAAATAAACTATGGCTTCTACTGCAGATTTTAAGAACGGACTTTGCCTGGTATTCAATAATGACCTTTACACCATTGTTGAATTCCAACATGTTAAACCAGGAAAGGGTGGAGCTTTTGTTAGAACCAAGCTTAAGGGTGTAAGGAATGGAAAGGTTATCGATCATACATTTAATGCAGGGGTAAAAGTTGATACTGCTCGTATTGAGAGACGGGCTCATCAGTTTTTGTATTCCGATGATACAGGATTTCATTTCATGGATATGAGCTCTTTTGAGCAGATCAACATTCCAAAAGATCAAATCGATGGATGGGATCTATTAAAAGAAGGGCAGGATGTGGAAATTTTGTTTCATGCAGAGACCGAAACACCATTGTCTTGCGAACTACCACCTTTTGTCGAGTTGGTTGTAACTTACACCGAACCAGGAGTTAAAGGAGACACAGCTACCAATACATTAAAGCCCGCAAAGCTTGAAACAGGTGCTGAAATAAAAGTCCCTTTGTTTATTGATAATGACGAAAAAATAAAAGTTGACACTAGGGATCATTCCTATGTGGAACGAGTAAAATAATGACTATGAAAGCTAAAGAAATTCAGGATCTCATTAATTTCATCAAGGAGAGTGGAATGGATGAAGTCAATATTGAAACTGATCAATTTAAACTTGAGGTCAAAAAGAATAGCGGTGTGGTTCAAACTGTGGCAGCTGCCCCAGTTGCAGCACCAGCTCCTGCCCCTGCCCCAGCAGCAGCTCCTGCTCCTGCGCCAGCGGCTTCAGGCGGAGCAGAGAAACCTGCGGCTGCAGAGTCTTCAAACTATGTTGAAATAAAATCACCGATGATCGGGACCTTCTACAGGTCTCCAAACCCTGAGTCTGATGCCTTTGTGAACGTTGGTGACAAGATCGAAAAAGGAAAGCCTGTATGTATCATCGAAGCGATGAAGCTTTTCAATGAGATCGAAAGTGAAGTATCAGGAACAATTGTTAAGGTATTGGTTGATGATTCAAGTCCTGTTGAATACGACCAGCCTTTATTCTTGGTGGACCCTAGCTAAGCTTTAATTCCTATGTTCAAAAAGATCCTAATTGCCAATAGAGGCGAAATTGCCCTCAGGATAATTCGTACCTGTAAGGAAATGGGAATTAGAACTGTTGCGGTTTATTCCCAGGCAGATAAAGACAGCTTACACGTTCGTTTTGCGGATGAAGCGGTTTGTATTGGTCCTGCAAGAAGCGTTGATTCCTACCTAAAGATCCCAAACATTCTTGCAGCAGCAGAGATCACCAATGCGGATGCGATTCATCCAGGCTATGGTTTTCTTTCAGAGAACTCAGATTTTTCAGCCATCTGCAAAGAATACGGGATAAAATTCATTGGCCCAGAGCCAAAAATGATCCAGAAGATGGGAGATAAATCTACTGCCAAAGCGACCATGAAAAAGGCAGGAGTTCCCACCATCCCCGGTTCTGATGGACTTTTAAAGAATGCAGCTGAAGGAAAGAAGCTGGCTAAGAATATGAAATACCCAGTCATTCTAAAAGCTACTGCTGGTGGTGGTGGAAAAGGAATGAGACTGGTAACAGAGGAAAAAGAATTTGACGCAGCTTGGGAAAGTGCTACACAGGAAGCAAAGGCTGCCTTTGGAAACGCAGGCCTGTACCTTGAGAAATTTGTCGAGGAACCAAGACACGTTGAGATCCAGGTGGTTGGTGATCAATTTGGAAAGGTCGCCCATCTCTCTGAAAGAGATTGTACCATTCAAAGAAGGCACCAGAAGTTGATCGAGGAAACCCCCTCCCCTGTTTTGGATCAAAAACTCAGAGAGAAGATGGGGGCTGCTGCGATTAAAGCCGGAGAAGCCATCAAATACGAGGGTGCTGGTACGGTAGAATTCTTAGTGGACAAGCACGGAGATTTCTATTTCATGGAAATGAATACCAGGATCCAGGTTGAACATCCGGTTACTGAAGAAGTAATTGATTATGATCTGATCAAAGAGCAGATCAAAATTGCTGCAGGCGTTCCGATCAGTGGAAAGAACTACTTCCCTAAACTTCATGCTATTGAATGTAGGATCAATGCTGAAAACCCTGAAAAAGGATTTGCGCCAAGTCCCGGAAAGATCACAAATCTTCACTTACCAGGTGGACATAAGGTTAGGGTTGACTCTCATATTTATTCTGGATATTCCATTCCTCCCTTCTACGATAGCATGATCGCAAAACTTGTAGTTAGTGGCCAAACTAGAGAAGAAGCCATAACCCGGATGAAAAGAGCTCTTGAAGAGTTTGTAATTGAGGGAATTCAAACAACCATTCCTTTCCACATCAAGATGATGTCCAATAAGCAATTCATTTCTGGAAAGTACTCAACCAAATTTTTGGATGAGGTTCCTTACGAGCAGATCTAAATACTTAATCTAGGACTGGGAATAACATCAAGGTCGGAGAATTCCGACCTTTTGTATTTTACCTCGCCTACTTTGGCGATCATAGCTGCGTTGTCGGTGCAGTATTCAATTGGAAGTACATAGGAGCTAAAACCCAAACTTTTGCCCAATTCATTTACAGCATTTTGTAAACCCGAATTGGCAGCCACTCCTCCTGCAATCCCGATTGAGTTAACATTCAGATCATTTGCTGCTTTTTCCAGTTTGATCAAAAGGGTGTCAATTATGGTCTTCTGGATCGAAGCTGATAGATCATCTAAATTTTTTGAGATAAAGTCTGGATCTTTTTTTAACTCCTCCCTTAGGAAATAAAGGACATTGGTTTTCAATCCGCTGAATGAGTAATCGTAATCTTCCATTTCTATTCTGGGAAAATCAAAGGCTTTTGAATTGCCCCTCTTCGCAAGCTTATCTATTTGCGGGCCTGCAGGATACTCCAGTCCAAGCATCTTTCCGATCTTATCAAATGCCTCCCCGCCAGCATCATCCAGAGTTTTCCCCAGGATTCTCATACTAAGATCATCCTCAACCAAAACCAACTGAGTGTGGCCTCCGGAAACTGTCAAACATAAAAATGGAAGCTCAGGATCCTTCCCATCAATAAAATGAGCCAATACATGCGCCTCCATATGATTGACCTGTATCATTGGGATTCGGGTCGAAAGGAAAAGTCCTTTGGCAAAGGAGTTCCCGACCATCAAGGGTCCTAAAAGCCCAGGGCCATTTGTAAAAGCAATTGCATCGATCTCATTTAGCTGGGTATCAGCCTCTTTTAGGGCTATTGAAAAAACCGGAACCATATTTTTCATATGCTCCCTTGAAGCCATCTCAGGAACCACTCCACCGAACTTGGCATGAACCTTTTGATCGGCTATGATATTCGAGAGGATTTTTCCGTTCCTAAGTACAGAAACCGAGGTCTCATCACATGAAGATTCAATTCCAATTATTGTTGCCAAAAGCCTTTATTTTGCCGAAATGCAAAGGTTTTTAAAAAATCTGATAAAAACAGTGGGGCTCTTCTTTTTGGGCTGCTTTGCATTTCTTTTTAGCATTCTGCTAATCTTTCAGTTTCCTGCGGTTCAAACCTCATTTGCAGAATTCCTTACACAAAAAATAATAAATAAAACTGGCTATGAAATAGAGATTGAAAAAGCCTACCTGGCCAATTTGAATACCCTTCAATTGGAGGAGATAAGACTCCTTTCAAATTCTTCTAAGGAATTGATAGGATTAAACAGAGGGCAAATTAGTTTCCGTTTACGAGATTTTATCGGAGGAAGCCGAGTTCCCGTAAAGGACATTTTACTAAAAGAACCCAAAATGGTTTTGTCCAGCGACTCTTCAGGAAAATTTGAGCTGCTTGAGTTTTTCCAAAAACTGGAATTAAGTGATACCACAGGAAATCCAAAGAAGCTGAAGATTAATCAGATTCAGATTCTTAATGGGGAGATCATTTTCCCAGAGCTCAAGTCTTTCAAAATCACAAGAGAGGCAGACTTTGAATTGGAAACATTAAAAAACCTTCAACTGGATCTCAGGAACCTGAATTATGATTCTGACTCCCTTTGGTTTTTCATTTCTAACCTTAGCTTCAAGGAAAAGCATAATGATCTATCAATAAACCTAAGTTCCTGCAGCTCAACACTGAAAAAAGATAGATTTGAATTTTCTGGCTTCAATCTAAAAAGTGATGCTCTAGACCTAGGAAATTCACTTGTTTTGGAATTTTCGGATGTCAAAGGCAAACGATATCTGGAAAAAATTAAAGCCAACCTCGATAGTCTCAGAATTAAAACTCCCTATCTGGCCAGGACATTTCAAAACCCGGAGATGAATCAACTCCCAAAGGATATCTGGGTTGTGGGAGGTCTTGAATTTACTACCAACAGATTGGTGCTGCGCAATTCGCAGATATTGAGTTCCAAAGGAAGTCGGATTCAGGGCAGATTTGAAATCGATCAATACGGGGTTGGGCAAGCTCCATTTATTCAAGCTCAACTTCGCCCCTCCTATTTATCCAGACAGGACCTTTCCCTCCTTTCAAAAAAGCTCAAGTTAGGTTTATTAGAAAATCTTGAATTTCTGCAGTTTGATGGTTCATTCGATGGTTTTCCATCTGATTTTGTTTCCAAAGGGAACTTTAACTCTGCCAGAGGAAAATTTTCAGCTGACATCAATCTTAAAAAACCCAGGAACAAAGATATTCCTGAGTACAGCGGAAAACTTTCTCTTACTGATTTTGATATTGGGACATTAGTAGGATCGGAATTCCAGGTTGACAAGGTCAACCTGGACGGAGAAGTCTTTGGTAGCGGACTAAAACTGGAAGAGATCTCTGTGATCTTTGATGGACAGATCCAAAGCGTTGACATCCTAGAAAATCGGCTAAGCGATATTACTATCAAAGGGAATCTTAGCGACCGCCTTTTTTCTGGCTTGGTCAGTTCGAAGGACGAAAGATTACAACTTGATCTGGCCGGAACGGTTAACCTCAATGACAGCTCTCAAAGAATAAATCTGGAAATAGAGGCAAATGAAATTCTCACTCAGGATTTCCTAAAAACAGAGGGAGCTTCTGGATTTTCCCTTAAAGGTTTTGCAAACTTCCAGGGCTTTCATCCTGATTCTGTACGAGGTTATGTAGATCTATCAAGTATCCAGGTTTATAATCAGGAAAAGGAGCTGAATTTCGATAGTCTCTTCCTTGGAATTGGGGGACCTCCCCAACATCGCTCAATTTCTTTGAGGTCCGATTATTTCAATGCTTTTGTGGATGGCAACTTTTCCTGGGAGGCGATCAAACTGATCCCTAAAGAAATTAAAGCTCTTTTGGAGGGTTTAAATCTTGATGCTAAGAAAATCACAAGGGAGGATCATCAGTCTACAAGCCGGTTGGCAATAGAGCTGAAAGATGCAAACCCATTGATAGGATTTTTTGTACCTGGATTGATCCATACTGGACGAAGCCTAATCGAAGCAAATTACATTTGGGGCACAAAAGATCACCTGGATATCAGCATTTCCTTGGACTCAATATTTTATCAGGGAAACCTTTTTTATGCCAATAGGGCTCATATTGACCTAAATCAGGATTCGGCAAATGGTTCCAGTCTAAGTCTTGAAATCTTTGGAGAAGAACAATATGTCGGGGAAAGGACCGCAATAAAAAACACAAAGATCTTGTTGAATCATTCCAAGGGAGAATCTGATCTGGTCTTGAATTCAGAGATGGATGATAAGGACTGGTTCAATATGAACCTGATAGGAAATGGAACCCTTAAAGAGGAGGAATACAAAATGAGTTTTGATATTGAAAACTCTGATCTGACCTTCCTTGGAAAATACTGGAGCTTGAACACAGGAAACCATTTTGTTATTAACTCTAACGGTCTTGTTTTCGACTCTTTGGGGTACCAGACCCAAGAAGAAGAGATCAGGGTCTCGGGTGCCTTCTTTGGAGAAGAAAATTTCCTTGGCCTTGATCTTGAAACCTTTAACCTGGTGAATATCAATCCATTTATCATTCACAAATTGACCGGAAACGCATCTGGAAATATGAGGCTCAAACCTTCAGAAGGAGAGCTTGTCTCAAAGATCAGGATCAATGACCTGACATTCAATGACCTTCTGGTGGGTGATGTGGATGCCAGAATATCAAAGGTTTTTGAAGATGGAAATCTTGGAGTCGAACTAAATGTAGAGCATTTGGGCGAGCAATATCTTATGGCTGAAGGCGAGATCAATGCGAGAAACAATTTCCTGATGGACATCAATGCCACTTTGAGGGATGTAGATCTTCACTTCCTTGGGCCGATCCTCGAGAATGTTATGAGTGAAATTTCGGGTTCAGTAAGTGGTATGATATCCCTGGGAGGAGACTTTAAATCACCAGAGATCGATGGAGAGCTTTTTGTTAAGGCTGGGACCTTTAAGGTGGACTACCTGAATACCAAATTTTTCTTAGACCAAAAAGTTCATATGGGGATCGACAGGATCATCTTTTCTAAATCAAGGGTACTGGACCAGAACCATGTGCCAGTTGGGGTTTCGGGAGGGATATATCACGATGGGTTCAAGGATTTTGTAGTTGATATGGATCTGGAACTAAATAAGAACTTAATAATGGACCTTGAGCAGGAGCAAAATGAATATTTCTTCGGGACGGCTGTAGCTACCGGAGAAATAAGCCTTTTTGGTTCGGTTCAGGATGTACTTATTGAAGCAGACCTGAGCTCGGACAAAGGAACCCAGGTGTTTTTCCCATTTGATAATGCAGAAACTGTTTCCCAAAACAATCAGATCCAATTTGTAAGCCAGATACAAGCAGAGCCCAAGAAGCAAAAGAAAAAGGAAGAAGAGGTGGACCTTTCAGGGCTTACACTGAAAGCAAATCTGGAAGTAACACCGGACGCAGAGATTCAACTCTTATTGGACCAAACAACCGATGATCGGATATGGGGATCCGGAGAAGGGAAAATGAGTATGGAGATTGACACCAGGGGCGGATTCCAAATGTTTGGAAATTACACCATCCAAAAAGGCATTTACAATTTCACCATGCTCAATATTATCAATAAGCAATTCGATATTGATCCTGGTAGTAGTATAAGTTGGAATGGGGATCCCTACGGAGGAAACATAAAAGTAACCGGTCTTTACAAGCAACATGTTTCCTTGAGTCCCCTAATGATCTCAGCTGATTCTTTGATACTTCAAAGTCCACAGGCAAGAAGAAGGTATCCGGTAGATGTTAAGTTGTTTTTAAATGGAGAGGTTTTAACACCTGATATTGCTTTTGGAGTAGATATTATTGAAACACCTGTATTTGCAGGTTATGACTTCAACAGCGATAAACTGGCATTTTACAACCGGATCCAAAACGATGCCGATGAAATGAACCGCCAGGTTTTTAGCTTAATAATGCTGAGAAGGTTTTCCCAGGATGGGACTTATTACGGTCAAAGCGTAAGTGGGAACGTCAGTGAATTATTATCCAATCAGCTTAGTAATTACCTAAGTCAGGTTGATGAGAATTTCCAAATAGACTTTGACCTTAGTGGGTTTTCGGAACAGGATCTAAAGAACATGCAACTTAGAATGTCATACCAATTCATGGAAGGGAAACTGAAAGTAAGCCGTGAAGGAGGCTTTTATAATGCTACCGATGAAGCAGATGTAAGTAGTGTAATAGGAGACTGGACAGTGGAATATCTTCTCTCTGATGATGGAAGGTTAAGAGTAAGGGTATTCAATCGAAACAACCCGAATATCTATCAAACAGGTTTGGATGGCACCTCATCAACAACCACTGGAGGGTTCAGTTTAATGTATACACAGAATTTTAACAATTTAAGTGAGCTGTTCCAATCTCCTAACAAACAGAATAAATAGTAAAAAATGATTTGAGGGGTCTAATTACCATAGTATTCATTTTTCTAGCCAGCCTGAATGGTCATGCTCAAGAACTATCAGAGATCCAGGAAAAGCAGAAGAAGGATCGAACAAAGTTGATCCTTGCAGGAACAGGAGGAGCCTATGTTGGCACTATGGCTGTTCTGGCCAGCTCCTGGTATAATTTAGATCGCAGATCAGATTTCTTTTTCTTCAACGACAATTCTGACTGGAGGCAAGTCGATAAAATGGGTCATTTCTATTCCGCATTTCAGATCAGCAGAATAAGTGCTGGTATGTATAGATGGGCACATCATGAACAAAAAAAAGCTGCTCTTTATGGGGCATTGACGGGTATAGTCTTAATGACCCCCATTGAGATCCTAGATGGTTTCTCAGAAAATTATGGAGCCTCAACCGGAGATATTTATGCCAACCTCCTTGGAGTTGGGTTTTTCTTGGGACAGGAAATGCTGTGGAAAGAAGACCGCATTAAGGTGAAGTTCTCATACAGCCCTACCTCCTACCCTGAATATCGTCCTGAATTGCTTGGCTCAAATCCAATGGAAAGTCTTTTGAAAGATTATAATGGACACACCTACTGGCTGTCTTTTGATTCCTATTTACTAACCGGGAAAAAGCACAATTGGATGAAGTGGATTAACCCTGCTTTTGGAGCAGGAGCAGATGGAATGGTCTATTCTGATGAGACAGCAAATAATCGTAGAGGATATGAGAGTTACAGGCAATGGTATTTTTCAATTGACCCCAATCTTTCTCACTTGAAGACCAGGTCCAAACTTCTGAATACGCTGATCTTTTTGATCGATGGAATAAAAATCCCATCTCCCGCTTTAGAATTCTCTCGTGGAGAGGTCCATTTTCATCCTCTTTTCTTCTAAATCCAATAATTTTGCAGAGATTGCTGGCCGCCTTATCGCTGGGGTTCGATCTTGGTCGGATCCTGGAGGAAAGTCCGGACAACATAGAGCACCACACTTCCTAACGGGAAGCTTTGGCATTCAACTTGTTTGATTGTCCAAGAGCCAGTGCCACAGAAAATATACTGCCTCTCCGGAGGTGAGGGTGAAAAGGTGAGGTAAGAGCTCACCGGGTCGGTGGTGACATCGATCGCATGGTAAACCTTGTGGGTTGCAAGGCCAAATAGGTTTCGCTGCGTAAGCATTAGGTTGCTCGCCTAAATTCGCGAAATGGGTAGGCTGCTGATGAGATCCAATTGGTGACAATTGGGCTAGATAAATGATAAGGCCGTAAAGTGAGTTTTCTCTACTTCGCGGACAGAATCCGGCTTATAGGCCAGTAATTTTTTTGCTATGAGTAAAATACTAATCGTCGACGACGAAAAAGCCATTTTGAACACACTTCAGGAGATCCTGGAGTTTGAAGGCTATACCATTAAAACCGCTGGAGGTGGAAAGGAAGGATTAGAAATGCTTCAAAATGAAGCCTTCAATGTTTGCCTTTGTGATATAAAAATGGGTGACCTTGATGGGCTTCAGGTTTTAACCAAAAGCCAGGAGTTAGGTATCGATACCACTTTCATTATGCTGAGTGCTCATGGCACTATTGACACAGCCGTTGAAGCAACTAAGCTTGGTGCATTTGATTTCTTGGAAAAACCACCTGACCTCAATCGGATCCTTGTAACCATAAAGAATGCGCTTGACAATGGAAACCTAAAACGCGAAACCAAAAGGTTGAAAAAAAAGGTAGTTGGCAATGGAGGCATCATAGGAGAAAGCAAGGAACTTGAAGAGCTTAGATCAGTAATTGAAAAGGTGGGGCCTACTGAAGCGAGAGCTCTGATCACCGGACCAAATGGTAGCGGAAAAGAATTGGTTGCAAAAGCTTTACACGATGCATCTGCAAGGTCAAAAGGTCCCTTTATTGAGGTCAATTGTGCTGCAATACCTTCTGAATTAATTGAAAGTGAATTATTCGGACATGAAAAAGGGTCTTTCACTTCGGCAATCAAGCAACGAATTGGAAAGTTTGAATTGGCTCATGACGGGACACTTTTTCTTGATGAGATCGGGGATATGTCTGGTTCTGCTCAAGCCAAGGTTCTGAGAGCATTACAAGAAAACAAGATCACAAGGGTTGGAGGGGAAAAAGATATAAGTGTTAATCCCAGGATACTTGCAGCCACGAACAAAGACTTGAAGAAGGAAATTGAAGCCGGAAATTTTAGAGAGGACCTATACCATCGCCTTTCTGTAGTCCTGATCAAGGTACCACCGCTCAAAGAGAGAAAGGATGATATTCCTTTATTGGTTGAACATTTCTTGAATGAGATTGCAAATGGATATGGTGAATCAATAAAAGAAATGGAAGCTGCGGCCATAAAGCATCTTCAGGGCCTTGAGTGGACTGGCAATGTAAGGGAATTGAGGAATGTTGTTGAAAGATTGGTGATCATGAGTGGTGAAAAGATCACTAAGGCAGACGCAGCAAAATATGCCGAGTAAATAAGGATTAAGGCTAATTCCGTCCTGGCAAAAAGGAGGTAGGCTCATATTGGTAGTATCTTTCATCACACATCTTTTCACAGGCTTCGATTGATGGAATCATAACCCTATTGTTCTTCATTCCACCCTTCATTGGGTTGAATCTTATCATTTTGGCTTAGTGAGATTCCACTTACTCCCCTCCGGTGAAAAGTGGAAAATCGATTTTGGTTGAGTGAAAGAGTGGAACGATGAAAAGAAGGGAATCACCTCTTAACCACCTACCTGAAAAACTCCTGGTCTTCCATACAAATACTTAGAAATCAAACCCTTTTACTATGCCGGTTTGAATGGCATATCGAATGACTCCTGCAGAATTTTTGACATTGAGCTTGCTTAGGATGTTTTTACGATGGGTGTTTACGGTATGCTTGCTTAAAAAAACCTTGTCTGCAATTTCTTGAGTACTCAGGCCTTCTGAAATGAGACGAATAATCTCTTTTTCCCTGTCTGACAGCTCTATATCAAGGGGGTTATTAAATATTCTATTTTTCTGATAACTACGCATAACGGTACGAGTTATTTCCGGGCTGTAATAAGGATCTCCCTTCACCAAACTGCGAATGGCGTTGATCAACTCATACTTACCAGCGTTTTTAAGAATGTATCCGTCAGTGCCTGCATCCATCAAGTTTTTGATGAATTCTTTTCTATTATAGGTGGTCACCACTAAAATTTTCACCTCAGGGTGGGATGCCTTTATCTCTTTTGTAACCTGAATACCGTCTTTTTTAGGCATATTAATGTCAAGTATCAATATGTCTAACTCGGTCAACTGATTTATTTTCTTGATTACTTCTTCTCCGTCGAATGCATGGTCTACAATTTCAATATCTTGCTCCGATGAGAGTAGCAACTCAAGTCCCTCGACGATCATTTCATGATCGTCAGCAATCAAAACTTTGATCTTGTCTTCCATCTTTAGACAGCAATATTAATTGTAATCGTTGTTCCCTCATTTGGCAGGGAGTTAATTGCCCACTTTCCTCCAATGCTATTTACTCTTGATGCTATGTTCCTCAAGCCGACGCCGTCATTGCTATTTTTGATATCAAAGCCAATACCGTTATCCTGGATCTCAAGGGAGATTTCTTGTTCAGTCTTTCTCAAGGAAATATTGATGAGCGTTGCGTTGGCATGTTTCAGTATGTTGCTGACTGATTCCTGAACAATTCTGTAGAGGTTAATTTCTTTTTGGGTTTCCAGGCGCCCGTCAAATTGAATGATCTCGAAGTTCATGTCTATTTTATCCGTGCCGGTTACTGTGTCCTTCAGGTCCTTAAGGGCTGCAACCAATCCGAATTTGGTCAATACACCGGAAAGCATATTGTGAGAAATTTGCCTGGTATCCTTGATGGCTGTATCCAAAAGGTTCTTGATTTTTTTCATTTGCGAACCTGAAGTGCCTTTATTTTCACTGATAGACTCCGCATAAATCTGTGCTGCAGTTAGTGTATTTCCTAGCCGGTCATGAAGTTCTTCAGCGATCCTTTTCCTTTCCTTTTCCTGACCTTCGATCATGGAGTCGAGAGATTTTATCTCGAGGGTATTGAGTAGTTGATTCACTTCTTGCTTGTGGATTCTTTCATTCTTTTTGCTAACAATTTTCATCATTCGCTGACGCTGCAGCATTATGATAAGTACAATGCTGGCACTTAGAATGATAATGACAATTGAAGTGAGCAGCTGATTTTTTTGAGTGTCAGCCTCTCGTATTTGTACTTTTTGCTGAGCAATTTCCTTTTCCTTTTTTTCGGTTTCGTATTTGGTTTGCAGTTCAGCTATTTGAGCCGCCTTTTCTTCATTATAAATAGTTTGATTTACCTCATACAGTCTTTTGTGGTCTTCAAGAGCAGTCTTATAGTTTCCTTGATTTTCCTCAATTTCAGAGAGATTAATTAATGCATTTGAGATATAAATGTTTGACTGGAGTTCTTCAGCTAACGAGAGTGTTTTAAGGTAGTATTCTTTTGCCCTCGGGTTATTCCCTTGCTTTTTGTTGATGTTTCCTAGATTTGACAGAGAAGCTGCAATGCCATACCGATCATTTACGGACCTTCTAATGTTCAGGCTTTTGGCATAGAACAAACTTGCGCTGTCGAGCTCATTTTCGTATTCGAATACCCTTCCGATATTACTCAGCACTCCGGCTAAATTGATAGAATCACCTACTTCCTCGTAGTATCTGAGGGCAATCTTGTAGTAAGTGACAGCAGAATCAATGTTTCGAAAATCGTTTGGGTATCGTGTTTCATAGAATAAATTCCCAAGATTGTTATAAACAGATCTGAGGCGACGGGTATTGCCAAGTTCTATAAAAATAGTTTTGCTTTTAGTCAGGAAACTATAAGCTGAATCAAGGTTACGTTCGTGATAATGGAAATAATTTCCAAGGTTTATGTAGGCAAGGCCGATTCCGTTTTTGTCATCAACAGAATCATATATGCATAGACTCTTGTAATAGTTTTCCGTCGCTTTTTCATACTGGGCTAGCCGCATATACACACTTCCCATATTTCTAATGCAATTGGCTACACCTGAATAATTAGCTTCTTTCTTGTAGATGATCACGGCTTGTTGATAAAGAATCAGAGCACTGTCAAACGAGCCCTGGTTTTTGAAATTGATGCCAGTTCGTCGGAGTGAATCCGCTTTTTTGCTTTGAGAGAATCCTACAGATAAAATGCAGAAAATTAGGACGAGTTGAGTGGTAAATTGTCTCATAGTAAATTAAGTGAGGATATATCCTCACTTAATTTACATAAGACAGATAAAAGAGCATAAAGAGTATCAGTCAGCATCATCATAATGGATGGTGCTCTGGCCTTCTTCATCTCCTCCGCCATCTGAACTGTTCACAAGAACTCTTATCTTCTTTTCGGGGGCGAATATTTTGTTTTGGACTATATATAGCGATATTGAGTCATCAGAAGATAATGGATCCAGAGGTTTCGTTGCCGTGACATTAAGCTGCACAATTCTTTCAGCTTTGTCCAAGGGGCCAGATTCTGTGGTTCTGCTCTCGATGTAATATTGAACTCCAGCTCTGTTTAGTTCAACACTGTAACTTAATTCAAACCCGACTAACGAATCATCTCCCTCTTTAATTTTTGAAAGGTGAATGTATGGTTTTAATGGTTTCATAACTTGACAAATTTTATTGTTAATAGTTGATTAATTCTTCATAGAACTTTAATGGTTGGATCAAACCATAGCCGTATTTAATTCGATCGTTTTGCCCTTTGAATTTCTCAGCGGAGACTGCTATTAATTCTTTGATTTCCGTGATATTTAAGGACTTTTGGGTAATAGTAGGCCACATCAATGAAAGAACTCCAGAAACAAAGGGAGCTGCAAATGAGCTGCCATTCAGTGTATGGTAATGATTGGGTTGGTTACCGATAGACTTGATTTTCTCTCCTGGAGCGACAAAATCTATAAGTGTCCCTTTGGAATTACCTCCATACAAGCGTTTATTTTCGTTAATGGCACCAACCGCAATGGTTTCCTGATAAGCAGCAGGATAATCCAAAGTCCCGATGTAGTCTGTTTGACCTAGAGCACTTGCGGATCGATTACCTGATGCGCAAATAACAACTTTGTTTAGCAATGCGGCTTCCTTAATAAGTTTATGTATTTTATCATTACAGTTTCTAAACAGGACGCTGCAATTAATAATATCTACATCCCAGACGTATATGCTATGATACAATGCGTATTCTAATGCAGAAATGTCAGTTAGATGGTTGTCTCCAATTACTTTTCCAATGAATAAGTCTGACTCGGGAGAAATTCCGGCTATTCCGACTCCATTTCTCTGTGCAGCAATTATACCAGCAACATGAGACCCATGCCTATCAGGATGAGTATCAAGTGCGCCATACTTGCTTCTAGTAAAATCTATTTCTTGAATCTTGTTATAATCAAAATCCTCATGCTCATGCACAATTCCTGAATCGAGGATTGCTATTTTTACCCCACTCCCCTTTAAGCCTTTCTTCCAAATACTTTCAATTGAAAAGTCTGTTATATGCCAGCCTAAGTTTTCTACTATTGCTGGGTCTTTATCAGTTATGGAATGTCTTTTTACTAAATGTTGTGGTAATTCAATGGTCATTTTCAAGTCATTTTAGAATTTTATGAGTAAGCTAACTGGCTCGATAAATTTGTATACAGTACTTCAATCCTTTTATTAACCTTCATTATTAAGCTTGTCCCTTGTTCCTATCATCGATGTGATCACTCTAAAATCGATGGTCACACCTATATAATAACTTAGGCCCCATTCCTCCTTAATGAGTGAATTATCAAAAGGCTGATTCCATATATCATTCCCGTAGTCAAACTCCGGTTTTGTAGCCAGCACATTATGCTTGCCACAGTGAACACCGGCTGATATATAGCCACCCCTGGCAAACTCCAAATTTATTCCTCCAAACAAATCGTCAAAGGGGTTCTCATCCAGCCCAATGCCAAAACCAAAGGAGAATCTTTCATAAAACTTCAGGTTCTTCCATTGGTAATCAGAATTCCTTTGCCAGGGATAAAAGACAGCCATTACCGCAAGTTTTCTTTGGTGATTGGTGAAGTCACCAATGAGTGTGGAGTCGGTTGAATTAAAAAGAGGTGCCTTGACAATTTTCGTCGGATTGTTAAGACCACTGTGGAAGTAACCACCCATGATTGCGACATGATATGTTCTACCGCCTAAGAGCTTAATATCCCATTTGCGAATAGTAGTGTCCTTTTTTCCTTGTGTCTTTTTGACTTCTATGAATACCTTTTCCGAGAATACTTCTGAAAGTTCACTCTCTATAACAATTAGTTCTTGACCCCTTCCCTCTGCCGTGAAGTCCACTCTACCTGTGTCAATCTTTGCTGTATTGACCACGGTAAAATCAGCGGCGGGGTTGTATTCCTTTCCATCAATTTTGACCTTATATGTTGCTTTGTCCGATTTGTCAGTAACCACAACGACCCGATATCTGTATTGTTTAGACTCTCTCAATGCGGTTGGCCAGTCGATCCCTTCAATTTGATCGCCGTTTGAATCCATGACTATATAAACTACCTTGCCATCAATGAACACACCGTTATTTTTCTGGATCTTCTTTTTGAGTCCTTTGTATTCGACTTCCAGTCGCTTGAAAGCCAACGAATCAAAATCTTGTGCTGCACTTAGTTGAGTTAACAGCAAACTCCATAGAATGAATATTGTAGTTTTTTTCATGATAAATTAATTTTTAGGTTCTTACCTTCTTTCAATGGCACCGGCCACTTTATTTATTGAATAAGGGACAACCCCAATCCCGAGGGCGATGAGTGCGTTGGTTAGTTTTTCTATTTCCGGATAGCAGCCGGTTTTGATGTACACTAAAGTGTAGAATGTAAACAGTCCGTAAGAAAATATCAGCGCAGAGATACCAGAGATAAAGGCGATGAGACGGCTGATGCTTGGGACTTTTTTATTAGGATCATGATCAGTGGAAAGTGCTTCTGCAAGATTAAATTTTAATAATCTTGTAAGTAGAAATAGAAAGGCCACCAATAGGATTAAAGCGGGGATGTAAGCCAAAAACGGATGAACATCGAGTGTCTCTTGCGTTGTGATACAGTTGTCACATATAGCAGGATCATTTGCCATTACCGTACCGCACCACAGATAAAATGAAATGAATGTCAGAAATGTTTTTCTCATGAACTTCAAATTTTAATGACTCAAAGCTCCGAGCTGAATTTGCAGACAGACTCATCTTAAATGATGGAAGCACATCACTAGTTTTAGTGATTCTTAGAGCTTGGGGTAGCGTTTGCTTAGTGAGATGTTTCAGAATCTAATCGTATCTCACCTGAAGCTCCTTTTTTTCATAAGAATCGAGTTAGATAAAACAAAATCGATCGTGCAAAACCTGAAGCTTTAAAGTTCAAGCTTCGAGCATGTAGACCAACGCGAGAGTTGGATTGTAGTCAAAATGGGAAAATATGGTGGGTCCCAGTCAGAATCTGGTTGTGAGGCCTTAACTACTCATCAAATTACAACCTCTTAATTCACTCTGATCCAGTCTTCCAAGGATCTCAAATCCAGTGTTTTCTTTCCTACCTAGGTCATCGGTTGCAATAAAACAACAGCTTTCAATATTTGCCAGGTCGATGATATTGACATTGCCTATTCGCCCATTCCTTACCAAAGAAAAGGGATCGGAAATGTCTTTTATCAGAACTTCCATTCCTGGAGGCGCCTTGAACCAACTTCCACTAGTTGCATAAGCCTGGCTCATTAATTCGGCCATTCCATATTCACTACCTATCTGAGAATTTGGAAACACTTTTTTGATCTCCTCATGCAGTTCTGCCCTGATCAGTTCCTTTCCAAGTCCCTTCATTCCTCCTGTTTCAATGACAATTACTTTACCGGAATTGGAATACCCCATCTTTTTAAGATCAAGGAGGGCATGTGTTACAGCAAAAATTATTGGTACCGAATCGGACTCTAGTTTATTATCGAATTCCTTTTGAAAACTTGACGCATCGGAATAAAAATATGCTGGAAGACTATCGCCCGAGATCTTGGTCAAGCCTTCAGCCATTGTCAACAATGAAGAATTTTCGATTCTTCCATAGCCGGGGAACAAAAAATGGAATTGATAATTTTTATGGTCCGGGTAAAACTCTTTAAAGATCTTTTTGCTTCGGTTTTGATAAAATTCCAGGTCAGGTAATATTTTTTTGCTTGGATCCTGGCCACTGGTTCCGCTACTATGGAAGATCTTCTCAGCAATTAACCCATCAATAACCACATCCCTTTTCTTAAAGAGGGAAATAGGTAAAAACGGGATCTCCTCAACTTTTTTTACTGAATTAGGGTTAAATCCTAAATGGGACAGGAAGTCTTTGTATGGCAAACAATTTTCGGCTTGAAAATTGAAAGCTTCCAAAGCCAAAGATTCAAAATCAAAAGGTTCGCTTTTGAGAAGGATTTGTTTGAACTTTGGAATAATTTGATTCAAGCCTTCGTTTTAATGAAGTGAGAAAATATCTGGAACATAGTATAATAGCAATATTCATTGCCTGTTTGGGATTGGCATCCTGCCAACCTCCACCAGATTTTCCAGAAACCCCCAAAATTAAATTTTTGAGTCTTGAGGAGGTTGATGATGATAACATTATTATCACTTTCGAATTTGAGGATGGGAATGCAGATCTTGGTTTGAGAAGCACTCAGACGAATTTCCCATTTAACGAATACAACTATATCACCGCAGGAGGGGATACCATCGCCCCGCCAATACAACCTGGCACCGTAATCGTCGACTCAGTCAAAAATTTCTATTTCTCCAATCTCTTCCTGTTCACATTTGTGAAAAGAAATGGAGACTTTGAAGAAGCCTGGTACGGAATAAATGTTAACGGCCAGGAATTTGACACCATATTCCGCCCGGACCTCAGATTCCCACCTGTTACAGACAAGGTTGAAGACCAACCCGTAAGCGGCACGATTGCCATGAATGTATCCACAAGGTTTTTCCCCTGGCGATTTGAAGACACACTTAGATTCGAGTTTTTCGTTTCCGACCGGTCTCTAAACCACAGCAATAGGGTCAAGACAAGTACATACAATAAACCTTAGTAAAGATCTGGAAATTTTGAAGGCTCTGTCTCTGCCATAATTCTGTAGGCAGCTTCGAACAAATCTTCAACATTGGGTTTGCTGAAATAATCACCATCTGAAGCATAAGCAGGTCTATGCTCTTTGGCTGCAACCGTGGCAGGAGCAGAATCTAACCACTGATATCCACCTTGCTCTTCAAGAACCTTCTGCATCATGAAAGATGAAGCTCCACCAGTAACATCCTCATCAGCAAAAATCACTCTATTGGTCTTTTTTAGGGATTCTACGATCTCATGATCTGTATCAAAGGGTAAAAGAGACCTTACATCAATTACCTCGGCTGAGATCCCATGTTCATCAAGAAGTTCAGCCGCCTCCATAACGATCCTGCACATGGAGCCATAAGTAACAAGAGTGATATCCTCCCCTTCCCTTATGGTTTCAGGCTTTCCAACCGGAGTGGTGAATTCGCCTAAGTTCTCTGGAAGATTTTCTTTAAGTCTGTAACCATTTAAACATTCAATGATCAGACCGGGCTCATCTGATTTCAGAAGGCTATTATAGAAGCCTGCTGCCTGAACCATATTTCTGGGAACCAATACATTGATCCCTCTCAAACTATGCAATAGCATTCCGATAGGAGAACCAGAATGCCAGATACCTTCAAGTCTGTGTCCCCTGGTTCTGATTATCAATGGAGCCTTTTGCCCTCCTTTGGTTCTGTATTGAACATTGGCAAGATCATCGGCCATGATCTGTACCGCATAGTATATGTAATCCAGGTATTGTATCTCGACAATTGGCCTCAAACCCCTCATAGATGCTCCAATGCCTTGCCCCAAAATGCTGCATTCCCTTATTCCAGTATCGGTAATCCTTTCTTCACCAAAGATATCCTGGAGGCCGGCAAAACCCTGGTTTACGTCACCGATCTTACCCAAGTCCTCTCCTATTGCAAATACCTCAGGGTATTTTTCAAAAATTGCCTTGAAGTTGGCCTGCATAACTTCCCTTCCGTCCACCATTTTTTCCGGGTTGGGAAATTCAGGATCAACTTGTTCCACGTTCGGTAGGGCGAGCTGTGATTCACTGTATAGGTGGGAAGAGTAGCGATCATGATTTTCACTCCTGGTACGGTCAATAAATTCTTTGGCTCTTTGAAGGGCGTCCCCATTTTGACCTTTTGCTAACCAAATCGCTCTTTTTATAGCCCGAATAGCATCCATTCGAATGGGATTCAAAGCTGCCTTAAGGTCTTTATGAGCATTTGAAATTTCTTCAATCCTGCTTTCTTGAGCTAATTGCTTGAGAATTTCCAAAGCCTCTGAATGATCCGCCTTCATGGAGTCTACGAAATCATTCCAGGCACCTACCCTACCTTCTTTTGCTTTTTCCTTAGCTTCTTTTTCAATCTTGTCTAATTCCTTTGCACTTGCAAAGCCTTCAGACTCGATCCAAAGCCTGAATTGAGTAAGACAATCATATTCCTTTTCCCATTCCAGCCTTTCCTTAGACTTATATCTCTCATGAGAACCTGAGGTACTATGACCTTGAGGCTGGGTCAATTCTTCAACATGTACCAGAACAGGTACATGCTCTTCCCGACAGATCCTAACAGCTCTTTTGTAGGTGTCCACACAGGCTTGGTAATCCCATCCTTTAACCTTGAGGATCTCAATTCCACTTGAATTTTCGGTCCTTTGAAGACCTGATAGTGCTATTCCAATATCTCCACCGGTTGTATGATACTTTCGAGGAACGGAAATTCCGTAATCATCATCCCAAACCGACATAAGCATGGGTACCTGAAGGACTCCTGCTGCATTCATTGCCTCGAAGAACATACCTTCAGATGAAGAAGCATTACCTATTGTTCCAAAGGCAACTTCATTTCCCTTATTTGAGAACTTATTTTTTTTTGAAAGAGCCTTTACCTGCTTGTAGATCTTTGATGCATAAGCAAGTCCTAATAACCTGGGCATTTGGGACCCTGTGGGTGAGATATCTGCGCTGGAATTTTTCTGTTTGGTAAGATCCCTCCATTCACCATTTTCATCCAAACTCCTGGTTCCAAAATGACCATTCATACTACGGCCAGCTGAAGCAGGCTCCCTTTCTACATCCGTATCTGCATAAAGCTGTGCAAAGAATTGCCTGGAGCTAAGTTGGCCAATGGCCATCATAAAGGTTTGATCTCGATAATATCCTGATCGGAAATCTCCATTTTCAAAAACCTTTGCCATTGCCAGCTGTGGGATTTCCTTACCATCGCCGAAGATCCCAAATTTGGCTTTACCCATGAAAACCTCTTTTCGGCCGATGTAACTACATTCCCTACTTTCAACTGCTAATCGAAAATCTTCAAGAATCTCTTTCTGCTTGGTTGCGCTTATCTTTTTTGTTGCAGGCATATATCTTATCCCGTTGGGAGGGCAAAAATAATAAATCAAAAACTGCTTTCAATACGTCTAAATAGGGTCAAAAAGTGGGTCATTTCGTATATTTGCGACCCACAAAATAAAATCGAAGCAAAAAATGAAAAAA
Organism: Cytophagales bacterium; assembly: GCA_965267505.1. Classification (GTDB taxonomy): domain Bacteria; phylum Bacteroidota; class Bacteroidia; order Cytophagales; family CCMP332; genus JANQHS01. The sequence continues at coordinate 549,921 of OZ254081.1, forward strand.
CTTGTTTTCCTTTTACTTGTAGGCCTTTTTCCAGCATTATCTTTTGGCCAAGGAATTCTGAAATTTGAAAAGGAAATTCACAATTTCGGCACCATCCAGGAGGGTGATCCCGCAGTGCATGAATTTAAGTTCACAAACGACGGCGATCAACCTATTATCATGTCAAATGTTCGGGCAAGCTGTGGTTGTACCACTCCATTTTGGACCAGAGAACCGGTTGCTCCAGGTGAAACTGGCTCGATCAAAGCAAGCTATAATAGCAAGGGACGTCCTGGAAATTTTCACAAGACAATTACAATTACATCCAACTCAACAACCCCCACCAAAGTGCTTCAGATAAAAGGGACGGTTGAAAGAACTCCCCCCGCGCCGAAGTATACAGAAGAGCAACTTGCTGCTTCACCCAAACTTGAGGTGGACAAATCTGAATTCAATCTGGGGACGGTTGAAAAAGGTCAGAATGTGGTTAAAAAGATCTTGATCGAAAACAACGGAAAATCTGAGCTTGTACTTTCAAAAGTTAAAAGCCGTTGCAACTGCGTTACCTATTTGGCCCCTCCAAAACCAATTGCTCCTGGAAAATCAGGAAAGGTAGAATTGAGCTACATTCCTAATGCAGTAAGAAATGGAGCCGAAGTTGTTAGCATTTATTCAAACGACATTACCAAGCCGTTTCAAAAGGTGGTTTTTAAGGCAAATGTTGTCGAGTCCATGAGTGGCTCTAGCATAATGGGTGGAAGCAATTAAAGCTTACTTCAAAAACAGATTTTTAATGGGCCGCTGATTATATTTGCGGCCCAAATTTTTTTGCAATGATTGTAGGTGTACCAAAGGAAATTAAGAACAACGAGAATCGAGTAGCATTGACTCCTGCTGGAGCCAGAGAATTGACCCGATTTGGACACGAAGTTTATGTTCAATCCACTGCCGGTGAAGGAAGTGGTTTTGACGACGATCAATACGTAAAAGCTGGGGCTGCCATGCTTCCAAGCATAGAAGAGACCTATGCAAATGCCGAAATGATCATGAAGGTTAAAGAGCCTATTGAGCCAGAATACTCAATGATCAAAAAAGATCAGTTGGTATTTACCTATTTTCATTTTGCTAGTCATGAGCCTCTAACCAAGGCCATGATGGATTCAGGTTCGGTTTGTCTCGCTTATGAGACAGTAGAATCTGCTGACAGAACCCTACCCCTTTTGATCCCTATGTCGGAGGTTGCAGGTAGAATGTCGGTCCAGCAAGGTGCCAAGTATCTTGAGAAACCATTGAAAGGAAGAGGAATTCTTTTGGGTGGTGTTCCAGGAGTAAAGCCTGCAAAAGTAATGGTGATCGGTGGTGGTGTTGTAGGAACAGAAGCAGCAAAAATGGCGGCAGGACTTGGAGCGGATGTTACAATTCTGGATCTAAACCTCAACCGTTTAAGATATCTTGATGATGTGATGGCAGCTAATGTCAAGACCTTGGTTTCAAGCGAATTTGCCGTCAGAGAGCTCATCAAGGATCATGACCTCATCATTGGAGCTGTACTAATTCATGGAGCTAAAGCACCTAAGCTTATCACAAGGGATATGCTTAAGGAAATGAGGCCAGGAACAGTATTATGTGATGTCGCAATTGACCAGGGAGGATGCTTTGAAACTTCAAAGCCTACTACACACCAGGATCCAGTCTACATCATTGATGGAGTGACCCATTATTGTGTTGCTAACATGCCTGGTGCAGTTCCTTATACTTCTACCATGGCTCTAACAAATGCGACTTTGCCTTATGCTATTCAATTGGCAAACAAGGGATGGAAGCAGGCATGCAAGGATTCAAAAGAGTTGGAGTTAGGTCTGAATGTTATCAATGGCAAGGTGGTCTACAAAGGAGTAGCAGATGCATTTGATCTTCCCTACCATCCTGTGGCAGATTTCCTGAACTGATCTAAATGCTTTCATATTTAGGAATATGATCCAATTGGACATATTCCTGTCCATCCCACTCCCAGCAGAAAAGCTCTGGTCCATTGAATAGAATAATGATCCGGGCTTGAACCTCGGAATTATAAGCCATTAATTGTTCAAGGGCCCTAGCTGTGATCTTTACATTTTCTGCCTTGCATTCTGCAAGGAGCAAGGGGTTTCCATTGCTATCAAAAAATAGAAGGTCATAGCGCCTTTGCATCTTCCCAACTTTCAACCCTGTCTCGACCGAGGCCAGACCAATAGGATAGCCATGGTCATCAACCAGTATATCAATTAGACATTGCCTTTGATACTCCTCGGGTTGTAGAGCGACGTACTTCTTTCTACTCCTATCCCAAACGAAGCTCTTACCTTTTATATCCTTTACTTTTGGCACCTTAATTCAATTTGAAAAAATGAAAAACCTCCTTTTCTGGCTTTTGATTGGGGCTACCTTGTTTTCCTGTACTCAAAAAAAACAAGCAGACCTGATAATTACCAATGCCAAAATCGAAACCCTTTTTGAATCTATCCCCAATGCAAGTGCATTAGCGGTTTTAGACGGTAATATCGTGGACCTGGGATCCAGCGAGGAAATCTTAGAAAAGTATAAATCCGACAAAATTCAGGATCTCGATGAAGCATTCGTTTATCCAGGTTTCATAGATGCACATTCCCATTTCCTTGGATATGCAAGATCCCTTTTAAAGGTTGACCTAAGAAACAGCCAAAGCCAAGAAGAAGCTTTAGAAAGGGCAGAATCTTATTCTGAAAAGTATCCAGAATTAGAATGGGTAACGGGAAGAGGCTGGGACCACACTTTATGGGGAAATACCATGCCGTCGAAAGAACTTTTGGATTCGATTTTTCCAGATCATTACGTATTTCTTAAGCGCGTGGATGGACATGCTGCCTGGGTGAACTCAAAGGCACTTGAACTGGCAGGAATAACAGAAACCACTATTGTCGAAGGTGGTGAAATACAATTAAAAAATGGCAAACCTTCCGGAATTCTGATCGATAACGCTTGCGATCTTGTTGGAGATCTTGTTCCAGAATTCAATGAAGAAATACTTTTTAAGGCATTAAAGGAAGCTGAGAAGAAATGTTTTGAGGCCGGTCTTACAGGCGTAACAGATGCAGGCCTGGAAACCTGGGAGATCAAATGGTATGATTCTCTAGCTAAATCAAACAGCTTAGGAATTAGGGTTTATGGAATGTCTGACCCAGGGAATGAGGAACTCGAATTTCTATCTAACAACGGGAAAATAATTGATCCATTCTTTTCATTACGTTCAGTCAAACTTTACGCAGATGGAGCCTTGGGCTCAAGGGGAGCATGTTTAAAGGAAGAATATTCTGACAGGGAAGCATGGAGGGGATTCTTATTGAGTTCCGCGGACTCTCTAAGGGAGGTGGCCGAATTGGTCTTAAGCATGGACCTTCAACTTAACACTCACTGCATCGGTGATTCGGCAAATGCATATATGTTAAAAGTATACGACTCCGTCCTTCCAAAAGATGGGAATCAAAGATGGAGAATAGAACATGCACAGGTGGTTTCAGAAAAAGATGCTGATCTTTTTGATGGAAAAAGGATCATAGCATCAGTCCAGCCTACTCATGCAACATCCGATATGCGCTGGGCTGAGGAAAGACTTGGATCAGAAAGAGTTAAAGATGCTTATGCGTTTAAAACTCTAATGAAAAATGCTGGCTTGATCGCACTTGGAACTGATTTTCCAGTAGAGCGAATCCACCCATTGGAGACCTATTATGCATCAGTTGCAAGGAAAGACAAGCTTGGCAATCCTGAAAACGGATTTCAAATGGAAAATGCACTGGATAACATTTCTACACTGAAAGGGATGACGATCTGGGCAGCCTACTCTCAATTTGAAGAGGAAAAACGAGGAAGTCTTCAGCCTGGTAAATATGCAGACCTGGTGGTCTTGGATAAGGATCTTCTAAACACTCCATCAGATGAATTACTAAGCATTCTCATACTTGGCACCATGGTGAATGGAAATTGGGTCTATCAAAAGGAGATAGACTAAATTTGACCGCGGAAAAATTTCTTAGTGCTAAAAAGTAAGTTATGAGAAGATCGAAAATTGCCGGATTAGGATTTTATGTGCCTGAAAAAGTGGTTACAAACCATGACCTTGAAAAGATCATGGACACTTCTGATCAATGGATCCAGGAAAGGACAGGAATCAAAGAAAGGAGATTCTTTGATCCGGACAAAGACACTGTTGCCAGCATGGGAGTGGAGGCTGCCAAGGTTGCCATCGAAAGAGCAGGGCTAAATCCAGGTGATATCGATTTCATAATTATGGCTACCCTAAGTCCTGATTACTTTTTCCCGGGTAGCGGAGTTCTGGTGCAAAAAGAAATGGGATTGGAAAATATTGGGGCCCTGGATGTAAGGAACCAATGTTCTGGATTTATCTATTCTCTTTCAATTGCAGATAATTTTGTCAAAACAGGAATGTATAACAATGTTTTGGTAATAGGTTCTGAAATACATTCATCAGGTCTTGACATGACCACCAGAGGAAGGAATGTTTCCGTGATCTTTGGGGATGGTGCCGGAGCTGCCATTATCAGTCCGGAGGAAAACGAAGGAAAAGGCATTTTGGCAAGTGTTCTGCATTCACAGGGAGAATTTGCTGAAGAACTAGCGGTCTTGAATCCCGGTTCAAGTGGAAAGGAAAGACTTACAGTTGATATGGTTCAGAATGCTGAAATCTTTCCTTATATGAATGGGAACCATGTATTCAAGCATGCCGTTACAAGAATGCCAGAAGCCATTTTGGAATCTCTTGAACTTGCAGGAAAAAAGTTTGAGGATATCGATCTAATTGTACCTCACCAAGCCAATGCCCGGATCACGGAATTCATTGCCAAGAAATTTGGTATGGGAGCAGATAAGGTGGTTAGCAATATTCATAAATACGGAAATACCACTGCTGCGTCGATTCCAATAGCAATGACCGAAGCCTGGCAAGAAGGCAGGATCAAAGAAGGAGACCTTGTTTGTTTGACTGCCTTTGGAAGTGGCTTTACCTGGGCGTCAGCCCTAATCCAGTACTAAGGATTCTGTTCTGTTCCTAAAACGAAAGGTCAAAGCAAAAGCTGAAAGACCTAGTCCGGCGATAAACCCTATCCAGATACCCTCGACCCCATAACCAAGGATTAAACCCAATACGTAGGATATAGGTAAGCCTACCACCCAATAGGCAATGGCAGAGATCAGAGTAGGTATCCTGACATCCGGGAGCCCTCTAAGCGATCCTAATGCGGCCACTTGAACGCCATCAAATACCTGAAATAAAGCCGATATCACTATTAGTGAAGATGCCACACTGATTACCTCGATTTCATTCACATAGATATGAGGAAGCACTTGTGATAAGGAAGCTAATAGTATCCCACAGCCCCCCATGAATATCCCAGCCATCCAGGTTGCTCCATAGCCTACATCGCGGACTGTTCTATAGTTCTTTGCTCCCATTTGATTTCCCACTCTGATTGTTGCAGCACTACCAATTCCCGCGGCCCCAACATAGGTAAGGGAAGCTAATGAGATTGCAATTTGATGTGCCGCCAAGTATTTATATCCAAGGGTACCCACCATAATTGCGCTAATGCTAAAAGCACCAGCTTCAAAAACCATTTGCATGCCTGATGGTCCTCCCAGATTGAAGAGTTCACGGAAGTAAAACTTGGTCATAGCTTTCCGAGAAGCAATTCTCAAGTCGAACTCTTTGTAGGATCTCAATCTGAAAACAGACATTCCCATTGCAATTGCCATCAAAACTCTTGAAACAAGTGTAGCATACCCTGCGCCCATCAGTCCCAATTCGGGGAAACCAAATTTTCCATATATCAGCAGATAGTTCAGTATCACATTGACCAGGTTTCCCCCAAAACTTACATACATCGCGAGCTTGGTTTTAGAAACCCCGTCGGAAAATTGTTTAAAACTTTGGAAGATCATAAAGGGAATCATCGACCAAGCAAGTAGCTTGAAATAAGGAACTGAAAGCTCAACAACTTCCTTTGGTTGGTTCATGTATTTCATCAAAGGGCTGAAACCGAAAAGCACCGCAGCCATGATCACTCCCAGACCGGTAAAAAGTGCCAATCCAGCCTGTTGATACCTGCTCACATCATCAATGTCTTTTCTTCCATGAGCAGAAGCTATAAGCGGGGTTAAACCAAAGGACATTCCCAACCCAAATACCAATGGCATTACCAAAACATTGTTTGCGAAGGCCGATGCTGCAAGCGGAAGGGCACCCACTTTCCCAACCATAATATTGTCTGCCAGGCCTGTAACCATATGGGATATATAGGTCAGGGAAACCGGATAAGCCAGATTTAAGGTCTTTTTAAAATTTTGTCTTGATGGGAAACCAATCACGGGTGAATTAGGTTGTTGACTTAATTATCAAATTGTGCTTGTACAAGATGCCGGTCAAATCTTAATTTGGCGGCCGAATAAAAGGAAACCATGGCGGAAAAAAAAGACCAAAAGGATAACAACAGTAGATTGAATCAATTCGAGAAGAAATTCCTAGAGCAAAGGAAGGTTTTTCTCTGGGGGCCTGTAGACGATAAAAGTGCAGAAAAGATCGTTAACCGCTTATTATTTCTTGAGGCGGAAGATCCTGGGAAGGAGATAACCTTCTATATCAATAGCCCTGGTGGGATTGTTACCTCTGGCCTTGTCATGGTGGACACCATGGAAATGATCTCCTCACCCGTTAAGACCGTTTGCATGGGGCTTGCAGCTTCGATGGGTTCTATACTTTTAGCTGTTGGAGAAAAAGGGAAAAGAACCATCTTCCCCCATGGAAAGGTTATGATCCACCAGCCGAGTATCGGAAGCATGCAAGGACAGGCTTCTGATATTGAGATCACCGCAATGCAAATTCAGAAAACCAAAGAAGAATCAGCCAAGATCCTTTCAGACCGCTGTAAGCAATCTTATGAGCAGGTGCTGAAAGATTTTGACAGAGATTATTGGATGGATGCCAAAGAGGCTGTCAAGTATGGCTTGGTGGATGGTATTGAAACCAAGTTCTGATCAAAGGGAATATTCCCAATCAGCGATCTTTTTAGCTGGATTTCCTACGTAGATACCACTGGATTCATGAATTGAGTTCGGCACAACCGATCCTGCTCCAATAATATTTCCAGAATTTATCTCTACCCCAGGTAGAATGGTAGAGTTGGCTCCGATCAATACCTGATCTCCAAGTAAAATATTACCGCTTAGAACAGTGCCCGGACCGATATGACAATGATCCCCTACCTTGCATTGGTGCTCAACAATGCAAGAAGTGTTAAAAATGGAATTTTCGCCCAGGATACATCCGGGACCAAAATAAACCTGATCAAATACCTGGACCTTCTTGGTTGAATCGAAGTGATCCAAAAAGTTTGATCGGTCTGAAACCAGGGGAGAAAAAGTATATCCCAATGAGATCAGACTCTCCCAGATCCTCCTTCGGCTCTTGCCCTGATCATGGTCTCCTATGCCCATAATAAGCTTAATATCCTTTCCGACTTCCTCTTCCAAACCTTTTATTTCCCCAAGATGATCCAGATCAAATACCCTGGGATCATCTTGACTATCATCCCTAAAGCCCAAAAGTTCAAACCCAAGCCTCTTTGCCAGAGAATAACATGAATGGGCATGGCCACCACCCCCAAGAAGTATAGTCCTATTCGATTCCATCAAAGGCAAATAAACCCAAAATCAAATATTAAAACCCGAGAATCCGTTTTTACATCAAGCTCAAAATCAATATTCAGTGCTATTCTCCTTTTCTTTTGAATAGCTTCCCTAATTTTCCGCTTTAAATCCAACTCCGGTTAAGATGCTATCAAAGAACATCAAATACATTCTTCCTTTAATCTTCATAGCGGCCACAACTTTGTATTACCAACCTTTGATTTTAGGTGGCAAGGTATTAGCACAGCATGACATTGTTCAATTTAGAGGAGGAGCATCCGAGATATTCGATTTCCGCGAAGAATTTAATGAAGAGCCTCTTTGGACCAATTCAATGTTTGGAGGGATGCCGGCTTATTTGGTCTCGACCCTTCACTATGGAGAAATTTATCGGTGGCCAAAAAAGATGGTGAACAAATTGTTTCCATCAGGTTCTAGTTCCATGTTTATTGGGTTCTTAAGCTTTTATGTATTGATGCTCATACTGGGGGTAAATCCCTACGTAGCTACAATTGGGGCTCTTGCTTTTGGCCTCACTTCATTTTCAATAATAAGCAGCGATGCTGGTCACAATACCAAAGTTTTCGCTATGAATCTTATGCCCTTAATGCTGGCAGGGCTCATTCTCATAACAAAGGAAAAGTATTGGAAAGGTTTTGCTCTGTCTGCATTCGCAGCGGCCACTATGATCGGCTCTGGGCACTTCCAAATTGTATATTATACTCTGCTGGTTGCGATTATTCTATATAGTGTATCTATATACCCACTAATCCAAAAAAAGGATTGGAGAAGGATCATGATCATATCGGCCTTATTCGCCTCTAGTGGTCTAATCGGACTAGGCTCTAACCTTGGCAAGATCATGACAGTTAGAGAGTATTCAAAGTATTCCAACAGGTCCAGATCTGAGCTTGCCAATGATAAAGTTCAAACAAAGGAAAAGGACAGGGATTACGCCTTTGCATGGAGCTATGGAATTGGAGAGTCATTGACCTTCTTCGTTCCGAATTACCAGGGTGGAGGAAGCACCTCAGAATATCCTTATAAAAGCATGGAAACCTATAAAATGCTTAAAGGCGGATATGGTAAAAAAACGGCAGAAACCTATGTGAGGTCTTTGATGTATTGGGGGGATCAGCCCAGCACCGCTGGACCGGTTTACTTTGGGATCATAGTACTATTCCTTTTCCTGATCGGTCTTCGGCATATTGACCACAGACTAAAATATGTGATCCTTTCTTCAGCTCTATTGGGATTAGTTCTGGCATGGGGCAAGAATTTTGGCTTGATCAATAACCTGATGTTCGACTACTTTCCTGGATATAATATTTTCAGGACGCCTTCCATGGCATTGAGCATCACCGGATTCATGGTTGCATTAGGTGCCACTCTTTTCCTAGACAAAATCATTCGTAAAAAGGAGGATTCGGGTTTTTTAATGGATAAAACCTCCTGGTATTGGGTAGGAGGATTCTTTGGTGTATTTGTTTTGATTTTCTTATTAAGCCAGGGCTTCTCTTATACAGGGGGAGGTCAGGATCAATCCCTCGCACAAAATTCTCCTCAGCTACTTGATGCAATGGTAAGTGATCGAGCTGATCTATTAAGCAAAGATCTATTCCGGTCTTTTGTTTTTGTATTGGCGGCGGTTGCGGTCTTATTTATGTACATAAATGGACGTATAGGTTCAAGCACCAGCCTTGTTTTGATAGGTGGGCTAGTTGTGATTGATCTTTGGGCAATAGATAAAAGGTACCTAAACTCTGATACTTTCGTGAAAGAAAAGCTTGAGCAACAGTACCCTAAGACTTCAGCCGACCAACAGATATTAGCAGATCCAGATCCAAACTTTAGGGTTCTGAATTTAAGCGTTAGTACATTTAACGATGCCACCACTTCTTACTGGCATAAGAGCATTGGAGGTTACCATGGCACTAAAATGAGAAGGTATCAGGACCTTATCGAAGAGCATATTTCAAGAGGCAACCAAAATGTCTTGAATATGCTCAATACCAAATATGTCATCCCACAGGATGCCTCTCAAGGAGCACAACGAAACCCTGGTGCCTTGGGAAATGCATGGTTCGTCGAAAAGATTCGAAAAGTTCCTGGACCTAATGAAGAAATGGAAGCCTTGGCATCCTTTGATCCGACGGTAGAAGCAATTCTCGATGAATCAAAATTCAGTGTTTCCAAAACAGAATTCTCGAAATCTGCTAATTCCAAGATCGCTCTTGATAGCTATAAGGCTAACGAATTGATTTACTCCAGCGATAATGAATCAGATGGATTTGCAGTATTTTCTGAAGTTTTCTATCCCAAAGGATGGAAAGTCAGTTTGGACGGAAATCCAGTTGAAATGGTTCGCGTGAATTGGGTGCTTCGAGGTTTGGAGATCCCTGCAGGACAGCACAAGATAGAATTCAAGTTCGAACCTAGCTCTTACGAAGTAGGAAACAAGATAAGTCTTGCCTCTTCCTTGTTAATATATCTCTTAGTTGGAGCTGCAATATTCCTTGGCTACAAAAAAGAAAACAATAACGAAAATGAAGATCCTAGCACTAGCACCGCATCCTGACGATATTGAATTTGGTGCCGGAGCTAGCATCAATCGTTTTGTTGAAGAAGGTCACCAGATATGGTACCTGGCATTTTCGCCTTGCAATAAATCTTTGCCTGAGGGATATGCCAAAAATCACATATACAACGAGTTAAAAAATTCTTGCAAAGTTCTCGGAATCCCAGACGGTCAGATAAAGACCTATGACTTTGAGGTAAGGGAGTTTCCAAAAAATAGGCAGGATATTCTGGAGGAACTGTACAAAACAAATAAGGAAATAAGACCTGATCTGGTTTTACTTCCCAATAGTTCTGATATCCATCAAGACCACAAAATAATCAATGAAGAAGGGGTTAGAGCCTTTAAAAGGAGCTCAATACTTGGCTATGAATTACCTTGGAACAATCTCCATTCTAACCAAAGGCACTTTATTAAGCTTGAAGAGAAAAATCTAATGTCAAAGGTCAAAGCCATCCAAGAATATGAAAGCCAAAAAGGGAGGAACTATGCGAATGAAGGTTTCATAAAAGGGCTCGCCAAGACTCGAGGCATTCAAATTGGAGTCAACTATGCTGAAGCTTTTGAAGTCATTCGTTGGATCCAATAGATTCTTCAATTTCCGAGGGCAACTTTCCGATGACTACATCCTGAACTGCCCAATCATCATTATAAGGGATCATGTCTATCAATTCCTTTACCGGATCAAAGATCACAAAGCTTGTTCTGTTTGAATCAAGTGAAATAATAATATCCCCAAAAGGGATGGAATTCTGGATCCACTCCATTCCTTCAATGGCTTCTGGTTTTCCTGGTAAATTCTTGAAATCAAACTCTTTTTGATCCTTCTCCTGGATCACCACCCTACCATCACCAGTTGATGTGGCCATAACGCCATTTCCATACTTTCTTCCCCCATGCGGATTCTTTAAGCCGGAAATAAGGGGGCTAACTTCCATGGAGGAAAGATCAAGTTGATAAATTCTTCCCAAATGGAAAAAGGACAGCAAAATGCTTTTGGAATCTCTGTAATGGGCTGAATTAATAAATGCAGCTCTCTTGGCTGTTGGGAGATCTTGAGTTAATGGATCACTTAGCAAAAGGACCTCTTTACCAGATTCCTTTAGCTTGCTAGCCACCTCTTGCCTTCTGGTTAAGAAAACATCTTTTCCCTCATTGCTTTTCAACTGGCTTTTAGCAAATCCATGCTCCCAACTGAACCAATCATAATTTAATTCCAATGATTCGAGCTTGAAAGAAAAAACCGAATCAAAACCCGAACTGGATACCAATAGCTCAGAGGAGGAAGGAGAAAAATCAATGGTGTGAATGTAACTGAACCAGGGATAGGACAAATTCCTTTCTCCTTCAGGGCCAAAAATCCTAACCTCCTTATCCGAAGCAAAGGCAAAATGATCCCGGCTCAAGGCTATTCCCCGAGGTTCCATGGTACGGAGGAGTATTTGTTCTTCAACAACTTTACCCTGGGACAACTTTACCTTAACCAATCCGCCCAATCCTGGTACCCTTCTTTTAACACTCCCGGTAATCCCATCTTTTCTTTTTTTGCTTTCTATATACCTTTTTCGAATAGCCTGTAAATCGAAACTCTTTACGGTCAAAACCATCTCGATATCTTTGTAGAAATCTGAGTCCCTTTTGAATTGGCTTAGGTCTATCAAGCTCATTTTTAAGAAATAAGGTTTTGGATGATTTGATCCATTCTTTTTGCTTGATTTTGCCTGGAAAAGAACTCCAGATCTTCATAAACAACGGATCTTTCAGGAGATTCATCAATATGCTTGAAAATACTTTGCAGGCTTGAAAGGATCTCTTCAGGATTGTAATACTCGATCATCGGAAAGGGAGATTTTAGCTTATTCAGTATTCTTGATGCTTCACCATTTTTAGGACCAATGGCCAATATTGGTTTTTTGCTGGCAAGGTACTCATAGATCTTTCCTGTAATTATCCCCTCTTCATTTTCGCCCCGGGGAATAATGAATAACAAAGCGTCGGAAGAATTCAATTCCTTTATAGCATTTGAATGACTTACAGGACCGACAAATTCAATTCTTTCCTGAAATCCGATTTTATCCATTTCTTCTCTCAACTTAGGATCACTGGTCCCCACGAATTTGATCTTAAGGTCATCAAAATTTTCAAGGACCTTCCTGAAACAATCAGCAAATCCATCAAAAACCTGATTGGGTTTGAAATTTCCAATATAGGCTAAGGTTCTTTGCACTTTCGTAGGCACATCACTCGGGCTTTTTGAATCAAAATCCCTCTGGTCAAATCCATTGTATACCACTTCAACCTTTCCAGATTTTTTTTTGAATTCCTCGGCCATGTGTTCGGAAACCGTAGTCACACAACTAGCCTTAGAAAGCACTTCCCTTTCCAACTTTAAATGCTTGGCCCATGAGTTTTTGGTCAAAGGGAATTCCTTTAAATAGAATATACTGGTCCAGGGATCCCGAAAGTCAGCCAGCCATGGGACATTAAATTTTTTCTTCAGGTTCAAAGCTGCCAGGTGCGTGCTATGTGGCGGACCCGTTGATATGATCAGGTCCACCTGATTTTCCTTCAATTCCTTCTTGGCCGCATTCATTAAGTATAAATTCCATCCCATCCTGGCATCGGGAATAAAGAAATTACTTCTCAGATAAAGCCCGATTTTCTTGATAGGCTCTTTCCCCTTCAAACCTGTGGTACCTACACCAACAGACTTTCCCTTTTTCCCACGAAGGAAATTGAATAGGGAATAAGGTTCTACCGTTTTGGTTTTAATAGACTTGATCCTAGAATCCAGCTCTTTTTCTAAAGAATCATCAAAGTAAGGAGCACTAGGATTTTCGGGAGTGATCACTGTGATCTCGTAGCCCTGTTCAACCAAGTTATTTGCCATCTTGACCCATCTCTGAACCCCGGCTCCACCGGAAGGAGGCCAATAGTAACTTAGTATGAGGAGTCTTCCTTTCAAGAGAGGAATTTGTTTTTTAACTGGGTCCATATCCCAAATAATTCCTGGGATGGTCTAATATAAATCAGCCCTAGAAAGAACAGGATCCCTATCTGCGCCGAGCGAATAAAAATATCAAAGAGAGGGAGGTCGATTCTATACAATTGAAAATATCCTGCCGCAAATGATAGGCCCAAAACGATCAATGATTTTATTGTACTCTTTGAAAAGGGAATCATCTTCATTTTTATGAAAACCACGATCAACCTAAGGATATTGTAGAAGACCACGGAAAACAAAGAGGCTATTGCTGCTCCTACAAGTCCAAAATGGGGAATAAAGATCAAATTGGACACCACTACGACCAGGGCAAATAAAGGCATGATAAACACATTCCATTTGTAAAACCAGCTGTTTGCAATGATCTCATTATTTATTCCCATGCCCATATCAAAGACCTTGGCGAGGATGATAAATAAGACAACATACTTCCCTCCAACATAAACTTTTGAATTTGGGATTAACAGAAATATATCGTCAATATTTAACCAGACCAGGATCCCTACCATCCCGCCAATAAGCAATAAGTTGGTTGAGGATTTAGCATATATATCCTGGATCCCTTTAAGATCTTTTTCCTTAAAAAATCTGGCCACCAAGGGCGAAGAAATGCTTATCAGGGACCTCTTAGGCATTTCCACTATCGCTGCCATAAAGAATGCAATGGAATAGACTCCTGCGTCAGATAAACCTTTCAAAGAGGAGATCATTATCGTATCGATCTTTGAGACAATAGCCCCGCCTCCACTTCCAATAAATGCAAAACCGGCATAGATAAGCATTGATTTCAAAACGGTTTTATCAAAGGCAGAAAAGGAGAATCTCAGGTAAAGTTGTTTTAGATAAGCGATGTAGGCCAGCAATAAAAGAAACGAAAGCCCATAGAAACCAGCAATAATTGGGATTACATATCCAAAAGAAATTAGGTCAAAATAATACAATACAAGAGGGGTAGTAATACCCAACCTGATTACAACTTCCGAGATGAATTTTTGAAAGGATACTTTAAGCAAAAGGTTGCAATAGGTCATCCCTCCTATTACCAAAGTGTATAAAAATGCGAGTAATAGAACTTCAAAAAAATGCTGGTTGAATTCAGGTGATCTTTCCTGAAAACTACCCATGAGAGGCTGCTGAAAAAGAAGTACAATTCCACAGACCACCAGGAATCCAACAACCATTAATACCAGACTCATTCCAAAGATCCCCAGGTAGGCCTTTTTATGCCTGAACTCTGGAAAGAACTTAACCGCTGAAGCAGGAATTCCGAATTTGGAATAGGTGGCCAGAATGAAGGCAGCATCCAAAATAGTCCTTATCAGACCTATTTGATCTGCCTCCAGGATTGCTGGCATTAGAAAGACAATATTCAGGGCTCCTAACGCAACCCCTAAGTAGGAAACCAATGCTCCTCCACTACTTTCTCTGATTACAACTCCCACTCTAAAAATTCAATGCGCAAATAAGCCTAAAAAAGCCATTTATAAGGGCTAAAATCAGCTTAAAATGGCTAAAAATAATAGCTTTGCACCCCAAATTCGGGGAAGGAAATGCGTATTTTAAGTATAATCGGTGCAAGACCTCAATTCATCAAAGCGGCAGCTTTAAGTAGGTCTATTTTGGAGCATCCTAACATTTCCGAGATCATCCTCCATACAGGTCAGCATTTCGATGATAATATGTCGGAAATATTCTTCCGGGAAATGGAAATTCCGAATCCTGATTATAACCTGGGTATTCAAGGCGGAAGCCATGGAGCCATGACAGGAAAAATGCTTGAAGGGATAGAAAAGATTGCAATCAAGGAAAAACCAGATTTGGTATTAACCTATGGAGATACCAACTCAACTTTAGCCGGAGCTCTTTCTGCTTCAAAACTTGGAATTCCCACGGCTCATGTGGAAGCTGGGCTCCGATCTTTTAATATGGCAATGCCTGAGGAGATTAACCGCATCCTAACTGATAGGATCTCAAACTACTTGTTTTGCCCAACTCAAACATCGGTAGATAATCTGAAAAAAGAGGGATTCGAGAATTTCAATTGCAGCATTTCAAATGTAGGCGACATAATGTATGAAGCCGCTTTATTCTACGGGCAAAAAAGCGATTCAAGATCTACTATCATCAATTCGCTTGGACTGGAAAGCTTTGCTTTAGCCACCTTCCATAGACAGGAGAATACTGACCGCAAAGAAAATCTTCAAGGCATAATTAATGCTCTAAATTCCATAAACAAAAGGCTAAGAGTCGTTTGTCCGATTCACCCCAGGACCAGGCAAAAGATCGAATCCTTAAAAATTCAGGTCGATTTTGATATGATAGATCCGGTTGGATATTTCGACATGCTGGAACTTATTAAGAATTCTGAATTGGTGCTTACAGATAGTGGAGGATTGCAAAAAGAAGCTTACTTTTTTTCCCGCTACTGTATTACCATGAGAGAGCAAACCGAATGGGTTGAATTGGTGCATTCAGGGGTCAACATTCTTACGGGTGCTTCTGAAGAAAAGATCAAAAGTGAATTTGAGAATTTCACCAACAAGGAACTTAATTTTTCAGAAAAACTTTATGGGGATGGAAAGACCTCGAAATCAATTTTAGATTCACTAAGCTCAAATTAGATCAAGAAATAATAAGTTAATGATCCACATTCTTCTTCCAGCATACAATGAGGAATTATCCCTCCCAAAGCTTCTTCCTAAGATCAAGGACGAATTGACTGAAAGTAAAAGGGAATTCAGGATACTGGTTGTGAATGATGGAAGTTCAGACCAAACACCTGAGATCCTCGTGGAATTCAAAAATGACCCAGCATACAGGTTGGAGGTTTTGACACATGAAATCAATAGAGGGCTTGGTGAGACCGAAAGAGACGGATTCGAGAAAATCGCCTTGGCTGCTGATCCGGAAGATATCATTGTAAGGGTTGAAGGAGACGATACCCATGATCCCAAATACATTCTGGATATCTGTAAAAAAATAGAAGAAGGATATGATGTGGTAAATACTTCCAGGTTTCAACCCGGAGGCGATCAAAAGGGATTGAATTGGTATAGAAAGTCGATTTCAAAGGCTGCTAATCTCTTTATGAAGGTCATGTTCAACATTAAAGGAGTAAGAGATTACTCATGTGGTTTCAGGGGGTATAAAGCCGGGGTAATACATGATTCAATTAAGATCTTTGGAAATAACTTCGTCCAACTAAGGGGATTAGGGTTTACATCCACCCTGGAGATCATTGTAAAACTTAAAATCCTGGGCTGTAAATTTGCTGAGGTGCCCTTTGTTCTTCGATATGATAAAAAGGAAAGCGAAAGTAAAATGGTAAGTAGCGTAACTACCCTTGGCTATTTGACTATGGCAATCCTATATCATTGGCCTTTTGGCGGTTGGAAAAGACAATATAAAGGCCTGGCCAAAACCTATAGAAACAATAATAAAGAAGCCGTTGAAAAGTTTAATCTAAGAGCAATTAGGGGACGAACAGCCAGTAAAATTTCTATCTGATGTGTGGTTTAACCGGATTCATAGGATACCCAAAAGGGAAGAATAGGGAAGAATTACTCTCCTCTATGATGAAGGTGATCGAGCACAGAGGGCCCGATGCCAATGGCACCTATTTTCATGACTCGGTTTCATTTGGTCACCAAAGGCTTTCCATTATCGATATCGATCATGGAAACCAGCCATTCATTTCTGCAGATGGCAATTACTCACTGATCTTCAATGGTGAGATCTATAATTACCTGGAGCTAAGACAGGGTTTATTGGGCAAAGGAGTAAAGCTCCTCACCTATTCAGACACAGAGGTATTGCTTCATTCCTATATCCAGTACGGAGAAAAAATGCTGGATATGATAAATGGGATGTTCGCGTTTGCCATTTACGACAAGAGAAAAAAGACAAGCTTTATAGCTCGTGATCATTTTGGTATTAAGCCCTTCTATTACGCTAAGACCAATAACAGTTTCGTTTTTGGATCCGAAATTAAATCTATTCTTCTCCATCCAAATATCAAGACGGAAGTTGAGCCTTCAGCCCTTCAACAATACCTTACCTTCCAATTTGTATTGGGCGAGCAAACCATGTTCAAGGGAGTAAAAAAACTTCTTCCCGGATCGTTTATGGTTGTCGATAACGAAGGGAAGATCCTGCAGAATAAAAAGTACTGGGATCCCGAGTATAAAGTTGACAAGACAAAAACCCAGGAGGAATTCCTTGATGAAACACTGGTATTGCTTGAAAATTCCCTGTCCATTCAAGTAAGGTCGGACGTTCCTGTTGGAGCATATTTAAGTGGAGGGATCGATTCTTCTACCATAGCTATCCTTGCAGCAAAAAATTATCCAGCAGAACTAAAAACCTTTTCTGGTGGATTTAAAGACCAGGGGCCATATGATGAGACCAAATACGCCCGCTTGGTAAGTAAAAAGATAAATGGTGAGCATTTTGAAGTTTTTCCCGATAAGGATGACTTTATCGATAACATTAAAAAGCTAGTCTACCATATGGATGAGCCTGCTGCCGGCCCGGGGATTTTTCCTCAATACATGGTATCCAGGCTTGCAAGCGATCAAGTAAAAGTTGTTTTAGGGGGTCAGGGAGGAGATGAGATCTTTGGAGGTTATACGCGATACTCTGTTGCTTACCTGGAACAATGCATCAAAGGAGCAATTTTCGATACCCAGGAAGAGGGTAAGCATATTGTTACCTTAAATTCAATCATTCCCAGCCTTCCAACCTTAAGGCAATACGTTCCGATGATCCAAAGCCAATTTGGAAATGGTCTTTTTGATGAAATGGATAGAAGGTATTTCAATCTGATTGATAGGTCGCCCAATCTTTCATCCATTTACCAAACAGATTTCCTTTCTAACAGGAATAATGAAGCCATATTTTCTTCTTATGACAAGATCTTCAATGGAATAAAAACAAAGTCATACTTCAACAAAATGACTCATTTTGATATGAAGACATTACTTCCAGCATTGCTTCAGGTGGAGGACAGGGTCAGTATGGCAGTTTCATTAGAATCAAGGGTTCCTCTTCTTGATAAACGAATTGTAGAATTGGTGGCCAGCATGCCTCCAACTATGAAATTCGCTGGCGGCAAAACAAAATACATGCTTATTGAGGCTGTAAAGAATCTTCTTCCAAAACAAATAGTTGAAAGGAAAGACAAAATGGGATTTCCTGTTCCTATCAATGAATGGATGAAGAAAAAGAAAATGAAAGACTTTCTTTCCGACACCTTTAATTCTAAAAAAAGCAGGGAAAGAGGGGTCTTCAAAGTCGAAGAGATTTTGGATCAAATAAACCGATCCGGCAAATTCAGCAGGGACATCTGGGGAGCCCTGAACCTGGAATTATGGTACCAAAACTTCCATGATAAATAGATTACAGGTTTATTTTCCATCTGAAAAATCAAATTGGCTCAAGTATATACTGTCTGAATTTCAAAGGATCAACAGGGCCAACTTTGAGATCATCGTTTTAAAGGATAAATCCTCACTGGTAGAAGGTACGGCTACACTCAAATACCTTCCCGAAACAGAAAAAGAGGCTGATATTCCCAACCATTCTGAAAAAAAGATCGATTCTGAAATCAGCTTTTTAGAAAACGGATTCTTTGTTCTGAAAAACTCCATCTCCAAAAACTCTTCTGCAGGATTCAGCTATGATATTTTCTGGAATGCTTTTGTATTTCTTTCCAGACTTGAAGAGTATGAGCTGAGCAAAATCGGAAGGTCTACAAATAGCTACTCTTTAAGACATCCCAGGAAGAACAAAGAAAGTTTCCATATCCCGGTTGTCAACCTTTTGTTCAATGAGTTGGAAGGTTTTATCATGGAAAGATTCCCATCGCTGGAATTTGATCAAAAACAAAGACCCATCCTCGCCTTTGGTCATGACCTGGATTACATTAAGAAAACGATCCAGCTTAGGATCAAGCAAGGTGGATTCCAGGTTTATAATTCTTTGAGGTCCCTTCATAGACCGACCGAATTTTTAAGGAGGGCAAAAGATGGCTTTAACTTTCTCCTCTCTGACCCTGACTACTGGCAATTCGATTACTGGAAAGAGCTTGAAAAAGCAAATAACATAAGGTCCTGTTTCTTTGTTTATTCAAAGACCAATGAAAATAAAGGCTTAAGATCCTGGCTTCTAGATCCATCCTATAACCTGGAAAATGAGAGTCTAAAAAAGGAATTGAAAGTCTTAAAGAAGGAGGGCTTTGAAATTGGCCTTCATGGAAGTTTCAATAGTGCCTTTTTTGAAGGCTTGCTAAAAAAAGAGAAGGAAACACTTGAAAATGAATTGGGGTTTGAAATTGGATCAACCAGGCAACATTGGCTGAATTACGAGGAAAGTTCCACCCCCTTCTTTCATGAAGAGTTAGGGTTTAATGACTATACAATTGGCTGGAATGATATTCCAGGATATAGGGCGGGAATTGCAAGTCGCTTTCATCCATATGACCATATAAACGAAAGGGCCTTTGAACATTGGCAGGTGCCACAGCTAATAATGGACTCTCATATCTACGATTATGGGAAAGGCAACGAAGAAAGCATATTAACTTTGGCCATCGAAAAAATTAAAGAGCTAAACCAGTTTAAAAGCTCTGAAGTCTCAATCTCCTGGCATCCCAGAACATCGAGCTCAGACTATAATTGGCAGGTTTCATACGAAAGAATACTCAAGGAGGCAGTTGCTTGAATCCCTACTTAAAACATATTGAAAATGCATTGCCCAAATTAATCGCAATGGTCAATATGGATCCAGAATCAAAGACCTTCGGATTTGCAGACCGGCAATTTTGGGCTTGGAAAACTACCGACTTCCCAAATGGAACCTATCAGGGAGTTTGTCATACTTTCTCTGTTGCAATAAAACTAAATCTCCTTGAAAAAGAGCTGGGACTCAAGCTTATCAACGCTTGCATTCTGGCGTTGCCAAAAATTCAGAATCCTAATGGCTCAGTAGAAGAAGCTTATCCAAGGGAAGATTCCTTTTGCGTTACCGCTCTGGTAGCCTTCGACTGCCTCTCAGCCATCGAACATCTCGGATCCCTTATCAGTAAAAAGGAAAAAAAGGAACTCCTGAATTGCATCAGGCCTTTGATCAGTTTCATTAGCAAGAATGATGAAACCCATGCCATCATTTCCAACCACCTCGCCACTGGGGTCGCTGCCATCTGGTTGTGGAATAAGCTGCTTGGGGAAGACAATCCTCGAGGCGATGAATTGTTAAAAATTATCCTGGATAATCAATCCAAGGAAGGTTGGTACTTGGAATATCAGGGAGCAGATCCTGGTTACCAAACCTTATGTACCTATTATCTTAGTGCCGCTCTTAAGGCTAAAAAAGATGTCAAGCTAATAGATAGTCTGAATCGCAGCCTGGACTTTCTTCAGCACTTCATTCATCCTGACGGAACAATTGGGGGGATCTATGGGTCCAGAAATACAGAAGTCTTTTATCCCGGGGGAATTAGTTCTCTTGCAAATGAAGATCTGAATGCTTCTTTTATCGAGAATATCTTTTTAGAAAATGGGGTCTCAGCCAATTCCATTTTCCCGGATTCAATTGATAGAGAAAATCTTATTCCCCTGATCAATTCTTTTTCATTCGCGGCCCTTCATTTTAAAGAAACACAAAAGCCTTCTGAATTAGGATTTACTAGCAAGGACCTTGAATTCGAAGAAACGGGATTGAAGGTTTTTAGTAATGATGAGTATCTGTTTTATTTAAATTATAAAAAGGGAGGAGTGTTCAAGCTATTCAACTTGAGGACCAAGAACCTTGATGCAAAGGATCATGGATTGATCCTTGAGAAGGGAAAGAAAAGTTATAATAATCAGGTTTTTGATGAAAAGGCAAAATGGAATGGAGGAGAAATAAAATCAAGCTTTTTTCTTTCTAAGGAAAGCTATCCTAGTCATTTCCAATTTCTTCTGATCAGGTTTTTTACTCTAACGATATTTCGATTCAGATTCTTAAGAGAAAGTTTTAAATCTGCTGTGGTCAATTTATTGATCACTGGAAAATCAAAAATGCCCAATTCCGAAAATCTTAGGAAGGTGGTTTTCGAGAAAGAAAAAGTTTTAATCTCTGATAGCTTCAAGGCAACAGGAAAGTACAAGCTCAAGAGGACTAATTCATATAAGGCCATTCACATGGCCAGCAGTGGATATTCAACAGGATCCAGCTTAATTGATCTTCCGAGTTCAAAGGTTGAATACAATTCAATTGATACCTAATATGAGATTACTTGCTCGATTAAGACCCCAGATCTCATTAAGAGAACTTATTGCCGCCCTGAATCCCTTTGGGCCTTCTGTGAGATCTTTTGAGGCAGCCTTTGCAAAAAAATTCCATAACCAATACGGGGTTATGTTTTCTCATGGCCGTGCCGGATTATTTAGTCTATTTAAGGCTTGGGGTCTAAAAAATCACGAAGTCATTTGCCCTGCTTATACCTGCGTTGTGGTTCCCCATGCTATAGTTCTTTCAGGCAATACTCCTGTATTCGTAGATAGCACCAGGGCAAGTTTCAATATGGATTATGAGGAACTTGAAAAGAAGATCAATGAGAGAACCAGGGCAATTGTCGTGACCCATTTATTTGGGTACCCTATGGATGTAGAAAGGGTTAACAAAATTGTAAAAAGTGCCGAGGAGAAGTTTGGAAGAAAGATCTATGTCATCCAGGATGTGGCACATTCATTTGGAGCAAAATGGAAAGGCAAACTTGTAACAGAATCAGGGGATGCATCCATTTTTGGCTTGAACATCTCAAAAATGATGACCAGCATATTCGGAGGAATGGTAACCACCAATGATCTGAAGACTAAAAATAGATTAAGGGAAGAAATCGACAGGGAATACAAAACTGGATTTTTAAAAGGTCTTTTTAGGTTCATTTATCTATTTGCAGTGTATTTCGCTTTTATCCCTCTTATTTATGGATTCGTTAATTGGCTTGAGAGAAAGGGATTTCTGGACCGCTTTGTTAAGTATTATGATGAAAGTAAGATCGAATTTCCCTCCGATTGGAACACTAAACCCAGCTCCGTTGAAGCTAGGGTTGGGTTGATCCAATTGAAGAAATACGATAAGATAATTTCTTATCGAAGAAAAAATGCTTTGGCCTATAAGCAACTTTTTGCAGGCAAGTCAATTGAATTCTTTGAAGATGATCCGGGGGCTACCTACAGTCACTGCGTCGGGTTGGTGAAGGAAAGAGAAACCTGGTTAGAAGAGTTCAGAAGAAAAGGAATGCAACTGGGCATTTTAATAGAATACAATGTCCCGGAAATGAGCTCCTACATTCCATTTGCAAAGGGAGAAGAGTTCCCAAATTCATCTTATTATTCGAATCATACAATCAACTTTCCTATTTGGATGGGGATCAGGTTGAAAGAAAAAAGTTTAAAAGATGTTGCCCTTTAAGCAAGGCCTGGAATACCATCAAGAAAAAGGGATCTTTTCTTTTTTAAAGGGATCTCGTGAATTCGATAAACATTGGGAGATCAATGAACTTCAGGAATTACCAGAAAGCAAAGTGAGGGTGGCTGAAAAGTTTCTGGAGCCCTTCATTATTAAGGGGATTGATGAAAAACACTTGGTGCTTGATGCAGGCTGTGGCGATGGAATTCATTTAAGCATTTTAAAGGACAAGATAAAAGAGAATGCGAGTTTAATTGGACTAGACATTTCCAGAAAGGCACTGGAAATATCTTCAAAGAGAGCCGATGGAGTTTCTTTGGTACACGCATCGGTTTCCGACCTGCCTTTCAATTCTGAGAGTATAGATCTTGTCTTCTCATTTGGTGTGATTGCCTATTCTCCAGATCCACGAGCTTCTTTTAAAGAATTAGCTAGAGTTTTAAAGAAGGGAGGTGATTTAGGATTATGGATATATCCCAAAAAAGCCGGATTGGGGGGTATTGCCTTTAACATTGTAAGAAAGCTGAGCAACTTATTTGGACATTCCTTTACTGTTCTTATTGCAAATTTGGTCGTTCCCTTGCTCTATTTCCTTCCAACAAGTTCAAAGATGACTTTGTCGAATTCAAGTTGGAAAGAATGCAGGGAAGTGGTTTTGGTGAATATTCAGCCATCCCAACTGTTTTTCCCCACAAGGAAGGAAATACTTAAATGGTTTGAAGAAGAGGGCATAGAGATTTTTTCCGAGGATATGGAAAACCCGATCACTCTTTGGGGAAGAAAGAAGAATTAATGAGTCTGAGAACAACCATAAGTAGAGGGACAGCGGCTCTGAGATCAGGTAGAAAGGCAGCATATCTTGGTATTCTTCTAAGGCTACTTCGCCCTTTCACAATAATTATTGACAAACTATTCAATCCTCTTCCTAAAAAGTTTGAAAAGCTCCCACCGATAATTTTTATTACAAGTCCGCCAAGATCAGGAAGCACGATTATTTACCAGGTTCTGGTGAGGAAATTTCGTTGCGTTTATTTCAGCAATCTCCATTTTTTATTTCCAAGAAATGCTAGCAGATGGTTTTTTGGAAAAGAAACTAGAAAGGAAATGAGTCTCAACTCATTAAATTATTATGGATATACTTCTTCAATAAGGGATGTCAATGAGGGAAATGAAACCTTTGACAAGATCTTTGGGCAGGAAGATACTGCCGATATTCGAAGGAGCTTTATTGAATATTTAGAGTGTTTTGGATTGGACTCTGAAACCCCTGTCTTGATCAAAAACGTAAGGAACTACAGGAACCTGGACAAGATCAAAAAGGCAATTCCAGAAATAAAATTTTTAAGAATACAGAGAGATCTTTTTCAAAACATCCAATCGGAGTACCTTGCCTATAAAGAGTTAAAGACCTTCCACCCTATTCCAGATGAATTAAAAGATATCGATTATCACAAAGATCCATTGGAATTTGCAGTGCTTCAGATTTTATCTATTGGCCGGAAAATAAAGAACTCATTCTCAAAAATTGATAATGAAAGTTATATGAATATGGAATATGAAAACTTCTGTCTTCATCCAGAGGAATGGTTCAATAAAATTTCTGACCTTTCCCCCACTTCAAAAATTCCAATTAGGAAGAAAATCAACTTTTCTTTGAATGCCTCAGAAAAAATAAAAGTAAGTAAGTCGGAGGCTGAAAAAATCAAAAACCAAATAGAATCGTTTGAGAGGCCTTACTGATTTATATAAAGAATATGGATTTCTAAAAACAATAAGGTTTTTTTTCTATCCATTAACAGGGCTTATAACTAACCCAGTTTACCTTATTCATAACTTATATCATGGATTTAGAGTCTTTTCAACAAGGAAAAGGTATATCCATTTCACTTTTAGAACGGCCTTCAATATGTACTTTTATTTTACAAGGGCATTAAATCTTAAATGGTTTGGAAAAAAGGGAACTACTCCTTTTTTGGGATTAGGAGATTATGAATTGGCACGCTGTTTTTATTATCCTAACATCTCATTTTCACTTTTTTGGAAAAATTCAGCGCGTGTTATTTTCCTAGGGCTTTTGACTTGGCTCTTTTCATGGGCGATATTTGGAATATTTACTTCTAATCCAATGATTGTTGGCCTAATTATTCTTCTTACGTTAATATCCTCAACTTTTTTTTTCAATCTTCTTTTTCAGAATTACAATATCCTTGGATGGGTCTTTTTTCCTTTTCTTTTATTTTCCATACAAATTGAAAACGAATACCATATTGCCTTAGCCCTGCTTTTGATTGCATTTGGGAGTTTCTCAATTTCCATAATTTCTTTTTTCTTGTTTCCATATCTGGTAATGGAATATGGATTGATAGCTATTTTGATCTACCTACCTGTATCATTAAAAATTTTGATTCAGGTTCTCCCGGTTTTAAAATCTGACAGATCTCAATCAATTTTTAATAACATTTCAAAGGCAATCGGCCTAACCAAGGCAAAGGCAAAATATAAACGGACGAATAACTACCGATTAGACCAACATCTTTTTTACTACCTATTGATATATGTTCAATTTGCCGTTTCATTTTTCCTATTAAGGGCAACCATTCCTTGGATTTTTATAATAGCAATTGGGGTTTTCTCCGTTAACAAAGTCCTTTTTCGATTCCTTGATGATCAGAATTCGAGAATGTTCGTGCTCACTAGTGCAATTTTTCATTCAATTCAAACTGACAATCTACTGATATTGATACCATTTTGGGTTTTGGCTAACCCAATTCCAATCCTCTCAGGTATGGACATGTTTCGAGACAAGATAGACCAATTGATCAAGGTTAAGCCAATTGACCTTTCTGAAGTAGAGAAGAAAGTAGATAATTTTCTCAGTCCGTTGAATGAAAATTCGAAGGTCTTGTTTTCCTGGAATGATCCAGGTTCAACATACGAGAAAATTTTTGATGGATACAGAAATCTTTTTGAAATACTGCATTATAAAGCAACTCAAAGAAGACAGATTATTAGACCAGATTGGTGGTCAATATTTGAGCTGAATTATGAAGGTGCCCAAGATTTTTGGGGAAGGGATCCTGACAAGGTCAGTAATCAAATGAAAAAATGGGGGTTGGGTTACTCGATTATTTACCAGGAGGATAAAAAGGAATTAGAAAACAAGTGGATAGATAGTGGGTTTTCGGAATTATCAGCCATTCATTGGGATTTTCTAGAGGATGATATAAAGGATTACTCAAAGCTTTCGTATTCGAAGCTGAGTTGGTTTCTTCTAGAAAAAAAATCTAAGCAAAGTCCTTAACCGAATTTACAATAAACTCCAGCTGATCCTCCTCAAGCTCAGTGTGCATAGGTAAAGAGATCACTTGCCTGGATAAGGCTTCAGCATTGCTAAGGTCCTTTTTCGGAAAATCCTGGTAGGCCAGGTTCTCATGAATAGGAACGGGATAATAGATCATCGATGGAATCCCCTTCTCCGATAAATAATCCCTCAATTCATCTCTCCTGCCATTATTAGTTTTCAAAGTGTATTGATGAAAAACATGCTTTGCTTCAGGTAAACGGTACGGGGTTGCGATCCAATCCACAGCTTTTAATCCTTCATCATAAAAATCTGCTGCTTTTCTTCTTGCATCAATGAAGGAATCCAATCTCTTCAATTTTATGTCTAAAAGTCCCGCTTGGATAGTATCTAATCTTGAGTTTATTCCAACGAGGTCATAGATGTATTTACTCCGTTGACCATGGTTACCATACATCCTGGCCTTCTTAGCCAATTCATCGTTATTAGTAAAAACAGCCCCTCCATCACCATAACAACCTAAATTCTTAGAAGGAAAAAATGAAGTGGTTGCAATATCTCCGATGGTTCCAAGCTTAACAGTCTCCCCATTTGAAAAGCTATATTCCCCTCCGATTGATTGGGCATTGTCTTCAATAACGTAAAGACCATTTTCCTTTGCAATCGCCATTATAGGCTCCATTTTGCAAGCTTGTCCAAACAAATGGACAGCCACTATTGCTTTGGTCTTAGCCGTTATTGCTTCCTGTATCTTTTGCTCATCGACATTGAAATGATCGAAATCAGAATCGATAAAAACCGGAACCAAACCCAGTAATGGAATCATTTCAGCGGCAGCAACATAATTATAACTTGGGACGATTACCTCGGACCCTTGTGGAAGATCCAAAGCCATCAAGGCTATTTGAAGGGCATCGGTCCCATTAGCGCAAGGAATTACGTGATTAGCATTTAAATAGCTAGCTAGATTATCAGCAAACTGAGCAACCTGGGGCCCATTGATAAACTTAGATTCATCAAATACTTTTTCCACCAATTGCATAGCTTCTTCCTTGAATCCGTTGAACTGACCAGGAAGATCAACCATTTTAATTTCCTTCATGCTTCAATTTTTTGTGCTCGCAAATTTCCATAAACAAATCATTAACGACACTACCTCCAGGCTCATCAAATGTGCTGTTATGGAACAAAATATTCAACTCCCCTCCCACCTTCATTATTTTATCTATCCTTGAATTCAATTCTTTTCTAACCTTTCGGGGATCATTGAGGAATTCTTTTCTCATAAATGACCTATCCATTAAGGCCAAAGGGAATTCACGGATTCCTAAAGCCTCTCTTTTCAATGGATCGAAAAGAGGAAATGACCTTGTGGTTCCAGCCCTGAAACCCACATAAGTTGACCAGCCCACCGAATGATCATTTTCAATTCCTATTTCCCGAAGCTTCTGGAAGGTCAGTGGATATTCATATCGCAAATAATGCTGTCGGCTGGAATTACATTTTGTTCCAATCAACCCTTCAAACTTGATTTTCTCATCTTCCAACAAAGCTTTATCAAGGTCCATGGACATATAAGAAGGGTGCCAAAGGGCATTGAATTTTAAACCCTCCAGGCTTTTCAAAAGCCTTTTTATTCCATCTATTTGACTCCGATTTTCATCATCCGCTTTTATCAAAAAGAAGAGATCCGGACAAAAACCAAGAGAATTCATTTTACCGACCAATTCTTTGGCCCTTTCTAAATATGGCTCTCCTTTAACTTCTTGGTCTCCCCTCAATGAGCCCAGAGCCTTTTTGATCTCTCCCTTAAAGCCCCGAAACTTCTCGGGATGATCTATATCGATACTGGGCCTAATGACAAGGTCCTTTGAGGGACTTTTAATTTCGGGCTCAACTATAGAGGCTACCTGAGCCAATAAGTTTATTTGATGATCAACTACAGGTAGATCATAAAGCCCAGAATAATCTAAGGGGGTAAATCTTCGGTGTGGATCTTTTTGATCAAGGACCAATTCAGGAATAAAAGCCAGATAGAAAAAACAGGTTCCGAAGAGGTCCCAACCAAACCTGACTTCTTTTTCAGTCCAATCAAGCTTCCCTTCCCCAAAAAGAAAGGGGATCGAAGGAATACGTCTTTCCTTCAAGGAGTTAGAAAGATCATATCCGGTTGGAATTTGATCCTTGGTTAAAAAACCACCACTCTTTTCAGCTTGCTCAAAAAAATATTCAGGAAAGATCAGTTTGAAGCCGCTTTCAAACAGAATCGAGGTTCGATTTTCGGAAGAATATTCCAGATTGGAATTTAAGCCCAAGCATTCTTCAAGTAAAAAGGAAAAAAGGTATCCTTTTTCCTTTTCAAACCTTTTACTTGTTCTTACTTTGACTACCACGAATAAATACCCGTTTGGGCCCCCAAAGGAATAAAATTACCATGGATAAAATTGGAATATTAACCTCAGGAGGAGATTCTCCGGGAATGAATGCCTGCATAAGAGCCTCCGTAAGAGCATGCCTTTATCACAACATTCAACCCTTTGGAATTATCAGGGGATTTAACGGCCTTATCGATGATGATATTATAAAGATGGATTCCCGAATGGTGGGCAATATTATTCAACGAGGAGGAACAATTCTCAAGTCTGCCAGATCAGAAAGGTTTCATGAAAAGAAGTACCGAGAGCAAGCCTTTGAAAATCTAAAAAAGCATGGAATCGAAGGGCTTTTGGTCATTGGAGGAAATGGAACCTTCACAGGAGCAAAAAGCCTAAAAGAAGAATTTGGCATTCCAACTGTGGGCGCACCTGGGACTATAGATAACGATCTTTACGGAACAGATCTGACAATTGGTTTTGATACAGCCGTGAATACCGCTTTGGAAGCCATTGATAAAATTAGAGATACCGCCTCAAGCCATGACCGTATCTTTTTTATTGAGGTAATGGGCAGAGATTCCGGGTACATAGCCATCCACACAGGAATAGGCGGAGGAGCTGAGATAATACTGGTGCCGGAAACCCTAACCTCAATTCAAGAGGTAGCGGATTCCCTTAAGGATGGCTGGAAGAGAAATAAAAAGTCTTCAATTGTGGTTGTGGCAGAAGGAGATGAAGAGGGCGGAAGTATTGAGGTATCCACCAAGGTTAAAGAAGCAATGGGGAAAATGGATTATAGAATTTCCATTTTGGGTCATATCCAACGTGGTGGTAAGCCTACTGCTACAGATAGAATGATAGCAAGTAGAATGGGTATCGGAGGAGTTGAAGGTCTCTTGGATGGAAAAGATTCCCATATGGTAGGCATCAAGAACAATGACCTTACCTACACTTTGTTTGATGATGCCATCACAAAAAAGAAACCCATCCGTCCTGATCTTCTCAGAATGAATGAGATTCTTTCTATTTGATCTATTCTTCTTCTGCTAAGCCGTTCCTTTCAAGAAAATCGAAATAAGAAGCTGCATAGAATTCATTCTCTGGTTCAAGAACAATCAACTTCGTAAAGCAGCTCATAGAATGAAACTTCAATCCATTCTTTTCATAGAACATAGCAAGCATGATGTTTTTCATGCTTTCTTCCTCAACGGGAATAGATTTTTGGTATTCTCCCAATTCGGAGATCAGGGTTGATCTATCTCCTTCAAACATGCTCAGTGCATAATTTTTAGAATAGTAATCAGCATCGGTTTCAGATTTAACAGAAATGATAAATCCCATTTGTTCCTCTAGACTTAAGCCTTCCAGGTTAGACATATCAAACCAGGTATCCTGGGTGCTTTGGTTGGTTACTATTTCTCCATTAAGATCAAGAATGGTAACAACATAAGTGTCGCCTTCCTTATTCGGGTTAGGCATCCACCTGAACAAAATATCCTGGGTGGTCAATAATTTAGAATCTTCCGGGATCAACACATCGAGCTTTTCGTTATCTGTAGCCCTTGATACAGCCCCGGTAACATTCATATTATTGAGCCTTTCCATGTTTACATCCTCTGACTCAGATTTGCTCATATGAGATAAAAGGTATTCTCCATATTTTGAAGCAATAGATGAGCCCCCTGTAAGAACTTGTTTTGAAAGCTGATCCACTGAATAACTTCCCGGAGTCTTAATCTCCATAGTTTTTCCTGTCTTATGCATAAGCCCAAGGTATGAGCCGGCAACAACCTCAACCTCACCTCCAGCAAAAAGGGAAGAACCGGTTTTTAGAGCAGACCAAGAAGTAGAACTGTTTTCCCGAACTTTATTCTCTCCCCTACTTGCAAGGACCCTGAACTCATAGGATTGAGCAAAAGAGTAAAAGCCGGTACAAACGACAAAAACGAAGGTAAAAAGCTGTTTCATAGCGCTTATTTTTTGAAATACTTGTTTCTAACCAGGTGATAAGTGTTTTTTCCTACCCCCTGATATACTTCTAACGAATCTCCTGCCAAAAGGATGGATACAATGCCTAAAGTAATGTTGATTTTATACGAAAAGTAGTGGAACACCATTACCAAAACGAAAAAGATCAAAATTACTTCTACAAGTTGAATGAGCTTCGTAAGCCCATCATACCACAAAGGCAACTTATAGTAAATGAGATTGAACAAAAGCACATTTAAAAAGCAAAGTAAAATACCCCAGATGATACTGGTATAATTCTCCATCACGCCAATAAAATCCTTATTGAGGATCATAGCGATGATATTTGCATGGATGGTCACCCCAAACATATCAGGGTTTGTTCTTCCGGCATAATCTTCATTAAGAGGAGTAAAATACTTATCCTCCCATGATTTATCTGAAAAATCATCACCGAGGTAACCAAAGACCACGATCTTGTCTTTGATCAGCGAGGGGTCGAAATTTTCTGTGAAGACATCTACAATATCAAGTGAGAAAAATCTTCCTCCTAAGCCTCCATGCCCTCTGAAATTAACCACCTCAAATGAATTTCGTCGATTCAATAGGACCTGAACATTAAGAGAATTGGTATACCGGGCCAGTTTTACAGCAAATGCCTCTGAAACCCCTCCATTAACAGCCACTTTTGGAGCAAAAGTCCTGTTGGTCTTAAACTTCTCCTGGCTGGTAGCAGAACTGATAAGATTTGCATATCCTAACTCTATACCATTTGTAAAGTAGGGGTGTGACCCGCCAATGGAATCACAACCATTTTTATCCTCACTACATCCCTCTAATCTCGAAGCCATGATCACATTCTTGGCATTGACAATCGAAGCCCTCAGTATGCTATCCCCAAATGGATCCTTCAAATCTTCGAAAAAACAATCAAGACCAATAACCTTTGGTTCATGCTTTGAAATGATATTGATCTCCTCAGCAATTCCAGCCCTTGGCAGATTTCCAATATTTACAAGAACGATATTCGTATCCGCCGGAGGGACTTCTCTAAGCCTGGAAAAAACTATATCAGTTAGATCGATATCAGAAACGGCCTCACCAATAGGATCGAAAACATTAAAAATTCCGAAGGCAGAGAAACGAAAAACCACTCCTATAAGGAAGAAAATAAAAGCAGTGCCAAGAATAGAATCCCAAATTAACTTTCCTTTCATAGCTTTAAATATAGGCTCACAATGGTAAGAAAACCATGGATTGGTAACTTAACAAAATCTTTGCCAGCCGACTAAATCAAAATGACAAAATTCTTAGAAGGATTAAAAAAAGGTGATAGGGTTACAATTGGAAAAGCACTTTCATTAATTGAAAGCACTCTTGAAAGCGATCGGCTATCTGCTAGAAAATTGATCAGGGAAATACTCCCATACTCAGGTAAATCACTTAGGCTTGGGATTACAGGAATTCCTGGTTCGGGTAAAAGCACTTTTATCGAGGCCTTTGGGAACTTGCTGGTTAAAAAAGGAAAAAAGGTGGCTGTCCTTTCGATCGATCCTTCTTCACAAATAACCGGAGGAAGCATTCTTGGAGACAAAACAAGGATGGAAACCCTTTCGAAAAGCTCAAGTGTTTTCATAAGGCCTTCGGCAAGCGGGAATATGCTAGGTGGAATTGCCAGAAACACAAGAGAATCAATTTTGGTCCTTGAAGCAGCAGGTTACGATATTATTCTGATCGAAACTGTAGGAGTAGGTCAATCAGAAGTGGCTGTAAGTGAATTAGTTGATTTTCTGGTTCTTGTTCTTATCGCCGGTGCCGGGGATGAATTGCAGGGAATTAAGAAAGGAATAATGGAGAAGGCCAATCTTATCCTGGTAAATAAGTCTGATGGAAACAATATTGACCAGGCTAAGAAGACAGCCAATTCCTTGAAAAATGCCATATCAATCCTATTTTCAAATCTAGGTGAATGGGCACCCGATGCTCTAACGGTTTCATCATTAAAAGGCAATGGAATAGAAGAAACCTGGAAAAGTATATTGAATTCCACCTCAAAAATGAATGAGAGTGGCTTCATCGAAAAGACCAGATTGGCCCAAAATTCCAGATGGTTTGAAACTGAATTGATAAATCAGATCCATGAAGTAATAGATTCTGATAAAATCCTGAGCACAGAAAAGTCAAAACTCAAAAAGGAAATAATCACTGGAAGGATAGATCCTTTTTCCGCTGCTGATCAATTCATAATCACTTATAAGAACAGGATCTCAGGTTCCGACTGATAAAAAGATCACCCCTTCATCGGATTCGACGTTTTCACCAGGGTTATTTCTATAGCCTATGAACTCAAAATCCGGTTTCCCAAATCCAGATTCTTTAAGGAGGTCAACTAATTCTTCCACAGAAAAGTAATGCAGAAACGCAGGAGAACGGAAACCAATTTTTCTATAAAACACATCCCCTTCTTCGTAACCAAATTTCTCAAGTTCCATATTTTGAAAGTGCTTTTTTGCTCTGGGTCCCCATTCAAATTGATCCTCGATATTGAATACATCCAATATCAGAATCCCTCCCTTCTTTAAATGTTTTCGGATCTTCTTTAAGAAATTGACCCTATGAGAATGAGAAGGCAAATGACCAAATCCATACAGGAAATAGATTAGGTCGAACTTTTCTCCCTCCATGTCAACATGCATCCAAGCACCCTGCTTTACATTTATGCCTCTCCTTCTAGCTTCAAGGCACATCTCGGGGCTTAGATCAATTCCATAAAGTTTGTAGGGAATTAAAGTGGCATCAAGAATCTCTTTATCTCTCCTTCCCGTTCCACAACCTATCGAGAGGGCGGAATAATCAGACCATCCCTCCTTTTGAATCCTTTTTACAATCAATGAATTGATAGATCTTATGTATAAAGAACGATTCTTCTCCTGGCTATCAAAGCTGTCATAATCTTTTGCCAGCTCACTGAAATACTGATTTGTAAGGCCTTGGATCAAACTGGGTTCAGGTTTGGGAAACATCTCCAGCATCTTAAAGCTGCTTATCCTGCCGTCATTGAGGTCAATTTCAAAAGCCTTCTCTTCAATCTTTTCAAAAGCGGAAGTGTCCTGACTCCAACTCGCCGATTTTGCGAGAGAACCCAAAACTCCCTTCTTTCTTTCCTCCAGATCAAAAATTTCCATGCCTTCAAAGGACTTAATCGAGGGATAGTAAAAATGAACGCTGAGGGCGGGTTTATCTTGTACATTGCTGATCCTGTGGATCACTCCATTCGGTTCAGGAAGTAGTGCGCCAAAGGAAAACATGGCGGCTTCATGTTTCCTTAATTTATTTCCTTCCAATCGGTATTCTTCGTTTTCAATTACACCATCAAGAACGGCAACATAACCCCAAAATCCTTCATGATGGTGAATCGCACTTTCTCCATGGGAAGGCCAACGAATAATGGTAATATCCAAAGGGGAAGTACACAGTGACCTTCTTGAGTATTCTCCCGGTTCTGGTTCAGGAGGAAGATGGTCTTTTAGATCGAGTTCAAAGATCCCACTTTCCAGAATTACCCCTTTTAAAGCATCAAATTCCAGATCTTTTTGTTCTAGAGATAAAAAGTGTTTCAGGAATGATTCCATCCTAACTTGTTGAAGAATTATTCCTTAAGTTCCAAAATATTTCAATTGCTTATCAAAGAATGAAAGATAAACCTGCAAAGGCTTTAATATGCACCATTGGTGATGAGATCTTAATAGGCCAAATAGTTAATACCAATTCCCAATGGCTCGGGGAGAATTTTACCCTTATTGGGATGGAGGTTGGAAGGAATCAGAGCATTTCTGATAGCTCCGCAGAAATAAAAAGTGTATTGGATGAATCTATAGGAGAATATCAGGTTATTCTTTTTACTGGGGGACTAGGACCGACTAAAGATGATATTACCAAGAAGACCCTGTGCGAATATTTTGACGATAAGCTCATTCAAGATCAGGAATCCTTAGACAATGTGATCCGGATTTTCACCAAAAACAATAGGGAGATCCTGGAGGTAAATCGGATGCAGGCACTGGTTCCATCAAAAGCTACGGTTATTCAAAATGATAGAGGAACCGCACCAGGGATGGTCTTTGAAAAAAATGGAAGCTTGATTTTTTCTCTGCCCGGTGTTCCTTATGAAATGAAAAGCATGATGGACAGAAAGGGATTTGAAATGATACGAGAGAAATTCAGTTTAGGAGCGATTTTTCATAAGACCATAAAAACCTCCGGGATCGGTGAATCATTTCTAGCTGAAAAAATCAAGGATTGGGAAAATGGCCTTCCAAAAAATATCAAGCTGGCATATTTGCCAAGCCCTGGAGAGGTTAAACTCAGGCTCACAGCCAAAGGTGAGTCAAGAGAAGAATTAAGAGATCAAGTTGAAAAAGAAATCAAAGGTTTTAGTGAATTAGCCGGGCAGTATATTTATGGATATGAAAAAACGAGCCTAAGCAAGGCTTTGGGGGAAAGATTAAGAGCACGGGGAGAGACATTATCTACTGCGGAAAGCTGCACGGGGGGATTTCTTGCACATTTGATCACAGCGGAGGCCGGCAGTTCAGACTATTTCCTTGGTTCTGTAGTTTCTTACTCAAATCAGGTGAAAGAAGATCTCCTGGGAGTGGAAAGCCACAGCTTAAAAGAATTCGGGGCTGTTAGTGAGCAGGTGGTGGAACAAATGGCCTTGGGAGCCTGCAGAAAATTCAATAGTACTTTTTCTATTGCCACAAGTGGAATTGCTGGACCAGGTGGAGGCTCCAAAGAAAAACCCGTTGGTACCATTTGGATCGCAGTTTCGAATGGAACAGAAACAAAAAGCAAACTTTTGAATCTATCAAAAAGCCGTGATTTGAACATAAAACTAACTTCCACCCTTGCCTTAAATCTATTGCTGAATTGGATGCCCAAATCATAGGAAATAGTGGTATTTTTGCAGCTTCATTCTTTCAAGCAAGAAAATGGGACAAGTTGAAATGGTAATGCCCAAAATGGGCGAAAGCATTATGGAAGCCACGGTATTATCCTGGCTTAAAAAAGAAGGTGAAAGTATTGAACAGGACGAGTCTGTCCTGGAAGTGGCGACCGACAAGGTTGACACAGAAGTTCCTGCGACTCATGGAGGAACACTTCAAAAGATCCTGGTTCAGGAAGGGGATGTTGTCCCCGTAGGAAGTACTATTGCTGTAATTGAAACCGAAGGAGGAGGAACGGTAGAGGTTGCTGAAGAAGTTGCTGCTCCTACTAAGGTTGAAGAAGAGGTGGTAGAAATGGAAGCACCTGAAAAATCATCTACTACAGTTACGGAAGAAGGTTCATTGAGCAGCCGTGATGGAAAAGGAAGATTTTATTCTCCCCTGGTTTTGAACATCTCCCGTCAGGAAGGCATTAGCATGACCGAACTTGAGTCAGTACCAGGAACCGGAAAAGATGGAAGGGTAACCAAAAAAGACATTATTGGCTACCTGGGGTCGAGAAAGAATGGATCCGCTACAAAACCAACACCAGCAGCGGCCAGTCAGGCCCCAGAAAGTATCCAGGCATTACCAAGCTTTGGGTTTGAAACCTCTGGACAGGATGAGATAATTGAGATGGATCGTATGAGAAAGATGATCGCTCAAAGAATGGTAGAGTCGAAAAGGATCTCTCCTCATGTCACCTCTTTTGTGGAAGCTGATGTAACTGGGATTGTGAATTGGAGAAATAAGAATAAAGGAGAATTTGAAAGAAGAGAAGGACAAAAATTGACCTTTACTCCCCTATTCATTCAGGCTGTTGTAAATGCCATAAAAGATTTCCCGAGGATCAATATCTCAGTCGATGGGGATAAGATCATTGTAAAGAAAGATATCAATGTAGGAATGGCTGTGGCTCTTCCTGATGGAAACTTGATTGTCCCAGTCATCAAAAATGCCGATATGCTTAATCTTAAGGGATTAGCAATAAAGGTCAATGAATTGGCCAAAAAAGCAAGAAATTCAGCTCTTAGTCCCGATGATCTGAGTGGAGGAACCTATACCGTTTCAAACGTTGGTTCTTTTGGGAATGTAATGGGAACCCCGATCATTATGCAGCCTCAGGTTGGAATCCTTGCTCTCGGTTCTATCAACAAGAAACCTTCTGTCATTGAAACACCAGAAGGAGACCTTATTGGGATCAGAAGCAAGATGTTCCTTTCTCACTCTTACGACCACAGGGTGGTTGATGGATCCTTGGGTGGAATGTTCGTGAAAAGAGTAGCTGAATATTTGGAATCCTTCGATCCGAATACCAGCATATAAATTGACACAAAAGGGAAAACCAAAGATCTATCTCAGTACACAAGCAGGAAATCTTCCTGAAAGCACTGAGATCGATCTTCCCTTATCTAAAAGTGAATCCAACCGGATATTAATTCTTAATAAGGTTTTTGGGATCCATTCCGATCCCAGGAAATTTTCCGATTCCAGTGATTCCAAAACTCTATTTGAGGCATTAGACTCAAAGGAACCTATTCTAGATCTAGGGGATGGGGGAACCACATATAGATTTCTTACGGCATTTTTCGCAACCAAAGGAGAAAAGAAGATCCTTTATTGCTCAGAGAGAATGGAGGAAAGGCCAATAAGACCCTTGGTCGATGCATTGACCAAAATGGGAGCCGAGATCCAGTATTTGAAAAAAGAAGGCTTCCCTCCAGTTCAAATAAAAAATGAAAAGGCTATCCACGGAGCCCATTCTATCGATATCGATCTAGGCCAATCAAGTCAATTTGCCTCATCCCTGGCATTGGTTGCTCCTTTGTTTGGAGGAAGTCTGGAACTTAAATATTCCAGTAAGAAAGTATCTCTCCCCTACCTGGAAATGACTTTGGATCTGCTTGCGGACTTTGGAATGGAAGTGCAGAGAAATGAAAACGGGGTTAAAATATCCGGTAGTGTCGGTTCCAATAAGACCCTCCTACCTACGAGTGATTGGTCATCGGCAATATTCCCAATCCTTCATTTTTCTCTTTCCCCCTTAGAGTCCTTAACTCTTAATGGCTTAAAAGAAAACTCCATCCAAGGGGATTCAATACTCTTTGCTTGGCTAAAATATTTTGGGCTAAAGGGTCATTTTACAGGATGCGCATTAGTATTATACAAATCCGATGAAAAGGAACTTCCAGAAAAACTCGATCTTAAAAACCAGCCTGATCTTGCATTACCCTTCATTTGCTGGTGTTTGATCAAAAACAAAAAGTGCACGCTCACGGGTCTGGAACACCTACAATTCAAAGAATCCAACAGGCTTAAATGTTTGCAGTCCGAAGTGGAAAAGCTTGGGTTTTCCTTTTCTATTGATCAAGGATCTGCAATCCTTGAAGGACAAAAAGGTAATTTTCTATCCGACGAAATAGAAACTTATAACGACCATAGGATCGCAATGAGTATGAGTCTCTTCTGTTGGGTTCAGCACCTTGCGATAAAAAATCCGCAAGTCGTTGAAAAGTCCTTTCCAAACTATTGGAAAGAGCTTTCAAAAATTGGAATAGCTGTTTCCTAAAGGTAGCTGAACTTTTCCCCGGGTCGAAGAGTCTTCAAAACCCCATGGATCAAATCAATCACGCTTTGGATATCATCCATGTGGATCATCTCCACAGTGGTGTGCATGTACTTGAGAGGAAGTGAAATCAAAGCGGAAGGGACTCCAATATTTGAATAAGCAAATGCATCCGTGTCAGTTCCAGTGGATCTTGAAGCAGCCAACCTTTGGTAAGGAATCTTTGAGTCCTTAGCAGTATTTATGATCCTGTCGCACAAAATATTATGGACCGAAGCCCCTCTGGAAATAACTGGTCCTGCTCCACAGGCATTATCACCACTTTCCTTTTTATCATATACCGGGCTTTGAGTATCATGACATACGTCTGTTACGATGGCTAGGTCTGGTTTAAGCCGTTCAGCAATCATTTCTGCTCCCCTAAGGCCAATCTCTTCCTGAACAGAATTAACAACATAAAGGCAGAAAGGAAATTTATCGCCTGCTTCGGAGATCTGCCTAACAACCTCAGCGATCATGAAACCACCTGCCCTATTGTCTAATGCTCTGGCGCAAATGAACTTATCATTCAATACCAACATTTCATCAACAAATGTGGCTACTGATCCCACATGGATTCCCATTTCCTCAACTTCCTTGGCATTCTTTGCTCCTACATCGATAAAAAGCTTTTTCAGAACAGGGCTTTCTTCTTTCTGACGGTCGCGAACGTGTATAGCTGGCCATCCGAAAACACCTTTTATTGGGCCCTTATCACCGAAAATATTAACCCTCATACTCGGGGCTATCTGATGATCTGACCCACCATTTTTAACCACGTAGATATAGCCATCCGGATCAATATAATTTACAAACCAACCTATCTCATCCGCATGGGCTTCGATAACAACCTTGTATTCTGCTTTTGGATTGATCACCCCTACCGCAGTTCCATAAGGATCTACAATTGTCTCATCGATATAAGGCTTCAGGTAATCTAGCCAAAGCTTTTGGCCGGACGATTCAAAACTGGTGGGAGATGAATTGTTTAAATACTTTTCGAAAAATTCTAAGCTTTCCTTTCTCACGTTCTTAAATTTCAATTAAAGGGGAATGTTCCCATGTTTCTTTTTTGGATTGGCTACAGCTTTATTTTGGGCCATTTCAAAGGCCATAATACATTTCTGTCTAGTTTCTTCTGGTTTAATTACCTCATCAATATACCCTCTGGCGGCCGCTCGATAAGGATTTGCAAATTTATCTTCATACTCAGCCACTTTCTGGTCCAACATAGCCTCTTTGTCTTTGGCTTCCTTGATCTCTCCTTTAAAGATGATCTCGGCTGCACCTTTTGCTCCCATTACAGCGATCTCAGCACTCGGCCAGGCAAAATTCATATCAGCCCCAATATGTTTTGAATTCATCACATCATAAGCTCCGCCGTAAGCCTTTCGGGTTATGACTGTAATTCTTGGAACTGTAGACTCCGAAAAGGCAAAAAGAAGCTTTGCCCCATTCGAAATGATGCCGTTCCATTCCTGATCGGTTCCTGGTAAGAATCCAGGAACATCCACCAGTACCAGCATTGGGATATTGAACGAATCACAGAATCTAACAAATCGAGCCGCTTTCTTACTTGAATTAATATCTAAAACACCAGCAAGAACCCCAGGCTGATTCCCAATGATTCCAATGCTACGTCCTGCCAACCTTGCGAACCCTACGATTATATTTTCAGCGTAGTCCTTGTGGATTTCAAAAAAACTGTCAGAATCAACTATCCCATCCACAACCTCTTTCATGTCATAGGGTTGTTGAGAACTTTCTGGGATTAATTCATTCAATTCAGGTCTGAGTTCAGATTCAGAGCTTTTGTAGGCCTCAAAAGGAGGATCTTCATCACAATTGGAAGGCAAATAAGAAAGAAGCTTTCTGATATCCATTATGCACTCAGCTTCATTCCTGGCTGTTCTATGAGCGACTCCGCTTTTTGCAGAATGGGCACTAGCACCTCCCAAATCCTCAAAGCTTACCTCTTCACCAGTTACTGTCTTTACCACATTAGGGCCTGTCACGAACATATAGGAAGTGTCCTCAGCCATGAAAATGAAGTCAGTTATTGCGGGAGAATAAACCGCCCCACCGGCACAGGGTCCTAGAATGGCAGAGATCTGTGGGATCAAACCACTTGATAATGTATTTCTATAGAAAATGTCTGCGTAGCCACCTAGGGAAACCACCCCCTCCTGGATCCTGGCCCCACCTGAATCATTCAACCCTATCATAGGAGCTCCGTTCTTCATCGCAAGGTCCATGAGTTTTACGATCTTTTCAGCATGGGTCTCAGAAAGGCTTCCTCCAAAAACAGTAAAGTCTTGTGAGAAAACATAAACAAGTCTTCCATCCACCTTTCCATATCCTGTAACCACACCGTCACCAAGGAACTTTTGTTTGTCCAGTCCAAACTCATGGGATCGATGAGTTACAAACTTTCCGATCTCTTCGAAGCTTCCTTTATCTAGAAAAAGATCAATTCGTTCACGAGCACTAAGCTTACCTTTCTTGTGTTGATTCTCAATTTTCTTTTCTCCTCCACCCTTTTCGGCTTCAAGGTTTTTTTCATCAAGTTTCTTGATCTTACTTTTCAGAGAATCTGACATCTTTGAGGTCATAAATTTCCATTTTGGGTAGGCAAAAAAAAGGTTTTAGAAGCTTTCATCCCACAATATCTTAGAACAATTGGTAATTGAGAAAAAATATTCCCATTCAATCGTTTCAAATAGCATCTTTGAATCCAAAAGCACTTTTCAATGGACTCCCATGTAATTGACCATAATAAGCTCAAAATGTTCTGCCAGGAAGCATTTTCTAAAATGGGCTGGGCAGAAAATGAGGCTAAATTGGCAACTGAGGTACTTATTTCTGCAGATCTCCGGGGAGTTGATAGTCATGGGGTGGCTAGGCTTGAAGGGTATCATAGGTTATGGAAAAAGGGTCGAATAAATTCGAGTGCAAAACCTTCGATAGTTAGGGAAAGCCCGTCCACAGCAACTGTTGATGGGGATTCAGGAATAGGACTAACAGTTGCTCCAGGGGCAATGGAAATTGCAATCAGGAAGGCAAAGGAGGTTGGCACCGGCTGGGTAACCGTTAAGAATTCAAATCATTTTGGTATTGCGGGATATCATGCCATGATGGCCTCCCAGAAAGGAATGATCGGAATGGCAATGACCAATGCAAGCCCTTTGGTATCTCCAACCTTTGGAAAAGATCGCTTGTTAGGGACAAATCCAATTGCAGTTGCAATTCCAGCCGGAAACTATCCTGATTTTGTAGGAGACTTTGCAACAACCACCGCTGCAAACGGAAAACTAGAGATACTTCAAAGAAAAGGTCAGGATGCTCCTTCAGGTTGGATCCAGGATAAGGATGGAAGTCCATCAAATGATCCTAATGAATTAAAACAAGGTGGTGCTCTGCTGCCTTTGGGTGGAGATCGGGAACATGGAAGTCATAAAGGCTTTATTCTTGGATCCTGGGTAGATATCTTTTCGGGTGTCCTAAGTCAGGCAAATTTTGGCCCATGGGTTCCTCCATTTGTTAACTTTTTAGATCCCCCCTCTGACCCCGTAGGAGAAGGCATTGGCCACTTTGTTGGGGCCATGGACATAGAAGCATTTCAAGATAGAAATGAATTCTTGCAAAGAATGGATACCTGGATCAAGGCATTTAAAGATTCAGCACCAACGCACGAAAATCAGAAAGTTCTGATACCCGGAGAACCGGAACTGGCTTTTAAGAAAGAAAGGTTAAAAAATGGAATTCCTATACTTGGAAAGGTTATGGATAGCCTGGAACAATTAAAGAAGGAATTAGAAATAAAGAGTTGGATTCTTTAATCCTCTTTTTGGATCACATATAGATCCTCATTCTCCTTTTTCATTAGGTACCTTTCCCTTGCAAACTTTTCGAGACTTTCAGGATTTGAAAAGAGTTCATCCTTGGTCTTTTGAACTTCTACGATCTTTTCCTGATAATACTCTTTTTGGTCTTCAAGATCCGAGATCTTAGACTTTAAAGAATAGACACCAATTAAATTACTGGAGTCAAAAAAGATCATCCAAAAGAGGAGAGTAAGGGAAGAGATCACATAATAATTGCGAAGAAAAGATTTAATCTTCTGCATGGTTGCCCTTATTGGTTTCTTAAAGTTAGTTAATTTTTAAAAAACCTGTTTCCGGCAAATTCCGCTGAACTACCCAGCATCTCTTCAATTCGTATCAATTGATTGTATTTTGCTATCCTGTCCGACCTTGAGGCTGAGCCTGTTTTTATTTGTCCGGCATTGGTCCCAACTGCAAGATCTGCAATGGTTGCATCCTCAGTTTCGCCTGATCTATGAGAAATTACATTGGTATAGCTGGCATTCTTAGCCATCTCTATTGCGTCAAGAGTTTCGGTCAAAGTTCCTATCTGGTTAACCTTAATAAGAATGGAATTAGCAATTCCTTTTTCGATCCCTTCTCCCAAACGCTCAACATTGGTTACAAACAAGTCATCACCAACCAATTGGGTCCTCTCTCCTATTTTTTGGGTAAGAGAAGCCCAACCGTCCCAATCATCTTCAGCCATTCCATCTTCAATAGAGATTATCGGATACTTTTTGGTCCATTGAGCCCAGTATTCGGCCATTTCCTCTGAACTGAGTTTTTGCCCATCCGATTTGAAGAAATGGTATACCTTATCCTTTTCAGAATAGAATTCAGATGAAGCAGCGTCCATAGCTATGGAGATATCATCCCCAGGCTTATAATTGGCCATCTCAATGGCTTTCAGGACCACCTCAATTGCTTCCTGGTTGGAACCAAGATTTGGTGCAAATCCACCCTCATCACCAACATTGGTCGAATGACCTGCATCTTTTAATACCTTCTTCAGGTTATGAAATACTTCGACTCCCATTCGCAAGCTATCAGAAAAAGATTCAGCATTATGAGGCACGATCATGAATTCCTGAAAATCAATGGAGTTATCCGCATGACTCCCTCCATTCAAGATATTCATCATTGGAGTCGGGAGAGTTTTAGCATTCACTCCTCCCAGGTAGGAGAACAATGGAAGGCCTGCTTCTGAAGCTGCTGCTTTGGCCACTGCCAATGACACACCCAATATTGCATTAGCTCCGAGTTTGCTTTTGTTTTTTGATCCATCAAGTTCAAGCATCAGGTTATCGATGTCAACTTGATCAAAAACCGAATAGCCTTGAAGCTCAGTGTTGATTTTCTCATTCACATTCTGAACTGCTGTCCTGACCCCCTTGCCCATGTAATGGTCTCCCCCATCCCTCAATTCAACAGCCTCATGGATCCCAGTCGAGGCTCCTGAAGGAACAGCAGCTCTCCCAAAGATTCCATTTACTGTAATTACATCAACTTCAATTGTTGGATTACCTCTTGAATCGAGGATCTGGCGAGCTATGATCCTTTCAATATGGCTCATTCTATTTTTTTTCTTTAATCATATTAATAAAGTCCTCAAACAGATAACGACTATCATGAGGACCTGGAGACGCTTCTGGATGATATTGAACCGAAAATGCAGGAACGTCTTTCCTTCTTATCCCTTCAACGGTATCATCATTAAGATTTATATGAGTCACCTCAACATTTCCATTTGATCTACCATTTAAAGGCATAACGTTGAACCCATGATTTTGAGAAGTAATCTCTGATTTTCCGGTCAACAGATTCTTGACAGGATGATTTAGTCCCCTGTGTCCATGGTGCATCTTAAAAGTCTCAAGCCCGCTTGCTAGAGAAAGTATCTGATGACCCAAACAGATCCCAAAGAGAGGTATTCCTTTATCAACGGCTTTCTTAACGAAGTTAACCGCATAGTCAGACTGCGCTGGGTCGCCGGGACCATTTGAAATAAAAATTCCATCAGGATTCCATTCCATAGCTTTTTCAAAAGCTGTATCGTAAGGGAAGACCTTACAATGGGCTCCCCTTTCGGCAAGATTCCTAAGGATGCTCTTTTTTATCCCAAGGTCTAATACGGATATTTTCACCTCTCCCCCTTCTCCTACTTCATAAGGTTCCTTCGTACTAACCTTTGAGCTCAATTCAAGTCCTTCCATGGAAGGAACTTCATCAAGTTTTGCTTGTAGCTCTTCTTTTTTGGAAAACTCAGAGGAGATCAAACAGTTCATCGCACCCTTGCTACGAATATGCTTTACAAGACCTCTGGTATCCACATGAGAAATGCCTACAATTCCCTGACCTACAAGATAGTCCTGGAGTGAAGATTGTGCATCTTCCCTTGAATAGATGTCCGAAAATTCATTGCAAATAAGTCCCGCGAACTTAATGCCACCTGACTCATCCTCCTTTTTATGGGTACCGTAGTTCCCAATATGAGGGTGGGTATTTATAATAATTTGGCCATAATATGAAGGATCGGTGTAGATCTCTTGATAACCTGTCATTCCGGTATTGAAACAGATCTCACCTCCGGTTGTACCAGTGGCACCTAAAGCTTTTCCTTCCAGGAAGGTGCCATCCTCCAATAATAAATAGGCTTTTTGGGGAGAATTATTCTTGCTCATTTCAGGGCACAAAAAAAGGGAATATTGTTAAATATTCCCTTTTGTTCTTTTACTAATAATCAACATCAGTCTTCTTTCTTCTCCTCTCCTTCTTCCTCATTCTGAGCTTTATCATCAGCTTTTTCTTCTTTGGCGTCAGCTTTTGGATCCTCCTTCTTTTCTTCTGCTTTCTCTTCTGCTGGAGTTTCCTCAGTGGCTTCCGCTTTAGTCTCTTCCTTTGGAGCTTCTGCTTTAGCTTCTTCCTTTGCAGGTGCTTCCACTTCAGCTGCTTTTTCCTCATGTTTTTCTGCCTTGGACTCTACAGCTTCCTCAGCTTTAGTCTCAGCAACTTCTTCTACCTTGGTTTCCACCGCAGCTTCCTCTTTCACTTCAGCTTTTGCTTCGGCAGCTTTTGTTTCAGGAGAAGGAGCAGCTGGTTTTGACCCACCTCTTCTACTTCTTCTGGTTTTTG
Source organism: Cytophagales bacterium (assembly GCA_965267505.1). Classification (GTDB taxonomy): domain Bacteria; phylum Bacteroidota; class Bacteroidia; order Cytophagales; family CCMP332; genus JANQHS01. Next base: position 594,883 of record OZ254081.1, read on the forward strand.
CCTTCTTAGGTTCTTTAACCAAATGAGTATTGAAGTCCACCAATTCGATGATGCACATTTCAGCGTTATCACCAAGCCTGGTACCAGTTTTAATAATTCGAGTATAACCTCCTGGTCTTTCGCTTACCTTTTCAGCAACTGCAGAAAAAAGCTCTTTTGTAGACTCTTTATCCTGCAAGTAAGAAAACACCATTCTTCTTGAATGTGTAGTATCCTCTTTAGAACGGGTAATGATAGGCTCAATATATTTCCTCAAAGCCTTAGCTTTTGCTACCGTGGTAGTGATCCTTTTGTTTTGGATCAAGGAAGAGGCCATGTTTGAAAGCATCGCCTTTCTATGAGGAGCCTTACGACCCAGGTGGTTGAATTTTTTTCCGTGTCTCATTTCAGTCTTACTCTTCCTCTAGCTTGTACTTGGATAGATCCATTCCAAAGGTCAATCCTTTGTCAGCGATCAATTGCTCAAGTTCAGCAAGAGATTTCTTTCCAAAATTCCTAAACTTCATCATGTCAGAAACTTCGAGTGCAGCAAGATCTCCAAGTGTCTTAACGTTAGCTGCTTTCAGGCAGTTATATGCCCTTACAGAAAGATCCAACTCAGAAAGTTGAGTCTTAAGAAGTTTCCTCATGTGAAGGATTTCCTCATCTACAGTCTCCTCCTCTTCAGATTTATCCACATCAAGAGTGATTGTCTCTTTAGAGAAAAGCATGAAATGATGGATAAGGATCTTAGCTGCTCCTTGCAATGCATCTTCAGGATGGATAGATCCATCTGTTTCGATGTCAAGGATAAGCTTTTCAAAGTCAGTCTTCTGTTCAACCCTTGTGTTCTCGACTTTGTACTTTACGTTCTTGATCGGGGTGAAGATAGCATCCATAGCGATGTAGCCTGAAGGAGCATCCTCTTTTGCAGTTTCTTCAGAAGAAACATAACCTCTTCCCTTCTCAATGGTAAGTTCAACCTCAAGATCCTTAGCAGAATCTAATCTACAGATCACATGGTCAGGGTTAAGAACCTTGAATGACTCTGTGTTCTTTTCAATGTCTCCAGCTTTGAAAACTCCTTTTCCAGAGATCTTAACTGTTACTTTTCCGTCGGGAGCGTCGGTATTCTTCTTCAACCTTACCATTTTCAGATTAAGGATGATCTCGGTAACGTCTTCGATTACACCTTCAATGGTAGAGAACTCGTGAAGGATGCCAGGGATCTTAACTCCAACGATAGAATAACCCTCAAGAGAGGACAAAAGGATCCTTCTTAAAGCATTACCAATGGTAACACCATATCCTTTTTCCAATGGTTTGAATTCGAAAAGCCCGTGAAAATCATCGGCTTTTTCCATTACTACCTTTTCAGGCATTTGAAAGGCTAATATTGCCATACTATTCTTTGTTAAAGTTTATTTTGAATACAATTCTACAATCAACTGCTCCTCAACATTCTCAGGAATGTCTTCTCTGGAAGGGAATGAAACAAACTTCCCAGCCATTGAATTTGAATCCCATTCGATCCAAGGGAAAGCTTTATTTGGCCTTCCTAAAGAATCTGTTATCGCCTCAAGAGATTTTGATTTCTCTCTAACGCTAATAATATCGCCAGGTCTCAAAGCAAATGAAGGAATGTTTACAACCTGATCATTTACTGTGATGTGCTTGTGGCTAACCAATTGTCTTGCGGCCCTTCTTGTAGGTGCAATTCCTAATCTGTATACCACGTTGTCTAACCTTGCTTCTAATAATTGAAGTAGGTTTTCACCTGTAATTCCTTGCTTCCTCGCAGCCTTGTCAAAAAGATTTCTGAACTGCTTTTCCAATACACCGTAGATGTACTTAGCTTTTTGCTTAGCTGCAAGCTGGATAGCATATTCACTTTGCTTTCTTCTTCTACCTCTTCCGTGCTGTCCTGGAGGATAGTTCTTCTTATTAAGAGCCTTGCTAGGCCCGAAAATTGGCTCGCTATAACGCCTAGATACTTTTGACTTGGGTCCTGTAAATCTTGCCATTTAAAACTCTTTTAAACTCTCCTTCTTTTTGGTGGCCTACATCCGTTATGTGGTAATGGAGTCACATCCTTGATAGCGGTGATCTCAATACCTGAATTTTGAAGGGTTCTGATCGCAGATTCCCTTCCTGCTCCAGGTCCTTTTACGAAAACCTCAGCTTTCCTAAGACCTGATTCAAATGCTTTTTTTCCGCAATCTGTAGCAGCAACCTGAGCTGCATAAGGCGTGTTTTTCTTAGATCCACGGAATCCCATCTTTCCAGCAGAAGACCAGGAAATTACCTGACCTGCATTGTTGGTGATTGAGATAATGATATTGTTGAATGAGGCCTTGATATGAACCTGGCCGTTGGATTCAACAACAACGGATCTCTTTTTCGATTTAACCTTTTTCTCTTCAGCCATTACCTATATTATTTCATTGCCTTTTTCTTGTTGGCAACGGTTTTTCTTTTTCCTTTCCTTGTTCTGCAGTTGTTCTTGGTTCTCTGACCACGAACAGGAAGTCCTTTTCTGTGTCTTAGACCTCTGTAACTGCCGATGTCCATCAGCCTTTTAATATGAAGCTGAACCTCGGATTTTAATTCACCCTCGATTTTATATTCTTCCCTGATAATGTTCCTAATGGAAGTCGCTTCATCATCGGTCCAATCCTTAACTCTCTTGTTAGGATCGACACCAGCTTTTTCCAAAATTTCCCTTGCAGAAGTTCTGCCAATACCGAAAACGTAGGTAAGGCTTATCTCACTTCTTTTATCATCAGGAATATCAACACCTTGGATCCTTGCCATAATTATCCTTGTCTTTGTTTAAACCTAGGGTTCTTCTTATTAATCACATATACGCGTCCTTTTCTCTTGACGATCTTGCAGTCCGCGCTTCTTTTCTTAACCGATGCTCTAACCTTCATCAGTGCCTTTATTTATATCTAAAAACAATTCTTCCTTTACTCAGGTCATAAGGAGACATTTCCAATCTTACCTTATCCCCTGGAAGGATCTTTATATAATTCATTCTCATCTTGCCAGAAATATGAGCTACCACCTGGTGGCCATTTTCTAACTCGACCTTGAACATTGCATTCGACAATGCTTCAACGATAGTTCCGTCTTGCTCTATAGATGATTGCTTTGCCATTATGCAGCTGCTCCGTTTTGGGCTCTACCTTTCAATTTGCCGGATTTCATCATACCCTCATAGTGCCTCATCAAGAGGTAACTCTCGATCTGCTGAAGAGTATCAAGGATAACACCCACCATAATTAACAGGGAAGTACCCCCATAAAACTGACTGAACTCCCTGCTTACTCCAGCAATTCCAGCAAAGGCGGGAAGTATTGCTACAATAGCAAGGAATAATGAACCAGGGAATGTGATCCTGGTCAAAATATTATCTATGAAATTGGAGGTATCCCTTCCAGGCTTGATACCCGGAATAAAACCACCATTTCTTTTCAGATCATCTGCGATCTGGGTTGGATTAACTGTAATCGCCGTATAGAAAAATGTGAAAACAACGATCAATAGCCCGAATACAAGATTGTATTGCCAGGAAGTAAAATCCGAAAAGGTTGTACCTATATAAATAGCTATATCACTATCGGTATTATCCGCCCAGAACTGAGCAACCATAGCAGGAAGGAACATCAATGACTGCGCAAAGATGATCGGCATAACCCCTGATGAATTCACTTTAAGCGGAATGAATTGTCTCTGACCCCCATAAACACGGCTTCCCATTACCTGCTTTGCATACTGAACGGGTATCTTTCTTGTGGCTTGGGTAAGCATTACAGTTGCCATAACCACAAAGAACAAAGCAAGGATCTCAAGGATAAACAGAAGGGCTCCACCCATTCCTTTGGTCACTGCCTCACCAATTAAGGCGGCAGGAAGTCTTGATATGATACCGATCATGATCAGCATCGAGATACCATTTCCAATTCCTTTTTCTGTGATCTTTTCACCCAGCCACATAGTGAATATGGTTCCTGAGGTCAAAATGATCATTGAAGAGAAGGTAAAGAAGGTCTGATCTACCAATACAGCCTCTGCAGGAATAGTTGCAGATACATATCCAATCGATTGGAAAAGGGTGATCGCAATGGTCAGCAATCTGGTCAGTTGATTGATCTTTCTTCTTCCTGATTCCCCTTCTTTTTGAAGCTTCTGGAAATATGGAACAGCTACGGTTAGAAGCTGGATCACAATTGAAGCCGAGATATATGGCATGATGCCCAAGCCAAAGATGCTGGCATTTGAAAACGCCCCACCTAGGAAGGTGTCAAGTAGTCCAAAAATACCAGTGGCAGAACCACTAAGCTTGCTTGGATCAACACCAGGAAGCACAATAAAAGAACCCAATCTGAAGATCGCCAAATACCCAAGGGTATTAAGGATCCTTGACCTTAGTTCCTCAATTGAGAAGATATGCTGTATGGTTTCAAAGAATCTTTTCATTAACTATCCTGGCTCTTCTCTTCTTTATTATCAGAGTCCTCTTTTTTAGGCTCTTCTTTTTTTTCTGCTTTTGCTTCTTTCTTAGGCTCTTCCTTTTTAGGCTCCTCTTTCTTTTCTACCTCTTTCTTAGCCTCAACTTTTTTAGGTGCAGCTTTTTTTGCTGGTTTTTCTTCAACCTTTTCTTCCCCACCAATAACTATTGCTTTTCCTCCTGCCTTCTCGATTGCAGCTTTTGCAGATGCAGAAAAAGCATGAGCGGTAACCTCAATAGCTGATTTGATCTCACCATTACCCAAAACCTTTATAAGGTCTTTCTTTTTGGTCAATCCGTTTGAAGCAAATACTTCAGGATTAAAGGCTTTGATCTTGTTCTCAGTAGCTACAGCCTCAAGGGTCTCAATGTTTACTGGCTTATAAGACTTCCTAAAAGGATTCTTGAAACCATACTTAGGAACCCTTCTTTGAAGTGGCTGTTGTCCACCTTCGTGTCCTATCTTCTGAGAATAACCAGACCTGGATTGTGCTCCTTTATGTCCTTTGGTAGAGGTACCACCATAGCCAGATCCCTGACCACGGCCAATTCTTTTGCTTTTATGGGTAGAACCCTCTGCCGGTTTTAAATTATGAAGCTCCATTATTTTCCTTCTTTAACTTCTACCAAGTGACTTACTGTACGGATCATACCTTGAATGGCAGGAGTAGATTCATGCTCTACAGTCCTGTTGATCTTTCCAAGACCAAGGGCTACAATTGTCCTTTTTTGATTCAGAGGACGGTTAATTGTACTTCTTACCTGCTTGATGACAACCTTTCCCATATTCATTATCCGTTAAAGACTTCCTCTAAAGTCAGTCCTCTTTCTTGAGCAATTGTGTAAGGATCTCTCATTTCTTCCAAAGCTTTAAGGGTAGCTTTTACCACGTTATGTGGGTTGGAAGAACCTTTCGATTTCGCCAATACATCATGAACACCAGCACTTTCAAGAACCGCCCTCATTGCACCACCGGCAATTACACCGGTACCAGGAGCTGCGGGTTTCATGAAGATATGTCCACCGTCGTATTTAGCTTCGATCTCGTGAGAGATAGTTCCATTGATTACAGGAACCTTAACCAAATTCTTTTTTGCATCGTCGATGCCCTTAGCGATTGCGTTTGTGACCTCATTCGCTTTTCCAAGACCAAACCCAACAACTCCGTTTCCATCACCTACAACAACCAATGCTGAGAAGCTGAACCTACGTCCACCTTTCACCACCTTTGCTACACGATTGATCGCAACAACCTTTTCATTAAGGTCGATTTCGCTGGCTTTTACTGCTTTTATGTTGCTACTGGTCATTTCTTAAAATTTTAAGCCACCTTCTCTAGCTCCTTCAGCTAATGCGGCAACTCTTCCATGATACAGATATCCGTTTCTGTCAAATACAACAGACTCGATTCCTTGTTTCTTAGCAGATTCAGCAAGTTTCTTTCCAACTTCCTTAGAGATATCTACTTTATTTCCTTTCTCATTGCCCATGGCAAATGCTGATGCTAGGGTTACTCCCTTATTATCATCGATGATCTGGGCATAGATCTTTTTGTTACTCCTGAAAACAGTCAATCTGGGTTTGCTGGCAGTTCCAAAGATCTTCTTACGGATTCCCATCCTGATCTTTGCCCTTCTGTTTATTTTATTCATTGCTCCCATTCAATTACTATTTAGCAGCAGTTTTTCCTGCTTTCCTTCTTACATATTCTCCCACGTACTTGATACCTTTTCCTTTGTAAGGCTCAATCTTTCTAAGTGCTTTTACCTTAGCGGCAACCTGTCCAAGAAGTTGCTTGTCATGACTTTCTAGGACCACGATAGGATTCTTACCCTTTTCAGCAACAACCTGAGCTTTTACTTCAGCTGGAAGTTGGAAAAAGATGTTGTGGCTATATCCTAAAGAGAATTCAATAACATTTCCGCTCAGGTTAGCTCTGTATCCAACACCATTTAGTTCCAATTCTTTTTTGAAGCCATTGGTTACTCCTTCGACCATATTCGCAAGAAGAGATCTGTAAAGGCCATGCTTTGCCTTATGATCCTTCAATTCACTGGTCCTTTTTAGATTGATCACCGAACCTTCTTGTTCAATAACTATAGCCGGATCATAGTCCTGGCTAAGTTCTCCTTTAGGTCCTTTAACAGAGATAAGGTTATCGTTAACCTTTACTTCCACACCTTCCGGGCAATCAATTGGCTTTAATCCTATCCTTGACATCTTTTTCTATTAATATATATGACAAAGAACTTCACCACCGACGTGCTCTTTACGAGCTTCTTTGTCGGTCATAATTCCTTTTGAAGTGGACAAAATCGCTATTCCAAGGCCATTCAGTACCCTTGGCAAATTTTCAGCATCAACATAAGTTCTCAAACCTGGCTTACTAACTCTCTTGATCTCAGAGATCGCAGATTTTTTGTTGATAGGATTGTATTTAAGGGCGATTTTGATTTTCCCGAATCCTTCTTCTTCGAACTTATAATTCTGGATATACCCCTTCTCAAAAAGGACCTTTGTGATCTCCCTTTTGGTCTTAGAAGTAGGCACTTCCAGCACCCTATGATTGGCAGAAACCGAGTTTCTTATTCTCGTCAAAAAATCGCCAAGTGAATCCATATTTCTTAAAAATTAAAGCGCTCCAATTTTTTGGAGGCGCAAAATTACAATTTTTATTCTTTTTATCCTTACCAACTAGCTTTGGTCAATCCAGGAATTTTTCCTTGAGAAGCCATTTCTCTAAAGGTCACCCTTGAGATCCCGAACTTCCTCATATACCCTTTTGGTCTTCCGGTAAGAAGGCAACGATTATGAAGCCTTACTTTACTTGAATTCCTTGGTAGCTTATCAAGACCAACCCAATCTCCAGCTTCTTTCAAGGCTGCTCTTTTCTCAGCATACCTTTCAACAAGCTTTGCTCTTTTGATCTCTCTTGCAATAACTGATTTCCTTGCCATCTTTAATTCTTTTTAAAAGGCATTCCAAACGCCTTTAGCAATTCAAAACCTTCTTCATCCGTACGAGCAGATGTTACGATGGTGATATCCATTCCGGAGATACGACTCACCTGGTCGATGCTTATCTCTGGAAAAATGATCTGTTCCTGTACACCCATTGTATAGTTTCCTCTTCCGTCGAAACTTTTAGGGCTAACTCCTCTGAAGTCTCTTACCCTTGGAAGAGAAACAGACATCAAGCGATCAAGGAATTCGTACATTTTCCTTCCCCTAAGAGTAACCTTGGCACCGATCTCCATTCCTTCTCTCAATTTGAAATTAGAAACCGCCTTTTTCGCTTTTACCGCGACTGCTTTCTGACCAGTGATCTGACCAAGCTCAGTCAAACCTGCTTCTAATTGCTTCTTGTCAGAAACAGCGATTCCGATACCTTTATTGATCGCAACCTTTTGGATGCGAGGAACCTGCATAACTGAAGAGTAATTGAATTTCTCAACCAGTGCAGGAACGATCTCCTCTTTATATTTTGTAAGTAACCTAGCCTCAGACATTTTTTATGAATTCTCCGGTTTTCTTAGAATACCTCTGAAGTCTTCCTTCTTCGTTCAATTTGCGACCTACTCTTGATGCATCACCACTACCTGGATCTACGACCATTAGGTTGCTGATATGAACAGGAGCTTCGGTCTGCACAATACCTCCGTTTGGATTTTCCGCGGTTGGCTTATTGTGCTTGGTAACCATATTAACGGCTTCGACAATAGCGCGATACTTTTTGGTATCGATCTCCATTACCCTGCCGGTCTTTCCTTTATCATTCCCGGAGAGAACCTTTACGGTATCTCCTTTTCTGATATGTATTTTGTTAACCTTAGCCATTCTTTATAGTACTTCTGGAGCCAATGAAACGATCTTCATGAACTGCTTTTCTCTTAGTTCACGAGCAACAGGACCGAAGATCCTGGTTCCCCTTGGTTCCTTTTGGTTATTAATTAGAACTGCAGCGTTTTCTTCAAACCTGATATAGGATCCATCGGTACGACGAACTTCCTTTTTGGTCCTTACTACAACAGCTCTTGATATTGTTCCTTTCTTCATTGAACTTGAAGAAAGAGCAGATTTTACGGTAACTACGATCTGATCACCTACAGAAGCGTACCTTTTTCCGGTTCCACCAAGAACTCTAACACAAAGAACCTCTTTGGCCCCTGAGTTATCTGCTACGTTTAATCTACTTTCTTGCTGAATCATTATTTTGCTTTTTCGACGATCTCAACAAGTCTCCATCTTTTGCTTTTGCTAAGAGGTCTTGTTTCCATCAATCTAACCGTATCACCTTCATTACACTCATTCTTTTCATCATGAGCGGTAAGTTTTGTGGTCTTCTTTACGAACTTGCCGTAAATAGGGTGCTTTACTTTTCTTTCAACAGCAACCACTATGGACTTATCCATTTTGTTGCTAACAACCCTTCCTTGTCTTTCTTTTCTTAGATTCCTTTCCATCTAGGCTTCTTTTTTAGCCATTCTAACTCTGGCCTCAGTTTTCAATTGGGCAATGGCCCTCCTGCTTTCCCTTATTTTGTTAGGGTTTTCAATAGGAGAAATAGCATGAGAAAACTTCAGTTTTCTAAGCATTTCTGATTCGACAAGGATCTTCTCCTTAATCTCTTCGTCCGTAAGGGCTTGTATGTCTTTATACTTTGTCATCTCCAACGTAATCTCGGCGTACCATGAATTTTGTTTTCACTCCCAATTTTTGAGCAGCAAGCCTCATAGCCTCTCTCGCAATTGGAGTAGGAACACCACCAACCTCGAACATGATAGTACCCGGCTTAACAACGGCTACCCAGTATTCCGGCGCTCCTTTACCTTTACCCATCCTTACCTCTGCAGGCTTTTTGGTAATAGGTTTATCCGGGAAGATCCTGATCCAAACCTGTCCTTCCCTTTTCATATACCTGGTCATTGCGATCCTGGCAGCTTCAATTTGCCTGGAGGTAATGAATCCTGGTTCAAGGGATTTAAGCCCAAAACTTCCGAAGGTTATTTGAAACCCGCGAGTAGCTAGTCCTTTGACTCTTCCCTTTTGCTTTTTCCTAAACTTTGTTCTTTTCGGCTGAAGCATCCTTAATTCCTTTTATTATCTCCTTCTCTTTCTTCCGGAATCTCTTTTTCCTCCACCGCCTCTTTGTCCCTGGTTGCTGGACAATCCTACGTTTGGAGAAAGATCCCTTTTACCATAAACCTCACCATGGAAGATCCATACTTTGATACCGATCTTTCCGTATACGGTTTGAGCTTCTGAGATAGCATAATCTATATCCGCTCTGATGGTATGCAATGGAATTCTACCTTCCTTATACATTTCAGATCTTGCCATTTCAGCTCCACCCAATCTTCCCGCTGCAGAGATCTTGATACCCAAGGCTCCAACTCTCATAGCAGAAGCAATTGCTTGTTTCATTGCTCTTCTATATGAGATCCTCCCTTCCAACTGCTGGGCGATTCCCATTCCAACAAGTTTCGCATCCAATTCAGGACGCTTGATCTCGAAGATGTTGATCTGAACATCTTTCCCTGTGATCTTTTTAAGCTCTTCTTTTAGGTTATCAACTTCAGCTCCACCTTTTCCAATTACGACACCTGGTCTTGCGGTGTGGATAGTAATGGTGATCCTTTTGATGGTCCTTTCAATGATGATCTTTGAGATCCCACCTTTAGGGATCCTGGCGTGGATATATTTTCTAATCCTCTCGTCCTCGATCAACTTTTGGGAGAATTGTTTTCCACCGTACCATGCGGAATCCCATCCCTTAACATGACCTAACCTAAAACCTATGGGGTTTGATTTCTGACCCATTTAATTTTTCTTTTCGTTTGTCTCTTTCTTTTCAACCTTAGAAGATGCCTTAGGAGCAGCTTTCTTTGAGGAAGCTTCAGCTTTTTTAGGGCTTGTTTTCTTTGGAGCTTCTTCTTTTTTGGTTTCTTTCTTTTCAGGTGCTATGGCTTCTTCTACCATTGCATCTACCACCAAAGTGATGTGGTTGGATCTCTTTCTGATCCTGTGAGCTCTACCCTGAGGAGCAGGTCTTAACCTTTTTAAGGTTCTTCCCTGATCTACATAAAGGGTCTTGATGTAAAGATTTGCTCCGTCTACATTTTCATCTTCATTCTTGTTCTGCCAGTTTGATATAGCAGAAAGAAGAACTTTTTCGATGTATTCAGAACCAACCTTAGGTTCGAACTTCAATAAGCCCAAAGCCCTTTCAACCTTTTCTCCTCTGACCAGGTCAGCAACCATCCTCATTTTTCGAGGAGAGATAGGGCAATTCTTAAGTTTTGCTACAGCTTCCATCAATCAGCTCTATTTATCTTTTCTACCGGTATGACCCCTAAAATTTCTAGTTGGAGCAAATTCACCCAACTTATGGCCAACCATGTTCTCAGAAATAAAAACAGGAATGAACTTGTTTCCATTATGAACGGCGAAGGTGTGACCTACAAACTCAGGTGAGATCATCGATCTCCTTGACCAGGTTTTGATCACTGATTTTTTTCCTGATTCATTCATTGTTTCAACCTTTTTCTCAAGGCGAAAATCAATGTATGGTCCCTTTTTTAAAGATCTAGCCATTATTTTTTCTTACTAACTATTAATCTATCAGAGTATTTGTTCGGCCTTCGGGTTTTCAATCCTTTGGCATAAACTCCAGTTCTTGATCTTGGGTGTCCTCCAGAAGATTTACCTTCTCCACCACCCATTGGGTGATCTACCGGGTTCATTGCAACACCTCTGGTACGAGGTCTATTACCTAACCATCTGTTCCTTCCAGCCTTTCCAAGAGTAGTATTCATATGATCTCCATTGGAAACCACACCAATGGTTGCGAAGCAATTGCTAAGAACCAATCTCATTTCCCCTGAAGGCATTTTGATGGTTGCATATTTTCCTTCTCTCGCAACAAGCTGTGCACTGGATCCAGCAGAACGAACCAAGGCTCCGCCTTTTCCAGGCTTGATCTCAATGTTATGGATCACGGTACCCAAAGGAATCTTGGTCAATGGAAGAGAATAACCGATCTCTGGTGGTTGGTTTTCCCCAGCATTAATGGTCATTCCCACTTTCAAAGCATTTGGAGCAAGGATATACCTTTTCTCTCCATCCTTATACACAATAAGTGCGATGAAAGCAGTCCTGTTCGGATCATATTCCAAAGTCTTGACAATACCAGGGATATCTCTTTTATCCCTTTTGAAGTCGATAACTCTGTATTTTCTTTTATGTCCACCACCTACATTACGTACAGTGGTCCTACCCTGACTGTTCCTTCCACTTTTAGAATTCTTTCCAACAAGAAGGCTCTTTTCAGGCTTATCTCCTGACAAAGCACTAAACACAGGGGCCAACCTGTGTCTCTGTCCTGGGGTAATCGGTTTTAATTTCTTTATAGCCATTCCTGCTGAATCTTATATTTCACTATAAAAGTCAATGATCTCTCCATCCGCCAAACTCACAATAGCCTTCTTATATGAAGGAGAGTTACCAGCTAAAACTCGGGTCTTTGTATACCTTGTTTTAGGCTTTCCCGGGATCACAGCAGTATTTACTGATGTGACACTTACTCCGTAAAGTTTTTCTACTTCCTTTTTGATCTCCACTTTGTTGGCTTTCTTGTCAACAACAAAGGCATACTTACCTTCTTCTGACAAGTCAGTCATTTTCTCGGATACCAATGGTTTTATCAGAATTCCCATCTTATTTGAAAGTTTCTTCTAGTTGCTTCAGTCCGCTTTCGGTTATTACCAAAGCATTTGAATTCATGAAATCATAAGTAGAAGCCTGATCAGCAGGAAGAACCTTGGATGAAGAGATATTCCTCGCAGACTTATATATAGAGTTAACCACTCCACCTGTCAGCAATAGAACTTTTTTGTCTGCTAATTCAAGCTTGTTCAAGATCTCAACCATCTTTTTGGTCTTAGGCTCTTCCATGTTGAAGTCCTCAATGATCTTGACCTGCTTTTCTTTTGCTTTTAGAGATAGTGCGCTTTTTCTTGCAGCTTCTCTTTCCTTGCGGTTCATTTTGAACCAATAGTCTCTTGGTCTTGGACCAAATACTCTACCTCCACCTCTAAAGAGTGGGGATTTGATACTACCAGCTCTAGCTGTACCAGTACCTTTTTGTCTTTTTAGTTTTTTAGTCGATCCGTGGATCTCAGCTCTTTCCCTTGATTGGGCAGTTCCCTGACGGTTGGATGCCAAGAACTGTTTTACGGATAGATAAAGAAGGTGCTCATTTGGCTCAACCTTGAAAACCGCATCAGATAGATTCGCGGACTTTCCGGTTTCCTTTCCTTCAATATTTAAAATTGGAAGCTTCATCTTATTTTTCTATTAGAACAATTGAGTTCTTAGCTCCTGGAATGGAACCGCTTACAACCATTAAATTTTGTTCAGGCATGATCTTTAAAACCTTAAGGTTCAAAACCGTAACCCTTTCATTTCCCATTCTTCCGGCCATTCTCATTCCTTTGAAAACTCTTGCTGGGAAAGACGCACCACCAATAGATCCTGGAGCCCTTTGACGGTTGTGTTGACCGTGGGTTTGATCTCCCACACCAGCAAAATTGTGCCTTTTCACTACTCCCTGGAAGCCTTTTCCCTTTGAAGTACCAACAACATCCACAAATTCTCCTTCCTCAAAAACATCTGCCAATTTCACTTCCTGACCCAACTGAAAATCACCTTCAACATCTCTGAATTCAACTGAGTGCATCATCGGCTCAACACCGGCTTTTTTGTAATGTCCTTGAAGGGCTTTAGAGGTGTTTTTCTCTTTTCTTTCACCATGAGCGATCTGAACGGCATTATATCCATCCGTCTCCTCATTTTTGATTTGAGTCACAACACATGGACCAGCCTCTATTACAGTGCAGGCAAGACTTTTTCCGTCTTCACCGAAAACACTGGTCATTCCAATTTTTTTTCCAATAAGCCCTGTCATAACATTTATTTTCTTCCTTTATTCGCGCCCTGAAAATGGGCTGAAAAAAAGGACTGCAAAGGTAGTAAATTCTGTTTTTCAGTCCAAGGTCAAAACAAAAAAAGAGACCAAGCTTTTGGCTTGATCTCCTTGTCAGGATTTCTTGTTTCTTAGACCTTGATTTCTACTTCAACTCCACTAGGTAATTCAAGCTTCATCAAAGCATCCACAGTCTTGGTACTGGTCGAATAAATATCTACCAGACGCTTGTAGGTACAAAGCTGAAACTGCTCTCTAGATTCCTTATTAACATGAGGAGATCTTAGAACTGTGAATATTTCCTTTTCTGTAGGAAGCGGAATAGGACCACTAACTACGGCACCTGTTGATTTTACAGCCCTTACAATCTTTTCTGACGATTTGTCGATCAGATTGTGATCGTAAGACTTAAGCTTTATTCTAATTTTCTGATTCATGGACTGTATTAATTAAACAGTTGCACTTTTTTCTGAAGCGATAACTTCTTCCGCGATATTGTTAGGAACGAAATCATAGTGTGAGAAAGTAAGGGTCGCTGCTGCCCTACCGGAAGTCAATGTCCTTAGGTCGGTAACATATCCGAACAACTCAGACAAAGGAACATCAGACTTGATCACCTGGGCACCACCACGGGTATCCATTCCTTTCATTACACCTCTCCTTCTGTTAAGGTCACCAGTTACTGCACCGGTAAACTCATCAGGAGTTACAACTTCAACAGCCATAATTGGCTCCATCAATTTTGGTGTACACTTTGGAGCTGCTGATTTGAAACCAAGTTTCGCAGCAACCTCAAATGATAGAGAATCGGAGTCAACATCGTGGAAAGAACCATGATATAGACGAACCTTCATGCTATCGATCGGGTATCCGGCTAGTACTCCATTCATCATGGCCTGCTCAAAACCTTTCTCAACAGATGGGATATATTCTCTTGGGATTGCTCCACCAACGATCTCATTGACGAATTCCAATCCTTCTTTTCCATCTTCTTTAGGTCCGATCTCAAACACAATGTCCGCGAACTTACCCCTACCACCGGTTTGTTTCTTATAAACCTCTTTATGCTCAACAGAGCTGGTCAAGGCTTCTTTATATGCTACCTGAGGAGCACCTTGGTTGATCTCAACTTTGAATTCACGCTTTAACCTATCGATAATGATCTCAAGGTGAAGCTCACCCATTCCCTTAAGAACGGTTTGACCTGTTTCGTGATTGGTCTCAACAACAAGTGTTGGATCCTCTTCCAAAAGCTTAGAAACAGCAATACCTAGTTTGTCAACATCAGCTTGTTTCTTAGGCTCAATAGCATACCCGATCACTGGATCGGGGAAAGACATTTCTTCAAGGATAACTTTGTGCTTTTCATCACAAAGAGTATCTCCTGTTTTGATGTCTTTGAAACCTACAGCAGCACAAATGTCACCAGCTTCAACAAAATCTATAGGATTCTGCTTGTTTGAGTGCATTTGCACCAACCTTGAAATTCTTTCTTTCTTTCCGGTCCTTGTATTGTATACATAGGAACCTGCATCTAATTTGCCAGAGTAGGCACGAAGGAAACAAAGTCTTCCTACGAATGGATCGGTCATGATCTTAAATGCAAGACCAGCAAAGTGATCAGAAGCTTCTGGTTTCCTTTCAACTTCCTCGTCGGTATCAGGGTTGATACCTTTTACGGGAGGAAGGTCCAATGGAGAAGGAAGGAAAGAAATTACCGCATCCAATAAAGCCTGTACTCCTTTATTCTTGAAAGCTGAACCAACAAGGACAGGGGAGAAAGACATATCGATCACAGCTTTCCTTACAGCAGCTCTTACTTCATCATCAGTGATCGAATCTGGATCCTCATCATACTTAAGGAATAGCTCCTCATCATATAATGCTACATTCTCAATCAATTCATCTCTCCACTTCTTAACATCCTCTTTCAATTCTTCAGGAATATCAATAACCTCATATGTCATTCCCTGGTCTTCCTCGTTCCAAACTATAGCCTCGTTTTTCACAAGGTCAACAACTCCCTTGAAATTATCTTCAGCTCCAATAGGAATTTGAAGAGGAACAGGATTAGCTCCCAATTTATCTTTGATCTCAGCTACCACATTAAAGAAGTCTGATCCTACCCTATCCATTTTGTTTACAAAACAGATCCTCGGAACCTTGTACTTATCCGCCTGACGCCATACGGTCTCAGACTGTGGCTCTACTCCTGATACAGCACAAAAAAGTGCTACAGCACCGTCAAGCACCCTTAGAGATCTTTCAACCTCAACGGTAAAGTCAACGTGACCAGGAGTATCAATAATGTTTACTTTATAAGACTCGGTGTCTGGAGTGTTCTTTCCTTGCTCAGTTGGATAGTTCCAATTTGTGGTTGTTGCAGCGGAGGTAATTGTAATTCCTCTTTCCTGCTCCTGAGCCATCCAGTCCATGGTTGCAGCACCATCGTGCACCTCACCGATCTTGTGGGTCATACCTGTATAATACAGAACCCTTTCGGTGGTGGTTGTTTTTCCGGCATCAATGTGGGCCATGATACCGATATTCCTTGTGTAATTGAGATCTCTACTCATCAGTTCTTAGAACCTAAAATGTGAAAATGCTTTATTGGCCTCTGCCATACGGTGGGTGTCATCTTTTTTCTTTACGGCTGCTCCCTCACCCTTTGCTGCAGCAATGATTTCACCAGCTAACCTTTCGGTCATGGTCTTCTCACTTCTTGCCCTGGAAAATTTGATCATCCATTTCATCCCAAGAGCTACCTTTCTATCAGGCCTTACCTCTATAGGAACCTGGAAAGTCGCACCACCAACTCTTCTACTCTTTACCTCAACAGAAGGCATGATATTCTCAAGAGCTTTTCTCCACAACTCTAGTCCATCCTCTTCAGTCCTCTTTGATACAAGATCACATGCATCATAGAATGTACTGTATGAAATATTCTTCTTTCCATCCAGCATCAGGTTGTTTACGAACTTGGTCACCATCTCATCCTTGAACTTAGGATCAGGCAGTACGCTTCTTTTCTTTGGCTTTAACTTCCTCATGCTTTATTTATTTTTTAGGCCTTTTAGCCCCGTATTTTGATCTTCTTTGAAGCCTGCCGTTTACCCCTGCAGTATCTAAGGCTCCTCTGATTATATGATACCTAACACCGGGAAGGTCTTTTACCCTTCCACCACGAATAAGAACAATGGAGTGTTCCTGAAGATTATGTCCCTCTCCTGGGATATATGCGTTCACTTCCTTTCCATTTGTAAGCCTTACCCTGGCCACTTTTCTAAGTGCCGAGTTAGGCTTTTTTGGAGTGGTTGTGTACACCCTGGTGCAAACTCCTCTCCTTTGAGGACAAGAATCCAATGCAGGGGATTTGGATTTCGAGAGCTGCACGCTCCTTCCCTTTCTTACAAGTTGTTGAATAGTAGGCATTTATAAATTTTTTATTCGCCCCAAAAAATTTGGGACTGCAAAATTAGAGAAATTGATAAAAAATCCCAAGAGGAATTAAGCTTCACCGACGGTTCCACCAAAATTTAATGGGATTTTCACCTCTTCGGTTTGTTTGATCTCCCCAAAGTTGGACTCATACTTTTGGATATTCTCCTCCAAGGCTTTGATTAGCCTCTTTGCATGCTCGGGGGTAATGATGATCCTGGACTTCACCTTTGCTTTGGGAAGTCCAGGCATCAATTTGATAAAATCTATTACGAATTCGCTGGAAGAATGAGCGATCATGGCCAGATTCACATAAGTGCCCTCAGCTTTTTCGTCTGAGAGCTCTATGTTTATCTGATTAGGATTTTGGCTATCGGGTTTCTTTTCCTCGGCCATTATTCCTCAACCTTAAGGTCTTCCAACTCTTCCATCTCCATGTCCTCCTCCATCAAGGCTTCGTATTCTTCTTTTGATCCAACGATCACATCCTGGAAGTCTCTGAATCCTGTACCGGCTGGGATTAGGTGACCAACGATCACATTTTCTTTCAAGCCACCAAGATTATCAACTTTTCCTCTGATGGAAGCTTCACTAAGAACCTTGGTAGTTTCCTGGAAGGAAGCTGCAGAAATAAAGCTTTCAGTTCCCAAAGAAGCCTGGGTAATACCTTGAAGGGTTGGTTTTGCAAGTGCTGCCATAGCATCACGTACTTCAACCAATTTCAGGTCTCTCCTTTTTAAGCTTGAATTCTCATCCCTAAGCCTGCTCATGGTAATAACCTGGCCTTTTTTAAGAACTTCAGAATCTCCCTGGTCCTCAACGATCTTCATTTCAAGGATTCTGTCATTCTCTTCCATAAACTGGAATTTGTTGACAGCTTGTCCTTGTAAGAAATTGGTATCACCTGAATCAACGATCTCCAATTTCTGCATCATTTGTCTCACGATGACCTCGATATGCTTATCTGAGATCTTTACACCCTGAAGTCTATAAACTTCCTGGATCTCATTCACAATGTACTCCTGAACCGCTGTTGGTCCCATGATGCTTAGAATATCAGAAGGAGTAATTGCTCCATCCGATAAGGCATATCCTGCTCTTACAAAGTCTCCATCCTGAACAAGGATGTGTTTTGAAAGAGCCACAAGATATTTCTTCTTAACGCCGTCTTTGGATTCAACGAAGATCTCACGATTACCTCTTTTGATTCCTCCGAACTCAACAACACCATCAATCTCACTCACGACAGCAGGACTTGAGGGGTTCCTTGCTTCGAAAAGCTCAGTTACCCTTGGAAGACCACCAGTGATATCCCTGGTCTTACTTGTTGCTCTAGGGATCTTGGCGATAACCTGTCCGGCAACAATCGCATCCCCTTCATCAACTGCAAGGTGAGCTCCCACTGGAATGTTGTATGATTTCTCCTTGTCCTTTCCAGCAGTGATAACGATCGCCGGGTTTTTGGTTTTGTCTTTGGTTTCAACAATTACTTTCTCTCTGTGTCCGGTTTGCTCATCAGACTCCTCTCTAAAGGTTATCCCTTCTTCAATTGCGTCATATGATGCTTTTCCAGAGATCTCAGAAAGAATCACAGCATTGTAAGGATCCCAGAAACAGATCTCATCTCCTTTTTTGACAGTAGCGCCATCTTTAGCGGTAAGTACAGCACCATAAGGAACGTGATTGCTGATCAGAACCTTCTTACTCTTAGGCTCGATGATCCTAACCTCAGCAATACGGGTCATTACAATCTCTGATTTCTTTCCTTCTTTGTCTTTGTAGGAAACAGTCTTAACATCCTCAAATTCGATCTTTCCATCAAATTTGGCTTTGATGTTAGCATCGGAAGCAATGTTGGATGCGGTACCACCCACGTGGAAGGTTCTCAGAGTAAGCTGAGTTCCTGGTTCACCAATGGACTGAGCTGCAATTACACCAACTGCCTCACCTCTTTGTACCATTTTTCCGGTGGCAAGGTTTCTACCATAACATTTAGCACAAACACCTTTTTTCGAATCACAGGTAAGGGCCGAACGAATTTCAACGGTTTCAATTCCTGCGTCGTCAATAGCTTGGGCTACCTCTTCATTAATTTCTCCGCCTACTTCAAGGATCAGCTCCTCGGTGATTGGATTATAAATGTCATTGACGGCAGTCCTTCCAAGTATCCTTTCAGATAATGGCTCAACTATATCCTCCTGATCTTTCAATGCCGAGATCGAGATACCTCTAAGGGTACCACAGTCATGCTCAGTAACAATAACATCCTGAGAAACGTCAACAAGCCTTCTGGTAAGGTATCCAGCATCTGCAGTTTTAAGTGCCGTATCAGCCAGTCCCTTTCTTGCACCGTGAGTAGATATGAAATACTCGATTACATCCAGACCTTCCTTAAAGTTTGAGATGATCGGGTTTTCAATGATTCCACCAACAGATCCAACCAAACTTTTCTGTGGTTTGGCCATAAGACCCCTCATACCACCAAGCTGCCTGATCTGCTCCCGGGAACCTCTCGCACCTGAGTGCATCATCATATAAATACAGTTGAATCCGGCTTTGTCCTTTTCCAACTCATTCATCAAGGTATTGGTGATCTGGTTGTTGATCCTGGTCCAAACATCAATTACCTGATTGTATCTCTCATTATCGGTGATCAGACCCATCATATAGTTCTGGGAAACACCGTCTACTTCTTTCTTCGCCTGGCTGATCAATTCCTCCTTAACAGTCGGAACGATAACCTCAGAAAGACCCATTGATAATCCTCCCTTATAGGAGTTCTCGAATCCTAGGTCTTTGATATCATCAAGGAATTTGGCTGTCCTTGAAACTCCAGAGATCTTATAGATCCTTGAAATGATCTGCTGCAATTTCTTCTTTGTTAGAAGCTCATTGATAAAGCCTACTTCTTCAGGAACAAATTGATTGAAGATAACTCTTCCTGCAGCAGTCTCAATAACAGCATCCTCAAGCTCTCCGTTTTCATTCATCACCTGGGTTCTAACCTTGATGATCGAATGCTTGTGAATTCTACCTTCGTTAAGAGCGATAATAACTTCTTCTGAACCGTAGAAGGTCATTCCCTCTCCCGCTACCGGATCTTCTTTGGTGCTGGCCTTTCCTTTGGTCAGATAATAAAGTCCCAATACCATATCCTGAGAAGGAACCGCAATTGGTCCTCCGTTAGCAGGATTAAGAATATTATGAGACGAAATCATCAAAAGGGTCGCCTCAAGAATAGCCGCATGTCCAAGTGGAACGTGAACCGCCATTTGGTCACCATCAAAGTCAGCATTGAAGGCCGTACAAACCAATGGATGAAGCTGGATAGCTTTTCCTTCAATAAGTTTTGGTTGGAATGCCTGGATACCCAATCGGTGAAGAGTCGGGGCACGGTTCAACAGGACAGGATGTCCTTTCAATACGTTCTCCAGAATATCCCAGATTACCGGCTCTTTCTTCTCAACGATCTTTTTCGCTGATTTCACGGTCTTAACAATTCCTCTTTCAATCAGCTTCCTGATAATAAAAGGTTTGAATAGCTCCGCAGCCATGTTCTTCGGAAGTCCGCATTCATGCATTTTCAATTCCGGACCAACCACAATAACCGATCTACCGGAATAGTCTACCCTCTTACCAAGAAGGTTCTGACGGAATCTTCCTTGCTTTCCTTTAAGCATGTCACTCAAAGATTTCAATGCACGGTTTCCTTCGGACCTTACAGCATTTACTTTTCTTGAGTTATCAAATAGAGAATCAACTGCTTCCTGAAGCATCCTTTTCTCATTCCTAAGGATCACTTCCGGAGCTTTGATCTCGATCAATCTTTTCAAACGGTTGTTCCTGATGATCACCCTACGATATAGATCGTTAAGGTCAGAGGTGGCGAACCTACCACCATCCAAAGGAACCAATGGTCTTAATTCCGGAGGGATAACCGGAACCATTTTGATGACCATCCATTCCGGCTTGTTCTCGATCCTTGTCCTGGCATCTCTGAATGCCTCAACAACTCTCAATCTTTTCAAGGCCTCAGCCTTTCTCTGTTGAGAAGTGTCATGGGCTGCCTGATACCTGAGATCATAGCTCAATTGATCAAGATCTAAACGGGAAAGAAGCATCTCAAGAGCTTCAGCACCCATTTTTGCGATGAATTTTTGCGGATCATCATCATCGAGAGCCTGGTTCTCCTTGGGAAGCTTATCCAGGATATCCAGATACTCATCCTCGGTCAGGAAGTCGAGGTAATTAATATCATCCTCGGCCTTGATACCAGGTTGAACAACCACAAATCTTTCATAATAGATGATCTGGTCAAGTTTCTTGGTGGGTAAACCAAGAAGATAACCGATCTTATTTGGAAGCGACCTGAAATACCAGATATGTGCAACAGGTACAACCAACTCAATGTGGCCCATTCTTTCCCTTCTAACCTTCTTCTCTGTGACCTCTACACCGCAACGGTCACAAATGATTCCTTTATACCTAATCCTCTTGTACTTACCGCAATGACATTCATAATCCTTGACAGGTCCGAAGATCCTCTCACAGAATAATCCGCCCATTTCCGGCTTGTAAGTCCTATAGTTGATGGTCTCAGGTTGAGTTACCTCTCCGTAAGAACTTTCAAGAATAGACTCAGGTGAAGCAAGACTGATCGTAATGTTCGAAAAGTCGCTTTTTATTTTTTTACTTCTTCTAAAAGCCATGTAAGACTAGGTTTAATTAATCCATTGTTATTTCAAGAGCCAGTCCACGTAATTCATGGACCAATACGTTAAAGGATTCAGGAACTCCTGCCTTAGGAATGTTCTCTCCTTTTACGATAGACTCATAAGTTTTTGCTCTTCCGATCACGTCGTCAGACTTAACTGTCAACATTTCCTGAAGAATATTTGATGCTCCGAAGGCTTCAAGGGCCCATACCTCCATCTCACCAAAACGCTGACCACCAAATTGAGCTTTACCACCCAATGGCTGCTGAGTAATGAGAGAGTATGGTCCAATAGACCTTGCGTGCATCTTATCGTCCACCATGTGACCAAGCTTAAGCATGTAGATCACACCTACGGTTACTGGCAGATCGAATTGATCCCCTGTAAGGCCATCAAAAAGTGTGGCTCTTCCAAATTCTGGAAGTCCAGCCTCGGCCAATTCAGAAGCAACTTCTTGCTCGGAAGCTCCGTCGAAGATTGGGGTAGCATATTTACGCCCCAACTTCAATCCAGCCCATCCAAGTACAGTTTCATATATCTGTCCCAAGTTCATCCTGGACGGTACACCTAGTGGATTCAATACGATATCGACTGGAGTTCCATCTTCAAGGAATGGCATATCCTCTTCACGTACCACCTTGGCAACAACACCTTTGTTACCGTGTCTACCTGCCATCTTATCCCCTACTTTCAGCTTCCTCTTTTTAGCAATATAGACCTTGGCCATACTTACTATACCTGCTGGAAGTTCGTCTCCAACTTCAATGGTATAGCGCTCTCTTTTGAAGATCCCCATCAAACGATTTCTCTCCAAAGAGTAATTCTTAACCAACTCTTTGATCTGTGGGTTGATCTTGGCATCAGTGGTCCAACCCTCTAATTTCAAGTCGCTGATAAGGTTAGCCTCTTCCTGAACGCTGTAGGTACTTTCATCTCTGTACTTATTGCTTTCCGGGAATAACTTCTCCTTGATGTTCTTCTTGGTAAACTTGTTTCCTTTCGGGATTATAGAATCACCAAACTTGTGAAGAACTCCCTGGCTTGCTTTTCCTTCAAGGATCTTAGCCAGTTTTTCAATTGCAACATCTTTTAGAGCAAGCAGGTCAGCAGAATACTTTTGCTTAAGCAATTCCACTTCTTTCTTAACTCTGGTTCTTGCGTCCTTATCTCTTCTAGGCCTTGTGAAAAGCTTGGTGTCGATAACCGTTCCTCTCAAAGATGGAGGAGCTTTCATCGAAGCATCTTTTACATCACCGGCCTTATCCCCGAAGATGGCTCTCAAAAGTTTTTCTTCAGGAGTAGGATCAGACTCTCCTTTTGGTGTGATCTTCCCAATAAGGATGTCACCTTCCTTTACCTTAGCTCCAGTCCGGATAATTCCGTTTTCATCAAGCTCACTAACTGCCTCTTCGCTTACGTTAGGGATCTCAGAAGTAAGTTCTTCTTCGCCTCTTTTTGTATCCCTTACCTCAAGTTCAAATTCCTCAATGTGAACTGAAGTAAATACGTCCTGCTTAACAAGCTTCTCAGATACAACAATTGCATCCTCAAAATTGTAACCCTTCCAAGGCATGAAAGCAACCAAAAGGTTCTTTCCAAGAGCAAGTTCTCCTTCGTTGGTTCCGAAACCTTCACAAAGAACATCGCCCTGCTTCACCTTCTGACCAACTTCAACTATAGGCTTAAGGTTAATGCTGGTATCCTGGTTGGTTCTTCTGAATTTGATAAGAGAGTAAGACTTCTCGGCGTCCTCAAACTGAACCAGCTTTTCCTGGTCAGTCTGATCGTATCTGATTGAAATCTTCTTAGCATCAACATAGGTAACTACCCCTGATCCTGCCGCGCGGATCAAAGTCCGTGAATCGCGAGCTGCTCTTTCTTCCATACCTGTTCCCACGATTGGAGATTCTGAGATCACCAAAGGAACAGCCTGGCGCTGCATGTTAGATCCCATAAGTGCCCTGTTCGCATCATCGTGCTCAAGGAACGGGATAAGTGATGCAGCAACTGATACGATCTGATTAGGTGCCACATCCATCAAAGCGATTTTATCTGGCCCAACAACTGGGAAATCACCTTCATATCTAACTTTTACAGTATCGTTTACAAACTTTCCGCTATCAGCCAGTAATGCGTTTGCCTGAGCGATGTACTGAAGGTCTTCTTCCTCAGCGGTGAAGTATTGTACTTTACCTGAAAGGTCAACCTTTCCTTTTTTCACTTCACGATATGGCGTTTCGATGAATCCCATGTTGTTCACTTTTGCGTGAACACAAAGTGAGGAGATCAAACCAATGTTTGGTCCTTCAGGAGTTTCAATGGTACAAAGTCTACCATAGTGAGTGTAGTGAACGTCACGAACCTCGAATCCTGCTCTTTCTCTTGAAAGACCCCCAGGTCCAAGTGCTGACATCCTTCTTTTGTGCGTGATCTCAGCCAATGGATTCGTTTGATCCATAAACTGAGAAAGCTGGTTGGTTCCAAAGAAGGAGTTGATTACTGAAGAAAGTGTCCTTGCGTTGATCAGATCAACTGGTTTGAATTCCTCGTTATCTCTAACATTCATCCTTTCTTTGATGGTCCTGGCCATCCTTGCAAGACCAACACCAAACTGAGCATAAAGCTGCTCTCCTACTGTACGAACCCTTCTGTTGCTCAAATGGTCAATATCATCAACAAGAGCTTTGGAGTTGATAAGACCGATCAAGTACTTCACAATGGAAATGATATCCTCAGGAGTAAGTACTTTCTTGTCGCTATCAATTGTAAGGTCTAGTTTTCTATTGATCCGATACCTTCCTACTTCTCCAAGGTCATACCTCTTATCACTGAAGAAAAGATTCTGTATAACCTCACGGGCAGTTGCTTCATCAGGAGCTTCAGTATTTCTTAATTGGCGATAGATGTTTTCTACCGCTTCTTTTTCAGAGTTTGAAGTATCCTTTTGAAGAGTATTGTAAATGATCTGGTATTCAGAAATGTTCACATCCTCACGGTGAAGGATGATGGATTTGGCACCTGACTCGATGATCAATTCGATATCTTCATCAGTAATCGCAGAGTCTCTTTCCAACAAGACCTCGTTCCTGTCAATAGAAACCACCTCACCGGTATCTTCATCCACGAAGTCTTCAGTCCAGGTTTTTAGAACTCTCGCCGCTAGTTTCCTTCCAATCACCTTCTTAAGAGCTTTTGCATTTGCATCGATCTCCTCTGAGAGTCCAAAAAGATTTAGGATGTCCTTATCACTTCCATAACCAATAGCACGGAGCAAAGTGGTTACAGGGAATTTTTTCTTCCTATCGATGTAAGCATGCATGACGTTGTTTACGTCTGTAGCAAATTCGATCCACGATCCTTTGAAAGGAATGATTCTGGCGGAATACAATGTGGATCCGTTGGTGTGCTTACTTTGAGCAAAGAATACACCTGGTGAACGGTGCAACTGGCTAACGATAACTCTTTCCGCTCCGTTTATTACGAATGACCCTCTTGGAGTCATGTAAGGGATATTACCCAGGAATACTTCCTGTTCGATGGTTTCAAACTCTTCGTGATCCTCATCATTACAGGTCAATCTAAGTTTCGCTTTAAGAGGAACCGCATAGGTTAGTCCCCTTTCGATACACTCATCGATGTTGTATTTCGGAGGATCGACAACATAGTCGATAAACTCCAAAAGATAATTTTCCCTTGAATCGGAGATTGGGAAGTTTTCATTGAAAACCTTAAATAATCCTTCGTTGGCCCTTTTGTCAGGGTCAGTTTCCAATTGGAAAAAATCCTCGAAGGACTTAAGTTGGACATCCAGAAAATCTGGATACTCCATGATTGATTTAGTGGTAGAGAAATTAATTCTACCTGTGGACTTATCTACTTTAGCCAAAATAGCTTTGTTTTAATGTAACCAATAAGAAATGGGCACAAACAGCAAAAGACCTGACGTCTATGACAGGTCTACGCTGATCAAATGGGAAAAAACCCTTTTATTTTAATTCGACTTCAGCCCCAGCCTCTTCGAATTTGGCCTTCATGCCTTCTGCCTCTTCCTTAGCAACACCTTCTTTTACGGCCTTAGGAGCACCGTCTACGATTTCCTTGGCTTCTTTCAATCCAAGGCCGGTAATTTCCTTAACAAGTTTTACGATTTGAAGCTTAGCTGCACCAGCTGATTTCAGGATCACGTCGAATTCAGATTTCTCTTCTCCGCCGGCTCCACCTTCTGCTCCTGCTCCTCCAGCAACCATTACAGGTGCTGCAGCGGCAGCAGGCTCGATGCCATACTCATCCTTAAGAATTCCTGCTAGCTCATTTACCTCCTTTACAGACAGGTTCACCAACTGTTCTGCAAACGCTTTTAAATCCGCCATTTTTATTTGTATTAAGTTAAATTATTACTGTTCTCTTTCTGATAAAGTCTTCACAACTCCTGCGATCTGAACTTTTCCACTTTCTAAAGCAGAAATAACATTCTTAGCTGGAGATTGTAATAAGGTGATAATCTCACCAATAAGTTCGTTTTTCGATTTAAGTGAAGAAAGTGCATCAAGACTCTCATCTCCTAAATAGATCTCTTTTTCAATTGAAGCAGCCTTCAATAATGGTTTCTCATTTCCTTTCTTTCTGAAAGCTTTCAAGATCTTAGCAGGAACGTTTCCAGATTCTTTTGAAAACATAATTCCTGAGAAACCTTTTAGCACATCATCCAGTTGGGAGAAATCTCCTTCAACTTCGTTTAGGGCTCTTTTGATCAAGGTGTTCTTCACAACCTTGTATTCTATCCCCTCCTTGAAACAATCAGATCTGAAATCGTTCACCTGAGCAACGGTCAAACCTGAGGCGTCTGCGATATAGAAATGCGCATTATCCTCAAACTTGGATTTCAAATCGGAAATGATCGTGGCTTTTTCTTCCCTTGTCATTTTCTGTTCCGTTTAAACAAAATTCTTTTTGTCAACCTTGATCCCAGGACTCATCGTGCTGGACATGGTTATGCTTTTAAAATAATCTCCCTTTGAAGAGGAAGGTTTTAATTTTTGGACAGTGGTGATCAATTCTTTTGCATTGTCAACCAACTTGTCAGAGGAAAAGCTTGACTTTCCTACAGCAGCATGAATTATCCCGAATTTATCAACCTTGAAGTCGATCTTTCCTTTCTTTACTTCTTCTACTGCTTTTCCAATATCAGGAGTTACAGTCCCTGATTTAGGGTTAGGCATAAGACTTCTTGGTCCCAATACCTTTCCAAGCTTACCAACTTTAGCCATAACTGCTGGCATTGTGATCACAACATCAAAGTCGGTCCAACCACCTTCGATCTTCTTGATCAGATCATCAAGACCTACGAATTCAGCACCAGCTGCTTTGGCTTCTTCTTCTTTTTCTGGAGTGCACAAAACACACACTCTCATGTCTTTTCCTGTACCATGAGGCAGGGCTACAGTACCCCTAACCATCTGGTCTGCTTTTTTAGGATCTACTCCTAATCGGATATTCAGATCAACAGAAGCATCGAACTTTGTAAAGGTCACATCCTTCACAAGACTTGCAGCCTCCTCAAGGTTGTATTCCTTTTCTCTGTCGATCTTTTCGTATGCAGCCTTCCTATTCTTAGACAACTTCATCTCTATTCCAATTAATTATTCCAGGGAGCAGTCCCTTTTACATTTATTCCCATACTCCTTGCTGTCCCTGCAACCATTTTCATGGCTGACTCAACAGTGTGAGAATTGAGATCAGGCATTTTGATCTCAGCAATTTCTTTAACCTGGTCCCAGGTAACAGATCCAACCTTCTGACGGTTGGATTCAGAAGACCCTTTTTTCAACTTGGATTTCTCAAGAAGTAAAACTGCTGCTGGTGGAGTCTTTATAATAAAGTCAAAAGACTTGTCAGCATAAACGGTAACAACTACCGGAAGAAGCTGTCCTTGCTTTTCTTGAGTTCTTGCATTGAAGGCCTTACAAAACTCCATGATGTTCACCCCTTTTGCACCCAATGCAGGTCCAACCGGTGGTGAAGGGTTTGCAGCTCCTCCCCTGATTTGCAACTTTAAGAATCCAGAAATCTCCTTTGCCATCTTTTCTTACTGTATTTTTTCTACCTGGAAAAAATTCAATTCGACCGGAGTATTCCGACCGAAGATTTTAACCATGACGTTCAATTTCCTTTTGTCTTCAAAAATTTCCTGAACTGTTCCGGTGAAACCATTGAATGGTCCATCCATTACATTCACCTCTTCTCCGAGTATGAATGGCTTGTCCAGCTTGGTCTCCATTTCAGCATTTTCATCCACTCTACCGAATATCCTATCTACCTCAACTTGCCTCAATGGAACAGGATCTTTTGAAGCTCCTTTTTCATTCCCAAGAAACCCTAAAACACCAGGCACTCCTTTAATAAGGTGAATGATCTCTCCGTTGGAAAGATCAGCCTGAATTAGGACGTATCCCGGGAAAAAATTCTTTTCCCTAATTCTCTTCTTCCCACCCCTCATTTCATATACCTTCTCAGCAGGTATAAGTATCTGAGAAACAAGCTTTTGAGCCCCTTCTCTTTCGATCTCGCTCTCAAGGTAATTCTTTACCTTTTTCTCTTGCCCGCTAACGGCTTTTACCACATACCATTTTGATTCCTCCATGACCTGCAATTCAGATTAAAATGATTGGTAAAAAACTTGCATCCCGTTGTCAAAGACCAAGTCCATTGCACCTATAAGAAGTGCGAAGATCAACGAAGCAACAAGCACCAAAATAGAGCTGCTTTGAAGCTCTGAATATTTGGGCCAGGAGACCTTATGTCTCATCTCATTAACCGACTCTCTTATATATGCTCTTAACTTGTTCATTTAAAACACTTTGCACGGGTGGTAAGATTCGAACTCACGACCTTTGGTTTTGGAGACCACTGCTCTACCAGCTGAGCTACACCCGTCTCTCCAAAAAAGGACTGCAAAATTAGATGTATCCCAGTAGAAAAACAAATGCGCCTCCAAGAAATTTGGAGGCGCATCATGTAAAATATGGTCTTACTTGATTACTTCAGTAACCTGACCTGCACCTACTGTTCTTCCGCCTTCACGGATCGCGAACCTAAGACCTTTTTCCAAGGCAATAGTATTGATCAGATTTACAGAAATAGTGACGTTATCACCTGGCATTACCATCTCAACTCCATCAGGAAGTTTGATCTCACCAGTTACGTCGGTTGTTCTGAAGTAAAACTGAGGCCTGTACTTGTTAAAGAATGGAGTGTGTCTTCCACCTTCTTCTTTTTTAAGAATATAAACTTCAGCTTTGAACTCATCATGAGGGGTAACAGAACCTGGCTTACAGATAACCATTCCTCTTTTGATATCGTCTTTTTCAATACCTCTCAAAAGAAGACCGGTATTATCACCAGCTTCACCTCTATCAAGGATCTTACGGAACATCTCAACACCAGTAATGGTAGATTTAAGATTCTCCGCTCCCATTCCAATAATATCAACCGGATCACCTGAGTTGATAACACCTCTTTCGATCCTTCCGGTAGCAACGGTTCCCCTACCAGTGATTGAGAATACGTCCTCAACAGGCATTAGGAAATCTTTGTCCACCAATCTTTCAGGAACAGGGATGTAATCATCAACGTGCTGCATCAATTCAGCAACTTTTTCTACCCACTGATCTTCACCGTTCAATGCTCCAAGAGCTGAACCTTGAACAACAGGAATATCATCACCTGGGAAATCGTAGAAGCTAAGTAGCTCTCTGATCTCCATCTCAACTAGCTCTAGAAGCTCTGCATCGTCTACCATATCAACCTTGTTCATGAAAACAACGATTGCTGGTACACCAACCTGACGAGCCAAAAGGATGTGCTCCCTGGTTTGTGGCATAGGTCCGTCAGTTGCAGCAACCACGAGGATCGCCCCGTCCATTTGAGCAGCACCAGTTACCATGTTCTTTACATAGTCAGCGTGACCAGGACAGTCAACGTGTGCATAGTGACGATTAGCCGTTTGATACTCAATATGAGAGGTGTTGATAGTAATACCTCTTTCTTTTTCTTCTGGTGCGTTGTCAATTGAGTCAAAAGACCTTGTCTCAGCAAGACCTTTATCCGCCAACACCTTTGAAATTGCCGCAGTCAATGTAGTCTTTCCATGGTCAACATGACCGATGGTTCCAATGTTAATGTGCGGCTTGTCTCTTTGAAACGTTTCCTTTGCCATTCTAAATTTTAATTTAAGTTCATTATGTCCATCAAAAAATCTTTCCGAGCCAAAGACGGGAATTGAACCCGTGACCTCATCCTTACCAAGGATGCGCTCTACCCCTGAGCTACTTCGGCTAATGAGCGGGAGACGAGGCTCGAACCCGCGACCTACAGCTTGGAAGGCTGTCGCTCTACCAACTGAGCTACTCCCGCTTATCAATAAAACTGAGGAACGAATCCTCAACGGTGGGGAGAGCAGGATTCGAACCTACGAAGGCATAAGCCAACAGATTTACAGTCTGTCCTCGTTGACCGCTTGAGTATCTCCCCAGAAAAAAAATTCCTTCTAAAAAGTGAAATAAGCCACTTTTAAAAAAGGAAGTGCAAAAGTAGAGGGATTTTGTATTTAATCAAATAGGGGACTCCTTTTTCTGATCATTTTTTTTCTACCCATTCCTGGTACTCTTTATTCTGCTCAGCCTTCAGACATTCATCATATAATTCCTTGGCTTCTGCAGACTCACATTCCTCTAATCTGGACAATAGGAAGAACCTAAGACGATCACTGGAATTCAAGCACAGGTCCCTAATCCAATCTTCATAGCCCTCCTTGCTTTCTTCAGGACCCGAATCAAAATCAATGATCACAAAATCATAAAACCAGAAGACATCCCACCTTCCAAGGCGATCAACTTTGCTTTTTAACCAGGACTGGTTTGCGCCTGGAAAAAACTTTGTTTGATAATCAGCCATAGCAAAGATCATGTCCAGATCGGAAGATTCCCTGAAAAGGGAAAACCTACCTTCAGTCAAGAATGGATCTTCTTTGAAGGATAGAAGATGGACCATGGAACTGGCATTCACATACCATGAGGTATCATAAATACCTTTCAAAAAAATTGCTTCGAATCTTTCATTCGAGGGAAGCAGTTCCAGAGCTATTCCTCTGTTTATGGGTTCAATATCATTTTCAACTATTGATACCATTCTGTTTTCTTCCTTTTCGGTTAATTTCAGGCTGTCATAGTTTCTTGAGATCATATTGAGCCCGAGGTTCCTGATGAACCACAAGGAATCACCTAATAAGGTATGCCCCAATCTTTCAGATCCCTTTTTATTTAAGGAATCCATTAGTGCCAAACCCAGATAATACTTCTTTACCGGGTTCTCGGCTTTTTGAAATGCACGCATCTCTTCGCGAAGATTGAATTCCTTTTTCTCTTCAAAAAGCAGCTTAAGGTCCGGATCCAGAATTATGGCGTCAGGTTTTTCCGATCTGGCAAGGATAAGCTCCTGTTCCCAGGAATTGAAGGGGATCATCTTTCTTTCTTTTCCCTCCTTATAGAATAGGTCCAATTCAAGCTCAAAGACAAAGGGCCCGCCTGTTTCCTGGATCTGCTTGAAATTTATTCTAGTATATAGTGAATCACTAAATTGCCATTCAACAATTGGATGCCCTTCCATTAAGAACCATTGCTCAAAGAAGGTACTTAGGTCTTTCCCGGTAACTGATTCAAAAGATGATTTCAAATCCCAAATGCTAACAGATTTGAATTGATTCTTGGATAGGTAATCTTCTAAAGCAAGCCAAAAGGCTTCATCTCCAACCAGCCCCCTAAGCATGTGAAGCACTCTACTAGCCTTGGCATAACTGTGATTATCAAAAATATCCTCATTGGCATTATAGTAATCATGCCATATAATTGGATGCGTTTTGGCTTTGGCTTCATATAGATAGTCAAGTAATTCAGAGTAGCCATGAATGTCTGCTTCCATCTTCCCTTCATTGTTCTCCTTCCATATATATTCCCCGTAAGTAGCAAAGCCTTCGTTCAAGGCGATAGACGCCCAGTCCTCACAGGTCACCAGATCACCGAACCATTGGTGAACCAACTCATGAGCTATGATATCATCATAACTTCTTTCCGTTAGTGCCTTGAGATCGGTATTTAATCCATCATGAAAAACCGAAGCAGAGGTATTTTCCATGGCACCTGTAACAAAATCATGAACCACAATTTGAGAGTATTTCTTCCAGGGGTACTTTACTCCAAACTTTGAATTGAAAAACCGAATCATTTCAGGGGTGTTCTGAAAAATTACTTCCGTAGCATCCGAGGATTCTTTTTCCTGATAGTATTCTATCAAAAGGTCACCCCGGTCGGTCAAGCCTCCACGTTTTTCCTGGAACCTTACAAAATCCCCGGCAGCTATCATTACCAAATAAGGAGGATGAGGCTGGTCCATTCTCCAATGGTCTATCCTCATGCCCAAACTATCAGTCTGGCTTGAAACCAATAGACCATTTGAAAGAGTATAATAAGAGCTGTCAACCTTCAGGAAGATATCATGGGTCAGTCTTTGCCTGGTATCTTCTATTGTCGGAAACCAGGTGGAACCAAATTCCGTCTCACCCTGAGTCCACAACTCGCTACTGTTATCATCGATTACAAAATACAAGCCATCCGAACCGGAGATCATCTTCCGGGTTTTATCCGGAAAACAGGAATAGGAGATCTCGATCTTGATAAGTTCATCTTTCTTATAAAGACGATCAAAATCGACGCCTATGGTTAAGGAGTCATTTGTATAGGTATAAACTTTCTCTCCATTCAGTTGCAGATCCTTTACAATGAATCTCTTGGCATCTAAAAGAATTTTGTCCTGAGAATAGAAATATGGACTAAGGAACAATTCCGCCTTTCCATCTACTCTCTTTTCCTCCCAATCGAATGAAAGGGATAGATTCATATGCTGGATATCAAATAGCTGATCCTTTCTATTATTCTGGACCCTCTTTATCCTGGATTCCTGCTCTTTCTCTTCTAAATATTTATTTGAGACTGCAGATTGTGGAACTGCAGTTTTAGGTGCACAGGCATAATGAAACCCCAATGCAAAAAGCATAAATAAAGTTCTGATCGATCCCTTCCAATTATCCAATGACCTAAAATATTTTTGGGCTAACTATATTTGAGGCCGCCAAGGTAATATGATAAAAATTAAGGTAAATAAAGGTGAGGCTATCCAGGTAGAATCCCTGGGGTCCGAGAAGGCGGTGATCAATGGAAAGGAGCGAAATTTCCAGATCCACCATACATCCAAATCGACTTTTAATCTCATCATAGAAGGTCAGGTCCATAACTTCAGGGTTGAGTCAGATCCAGAGCAGGAAAAAATATTCCAGGTATTCGAAAAAGGCATTAAGCACGAAGTTCAAGTTCTTGAAAGTATCGACGAGGTACTTTCTAAAATGGGAATGGGTGCCGGGTCTTCCGGAGGGGTTCAGGAAATAAAGGCCCCAATGCCAGGAAGCATATTGGAAGTCCTGGTAAAAGACGGAGATGAAGTTTCTAAAGGAGACAAGGTCCTCGTATTAGAAGCCATGAAAATGGAGAATGTTATAAAATCGCCAATTGACGGTAAGATCGAAAGCGTCCGCATCGCTGTTGGTGACAAAGTAGAAAAGAATTCAAGCTTAATAAAATTTGAAGCTGCATAAATGAAGTACAAAAGGATATTGCTTAAACTTAGCGGGGAGGCTCTGGCTGGGGCAGAAGGGCAAGGCCTGGATCACAGGATTCTAGAACAATATGCTGAGGAAATAAAAGTAGTAAGTAAATCAGGGGTTGAAGTTGCTATAGTAATAGGAGGAGGAAATATTATGAGAGGCTCCGACGCTGAGCAAATCGGAATTGATAGAGTCCAGGGGGATTACATGGGAATGTTGGCCACCCTAATAAACGGTATGGCAATCCAAAGTGCTCTTGAAAAAGCTGGAGTCTATACAAGACTCTTAAGTGGTATCAGAGTCGATGAGATCTGTGAGCCTTTTATAAAAAGGAGAGCAGTACGCCATTTGGAAAAAGGAAGGGTGGTCATCTTCGCGGCTGGAACAGGAAACCCATACTTCACAACCGATAGTGCGGCAAGTTTAAGAGCCATAGAAATTGAAGCTGATGTTGTTCTAAAAGGTACCAAGGTTGATGGAGTATATTCAGATGACCCCATGAAGGATCCTGATGCTGTAAAGTTTTCAGAATTATCATTTTCAGAAGCCATTTCAAAAGGTCTAAAAGTTATGGATATGACCGCCTTTGCCCTTTGTCAGGAAAATGAAGTACCTATTGTGGTTTTCGACATGAATAAAAAAGGTAACCTTCATAAGGTAATTGAAGGAGAAAAAATTGGAACTCTAGTAAGTAAATAAAGATGGAAGAAATTCAACTGTTTTTAGACGAAGCTCAAAGCCTTATGCAAAAGGCTATTGATCACACCCAACAAGAACTCCATAAGATCCGAGCAGGAAAAGCAACGCCCTCCATGTTGGATGGAATACTCGTTGAATATTATGGTTCGGAGACCCCTTTGAATCAGGTAGCCTCAATAAATACCCCTGACGCCAGGAGCATATTGATCAAACCCTGGGAAAAGACTTTGGTCCAGGAAATAGAAAGGGCCATCATTAATTCTGACCTGGGTCTGGCACCACAAAACGATGGAGAAAATATCAGAATCAATATACCGGCACTAACAGAAGATAGAAGGGTTCAGTTGGTTAAGCAGGTTAAATCTGAATGTGAGAATGGGAAAGTAAGCATCAGAACCATTAGAAAGGAAACCAACGATTCCATCAAGAAACTTCAGAGTGAGGGAGTATCAGAAGACGCAATAAAAGATGGAGAGGGTGAAGTCCAGAAGCTCACAGATTCCTTTTCAAACAAGATCGATGATCTTTTCAAGGTCAAAGAGCAAGAAATAATGACCGTTTAGAGGAATATCTTTTTCCTCAAAATATATTCTTCCACTTCCTGCGGGACCAGATACTTTATAGAAAGACCCTTTCTAACATTTTCCCTAATAAATGAGGCTGAGACCTCAATTATTGGAGCTCCGATCAATTTAACATTTGCATGGTTATCAAGATCGGTTGGTTTAGCATTAGCCCTGGGGTAAACAAGAAGAGGAAAAAATTCAAGAATCTTCTCGAAGTTCTTCCATCTTGGGAGCTGTTCCAAATTATCCTGGCCCACGATTACAGAGAATTCTCTATCAGGATACTTATCGTATAAATAGGCGAGAGTATCAACCGTATAGCTTGGCCGTGGCATATTGAATTCGATATCGCTGACTTCAAAGGAATAGTTCTCAAAAACAGCCTGCCTTACCATTTCCAATCTGTCATATTCTGGAAGGAGGTTAGATTTCTCTTTCAAAGGATTTTGAGGGGATACCACAAACATGACCTTATCAAGACCGGCCCTTTCAAGCATGGTATTTGCAATGATTAAATGGCCGATATGGATCGGATTAAAGGAACCGAAAAATATTCCAGTCTTCAGGGTCATTCAATAAAATCTAGGACCAGCTTTTCAGCTTCGTTGATTGCGGACTCCAAATTATCATTAACAAGAATCAGGTCAAATTCCCCTGCGAAATTCATTTCATGATCTGATTTTTCGATCCTTTTTCTAAGACTTTCATTGGATTCTGTTCCTCTTTGCTCAAGTCTTCTATGAAGTACCTCAAGATTTGGGGGTGCGATAAAAATGGCTAGAGCTTTTTCACCAAAAATCTTTTTCAGACTTAATCCACCAACCACATCAATATCAAAAAGAATTGATCCTCCCCCATCAAGTTTTTTTTCAATTTCTGAACGGAGCGTCCCATAAAAGAGTCCTGGATAAACTTCTTCCCATTCGGCGAATTCATCATTATCGATCTTTTCCTTGAAGGTTTTTACATCCAGGAAGAAATAATCCTTCCCATCGGTCTCGCTATTTCTCTTTGGGCGAGTAGTTGCCGAAACCGAAAATCCCAATTGGGGCAAACGGTTTCGAAGTGCTCGGACTATAGTGGTTTTACCAGCTCCGGAAGGGGCTGAAAAAATGATCAGGTGGCCTTTTGACATTAGGCCTGAAAGGTAGCCAATTTGGCCTTGATCTTTTGGATCATTTCCTTATCGATGGAAACACAGGTGCATGAAGTTTTAAAGAACTTCCTAAAGTCCTTTTCTTCATCGAAATATTTCAAGCAATCTGTGCTCTCAGATATATGTTCCAGAAAGAACTTTTCCTCCTCCTTGCTTGCTTCTCCGTCCATCACCAGGTGAAGCACCCTTTTGAATTCCTGACAGACCGTATATTTTTTTATTTCTTCTCCTGATTCAGAATAGGTAATTTTTTCTGCCATACACATCAATTGTTGTAGCCCATAGTTTTTGCGTATTCTCCAAGTTTTTCCTTAAGCAGGTTTCTTGCCCTGTGTAATCTGGACCTGACTGTTCCAATAGGTATGTCAAGGATTTTGGCCATTTCTTCGTAAGTAAAACCTTCGATATCGCATAAGATAATTGCGGTCCTAAAATCAACATCCAAATTATTCAATGCCAATGCAACCTCATCACCAATCCTATCCTTTTCGGTCTCAACCCTTAAATCTACTGTCCTATTACTCTGAACTTCATCAGAATTGTAGGTCTTTTCAATTTCATTATAATCAACTTTTGCAGGCTGCTTACTCTTCTTCCTGAAATCGTTGATGAAGCTGTTTTTCAAAATTCGAAACATCCATGCTTTCGCATTAGTTCCGGGTTGATAAGAATCAAAGAATCTAAATGCTTTCAGGTAAGTGTCCTGAACCAGATCATTTGCATCATCTTCGTCAAATACCAGGCGGTAGGCAAAATTGTATAAGGCATCTACATAAGGCATAAATTCCTTAACAAACATTTGCTGCCTTTCCGGAAGGTTTAAATCCTTTTGAGGTCTGTGGTTTGTTTTTTCTTTCGCGATCATCTCTTTATAAGATACAAAATCTGGTCCACAAATTGAAATCAAGAAGATTATGGCAGTATTTGTCAGATAGCTTCAGCTTGTCCAATTTTGGGGTGCTTTGATCAAAGGTATCTATGCCCTTTAAACTCTCTGTCGCCATTATTACTTATAACGAGGAAAAAAACCTCAAAAGGTGTCTGGAATCCATAAATGGGCTCTGGAATGAGCTAATAATAGTTGATTCCGGCTCTGTTGATGGAACAAAAACCATTGCGGAAGCATATGGTGCAAAGTTCATTCACCATGATTTTGAAGGCCATATACAACAAAAGAACTTTGCGCTGGATCAATGCCAATATGACATGGTTCTTTCACTTGATGCAGATGAAGTTCTTTCTGCAGACCTAAAATCAAAAGTTCAGGAATTAAAGCAAAAGAAAGACCGCGGCTTCTTCGTTTTCAATAGAATGACCAATTACCGAGGCCATTGGATCAAGCATTCAGGATGGTATCCCGATAAGAAACTTCGACTTTTCGATCGAAACCAGGCTAAATGGGGAGGAAAAAACCCTCATGACATAGTGGAAGTGGATCCTGAAATAAAAGTAGAAAAAATAAACCTGGACATATTGCATTACTCATTTCCTGACCTGGGAAGCCATATTAAACAGATCGATTTTTTTACGAGGATCATGGCAAAAGAAATGGTGGAAAGAGGAAAGAGGCCCAGTCTATTTAAGGAACTGTTTAGTCCGGCTTTTAAATTCTTCCAAAGTTATTTTCTGCAGCTTGGCTTTCTAGACGGCTATGCCGGTTTCCAGGTTTGTAGAATCTCTGCGTTTGCCACCTACATGAAGTATTCAAGGCTTAGGGAATACTATCAAAATCCTGATCTCGATTGATGAAAAACATAATCATTTCCAGGACGGATTCTATTGGTGATGTTGTCCTGACCCTTCCTCTGGCAGGAGTTCTAAAAAAAGAGTTTCCTGATTCTAAGCTGATCTTCATTGCGGCCCCCTACACTATTCCTATTGTTAAAAGATCGAAGTTCATTGACAAGGTATTAAGTAAAGATGAGCTCTCAGATTATAAAATAGAGGGAAAGGATTCTGCAATAATATTTGTGTTTCCTGACAAAGACGTTGCAAAATGGGCTAAGTCAAATGGAATAGATAAGCGAATCGGAACCAGTCACAGATTGATCCATTGGCTTTATGCGAACAAAAGGGTATCCTTTTCAAGAAAGAATTCTGACCTACATGAGGCCCAATTAAATTTTAAACTTCTTGGTCCACTGGGAATTGAAAACATTCCTGGTAAGGAGGAACTTTCCTCTTATTACGGATTTGCAAAACCAGATCCCAAACCTGATAATGCCAGGATAAACATAATCATCCATCCCAAATCAAAAGGGAGTGCTCGTGAATGGCCCTTGAAGCATTATAAATCCCTTACCGAAAATTTCAGGGATAGTAATATTGATTTTCATGTTACCGGTACAGAAAAAGAAAGGGAATTAATTATTAAGGAAGATCCAGATTTCTTTTCAGGGGAAAATATTAAAGACCAAACCGGTAAAATGACCTTGGATGAGCTGATAGATTTCATATCACAATCAGATGGACTAATTGCAGCTAGTACAGGGCCCTTACACATAGCAGCAGCATATGGAATTCCCTGTCTTGGTCTTTACCCAAGCAGAAAACCCATGCACCCAGGACGATGGTCACCAATAGGGAGAAACGCTTCATTTTTAGAAGATGGAACTGATCAGAAAATTGGTTGGTTGGATATCTCACCTTCCCTGGTAGAAAAATGGATCAGAGAAACCATTCTAAAACAATAAAATAATACCTTCGGCC
This sequence comes from Cytophagales bacterium, assembly GCA_965267505.1. Classification (GTDB taxonomy): domain Bacteria; phylum Bacteroidota; class Bacteroidia; order Cytophagales; family CCMP332; genus JANQHS01. The sequence continues at coordinate 633,350 of OZ254081.1, forward strand.
CGATTTTTCGATGAAGACCTATTTCAAACTTCTTCAATTCGCTCCCCAGATCAAGGGATTGATAATTCCCTTTGCGATCTTCATGGGTCTGCATGTGATCTTCAGTCAGCTCAATTTTGTGATGATCATTCCACTTCTGGATATATTATTCGGAACAACAGGATCTAGTACCACAGAAATTTCAACTGCACCCGAATTTAGTTTGAGTCTTCAGGGCCTCAAGCAAAGCTTTGAGTATTATCTCTCCTCCCTTGTAAGTAAAAAAGGGTCATTTGAAGCATTAAAACTGATCTGCATAATTGTGATCGGTTCCGCTTTTGTATCAAACCTTTCAAAACATTTATCAGATAGGATCCTTGAAAATATCCGATCCAAATTCATAAGGAACTTAAGAAGAAAGGTATTCGATCATTTGGTTTCACTCCACCTTGGGTTTTTTGAGACCAAGAAAAAAGGAGACATCCTTTCCAGAATGACGGCGGATATGCAAGAGGTGGAATCAACCGTTATCCATGCAATGACCGTATTGATACGAGATCCAATAACTCTTATTGGATTTTTTGTGATCCTATTCAGCATATCAGTAGAGCTTACCCTATACTCACTCATAATCATTCCGGCTTTGGGTGGACTTATTGGAGCCATCATCAAGAAATTGAAAAAGGATGCTGAAAAGACTCAAAAGAGCCTTGGACAATTGGTAACCTATATCGAGGAGGCGATCTCGGGGCTTAGGGTAATAAAAGCTTTCAATGCAGAAGGGTTTATCAAAAAGACATTTGAAAGAGAAAATACTTTTTATTCAAATGCTGTTAGAAAACTTAATATCCGAAGGCAACTTACCCCTCCCCTGTCGGAATTTTTGGGAATTGTGTTAGTTGCTGTTATCCTACTAATTGGAGGAGCATTGGTTCTGGGTCAGGAATCAAGTTTGAGAGCGAGTGGATTCATAGCATACCTTGCTGTTTTTTCCCAGGTCATCCGGCCAGCAAAATCGCTTTCTGAAACTTTCAGCAATGTCCAAAGAAGTCTTGTAGCTGGTCAAAGGATCCTGGAGATCAAGGAGATCCACAACCCAATACAAGATCCTGCAAATCCTAAGACCATCCAAGCATTTGAAAAAGGAATACATTTTGAAAATGTCTCTTTTGCTTACGAAGAAAGGAATGTTCTCGAAAGAATAAACCTTGAGATACCAAAAGGAAAAATGATCGCCTTAGTGGGTCCTTCTGGGGCAGGAAAAACAACCATTTCCGATCTGATCCCAAGATTCTATGATCCTAATCAAGGAAAGATCACCATTGATGGCATCGATATCAGGGATTGCAGTTTAAGCTCTCTTCGCTCATTAATGGGCATGGTAACCCAGGAACCTATTCTTTTCCATGATACCATTTATAACAACATAGCTTTTGGAAAGGATGTAAGCAAGGAAGAGGTAGAAAGAGCTGCCAAAATTGCCAACTCTCATGATTTTATTCTAGCCTCTGAAGAAGGGTATGAAACAATGGTAGGTGATAGGGGTATGAAACTGTCAGGTGGGCAAAGGCAAAGGATCAGCATTGCCAGGGCGATCCTGGCAAATCCACCCATTTTGATCCTAGACGAAGCCACTTCCTCTCTTGACACGGAAAGCGAAAAACTAGTGCAGGAGGCTTTGGATAAACTTATGGAGAACCGAACTTCCCTTGTTATTGCTCATAGGCTTAGCACCATTCAAAAAGCGGATAAAATAGTGGTTCTAGAAGCTGGTAAGATCGTGGAGACGGGAACCCATGAAGATCTATTAAAGAATCGCTCCGGACTTTATTCCAGGCTTTCGGAGATGCAAGGAATTCAGGCATAAAAAAAACCCCGGACTTGCCGGGGCTCAAAACTAATTTTCAGGTTTTTCTTCTTCATCATTTGATGCCGGAGCTTCGGGATCCGAAGCTGGTGGCTCAGGATCTGGCGCTGGCGGAGGTGGTGGTGGTGCTGCCGCAGCAGGTGGAGGTGGAGGCGCGGCTGCCCCAGAATCTCCTCCAGGAGATTGCTTTGGATCCGGACCATAAGCATTATCACCTATATCGCCTGCTTTTGCGAAAAGGATCAAAAGCCAGATTCCTCCAATAATGGGAATAAGCCCTACCAGAATCATCCAACCACTTTTTCCAGTATCTTGAAGCCTCCTCACCGAAACGGCAAGACTAGGAATCAAAACAGCTAGTGAATAAAGCCCGTAGATCATTCCCATTTCCATACCATTCAAGGTCCAATCGATGTATCCAAGGGCCCCCATGATGATATAATTGATCAAGGTGAACATCCAAAATTCCGTTCTCCTCGCCCTGCCCCCGAAAACTGCATACTTTTTTAATACCTGTATGTACCAATTCATAAGCTAGTGTTTAGTTAGTAGATAGAATTTCACTTCAAGGTACAAATATTCCCAGGCCAGAAAAAAAAAGCCCTCAGAGCAAAAAAAATCCCGGCTTTTGGGCCGGGATCTAATCTTAGGAACCTATTTGATCAATATCTGTATTGATCTGATTTATAGGGTCCTTCTTTCTTAACTCCAATGTAATCGGCTTGCTCATCAGATAATTCTTCAAGCTCAACTCCGATCTTTTCAAGGTGAAGCTTGGCAACCTTTTCATCCAAATGTTTTGGGAGGGTATAAACTTCGTTGTCGTAGTTGTCAGAATTGTTCCAAAGCTCTATCTGAGCAAGGGTTTGATTAGTGAAAGAGTTGGACATTACAAATGAAGGATGGCCTGTGGCACAACCAAGATTTACAAGTCTACCTTCCGCAAGAATGATGATCTCGTTGCCATCAACATTGAATACATCAACCTGAGGTTTGATGGTGTATTTGGTTTCACCAAAATTCTGCTCCAACCAGGCCATATCGATCTCGTTATCAAAGTGACCGATATTACAAACAATGGTCTTATCGTTCATGGCTTTGAAGTGCTCACCTGTGATAATATCCTTGTTACCAGTTGCGGTTACCACAATGTCAGCTCTTGGAATAGCTGTTGACATCTTTTTAACCTCGAATCCGTCCATCGCTGCCTGAAGAGCACAGATTGGATCGATCTCAGTTACAATAACCCTTGCGCCAGCTCCTCTTAGTGACTGGGCGGTTCCTTTTCCAACATCTCCATAACCACCAACGACCGCTACTTTTCCGGCGATCATAACATCGGTAGCTCTTCTGATAGCATCAACAGCAGATTCTTTACAACCGTACTTGTTGTCAAACTTTGATTTAGTAACTGAATCATTTACGTTGATCGCAGGCATTGGAAGAGTGCCATTTTTCATTCTTTCATAAAGACGAAGAACACCAGTGGTGGTTTCTTCAGAAAGACCTTTTATATCAGCGACCAACTCAGGTCTCTTATCAAGAACCATATTGGTAAGATCGCCACCATCGTCCAGGATCATATTCAATGACTTGCCATCTTCGAAAGCATCAAGCGTCTGCTCGATAGCCCAGTCAAATTCTTCTTCACTCATACCCTTCCATGCAAATACAGGAACACCGGTAGCAGCAATTGCCGCCGCAGCATGATCCTGGGTGGAGAAAATATTACAAGAAGACCAGGTAACCTCCGCACCTAAAGCGGTAAGTGTTTCTATCAACACTGCGGTTTGAATGGTCATGTGAAGACATCCGGCAATACGAGCACCTTTTAAAGGCTGCTCCGCTCCGAATTCTTTTCTGATGGACATTAGCCCTGGCATCTCTGCCTCAGCCAATTTGATTTCTTTTCGGCCCCAATCGGCCAATTCAATGTCTTTTACTTTGTAGTTGAGTGTCTTTACCTCCATGCTATAAAAAATTGAGCTGCAAAACTAAACAATTCATCCTTTTTGGATTAAGAAGGAAACCGATTTCCTATCCTTTTTCTGCAACAAGTACAAACCATAAATGGTTTTATAAATGAGCTTGAGTTAGCTTTGTGCGCCTGCACCCGTAGTTCAACTGGATAGAATGCAAGATTCCGGTTCTTGTGGTGGGGGTTCGAGTCCCTCCGGGTGCACCATTCCCATCTTAGATCCGGTTCTTTTTCTGTATTTCAACCGATTAAGATAAATTCACCACATGAACGTTCTACCCACTATCAAGGGAATTTCCCTCCTTCTGCTTCTGGTATTTTTTGGAGCGATGAAATCAAGAGGACAAGAGGGAATTGATTCTATTCCGCCAGAGTCCATTCCCTTGTTGGAAATTGGAGAAAGTGCCCAGCAATTGGCCAGCATCGTGGCCAAGCTAAAATCAAAAGTACGGGTGAAGGAAGAGATAGAAAGCCTCCAAAAAAAGCTTGATACTCTTCAACCTGAGATTGATAGCCTGGTGATCTTTACCGATTACTTTCTTGAGTTTGAGATAGAGCAATCAAGGGTAAATGACATTAAAAACAAATGGAAAAGAGTTAAATCGGAGGTCTCCTCAATATCGAATGAGGTAAAAAACCATTCAAGGGTAATAGAGGATGAGATCAGTATTTTGACTGAAAAAAAAGTGGTTTGGCAAAGAACCAAGGACCTTCCAAGGGATGTGCCTCTATCCGATCTCATCGTCTTTCAGATTGATTCTTCCATTTTAATGCTCAATCTGGCAATCCTGAACCTGAATGACAGTTTAACAGCACTGATAAGCTTTGAATCAAATATCCGAAAGACCGGAACCCTGATCCAAAACAACCTTGATAAACTCTTAGAATTTCAGGAATTCTTTCTGAAAAGGTTGTTCGAGAAATCTACCGAGGCCTTATGGGAAAAGGACACAACGACTGATTCCTTAAGCAGCAAATTCCTAAGATCCTCAGAGATCACAAGTGTCAACTTCAATGAGTCGAAAGCCTATTTGAAGAATCGGGTAGACTCACTCAGTTGGTTCATAATAGTTTCCTTGTTTTTATTCTTCCTAATAAAAAGGTCGGAAAAAAAAGACCTCTTGCTAAAGGATGGGAATCTTTCATTTCAGGGGTTGCATGCAGTGAATGAGCACCCCTTTGTTTCCATCTTCATTATCGCCTTTTCCCTATCATTTCTCGTATTCCTTCCCAACAGACCGGAAGCCTTGGGGAATGCATTCTTCATGATCATCGTCTTTTCCGCGATGATCCTCCGCAAGTTCTTCTTCAAGAAATGGTTTTGGCAAACTCTCCCTTTAGGGCTAATGATCAGCCTGGGAATTGGCTTTATTGTTAGACTTTGGGTTATAGACCCTTTTTCAAAAAGGCTTTGGTTCTTAGCTCTTTCTTTAGCCAGTCTGATCTGGACCAGCTGGGTTTACATAAAATCAAGACAAAAGGAACCCGACCCTGATGGAAACATCGCATTCTTTCTATCTATCTTCGGAATTGGGATATTCCTTGCACTGATCTTCAATATTTTCGGATACATAAGAATGGCTCTATTCCTCCAGCGAGCCATTATCAGTATTTATTTTGTGGTCCTTATTCTAATCTTCCTGATAGGTCTTTTAGGAGGATTTTCACATCATGCTTTTAAAATCCCTTTAGCCAGGAAATCCCGGGTTATTGAAGAGCATGGAAAACAACTTAGAAAATCTTTATACGCAATCTTTTCACTTTTCGGAATATATATCGGAGCAAGAGGAGTCCTAAACCTATTAGGACTATGGGACCTCATCCAAACCGGTATGTCAGAATTAATTCAAAAAGAATGGCAGGTTGGAACATCAAAGCTTTCAATCTACTCTGTGCTAGTCTTTTTCGCCATTCTTCTTGGAGGAATCCTTATCAGCAACATAGTAAAAGTCTTTCTTGAAAAAGAGGTTCTCGGCCGCCTGAATTTAAAGAAGGGAATTAGCCTTGCAAGTTCGTTGGTAGTAAAATATACTCTTGTGGTCATTGCATTTTTCTTCGCAATTGGTGCCACGGGAATAAACCTGGACAAAATTGGCTTCATCGCCGGTGCTTTGGGTGTAGGTATTGGATTTGGTTTACAAAATGTTGTAGCAAATTTTATTTCTGGATTGATTCTGGTTTTTGAAAGACCGATAAATAAAGGTGACATTGTTACCGTCGGCAACCTGATGGGAAGGGTCCTGGAAGTGGGTATCAGAGCAAGCCGGATTCGTTCATTTCAGGGAGCCGAAGTGGTAGTCCCCAACAATGACTTCGTCGCAAAGGAAGTTATCAACTGGACCCTTTCCGATACAGTCAGAAGAGTTGAACTCCATATTCCAATAGCTTTTGATAATAACCCCGAAAAAGTGGCAAAGGTCATAGAGGACTCGGCCGCCCAACTTGAAATTATTCTAAACAATCCCCCACCAAAGGCTCTTTTTGTAGGCTATGAGCATGGTGTTTTGAATTTCAAGGTTTTGATCTGGACAAACGGCGATGTTTTTGATGCCGAAAGCTTAGGAGGGATGGCCATCCACACCGGACTTGAGAAGGCTGGTATCAAGGTTGATAAACCCAACATGAATATTTCCCTGACAGAAAAAGGAAAGAAGTCCTAAATCCAAGCCCCAACAGGCCCTTTCTTTTATCCTTAAAGTTATCTTTGCGGTCGCAAAAATGGATCAGAAGAAAAACTTTAAGCGCACAACCGTAACTGCCGCCCTTCCATACGCAAATGGGCCAATTCATATTGGTCACATGGCAGGGGTTTACATTCCGGCGGATACCTATGTTAGGTACCAAAGACTAAAGCAAAAAGACGTTCTTTTTATCTGTGGATCTGATGAGCATGGCGTTCCTATTACCTTAAGAGCCAAAGAAGAGGGAGTTGAACCAAAAGATATTGTAGACAGATACCACAAGCAGATAAAAGAAAGTTTTGAAAGCTTTGGGATCCAATTCGATCATTATTCAAGGACCAGCTCAAAGACCCATCATGAAACCGCTTCTGATTTCTTCAAGACCCTTGATGAAAAAGATGTCCTGGAAGTAAAGACAAGCCTACAATATTTCGATCCTCAGGAAAAGCAATTTTTGGCTGATCGGTACATAAAAGGAACCTGCCCAAATTGCTCCTATCCTGAAGCTTATGGGGATCAATGTGAAAATTGTGGAACAAGCCTAAGCCCTAAAGATCTTAAGGATCCAAGATCTATGTTAAGTGGAGCGGCTCCCATTCTAAAGGAAACCAAACATTGGTTTCTTCCATTGGATAAATATGAAGGTTGGCTGAAGGAATTTATCCTTGAAGGACACAAGGAATGGAAATCAAATGTCTACGGGCAATGCAAGTCCTGGATAGACCAAGGGCTTCAACCCCGGGCCGTAACAAGAGATCTTGATTGGGGGGTGCCTGTCCCTCATTCCGACGGAAAAGGAAAAGTCCTTTATGTATGGTTTGATGCTCCTATTGGCTACATATCGGCCACAAAGGAATGGGCAGAAAAAAACTCCAAGGACTGGGAAACCTATTGGAAAGATGAAGAAACAAAGCTCGTTCACTTCATTGGAAAAGATAATATTGTATTCCATTGCATCATCTTCCCTTCAATGCTGAAGAGTCATGAGGAATTCATTCTTCCGGACAATGTCCCTGCCAATGAATTTCTAAATCTAGAAGGCGACAAGATCAGTACTTCAAGGAACTGGGCAGTTTGGCTTCACGAATACCTTGAGGATTTTCAGGGAAAAGAGGATGTCCTCCGCTATGTTCTGACTTCAAATGCTCCAGAAACCAAAGACAATGATTTTTCCTGGAAGGATTTTCAGTCAAGGAATAACAATGAACTGGTTGCAATCCTGGGAAATTTTGTAAACCGGACCCTTGTACTTACCCACAAATACTTTGATGGAAAGATCCCTGCTAAAGGCCAGCAAAGTGAAGTTGATGAAAACCTATTACAGGCCATCAAACTAATTCCATCCTCCATTGAAAAGAATATAGAAGAGTATAAATTCAGGGAAGCATTAAATCAATTCATAGAACTTTCAAGACTTGGAAATAAGTACCTGGCAGAAACAGAGCCTTGGAAATTGATCAAGGAGGATCAGGAACGAGTGGCTACTATCCTAAATCAAAGTCTGCAACTTTGTGCACAGATAGCGATCTATGGAGAGCCCTTCTTACCTGGAATGAGCAATAAACTTTCAAGCCTTCTGGGTCTTGAAAACAAAAATTGGGAGTCCGAATTGTTATTCGAAAGATTAGAGGAGGGAAATTCAATCCAAAAACCAGAATTGCTATTTAGCAAAATTGAAGATGAGGCAATCGCTGCTCAGCTTGAAAAGCTAAAGCCAACTGAGAAACCTCCAAGTGAAGACAAAAAAAGCAAATCAAAACCGATGATCGAATATTCAGATTTTGAAAAACTGGACCTAAAAGTGGCTAGGATATTGGAAGCTGAGAAGGTTCCAGAAACAGACAAACTGATCAAATTACAATTAGAGGTTGGAGAGGAGAAAAGGACCGTGGTAAGTGGGATAGCTCTTAGCTATGATCCCGAATCCATAATTGGGCGATCAGTTCTATATCTTGAAAATCTGAAACCCAGGAAGATTAGAGGTCTGGAATCCCAGGGAATGATCCTTATGGCAGAGGATGCCTCCGGAAACCTTAGTTTCATGGTGCCAGAAAAAGAAATGAATAGCGGAAGTGGAGTCCGTTAATCCCTGGTTATTCAGCCTTCCAATTATTGCATCTTTAATTGGCTGGTTTACCAATTTTTTGGCTATCAAGATGCTTTTCCATCCAAGAAATCCAGTTGATCTTGGACTATTTGAGCTTCAAGGAATCTTCCCAAAAAGGCAAAAGGCATTAGCTGAAAAATTGGGAAAGGTAGTAGCAGGGGAATTGGTTCATGTAAGTGATATAAAGGAACAGCTAAATGATCCAAACACAGCTCAGGAGGTTCATTCGGTTATTGAATCACGTTTGGATGGCTTTTTAAAAGAGGGGCTGAAAGAAAGCTTTCCAATGTTGGCCATGTTCTTAAATGAGTCTACCGTTGGAAAGATCAAATCAGTACTCACAGGGGAGCTTGAATCTGCCTTACCTCAGGTAATTGACACCTATTTACACAAGCTTGAAGACAATCTGGATATTGAAAAACTGGTAACTGAAAAGGTCCGGGCCTTTGACTCCGACAAACTAGAACAACTACTTTTTTCAATCTTGAAAAAAGAATTCAAGTTCATTGAATTGATTGGCGCATTCCTGGGATTTGTTATTGGCCTGCTACAACTAGCCCTACTATGGGTTTAGAATAAACCCAATTGCTAAGCCCAGGGAGATCGAACTAAGGACAAGTATCCAATCTCGCCATTTGACTCTGAAAAAAGTATTGAACAAAGCATAGAGGAAGGAAAGGGCCAACAAAAAGACAAGGGCATAACCTAATTGTCCCAGGCTAAAGAAAAAGGCATCCTTTAAGTCAAATAGAAGGCCAGAAGATAAAGAGTTTAGGAGGCCGAAACCAGAAATCCCGGTAATTAGACCAAAAACAAGGGCAACAACATACCTAATGCCTGTTTTCCTTTGTCGATAGTTGTTTCTCTTCTCCCTTAATGTGAAATTCCACAGAACCAGAACGATCAACAAGGAAAATAGAACAATGTTTGAGCCTGGAATGAAACCAATATCAAATCCAAGGCTTCCAAAAATGAAAATCAATGAAAAGCCGAACCAAAAAAGAACCGTCTGAAACAAGATCTTTGAGAATGAACCAAAATTTCCTGGTGCCAAAAGGGCTAGCAGAAGACATAAGCCTAAGAGACTCTCCTGGTAAAGGAAAAATTTAAAACCTTGTTCTAATGGAATGGTCCATTGGGTCATACGCTTCTTTTTGTTCCGTTAAATTAGTGAATTGGATTAGTTCAGAATGACATTGGAATAATTCGAGGATATTAAATGCATAAATACCTTCTCATAATGCTTCTTCTTTCAAGCAATTGGTGCCTGGGGGATCCCGGTAACAGGGCAAATAAGTTGTTTGAAAAAGGGCGCAGAAACGAAGCAAAAAAACAGGCGTATAAGGGAATTCAAAAAGATTCCCTGGAGCCTCTCTCTTATTTGGCTCTAGCCAGATGCCTCATTTATGTTCCCATTCCTCGAGAACTCGATTCTGCACATTGGGCCAATCAACGGGCTCATAAATTAATATCCAACCTGGGTTCCGATGACTCTGTGAAGGTCATAAAAAAGCTAGACCAGAACTTCAATTGGACCGAGCTTAATAACAGGATCGACCAAAAATCCTACGAGTATGCCTTATCACTAAACCAGGTTTTTTCTTACCAGCATTTTATTGAGCTACACCCTCATTCTAGTCATGCTCCAAAAGCCCAGGAAATTAGAGATTCTCTGGCCTACGAAATTGCATTGGCAAAGGGGAATTCCAAGTCCCTGATCCAGTTTTTGAATGACTATGCCAATTCTAAGCAGGCCATTGAGGCAAAAGGTATCAGTGAATTATTTCACTTTAAGGAGTCTGTTAGAAAGGGCGATTGGAAAAGCTATCACAGGTTCGCAGTGAAGAACCCAGCTTCACCATTTGCAGATGAAGCTCAAAAGGAGGTTTTCCAATTAAGGACTTTCAGAAACTCAACGAGTGACTTTCAAAATTTTAGAGATTCTTTTCCCAGCAATCGATTTAGTAAAACCTGTGATAGCATCCTCTCATTTAAGAAAAATATACTTCGATACAGATCGACTGAAGATTTGAAAGTTTTAATTCCCTCAGAAGATGGAACCTCGATGCGGATTTTTTCATCTGACTCAAACTTCAGTTCAGAATTCAGTTTCGACAGCATCCCAGGAAAATTTCTATTCGATATAGCAAATGAAAATTGGCTCGTTGTAAAAGGAAGAAGTGGATCTACCTTATGCTCAAATGGACTGCCGACGGAAAGATGGCAGAATCTACAAGAAATCCACAGGAAGGGGTTTGAATGGGTCCAGATAAAGAATAAAAAAGGGGAATACTTTGAACATCTGCTCGGGAGAAACTTTCAGGATCAGCCGTTTGAAAAGATCAACTACGCATATCCTCAATTGATCTTTGGAAAATATCATGGGAGTTGGAATGCTTATGCGCCCACTGGGCATCAATACAATGACGCCCCCTTTGATTCCATTTTTTCAATAGACAACCTTATCTGTGGAAAACGGAATGAGCTATGGATGGGCTTCAGCTACGAAGAAGTGATCGAATCCGGGCTTTTTCCTGACCCGACCACTTATGGTGATCTAAAATGGAATAATGGATTTCTCACCTCAAACAGCGAAAATAAATTTTGGATAATTGATACTCAAAGTGGCAAACCCATGCTTTCTACGGAAGGAGAATCTTTGGAAACCACTAAATATGGTTGGCTGATCAAAAACAATAAGGAAACCAAGCTAGTAGATTTTCAAGGGTATCAAATAAATGAGTTGAACCTAGTGGATTTTAAGGTCTTGAATTTTGGGTACGCCTGGAAAGCCTCCAAGAACTGGATAGTCATTTCTTCCGATACCCTTGTAGGGGTCTTCGACTCAATTGCAAGCTATGGGCAGATCCTCAATAGATTATGGTTAAATGACACCCTATTTCTTCAATCCACAAGTGGGTTGATCCAATTAGAAGACTCAGGAGGTCATACGTTGATCACGAATCCTTTTGAACCAAAAAATTTCTTTTTCTATCAACCCAAGCAGAAAGAAAACAAGGTCTTTGACTGGAAAGGGAACTTTATGTTTTCCTCTAAGGATGTTGAATTCAAATACCTGGGAAAAAAGACATTCAGGTCGAAATCGACTAAGGGCTATTCTATAATCGATTCTTTAGGAGAAAAGGTCACAAAAAGAGAATACGAATTCATTTCCGCTCCGAAAGAAGGTCAAGTTATTCTTTATCAAAATGGAAAGTATTCAATCTATTTTTTGAATTCAGGCCAATTCGCTGATACTGAATTTATGGAGCGGCCAAAACCTATTTCTCAGAGCGATTTCTTCATCCAATTCGACAACAAATTATTCTGGTCCTTGAATTCTGATAGCTTGAAATTGGATTTAGGGGGATCCCAATTGGAAAAGGTTTTAGACCCAAACTATCTGCATATTCGGTCTATGGGTGAAGGGTCTTATAAAGCTTCCGATTCAAGCTGTATTTACTCGATCAAGGATCAAAAGAAAATCGTCTGTAGCAAGGGTGACTTTTTTCCTTTGGCACCAGGATTTATGGAAATAGAGGAGGAAGGGTCATTGGGTGTCTTCTCACTTGATCAGGATTCCTTGATCATTCCTATAGTAAATGATGGCATCTGGCATTATAAATTGAACGAACGAAGCTTCTTTCTGGTCTTCTTCGAGGATGCAGTGGAAGACCTTGGCAACTTCAAATTTTACAATGATGAAGGCAAAATCCTTAATCACACAAGGTCACGGCTAGGCAATTGGCTTGAAGATATTTTCTAGGGAACTTTTCCTTTTTGAAAATATTATCTAATTTGTTTTAGCACATTGATGCTTTTTTTTAAGTACACGGCTATGTTATCAGGTAAGATCCAAAAAATCAAAAAGGACCACCAAAGCTGGTTATCCCTGATAGACGAATTCAACCAAAAAATAGCTCAATTTCAAAGCAAGCTGGAAAGTGGGATTTCAAAGGGTAATTCTAAAATCCTTAATGAATTACTTCATCATAAGCGCATCCTGAACAAACTTCAGACCGCCATTAACTCTCACAGATTGTTTATCGATGAGATTGCAGGAGAAACAGGAATTACAATGGAATTCCTTGACCTGGAAGGTCATGAACGCAATCACCAGCATCTTTTGAATTTTGAGGACAGCTTTGCAAAGCTGATCCATGAAATGGAGAATTCGCCTAATAGAGAAAGAGCCTACAGTTAAAAACTGAAATGCTTTGGAAGGTTTGAAAGGATATCCTTAACCATATCCTCAAGGGAAAATTGCGGCTTCCACCCCCAATCCTTGCTAGCGACCTGATCATCAATCGATCTAGGCCAGGAATCGGCTATGGCCTGCCTTGAATCAGACTTATAAGAGATTTGAAATTCTGGCAAATGCCTTTTTATCTCAGCATAGATTTCTTCAGGGGTAAATGAAATACCCGAAAAATTATAACTGGATCTGATCTTTATATCTGAACTATTTGCTTCCATCAATTGAAGGGTTCCCCTGATAGCATCGGGCATATACATCATCGGGAGTCTGGTCTCTTCATTTAAAAAACATTCAAAAACTTCCCCTGAAAGTGCTTTATGAAAAATATCAACCGCATAGTCGGTTGTTCCTCCCCCGGGTAGGGATTTATAGCCTATCAAACCTGGGTATCGAATGCTTCTGATATCCAGGCCATACTTATTAGCATAGTATTCGCACCAACGCTCGCCGGCTAGTTTGCTGATCCCATAAACCGTGTTGGGCTCTGTAATGGTTTTCTGCGGGGTGCTATCTCTTGGCGTAGTTGGGCCAAAGACCGCAATTGAACTTGGCCAGAATAGCTTTTGAATCTTCTGCTCTCGTGCAAATTCCAAAAAAATGAACAGGCTTTCCATATTAAGCTTCCAACTGCCCAGAGGATTGGATTCCGCTTTTGCAGATAATGTAGCAACCAGTTGATAGACGGTTCCAATTTCATTCTCTAGGATGGATTTTTCCAGCCTTGCTTTATCAACTGCATTTAGGATCTCAAATTTGCAGGGCATCTCCTTTTCAGGCTCTCTAATATCAGCAGCAACAACGTTGTCACTGCCATTGCTTTCAACCAAAGCTTCAACCAGCTCCGTACCTATCTGCCCGAGGGCACCCAAAACCAAGATCCTTTCCATTCATTTTATTTTCCCGTCGAAAATATTCCGAATTGACGAATTGACAAAAACTCAACGCCATGCATGTTTTGGTTTTATCTAAATTTGAAGCCAATCCAAATGCATTATGTACGATAGCCTAAAACCAGTTCTAGAAAACGAGCTTGCCGAGATCAAGAAGGCCGGACTTTTCAAGGAAGAAAGAATCATTACCACACCTCAAGGCGCAGAAATAAAAACTCAAGATGGAAAAGAGGTGATCAACTTCTGTGCAAACAATTATTTAGGACTTTCATCTCACCCAAAAGTTGTGGATGCAGCCAAAAGGGCTATTGATTCCCATGGCTTTGGTATGTCATCAGTCCGATTCATTTGTGGAACTCAGGATATCCATAAGGAATTGGAAAAAAAGATCTCTGAGTTTTTAGGCATGGAGGATACCATTCTATATGCCGCAGCCTTTGATGCAAATGGGGGTGTCTTCGAACCGCTTTTAGGTCCGGAGGATGCTATAATTTCCGATACCTTGAACCATGCGTCTATCATTGATGGTGTAAGGCTTTGCAAGGCTCAAAGACTTAGATACATTCATAATGATATGGATGACCTTGAAAGCAAATTGCAAGAGGCTTCAGGGGCCAAGCAGAAGATCATTGTTACAGATGGTGTTTTTTCTATGGATGGAACAATTGCGCAACTGGATAAAATCTGTGATCTGGCCGAAAAATATGGTGCCCTGGTAATGAGCGATGAATGCCACTCCACCGGATTTATGGGGAAGACAGGAAGAGGAGTTCATGAATTTAGAAATGTGATGGGAAGAGTGGATATAATCACCGGAACTCTCGGCAAAGCATTGGGAGGAGCTTCAGGTGGATTCACTTCTGGAAAAAAAGAAGTGATCGAGATCTTAAGACAAAGATCAAGACCTTATTTATTCTCAAATACTCTTGCTCCCTCAATAGTTGGAGCAAGTATTGAGATTTTCGATCTCTTATCTTCTACCACAGAATTAAGAGATAAGCTGGAGGAAAACACCAAATACTTTCGTCAAAAGATGACCGATGCAGGATTTGACATAAAACCCGGCGAGCATCCCATAGTACCTATTATGCTTTATGAAGCTCCCCTGGCTCAGCAATTTGCAAGTCAATTATTGGAAAAGGGAATCTATGTGATCGGATTCTTCTATCCTGTTGTACCTAAAGGTCAGGCAAGGATCAGAGTTCAGATCTCGGCCGGACATGAAAAAGATCATTTAGACAAAGCCATAAATGCATTTATTCAAGTAGGAAAAGACCTAGGAGTAATATGACAAAGAGATTAATTACACTCCTTTCATTAGTTGGTATGTTCTTTCTTTCATGCCAAAACAAGCAGGAAATAGATGAAAAAAGGGAAAGATTACTGGAAATAATTTCAGAATCCGAATCAGCGATCAAGAACCAAATTCTTGAAAGCAAACAACCCGATACCAAGCTTGCTTTGGAAGCTGTGGAGGCATATCGGAATTTCATTTACCATTATTCAAAAGATTCTCTTGCTCCGGTTTACCATTTTAAAATGGCCAGGCTATTCGACGGTGTCCTTGAAGACAAGAACCAGGCGATCATCGAATATGATAGAATGTATCAGACTTACGCTGATTTTAAGGACAGACCTATTTTGCTATTCTTTGAGGGAAGTGCTTTTCATGATCTGGGAGATACGACCAATGCCATCCAAACTCTGAGGCTATTTCTTGAAAAGTATCCCGACCACGATTTCGCGGATGATGCACAAGGTTTGATCCAAATTATTAGAATGGACCCGGGGGAATTTCAGGAGAGATTCCTTCTGGATCAGGATTCGGCTGCCTGAGAAACCTGGACATCACCTTCCTCGTCCTTTTTGTTTTGGAAAAGGGAAACTTCTTTTCCTCCCTCTTCCTCTTCTTCATCGAATAAGTAGCGATGGATCCTGGATCTAACTTCAGAGATTGAAAGATTTTGGTAGAGTACCCCATTCCTGGTGATACTGATCTCACCACTTTCCTCAGACACAATTAAAACAAGGGTATCGGTCTGCTCTGACATACCAACAGCTGCCCTGTGCCTTAATCCCAATTGAGCCGGGATCTTTTCACTCTCGGAAACAGGAAGGACGCATCTGGCTGCTTTGATCTTTCCTCCGTAAATAATAACAGCCCCATCATGCAAGGGGCTATTCTTAAAGAATATGGATGATAAAAGCCTTTTTGAAATATCGGCTTCCAAAATATCACCTGATTCTGCATAGAACTTTAATTCGGAGGTTTTTGAAAAAACAATCAATGCTCCAGTATTGGCTGCGGACAAACCTTTAATCGATTCCATTATTGGCATCAGGTCCGCGTTATCCATTGATTTCCTTCTCCAGGGAAAGATCCTGTTGATGGAATTCGATTGGAACATAGTCGTCTTTCCTACCAAAAGGAGGAATTTTCTGATCTCAGGCTGAAAAAGAACTATGGCGGCAATTACCCCAACCCCTGTAAACTGACCTAATAGCGTGGTTAGGAGTTCCATTTTGGCAGCTTTTACTATCAAATAGATGAGGACGATCAAAAGGAGCCCAAAGAAGATCCTAACGGCAACACTTCCTTTCATCAACCTGTACAACTGATAAAGCAAAAGGCTAACCAGGAAGATGTCTATGAAATCAACCCAGGTGAACTCAAGAAAGCCTATTTTAAATAGAAGTGGCATTGTTATAAAGTTCGAAAATTTTAATGGATTCTACAGCTTCTTTAACATCATGGACCCTTAATATGTTAACTCCTTGATTCAATGCAAGGGTATTTACAACGGTTGTGCCATTTAAAGCATCCTCTGTTGACACGTTCAGTTTCTTATAGATCATCGACTTTCTGGAAAGGCCTGCTAAAATGGGTCTCTCAATTATCCTCAATTCGCTGAGGTTTTTTAAGAGGTGAAAATTTTGATCTATATCCTTTGCAAAGCCAAATCCCGGATCAATAATCAGATCTGCGATTCCAAGTTTACTGATCTTGAAAACACGCTGTTTCAAATGATCGATGATCTCGATCATCATATCCTCATACTGGTTTTCCCGAACCATAGTCTGCGGAGTTCCTTTCATATGCATGATCACATAAGGGACTTTATGTTTCAATACCTGATTGAGTATAGCTGGATCGAGGACTCCCCCACTTATATCATTGATCATATCAGCCCCCAGGTCCAATGCCTTTTTTGCAACCGAAGAACGAAAAGTATCAACCGAAATAGGTACTTCCTTAAATTCTTTCTTTAAAGCTTCCAAAGAAGGTATTAAGCGACCCTCTTCTTCTTCAACTTCAATGTCATCAGCACCAGGTCTTGAAGAATATGCTCCAATGTCCAGAATATGAGCTCCCTCCCCTATCATTCTCTCTGCAGTCTCTAAAATCTCTTTTTCTTCCACCCTGGAATTTGAGTAAAAAGAATCTGGGGTAAGATTGATAATACCCATAACTTTGGGACTAGAGAGGTCCATTAATTTCCCCCTGAAATTCAAGGAGAATTTGTTATAAAAAATATTATTTTCGGCCCCTTCCAATGCCATGAGTATACCAGAAAAAACAGCGCGTGAATATAACGAGGTCATCTCTGCCTGTAAAGGTTTATTTGAAAAAAAGACCAAGGATTATGGTACTGCGTGGCGAGTTTTACGCCTTCCTTCGATAACGGATCAGATCTATATTAAGGCTTCAAGAATTCGGACCCTTCAGGATAAAGGTGTAAGCCTTGTTGGAGAGGATATGGAAGGTGAATTTGTGGGCATAATCAACTATTGTGTGATGGCTCTGATCCAATTAGAATTGGGACCAAAGAGTGAGCAATTGGAAGAAAAAAGAGCTCTTCAGCTTTATGAACAGGAGGTTGAAAAAACCTATGATCTTCTTTCAAAAAAGAATCATGACTATGGAGAAGCCTGGAGGGAGATGCGGGTAACTTCAATTACTGATATTATCTTGATGAAACTCGAGCGTGTAAAGCAGATCGAGGATAATGAAGGCAAGACACTTGCTTCTGAAGGAGTGGATGCCAATTATCAGGATATGATCAATTACAGTGTTTTTGCGTTAATTATGTTAAAAGGACAAAATGATGGCTAAGATCCTGGGAACAATTGCAAAGTACTTCGTTGGGATCCTGTTTATTTTTTCAGGATTGATCAAGATCAATGACCCGGTTGGTTTTTCAATAAAGCTGACCGAGTATTTCGAGGTTTTCGCCTCAGATTTTAGCTCTTTATTTCATCTACTCGTACCCCTTAGCCTTTTCCTTTCTGTGGCAATTTGCCTGATGGAAGTAGTGGTTGGAGTAAACCTCTTAGTTCACAACAAGCCCAAACTGAATATTTGGTT
This sequence comes from Cytophagales bacterium, assembly GCA_965267505.1. Taxonomy (GTDB): domain Bacteria; phylum Bacteroidota; class Bacteroidia; order Cytophagales; family CCMP332; genus JANQHS01. The sequence continues at coordinate 651,476 of OZ254081.1, forward strand.
CCTCTTTGGGATGATCATTTTCTTCACCTTCCTCACTTTCTATTCGGCCTATTTCAACAAGGTTACAGATTGCGGATGCTTTGGCGATGCCATTCCCCTAAATCCATGGCAAAGCTTCTATAAAGACCTGATCCTGCTAGGATTTACATTGATCCTTATTTGGAGAAGGAATGATTTTGAACCGTTTCTGTCTCAAAAGTCAAGGTATGTGATCTTTTCCTCTGCTTTGGTGATAGGCTTCGTTCTTGCAGAGATCTCAATCAGGCACCTGCCAATGATCGATTTTAGAGCCTATAAGGTGGGAACAAATATCAAGACGTCCATGGAGCCGAGTGCTCCCCTGATCTATAAATACATTATGGAAAAGGACGGGCAAGAGCTAACACTTGACCAATACCCTACGGACCCAAGCTATAAGTTCATCAGGATGGAGATTGCTAATCCTGAGGCCCAGCCAAAGATCACGGACTATAGTGTTTGGAATGATGAAGGGGATTTCACCCAGGAAACTCTAACAGGGACAAAAATGCTTTTGATCATCCAGGACGTTTACAAGGTGAAAAAGAAGGCCTGGAAGAAAATGAAGAGAGTTTTGGAAGCTGGAAACAATGGGGAATACCCCATTATGGTCCTTACTTCTTCAGGACCGGATCAGATGGAAGCATTTGTCAGGGAGCAAAACCTTCCTGTCCCCTATTACTTCGCCGATGCCACTGTTTTAAAGACCGTTGTGAGATCAAACCCCGGCTACTTGCTTCTGAGAGATGGGGACATTCTTGGAAAATGGCATTGGAGAGACACTCCCAAATTGGAGAAAGTTAAAAAACGTCTTCAGTAACATCTAAATGGGCAAAAGAACCCCTATTGTTCTTATCGGCATGCCAGGTTCAGGAAAGACTTTTCTGGGCCAACATGCAGAGAAATCTCTTGGCTGTAAATGGGTAGATCTTGACAATCAAATTGAAATTGAAACCGGATTTTCAGCCCAGGAAATAATTTCTAAACAGGGAGAAACAAAATTCCGTGACATTGAAAGAACTTGTCTTGAGCGACTTTTAAAGGGTGGCAAAAATGAACTTATCTCCACAGGAGGAGGCACCCCTTGTTTTTTTGATACAATGGAATTTCTAATTGAAAATTCCATTCCGATATATCTTGAAGTAGACATTCAGACTTTAATTAATAGGTTGGATCAGGAGGTTAAGAAAAGGCCATTACTTGATCACTCTTTAGACCTTGGAACACAGCTTGATGAAATCTTTGCAGACCGAGAAAGGTACTATTCAAAGGCTCCGGTAATTATTTCCAGCCTTGATCTCAATGAGCAATTGGAGATCTTAAAAGCGTATTGCGGCTCCCAAAAGTATACTTAGGGAGTTGTTTGTGAAATTCACTTTTGGGCCCTGACCCTGGTCCAAGCTGTAAATTTCTCTTGTTGATTCTGCCCTTTGATATCTGAATGCCAGATCCAGATCAAACACATCTTTCGACCTTCCAAAACCAATTGAGTATGAATTTCTGGAAGGGACAGTTTGTTCCTTTGACCCCATTTCAGGAAATCGAGCAAAACCCAATTTGACCATGTTGTCCCCAATTGCATATTCATAGCCTGCTCTGATCCAAAACGAACTACTTAAACCTTCTTTTTGCAATTCCCACTCTGCATTATCAGTATTCCTTTCAAAATTCATATTAGCTGAGCCTGTTGGAGAATATTCCAGATCCACAGAGAACCTCCCAAAATCTCCCGGGGCCCAAAGAAACCCAAAACCTAACCTCAATGGATCCGTGAATTTCAGATCCTGCTCACGATTTACAGTAGCATTTGAAAAATTTGAAAGAGTATCTCTTATCAAGGGTTGAAACGGATTCATCCAGATCAATTCATTAAAACTGGAATTCAATTGATCGGATTTCACCTCTTTTAAAGAATACCAGGTTGGAGAAGAAAATGAAAAGCCAAAATTCAGATTTTCGTTTAGCTCATAATTTATTCCCAAACCAAAGTTTGGACCCCGACCACTGTATTCCCTTTTTGATGTCAAGGTGCTACCTGAATAATTTCCATCTCTTTGAATGATCTCAGATTCATGGGCCTGGATCTCTTCAGAGTATTTTATGCTTGCAAATCCAAGTTTCAAACCGCCGCTCATTCTTCCAAGGTCGGTACCCAATAAGAAGTCCCATTGATATTGGTTGCCATCAGATCTCCTGGTTCCACCCTGGCTAAGGGCTGAAAAAGCAAACAATCTCCTGTATTGTTCACAATCATAAGAGCTACACAGATTAGGATCTACATCCAGCAAGAAATTCTCCCAGCCAAGGCCCAATAAGGAGTAATTGCCATCAAGAGAAAGGGCATTCATACCTTGTGAATTTTGGATAAACCAATCTGAAAAACCTGAGTTAAGATTAGTCCCTTGAAAGGAGATCTCGTTTTTAAAATCTGCTAATTTGTTTACCGAAACAGCAAAATTTACATCCTTACCTCCCTGCTCCGAAGGGAAATTAAATACCACAGTGGTAGAATTTAGGTTTGGGGATGAGGTGGAATGGCTCGTTTCTGAGAAGTTGAATTCGGATTGTCCCCAATAATTATTGAACCCAAAACTTAAAGTCAATTCATTCCTGGAATAACCGACAATACTAGCTGGATTTATCAAGCTTAATTCAGCCAGATCCATCCTGGCTATCCCTGCATTTGAAAATCCATTTGTCCTGGCTGACCCATAATTAACCCTGGAGGAAAAAAGAGCAAGCTTCTCAATATGATCTGACTCAAATTGAGCCATTAATGGAAAGCCGTAAAAAAGCATCCCAAGGGCAAGAATAAATTTGTTTGGCCTGGTCAAATCTGGAAACAATGAATTGGGTAAATCAAAATCATGCTCTTAAAAAAGTATTACTTCATTCATCAAGGCAAAGAATAGAGAAGGCTGAAATTAACTAAATACAAAGCATCCAATTATCTTTGCCACCCTGAAATTTCAGGAGTCAAAAAAGAGATTCAAAATAAATGGGAAAGGGGATAACATCCAGAGAAGCAAACTATCCACAGTGGTATAACGATATAGTCAATAAGGCCGATCTTGCTGAGAATTCAGATGTTCGTGGTTGCATGGTCATCAAACCCTATGGATTTACCATCTGGGAGAAAATGCAAAGGGAATTGGATGACAGATTCAAGGATACTGGACATGTCAATGCATATTTTCCTCTATTCATTCCAAAGTCCTATTTGAGCAAGGAAGCTGATCATGTAGAAGGCTTTGCAAAGGAATGTGCGGTAGTCACACATTATCGACTAAAGAATTCTGATGACGGAAAGGGAGTAGTGGTTGACCCTGAGGCCCAGCTTGAAGAAGAGTTAGTGGTGAGACCCACAAGTGAAACTGTTATCTGGAACAGTTATAAAAATTGGATCCAAAGCTATCGAGACCTCCCTCTTCTGATCAATCAATGGGCAAATGTGGTCCGTTGGGAAATGAGGACCCGTTTATTCCTACGGACCGCAGAGTTTCTATGGCAGGAAGGGCACACCGCGCATGCTACGAAGGGTGAGGCGGTAGAAGAAACATTAAAGATCCTTGACGTATACGCGGACTTTGCTGAAAACGTAATGGCCATGCCTGTTGTCAAGGGGCTTAAAACGGAAAGCGAAAGATTTGCCGGTGCTATAGATACCTATTGCATTGAGGCTCTGATGCAGGACGGCAAGGCCTTACAGGCCGGGACCTCACATTTCCTGGGACAGAATTTTGCCAAAGCCTTCGATGTGACCTTCACATCCAAAGAAGGAAAGGAAGAGTTGGTTTGGGGCACTAGCTGGGGAGTAAGTACCCGATTAATGGGTGCCCTGATCATGGCCCACGCCGATGACAATGGTTTGGTTCTCCCTCCAAAATTAGCTCCTACCCAGGTTGTGATCGTTCCTATTTACAAGAATGAGGAACAATACGATCAGATCTGTACTAAAGGAAAAGAGATCATGGAAGCCTTGAAGAAAAAGGGCATCCGTGTGAAATTGGATGATAGAGATACGGAAAGGCCAGGATGGAAATTTGCCGAATATGAATTGAAGGGAGTTCCTATCCGAATGGCAATTGGTCCAAGGGATCTTGAAAATGGTGAAATTGAACTTGCCAGAAGAGATACCGGTGAGAAGGCCCAGGAAAAAATGGAAGGAGTCGAGGAGAGAGTTCCAGCCCTGTTAGATGAGATCCAGAATAATATTTTTCAAAAGGCATTGAGCTTTCGGGAACAAAATACCCGCAAAGTGGATTCTTATGATGAGTTCAAACAAGTTTTGAAGGAAAAAGGAGGCTTTATCCTGGCTCATTGGGATGGAGATACAAAGACAGAAGAAAAGATTAAGCAGGATACCAAAGCAACCATCAGGTGCATTCCTCTTGATCCTGATGCAGAAAAAGGTGAATGTATGGTCACCGGCAAACCTTCTGAAAGAAGAGTGATCTTCGCCAAAGCATATTGATATGGAGTGGATGATCGTAATAGGATTTATAGTGATCGGGGTTGCCTTGGCAATCATTGAAATATTATTTATTCCTGGAACGACCATTTTTGGCATCCTAGGAATTGCCTCATACATTACCGGAGTGGTTTTGGCTTACAGCTATTTCCCTTCACCTACCTCCCATTTCTTTTTTATTGGGAGTTTCATTTTTTCCATTGCCGCTGTTGGCCTTAGTTTTAGAGGAAAATCATGGGATAGGTTCTCTTTAAAGGAAAAAAACGAAGGACGGTTTAATGAAGGGCAGAATAAGAGTCTATCCGAAGGGGATGAAGGTATTTCCACTTCAAGTCTTAGACCGATGGGAAAGGGTGAGTTCAATGAGAAAGTCTATGAGGTTTCGACCTTAGGCGGATTCATAGAAACAGGAAAACCAATCCGAATTATTAAAATTGAAAATCTAAAGATCACAGTAGAAGAAATAAGTTAATCATGGCTACCGGACTATTTTCATTGTTGATCCTCGTAGGATCGATCATCCTTTTTTTTCTCTTCCTTTATTTCGTCCCAGTTAACCTCTGGATCACGGCGAGATTCTCCAACGTAAAGGTTGGGTTATTTGAATTGGTGTTCATGAGGATCAGGAAGGTGCCACCAAGGATCGTTGTGAATTCCATGATCACGGCAACAAAAGCCGGATTGGATCTGTCCACTTCTGAATTAGAGACGCATTACCTGGCAGGAGGAAATGTTCCCAATGTTATTACAGCACTGATCTCAGCTGATAAAGCAAACATCAGCCTTGACTTCAAGCAAGCTACTGCGATTGATCTGGCTGGTAGAGATGTATTTCAGGCAGTTCAGATCTCGGTTAATCCAAAAGTGATCACCACTCCTAAGGTAGCTGCGGTGGCCGCCGATGGCATTCAGCTTATCGCTACTGCAAGAGTAACCGTACGGGCAAACATCCAACAATTGGTTGGTGGTGCCGGAGAAGATACCATCCTCGCTAGAGTTGGTGAAGGAATTGTAACCTCAATCGGTTCAGCAGGAACCCACAAAGAGGTACTAGAGAATCCAGACAAGATCTCAAAACTTGTATTGGAAAGAGGATTGGACGCAGGAACTGCATTCGAGATCCTGTCCATTGATATCGCTGATGTAGACGTTGGAGAAAACATTGGTGCAAAACTTCAGATCGATCAAGCTAATGCCGACTTGAAAGTTGCCGAAGCTAAGGCTGAAGAAAGAAGGGCTATGGCGGTTGCAAGCGAACAGGAAATGAAAGCTAAGAGCCAGGAAATGAAAGCCAAGGTAATTGAAGCTGAAGCTCAAATTCCTCAGGCCATGGCAGAAGCCTTCAAATCAGGAAACCTTGGTATCATGGATTACTATAAAATGAAAAATATAGAAGCTGATACCGATATGAGGGATTCGATCGCCAACACCGGAAAGAGCACCAAGAAATCCGAAGGTAAGCCCGGAAAAAGCAAATAGAACTTAGGGAATGGCTGGGGAATTAATTTTTCCCGGCCAGCTGCCCGCAAGCAGCGTCAATATCTTTCCCTCTTGACCTCCTGAGGCTTGCCGGAATACGATTCCGAACTAAAAAGTCCCGAAACTTATCCGCTTTTTGTTCCTCCGTTTTTGAAAATGGAGTACCGTCAACCGGGTTATACTCGATCAGATTAACCTTGCTCGGAACTTTTCTGGCGATATCAACCAATTCCTTTGCATCGTTGGGACTGTCGTTGAAATCCTTCAAAAGGATATATTCAAAAGTTACTTTCCTGCGAGTTTTTTTATAAAAAGCACTCAAAGAATCCAGAAGGCTTTTGAGATCGTTGCTTTTATTGATCTCCATGATCTCATTCCTCTTTTTATCATTTGCAGCATGAAGTGACAGGGCCAGATTGAACTTGGGTTTCAGCTCTGCCAACTTCTCGATCATCTTGGAGATCCCTGCTGTGGATATCGTGATCCTCGACCCTGACATACCCATTCCCTGAGGGCTAGATATCAGCTCTGCCGACTGAACAACATTCTTATAATTCAATAAGGGCTCCCCCATTCCCATGTAAACAATATTGGAAAGTGGTTTTTGATATACTTCCTGAGAAACCTTGTTCAATAAAAATGCTTGATCATAGATCTCAGAAGCATCAAGGTTTCTTTTCCGATCCAGGAATCCTGTAGCACAGAAACTACAAGCAAGGGAACAACCAACCTGTGAGGAAATACAGGCCGTGAATCGATCTTCAGTAGGAATAAGAACTCCTTCCACTAATTCGCCATCCCTTAGTTCAAAACCAACCTTTATGGTACCATCAGAGCTTGTTTGTCTTTCTTTGATCTTGAGCTTTCCAAGAGTGAATTCCTTTTTTAGCTCCTCCACAAGGCCTTTCGGCAGATTTCTCATTTCTTCGAAATCGTTAACTCCTTTAACCCAAAGCCAATCCCATACCTGTTTAGATCTGAATCCAGGTTGGCCCATCTCAACCAGCTTTTCTTTAAGCTGATCAAGGGTAAGAGAGCGAATATTGCTTTGAACCGACACCTTAATTTTTAATTGAATTTATCCTTTCCAACAAAGGGGCTTCTATACTGACTACCTTCCTTTCATCATAATCAAAAAGGATCATCCCGGTCTTTGCCAAGGCAAGGATCTCACCCGAAGGGTCTTTTTCGATTTGATAGACCAGATCAAAACCCACTCTTCCTATTTCTCCAAATCCAACCTTGATCCTCAGCTTTTCATTGAAAAAACCCTCAGATTTATACTGAATTGCTGAATCAGCCATGATCAAACCAAAGCCCCCAAAGTTCATTTCATCAAAGTCCATGCTCCCCAAAAATTCCCTTCTTGCCTGATGCAAAAGTGAAAGGACCGCGTCATTACCGAGGTGGTTCCCATAATTAAGGTCACTCACCCGGATCTTCTCTTCAATAAAAAAGTTGAATTCATCCGGCAATTTGATCTTTACCCTATCCATAGACCTTGTTCTCTATCAATTGCAAAAAACTTGATTTATTATTGAAAAAAATAACCTTTATCAAAAGCACCCTAAATAACCTGGTCAAGCTTGCAGGAAGCTTTTCTGTTTTTCTGAATATCCTTCTTCCGGCGATTATACTCCTCGATGTTCTTTTCAGGTATTTGTTCAGCATTTCCTTCCCTTGGTTATTTGAATTGGAATGGCATCTATTCGGAGCAATCTTTTTGCTGGGGGCTGCGCAGACCTATCTCGCCAATAAGCATGTTAGAGTGGATCTTTTCTATAATCGTTTCTCCCAAAGGCGGAAGAATCTTATTGATAAGACAGGGGATTTACTTTTCCTACTACCCTTTTCAATAGTCGGTTTGATCTATTCATCCAAGTTTGCCTACAACAGCTTTCAGATCCTTGAAGCCTCCCCGGACCCGGGCGGCCTCCCATTTAGGTTTATAATCAAAGCAGTTCTGCCTCTTATGTTTTTGCTTTTGATCATCCAGGTTATCTCTAATCTCCTTAATTCCAGGACCGAAAATGAACTTTGAGCTACTCGCAATATTGATGTTTGCGGTTGCCTTTGGCTTAATTCTTCTTGGTTACCCGGTTGCCTTCACCCTGGGTGGGATTTCCCTTGCTTTTGGGCTCTTTACCCTGGGTCCTGATTTCTTTTATGCCTTGCCTTTAAGGGTTTTTGGCATCATGAATAATTATGTCCTGATAGCAGCCCCTCTTTTTATCTTCATGGGGATCACCCTGGAAAGATCAGGGATAGCAGAGAAGCTGCTTCATACCATGGCTGGACTTATGGGGAAGGTAAGAGGAGGTTTAGCCTACGCAGTAATAATCGTTGGAACCATGTTAGCAGCATCGACTGGAATAGTGGGAGCAACAGTAGTGACCATGGGTTTGATAAGCCTTCCTACCATGCTCAAAAGCAATTACAAACCTGAACTAGCCACGGGGGTGATTTCAGCATCAGGAACCCTGGGTCAAATTATTCCTCCTTCAGTGGTTCTTGTACTTCTGGGAAGCGTGCTGAATGTATCAGTCGGAAATCTATTTCTTGCAGCAGTGATTCCGGGAGTCAGCCTGGTGATCCTTTATCTTCTGGTCGTAGTCGGTTTTTCTTTTCTTAAACCTGATTGGCTTCCTGAGAAAAAGGAAAAAGGTCAAGAACCACCTGTAAGTAAAATTGAATTGGTCAAAAGTTTAGGATTTCCTTTTCTTCTTATCCTGGGTGTATTGGGGTCAATTTTTGCCGGGATCGCCTCCCCTACTGAGGCTGCAGCTGTAGGTGCAATGGGTGCCCTAGGATTAGCAGCTTCTCAAAAGAAGCTCGACAGGAAAACCATCTGGGAAATAGGACAACAATCCAGCTACTTAAGCTCCATGGTATTTATGATCTTCATTGGAGCCACATCATTTTCCCTGGTTTTCAGAGGCCTTGGAGGTGATCATCTACTCACAGAGCTGATCATTGGCAACGACCTTAGCCCAATGCTTTTTGTATTGATGGTCATGCTGATCGTCTTCATAGCCGGTTTTTTTATCGATTTCATAGAGATCGTCTTTATCATAGTCCCGGTTGTGGCCCCGATATTCATAAAAATGGGTGTTGACTTGATATGGATCGGGATACTCCTGGCGGTCAACCTCCAAACCTCATTTCTAACTCCTCCTTTTGGCTTTTCATTGTTCTATTTAAAAGGAGTGGCACCTCCCGAGGTCAAAACAAGCCATTTATATCGCGGGGTAGTTCCCTTTGTAATTATTCAGGTATTGGTTTTGGGCTTGATGATATTCTGGCCGGAAACCGTTACCTGGCTTCCCGAATATCTATCCGCTAATTGAATTTAATCTTCGAGGCTATTGGCGAGGAAGGTATTCTTGCTGAGCAACCAAAGAGAGAAAAAGACCAGAGACCAATAAAGGTAGATCTGATAAAAATCCATGGTATCCTTGTACCTGTTCTCTTTAATGTCAGCTTTCTCCAATTGATCGATGTCCAAAAAGATCTCTTCCAAGGCAGCATTATTTGATGCTCTAAAGAATTCACCATTTCCAATTGAAGATACTTTTCTCAAAGTGGTCTCATCCAATGAGCTGGTAACGTACTGGGTGGCTCCAAAGAAATTCTTGCCATAAGGCACCTGTCCTTCCTTTCCTACCCCAATGCTATAGATCTTGATATGATATGCCGAAGCCAATTCTGCAGCGGTTATTGGATCTATGTTCCCTGCATTGTTATCCCCGTCAGATAAGAGGATCAAAACCTTGGAGGCAGATCTGGATTCTTTCATTCTGTTTATCCCAACTGCTAATGCACTGCCGATGGCAGTTCCTTGCTGAGGAATCATTTGAAGCTTTATCTGATCAATACTTTCAAAGAGAAGTTCATAATCTGTGGTTAGTGGGACCAAAGAATAAGCGTCACCAGAGAATACCACTATCCCAACCCGGTCCTGGAATCTGCCTTCGATGAATTTTCGTGCAACCTTTTTTGCTGCCTCCAACCTATTCGGTCTGAAATCCTGAAGTTCCATTGATTGAGAAACATCTAATACCAAAAGGATATCAATTCCTTCTGACCATTGCTCAACAGTTTCATTCGTCCTTTGAGGCCTGGCAAGGGAAACAAGGATCAGGCTCAAAAAGAGAATGAAAAATAGAAGTGGGATAAATCTCAGGAATGAAGAAAAAGACGATTTAAGCCGGTTCTCTGGAATGGCTATATCCAGTTTCTGTCTTATCCTGAAAAAAAGCAGCCAGCGGATTAGGAAAAAAACAGGGATAAGGAAAAGGGCATAAAGAAATTGAGGATATACCCATTCAAAACCCTCTAAAACTTCAGAGCTAAACCAATTCAGACTTAACCAATCCCCACTCTCTTTCATTTCTTCTTGCTCTTTATTGCTTCTCTGCGCTTATGATAGAGGTCTTCAGCAAAATGCTTCAGATTTATTACCAGGTTTGACCATTCGGCAATCTCCTTATTTCCATACAACCAGTTATCTATCAACTTCAGATTACTTGACATCTCCTGATGACCTGATAATTGGCTAACTTCTTTTGTCGTCAAGGCAGAATAACGGGTTGAACTTATACTTTCGAGATAGGATCTCCAGAAATTATCCATTCCCTCTACCTTTTCTTTCTCAAGGCCGCTGATACTTTCGAAAACCTGAAATTCTTCGAGGAACTTCTTATGCCTTTTATCTAACCAATAAACTTTCCATGCCTTTTGAATTGTCCTACCAAAGAATACAATAATGGCAAGTATTATCGCCAGACTTATTCCTAAACCCCAGAAAAGTCTTGGATAGTCAAATAGGATCTTAAGTGGGTTCGCATCGGTATTGGTCTTGACTTCAAGGCTATCACTCACCACAGGAATAAGATCCTGAAAAACGACCGATCTGGGCTCAGCTGGAATTGAAAAAGAATCCTGTCCATTTATCACAAAAACAGGCAGCCCAAGGCTTTGAATTGAATCCAGACTAAAGCTTAAGAGTGTATAAACGGTGCTATCAAAAGAATGGCTTGAATCACTTTGAGTTTGGAAATATTCTAAATCCAGAACCTCAAACGGCAAAAAAGGAAAACTTGAGTCGGGGAATATCACCTGCCATTCAATCGGGTATTCCATCATTAAGGAATACTTGATAGGTTTTCCGATCATGACAGTATCGTTATGAAAAACTCCTATCGGCTTTTCACCTTCGGAAAAAGCATGAAAAGAAAAAGCAAGCAGAAAAAGTAAAAGGATCTTTTGCTTCACTTATTCTTGGATTTTCTACTCAGGTTTCTGATCCGAAATAGCTTAATAAGCTTGGGCACATAGTCTTCCTCTGTATCAATATGGATATAATTAGCACCAAGCCTGGAACAAAGCTTCTCCAAATTCCGGGAGTTTTCAGAGAAGAAATCACCTGATATTTTTTTGAAATCCTTTGAGGAACTATTGACCCAGATCGTTTTTCCCGATTCCTGGTCCTTCAAAGGGACTATACCCATTCTGGGTAACTTTCTTTCCCTTGCATCCGAAATATGGATCACTACCAGGTCATGAAGATTTGATAAAGCTTTTAAATTCTTTTCGTAACCTTCATCAATAAAATCTGAGATCAGAATTACAACAGATTTTCTGGTGAGCCTGTTAAGAAGATAGCCTAACATCTTTGAGAGATCGGTCTTTCTGGAGCTCGGCTTAAGGTCAAATAACTCCTTGAATATTCGCATCGCATGACTCCTGCCCTTACCTGCCGGGATGAACTTTTCCGCCCTGTCAGAATATGCAAGAACTCCGGTCTGGCTTGATTCCTTTATAGCAGAAAAAGATAGTACCGAGCAGATCTCCTTGGAGATATCCATTTTTTTCTGACCCTTCTTCCCCAATTCCTGTGATGCGCTAACATCAACAAGGAAATACACAACCTGTTCTTTTTCTTCTTGAAAGGTTTTTACAAAGGTGCCATGCCCTTTTGCAGTAACCTTCCAGTGGATGGTCCGCACGTCATCACCATATTCATAGGCGCGCACATCGTCAAATTCCAGGCCTGTTCCCTTAAAAACAGATTGAAAATTCCCATGCATATGGGAATCCACTGCCTGTCGGATCCTTATTTCATAGTCACGAACCTTTTTAAGGATCTCCTTCATACGAACACTCTACAGATTAATTCTCAGCAGCACTGTTGTTTTGCTGGTTTTGCAAAACATTTGATTTGAGGGTTAGTCTGAAAACCGGCTCACTTGCATTGGAGTGAATGGTGATCACCTTGTTCTGAACTCCCATTTTTCCTTTGCTATCGAAAGTGGCTGCTATTTCACCTGACTGCCCTGGTAAAATTGGTTGTTTCGGCCATTCTGGTACCGTACATCCACAGGTGGTTTGAACCCTGGAGATCACTAAAGGAGCCTGGCCTTTGTTTGAAAATTTAAATGTGTGAGATACTTTATCGCCTTGATTGATTTCTCCAAAATCATGGGATGTCTGAGTAAATTCAAATACAGGAACCCCTGTTTCCTCCTTAGGTTCCGACTGAAGATCAAGCGTTTGTGAAAAAACAGTTCCTCCAAAAAATGAAAGTAAAATGATAAGTTTTAGTGCTTTCATGTCAATCTTTTTAAATCTGATCCAATTGCATTACCAAAATTAGGCCAGTCTGATTATTTAGCATGAAAATCTTCAGGAAAAATGACGGCCATGGAAGAACTCGCCTTTGCAATCAGCTTTAGTCCTTCTTCTCTTTCCTCCCAGATCTCAGCTTCACAGAAGTGTAACTTCTTACCTGGTTTGATCACCCAGCCTTTTGAAAACACCTTCTTGGATGTTGAAGGAGAGAGGTAGGAAATCTTAATTTCTCCAGTAACAACATGATGATCTTCAGGAACCAGGCTGAAAGCCGCAAATCCCATAGCAACATCAGCAAGGGTGGCAATTACTCCTCCATGCAGAAAGCCGTTTTGCTGTTGATGTTTCCTTTCAACATTTAATAAAGCTGTTGTCTTTCCTTCTTCTACCTCTACCAACTCCATGTCAAGTAGGTCCATAAAGGCTTGACCTTCAACTTTTTTTTTGACCAGCTCTAAGAAGCGTGGGTTTTTTGATTTTACTTTTGGATATGACTCAGGGAAATTCATCCAACAAAATTCAGCAATTAGTTGAAAAGACCTACGGAAATAGGTATCGATTACGCGTAAACGGTCTGATTTTAAAAGATGATTCTCTTTTAATGGTTAAAAATCTGGGAGTGGGTCCAAAAGGATATCTGTGGACTCCTCCCGGTGGAGAACCAGCATTCGGTGAAAAACTTGAGATAGCCTTGGAAAGAGAGGTTTTTGAAGAAACAGGCATACTCTCAAAAACCAAGGAGTTTCGTTTTTTTTCAGAATACATTAACCTTCCCCTGCATGCTGTGGAGCTTTTTTTTCTAGTGGATCACCAGGCTGGAGAGCTTAAATTGGGTACTGAGCCTGAGCTTGGTAAATCAGTCCAGGGATTGGGAGATGTCAAATGGCTTTCATTTGATGAGATCAATGAAATACATAGGGATGAAAAACACCAGATATTCAGGATTTTCGACAGCAAAGAAAAACTTTTAGCAAAATCCGGTTTTATCCAACTCTAAAGCCCTTTTCAAATTTCAATTCTCTCTCATATTGGTTATTATTGCACGCAAAATAGTTTCCCATGAACATACTGAAAGCTGTCTCGATTATCTTTTTTGTGATCGCCATCGGGCTCGCTTTTAAGCTTTATAAGAGCATCGAAGGGCCAATCCTCGAAAGAAAGAGGGTAAAAGCCGAAGAGACTGCCAAAATCAGTAAGCTAAAGATCCTCAGAGAAGTGGAAAAAGCTTATTTGGGGGTAAACGGAAAATACTGTGGAAACTGGGACACTCTGGTCAACTTTGTCAAGTATGACACCATCTATAACATTGAAAGGTCTGAAGAGATCATTTTAAGGCAATACGGAGGAGATAGTGTTATTGTTCGCGTTGATACTGTAGGTTCTATCTCGGTTTTTGATAAGCTTTTCCCAAAAGAAGAATACCCAAATTTGAATCCGGACAGGCTTCCCTATATTCCTGGTACAGAAAACAAATTCATAATTTTTTCAGATAAGATTGAAAAGAACAACCTGTTGGTTGATGTATTTGAAATAAAAGACAAATCGCCAATTAGCCATATGAGCGAGCTCAGAAGTAAAGGGGAACCTTTGCGTGTTGGCTCAAGAGTAGAAGTTACTACCACTGGCAATTGGGAATAACTTTTTGTGAGTAAGGCTAAGAAAAAGATTACTACCGAAGTCCTGACTGTTAGGGACGAGAAATTCAATGTCGATCAACTCGACAAATACATTCTTTCTCTCTCCTTTTCAACCAATTCCATAAAATGCAGTGTCCTGGAACCCAAGAAAAAGCGTATTCTTTGGTTCGATCATATCACTTGGGAAGATGAATCCATGGTCCTGCAAGCAATGGACGAAATCTATGACAACCATAGTTTCCTTGCGGCCGGATTTTGGAAAAGGGTATTGGTAGCCGAAAACAATCCGTTCTTCACCTTGGTACCGAGCACTTTCTTCGAAAAAAGTAAAGAAGCTGAGGTATTAAGGACAACCTTTGGTGATTTTGATCCGGCCCTGGATTCAAGATCCCATAAACATGCTGAACTTGGCTTCCATAGCGTGTTTTTGTCTAATAAATCTGTCCTGGATTACCTAAAGAAAAAGTATCCTAAAAAACAGATCGTTCATACCCATTCAGCTGATGGTCTTCTGCAACTTGCCAGTGGAACGACCAGTTCTAATCAGGCCCCGGAACTTTGGTTAGATTGGTCAGGATCCAATTTAAAAGCTTCTCTTCTTAGAAAAGGAAGCCTGGAGTTCTTCAATTCCTTTGAGTGTAATTATCCTGAAGATGTTTTTTTCTTCTCTTCCACTCTTGCCTCGCAGCTTGAATTGGAAGACAAGGAAATTGATGTCCATTTGAGTGGGGACTTTAATGAGGAAAACCAGCTGATGGATAACTTGAAGAGCTATTTTCCAAAAGCAAAATTAGCTGACCGACCCAAGCTTTTCTATTTCGGTTTTCCCTTTGATGAGGTACCTGAATTCAAACATCTGGATTCTTTTTCCTCTTTCTTTGCTCTTTAATTATGGCTAGGATCGCCGTATTCCCTGGTTCATTTGATCCCTTTACCAAGGGCCATGAAGATGTTGTTCTTCGTGGGCTCAAGATATTTGACAAGGTGGTCATTGGGATCGGAGTCAATCCAAATAAGAATAGGTATTTCGAACCGGAATTGATGACAGAAAAGATCCAGGAAGCTTTTAAGGACGAACCAAGGGTTGAGGTAAAGAGCTTTTTTGGCCTTACTGCTGAGTTTGCCAGTAAGGAAGGTGCCGGATTTATCCTAAGAGGATTGAGAAATACAACTGATTTCGAATACGAGAATACCATTTCTCAGATAAATAGAGATCTTTTGGATGGGTTGGAAACGGTGTTCTTAATTACTTCGCCCGAATATGCTTCTATCAGCAGTTCAGTGGTAAGGGAGATCCATAAGTTTGGACAGAATCTGGAGAAGTACCTTCCCTATTCACTTTGAAAGTATTCATTCCAAACAAGTTTAATATTCTCATAGCTGCTTTCCAACAAAGCCTTTGCTTCTGTTTTTGGATAAAAGCCTAATTCAGTAATTCCTTCTGATTCTTGTGGTTTAGGGATTTCTTTTCCCTTCTGTACCATTGAATACCAACGGGTCTTCTTTAAACAGATCTTATCGTTCCTTTTGAAGATATGCCAAGTATCCAAAAGTTTATTTTCAATCTTCCCTTTTATGCCGGTTTCCTCTTCAACTTCCCTCCTTGCAGCCTTTTTCCATTTTTCTCCTGGATCTAATTTTCCTTTAGGCAGATCCCACATTCCGTTTCTTTTAATTAGCAAATAACCCTCTTCATTTCTGAGGAAACCCCCGGCAGCTTTTTCATAGGATAGCTCTTTCTTCAAACCCTTCATGAGTTCTTTCTGTGATCGGTTTCTTAAGGAAACAACTTGGGGATTCTTTGATAGATCATCCCAATTTTCTTCCAACCATACCTTAAACTCGGCTTCATTTAGATCCATGATCTCAAATCCATTTCGGGTTAGTTGGACCTCTTTTCCAAAATTTTCTTCCGAAGAAGAATCTCCATTGAGAATTACCTTGGTGGATCCTATGTAAATGATTTTTTTTGCCTGAGCCATTAGTGATTAAAAAGGATAAGTTGTCAAATATTGCTCAAAAAATTGCGAAAGCACTAATAAAAATCAAAGCAGTTGTTCTTAAACCTGAAGACCCATTTACCTGGGCTTCCGGCTGGAAATCTCCTATTTATTGTGATAACAGGAAAACTCTTTCTTTTCCGGAAGAGAGGGAAGTAATTTCCAATGAACTGGTAGCATTGATCAAAAGAGATTTTCCCCAGACAAACCTTATTGCGGGAGTTGCCACTGCTGGTATCCCCCAGGCTTCGATCATAGCGGACAGACTAGGACTTCCACTCGTTTATGTGAGGGACAAATCCAAATCCCATGGAATGGAAAACCAGATCGAAGGAACGGTGAACGGAGGAGAAAAATGCGTTTTGATAGAGGACCTCATTTCCACCGGAGGCAGTTCTATAAAAGCCGCAAAGTCTTTAAGTAGTTCCGGAGTTGAGGTCCTTTGTCTTCTTTCAACCTTTACATATGGCTTTCCCCAAGCAGAAGAAAATTTCAATGAGGCCGGATATGATTTTGTTAGCCTTTGTTCTTACGAGGAATTGATTCCGCTTGCCCTCGAGGAGGGCATCATAAAGGTGGAACAATTAGAATTATTGCAAAACTGGAGAAAGGACCCAGGAACATGGGTTCCTTAAAAGTCCTACTTCTCTCCGACACACATGGATACTTCGATGAAACCATATTTGATTTCGTAAAGGAATCAGATTGTGTTTGGCATGCCGGAGATTTTGGTGAAGGAGAATTTGTTGAAAGGGTTAAATCCGTAAAACCTTTAACGGGGGTTTATGGAAATATTGATGGAAGAAATATCCGGTCCGAATTTCCTGAAATACTAAGTTTTGAAATGGAAGGAGTGAAGGTTCTGATGAAACATATTGGAGGATATCCTGGGAGATATGCCCATGGCGTAAAACAACTCCTACGGGAGAAAAAACCCGACCTTTTTATTTCAGGTCATTCCCATATTCTAAAAGTTCAAAAAGACCAGGACTTGGGGATCTTGCACATGAATCCGGGAGCTGCCGGACGATCAGGCTTTCATGCAATAAGAACCATGATCCGATTCGAGATCATTGATTCGACAATAAAAAACATTCAGGTAATAGAACTCGGGAAACGATCCCGTAGCTAGGCGAATTTATTCAGTCTTAGCTTCTTCTTTCTCTGGAGCAGGAGTTTCAGCTTTTGCTTCTTCCTTTTCGGCCTTTTCTTCTTTTTTCTTAGGAGCAGCTTTAGTTTCTTTCTTCGCCTCTGATGCTTTTGTTTCCTTTTTTGGAGCTGCTTTTTTCTCTACTGGTGCTTTTTCAGTAGATTCTTTTTTTGCCTTTGCTGGCTCTTCAGCTTTTGCCTCCGCAGCTTTAGGAGCAGACTTTTTAGAACTTGATTTTGCCCATTCTTCCTTTATTTCCTCTACGTTTACCTTTTTGACTACAGGTTGGAAATTCAGATTCTTCTGAATTGCCTTTTTCGTAATGGATCTAACTTTTAAATTCTTCCCTTTTCTCGTAAGTCCTGACATCTTATTTCCTTTTGAAAAAATCGAGCCGCGAATTTACAATTAAAAAATTGAAAATTGTTGCCTCTCTAATGAATAGATTGAGAAAAGTGGAATTATTTTCGCATCAAATAGATGAAGCCAGAAAACATTTCAATACCTAAGGGAACCAGGGACTTCGATCCTCTGACCATGGCCAAAAGGAATTGGATCATTGATACGATCAGATCCAAGTTTCTTCTTTTTGGTTTTAAGGAACTTCAAACACCGGCAATGGAGAATTTGTCGGTGCTATTGGGTAAGTATGGCGAGGAAGGTGATAAGCTGATCTTCAAGATCCTGAATTCAGGACTATACCTTCCCAGGGCAGGAGAAAATGAAATTGATCTTGAAAAGATTGGTAAGGGAGAAAAAGAACTAACTAGAGAGATCTCTGAAAAAGCCCTTCGATATGACCTTACGGTTCCCTTTGCAAGATTCGTAGCAAAGAATCACAAAGAATTATCCTTCCCCTTTAAAAGGTTTCAGATCCAACCTGTTTGGAGAGCAGACAGGCCTCAGAAAGGTAGATTCAGAGAATTTTTCCAATGTGATGCAGATACTGTGGGGTCCTCTTCCATTCAGACCGATGCGGAAATGGCCCTCTTGGCTTATGAAGTGATCAAGGCTCTGGGGCTGTCAGGCTTTCAAATGAATATAAACCACAGAGGTTTCCTTAATGACTTTTGTGAGGACTATTGTCAGGGCATTGAAGTAGAAAAAATACTTCCCATCCTTGATAAGCAAGATAAGATCGGCACTGAAAAGACACTTGCTTTGTTATCCGATATTGGGGTAGAGAAAAGGGGAATCGAAGGCTTTGAAAAGCTTTTCGGCATTTCTGGAGATCCGGAGAGTGTAATTTCTTCATTGCATAAACTTTTAGCACGAGAAGGTTCCAATGGATTGGAAGCTCTTCGATCAATGGTGGAACATCTGGAGAGACCCGTGAAAGATGGGTTCTTAAAGATCAACCCAGGATTGGCTAGAGGTCTGGATTATTACACAGGAAGTATTTTTGAAATAATCTCTCCAAAGGCTGGAATAGGAAGTATTTCAGGGGGAGGAAGGTATGATAATCTCACTGAGATCTTTGGCGTTCCAGGTATACCAGGTGTGGGTCTTTCTTTTGGACTTGACCGAATAATGGAGGTTATGGAAAAGGAATCTCTGTTTCCTGAATTGGAAGAACAGAACCAAGGATTCCTTATTTGTCCAATGGACGAAGCTTCTACCCATGTCGGATGGGAATTGCTTACATCTTTACGATCTAATGGAAGCAAAGGTTGGATGTATCCTGAGATCCAAAAACTCAAAAAACAGATTCAGTATGCCGACAAGAATAATTTTGACCATGTCATTATCATAGGCGAAGCTGAGATCCAGGGAGGAAAATTTCTATTGAGAGACCTGAAATCAGGAGAGCAGGTTCAGCTACCCAAAGAAGAACTCTTAAAAAGATTGGACCCCAATGGCTAGTTTCATTATTGACATCCACCAAACCCTGGGTTTAAATGATCTGGTGAAGATCATTCATGAAAATCTGATACTGGAGCTAAGTCAAAACAGTATTCAAAAGGTCCAAAAGGGAAGAGAATATCTTGAGAAAAGAATTACAAATGGAGAGGAAGCCATTTACGGGATCAATACCGGATTTGGCTCCCTATGGAAGGAAAGTATAGAGCCTTCAAAGCTTGAGGATCTTCAACGAAATCTTGTAAGATCCCATGCCTGTGGTACTGGAGAAAGAGTCTCACAAGAGATATCAAGGTGGGTGCTTTTGTTAAAGATCATATCTCTTTCAAAGGGTTACTCAGGTGTAAGCCTTGAGTTGGTCCAAAAGAGTATTGAACTCTATAACCAGGGGATCTATCCGGAAATCTTTGAAATGGGCTCGCTAGGAGCTTCCGGCGATCTTGCCCCTCTGGCTCACCTGGGATTGGTTTTGATGGGAGAAGGAAAATGCTGGTTCAATGGGTCAGTCTCTGAAACTCAAAAAGTCTTTTCTGAAAAGGGAATAAATCCTCACACTTTTTCGGCAAAAGAAGGGTTAGCGGTTCTCAATGGCACCCAATTCATGCAAGCATTGATGGGATTCACCCTTCAAAAAGCTCAGCAACAGATCGAATGGTCCAGCTTGATCAGTGCCTTATCAATTGATGCCTTCTTAGCTCAATACGGATTTTTGCATCCTGAGATCCAAAGGATCCGAAACCAGGAAGGCCAGATAATTATAGCTGAGAAGATCAGAAAATATTTAGAAGGAAGTCCCTTGGAACATGAAGAAAAGAAGCAGGTCCAGGATCCTTATAGTTTTAGGTGCATTCCTCAGGTTTTAGGTGCCAGTTATGATGCCATAAATCACGCACAAACCATATTCGAAAGGGAGGTTAATGGAGTAACTGATAACCCCAACGTTATCCCTGAAAGCGATTTGATCATTTCAGGAGGAAATTTCCATGGTCAAACACTTGCAATCTCTTTGGACCTTCTTTCAATTTCCCTTTCAGAAATAGGAAATATTTCAGAGCGAAGAATATTCAGACTCCTGATGGGAAAGAATGGGCTTCCGGAATTTCTGATTCAAAAGCCAGGCTTGAATTCGGGATTGATGATACCGCAATACACAGCAGCTTCCCTTGTAAGCATGAATAAACAACTGGCTACCCCTTCCTCCGTTGACTCTATAAGCTCCTCCAATGGACAGGAGGATCATGTAAGTATGGGGGCAAATGCAGGGTTGAAGACCATGAAGATTTCTGAAAATCTTGATAGGATCCTTGCCATTGAGTTAATGACGGCAAGCCAGGCATTGAGCTTTAGGTCCAAGCCCACCTCAAGTAGATTGCAAAAAGTGGTAGATAGATTTCGTGAAAGGGTATCGATCATAGAAAATGACCGAATTTTACACGAGGATATTGAAAATAGCGTTCTATTTATTCAAAACGAAAAGATTGAGGGGATCTAGATCAGGGAAGCTTTTAGCCATACTAATAACCTTTTTGCTCATTTCTGATTGGGCAAATGCTCAATTATGCTTTAATGCAGATGTCACAAGGGGTTGTGCACCCTTGTTGATAAGGATCCAGGAATGTGTTGGTGCTAATACCGACGTTACCTCACTCCGATATAATTATGAATTTGTAGCTGGAGATCCTCCAGGTGGAATTACCGATACATTCTACACCTATAACAATCCGGGGATTTATTCAATTCAACAAACAGGAAACGTAAATGGAACCGGTACTACATTACCCAAGTTCAACTACATTGAAGTATTAGCCTCCCCTGACCCGGAATATCAGGTATTTGTTTGTGATGATAATGGAATTGTGATTGAGATCACCAACCCAGTTTATGAAGAATATTTTTTCGATTTCAAAGATGGCTCTCCTATAGTAACCCTGGATATCAATGTTTCCACCCGAGTTCAGCACAGTTACGGATCTCCAGGAATAAAGAACTTTTCGATACAGGGAAATTATGTGCCCGGGGGTTGTGGAGCATTGATTGAAGATACCGTTACCACCCTAAATGATATCCCTGTCCCACAGATCAGCGATTTTAAAACCAGTATTACTCCCTTCACAATCTCTTTCAATTTTTCAGCCATCGACAGGGTGTTTTATTATGTACTTCAATCGAAAGATGGGGGGAATAGCTTTTCAGATGTTCAGATTTCTCTTCCCGGTCCTGGGATCCATACCTATTCTCTGAATAATCCTGGAGACACCGTAGAAAACCAATGTTTCAGAGTTGAGGCAAGGGATGAATGTGGAAATGTAATTTCTTCCCAAACTTTATGTGGCATTGAGCTTTCAGCAACACCATTTAATAACAGAAACGAGATTTCATGGACTCCATATAAAGGACCCGACCATGACGGATTTGACCTCTATCGGGACGGGCAGTTGATCCAATCCTTTCTTCCTTCTTACCCTCCTCAACCCTTTTACGATTCTGCAATAACCTGTGGGGGTCAATATTGCTATACAATTAAGTCAAGGGTAAACATGGGGACTGATTCTTCAGTATCGAATGAAGTATGTCTGGTCTCTTTTTCTACCGACACACCAAGTGCCGTGACCAATGCTTTGATAAGTACAGATATCGATATAAGCACTTTGTTTTGGGATCCAGGAATGAATGTGGTCAATTACACAGTATATGCCCAGGTAAGCACTGGCTTCGCACCAATTGGAACCACGATCACAACTCAATTTGAAATTGGAGATATAGGAAATCCTACTCTTCAACCCTGTTTTCAGATAGGCTTCCTTGATTCTTGTCAAAACAATTCTTTCAGGAGTATCACTCAATGTCCCATGATTCTAAACGTTCAAACCGCACCCAATTTTGGCCATAAACTGAATTGGGATGAATACATTGGTTGGGATGAAGGAGTAAGGAATTATGAAGTTCAAAAACTTAATACCAATGGTCAGGTCTATTTTTCTGAATTACTGGATTCACTCACGTTGACCTGGGAAGAATCAGGAATTGATACGAATTTTCAGAATTACTACTACAGAGTCGTAGCGTTTAAATCTGGTTCAGATACAATCACAAGTAGCTCAAATTGGGAGTTAGTCAAACAGAAATTCAAAATATTTTTTCCAAATGCATTTACGCCGAACAATGATGGACTAAATGACACTTTCAAAGGAGAGGGTCGATTTGTTGAAACATTCCAGATCTTGATCATAAACCAATGGGGAGAGGTGATCTACGAATCGAAAGATTTCAACGAAGGATGGAATGGAAAAATAAACGGAAATGATGCTCAACTGGGCAATTATATCTACGTTGTAAAGGCGGAAGACGCACGTGGAAACAAGTTCGAGGAAAGAGGGAATTTAACATTACTTAGGTGAGGGAAATGGATATATCAGGATTGTTTGGAAAGGTAAAGGAAATGCAGGAAAAAATTCAGGAGAGCCAGGAGCGCGTGAAAAAGTTTCAGGCCGAAGGAGAAGCTGGGGGTGGTATGGTTCGGGCATTGGTCAATGGAGAAAGAAGGGTAATTTCTATAAATGTGGATGACGCATTGGTCAACAATGATGACAAAGAGCTTATTCAGGACCTTTCCGTTGCCGCAGTGAATGCAGCCATGGAAAAAATAGATCAATTGATTAAGGACGAGATGAGTAAGGTGACTGGAGGCCTTCCGAATATACCAGGATTTCAATTCCCCGGTCTTTGATAAAGACTGCTGTTGCCATCTTGAACTGGAATGGAAGGGCTCTTCTTGAGAAATTCCTGCCCTCTGTAATAAAATTTAGCCCAGTAGGATCGGTATTCGTCATTGACAACGGATCTAGCGACGATAGCATTGATTACCTAAAAGGTCTAGATGCGGTAAGCCTTATTCAACTGGAACAAAATCATGGTTTCAGTCAGGGGTATAATCTCGGGATCAAGGAGATCGAGGCGGAAAATATCATTCTTCTCAATTCCGATGTTGAAGTGACAGAAAATTGGCTGAGGCTGCTGGAAGAAGCATTAGCATTGGAAAATGAAGTGGTTGCTGTCCAACCCAAGATCCTGGATCAAAAGAATCAAAGCTATTTTGAGTATGCCGGAGCCTCTGGAGGATTCATCGATTCCTTCGGATACCCTTTTTGTAGAGGAAGGATCCTGGATAATGTTGAGGAGGATAAATCCCAGTACGATTCTGAAACTGAGATATTCTGGGCATCGGGTGCCTGTCTAGCTATCAGGAAAGATATTTACTTGAAGGCTGGTGGATTGGATCCGATCTTCTTTGCTCATATGGAAGAAATAGACCTTTGCTGGAGAATAAAAAGGATGGGATTTAAAATAGTTTGTGAACCAAAATCAAAGGTATTCCATGTGGGAGGAGGATCATTGGCGATGGGAGATCCAAGGAAAACATTTTTGAACTTCAGAAACAACCTGATCCTTCTTGCTAAGAACCTAAAGGGGTTTGATTTTTTTTCGACCCTTCTACCCAGGCTCATCCTTGACGGACTTGCAGCTTTAAAGTTTCTTTTATCAGGAAGCCCAGGAGAATTTTTTTCAGTGTTGAAAGCACATTTTTCTTTCTATGGGCTTTATTTCAAGATCGATAAACACCAGATACCGGATAATAAGGTCCCACTTTCGAATATCAGTGGAGTTTATCGGGGCATATTGCCTCTTGCATTTTTTGTTCAGCGAAAAAAGAGGTTTTCAGACCTTAAAATTAATAATCCCAAATAGTCGACTGACTTTTTCTGAGATAAGCCTTTAAATTTTTTAAGAAGGCAAGGACCAAATACAAAAGAACAGGCGACCCAAAGGTTAGGAATGAGGCATAAATGAAGAATAATCGCACCGAAGCTGCAGTATAGCCCATTTTTTCAGCAATACTTGCACAAACTCCAAAGGCCTGCTCTTCACAATATGTCTGAATCTTTTTCATAGATTCGTTTAAAAAAACGATTTTAGTTGACTAAGCCCTTCAAAATTAATTATTATTCATTGGAATAGTTCTTAATACGGGATAATTTCGCCTCAAAATTCGCAACATATGCACTCATTGAGAAAAACACTTTACGCGCTTCTAATAGGAAGTATTTTTACCCTTTCCGGGTGCTCATTAAGCCAAATGATCAAAAAGGCAGGGGAGCAAAATTTAACTGTCACCCCGAATCCTTTGGAAATGCATGCTGACACAGTGGAATTCACTATGTCCGCTCTACTTCCTGTTAATATGCTTAAAAAGGGAAAGGTTTATACCGTCTCTACTACCTATAAGTACGCAGACAAGGAAGAGAAAATGCCTGATATTGAATTCAAGTATGAAGATTTTCCAAATCAAAAGACCAGCCAGCCAAAAGTTTCAAAAACTTTTAGCTTTCCTTATTCTGAGGATAAGCTAAGAGGCGATCTCGTTATCATGGGAACTGCAGCATCAGCTAATGGAAAATCAAAATCCACCCCTGAAATGCCAATCGCTTTAGGTGTAATCACAACCTCTGAATTGGTTCAGGATGTGACTGAAGTGAACTATGCTCCTCATGGCTTTTCCAAAGAACCAGATATCAAAAAGCTAAATCTTGATTTCTTTTTCCTTCAAGGAAGTTCTGCACTAAGATCATCTGAAAAGAGATCAGATCGAGGAAAGCAATTGGATGCATACATCGCTGAGAAAAACATCACTCGTACCGTGACCATAGTTGGTAACCATAGCCCTGAGGGTTTAGAAACTATCAACAGCCGTCTTTCGCAAGACAGGGCCGGCATGGTTGAAAAGGAATACCGCAGGAAAATGAAAAGGTATGATTACAAAGGGATGGCTGACTCCATCAACTTTGTTCTTAAGCCTATAATCCAGGACTGGGCCATGTTCAAAAAAGCCTTGGCTAGCAGTGATGCTTTAACTGACGATCAAAAGGTTGCCATCACCAAGGTTATTGATGATCCAAATGGAGGTGATTTCGTTGCAAAAGAAAAAGCTTTGAAGAAGCTTCCTACTTACAAGAAGTTCTTCAATGAGATTTATCCTGACCTAAGGGTGGCTCAAACTCAGATCATCACTGAGATCCCAAAGAAAACCGATGCTGAGATCGCGGCACTTGCCGGAATGATCAGAGATGGTTCAGCTCCTGCTGATACCCTTAACGAAGAGGAATTGCTTTATGCTTCTACTCTTACTGCTGATCTTGACGAAAGAGAAAAGCTTCTTAGAGCAGCTACTAAGCAAAGCGATACCTGGCAGGCCCATAACAACCTGGGAGCTGTCCTTGTTGAAAGAGCTGTTGCTTCGAATGGTGGATCCGATATCTATGAAGATGCGATCAACCACTTCAACATTTCCAACAACAGAAAGGAAAATGCTTACGCATATGCAAACCTTGGTTTAGCCGAAGCACTTTCAAGTGGTAATAACTACAAAGCTCAGGGCTATTTCTCAAAAGCTTTGGCTATGGATCCAGCTGGAGATCTTAGAGCTAACATATTTGCTCTTAAAGGGATCGCTGAAATGAAAACAGCTAAGTATGATGAAGCTGCGAAAAGTCTTTCTGAAGGTAGCGGATCAAGCACAGTCGCTTATGACTTGGCTCTTGCCAACCTTTTGAAAAAGGATTTCGGTGTTGCAAAAACAGGTTTTGATAAAGCAATTGAGGCAGACGATAAGAATGCTCATGCATACTACTGTGCTGCTGTTACCGCTGCTAGAATGGGAGAATTAGCTGGTGTTACTGAAAATCTTCCAAAAGCAATTGCGATCAATTCTGACTTAAGAGAAAGAGCTATTAACGATCTTGAATTCGTCAATTATGCCGATTCTCCTGAGTTTAAGGACGCGGTTAAATAAGAATATTAAATTCAAAGAAACCCCGGTTCCGGCCGGGGTTTTTTTATGCCCAATAAATCTTAGGAGATAGCTACTCCCTTTTTTAATTTAGCCGTCCGAAAAAATTAGATATGAGAGAAATCCAATTCAGAGAGGCACTCAGGGAGGCAATGTCCGAAGAAATGAGAAGGGATTCCGATGTCCTTTTAATGGGAGAAGAGGTGGCAGAGTACAATGGTGCTTATAAGGTTTCCCAAGGGATGCTTGATGAATTTGGACCAGAAAGAGTCATAGATACTCCGATAGCAGAATTAGGATTCTCCGGGCTTGGAGTTGGAGCTGCCATGAATGGTATTAGACCCATAGTTGAATTCATGACCTTTAATTTCTCTCTTGTGGCAATTGACCAGATCATAAATGGAGCTGCGAAAATCATGTCCATGTCAGGGGGTCAATATCATGTACCTATAGTTTTCAGAGGGGCTACAGGGAATGCGGGACAATTAGGAGCACAGCATTCTCAGAACTTTGAAAACTGGTATGCCAACACACCAGGATTAAAAGTTGTAGTTCCTAGTAATCCTGCCGATGCAAAAGGATTATTAAAGACCTCTATCCGTGACAATGACCCGGTGATCTTCATGGAGTCGGAATTGATGTATGGAGACAAGGGCCCGGTTCCGGAAGAAGAATATTTGATTCCGATTGGAGAGGCCAGAGTTGAGAAAGAAGGGACTGATCTTACGTTGATCTCTTTTGGCAAAATCTTCAAGATTGCCCAAGCTGCTGCTATTGAATTGGAAAAAGAAGGAGTAGGTGTTGAATTAATTGACCTTCGTTCCGTACGGCCTATCGATTATGATTGCCTTGTTAATTCAATCAAGAAGACAAACAGGGCTGTCATATTGGAAGAAGCATGGCCACTGGCTTCAATCTCTTCTGAATTAGCCTATCATTTACAACGCTATGCATTTGATTACCTAGATGCACCCATTGAAAGGGTGACCAACCGTGATCTTCCCTTGCATTATGCACCTACTTTGATTGAAGAAACTCTTCCGAATCTTGAAAGAGTTATGAAGGCAGCTAAAAGGGCCTTGTATAAAGCCTAGTTAACAAAGGGATTGAACCTCCCTTTTCCTTTTTTTCCTGCCTGATTGAACTTCTTCATCATGGATCTCATTTGGGAAAATTGCTTGATAAGCTTATTTACTTCCTGAATAGAATTTCCTGATCCGTCTGCTATTCGCTTCCTCCTTGTACCATCAATTACATCGGGCTTTTCTCTTTCATACGGAGTCATGGAATCAATCATACTAATAATTGGAGTGAAAGAATTATTATCAAAATCCATGTCCTTAACCATTTTCCCCATCCCAGGTACCATTCCCATCAGATCCTTGATATTACCCATCTTCTTGACTTGCTGAATCTGTGATCTGAAATCATTGAAGTCAAAGGTGTTTTGACGAAGCTTCTTGTTCAGTTTCTTGGCTTCATCCTCGTCAAAAGCCTGTTGTGCTCTTTCGACAAGCGACACAACGTCTCCCATGCCCAGGATCCTTTGGGCCATCCTATCAGGATGAAAAACATCAATTCCTTCTATCTTCTCTCCGGTACCGATGAACTTGATCGGTTTCTCTACCACAGCACGAATTGAGATTGCCGCACCACCCCTGGTATCTCCATCAAGCTTGGTTAGAACCACTCCATCAAAATCTATCCTTTGATTGAATTCACGAGCCGTATTAACCGCATCTTGGCCAGTCATGGAGTCCACCACAAAAAGCGTTTCGTGAGGGTTGATAGTCCTCTTGATGGTCTCGATCTCTTTCATCATTTCTTCATCAACCGCAAGTCGTCCTGCAGTATCAATGATGACCACCTTTCTTTTCTTTCTTTTAGCTTCTTCTACTCCTTGCAGAGCAATACTCACTGGATCTTTAGAATCCTCAATGGCGAATACATCAGCTCCTATGGAATCACCCAATACCTTTAACTGTTCGATCGCAGCAGGTCTATAAACATCAGCAGCGACTAGCTGAACAGACCTACCCTTATCCATAAGGTATTTTGCCAGCTTTCCTGAAAATGTGGTTTTACCCGATCCCTGAAGACCCGACATAAGGATGATGGCTGGATCAGCACCTAAGTTCATTTTAGCTTCCTCTCCTCCCATTAAGGAGCTAAGCTCATCGCTGGTGATCTTAACCAGTAGTTGTCCTGGAGAAACTGCATTGATCACCTTTTGACCAAGAGCTTCATTTTTGATCCTGTCAGTTACATCCTTGGCTACTTTGAAATTTACATCGGCATCAACAAGCGCACGACGTACTTCCTTGACTGTTTGGGCAACGTTGATATCTGAGATTCTTCCTTGCCCTTTCAGGGTCTTAAAAGCTCCTTCTAACTTCTCACTTAAATTTTCAAACATGGATAAGTAGTTTTTGTGAAACTAGGTTCTGAGTTTGTGAAAAAGGCATTTCATTTAGTGAACACCAAAAACGGCCATTTCATAGGATATTTTTATGATATTCTTATCTGAATAACACTTTTTGCAAAAATTTTCAGCCAAAAAAGGTAATTGAATCAATTTATTTCCCATTTTTGAATTGATCATGTCATGTTTAAGGTTAATACATTTTAAAAGGACAAAAAATGGGAGGTGATTTTCACCTCCTTTTTTTTTGCTCTAAACTTTAGACTTTTCCTCATTTTCCGACTAAAAAAAATCCCCAAAACCTAAAAAGTCTTGGGGTTTGTTGACCGACCAGGGCTCGAACCTGGACTCTTCTGGACCAAAACCAGACGTGTTGCCAGTTACACCATCGGTCATTGTTTGGGCCTGCAAATTTAGAAAGGGAATTTTTCTTAGCAAACCCTAATTCATAATCTTAGCAAGGGAGTTATCATATTTTGATTTGAAATCAGAAATGGATCCCCAATTGTCTCCATCAATGACACAATCAGAACCTTCAACTTTTCCAATCTCTGCTGAAGGCACCCCAATTGTTGACATGATCTCCTGAGCTTTTTCCTTATCCTCAGGATTGATAGAAACCAATACCCTACTTCCAGCCTCGCCAAAGAGTGAAGCATCCTTTCTGATATCTCCTGAAATAGAAACATTAAATCCCTTTCCTACACCCATGGCCGATTCCATTAATGCGATGAACAATCCTCCGTCGGAAAGATCATGGGCAGAATTCAATAGCTCTTCTTTGATCAGCTTTGAAACCCCGTCCTGAAGTTTTCTTTCCGATTCCAGATCGAATTCCGGCGCGGGTGATTCTTTTATCTTTTGGAAAGAATACAAGTACTCTGACCCGGAAATGTCTTCAGGATTATTTCCCAACAACAGGATCAGGTCTCCTTCATTTTTAAAATCAAGGGTGGTCATATTCTCTTTATCCTCCAATAAACCAACCATTCCAATAACAGGGCTAGGAAATACTGGACCCTCATCTGAAGATTGATTGTAAAAGCTGACATTTCCTCCGGTTACCGGGGTTCCAAAGGTCTCACAGGCTTCCTTCATTCCCTGAATAGCCTGAACAAATTGCCAATAGACTTCAGGATTGTAAGGATTGCCAAAATTCAGGCAATTGGTCACTCCCAATGGCTCTCCACCGGAACAAACAATATTTCTGGCTGCTTCCGCAACAGCCATAGAGCAGCCTCTTTTTGGATCGTTCTTGACATAACGGGAATTACAATCCACGGATACCGCCAACGCCTTTTCAGTACCTTTAATCCTAACAATTCCTGCATCAGACCTTGAAGTGGTATTCATGAAATTGGTTCCTACCATGGAATCGTATTGCTCATAAACCCATTTCTTCGAAGCGATATTTGGATGCTCTATCAAAAACATCCCTACTTCCTTTAGATCAGTGGGCTCTTT
The DNA here is from genome assembly GCA_965267505.1 of Cytophagales bacterium. Taxonomy (GTDB): domain Bacteria; phylum Bacteroidota; class Bacteroidia; order Cytophagales; family CCMP332; genus JANQHS01. The sequence continues at coordinate 681,451 of OZ254081.1, forward strand.
AACCTGATCGATTGAGAACTTTTGATACTGTTTAAAATAGTCCGGCTCTTTGTACTCTCTGTCATAAACCGGTGCTCCTCCGCCAAGGACCAGATCCCAAGAAGGGACATTTGCAACCAATTCCCCATTCTGGAAAAATTTCAGTTGAGTGGATTTGGTCACCACTCCAATCTGCTCACAACTTAGATCCCACTTTTCAAAAACAGCTAGTATGTCATTCTCTTTTCCTTTTTCACCAACCACCAGCATTCTCTCTTGAGATTCCGATAGAAGAATCTCATACGGTTTCATGTTCTGTTGGCGCGTTGGGACCTTATCCAGCCAGATCTCCATACCATGCCCCCCTTTTTCGCTCATTTCAGAGGTGGAGCAAATAATTCCAGCAGCTCCCATATCCTGCATTCCGACCACCGCTCCTGTTTCAATCAATTCAAGTGTGGCTTCCAGGAGAAGCTTTTCCTGGAAGGGATCTCCCACCTGCACGGCCGGTAAGTCATTTACAGAATCCTCAGTAATATCCTTGGAAGCGAAAGATGCTCCATGAATCCCATCTTTACCTGTTCTTGACCCAACAATGAAAACAGGATTTCCTTCTCCCTGGGAGATCGCAGATACGGTTTTTCCATGCTCGACTATTCCAGCAGAAAAGGCATTTACAAGTGGATTGACATTGAAGGACTCATCAAAGAAAACCTCTCCCCCAACAGTTGGAACTCCAAAGGCATTTCCATAGTCTCCGATTCCCTTAACAACTCCTTCTAACAGCCATTTCGTCTTCTTAGAATGAGGGTCCCCAAACCTCAAAGAGTTAAGCTGGCAAATAGGCCTGGCACCCATTGTGAAAATGTCTCTGTTGATACCACCAACACCTGTTGCCGCACCTTGATAAGGCTCCAGAGCCGAAGGATGGTTATGAGATTCGATCTTGAAGCTACAGGCTAACCCATCACCTATATCAATGAGTCCTGCATTCTCTTCTCCCGCCGCTGCGAGCATACGATCGGACTCCCTGGGTAATTTCTTCAACCATTGAATTGAATTCTTATAAGAACAATGCTCCGACCACATTGCAGAAAAAATGGCGAGTTCGGTAAAGTTGGGAGTACGCCCCATTATTTTAATGATCCTGTCGTACTCATCGGGGATCAATCCGAGTTCTTTTGCCACATCGACATTAATCTCTAATTCTTTATTTTCCAATGGAATTTCTTTTGCCGCAAAAATAGAATTTCAGAAGGAAGAATGGAGTTTTTAAGAGCCATTTGAATTCCTTTTTTACCATTCATTGAATTGTCATTCCCTTTACAAAAATTCATGAAAAAAAACCTTGGAAACTCAATTCATTATTGAAGTTTCCATAGTTTAGCGGCGATTTTATGGAACTGGACAAGAGAATAATAGAAATATCCAAAGGGCTATTTTACCGCTACGGTATAAAAAGTGTTACAATGGATGACATAGCAAGGGAACTAGGCATATCTAAAAAAACAATCTATCAATATTATAAGGACAAAGATGACATCGTCTGCACCATTGCACGTACCCATATTGATGATGAAGAAGTTGAGTTCAAGGAAGTCAGTCAGGAAGCAAAAGACCCGATCGATGAATTATTGCAAATCTCCTTAAGGATCAGAAGGCATTTTCAAATGATGCATCCATCGCTCCTTTTTGATCTGAATCGCTATCATCCGAAGGCGATGAAGATATTTTCTGATCACATGGAAGAATGTGTTTTGCACTCTGTTCGGGAGAACATTGAAAAAGGAAAGGGAATGGGTCTTTACAGGCCCGAAATTAATACTGATATTATCTCTATCCTAAGAATAAAAGAAGCCGAACTTGCTTTTGATGGTAATGTATTTCCGATCGGAAAATATGATCTATCAGAAGTTCAGGGTCAGATCTTCGATCACTTTTTATACGGAATCGTATCGGAAAGGGGATATAAGCTATTGAAAAATTATAAAGAGAACATCACTGATGAGAAAAATGAAAAAGCTGCCTAAGATTATATTAATAAGCCTTTTGGCAATGTTGCCCCTGGGCTCGTATTCGCAGGAAGGAGGGCAATCCTTTGGATTGGAAGACTGTCTTTCCTATGCTATGGAAAATGCGCAGATGCTGTTGAACTCTCAATTGGATATCGAAAAGTCCGCTGCTAAGGTTGGGGAAATCAGATCCTTGGGTCTTCCTCAGGTCGATGCCAAAATGTTTTTGAACTACAACTTCTCAATTAGGAAGTCCCTTTTGCCAGCATCAACTTTTGCAGCACCTGGAGATACTACAATTCCTCCGGGTACCGAAGTTGAACTTGCATTTGGAACCAAATACGATGGGGATGCATTCTTTCAAGCAAGTCAGCTCTTGTTTGATGGTTCATACTTTGTGGGACTTCAGGCTGCCAGGGCCTATAAGGAGCTGTCCACTCATCAGATGGTTCAAACCAGGATTGATGTCGTAGAGAATGTTTACAAGGGTTACTACCTGGTATTGATAAACAGAGAAAAACTAGTTGCTGCAGAAAGCAATATGGAAAGACTTGAATCTCTTTTAAAGGAGACTGAAGCTATGCAAAAAGCTGGTTTTGCCGAAAGCATTGACGTTTCCAGGATTAGAGTGAATTACAATAACCTAAAAGCCTCAAAGCTTACTCTGGAAAGAGCAGTAGCAATTAGTGAGGCTCTTCTTAAGTTTCAAATGGGAATGCCTACCTCGGATGAGGTTAGCTTCACAGGAAAACTTGATGGGGTCGAGGATGTATTGAAAGAGAAACCCAAGGTGGAGGATTTTACTTACACCGACCGAATTGAGTATACAATCTTACAGGATGGTGAAGGCCTACAAGAACTGGATGTGAAAAACACCAAAATGCAATACTATCCTAATCTTTATGCCATTGGCAGATATGGTTGGAACACTATGACCAATAACACCGATCAAATCTTCAGTTTTAGCGACAGGTGGTTGAACTACGGGTTTGTCGGTCTTCAGCTGTCAGTTCCTATTTTCGACGGAATGCGAAAGCATTACATGATCCAACAATCAAAGATAGAATTGGCAAAGATCAAGAACCATTATGATATGCTCGAGAACAGTATCAATACCGAGATCCAAAGCAGCAATGATGCCCTGTTGGCAAGCCTTGATCAGCTTGATGTTCAAAAGCAAAATATGGAATTGGCAAAAGAGGTTTTCGAAGTGACCCAAACTAAATTCAAACAAGGAGTTGGGTCAAATATAGATTTGATCAATGCCGATGATTCCTACGTAAATGCTCAGGCGAGTTATTACGACGCTCTTTACAACGCCATCGTGGCAAAAATTACATTAGAAAAGTCCCTTGGACACTTAGATTATAACAATTGAAAAACCTGCTAGAAATGAAAATCACTAAAAGATTATTAGCCCCTATTGGTCTAATGGCAATAATGTTTGCCTGCCAGGCTCCTCAAGACCTGGAATCTAAAAAAGCCCAACTGGCTTCGCTTAGGGAACAAGTAGTTGCTCTTCAATCTGAAGTCGCCAACCTGGAAAAGGAGATCATGGAATTGGATACCAATTACCTAATGAGTCAGAGGAATTACACCTTGGTTTCCCTGGCTAAACCAAAGAATGGTCAATTTGTTCATAAAATCGATGTCCGTGGGTCGGTTGCTTCCAAAAACAATGTTCTGGTAAGCAGCAAGGTTTTGGGAAATGTTCAATCGGTTAGATCTAAGAATGGCCGCTTTGTAAAACAGGGCGATGTCATCATCAAAATAGACGCATCCATGCTTCAAAACTCAATAGATGAGGTTAAATCCCAATTGGAGCTCGCCAAAACGCTTTTTGAAAAGCAAAAAGCCCTTTGGGATCAGGAAATTGGGACCGAAGTACAATATCTACAGGCAAAAACTAACAAGGAATCCTTGGAGAAAAGACTCGCCACCCTTGAATCTCAACTTGACGACTATATTGTTAGAGCACCACATGCCGGCCAAATCAACGACCTAGATATTAAAACGGGTGAGACGGTTGCAATGGGAACTCCACTTTTTAGGGTCGTTAGCATTGAAGCCATGTATATCGAAGCTAATGTTTCAGAATCATATATCGGAAAGTTCAAGGTTGGAGATTCTGTTAAAATCTTCATTCCTTCGATCAATGCTTCCACAAACTCAACCATTTCTTCCATTGGAAGCATTATCAACCAGGAAAACAGGACCTTCGTTATTGAGGTGGATATACCGGCTGGCCTTCATCTTGCCAGGGCTAATCAGGTATCTATCATCACCCTAACAGATTATAGAAACCCTAAAGCCCTTACCATTCCAACAAAGATTATTCAGTATGATAACCTTGGGAGCTTTGTATTTGTGGCCAAAATGGAAGGTAATTCCTTGATTGCCAAAAAGAACTATGTAGTTACTGGAAAGACCTATGAAGGTAGTACTGAAATCCTTGACAAACTAAACAGCGAAGAGGATGTTATTGTCCGAGGATATCGTGATGTAAGTAAAGGAACCTTTCTTAAAACAGCAGACCTAGCCAAATCATAAAATCCAAATGATGGAAAATCAAAAAGTTGAAAAGGAATTTTGGTTAAGTACCTTATCCCTAAACAATAAGACCTCGGTATATGTACTGACTTTCATCCTTGTGATGATGGGCATCTTCTCATATATCACATTGCCCAAAGAAAACTTCCCTGAGGTTGAGGAGCCAAAAATCTACGTTGGAGTAGCGTATCCTGGTAACTCTCCTGAGGACATGGAAAGCCTAATTGCCAGGCCAATAGAAAAGGAGTTGAATACCATATCAGATGTTGAAGAGATAACCTCAAGTTCGGTTCAGGATTACATCACCATCATCGCAACCTTCAGGGCAGATATGTCTTCAGAAGATGCTCTACAAAAAACAAAGGATGCAGTTGATAAGGCCAAAAGTGAATTACCAACAGATCTCGAAAATGATCCCAATATTTTTGAAATGGATTTTTCGGAATTTCCAATTCTCAATATCAACCTGGCCGGGAATTACTCAGTTGATGAATTGAAGGAACATGCAGAATACCTTGAAGATGAGATCGAAAAACTGAATGAGATTTCGAAAGTAGAGATCAGGGGGGTAGATGATAAAGAAGTCAAGATCAAGGTAAATCCTTATGAAATGGAATCCAGAAAGATCAGCTTCTCGGATATCGAAAATGCGATCAGGGGCGAAAATCTGACAATGTCCGGTGGGAATCTACTTTCTGATGGCGTCAGAAGGACAATCCGGGTTGTAGGCGAATACAAAGACCCAAGGCAGCTGGAAGATGTTGTGATCAAGTATGAAAAAGGAAACATTGTTTATCTGAGAGACATCGCCACCATTGAGTTTGACTATGTAGAGAAAGCAAATTATGCAAGGCTGGATTCAAAGCCAGTTGTTATGGTTGATGTCATCAAAAGAAGTGGTAAAAACCTTTTGATCGCCACAGACAAGGTTAATGAGATCATTGCTGAGGCAAAAACTAAAGTCTTTCCCCCAGACCTCGCGGTTACCGTCACCAACGACCAAAGTCTTCAGACAAGGAACCAGGTTAGCGAACTAGAAAATTCAATCATCTCTGGAGTAATCCTTGTTGTTGCGGTTCTATTATTCTTCCTCGGAACGCGTAATGCTTTATTCGTTGGACTAGCGATTCCTCTTTCCATGTTTACTGCCTTTCTTGTACTAGGAGCAGTAGGGATCAACATCAACATGATCGTTCTTTTCTCCCTGATCATGGCCCTTGGAATGCTGGTTGACAATGGAATTGTGGTAGTTGAGAACGTATATCGATTGATGGAAGAAGGCTATCCAAGCATGGAAGCAGCGAAAAAAGGGGTAGGTGAAGTTGCCATGCCTATTATTTCGTCCACAGCAACCACTCTCGCTGCATTTTTACCCTTGGCCTTTTGGCCCGGGATTATGGGAGAATTCATGATGTACCTGCCGATCACTTTGATCATCACACTTGGATCGTCACTTTTTGTCGCCCTAGTCATCAATCCTGTTTTCATCTCCTCATTTATGAGAGTGAAAGGCAGCAAAGGGATCAATAGGAGCAAATCCAGGAGAAACTCGATTATTCTCTTTGTTCTTGGAGTGGCCCTTGCCGGATTTAGTTTGATGAATGGAGGAAGTGGGTTATGGATAGGAAACCTACTTATTCTTTTTGGTATTCTTCTTCCCCTAAACGTTTTTGTTCTTACCCCCGCGGCGGAAAGATTCCAATCTGTTTTCCTACCCTGGCTGGAAAGGATCTATGTAAGAACATTAAGGTTTGCGGTCACCAAAAGAAGGCCTTATTTCTTCTTTGGAGGAACTGTTTTTGCTCTGATTTTCTCATTTATGCTTTTGGGAATATTTGCGCCAAACGTGATCTTCTTCCCTATAAATCAACCTAAATATTTGAATGTATTCATTGAATATCCGGTAGGAACTGATATTGAGGTCACCAATGAGTTCTCCGCAAAAATTGAAAAGAAGATCTTAGGATTCCTTGAGCCTTACGAAGAGATAGTTGAATCCGTTATCTCCAATGTGGGTCAGGGAACGGCCGATCCTAATGACCCCGCTTCTATGGGCGCACAGGATACTCCCAACAAAGCAAGGATCACGATCAATTTTGTGGAGTTCAAATATCGAGGTGGATTGAATACCACGACAATCATGAATGAATTAAGGGAAGATCTTGGCGAATACCCGGGGATTATTCTTACAGTAGACAAGGATCCTGCTGGGCCTCCTGCTGGAAAGCCTGTCAATGTTGAGATTATCGGAGAGGATTTTGAGGTCCTTAATGAGATTGCAGCCCAACTGAAGAATAAGATATCCGAAGCAGGCATCCAGGGTATCGAAAGACTAAGGAATAGTCTTGAAGCTGGAAAACCAGAACTCCTTGTTAATATCGACAGAGAAAAAGCAAGAAGATTTGGATTATCCACTTCCTCAATTGCAGGAGAGCTAAGGACTGCTCTTTTTGGAAAAGAGGTATCCAAATACAAACTCGGAGAAGATGATTACAAGATCCAATTAAGGTTAGATGATAAGTACCGCTATGATCTCGATGCTTTAATGAATAAAGAGATCACTTATCGAAATCAGGTCAATGGCCGAATTGTTCAAATTCCAATTGCTTCGGTAGCAAGTGTGAAATATGGGTCCACCTATGGATCAATCAATAGGAAAGACCTTAACAGGGTGCTTACCCTGAGTTCTAATGTTCTGGATGGTTATAATGCAAATAACATCAACGTCCAGATCAAACAACTGGTAAGCAATATGGATCTACCAAATGGTTATGAGATCAAATTTACTGGCGAGCAGGAGCAGCAAGCTGAGAATATGGCTTTCTTGACTAAGGCATTATTGATAGCTGTGTTTACGATCTTCCTGATAATCGTATCCCAGTTCAATAAAGTAAGTGCGCCCTTTGTGATCATGTCATCCGTAGTTTTCAGTACAATTGGAGTATTTCTCGGACTAGTAATCTTCAGAATGGACTTCGTGATCATGATGACCATGATCGGTATCATATCACTTGCGGGTATTGTGGTGAATAATGCAATTGTTTTGATAGACTTTATTGAGCTAATAAAGAAACGAAAGGCATTGAAATTAGTCGAAGGTGAAAAGCCTACAAAGAGATTGATTCAGGCTGCTATCATCGAGGCAGGGAAAACCAGGCTAAGACCCGTACTCCTCACTGCCATAACAACGGTACTCGGTCTCTTACCTTTAGCAGTTGGACTGAATATCGACTTTGAAAGCTTTTTCGCACACTATCATGGAGATGCTTTTATCGGAGGAGATAATGTGATCTTTTGGGGACCAATGTCTTGGACGATCATTTTTGGATTGACATTTGCCACCTTCCTGACCTTGATTATTGTTCCGGTCATGTACTTGATTGCAAACAATATCCGTTGGGCCTTAACGGGTAAGCAGACCATTTGATCCCAAGAGCCTAATTTAGTTTTGATCAAATTTTCCACTGTACTTATCCTGTTTTTCTTGATCCTGGGGGTTCATTATTACCTCTTCTCGGGATTAAAAGAGGTAGGGAAAAATGCTCCAAGGCGAACCAAAATGGTATTGGCTTATCTATGGTGGGCCTGGGGTATTTTTCTTATGGCCGCGGTCTGGACACTTCCCTACCTGCCTACGGCTATGTATCGGGGACCGGCAAGGAGTATCATGATGACAATGTTCTTCCTGGACCTCGCTGGAAAGATCCCCATGCTGATGTTTTTCCTGATCGATGATATTGGAAAAGGGATCAGATGGCTTGTCAAAAAATATAACTCTTCGGATGAATCCCAGGGGGCATTGCCGGGTAAAGAGATGACCCGAAAGGCTTTTTTAAAAAAGGCCGGGGTATTGGCCGGGGGTCTGCCCTTTGCAGGCTTCTCTTTTGGGATAATTCATGGGGCCTATGATTATACCTGGAGAAAGAAACAGGTATTGATCCCAGGGCTACCTAAGCAACTGGATGGATTAAGGATCGGTCAATTGAGTGATATTCACACTGGGAGTTTCCTGAACAAAAAAGCTGTCAAAGCGGGCATTGAATTATTCAACAGTGAAAAACCGGATGTGGCCTTCTTTACTGGAGACCTGGTAAATAATCTGGCTTCAGAAATGAAGGGATGGGTGGATGTTTTTGCAAAGATCAAAGCTCCTTTGGGAGTACATTCCATTTTAGGGAATCATGATTATGGGGACTACTCACAATGGCCAACAAAAGAAGCTAAGACAAAGAATTTCAATGATGTTCTTCGAGCCCATAAGGATATGGGATTTAATCTTCTCAGGAATGAGAACAAGTCATTTAAGATAGATGGAGCCAATATTTCTTTAATAGGAGTTGAAAATTGGGGTGCACGACACCGTTTTAAAAAGTATGGCGATCTTCCTAAGGCCTACGAAGGTTCGGATGATGCAGATCTACGAATTCTACTTTCTCATGATCCCAGCCATTGGGATGCCCAGGTCAGGAAAGATTTCAAAGAAATAGAACTAACTCTTTCAGGACATACGCATGGATTCCAAATGGGGATAGAAAACGAATGGTTTCGCTGGAGCCCTGCTCAATATGTTTATGAACAATGGGCTGGCCTTTACACAAAGGAAAACCAACACCTATATGTAAACAGGGGGTTTGGTTTTATAGGATACCCGGGAAGACTTGGAATCCCGCCTGAACTTACCTTGCTCGAATTAAAAGCCCTACCCAGCTGAGCCATTCCTTCTGAAGTATAGAAGTATCAAGAGAGCTACTGTAACCATTCCTGAGCCCATCAAGAATATAGGTTGAAACATCTCAGGATCATTTTGAAAAATGGTTCCTGAAGAAAAGGCTCCTATTCCTATCCCAAATTCCAGGAAAAGAAAGAAGGTTGACATCGCTCTTCCCCTGTGCTTATCATCTGCAAGGTCAATTGCCCAGGCCATAATTGTGGGTGAGTTAAACCCGTTTGCCAGTCCGAAAAAGAAAGAGGCAATTATTAGGCTGGTTCCATCGTAGGCAAAACTAATGAAGGCAAGAGCGAAGATCATAGTTGTCAGGCCGCCAGCTAAAACAACCCTCCTCCCAAACCTATCTGATAATCTTCCCGCAAATACTCTCACAGCAATGGATGAGATCATAAACACCGAGAAGATGGCTCCCTTGTTTTCAAATCCAAGATGGGCACTGAAATCCGGCATAATGGTAAGAATGATACCAAAAGGCATTGCCGCAAAAAGTAAGATCAGGGAAGGTGTTAAAACCTTGGATTCATATACATCCTGCCAACCCACTTTAAAAAGCTTAAGCCTTAGGGGCTCTGGCTTTTCCAAGGTTTCTTTCATCCCCGCCAAAACCAAAATTGATAGAAGTGCCAAAAAAGAGGATGCATAAAACATGGGGTCCCATCCGTACTCTATGGCTATCCAACTTCCTACAGCTGGCATGGTAGCCATGCCCATCGATGCGGACACTCCTAAAACCCCCATGGCCTCTCCTCTCCTGGTTGCAGGAACGACATCCGCGGTATATGCTGCAGTACCTGGAGGCTTAAACCCAGTTGAAAATCCATGAAAGAATCTAAGGAGTAAAAACCCAGCCACGCTTACCACAAATGGGTAGAGTAGGCCAACTACAAAGGATACTCCAACCCCAATGATCATAACCTTGATCCTTCCGATCTTATCAGTCCATTTGCCCGAAAAGGGCCTTGAAAGAGCAGCTGCAATGGTAAAGAGACTGATGATCCAGCCCTTGTATTGCCCACCTCCCAAATGATCTAAGAAACCTGGAAGCTCTGGAATGATCAAGTTGAAAGATCCGAAGAATAGGAAACTGCTGAAGCAGAGAAGAAAGAATTGCCGATTATAAAGCGTTTTTTGAGATTCCAACTTCAGCCCTCGCTCTCAATTTTATCTTTCGCTCTCTTCATTTTTTCTCCGATCTGACCAGTGAGAATATGCCAGAACATTATGAAATCAGAAGCAAGGCTATAAAGTGGATATTCAAAAGTTGCTGGCTTGTTCTTTTCAAAGAAAGCATGGCCTATCCAGGCAAATCCATAACCAATGATGGGGATAGATATCAGGTAAATATAATTTTGCGAGTAAAGGGAATAGACCAGAACAAGCAACAATAAAAAAGTACCCAGGAAATGAAGATTTCTGGAAATCCAGTTTTGGTGTTCTGTTAAATAAAAAGGGTAAAATTCCTTGAGAGTGCTGTATTGCTTGGGCATGTTGCCAAGTTATTCAAAAAAGCCTACAAGACAGGGAGATATGTCTTTAATAATTGCTTCTCATTTACCTTTTGTTTCCATTTTTATTTAGCTTTGCACCCCTTTTTTAGCAGTCCTCGTGTCAACGGTAAAAATATTCAGTGGGAGCGCATCCGAATACCTTGCGGAAAAGATCTGCAGATCTTATGGCAAGGCACTTGGAAAAGTTTCGCATACGAAGTTTTCAGATGGAGAAATGACCGTCAGTTACGATGAGTCGGTTAGGGGTTGTGATGTCTTTTTGATCCAATCTACCTTCCCTCCTTCTGACAATTTGATGGAGTTGTTACTGCTCATCGATGCTGCGAAAAGAGCCTCTGCAAATACCATTACAGTGGTAATGCCATATTTCGGTTATGCAAGGCAGGACAGAAAGGACAAACCAAGAGTTCCGATCAGCTCAAAGCTGGTTGCGAATCTACTTTCTGCATCTGGTGCAGAAAGGATAATAACCTGCGACCTTCATGCTGGGCAAATCCAGGGCTTCTTTGAATTTCCCGTGGACCACCTCTATGGTTCGGCCATTTTTATCCCTCACCTCAAGACTCAAAAATTCGACAAGTTGGTTTTTGCTGCTCCTGATGTTGGAGCAATGGGAAGAGTAAGAGGTTTCTCAAGTTACTTTGAGGATTCAGAGATCGTTGTTTGCGACAAGCATAGGAAAAAAGCAAACGAAGTTGCTTCAATGAAGGTCATCGGGGATGTTCAGGGCGCAGATGTAGTGATTCTGGATGATCTTATTGATACAGCAGGTACAATTACGACAGCGGCAAAGGTCTTAAAGGAGAACGGTGCAAAATCCGTGAGAGCAGTTGTAACGCATCCTATTCTTTCAGGACCCGCCATGGACAGGATCAACAATTCTGAACTCAAAGAATTGGTGGTCACCGATTCCATCCCATTAAAGGTGGATTCAGACAAAATAAAAGTTTTAAGCTGTGCGGATCTATTCGCAAAAGCTATTAGGAAGATTCATGATCATGAATCAATTAGTTCACTTTTTATCTAAGACAGAAAAAAATGCAGACGTTAGATTTTATCGGGTATAAGCGTGACGACATGTCAACCTCAGTAACCAAACAGATCAGGACTGAAGGTAATGTTCCTTGCGTATTATACGGTGCAGAAGACCATGTTCATTTTCATACTCCAGCCTATCTTTTGAATAAGTTGGTAAACACCGGCGATGTGTTCTTCGTGAACATGAATATTGAGGGAAAAGAATACCGTTGTATTCTTCAGGATATTCAATACCATCCTGTAAGCGATATCATTCTTCATGCTGATTTCCGTGAGTTAACTGCAGGAAAACCAGTAAGAATGGAGATCCCTATCAATCTTGTTGGAACAGCTCCGGGAGTAATTGAAGGTGGGGTACTGGTAAGAAAAAGAAGAAAGGTATTCGTAAAGGCTCTTCCAAAAGATATGCCCCAACAGATAGACCTTGATATCACTCAATTGGAGCTTGGAAAGTCATTGAAAGTTGGAGACCTTAAGATTGAGAATGCAGAGATACTCATCCCTGAAAGGATCACTGTGGTTTCTGTTGAGGTACCAAGAGGCTTGAAAGCTCTGCAAGCTGAGGAGGAAGCCGCAGCTGCTGAGGCTGAGGCAGCTGAAGGTGTTGAGGGAGCCGAAGGAGCGGCTTCAGAAGGCGGCGACGCACCTGCGGGAGAAGAGAGCAAGGAAGCACCTGCACAGGAGGAAGCTCCAGCAGGAGAGTAATTCAATATTCCTTATGAAATTGCCCGCCTGCAGAAATCATTCTAAGGGCGGGCTTTTTATATGAAATACCTCATAGTCGGATTAGGAAACCCAGGACTGGAATATGCAAACACCAGGCATAATATAGGATTTATGATCCTGGACGAAATGCTAGGTAGGCAGGAAAAAAAGTTTGAATCCGGGAGGTATGCGGAATTTGCCGAGTTGAAGGTAAAAGGAAGGAAACTAATCCTGATAAAACCACAAACCTATATGAACCTTTCCGGAAAGGCGGTTTCTTATTGGATGCAAAAGGAAAAGGTTCAGCTTGAGAACATTATGGTTCTTGTAGATGATCTGGCTTTGCCCTTCGGAAGCATCAGGATCAGAAAAAAAGGAAGTTCAGGAGGACATAATGGACTTCAGAATATTAATGACACCCTCGGTTCTGATCAGTATTCCCGCTTAAGGTTTGGTATTGGAAGTGAATTCTCAAAAGGAGCCCAAGTTGATTTTGTTTTGGACAACTTCAATGCGCAGGAACAAGAAAAATTGGCTGAACATATCGAATACTCAATTCAGGCCATTAAATCCTTCCCATTGATTGGGATCGATCGTACCATGAACCAGTTCAATAATTAGATAGGCTGATGAATAAATACTCAATTTTTGGAATTGACTATTCAGCCACGGATTACAACAAGGCATCCGACCTGGTGATCAAGAATGCCAGGGATAAAAATTCCTATGGAGTATCTGCCCTGGCGGTGCATGGAATGATCACAGCCTATAAGGATGAAAAATTCAAAGAGCTGGTCAATCAATTGGACCTTGTGGTTCCTGATGGCCAACCAATAAAGTGGGCACTGAACAGATTCTATAGTTTAAAACTGAAGGATAGGGTTTATGGACCATTTCTAACTCAACATGTGCTTAAAAAAGCTAACAAGCATTCATTAAGCCTTTATCTATACGGGAGCACAAAGGAGACCCTTGAAAAACTGGAAGATTTTATTCGGGATAATTATTCAGGAATAAAGATCGCTGGCATCCATGTAGATCGTTTTAGGGATGCTACACCTGAAGAAGATGCCCAGGATATAGAAAAGATCAACGCCAGCGGAGCTAACATAGTTTTGGTAGGCAGAGGTTGCCCAAGACAAGAGATATGGGTAGGCCAACACCTTGGTAAGATACATGCCCCCATGCTTGCGGTAGGAGCAGCTTTCGACTTCTTCGCAGGAACTAAACCGATGGCGCCATCATGGATGCAGAATAATGGCTTGGAATGGTTATTCAGATTGATGTCCGAACCAGGAAGGCTTTGGAAAAGGTATTTTGAAACCAACAGCAAATTCCTGATGCTTTATTTTAGCTCCATAATTGGAGGTTATAAATTTTTCAGAATCACTGAAAAGGAAAAATCAAATGGCTAAAAAACTGATCGTAACCGGGTCCTCAGGACTGATTGGAAGTGAAGTATGCGTGTATTTTTCAAACCTTGGTTGGGAGATCCATGGACTAGACAATAACCAACGAGCTGTATTCTTTGGACCCCAGGGCGATACCCGTTGGAATCAGGAGAGACTCAGTTCCAGCCTTGAAAACTTCCATCACCATGAGATAGATATTAGGGACAGAGAAGGTGTCGCGGCCAAGATCAATGAAATCGGACCCGATGCAATTGTACATGCAGCGGCACAACCTAGCCATGATAGAGCGGCTGCTATTCCTTATGATGATTTCGACACCAATGCAGTTGGAACACTGAACCTTCTTGAAGGGCTCAGGAGATATAGTATAGATATACCTTTTGTTCACATGTCAACCAATAAGGTCTATGGAGATGCTCCAAACGAGATCGAAATGGTGGAGCTGGAAAAAAGATATGACTATAAGGATCCGAATTATGTGAATGGAATTCCAGAGAGTTTTCGGATCGATCAGACCAAGCATTCCTTATTTGGTGCCTCAAAGACCGCTGCAGATGTAATGGTCCAGGAATACGGTCGCTATTTCAATATGCCTTCTTGTTGTTTACGCGGAGGCTGTCTTACAGGGCCTAATCATTCCGGTGTAGAATTGCATGGCTTCCTAAGCTATCTTGTTAAATGTAACCTGGAGCAAAAGGAATACACCATTTTCGGATATAAAGGAAAGCAGGTAAGAGACAATATTCATAGCCTGGATGTTGCCAAGTTCATTGAGGCTTTCCTTGATAATCCTAGGGTTGCCGAGGTCTATAACCTTGGTGGAGGAAAAGACAATACTTGTTCAATACTAGAAGCTTTCGAGATTGCCGAGTCTTTTTCAGGTATTCCTATGAAATACAAATACTCTGAGGATAACAGGATAGGAGATCATATCTGCTATTACAGCGATCTTAGGAAGATCAAAGAGCACTATCCAAATTGGGATATCACCAAGTCCCTTGAGGTCACCATAGAGGAGATCGTGAACGCCTGGCGATCAAGGTAATAACCACTTAACTATAATTCCTAAAAGGGACAATTTTTCGCATTTTTAGCAAATGCTAGAAACAGTCCCCTATTACGTCAGCTTAAGTTTTATCCTGACTACCATTTTGACCTACTGGTTATTCTTTAAGGTCATTAAATGGCCAAACTATTTTAAGTGGATCATACTTGCCTGGTTGCTCATCCAGGGGGCAGTAGGGTATTCTGGTTTTTATACTTTCACAGATAGTATCCCTCCAAGATTTCTACTGCTTGTAGTCCCAATGTTGTTGACAGCAGTATTCCTTGTGTTTATTCCTCCTTTTAATAGACATATGGAAAATGTGGATCTGAAAAAACTGACCTTGATCCATTTGGTCAGAGTACCTGTGGAGCTGGTTTTATTGTGGCTTTATTATGCAGGTTCGATTCCTGAATTAATGACCTTTGAAGGGAGGAATTTCGACATACTTGCAGGTCTAACAACTCCTTTGATCTTTTATTGGGGGTTCACAAATGAAGGGCCTCGAAAAGGAATTCTTCTTGCCTGGAATCTAATCTGTTTCGGATTGCTACTTAATATCATAGGGAACGCAGTACTTTCAGCACCCTTCTCTTTCCAACAATTTGCTTTTGACCAACCCAATATTGGGTTATTGTATTTTCCATTTATGTGGCTTCCAGGTTTCGTAGCACCTGCAGTATTCTTCGCACATCTTGCCAGTTTGAAGATCCTTTTAACTAAAAAATGAGATCGATCTTTCTTGGAGGACTCATGATTTTTCTTTTTTCCTGTTCGCAGGAAAGAATCCTGGAAGATCCAGAAAGACCCTATTTACTTGTTTTAGGGAATGCACAAGATGCAGGATATCCCCAAGCTGGTTGCCAAAAAGATTGTTGCAAGGCGTATTGGAAAGGAATAAGGGAAAAAAAATATGTAGCCAGTCTTGCCCTGATCGATCCTAAATCAGAGCACTACTGGCTTTTCGACGCCACACCTGATCTCAAGGAACAATTGCAAATAGTTAATAAGCACCTAAGGCCGGATAAATTCATTTTGCCAAGTGGAGTATTTCTTACTCATGCTCACATTGGTCATTACACAGGCCTCATGGAATTTGGAAAGGAGGTAATGGACGCTAAGTCGGTACCCATTTATGCTTATCCAAGAATGAAAGAATTTTTGGAATCCTCGGGGCCATGGAGTCAATTGGTAAAAAGGAACAACATTGATATCAATCTTTTAAATCACTCAACAGCGGTAGAGCTGAAAAATGGAATTACGGTTGAACCTTTTCTGGTTCCTCATAGGCAGGAATACTCCGAAACTGCTGGTTACTTCATTTCCGGAGGAAAAACAAAAGCAATGTTTATTCCGGACATTGATTCCTGGGATAAATGGGGTAAAGACATAAGGTCTGTGATCCTAAATGAAGTTGATCTGGCATTTCTCGATGCTACATTTTACTCAGGAGATGAATTGCCTAACAGGGATATTAAGGAGGTCCCACACCCCTTGGTAAAAAACACCATGGAAATGTTTCCAGAAAAAGATCTCAGGAAAAAGATTCATTTCATTCATATGAATCATACAAATCCACTTCTTGATCCTTTAAATAAAGAATATGAGTACGTTAAGAACAAAGGATTTGGAATTGCCAAGCTTGAAGAAAAACACATTTTAAAATAGGAAGCTATGAATGAATGGAAAGAAATAGAAGGTCAGTTAGAAAATGAATATCAATTCTCTGATTTTCTAACCGCATTGGAATTTGTCAATAAGGTAGCAGCAATTGCCGAATCCATGGACCATCACCCCGATATATTAGTACATTCTTACAACAAGGTGAAACTTAGAGTTATGACGCATTCCGAAGGAAAGATCACTCAAAAAGATCACCAATTGGCAGATAAGATTGAAAATATTTAGGATTTTCTTCGATTCAAAATACTGGTTTACAAGAATTTATAATTTTTTGTTTAATTTTTTTTTAAAATCATTAAACATTTTTTTAACCTTCATGTTCTTGAGGTAGTAAATCAAAAAACCCAAACTCATGAAGAAAATTTCGCTCTTAACACTTTTGGTAATTCTTGTCAACACGTTTGCCGTCTTCTCTCAAACCGCAAGGGTTCAGGTAATTCACAACAGTGCCGATGCCGCAGCATCTGTAGTGGATGTATACCTTGACACAACTTTGTTGATCGATGACTTTGCTTTTAGGACTGCCTCTCCTTTTATTGATGCACCCGCAGGCTCACCAATAACCATAGGTATTGCTGGAGGAAATAGCAATTCAGTTGCAGATACTATTGCATCATTTGCTCTCACATTAATGTCTAATGAAACATATGTAGTTACAGCCAACGGTATCGTAAGCTCATTGGGATATAGTCCTTCTCCGGCATTTGGACTAGACATTTTTGCCATGGGTAGGGAAAGTGCTTCCACGGCAGGAAATACTGATATCCAAATAGTTCATGGTTCCACCGATGCTCCTACTGTTGACGTAGTTGCCGTAGGTGTCGGTACCATAGCCGATAATTTAATGTATAACAGCTACCTAAATGATTACCTGGAGGTTGCTACGGCTGATCTTACTCTTGAGATCTATGATGAAAATCAAACCACCTTGGTCGCTACATTCAGTGCTCCACTATCAACTCTCGGGCTGCAAGACTCAGCATTAGTTGTGGTAGCAAGTGGTTTCCTTGACCCCACTCAGAATAGTAATGGCGATCCATTTGGACTTTTTGTTGCTCTTCCTTCCGGAGGATCGTTGGTCGCACTTCCTGTGATAACCGGATTGGAAAACAACATTGCTTCTGCCTTTAAAATGTTCCCTAATCCTGTAGAAGGAAATTTGAACATCGATTTGGAACTTTTCAATAAAGGAGTGGTGGACGTTAGGGTATTCGACTTCATAGGAAGAGAAGTCTATGTCAACGAATTCGATCTTGAAGCAGGTTTTCAGAACCTATCGTTAGAACTAAGCGATCTGACGGCAGGTACTTACAAGATCCAATTGGGTCAAGGAGTATCAGCTATCAAAGAAAAGTTCATCAAGCTATAAACCAAGAATAGTTTAAGTCGATCACTAGCCCTCCTGAACTATTTCAGGAGGGCTTTTTATACTATTCTTTTTTTCCCTCCGTTCCAAGACCATGAAAAATCCCTTGCTGATTTTAGCCTTTGTACCTTTCATTATATCTTGTCAAAAAGACGATCTTCAACCTTCCTCCAATCAATATCAGTTTCCCGATAAGATTGGAAGCTATTTCATCTACCAATGGTTTTCCATCGATAGTATTGGAAATGAAAAGCCAATGGATGTTTTTGACACCTTGACCATTGTGGGGACCAAGCAACTCAATGGGTATTTATACCTTGTAAGTCAGGAAAACTATTTTGGCTCAAGTCAAAAAAATGAAAAATGGTACCGAGATTCCTCCGGGTATATTGTTGATTGGAAGGGCCAAGTGATCTATTCCTACGTTGATTTTAAGAATCAATTAAATGAAGGGGAAGACTTCCTTTTCAGGTGGACCGTTAAAATGGAACAGGGAAAAAGAAAGGTTATTACACCCGCTGGAGAATTCAATTCCCTGATAAGGATCAAAAATGTATCCAGGTTGGATGGAACTCCTATGAGTAAATGTGGGGATCAAACCTGGCCTCTGGATTATGCCTATTCAAGTGGCTTGGGATTGGTTTTTGAAAGGTCTGGGTATTACAATGGATTTTTCCATACTTGCTCCGAATTGGAAAGAAGGTTAATCGAATACCATATACCAGAGAACTAATTCTCAATTTTTTCCGGAATAAAAGCTAATGTCTTTGACATTACAGGTGGTATGCCCCGATTTTGGTTCTTTGATATAAAAAATTGAAAAAGCTCCTTTTCATTTTTATTCTCACTCCCATGATCAGCCAGGGACAGGCCTGGACGCGTGAAAAAGGTCATGGTTACACGCAGGTTGGATTTTCAACCATAACCTATAATTCTCTTTATTCGGGACGAATTGACAATTTGGACCAAATACCTATTCCAAGAGAGGTCGTGGATCAGACCATTCCTATCTATGGAGAATACGGAATTACAAATAAACTTACCGTTTCAGCTGAAATCCCACTGAAATGGGTGAAAAACCAGGACGTGAATTCAGATTTCGTTAATCTGAGTCCCGGTTCAATCAACCTGGTACCGGAAAAAGCAGAACTGATCGGGTTAGGAAATATTAGGTTAGCAGGTATCTATAACATTTACAAAAAAGGATCCTGGTCAGCTACGGGAAAGCTAAGGATTGACGCAAACACTTCCCGAACAGGAGAATCAGGTCTTCGAACTGGTTTTGATGCCTGGACCTTCGCTCCTTACATTTCAGCTGGGCATGGAAGAAGACTTTGGTTTGCTGCGGCTGATGCAGGAGTTCATTTTAGAACCAATAATTTCAGTCATCAATTTTATGGGCAGGTTTATGGGGGAATTAACTTCCTCAAGAACATCTTCCTATTCATGGGTGGTTTGGAAGTACAACAGGATATTAACGGGGGAGGTCAAGATCAACCCGTATTTCCATTGACTGGATTATATGTAAACAACATTGAATTTGTTGCCTGGTATTTCAAGCTCAGCGCAAAACCATATAAGAATTACAGAATCTGGGTCGCCACAGGTAGGGGGTTTGGTAACCTAGTTGCAAGAGCACCCAGTTTCAGCGTAACTCTTAGCACAGAATTCTAAACCCCATACTCGTCTTCCGCGTTTAAAATGCAATGGCTGGAGAACTAACAGGAAGAAAGATTACCGTCACCCACACCTTACCCACTGTGGTCCGATTAGTTGGAGCCATGTTCCTTGTTTTTGGGTCTATGGCAGTTCTGATAAGCCCTTTTGCCTCAATCATTCCTTTGGCCGGAGCTTTTGCTCTTTTTTATACAAAAGGACTTATCACGGATTTTGATAAAAAAATGATCAAACCCTATCAGGGTTGGCTTTTCATTCGAATCGGGGATTGGATTCCAATTGATTCAATGGAATATCTCTTTATGACAAAACGTAAGCTCAGATATAAATTATACTCTCTACCAAATGTCAATATGAAAGTTGAGGAGAGCTCTTATTATATTGGCTTTACCAATGAAAAGAAGAAGCCGTTGATAGATTTTCAAAAGTTTAAAACCCACCCGGAAGCTGAGGCAGCTGGCCATTCTTTGGCTAATCAATTGGGCTTAAGAATCATTAAGTCAAAGAACTTCAAATAGGAAATGATCGAAGGACTTAAAATCCTGATGATCAAACTCGCCGGAAGGTTTCGATTTAGTTCGGTCCAGTATGGTATCCACCAGCAACTAAAAAAAGGCTACCTCAACGAAAAAGGCTGGGCAAATTCATGGTACTCGCGCTCTGCCATTGATAAAAAGGGCAATCCCATTCCATGGCTTAGTTATCCATTTATTGATTTTATCGGAAATAGAGACCTTTCTCAGCTTTCAATGTTTGAATATGGAATGGGCTCTTCAACCCAATGGTTCTCCCAAAGGGTTAAATCCCTTAGGAGTGTAGAACATGAAAAAGACTGGTTTGATAAGGTCGGCTTAATGCTCCAAGAAAGCCCCAATACCAGTCTGATGTTCAAAGACTTAAATGCAGGTGATGAGTATGTTATGAGTATATCCAATTCAGAAGAGACCTATGACCTGATACTGATCGATGGAAGAAAAAGAGTAGAATGCTCAAAGCAGGCTTTAGATCACCTAACACCAAAAGGGGTGATCATCTGGGATAATTCTGATAGGGAGAAATACCAGGAGGGAATTGATTCAGTTCTTTCCAAAGGCTTCAAAAAGATCGATTTCTTTGGCCCCGCTCCCGGAAGTTATAGAAGCACATGTACCAGTGTCCTTTATCGTCAGGACAACTGTCTGGGCATATAAATGTCCATTTTCCAAGGAAGTATTATTTTGTGAGCCCAAATAACCTGTTCTATGGGAGCGATCCACACATTTGTTTACAACAAGGAAAATGTCTCTGAATTCGATACGGTTCTTGAGAAAAGAATAGACGAGTATGAAGAAAGCATAAATGTCTGGGCCAATGTTAATATGGACGGACCCAAGGATGAGATCGAAACCATCTTTAATAGGATTGACACTCATCCTTTGGTTAAAAAAGGCATCATGGACGAAACCAAAAGACCCAAGATCCAGGATTTTGAGGATGCAATTGTTCTCCAGGTCTATTCTCTTGATAACAATGTAGGCTTTGAATTTGACCTCATTAAAATCATTTTGGGGAAAAGGTATTTGGTCACTTTCCAGGAAAGAGCAGGTGATTCATTTGATGAGATAAGATATAGGATCAGGGAAAAAAAAGGTCTTATTCGAGAAAGAGGAGTCGATTACTTGCTTTACAAACTTTTGGAATCAATTGTAGATGAGTACATTGAATTAGTTGATGACCTTCAAAATCACGAATACATACCTACCAAAGCATTGTTGGATTGGAATCCCAACCCAGAGTCAATGCGAAAGCTGGAAAAAATGAATCAACGTCTTTTTGAGATAAAAAAATCAATCAGACCTTTGATCGAAAGTGCCAGAATAATCGAAAAAGGAATGAGCGGGCTAATAAACAAGAAGAATAAAAAATTCTTCCTTGATCTGGTTCAGCAATGTCAATTCTTGATCGATTCTATAGAATCTTTCGAACATAGATTGGAGAGTTCGATCAATCTTTTTTTCACCATGCAGGGACATCACATGAACCAGGTGATGAAAACCCTGACTGTAGTTTCTTCCATTTTTATCCCTTTGACCTTTCTTGCGGGTATTTATGGGATGAACTTCCAATACATGCCGGAGCTAGATGATCACTACTCCTATTTCATTGTACTGGGAATCATGGGAGCAATAGCTTTTGGAATGGTCCTTTATTTGCGAATGCGAAATTGGTTTTAGGTTCACAGAATGTTCCATTTTAAATCGCAGGAATTCTCTTGCAGGATTGTCTAAACCATTATTAAGAACTCAAACTAGGGTTTACCTTTTAGGAAATAAAAACCGAATTTTGCCACTTGATTTTAGGTGGGGTGACCAATCGCGATTTGATCAGATTCAAAAACCTATTTTTTACATTAAGTCTCGCTCTGTCCTTTTCATCTGCAATAGCATTTGAAATTGACCCAACCAATGAAAAAGGAGCAGGTGTGATTCGAGGCACCCTAAAGGACGCACAAACGGGAGAACCAGTAGAATTTGCCTCAGTAGCTCTTTTTTCCTCAGAAGGTGACATAAAGGGTGGTGTGATAAGCTCTGAGGAAGGTCAATTCAGATTCAAAGAGATTGAACCTGGGGTCTATTATATTGAGATATCATCGGTGGGATACCTTCCCAAACAGATCCAAAAAATTGAATTGAATGAAGAAAATGCAGGATCTCGACTTGGTTTGATACTTCTGGAAAGAGACGTTCAGACCCTTGAGGAAGTTGAAGTGGTTGCAGAAAAATCTGCTATTGAATATCAGATCGATAAGAAGGTGATCAATGTGGATCAGCAGATCACGGGAAAATCAGGAACTGCGGTTGATATTCTAATGAATGTTCCTTCGGTTACTGTGGATATTGATGGAAGTGTGGCATTACGTGGGTCAACAGGCTTTATGGTCCTTATAGATGGAAGACCAACCATTCTGGAGAGCTCAGATGCCTTACAACAAATTCCCGCCAACTCAATTGAGAATATTGAGATCATTACCAATCCTTCCGCAAAGTACAATCCAGACGGAACGGCTGGAATCATTAACATAGTAACCAAAAAAGAAAAAAGAGAAGGGGTAACCGCCATCGCCAACGGAAACGTCGGATGGGACAACAAATATAGTGGTGATATCCTTGTTAATCACACCAAGAAAAAGTGGACCAGCTTTATTGGTGCAGATTTTAATCAAAGGTATTTCCCTGGATTTACTGAAGGAGAAAGACTTACAGAGGATAACGATACTCTTTATGGAACTAGCTATAAGGGAGAGAACTATTCTGATAGGTTTTTCTGGAATGTTAGAGGGGGAATAGGCTTCAATCCCACAAAAAAAGATGTTTTTAATCTTGAATTGAACTACGGCTATAGAAAGCAGACGAGGGGATCGGATTTGGATTACAGAGAATGGATAGAACCCAATACATTTATTGATTCCTACCTGAGTAAAAATGAACACAGTTTCGACATGGACTTTTACTCTGTAAACCTTTCCTATCAGCATAACTTCCAAAAGAAGCATTATCTCAGAGCTAATCTTTCAATACGGAATCGTGACATACGAGAGTACTCGTTGAATGCATTGATAAGAGAATCAGGAAACATTAATTCGGGGCAACGGGTTACCGAAATTGGCCCGGCCGGAGTGATCCAAACTGACCTGGAATATTCCAGATCCATTGGAATAAAAGGGAAATTTGAAGCAGGATATCAAAGTCGCATAGGCTCAAGTACCGATGACACAAGATTGTATGACTATGATACAGCTCTCGGGGATTTTGTTTACCAGGACACCTTCTCAAATTATACTGAATACAACAGGGATATCCATGCTGTTTACGCACTCTTTGGTAATCAAAAAGGCAGGTTTGGATATCAATTTGGAATAAGAGGGGAATACACTTACCGAACAATAAACTCCTCTGTTTCAACCAATGAATTCAGGATTGATCGCCTGGATTATTTTCCTTCCGGGCATTTATCCTATAAACTGGGAAATGAGCAGGAATTAATGGCTAGTTATTCCAGAAGAATCGAAAGACCAAGATCCTGGTGGCTGGAACCATTCATTACGGTGGTTGATGCATTCAATGTTCGACAAGGAAATCCAAACCTTAAACCCGAATATGTTGATTCCTTTGAATTGAATTATCGAAAGGGGTTTGGAAAAAATTTCCTTTCCGTAGAGGCATATTATCGGATCACTAAGAATAAGGTTGAAAGGATTCGTGAGGTTTTCACTACAAATGTCATCAAGACATTTCCGGAGAATGTAGGAACCGACTATTTCCTAGGAACGGAAATTGCTCTTTCATTGAGACTCACAAAGTGGTGGAAGCTGGATGCTTCAGGAAATATCTTCCACTATTCGATTCGAGGAACCCTAAATGATCAACCCTATTTCAGAGAAAGCTTTAACTGGAATACCCGGATGAACAACAATTTCACCATCAAGAAGAACACGAGGATCCAAGTAAGTTCAAGGTATGTTAGTGGAACAGCGACTGCTCAGGGTAGTATGGAGGGATTCTTTGGAATAGATGCTGCTCTTGGGCACAATTTTATGAAGAAAAAGATGACTACCACCCTGCAATTAAGAAACATCCTACAAACCGAAAGAAGGTTAAGTCGTTCGGAAGGTGTTGACTTTGTTTCCCGAGACCTCAGGTACCTTTACGGTCCTATTGCCATTCTTACCCTGACTTATCGCTTCAATAATTTCAAAGAGAAGAGAAAGAAACAACAGAGCTCTGGAGGAAGTATTGGAAACGACGACTTCTAAAGAGATCAGTCAGCGATAAGAAGCTTTGACTTGATGACCTCTCCATTCTCGCCAAAAAGAACAACGAAATAAATCCCATTCTCAAGGCCCATAGAAAATGAATCTGATGAGCATCTTTCCTTTCTTTTGTCCCTGCTCGTTATCAGATTACCCTGGGCATCCCAGATCTCAATCATATCAATACCCATGATTCCCTCAATTTCAAAATTACCATCAGAAGGGTTAGGAAATAAACGGATCCTATTAAAAGCATCGCAGGTCACCTTCTTTTCAGCAAGGATCTCATTGTCCTGGTTGACCAATTGAAAATATTCTGGAACCGAGGCAGAACGATCCGAATATGAATACTCGAGCACGCCGTTTTTATCTTCACCCTTTTCTTCGAAAGAAAGAGTTTCCCAATCTGAACCATTTAAAGATCCCATCAGTCTGATATTCTCGTTTTCAAAATCCCTAAGGATTCTCCAATTCAATTCGGTGTTTCCTGAGTGACAGGCAGCTTCAAAACTTATCAGGGTTATAGGAAGAGGTGATCTTATTGCTGCAACGGAACCCACATAGAAATCGTTAGCGAGGTTGGCCAGGGTCAGACCCGTTCTATTTACTTCAGGGTTCATAGTGGTTCCTCCATTAGTACCCGGAGATCCAACCACACTTCCACTTAGCATCAGCCTCAGGTCTGTGACATCTCCTATTTCTCCAAACCCTAATCCAGATCCTCTTAGGTTATAAGTGCCTCCAGTAATTCCTCCTCCGCTACTTACAGTCCAAAACCCATCGTAACGTCTTAAAATGGTCACATCATCAGCTACACTTACATCGGAAACCGTTGTAACATCTGAGGTAGAAATCGTAATCGTTCCACCGGGAGAGGGTGCCACGGCTGGTGCGCTTACATAAATAGGCCTGATTTCATTGCTGTTATTTGCCATTGGAAATAGACCAGCGGCATTCCCGTCAGCAATGGTTGCTGCGTCAATATAACGGGTGAAATCTCCACCGTAAAAGCCCCCATCAGTAAAGACGACCGTTCCCGCGGAAGCTGGTGCTGTTCCGATTGTCATTGAATTGGAGTTGATATCGGTATAGCCAGCCGTTTGGAACAAGGTATCCTGGACAATAATTGCCCCTCCTAAAGTTCGTGCTCCGGTATTCTCAAATCCCAGGTTATAATATTCCCCATCGCTGGGAATAAAAACACTTTGGGCCCCCGCCCCATTGTAGATGAAAGTATTAACCGCATCATCACAATTTAAAATAACGCCTGTGTGGTCAGAAGCACCAGAATACCAGGTTCCACCATTTAGGTTATTGAAATTTTCGGTACCTCCCACATTTGCAAAATCTCCCACATGAACAAAGGTTCCGGAATTATCAATGGTCCAATCAGCATCTGAAGGATCAATGGTCGCTCCAACACTAAAAAATCCAGAGTTGGTAATAGTGTTTCCATCAT
Source organism: Cytophagales bacterium (assembly GCA_965267505.1). Lineage (GTDB taxonomy): Bacteria > Bacteroidota > Bacteroidia > Cytophagales > CCMP332 > JANQHS01. The sequence continues at coordinate 707,403 of OZ254081.1, forward strand.
CTGAATTGTTATTGCTGCTAAGATTCGTTCCAATGCTTATGGAATCATTATTAATAATTGATGCATTCGTTGAATTCATTCTAAAAGTTGCAGTTATATTGACAGAACCATTATTAATAAATTCAACTGCACTGGATGTAATATCGACCAATCCCACATTGAGGCTACCAGTGGAATTATTTACAAAAGTCGGGCTGGTTCCCGAAAGCCTGAAAAAAGAAGCCACCGAAATATCACCCGAGCCATGTAAAAATGTGGTATCCGTGTTGGTGGTTAGAAAACGGGTAATGCCTGTGATTCTGGATCCAGTTCCATCAGCTAGGATATCAAAATTTGAACTATTCTGAAGATCGATGAATACATTTGACTGACCATTTCCGTCAATCACGCTGCCATCCATGAGGACCAGGCTGTCACCATTATTAATTGTCAGGGTTGAAAATCCGGCCGTGAATACCAAACTTCCTCCATTGTTGATCCTGATCTTGGCGATATCTGTATTCCCATTAATATTAATGGTCATTGATCCGGCTTCCCCAATGATAACTGTATCCGTAGCTCCTGGGACATTTGTTGAGGCTCCGCCTCCAGAAGTATTTGACCAAGAGCTGGCACTACTCCAATTTCCGCCATCAACAATGGCATAGCATGGATTACATGTTTGGCTAAATCCTGAATTGCTGGTTAAGAATAAAACCAGGGATAGAATTGGTAGGATGAATTTAGTTCCCATTTAATTTAATCTGATCTTCTCAAACAGGGTAAGGGTGCGAACCTTGGTCCCGATTAAGCCTTTAAAGTTAAATAATCCATTCTTACCTTTCCACCGTTCAAGTAATCCAATTCAAAAATTAATGGATCTGTCAGAAATCGATAAAATACTATCCAATACTCCCGATCTGCTAAAAACTTTGATTCTGGGAAACCCAGAAGAACTTTACCATCGAAATGAAGGGCCAAATACCTGGTCTCCACATGAGATAATTCGTCATTTAAATTATTGTGAAGAAGAGGATTGGGTGCCAAGAATTAAGGTAATCCTGGATGGCTCGAAGACATTCCCGCCTTTTGATCGATTTGCTCACCTTGAAATCGATAAGAACGAATCTATGGAAACAATTCTTGAGAAATTTCGATCCTCTAGAGAAAGAAATTTGGATTATGTCAGAAGTTTGAATCTTGATCAAAGTGATCTTGAAAAAACCGGAATACACCCAGAATTTGGAGAGGTGGGTTTAGAAAAACTGATTGGAGCCTGGGCTGCTCACGACCTCAGTCATTTAGGCCAATTGGCGAGAGTGATGGGCAAGCAACTAAAGGAAGAGGCTGGTCCTTGGACCAAGTACATGAGGATATTCAACCAATAAATATGGATTACGGAGAATACAGGGATTATTGCTTTTCAAAAAAAGGGGTTACTGAGGATTTCCCTTTCGATGAAACAACCTCTTGCATGCGCGTCATGGGAAAGATCTTTGCCATTTGCGATGTAGGTGATGGCAAAGTTCGAGAAGAATATTTGGGACCTTTTGCTTTTATCAACCTCAAATGCGATCCTGAAAAAGCAATACTGCTAAGAGAAGAATACGAAGCAATAAAACCTGGATGGCATATGAACAAGAAGCATTGGAACTCCGTCTATATGGATGGATCTCTGGACGATGCCATGGTAAGGCAACTCATCGATCACTCATATGCCATTATTGCCAATTCCCTTCCCAGAAAATTAAAGGACGAGCTAAAAGAACTTTAATCCCCAAAGAAATCCATGCATCCCATGCCTATTGGGGATCCATCCGGCATGGAAGGACTTTTTTCAATTTCAAATCCTGAGGGATCATTTTCGTATTGCACGATCATAAACAATGCATGCCGATAATGTGCTCCAGCCGAACTTTTGGAATTGCAATAAGCTTTGATCTCCATAACCTTTGAATGAGCAATGGATCGTACACTCTCATGGGCATCAGCATCTGATGCCAGCCCCATTGTTCTGTACAACAGTCTTTTTTCAACCATTTCCTGGATCAAACGATCCGTACCTCCCAGACGTTTTGCTTTCCAAGTTCCAGAAATAAGGTCATTCATAAGGTCAGAGAAACCCGGCATTGCCGGATCCGAAGCATGATATTGTTCCATCCTTCCAGCCCTTTCAGGTCTTAAGAGCAAGAGCAGGATCCTATCCGCTAAGGCTTCTGCGGCCGCAACCGGATCGAAACTCATCCCGTTCCGGCTATTGAAGTTTTCTCTTCCGCTTTCATAACCAGGAGGCCTCGGGGGAAGGTATTTAAAAATATTTTCAGGCAAAGACAGCTCCTCAGGTCGCAGACATTTGACCAAAAGGTGGATGGCCTTCTTTTGAGAGTTAGCATCTACAACAATTAAGTGATCCTGATTATCCCCTTTTACAGCATATGCATATCGCTCCCCTCCTATCAATTTTGTGTTGGCTTCCAGTTGATATCTGTGCATGAAATAGATCGGCACCAGGGCATCCCCTATCGTAGCAACAGGTTCATTTGGTCTTACCCGATCGAGGTCAAAATCTTCAAGAACAACTTTCCTGATCTGAAGAATTCTTTCCAACTCCCTCTCCGGACTTTCACCATTGTCCCAAAGATGAGCCTGCCCATGAGATCCTCCCCAGGGTCTTGCATCATTATCGCTGATATACTGAATTCCATCACTGATCCTTCCTTGCAATATTTCATCCAATGCATCCCGTCTGGCATTGGTGTATCCATACCGAATTGACCAAATATCCCACTCTCCAACTCCCGTGTCATAGGCATCCTTAAGATCGACCTCTCCATCATCGTTCAATCTGATCAAGGGGTGAGGATAGTCCATCACGGATGCCCTGTTATTCACAGAGGCAGCAAAATTGTGCATCAAACCTAGGGTATGCCCAACCTCATGAGCGGAAAGCTGCCTCAATCTGGCGAGAGCCATTTCGACAGCCTCATTTTCTTTACCCTTTCCATAAGGCCCTAATAAGCCTACAGCTATAAGATAATCCTGGCGAACCCTTTGAGAACCCAGGGATACATGCCCCTTGATGATCTCTCCTGTTCTGGGATCGATTATGCTATTCCCATAGGACCAACCCCTTGTGGACCGATGGATCCATTGAATCACATTGTAACGAACATCCAGAGGATCAACTGTATCGGGTAACAATTTTACCTGGAATCCCCCAGGAAACCCTGCCTCAGTAAATGCCTGTGCCCACCAGGAAGCACCTTCCAATAATGCCCCTCGAATGGGTTCTGGTGCGCCCTTATCCAGGTAGTAGATGATTGGCTCTTCAATTTCCCCATTAACAATCTTGAGTCTATGCCTAAGTATCTTCCTTTGAATGATAGGATCCTGGATCCGAGTTCCAAAATCCTGGTATTCCAAGTACATAAAACCGGATCGAACATCGTAATTCCTTTCTTCATATCCTTCATCCGGAAGCTGGATAAATGAGTGATGATTCCTAACAGTAACTGCCTTAGGGTAAGGAGTAACCGAACGGATGTGGTATCCCTTATCAGATCCCGTAAGGGTCACCATAGATTCAAATTCGGAGTTTTTTGGAAAGTTCTTAGTCCTCTCCAGGTAAATACTGGAGCGACTTGGATCAGCTTTATAATTCCCTTGACCATAATAAGAAAGTCTATCCCCGACACCATGGGCATCCCTTATTAGAAAGTCCGTAATGTCGATCAATACCTTATCCCCGCTCTCTGCCTCAACCTTAAATCCCCAGAGCACAGAGCTGGCGAAGGCTTCTTCTACCGCTCTTTCTTCAAGAGGATTATCAGTAGTGGCCCTGTAATCGTAGTTAGGTTGTTGCAGAAGGACCTTAGGCCCGGACCTCAGAAATTTTACAACCCGTGGACTTGCGATCTGTCCCCGGTCCAATCCAAGGTCATTCGATCCCACGCCGGCAGAAAGGCTGTGGAGGTAAATGAATTCTTCATCCCAGCGATCAACCTCCAGAAGGATGGATCCAGTGTTTTCATCCCAGTAAAAATCATAGAAGCCTGAATACTTCTTGAGACCTTTGGTCCTGGATTGAATTAGGTCGGAAGGCTCTTTGGTTTTTTTTGCTTCTGCTGGAATAGCCAGGACAATAAGAGATAAAAGGAAGAATAAAAAAATTCTATGCATTTGGATTGCTGGGTATATTTTCATCAAATTCGAATTTCAATTTGCAAGTTAAAATTCAGAACAGAATATTATGAAAGCCCTTCTATTGATTTTTTTACTCCCACTTTATGCGGTATCCGGTTCGGCCAATGATGTACTAGGAGAATTCTGGAGTCCGGAAAAAGATGGAAAAGTGAGGATCTATGAAAAAGACGGGATCTATTTCGGAAATCTGTTCTGGTCTTCAAAACCCAATAGACTTGACACCGAAAACCCGGATGAATCCTTAAGAAGCAGAAAGGTCATGGGTCAGGATATCTTCTATGATTTCAAATACGACGAGGGAGACGACGAATGGAACGGCTATATCTACGACCCCAAATCAGGTAATACATACAAGTGTAATATGTGGCTGGTCGATGGAGGAAAAACCCTTAAGGTCCGCGGTTATGTAGGTTTCAGCTGGATCGGAAGAACTGAGGAGTTTGAGAGAATTAAATAAAGTTGGGCTTATGATATTTATAAGTAAAAATCATTCTTCATTTTTATCATCTGTTTTCAGCGATACCATATGTTCTAAAACCGTTTGGATTGCTTCCTTCGTCTCCTTTTCATAATCAGGATATTTCTTTAATTCTTCTAATTCCATTATTGTCTCTTTTTTTGTTCTTGCAGAAAAGTCCCCATCTTTTAAATAATCATTTCTTTTTATCGCAAAAATTTTGACAAATTTTTGGAGGGGATTTGTGAAATATTGTCTTTCATGGCCCAAGTCAATCAATTCGTTATGAAGTAACATCCACTTGGTCAACCAGTAAAAAGAGGTATCCTTATTTGTGTCTATATATAAATGATACAAAATTCGGTAAACATCCCATTTTAGGTTCTTTGTTGACAAAATAGCTTGAGAAACTTTTCCTTCTTGACTATTTATAATTTCAGTAAGATTGGTTTTTGTTGTTTTTATGGTGCCTGATAAACTATCTCTCAATTTTTGATTTCTAAGCTTCATTTCCAATCTAATTCCGAAATACGATGCTCCAGCTACAAGAACAACTATTAAACTAAAAATTCCCGTAGACCATTCAATATTGGAATCATAAAACTGGCCTTGAATCTGATTTTCCAAAACTATCCTTCCAAGAGAATCAATAACCTTCTGTTTGGCACTTAAGCCTGATTCCAACATTGTTTGAATTGAATCTAGACTTTTTTGATGTTGAGCTTGAAGGGAATCTTGAATGACTTTAAAAGATTGGTTTATTCCCTGCTGAAGGGCCTCATTATTTGCCTCAAGGTCTTTAAGGCGTTGTGCGGTAGATTTCTGCATAGCTTAAAAGCCCAAGTTATTATCAGTAAGGGCCTGTTGGTATAAATCCAATTTAATAAACGAAAACTACAAAGCATTCACTCCTTCAGGGCAAAATTTTAAATATCTCTAAACAAGATTTCAAGTTTTGGGGTTATGAGGATATGTTCTCATTCCTAAACCCTTCCAAAAAGAAAAAGCTCGAAAAGCAGTATGAAAAGCTTTTGTTAGAAGCCAGAGATCTTCAGCGTTCCGGGAATATCCAGGAATATGCCTTGAAGACCGAGGAAGCTCAGAAAGTTGCTGAAGAAATTCAGAAGCTTGACCAGCAAAAGGATTAAAGGTCTAGAACATGTTCAATTGCATGCCGCTCCAGTTTTGGTCGGGGCGACCAGCTAGAAAGTAGGTACTGAGGATGAAGGTTTTGGAATCCTCGAATGATCCAAACTGCACTTTTTCGTTTCGATAATTGCTCGCCTGGAATTTCTTCATGCCCTGGGTCTCGATCATACCTATGACCTCATTTTGCATGGTCCTCACCTCGGTCAAGGAATCATTGAAGAGATTTTTTGAGAGAGAGATCTTTAGCCTGGACCAGGGAGACTTCCTGGTCTTTTTTTTGGACTTCCGAACAGAATTGGCCGTTTTGGTCATTTCCATTGGGATATAAAGTTATGAAATATGGATCAAGAAGTAAGAATTGAAAAAGAGAGGGAAAATTGTGCCGAAGGGGAGGACCGAACGTAAAGAAAATTTCCAGCGGAAATTTTTAGCGAGGGGCCAGGAAGTGAGGCTTAGGCTCGGAAGAGCCAAGCCGAGCGAGCAGGGCTGCTCCCCCCTTCGGCTTGCAGGAATACTAATTCCTCAATTAAGAATGAATTGGAAAAGTGTTTTGAAATAAAAATGGAAAGGAAAATGTGCCGAAGGGGGGAGTCGAACCCCCACTCCCGAAGAAACACGAGTTTGAGTCGTGCGCGTCTACCAATTCCGCCACTTCGGCATTTAATGAAGTGTTTCAAAACGATCTAAAAGATGCGTCTACCATCCCGATACGGCTAAAGGCCTATCGGGACCGCCACTTCGGCATTAAAGAGCTGCAAAACTAATCAGGGGAATGAATCCTGCAATAGGAATTCAAGCCTTTATAATGTAAGAATGAGCACTGGGTTTATCCCGGAAATAAGTTTTGGTCTGAGCCCAAACTTCTTTGAAGAGTTCTGAATGACGGTAGGCTTCCAAGACATCCTCGCTCTCCCAATGACTGTAGGTTGATAAATAGCCAGGATTCCTCACATCTTCTAAAAGATCTACATGATGGCAGCCTGGGAAATTTCGAATGAACTGCTTCTTTTCATTAAAAAATTCAATGAACTCGGGGACTTTCTCCATCTGAAAAGACATACGAACAATTCGAATGATCATACTTCCCTGAATTCTATTCTTACCAAGGAATCAAACTCCAAGCCCAACAACGCCGAGGCATTGCCTTCGCAAATAGCTATTTCCAACAGGTCCTGATCATTGAAAAAAGCAACGATCTCCCCTTCCGGAACATTGGTATAAGAGTCTGTCAGGCTTTCCGTTCGCTCACGCCCGAATTCAATTGAAAACTTTGGACCGCTATCCCTAAGCAACTTATCAAAGGTGGCTTTATCAATATTGGTGATGGCATTGCCGTAATGGTCAATATGCACCACGAATCCCTGGATCTGATTCTTGGTAACCTTACACTCCAGATGCCTCAAGCTCATGAACTCTTTGCAAGGAGTTCCAAGTGAAGAAAGCTCCTTGCCATAGGCCAGCTCCACTGCGATCTGGGCCAAAATATTTTTAGCAGGAAAGCTCTTCCTTCCCTGGTCGCCTTCTACCAAGTCAACAATTAGATCGGGATTCTTTCGGGTAAGCAAGGAAAAGATCCCATTGTTTGGCCCCAAAAAGAAATAGCCATCCAATTTTAAGGCTATTGGGGTTCTATTTCCCTGACCATGAGCAAAGACATCTACCAAATGAACCGTCCCTTCCGCAAAATCAGCGTAAACAGATTTAAGAACCTGGGCTGCATGAATAATGTTATAGGGCGGAACGTTATGAGATATATCAATGATGTGAGCCTTGGGGTCGGCTTTGAGGATCTTTGCTTTTATGGCTGCTGAGTAATGATCCTTATTCCCATAGTCGGTCAAAAGGGTAATTATTGCCATAAAAGTCTATGAACGTTTAATTTTGAAAGTTCCAAATTTAGCCAAATGTGGCCTGATTAATTAAAGCGTACTTGGTAGAAAAGACAATCACATTAGAAAATATTTCCCTTCCTGACTTTCTTGGTCATCAAAACAGAAACATCAGGGAGCTGGCAAACGCATTTCCAAAATCCAAATTGGTTAGTCGTGGAGACAAGATCAAGATCCAGGGAAGCTCAAAAGAGGTAATCAGGATCACGGATATCCTTCAATCCTTGATTGATCATTTTCATAAGTTCGGTGAGATCACACCCGACAATGTCCAGGTTTTGTTGGACCCGGTGAAGTCTACCAAAAAAAGCAACGAGGTTTCCGTGGTGGCCTATGGTGCCAGGGGAAGGATCATAAAAGCCAAAAGTCCAAACCAGGAAAAATTCGTTCAACTGGTTGGGAAAAACGATATAGTTTTCTCCTATGGACCTGCGGGAACAGGCAAGACCTTTCTTTCGGTTGCTATGGCGGTTCAAGCCTTGAGGGACAAAAAGGTCAAAAAGATCATTATCACAAGACCGGTAGTGGAGGCAGGTGAAAATTTAGGCTTCCTTCCCGGGGATCTGAAAGAAAAGATAGATCCTTACCTAAAACCGATCTATGACTCATTGAGCGAATTGGTCCCTAAGGAAAAGCTCAATTACTATTTTGAAAATAACATCATTGAGATCGCGCCACTCGCTTATATGAGGGGCAGAACCCTGGATAATGCCTTTGTCCTGCTTGACGAAGCTCAGAATACCACTCCCATGCAAATGAAGATGTTCCTAACCCGCATGGGACCTCATTCAAAGCTTATTATTAATGGAGACCGGTCCCAGGTTGATCTTAAGGAAAAACAAAAAAGTGGTTTGGATCATTCTTTGAACCTCCTAAAGGATACCAAGGGAATTGGAATGGTGGCTTTTGGTGAGGAAGATGTGACCCGACATAAGCTTGTAAAGAAGATCATTGAAGCCTACAACAAGGATTCATGAAAATAGGCCTGCTTGTTTTTCTTTTTTCCTTTTGTATTTTCCATTCAGGAATAGCTCAACGCTGTCCGGCTGATTTCCTTCCTAAGCAGGATGCAAAAGAGCTGGAAAGAATCTGGGAAAAGGGAAACCAGGAATTCCGTCTCAATAGCTCTTTTGATAGCGTATCAGAAGTTCTTTTTATTCCTGTTGCTGTTCATGTACTTCATGATGAAAATGATGCCAAAGGGCAAAGGACCAATATTTCTGATGCACAGATCCGATCTCAAATAAGAATTTTAAATGAGGACTATCGACGGCTTGAGGGTACCCCAGGATTCAATAACAATCCTATCGGTGCTGATGTAGAGATCGAATTTTGTCTGGCAGACCTTGATCCTGACGGTAATCCAAGTACCGGGATCACAAGGGATAGTATAGGAGTTACAGATCTGCAATACCCAAGTGACGATTCCTACATCAAATCATTCAGCAACTGGCCATCGAATGAATACCTGAATATTTGGGTGATCCCCTCTTTATCAGGTAATGCCTTGGGCTATGCTCAATTTCCGGAGGATTATATCCTAAGCCCTGAAACAGATGGGGTGGTTATCGTTCATAGGTTCTTTGGAGATATTGGAACAGCTAGTTCTCCAAACAATCCTTATGACATGGGAAGGACAACCACCCATGAGGTTGGGCATTGGCTGGGATTAAAGCACATCTGGAATATTTCAGGCTGCGGGTTTCCTGATCTTCCTGATTCAATCGATGATACTCCAGATGCTCAAAACCCAAACTATGGCTGCAATAAAGGAAACATCAGTTGCAACTCTGTAGACCTGGTTGAGAATTACCTGGACTACTCTGATGATGTATGCATGAACATTTTCACGCAGGGTCAAAAGACCTACATGAGAGCGGTTATGACCTCAGGCATCTATCCATTCAGAACCAACGTTTTGTTTTCTCCAGCAGGATGCAATCCATTGGTGCAGCCAGGAGGAGGCTATAAGATCCTTCAAACCACTGATCCGAGAATTATTCAGATAAGCGGATTCAAACCATTAAACGAATTTTCAATCCAGTTTTACAATAACACAGGCCGTATTCTTGGAGAGCAAACGGGTATTGCCCAATTGGATGGGAGTGTTGAGATAAAGGTTCCTTCAAACTCTGCAGGATTATATATTTTCAGGATCAATGAAGCAGGAAGGGCTTCTGAAGCCCTGAAGGCCGTTTTGTCTTTTTAGAATGATCAAGATCTTAAAAATAGAACCGTCTAACCCTCTCTTTGAGGATTACAAATTCATCAGAAAGGTGGTATTTGTCGACGAACAGGGAGTACCGGAAGAAGAGGAGTTCGATGAATTTGAAAATGATTGCATCCACTTTCTAGCTGTTGAAAGCGAAAAGCCGGCTGGCACCGCCAGATGGAGAAGATTGGGAGATAAATTCAAGTTGGAGCGATTTGCAGTATTGGATGAACATCGAGGTTCCGGCATCGGAAGGGCCCTGGTATTAGCAGTTGAAGAAGATATAAAAAAGCATCATGACCCAGCTCCCGGGGCCCTATACATGCATGCACAAAACAAGGTACTTGATTTTTATAAAGGTTTAGGCTACTCCACTCAAGGAGACGTTTTTGAAGAATGCGGTATCAAACACACCACCATGATCAAGTAAATTGTTCTTCTGGGGTTCCTTCCCTTTTCTACGTGTAGGTCTGGCTATATCTATCGGGATCTGGCTGGCTGATTATCTGAATTTCCATTATTGGGTTTCCATTTCATTGGGTACCATTTCGATCCTGGCGATCTATCTGATAAAACAGTACTATCCTGTTTCTGAAGCCAGGATCCAGTGCCTCGGATTATTTTTAGTTCTGGTTTTAATTTCTCTAGGGAGTTTCCGAATACAAGTTGAGCCAAGTTCCGAAAGCATGGAAGGACTGGGTTCCGAGGATACTGTTTGGTTATTAGGGAAAATTGAGAAGGAAATTGCCACTTCCAAAAGCTCAAGGAGATATTATTTTCAGACAGAAGCATTGAAGATCAATGATGAATGGGGGTCAGCGGACCCAAACTTTCTTCTCTATCGGGACCTTGAGAAAGACAAACTAATTCCTGGAACAAAGATCCTGGGCAAGTTTTCATTGAAGGAAATTGAAAAACTTCCTATTCCATCGGATTTTGATCTTCGGGAGTACTACCGAAAAAAAGGAATAGTAAAAAGAGCATTTCCTAAAGGCGAGGTCAAAGTGCTGGGGAACGAGAATACCCAAAACCCACTGGACTTGATCAAAAGATCGCGGGAATTCCTAATTGAACTCTTCCATGAAAGAGTCAAAGATCAAAAAGCTCTGGAAAGTCTTTTGGGGATTTGCCTGGGAGTTAAACCATCTTCTGACTCAGATACATATGAAACCTATAGAATAGCAGGGGCTGCACACCTTTTGGCAGTCTCGGGTTTGCATATGGGCATAGTCTATTTGCTGGTCCTGAAGTCAGGACAATTCATTGGCTTGGGTGGAAGGCGAAGAAAGTATTTGTCCGTTCTGATAATTCTATTTCTTTTCCTTTATTCAGGAATAAGTGGCTTCTCGGCTTCTTCCCTGAGGGCAGCCTTTATGCTTTCCATATACGAATTTGGGGTATCCATCCACAAGGAAACCAACCCTTGGAATGCCCTTGGGATAAGTGCTTTTGGAATTCTGATGATGGACCCCAATTCTCTTTTTGACCTTGGGTTTCAATTATCTTATCTAGCCATGGCCGGGATCTTTCTCTTTTACTCTCCCCTATTCAGATCCTTGCCATTTAGAAACAGGATTCCAAAGATCCTGTGCTCTGTGATCTGTATTTCGATTTCAGTCTTTCTTACAACTACCCCATTGGTCTTGTTAAAATTTGGGATATTTCAACCCTTGGGCTTGATAAGCAATTTCTTTACAGGAATTGCTTCCACGTTGATCCTGGGAAATTTCTTTTTGAGTTTACTGGTTTTTCCATTTTCAGATTCCGCCTTTGGCCTCCTTATTGAGTTATTGGTTTTCTGGAACCAGGCGTTGCTCTGGGCCTTTGAAAAATTCAAAGCCATACCATTTCACAGTTTGGATTTTATAAACCTTGACCTAATCGGCTTGGTTCTGCTTTTGGGCTCCTCTCTCCTACTAGCTGATCATCTATGGAACAGAAGAGTCAATTCACTGGCTTTTCTTTCCTTACTACTCAGCGGCTTCTTCTTTTGGAATATTCACCTGGACCTAAAGATCGGATCAAGAAAACAGATCATGTTATTTTCAAGCTCCTCAAAAATCGACCTGGCTGTGGTTCTAGGTAGGGAAGCAATATTTTTTCAAGACTCAACAATCCATTCAGATTTCGATGAAAAATCAATCGCAAAAGCATTGAAATGCCGGGTCATCCGCAATCATCAAGTCGAAAAAAGAAAAGCCGTTCAGGTAGCACTTTTCGATCACCAGGTTTATTTCTGGGACCATAAGAGGAAAACCGAGGGAGGTCCTAATCATTATCTACTGCTCAAATCATATTGGAAGGAAAACGATTTCGACTTACTTGAGAATTATCAAGGCGTCATCCTTTTGCCCAGGTTCGTTAAGCAAAAGGAAAGGCTCCTCGTGGAGTTAAAAAAGAAGAAATTAAAATTTCACGATCTGGGAGAGGGCTATTTTTTGAAATACATTTGATGAATGATCAAGACTGAGCAAAAAGGAAAGATCAGGTGGATCATCCTGAATCGACCGGAAAAAAGAAATGCCCTTAATTCTGAATTGGTAGGAGCATTGAAATCTGAAATTGCAGATGCCTATTTAGACTCCAACACAAGGGTTGTGATCCTAAAAGGCGAGGGAAAAGCCTTTTGCTCGGGTGCTGACCTGGCTTATATTCAACAACTTCAGAAAAACACCTACGAGGAGAATCTGGCTGACTCCAATCACCTGAAAGAACTTTATCAATTGATCTATTCAGGAGACAAACCGGTCATCGCTGCTGTTAATGGACATGCCATCGCAGGGGGTGCTGGGCTGGTTTCTGTTTGCGACTTCGCCTTATCCATCCCGGAAGCAAAATTTGGTTTCACCGAGGTTCGGATCGGTTTTATCCCAGCTCTGGTAAGCATTTTCCTGGTCAGGAAAATTGGCGAATCAAGAGCCCGGGAAATCCTTCTTAGAGGGGACCTGTTTCAGGCTGAGCGCGCAAAGCAGATCGGAATGATCCATGAGATATATCCAGCTGAAGAGCTTGACAAGGCCGCTGAAGAACTGGCAAGCATGCTTGCAGAATCCAATTCCGGAGAATCAATGAAGACTACCAAGAAGCTGCTTTCTGAGGCATCAGATATGGGCTTACACAAAGCCTTAGATCTTGCAGCTCAATTCAATGCGAGATCCAGAGAAAGCAAAGATTGCAAAAAGGGAATTGCGGCCTTCCTTAACAAGGAAAGTCCCAAGTGGAATTAAGCGATCAATGCTTTAGTTAGCTTGATCAACTCAGGTTCTGCTTTTGCAGCCGCAGCTAAAACATCACTGATGACCAGAGGTTTTATTTTTCCAGGCACACCCAGATCTGTTATTACAGAGATTCCACAGACCTGTTTGATTCCCATTTGAACCGCAGCGATTATTTCGGGGGTCGTGGACATTCCAACAGCATCCGCTCCAATATTTCTTAGGTATTTATACTCAGCGGGGGTCTCCAGATGAGGACCCGAAACAGCAACATATACCCCCTGATGGATCCCAACCTCAAGCTCTTCCTCAAGTGAAATTGCTTTGCTGATCAATTCCTGATCATATACCCGACTCATATCCGGAAACATAGTTCCGAATTCTATTGCTTCATTACCTCGGATAGGGCTGCCCGGAATCAAATTGATATGGTCATTGAGAATCATGAGGTCGCTAACCTCATAGGAAGGATTCAATCCTCCAGCGGCATTGGAGACAAGGAGTTTCTTTATTCCAAGCAATCCCATGACCTGTAGTGGCCTAACAACTTCTTCCAAGGAATAACCCTCATAATAGTGGAACCTGCCCTGCATGACGACAACGTTCTTACCCTCAAGGCTTCCAAAAAGAAATTTTCCTGAATGGCTTTCGACAGTGGAAACAGGAAAATCCGGAATTGAATCATAGGGGATCTCCAGCCTTACATCTATTTCCTTGGCAAGTCCGCCTAATCCAGTCCCAAGGATAATCCCCACCTCGGGCTCATTAAAATCTTCCTTTCCGATAAAGGAAAGGGCTTCCTGTACCTTACTCATGATCAGTATGATTCTATCCCTGAAGATCCATTCTTACCCTCAAAGGGGACGTGCCATTTCCCTTCGGAGTGAAAGGAGATCCCAGTCAAATATTTTCTAGATGACTGACTTCCTGAATACTCTTCGGTATTGGGTTCCTGGGCATAGAAGTAATCAAAATTGGTTTTCCTCAGAGGAGCATCTTTCTTGGGGTCAGCATAAAAGAAGGAAATTCTGTCTCCCCCGCTAAAATCCGTGGACATATTGGGGAGATAGGCAACCCGGTTGATATCATCTTTACCTGACTTTGGAAGCCAAAACATCCATCTTAACTCGTCGTAGATATTAAAGGAAAACAGCCCTATCATGCCATCGAAAATTGCGGACTTGGTTGGTCTGAACTCGTTTGGAGCATCGATCTGCCAGGGGAAATATTTTTTTCCTTGAGATTCAATCCCGATCTCTTCAATCCCCAACAAAAGTTCCTCTTCATTGAAAAAGTCGAAATAAAGGAGATGGAATTCATCCCAATCAACCTTTTGGCCATATTCTGCTTTGGAAATACTATCGACCTTATCCTTTAATTCGTCCTCGATCTGGAAGAAATTGATCCGTTCTACTTCTTCTGTATTGAAATTGAATTTGGCGTAGAACACACCCTCTGTCTCTTTTTCATAATCAACCTTTGAAGCAACAAGAACCTCTTCATCACTGACAAACCTCAGTTTAAAGTCATCACGCATTGCATGGCTTGGGGAAACCTCAAGCAGGTCAAAATCTTCCAGAGTCGAATCGAATTTGATCAACTCCATCAGTCCAAGTGCGTCGGTATTTAAAACAAAGATGTCCGCTTTGTCATTGATAGCTATCTCCACATTTACCCTTGAATCATCTATCCTTAGTTCATTGGTTGCCACCATTTTCATGTTTGCATCCAACCACCAGAGGTTAACGAATAGTCCCGGACGGGAGTAATCAAATCGATAGACCAAATGATACCCCTTAGAAGGAGAATGAGAAATCCTGTATTTGTAATCAAAAGGAATATGTTCCAAAGGATCTATAAAGCCCTCTTTCGCCCCTGCAAAGGTTTCAAGGGTTGCCCCCTTGGTTTTGTTGCCAGCCCACTCACCTACTTTATATCCGTCAAAAAGAAATTCATTCTTTATGTCTTCTTCATCCGGATTTAGGACCAATATTCCCATTTCAGAAGACCTTTCTTCCCTGTTGATCTGGTTGTAGAAAAGAAATAATCCTTGCTCCGAAGCAAATAGCTCAACAGGAAACCAGTCTTTA
The DNA here is from genome assembly GCA_965267505.1 of Cytophagales bacterium. Taxonomy (GTDB): domain Bacteria; phylum Bacteroidota; class Bacteroidia; order Cytophagales; family CCMP332; genus JANQHS01. The sequence continues at coordinate 722,597 of OZ254081.1, forward strand.
GGTTTATCAAGTTCGATTGTAAAACTCAGATCTCCTGAATTACTGATCCCTTGGATGAAAAAAATGTTAGCACTTTCTCCATTGGATCTGGTCAGGTAAATATGGTTTCCATTGGATTCCATACCCTGTCCATGGAATGAAGGATTTACAGCTGAAAAACTTCCTTTTAAGAAAGATTCCGCATTAGCCGATTCAAGAGAAATTAATCCAAGGAGGAGAAATGTTAGTAGCAGATATTTTGTCATAAATGATCAGAAGGTCACCGACCAGCCCATCGGCAGTCGGGTCCACAATCCCTTTTTGGCTTTCAAAGCATTAGCCTTCGAAATTAAGGGATAAAGAATTCCCATTTCCTCTTTTAGAGTGGAAAGACTTGAAGCACCTGAGAATTCTTCAAAGACCTGCTCATAGAAATTCTTAGGTCTGGGATAATATTTTACCTTGAAATCATCTATTTCAGCTAATTGAGCTGCTTTGTTCAAAGCACTTTCAAGACCTCCTAATTCATCTACCAAACCAAGATCCTTTGCCTGAACTCCTGACCATACCCTTCCTTCTCCTACTTCTTTTATCTGATCCTGCTCCATTCCTCTTCCATTCGCAGCCTTCTTTGTAAAGGTGTCATAAAAACGATCTGCAAAAGACTGTACAATATCTCTTTCACCGTCTGACATGGGTTTCAAAGGACTCATGATATCTGAATACTCTCCCGTGTTCACCGCATCCCGGGTAATACCCAACTTGTTCCCGAAGAAATCAGTCATGTCAAAAAGAAGGGCAAAAACCCCAATCGATCCGGTAATCGTTGTAGGCTCAGCGAAGATGTAATCACTACCCATGGAAATGTAATATCCACCCGAAGCTGCCATATCAGACATGGAAGCTACCAAGGGTTTCTTCTCATTCAGGATCTCCAACTCTCTCCAAATATCATCTGAGGCGAGGCCCTCTCCCCCAGGAGAATTAACTCTTAGCACAACTGCCTTCACACGGTCATTGTCGCGAAGCTTAATGATCTCCTTGATCATGGTTTCGGAACCAATAACCCCTTCTTCACTCTTTCCTGACCTGATCTCACCTTCGGCTACAAGAACGGCGATTCTATCTCTGGTATCCGGAGTTTCGATGTGGTCATCATATTTTTTATATGCTGAAATACTCTCCAAACTAATCTTTTCATCCTCGCCGTATCCAACCATATCTTTCAATCTTTTGATTGCCTGGTCTTTATATACCACGTCATCAATCAACCCATAGGAAAGAGCATCTTGAGGTGTTCTGGCTTTCATGTACCTTGAGATTTCCGCAAGAGTACTGGATTCCATATTCCTGGAAGCACTAACCCTTTCCAAGAAATCCCCATAAAGGCTTCCTAGTAAAGCTTCGGTTTGAGTTCTATTCTCTGTGCTCATCTCGGATAGAATGAATGGTTCGATAGCACTTTTGAACTTTCCAACCTTAAATACTTCAGGCTTGATCTCAAGTTTTTCCAAGGTGTTCTTAAAAAACACCATTTCATAATTAGCCCCATTCAACTCGATCACCCCGCTTGGATTCAAGTACACTGAGTCAGCAACTGAAGCCAGAAAGTAGCCCCTTTCGCTCAGGAAGTCGCCATAAAAAATGACAGGCTTTCCGGATTCTTTAAATTCCTCAATGGCATTTCTTACCTCCAGGGCCATCCCCAAACCACCGGGGAAATTTGAAAAGTCCATATATACTCCAAGAATATTTGGATCCAAGGCTGCATTCTTGAGGCTTCTTTTAATGTCATTCAAACCCATACCCTGGTCTGGGCCTGAAAAAGGAAGATCTATTCCATCAAATGGATCATCCGCTCCGTTTTCAACGATCTGACTTGGGAAATTCAACTTTAGAAGTGAAGGCTCATCAAGTTTTTGGGGCTTGGAACTTTGCCCAGCCAGGGTTGCAATACCCAGGAAAAAGAAGAAACTCAATGAGAAGAATAAAACGAGCGCCAGGAAGGCTGCGAGAAAGTATTTAAGAAATTGCACGGCTATTGGATTATTTTTCCAAAATTAAGATTTGAACGTCAAAACTGGGGTTTTTAAGATACAATGGGATTTGGTTTTTTATTAACGGGCAGCAATGTAGGTAACAGGTTATCCAACCTTAAAAAGGCTGGGGAATTCCTTGGTTCTGAGCTTAAAATCTTTGAAAGATCCAAGATCTATGAAAGCAAGGCCTGGGGCTTAAAGGATCAGGATGACTTTCTAAACCAGATTTTAAAGATCCAATTGGAAAAAGATCCTTCTGAGCTTCTAAAGATCACCCAGGGAGTGGAAGAGAAGATGGGAAGATCCAGAAAAGAAAAATGGGGACCTAGGATAATCGATATTGATATCCTTTACCTTGATCAAATGATCATAAATGAATCGGATCTGGTAGTTCCTCACCCAGAGATACAGAATAGAATGTTCACATTAAAACCCCTGGCTGAATTAGCCCCGGATCTAACCCATCCAATTCTGAAAATGAATCAAAAGGAACTGCTGGAAAGCTGTGAGGATCATGTCCCTGTTTGGATCTATCAACCCTCTATCGAGGACACTTCTGCCTCCCTGTGAATTTTCTTCACTAGTCCCTGCAATACTTTTCCCGGTCCAGACTCAATGAAATGGGTGGCCCCATCTCCAACCATATTCTGAACAGATTGGGTCCATTTAACCGGAGCGGTTAACTGAGCGATTAGTTTTCTTTTGATCGCATCAGGATCTTGAGAAGCTGCGGCATCCATATTCTGGTAGATGGGACAAATGGGGCCTTGGATATCGGTTTCCATAATGGCAACCTCTAGTTCTTCTCTTGCCGGCTCCATTAATGGAGAATGAAATGCTCCTCCAACAGGCAAAGGCAAGGCTCTCCTTGCTCCGGCTTCAGTAAGTTTTTCACATGCGACCTCAATCCCCTTCATACTTCCCGAGATCACCAATTGTCCAGGACAATTATAATTGGCGGGAACCACCACCTCATCCATGGAGGCACAGATATCTTCAACAACCTTATCATCCAGTCCGATGATTGCCGCCATAGTAGATGGCTGAGCTTCACAGGCCTTTTGCATAGCCATTGCTCTCTTGTAAACCAGGCCTAATCCATCTTCAAAACTCATTCCCTGAGCAGAAACCAAAGCCGAAAATTCACCCAAAGAATGGCCCGCAACCATTTCTGGCTTGAAATCGTCATTGAGCAATGCTTTTACTACAGAATGGACAAAAATGGCCGGTTGAGTAACCCGGGTTTGTTTTAGGTCCTCTGGAGTTCCTTCAAACATGGTTTTTGAAAGGTCGAATCCTAAGACCTTATCCCCTGTTTCAAATAGCTCTCTACCTCTTCCGCCTTCATCATAGATCTCTTTTCCCATCCCGGGAAATTGTGATCCTTGTCCTGGAAAAACATATGCTCTCATGCGAATAAATTATTCGCGCAAAACTAAGAAAGAAACCTATGAGAAACTTCGGGCCCAGGGATCATACAGCTATCATATTTTCCAAACCAGGAATAACGGTTTCGGGCTATCCAACGGTACACTCCGTTACGAATAAATTGTGGAAGGATCAGAAATACTTTTAGGATTGAAATTGGGAACATTAGCTCTCCGGCAAGTTGCAAAGCGGCAGTTGATTCAGAATAGACCTTTCCATTTTTTACGTAAATGATTGAATCTCCTAATTCCTTTTTTCCGTATTGACCCAAAGATTCAATAGCGATATCTGATTGAAGCGGAGCGAAAAGCAGATCTTTCCTTGAATTGTATTTCAACAGGAACTGGATACTACCATTGCATAAATGACAGACCCCATCAAAGAAAACGACTTTTTGATTATCCTTAATTTCCGTCAATAGCTAATGAATAAGTAACCTTTAAAAAATTCGAGTTCATCTTCCTCTCTAAGTCTGGCAAATCGCACCTGTGCCTCATAAAAATAATGTCCTGGAGGAACTTTATTTCCCCCATCGCCGGATCCATCCCAGTTTATCCGAATGTCATCGTCGACCTCAGCCACAAGAGCTCCCCAACGGTTATAGACCCTGAACAAAACCTCTTCTACAAACCTGGGTTCAGGACAAGCCCTGAAAGTTTCATTGAAGGCATCCCCGTTTGGAGTGAATGTATTCGGTAATCGAAAATATGGGCAGTTGTCATTGCATACCTCGTTACTGAAATTACTCTCGTTCCCAAAGGAGTCTATAGCTGTAACCACATAGCAATTTGCCAAATTTCCATCCGTGTGGTCATAGGAAATAGTATCAGCCCCCACATCCTCAAGAAATACATAAGGATCTCCCGGCCTTCTTCTAGTATAAATGTTGTAGAACTCGATCTCCGTATCGCAACCAGAACTTAGGTCTGGGACCCAGGAAATTTTATTAGCCAGTGGCTGGGGAATATCATTCGGATTACTTGAGCAATCCAGATTGGAATAAAGGGAATCACAATTAATTGACTCGATGCTCAATATCGGAGGACAAGGGGGAATCGAATCTCTGGGGATTTCACATTTGATCTGGCTACGGTTGATCAAAATAGAGGGATACTTATCTGTGAAATAACTTCCTCTTGTTTCAATGTAATAACAATATTCCCTTCCATTTTCAAGCTTTTGTCCATTGAAAGTGCCTCTGTCAAGGTATTCAAAGGGGTCTCCTTCAATGCGAACAGAATCAATCAGTTGGAAGGCCGCTCCCGTATCTCTTCGGTAGATCAAATGATAAAGCCCTTCATAATTCCATGGAATAAAGGCATTCCAGCTAAGTTGAATTTTCTCACCACCGGGAACCGCACTCAGAAACGCCGAGGAAGCAAAAGAGCGTGGGTCTCTCAGGGAATCTCCTCCATCGGTATAGAAATCCAAACGATAGAAAACATTCGTGTCGACGGTATTGATGTTCTGGTCAAGGAAGGTGGTATCGTCGAGGTCAGTTGTCATATAAATCTGAGTTTCATTTCCCTCTGCTATTCGAAAAAGCTCATAAGAATAAGGTGGAGCATAAACAGAAGAATCCAACTCAATGGGTTTGGCCCAATTCACCTCTATCTCCCCATCAATAATCTTGGTACTGCTTACATCCACCTTGGTGAAAAATGGAACATCTAATCTCAAGGTGGCACACTTCTCATTTGATGCTTTACTGATGGCCCCATCTAGAAATGTAGCAACTAGTACGTAGCAATATTCTGGCCCTTTTAATAGCCCTAAGCCGCCATTATTATCTCTGAAGCTCAGAGTGTTTATGTCTACATCATTGACATATTCATATCCTAGTGGGGCTCCTTTTGAGCAATCATCAAGATTTACAGAATCCCCAGGACCTACTTTTCTATAGATTTCCATTCGGGTCGCATTAGGGCATGAATAGGAAGACCACCTCAGATCAATATAATCAGCACCAATTATTGCTGTGTCCAGCTGGGGTTGGGGTCCAAGAACAGTTATATCAGAGGAGGCAAAATCGGTTAGCTGTTGTCCCGGAGGTACGTCATCATCTACCCTAAAGGTTGCTCTATAAGGACTGTTTCGAATATGAGAACATAGAGTATTCCAGCGCATCAATCCCGTTCCGGGACTAGCCAGCGCTTGGTTGGCGGGTGGCGAAAAGGTGGCGAAGGAGCTAGGTACCTCAAAGGGCTCACCTGAAGCAGATAAGAAAATATTGTTAGGCGGAGCATCCTGGTCGACTCCAAGAACCCGGATCTCTAAAGAGCTACCGGCAACAACGCATACTGGTGTAGGAGCCGTAATCAAGGGTCTTCGATTTGGAATTCCTGAAACTACGATCTGCATATCCCGAGTTACATAACCCAGTTCTTCAAAATCCCCGGTGAAGATGTTTTTCCTCCATTCGATTGCTCTGAATGCGATATTGTAGAATCCATTCAAATTGGGAGCATCCCAGGTGATGACCCCGGTTGCAGGATCGATCTCAAAAAATGCCGGAGCTGTTCCAGCTTCATTTAATCCTCCCGCTACAACATCAGGGTCTCGATAATTAACCACATCACCCCCACCAGCCATTTTAGGGACGGTTAGTTCATAGGATATACTATCTCCGTCTGGATCATAGCCCCCGTTATCAAAAATCCATTTTTGGCCGTTTGCCGCATTGACCACTGGAATTTGGGTAAACCGTGGGCTAGAGTTAAGTCCAGCGGCGGCATCAATAAATACCTTTGTTTGGACATAGAAAGCGGTGTTTACTGAATTATCAAAATTTAAAACGCCGGCATTCCGGTTCTCATCTACCACACTAACAATGTATTCCACTCCTACACCTGAAGGAAAAGTATGCACCGTATCATAAATGTTTATTGTGGTTCCATTACCAAGATCTTGATCTGATGAGCGTGAAACAGTAACCGTGGGAGAATTGTCTCCAAAATTGAGATCAACATTATTGCTTACAACTGGAGAATTATTGTCTGTATAGAGAATTACGGTGAATCTCCATTGAAGAAAACTGTTATTGATGTTTTCAGCTAGGATCTCTCCCGCCCTCAGGTGAGTAGCATAACCCTTCAAGCCAGCCAGGAAAAATACAAGGATCAGAAAGCCTTTAAAAAATCTCATTTCGCTTATCCCAGGGATAAAACATTTCTACATTAATACTGGTTTTTTTTGAAAGGTTTTATTCATAACGAATAATTCTGAAAAAAAATTTATTGGGCGGACAGATTAAGGTTAGATTTGAATGGTTAAAAATCGTTAATATTTTTAATTGAACGAATGACTTATGGGTTGGTTATCTAAAGCCTTTGCAAGTAACATAGGAAGGAAATGGGTAGTTTCGTTAACCGGACTTTTTTTGATCCTTTTTCTTCTGGTACACATGTCAGGAAACTTTACACTTCTTAAAGCAGGAGCAGATGAAGGAGCTGCTTTTAACGAATACTCCGAATTCATGGGTCACAATCCTTTGATTCAAACTGTTGCCTGGATCACCAAGATTCTTATTTTATTACATATAGTTCAAACCCTGTATTTGACCTATTTGAATAGAAAAGCAAGACCGGTTTCCTATTCATATGAAAAGCCTGGTCAAAGTAGTTCCTGGTCATCAAGGAATATGGCATTCCTAGGGACCATACTTTTGGTTTTCCTTGTGCTTCATTTGAAAACCTTTTGGTATGTGGTCCACTATGGTGAAGTTCCTTATGTAGATGGAGATCCATCAAATGGAAGAGATTATTTTGAGCTTGTCAAAGCAGCCTTTGCTCAGGTTTGGTATGTTGCTCTTTATCTTCTGGCATTACTTGGATTGTCCTTTCATTTATGGCATGGATTTGAGAGCTCATTCCAAACCTTAGGATTAAATCATAAAAAATACACTCCAATCATTCAATTTGTAGGAAGAGCCTTTGCGATCCTGGTTCCTCTAGGATTCGCCACGCAACCCATCTTCATCTACTTGTTAGACAATTAATTGTTTATGAAACTAGATTCTAAAATTCCTGAAGGACCCCTGGCTGAAAAATGGGCAAAACACAAGTTCAATGTTAAGTTGGTCAACCCAGCCAATAAGAGGAAGTATGACATTATTGTAGTCGGTACCGGACTTGCAGGAGCATCGGCCTCTGCAACACTTGCGGAATTGGGCTATAACGTAAAAGCTTTTTGTTTTCAAGATAGCCCCAGGAGGGCGCATAGCATTGCAGCCCAGGGAGGAATAAATGCTGCCAAGAATTACCAAAATGATGGCGACAGTATTTTTAGACTTTTTTATGACACGGTAAAAGGAGGAGACTACCGGAGCAGAGAAGCCAATGTCCATAGGCTCGCCGAAGAAAGTGTCAATATCATTGATCAATGCGTATCTCAAGGAGTTCCTTTTGCCAGGGAATATGGTGGATACCTTGACAACAGATCTTTCGGAGGGGCACAAGTATCCAGGACCTTTTACGCCAGAGGGCAAACTGGACAGCAATTATTGCTAGGGGCTTATTCTCAAATGTCCAGGCAGATAGCCGCCGGAAAAATAAAATTGTATTCCAGAACCGAGATGTTGGATCTGGTTGTGGTTGATGGAAAAGCGAGGGGGATTGTTACCCGGAACCTCGTTACGGGAAAAATTGAATCTCATAGTGCTCATGCAGTATTGCTTTGTACAGGAGGATACGGAAACGTATTCTATTTAAGTACAAATGCCATGGGATCAAACGCTACTGCTTCCTGGCGTGCTTATAAGAAAGGAGCTCTTTTCGCAAATCCTTGTTTCACGCAAATCCACCCAACCTGTATCCCTGTTTCGGGAGACTATCAAAGTAAGTTGACCTTGATGTCAGAATCCCTGAGAAACGACGGAAGAGTCTGGGTTCCAAAAAAGGTTGGAGATAAAAGAAAACCCAATGATATCCCCGAAGATGAACGGGATTATTACTTGGAAAGAAGGTATCCATCCTTTGGGAATTTGGTACCGAGGGATGTGGCTTCAAGAAATGCCAAAATGGTATGTGATGAAGGGAGAGGTGTAGGTGAAAGCGGTCTTGCGGTCTATCTGGATTTCAGGGATGCCATACTTAGAGATGGAGAAGATACCATCAGAGCCAAGTATGGAAATCTATTTCAGATGTATGAAAAGATCACAGATGAAAATCCATACCAGGTTCCAATGAGGATTTATCCGGCAGTCCACTATACCATGGGTGGACTTTGGGTTGATTATAATCTTATGACCAATGTACCAGGACTCTACGCCTTGGGAGAGTGTAACTTCTCAGATCACGGAGCCAACAGATTAGGAGCCTCCGCTTTAATGCAAGGATTGGCCGATGGATATTTTGTAATTCCTGCAACCATTGGTGATTATCTGGCAGGGGAAGCATATGAAAAGATTGATACCGATCATCCTGAATTCAAAAAGGTAGAGGAAGAGGTCTCCAATAGATTAGGAAAGCTATTATCACTTAAGGGTAATAAAACGGTGGATGAATTCCACCGGGAGTTAGGCTTGTTGATGTGGGACCATTGTGGAATGGCACGAAACAAAGAAGGGTTGGAAAAAGCCTTAAAGGATATCCAGGGCATCAAAGAGGATTTCTGGAAGAACGCAAAGCTTACCGGAACCAACGCAGAGCTGAATATTACACTGGAAAAGGCAAATCGTGTTGCAGACTTCATAGAATTAGGAGAACTGATGATCCGAGATGCTCTTAATAGGGCGGAATCATGTGGTGGTCACTTTAGAGAGGAAAGTCAAACTGAAGAGGGCGAAGCTCTAAGGGATGACGATAACTACTCTTATGTGGCTGCATGGGAGTTTAAAGGGAATGATCAAAGCCCTGATCTCCACAAAGAAGAATTGAAATTTGAAAATGTTAAACTCACTCAAAGGAGTTATAAATAATCCGGTATCGATATGAAACTAAAACTTAAGATCTGGAGACAAAAGAATGCCTCAAGCAAGGGCAAGATGGTAGAATACCAGGTTGATAATATTTCACCTGATATGTCTTTCCTTGAAATGCTTGACGTATTGAATGAGGACCTTTTGAAAAAAGGCGAAGATCCAATCGCATTTGACCATGATTGCCGTGAAGGGATCTGTGGAATGTGTAGCCTCTTTATCAACGGAAGACCGCATGGGCCCAACAAAGCAGTAACGACCTGTCAGGTTCATATGAGAAGCTTCAAGGATGGAGACACCATTCATATTGAGCCTTGGAGGGCAAAGGGGTTTCCAATTCTAAAAGACCTGGTTACAGATCGCTCATCATTTGATCGAATCATTCAAGCCGGAGGATACGTTTCTGCCAATACCGGTAGTGCACCCGATGCCAATGAGATCCCAATTCCCAAGGATATTGCGGATAAGGCTTTTGATGCAGCAACATGCATCGGATGTGGTGCTTGCGTGGCTGCCTGTAAAAATGCATCTGCTACCCTATTCGTTGCGGCTAAGGTTTCTCAAATGGCTCTTCTTCCACAAGGACAGGTTGAAAGAAAGGCCAGGGTCGAGAATATGGTAGCCCAAATGGATGAGGAAGGATTTGGAGCCTGCACCAATACAGGAGCTTGTTCGGCTGTTTGTCCAAAAGAGATATCTCTTGAAAACATAGCAAGGCTGAACAGAGAGTATCTCTCAGCGGTTGCTTCTTCTGAAAATTTAGGCTAGTCAATAATGAAATTTCTTTTCCTTGTTCAAGGAGAAGGAAGAGGTCATATGACCCAGGCGATCACCTTGAAAAACAGGATCGAGAGCTTGGGTCATTCTGTTTATGGAGGGGTTGGAATTAACCCTAGGAGAAAGGTCCCCAACTTTTTTCAGGAGGCCTTCGGTCAGGAATTATTCTCCTATCAAAGCCCCAATTTTCTAGTGGATCAAAAAGGAAAGGGGCTTCAGATTGGCAAGTCAATTCTTCATAACCTATTACGAACTCAAAAATTTCTGGGTCAAATAAATTTCCTGAATCGCAAGATCAAGGAGATCCAACCAGAGGCAATTATAAATTTTTATGAGCCCCTGTTTGGACTGCATAATTATTTGAAAGGAAATAACCTGCCTTCTTTTTCAATAGCGCACCAATTTTTAATCCTACATCCTGATTTTGAAAAATACCAAGGTTCTGTCTCAGACAGATTATCACTGAAGTATTTCACAAAACTGACTGGATATGGAAGCAGAAAGCTCTTCGGGCTTTCCTTTTACCCTATCGTGGATAAAGGGAAAATAGTAAGTGTACCTCCGCTTCTCAGAAAAGAAATAAGGGAACTTCCTTCCTCCAATGAGGGCTTTTTCCTGGCCTACCTTCTAAATCCAGGTTACCTAGATGAAATAAAAAATTGGTCTGCCAAAAACCCGGGAATAAAGATCCGTTGCTTCACAGATTCCATAATGGAAGAAAGCTCCCAAAAATTTAATGATGATCTTGAGCTCTTCGGGCTTTCCGGAAAGAATTTCTTGGGATCCCTTGCGGGATGCAAAGGTCTGGTAACCACTTCGGGTTTCGAATCTGTTTGTGAGTCCATGTACTTGGGAAAACCAGTATTAATGGTCCCGGTGAAGAATCATTATGAACAATTCGTGAATTCAAGGGATGGAGCAAAAGCCAAGGCAGGGATCTATAGCGATCATTTTGACCTGGACAGATTCCAGCACTTTATTGAAAATGATTATGAGGGGAATATGGATTTTACATCCTGGGTTGAAAGCCAGCAGAATAAAATGCTGGACGTTATTTTTGATGAACTAAAGGAATGACCATGAAAAAACAATTACTCTCCTTCTCGACGATTCTTCTGTTTGCAATGATAGGTTGCAATAAGCCAGTTGAAGGCCAAAGCCTAGACTCTCCAAAGGAGTTTCAAGCCTTCATTGAAAATAACCCTGATGCCCAGATCATTGATGTAAGGACTCCAGATGAATATGCCAATGGATCAATTGAGGGATCGGTATTGATTAATTTTTACGACTCCGATTTCAAGGAGAGAGTTCAAAAACTGGATAAGAGCAAACCGGTAATGGTTTATTGTGCGGCTGGAGGAAGGTCCGGAAAGGCCAGCAAAATACTAGTTTCTGAAGGCTTCACAAATGTTCATGACCTAAAAGGAGGAATGGGAGCCTGGACATCCCAAGGGATGCCAGTAAAAAATCAATGACCTTTTACCACCATCTCTGAAGTAATGTTCAATGCTTCATAAAGGTGGTGGTCCTTTTTCAAAGCTTTAAACCATTTTTCTCTTCGCGCTTCAAAAACACTGTCGGTCTCCATTCGGGTTTTGTCAATTGAAGGTGGAGTAATCACAAGATCTTCAATGGTCTTACTGACTTCCTTAAGTTTTTTGGAGGATTTCTTTTTCTCTTTTTGCCAAGAAACGTAAGCATCAAAGTTCAAGGGGATCATGGTTTTTGTTTTTGCTGTTTTTAGATAGTCAGCATTATTGTTCACTTCCTTGAAATAAGGATCAGAATCTACCCTTTTCCTACTGTGGTCAGTCAGAGGCTTCACTTCATCAGAAATGCCGACTTCAAGTCTTTCAAAATTGGTTGTATTAATTTCATCCCACCGCAAGGCATTTTCATAATCCTTTTCCCCTACTTCTATTTTTTGATAATTATCCGGAAGAATTATATCAGGAGTGACCCCTTTAAGCTGCGTGGATTTTCCATCAACGCGGTAAAACTTCTGGATGGTTAGTTTTAAAGACCCAAGTGGCTTTAAATACCCATGCCGCCCCTGAGATCGGCGATCCATTTCTCTGTCAAGGTCCACAAACCTTTGCACAGTTCCTTTTCCGTAGGTAGAAGAAGATCCAATGATCAAGGCTCGATCATAATCCTGAAGTGCTGCAGCAAGTATTTCGGATGCAGAAGCTGAGAAGTAATTTGTGAGGATCACGAGCCCACCATCGAAGACAACACCTTCTTCTTCATCTCTAAGAATGTACGGTGGGCTATACCTGTCTTTAACCTGGACAATTGGCCCTTTATCGACAAACAATCCGGCCATTTTAACTACATCTTGTAAGGATCCACCACCATTATTTCTCAAGTCAATAATGATCTTTTCAACCCCGTCTCCCTTAAGTTTTTCTACTTCCTTTCTAACATCACCAGCACTGGTACGGCCGTTTGAGCTGTTGAAATTGGAATAGAATTTAGGTAAGTAGATATATCCGATGGGAGCCTTAGTATTCTGATTTTCCAACAAAACCGACTTGGCATAGGTCTGTTCAAGCTGAACCACATCTCTGATAATTGCAATGGTCTTAATGCTCTCGTCAACTTTTTTAACGGTAAGCCTAACTTCAGTGCCCTTTTTTCCACGTATCAGTTTGACGGCATGGTCGACCCTCATACCCACGACATCAGTTGGCTCTTCATCAGCTTGGGCTACTTCAATTATTAGATCCCCTATCTCAAGCTCTCCTTGTCTCCAACATGCACTTCCGGCAACAATGTCTGCCACTTTTATATAATCGCCTTTCTGAGATAGTCTTGCCCCTATTCCTTCCAGTCTTCCAGACATTTCAATGTCAAAATCTTCCTTGTCCTTTGGAGGGAAATAGCCTGTGTGAGGGTCGTAAATCTTTGCAATTACGTCCAGATATGAGGCCAACCAATCTTCTCTTTCCTGCTTAAATAACCTGTTGAACCACTCCTCATGATTTTCGTAAACCTTCTTTCTGGCTTTTTCTTCCAACTCAGAAAAACTCCTCTGAAGGGAGTCAGCTTTCTTATTATTCGATTCTGAAAGGCTATAGGTCCTTGCGAGAGTTGAATACTTCAGATTCTTTTTCCACCTTTTCTCTAGCTCCTTTTTTGTTTGAGCATATTCTATTTTTTTCCTATCGGATTCAATTGAATCAACATCACTGAAGTCAATAGGACCATCCAATTCTTTTTTGTAATACTCTTCAGCCTCTTTTATTCTCGATTCCAGAATCTGAATGGTCTCATCCAGAAATGCATACGAGTTTAATTTTATTAGGGTATCAATCTCCAATCGATACTTTTCAAGAGCATCAATATCGGATTGGATGAAGAACCGTTTTTGATTATCCAAACGATCCAAAAAATTCTTGTAAACAGTTTTTGAAAATTCGTCATCGATAGGTTTTGGGTCAAGATGACCGTACCTAAGGCTTGAATAAACTAGTTCATGAAGAACCGTTTCCTTTTCAAAAACCGGAGCAGGAGCTGAACCAGAAATGAAAAGAAATAGCAAGATCCCTAGACCTAAAGGAGCTTTACAAAAGATGGATCTACTCATATTTTTGAACTAAAAGAGTATATAATATACCCAAATCATGAAAAAATGGTTCGAAAAAAGACAACCGTTAAAATAATACCCAAATTGCTTGAGCAGCTGTAGGTATTTAACAAAAATTTAACCAATTTTCTTTTGCCAACTATTAATACCGTTATCATGAGAAGTCCAAACCTGTTCACAAAATCTATTGTGGTCTTAACATTCATGTTTTTCTTGTCCTCATTTTCTGCTTATTCTATGCAAGAAAAAGGTTCTGATGTTATGGTTGTTGAAATTATTTTTTCTTTCAATGGACCCAAGGATGTTTCTGGAATCTACGTTTCCAAACCTGATGGAACAACCAACAAAATCCCATTAATTGGATTCGTAGGAGAAGAAAACATCCAAAAGAATGGAATTATCATAGCAAAAGAACTCAAGAAGATTTATGATGAGGGTTGGGAGCTTGAAAGCTCATGCGGTGGGGACAACTCCAAACGTTACATTTTCACCAAATAAAGCTACTTTTTTAAGAATACCTTGGTGATCATGCCACTTGAGGAAAGGCCACTGGAAACCGAAGTAACTTCGTATCCCTCTTTAGCCAGTCGATTAAGAGTGGTCACAATAATGTCTCCGTTCTTTTCCTGATTCTCTTCCTTGAACGGTTTGAAAGGAAGGATTTCAAACTCTCCGTTTCCGTAATAAATATGGATTCCCTTTCCATGATATGATGGTACTTCATAGATCTCCATCATGATATGAGATTCATGATTTGCCTCTTCCTCTTTTGCGTTAAAAGCAAACAAGTGAAAGGCCAAAGACAGAATTAAAAGCACAAAAAGAATTGATGAACGATTCTTAAACATTTCCATAATTGTCGATTGTTTGATTGATTTCTCCAAAGCAAACTCTATGCTAAAGGTTTTATTTTAAACCATTCCTGGGCCATTGATTGTTCTCGGTATCTATATCCGTTGAAACCTCCTGAGGGTCCAATATGAAATGGCTGACTTCTTTATCTGATCTAATTACCCGGTAGATTTCCTGCGGCTCTTTTCTCCAAACTGTGACAGGATACTTTTTGTCTTCATAACTGCCATCAGTAAAGACAGTTCTGATAAAAACAGGTGATGGGATGCCGCCAGGGCTGCTGATCTTTAATTGATAAATATTTTTGGTTCGCTTTCCCCCAACAATTTCCAGGCCCTTGTACGAATCCAAAACTTTCTTCATTGAATTGATACTTTCAATGGATTGACCTTCCGTAACCTCTGTGTAAAATTCACCAAATCTCAATAACGAATCATTGGAGTTAACCAGAATTGAGGAATCAAGAGTCATGGTGATAAGTTTGTCTCCCTCAAGTCTTACCCACTTCACTTCATCAATTGAAAGGTCTACATGGTCTGTGGAAAAGAACCAAGATCTCCAAAACCAATCAAGATCTATACCGGACGCATCTTCCATGGTCCTAAAAAAGTCTGCAGGATAGGGGCTCTTAAATTTCCACCTCTCAGAATAAACTTTAAATGCCCTATCAAATGATTCTTCACCCATGATCTGGGTTCTTAGAAGATTTAAAGCCGCTGAGGGCTGCCAATACCCAGTGCTTCCTTTGCTTCGGCTATTTTCAGCCTCGGTCATGATATTCGATTTTACCGAACTCTGTTTACTCATATAATTTAAAATAGTATGTGCAGGACCTCTTCTACTCGGAAATTCAGGGTCCCATTCTTTTTCAGACCGGTATTCCAGAAAGGCATTGATCCCTTCATCCATCCAGGTGTACTTTCTTTCATTCGAATTCACCACCATGGGAAAAAAATTGTGACCAACCTCATGTATGATCAATCCTATTAAACGATTCTTTATGTACTCGGAAAAACTACCATCTTCCTGGGGTCTTCTGCCATTGAACGAAATCATGGGGTACTCAATTCCCGCATTTAGCAGATGAACAGTACTGATCTGGGGGTAGGGATAATCAAAAGAATAGGAAGAATACGTTTTGATAGCGTGCGCCATAGTTCTTGTTACAACCATTTCCCATAATGGATTTGCCTCTTTTGGATAATAAGACTGAACAAGAATTCTTTTACCGCCAAGACCCATGCTGCGGGCTTCCCAAATGAATTTCCGGGAGCTGGCGAAAGCAAAATCCCTCACGTTTCGAGCCTGAAACTTCCATGTCTTAAATTCTTTTGATCTTGTCTTCTCCTTTTCGGTTGCCTCTTTTTCGTCAACTACGAAAAGAGGCTGATCGGTTTTTAGTGCCTTCTTCAGGCTTTTCTGCTCCTTGGTTGAAAGAACTTCTTCCGGATTTACAAGCATTCCCGTAGCACCCACAATGTGATCTCCTGGTACCTTAATGCTTACATCAAAATCACCAAACTCAAGAGCGAATTCGGCCTGACCTAAATATTGTTTATTCTCCCAACCGACCACATCATCATACTTGGCCATTCTTGGGTAGAACTGGGCAATCGCGAATACAATATTTCCATCCTTTTCAAAAAATTCATACCCGGACCTTCCGTCTACCTTAATAACATCGTTGATCAAGTTGGACCAGGAAATATTGATTCCCAGATTCTCCCCAGACTTCAATGGTTTTTCCAGATCAATCCTTAGCAGGGTCCCAACAATTTCGTAATTGAACTTTCTTTCAGCATCAAAGTTGATTTCCTGGATATTGAATCCTCCTTCAAATTTTGGTCTAAGGATCCTTTTCCATTGCCTTTCCGTTATCGGATCAGAAATAGGCTGGTTTGTCAGATCATGGGCTTCAGATTTTTCCGATCTGATGTTTTGATCTAATTGGATCCAAAGGTATTCCAGGTCGCTTGGCGAATTATTAAAGTACCTTATGGTTTCTTTCCCCCTTAGAATCTTTTCATCCTCATCAATCTCAACATCTATCTTATAGTCCGCCCTTTGTTGAAAATAACAGGGCCCTGGAGCTCCCGCTCCGGTACGATAACAATTCGGAGAAGGGACTTCTTTGTCAAGGGTTCCAAAAAGATCCTGACCAAAAGAAGTCATGGAGGATAAAAGCAGACAAAAGAGAAAAAGCGACTTACTCATCCTGATTCGAATATGATGATCATGCAAATATTAACCAGAGAATCGATTTTTTGCTTCAAATAAAAAAATTACCACTAAATGCTAATATTTTCCATTCGTCATTAAATAATTGAAAATGAGGCACCTCCTTATTAATATCAATTGTCAAATTAAAATTTAGGAGGTCAAAATGAAATCTATTTCACTATTTGGGCTTATTGCCCTTATGTGCGTGAGCACCCTTGCAAATGCACAATCAGTAACAACAATTTCCCCTTCATTTTCAGGAAGCGGCGGAATTTCAATTCACCCCGATGGGTATTTATTAGTTGCCGATTACGGAGATGCACTCCCCAACGCAAATGGAACACAAATAAGGAAATTGCAATATGATGGGGCTCTTTCTCTTTTTGCTTCAGGATTGCAAGGAGCTTCTGGTAACACTTTTGCCCCGGATGGAAATCTTTATCAAAGCAATATAGTTGGGGATTATATAAGTAGAATTACTCCCACAGGTACCGTAACCACATTCGTTTCTACTGGAATTTCAAGTCCAGTAGGAATCGTTTCTGATGATCAAGGAACCCTCTATGTCGCCAATTGTGGAGATAATACCATACGGAGGGTAACTTCTACCGGTGTTTCAACTCAGTATGCAAGCGACCCATTGTTCCAATGTCCAAATGGAATTACGATGGATCAGCAGGGTTTTGTTTATGTTTCCAATTTCAATGATGGGAATGTACTTAAGGTCGACCAATCAGGAAATGTTAGTGTTTTTGCAAACATTCCCGGCGGGAACAATGGTCATTTAACCTATTCACCTGTTCACGATGCTTTATTTGTAACAAGTCATGGCTCGAGCAGTATTTACCTCGTAACCATGAATGGAAATGTACATACCCTTGCCGGGGCAGGTTGGAGAGGAAATATGGATGGCCCTGCTGCCAATGCTACGTTTAGCAGGCCCAATAGCATAGCCGTTTCAGAATCTGGAGACACCGTTTTTGTAAATTCCTCCATTCCTACCTCAAATCAGGGACTTCCCTTGAATCCTTCAGTGGTAAGAATGATTACAGGAGTCAATTTGTTTTCAGCCTTGAATCCTCAATTCGAGGACCAGGACATTACTATTTACCCAAATCCCAGCTCTGATCACGTTTATGCAAGAATTCAATCAAGAGGTGCGGGTAGACTTGATATCAGGCTGGAAGATGCAATGGGAAAACAAACCAATCTGCTGGCCTCAAAAGAATTGAATGAAGGCTTAAATGAGGTAAGATTGGATCTGCCCAGTGAATTGGTTCCAGGGGTTTATTTCCTTTTTATGGAGGCAGAGAATACGAGTTTACGGAAACGAATAATCGTTAACTAAAAGAAAAGGCCTGCATAACAGGCCTTTTTTTATTTTGCTCCCCCAAAGGTATATCCGACCGTGAATTGGCCCGTCACGTTATGAAAGTTTGTAAAACGGTAAAGCTGGTTAAACTCATCAGGATATGCCGTTTCAACTTTGTCGACTGTCTCTTGATCCAAAACATTCAAGAACCCATAGGTAAATCTTAATCCGAAGTTAAGACCCATATCAAGTTCCAATTCGAACCCTATCAAACCTGCTATGTCGAAGGAATTATATTTGTGGAAGTTCTCAATATCGTTTCCGAATTGCGAAAGGAATAAGTTTTTTTCGTTATCCGTACCAGAAAGTTCAGAACTGGTGCTGACCAAGAAACTTGGTTGAACTCCCAAAAGGAAACTGGATCCTCTTCCATGAAATGAGGCCAGAATTGGGATATCGATGTAACCCAGTCGGTCCTCCAATTCGAGAGTTGTAAAGTTGGTGCCCCACATACTTTGGCCATCGCCGTCATTGTTAAGGTTGGTGAATTTTCCACCTCTTATGGAATACAACAGTTCAAGTTGTAATCTAAAGGAGTTGCTTACCGACATTCTTCCATAACCTCCAAAGTGAAAGCCCGGGAATAAGATATCTATCTGATCCGTTTCCTGACCCAAAGGAGCCGTAAGAGCTGAAACATTGAGACCTGCCCGTAGACCTCCCTTATACCTCTGAGCATAAAGTCCCGAACAAATGAAGAATAGTGCGACAATTAGTAGTGATCTTTTCATTGGTATTTCTCGAATTGAATCCCAAAAAGATGCTATTCAAATAACTTTTCCAAATTGTAAGCCCTGGATCCCTTAACCAAAACACTTCCCAACTTGATCGCCTTCTTTTTCCAGAAGCTTTTTAGCTGTTCAAATTCTTTGAAGTAATGAGAGTTTGAAGGAAGGTCCAAGCCTGTAAACTCGTTACCGATAAGGAAAATACTCTCTGGATTACTTTCCTTAGCCAATTCAATTAAAGTTTGATGTTCCGCTTTGGAATACTCCCCAAGTTCTTTCATTCCACCAAGTATCAAATAATGCGGAGGAGTGAATTCCTTAAAAAAACTCTTCAGGGCCAGTTCCATACTGCTAGGGTTTGCATTGTAGCAATCCAGGAAAATCGTCAGCTCAGCAATTTTGATTTCCTGTGAGCGGTTTCCAACAGGGACATAGGATTTTATTCCCTTTTGAATATTCTTGTCCTTAATACCCAGGTGTTTACCCACTGCTACCCCTGCGAGAATATTGAATGCATTAAAACTCCCCTTTAAATGTGAAACAAAGGTCTGGCCTTCGGGTAGAAGTCTAATCCCAGCCCCTTCTTGACTAGTCAATAGCTCTCCTTGGATTTCAGCTCCCTTGTTAAACCCAAAACCAATATCTGTTTCACTTTTTAGCTTGATCAGCTCAGTTTGATCATGGAGATAAATTACCTGAACCTTAGCCCCTTTTGCGTAATCAAAAATTTCCTTAGTGCTTGCCATCACTCCCTCAAGACCTCTGAAGCCTTCTAAATGGTCCTTTCCAATATTGGTTACCAACAAAAGGTCGGGCTTAGCGATGTTCAATAAGAACTCGTGCTCTTTCTGATGATTTGCACCCATTTCAAGGATTAGAAATTCCAAATCAGATGGGGCTTCCAAAATGGTAAGCGGCAATCCTATGTGATTATTAAAATTTCCTCTGGTTGCAAAGGTCTTTCTCTCGGTTTCTACAATATTCTTTACCAGCCCTTTGGTTGTTGTTTTCCCGTTGGATCCTCCAATTGCAAGAACTGTGGCATTCAGTTCATTTCGATAATCATGAGCAAGTTGCTGCAATGATTCCAAGGCATCATTAACCAGGAAAATGTTTTTCTGACCCTCAAATTTTGGATCATCCACTACTGCATATTTCGCTCCCTTTTCTAGGGCCTCCAAGGCAAATTCATTCCCATCGAAATTACCTCCTTTTAAGGTGAAGAAAATGCTTCCCTTTTTGATATTTCGAGTGTCGGTAGAAACAGAACCTGTTTCGAGAAATAGCTCCAGTATCTTTTTAGGATCGTTTTTCAAGCTTAGTCCTTATGATAGCTAATACTGAAACTTTCGTAGCCAGCTGAAGTTTTTTCCCATTCTTCAACGACCACAGTTAATTTCCCCTTCTCTTCATCAAAATGATAGGTTAAGCTCCTGGGTGCGGTTTTGCCTTCTACAAAATTCAAAACCTTGAAATGATTTTTTGAGGACTCAACCATTCCAAGCTTAATGGGCTCATCTTCCCACCTTTTTAGCTTTTGGTCAAAGTGATTGAAAAAGAAAGTAATGGAGTCTCCTTCCGAGTAAATTGCCATGAACTCCAGGATCGAATTTTTCCCGTCTTTGCTCAATTGAAAAGTTCCAAGCATCTCATCTCCTTCCGCAGGTGACCATGATTCTCGAACTACTCCACCAAATGCTTCTCCCTTCCAATTCCCTTGAAGCCACATAAGATCAGAAAGGGATTGAGATTGAAGCGATCCAAAAAAGAATAATGAGAATAAGAACAGAGCTGATTTGTATTTCATTTCCTTGATTGATTTGAGATATGAAAGTAAAAAATCAAAGCGAATCATTGAGGTCCCAGTTATAACTCATATAACTTATCTCAAAATCTTGAGAAACCATTTCGGGATAATGTTTGAGGATCAACTTTCTAACTCCAGCATTGTCGCCAAAGTCTTCTGAAAACCAACTGAATATCTTTGAGATCTTGACATTTTTTCCATTGATAAGATTTTTCTTAGGATCCAGCAGGAAGACCTTTTCCTGTTCGTTTAGTTGAGATTCTAGTTTTACTGATTCATAGGCTTCATTTCTCAATTGAGGACAAGAGAAGGAAGCACAATTAATGGCAAAATGAAGTCGATAATCCTTAAACCTTCTTCTGAGAATCCTATGCTCGATATCATTCAGGCTAAGATCCTGTTCTCCAATCTTTATAAATACCATATCGAATACAGAATTAATGAAGGGAATCTGTAAACCTTTCTTTATTTCCTTAATCGAATTAACTGGGTAATGATCGATTACAAGCTTTAGGGTAAAGGCATTATAAGCATTGATCCAAAAGCAAAAAGCATCTTCTCTGGACCAAGTTGGATCAGGGGGACTGTTTTTTAATAACTCAAGATACAGGTCTAAAGAGGAAAGATCGCTTTTGAGTTTTCTGTAATCAACAGCCCCGTTTTCCTTTACAACTTCTTCCAGCACCTTCGAAAAAGGTTCATGAGAAAAAACATTCCTTTTCCCCTCTTGATATTCTTTGGGATTACAAAAGCTTAGGGATAGGAAAAAAAGAAAAAGCGGTCTAAATGATACCAAGAATCATCAATAAGGAGATCAGCATGATCCCAATGCTTACAAAAATTTGAACAAGATTAAGCGTCACTTTCTTCAAAAGTTGTCGTCCCAATAACGCTCCCACGAAAGCGGCAAGGATCCCGCCTATCAAAACCGATAATTCTGGAAGATTTGAAGAGTCATAAAAAGCCTCTGAATACTGGCTGATCCTGGCGATATCAACGGCTATTGCAATCCACACTCCGGTGGCGATAAACTGTTCTTTGTTAAGCTTAAGTTGAATCAGAAACATGCTTCTAAATGCTCCTTGGTGGCCGGAGAATCCACCAAAGAATCCGGAGACTATACCTCCAAGGGCAAGGCTTGAGATGAACGATTTCTTCTTATTGAGTTCAAGCAACTCCAAAATTGAAAAAGCCAACATCAGTCCCCCAATCAAAACTTTATGAATGAATATTGGGTTTGTGGTTCCAAAAAGGTTTAACTCAAAGATTGGCTGAGAACTACTCAAATAGATCAAAGCCCGGGACCCAAAAAAGGAGGCGATGAAAGCTGGGATTCCAAAGCCAAGGATCACCTTCAACGCTCCATATCTGCCAATAATGAAGCTCTTGAAAACATTATTACTCAAATGAACTATGGCGGTAGCGGCAACCGCAATTTCGGCCGGATAAAAAATCGCGAAAACAGGTAGTAAAATTGAGCCCAAGCCAAAACCCGAGAAAAATGTTGCCAGGGAAGCCAGAAATGCAAATATTATAACTAAGATCAGCTCCATGAGGTTAAAAGCTAGCCTCAATAAATTTTTCGGACAAGATATTCAAATTTTATGGGGGATTGCTTAATTTTGCAGGCCTAATTTTTAAACAATGAAGAAGGACATACATCCTGATTATCACCCAGTAGTTTTCCACGATTCGGCAAGTGGCTTTGAATTCCTTACGAAGTCTACCTTGAATTCCGACGAAACTATCAAATGGAAAGACGGAAATTCTTATCCTTTGATAAAGATCGAGATCAGTTCTGCGTCTCATCCATTCTTTACTGGAAAGAAAATCTTTGTTGATACCGCTGGTAGAGTTGAGAAATTCAACAAAAAATATAAGAAGAGCTAGAAGAGAGCTGTAATGGTTCGGAAGCCTCCCTTGGGAGGCTTTTTTTTTGCCCAAAATCCAGAACAAAGGGAAGCATTGCTTTACTATTTTTGGAACCATGAACTTTGGATTCTTCGACCCGAAAGAAACAAGGGAAGATCTTCTCCCTTTAACTTACACCCGACCTTGCTCCGAATTGAGGGTTGGGGTGCTCACCATCAGGGAAAAATGGGAAACTCAGTTGGGACACATCCAAAATTTCCTTACCCAGGATTACCTCAGTGAAAAATATCAAAACGATGGGTCGGAAACGGTTTGGATAAATGGATGTCTGATTCCCAGTGATTCCATTATTACTGAAATAAAGAACCTCAAGGAAGGAGAATCTCTAATTTCCGAAGGGAGGGTTTTGGCCTACAGTGCCAAGGAGACCAATTTATCAGACTCTGGTGCCCTTAAAGAAATTGAATCCTCTTCCAATCCCGAATTGATAGAACATCTATGGGATATATTTTCGAAAGCCGGAGAGCAGATCTCTGCGGACCTGGAAAGGTCCGATTTTAATAGAGGGAAGAATCAAGACCCTTTTACCCGGATCTATAATGAGGATGCTGTTTATCTCCATCCAAGTAGCAGAGTCAAAGCATCTATTTTGAACGCAGAAGAAGGACCAATAATAATTGATGAAGGAGCTGTGGTGCATGAGGGCTCAATTCTTTACGGACCCTTATACGTTGGCAAAGGAAGTCAAATTAGCCCCGGATCAAAGATCAGGTCTAACACATCTATCGGGCCCTTTTGCAAAGTTGGTGGAGAAGTAAATAATGTTGTATTCCAGGCTTACTCAAACAAAGGCCACGATGGTTTTCTTGGGAATGCCGTAATTGGAGAATGGTGCAACCTGGGTGCCGACACAAATAATTCAAATCTTAAAAACAACTACGACGAGGTTAAGCTGTGGAATTTCAGGATAGGTCGATTCGAGAAAACAGGTTTACAATTTTGTGGTTTGGTAATGGGAGATCATTCCAAATGTTCAATCAATACCATGTTTAACACAGGAACCGTAACAGGTATTGGGGCAAACATCTTTGGTGCTGGATTCCATGCTAATTTCATTCCTTCATTTTCCTGGGGAGGCCCTCAGGGAAGAACTACCTTTCATTTAAAAAGATTTCTGGAAACAGCCAGGATCGTAATGAAACGAAGGAATATGGAATTGGATGAGCGAGATGAAAAGATCTTTGAATCCATATTTAATAGTACAGCCAATTACCGAAGCTGGGAGAAATGAGATTTGGGGAATTTCCGGGATTAGAATCTGAAAAGAGAAAACTTACCGATATGGTAAGGAATGGAAGGTTGGGCCATGCCCATCTATTTGCTTCAAATGAAGGAGGTTCTGCTTTTCCCTTGGCTCTTGCTTTCGCTACTTATCTGAATTGCGAAGATCGGGGAGAGACCGACTCTTGTGGGACATGTCCCTCATGCCAGAAAATGAAGAAACTGATCCATCCGGATCTTCATTTTTCTTTCCCAATTTCAACGACGGAAAAATTCAAAAACACCAAGGACATTAAATGTGAGTTCTTCTTGAATTCATGGAGGGAGTTTATTGCTGAAAACCCCTTTCCATCCTTTGAGGCCTGGGCTGATGACTTCATAAAAAATGAAAAGGGTTCTGCTTCAAAAAATCTTAGCATCCTCATCCGGGAAGCGAGAGAGATAGTTAGTACCCAGGCTTTGTCCAGGTATGAAGGAAAATACAAAGTGTTTCTGATCTGGAATTCTGAGAGGCTCAATGATGAGGCGGCCAACACCCTTCTAAAAGTATTAGAAGAACCTACTGATGGAACCATATTCATATTGGTTACACATAAGTTGGATTCTCACTTAAAGACCATGTTATCTAGGCTACAGATACATTCTTTTCCTCCCTTAGCAAGTCCAGAAGTATCAGTGGTCCTCCAGGAAAAGTACTCTATCCAAAAAGATATCTCTGATAAGTCTGCTGCCCTTTCGGGAGGAAGTATTTCAGAGGCACTGCATATTTCAGGCAATCCAAATCGAGTCGACTTCGAACAGATACAAGCTTGGTTTAGGGCCTGCTTCAGCCTTAATTATTCAATTCTTTTTCAATTGGCTGAGGAATTTTCACGGGCAAGAAATATGGAAAAGAAAAGCTACTTCCTTGTAGCCTTGAAAGTACTTGAAAACTCCATTCATTCCGGAAATTCAGAGAGAATGAAAGGTTGGAATCAAAACCTGCTTTCTTTCTTCTCAGGATTTAAGAAAAATGTTCCTTTGGAAAATTTTGATCCTATCAGAAAGGATCTCGAAGAAGGGCTTTACCTTTTGGAACGAAACATCCAGGCACGACTTTTATTTTTGCAGCTAAGTATTAAACTCAACCGACACTTTACAAACAGGAATTAAATGAGAAACGCAATCTTTTTACTTCTTCTTTTCTCTCTCTCATGTGGATTTTCCAAGTCTTCAAAAAAAGAAACCGTAGTAATCATCTCAACAGAATTTGGAGATATGCATGCTATTCTTTTCGATCAGACTTTGAAGCACAAAGAGAACTTTATAAAACTGGCCAATGAGGGCTATTTTGATTCCACAACTTTTCACAGGGTACTTCCTCAATTTATGATCCAGGGAGGCTCCCCTACCAGCAAGGATGAGGATCCCAATAACGATGGAATTGGCGGACCAGGGTACACCGTAGATGCAGAATTCAAAAGGAACCTTTTACATTTCAAGGGAGCAATTGCAGCTGCGCGGCAACCCGATCAAGTGAACCCGGAAAAAAAATCCAGTGGAAGTCAATTCTACATTGTTGAGGGAGTAAAGGTGGAGGACGCCCAACTCAAACAATTGGGAAACCAAAGAGGCTGGAGATATACCCCTGAAGAAGTAAAAAGATTCAAGGAGGAAGGTGGTTATCCATGGCTGGACCTGGATTACACTGTTTTTGGAGAGGTTATAAGTGGACTTGAAGTAATTGAAATAATTTCGGGCCAGCCCAGAGATAGGGCTAATAGGCCTTTGGAAAACGTTTACATGAAAGTTTCCATAAAGGAAATGAGTCGCAAAAAGATCCTTAAGGAATTCGGTTACGAATTCAGTGAAGAACTATAGAATTGGGCAAGATCCTGATCACCGGCTCTAACGGTCTGCTCGGCCAAAACCTGGTATGGCAATGCCAAAAGAAGGGTCAGGAATTCCTTGCTACTTCAAGTGGGAAAAACCGAAATCCTGAATTAAACCCAAGTTCATTTCATCCCCTTGATATTACAGACCATAGAGCTGTTGAAGAAATAATTGGTAGGTATCGGCCTGAGGCCATAATCAATACAGCTGCTATGACTCAGGTAGATCAATGTGAGACTGAAAAAGACAAATGCAGAAGCCTTAATGTTCATGGGGTCGAAAACCTTTTGAAGGCGGCTGAATCTTACGGAAGCAAATTGATCCATTTGAGCACCGATTTCATTTTTGACGGGATGATGGGGATGTACAAGGAATCAGATATTCCCAACCCATTGAGTTTCTATGGACAATCAAAATTGGATGCAGAAAATTTGATCCTTTCCAAAGGAGGAGATCATTCAATTGTAAGGACTGTTTTGGTTTATGGGTTTGTACCAAATATGTCCAGGTCCAATATAGTTCTGTGGGTCAAAAACAGTTTGGAAAATGGCAAGGAGATCCAGGTGGTTAATGATCAATGGAGAACTCCAACACTTGCTGAAGATCTTGCCCAAGGATGTCTTTTGATCTTTAAAAAGAAAGCTGGGGGAATTTTTCATATTTCAGGGGAAGAATTACTTACTCCTTATGACATCGCCATAAGGGTCGCCGAGCACTTTGGATTAGATAAAGATCTCATCAAAGAAACAGATGGCTCAAAATTTACGCAGGCAGCTAAAAGACCTCCAAAAACCGGCTTTGATATCTCAAAGGCTAAAAACATGTTGGGATATAAACCTTTGAGCCTGGAGGAGGGCCTTGAAAAAACAAATAACTCCATGTTGAAATACGCTGAATAAGTAGAAATAAGGGTTTTTCTATTTTAGCCAATTCGCAAAATCGTATCATGAGGAAATTACTGCAGAATTCAATCTTTATCCTATTAGCGATCCTTTGTTTTTCCTGCGCCCCAGAGGTTGCGGGAGAATCAAATTTTGAGGAGTCGGTAAATCGCATCATCGAGGAATCAGTAGGTCCTTATCTGGACATTATTAGCAATGCGATATTTTTCGCAGTCCCCTTAGGTGGAGGAGCTTCCATGCCATTCGTCATCATTTGGTTGCTGGTTGGAGCGGCCTTTTTCACCTATTACATGCGATTCATAAACTTCCGTGGATTTAAACATGCAATAGATATTGTCCGGGGTCGCTATGATGACCCCAATGATCCGGGGGAGGTAAGTCACTTTCAGGCTTTGACAGCAGCCCTTTCAGGAACTGTGGGTCTTGGAAATATTGCAGGAGTTGCAATCGCGGTATCCATTGGAGGCCCAGGAGCAACCTTTTGGATGATAACCGCCGGCTTACTTGGCATGACCTCCAAGTTTGTGGAATGTACTCTTGGCGTAAAGTATAGGGACGTCCACGAAGATGGTACCATTTCCGGTGGGCCTATGTACTACCTTACCAAAGGATTAAAAGCCAAAGGATATGCAACCCTTGGAAAGATCTGTGCGATCACTTTCGCGATCTTTTGCATTGGTGGCTCATTTGGTGGAGGAAACATGGCCCAGATCAATCAGGCGACGGAACAGTTTGTTAATGTGACAGGAGGAGAAAGCAGTTTCCTTTTTGGAAAGGAATGGCTTTTCGGATTGGGAATGGCAATAGTTGTAGGTCTGATCATTATCGGGGGAATTAAAAGTATAGTAAAGGTTACGGATAAGATCGTGCCCATCATGGTAGGAGTCTACTTGTTGGCAGCTGTGGTAATCATCGTTGCTAACATCAAAGATGTACCCATGGCCATCTCAGCAATCTTTGTAGGAGCCTTTGCGCCGCATGCCATGTTTGGAGGTTTCCTTGGAGTTTTGATCCAGGGATTTAGAAGAGCCGCTTTTTCAAACGAGGCTGGTGTTGGATCAGCTTCAATTGCTCACTCAGCAGCGAAAACTGAAGAACCTGTTTCAGAAGGAATAGTTGCCTTGCTGGAACCCTTTATCGACACAGTTGTGGTTTGTACCATGACCGCCATCGTCATCATCATTACCAATCATGCAAATCCTGAAGTTGTAGGATCGGGACTTACCGGAGTTCAGCTAACCAGTAGTGCGTTTGAGTCAACAATATCCTGGTTCCCATATGTCCTTTCTGTAGCCGTGATCCTCTTTGGGTTATCCACCATGATCTCATGGTCATATTATGGTCTGAAATCATGGACTTTCCTTTTCGGAGAAAGCAAGTCAATGGATATCACCTATAAAGTGATATTTTGTTCCTTCGTGGTAATTGGTTCAGCCCTAAACATGCAAAAGGTCTTTGGGTTCAGCGATGCGATGATCTTTGCTATGGCCTTCCCTAATGTTATTGGTCTTTACATTCTGGCTCCCGAAATCAAAAGGGATCTAAGTAAGTATCTAAGTGATGTAAAAAGCGGTGTGATCAAAAAATTCTGGTAATGAAATAATGTCTTCAAAATACCGGTGGTTCCTCTCAATATTCTCAGCAAGTGAACGAGAAGTAAATGGAACCATCTTCCTTTATGTATTAACCTTGATTTGTCTTTCCACTTGGATTTGGACAAGGTATACCCAGAAGCCAGAGCCGTTGGAATACTCAATTTCTTACTTGAAAGAATTAGAAAGAGAGATTGAAAAAGAGGAGACAAAAGAATTTATTCTTCCTTCCAGGCCCTTTGACCCAAATAAAATAGAAGCTGATAAGTGGATTGCCTTAGGGCTAGAAAAATCCATTGCACAGAGAATAAGAAAATATCTTTCTAAGGGAGGAAAATTTGAAAATCCATCCGACCTAAAAAAGATCTATGGTTTTCCGGATGATTTCTTTGATCACATTAAGGGTCATTTAAAAATTTCTGAAATCAAACAGAAAATTGAAAGCCCTCCTTTTACAATTCCAATTGAATCGAAAGTCTCAAATAACATCGAGACATTGCATTTGATAGACTTGAACCTAAGCGATACAACAGTACTAAAAACCCTTCCTGGAATTGGATCCTATAGATCAAAAATGATCGTTAAATACAGGGAGCTTCTTGGGG
Source organism: Cytophagales bacterium (assembly GCA_965267505.1). Lineage (GTDB taxonomy): Bacteria > Bacteroidota > Bacteroidia > Cytophagales > CCMP332 > JANQHS01. The sequence goes on from OZ254081.1 coordinate 751,429, forward strand.
GGTTCTATCAAACCGAGCAATTAATTGAAGTTTACTCGGTCGACTCAATCCTATTTGAAGGATTAAGGGCCAGAGTAAAAGTAGACACCCTGGGTTTTAGCTTGAAAAAATTAAAGATCAATGAAACTGATTTTAAGAAGCTATTGTCTCACCCTTATTTAAGCTATGAACAGGTAAAAAATCTTGTGAATTTTAGGAAAAAGCATTCTGTGATCACTCAAAAAGACTTTTCAAGCTTTCCATTTATGGATCAAGAAGAAAAAAACAAGCTGGTCCCCTACCTGGTCTTTTAGGGATGTTAAGATTTAGTAATCTGCCATTTTAGATGCTGATAAGAGGGAATAATTATTAAATTTCAGGTTCCTTGATGTACTATGGCTAATCTACTAAACCTGAATTTGGACGATAAGGACTGGGGGAAAGTGAAGATTTTCACCCTCGAGTCATTTTTCATTGGTGTCTTTGTCGCATCCCTGGAAATATCATCCACAAGTTTGTTTCTTGAAAATTTTTCTGAAAGTGAGCTACCGAAGGCGTTCATAATATCAGGTGCCCTAGGAATTATTATTACCTCTTTCTTTTCTTTTCTGCAAGGAAGAATCAATTATCAAAAATTGATGAATGCAAGCCTGATTGCCCTGATTCTTTTTACTCTGATTATCAGATTCAGCTTTGGGTTTATTCAAGGGGATGATCTGGTCTATACCACATTTGTATTAATGGGGCCATTTAAAGTTTTAGCCTTTGTCGCTTTCTGGGGCATGGCCTCACGGGTGTTTTCACTTCGTCAAGGGAAAAGACTATTCGGATTGATTGATGCCGGTCAGGTTCTTGGAGCCATTATCATCGGTTTTTCGACATCGATTTTGATCCTGTCGTTAGGGTCGACGATGAACCTGCTTTACATAGCGGCAGCCGGACTTTTCCTTGCCTTGGTTACTCAAACCCAACTGAGAAAATATCTATCTGATTTTGAAGAAAATCTGAAAAGCGAGGCAAAGGCAGATAAAAAAGAAAGAAGGGAAACCTGGAGGACGCCTTATGTAAGGTTGATGGTGCTCTTTGTCACTCTTTCCACTCTTTCAATCTTCGTCATTTATAACAACTTCCTTTCAACGACTAAAAGCCAATTTCCGGATCCGACCGAGTTGGCAAATTTCATTGGGTTCTTCCTCAGTACTATAATGATCTTCTCTTTCTTGTTCAAGACTTTCGTATTCTCAAGATTGATGCAGACCTATGGGTTAAGAGTAGTACTATTGGTATTGCCAATAGTTATGATCATCCTGACGATCCCGGCAATAATAATGGGGGGATTGTTTGGGACTGAAATAGATTCAAGTGGGGGTATTACTATATTCTTTCTATTCATGGCCCTCACCCAATTGTTTGCCCAATCCTTGAAGTATTCTCTTGAGGTTCCAGCTTTTAAGATCTTATACCAACCCTTACCCCCAGGTTCCAGGTATGACATTCAGGCTAGAATAGATGGAACAGTAAGTGAAGGTGCTGCCGTGCTTTCAGGCTTGGTCCTGTTAGGAATAGGAATGCTCCCCATAACAGGAAGCTTGTTTTACCTATACACCCTGGGTGCCTTCCTTTTGGTTTGGACTTTTATTGGATTTAGGATGCACAATCGATACAGAAATGCTCTTGAAGAATCATTGAGCCGAGGAAGAAAATTATTGGACCAAGCCATCAACTCAATTCCTGATTTCAGATCAATTTTTGATTCAATGCTTTTCAAGAATACAAGGAAGTCAAAGTCGGTAATGGATCTTCTCAACAAGACCGACAAAAGACTGTATTCCGAAAAAGTAAAAATCCTTCTTCAGAATGGCGATTCGGATCATAAAAAAATGGCCCTTGAGTACTTAAAAAATGATGCCCTACTGGAGCAGACACAATTCCTGGAGGGTTTAAAAAGGGATAAATCAGACCAAAAAGATCTTGACTCCATTTTGAAATTCTTTAAAGAGCTTGAAACTCAAAATGGGAAGGAAAGAATTCAGGAGTTAGCAAGATCAAAGGACCCTAATGAACGAGGGCTTGCCGTTCACTTGATCGCAGCCGATATTGGAGGAGACCACCACAGACTTTTTAGAGACCTTTTACGGGATGTAAACCCAGGGGTTAGGCGTGTTTCAATTTCAATTCTTGCCGAAAAGGATTGGCCAGAATATTGGCCCAGATTGATTGAGAACCTTGAAGATCCTGAATACCACAGCACAGCTTATTCTACCATCATTCAAATCGGGGAACCTATCCTTCCATCCCTCGAACAGGTTTTTTACAAAAGTGGGTACAGCATTGAAATGCTTTCGGAGATCCTTCGAATCTTTGGAAATATAGGAGGCGATCAGGCTCATGAATACCTTGTAAAAAAAATCAGCTTTCCTGATAACCGAGTAGTGAAGCAAGCTTTGATCGCCTTGAGAAATTCGGGTTTCCAGGCTCAGGAAAACCAGAAAGGAAGGATCAAATCGGCCCTTGAATTCACAATAGGAAGAGCCTTGTGGTTTGAGGTCGCAAACTCAATTATGGGGTCAGAAGAAGATTATCCCTTATTGAGGCAATCAATAGTTCATGAGACCAATGAGGCCTACGACTTTTTATTCATGCTGCTTTCAATTCTCTATGACTCGGAATCGGTTGCCTATGTAAAAGAAAACCTTGAATCTGGAAATCCAGAAAGTGCCGATTATGCCATAGAGTTATTGGATCTCTTTTTGGATGAGGATCTGAAGGGTAGGTTATTTCCACTCTTGGAAGACTTTCCAATTAATATCAAGATCAGGTTGCTGGAAGCTTATTATGCAATCGGACTTGAAACTCCAGAGGATATATTGTTCAAGGTGCTGGATCTGGATTTTAATTATTCTCAACGATGGACCAAGGGTGTAGCCATGCATTATATTGGGGAAAAGAGGTTGAAGAAATATTATGATAGGGTTACCTCATTCATTTTCCATCCGGATCCATTCTTCAATGAATTGGCCGCTGCCATTCTCGCTGATTGTGACGAAACCCGATTCAAAGATGTTGTTAGAAGGATGGATCCAGATAGGCAACACGACCTGGAGCAAATCGGAGTTCTTGGTAGATCAGGGGAAAGGCTGTTGAGTTTTGATCTCTGCCTTGACCTTACATCTGAGCCTAAGCTTCAAGAAATTCCAAACCACCACCTCCTGGAGATAGCTGAAAAATTTGAGCTAAAAAAATATCTGAAGGATGAAAAAATTGAACCTCTAAGCTCGTTTTCAGCTTTTGATCTCGCTTATGTTAAAAAGGGAACTGTATTGATCAATGGGAAGAAATTCATATCACCGGTCATTGTTGGTGATCTGGTCGGGAATGAAATAGACAACCCTTCTGAAGCAGTTTCGGAGGGCACTTCATTAATTTATTTCATAAAAGGTGAAGATTTGTATCAAATTATTGACACCCATCCGCATTTAGTACGTTCAATAAGCCAATTGATTTCATAAAATTTGAAATATTTGCCTTCAGGGTATTTTTGCATGGATTTGCCGAATGATTTTCCGTTGACCCCAAAGGGTAATCCGGATTGGAAATCAACATGAAGAAGAGAACTTCTATCCAAAGACAAATCACACTTAATGTGATCCTTCCTGTGGCAGCGGCCATACTGTTGATCGCTGTCTTGAATTATGCGCGAACCAACTCCCTTCTAAAAGAATTTGAGGTTGTCAAAAACTCATTGATCACCGAGGAGATCAAGGGATTGATAAGATTTCAGGATTATACACTTCACCTCATTGAAGAGAATCTTGACTCCAAATTGAGAGAAATCTCTTTCCAACTGGTTCATGACAAATTCAAGGATACAGAAAATATCGAACGGGTCGATCTGGAATCAATACTAACAGAGTTTGAACTGGATCCAAATCTTTGGGATATCTACATTATTAGGGATGATGGGGTGATCATAAATACCACTTTCTCTCAAGACTCAGGTCTGAACTACTTCAATTTTGGAGAACGCTTCGAAGATTTTTTCAAAAAAGTGGTACTCAAGGACGGAACCTTTAAAACAGACCGGATGGGTGATGAAAAGAATACCAACCGCAAAAGAAAATATTCCTACCAAAGCACCCTGGATCGAAAATATGTTGTGGAATTGGGGGTATACTCAGAGGATGCGACTCAATTGGTTTCAGGAATAAAGAACCAACTCAATGAGATTGCAGAGAAGCAAGAGAGTGTTGTTTCAGTAGACCTTTTTGTTGGGGATGAAAACCCTCTCTCTTTCAATTCTGATAAGATAATAATGGATCAAAATCTGACCGTTTTCAAGCGTGCACTTGAAAGCAAATCCATTGCCAAAGCCTTTAATAATTCTTCCAATCTAGCTTACGAATTTATCTACTTTGAAAGAGAGGAATCAAATTTATATGGGCATTCCGTGATTCGAATAATAACCGACCGTACGGCCCAACTGAATGTCATTAGGAAGGAATTGATCCTTCTCCTCTCCGTATTTGGAGTGACAATGGGCGTCTTGCTATGGATGCTATATATCAGATCAAGGCAGATCACCACCCCAATCAAGAAGTTGGCCGATAAGGTGACCAGGATCACGGAAGGAAACCTTAATGAACGAGCCGAAGTCAGAGGCAATAACGAAATCACAACTCTTTCCGAGAAGTTCAACGTGATGCTTGAACGGCTTGAAGAATTTTATAATGAGTTGGAACAAAAGGTAATCGAAAGAACTCAGGAAATATCTCAACAAAAAGAGGAAATTGAAGCGCAAAGAGATAATCTTGCTAAGAGTAATCTTGAGTTAGAAAAGGCCTACAAGGAAATCGAAGAACATCAAGAGCGGATCACGGATAGTATTCGATATGCAAAAAGAATCCAGACTGTAATTCTACCTTCCAAGGATTATGTTGATAAACACCTTCCTAACAGTTTTGTCCTGTACAAACCTAAGGACATTGTTAGCGGTGATTTCTACTGGGTAAATGAATACGGAGATAAGATTTGCTTTGCAGCAGTGGATTGCACAGGCCACGGAGTTCCTGGAGCCTTTATGTCGCTTGTCGGTTATAACAGCCTAAACACTGCAATTTCCAAAAAGGAAAACATGTCGGCTTCGGAGATCCTGGAAGAACTTAACCAGGGTGTAATCAGCATTCTAAGACAAGGGGATGAGGATAATGAAGCCGAAACTGTCAATGACGGAATGGACATAGCACTTTGTGTATTTGATAAGAAAACGCAAAAACTTGAGTTCTCTGGAGCCTATAGACCCCTGTATTTACTCAGAAATGGAGAGGTAGAAGAAATAAAAGGAGATAAAAAACCCATTGGGAGATTCATTGAAGGCCAGGGGATAAAATTTAAAACTCATACGCTCGATCTGAAAAAAGGCGATTCCATATATATTTTCTCAGATGGATTCTGTGATCAATTCGGGGGGCCAAAAGGGAAAAAATACCTCCCATCGCGCTTTAAACGGACATTGGAAGAAATTTCCGAACAAAATATCTCAACCCAGGGAGACCTTTTAGACCAGGCTCTCCTAGAATGGATGGGTACAGATCATGAACAGATCGATGATGTGGTCGTAATTGGCCTGAAAATCACCGAATAAGGTATTTTCCCAATCTATTCTTCGTTTCGCACAACTTTAATAAATTTACCCTTATAGTGGATAATTCCCCTTGGGGGATCTACCAAAGAATAAACCTCCTATGGCAGATAAGCCAAATATTAAAATCCTAAACCTAGCTTCTAAAAAAGTTCAGGACGTGGACGTTTCCGATTGGATTGATCACCTAATCTCTGGTGTTCAGCTGATATTGTCTCAGTCGATGAATACAGAGGTTGAATCAGAAATAGTCGATTCTGAATCAAAACTGAAGGAAAATGCCAAGTCTGTTGTGATCATAGTAACTGGTTCAGATTCAAAGGTTTCGGATAAGCTACTTGAAAAACCGAACGCATCTCTTGTTCAACTTGAACCTCGAGAGATTCTGTCAGGAAAAAAGATAAGCTCTTTCGAATTTTTTGTAGATGGTGAGTCAGGATCTCAGCCCATGGATCCAACCGGAGCTGGACTAATAGGGAAAAACTATTGGTTAAAGCTCGTTGACCTTGCTTTTGAAGTGACAAAAGGGTTTTCCAAAGATTCAAGCGAGAAGAAAAAGAATATTTTCCTCGCCTCTGTTAATCCCACGAACCGCTCAATAAGAGACGAACTAAAAAGAGATCTTCAAAGGAAGGGATACGAAGTCTTCCCATTGGGAACCTTGCCTAAGGATGCCAAGAATCTTGAAAAAGAAGTATCCTCCTTATTAAAGGATTGTGAGCTAAGCATTCACATTATTGGAAAAGAGTACGGAAAAGAACTTGATGGAGGATCTGATTCCATTACGGATTTTCAAAATCAAGTTGCGGCAAAATATTGCCAAAAGAATCCCGGAAAACTTAAAAGAGTTGTATGGCAATCTCCTGATGATATAGTCAAGGATCAGAGGCAAAGAGAATACATTGATTCGTTGGTGAAAACACCTGAATTGCTTGCAGGAGCTGAATTCCTTAAGATACCAATTGAACACCTCAAGTCTCTTATGGTAGACTTGCTGGAAGGAAGAGCTATCAATGAAAATGTTATTAAGGTTAAGCATGATCAGGAATCGCCAGATCCGATTCAAGCAGGTTCCACTTACTTGATAAATGATATTCTAGATCAAAAATGGGCTGATGAAATTGTAAAAGATCTGAGTAAGGGATCTGAAAAGATTAGTAGCAGCCAATTTTTATCAAGTGTTTCAAAATCCATGGCTTATCATAAGGAATGCTTGGCTTTGTGTGGAAGTGTCATACTTCTAGCCGACAAAGCTAGCCCACAATGGGTGGCAGCTAAGATGAAGGATATTTTGAAATCACCAGGATTTGGAAGGGAAAAGGACTTTAGTTCAAAGTCTTTTGTGGGTTCAAAAAATCACGCGGACCTTGCCGACAAGGCTAAAAAAGAAGGATACAAGGTCATCGATAAAGGACCAGGAACAGAAATTAAGGCCTTGAAAGAAACAGTTAAAAGTAAAGCATGAGCGCTTCAGTAACCTTTAATACAGATACTAGTGTAGATACCCGGAAGAGTTTTAACCCCTTCCCGGGTCTAAGACCCTTTGGTATTGATGAAAGCCATTTGTTCTTCGGAAGAGAAGGACAAAGTGACGAGGTACTAGAAAAATTAGCCGACAACAAGTTTGTTGGCGTCATTGGAGCCTCCGGTTCGGGTAAATCCTCCCTGATGTATTGTGGGCTTATCCCAGAACTATATGGAGGATTCATTTCGGGTGCAGGAAGCTCTTGGAAGATTGTGATCTCTCGCCCCGGCGGTGGCCCAATAGACAATTTGGCCAAAGCCCTGGTTGAATCTGATGGAAAGGACCTGACCGAAAAAGAAAAATTCACCCGGGAATCAATCTCTTCTGCTGTATTAAGGAGTAGTTCCCTTGGCTTGGTTGATGCAGTTCGCCAAATGGATCTTGAGGAAAATGATAATGTCCTCATTTTTGTTGACCAGTTTGAAGAATTATTCAGATTTAAGAGAAGTAGAAAAGATTCGTCATCAGTAAATGAGTCAGCTGCATTTGTTAAACTTCTTCTCGAAGCAATTAACCAATCTGAGTTTCCTATTTATGTTGTACTGACAATGAGGTCGGACTTCATTGGGGATTGTAGCCAGTACCCAGAATTAACCAAAAAGATCAATAATAGCCATTACCTGATCCCACAAATGACCCGTGAGGATTTCAGGCAGGCAATCATTGGACCTGTTGCCGTTGGACAGGGGGTTATTTCTGACAGATTGGTCCAGCAACTCCTAAATGATGTAGGGGACAATCCAGATCAGTTGCCTATTCTGCAGCATGCTCTAATGCGGACATGGGATTATTGGACCAAAAATCGGGAAGGCAAGGAAAAAATGGACGTGGGCCATTATGAAGCAATCGGAAAGATGGAAAAAGCCCTTTCTGACCATGCTAATGAGGCCTATGATGAGTTAGAAGGAGATCTTCAGGATATCTGTGAAAACCTCTTTAAAACCTTAACTGAAAAAGGGGCTGACGGAAGGGGAATTCGTCACCCAAGTTCAGTTGATGAGATAGCTGAAATTGCAGGTACCGATGCCAACAAAGTGGTTGAAGTGATTGAGCACTTCAGACTTCCCGGAAGGTCATTCCTTGCTCCTGCATCCCACATAAAATTAGCTCCTGAATCGATAATTGATATTTCTCATGAAAGCTTGATGAGGGTATGGGATAGGTTGATTCAATGGGTGGATGAAGAGGTGGATTCGGTCCAACTATATCAAAGGCTTTGCGAGGGTGCCGAAATGTACCAAAAAGGAACAGGAAGCCTCTGGAGGCCTCCTGATCTATTGATTGCCCTTAACTGGAAGGAAAAAAGGAAACCCAATTTAACCTGGGCAAAAAGATACAATCCCTCCTTTGAGCGGGCAATGGTGTTCCTTGAGTCGAGTCGGGAGGCCTATGAGCTTGAGGAGGCTAATAAGGTTCTACAACAGAAAAGAGAACTTAGAAGGACCAGAACATTTGCAGTGATTTTGGGATCTGCTGCAATTGTGGCCTTGGGCCTTATGATCTTCTCCTGGGCACAGTATAACGAAGCAGATAGGTTAAGAAGAGATGCGGTTGCCGCACAGGAGGAAGCTTTGAACCAAAAGAATTTGGCCGAGCAAGCCGCGATAGAAGCACAGCAGGCTCGAGATGAAGCACAAAAAAGTGCTGTTGAAGCTGAGAATGCCCGTAAAGAAGCCGAAAAACAAGCCGAAATAGCTCTGGAAGAGAAAAGGAATGCTGAATCGGCAAGGCAATTGGCAGAATCTAGGAGGGTACAAGCAGAACGTGCTCAAAGAGAAGCGGTGGCAGCTCAGACCAAGGCAGAGGAGAATTATAAATTGGCTCAGGAGCAAACCAGAATTGCTGAGGAGGCGAATGAAAAATCCAAGTCTTTGAGAATGAGCTCAATTGCAAGGTCAATGGCTGTTAAATCTCTGCAAATCCAAAATGACACGACACTTAGGGCACTGGTAGCCCAACAAGCCTATCTTTTTGATAAGGAATACGGAGAAGAAGAATTTAATTCGGATGTATATGCTGGGCTTTATTATGCCAATAAGTATATGAATCCAAAGGATTACAATTCACTACAGGGACACGATGATGGTGTAAGGTCTATTCTGTTCAACAAAACCGGTGATAAAATGTATACCACCGGCTCTGATGGAAAAATCCTTGCTTGGGATATGGAGAAACCCGGAAAGCCAAACAAATTGGTCTGGGAAAATCAATCATTGAACAGGTCGCTTGCTCTGAGTCCAGAGGAAGATCGTTTGGCGGTAATAACCCAGTTTTCAACTATCCAGGTTTATAAACTCTACCCTACTGATAGCGTCGTCTGGTCTTTACTTAATGACGACAAGGTTGCATGGTCCATCGTATTTGAACCTCATCAAAATACCCTACTGGCATCTTACGATGATGGATCAGTGGTAGAATGGAATCTTGATAACGGGACTTCAAAGCAGTTAACACAGTATCCAACCAAATTCATCAGCCTTGATCTTACTCCAGATGCAAGGTGGATCGCAGGCGGAACTGAGGAGGGACAGGTAATTATTTGGGACAGGGAAAGCCCAGAGAAACCTGCAAAGATTTTCGGAGATGTTAAGAATACGATTCATGGAATCAGATTTAGCAATAAGGGGGATTTTCTTGTTACAGGAGACCTTGCAGGAAATGTTCGGGTATGGAAAGTTGGAACCTGGGAATTACTGGAGATCCTTGAGGGCCACACGGCCAGGGTACACGACATACAGTTTTCAAGGGATGATAAATACATGGCTACCGGAAGCTTTGATAAAAGCATACTCCTTTGGTTCACTGAAGACTGGACCAAATCCCCAGCTGTACTGGATGACCAGGATTCCTGGGTATGGTCTGTAGGATTCAATCCTGATGCCACTAAGATCTATGCGGGATGCGTAAACAATCTTATTAGAGAATATTCTCTCGATATTGATGAATTGGCGGGAAGTATCTGTGGAAAAGTAGACAGAAACATGACAGCCAAGGAATGGAAGCGCTATGTCGCCAAAGACATCGATCCAAAAAAAACATGTGAAAACTATCCCATAGGAGAATAGAATGATATTAACTACTACCAGGAATATTTTCCTGACCCTGGGAATGGCTGGGGTTATTTTTCCAGCCTTTGGACAGGATCAGGATTGCTCGGAAAGTCTTGATGAAGCCAGGAGACTCTTTGATTCGGGCAAACTTGAAAAAGTTGAACCTACTCTGGAGCCCTGTATGAAAGACGGTTTTACTAAAAGTCAGAAAACCGAGGCCTATCAAATCATAATCTTAACCCAGCAATATGATAACAGGCCTGCAGATGCAGAGGAAACTTTTCTAGAACTTTTAGAGCATGACCCAGAGTTTGAGGTTAATGAAGAAAACACTCCGGAAGAACTTCTTCACCTAGTTAATAAGCACCATGCACCACCTGTTTGGAATGCTGGCTTGATCTTCGGTCCGGTGATCACTAATGCAAGGAGGACCAATAGTTACAGTACTGGAAACGCAAGCAATGAGACCAAGGAATATACCAGCAATAGCCTAGGTTACGTAATTGGAGTAAAGGTTAACCGATTCATTACCAAGGATATAGAAATAGGTGCTGAAATCCAGCTGATGAGGCAAAGTTTCAAATCAACCAGCGATCAATTCGGGTTTGCCACCATCGAATCTGCTGAAACCCAGGACTGGGTTCAACTTCCTATAATGGGTACCTATGATTTCAGCCATGGAAAATGGGAACCCTATGTTAGTCTTGGAGTAGTTCCTGCTTATATGATAGCAGCAAATGCCGAGATAAAAAGAACCGTCAATTCAGGGGCAAATTCAGGTTTAGGTGATGTTACAGGACCTGATATTGATATGATCTCTCAAAGGAACCAATTCAATATTGCTTCTTTGTTTGCAGCCGGGGTCAAATACAAGATCCCGAGAGCGTTTCTACTACTTGAAGCAAGGCATTCCTGGTACTTTCTGAATCAGGTCAAGTCTGAGGAAAGATTTAAGAATCCGGAATTGCTCTATCAATACTATTATGTAGATGATAATTTTAACATAGGTAATATCCAGATCATGTTAGGATTCACCTATTCTTTTCACAAGATCAAAGCAAGAAGTAAGGAAGACCGCAAAAAACAAAAAATGAAAGATAAAGATGGGGTTTCAGAAACAGAGCAAGGAGGTGGAGATGAGTAAGCTAATAAATGCAGGATGCCTTCTGTTAATCTCAGGCCAATTCTTCTTTTCATCTTGTTCAAACAAAGATGACCTGGGAGATGATGCAAACGCCTACTTTATAAAGTATTACGGGAATACAGAGCCGGATGAAGGCTTTGAGGTTATTCAAACGGATGATGGTGGCTTTGCTCTTTTTGGAACGCGGACTAATCCAGGCACAGGTTCGGACATGGCTTTGTTGAAAACCGATGAATTTGGAAATCTTCAATGGGAGAAATTCTATGGTGGTGCTGGTGATGATGTAGGACGGAGTTTTAGAATACGATCGGATGGAGCATTTGTTATGGTAGGAACCTTTGAAGATGATAACCCTTCCCCCAATGATGAGCCTCTAGATGCTTACCTGGTGTGGGCCGATGATAAGGGAGATGAGTTGGATAATATGAAAATCAACTACAGAGGAAATTCTTCTACAAAATTCAATACTGAAGGATATGCAATCGCCTTAGAAGAAGTATTAGGATTAAACGAAGTGATGGTAGTGGGCTATAGTTCTTCACAAAGGATAGCAGATCCATTAGGAGCTTTTGAAAGCAACCCTGCTGGAAAGAAGGACATAATGTATGCTCGTTGCAAGCAGGGAGATGCTAATCCGATTATTATAGGTGCTATTGGTTATGCAGAAGAAGATGCAGGATTTGCTGTAACCCAAATTCCTTCAGGCCAACCAGACGAAGGAGATTACCTGGTTACTGGATATGTGGAGAGAAATCTTGGAAAGCTAGATCCTTTTCTTGCAAGAATACCGGACACCGTGGTAGATGTTATTAGTGTTTTCTTCTCCCAGCTGGATAAAGATTTAGGTGGCCAATCAATTACAGAGGGCAGATCGATTGAATATGTATCTGATAACGAAATTTATGTAACTGGCACTGCAGGAAATGGAACTCTATCTAGGCTCCTTTTGATGAGTGGAAGCCAGGCAGAATTTTTTTCTGGGGACCACACGGTTACCCAATACGGAGATCAAGGATTTACTAACAAAGGATTTGGGTTGGACTATGCAGGGGCTGGGGAAGTTGTGATAGCCGGATCAACTAATTCCTCAACCAATGGAGGAACCGATGCTTACCTAATAAAGGTTGGCAATGATGGTTCTATCATTTGGGAGAAAAGATATGGTGGTTCAGGAGATGAATCTACCAGCTCTGTGATCGTAACCCGGGACGGCGGCTACGGATTACTTGGATTCAGCGATTTTGAAAGGAATTCATTGATCCAGTTTATAAAAACCGACTCAAAAGGAATTGTAGGAAACTAACCGTAATAGAAAAAATTAAGATGGGCAATTTTACCATTAACCGTTTTGTGGGAGCGCTTGTTTGCGCTCTTTTTATTCTTCCCTTGTTTACGCTTAATGCCCAGGTAAATATCAATACCCCGGGCTTAACCTATTTCTGTGGTGATAGCACATTTGAAGCTTACGGAAGCATAGTCATTGAGGAGACCGATTCTTCTGCCATTGATGACGGTACCGTTTACACGTATAGAGTTGGACTTCCTTCAGGTTTCCAGTTTGAGCCAGGCGTCGGTAGCTTGACTCTTTTCCCGTCCAATCAATTTTTCAATGGAAGTACTATTACAGTTGCTGACACCTTTGTCGAAATCTCATATGAAGCAAAAGCTTCTTCGGCCACAGCATTTAATACCATTACTATTGGAGGGTTAAGAATTCTGGCAGAAACCCCCGGAATCATGCCTGACACCCTTTTCAGGGTGGCTTCTTCAGGAACCGAAGCAATTATTACCGGCGATAGCATTTCTGACCGATTACCACATGGAATTTTGGCTTCAGTTGATTCAATTGTTTTCTCTGCCAGTACAGTTGTACAACCGCTTTGTAACGGAGAAAACAACGGATCGATCACAATCAATGCGACGGGTGGAGGTGGAGGATTCTTTTACTCTGTAGATAATGGTTCAAACTTCAGTTCGGGCAATTCATTCACAAATCTTGGAGCTGGAACCTATGATCTCCTGGTCTTGGATGATAGCGGATGTTCTGAACTCGGTCCCCAGGAAATCCTGGTTGACCCCGCCCCTATTGTATTAGATTCAAGCAAGAACATCAACATAAGCTGTAATGCTTTGGCTGATGGACAAATTGCGGTATATGCCACAGGTGGTACTGGATCACTTTACTTCAGTATCAATTCTTTTGCTGATTCCACAATTGTTGGAGATACAATTAAAAATCTTACCGCAGGAAGCTATCTGCCAGTCATTCATGATACAAATGGGTGTCAGTTAATCGTGGGTGCTTTATCTATTACTGAACCGGCTGCAATTTCATTTAGCCAGACCAACTCTGATCCTTCTTGTAATGGTTTTACAGATGGAAACATCACCTTTAGTGCCTCTGGCGGAACACCACCTCTCCAATATTCTATTGATAATGGTGGCTCCTTTTTTAGCACCAACGCTTTTACGAGTCTTGGAGGAGGTTCCTATGATCTTGTTGTTAGAGACACCAATGGATGTGTGACTTCCTCAACCAATGTAGTTTTAACAAATCCGGCTGCAATTAACTATTTGGGCGAAACTCTTGTGGACCCCTCTTGTAATGGTGAAAACTCCGGAAGCATTACCATTAATGGTTCAGGTGGCTCTGCTCCCCTCTCCTATTCAATTGATAACGGAAGCAATTTCCAAAGTAGCAATGCCTTTCCTAATCTTTTAGCAGGTTCATATGACTTGGTAATTCAGGATGCAAATGGTTGTAGTACTACACCAAACAATGAAGTTCTCACCGACCCTGCCGCTTTGGTTATTGATAGCATCACCAAATCAGATATTTCTTGTTTTGGATTGACTGACGGTCAATTGACCCTTTATGCACAAGGAGGAACAGGAGCATTGATTTATTCGTACGATGGATTTGCTACAAATAATCCTGAAGGAACTTCATTCACTGGATTATCTGCCGGTTCATATACTCCCGTTTTAAGGGATGCTAACCTATGTCAGTTAGTTGGCACTTCACAAAGTATTGTCGAGCCATCCGCGGTGTCTATTACCAATGAAAGTATTAACGACGTTAGCTGTAACGGAGCAGCTGATGGGTCAATAACAATAACTGCTACTGGGGGAACTGCTCCTCTGGGTTTCTCAATTACCGGCGGTGCTCCTTACCAAGCTGGAAACTCCTTTACCAGTTTGGGTGGAACAGGATATACTATTTCAGTTGAAGATGCCAATGGTTGTACTGCCACAGGGTCGACCGGAACAATTACTGAACCCACTGCTCTGGTTTTAAGTGCTCCAACGGAAACCGACCCTACCTGTAATGGCGGAAGTGATGGAACTGTAGTTGTAAATGCAAGTGGAGGAACTCCTCCTTACCAATATTCAATTGATAATGGAAGCAATTATTCTTCAAGTGCTACTTTTTCAGGATTAACCGCTGGAACATATAACCTGGCTGTACAGGATGATAATGGATGTATAACCACCGGAACAACAGCAACCTTGACAGACCCAGCGGCAATAAATATTTCTGGAGTATCTGTCACCAATGTTCAGTGTAATGCTGCAAATGATGGATTGATCGTAATTACTGCAAGTGGGGGGACAGGTGGCCTTAGTTACTCAATTACCGGAGCCGCGCCTTTTCAGGGAAGCAACAACTTTCCTGGGCTTTCTCCCGGATCCTATACTCCTGCGGTATCAGATGCCAATGGGTGTATTGCCGTTAATTCCTCGGTTTCCATTACTGAACCTTCAGCACTACAGATCATAAATGAAAATCTTACGGATGTTTCCTGTAATGGCCTTTCTGATGGTTCCATTTCAATTACGGCTACAGGCGGAACAGCTCCAATTACTTATTCAATTACTGGTGGTGCGCCTTATCAGGCTAGTAACACCTTTTCAGGATTGGCAGCCGGAGCATTTTCAATAAGTATCAGAGACAATAACAGTTGTGTTCTTGCAGGTACAGCTGGAAGTATTTCAGAACCCCCTGTCTTAGTTCCAGGCGGATCCAATGTAACCAATGTATCTACTGCCGGTGGCTCTGATGGGGTTATTCAAATTGTCGGTACCTCTGGTGGTACTGCTCCCTATTTGTATTCATTAGATGGGGGGATCAACACCCAGTCCTCAAATACTTTTGGAGGTCTTACCTCAGGCACTTATACCGTAACAGTGATTGATGCAAACGGTTGTACTGACCTGATCACTCCGATTAATGTTTCGGAACCGGGATCTGGATTGCAAGCAGGAGGGATTGACATAAATGGAGGAGTTTCGGAAGATGTGTGTGTTGGTGGTACAACACCGGTTATTAACTTGAATTCTGCGGTTGACGCTACAGGTGGTAATACTGACTCCACATTAAACTACCAATGGCAGTCAAGCCCGGACGGAGCTGTTTGGACGGATATTGGTGGAGCTACCACCAGTTCTTATGTGGTACCCTCTCCTTATACTATTACTACTTTTTATAGAAGAGAGGCCACAAGAGGAGCAAATCCAGGTAGTCCATTTGAGGGCCCGGTTTATACAAACTTTGTTGTGTTAAATGTTAACGCATTGCCAACGGCTACCGTGCTCCTGGAGTCTAACGCACAATGTATTGAGGGCAATAATTTGACCGTCTCGGGATTCCCTACTCCAACCGGAGGAGCAACAGGCTCCTTTAGCATTCTTCCTGTCACCTCTGCTCTGGTGACCCTTGGGCCAGGAGTAGCGCAATTTAGACCTGACTCCTTAACAGGAGCTGGTGCTTTCACAATTACCTATTCTTATGCCGACGATATCGGTTGTGCTGATACAGATAATGATGTTCTTACCATCAATGAGAATACATCTGCAAGCTTTGCAACTTTAAAAACCGATTACCTCATAACGGATTCCACAGAGATCCTTTCCGGATCGCCTTCAGGAGGAGTGTTCTCCGGACCTGGAATTTCAGGTAATTCGTTCACGCCATTCGTGGCTGGAATTGGAGGACCTTATAATTTGGTTTACCAGCATTTCGATGGCAATGGATGTTTGGATTCTGCTGTTTCGGTTGTAAATGTTTTAGACACAGGTGGGTCGGTGATCGTTGGGTTAAATGCGAGCTATTGTGAATATGATGCCATTGCATCTATATCTGCTGCGCTTCCTACCGGTGCAACTGCGAGAGCCCCATTCTGGAGGATTACCGGAAATACGGGACTTTCAAACTTTACCGCAACCACGGTAGATTTTGATCCAACGGCTGTTACTCTAACCAACACAAACCTTACTGTTTCCTTCCTTTTTTCAAAAGGTGGAAACCCTGACAGCATCAAGCAAACAATAATTGTTTATACCCAGCCAGTGGTCGGTATTACTGGGCCGGCAGGACCTTATTGCCAAACCAACACAGATTATCTTTTCACAGGTACCCCAACAAGTGCTGATGGTACTTGGTTTTCCGGAAATATTGCTGACCAAGGAGACGGAACAGCAATCTTTAATCCAACAGCCGTTACTGCCGGATCACAGACACTTTCCTATGAATTTTTAGATATCGGAACCGGATGTAGGGATACCGCAAGTGTGGTAAGATTAGTTAATGCGTTGCCTACTGTCAGCATAGATAATATTGACAACAATTATTGTAGCAATGCTCCTGACACTCTACTTACTGCGTCACCCGTTCCAGGCGGACCGACTACAGGAGTTTTTGTTGGCTCTGGTCTTTCGGATAATGGAAATGGCTCTGCGAACTTTGTTCCGAGCTCGTTAGTACCAACTACCTATGTACTGAGTTATATTTTTACCGATGTAAATGGTTGTTCTAATCAGACGGATTCAACCGTGCAAGTAGTTCAGAAGCCCATACTGAATTTCGATATTCCCAGTTTCTTCTATTGTGAAAATGACACGGCTCAAAATGTTATCAATGTAGCTCCTGTTGGAGGTTCATTCAGTGGAATGGGTATGAGTGGGCCCGATTCAGTTTTCTATCCTGGGCAAAGGGATACAACCGGGATCAACCTTATTACTTATGATTACACGGACCCAATGACCGGATGTCGAGATGTACTTACGAAATCCGTTAACATCGAAGCAAAACCAAATGCTCTTTTCTCAATTCTTGATACTGCCTATTGTGATGACGTAGGAGGAACAATCTTCATTCAGTCCAATAAACATTTACAGGGATTGGGTCATGCATGGGCAGTTAGTCCTGACCCCACTTCTATTATCAATGTCAACTCCGGGCAAGTCACTCTCTCAAAAGACTTGATGAGCGGAACCCAGACCTATACCATTGACTACATCTTTACTGAAACCAACACCTGTAAGGACTCCATTACGGACACATTTATTTTGAAAGCCTTACCAGTTGTCACTTACTCTATCATTGACCAAGCAGGTTCAATACTAACGGGAAGTCCTATCAGCTTCTGTCAAAATGAGGATAGTATTGTTTTGGTCGGTAACCAATCGGGAGGAATTTTCGTGGACAATGGAACACAGGCAGATATTACAAATGTCCCAAGCTCTGATTCAGCATTTTTTAGCCCTGCATTAACCTTCACCAGACCCGGCGATAACACCGACAGGCAGATCAATTATATCTTCACAGATACGGTTACAGGCTGTACCAACGACACTACAGTTGTCACGATAGTAAATGAGCTTCCAAATCCACTGGCGATGGATGGATGGGGAGTACTTCCAACTGAAACCGCTGAATTCTGTACAGAAGATGATAGTGCATTAATAACGGGAATTTTACCTCCTGGCTTTACGAAGCTTAGTTCTTATTTCTCTATGGATCAGGGTAACAATGGGACCATTGGCGGAATTTTCCCATTCGGGACAGATTCAATGTATTTTAAACCCAAACTCCAAAGTGGTTTCTACTATGTGCGATATGCCTACACCTCAATTGAGGGTTGTACAGACAGTGTTGAACAAGAAGTGTTTATTAACGCGGTCCCAGCAATATCAGCCGAGTTTGATTTGCAGCCTGTATTGGATACGGATACTGTAAGAGTTTGTATTAATGACCCTATGAGGTATAGGCTTCAGGTGAAGGACTCTTCTTCCGTCAATCCAACAGTTCCAGTAGCAGATAGCACCATAATTTTTTCAGATCTAACAGAACCTTCGACTATTTTCCAAGACATAAATGGAGAATGGTATTTTGTTCCGCTAAATGGAAACATTAACGGGCTTCACACCATTTCCTATGAATACATTTCCGGTGGTGGGTGTAGAGATGCCGAAGTTTTCTTGATTGATCTTCTTGACACACCTTCAACCTCTATTTCTAATTTATCCGCCCAATATTGTCAGACCGAACTTGATAGATTAATAGTATTAGCAGGTAATTCTACCATTACTCCAGGTTTTGGAAGGTTCTTTACTGGGATAGGAGACAATATTGTTGTCCATGATAATTTGGATGAAACAGCGAATTTCTTCCCCGATAGTGCGTCGTGGGCCCAAGGGCAAACCATTGGTTTCTGGTATGAAGAATCTGTTTCCGGCAAGAATTGTAGAGATACGGTGTGGTATCCTGTGGATGTTTTTCCTCTTCCCAATCCTGCTTTCTTATTGAGCACTACCTCAATTTGTCAAGATGATCCTGTAGCAACGGTACAACCACTATTCGATATCGGGACTCCGACTACATGGACGGATTCAGCATTCTTTTATACATCGCATACCGGACCTGTTCCTGATACAGCCGGACAGACCCTCGGACATGCCACAATTGATCCCAATCTATATACCTCAGTTTATTCTGATATTGGAAATGTTGATACAATTACATTCATTAGAATTTCAACAGAAGGATGCATCGATAGCTTGAAAAGAGAGATCGTCATTCATCCTAGGCCGAGGATAGATCTGAATGTTGTCGATAAGAATAACGGGGACACAATTATCAATTTCTGCAACAATGACCCAACGGCATTTTCATTGCAATTCGGAAATACAGATAACATTTCAACCACTTTAGCCCCTGTTTATAATGGAATAGGAGTGGTCGGGGCAGACTTTAGAGGTGACATTCCTCAACCAGGAATAGAGCCGATCTACTTGACCTTTACAACCCTCGCAGGTTGTACCAGTATGGATTCGGTTTACACCAATGTATATGCTGAACCTACGGCAGCATTTACTGTAGATAATTTCTGCTCTTATGATAGCATTTCATTTTCGGATCTTTCAACTGCTGATGATACGACTGAAACGATCTTTGGATTTGTTAAACTACCCGATACAGTTGTTGGATGGGAGTGGAGATTTGATGCACCTTCTAACCTCCCGGACGATTTCCGTCAAAACCCAAAATATTTTTACGATGAATCTGGAGACTATACCGCTGAACTTATCATAACAACTTCTATCGGCTGTAATAATGATACGGATACAACCTATCATATAGGTGAACCTCCTATTGCTGATTTCTATTGGCAAGAGATCTGTGTGACAAAGAATGTTCCCTTTAGAGATTCAACCTTATTCGATGCAGACGCATCTTCTTGGAATTGGATTTTGGATGTTGGAGTAGCCGACACGGTTCAACATCCGACCTATACTTATACTACTCCAGGACCAAAGTCAATAAGGCTCATCGTTGGAACCCTTTCAGGTTGTTTTGATACTGCAACTCAAACTCTGGATGTTCGTCCGATAATAAACATTGGCGGAGCTAATCCTATCTATACTTCAGACTTCGATAATGACATAATCGAATGGAGACCAGGATCATTGAAAGCAGGACAGCCCGATGCATATTCTTGGGTACAGGCCGTACCGAACGGAAATGTTATCAACTCCTCGCCCGATACTTCAACCATAGTATGGATCACCTCTGATACTTCTACACACCTTGATGGCGAAGAGAGTTTCGTTATGGGTCCCTGTTTCGATTTTACGGCTTCGCAAAGGCCAATGATGAAAATCCAGTATTGGAATGAAACGGCAGGTGGTAGGACAGGTGCCGTTTTACAGGCCTCTACCGATAAAGGAAATAGCTGGTTCAGAATAGGAAACCTTGAAACCGGGTTAGAGTGGTATAACTCTGATCCTATCATTGGAAACCCAGGGCAGCAACCATTTGACAGAATTGGATGGAGCGGAAATACAGGAGAATTTGTTGACTCCAGACATCAGTTGGACGATTTAAGGCAGAGAGATGATGTTCTTTTACGAATTGCTTTTGGGGCTGATACCGCTGCTGCTCAACTAGATGGCTTTGCCTTTGGCGATATCTGGATAGGTGAAAGGACAAAAAAGGTTCTTATGGAACACTTCACAAACAGTTCAGATCTTAATGCAAAACAAGGCGATATAGATAATAATGATCTTATTGCCACTCATTTGTATGATGCTTACGATGTTCAGTTCCATACGGATTTCCCTCAAGATGATCCAGCGAACCTGGACAATCCATCTGACAACAGTACGCGTTCATTTATCTATTCGATAAATTCTGTGCCTACCAGCGTATTCGATGGAAATAAGTTTATCGGGCCCACAACCACCTTCACTTCGAGTGTTAATACTTTAGCCAATGGAAGGAATAAGCTAATCGAGGATAGAATTCTTCAGGATGCCGATTTTCAGGTGGATGTGATCTCCAATAAAACCCAGACAGGAGTTAGCGGAGATGTAAGAATAACCGCTTTGGATAACTTACAATCTGAAAAGCTTAGAATTCAAACAGCCATCATTGAAGCATATGTTGATCCTAACAACTTAAACGGAGGAGTTGTATTGCCCAACTCGACATTCAAGTCGGTTATGAAGAAAATGCTTCCTGACGCCATAGGAACCTTTGTTGAAAGAGCCTGGGCCAAAGGAGAAGAACAAACATTCAGTTTTAACTATACATACACCAACGTGTATGATCCAGATACTGTAAATGTTGTAGCCTTTGTTCAAAGTGGAAACACAAGGGAAATCTACCAGGTTAACTCTGATGACTCTACCAAGGTCTATGATCCACTTGGAGTTAATGATTCGTGGAACTTGGATAAAAACTTTGAGTTTGTCTTATTCCCAAACCCAACCAGCGACATGGTTTACCTAAGATTTGAGGAAATCCTGGAAGACGATGTACATGTGGTTGTGATGGATCAGTTAGGAAAAACGGTCTTTGAAAGAGACCTTCAGGCTAATGAGTTTGAAGCTGAACTAAATCTTGACTACCTGCCATCAGGAATATACTTCGTAATAGCAGGTTCTGAAGAAAATCGCACGATTAAGAGATTGGTTAAACGCTGATCACCTTAAAGCCAAAACAGGAATTTCCGTTTTGGAGGTGAGCTCCTTACTTACACTGTGGTGGAACATTTGTTTCACCACAGTGTATTTATGGGGTAAAAGGACGATTAGATCTGTATCATTCTGACTTGCAAATTCCGATATGGAGCTTGGAATGTCTTTTACCCTAAGTGTATGAGTGGTGAAATGAAAGTGATCTAATTCATTGACTGCAGTGATCCTGTTGCCCTCAGATTCCCCAGTCTGATTTTCCTGCACTAAGGTCAAAATTTGAACCTCCGCCTTATGATTTTTCAGAATGTGCTTCAAGGGAGACAAAGATTCAGGTTCAACCTTCTCATATCCATTAATAGCAAGCAATATCCTTCTGATTTCCTTTTGTTCAAATGCTAAAGGAACAACAGCAACAGGTAACTCAACTGATCGGACTACCTCACTGGCATTGGAACCAAAAACAAGCTTTTCTAATCCTCTTGCTCCCCTGGTTCCCATCAGAATAAGATCAATATGCTTTTCCTTGATTAGTTTCTCAATAGACCATACCAGGCTTCCAAATTTTGAAATAGTGCGGATTCTACCGATCAAGGAATTAAATTCATCCTCTAATTGTGCCTTTTCCTTTCTTAATCCTTCTACAGAATTCCTTTTTAAGATATCATCAATCGAAATGATCATTTCAGAAGAAGCATGAACCATTTCATAAACATTAAGCAAATAGACCTCAAAGTCACTATGAGGAAATAACCTCAAGGCATAATCAACCGCATGTCGAGCGGATTCAGAGAAATCGGTTGGTATAAGGACCTGGATCATTAGAATTGAATACTCCTAAATTCTTCCCCAAGAAAAATCCCTTTTTCAAACTCTCCGATGAGTTCGCTCATTTGCACCATTGATATTTATCAGAATTTCAAATGTTCAAGGCCTGAAACATCCTCAAGAGTAATATTTCGTCCTTTTATCCTTATTAAGCCCTCTTCTTTGAAATCAGAAAGGGTTCGGATCACAGATTCGGTGGTTGTTCCAACCATGCTCGCAAGATCATCCCTGGAGATTGCCATGGTAAATGGATCTTCTCTTTCAGAATCCGAATAAGTGTTGAACAGCTGAACTAAGGCCTGTGCGACCCTTTTTCTAACTGTATTATAAGCAAGATCTAATAACTGATTTTCCTTTTCCAAGATCTCAGAACTCAGCATTTTAATAAATCGATTTGCCACATCCCTGTTATTATTCAAAAGAGCTAGGAAATCAGTCCTTGGAATTGTCAAAACCTCTGAATCTTCCATTACCATTCCTGAATCAGGATAGTTAGAGTTTTCGAGGATTGCTGTGTAACCTATGAATTCTCCAGGTTTGAACAATCCGGTTATGAATTCTTTTCCATCCTCATTCATTTTGAAAGTTTTGATCTTTCCGGATCTTAAAAAGTAAAGGGAGTTAGGATAATCCCCTTCTAAAAAGATCATGGTCTTCTTGGGGTATTTCCTTGATTTTCGGTCCTCAGAAAGAGCTTCCAACGCAGATTCTCCTTTTGCTTCATCCAAAAATTTCACCACACTCTCAGTTGTATTTTGAAACTTGTTCTTGAACATTTCGGCCCTTTTTAACCTTGACTCAACGGTATCCATCAACTCCATTTCATCAAAGGGTTTGGTTAAATAATCATCTGCACCCATGATCATTCCTTTTCTCTGATCAGATTTTTCGGTCTTCGCCGTCAGGAAAATAAAAGGAATAGAGGCCGTATTCGAACTCTTTCCAAGCATGTATAGAACTCCATAACCATCCAATTCAGGCATCATGATGTCGCAAATAATCAGGTCCGGGAGATGTTCTTTGGCCATCTCTACCCCAATTTTTCCGTTTTCTGCCTGCAATACCTGGAAACTTGCCAATTGAAGGATCTCAGCCGTATTCTGGCGGACATCCGGGTTATCTTCAATCAATAGGATCTTTTTCATTTTTAGATTTTGGTATGCGTAGTTGAAATTTTGTCCCTTTTCCTTCTGAACTATTGAATTCTACTTTCCCATCCAGTAATTCCACATATCGGGAAACTATATTCAGACCAAGGCCGGTACCTTGAATATTTGAGGCATTACTTGCCCGGAAAAATCTTGTGAAAATATGACCGACATCCTCCTTCGGAATTCCCATTCCCTGGTCCTCCACTTCAAGAAACAATTCTTCTCCGTTAGTTGAGACCTGAAAGAAGATCTCTTTACCTGGATCTGAGTATTTTATTGCATTTGAAAAAAGGTTCTGAAGGATATTCCTTAAGATCTTTTTATCCAGTGTCCATGACTTACCATTGAGACTATTATTAAAAATGATCCTTTGACCTTCTTTGGATATTCCTTGCATTTCATCAACCAATTCCTGAAAAAATTCGCCGAGCTCAAATTCTTCCGCTTCTACCCTAACCTTTCCTTCTTCCAATCTTCCAATGGAAAGAAAGTCATTTAAGATCTCGGTAAGATTCTTGACCATCCCTCGAATCTTATTCAGGTGCTCATTAGATTTTTCAATCTGACCCTTTTCTCCGTATTGTTCAGCAAGGTAAACCGAAGAAAGAATTGTACTTAGGGGCGTTCTGAATTCATGAGAAGCCATGGAAACAAATCGGCTTTTCATTTCTCCCAATTCCATTTCTTGCGCTAGGGCATTTTTAATATTTTCCTCTGCCCTTCTCTGCTCTGTCACATTTTGCTCAACGATCATAATCCTATCGACCTTCTTTCCCTTACCCTTTAGAGGGACCGCATTAAGGAGATATTCGTTGTCCTTGATTTTCAGATCTACTTTTTTAGTTTCTCCATCAAAAACGGGAAGAATGGCCTCAATGGTAGATTTCCTGATACTTTCTTGCAATCTGTCTGGAAACGGGGTCCCCAATAAACTTTCACTTGTTACTCCCAGTCTGAACAATTCCTGTCCTTCAATAAAGACATACTTAAGATCCTTATCAATCACGCTTATGGTGCCCCGCGGAAAATTCCTGGCTATGATCCGGTAGAGTTCCTGGCTTTGTTCTAAGGATTGCTCAGCTTCTTTCCTTTCATCTACTTCCTTTTGAAGATCTATGACCATTTCCTGAATATCCTTGGTTTTTTGATCCACCATGCTTTCAAGATTTCGAGCATAGTCCTTTAACTTTTCCTGAATCGCCTTTCTATCGGAAACATCTGTTGTCAATGCCACAATAAAGTTTCCTTCAGGAGCAGAAAAATGATTAAGGCTAACTTCTATGTAAAACTCCTTCCCTGATTTTTTACGGCCTTTTAGCTCCATGCCTTGTCCCATCGGCCTTGCATGGGGATTTTTTAGAAATCCATTTTGATGTCCAACATGTTTCTTCCGCGCACCTTCAGGAATAAGAACTTCAAGTTTTTCACCAATTAGCTCCCCTTTTTTGTATCCAAACATCTTCTCCCCTGCCTTGTTGGCATACCGTATACCTAACTCCTGGTCAAAAAGGAATAATCCTTCTCCAAGAGACTGAAATATGGACTCGAACAATTCTATGCTGGAATTCTTCATAATTCAATTACTGCAATAAATGGATT
This sequence comes from Cytophagales bacterium, assembly GCA_965267505.1. GTDB lineage: Bacteria > Bacteroidota > Bacteroidia > Cytophagales > CCMP332 > JANQHS01. The sequence continues at coordinate 776,600 of OZ254081.1, forward strand.
AAGTGAAAAGCTAAAACCTGATATTTATCATATTAATTCCTAATGTTTATCAGCCTGGGAAAATCCATTCAAAAGGAGTATTGCCTTTGAATAAGTAAATGGAGTCCTCTCAATCCATACTGTCTAATTGTTATCATTGCAACGATCTCATCGAGAATGATCCAATATCTCATGAAGACAAGGAATTCTGCTGTGAGGGCTGCAAAACGGTTTATTCAATCCTTGAAAAGCAAGACCTCTGCGAATATTATGATCTAGACAAGGAACCGGGTATCAATCCTGGAAAGGTAGAATCAGATCGTTTCAATTATTTATTGGATCACGAGCTCGCCGCACAACTTCTTGACTATCATTCGGAGAAATTGGCCAAAATTACTCTTGAAGTGCCAAAAATGCATTGCATTTCATGCATTTGGCTCTTGGAAAAACTATACCGTTTCGAACCTGGGATACTAGAATCCAGAGTTAACTTTCCGGCAAAAGAGCTTTTGGTGAGCTTTGATCCTAAAAAGACCGACCTGAGGAACATTGTTTTTCTTTTAAGCTCACTTGGCTATGAGCCGGAATTGTCTGCTGCCTCAAAAGACAGAAAAAAGCCAAGGTCAATAAACCGAAAGCTTTGGATCCAAATTGGAATAGCGGGTTTCTCTTTTGGAAATATCATGCTATTGAGCATAACTGAATATCTTGATTTTCTTAGTCAGTTAGGTTCAGACTTTAGAAACAGCTTTGGTTTAATTTCCTTTTTCCTCGCTCTTCCCGTACTAATCTATTCAGACCTCGACTATTTCCGCTCGGCTATTGGAGGAGTAAGAAAAAGAGTTCTTAATCTGGATGTTCCTCTAAGCCTTGGAATGATAAGTCTATTCGTATTCAGCAGCTTTGAGGTTTTTTTGAATAATGGACTCGGGTATTTTGACTCCTTTGCCGGTCTCGTATTTTTTCTCCTGATCGGAAAAGCGTTTCAAGAAGGAACAATCAATTACATTTCTTTTGATCGTGATTATCGTTCATTTTTTCCCTTGTATGCCAATCGAATCAAGGCTGGAAAAAAGGAGACTATTCCTTTGGATAAGCTTGAAATCGGTGATAGGATACTGATCCCTCATCAAGGCCTTATACCCGCGGATGGTTACCTTCTAAAAGGCTCTGCCGAAATAGACTATAGTTTTGTAACAGGAGAATCCATTCCCTCGGTTAGGGGATTAGGCGAAGTCTTATATGCAGGAGGAAAGCAAACAGGTTCAGCTATAGAACTAGAGCTCAAAAAACTGCCCTCCACCAGTTATCTAACAAGTCTTTGGGATTCAAAAAATGCTAAAAACCCAAGCTCGCCCCTTCTAAGATTAAATGATCTTGCAGGAAAATATTTCACTATTGGGGTCATTCTAATTGCTTCGCTGGGCTTTGCTCTTTGGCTGCCTGATCTTGGAAAAGCCTTTTCTGTATTTTCTTCGGTTTTGATTATTGCCTGTCCTTGCGCCCTCGCCCTTTCAGCCCCCTTCGCCTTCGGGAATGGAATGAGAATCCTTTCTCGTCTTGGCTTTTTTTTAAAAAACACCCAAGCACTGGAAAGTCTTTCAAAGATCGATTATATAATCTTTGATAAAACGGGAACCCTTACAGATCAGAAAAATGTAGAGGTAAACTACGAGGGAGAATTGTCAAAGCCTGAAGACTTTTCAAAGGTCCTTTCCCTTACTTCTCAATCCACACATCCCCTAAGCAAAGTAGTCAGTGGGGCTATCCATGAGCCTAGCCTTCCAGTCAAGGACTTTAAAGAAGTTCTTGGGATGGGAATTTCCGGGCGGGTGGAAAATACTTTCATCAAGATCGGAAAATCAGAATGGACAGGAGCCAATTCAAAGGAACCCGGGGTTTTCGTTTCATTCAATGGAGAAAACAAAGGAAGGTTCATCATTGAAGGAAGCCTTCGACAAAATATAAAGGGGATGCTTAAGGCCCTTCCTGAAGATTACAAATTGGCGATTTGCTCAGGAGACAATGAGGCTTCCTGGAAGGGTTGGAAGGAAATTTTCCCAAAGGGCTCAAGGTTGAGATTCAACTGTAACCCCTTGCAAAAAGCGGAAGAAGTTGAAAAGCAGATTAAAGAGGGACGCAAGGTTGCAATGATCGGAGACGGGTTGAATGACGGGATTGCTCTCCAGAAGAGTCACGTTGGCTTGGCCTATGCACAGGATAAAGAATACTTTACACCTGCCAGTGATGGAATCATTAGTGAGGGTAACCTGGGTCAGCTTAACAGGATATTACAATTTGCCAAAGATTGTAGGAGGGTGGTACTTATTAGTTTCATCATTAGTCTTTCATACAATATAATAGGATTATCAGTAGCCTTAGCTGGAAACCTAAGTCCTGTTTTTGCTGCAATCTTGATGCCTTTAAGCAGTATCACCGTTGTGATTTTTGCTGTATTTTCAACTGGAATTCTATCTCGTTACCGAGAACTAAAAAAAATGGCCTAAACTGATGGAAATCATATTTACATTGATAGGTATTAGTGTTTTTTTGGCCATGTTTTTCCTGGGAGCCTTCATTTGGTCAATAAAAAAAGGTCAGTTCGATGATCCTTTTACCCCTGGAATCAGAATGCTCTTTGACGAATCAAAAAAATCTTCAAAAACAAAGAACAAGTAGATATGGCTGTTGAGAAATTCTCTTATGACAATAAGATCGTAAAATACTTCATGATCGCCTCGGTGATCTTTGGGGTTGTGGGAATGTTGGTTGGTATCCTGGTGGCGATGCAACTATACATTCCCGCCTTAAATTTTGATCTTCAATACACCACTTTTGGGCGGGTTCGCCCCCTTCATACCAATGCGATCATCTTCGCTTTTGTTGGGAATGCAATTTTCGCCGGGGTCTATTATTCACTCCAACGTTTGCTGAAAGCAAGAATGTTTTCAGACATGCTCAGCTGGATACATTTCTGGGGCTGGCAACTCATAATACTAGCAGCGGCCATTACCCTACCCCTTGGAATTAGCACAGCAAAAGAATACGCTGAATTAGAATGGCCTATCGACATTGCCATAGCCCTTGTTTGGGTGGTTTTCGGGATCAATATGATAGGAACTATAATAAAGCGAAGGGAACGCCATATGTACGTTGCAATCTGGTTTTACCTGGCCACTTTTGTTACGGTAGCGGTTCTTCATATAGTAAATTCCTTTGAGCTTCCCATTTCATTGACCAAAAGCTACTCAGCATTTGCAGGAGTACAGGATGCATTAGTTCAATGGTGGTATGGCCATAATGCTGTGGCCTTCTTCTTAACCACCCCTTACCTGGGTCTTATGTACTATTATCTGCCGAAAGCAGCAAATAGACCCGTCTATTCCTATCGCCTCAGCATTGTTCACTTCTGGTCCCTTATTTTCCTTTATATCTGGGCAGGACCTCACCATTTGCTTTATACTTCCTTACCCGATTGGGCTCAGATGCTCGGAGTTGTCTTTTCAGTGATGCTCATCGCGCCTTCCTGGGGTGGAATGGTCAATGGACTCCTTACCCTGAGAGGTGCCTGGGACAGAGTAAGAGAAAATGCGATTCTGAAATTTATGGTGGTGGCTCTGACTTGTTATGGTATGGCTACCCTGGAAGGTCCTCTCTTATCTACAAAAACATTGAATTCAATTGCCCACTATACTGACTGGATTGTAGGGCATGTCCATATCGGTGGACTTGGATGGAATGGATTCCTAACCTTCGGAATGATGTATTGGTTGGTTCCAAAAATGTGGGGAACCAAGTTGCATTCAGAAAAACTCGCCAATGCCCATTTCTGGCTTGGTTCGCTAGGGATCATCTTTTATGCAGTTCCCTTGTACTTTGCCGGATTCACCCAGAGTTTGATGTGGAAGGAGTTCACTCCTGAAGGATTTCTTAAGTATGGAAACTTCCTGGAAACTGTAACCCAGATCATCCCCATGTATGCTTTGAGGTCCTTCGGAGGAATCCTCTACCTGGCAGGGGTGTTTGTGATGATCTATAACCTAATGAAAACGGCCAAGCAGGGAAGTTTCTTGGCAAATGAAGAAGCAGAGGCACCTGCCCTGGAGAAAAATGTAGAATACAGCGGTCACGATACATTCTGGCATAGAGCCTGGGAAAGAAAGCCGGTATTCTTTACGGGATTGGCTCTGGTAGCAATCCTTATTGGAGGAATTGTGGAATTGATCCCAATGAATTTTGTGGAATCCAATGTTCCCAAAATAGCATCGGTCAAACCTTATACACCTCTTGAACTTCATGGGAGAGATATTTATATCCGGGAAGGATGTAATACCTGCCACTCTCAAATGATCCGTCCTTTTAGGAGTGAGACCGAGAGGTACGGCGAGTATTCCAAATCAGGGGAATTCGTATACGATCATCCATTCTTATGGGGATCCAAAAGAACCGGTCCCGACCTTCATAGAGTGGGAGGAAAATATCCTGATTCCTGGCATTTCCATCATATGTTGGAACCAACAGCAATTTCTCCCGGATCTATTATGCCAGCATATCCATGGCTTTATGAGCAAGATGTAGACCGAGCGTCTACGGGTGCAAAAATCAGGGCTATGCAGAGTTTGGGGGTCCCATACCCAGAGGGCTTTGCTGATCAGGCTGAAGCCGATATGGATGAGCAGGCGAAGGGCATCGTGAAATCTCTTGAGATCGATGGATTTGGTTCAAGTCCTGATAAGGAGATCATAGCTCTGATCGCTTACCTGCAAAGGCTGGGTACCGACATAAAAAATACCGATGATGTTCAAGCTTCAAATTCAAAATAATGAGATACGTATTTGACGGCATAGATGGAGCAGAATGGTATGGAATTACCTCCCTCCTCATCTTCACTCTTTTTTTCATAGGTGTGAGCCTTTGGGCTTTTAGAAAGGATAAATCCTTTCTGGATAGGATGAAACACATCCCCTTTGACCAAAACAGCGAAACAAACCAAAACATAGACCAGAAATGAAAGCAATAAAATTCATGAAATCCCTTGCCAAAAGGGCTAGCCTAATGGCTGTTATTTTCAGTTTTCTTCCAGTTTATGCCATGGCACAGGAGGAAGCAGAACCCTCACTTTTCTCCATGGACCCGATGATGTTGACCATCTTGTTTTTAGTGGCTTTGGTCATGCTATTGGTATTTGTTACCCTGGTATTAATGGTAAACCTGGCCAGGTTAATGCTGATCGAAACAGAAAAGGCTAAGGCAAGGGCTGAAGGGATAGCATATGTAGAACCAAAGGGAATTTTTGAGTCCTGGTGGAGTTCGCTAAGCGAAAGGTTTATTACCGGGAAGCTTTATTCCCAGGACAAAGAGAGGGAATCCATGCTTTTGGAGCATAATTATGACGGCATACAGGAAATGGATTATGGTATGCCTCCCTGGCTTACTACTTTCTTCCTGATTACCATCGGTTTTGGTGTTGTATATGTGATCAACATTTACGGAACCGGGTTGATCCCTTCTCAATCAGATGAGTACATTGCTGAGATGGAGGAAGCAGAGATTGCTATTGCAGAATGGAAAGCTGCTCAAGCTAATCTGATCGATGAGACCAATGTTGAATTTTCAGATGAGGTTGCTCACCTGGAAGCAGGCAAAGCGATCTACATGAAGGATTGCAAGGTCTGTCATGGGGAATTTGGTGAAGGGGGTGTTGGTCCCAACATGACAGATGATTATTGGCTGCATGGAGGCGGAATAGCGGAAATTTTTTCTACTGTCAAATATGGAGTTCCGGAAAAAGGAATGATCTCCTGGCAAAACCAGCTGTCTCCCGCTGATATGTCTGCTGTATCGAGTTATATCTATACGCTTCATGGTACCAATCCACCTAACCCGAAGGATCCACAAGGTGAATTTGTAAAAAGAGAAGAAGCTGGTGCTGAGACAGAAGAAGCCAGTGACAACGAAGAAGAATCCGATGCCGTAGATACAGAAGAGGCAGCAACTGAGGAAGAGGTAGTTGAAGAAACAGAAGCTTCGTAGAGATTTAACACTATAAGCATAAAAAAAGGGGCCGTAGCCCCTTTTTCTTTTTATTCGATAATCAACTTCTTTGTCGTAAAGTCTCCTTCCGATCCTATTTTGACTAGGTAAATGCCCGGATTAAGATTGGATAGGTCCAGATCAAAGTCATTGATCCCCAACTGAAGCTTCCTAAGCTCAGCGGATTGAACTTTGTGTCCCAGAATATTCACCACCTCGAGGCTAACCGTAGTTTCCTTGAAGGAGGATACTGAAACAGTAACCTGACCATTACTTGGATTTGGGAAAACCTTGATGTTTGAAACATCAATTGATCCCTCCAATCCCACTGTGGTAGAATCCCCTAATTCCTCAAAGGTGACAAGGACTCCACTTTCATAATAATGCTCAGCTACGGGCCATACAGCTGTTAAGGAAGAAAGATCCTGATAAACAATTGGGATCTCAATTCCATTTGACCTTGTGATCGCAATTTCAGATAAATACTCAAAATTCATCAAGCTGAAGCTTGCTGATAGTAATTGCGTTGAATCGGAATAAACATCTTTAACAACATTGTATCCCCTGTAATAAAGGGTTCTATGCGAATTTCCACAATAGCCCTGGTTGAAACCAGTACACTCAGGAACCCCAGTTAGGGCATTGAAGATCACTGTATCGGTGTCAAACCATCCAAACATTACATAACGGCCGTTTACATCCCTGGAAACCTGAGGTCTGTTTTCTTGAGAAAGTCCGTTGCCACTGGCACCTACCTGGCCGTACCTCAAATGTGTAGTACCCAGTCGGTTCATGTCCCATGTAGTTCCTCCATCTGAAGAATAAACATGCCAGATCGTTGATGGCTGGCCTACGTATGTGAAACCATAGTCATTATCTGGTCTCCACTCTATGTTCATGATAGTATGAGGGTTTCCGAAGGTGTCAACGACGACATCCACCTCAAACTGGGCAGAAGCAATGATGTTTGCAAAGATTGAATCTCCAATGGAAGACAGAACAACGGGATCGTCAGCGAAATAAAACTCCTGTGGTTGACCCCATGTAACTCCACCATCAGTAGTTTTCATATAAAGAAGGTTTACAGCCCTTTTTGGGTAGGTAGCTGAATCCAATCTCCCCAAGCCAACAATGAAACCAGTTTGTCCATCTGGAGAAAACGCCATTTGCATACCACTTGGAGGATCATCATCATTCTGGGTAGGAAAATAAATCTTACTTCTCGTTACATTCAAAGCCCCATTTTGAATTACCCCTTCATAAATGGCAAGACTATCAATGAAACCTCCGTTGATCAAATCAGTAGGAGCTTCAACGGCCCACATTTTTCCATTTGCATAGGTTCCTCCTTCAGGAATGTCAATCCTGGTAGAATTTGCTGAATCAACGAAAGTAAACATATCCGTGGCAGTTCCTCCAGCATCGGCTATCTGAAGAGAGCCAATTCCTACACCACCCCAAATACCGTTTGTTCCAGTAAGAGTAGGCCCTATAAAGATTTGATATGCACTATCGGGATCTGTGTTTCCTGCCGGATTGTAAATAAAGCCTTGAGGATATCTACCATTTTCCCTAGTAGAATCCTGGGTATCCCAAAGCAAACCGTTATTCAAGGTCCAGTTTGCCCCTGCATCATCAGAATATGAGTAACGAATCCACCCTGATAATCCAATTCCACCATAAAATGACGGGTTTTGTCTGAAAGTAAAGCTCATCATATCCAGCTCAGGCAAATATTGAAAGGCAGACCTGATACCAAATGCGCTGGTAAAAGGGTTTGCTGATTCACCCAATTTCACAAGAGCACCGGAAACTCTCTGGCTCGAGGAAGCACTATTCGCGCTCTCCTTGAGAAAATGTTCCTGCTGGTCTGCTTTGTAATTCGCATGTTTTGCTTTTGAAACATCAACCCCAGGGTTGTATTTCAGTTTGGATTGCCCAAAAGCAAGTAATGGGGCAAAAAAGATCAAAATCAGTAATGATTTATTCATGTGATTTGGTTTTTGAGTTTTATTAATAAACGACCAGAATCATATCTCTGGTTGGGTTTTTAGTCCAATTTTCTTTTATAAGCATCTTAAAACTAGGATTTTAATAGTTCTGGAACAATTTCAGGGTTTAAGAGAGTTGAAACATCGCCCAAGTTACTGGTATCTCCTTCCGCAACCTTTCTTAAAATCCTTCTCATAATCTTTCCCGAACGGGTTTTGGGCAAACCTGAAACAAACTGGATTCTTTCAGGTTTAGCAATGGGGCCCACGATCCTTGCAACCAGTTCCAAAATTTCCTGCCTCAAGGCATCCTCATCCTTTGGAGAATGAAACGTAGTCACAAAGGCGTGAACCGCGTTTCCCTTGATGTCATGGGGATAACCCACTACGGCAGTTTCAACCACATTCTCATGCTCATCGATGGCGTTTTCAATCTCCGCTGTTCCAAGATTATGCCCGGACACAATGATCACATCATCTACCCTACCTGTGATTCTGTAATACCCTTCTTCATCCCTTCTGCATCCATCTCCAGTGAAGTACATATTGGTGAACCCAGCAAAATAGGTGTCATGAAATCGCTGGTGGTCTCCGTAAATGGTTCGAGCCATAGATGGCCATGGAAATTTGAAGCATAGCCTTCCCTCCACCCCATTTCCTTGAACTTCCTTACCATCCTGATTCATCAATGCTGGTTGTATTCCTGGCATCGGAAGCGTGGCAAAACTTGGCTTTGTAGGTGTTATTCCAGCTATTGGTGAGATCATGAATCCTCCGGTTTCGGTCTGCCAATAGGTATCAACCACAGGGCAACTTCCTTTGCCTATCTTATCATGGTACCAATGCCAGGCTTCTTCATTTATTGGCTCGCCTACTGTCCCTAATACCCTCAATGAACCGAGATCGTGCTTTTCTATCAATCGGGGATCACATTTCTCAAGTGACCGTATGGCTGTTGGTGCTGTGTAGAAAATATTAACCTTATGCTTGTCCACAACCTCCCAAAACCGATCCATCTCCGGGTAGCTAGGCACGCCTTCAAACATTAGGGTAGTGGCTCCTGCTGCCAAAGGACCATATATAATATAGGAATGACCCGTGATCCAACCCACGTCTGCTGTGCACCAATAGATCTCTCCAGGCTTGTATTGAAAGGCATTTAGAAAGGTGTAGGTGGTATAAACCATATAACCCCCACAGGAATGAACCATCCCTTTTGGTTTGCCGGTGGAACCGGAGGTATACAGGATAAATAATAGATCTTCAGAGTCCATAGTCTCTGCTTCGGACTCATCACTCATACCAATGAGAATATCATTCCACCAAAGATCCCTACCCTGCTTCATAGTGATTTCGGTTCCTGTCCTTTTTACAACTATGCATTTCTCAATGCTCGGACAAGATTCCAAAGCCTCATCAACTATGGACTTCAATGGGGTGATTTTGTTCCCACGAAAACCACCATCTGCCGTGATCACCATTTTGCAGGAGGCATCATTTATTCTATCCATCAACGAACGAGTGGAGAAGCCAGCAAATACAACAGAATGTACAGCTCCTATTCGGGCACAAGCCAATACAGCAACCGCCAGTTCTGGAATCATGGGCATGTAAATGCAAACCCGGTCTCCCTTTTTAATTCCATTTAGTTTTAGAGCGTTGGAGAATTTGTTAACCCTTTGTGCCAATTCTGAATAGCTGATATGCAATGCTTCTTCATTTGGATCATTAGGCTCCCAAATGATTGCGGTTTCCTCTCCTTTTTCCTTTAGGTGTCTGTCAATACAATTTTCGGTAATATTCAATTGCCCTCCCTCAAACCATTTTACCTCGGGTTTCAGAAAGTCCCATTCAAAAACATCATCCCATTTCTTCCTCCATGTAAAGGATTCGGCAATGTCAGTCCAAAATCCTTCGGGATCCTCCACGCTATGTTTGTAGATCTGCAGATAACTTTCAAAGTCCTTAACGAGGTGTTTCATCTTATAGATATTTCTTAATCAGTTGTCTTGCGGAAGAGATATATCCTCCTCCAAATAAATTTGCATGAACTAAAAGGGGATACAAATTATAGAGTTCAAATCTCTTTTCATAGCCTTTTTCCATGGGGAAGCATTCCTGATAATAGCGATAAAAATCTTTGTCAAATCCTCCAAACATGGTTGTAAAGGCAATTTCTATTTCCCGGTGCCCATAGTAAATAGCAGGATCAATAATCACCGCTTGCCCTTGAGGACCTCTCATAATATTTCCACTCCAGAGATCTCCATGGATCAAGGCGGGAGATTCCAGAACCAAAAGTTCTTTCATATTTGCTATGGCCAGTTCAAGTTCCCTTAAATCCTTGCTATACATTATCCCTGAATTAACGGCCATGCCCAGAGGTTCTAACAATCGTTTTTGGGCAAAGAACTCGCCCCAATCATTCATTTCCTCATTTTTCTGGACCAGGGAGCCTATGTAATTGTTTTCCTTCCATCCATACTTTTCAGAACTGTTCCTGTGCAGTTCTGCCAGGCCTTCTGCCAATTCCTTCCAATAGTCTCTTGATCCTCCTCCAGATTGAATGTGCTCCATCAAAAGAAATCCAGTCCCTTCAAAAGAACCCTCCAACAGAGGTTCGGGAACCATTAAACTTGTTGAAGCTTTAAGTGAGCTTAAGGCAGAAAACTCCTTAGAAAAAATCCCAGGGAAACGGTTTTCATCATTCCACTTCAGAAAAAAGCTCTTATTACCAGATTCCAGAACCCCGGAGGAATTGATGCAACCTCCCGAGGAAAAACTGAAGCCCGATATTGAGGAATTGCTTAATCCATTAGATCTCAATTGGCTTTTTAGATAGTTTTTAAGGTTCTCAGGGATCACTTTTGCTAAACGAGCTATTTTGTCAAACAGAACTGATATTAATCATATTTACGCTTCAAGTCCAACTTATATTTGTCGAATAATCTTCCATGAATGGAAAGTTCATACTCCAAAGAAGAACTAGCGCAGGAATTCAGGAATATTCCCAGCACGGTAGGCCATGAAAATAAGAGGAAATGGATCTATCCCAAGAAACCCACTGGTTCCTGGCATTTCCGAAGAAGCATAGTAGCCTATTCCTTACTTCTTGCTTTTATCCTAATTCCATTTATCAAAGTTGGTGGAAATCCATTTTTTCTGATCAATATCATCGAACGGAAATTCATTTTGTTCGGAACAATCTTTTGGCCCCAGGACATTTACCTGATTGTGCTCGCCGGGCTGACTCTGATCGTATTCATCATTCTTTTTACGGCTGTATATGGAAGGGTATTTTGCGGTTGGACCTGCCCGCAAACCATTCTGATGGAGATGGTCTTCCGCAAAGTCGAATATTTGATTGAAGGAGACTATAGACAGCAGATGAAATTGGCCAAGGCACCTTGGAATAGTGAAAAGATCTTAAAAAAGGGAAGCAAACAGACCATATTCATTTTGATCTCCCTTTTCATAGGCCATATTGCAATGGCCTATATTATTGGAATGGATGAAGTGAAAGTATTGATCTCTTCCTCCCCCCTTGATCATCCGGTTGGCTTTCTAAGTCTCTTGGCCTTTTCGGGAACATTCTATCTGGTGTTTGCTCGTGTAAGAGAGATCGTCTGTACGGTCCTGTGTCCTTATGGAAGACTGCAAAGTGTTCTTCTGAATCGTGAAAGCATGGTGGTGGCCTACGATAATGTAAGGGGTGAACCAAGAGGAAAGATCAAAAGGAATCAAGAGAACTCTGCAAAAGGAGACTGTGTGGATTGCAAGCTTTGCGTCCAGGTTTGCCCAACCGGGATTGACATCCGAAACGGCACTCAAATGGAATGCATCAATTGTACAGCCTGCATAGATGCTTGCAATGATGTAATGGAAAAGGTGAGCAGACCTAAGAACCTGATCCGCTTCGACTCTCTCGAAGGAATAGAGAACAAAAAAGGTTTCAAGTTCACAACTCGGGTCTTTGCATATTCATTTGTGCTCTTGATCCTTACTATGGCCTTTGGATTCCTGATGACCCAAAGGGAAGAGGTGCAATCCACTATACTGAGGGTTCCCGGGCAACTCTTTCAAAAGAACGATGATGGTACCATAGGCAACCTTTATAATATCCAGTTGGTCAATAAGACCTTTGAGGAGAAAAAGATCCACCTGGAATTGAAGACGGATTTCGATGGGGCCGTTTTAGAATTGATTGGAGAAACTGACCTCTTGTTAGACCCTCAGGAAAGTACTGAGGGAGTCTTTTTTGTGAAGATCCCTTCCTATGAACTAGGTCAAATGAAATCCAAGATCCAGATCGAGATCTATGAAGGAGGCAAATTGATTTCCAAGGAAACCACAAGTTTTATTTCACCAACAAAATGATCTTATGAATTGGGGTTGGAAGATCGTATTAATATTTGCTGCCTTCATAGGACTGATGTTCTATTTCTTTACCAGAGCTCTTACCGTCGAGGACAATATGGTGAGGCCTGATTATTACCAGGAAGAATACCAGATCAATCAGATCCGGGAATGGAAATCAAATTATTTCAAGCTTGGAGAAGAGATCTCAGTTGAATACAACAAAAATGAATCTCTATTAAGGATCTCAGGACCATTAAAAATGGATTCTGGTAGTGTTTGGGTTTTCAGACCTTCTGATTCTCGAATGGACCAGAAGTTAAAAATATCATCGCCAAGTGAGGAGCCATTGACCTTCAAGGTCCACTCATTAAAAAAAGGGTATTGGAAGGTGATCCTCAATTGGAGTCTTAACGGGAAGGGATTTCAGGCCGAAAAGAGTTTTCAGATAAGGGAATGATCATTCCAGCTTTGATCCTTGGTTTTTTGGGGAGCCTTCATTGCATGGGAATGTGCTCTCCTCTTCTCATTTCTATTGCTCCAAAATTCCCAGGTTACCAATTCATTCCCTGGCATTTTCCTTATCACCTGGGCCGAATCCTGGTTTACGGATTTCTGGGAATAGGAATTGGTTTGATGGGCCAAGGACTCAACCTCGTGGGCTTCCAACAATGGACCTCAATTGGTTTAGGCCTCGTTATTCTTCTATCAATCACATTCCCCAAGATCAGATCTCAATATTCCGGTTATTCCGCCGCTTTGTTTTCTTTACCATCCTGGTTCAAGGATAGGTTTAACAAGGCATTTTCATATTCCTTTACCCTTTCGGCCATGATTTCCGGTGCACTAAACGGACTCCTTCCCTGCGGTTTGGTGTACCTTGCTCTCTCTTCTACTCTTGGATTAAGTGGGCCGAGAGAAGCTTTTATTTTCATGTCAGCATTTGGTCTCGGTACACTTCCAGGACTATTGGCAATTCCAGTATTAATAAGAACAGCAGGAGTCCAAAAACTTAAGCTACCATTTCATCCAAGCACAGTTGCGGGCATTATGGCCGGGCTTTTTCTGATTTATCGTGGGTTAGGGTTTGGACTGGCAGGAAGCCCGGAACTAAATCTTCAAAACCTACGAGAGGCGATCATCACCACCTGCGGCTTCTAAATCCTGATAAGGATCATAAAAAGAAAAGATAGATTTAAGTATATCCAGCATAGGGAATGGTCTATTTTAAGGTTAGTAAAATGTTTCGATTATGGTTAACAAGATATTAGTCCCAACTGATTTTTCCCCATTAGCTGAATCCGCCTTAAAATTTGCAGTAGAGATCTCCAAAACCACTGGTGCAGGAATTCTATTGGCCCATGTGCTTGAACCACCTTCGGCAAGCTACGGTAGTCTTGATGTTTCCGGGCAGATCGAAACCGAGCAACAGATCAATGAGGAAATGATATTCACCAAGGTTCTTGTGGACAGGGTAAAACTTAATCTTCAAAAACTCAGTCAAGAGTATTCAAAGGAAGGAGCGAAAGTTCATTACAAAGTTTATTTCGACTCCCCTTATAAAGGAATAATGGACCGGGTTACGGAGGATGACGTTGATTTGATCATAATGGGGACAAAGGGAGCTACTGGCATGAGAGAGATCCTGGTTGGATCCAATGCTGAAAAGGTTGTAAGAAATGCCAAAGTGCCTGTTATTGCCATCAAATCTGAAACCGATATTCATTCTCCTAAGAAGCTAGTTCTTGCCAGTGATTTCAGCGAAGACCTTGATAAGGCTATGCATTTTATCGTTGATTTTCAAAAACTAATGAAGGCCGAAATCCATCTCCTAAGGATCAACACTCCAAATGATTTTCACAATTCAAGGAGCCTACATAAGATAATGAACGATTTTGCAAAAAGGCATTCATTGAGCGACTGGCATAAACATATCTATTGCGATGTAGTTGAGGAGGATGGGATTATTTACTTTTCTGAAGAGATCGATGCGGATATGATCATCATGCCAACACATGGAAGAAAAGGAATCACCCACTTGCTTGGAGGTTCAGTAAGTGAGGATGTGGTGAATCATAGTAAGAGGCCCGTGATGACTTTAAAGATCAAATAATCGGGGAATCAATTAGAATTATCCGGTCCATTGGACCTAAATAATATCCCTTTTCATAGCAAAATATGAGTTTGTTTCCATGCTCGTCATTCTCTACATGTGTGAAAAATCTAAAGTCAAATCCTCTTTTTTTGAGTATTTGCGTGTTTAATCTTTCCTCTCCTTCCTCCATGGCCTTTTTTAGAAGAAACCTGTTCTTTTTTAAGATTCTATCTATTTTCTGAACAGAACGGTTTTTTGAGGAATAGATCCGATTATGGTAAGATGCTCGGCATTGATCGGTACAAAACTTTTTATCCGATCTACCTACAAGGGCTTGCTCACATTCCTTGCAGCGACGTTCCGCATTTGGGTTGGATAAATACATTTCAAAGACTTTTCCTCAAGCTAGGAAGTTCCTAAAAAACCCAGGGCATCCAATTGGTGAATGGCATCATTGAATTGCTTATCACCCAACTCAATCTAAGAAACCCCTTACTCACTAAAAGCAGCCACCATAAAAACGAAACTATACGGATATCTAACGCTTGGCTATTTCCAATGGATTCTTTTTGATCTGCCCCTAAGGGCTATTAATCAAAATAAATAGACATGAATAATCTTAGAAACAAAGTACAATTGATCGGAAACCTAGGTGCTGACCCGGAAGTAAAAGAGATCTCGAATGGAAAGAAGATGGCCAAGTTCACTATGGCTACTAATGAGGCGTACAGGAATTCCTCCGGTGAGCGTATTCAGGAAACTCAATGGCATAACCTTGTGGCCTGGGGTCCAAGAGCGGTATTTGCTGAAAAATTCTTAGGAAAAGGGAAAGAGGTAGCCTTAGAGGGAAAGCTGGTTCACCGCAACTATGAAGACAAGAACGGTGTAAAACGCTACGTAACAGAAATTCAGGTTAGTGACTTCTTGATGTTAGGTAAAAAAGAAGCCTGAGCTTTTGGCCCAGGCTTTCTTTTCATCAAATGGGAGCGAGGGATCATCCTCCTCCCATTTTATTCATTTCAGCGTCAAAAGTCTGCTTAAACTTCTCATAATCATAGTCGATCTTCAACCTCTGATCATTTGAAAGTCTTTCATTGTATTCTGAAACCAAATCGCTAGCAGAAAGCTCGATGGCAATGTAAGTCTTGTACTTACCTTCCGCTGTCTTCATCAGCTTCTCGCAAATGACTTTTGTACCGGTGATCTTTTGATTTACCACCTCACGATTCAACTGCTCGAACCTCTCTTCAACTTCCTCGACGTTATTGAACTCTCTTGAATTTACGTAGTTGTCAGTAACAGCCTTTACGGTTGTAGAAATAGAAGCCGCAAGCTCGGCTCTGGCGTTTGCCAAGGCTTTCTTTTTAGAAGTAACCTGGTCGGCACTTTCGCCAATAGAATTTGATCTGAAAGCATCATTAGTGGTGAAAAATTCTGATCCTGAGCAAGGAACAATAATCTCAGTCTCACCAGCAGGCTTAGGACTGGATTGCTCGCCTTTACACCCGTAGAGGAATACTCCCGCTGCAAGCAAAAGGCTCGGTAGATATAAGTATCTCATTGTTTTCATAACGTCATTGTTTGATGGTTTGAATATAAAACAAATTCTTTGCCAAATCTAAATCGGCTACCTCAATATGGACTCAATCAGCTCCGGTAAAATCTCATTTTCAAGCTTTTTTGATCCTTCTTTATAGGCCTGGCGTGCACTTCTATCAAAATCATTGCTATAGCCTTTTAAACCTGAAAATCCTCCCTGGTATACCTGATCTCCTGATTTAACATTGATAGCAGAGATCTCCAGGTTCGCATAGCTTATGCATGTACTTCCCGATTGACTTCCCTTGTCTATACTTCCTTTGATTTCCATTTTCAGATCCGCCCCCTTTGCTTCTTTAGAAAGAGAAAAGCCTGCATCGGTTAAGGAGGATTTGATCAAGCTTCCATAGGACATGGAATTACTGGGTTTCTCAAAGACAAGATCCTCAGAAGAAAGAAAGATCACAGGTCGTTCGATCTCAAACTCAACAAAGACCTGCGGCTGAACAAGGGTCTTTAAAACTTTTACCGATAACTGACTCTCATCATCCCCCAGGAAAACCGAAGGATCTACAGCAACCCTGAGTTTTTGAAGTGCACTTCTTGAATCTATCCTGGAAACAAGAACATTCGCATTGCCTTTGGCATCACTATAATAGGAAGGGTGGACGTCTCCTTGTCCTACAGAAAAACCAGCCCTTAGGGGAATTCCCTCCAGGATAGTAGAATCAGATTCTTTTGAAACGCTAACCGGAATCTTCAATCCCTCATTAAGGATCCTTCCTGTTTTGATCTTTTTCTGAGGAGTCGTGACCCTGACCCTATTTACGGTTGCTTGAAGTCTTGTAAATATTTCCACACCCAATAAAACCTCATTTCCGTTCATTTCTACCCTAATGGGTTCTCCCAGGAATTTCTCAAGGGATTTAAAGCTTTTTGCATAAAAATTCAAAGCCTGGGCTATCTCTCCTCTTTGCTCCTCCCCTTCAGCATTTCGGCGAAACTGCTGAGCCAGATCTATGGCATCCTGCCTTTGCTGCTCTTTGAGCATTGCATAGCGGGATTTTGAAAGTCTATAATAGACCCAATAGCCCTCCTCATTCTCATAGCTCCCCACTTGCTCAAAATCCTGGATCTCTTCGGCAGTAGAGGTTTGGATCATATTCTCGTATTCCTCTTTGAATTCGTTGTCTTTGTCTACCTGAGTAAGGATAGAAGAACTTGAGACATTCACCTTGATCTCAGAGATCAGGTCCTGAAGGGCACCCTTTTTAGCTATTTGGGTATAATTTCCATCGCTCTTTGACGAATAACCTATACCTACATAGTAACCAGGGTCTGTTTCTCCCCCTGAAAGCCAATAGGGTTTTTCATCTTCTTTTACCTCAGAAGCACCCTGATTTCCTTTACAGGAAAACAATACCCCAAGGAGAAGGATGTAGGAAAAAAATGTCGGAATTGATCTCATATCCACCGATAAACAAATCTTAGGCCGAAGTTAAAGAAAGCTTCAGCCTGCCCAAATGAAATTTTCATTAAACGGGAATAAAAGTGCACCCCAGTACTCGGCGTGCAGGCCTAGCATAAGTGGATCTGTTCACGACACATAGCTAGCTCAAAAAATTGCAAAAGGGATAGTAAGTAAATTGTTTGCCATGAATTTCACCTTTACCTTTGCGCTCTCATTGGACCCGTGGCCTAACTGGATATGGCACCTGACTACGGATCAGGAGATTGGGGGTTCGAATCCCTCCGGGTTCACGAAGAGAACTAAGCTTGTCGCATAGCGACAGGCTTTTTTTGTTTCAGAGTGAATTGAATTTATTCAATGAAGCGAAGAAGCAAAAAAGGCTTCACGATCGAAGATCGGAAGCTTTGTTTTCGGAATTCGAAAATAATTATCCCGTGGTAGTGTTTAACCCCTATGATAAGATGGATTCACTAAAAGCATTTACATTCCCACGAACCCATACACCCTCCTCAAAAATTTCAATTCGTTTTGTCCCAATCACTCAAAGGCCCCAGAAACTAATTGATAGCCTCCGTTTTCTAATTCTCATGTACAATTTCTTTTTTGGAGTCTTAGGTTAAAGAATATGTCTGCTGGCTTGGCTCGACAATATGTTTATTATCAAAAACCGTTGAGCTATGAAAACAAATAATTATTTAACCCTAATGGGAGTCTTGTTATTGACTCCTGTCTTTTTTTGTTGTAATCCAACACCAGATCAACCTCCCCAAAAAGTGACGATTCTTTCTTATTCAGAAATGAAGGTAGCCTTAGATTTTCTTAGCGATATTGAGATGTCACAAGACTCATCGGTAACCGTCGAGCAACTTTATGATTCCACAGGAAATGCCATTCTTCGAGTAGTCTCAACTTATCCTATTGCCGGAAGAATATACTATGACAAAAATGGTGAAATGTTACCTCCCGATGAGTCGAAGGTAGCCTTTAGTAGTATGGCAGTTGGTTTGGTACTTAAATGCACCCGTACCTGCTTTGGGATTATTGGAGGAGGGTGTAGTCCAACGGGTTGTAAGGTAATTGCAAGTCAGGGCAAATGTTCATCTCATTTATGCGGTGCGGGTTGTGATGGACCAGGATCCTGCAAGTTTGATGTTTCGAATGGATTTGGTGGTGAAAGATATATTCATTAAAAATCAATAATTAGGAAGAATATTTCTAAAGAGTACAGATCCATTCTTTACTAACTAAACTAAACTTAGGTTATTTCTACCGGTCTTAGTACGTATCTGATTCAGTGAACAGGCGGAGTTTTAACAAGGTGGTCCTTATAAGCTTTCGCTGAGTATCCTTGTGCTAAGCTAAATAGAGTTTTAATAAACCCATGAGGCCCTGGTGAGAGATCTACAGGGCTTTTTTATTTTGGAATCTAAACCCATACAACTATGAAAAAGATACTATTAACCTTTCTAATTGCATTATCAATCTCTCCTCTATTTGGTCAGGATGCTATTGTTTATGAATACATGTCCATCCGAACATGGGAGCACAAGGTGGCAGCAAAAATCACCAAGCCAGACGGAACATTTTTCGAGAAAGAATTTGAAGGATTTAAAAAGGGAGATCTTTCAAAGCTCTTTAATTACATAAATCTCCAGGAAGAGAAGGGGTTCGAATTGTACTCTATAACTAATGCTGGAGCAACTGGCATATTTGAAATGTATTGGATTCTCAGAAAACCAAAGGAAAGTTAGGCGTGGACCAAGCTCACTAATTCTGGATAAAGAAGGGGCTCTAAATAGGCCCAAACCGAGGACTTACTTTCCAAAGCACCTCGAAAGTTCTTCAGTTAGCCCAGCCTTTTCCATATCGGCTCTTGTAAGGTGCTCATAGAACAAGGAAGATTGTAGGATTGAAAAAAATCAAAATAGATTAACAATTCTGCGATTGAATCAAAGGGTAAGAATCATAAATCAGGGTTTTCACAATCAAGGCACAATACTTTACTTTGCGGCCGTTATAAGCAGATGAAGAGATTTTTTCAATTATCCCTGTTCTTCCTCCTCCCCATAATTGCCATGGGCCAGGCTGAGGATGACCCTACCTTTACAGAGTACGAAGACAGGGTCCCCGGAACCATCATGGTGGAATTTGGCTTTGCCTATGATTCCGAATATCCTGAAGAACTTGAACTTGATTGGTTCAGAAGTCGCTCCTTCAACCTATACTATATGTATGATTTCAGGCTTTTTGGCTCAGACAAGCTCTCCTTAAACCCAGGGTTTGGGTTGGGAACCGATAATTATGCTTTCAGAAGCAAGCGTTTTTTGGTTGAAGGTCAGGATTCCCTTTTTGGCCAGGTTGTAGCCCTTGATTCATATGAAGAATTCAAGGATAACAATGGGAACCAACCCGCCATGAGACATTCTAAGGTCAATCCCATTTACATCGATATACCTCTTGAGATTAGATACAGGACCAATTCCACGAAGAAATCATTTCGACTTGCACTTGGAGGAAAGGTTGGAATTCGAGTTGACAACAAAAGCAAGGTAAAATACAGGGCAGACGGCCAAACCCAAAAGATCAAGATTAAAAATGAACTGCATACCGAGCTTTTCCGCTACGGGGTATACGCAAGGGTGGGGTTTGGATCCTTTAATTTCTGGGTTTATAAATCCTTGTCTAACCTATTCATTTCTCCGTCAACCGAAGTAATTCAGGGGAATTTCAGTCCCTGGGTCTATGGGATCACCCTCGTAACTTTCTAGTTGCCCTTAAAATCAGGCTTGCGTTTCTCCAGGAAGGCCTGAACTCCTTCCTTGTAATCGTTGGAAGATCCGGCAATCTCCTGGGAGTACATTTCATATTCCAGAACCTGCTCCAGATTCATTGAATAGGAACGATTGAGCATTTTCTTCATCAAACCAATGGATTTTGTCGGAGCAATGGCATAACGAGTCGCGATCTCATTCAAAGCATTATCAAATTCTTCAGGCTCCACCACCTTATTGACCATACCCAATTGAAGTGCTTCTTCCGCCCCAACCTTAGAGCCCAGGGTACTTAGCTCAAATGCCTTTGAATATCCCACAAGCCTGGGCAGGAAGAAGGCGGAACCTGAATCCAACACCAATCCAATGTTGATAAATACTTCAATAAGGCTTCCATTCTTTGATGCCAGAATATAATCACAGGCCAAGGCCACAGAACATCCTGCTCCTGCAGCAACGCCATTTAGTCCGCAAATAATGGGTTTTGGCATATTTCTCATTGCCCTGATTATCGGATTATACCTTTTCGTCAATGATTCTCGAAAGGATCTTTTTTCCTCTCCTGATACAGCCTTCAAGTCCTGACCTGAACAAAAGGCCTTTCCTTCTCCGGTGATCACCAAGCAGCGCACTTCAGGATCTTTGGTGGCCTGCTTTAAGGCATCCTGGATCTCATAACTGATCAGGTCGTCGAATGCATTGTAAACTTCAGGTCGGTTGAATGTCAGGGTTCCTACCCCATTCTTAACCTCGTATTTGATCTTTTCAAACATTTTTAAAAAATAAGTAGTACTCCAAAAGAGCTAAAAATACCTAAAAATAGGCCGGCCAGAACCTGGGGAACCGTATGAGCATCAAGTTTTAACCTGGACCATCCAATCAAACCGGTAAGCAATAACAATCCTATCCCTATACCAACCAGATCAGGTAGGTTTTCGAAGATCCCTAAGAGGATCAGAAAGAAAGATGAGCCAGCCCCTGCTATGGCATGAATGCTGATCTTCCAAGCAAGTGTGATCAAGGTCGAGATCAAAAGAACAAGGGATATTCCCAAAAAGGATAAATGGATCAATTCAGGTGTTTTTTGAAAAAGCATCCAGCTAAGGCCCAGGTATAAAATAGATGTCAAAAACATCGGCAGCCTTCTTTCTTGCTTGTTTTCCATGCTGATTGAGCTTAGAAGGCCTGAATTTCTTAGGGTCAGGATCATGAAAACCGGAACCAAAAACGAACCCGAGGCTATCAGGGACCACAGAACCCAGGAATTAATAACACCGGGCAACAAGTCTTTGCCCATCAGGAAAATGACCAAATAAATTATCATCGGCCAGCTAAGGGGGTTAAAAACAAGGCTTATAACTTTAGCCGCAAGCATTATATCTCCTTCCTGAGCCTTGCAACAGGCAATCCCATTTGCTCTCGGTATTTGGCTACCGTCCTTCTGGCGATCAGGTAGCCTTCCTCCTTAAGCAACTTTTCCAACTTATCATCCGATAAAGGTTTTTGCTTGTTTTCATCATCGATCAAACGCTTAAGGGCCTGCTTTACTTCCTTATTACTTACGTCCTCACCTGATTCAGTTGCAATACCCTCGCTGAAAAAGAACTTCAAGGGAAAGATCCCAAACTCGGTTTGAACAGCTTTGGAGTTTGCAACTCTTGAAACCGTACTGATATCCATTTCAATCCGTTCAGCCACATCCTTCAGGATCATTGGCTTCAAGTCTGCTTCATCTCCCTCCTGAAAAAATTCGTATTGGAGTTCAACAATGGCCCTCATGGTCTTTAGCAAGGTGTCCTGTCGCTGCTTTATCGCATCAATGAACCACTTGGCAGAATCCAGTTTTTGCTTTACAAAAGTTGCGGTTTTTTTGAGCTCCTTATTCTTTCCCTTGTCCTTATCATAGGCCTGCAGCAATTCAGAATAGGAACGACTTACCCTTAACTCCGGAGCATTTTTTGAATTCAATTGGATCTCCATTTGCCCATTATCATTGTTTACCAGGAAGTCGGGCATAAGATAGGGAGACACTTCTTTATTAGCAGATGAGCTTCCTCCTGGTCGGGGATTTAGCTTGGTTATCAGGCTTATGATATCCTTTAATTCATCTTCTTCCAGGTCCAGCTTTTTTAGGATCTTTTCGTAGTGCTTTTTGGTGAACTCATTGAAACAATATTCCAATAGGTCTGT
The DNA here is from genome assembly GCA_965267505.1 of Cytophagales bacterium. GTDB lineage: Bacteria > Bacteroidota > Bacteroidia > Cytophagales > CCMP332 > JANQHS01. Next base: position 799,025 of record OZ254081.1, read on the forward strand.
AGCCTTTCTAACCACCGGATCCTGTTCCATTTTGTTAAGTTGAATGATCAAACATTCTTTTAGATCCCTTGCCCCTACACCCGGAGGATCTAATTCCTGAACCTTAAAAAGAACATCTTCGATCTCATCAAGGGTAACCTCCAGACCCTGGCTAAAGGAAAGATCGTTACTGATGGCTTCAAGCTCCCTTCTTAAATACCCATCCGTGTCCAGGCTTCCTATGATCTGTTTTGCAATTGTTTGCTGGCGATCATCAAGTTCCTGAAAACCCATCTGGTTTTCCATTCTTTCCAACAAACTTGAATGCGCCTCAATAGGAATCACCTTGTCATCCTCATCGGGATTGGGGCCGTCACCCTTCATCTTATAGCCGGAGTAATCATCCTGGAAATAATCATCCACATTGATCTCATCTTCGGATTTTACTTCCTTCTCAGAGTAATCTTCGTCCTGGAAATCTTCTTCAGAGCTGCTTTCAGACACTTCCGATTCATTGGATGGAAATTCTTCCTCTTCGGATCCTTCCTCCAATGCAGGGTTCTCCTCCAGCTCTTTTTCAATTCGGGTATCAAGCTCTGCAGTGGGTACCTGCAGGAGTTTGATGAACTGAATCTGTTGTGGAGACAGTTTCTGGGTTAAGGCTTGTCTTAAGGATAACCTTTGCATTCAAATTTCTATCTAGCAATCAAGCTTGTTTTCGGGTTTGAAAACCCTCACAAATTAAGTTCTTTTGCGACTTTAATAAACCAATTCAATGGCCTTTGCCTCAAAAAACAGCATTTTTTCTATCCTCAGCAATTCAAAGGCTGGGGAGTCCATCAGAGTTCTTGGTTGGGTAAGAACAAAGCGTGAGATCAAGAACGTTCAGTTCATTGCTCTCAATGATGGATCAACCTTACAGAATCTCCAGATCGTTGTAGATCCAGGGTCCTTCGAAGAGGACCTTTTGAAACAGATCAATACAGGAGCAAGTATTGAGGTGAATGGTGTTTTGGAAGAATCTCAAGGGGCTGGCCAAAGTGTTGAATTAAAGGCTGAAAGCATCCAGGTTCTTGGACAGGCTGATCCTGAGAAGTACCCCATACAGCCAAAAAAGCATAGCATGGAGTTCCTGAGGGAGCATGCTCATCTTAGGCCCAGGACCAATACTTTTTCTGCAATCCTAAGGATCAGACATGAACTAGCTATGGCCATCCATAGGTTCATGGATTCTGAAGGATTCTATTATTTACATAGCCCGATCATTACAGGTTCAGACGCTGAGGGAGCAGGGGAGATGTTCAGAGTTTCTACTCTTGACCCAAAAAATCCACCATTGGATGAAGAGGGAAATGTGAACTATAAGGAGGATTTCTTTGGAAAAGAAACCAACCTTACGGTTTCTGGTCAATTGGAGGCTGAGCTTGGAGCTCTTGCTCTTTCGAAGGTTTATACTTTCGGTCCAACCTTTAGGGCTGAAAATTCAAACACAACCCGCCACCTTGCGGAATTTTGGATGATAGAACCGGAGATGGCATTTTTTGATCTTGAAGACAACATTGGACTTGCAGAAAAAATGCTCCAAAGTGTCATCAAGGATGTTTTTGAAAGATCAAAAAGCGACCTTGAATTTCTTGCCAAGCGATTTGACGATGAGCAGAAACAAAAGCCTGAGCATCAACGCAGTCCATGGACCTTAATGGAAAGGATAGAATTTGTGATCAAAAATGATGTGATCAGAGTTCCTTATTCGGAAGCATTCGATATCCTAAGGAATTCCAAGCCCAACAAGAAGAAGAAATTTGAATTCCCTGTAGAAGAGTGGGGCATGGATTTTCAGTCAGAGCATGAGAAATTCCTGGTTGAAAAACATTTCAAATCCCCCGTGGTGATCTATGATTATCCTGCGGATATCAAGGCATTCTACATGCGTCAAAACGATGATGCAAAAACCGTAGCAGCCATGGATGTTCTATTTCCATCCATCGGTGAGATCGTGGGTGGTTCCCAAAGGGAAGAAAGATTAGATGTTCTTCTGGAAAAGATCAAGGAAAAGAATATCCCTGAAAAAGATGTTTGGTGGTATCTGGACACCAGAAAATTCGGTACTGTTCCCCATAGTGGTTTTGGACTTGGTTTCGAGAGGTTAATGATCTTTCTAACAGGAATGAGCAACATCAGGGACGTTATTCCATTTCCCAGGACTCCTAAATCCGCTGAATTCTAGTAGTACCCTAATCTATCAAGGACATCCTCGATATACGGGATGAATCCTGAACCATGGTCCTTACCCTGAAGTGTGATGAATACCAATTCAGGTCCTGCCCCTAAGGAATTGAATTTGGCAACTGTTTCAACGGAATTTTGGTAAGGAACGGTGATATCCTGATCGCCATGGTACAGAACCAGGTTTACATCAGGAACAAAATCGACCAAACTATTCTCTTCAAATGCATTCAGGAGGTCAGAGTATTGAGGGTCTGTATCAATATTAGCTATGAAATTTGGATTCAATAGATCCGCAACCACGTCCGTAAGCGAATCATTGATCTGATCCCCAGAAAATGTCCCATCAAACAATGGAGGAATTCTTGTTGCATAAGGCTCCTGGAAATAAATGCTCAAGGGATCAGTCCAATCATAATAATCTTTATAAGCCGAAGCAACGAAAGCCATGTAGAAAGGCTGATCATAATTGGTTTGCTGAAAAAAATACTCCTGAACTCCCTTTACTAAATATCCTCCTGAGGCAGCAAAAGAAGCCGTATGAGATAAACCTGTTGGATTACCCTTGATTTGGATCTCCCGGTGCGCAGCGAGAGTGAGATATCCTCCTTCCGAATATCCTCCCAGATACAGCTTTCCGCTCAACGTCTTATCGTTTTGAAGGGCCAACTCCCTTGTGGCGGCCACCATATCAATGATGGCTTTTGCGGATGGGTCCTTTACATAGTATGGGTGAAGAAATTCTGTCGATTCACCAAAGCCGATCTGGTCTGGAAAGGCAAGGATCACACCCACACAGGATAGATATTGGAAATTTCCAATGGAGGTACCCCCAGTTCCGGTACTAACACTTGGTGCAGCGTCATGAGCTACAATGGTTCCTCTTTGAAAGCTCATTATATCTGCAGGATTGGTGGTTCTTGGAAGACAGACCACTCCCGAAGCCGTGACCGATTGATTCTTATAAAGAGTTTTATAACTGATCTTATAGATATCAGAATTATAAAGCAGGTGAGGGACCAAGGAATCAAGCCCTAATGCAGCTGCAAAAACCTTTGCTTCAGTTGGAGTTCTTAATCCCACATATTCAGAGCTGACGAGCTTGGGATTAGAGGTGATGTTATCATCTTCATCCGTGTCACAAGCAAAAATGAATAGAAGGGAAAAAACAAGCAGATAGGATAATAGGGAGCTAAATATTTTCTTCATGGGAACATCAATAAAGGTCTAAAGTAAGGCAATTGGTTCCAGAAAAGGAGGTCATCATTCCGTCTTTTCGGCGATCTTATGCAGTTTCCTCTCATTTTGAGCACCAATGCTCGTCTTTATTCCGGTAAACAGGGATTTCCACCAATAGTTTATTATGGCCTTGTTTGGATTCCTTTTGTAGAAAATGCTACCTTCTCTAAAAAATCCAAGGTGAGGGTTCCTGGTATTCACAACAAAGGTGTTTGCAAGGAAAGAAAGAAATCCTTTATCGAACCCTTCAACCTGACCTGTTTTTTTGTTGATCAAGGCGATCTTGAAATCAGAGTACTTAAAATCCATGGTCCCGGTACAGAAATGATCATCCGCCGTGGCATCGAATTCAATAGATTTAATAAAGCCACTTTTTATGGTAGTGAAAGCCACATTTTCCACCATAGGATTGATCTTCTTCATATCCATCGGACCTACTGTACCTCTGATCTCAAATTTATTCCCTGGGTCTCGTACATTGAGGTCGCAATAAAAATCTATAAGCCCCTCTCCCATTAGTTTTGCAGTCCCATGCATTTTCACCATGGGCTTTTTTCCGAAGATTTCAGGGTCAGAACTAAGGTTCGCTATGCTTGCCGTCATGTCCAGGAAATTAACAGTTCCCGGAACCTTGGCTTCATCGACAAATTCTTCATAGTGTATCTCACCTTTTGTAAGGACGACAGAGTCAATTCTAAATTTGAAATCCATATTCTTCAATAACTCCTGAGGCATAGGGGGGTAAAATCCAGTTCTGTCTTCCACCCTTTTGTCCCGATGATCTTCTACCCAGAGGTCTCGAACTTCGAGCTTTTTGGTCCATAGATATTGGTCGTAATAGAGTTTTGGTATGTCTAAATCCTGTAAAAAGATCTTGGATACTTTGGCTTCTATTCTATCCGTCTCGTATCCAATCTTTCTTGAGTGAAGAAATTTTCCATACCATGGTTTGGCATGTAAATCGTAAACAAAGGCTTCATTCCGCCCCGTTGATATACCAATCTCCTTAGCTGATATATCCATAAAGGCGGAAGGGATCTTTCTCTTAAAATTTCGCACCAGTAGAGTAATATCATCAGCAAAGCCAATTCGATCGGGATCCCATTTTTGTCCATTCCTAATCCTAACACCCTTTACTTTTCCAAAAATCTTACCCTGATCCAAAACCAGATCCAATGAATCGCCTTGAACATTATACCTAGAGAAATGGAAGTTCTTTAGATCTATCGTCTGAATATTTAGATTTTTGATCCCCTTGGGAAGATTTATCTTGAAGTTACTCAGGTCGATCTTAGTCTTCTTTCTCAATTGAGGGAATACAAATTCAATTAAACCCAGATCCTGAATGGTCACTTTCCTGATGTCGATATTTCCTGTGCTATAAAAATCATCAGCATCCAATCCGGAAATGGTCAATCTCTTCAGAGTTCCTGATCTATAGGCACTATTCTGGGTTTTCCTAAGTTTTCGATAAGGATCTACTCCCGGAAGAGCGAATAGCTTGAGCCCATACAGACTAATATTTGTCTGCACCTGATCCACTTTTAGTCTGTCCCATTCCAATTTGTGCAGGCCGTCTGGGAATAAAAAGTATCCATTAGAAAAATCAAGATCCACATGTCTTGTTAGGAATCTTGTTGGTCTCGGACCAGTAGAAGCAGAGTCAATATTTAATTTATAAATGGGCCCATTAAACCCTGTGGTCATGAAAAGTTTTCCCTTTTCATCGTGAAGACTTGTCCTTCCGTTTTTTGAAATGAATTGACCAATATGGATCGATTTTATGCTGACATTCTTTTTGCCAGCCTTTTTAAAACCAGTCGAAAAACTGTTTGCTCTCAAATAGTGTATATCCGGTGCCTCGGCATACACCTTCTCAATCTTTAATCTTTGGTATTCAAAGAACTCCTTTAAGTCAATACCAATAGCCTCAATCGAAGGAATGTCGGCTTTAAACTTAAAGCTGAAGGGAAAGAGATTCTGAGGATACTTTTTGGGCCTTACCTTGATTCCTCTACCATATATTCGTTTGTCTTTGGTTGAAAATACTATCCTTTCAGCAGTTAGGGTATGTCCAGGGCCTCCAAGATCAAGATCATAATCGGTAAGGGTGATAAGAAGTTCGTCTGAGAATAAAAACTGATCGTTCTTGAATTGGTAATTATCCTTATCCAGGTTAAATGATATCAACCTTAGGTCCAGAGGGGCCTTGGTATAAAATTGCCCATCCTTATGGGGCTCTTTCGAAATATTGATCAAGGCATTCTGAGCATAAACCTCATTGACCTGGACTTTCCTAAAAAAGGAAGTAACAAGAGAATGAATATCCTTTTCAAGAATCGGTTTCAACTCCTTTCTTTCCTGTGCTGGTTTAGGAAAAATGGAAATATTCAATTGAGGATCTTCTACTCTTACTTGATCAACCAGCAAGGCATCTTGGTAGATCAGCTTGAAGATGTCAACCCCAGAATAAGATAGATAAGGAACATGAATATCAAATAAGGTGGTTTGCTTTAGCTCCTTTAGCTTAGTGATCACATTGCTTGTATCTCGGGGAGCAAAAATGATATCTCTGAAGCTGATGTTCCTGGTCCGAGTTGACAATTTCATGTTTCGAACCTTTACTTCATGAAGCTGATCCAGCAGGAAATCATAATCATGAATTTCCAGATCCATGTGTCTGGAAAAGAATATACGGTCTTTCCTTCCCTTCGCTAAAGAGTCGATCTCAAAGCCTAAAAGTGAAATATTGATCTGGTCTCCCTTCAGGGTTTCCATTCTTCCCGCCTGTCGAAATGCAAAATCTACGGTTCCGTTTTCAAGCTTGATTTCGGCTATGGAAACCGTATCGAAATAGGTTGAAACGATCTTCACCAGATCTCTTCTGGCCGCATTGTCAGAGCTCCTTCTTGAACTTGGTTGTTTGGGTAGGTAAGCTTTTAAAACAGGGTCCTTCAGGTCAAATAACGAGGCCCCAAGCACATTCTTGTGGTAGGCTTTTATTAGATCAATATTGACCATGGCAATACTCGGTATTGAAAGATCAACATGATTGATGTTCCTTGATATGCCTTCTCTCGGGTAGAGTTTCAACCCATCCGCTTTAATCGACTGAAGAGTAGAGGATATGAAAAGAGAATCAGCCGCCAACTGGTGAACCCCATCCTTTAGGTCCATTCGGAAGGCTTCAAAATTCAACCAAAACTGTTTGGCGTAGAGAAGGTTATCCTCTTGTAAATATGAAAGGGTGTCGACCAGCAGATCCTCAAGGGAAACCGATATTCCTTCAATCTCAATATTTTCAGGGTTTTCGGTGGCCGTTTCATAAAAATCAAAGGTGCCATCACCTACCAGAAAGCTGTCGATCTTAACCTCTTTGAGGTAACCCTGGATCAAGGGGTATATGTTATGACTGAATCCGGTGAACTCAGAATTCCCTTCCCTTTTTGGAACGCCAGGTGGACTGAAAATCTGGAAATTGGGCCTTTGGAGGTGAACCATGGCAAGACCAAGGGTGTCCGTTAAATAAGCGGATTGAATATCCGCTCCCTTAATCATCAATTCAGGAAAAAAGAAATGATAATAAGGTCTCTTTAATAGATCCAGTTTTTCTGCCTCTACTTGGCCCGGGCTTAAGTTAAATCCCCTCGCAAAGATGGAGGAATCCGCACTGGAAAATCCAACTTCATTAGCCTCAACTGTGTGAACACCATCGGCCAGGTTAAGCTTGTAATCGCTCAGGAATAATTCGTAGGACTCAGAGTATAGGAATTTTTTTGTCCCGAATTGCTGATTGTCAACCTTAAATCCTGAGAGATCCAGTGAAATCTTGGAGGCAGTAAAACTTTCGATTCTATCCTCCTGATCGATGAAAAGATCAAATATTCCATCATCGATAACCAGATGGTCTATGATCAGGAATTCCATAAGATTTCTGATGATTGGAGCTACATCATCATATTGGCGTTCCTGCTGTGGTGCGGCTGAATCAATGTGGGCGAGGATTTTCACATCGGGTTTAACAAAAGCAACCTCTTTAAGCTCCACCCCAGATCCTCTTATTAGGTCAAGAACGTTAAAGCCTTTTAGGTGACAAGAAGGTACCTCTATTTCGTAAAGTGAGGTTCTAACTTTTCCCTGCTTTTTCTTTTCTTCATAGAGGTCCAGATTTGGAATGAGTTTAAATCCTTTGAGTTCAAAGCCCATCTCCCAAACAAGAAGGTCGAACCTTTCATATTGCAGCTCATAAATCCCTTCAGATCTTTCCTTTACCGTTTGCGTCAGATAGTCTCTCAGGTATGCTCCGGTACCCGCATAACTTCCCCAAAACAGGATAACCAGAAGGTTTAATCCAATGGCCCACATCAGAATCTTTCTTAGTGTGGATCTTCTCTTATTAGAGTTTGCTTTCTTCATCAAAAAACGGGCGCAAAATTACCCATTAGAATGACCAAAGGCTATTTTTTTGAGCCCCAACGCTTCTCTTGTCTTCTATTTATTTCGTTTTCCCTTGTATTATCACCCGGGGAGTAAAATTTTGCCCCTTTCATATCATCAGGCAGGTATTGCTGATTGATAAAATTTCCCTCATACTCGTGACTATACTTGTAGGACTTACCAAAGCCCTTTTCTTTCATTAAACGTGTGGGAGCATTCCTAAGGTGCATTGGAACCGGCCTATTTCCAGATTTTTTTACTTCTTCAAGAGCTCGATCAATGGCCAAGTAGGCAGAGTTGCTCTTTTCCGAGGTAGCCAAATAGATCACGCATTCGGACAATATGATCCTTGCTTCCGGCATTCCTACCTTATTGATGGCTTCGAAGGTTGAGTTTGCCAATACCAGAGCAGTAGGATTTGCCAAGCCAATATCCTCGGCTGCGAGGATGACCATTCTTCTGGCTATAAATTTTGGGTCTTCTCCCCCATCTAACATCCTTGCTAAATAGTACAAGGCCGCATCAGGGTCCGATCCTCTCATGGATTTGATAAAAGCAGAAGCAATATCGTAATGCTCATCTCCCTTTTTATCAAAGTACATTCTTCTCTCCTGGGCAACGTCCTCAAGAAGCTTATGATCTATTATAATTTCCTTTTCCTTTGAAAAATCTGAACATAGCTCGACCAGGTTCAACATTTTCCTTGCGTCTCCACCTGAGAAGACGAATAGTTCCTTCCAGTCCTTAACGCTGATCTTTTTCTTAGAAAGCTCAGAATCTTCTTTTAGAGCCCTGGATCCAATTTTTTTAAGGTCTTCAACTGAGAATTCTTTTAAGATATAAACCTGGCACCTGGAAAGAAGGGCTGAATTGACTTCAAAAGAGGGGTTCTCAGTGGTAGCACCCACCAGGATGATAGTTCCGTTCTCAACTGCTCCCAACAAAGCATCCTGCTGAGATTTATTGAACCTATGGATCTCATCAATAAAAAGGACAACTCCATTGGAGTATCTGGCTTTATCGATCACTTCCCTTAGGTCCTTTACTCCACTTGAGATTGCACTTAAACTTTGATAAGGCTTTTGAATTTCTTTAGAAATAATCCTCGCCAATGTTGTTTTTCCAACTCCCGGTGGTCCCCAAAAGATCATCGAGGGAATCACACCCGATTCAATAGACCTTCTAAGAATTGCATTCTTTCCTAATAAGTGGTCCTGTCCAATAAAATCCTTTAAGGATCCAGGTCTCACCCTTTCTGCCAATGGTTGCTCCCCCATGCATCGAATTTAGGAAATCAGATCGCTCCGTAAACAGTTTTTCTAGAAAGCAAATAGGTTTATTTGCAGCGTGAAAAATAAAATCCTGGTTCACGCGGCCTTATTCTCAGTTGCTCTGCTATATGGGGGCAACTATATCATTGCCAAAGGGATCATGCCTGGGATCTTTCATCCCAGCCTGATCATTCTTTTCAGGGTGATCTTTGGGCTATTCTTTTTTTGGGGCTTTGCACTTTTAAAAGAAAATGAAAAATTAAGATCAGCCCGTGATTATTTTCATCTCGCCCTGGCAGCATTGCTCGGAATAGCGGTTAACCAACTTTTCTTTTTCAATGGATTGAGCATGACATCACCTTTCAACGCCAGTTTGGTAATGACCACAACTCCAATATTGGTCCTTCTGGCATCAAGGGTAATCCTAAAAGAGAAAATAAGCTGGACAAAATTGGTAGGTGTTCTTTTGGGCTTTTCAGGGGCTGTTCTGTTAATCCTGGTTACCTTCCAACAAGGAGCGGTGGGTACAGGGAATTGGAAAGGTGATGTTATGGTATTGATCAATGCAAGCTCCTATGGGCTATATCTAGTCGTGGTTAAACCTCTGATTCGACGATACCATACCCATACGGTGGTCAAATGGTTGTTCCTTTTCGGAACTCTTTATGTTATTCCCTTTGGCATAAACTATTTGGACCCTGATCAGCTGACTCAAACACCTTCTTGGGCATGGTTGAACCTTTTATACATTTTAATAGGCGTAACTGTTTTGGCATATTTCCTGAATGCCTGGGCACTGAATTATGCAAGCCCGAGCCTGGTAGGGATCTATATCTACCTGCAGCCCGTTCTTGCCGGGATGATTAGTCTGATTTTGGGCATGGACGAGCTTTCCCCAGGTAAACTAATCGCAGGATTATTAATCTTCCTGGGTGTCTATCTGGTTTCAATAAGGAGATAATTATCTCCTTCTCTTCTTCTTTCCTCCGGAAACTGCCTTTTCTACAGTAGACCAGCCCGCGGCAAGGTATATTGGGCAAACGCTTGTAATACTCGTAGCCAGAAATATTATGGCAATAGAGCCCAGGATTATTAGTCCCCAACCGGAGATGACATCAACAGCATACAGCGCAAGGATCATTAAAACAACAAAGAACCGAACCACTCGGTCCATACTTCCCATATTCTTTTTCATAAAAGAAATTTCCTTAAAAATTACATAAGAAAAAAGACCACTTTAAACAATCTAAGGAAGGTTTAGGTTTAACTGGGGATACTAATCTTACTTTATTTGCACAAAATTTTACAAATGAGAAATCTACCAGCCCTATTAGCATTTTTAATTCTAATTCCTATTCTTTCTTTTTCTCAAGATGCAGATAGTACTGCAACTCTAAACAGAGATTCAGATAAAAAAGCAGCAATACCAGATTCCTTGAAAAATTGGAAACACGATGCAACCCTGTCTATTGGCTTCAATCAGGCTGCATTTTCTTCAAACTGGACTGCCGGGGGTCAAAACTCGGTTGGTTTTACTTCCCAATTCTTGTACAATGGAAAATACAAAAAGGATAAAAAGAACTGGGTCAATATTGCAGACCTACAATATGGCTTCATAAATGTTGATGGGACCGGCTATCGAAAGAATATCGACAAGATCTATTTGGATACTCGGGTAGGTTATGAATTCAAACCAAAATGGAATGCAGTAGCAGGAGCTAATTTTCTCTCACAATTTGCTCCTGGCTTTAAATATGAAAACGATTCGTTGGACAGAGAGATCGAAACCCGGATTTCTGACTTTCTCGCTCCTGGATACCTGACCATCGGCCTTGGTATTGAATACAATCCTACCAAATACTTTTCAGCTCGTTTGAGTCCTTTTGCTCCGAGATTCACCTTTGTAACGGATACAAATCTTTATTTGGACGTACCTGATAATTATGGGGTTGAAATTGGAGAGACAGTAAGGGTCGAAAATGGTTTGCAAATCTTCATGGATTTCAACAAAGAGATCCTCAAAAATCTAACCCTAAAAGCCAAGTACCTGGGATACTATAATTATGAAAAGGATTTTGACAACATGGACCACAGAATTGATGCCGTAATAGAAGCCAAGGTCAACAAATTAATCAATGTCAGCCTAAACGGAATTGTAGTATATGATACTGATCAGGACAAGGATGTCCAATGGAACCAAGCGTTCACCCTGAACTTTGCCTACACCTTAAGGAACTACACACCCGAGAAAAAGAAATAATTTTCTTCGGGTGTAACTTTTCTGCAGCCCAGCAGTCTTCCCTGTAAATGACCGCAAAAATATTCTCAGAAATGGTCGATAAAGTACAGGGTAAGTTGTACCGTTTTGCTTTTCATTTCTTGAATGACATACAGGAGGCTGAAGATGTCGTTCAGGAAGCATTATCCAGAATTTGGGAAAAAAGGAACCAAATCAACCAGGTAGGAAGCATTGAAGCCTACATGATGACCATGGTCAAGAACCTAAGTTTGGATAGGGCGAAGGCAAAACAAAGGGTCAGGATGGTCCCAACATTGAATTCAGAGGTCGAAGAGGATTCAAGGGAACTAGAATCCACCATCACAAAAATCCGCCTCGAAATCAGAAACCTACCCGAGTCCTATCGATCCGCAATTCATCTAAGAGATATTGAAGGTTCAAGTTATGAGGAGATTTCTGATATTCTTGGCTTGAGTCTATCTGATGTTAAAGTGAGGATCCACAGGGGAAGGAAAATATTAAAGGATAAAATTTTGAATAGTCATGAAGTCTGAAGCGATAAAAGAACTCCTGGAAAACTATTTCGCAGGCGATTCTAGTCTGGAGGAAGAGAAGCTCTTAAAAGAGGTCTTCAGGAAGAACCCCGGACTTTCAATAGAATTCCCTGAGGCCAGCTTATTTCTGGCATTTGCAATGGAAAAAGATATGGAACCTAAGAAATCGCTGGTTCCGAATCTTGAGCCTGCAACAAGAAATTGGACCTGGGTCAGGATCGCTGCCACCATCCTCATCCTGATCGGAACTCTTTGGATCATAAAGCCTGAAATGTTTAACCAAAGAAATTCTCAGGTCTTTTATGAAGATTCCTTTTCGAATCCTGATGAGGCATATGAAGAAGCAACAAAGGCCCTGGCTATGGTTGGCAAAAAGATAAATTCTGGGAAATCAAATGCTGCTATGAGAGTGTACAAGATCAACAATGTTTTACCAGTAAAATGAAAAAAATGAAGAAGACCATATCAATATACCTTTTGAGTATTGGTTTCGCATGGGCTCAGAGCCCACCGCTAAACCCATTCTTTGAAAAATACAAGGATGACGACCGTTTTACCCAAGTCTACATTTCCGGGAAGATGCTCAACCTGATCACCGAATGGGCTGAGGAAGAAGACGATGAGGATGAGGATTACAAGCAGGAAATGGATGCAGTGAACACCACCCTTCGAAAATTGAATGGAATAAGGATACTCAGCATGGATACGGAAGGTCAAAAAAAAGTCCTTTCGGGTAACAATGGTCTTAATCCAAAGGACTTATACATTGAAGCAAGAAGCCTCATTGAAAAGGAACAATACGATGAGCTAATGACCGTAAAGGACTCAGAGGAAGAATTTTTGATCCTGATAAAGGAAAAGGGAGATATAGTTGAAGAACTTATCCTCATTGGCTACGAGACCGAAGACTGTTGCGATGAGGATAGCTTTTTTCTCTTATCGCTTTACGGAGAGATTGATCTAAAAGGAATCTCGGACATCGGTGAAGCCCTGGATATTGAAGAGTTGGAGAAACTTGAAAAAATGGAAGACCAATGAAAAAGCTAATAATCTTAATGATATTGACCCTTTTGGCCGCCCTTGCTATTGATCTAAGAGCCGCCAATCCTGTTGACGATTTTGTAGAGCTATATAGGAATCGGGATGGAGGATTTCATTTGGATCTGGGCACTTCATTTCTTGAGGATGATGATGCTGAAAGGGATCTACTAGAGCGCGTTGATAAGGTTCGAATATTCAGCATGGATAAAGAGGCCTTTGGAGAAAAAAACAAGGAGCTGAAAAAATTCAAAAAGAAACTGAAGAAAGATGGCTTCGAATCCTATGTTAAAATGAAAGATGGAGATTCGGATATCGAATTGCTCGCCAAATCAAGGAAGGAGGCCATCTCCAATTGGTTGATGCTGGTCGATGGTGAAGACAGCTATTTCTTATTGGAGATTGAAGGAAGTTTTTTCGAAAAAGACGTGGAAAGAATAGGCAAAAAACTCGATATGGAGCAATCCAAATTCATGAAGAATTAAATTGATTGGAGGTCAATTTCAAGCCCGGAGCCATAAGGTTTCGGGCTTTTCTTTTTCCTTGAACTTAAACTCGATATTTTTGCGGGAAATCAGCTAACAATATGTCCAATAGATTCAGTTCAGGTGTGGTTTGGGGGCAGGAAGCCGCAGACCTTCTTCAATATGCAAACGATAACGATTTTGCACTTCCCGCGGTAAATGTGGTTGGAACAAACTCTGTAAATGCTGTCCTGGAAACAGCTGCAAAGGTCAATTCTCCGGTTATGATTCAATTCTCCAATGGTGGAGCTCAATTTTTTGCAGGGAAGAGTCTGAACAATGACAACCAATTCTCAACTATTAATGGGGGGATATCAGGTGCACATCATGTTCACTTGATGGCAAAGGCATATGGGGTTCCGGTTATTCTTCATACCGACCATGCCGCTAAGAAATTATTGCCCTGGATCGATGGATTATTGGAAGCAGGAGAACAGCACTATGCTACCAACGGAGTTCCGCTGTATTCTTCCCACATGCTCGATCTTTCAGAAGAGCCCCTTGAAGAGAACATTGCTATTTGCAAGGAGTACCTTAAAAGAATGGATAAGATTGGAATGATCCTCGAGATCGAGCTTGGCGTTACTGGTGGAGAAGAAGATGGAGTAGATAATACCGATGTAGATAGCTCAAGGCTTTACACACAACCGGAAGAAGTATGCTATGCCTATGAGCAATTGATGGAAGTTAGTAACAGATTCACTGTAGCCGCCGCGTTTGGAAATGTTCATGGAGTCTATAAACCAGGTAATGTTGAGTTGAAACCAGTGATCCTAAAAAACTCTCAAGACTATATTCAGGAAAAACATAATACAGGAACCAATCCATTAAACTTCGTTTTCCATGGCGGATCAGGGTCTTCTCAAGAAGAGATCAGAGAGGCAATTGGATATGGGGTGATTAAAGTGAACATCGATACGGACATGCAATGGGCATTTTGGGAGGGGGTTAACAATTACGCCAAGGATAAAGAAGGATATCTTCAATCGCAGATCGGTAATCCGGAGGGGGATGACAAGCCCAATAAAAAATTCTATGATCCCAGGGTTTGGCTCAGGAAAGGCGAAGAAAACTTTGTTTCCCGTTTGACTCAGGCCTTTGAAGACCTAAATTGCATAGGAAGAAACGCCTAAAAATTGCCCGCAAATAAGGAAGCATTAATCCGCTATCGGATCATCAATCACAGTTTAAGGAATAGACAGAAGTTCTATCCTTCATTGGATGAACTCATTCGAGCTTGTGAAAATGCCTTGGGAAAGCCTGTTTCCAAAAGGACTGTTCAGGCCGACCTCGAAGCTATGAGGTATGATGAGCAGTTAGGTTTTAAGGCACCTATTGTTTATGATCCAAAAGAAAGAGGCTATACCTACGGAGATCCGGATTTCAGCATAGATAATATTCCCCTTACTGGAGAGGATGTAGAGGCTCTGGAGTTTGCCACTAAGATTCTTGAGCAATTCAAGGGCATTGATCTTTTTCAACCCCTAAATGGAGCTATCGAGAAGATCTCGCAAAGCGTTAAGCTCAATCGCCATCTTTATCCGGAACAAGAGGATTACATAGAGGTAGAACGAAGTCCAGGCTATCAAGGGCAGGAATTCCTGGCTCCGATTGCTAAAGCCATAAGGGAAAAAAGGATCTTGAAGATCAATTATTCCAGTTTCAAGGAAAACGAATCAAAGGAACACCCCTACCTGCCCCTTATCCTAAAAGAATACAAAAGCCGATGGTATACCCTTGGGTTTCATGAGAAAAAGGAGAAGATCATAACCTTCGCTTTGGATAGGATAATCGGTGTCAAGGAAACTGAAAAATTCAGCAAGGCCAATCCTAATTTCAGCAGTAAGAATTATTTCAAATATTCTTTTGGAATCACATCAACCGCAAAAGATGAACCAGAAGATGTTGAGATCTGGTTTTCCCCAAAGCAAGCTCCTTACATAAAATCCCAACCCATTCATCCTAGTCAAAGGACCCTGAAGGAAAATTCAAAGGGCCTTTGGGTCTCGTTGAAGGTCTATCCTTCTTATGAATTGATCTCCCAAATACTTGGATACGGAAGTTCAGCGCAAGTGAAGAAACCGAAAAGCCTGGTAAAAACTATCCGCTCGGAGATAAATGAGATCCTAAAAAACTATAAAAAATAACAACGCAGATAGGGTGCGTTAAGCCCACGCAGTTTTGGTTCATAAATAATATGAGCCATGACAATTACAATCAGAGAACAATTCAAAAGCATACCAAACCTTGACAGAGAGGTATTATTGAACCGTTACATATCCTACTTAAACCTGGTGCGTTCAGGGTTCACCCCAAACCAGGCAAAAATGCAGGTATTCAAATCCAACCAGGACCAATTCCAAAAAGCGAGGAGGAGCTACCTGGAAATTTAGATCAAGGAACTGAGTTCCTGGATTTGAAGAGTGTATTGGGAATAAAATAGGGGTTGTAATAATCCCTTTTTTGCATTTCAAATAGTACTTCATTGTAATGCAGGTAGAAATCATTTGCCCAATTGGCTTCAGGTGTCCTCTCAGATAAGGATCTCGCAAATTTGTAATAGGAATACAATTCCCATCCAAGTCCATGATCGATCGCAATCAGGTCCGTCTTTTTTTCCATCCATGCATGGTAGCTTGGGATCAAACCATAGTTCAGAGCGACTGCAATGAGCTCCATCCAGGATTTATTCAGGTAATCCACAACATGGGAAAGTTCATGCCCTAATACCCCAACCCTGGCATTGAATGGCAGATTTTTCAATAGTATGGGTTCCATGTAGGCATTCGATCTTTCGCTGATCAATACATGGAACTTCCTTTTGTTTCCTCCTAAAAAGAGCGTTGGGATTTTGGGAGTGGCAGAAAGAGGGGGAAAAGCCTCTTTAACTGCAAACTCTATTGGAACGTTTTTTAATTCAGGAAAATGAGACAAAGCCAAAAGAATAGATTCTCTGAATTCTGAAGGTATCTCCTTGTTGACTCCATAAACTCCTTCCAAACTGTCCAGAAACAAAGGATCCACGTGGCTTTGTGCCATAGAGGAGGGAATTAATTGAAAGCAAAAAATTACCGCTACAATAAAATGCTTAAGTATTTTCAAGTTTATTTTTTTGACTTGAATTTTTCCAGTAAACAAACGTTTAGCCTACAGAATTCATAACCTAATTTCGCCAAAAAAAGATTCTTGGATTTTCCCATTCAGTTCGAGTCCTCGCCAATATGGCTTTTACTTGCCGTACCGGTAATTCTATTGCTGGTTTGGTTTCATTACAATTGGAAAGCCCCCTGGAGCAAAACCGCAAACATATTATTAGTCGGTCTAAGGGCCCTGGTTCTAACTCTTATTGTCCTTATTCTTCTTAATCCTTTACTCAAAAAAAATCTGGATTTCACAAGGATACCCGTAACCGTAATTGCTATTGATGATTCGGAATCAATGATTTCAAGCAAGAACCCAATAGATGAAGATGGGTTCAACCAATGGATTGAAAGTCAATTGAGCACATATAACCAAGAGGAAAAGAAAATAGAAATAAAGCTTTTATCTGGGAGGGAATGGCCTCTAAGGGAAAATGAATCTCTCTTTTCAGCACCATTAACTAACCTGGATAAGTTCCTACACAACATTGAAGGCTCCCATAGTCCTTCTGAACTGTCTGATGTGATTTTGCTCAGTGATGGGATTTTCAATTCAGGATTATCTCCGGATTTTGATCAATACCCATTTCCTCTTCATACCGTTGGCACTGGCGATACAAGTCAGCTTAATGACCTGGCAATTTCCTTTGTTGATTTTAATAGAATCTCTTATTCAAAATCAAAGTTTCCGATCAACGTAGAATTCAGAGCTAGGGGGTTTGCAGGAAAAAAAGCAGAATTAAGGCTACTGGATGAAAATGGAGAGATCCTTGAAAGAAGAGAATTAACATTTAGCAAGTCAAATGAGTACGCTGAAGAGCTATTTTATTTGTCAGAGGACTCCTCAGGGTTTAAAAGCTATTCGGTTAGATTATACTCTTCCAGTGAAGAATTAAATAAGATCAACAATGGGCAGCAGATCCAAATTGAGATCGTTGACAACAAAAAGAAGATCTTACTGGCAGGTCTTTCACCTCATCCTGACCTTGCTGCAATTCGCTCTTCCTTAAACAAACTTGATGGCATTGATATTCAAATTTGGTTACCAGAAAAAGAAATGGATCTAAATCAGGAATGGGATGCCGTTATTCTCCATCAAATTCCAAACCTGAGAGGAAAAGGGAATGAGGTTTATAAAAAATTGACCGAAAAGAAAATCCCAGGTTTTTTTATTTGGGGAAGGCAACAAGGTCTTAATAAAATAAGGAACGACTTTCCAGGCTTGATCTCCGGTAGAATTGAAAACCAATATGATGAAATTGAAGCTTATCTGGCAGATGATTTTTCCGCATTTAGCTTTGATGAGGAACTAAGCCAGAGAATTGAAAAACTTCCCCCACAGGCCGCACTTTTTGGTGACTACTCAACAGGACCTGGATCAGTCCCAATAATTCTCCAAAGGGTAGGAAGTACAAAAACTCAAAGACCCCTTTTATTGATAAACAAACAAAAGGACCAAAAGATCGCATTCTTTACCGGTAATGGGTTATGGAGTTGGAAGCTAATTGAATACGAGCAATTCCGATCTTCCGCATTTACAGAGCAAATGATCCAAAACACAGTACAATTCCTTATGAGAGATGAAAAAGAGGATCGATTTTCATTCGATCTTGCAGAGCGGGATTTAATTGAATCAAACCCAGTTAAGTTCAAAACCGAATCTTATAATGAAATTCTAGAAAAGACCTGGGGAAATGAGATAAATCTAAAAGTCGTCCAAAATGGTTCACTGATCCAGGACCTAAACTTTACAAACCTGAGAGGCAAATCTAAATTTTCTGCTCCTGGCTTGGCTCAAGGTGTGTATAGTTTCACAGCGGAAACTGAACTAGGTGGAACAAAATTCTTTGACAGAGGTACGTTCAGAGTTGCTGGATCCCAATTAGAGAAAAGCGAACTGACTGCCAATCACCAAGTCTTAAAAAATCTGGCCAACCGGAACTCAGGAATGTTTTTCGATAATTTCCAGGATAAAGAACTAGACGCAATAATCAATAAGACCTATCCTAAGATCAAGGTCAAGAGAAGCAGTACTCAACCAGCCATCAAGATTGAATGGTTATTCCTTATCCTGGCTGTTTGGTTGACTTTGGAATGGTTTTTCCGAAAGCGTCTCGGAGCTTATTGATCAGTCCTTTTTAGGCTCTTCTTTCTTCTTCTTTTTCTTGATCTTGAATGAGATCTCTTCTTTTGAAGAAGAAAAGTCTGCCACAATGGTATCACCTTCCTGAAGATCACCCTTTAGGATCTCCTCTGCCATTGGGTCTTCCAGGAATTTCTGAATAGCCCTGTTCAGAGGTCTTGCTCCATATTGTGGATCAAAGCCTTTTTCAGAAAGATAATCCTTAGCCTTATTGGTAACCTGTAAGGTATATCCCATAGCTTCTACCCTTTCAAATAATTTAGCAAGGGAATTGTCAATGATCCTGAAGATATCCTCTTTCTCAAGGCTATTGAATACGATTACATCATCAAGCCTGTTCAAAAATTCAGGAGAGAAAGTGTTTTTTAGAGCCTTCTGAATGGTTCCTTTAATGATCTCATCCTGGTTGTCTTGTCTGGATTGGGTATTGAAACCTATTCCCATTCCAAAATCTTTAAGATCTCTGACTCCAATATTAGAAGTCATGATTATCACAGTATTTCTGAAATCAACCCTTCTTCCCAAGCCGTCGGTCAATGTTCCATCATCCAGAACCTGAAGAAGAATATTGAATACATCAGGGTGAGCCTTTTCGATCTCGTCAAGAAGAACTACAGAATACGGTTTTCTCCTTACTTTTTCGGTTAGCTGTCCGCCTTCTTCATACCCCACGTATCCCGGAGGTGCTCCCACCAATCTGCTTACAGAGAATTTTTCCATGTATTCACTCATGTCAACCCTGACCAGGGAATCTTCCTTATCAAATAGATATTGAGCCAATACTTTCGCCATTTCCGTTTTTCCTACCCCTGTTGGACCAAGGAAAACAAATGATCCAATTGGCTTTTTAGGATCCTTTAAACCAACTCGGGTCCTTTGGATTGCCTTGGTAAGTTTTGCAATCGCCTCATCCTGACCGATGACAAACTTCCCAAGTTCTTCAGCCATATTCTTGAGTTTGGCTGTTTCATTTTCAGCAACTCTCTTGGTAGGGATACCTGTCATCATGGCGATTACCTCAGATACATTCTCTTCGGTAACAGTGTACCTCTGTTTTTTTGTATCCTCTTCCCAAGCCCTCTTTTCTATTTCCAGTTGCTCAAGTAATTTCTTTTCCTTGTCCCTCAGCTTTGCAGCTTCCTCGTATTTCTGGCTTTTGACCACATTGTTCTTATCCTTCTTAACTTCTTCAATTGCCTCCTCCAACTGAACAACATTATCAGGAACATGGATATTTCTTAGGTGAACTCTTGCCCCTGCTTCATCAAGGACATCGATGGCCTTATCCGGTAGATAACGGTCGCTAATGTACCTGTCCGAGAGCTTCACGCAAGCTTCTATTGCTTCAGCAGTAAAGTTCACATTATGGTGATCCTCATACTTTTCCTTGATGTTGTTAAGGATCTCAACAGTTTCTTCGGGAGTCGTGGAGTCAACCATTACTATTTGAAACCTTCTGGCAAGGGCTCCATCCTTTTCAATATACTGGCGATATTCATCAAGTGTGGTGGCACCAATACACTGGATCTCTCCACGGGCAAGGGCCGGCTTAAACATATTTGAGGCATCCAATGATCCACTGGCTCCTCCTGCTCCAACAATTGTGTGCAGCTCATCAATGAATAGGATCACATTGCTGGATTTTTCCAATTCATTCATGACAGCTTTCATTCTTTCCTCGAACTGTCCACGGTATTTTGTTCCGGCCACAAGAGAAGCCAGATCGAGGGTCACTACTCTTTTTCCAAAAAGCACCCTTGAAACTTTTTTCTG
This sequence comes from Cytophagales bacterium, assembly GCA_965267505.1. GTDB lineage: Bacteria > Bacteroidota > Bacteroidia > Cytophagales > CCMP332 > JANQHS01. Next base: position 819,588 of record OZ254081.1, read on the forward strand.
AACGATCTTAAGGGCCAGGCCTTCCGCTATTGCCGTCTTTCCCACCCCAGGCTCACCGATCAAAACAGGATTGTTCTTTTTTCTCCGGCTAAGAATCTGGGCAACCCTTTCAATTTCTTTTTCACGACCTACTATCGGGTCAAGTTTATCTTTTTCCGCAAGCTTCGTTAGGTCTCTCCCGAAGTTATCAAGTACCGGAGTTTTCGATTTTTCCGAAGCCCCGCCCCCTTTAGAACCAGACTCCTTACCAGGGCCCTGACCTCCTCCAAAAAGTTTACCTGAATCTTCATCATTATCCTCGGTATCTGAGGAGCTTTCAGAAACAGGGTTTTGGATGTGATACTCAAGCAATTCTTTTACGACATCATAGTTGACATCAAACTTGCCTAAGATTTGAGTGCTTATGTTATCATCATCTCTAAGGATGGAAAGCAATAAGTGCTCAGTGCCAATAACCTCTGATTTAAAGATCTTGGCTTCCAAATAAGTAATCTTTAGGACCTTCTCAGATTGTCTGGTCAATGGAATATTGGAAAGATTCTTAACATTATGAGTAGCGGTACCCATAGTCGCCTGCTCAATGCTAAGCCTAAGTTCTTCCAGGGAAACGCCAAGTTTTTTTAACAAAGAAATGGCCATCCCTTCCCCTTCACGGATCATTCCAAGTAGTAGATGTTCAGTGCCAATATAATCATGGCCAAGCCTCAAGGCTTCCTCTCTGCTAAGTGAAATAACTTCTTTTACCCTATCTGAAAATTTTGCTTCCAATATTGTATGGTCTTACGTAAAACTAATCCTTTTTTAATGCGAGAAGTCAGCGGTTTTTAAAAATTCTTTCCACATAAACCCCAAAAATCCCCTAACTGTTCCCGAACCTTTTTTAAATAGGCTTTGCCGTCAGGTCCTTGACAAAAAACCAGGTCCAGGATACCCATACCATGAACAAAAGTTTTGCCAAAGAGTTGAGGGTAGGAAATAGGATTTTTTTTCTGAATACCATCGTACTTACCTAAGCATATTTCCGTTGCTTGAGTATCCAATCGCCTTGATTCTGAGGGCTTTTCAACTAATCCTGACATAAGGTCAGAGGTAATGTCAATCCTTAGAACCTTTAGACATAACTTGATCAACTCATAGTTAAATCGGGCCAGGTGCTCAGGCGGTTCGAGGAATATTGGTTCAATATATGGCTCCAGAAAATGGAAATAAGGTGCTTTTCCATAATTGGTTTTTAGAAACCTCCAATGCTCAATATTCCATTTTGAATTGGCATCCAAACGAATTCCATTTAGCCTCGAACCCTTTTCAAAAGCTTGGACTGGGATTCGAAGTTTAAATGGCCCTTGGGAAGAAATCAGTTGGGAGACTGTCCGACCGGTTTTCTTTTCAAAGGGCTCCAGGTCATCAAACAAGATCCCTTCGGAATCGAGGAAAGGTAGGAACAACAATGAAGGTGGGTTATAGAATAGTGGCAGGATAACTCCTTTGCTTTCTTCCATGGCTGAATTTAAAATGGCCTATTTTTGTTGTATCATTGTTATTTTCAAATATAAGAGATGAGGTTTCGTGTAGCCCTTTTGACCTTTTCATTTGCGGTTTTTTCCCTTGGAAGTGTTGTTGCCAAACAGCTCAGTGCCACCTTCGACTATTGTAATTTCAAGTCTAATGATAGCCTTGGAATTTTTGAGTACTATCTAAGTTTCGAAGGAAATTCCTTGAATTACGTCCCCAGCTCTGCCGGGGGGATGCAAGGAAAAGTCCGGGTTTACATTTTTGTGATGGATAAAACGGACACTATTTTCTTTGACAAATTCGACGTTAGCTCGCCTTTGTTAAAGGACTCCTCAGATCTTCAGAAAGAATTCCTAGTCCAAAATCGTCTTCAACTACCAAACGGAAATCTTCGTTTCTCACTTGAGGCAAGAGACTTAAATGCGCAGGAAGGGGATAAACCTCTAAGTCTTCTAATTGGTATTAAGGTCGGATTCTCAGGGCCTACAGTTCAAATCTCAGACATTCAAACCCTAAAGGAGTATTCAAAGTCAAACGAGGTTGCCGGGGTCAATAAATCTGGTTTTTCACTGATTTCCAGAAATTCTATTGAATTCACACAGGAAAAAGACATCTATAAATTCTATTCCGAGATTTATAATACCAATAGCGTAATGGGAGACGAGCAACCATTTTTGGTTTGGTTCAACATAAAAAATGCTAAGGACATGCAGCCACTTCCTAATGCTGGAAGTTTTGCCAAATACGATGCGAAAACGGTTAATCCAGTTCTTGGCGAGATAGATCTTTCGCAGGTTCCTACAGGCGAATACTATTTTGTTGTGGATGTTAGGAATAGAGAAAATGAATCTCTTGCAAGTAAGAAAAAGTACTTCAGCCGGTATCACCCAAGCATGGCTGCTCCAGCGGAAGAAGAATTCGATCCTACGGTAGAAGATGAAGATTGTGAAATTGCAGAATTGGTTGATAGAAGAAATCTCAACTTCATTCTTCAGGGATTAATGCCTATGGCTCAGGAAAGAGAAAATGACTTCATTGATGCTGTTGTTGAAAGTGGAGATGAAGAACAGAAAATCAAATACCTGTGCTACTTTTTCAAGAAAAGAGCAACACTCGAAAATCCTGCTACCGCTCAATACATAAATTACCGCGAGAGACTGGAGGTCGCAGAAAAAAAATATGCCACTCAAACAATGCCTGGCTATCAAACGGACCGAGGCAGGGTTTTGATCCAATATGGAAAGCCAAACAGGATTGATGATGAATGGTCCGATCCAGCCAGACAGGCAACAAACAATTCCTATATCCCTTATGAGATCTGGACCTACTATAAGGTAGAATCCCCAATACCTCAAACCAATATTACCTTCGTTTTTGCTCAAAGGGATAGGGCCAATTTTAATTATCAGCTAGTCCATTCAAATGGAGTTGGGGAACGACAAGACCCTGCTTGGAGAGAAGATATTAGGGCGAGATATATTATTGACCAAAATCCATCTATCATGCCTGATCCGGCTCCTATGAATGATGGTGGTAACTAGAGGTTGATCTCTCCCAACCCTTCCCGTACTATTATGGGTTCATTATCGGTGCAATCCACAACGGTTGATGGGATATTATTTCCGTAACCACCATCTATTACCAGATCAGCGATATTGGCATAGCTTTTAAAAATCTCTTCTGGATCGGTGGGGTAGGTCAGAACAAGGTCATCCGATTTCAAAGTGGTGCTAATGATAGGGTTGCCCAGCTCTCGAACAAGGCCTCTTGCAATTTCATTAGCCGGAACCCTAATACCAACTGTTTTCTTTTTGGCTTCAAGGATTTTTGGAACATTGCTAGAAGAATGCAAAATGAAAGTAAAAGGCCCTGGCAGATAGTGCTTCATCATTTTAAAGACATTATTGTCAATACGCCTTACATAGTTAGAAATATGGCTCAGATCATAACATAGGAAGGAGAGGTTTAGATTTTTTGATTTCAATCCAAGATTTTGAATCAACCTGCTAACCGCTTTTTTATTGTAGATGTCACAGCCAATGCCATAGATGGTATCAGTAGGGTAAATGACGATCCCTCCTCGACTTAAGACGGTTACAGCCCTCTCGATTTTTCGAGCTTCAGGATTCTGAGGATGTATCTTTAATAACTCTGCAGCCATGATTCTTTCCCCAAAATCTCAAATACTATTGAAAAAAAAAACCGGGACCCGGAAGAAACCTTCCAGATCCCGGCCTATAAAGCTTAGAAAGCTTATCTAACGAGAGTAATCTTTCTGGTCTCTGTCCTTTCTTCTCCCACCATTTTTAGGAGGTAATTTCCCTCTGGTAGGAAACTCAGATCAAGTACTCCATTTTCAGAATTGACTGGTTTTGAGTACCTGGTGTTCCCAATAATATCCATAACGCGGATCTCAACAATTTTTGAACCGATCAGCTCATAATTTATGATTCCACTGGTTGGATTTGGAAAGACCGTGGAATTATTCGTTGTGCCATTTCCAAAAATAGAGTTTAGAAGACTCAGGTCCGTGGATCTTCTAGGAAGCAATTGATATCCCTCATCATAGGGAGAGGAAAGATCAAATTGACCTCCAATTCCTACGATCTCATAATTTGCTCCATCCGTAGGCTCTGCAGCTGTAAACAGGTCACAGTCATTATCGATCCTAACTTCGAAAGTGTCAGTATTGGTTGTCAGTGATACGAACCTTACATTGAATCCTGATGTTCCTGTACCCCAATCTCCCTCAGAAAGGTAAGTTCCTTGTCTTGAGACCAGATTTGATTCAGAGAATTCATCCAATGTCGTAACCGCAACAGGGTTTTTCAGAGTGTTTCCTGTACTTATCACAACAATTGAATCAGGGAAGATCTCGGTGAGTCCGGCAAAAAATCCAATGGTTCCTATGACCCTGATCTCATCCCCTTCATTTACTGTATACCCAAAGTTCTGCGAGCTGCTGAAAACCTGAATACCATCATCATTATTATTAGGGTCAATCAAGGTGAAAGATAGTCCTGATGGCAATCTAAAATTTTCACCATAAACAACTCCAACCAATTTACATTGCACTCCAAGAGAATCAGGTTCGAAATTGGAATCAAGTCCGATCACATCTCCTATGTCATAGGTAGGAAGATTTGGAGGAGGAGCAACAAATGGAATTATCTGAGTAGTATCCATAGGAAGAATCTGATATCCGCCATCCCATGGAGGGCCACTTCCGTCAAATTGACCTCCGATACCAATTACATCAAATACACCTACAGGAGCAGGCATATTGGAAACATTTACATCCGAATCTGCTCTCAAGTCAAATGTGTCGGTTCCATTGGTGATTTCTGCCGTAAAGCTTCCTCCCGTCATCCATTGAACCGGATCTACAAGCGTAACACCATTTATTCTGATGTATCGACTCTCAGTATTTTCTCCTAATGCAGTAACAACTGTTGGGGTAGGAACATTTGCTCCAGAAGAAATGACCACCATGGAATCAGGATTGAATTGGGATAACCCGTTGAAGTGAGAAATAACCCCAATCACTCTAATGGAATCGCCTTCCGTAACCGTGTAAGGTGGAGTGAAGCCCCCTCCTTTGAAAACTGAAATTCCGCCGGTTCCATCATCAAAACTAAACGCATTATTTGCCGAAGCATTTCCTTGCAGATCAACCCCTATAACTACCCCGGAAGCAGAACAATATACTCCGATTGAATCTGCAATTCCATCGGTATCATTTCCTCGAATAGTCGCGATTGAATAATGAGGAATATCATCATTAACAATCGTCAAAGTAAAAATGGTATCAGGTCCATAAACGGCTCCGCCAGCAATATTTTGAAGCGACAGGATTACCGTTCTATCAGAGTTTGGCAATGCATTATCAATGATCGTAATAGGCAACCAAAAACTGTCAATTCCACCAGCAGAAAAATTCAAGGTGGTGTCATTGAATGTAAAATCAGCCCCAGGGGTGGCAGTTCCTCCAGTATGATTTACTTCCACAGTAGTTGGAGAGCTCAATGTATCCGTGGCCGTCACGAGAACTGTGTACGTTCCACCTGACTCAGATATATTGTCTGAAGGAGCTGCAAAAGAAATAGCCTCTCCCGAAACAGTTAGGATTTCAAGATCACTGAACCTTGTTGGGAATATTTGGTATCCACTGTTATGTGGTGAAGAACCGTCAAATTGGCTTCCTACACCAACAACATTAAACAAGCCAGTTGGAATAAGATTACCATTCCAAAAGTTTTCATAATCCCTATCAACTCTTAAGGTGAATTGATAAAGATCCAAAGTCTCAATAGTATAGTTAACTCCGCTACCGGTAATGGCAAAAGTATCTCCTGGAGTAATTCCAAGGAACTTAACACTGTCAAGTCTTATATATCTTCCTTCCGAGTACTCATTTAGAGTATCGACCTTTTCAGCTTCGAAAAATGGATTTCCTGAGTTTACGATTACAAGGGAATCTGGATTGATCTCAGTCACACCTGAACTATGGCCAATAGTTCCCCAAACTGTAATAAGATCACCTTCAACAGGTGCTGGGGTGGATGGTGAGAATCCATCAAGCCATATCCCAGCTCCTCCATCTTGAAAAGCAAACTCCTGGTCTGAAAACCCTTGATCAGGATTATGTACAATACCGGTTAATTGGCACATTATTCCTAAGGAATCAGGAACTCCATTCGCGTCATAGGGCTTCACATCTGCGATCAGATAAGCAGGAATACTGCTTCCACATGCCCTCGAATTGTGGTGACCCAAATTAGAATATGTGTTTATCGGAAATACATACCATTGATCTTCGATCAACCCATTCCAACCCGTATCTCCAACGTTAATATTTGGATCTCTTACCAGGGTATGGTTTTGCGTAGAGCCAGAAACTCCATTTACACCATTTACAGGCCAGCTTGATCCAGGATCAACTCCTGGTACTCCAAAAACATCTACTGTATCACCTGTGGTGGTGTTGCTAATGATGAATGCATCGTCCCCATTAAAGTGAGCAACACTTGGAAAACCAAAGGCTGTGTCAGCAACTCTTTGGATCACGGAGTCAGCTTGATCCGTTGCAAAAACAAAAACATCTCCTGCTGCGAGAGTCCCTTGAGGTATAAAAGTATTCGTGAAACTTCCTCCATTCCCAACTAGTGAGATCACGTAGTTTGAAAGGTTAACAGAAGCTCCAGTAGGGTTATAAATTTCTACGGCCTTGTTATTGCTAGACCCCTCAATATATTCTGAGATATAAATGTCATTACATTCGGGAAAGGTGTTAGCCGAACTAGCAGCCCAAAAGGCTACTCCGTTGTCAGAGCCTCCCCCGGTAAAATTGTAAGGAGAGGGCCCGGAGATAAATGTTCCAGCCGCCCAAATTCCTTTAGCGACAGCCACACTCTCTCTACCATTTCCTCCGCTTCCGTACTGCATAAAATCGATCATGTTGGCAGCAGATCCAAAACTACCGGAGGAATTATAATAGCCAAAGTCCGCCCCGGGGGCTCCCATATCAAGGGTATGACCGGTCAGGGTAACGCTTGCTCCTGCGGCCAGGTTGGTCGAGCCAGAAACCACTGTCAGAGAACTAATGTTAGCGTATCTAATTTCTGTGCAGATTCTATTTGATGAAATATTCACCATGGAACCTCCAAAATTTTTAAGCGTGAATTCGTTAGTGCTAGGGTTAATAGAAACTATCCTGACCTGGGAGTACCCGGTTTGAATCAGGATTGCTAGAAAAAGGGATAATAAATAGATTTTTTTCATAATTAATGTGCTTTTGCGGGGGCAAACCTAGAAAAATTAACGGCCTGTTTTCCGAGCATAATATTAAGGAATTGTAAACCTTTTTCCTCGAATTGAATCTACTTTTGCAGGTCTTATGCAGGAAACGCTTTCAAAGAAAAATAAAATCCAATTTGGCCTTTTGCTATTTGTGGCAGTAATGGTGATCTCGTTCACTTTTTACTTCTATCAGGTATTCTTCTCAGCGAATATTCTGGTCGATACTCCGGAACAACAAATCATCATTGACAAGGGAACAAACTTCAACAAGCTTCTGGAAAATTTATATGAGGAAAGAATAGTAAAGGACAGGGTTTCCTTCGCTTTCGTTTCTAAGATCATGAAATACCAGGAAAAGGTAAGACCTGGAATCTATGAATTGAAATCCAATATGACCAATGTTCAAGTGGTTCGCCTTTTACGAGGCGGAATGCAAAAACCTGTGATGGTAACACTGAACAATGTTAGGACCCCTGACGACTTGATCCTTAAGGTTAGTGAGCAATTAATGATGAGCCGGGACGAACTATCCAAAGCATATTATGAAATGGCGGGCTCGAATTCCTATGGTTTAGATTCTCTGAACTTTCTATGCCTTTTTCTACCCAACACCTACGAAGTTTATTGGACAATCACTCCGGTGGCATTCTTAAAAAAGATGCAAAAGGAATACGAAGCCTATTGGAGTCAAAACCGGATAAATAAGGCGGATGAGATGGGACTCTCAGCAGTTGAGGTTTCGATCTTGGCCTCAATAGTACAGGCAGAAACCAATTTAATAGAAGAAAAACCAATAATGGCTGGAGTCTATCTGAACAGGTTAAAAAGGAATATGAAACTACAGGCAGACCCAACTGTTGTATATGCTGTGGGCGATTTTGAGATAAAAAGGGTATTGACAAAACATAAGGAAATAGACTCTCCCTACAATACCTACATGTATGCCGGTTTACCTCCCGGCCCAATCAACTTGCCTGAAATGAAAAGTCTGGAGGCGGTTCTTAATGCTCAGGAACATAACTACCTATACTTCTGTGCTAAAGAGGATTTTTCCGGGGCACATAATTTCGCTTCAAACCTAAGAGATCATTTGGTAAATGCCCGTAAATATCAACAAGCCCTCAACAAACGGAAGATCTATTAATGTTTGTCCATGAGCTAAATATTAGAGTCCGCTATGCGGAAACTGATAAAATGGGCTACGCCTACAATGGCAATTACTTCACCTATTATGAGGTAGCCAGGACGGAAGCCTTAAGGAAAATTGGTTTGGACTATAAATCACTTGAGGACAAAGGAATCCTTTTGCCCGTATTAGAGAATTGGTCAAAATATCTGATTCCGGCAAAATATGATGAAAACATAAAAATCAAACTTAGGGTCCCAAAGCTCCCCTCTGCTAAATTTGAGTTTGAATACGAATTTTTTAACTCGGAAAACATTTTGATACACGTTGGAAAAACGGTTTTGGTATTCGTTGAATCCAAATCGAGAAAACCAACCAGGCCCCCCGAAGAGGTCTTGAATAAGCTGATCCCCTATTTTGAGTAAGGCCAAAAAATATATTGAAGGGTTCAAGGATCATCCTCTTTTTCGCAAGAGCGTTTCCTACTTAAGTACTAAACAGGTTCTTAAGAATCAAATACCTCTTTTAACAATCATAGAGGTACTATACCATCAATTGAGGAAAGATGATATTTCAACCGTGGCCTATGCCATAGCCTTCAACTTCACTTTTGCAATTTTCCCAAGCTTCATTTTTCTGTTCACTGTCATCCCTTATATCCCAATCGAGGACCTGGATATGAAGATCCTCATGTTCCTTCAGGATGTAATTCCTCAACAGATGTATGCTAATATGGAGGGTACCATATCAGATATTGTTAGTAAGCCTAGAGGTGGATTATTATCCTTTGGTTTCCTCTTGGCGATGTTTCTTGCCACTAATGGTATGGACTTTCTAATAACCGCCTTTAACAAGGTTTATCAGACCAAGGAAACCAGAAATTACGTTGTCAGGCGGGTGACAGCATTCTTTTTGACCCTTTTGTTGGTCTCCGTCCTATTTATGGCCATCGTTTTGATCATCGTGGGAAAATTCGTCATCAATTATCTACATGACAATGGTTTTCTGATGGATAAGATCTGGTTCTATGCCTTATTCTTCTTCAAATATCTGGTAGTGGTTTTAGTGATTCTTTTCGGGTTGGCATTGGTTTATTACTTCGCGCCCACTGTCCACAAGAGATTTGGCTTCTTTTCACCCGGAGCCCTGGCAGCAACGGCGATGACCATCACGGTTTCAATTATCTACGGCATCTATTTCAATAATTTTTCGGCCTACAATAAATTATATGGATCCATTGGAGCCTTCATTGGATTCATGCTATGGCTGTACTTCATTGGCTTTATTATTATGCTCGGTTTTGAGCTAAATGCAAGTATTGACAAGGCACATCGACTTCAAAATTTTGCCAGAAGAAATTCAGAAGATGAAGCTTCAAAGGTCTTGAAGAATCAAACCCAATAGATTAGTTTTGCACCCTGCTTTTTTGACAAGACAAAAAAGATGCAGGCCACACAGAGGGTTGGCGGAGTGGTCGAACGCGGCGGTCTTGAAAACCGTTGTACCGTGAGGTACCGGGGGTTCGAATCCCTCACCCTCTGCATTTTTTTGCCTCGGCTTATGCCGGGGCTTTTTTATTGCCCAATGAAGCGTTCTATCACCGACCTTCCATCAAGTTTCATGCTTAAAAGATAAAGCCCTGATGTCAATCCAGAAACCGGTATTTTGAAACCAGGTACTGGAGAATTTGAGTCGGGAAACTCGATCAAGATCCTACCTCTTGAATCCAGGATCATTACCTCACTCACCTTATAAATGGAGCCTTTAAAATCCACAGATACGTAACTATTAACTGGATTGGGACTTATTCTGATCGAAAATCTTTGACCAGTATCGGCACCTTTTCCCTGAACAGTGGATTCTGAAATCAGCCAAACATTCGGATCAAAAATCAAATCGTCCACCGCAGGGAAAGAAAAGCTAAACTCTGCGGGCGAAATCGATGGATCAATTACGACAATGGTATCATAGCCATTGTTGGTATTTAAGAACTGTAATTCTATTGGGATTTCGAAAAACTCAACCGAAGGATGGCTCGGTTCCTGGCTCAATTCAACTTCCACCCCTCCATTCTCACCTTGTTTCCAATTTACCTGATAAACCGGATGCCCTTCACCAAAAAACCAATCCGCAAAAAATTCATCCAGGTTTTGTCCAGATTGATTTTCAAAGTGGTTTTTTAAGTCATTGGTTCTTGCAAAGCCAAATGCCAGCTTAGGATCATTCAAATAATTTTTAAGCGCATTGAAAAAATTATCATCACCAAGCTTCCATCTTAACATGTGCAAAAGCATGGCTGCTTTATTATAGCTTAGTCTGGGGTCAAAGATTCTGGATACAGAGCTGGTATCATTACACCAAACTGATCCTCCACTTTGGCTAGTGATATTGGTAACCAACCCCCTTTTCCAAACGATCCAGGGGGTTCCCCCAAGGCCTGCTTCATAAGCCAATCCATTTAAATAGGTAGCAAAACCTTCATTTAACCAGATATCCTGCCATGAACCCAGAGTGATCTTATCTCCAAACCATTGATGGGCGACCTCATGCGCCATCAGGCTAAAACCAAAATGACCCATAAAACTCATGCTTTGATGCTCCATTCCCCCGCCCCAATTCCATTGAGCATGGCCATATTTCTCATGTTGGAATGGATAAGGCTCAAATTTCAGATTATATATATCCATCACAGGAAGCAGGTCAGGGGTTTTGGTTTTTGCATCTTCAAGGTCCTGAGGGTACACATAATTTAAAATGGGAAAAGAATCTACCTCAGTCCCGGGGGCCCAATCTGTGTACTCGTCATAATTGCTGACAGCTATTGCAACCAAATAGGTTGCGATCGGGAAAGAATGCTTCCAGACATAAGTGTGTGCAGAACCATTGGCTATTACTTCAGATAGTTTTCCATTTGAACCAACTTTATATGCGGTATCAGTTTGAACACGGATCTCAATGGAATCAATTTTATCCCGAAGTCCCATTTTACAGGGCCACCAGGTAGGCGCGCCATAGGGTTCGGATAACGTGGCTAAAATAGGACCTGTATCATGAGTACCTGTTTGAAAAGACCCAAAGCCATTGCCCTCGGGTGATCCATTGTAATAAACCGTTATATTGTCCCTTTCATTTGGCCCTAAGGGTTGTCGTAAAACAATATTCAGGCGATCGTTTTCATGTCGAAAAGCAAGAGAGCCACGGGAGTCAATTGCTGAATCCACCACCATGTTATCCTTAAGGTCTAGAACCAATTCTGTCATTAAATTCACCTTGGAAGTAAATTCCGAGGTCACGGACCCTGAAATAAAAGATTTGGTGGGATCGACTTCCCAAACCATCTTTTGAAAAGTCAGGTCGTAATCGCTTTTGGCAGGTTCAAAATGTGCAAAGCCTAACTCTTTAAAGGATGTGGCGAAAATCAGGGCAATTCCTAACAATCCTAAAATTGCCGCCCAAGCCTTAGCTCTATTATTCCCTTCCTTCATTATCTCTGAAAGGAAAAAGTTAGGTAAAAAAGTTCCTTAGCATTACCCAACTTTTACGAGCGGGCATTTTTTTGATTAAGCACGAGCCCGTTTTTCCCATCTCCACACAAGAATACCCATGATTGATTTCAAGATTGATTTACCAAAATCCCCATCACAACCTGAAAAACCAATAAGAATTTTCAACTTTAGGCTGAATTGAAAGAAATCATCTTCTGACTTCAAGTTTTTTTAAGAAACAATAAAAAGTTGTGATAGTAATAGCGGATAGTGGATCAACTAAATGTGATTGGGCTTTGATTCAGTCGGACGGAGAGATCCTAAGCATTTTTAGTACTATGGGTTTCAATCCTTTCTTCCATTCAAAGGAGATCGTCTCAGGGGAGTTATTCAAAAACAGAGGTCATTTCCCTCCGATAAAAAGAGTTGAAAAAGTTTTCTTTTACGGAGCGGGATGCAGTTCTCCGGCAAAGATTAAGATAATCGAGAATGGCTTGAAACTGTTTTTCACAGAAAGTGAGATCCACGTGGACCATGATCTAATGGGTGCTGCATACGCAACCTATAATGGAGAACCCGGAATATCTTGCATCCTGGGAACAGGTTCCAATAGTTGCTTTTTCGATGGTGAAAAGATTCATGAAGAGGTTCCTTCATTAGCATTTATTCTTGGAGATGAAGGCAGCGGTAGCTATTTCGGAAAAAAGCTATTAAAGGAAGTTCTATACAAAACCTTGCCAGAGGAATTGCAAACAGAATTCGATAAAGAGTTCAAATTGGATGAGTCAGAAGTATTGGAAAGGGTATACAATAACAACAAGGCAAATGTGTACCTTGCCAGTTTTATGAAATTTGTTTCAGACCATCAGGAACATTCTCATGTCCATGCCATATTGCTGGAAGGAATCAAGGAATTCTTAGAGGTCCATGTTAAGTGTTATGAAGGATATTCAAACTATCCCGTACATTTTGTTGGTTCTGTGGCTTTTTACTGTCAAAAAGTTTTAGATGAGGCCTGCAAAGAGTTAGGAATAAAAAGAGGAAAGATTGAGAAAAAACCTATTCATGGTTTGATCCAATATCACCTGGATTACGTTTTACAAGAACAGGCATAGAATGGAAAGAAACATTGTTGTTCTTGCTCATGACCAAAAAAAGCCGGACTTGGTTTCTTTGTTAACCGAAGTTCAGGAATGGCTTTGGCAAAGGACGGTTGTAGCAACGGGTAGGTCCGCGGAAGCATTGGAAAAGGGAGACTTCAAAGTACCGGTAAAGCACTTAAGCCCTGGGAAAAGTGGTGGATATCTGGAGATCGTTGAAATGATCAACAAAGGAAATGTGAATATTGTAATATTTCTTAGGGATCATGAAGTGACCCATAATCACCAAGATATTCAGGATCTTTTGGTGGCTTGCAATATCAACAATGTTCCATTGGCTACAAATAAGGCCTCGGCCAAACTTTTGATTCTTGGTCTACTCCAAATGGAAAAGGCCAAGAGCAAAGAATAGCACAGCTCATTTTTAGAATAATAACTCAATTCATATCCCCCGAATTGGGTTATTTTTCTGTACATAGGTCGAATTTTTAGCTCATATGAACTAATTTTTCTACTTTCAGATTGAGATAAACACATGATAATGAAAACACTATTACTGTTAATGTCGACCTTTTTTTCCCTGCCTCTTTTTGCCCAAACAAACTACATCCTTGAAACAAAGAACTCAAAGGCCTCTTTGAACTATAATGGGGATATTCTTTCCCATCCAAATTTACTTGCTAGCGGATATGAGATTCCAAAGAATTCAGGAAAGAACACCGTTTTTGCCGCCCAATTATGGATTGGTGGCATTGACGCAGCAACCGGAAATGTTCATGCTTCAGCTCAAACTTACCGTCAATCCGTAGTAGCTTGGTCAGCAGGTCCGATTTCGGATACCTATACCGGTAATTACGATCAGGTTTTCTATGCCACAAGGGCACAGGTTTGGAATCACATAAACAACTTAAATGATCCACAATATCAGATTCCGCAAAACTTTCTTGATTGGCCTGGAAACGGGGACGTGAATAATGGGGAACCAGCAATCATGGCTCCATTTGAGGATCTTAACTCAAATGGGATCTATGAGCCTACCTTAGGCGATTATCCTAAGGTCTCGGGTGCTTCGAGTGCCTTTATCATGAGCAATGACTTAAGGGATACGGCGTTATCCGGAGGAACACCCTGTTGCATGGGTCTCGATGTTACAACCTATGTATACGATATGAGTTATGATGATCCTATAGCTGAGAATATGCTACTCCTCAAGTACGGAATTGCTAATCGATCCTCCAGGACCTATAACGACGTTTATATAGGTTTTTGGGCAGATCCAGATCTTGGAAATGCAGCAGATGATTTTGTGGGCTCATATCCATCGGGAGATATGTTCTTTGCCTATAATGGAGACAATTTTGACGAAAACTTTGCAGGCGGAGGTTATGAAAATAATCCGCCAGCTCAGGGATTCTATTTCCTTAGCCACCCTATGGCCAAATTCGTTTACTACAATAACAACTCTAATCCGGTAAACGGAAATCCAACAGATGATCAAGGTTATTACAATTTGCTTTCAGGTAAATGGCTAAATGGAGATGACATCACCTTTGGTGGAGATGGAACCGATCAAAATAATCCACCCACCGATTTTATGTTTCCAGGGGGAAGTTGGACCGAAGAGGGAGAAGGGAATACTCCAGGAGACAGAAGAGGAATGGGATCTATCGGCCCTTTCAATCTGGTACCCGGTCAATCTATAAATTTCGATTTTGCTCTGAATTTCTTTTGGGATAGTACTGTAAGCAATCTGGCGAATAGGGATAGTTTGATCGCAAGATCTTCCGCGGTCAAGAATTTTTATTCCACTCGAATAGTAGGTCTTAATGACAAAATAGAAAGAAAAAAAATAGCATTCTCGCTTTATCCAAATCCTACAAAAGGCAGGATAAATGTTGAATTTGAAAATCCTCTCGAAGAACAATTAAAAATCAGTCTGATAAATCACTTGGGCAAGACCCTGGAAACCTACATGGTCTTAAAAGGAAAGAGGAGCATGGTGTTGGATTTAAGGAACCACTCCGGAGGCATATATATTTTAAGAGTGGAAGGTCAGAAAACTCTATCAGCTAAAAAATTAGTAATTCGATAAGCCAAAATTTTACTGAAGAAGCCCGATTTTTTCGGGCTTTTTTATTTCCTTTTCTCGAAATAGTAGACTCTGGTTTCCCAGGGAAGAGCTTTGAAGTCCTGACCAAAATGGCCTTCCACACCGGATAAAATCTCTTTATAGTCTACAAAACCATGAAACCTTTCTTTGTATCGATCCAAGCTAACATCGACCGTATCATAGCTGGCATTTACCATCACCATTAACTCTTCATCCCGGGTATATCTGAAGTAAACATATAGACCATCTTTTGGTAGAAATTGCACCATCTTTCCTTCAAAAAGCCCCTTATGATCCTTTCGGAAATTCGCAAGCTTCTTAGTGAGATCAAAGGCCTCATTTTCAATTCCATTTCTTCCCTGTGCTAAAAATTTATCTCCCAAAGGGCTTTTGCTTGACTTCAATAAAAACTCAGATCCATAATCGATCTTGGGGATACCTCTTAAGGTGGTCAGCATCACCATTCCCATTTTATATTTTTCAAAATCCTGTTGGCAACTGAAGAAAAAACGATTCCCCTTACCCTCATCAAAAAAGGTGATCAATTTATCAGGATGGTCATAAATGAAATCTTGTGAAAAGTGGTGGAACATTGGTGCAATCCTATTCTCGGAATTTCCACCTTCAACAACTAATCCCTTAAACAAACTGGCAAGTTGATAATCCATCAAGCTATGGATCCTATTGTCGAAATTTTTATGCAGACCCTGATCTCCCAGGAAATAAGCCTGGCCAGCAAGTGTGTTTGCCCGGGCATCTGCGATCATGAAAATGGAGGGGTACTCCGATAATATCTCTCCCGCCCATTGTTTCATGAAAAATTCATCCTGATAGGGGTAGTTTAAAAATCTAATGGCATCGAATTGATACTCTTCTATCCACCAAAGGCTATTTTGGATCAGGTACCTCGCCAATAAGGGATCTCTCCCGTTTAAATCAACCAAGGTTGAATCCATCCACCCTTCCGAAAATTTCTTCTTATCAAACTCAGAGGAATAGGGATCATAGGTGATTGCCTCTTCAAAATTTGTTTCCCTTGTTCTATTCCATGGGTTAATCCATTTTTTAAAAGGGGTGTTTTTTGCAAAAGGATGCTCCTTTGAAATTTGGTCAGAGACGATATCCAAAACCAATTTTTGTCCTTTCACTTTAGAGGCATTTGTAAATCCTTTAAAATCATCAATCTTTCCAAAGTCTCTTTCAAACAGATAATGGTCTCTTAATCCCATTTTTCCAGAAGAATAAATCATTTCTTGAAGAGGATTAAACCATATTCCTGTCACACCGAGATCATTTAAATAGTCAACCGTTGTTTCTGAACCATGAAAACTTCCCTCAGGGAAGAATTTCCCAGGTTCTATATAATAGACCAGGTCGCTTTCTTCGAGACCCTGAGGCCTGGACTCGTTTCTTTCAAGAAGCTTGTATGTTAACTCCTCTTTTTGTTCGCCTTTCTTTAAGTCTAGAACAAAGGTCTGTTCCCCATGTAAATGCTTGCCGATCTCAAAATTTAGGATCATGTAGTTCGGATCATCGCAATGAATTCGGTCTTGCAGGTGTATTCCATGATGATGATGAAGATTTACTTCAAGATCACTTAGATCATCTCCATAAAGCAAGAGCTGAAGTTTATGATTCTTCATCTTGGTCCACCAATGAGGTGGGTCAACTCGAGACACTAAGCCTTGGGAAAATAACTCAGAAAAGCTAAAAAAGAGGACAAGTAGTAAAATCGAATAGTTTCTCAAGAACGTAGCCATGGGATACGAATAGAATTTCTCAAACAAGTAATAAACAGATCTAAAAAAGACACCCAAATAACGAACTTCTAACTCAAATGAGCTAGTAGTTTTACGGACAAACGAAAAGGGCATGTTTTTTAAAGACCCAGATTGTTTTTATCTTATCTATTCCAATTGGAAAAAGCCCTTGAAGTCATTAACCCTAACATGGTACCTTTCATTTTTTCTATGTCTGGCCTCTTACAGTGTAAGCTCTCAATCATTAAATTCTAACTGGATATCTCAGATTGGTGGGTTTGCAAATGAAGAAGAGATAAAACTGAGCGTGGATCCTTCAGGCAACATTATTGTTGTGGGGACATTTATCCTTTCTATGGAGTTTAACCAAGGCTCTTCAATAGACTCATTGACATCCAATGGAAACAAAGACATTTTCATTATGAAGTTAGACGCCTTCGGGGGGCGTATCTGGCTTAAACAAGTTGGTGGATCTTCAGCTGATTTTATTTCTAGTCTTGATATAGATGATAATGGAAATATTTACTTAGGTGGGGAGTTTAGTGGCACATGTGATTTCGACCCGGGTCCCAATACCTTCGATCTTACTTCAAATGGAAGCCAAGACATATTTATTCTAAAACTTAACCCCTCGGGTCAATTTCAATGGGCAAGGCATTTTGGAGGTAATAGCCGAGAAAAATTGACTTCCCTGGAAGCCGGAACCAACGATAGGATATCTTTCAACGGCTACTTTTCAGGAACGGCTGATTTTGACCCTGGTCCTGGTCAATATCTTTTGGTTTCTCAAGGGCCAGACGACCATTTCATTGCCCAGATAAATAAAAATGGAGAATTTCAATTTGCGAAAGAATTTGGAAACGCTTCAAGCCAAATTGGAATTGGCGGGTTTATTAAAACGGTAATGACTACCGACCATGACGGCAACATTTACCTGTCAGGAAATTTCGGAGGAATGTTGGATGTATTTCCTGGTCAAGGTGTGTTTTTTCTCACATCCACAGCCTTTACTGATGCATTTTTATTAAAACTGGATTCATTGGGAAACTTTCAATGGGCAAAGCAATATGAGGGTACTGAGGACCAATTGCCACTTGGGTTACATGTAGGAAAGGATGACTTACTTTATGCTTATGGAAACTTTAGTGACGCGGTAGATTTCGCGCTTGACACAAATTACTTTATTCTCACAGCGGACCCTGCAAATCCTTGGAATCCCTTTGATCCCTTTGAAAATTATATTGCTGTAAGCACATTAGATGGAGATCTGGTAAATGCTTTTAAAATCGGGGGGCTTGATTTCGAAGGTGTGTTTGAAATGGAGGTTGAAACTAACGGCGATCTTTTTTTTGCGGTAATTTTATTGACACATGCGATTTTGACCCAGGACCCGGAGTTTCGAGACTAATATCTAATGGAGCAAAGGACTTCGTTCTTGGGAAGCTAAACTTACTTCAGGGGTTTGAATATGTGTACCAATTTGGAGGAATAGATATTGATAGGATTACTGGGTTTACGCTCGATGGAGGTCTATTGTATCAATGTGGAATTTTTGGATCAGCTGTGGATTTTCAGCCCGGGCCTGGCTCACAATTTCTTTCTTCAAGCGGAGGAGGTGATTATTTTATTCAAAGTCTGAGTTTGCTTTCAGATCTTAAGCAAACAAAACAGGGAAATTTCAAAATCTATCCTAATCCAAGTCAGGACTTCATTGATATTGATCTTGGACCCTACCCCGCAACAATTAGGATTACTGACATAAACGGAAAAACTATTTATTCAAACTTGAAATACCCTCTCGAACAGATACGGATTGACCTTCCAAAAGAGTCAGGGGTATACATTGTTCAGATTCAAAAAGGGGATGATGAAATGATTACAAGAAAAATAGTTAAAGAATAATTTGTCCCATGCCTGAGGATCAACCAACCATTATTCTGGCCGTTGGATATTTATAACTGGCTGTATTCTTTCTTCCCGCCAAAGCAAGTGCAAGGGTAAGCGTCCCAATACGCCCAAAGAACATCGAAGATGTAATCAGAAGTTTTCCGGTATCGGAAAGTGAATGAGTAATCCCGGTACTAAGCCCTACCGTTGCAAATGCTGAAACCTGCTCAAATGTTATTTGAAAAACGGTTAGGCCCGATTCGGAAATGCTTAGGCAAAAGATCAGGATCAAATTGTATGTAGCCGCAAAAGCAAAAACCGTAAGTGCCTTATAAAAAAGGGCCTGAGGGATCGTCCGCCTCCCTATTTCGATGGTATCCTTTCCGCGTATGGTTGCCAAAACACTGGTAAGGATCAATAAGAAAGTGGAGGTTTTTATACCACCCCCTGTAGATCCTGGGCTTGCTCCAATGAACATCAAAAAGATCATGAGAATCAAAGTAGGAGTTCGGAGAGAACCAATGTCAACGGTATTAAACCCCGCTGTTCTCGCGGTCACAGATTGAAAAAAAGCGGTGATTAGCGATTCGCTTTGTGATTTTTCAGAAAGTGAATTTCCGCTTTCCAAAAAGAAAAATCCTAATGCGCCAGTAAGGATCAATAGGGCCGACATGTACAACGCAATCTTGGTGCTTAATTTCCAATCTATCCAGGGTTTCCTTAATCTCTCTCTGAGTTTAGAAATTGAAAAAAGGTCTTGTATTGCTCCAAAACCTATCCCTCCAAGGAAGATCAATAATGCAATAACTATATGCTGGACATAGAAAAATCTGAAAGGATTGGCGTGGTAGCCATCCGTATAAAGTGTGAATCCTGCATTACAGAAAGCCGAGACCGAATGAAAAGCCGAATGGAAGACCTTTTGCCATACAGAGTTGAATTTTAAGCTCGGATCGTAGGTGCTAAAGATCAATATAGCTCCAACCAGTTCAACAAAGAAGGTGATCAAAACAACCCTTCTTACCAGCCCTTTAGCTGAAAAAAGTGATTCTTCTGAAAAAACATCCAGTACCATTGATTGCTGCCTAATGCCAAAGCCTTTTCCCACAAGCGCAGCAAATATGGTGGCAAAAGAAACTATCCCTATCCCACCCAATTGCATTAGAACCATGATCACAAGCTTTCCTCTTAGAGTAAAAAAAGTGGCTGTATCTTCAACTATAAGCCCAGTCACACAAGTCGCACTTACAGAGGTAAATAAGGAATCTACCCAATTCATTTGTCCAGGAACCGTGGTCATTTTGGGTAGCATGAGAAGCACCGTACCCACTAAGGATAATCCAAGAAAAGAAAAGATCAGCAGGAAGGCCGGCCGAATCCTAAATAATCTATCATGGCTTAGCCCTTTCAGAAAATCCATACCAATGATCAATAGGATAAAGAAGGTTACCCCAGTACTATAGATAACTTCGGATTCCTGGACATCAAAGAAATTCAATGCCTCCTGACCAGGAACATAACCTATGATGTATTTGCTGAAACCGTTAAAGAGAATAATGAGGGTCACAATAGTTTCCCCAAGATTCTCCCGAATATAGTTAAGCCTTTGAAAGGTGTACAAAAGCTTGGTGATATAATTGAGTACATAAAGGAGAAAGATCACGTCGAGGATTCTGAAAATGATCCTTGTTTGGCTATAGGTAATCTCAAATCCATAGATATAAATCACCAGACCAAGAGCAACCACAGCCCCTAGTTTTACCACGATCCTCCTTAAGATCTGTACGGTGATCCGAGAATTGTAGAGAAAATTATTTAGTCTATCCTTCCAGGCCATATGCACCCAAGGGCATAGATTTTTTTGCTTCTTCGAAAAGGTGGATCTTGTTAATTGGAACCACACCGGGATGTTCACAAACCAATCCTCCACCAAGATTGGCCAGGTCCGCGCAGAATTCCATGCGCATTCCCAAAGCCAAAGCAGCCGATGCTATACTGATCACGGTATCACCCGCCCCAGAAACATCTGAGATCTCTCTTTTATGTGCTTTTAGTCTTTTCCCCTTTCCTTTTTCATGAAAGTAGACCCCATGCTCGCTCAGCGTGAGTAGTGTTGAATGATGATATAGTTCTCTGGTCAATCCAGCAATTGCTTCATGAAGAGAATTTTCATCCCCACCATCTAAGACCAGACCCATGGCTTCAGCCAATTCTTTTAAATTGGGCTTGAATAGATCCACACCCTTATAAGCAAAGAAATTCTTCCTCTTGGGATCCACCGAAACAGGAATACCTTTTTCCTTTGCCCATTTCACCACAGTTTCAATGATCTCCGGAGTAAGAACCCCTTTGTCATAATCTTCAAAAATAATGGCAGAGACCTCTGGCATTTGATCCTTGATATTCTTTAAGAAATCCTTTGATTCGTTTTCACTCAAGGCCTTTTCAGTCTCAGAATCAACTCTAAGTAAATGTTGGTTCCCAGCAATGATCCTATGCTTAATGGTTGTGATCCTTTCGCCACTTTTCATTATCCCTGAAGTATCCAGATCGCTTTTCTCCATCAACCTCATCAGGGTATTTCCTTCTACATCATCCCCTAAAACTGAACAAAGGATTGGTTTTACTCCCAGTTCTTTAAGATTCAATGCAACATTTGCCGCCCCACCTAACCTTTCCTCTCTGCTATGAGCTCCTACAACGGGAACAGGAGCTTCCGGCGAGATCCTATTGACTTCGCCCCAGACATAAGAATCAACCATAACATCCCCAATAACAAGGATGCTCAGATTATTGAATTCCTCAAATAATTCTTCTAATCCTTTCATTTCAAGGAGATCACAGCCTTCCTAATCCTCGCTATGGCTTCAGTTAACTGGTCGCGTGAAGCAGCAAATGAGATCCTGAAGGTATCCGGAGCACCAAATGCAATTCCGGTTACAGTTGAAACATGAGCAGATTCCAAAAGATACATGCAGAAGTCCGTAGAATCGGAAATGGTTTTACCCTGAGGGGTGGTTTTACCGATCAAAGACTTTATCCCGGGTAACATATAGAATGCCCCATTAGGCATATAGGTATCGATGCCCTCGATAGAACTTAATTCTTTGTAAACAAGGTCTCTCCTTTTTTGAAATTCGTCCTTCATTTCAAAGACCTCAGTCCTGGGACCATTTAGGCCTGATAAAGAAGCTCTTTGTGCTATAGAACAGGTAGCTGAAGTCAATTGTCCCTGAATCTTGGTGCAGGCCTTAGCCAACCAATCTGGACCAGCCATATAACCCACCCTCCAGCCTGTCATTGCAAATCCCTTCGACATTCCATTAATGATAACTACTCTTTCCTTGATACTTGGAAACTGGCTAATGCTCTCATGCCTTCCTTCAAACACTATATACTCATAGATCTCGTCTGATATGACAAGGCAATTGGGGAATTTTTCCAAAACCTTGACAAATTCAGCTAACTCTTCCTTGGAATAAACTGAGCCTGTCGGGTTTGAGGGTGAAGAAAAAATTATGGCCTTGGTATCCTGGCTTAGTCCTGCCTCGAGATCTTCGGGCCTAACCTTGTATTGGTTTTCAAGACTAGCCTCGATAAAATTCGCTTTTCCGCCAGCCATTTGTACTATGTCTGCATAGGATACCCAATAGGGGGTCAGAATTCCGATTTCATCTCCAGGGTTAAGAAGACAAAGCATGATGTTCGCTATGGTCTGCTTTGCCCCCGTACTTACCACGATTTGCTCGGCAGAATAATCTACTCCATTTTCTCTTTTGAGCTTTGATGAAATCGCCTCTCTCAGATCAGCATATCCGGGAATGGGAGGATAATGGGTATACCCGTCTACCATTCCTTGTCTGGCACCTTCAAGAATGAATTCAGGGGTATCAAAATCAGGTTCCCCAAGGCTTAAATTAATGATGGGAGCCCCTTTTGAGGCAAGTTCTCTTGCCATTCTGGACATGCCAATAGTGGCCGATTCCTTCATGGACATTATCCGATCAGAAAGCAAATTGCTCATAGTTTATTAGAAAAGGTTCAAATTAAAGGAAACTAAAGTTGTTTTTACAGGAGCTCCTTGCTTGGGATCCATAAGATTTCCTCAAAATTTTGGATCTGGTTATCTTTTATTTCAACACCTTCAGCCCTGAGCCTATCTTCCATGGAGACTCCTCTGAAGTGAGATTTTCCACTGAGCAATCCTTGACGATTCACAACTCTATGAGCAGGGACGTCACTTTTTCCTTCGGCATTACATTGATTCAAAGCCCAACCAACCATTCTGGAAGCTCCTTTGCTGCCCAGGTATTCTGCAATAGCTCCATAGGTCGTCACCTTTCCTTTAGGAACAAGCTTTACCAGCTCATACACATCTTCAAAAAAGTTTCTTTTTGACATAAAAAAACCCCGGCGAAAGACCGGGGTTCAAATTAAGTATTCAAGCTTAATTTTTATTGTTGTCGACTTCCTCGAAATCAACATCGGTTACGTCAGATCCATCGGAACCTTCAGAGCCTTCAGAAGAGGCCTGCTGTCCGGCATTTGGATCAGCTCCTGCTTCTTGCTGGGCCTGATAGATCTCAGAAGAAGCTGCTTGCCATGCCTGATTGATCTCTTCCATTGAAGAATCAATTCCTGCAAGATCCTTTTCAGCATGAGCTTTCTTGAGTTTTTCTAAAGCTCCATTGATGGCATCCTTATTTCCATCCGAAAGCTTATCTCCGTACTCAGAAAGTTGCTTTTCAGTACTGAAGATCATTGCATCAGCAGCATTCAGCTTATCAACTTCTTCTCTGGCCTTCTTGTCTGTTTCTGCATTTTCCTCAGCCTCCTGCTTCATTTTTGAGATCTCGTCCTCAGTCAATCCGGAAGAAGCTTCAATCCTGATCTTTTGTTCTTTTCCGGTTCCTTTATCCTTAGCATGGACATTCAGGATGCCATTGGCATCGATATCAAAACTTACTTCAATCTGAGGAACACCCCTCGGAGCAGCTGGAATCCCATCTAGGTGGAATCTTCCAATCGTACGATTATCCTTGGCCATAGGCCTCTCACCTTGAAGAACATGGATCTCAACCGATGGCTGACTATCAGCGGCTGTTGAGAATACTTCAGATTTCTTGGTAGGAATTGTTGTATTGGCTTCAATCAGTTTGGTTGAAACACCGCCTACAGTTTCAATTCCAAGAGAAAGAGGCGTAACATCCAATAGAAGAACATCCTTAACCTCTCCGGTTAATACTCCGCCCTGAATTGCAGCTCCCACAGCTACGACCTCATCCGGATTAACTCCTTTTGATGGCTTTTTCCCAAAGAATTTTTCCACTTCCTCCTGGATCCTTGGAATCCTGGTTGAACCTCCAACAAGAATGATCTCATTGATCTCAGAAGAATTCAATCCGGAGTTCTTTACAGCCCTTTTACATGGCTCTAGGGTTCTCTTGATTAAATCATCAGCCAATTGCTCAAATTGAGCTTTACTTAATGATTTAACAAGGTGCTTAGGAACCCCATCCACAGGCATGATATAGGGCAAATTGATCTCGGTCTGTGATGAGCTTGAGAGCTCGATCTTAGCTTTTTCAGCAGCCTCTTTCAGTCTTTGAAGGGCCATTGGATCTTTTCTTAGATCGATACCCTCATCTTTCTCGAATTCATCAGCCAGCCAATCGATGATCACCTGGTCGAAATCGTCTCCTCCCAAATGAGTATCACCATCTGTTGATTTTACTTCGAAAACTCCATCTCCTAGCTCAAGAACCGAAATATCAAATGTACCTCCACCAAGGTCGAAGACAGCAATCTTCATGTCCTGGTTTTTCTTATCCAATCCGTAGGCAAGAGCGGCGGCGGTTGGCTCGTTTATGATCCTTTTTACTTCAAGACCCGCAATTTGACCTGCTTCCTTGGTAGCCTGCCTTTGTGCATCGTTGAAATATGCAGGAACGGTGATCACAGCTTCAGATACTGAAGTACCCAAATAATCTTCAGCCGTGCTCTTCATTTTTTGAAGGATCATTGCCGAAAGCTCCTGAGGAGTATATTTTCTTTCTCCGATCAGTACCCTTGGAGTATCATTATTTCCTTTTTCAACTTTATATGAAACCCTTGACACTTCATTTTTCAATTCGGTGTACTTGGTTCCCATGAATCTCTTGATGGATTGAATTGTATTCTCAGGGTTGGTAATAGCTTGTCTTTTTGCTGGATCGCCAACCTTTCTCTCGCCTTTTCCCCCATCCAAAAAGGCAATCATGGAAGGTGTGGTTCTTTTCCCCTCACTATTGGGGATTACCACTGGTTCGTTTCCCTCCATCACCGAAACCACAGAGTTTGTGGTTCCCAAATCTATTCCAATTATTTTTCCCATTTAAGTCTTATTTGTCCTAAAATTCCTTTTAACCCTTTGAACAATATATATGCCATTCAGGGATTTGAATGGAATCATGTCAATATGACATAAATGAACTAAAAAATGTCTACTAGCGATGTTTTAGGTTAGGCCATTGATCCCAGTAGTCTTTGTCTTCTATTTCAATAGGAATTGAATTTACTTCTCTCTTCACTACCGCTCCTAACAGGCCCAAGCCATTGTTAATGTTCGAATAATTGAGGTCAACCTGAAGGCCATTTTGATTGTTGTTGATCAGCTGAAAATTGAAGTAGTCGTCATTATAGATTTCAAAATGCATAAATGCCACGCCTCCGCCTTGAATAATTCGACTTTCAACCTCACTATTGTTTGAGGTATCGATGGCCGCAGCCAAATAATCTCCGAAGTCGGAGTCAAGTTTGCTAAAGGTGTATTGGTAACCAGGTGCACGGTCCAATTCTTTAAAGCTAATAACTTCCATTGGCTTATTCATGGTAGTTTTCTCTTTAAAACTTCCACCATGCTTTGGGATTTCAAAGTAGAAAACGTCAAGAGTAACATGGATTAATCTACCATTAGGTGGTCCTATCAATTGAATTTTAAAATCATCAAAAACGAACCGAGGACTAAGGTTGGAATAAGAGCATTCCCATAGTGGATTGATTATTTCAAAACATGGAACAAGGCCGGTAGTAGCATTGGCTGTATGCCCCGTAACAAGGTTTTCAAAGGAAAGGCTGGCTTCTAAGGGAGTCGTGCTCTCGTGGTCAACAGGTAAAAAACTGTAGGTATGATACAGAGGCAGATATTCATCAAAAAATTCTCCTTTCTCTTTACAGGTATCACATCTAATGTAGAGCAAAGGGAAATCAAAATAGGGTCTTTCCGGTTCTTCAGGATCAATTAGAGTGAAATGAAGGGCGATTTCTGCAGAATCATAATAAATCATTTCTGGGTTTTTGGAAAGGTCTACAACATTGCCATTATCACCAGAGAACGCCTTTTGCACACGAAAATACTGGAAGTCTTGCCTGGGTTCCAGAATAGAATAGATGATTGGAGTTTCTACAAATGGAGCATGAATGTCTGGGTCAGATTCGCAGGCGAAAAATCCTATGGTTATAAAAAAGGATAAAAAAATTCGACTTTTTGCCAAGAGGCTTAAGATTAATTCCTAATAAAAATAGGAAAAACCTAGCTCCTGTTTAAGCGAATTACCTGTGTTTGATACTTGGCCACCGATCCCAGTATCCGTTCTCAGAGATATCCACAATCACACTAGGAACCACTCTCAGCGTCCTTGCTCCCATAAGGCCGATACCGTTCTTAACATTGGTATAGATCGGGCTTGTCTGAGTAATCGGATTGAAATTGTTGTTGATCAACTGGTAATCATTATAGTCATTATTAAAAACATTGAAGTAAACGGTCGCTAAACCAGCATCTTCAATAATTCGTTCTTTGATAGCTGCATTGTTGCTGGTATCGATAGCACCATTCATATAGTTGCCAAAAGAAAGAGAATCTCTTCTGAATTCGTATTGGAAACCCGGTGATTTGTCAAGCTGAACGAAATTCACCAATACCATCTGATCATCCTCTGTATCCCTTTCAATTGGATTACCACCATTCAAAGGGACTTCAAAGTAGAGAATCGACATTGACACGTATGCCAATTTCCCATTTTCAGGCCCTACAAAGCGAACCTCAATATCATCAAAGGTCATCCTAGGGTTAGAACCTATATCTGTTCTACATCTCCATTGAGGGCTAATGATCCGAAAACATGGTACTAAACCTGTTTGCGCTTCTGCCAAATGGCCCGTTTCCTTGTTTTTGAAGCTTAGAAATGCATCCAAGGGATCCTCATCTCTTGGATCAATAGGAAGAGGATTCATGGTCACATAGACCGGGACTTCTTCTGAGTAAAATACCCCCTCTTCCTTACAGGAATCACAAAGAAAAACCTGCAGTTTTTCGTTAAAAACTTCAGTATTCGAATTAGAGGGGTCAACCAGTCTAAGGTTTAATTCAATCTCGGCTGTATCATAATAAACCTTGTCTGGATCCTTGGCTAATTCTATTGCATTTCCTCCTTCACCTGAAAATGCTCTTTGAATTCTAAATACCTGAAGGCTGTCATCCGTGTTCAGCAGGGAATAGATTATTGGAGTCTCGACAAACGGGGCATTGACCTCTACTGTGTCATCACAGGAGAACATAAAAAAGGAAACCAATAGACCTAGAACAATCTTCCTCATTGCAAAATTTTGAATCACAAAACTAATTATGCGAGCCTTTCCCGCATCATTTTTTATTTGAAAGGTCTTTTTTAAGGTAATTCGGCCTAAGCAGACGAATTATAGAGAAATTCCCATAAATGCCATAAAGGCAATTCCCATCAGCCCGGTAATAATAAACGTTATTCCAAGGCCTTTTAGTGGGTCAGGGACATTAGAGTATTTCAACTTCTCACGGATCGCTGCAATTGCAACAATTGCCAATAACCAACCAATTCCGGAAGAAAACCCATATACCACAGATTCTGCAAGATTATACTCATAGGTCACCATGAATAGAGATGATCCCAGGATAGCACAGTTTACTGCAATAAGCGGAAGAAAAATACCCAAAGAGCCATATAGGGCTGGGCTCGTCTTTTCAATGAACATCTCTACCAATTGTACCATTGAGGCAATAACCGCAATGAACATGATAAAGGTCAAAAAGCTTAAGTCAACATCCGCGAATGAAGCACCTAGCCATGACAAGGCACCTTCTTTCAAAATGTACTCCCTGATCAACCAATTCGCGGGAACGGTAATAGACAATACGAATACCACCGCAAGACCAAGGCCCATAGCAGTGCTTACTTTTTTGGAAACAGCCAGATAAGAACACATGCCCAAGAAATAGGCAAAGATCATATTCTTAATAAAGATGGATTGAATCCCTAGATTAACTAATTCCATAATTTCTTAATTGTGCTCTACGAAACCATTTCTCCAACGCTGGACCCAGATTATGAGGCCAATTATCAAAAATGCTCCGATGGAGTTTACCATTAAACCGTTGTTCTCATATGCAAGACCCATGGTCTCGAAAACAGGAAATCCGAAGACCGATCCTGAACCGAAAAGCTCCCTGAAAAAGGCAACCACAAGAATTATCCATGAATAACCCAATCCACTTCCAAGACCGTCCAGGATAGAGTCATAAGGCTTATTTCCCATTGCAAATGCTTCCAGCCTACCCATTACGATGCAATTGGTAATAATAAGCCCAACAAATACAGAAAGAAGCTTTGACACATCAAAGAAGTATGCTTTCAAAACCTGGTCAACCAATACCACCAGAGAAGCAATAACAGAAAGCTGAACAATGATCCTTACTCTTGTAGGAACAAGATTCCGGATCAAGGAAATGATCAGGTTAGCAAAAACGATCACGAAGATCACTGCAATCGCCATCACCAGTGTTGGTTTCATTTGGGTGGTTACCGCAAGAGCGGAACAAATTCCCAATACCTGAACTGTGATGGGATTATCCTCATCCAAAGGATCAGAAACGAGCTTTTTACGCCTCTTACTTAAAAGAGCTTCAGCGGGTTTTTTAACAACCTCTTGCTTTTCGACCTGTTCTTGAACTTCACTCATAGGTTCAATTATTTAAACTGAGTTCTTCAGATTTAACTTTTCTAAAAAATCCTTGGTAATTCTCCATGTAGGCAAAGATCATTGCCTCTACACCTTTTGCAGTTATGGTAGCTCCGGAAAGCCCATCAACCTGGTGGGGATCGGTTGGGTTAGTAGACTCACCTTTCAAAACGGTAACACCCACAAGACGACCATTATCGTCAAAAATGGTTTTTCCAATGAACCTTTGCTGGAATCCCTTTTCGGTAATCCTTGCACCAAGGCCAGGAGTTTCACCAATATGATCAAATACAACTCCTTTTATGGTGTTGCAATCTTTTTCAAGAGCGAGGTATCCATAGATTCGATCCCAAAGTCCATTTCCATAAATAGGTAGAATGTAGGCTTCAGCTTCTCCATTGGATCCTTTGATCTCAAAAACCGGATAGAGTCTGTCCTTAGCATCCTTCTTATACTCCTTTCCAACTGGAACATCTTCAGCAACAAGCGCGACTCCTTCGCTCTCAGTTATCTCCTTTCCATTGATATCAACTACAATCGACTTGATATTTTCTCCGTAGATCTTGAGGATATCATCCTCAGGACCTATTTCCATCACGGAATTAAGGATGGATTTCTTTTTGAACATATCCTCCTGCCTTTGCTGCTCAGGGCGAAGAGAAACAGCTGCGAAAGCTAATAGTCCTCCTAACACAACCGTCAGGACAGAACTAAATATTATGATATATAAATTAGACTGTTGCACGGCTCAATCTTCTTTTTTTATTGGCATTTACCACATAGTAGTCGATCAAAGGAGCAAAAACATTCATCAGAAGTATTGCTAACATAACTCCTTCAGGATAAGCAGGGTTCAGTACCCTGATCAAAATGGCTAGGAAACCCGCAAGGAATCCATATATCCATTTTCCCGTATTTGTTTGCGAAGCGGTAACGGGATCAGTGGCCATAAAAACAAGGCCAAAGGCAAAACCACCCATTACCAAATGGTAATAGAAGGGAAGTTTTAAAAATTCGTTTGAGCCAAAGAAATTTAGGATCAGCCCCATCGATATAGCTCCCAATAGCATGCTTAACATGATCCTCCAGCTTCCCACTCCTGTAATGATCAATACCAATGCACCAATCAAACACATAAGAGTACTGGTTTCTCCGATTGAGCCTGGAATGGTTCCCAGGAACATGCTCTGAAAACTGTAAAGATCAGCGGAGAAAGAATTAGAGAAAGCCTCCAATACCGGAACTTGGTTTTCACCCGTTCCAAACTCTGCAGCAATTCCAAGTGCTGTTGCACCAGAAAAACCCTGAACAACCTCATCCCCGGTAGGGATCCATACCTCCGAACCTGATATTTCAGATGGATAAGCAAAGAATAGAAAAGCCCTGGCTGTTAAAGCAATGTTCAAAATATTCATTCCTACGCCACCAAATACTTCCTTAGCAAGTACCACTGCGAAAATGGTACCTACAGCCACTTGCCATAGTGGAATAGTAGCCGGAACCACTAACGGAATCAACATTCCGGTTACTAGGAATCCCTCTGTAACAGGGTGCTTTCTGAAAATGGCGAAAGCTACTTCTATCAAACCTCCCGAAATGTAGGAAACAAGCACAATGGGAATAACAAGCCAAAGACCATAAACCAACTTATCCATAAAGGCTGCTTCCTGCCCCATGGACAAATAATACATGTTGCCTGTATTCCAGATTCCAAAGATCAGACAGGGTATCATGGCGACCACCACAGTGAACATCATCCTTTTCAGATCGATCGCATCCTTGATCTGGGTGCCCTTAACAGGAGTAGTGGTTTTCGGCGTGAAAAGAAATGTTCTTTGAGCCTCCCATACATAAAAGAAACGCTCAAACTTGCCACCTTTTTTAAACTGTGGCTCGAACTTATCCAGGATATTTTGTAAAAATTTCATTCTAGCTTTCCATCAAAAGATCAATGCCTTGCCTTAAGATCTTTTGAACAGGCATTTTTGAAACATCAATAAACTCACACAAGGCCAAATCTTCTTCAGCCAACTCATAGATTCCAAGTGCTTCCATCTCATCATAATCTTCAGCCATAATGGCCTTTAGAAGATAAACTGGATACACATCCATAGGAACCACCCTTTCAAACCCACCTGTAAGAACAAAAGGCCTCTCCTCACCATTTTGGTTAGTATCGAGGTCGTACTCCTTTTTTCCACTATTAGCAAAGGACAATAGTCCAAAAGCACGGTGGAAACTCAATCTTTTAGTGATCATTCCAAACCAACCTGTTGTAAGGAAAAATCTTTCCTGATCCCCTTCAGGGATGACAGTGATCTGATCGTCGTAATGCCCCAGGTAACCTTCTTCCCCAATGGATTCCCCTGAAAGAACACTTCCTGAAACCACACGATTATTTTCTTCGCTAAGGTTATCCTTAAGGAATTTATCTACCCTTGCTCCAATATAGGTTT
Source organism: Cytophagales bacterium (assembly GCA_965267505.1). Lineage (GTDB taxonomy): Bacteria > Bacteroidota > Bacteroidia > Cytophagales > CCMP332 > JANQHS01. Next base: position 850,855 of record OZ254081.1, read on the forward strand.
GAACGTACCCGGAATTTTTAATCCTAGAACCAGCGATTGCCACAGTCTTTCTGGCATCATAAATTCCTTCCATCAATAATTTGCCAATCATTACCACCGCATGGGGTCTGATGGTCCAAACGATATCTCCTTTATTAATCGGATCGATGTGATGGATCTGAACCCCTACATTACCACTTGGGTGAGGGCCAGAAAATTTATGGATCTGGACATTCTGAGCCTGAGAAAAAACAGAGGCGACTTCACGGTCTGCACTAATCGAAAGATGGACCTGCCCATCAGTTAGTTTTGAAAGTGCATCAACTCCTGCTTGGAAATATTTTTCTTCTCCTTTGAGAGAAACCCCATAGTCTGCAGCCAAGGGATTGGTATCGAACCCTGAAACAAAAATAGACTTAGGCCTTTCATTTGGATCAGCAATGACAGCGTAAGGTCTTTGGATCAGGTTTGGCCAAATTCCGGATTTTAAGATCTCTTGTTTGATCTCTTCCCCGTCGGCATTGTTTAGCTCTGAAGGAGAGAACTGCTTGAACTTAAGATGATCAACTTCACTATCAGCCAGAATCCTGATTTCCAGAAGTGCTCTTTTATCTCCCCTGACAATTTCAACAACCTCTCCGCTCACCGGTGAAGCAAATACGACATCAGGATAATTTTTTGCGCTGAAGACTGGAGTTCCGGCCTTGACGTTCTGTCCTACTTCTACTAGAGTTTTGGGTCTTTGGGCACCAATGAAGTTAGGTGGCCTAACCGCGAATGTTTCTGGTTGGCTAGCAGGAAGAATCTCTTTTTTTGCGGCTCCTTTAAGGTTTATATCAAATCCTTTTTTAAGCCGAATAATTTGGGACATAAGTCTCTCTTGGATTCAAAAAAACAGGGGCAAATTTAGAAAAATTTATAAGCTCTGGTGCAAAAAAATGACATTAGAAATAAGGTTTTCAAGGGTTCTAAAGATTTGCAATCGCATCCTTTACTTTTTCCATCAGCCACATGGGTGTAGAAGTAGCACCACAAACACCAACCTTATCATCTCGATTAAACCAAGAAGGGTCAAGATCATCTGGTCCCTGGATGAAATAGCTGCGGGGATTTATGCTTTTACAAACCGCATAAAGAGCCCTTCCATTACTACTCTTTTTTCCCGCAACAAAAACAATAACATCCATTTCCTCAGAGAATTTTCTCATTTGAGGCTCCCGATTTGAAACCTGCCTGCAGATGCTATCATTAAAGTCAAAAAGCTCAGATTCTTCTGCCCCTGGGTTTTGGTCGAGCAACCTGTTCTTTATTTTCTCGCCCATGGAGTAAAAAGCCTTAGTGCTTTTTGTGGTCTGACTGTAAAGAGTCACTGGCCTGGAAAAATCTATTTGCTCCAGGTCTTCATCCTCCATTACAACAATTGCCTCTTTTTGAGTTTGCCCGGATAATCCTTCTACTTCAGCATGACCCTTCTTTCCAAAGATCACCAATTGGCCTTTTTTGTCTTTGCTTTTATCAAAACTGTTCTTTACCCGGTTTTGAAGCTTTAAAACCACAGGGCATGAAGCATCAATGAGTTCGATGTTGTTATCCAGAGCCAACTGATACGTTGAAGGAGGCTCCCCATGAGCTCTAATCAAGACCTTAGCATCCTGAATTTCCTGAAGCTGATCCCTGTCAATCACTTTTAGACCCTTTTCCTCTAACCTTTTTACTTCCTGATCATTGTGGACTATGTCGCCAAGGCAATAGAGCTGCGAATCATTATCGAGTTCATCTTCAGCCATCTGAATGGCATACTCTACTCCAAAGCAATAACCTGATTTCTCGTCGATCTTGATATCCAAACTATTCCTCTATTAAGAATTGTGCTTTTTCAACTATAAAGTTAACCTGATCCTTGAAAGAAAGGTTTGAACTGTCAAGCTCAATAGCATCTTCTGCTTTTTTTAGGGGATTCAATTCCCTTGAGCTATCTTCCTCATCTCTGGCAACAAGATTTGCTAGAATTTCTTCCTCACTGGCGTTGATGCCTTGATCCATTAATTGTGCTTTTCTTCTTTTTGCCCTGATTCCCGGATCCGCTAACATGTAGATCTTTAATTCAGCCTCAGGGAATACATTGGTTCCTATATCCCGTCCATCCATAACAACTTCTTTCTTCTCCCCCATTTTTCTTTGAAGTGCTACCATGGCTTCCCTGACATCTGCCAATGAACTGACCTCAGATACGTTGTCCGAAACCGGCATTGATCTTATTTCCCTTTCAACTACTTTCCCATTCAAAAGCGTTATCGATTCTCCCTTTGGGTTAAGATCGAATTCGATCTCAATGTTTTCCAGGCTTCCTTTTACCTCTTCATTCGATCTCCAATTAACCTCCTGGCTTAAAAAATACCAGGTTACGGCCCTGTACATGGCTCCCGAATCGATGTACTTATAATTTAATCTTTGTGCTACTGCCTTTGCTGTAGATGATTTTCCACTTCCTGATGGACCGTCAATGGCAATGTTGATCTTCTTCAAAATGTCTAGGTCGAGTAATAACCTGCAATATTAAGTTCTCTTTCCAGGAAAATGGTCTTCCAGACGCATTTATTAAGGTTCAAAATTCATTTTTGTATGAGCTTAGTTTTAACATATTTTTGTGCCCTTCAAATCCAAAATAATGAGTGTACTGGTCAATAAGGATTCCCGAATAATTGTTCAAGGATTTACAGGTTCTGAAGGAACTTTCCATGCCGGACAAATGATCGAATACGGAACCAATGTAGTAGGTGGGGTTACCCCGGGAAAAGGAGGACAAACCCATTTAGACAAACCAGTATTTAATACAGTTAAGGATGCTGTTGATAGCACTGGAGCTGATGTTTCAGTGATCTTTGTTCCTCCTCCGTTTGCAGGGGACGCCATCCTTGAAGCGGCTGAAGCAGGAATTAAAGTGATCGTGACAATCACAGAAGGGATTCCTACCAAGGATATGATCATGGTTAAGGAATACCTTAATAAAATGGGCATAAGAATGGTCGGGCCAAATTGCCCAGGTGTTATTACTCCTGGTGAAGCCAAGGTTGGTATCATGCCTGGCTTTATACATACCCCAGGGAAAATTGGAATTGTCTCAAGATCGGGCACCCTCACTTATGAAGCGGTAGATCAGGTTACAAAGGCGGGGCTTGGACAAAGCACTTGTATTGGTATTGGAGGAGATCCTATAATTGGAACTACCACCAAGGAAGCAGTAGAGTTACTAATGAATGATCCGGATACTGAAGCTATCATTATGATTGGTGAAATTGGAGGTAGCATGGAATCAGATGCTGCTAAGTGGATTAAGGAGAACGGAACCAAACCGGTTGTTGGATTCATCGCAGGACAAACTGCACCTCCGGGAAGAAGGATGGGGCATGCTGGTGCGATTATTGGTGGAGCCGAAGATACGGCAGAGGCCAAAATGAAAGTAATGGCCGAGTGTGGCATTCATGTGGTAGAATCTCCGGCTGATATTGGGAATACCCTTCTTAAGGCATTAGGAAAATAATTTCCCTGTGGCTGATCGGAATCCATTTGCAGAATTCTGATAAAAACCAACAAGGTAAATGATATCTATCGGGCCTTTTCTTCGAGGTCCTTGGTCTCAGCTTCAAAGAAGTCCTCGATCTTCTTGATGCTGAGCTCATATTTGCTGAATTCCATCATCGTTTCAAATAGGACCATAGCCAGGAGATCTTGTTTTTCCACTATTCCATATTGATCCTTGAACTCTTTTAACTTTTCATTGATCAATTTGGCGGTCTTTCTTATTCCCTCTTCGTCTTCAGGCTTGACCTTTAAGGGATATTCCCTATCTGAAATTTTGATCTTGATTGATAAAGAATCCATTAGAGCTCTCTTACTTTTTCAATACATACATCAAGCTCCGAGATATAGTGATCCAAAAGTTTTTTGATCTCCTGCTTATCTCCACTGGAAGAACTTATGCTCTCGATAATCGGATTTATTTGACTTGATGCCTGGGTTTCTTTTTGTACTTCAGCCTTAACTTGATTTTCCGATTTCAACCTGGAATTCTCCTCCCTTAAATTTTGATTGACCGATTCCAGACCTTCATTCCTCTTTTTTAGGTCTTTTAAAGCAGAGGCAAAGTGGCTAAATTTTTGATTCAGTTCCTCAACATTCATCTCCTGATAATAGCTTTAAGTTGATCTTCATAGGCCTTGATGATTGCATTCATCATTTCATCAATCTCCGAATCAAGGAAGGTCCTGTCGCCTCGCTCAAATTGAAGATTGATAGCATAGGATTTCTTTCCTTCTTCAAGTGGTTTCCCCTTAAAAATACTAAAGCAATTCATTTTGGTAAGGAAAGACCCTGAATGCTTTTGAGCCAATTCTACCACTTTCTCGTATTCAATTGATTCATCCAGAACGATCGAAAGGTCTCTATAAACCTGAGGGAATTTGGAAATGGGTGTGAACGAAGACCTGCTTTTTAAAGAAAGCTGGTAAAGATCCTTAAGCTTCAATTCAGCGAACCAAATTCGGGTTTCCAATCCCCACTTTTTTCTAATTATCGAGCTAACCTTGCCGATTCTACCGATGCTTTCTTTTCCAATAGCAATGCTTAAACCACCATTTTCCATTGCTTCCCAATTACTGGGTGAGATGCTTTGGTTATGGATCCCAATGGAAGTGAAGAAATCGGAAAGAATCTGATTCAGATCCTTGAATTCAAGTTCTGCTGTTTCTCTCGACCAGGATTCTTCTCCTGTCCTTCCTTGCAATACAATGCCCAGGCTATCCTGCTCATTGTAGCCATCTTTTATCTTCTGGTAAATGTTTCCTCTTTCCACAAATCTCAGATTGCCCATCTTTCGGGAAACATTATGCTTTATTCCGTTTAGCAAACCAGGCAGGAGGGAACCCCTCATATGGCTTAGATCTTCACTAAGAGGATTTAACAATTCCACCCCTTTCTTTTCAAAATCTGAATCTACGGAACCCTGTTCACCAGGGTTGGAAATTGAATTATTCATGGCCTCCCAATAGCCACGGTCCACAAAAAACTGCATTACCCGGTCATTGAACTGCTCTTCTGTCAATTCAGGGAAATGGGCAAAATAGTCACTACCAAATTGCTCTTTTAAAGGGATCTTGTTGAATCCATAGATCCTTAAGAATTCCTCGTAAATATCTGCCTCTTCAGTAACCTCAACCCTATAACTGGGAACCTCCAAAACCCATTCCGACCCAGTATTTGAGATGATCTTGAAATCAAGCAATTCAAGGATCTTTTCAACCTCTGATTCTTCAACCATATGACCAATATTCGACCAGAAAACCTCTTTATCTACCGCGATATTTCTGTTCTCAATTTTCTCAGGGTACAGATCAAAGACTTCAGATGAGACTTCCGCATTATGAATTTCAGAAAGCAACTGAACAGCTCTTAACAATCCTGGGATCACCCCGTCAATATCTGTTCCTCTCTCAAAGCGATAGGCGGAATCTGTTTTCAGCTGATGCGTAAGGCTGGTTTTTCTGACAAATGATGGGTCGAAGCAGGCACTTTCAAGGAAAATGGAGGTAGTGCTTTCAGAAACTCCCGAGTTGATGCCTCCAAAGACTCCTCCAAAACACATAGGTTCTTCAGCGTCACAGATCATCAAATCGCTTTCTTCTACTTTTCTTTCGATTTCGTCAAGGGTAGTCAATTTCTCACCCTTTGCTCCTAACCGGACCTTAATGGTATTGCCCTTGATCCTATCCATATCAAATGCATGAAGGGGCTGACCCAGGTCATGCATTACATAATTGGTAATATCCACAATGGAATTGATGGGCGATAAACCTATTGAAATTAAGCGATCCTTTAACCATTGAGGGGATTCCCCAGCTTTCAATCCTGTTAATACTACCCCTGCATACCTTGGACAGGCTTCGGGGTTATTCAATTCTATTTTGAGATCAGTTTCTGAACGAAATGAAACATCAGACTTTACTAAGTCTTTCAAAGGCCTGTCAAAATAGGCCTTGAGATCTCTGGCTACTCCGTAGTGGGAGGTGGCATCTCCCCTATTGGGAGTCAAACCGATTTCAAAGATCGAATTGCTTTTGACTTTAAAATTCTTCAGGAGACTTTCTCCCGCATTCCGGTCCTCAGGCAGAACCCAAATACCATCATGATCCTCGGAGATACCAATTTCCATTTTTGAGCAGATCATGCCCTCGGATTCTACCCCTCGAATTTTTGCCTTGCCGATCTTAAAAGGTTTATTTCCAATCGGATGAACCGTAACCCCCGGCACAGCCACCACAACTGTTTGCCCCTGCTTAACGTTAGGAGCCCCACAAATAATATTCTTTTGACCTTCCTTCCCCAGGTCTACCCGGCAAAGCTGGAGTTTGTCGGCATTGGGATGCTTTTCACAGCTTAGGATCTTCCCAACCAATAATGGCTCAAGATCCTTTTCGGATCCCCCTGTTCTCTCAAGGCCTTCTACCTCCAACCCTACCGCCGTCAGGATCTCCGAAAGCTCCTCATCAGTTTCATTTAGATCAATGAAATCCTTTAACCATTCAAGGGAAATCTTCATAGGAAAAATTAAGCGGCCAAATTAAGGAATTCGGCCTTGAATCATATGCTGAAGTGGTTTTTTTAAGTGATCAAACCTTCATCTGAAAAGCTGAAATATCCTGAGTTGCCAAAAATTAGATGGTCGAGGATAGGAAGGTCCAGAGACCTGCCAGCATCAACCAGTTTAGAAGTAAGGGATTCATCAGCGGGCGAAGGGTTTAAATTTCCGGAAGGGTGGTTATGTATAAGGATCATGGATGTTCCTTTGTTTTCCAAGGCTAAACCAAAGATCATCTTAGGATCGGCAACTGTTCCTGTCAGCCCTCCAGATGAGATCTTTAAGATTTTGAGTACAAAATTGGCTCGGTTTAGTATGAGGATCCAAAACTCCTCATGCTCCAGATCAAGCAAATGAGCTTTCATCAAATCATATACATCCTGAGAACTTTGTATCCTCTTCTTCTGGGACGTACTACTGGAAAGCCTTCTTCTAAATAATTCCATGGCTGCAATCATGGTTAAGGCCTTAGCATTCCCTATTCCCGGGATCTCGGTTAGTGCGGAGACCGGCATTTTAGCCAACTCATTTAAGTCATTACCAACTCTTTGTAAGACATTCTTGGCAAGGTCTAAGGCCGAAAGGTCTCTACCCCCACTACCTAGTAAAATGGCGAGCAGCTCAGCATTGCTTAATGAAGCTCTTCCTTTTAATAAAAGTTTTTCGCGTGGCCGATCTTCTTCTGCCCAGGTCTTGATGGGCATTTTTATCGGATCAGTATAATCCATATTTAAGGTTTGCCTAAAAATAAAAAAGCCCCGTCCAACGAACGGGGCCCTTTACCAAATAGTAAGGTCGTTTTACAAAGAGGCTACGTAGCTAGCCAATTTTGATTTTTTATTGCTTGCGTTGTTTTTATGAATGATGTTATTCTTAGCAAGCTTGTCGAGCATACCAGAAACTTTTTTCAAAAGCTCAGCAGCTTCTTTCTTGTTCTTGGTACCTCTCAATTTTTTTATGAAGGTACGGGTGGTTTTCAGCTGGTAACGATTCCTCAATCGCTTAGCTTGATTCGACCTGATCCTCTTAATCGCTGACTTATGATTAGCCATAAAATACTGTCCTTTAAAAAATCGGAGTGCAAAGGTAAAATTTCTTTTTCAAATTTTAAATAGAAGCTCCAAACCTTTTTCATGAAATATCCACTCATCTTTTTGCTGATTTTTCCCTTCTTTTTGATGCCTAATGAAAGCAACGCTTCACTTTGGGGGTTCTTTGCTCATAAAAAAATCAACGAATACGCTATCTATTCACTGCCTCAGCCTCTTCAAAATTTCTATAAAGTACATCGCGATGAAATCATTGAAAGATCATTGGGGCCAGACAGGAGGAGATATTCTGTACCTCTCGAAGGAAGGAATCATTACATTGATCTTGATTCCTATGGTATCAAAACGGTTGATTCACTGCCAGAAAAAATAGGAACTGCTAGATCGAGGTATTCCGAAGATTCATTGACTTCCCATGGGATTCTTCCCTGGATACTGGACTCAGTATTCAATGAGCTTGAAGAAGCCTTTCTATCTGAATCTTGGGAAAGGGTAATCACCCTATCCGCTGAGCTGGGACATTATCTGGGAGATGCCCATGTCCCGCTTCATACCACCCATAATTATAACGGACAGTATTCAGGTCAGCATGGGATTCATGCACTGTGGGAAAGCAGAATCCCAGAGATAAGTTTTGAAGATTGGGACATTTGGGTTGAAAGGGCAGCATATATAAATGATCCTTGGATAGAATTTGCTTCTACAATATTTACATCTCACGATAAGGTTGACTCAGTTCTAAAAATGGAACTGCAAAGCACCAGAGAGATGCCCAATGGTAAGTTTTCTGCTGAAAAAAGAGGCTTTCAGCTTAAAAGAAATTATTCAAAGAAATTCTGCGCTCTTTACGAAAGCAAACTGGATGGGATGATAAAGAGGAGTTTATTATCCTCAGTACAATTGATCTCATCCTGTTGGTACACGGCTTGGATTAATGCAGGACAACCGAACCCACCCACTAAGGTTTCGATCGAGGAAATTCCCAAACTAGACGTCCCAATTGTTAATTCAAGCAATTCCAGGCCACATGAACATTGAAAAGCTTTGTATTTTTCCAGCTTAGCAAGAAGAGTAGGATCAAATGTGTGGCATTACAGGCCTTTTTCCATTTAATGAGCTTGGGAGATTTCATTCAATAAACCTCCAAAAATCCATCGACCTTTTAAGGCATAGGGGGCCTGATCATCAAAGTTCTTATTTGTCTGAAGGGCTAAACATGGGACATACCCGGCTTTCCATTCTGGACCTCAGCCCCGATGGCCACCAGCCCATGTCCGACACATCCTCCAGGTATATTCTTTCCTTCAATGGTGAGATCTACAATTTTCAAGAACTCAAAAAAAAATTAGAAACCAAATATACCTTTAGATCAAGCTCAGATACTGAGGTTTTGTTGTACCATTTAATTGAAAACGGGGTAGATGGGCTCTCCCAATTGAATGGCTTTTTCTCCTTGGCCTTTTACGATAGCCATGAAGAATCATTGATATTGGCCAGGGATCGATTTGGGATCAAGCCCCTTCTTTATTTCAAGGATGATGACAAAGTCCTTTTCTCATCAGAACTGGCTTCGCTGAGGGCGTTCGGCATCCCTGAAAAGATCGATGCTGAAGGCCTCTATCTTTTTTTAAGCCTTAACTACATACCTCCTCCCTATTCAATCTATGAGGGGGTAAAAAAATTAATGCCTGGGCAATTCATTAGTGTCAAAAAAGGCCATTTTGAGATCAAGAATTGGTACAATCCAATAATCAGGGAAAATCAGGAAAATAACCTGACCCAGAATGCCAGCATGGTAAGAGAAAAGTTAATGCAGGCAGTGGAAAAAAGACTTGTTTCAGATGTTCCCCTTGGAGGCTTCTTAAGTGGTGGAATTGATTCTTCTATCATCGCCTGGGCCGCCAAACAATTTGATCCAAATTTTAAGACCTTTTCTGTTGGATACAGAGACCAAAAATTTTTGGATGAATCAAAAGATGCAGGAGAATTAGCCGAATACCTTGGTACTTCACATTCAACAATTTGGCTCAAATCGGATTTTTTCCACGATTCAATAGAAAGGGCTCTTTCATCCATGAATGAACCCTTTGCAGATTCCTCTTTGATAGCTGTTGATGCGGTAAGCCAGGAAACAAAAAACCATGTTACAGTAGCTCTCAGTGGTGATGGAGCTGATGAGCTATTTGGGGGATATTATAAGTACAATGCCTTCTTGAGATCCTTTTCGCCTGGTCCAATAGAGGGCCTGACCAAAATTGCTGGCCCTTTGTTCTCAATAGTTCCTTCCTCAAGAGATGGTAAATTAGGTTCACTCTCAAGAAGGATAAAGAGATATTCTCGTGTTTCGGGTTTGGATTTGGATAAAAGGTACTGGGAATGGTCAAGCCCAGTGGGCGGGACATGGGCCAAGGAAATTTTGAAAAATGAGTACCTAAGCCAGAACCCTATTTCAGAGGCTGGAATTAAAATTGGCCTCTTTCCTCATCTTAAGCCGGACAATATCAACAGGGTTTTGGAAAATGACCTGCAAATGGTATTAGCAGGTGATATGCTTGAAAAAGTTGACAGAGCCTCCATGATGAACTCCCTTGAGGTAAGGGTTCCCTTTTTAGATCATGAGCTTGTCGAATTCGTAAAAGCCGTTCCATCGGAACAAAAGTTAAGTAGGACACAAAACAAACTTCTCTTAAGAGAAGCTTTTAAAAGTGATCTCCCTAAAAAACTCTTTGCAAGACCTAAAAAGGGATTTGAGATCCCATTGGCAAAGTGGCTTAGAGAAGATCTGGCATCCGAAGTGAAGAATAAGTGGCTGAATACCAAGGATAGCCCTCTTGAGGAATTTATTGGTATGAAAAGAGTGGAGAATCTAAAAACTCAGCTTTTTAGTAAAAAGGGAGAAAATACTCCTGAGAGACTATGGGCTTTGATATGTTTGCATGAATTTTTGAAGAAAAAGGCCTAATCTTCTCCTTACGTTTTGAAAAATCTCCTTAGATCCCTGCTCAAATTTCTTTACTCAATCCCATTAGGGATAAAATTTACCAGGAGGATTATCCTTAATGATCAGGAAAAAACATTCCTCTCTTTGATGGAGACAGGTTACTTCCCAGAATCCGGCTGGATCCGGTCATTAATTGAAAGGAAACCTTTGGATCCTAAAGGAAATCCTTGGCCATGGTATACCCTGGGGTCTATCAAATTTTTAGAAGAAAGGCTTCAAAAGGAACATATTGTTTTTGAATATGGATCTGGGAATTCAAGCCTTTACCTTCAAAAGAAAGTTTCGGAATTATGGTCTGTAGAAAACAACAAGGATTGGTTTGAGAAGATCTCAAAGCAAGTTGATTCTAACGTACACATTGATTATTGCCCTTTGGACGAAAGCAATGATTATCCGGAAAGCATAAAAAAACCCCAGAAGAAGTTTGACCTGGTGATTGTTGATGGTAGAAAAAGAAATTCATGTGTAATCCAGTCAATAGAATCCTTAAGCGATTCTGGTGCAATCATTCTGGACGATTCCCAAAGAGAAAAATATTCTGAAGCAAGGGAAAGCCTGAAGAATTCAGGGTTTCGGGTTATTAATTTTTGGGGAATGAGCCCAGGAGATTATGCCTTGAAATGTACAAGTGTATTCTATCGAAAAGATAATTGCCTCAATATTTAATAGATGGGCTCGATCAAAGTAGGTTTTTGTGTTTCCTATGATTGGTATTTACTAGAGCATTCCCTTCCGAGGGTTTATGATCATTCAGACTCCATCTGCCTGTCTCTTGATAAGGGTAGAAAGTCCTGGGCTGGAAAAAAATACGACTTTGACCAGGACTCCTTTGAGGGATTGATAAGTCGTATCGATACCCAAAAAAAAATTAGGATTATCGAAGGGAATTTTTCGAATCCTGATCTTAATTCAAGGGAAAATGGAAACCTGCAAAGGACAGCTATGGCTAATGCGCTCGGTGAAGGAGGTTGGCATATACAGGTAGACTCAGACGAATACTTTATTGATTTTGGGGGATTTTCAAAGTATCTCGAAAACTTGGACCCCAATCCAAATCCTCATAAAAAACCTTACAATGTCCTTGTAAACTGGATTCCAGTATACAAAAAACTGAAGGGCAAATACCTGGTTGTTGATTTCGGAAAAAAGCTTCCCGAAGCAGCTCCTTTTGCTACTACCCGACCTCAATATTTAAGGGCTAGGCATAACGATCATTTCAATGTTCTTAGTCCTTTTTTCGCAGTTCATGAAACCTGGGCTAGAGGTAAAACAGAATTGGAATTTAAAATCTCCAATTGGGGCCATTCAAGTGAAGAATTGAATAACCCAGAAAAACGAAACAAAGCCATTGAGCTTTGGGGTACTATAGATGAGTCAAATTATTCCGATTTTAAAGATATCCATCCCGCTAAGCCAGAATCATGGCCCGCTTTGAAATTGGTCCAAGCAAAAGACCTTGGGGAATTAATGAATCGTCTGAGTGGAGAAAAACTACCGATCGGAAATACCAATCTTTGGATCAGAAATCATCGGTTTAGCGGAAAGATCCGGCAAATCCTGGGGCTTTAAAATGGAGCTTAGTATCATCATAGTTCATTATCAGACCTCTGATCTGACCAATGCCTGTTTGAAGTCCATTCAGGAACATGCAGATGTTGAGGATTATGAAATTCTGGTTGTTGACAACGGATCAGAAATTGAATTTTCTTTTCCAGAAGGCTTTTCTTCATCGGAGAATTCAATTGTCCGATTAAACGAGAATGCTGGCTATGCTGGCGCGGTGAATGAGGGAATTAAAAAAGCCCGGTCAGAGTACTTTTTGATACTTAATAACGATGTAGAATTCATTGAATCCGGATTAAAAGGATGCTTGAAAGAAATAAAAGAGAAGCCTGAGATTGGAGCCATCACCTGCCGGCTTGAACATCCTGATGGAACAGTCCAACATAATGCAAACAGGTTTCCCTCGATCTCCAAAGAATGGTATGAGTTCTTTAGGCTTCAAAAGTTTTTTGGAGGTAAAAGAATTCTCTTAGGAAATTACTTTGGTCATGACAGAAAGATATTCTGTGATTGGGTTTGGGGAACATTTCTTATTTGCTCAAAAGAGCTTGTCAATTCTTTTCCAGAAAAGAAATTTGACGACCGCTTTTTCCTGTACTTCGAAGATGTTGTATGGGGATGGCAGATAAAAAACCAAGCCAAAAAGGTTGCATTTTTTCCTGGACTCAGGGTGATCCACCACCTTTCGAAAACCACGGAGAGTTACAGTTCAAAAAAGGAAGACCTGATCTATTCCAACGAAGGCGCTTTCCTACTTACAGAAAAAGGAAAAGCATATTCATTCCTTTTATACCTCTCAAGAGGTTTAAATCATTTATCTAAACCCAATAAAGTCAATTTAAGGCTAGCTTTCTTTTTCTTTGGTATGGCCTTTAATTCTAAGCGGGTTTGATCTCAGTTATTATTCCTACATACCGACGCTATGACTTTCTAAAAAAGACCCTAAGTCATATTGAAAAACAGGAAAAAAAAGATTTTGAGGTCCTGGTTTCAGTGGATGGACCAGATTCATCACAAGAGGAAGAGATCGTTGATGGATTCAGGAAGAATTTCAAAAGCCTGGAAACCGTCAGTTCTGGCAATCAGTTGGGAAGGGCTGGAAACAGAAACTTCGGAGCATCAAAATCGAGAGGAGATCTCCTGGTTTTCCTTGATGACGACATGGCAGCTATTCCAGAGCTAATAAAAATCCATTCGGTCTTTCATAAGAGCCACTTGAACTCAATATTGGTTGGGAACCAAATTGAAAAAGAAGAATCCGGGGACAATGATTTTCAGAGGTTCAAAGCCTTCCTGAGCAGGAAATGGACCAATGGAGTACCGGAAAATCAAACTGATCCAAACTCACTTTTTCTGACCGCAGCAAATGTTTCAATCCCAAGAGAGCTTTTTAATAAACTGGGGGGGTTCGATGAAAGCTTGTCGGACTGTGAGGATTATGAACTTGGATTGCGTGCTTTGAAGCAGGGAGTGTCAATCCATTTTAATTCAAATTGCATTGGATATCACTTGGATAAACCGGATTGCAGACAGTTTATCAGCAGGCAAAAGCAATACCGAAAAGAAAAGATCAAGGTTTTAGAGAAACATGGTATTGATAAGCCAAAGTATAGCAAAATGAAATGGAAAGATTCTTTTTTTTCCAGTTCAATTTTTCCCTTTATGGTAGATAAATTCAATCTATTTCGAATCCTTCCGAGGTCGATCAGGTTCAAAGCCTATGACCTGATAGTAACGAGCCAGTCTTATCGATGAAGAAAATTGGATTCATTATTTCAGACATTGATAAGGCGTTGGCTTTTGAGTGGGTTGCAGAACACCTCGACCAAAAAAAGTTTGAGCAATTCTATATCCTGGTAAATCCTGGCCCAACATATCTTGAAAGTTTCTTAAAAGAAAAGGGCTTGAAAGTCTACCGACTGGAGCCCCCATCGGGTTGGAGAATTTTTAGCTCGATCAGAAAAACCCTCAAAATTCTAAAACAGGAAAAACCCCAGATCGTCCATTGCCACCTTTATCAAGCCAATCGGGTTGGATTGATCGCTTCATATTTAGGAAAGGTTAAAAAAAGGATCTACACAAGACATTTTTCAACCTATCATCACCTATTCCATCCAAGAGCAGTTTTTTTGGATAAAATTCTCAACAGGCTTTCCACTGATATAGTTGCCATTTCCTCGAATGTCAGAGATGTTTTGGTTCAGATGGAAAAAGTTAAACCTGAAAAGGTTCATCTAATCTTACATGGGTTTGATCTAGAACTCTTCAAAAATATTTCCGAGGAAAGAGTCCAAAAAATAAAGGACAAATACAGAATCCCCGAAAACAAATTCACCATAGGAGTGATAGCCAGGTTCACCTTTTGGAAGGGTGTACAAGAGATAATTTCTGCTTTTGAAAGATTCAACAAGAAAAATCCTGAATCCCATTTGGTCCTCGCAAATGCTCAGGGAGACTATGCCACCGAAATCCATTTGCTCTTGGATAAGTTACCATACGATTCATTTTCCATGATCGAATTTGAATACGACATGCCAGCATTGTACAAGGTTTTTGATGTCTATGTTCACACCCCTATTGATGATCATTCTGAGGCTTTTGGCCAAACTTATGTAGAATCACAGGCATCAGGTATTCCTGGAATATTTACCTTGTCAGGAATTGCAAAAGAGTTTATTGTCGATCAAGAAAATGCCCTCGTAGTTCCTTTTAAAGATTCCGGTTCAATAGAAAAGGGATTGGATATTATTCACTCCGGGGGTTATAGAAAAGAGTGGATAGAGAAAGGTAAATCTGTAGTTTATGATCTTTTCCCTCTCCCGAAAATGATCAAATCTTTGGAAGATCTTTATTCTGGAAAGAAATAGAATTGGATCAGATAAAACCATTAGTGTCCATTATTATCCCCTGTTTCAATGGGGAAAGGTTTCTTGCGCGCACCTTGGAATCCTGCCAATCACAGACCTATGAAAATCTTGAGATCATCCTTGTCGATGATGGCTCCACCGATTCTTCAAATCAAATTGCAAAAGGATTTGAGGGAGTTAGGGTAATTGAACAAAAAAACAAGGGGGTCAGCTCAGCCAGAAATAACGGGATAAAAAACTCGAATGCTGAATACCTGGCTTTCCTTGATGCAGATGATATTTTATTAAAAAATAGCATCAGCCTCAGAGTTAATTTTTTAGAGGAAAATAAAGAGTACCCTTTAGTTCATGGCTTTGAAGAAAGAGTAGATGAAAATGAGGCCGAAATTGAAATTGAAAAGGGACAGGATGGCCATGTTAGTAAAAAGCTTCTCCAATTCCGCGAAAAGGTGATCCATAGTCCAAGTTCCGTCATGGTCAGGTCAAGGGTTGTGGAAGAAATCGGTGGTTTTAACGAAAAGCTTTCTACATCTGCCGATTGGGAGTTTTGGTTGAGGCTTTCTAAAAAAGGACCCTTTGGAATGATTCCTGAACCCATAAATCTCTACCGGACTCATACCGGACAAATGCATTTGAATGTGGATGCCATGGCAAAAGACATGCACCAGGCCCTAAGCACCCTAAGACCACTCTTCAAGGATATTCCAGAAGCCGAGTGGAGTGAATATGTCTCCAATATTAATTTCACCATCGCGGCCAGCTATATCGGCGATCAAAAAAAAATTCTAGGGGGTATAAAATACTCTTTAAAGAGTTTTCTCTCTTCACCAAAGGTCTTTTCAAGAAGGATTAGAAAATCCAAAAACGTATTTTCGAGCTAATCCTTGAAGCCTCGATGAGAAATGTGCGGAATTAGTGGAATCTGGAAAACTTCGGGAGTTGTGGATTCATCCCAACTTGAGCACTTTAATCATACCCTGAATCACCGAGGGCCCGATGCCAAAGGCAACTGGATATCGGAAGATGAGACTCTCGGGCTTGCGCAGACAAGGCTCTCGATAATCGATCTTTCTTCCGACGCCAACCAACCCTTCTTTTCATCATCAAATCAAAGTGTCCTTGTCTTTAATGGAGAGATCTACAATTTTCAGGAGCTTTCTCAAAAAATTCCTGGTGGACTAAGGACCAATTCTGATACGGAGGTTTTAATTGAACTATTAGAAAAAAAAGGCCCTGAAACCTTAAGCGAACTAAATGGCATGTTTGCCTTCGCTTATTATTCAAAAGAAAAAAAGGAACTACTTCTAGCCAGGGATCGGATCGGGATCAAGCCACTTTATGTTTTTGAAAAAGATGGTGTTTTTGCCTTTGCTTCAGAAATAAAGGCCTTGGTTTCCCAAAAGGGTATTAAGGATAAGTTGACCCTTGATCCATCTGCCGTTGATCTATTCCTTCACCTCGGATACATCCCTGAACCCTGGACCATTTATTCCGAAATAAGAAAATTCCCAAAAGGAAACTTCGCCAAAGTAAAGCAAGACCTCCAGGTCGAATACCATCCCTATTGGGCCCCATTTAAATCCGGAGGTGAAATTGCCAACCCTGAACTTTCTGGAGATACTCAAAACTTCATTCATGAATTGATTAGAGACAGCGTAAAAAAAAGGATGATAGCGGATGTGCCATTGGGAACCTTCTTAAGTGGCGGAACGGATTCAAGCCTAATAAGTGCTGTAGCCGCTGAACAAAATGATCAGCCCATCAAAACCTTCAATATTTCCTTTAAGGAAAAATCTTTTGATGAATCTGAATATGCAAGAAAGGTAGCTCAGCAAATAGGCTCGGATCATACTGAATATCAACTTGGAATGGATGAGGCCATGGAGCTCTTGTGGGAAATGCAACCCTCCTATGATCAACCCTATGGCGATACTTCTGCTATTCCAGTAATGCTAATCTCATCACTGGCACGAGAACAAGTAAAGGTGATTCTAACCGGGGACGGAGGAGATGAGTTGTTTCTGGGGTATGGTTCCTACTCTTGGGCAGACCGACTGGAAAATTCACTAAGTTCTTCGCTTTTGAGAGCTGTACTACCGGTGTTAAAGTGGAGCGGGCAGGAAAAATTCCGAAAAGCATCAAGAATTTTGGGTTCTGGAAAAGTCAATAGATCATTTCATATCTTTTCACAGGAACAATACTTGTTCTCAGAAAAGGAGCTTTTGGGATTAGGGCGGAACAGAATTCCAGAGCTAGGGGGATATCCCTCCAAAAACCTAAAGGGAGCTGAAAAACAGGCAAGGTTTGATCTTTCCTATTATTTACCTGATGACCTCTTGGAGAAAGTAGATAAGGCCTCCATGAAAAGTTCTTTGGAATGCAGGGTCCCCTTGCTCGACCATAGGATAATCGAGGCCAGCCAGGCACTTAGGAAGGAATTGAAAATGAAGAAGGGTGAACAAAAGATCATATTAAAAAGGATCCTAGAAAACTACCTTCCAAAGGATTTGATTTATCGTAAAAAATGGGGCTTCTCCATTCCTATGATCGATTGGCTTTTGAGAAATATAGATGGAAAGATGTCCGTCGCTTTTGAAAGGGATTTTATCCATTCTCAATCTTTAGTGAATCCTGAAATAGTAGAAAAAACCCTCGGTGATTTCAAATCTGGAAATAAATACCTCTACAACAAAGTATGGCATCTTTGGGTGTTATTTAATTGGCTAAAAAGCAATTGAAAGTTGAAGATCTTATACCTGACATATGATGGTTTATTCGATCCGTTAGGAAGATCTCAAATCCTTCCCTACCTGCAGGGCCTCAAGAAAAACGTGGACAGAATCCAGGTTGTCAGCCTGGAAAAAAACAAAAGCTTTCCTTCCCAAAAAGAGATCGAACAGTTGCAACGAAGAACTGGTCTTGATTACCAACCATTGCTTTTTGAAGAGAGCCCCAAGGGAATATCAACTTTCCTGAACATTCGAAGAATGAAAAAGAAGGTTAGGGAAATCTCAGAAAAAAATAGCTGGGACATAATTCACATTAGATCAATCATGCCTTACCTCAGCTTTAATCAAACAAAATGGGCAAAAAATATTCCGGTAATATTCGACATGAGAGGTTTTTGGGCAGATGAGCGAATCGATGGGAATATCTGGGACCAATCAAATCCAATTTTCAAGTTGGCCTATAAAAAATTTAAGAATTATGAGCAGGAATTGATCTCTGATTCATCAGCCATAATAAGCCTGACACATAATGCTCGCAGTGAAATAATAGATTGGTACACAAGCAAAAGTCAAAAGGGAAGTTTGGGAAACTTTCCTATTAAATATGGTGCTGACCCTGCAAAACTCGAAGAGATAATCAAGGTTATACCCACCTGCGTAGACACAGATCTTTTTGATTACAATAAGGTTCCAGAGGAAAAAACAAGATCCCTTAAGAAGGAGCTGAATATTGATCCCAAGGATTTGGTTTTATGCTACCAGGGCTCATTGGGAACATGGTACTTAAAAGACGAAATGTTAGAGTTCTTTTTTCAGCTGCAAAAACAAAATCAAAATATCCATTGGCTAATAATCTCAAACGATCCAAGAGATCAAGTCTCAAAATGGCTAAGGAAGTCAGCAGAGAACCAATCATTAATCAAAAAAATCAGCATCGTTAATTCTGATCGCGACCAAATGCCAGAATATCTTTCCCTTACAGATATTGGCCTCTTTTTTATACAAAACAAGTTTTCAAAAAAAGCATCGGCTGCTACCAAAACGGGAGAGTTTCTTGCCATGGGAAAACCAGTCATTTCCAACTCAGGCTGGGGAGACGTTGAGCTATTCGCTCGAAAGTATCCGGAGTTCTTCTTTCTAAGGGATGATTTTGACCCAGAACGTTTGAAAAAAATAAGGGTCAGAGAAAATATTGAAAGCATTAAGGTAAATGCCAGGAAGCTGGCCCTTGACTATTTTTCCTTAAAAAGAGGAGTTGAGAATTATCTTACCATCTATAAAGAATTAGCGGGATAAAAAACCTATTGATCATATGTCCATACCCAAAGGGTACAGTGGGATCTCAAAGATTCAGGTTTGAATTATTTCTGAAAGAGCTTCCGGGTTGGGGAATAAGTTATTCTCAAAAACCTTTTTGGTCTGAAAGTGCATTCAAGATTCTCTACCAGAGAGGCAACGCCCCTTCAAAGCTGGCTTATTTCATTTCTGGCTTGATAAAAAGATACTTGTTACTCTTCCAATTGGGAAAATACGATGCGCTATTGATCCACCGGGAAGCCATTCCGATTGGCCCTCCTGTATGGGAATGGATAGCCTTAGTTCTATTTGGCAAGCCCGCTATCTACGATTTCGATGACGCTATTTGGCTTGAAAAAACCAGTGAAACCAATAAAAAGGTATCCTGGCTTAAGTGGGCGAGAAAAGTCCCATTTATCATCAAAAATTCAAGATACATATCTGCCGGAAATCAATTCTTGAAAAAGTATGCCGAGTCTTTTAATGACAATGCTTTGTTCATTCCCACAGTGGTTGAAACAAATGAACACAGATCTGAAAGGAATCAGAACAGCGAAAAAATAACCGTTGGATGGACAGGAACTCATTCCACTCTTCCTTATTTGGATCCGGTTTTAATGATCATTAGAAAGTTAAAGTCAGACCTGGAGTTTGATTTCCTAATAATAGCCGATCAGGATCCAGACTACCAGGATCTGGAATATGAATTCGTTTTATTCTCCCATTCCCGCGAGATCAAAGACCTGGACAGGATCGATATCGGAATCATGCCAGTACCAGATGATGATTGGGCGAAAGGGAAATGCGGATTCAAATTGATCCAATACATGGCTCTTGAAAAAGCTTCCCTGGCAAGTCCTGTTGGAGTAAACTCAATTTTGATCGGAGAAAATGAAAGAGGAATGTATGCTTCTAAGCCTCAGGATTGGGAGCAAGGATTAAAAGAGCTGATCAAAAATTCAGATCTCAGAAAAGAGTATGGAAAGAGAGGGCGAGATTTCGTTGAAAACCAATTCAGCAGAAATTCTCTTCTACCCAACTACCGTAAATTGCTTCTTTCCGTTTTTGAACCTTTGGAATAATTCAAATAGGAGTTAAGTACCAATATCGAGAACAGGTAAAAAGGCAGTAATGGAATCTTATACCTGGATAGGGATCCAAAATTAAAACTCGACACTCCGACTCCAATGGCAAAAACCAGAGAGAAGACTAAAGCAAAAATCAAAAAAGGATCTTTTCGAATATAACCGACGATCCCGAAAAACCTTGACCGGAAAAGTACCAGAGCCGTAAGCAAAAGGAAAATCAGACTCTCAAAGGCTGAAATAAGCATAAAGGGATTGCTAACCTCCCATAGCCATGGCCTAAAAAGCGTAACCACAATTCCCTGTGGAGCAAGCCCGATCATACCAGCAAACGTGCCATCAAGCTCCCCCAAATAATACGTAGAACCCGCTCCTTTTCCTGTCCAATAAGCTATGTCATAAGCGGTTGTTTGAGAGGTAATCGCAATATTATCAATGTCATATTTCGCGTTTGACTCAGCCATCTGGTCCATGGTAAGGAATGCCAAAAGGCCTGCCAGACCAAAAAAGAAGGGGGCCGCAAATGTTTTTAAAACTCCAGACCTAATCGATTGAAGATTTTCCAAGACCCACCACCCAATTAAACTCGGAATAAAGGATAGAAGAATGTAGATCTTAACCACGTAGAGGATGTAAAGACCAATGAGACCCACCAGAATATGATTCAGCTTGTACTGCCTTTGGATAACCACCCAGTAAAATCCATAGATCAACCAGCCAATAGCACCATAGGTTAGGGTATCTTTAAAAAGGCCTGAGCCCCAAATCAAACAGCTCGGAATGAAAATAGCTGCTACAGCTGCTTCCAACTTTAAATTCGGATAGCGATGCGTAAATACTTTATAGCTCGCCCATGATCCAGAAAAGGACCAAAGAGAAAACAAAAGGGAAATTGGAAGAAAGGAATGCAAGGTAAATAACCCAAGGAATGCCGAAACCTTGGCTACAAAAAAAGACGCGGAATCCGAGTACCAATACATGCGATCGATGTATTTACCCAATCCTGAAATTGGCTCCCCGGAGCTGAAAAGAAATTTCAAAAAGTTAAAGGGATTTTCAAGAGTAGCTTCCCAAATAAGCGTGGAATGGTAAAAGAAATTAAAAGTATCCCCACCTCCATAATAAAATTGATAGATCAAACCGATCATAAGTGCACCGAAAAATTTTGCAACTATCCCATATGTGAAAATAGATCTGTTCGTAGGGTCCTTTTCGCTTGACCTAAAAAAAGAGATCAAAGGAATGAGAACCATCAAAAGGATCGGTGTTATGATTAGGTCTTTCGTTTCCATCCTTGGACTTACAAATTTCCTAATTGTATACCGATTTTATGGTGGATTTAAAGAATCAATAAAAAACAACGGGATTTGTCCGATATATTTGAGCCCAGCTATGTGAACATTAATCAATAATCTTGGACCGAATAGACAAAAAAATCCTTGAGATCCTACAAAAAGATGCCAGGATCACAAATGCAAAGCTTTCATCAGATATAGGACTTTCTCCTGCCCCTACCCTCGAAAGGGTAAAAAAACTTGAAAAGGCCGGTTATATAGAAGGTTATTTCGCAGAATTCGATAAGGAAAAATTGGGACTAGATGTTTTGACATTTATCCAAATAAGTCTTAAAGACAACAAGAAGAACACGGTAAAAAAGTTTATTGATCACATTTCAAAGATTGATGAGATCGTCGAGTGTTATCATCTGACAGGCCATTCTGATGTTTTGTTAAAGGTTATCACGCAAAGCATATCTACTTACCAAAAGTTGATCATAGGAAAGCTTACTGAGATCGATGAAATAGACAGAATGGAAAGTCTCGTGGTCCTGAACACTTTAAAAAAGACAAACGCCTACCCTATTCCCTAGCCAAAGAACAAAAAGCCTTTTCCCTTTTTATTTTCCTTCAAATACTTTCTGGATTCCTTTCCCAGCTCAGATTTCTTATCAGCATATTCTTTTATTAGCTCATAGTGTTTAATGGCACTGTCTTTATTTCCTAACTCATCATCCATCCTTGCCAGATAGGCATGAGACCATAGATTGTAACCTGTATCAAAAGCACCATTAGATTCTGAATACTGAATTGCCTCTTCATAATGAAGCCGTGCAAGGTTCAGATCCTTATCCCTGAACTGGTATATATATCCGAGGAAAAAAGAAGCATATCTTCCTGAATTGGCCTCATAACCTGCCCGATTATCATTAATCCTGTCTAAAATTGTTCTTGATTGAACCTCGGTCTCAACCAATTGTCCACCGGTAAAAAGTAGACGGGCGTAGTAACGGTGGAAATAAGGGTTATTTGGAAAGGTCTCATTTAAATACTTGGCCATTCGAAATGAGTTCTTTTGATCATTTTCCTCATCGTAGATACGCATGAGCCAATATTGGGCCTCTGTTCTGGTATAAAAAGAAACCTGGGCATTCTTTTCCAATTGCTTGATTCCCTCCTGCTTGTCGCCTTTTGGGAAAAACAACATAATCGGCTTTAAGTATTTATAGTTGTCAGGAATCCATTCCCTGTAATAATTATACAAGCCCTCTCCGAATAGGAATTCAGGACTCCAATCAAGATACTCTCTGCTCTTTTGTAAATACTGCAAAGCCTTTTTCCCAGTAAAACTTGCCTTGGTATAATTCTCTCTTTCGGAATTCAACCTGGCTTTAAAAGCATAAGCTCCTGCCAGAAAAAAAACCTTCTCAGCGTTTTCAGATTTCTTTCCTCCCATTGCCTCAGCCTTATTAATGGCGGTATCCATATATGCCAGGAAACTTTTGTCATATCGGGTTTCTTCCACATCCGGAACAATCCTCCACCATTCACTTAAGCCCAACAGAAAATAGCCCATAGGGTGATCAGGGTAGTCATTCTTTATCCATTTGAACCTTTTGTTGGCCTCCTTGAAATTGAAGTCATACATCAAATTCACTGCCTCTGTCGCTTGAATTATGATGGCGGGATTGTTCAGAAGGATTTCTTCCTTTTCCATTTTTTCCTGAGCTACACCCTGAATGGACAGAAGCCCCAGTAAAATGAATTCAAGACTAAGGCCAAGACATCTTGGAATATTGATTAAAGAAGAGAGGAAAATAACTTTCATTCAGGCAGTTAGGAATTTTGCTATACAGGAAGCTTGTTAATAAGAATATTTTAGTTTTGCGGTCTTAATTTTTAGCCCAGATATAACAACTAAACAAATATGGAAAAATTGATGTTTTTCCTGCCATTGTGCGGAGTCGCTGCTATTCTTTATGTGATTTGGAAATCCGGTTGGGTTTCAAAACAAGAAATCGGCAACGATAAAATGAAAAATATTGCCAAGCACATCTCTGATGGAGCTATGGCATTCTTAAAAGCTGAATACAAGGTTCTCTCAATCTTTGTTATTGCAGTTGCGGTTTTGCTGGCCTTTAAAGGCGCTAACGAAGCCAACTCAAGTGCTCTTGTTGCATTATCCTTTGTGGTCGGAGCTATTTGTTCGGCTTTGGCGGGCTTTCTCGGTATGAGGGTAGCTACTAAAGCTAATGTAAGGACAACAAATGCTGCCAGAGAGTCTCTTGGCAAAGCCCTGGAAGTTGCCTTTGGTGGAGGTTCTGTCATGGGAATGGGTGTTGTTGGTCTTGGAGTATTGGGATTGAGTTTATTATTCATTCTTTATTCTCAAATGTTCGGTCTGGGAGATTCAGACAGCGTGACCACCATCCTGAATGTTTTAGCTGGATTTTCACTTGGTGCATCTTCCATTGCTCTTTTCGCAAGAGTTGGAGGGGGTATTTATACCAAAGCTGCCGATGTTGGAGCAGACCTGGTAGGAAAAGTTGAAGCAGGCATCCCAGAAGATCATCCCTTGAATCCAGCAACCATTGCCGATAATGTTGGTGACAACGTTGGTGATGTTGCCGGAATGGGTGCAGACCTTTTTGAATCTTATGTTGGGTCAATTATCGGTACCATGGTTTTGGGAGCGGCCTTCGTTTCCATAGCAGACTTTCCAATGGACGGACTGGGAGCCGTGGTATTGCCATTAGCATTAGCTGCAGTAGGTATCCTGGTTTCTATTTTCGGGACCTTCTTTGTAAGGGTTAAAGAAGGTGGAAGCCCACATAGGGCATTGAATATCGGAGAATTTGGATCAGCCATCGTAATGGTTGTGGCATCTTATTTCATTATTCAATATTTCCTTCCCACAACATGGGTTCTCAATGGGACTGAGTACTCTGCAAATGGCGTGTTCTACGCAACACTTGCAGGGCTTTTTGCCGGTCTTGGAATCGGAAAGATCACAGAATATTATACTGGAACCGGACAAAGCCGGTGACCTCTATCGTTAGGCAATCGGTTACTGGATCGGCTACTAATATTATCGCCGGACTTGGAGTTGGTATGATGAGTACCGCAATCCCAGTGATCATGATTGCCGCTGCAATCCTTATCTCTTACCAATTCGCAGGACTTTATGGTATTGCGATCGCAGCCGTTGGTATGCTGGCAAATACAGGAATCCAATTGGCAGTTGACGCATATGGCCCTATTTCGGATAACGCGGGAGGAATTGCTGAAATGGCTGAATTACCAAAAGAGGTAAGAGAAAGAACGGATAAGCTTGACGCGGTTGGAAATACCACCGCCGCAATCGGAAAAGGATTTGCAATTGGATCGGCTGCTTTGACAGCCTTGGCATTATTTGCGGCCTTCATGCAACAAGCAAACCTTGACACCATCAATATTGCCGATCCTAAGGTGATGGCGGGGCTATTGGTTGGAGCTATGCTTCCATTTGTATTCTCATCATTGAGTATGAATGCAGTGGGTAGAGCCGCAATGGCCATGATCGAAGAGGTAAGAAGGCAGTTCAAAGAAATCCCTGCTTTGGGTGCCGCTCTTGATGTGATGAAAAGAAATGAAGGCAAAGACCCATCAGAGTGGTCTCAAGCCGATAATGATACTTTCGAATCTGCTGACGGAGTTGCTGAGTATGATAAATGTGTTGAGATCTCTACAAAAGCATCTATCAAGGAAATGGTTCTTCCTGGGCTAATGGCAGTTTTGGTTCCAGTATTAATTGGGTTTGTCGCTGGACCAGAAATGTTGGGTGGGCTCCTTGCCGGTGTGACTTCGGCTGGTGTTCTTATGGCGATCTTCCAATCTAATGCTGGAGGAGCATGGGACAACGCTAAGAAAATGATAGAAGAAGGATTCGATCTGAACGGCACCAAATATGGAAAAGGATCGGAACCTCATAAGGCAGCAGTAGTAGGTGATACGGTTGGAGATCCGTTCAAGGATACTTCCGGACCATCGTTGAACATCCTCCTTAAACTGATGTCGGTAGTAGCACTTGTTATCGCACCATCTATTGCAATTGTTCAATCCTCCGGCGAAGAAGTTGAAACAGCTTCAATGGTTGAAGTAGACGTAGTTGAAGAAGAAGCCGTTGAAGTTATAGACCTAAGTAATGCCACAGGTGTTTGGGCAATTGACCAAGCACATACCTTCGTGGGTTTTGAGGTAAGACATATCCTTGCGAAGTCAAAAGGGGCCTTTGAAAATGTTTTTGGAACGATCTCAATAGGAGAAGACCTTAGTTCATCAACCATTGATATCAGGATCGCTGCCGCTTCGATCAATACCAAAATCGATAAGAGAGATGCCGATTTGAGGGGTGAAAGGTTTTTCGATGTCGAAAATTATCCTGAGATAACTTTCCAATCTACTTCAATTGAAAAGACGGCAACTGGCTATATGGCTATGGGTGATCTAACCATGCACGGAGTGACCAAGTCGATCGAACTTCCTTTTACTTACCTGGGAAGATCGGATTTTGATGAAGGATTTTCTGTAATTTCTTTTGAGTCTGAGATTACTCTGAAAAGGTCAGAATATGGTATGGAGACTATGCTCGGAGCTGTAGGTGATGATATTTCAGTCAATATTTCTGTGGAGGCTAACCCGTCTCAGGAATAAAGAATAATAATCATAATGTAAATTACCGGAGGAAACCCCTCCGGTTTTTTTATGCGCATAGCTAATCTGAATTTTAAGAAGTACCTTTCCAAAGAAGTCTTGGAAGCAAGGATTCGTCAGTTAGGAAAAAGTATTTCAAAGGACTACAAAGGACAAGATCTTGTTCTCGTATCTATACTAAAGGGCTCCTTCATTTTTACGGCAGACTTGGTCAGAAATATAGACCTTCCTGTTGAATTAGAGTTCATCCAATTGAGTTCTTACCAAGGGACAGAAAGCTCAGGATCGGTTCAGGAAAAGATCCCTTTTGAAAAGGATGTAAGTGGAAGGAATGTCATTTTGATAGATGACATATTAGACACCGGTCTTACCATTTCCTATCTACATGATAAAATTGCCGGCCTGAACCCCTCATCTATTGAAATTGCGAGCTTGCTAATGAAACCCGCAGTTTTCAAGGATAAGTTAGATGTCAAGTATCTGGGCTTTGAGGTTCCCAACCTATTTTTAGTCGGCTATGGCCTGGATCTTGATGGAATTGGCAGAAATCTCCCCGATCTATATGTCCGTGATTCGTAAGAAGCAGATTCATCCGTTTCAGTTAGTATTACTTCTGATAATGCTGAGTCTCGCTTCATGCATTGGCTCAAAAAACACGTTGAGCGATGCACAGGGGTTAAAAAAGAAGCAAAAAAAGGTCAAAATTGATGGAGTAGTCAGATCGACCAAATCCTATATGGGAACACCTTATAAATGGGGCGGTACTACCCGGGCTGGAATGGATTGTTCAGGACTACTCTATACTTCCTACAAGCAAAATGGAATCACAATACCGAGGACCTCTGCAGAACAACAGAACATTGGGCGAAAAGTTTCGATCAAGAAGCTCAAGAAGGGGGATTGGGTGTTTTTTGCGGCTGGAAAAAAGAAAAAGAAAATCACTCATGTAGGATTGGTTACTCGGGTCGTCTCTAATGAAAAGATAATGTTCATTCATGCTTCCAGTTCGCTAGGTGTTGTTGAAAACAACATTTTTTCCAATTACTACCGGAAAATATTTGTCAAGGCCATGAGGCCATTCTAGATTCTGTAATAAATTTGCGGCCTTCCAAACAACCAATGGGATATTAGCTCATCCCGATAATAATCGGGAGGCAGAGCGCAGATTGAAAACTATTTCGATCAGTGCTAATCCCAAAATGGGGGATTAGCTCAGTTGGCTAGAGCGCTACGCTGGCAGCGTAGAGGTCATCGGTTCGAATCCGATATCCTCCACTTTCTTCCTTCTTGAAGAAAGTTTATATCCTGATTACTTTGATTTTGAATTCTATTCTAGGAGGAAGCTCCCTCGGGCTTTACCTTGCCCTTTTTCATCCTTTCAGCAACTTTTTCTACACCTTTCCCGATCTTTTGAAGGCTCGCGTATAAAGCTCTCAAGGATTCTTTGCTTTTTGCTTTGATATGCATGGTAAATTGTTTGCCGGATTTCGAAGTTAGCAAAAGCTTCCCGATAATCCTGAACTAAAACGATACCTCTAATAAAAAAGTATCAGCACTGAATCCTTTGAAGTATCCAAACCCATTGATAATACCCAATCCAGGAGGGAAAATTCCACTTTGAATTGGCTCTCCAAACAAACTTGAAGTTTCCTGATCAAACCAATAAACTATCAGGTCAAATTTCCCTGTTCCCTCAATATCCCAGGGATGCACATTTATCGGCCCCAAGTTTCTTGGGTCAAGATCAGAAATCCTATCTCTATTGGCTGGCCAAGTTGACTTGTAGATATCAGAATATGGAACAAACAATTCTGCGCCTTTTGATCTCGCTATTAATTCAAGATCATCTCTTCTCACCCAAACCAGCTCGGTAGTTTCTCCATCATAGACCCGATTTAAATTCTTTAAATCTCCAACCAAGCCCAGGCTATCGGGCCTAGCAGGTATGGAAGATCTGGCCAAAAGAGAAAATCCCTGCCAGTTTCCTGAAAGAATGATAGTGTCAGACTCCTCAATGATAATGCTAGTAGAAGAAGTAGAAAAATCATTCCCCCCTCTGTAGACTAGAGGAACCAATTGGTTGATCCCCGCTCTTCGAACAATTACCTCTCCATCAAAATCAGGCACCCCCGTTTCCGCTCCAAGACTATTATCGAAAAAAGAGATCGTGAAAACCTGGTCGATCAATGGACCAGGTTTTACCAAAGTGCGGGTAACCAATCCCTCATCCTTTGGCGGGCTTGTTATCTCGCAAGCAAGAAGCAGCAGTGGAGATAGAAACCAAAAAGACCTCAAAATTCAAATTTTAATGAAAATCCGGGTAAGATCCCAAGCTGCTGAACCTCTACTGGAGAATATCCTCCAATAGAACCATCCTCTTCAAGATTAGGGTTTCTTCTAAATCGAACAGCTTTAATATTCTTTCTATTGTAAACATTGAATAATGAAAACCCTATTTGAAGATTAGAAGATTTAAAATCAAGATTATACTTCAGCGCCAGGTCTAAACGATGATAATCCGGTAATCTCTCAGAGTTGATCCCACTAACCAATAGGATCTCACTGGTATCTCCTGAAGGGGTTTCAACTTCAAGGGTTCCCAATGGAGCCGTATAAGGTTTCCCAGAACCATATATCCAGACCACGGATAGCTCCCAGGATTTCTTCTTAAACACGTAACCTAACTTCAATTCATGAACCTGATCATTAGCAGATGGAAAATAATCTCCTTCATTCAACCCTTCAAATTTTTCTCTTTGGGCAGATAAGGAATAACTGATCCAACCAGTGTGATGTTTTGCTTGGGCCTGAAACAGAACATCCATTCCTACCCCAAAGCCATCCCCGGAAAAATAAGGGTCAAAGCCAGGTTGGTTGATTGCGAAAATTCCTTCTGCAGGGAAATATTCGACCAGGCCGTCGTTATCCTTTAGGTATGTCTCGACATCCAGTTTATAGTGTTTGCCCAAGGAAACAGTGGTTCCTAGGATATAGTGGATGGACCTGAGGATAGGTATGTTTTCTCCATCAGAAAGTACCCAGAAATCGGGATTGCTAGCAAAAACATCTCTTCGAATAACCCTTGATATATTCTGATGAAAAACCCCAAACGCTGCTTTAAGCTTTACTGAAGGCGTTAAAGAATAATTTGCTGAAACACGGGGCTCAAAAAAGAATTGGTTGGATAGGGAATAATGATTCATTCTAAGCCCTGTCTTAACCAATAATCTTTGAAAGACTCTATAAACATCCTCAACATATAATATTGGCTGTAATGCTTCCTCTCTAATCCTTTCCGTTTCAATGGTGTCTTGAGTAACCTGAAAACCTAAAAAATTATACTGTATTTGAGCTCCAAAATTGAGCTTATGCTTGGGGTTTAGGGTAATTTCATTTTCTATAGAAGCACTGAGATCAACCACATCATTTCCTTGGGAAAAGAACACGGTTTCCTCGAAATTATTCGAGGAAGGATCGGTTAATAGGGCACCATAATCAACGGAAGAGAAATAATTCGAGAATCCAATGCTGCTTTTCGAAAACCATTTTTCATTCCAATTTCTGAACCAGCTTAATCCGACTCCATTTACGCCCCAGGTGGTCCTGTTTTCAGTTTCAAAGGTCAGATCCGGATTTTCATCAGAGTTGTTGATCCTGAACCTGTCCTGACTATTAAATAAGGTAAGGCTGAACATATCCCTATCATTGGGTCTGAAAGAGATTTTTCCATTGATATCATAGTAGAAGAAATCAGGATTGAATTGTTCAAAGGTTTTGTCCTCCCCGGAAAGGTTTGATCGCTCATTATTGTTGAGTACATTTTCCATCATGCTTTTATAAACCGGACTGGCATATAGATCGGTATAGCTTCTTCTTCCAGCCATAAAAACAGTCATTTTCTTCCCGATAGGAACTTCCAGACTAGCCTGGGCACTCAATAGATTTAATCCAATGCTCCCATGTGTTTTTTCTGGATCCCCGGTTTTTCCATTCATTTCAACTATTCCTGAAGCTCCTCCACCGTATGCTGAAGGGTACGCTCCTTTATAGATGTTGACCCTTCTCATAGCATCCGCGTTAAAGGCACTTACAAAACCAAAAAAATGGTCAAGGTGAAAGATCTTAAAACCATCGTATAGAACCAGACTTTGGTCACCTGATCCTCCACGAATACTAATTCCGGAAATATTTTCATCGGTACTACCGATCCCTGGCAGCAATTGTACGGATCTGAAAGGATCAACCTCTCCCATGGTTGGGAAGGTATTCATCTTTGACTGGCTAAAAGAAATCTGGGAGATTTCCTGGCTTTTAAACACCGTGTTCTCGGGATTCTCTTCTATCTCTACCTCATCCAAGAGTCCTGATTCCAACTCCATCCTGACCTTCTTTTCAAGTGGAAAAGAACTTGAGAGAGGAATTCTTTTGACCTTATATCCCAGGTATCGGAAAACAAGAAATTTATCCCCTGGCTCAGCACCTTCCAGGGAAAAAAATCCTTCACTATTTGTGGTTGTGGATCTCAAACTGGGTTCAAAGAATACCAAAGCACCAGGCAGTCTTTCTCCTCTTAAAGAATCCACAACTGTTCCTGAAACTCTGTATGCTTTAACCTCTCGAACTTCATCCAGAGGAAGGATAAGATATATTCCACCCAGCAATTCCCATCTTACCTCCATGATTTGGGTAAGGTCATCCATCAGTTCTGGAACTGAAGAATAGTTTTTTTTGATATCAATGGGAACCTTAGAATACCTCTTGGAATCAAAAGCGAGGTCAACTCCATGTTTCTTTTTCAGGTCCTTAGCACACTTTTTAAATTCCTGATTTTTCCAGGAAACGGATATGGATTGAGCACTTGAAAGCTCAAGCCCTGCAATAAAGAAAAAGAAAAATAGAAAGAGGGAAGTTCTTTCTATGATTTTATGAAACACAGGATCACTGAATGGTTACAGAGGTATTTCCCTCTTTCCTTTGGGTTATCATATAATTCAAGCCCAAAGGTTTGCAAACTAGTTCGAGAGAAGTTTCTAAATCACCTTTTTTGAACAATCCTGTATAGTTCAGATCCAAAGGAGCTTTATTAACAACTTCGACATCATATTGACGTGATAGTTCACCCAGAACCTTGGAAATAGGAGCTTCTTCAAAATGGAAAGTTCCCTGTCTCCATTCAATTTTTTGCATGTTATTTCTTTCCAAAAATTTCCTACTGGCTCTGTCGTAAGAAATTCCTTCGCCTTGAGTTAAGATTGCCTTGTTGATTCCAACTTTCGCCAGCACCTTTCCTTCGGCACAAATCACTTCAAATTCATTGTCCCTTGAATAAACATTAAAACTCGTTCCCAAAACTTTAACAAGACCATTACTTGCTTTAACTGAAAAGGATGATCCTTTCTTTACTTCAAACCAGGCTTCACCAACCAATTCGACTTCCCTGTTCTCACTTTCGAATGATCCTCCGTCAATAATTAAAGAGGACTCAGAATTTAAAACTGCCAAAGATCCATCTGGGAGTTCAACCTCAAGATTGGACCCCTTATCCGCTGTAAAGGTTTCCGTGGACTTCAGATTAAAAAGTTGAAAAACTGTGATCATCACAAGAGCGACTGAAGCCGCAATTGCAAAAGGTCTCCTATAAAAGGGAAGCGTTTGTCTAAATTGGATCGTCCTTGATGCCGATGATACAGGAATTGGCGTAACCCTGGAACTTTTACCCTCAGATCCCAATCCGGCATCAGCTAGATCCTCCAGATCATCAAAACGAATATCGTTTTGAGAGCCGTTTTTCCATTGGTATTTACTGGAAGATATTCCTTCCAGCCAGGATTTTACGGTTGTGTATCCTATTTTTTCCAAGCTCCAAAAATTGTTTGGGTGTTCTAAATTAAGCGAATTGAAAACAAATATCCAGAGCTAAAAATCATTTAGATCTATAAATAGCTGAATTCCAAGCTGATCACTAAAAACAGGTGTAAGTAATTATCCCGTATTCAAGAAAAAAAAACAAGGAAAACTTGTTTTTAGCTGAATGAATTAATTTCTCTGATTTTGGAGTGTTTTTATCAATGTAATATTTATTATTACAAATGGCCAAACTAAACCAGATCATTCAGGATCTTAATTCGGAAGATTTCGACAACATCTTCAAGATTCTTATTGAAGGAAGCGCTGAAAAGTCGGCCTATCTTTTCAAGTTCTTAAAAGAAGGTGAATTGAGGGATTCTGAGATCATGGAAGACCTTAAGGTAAATGCAAATGCTTACTATACCCTTCGTTCCAGATTAAACCAAAGAATAGAGGAATACCTTCTCCAGAAGATGGAAAGCCCACGGGCAGATCTTCTTAAAAAGGTGGCGAATATACATGAGGTAATCTTCACACAAAAAAGAGCTATTGCCATAGCTACCTTGAAAAAACTTGAGAAGGAACTTTTAGACTATGATCTTTCGAATGAATTAACAATAGTCTATAAGTATCTAAAGAAGCTTCACCTAAATTCAGAAGATCACTTTAACTATAGACAGCTTTATAATCAGCAGGTTGCTTTTAACCTTGCTATTGACCAACAGGAGGATGATCTAGGCGAATATTTTAAGAAGTATGGTGAATATTTCTTGAGTAATAATGAATCATTGAAAGTCGAGATGGATCTATTGAGCAATAAACTTGATAACACAAGATCCTTGTATAAATCCCACCGACTTTTCGTCTATAAAAATTGCCAGGAAATATTCTCCGCTCTTTTTCTGGAGGAACAAAAGGATTTTCGAACCATTAAAGAAAGCTTTCAAAGACTAGAAGACATCTTCGAGACCTATTACCTGGATTCTACCTATTACCATCTCGAATCCTTGCTGGAAGCGTTACAGTTTGAGGTTCATTTGCAAGAAGGAAATTTAAAAGAAGCCGGCACCTATGCTGAGGGATTAAGAAACCAAATTTTAAAGCTTGTTCAGAATTATCAATCCTTCACTTTCCCTACAATTTTTCTCTTTTCTTTTCTCCAATGGAAGGTGTTAATGGGTGAGGAAAGGGAACTAATTGAATGGAACAAGCAGGCATTTAAGCACTACGAGCCAGATCCAATCCACATACCCGGTTTCGTGACATACTATTCATATCGGGCAATATGTTCAGTGATAGCAGGCGATATTGATGAAGGTTCCAGATTTCTAAATACCCTATTGAATGAGATCAGCTTCAAGGGTTATGCAGAAACTCAAATGGAGGTTAAAATTCTGTTAGCTGTTTTCTATGGTTTAATTGACGACTTTGAATTATTCAGTCAACTGGCACATAGTATTCAAAGACAAATCAGGATTCTTGGAAAAGAGAAGTGTATGCATGCAGTCTATTTAATCAAGCTTCTGAAAACCCATTTTGCAAGTGGGAAGAAAAATAAGAATAAGAAACTTGAAGACTTCCTTGGGCTTATTTCACAAAATTTCCCACCACACTTTTCACCAACAAGAGAATTGTTTAAAACCGGTTACCTGGAAAAAGTCCTTTTGCCCGTGTCCTAAACCTCAAGGTCAATAAGCATCTCCTTGGTAAGAGGTTTATGTAGGAATTGTTTCACAAAAGGATAGCTTTTTGCAGTTCTTTCATCATGAGGATTTATTGATGATGTCAGCATTATGATCTTGACCTTATCCTTAATCGACGAATCCAGCTTGCCAAACTCATCTAGAAACTGATAACCATCCATAAGCGGCATATCAATATCCAAAAACAACAATTCGGGCAATAGATCCCTGCTTTGGCCTAGAACCGTAAGATTGTTCAAGAATTCAAGCGCACTCTTTGCACTCGTATTAACAAAAATCTTATCTGCTATACCAGAAGCATCTATCATTTTCTGGTTAATGAGATTATCTATCTCATTATCATCAACCAACAGAACGGATTTATACCTACCAGAGGACATAAGGTCTACACAATTATATTCAAATATAATCCGAGAAATCTAATTCATATGTCGAATTTAATTCCTTGCGCTAACGGAAGGTCTTTGCCATAGTTTATAGTATTTGTTTGCCTTCTCATATAAACCTTCCATGCGTCAGATCCAGATTCACGACCTCCTCCAGTTTCCTTCTCTCCACCAAAGGCTCCTCCTATTTCAGCTCCCGAGGTTCCTATGTTAACATTTGCAATCCCACAATCGGAGCCCCAAGCAGATAAGAAGGTCTCAGATTGCTGAAGATCATTGCTCATAATTGCAGATGAAAGGCCTTGCTTTACGCCATTCTGAATCTCAATCGCATTCTCAACAGGTCCGGAATATTTGATCAAATAAAGTATTGGTGCAAAGGTTTCTTCCTGAACAATAGGAAAATCATTGTTTACTACTGCAATTGCAGGTTTCACATAACAACCGGATTCATAACCCTCTCCCTCAATAACGCCCCCTTCAACCAGAAAGGATCCTCCTTCTTTTACAACCTCTCCCAAAGCCTTTTTGTACATCTCAACGGCCAGAGTATCGATAAGCGGCCCAACATGATTGTCTTCATCCAATGGAGATCCAATTTTCAAATGGCTGTAGGCATTCTTAAGTGAATCGGCTACCTTCTCAAATTGTGATTCATGAACGATCAACCTTCTTGTGGTGGTACATCTCTGTCCCGCTGTACCTACGGCACCAAATAATGCACCTCGAATAGACATTTCAAGGTCAGCATTTTCGGTAATTATGATAGCGTTATTTCCTCCCAATTCAAGCAGGACCTTTCCTAACCTTCCAGCAACTACCTTCCCAACTTCCTTTCCCATTCGGATACTGCCCGTGGCTGAGATCAAAGGCACTCTGGTATCTGAAGTCAGCATTTCGCCTACTTCAACCTTTCCGTTTATTATACAGGAAACTCCATCCTGGATTCCGTTCCTTTCAAATACTTCCTGAACGATCTTTTGACAGGCAATGGCACATAAGGGAACCTTTTCAGAAGGCTTCCAAACACATACATCACCGCATACCCAGGCAAGGAAACTATTCCATGACCAAACTGCTACTGGGAAGTTAAATGCAGAGATAATTCCAACTATTCCCAAAGGATGGTATTGCTCATACATTCTGTGGTCAGAGCGCTCAGAATGCATCGTCAAACCGTGTAGTTGCCTGCTCAATCCAACGGCAAAATCAGCGATATCAATCATTTCCTGAACTTCACCCAGTCCTTCCTGAAGGCTTTTTCCCATTTCATACGAGACAAGAGCTCCCAGGGAATCCTTTTTGTCCCTAAGGGCTTGACCAATCTGGCGGACGATCTCGCCCCTTTTAGGCGCGGGAAGCTTTCTCCAGCTCACAAAGGCTTCAGAAGCCTTATTTACGATCTTATCATAGTCAGCCTGAGAAATTCCATTTACCTCAGCGATCTTTTTTCCGTCCACTGGAGAAAAAGACTCAATTACTTCTCCATCTCCTACCCATGATTCACTTCCGTACCATGCTCCATGATTTTGATCTTCAATACCGAGCTCTGCTAATATTTTCTTGATGTCCATCGCTAAATTTTATTGGGCGGCAAAATTACGATCCAGAATTTTCAGAAGGAAGCATACAACTAAATAATACTCTTTGAAGAGCCATTTTTTTAAGCCCAGCTCTTGGTAAATAAATATTCACAGGGTACTTTTGCGACCTGATTTTTTCAAGATCAGTAACATTCCCCCTTAGCTCAGTTGGTTAGAGCGGTTGACTGTTAATCAATAGGTCCTTGGTTCGAGTCCAAGAGGGGGAGCGTAGCGACACCAGCCTCGGCATAAGCCGAGGCTTTTTTGTGAAGAGCCCTAAGAAGAAATGCTTTTGCCAGGCCTAAATTCCGAAATGATATTTCAATGAAAGCACAAAGGAACTTGTGCCTCTTAAAAAGTTGGTGTTTCCATCCTCTACGAATTGCCATCCCACACCTTTCCTCCAGTTAATTCCGCTGATCCATCTTTTTCCAAACTTATAGCCAATTCCTGCGTGGATAAAAGCTCTAGTAAAATAGACAGCTTTTCCTTCAAAATACTCCGTATTTTCTTCAAAAAACTCTTGCTCTGAGGGATGCTCTTCAGGACCGAAATATTTTCCGTGAATGATCATCATTTGGTTGTTATAGCTAGAAGCTACATTTGCTCCAAACCCATAGTGGTATTGGAATCTTTTACCCCACATCCCCTTGAAGAGATAAGCAAAATCCAGGCTTACTTCCCCCTGGATATTACAGTAAACAATGGAGGTATCTACCAATTCATTCTTGTAGGTGATCATTGCCTCCCTGGGACTATGAAATCCAATTCCGAATCTCATCTCTTTTTCTCTTCCTGCTTTTGAAGATCTTAGATCAGGTTTGACAAATCCAAAATTAAAATTAGCACTCGCTCCAACGGCTTTAGCATGAATCTCTTCATCAAATCCGGCAAGGTCGCGCTGCATTTGGTAAGGGTCCCGGGCAAGCAGAAGCATATCATTAAGAGACATGCTTCCATAATTATCCTGATCGACACCCAGACCAAAATCAAAGACTCCCAGTTTCCAGTTTGCGGGACCTACTGATTCCTGAGCATATGAATAACTCAAGCCAACAATAAGAAATGAAAGGAAAAGGTATTTTGTCCTTTTGAAGCGATTCATTATTTGAAAATAACCAAATGTGTCTTCAAAAGGAAATATTGGAATAAGTAGGCTTTTAGAAATTACCCGGTCTCAAGTTGCTTTGATTGTTTCCCTTTTTCGATTTGGGTTTATCCATTGCCCAATAAAAACCAGCGATCACAAGGCCGCTGCACAGAAATCCAACTAGTAATGCCATCGTCTTACATATTTTACGTGAACCTAAGACTCAGGGTTGGGTTCAAAAATTTTTTGGGTATGAGCCGGAATTATTTGGGAGTGAAAGGGGAAATTTTAATAGGCCCAATTACCTTTGTTTTCTTATGGAGGATTGCAGCACATGATCCTGATCTTTGACACAGAAACCACCGGATTACCCAGGAATTTTAACGCACCAATAAGCGACTCGGCCAATTGGCCAAGAATGGTCCAGATTGCCTGGCAACTTCATGAAAATGAGGGAGCACTAGTAACCCAGGGTAACCTCATCGCAAAGCCGGAAGGATTCTCAATTCCCTTTAACTCTGAGAAGATCCATGGAATTTCAACAGAAAGAGCACAAAGGGAAGGTGAAGAGCTTTCGGAGGTATTGAAGAAATTCGAAGCAGATCTACAAAAAGCAGATTTCATTGTAGGTCATAACGTGGACTTCGATATAAAGGTGGTAGGGGCAGAATTCTATCGGCTCAAAACGCATAGTACTCTTTTTGAAAAGGATGTGCTCGACACCAAGGATTTATCAACAGATTTTTGTGCAATTCCAGGTGGCAAAGGGGGAGGCTACAAATGGCCTACTCTTACTGAATTGCACACAAAACTTTTTGGAGAAGCTTTTGACGCAGCTCATGATGCTGCCTACGATGTTCATGCCACAGCCAAATGCTTCTATGGACTAGTAGAAAAGAAACTTGTTCTTGATCTAAAAGACATCTCGGACAAGATAAATTATGAGGCTCCAAAATTGGAGGCAGATAATTTCGAGCAGAAGGAAAAGGAAAAGCCCATGGGTCCAGATCCAGAAACGGGAACTGTCCAAGATATTCCTTTCGTTCACCTACATAATCACAGCCAGTTTTCAATTCTACAAGCAACCACTTCGGTAAAGGAATTGGTTCAAATGGCCTCCGACCAGGAAATGAAGGCCGTTGGACTTAGTGATCTGGGAAACATGTTTGGTGCTTTTCAATTTGTTAGACAAGCACATTCCGCCGGAATAAAACCCATTCTTGGTTGCGAATTCTATGTAGCGGAAGAGAGAAAGAAGAAGCAATTCACAAGGGACGAACCGGACAAAAGGTTCCGGCAGCTTTTGATAGCCAAGAACATGAATGGCTACCGCAGTCTTTCTAAGCTTAGTTCTCTTGGATTCATGGAGGGGTATTATGCAGGATTGCCAAGAATTGGCCTGGACCTGATCGAAGAGTACAAAGAGGACCTGATCGCACTTTCTGGAGGACTTTTTGGTGAAATAAATTACCTGATCCTAAACATAGGGAAGGAGGTTGCAGAAGAAAGACTGAAATGGTGGCATGATCTCTTTGGCGATGATTTCTATCTGCAATTGAATCGCCATGGACTCGAAGAGGAAGAAAAAGCAAATGAAGTCCTCATCGAATGGTCCAAGAAATATAATATCAAGCTGATCGCAAGTTGTGAGAGCTTTTACCCCAAAAAGGAAGACTCAGAATTCCATGACATTCTCCTTTGCGTAAAAGAAGGAGAATTAAAAAACACTCCAATAGGCAAAGGAAGAGGCTACAGGCCTGGGTTTAAAACCAATGAATATTATTTCAAATCCAGGGAAGAAATGAATCAGCTTTTCCATGATATTCCAGAGGCTTTAAGCAATACCCTGGAGATCGAGGAAAAAGTTGAAGGTTACAAACTAGAGAGGGATGTCGTTCTTCCTGAATTTGAGATCCCGGAAGAATTTAAAGTGGAGGAAGACAAAGAAGACAATGGGAAAAGAGGAGAAAATAAATTCCTTAGGCATCTAACCTATGAAGGAGCGAAAAATAAATACCCTGAGATAAATGATGAGCTAAAAGAGCGTCTCGATTTTGAGCTTGAAACAATTGAAAGGACTGGTTATCCAGGATACTTCCTGATTGTTCAAGACTTTACCAACAAAGCCAGGGATATGGGGGTTTCGGTCGGCCCGGGTAGAGGTTCGGCAGCCGGATCTGCAGTTGCCTATTGCATCGGAATAACCAATGTAGACCCTATCAAATATGATCTCCTGTTTGAGAGATTCCTGAACCCGGACAGGATCTCCCTTCCCGATATAGACATCGACTTTGATGACGAAGGAAGGGCCAAGGTCCTTGACTATGTCGTTAATAAATACGGTTTCAATCAGGTTGCTCAGATCATTACCTATGGAACCATGGCAGCAAAATCTTCTATCCGGGATACTGCCAGGGTCTTGGATCTACCTCTTCCCGAAGCCGACCGCCTTGCGAAAATGGTCCCGGATGTGTCTCTGAAAAAGCTTTTCAATTCCAAGAATGGTGACTTAAAAGAAATGCTCAATGGAAACCAGTTGGGAAGGGCTGAAGAGCTAAAGAAAATATTCTCCGGTCAGGACCTACAAGCAACCACTCTGCAACAGGCCTCCAAACTTGAGGGGTCCGTTAGGAATACAGGAACCCATGCTTGTGGAGTGATCATAACACCGGAGGACATTACCAACCTTATTCCCGCATCTACTGCAAAGGATTCAGACCTGCTTGTCACCCAATTCGACAATGCAGTGGTAGAATCAGCAGGAATGCTAAAAATGGACTTCCTGGGTCTAAAAACCCTTACTATCATCAATGAGGCAGTGAGGATCATTGAAGAAAAGCATGGGAAAAAGATAGATCCCGATGAGCTGGAATTGGATGATGAAAAGACCTACCAGCTATACCAAAAGGGATTAACCAATGGTACCTTCCAATTTGAGAGTGTTGGAATGCAACGCTACCTCAAATCCCTAAAGCCGGATAAGTTCCAGGACCTAATTGCCATGAATGCCTTATACAGGCCCGGGCCAATGGAATACATCCCGAATTTCATCAGGAGGAAACATGGAGAGGAGCCCATAAAATATGACCTTCCTGAAATGGAGGAATACCTGGAGGAAACTTATGGGATCACGGTTTACCAGGAGCAGGTTATGCTATTGGCTCAAAAACTTGCTGGCTTCTCTAAAGGTGAGGCAGACCTTCTCAGGAAGGGGATGGGAAAAAAGAAAAAGGAGATTCTGGATGAATTAAAACCCAAGTTCCTTAGTGGTTGTGAGGAAAGGGGGCATTCTGCTGAGATAGCTGATAAGATCTGGAAAGATTGGGAAGCCTTTGCTGCTTATGCCTTTAATAAATCCCACTCTACTTGCTATTCAGTTATTGCCTATCAAACTGCCTACCTGAAAGCTCATTATCCTGCCGAGTACATGGCTGCAGTACTAACTCATAATATGAATGACATCAAAAAAGTGACATTCTTTATGGATGAGTGTCGGAACCTGGATATCCCGGTTCTGGGGCCTCATATCAATGAAAGTTCAAGATTCTTTGATGTTAATGATCAGGGAGAGATTCGCTTTGGTTTAGGAGCCATAAAAGGTTCAGGCGATGCGGCTGTTGAAGAGATCATCAGAGAAAGGCATGAAAATGGGCCATACAAGGACATATTTAATTTTTCCTCACGAGTAAATCTTAGGCAGGTAAACAAAAAGACCTTTGAGGTCCTCGCGATGGCCGGAGCTTTTGACTGCTTCAAAACTCATCACCGGAAACAATACCTCGAGGGAGTAGATGACCAACCTAACTTAATTGACCTGAGTATTCGTTACGGTCAAAAACAACAGGATGATGCTAATTCTTCCCAGGCACATTTATTTGGTGGAGGTGATTCCAATGGCCTTGCCCTTCCTTCAGTAAAAAACCAGGAAGCATTTGGCCAAATTGAAAAGCTTAAGATCGAGAAGGATGTGGTAGGCTTTTATATCTCTGGCCATCCACTGGATCAATTCGACTTGGAACTTGAACAGTTTTGTACGCACGCGATCTCTGATCTCCCAAAGAGAGCGACAGGTGAACTTTCCATTGGCGGAATGGTGACCGAAGTAAGGAATGGTCAGACCAAGAGAGGCATGCCTTATGGAGTTCTAAGTTTGGAAGATAAATCTTCAAGTACTGAAATGTTTGTTTCGGGAGATGATTACCTAAAAAATTCCGGGTATTTCCGGGTTGGTGAATTCCTTTATGTAAAAGGAAAAATGGGTTTGAACTGGAGAAAGGAAAATGAATTGAAAACCAACCCAAATTCCCCTGTTTTGGAGTCGGATTGGGAATTCAAGCCTCTCGCGTTCAACGTTTTGTCCGAGGTAAAAAAGAACATGACCAAGGGTCTTCAATTGATACTCGATTCATCCAAGTTTGAATCCATAATGGTTGATGAATTGGAGGAACTTTTTTCAAAGAATTCGGGTAAGTATCCTATCAAGCTCATGTTAAAGGATGAGCAAAGAAATTGGGAGGTCAACTTCTTATGCAGAAAGTCCAAAATAAACCTTGAGAACAAGGTTTTGGAGACCATTAAAGAAATGGAAGGACTGTCGTTCAAACTACTGTTATAAGGAGCCTCTTTCGTAATTTTGTATTGAATTAAAAAGTAGTAGAATGTCAAAACCAGTTGAAATTAATGATGCAAATTTCCAGGAGATCCTAAATTCGGATAAACCAGTCCTGGTAGATTTTTGGGCAGAGTGGTGTGGACCTTGTAAAATGATCGGCCCGATCGTTGAAGAGTTAGCCGACGAGTATGATGGAAAAGCAGTGGTTGGAAAAGTTAATGTTGATTTCAATCCTGGCGTATCAGCCCAATATGGGATAAGAAGTATTCCTACCCTATTGTTCTTCAAAAATGGCGAGATCGTCGACAAGCAAATAGGTGCGGTTCATAAGAGTATTTTGACCGAGAAATTAGACTCTCAATTAGTAGAGGCATAGATCGGAAACCCAAAGTTTTCCTAAAGCAGGGCGATTGAATTTTTTTTTAATCGCCCTGTTTTTATATTCAAGGCGTGAATGAGGAGAAAACAGAACTCTACGAAGCTCTTGCCGAACTGACCTACGCCATCGCCATGGCAGATGGGTCCATTCAACCTGAAGAAAAAAGAAGATTCCGGTCCATTATCAGACAGGAGTTAAAAGAAGATGCCTGGATCGCTGAATCCCGCTTCAATATTCTAAATAGCGCGATCTCTCCCTCTCTTGAAAAGGCTTACGAAAAGGCCATTCAGATCCTTGAGAGAAGGCAGAGTTTCTTCGACGAAAACATGGAAAAGATATTCCTTACCGTGGTTCAGAAGGTCGCTGATTCTTTCGGTGGCGAGGATGAAACCGAAACCGATATTATCGAAAAGCTAAAGGCGGATATCGAGAAGATCCGTGCCTGAAAAGAAAAGCCCAGAATTTTCTAAAAGCTTGCTGGAAGAGCTGGAAAAAAAATATCTCCTTGTTTTTCCTGATTTTCAATTCCCCTCAAATTTGAATGATGAAAAGAAATTTCAAGCCTTGATCTCTTCGGAGGGGCGAAAAATTGTTTTTGTCAAGAAAGAACCAGACTTGCAGTATTATTTTGAGCCCATTGAAGAGGAGAATGAAGAACTTACTGATTTCAAAAGGTTTATTGGTTGTGGACCATAATTCAGGAAAATGAAATATGATCTGATCGTAGCAGGAGCCGGAATTATTGGGCTTAGTACAGCCTTCCAATGGCAAAAAACCAATCCTGGAAAAAAGGTATTGGTACTTGATAAGGAATCGGATATCGGAAAGCACCAAAGCGGGAATAATAGTGGGGTTATCCATTCCGGGATCTACTACCCTCCCAAAAGCCTAAAAGCAAAAAACTGCTTAAGGGGTTATGAACTGTTGCTGGAATTCTGCAAGGAACAGGAAGTAAGCCATGAGATCTGCGGAAAGGTGATCGTAGCCACTAATGAAAAAGAATTGCCAGCACTTCAAAAGATCAAAAGCCGAGGAGAAGAAAATGGTCTCAAAGGTTTAAGAGATCTGGATAAAGGAGAACTAGCCGAAATTGAACCCCATTTGGCAGGGATCAAAGGGATCTTTGTTCCTCAAACTGGAATTGTCGATTACAAGGGAATGATGCGAAAGCTAAAAGAGATCATCATTTCTAAGGAGGGAGAAGTCCAGACAGGTCAAAAGATAATTCGCCTCCAAAATTCAAGCGATGGAATACGGGTTGGAACGGATTCTAATGAATTTAATGGAGATCGATTTGTTAATTGTGGGGGGCTTTATTCGGATAAGATAGCAAGGCTCTCCGGAATCGACCCTGGGGTAAAGATCATCCCATTCAGGGGAGAATACTTTAAACTCAAAGAAGAAAAGAAATACCTGGTCAAAAACTTGATCTATCCTGTTCCGGACCCAGCATTCCCATTTCTTGGTGTTCATTTCACCAGAATGGTTGGTGGTGAAATTGAGGCAGGCCCTAACGCTGTTCTGGCTTATGCAAGGGAAGGATACACTAAATCAAAGGTTGTTATTCCTGAATTATTGGAGAGCTTGAGTTGGCCTGGCTTTCAAAAGGTAGCTGCGAAGTATTGGAAAACAGGCATGGGAGAGCTTTATAGATCCTATTCAAAAAAAGCCTTTACAAAAGCTCTTCAAAAGCTAATACCAGAAATTAGAGAGGAAGATCTTGTTCCCGGCGGAGCAGGTGTTCGGGCTCAGGCATGTGATCGAAAAGGTGGCTTGTTAGATGATTTCAAGATCGAAGAAAAAGGAGCAATGACCCACGTACTCAATGCACCCTCTCCCGCAGCGACATCCTCACTAGCAATCGGAGAGTTTATCGCTGCAAAGCTTAATTCTTAGAGCCTATACCAAAGACCTCTGGTAAACTTGAAAGGTCTACATTACCGCCACTAATTACCACACCAACTTTTTTCCCGGAAAATATTTGGGGATTTTTCAATACGGTCGCAAAGGCCACAGCCCCACTTGGTTCGACCACCAGCTTCATTCTTTCCCAGATCATTTTCATAGCAGCGACAATTTCTTCCTCCTCAACCAGAAGCACATCCTCCAAAACCTTGCTAAGGATGTCAAAATTCTTTCGTCCTAAAGCGGTTCGCAGACCATCCGCAATGGTAATTGGAGCTTTTGCAGCAACCCATTCTCCAGCATCAAGACCTTCTTTGGCATCAGAGGCTAAACTTGGTTCTGCTCCAAAGACCCTGGTTCGAGGTGAAAAATAATGGCTTGCCAGGGAAACCCCCGACATCAGGCCACCCCCTCCAACCGGGGCAATGATCATATCGAATTTATCATCTGCCTGATCGATCATTTCCTGTCCCACAGTCGATTGCCCTGCTATTATTCTATGATCGTCATAGGGATGAATGAAAGTAGCTCCGGTTTGATTCTTAACAAGGTCCAAGGTGTCTTCTCTTGAGCAAAGGTCTGGGTCAGACCAGGTGATATGCCCTGCATAACCTTTTACCGCCTCCACTTTGACCTTGGAGCTATTTTTTG
Source organism: Cytophagales bacterium (assembly GCA_965267505.1). GTDB lineage: Bacteria > Bacteroidota > Bacteroidia > Cytophagales > CCMP332 > JANQHS01. The sequence continues at coordinate 895,183 of OZ254081.1, forward strand.
GCATAACCACCATGGCCTTAGTTCCCATTATGGATCCTGCAATGGCTAATGCCTGGGCATGGTTTCCCGAAGAATGAGTGATTATTCCTTTTGATAACTCCTCTTCTGAAAGGGAAAGGACAGCATTGCTGGCTCCTCGGATCTTGAAGGCCCCACCCTTTTGAAAGTTTTCACATTTGAAAAAAATAGAGGCTCCAGCGATCTTGTTAAGAGAAGAGGAACTCAGTAAAGGGGTCTCATGAACAAGCCCGGAGATCCTTTCTCTTGCCTGAACTAAATCCTCTTTTTTCAGCTCAAAATCCATAGTTCAAAGGTCTGAAATCTTTTCTCCTTATTTTTAATCCTTATGAAAAAACAAGGATTAAAGCTCTTATTCATCTTCTTGATCCCCCTTTCGTTTTGTAGTCCCAGGACAGAAGAACAAAAAGAAAATCAAGGCTTAGGCTTAATAAGTTTTGAAACCACCGGAAGCCAAGAAGCCCAGGAAGAATTCATAAAAGGAGTGCTTTCACTTCATAGCTTCTTTTACCCGGAAGCCAAAAAGTCCTTCAAAAAGGCTCGTGAGATCGACCCTGATTTTGTTATGGCATATTGGGGAGAAGCAATGAGCTTGAACAAAACTTTTTGGCAGATCCAGGATAAGGATGAAGCCCTAGAGATCCTGAATTCATTGGGAAATGGTCCGGAAGAATGGGTTAATAGAACCTCCGATCCCAAAGAGCAAAAATTCCTAATGTCCCTGGGAATTTTATACGGTGACAACAAGGACAAATTGGAAAGGGACAGGGATTACATGGAATTCATGGAGACCTTCTCCAAAGAATTTCCTGAGGACGATGAAATAAAAGCATTCTATACTCTTTCTCTTTTAGGAATCTTAAGGGACAATCAGGGGAATGAAAAGGTCCGAATGAAGGCCGGCGCACTGGCGCAAGAAATCCTGGACCATAACCCGGATCATCCTGGCGCTCTGCATTACCTGATTCACTCAATGGACGATCCCACTCATGCCAGGTTGGCTTTGAAGGCGGCAGATAGATATTCGGAGGTAGCTCCAAAGGCCCATCATGCCAGACATATGCCCTCACATATTTATGTTCAACTGGGGTACTGGGATAAAGTAATATCCTCAAATATTTCTGCCTGGGAATCCTCGGTTGCATGGGCAGACAGAGAGGGATTACCTGTAACCAGTTATGATGACCATAGCCTTGCCTGGATGAATTATGGTTATGAACAAAGAGGTCAATTCGACAAGGCTCTTGAAAACCTCAAAACCATTCAAAAGAACAATTCTGATACAAACACATACCGGTCTCAGCATTACGAGGCTTTGATGCTTTGTAGGCTATGGACTGAGGCTTCCAATACAGATAGTCTGGCCTTGAATGCTGAATTCACTAAACTGAGAGGCCAGGCAAAGATCAGCTGGGAATTCACAAAAGGTTGGCTTGGTCTGAGAAGAGGTGACATCGAGAAATGCGAGCTGGCTCTTTCAAACCTAAATGAACTGATCTCAGATTTCGAATCAAAAGACAAATTATTCTTGATGGCCCAGGCAAGGATCCACCAGGAGACCCTTAATGGATTAAGAGGATACTATTCAGAGGATGAGGAATCATTTGAATCTTATTTTGACAACGCGGCTTCCATGGAAGAAGAATTAAATCCTCCTACCGGCCCGCCGGATATGATCAAACCGGTTCATGAGCTATATGGGGAACTGCTTCTGGAGCAAGGAAAGATTGAAAAAGCGCATTCAAACTTCTTAATACAATTGGAAAGAACTCCCAACAGAAGCCCAAGTCAATTGGGGATAGCTCGTTGTTATCTAAACCTGGGAGACCTGGAAAAAGCAAAAGATCATTTCGAGAAATTCGCGAGCAGCTACAGCGAATCAAAGGAGCACCCTTATTTTCTTGAGGCAAAAGAATTTCTATTGGCTCATCCAGATTCGGTTCTTGAGCTGAAATCAATTAGCTATAGCTATACTCAGCCCCAGGTGTATTACGATCAGAAACTCAGGATAACTGATTGCCCTGTTCCAATCGAAAACTAATTCAGGAATTTGAAAAAACTCGGGATTTTCCTCCTGTTTCTAATAAGTGCTGCTCTTTGTTTCAGGCAAATTGGAGAACCTGATGTTTGGTGGCAGGTCAGAACAGGCCAATATATACTGGAACACTCTGAGGTTCCACAAACAGATGTTTTTTCATACACCTATTTCGGAGAACCCTGGACCAATGTAAAGTGGCTTACAGAAGTCGTTATGGCCGTTTCTGTTGACCTCCTTGGATTTGAATTCCTAATGGTAGTTCAGCTATTGGTCATCCTCGGAATCTTGTTCTTCTCCTTTAAAAGCTCTGAGATCTTCCTGAAAACCCATGGTCAGAATTTCGGGAATCCATGGCCAATATATCTGGGGCTTGGAATATTTCTTTTGCTGGGATCCTTCAGAATGAATGGCAGACCGGAGATGGTTAGTCATCTTTTTACAAGCATATACCTGTTTATTTTCCTTGCCGGAAAGGAAAAAAAAGTATTACTCTGGATATTGATCCCTTTGCAGGCTTTGTGGGCAAACATGCATGAAGCTTATGGGGTTGGGCTAGTCATGACGGGGGTCTATTTCAGTACTCCAATAATTATTGGGTCGTTGAAGAAAAAAGGAATATCCTTTTCTGCTTTTGAAGGAAGCTATTTAAGCTTATCGGTATTTCCCCTTTCCTGGATGGCTACCGGCGTTCACCCTTCTGGAACAAGGATGTGGTGGTACTTCATAGATATTTTCTTTCAACTTCGGGATAACCAATTCACCAATGAGATCTTTGGTTTTACTGAAAATTCATATTGGCAATTGCCTGCTTTCTTGCTGCTGGGAATAACGCTCTTGATCCTAAGGACCTTATTGAAAGGCGGGAACTGGAAGGTACTGCCTCCATTTTACCTGATCCTACTTGCTTCATTTCTTTACCTTGCTTTAGGCTCCTACAGGAATATCCCATTCTTTGGGATCGTGGCTATCCCTGCCTTATCATTTACATTTTCCTCTCTCAAGCTTGATAGGGGCCGTAAGCCTATAATTATCCTTTCCGGATTTGCACTTTTCTATTTCTATGTAGGAAGTGGAAATTATTATTCTCAATTCCTGGAACGAGAAAAGTATGGATTAAGGGTGAATCCTGAAAGGACAGCAATTGGTTCTTCAGAATTTTTAAAGGCAAACACGATTTCCGGGAAAGGATACGTAGACTATCTCATTTCTTCCTATTATCTCTACGATCTTCAACCCGGGTTCAAATCTTATATCGACCTCAGGGACCTTGATGTTTTCGAAGCCCAATTCATGCAAAATGTGATCCTTTCCTATGCGATGCCCGCAGCACCAGTTAAGGGTGGGAAAACCTTATTTCAATTCATAGAAGAAGCAGACACTTTTAGCTACGTTGTAGTAGGAAACAAAGAACAATTTCAGCCAATTCTATCCTATCTGTATCAAAAGGATAGTACTTACCATTTGGTCTATGCCGATCCTTTGGCCAGCATCTTTTTAAAAGAGAACCATCAAAACCGATCCCTGATAAATAACTATCTCGATAAAAAACCTGAAGATCTATTTTATGGTTACCGAGAATTGGAAACCCCTGGCTGGGCTATCCTTCTTTCAAAAATGGTATGGCCTTTCTATTCAGAAAAATCCTATTCTAAGTATAGTGTAAACAGAGAGAGAAATTTTTATCTGAGAATGCTCAGATATTCAACAAACAATTCCTATCAATAGGATTTGAACAGCCACCTGGCAAGAATCCTGTAATTGACCTTTGAACCATGGATCAAAATGCCGATCCTGTAGATCCTGCTTGCCATCCAAATCGTAAATATGAATCCCAGGACAAGACAAACCATTGAAAGAACTATTTCCCAATAGGGGACTCCAAATGGGATCCTAGCGATCATTATCACCGGAGAGGTAAAGGGAATAAGGGATAACCAAAATGCCAGGGGCCCTTGTGGATTGTTCAATACAGGAGCCAGAGATATTATTGCCAGGATCAATGGAATGGTGATCGGCAACATGAATTGTTGTGAATCGGTCTCTACATCTACAGCAGAGCCAATAGCAGCGAACAAAGCACTATAAAAAAGATATCCTCCCAAAAAGTAGAATATGAAACTGAAAAGGAAGGTGAAAATGGGAAAATCGATCAAGGCATTTACCCATCTTATGTTTTCAAAATCAGGCATGGGCTGATTTGGATTTTGAACGGCCTGGGGCTCAAATCCATCTAGAAGTAAGGTTCCTCCTATTGAAACAAATAAAGAGCCAAGGCAAATCCAGATAAATAATTGAGTGAATCCAACGGATGCAATTCCCAGGACCTTTCCCATCATCAACTGGAAGGGTTTTACTGAAGAAATTATGACCTCAACCACTTTGCTGGTCTTTTCCTCAATGATCCCTCTCATTACCTGGGCACCATAAATGAAAATGAAGAGATAAATAAGAAAGGCTGCTACATAGCCGATTCCAAAAGACACTGCCGCATGACTTTCTTTCTCTGCACCGTCAGAAACGTTTAGCGTCCTTAACTGGATATTGGCTTCCAAACTATCCAGGAACTCTCTAATAAGACCTGATTCCTGAAGCCTCAAATCCTTAATGCCAGATTCAATTTCTCTCTCCAGTTTTTGGACAAGATCAAACGAAGGATTCTGGTTAGATGAAAATTGGAACCCTTTTGGGTCATAAAGATCGAATTGAGGGATCTCTATGATCCCGTAATAAGATTTCAAGTATTCATCTTTTTCATCGCCTGCCAATTCGTCCCTGAAGTCAAAACTGATCTTTTTAGTATTGGCGAAATAGGCAGAAAGCAATCCTTTTTCCTCTATCACAAGGATCTTTTTTTCATCGCCCTCTTGCATGGAAAACCATATGGTTCCAGCTACAAGCCCAACCATCATGAGGGGAGTTAAAATGGTCAAAACAATGAAAGACCTTTTCCTGACCCTTGTAAGATATTCTCTCAGAGTTATGAGGAGGATCTTATTCATGGATATTCTGTTCTACGGCCATTTTGAAAATGTCATCCATGCTCGGTAATTCTTCATTGAAAGCAATTACAGGGTATTTTCCAGACAATGATCTCAGAAGTTCTTGCCCAGAACCCAAATCACCTGATTGGATCAAATATTCTTTCTCCTGCTCGTTTTCATCCGTCAACTTCCAGTTTGCTTGATCCGCATTTAGACTTCCTTCTTTTTTAAATCTTACCCTGAATTGATTCTGCTTGAACCTTTGTTTGATCTCTTTCTTATCTCCCTCAAGAACCTTTTGTGCTTTGTTTATCAGTACGATCCTGTCACATAACTCCTCAACCGATTCCATTCGATGAGTGCTTAACATGATCGTAGTTCCATTTTCTTTCATCTCAAGGATCAGGTCTCTTACGAGGCCGGCATTCAATGGGTCGAATCCTGAAAATGGTTCGTCCAGAATCAGGATCTTGGGTTCATGAAGAACTGTTGCAATGAACTGGATCTTTTGTTGCATGCCCTTGGAAAGGTCTCCAACCTTCTTTGTCCACCAGGATTCAAGCTCCAATTTCTTCACCCATGAAACAGCCTTCTCTTTTGCCTCAGCTTTACTTAATCCTTTGAGCCTCGCTAAGTAAATAAGCTGCTCCCCCACCTTCATCTTTTTATAAAGGCCTCTTTCTTCGGGTAGATATCCGAAGATCTCAATATCCCTGGGCTCCATAACATTTCCGTCAAGAAGGACCTGTCCGGAATCCGAGTCAATAATTTGAGTCAGGATACGAATCAAAGTAGATTTTCCGGCACCATTTGGACCAAGAAGTCCGAGGATCTCCCCCTTTCTTACTTCAAAGGAAACCTGGTCAAGAGCGAGGTTTGGGCCATAGCTTTTACTAATTGAATCTATTGAGATCAAGACATCAAATTCAGGGCACCAAAGACTGCAAAATAATTTGAAAGAGAATTCCTTTTGAAAAATATTCTTTACTTCAAGTACATGTCACAGGAAGAATCCCGGATCCACAGCCCAAGCTCTTTTATTGGCAAATACCAGGCATATTTAAGCGAGTTTGTCTACGGTGGAATTGATGGTTCGGTGACCACTTTTGCAGTTGTCAGTGGAGCCTACGGGGCCAATCTTGATTCTGCAGTGATCATTATCCTGGGCTTAGCCAATTTGTTTGCCGATGGATTTGCCATGTCTGTGGGAGCATACCTTTCCTCCAAAACCGAAAACGAAAATTTCGAAAAGCATAAAGCCATAGAGAATTGGGAGGTTGATAACCTAAGGGAACGAGAAGTTGAAGAGATACGGGAGATCTATATTAAAAAAGGATTTGAAGGAGAGCTTTTAGAGAGGGTGGTTGAAAAAATCACATCAGATAGAGAAGTATGGATCGACACAATGATGAAAGAAGAATTAGAAATGATCAAGGAGGAAAAGTCTCCCTTTTCAATGGGGCTTGTAACCTTTATATCCTTTCTATCCGTAGGTATAATCCCTCTAGCAATTTATCTGATTGACTTTTTCAAGCCTTTATCGGCGAACCTCTTTTTAATTGCCAGTACTCTAACTGGTCTAGCTTTTATCGGAATTGGAGCCTTAAAAGCTCATGTAAATAATTCAGGGGTGCTCAGGGGAATAATGGAAACTCTGATCTTGGGAGGTGCTGCTTCGGTCATAGCTTATTTTGTTGGGGACTTTTTGGAATCCCTTGTTTCCGGAGGGGTATAATTAAAATCGAACCTCAACAAGGAATTTTTCATCGAAATCCCCAAGGTCGATCAGTTCTCTCAAAGGGATCAAAGAATAGTTGGCCCCACTTTCCTTCATTTCTTCCTTAAGATCCCCACCTTTCAAGAGAAGTATTTTTGATCCTTTCTTTAAGTGAAGGTTTTTATTTGACCTGATCCAGTTCAGGATCTTCCCTGTTCTTGCGACAGCTCTGCTCACCACAAAATCAAATTCCCCTTCAATATCTTCTACCCTGCTATGGATCCCTCGGCAGTTCTTTAAGCTTAATTTTTCAATCAGTGAATTGACAACCTTTATTTTCTTTCCAATGCTATCTACAAGAAGGAATTCAACTTCAGGATTCATTATGGCCAAAGGAAGTCCTGGGAACCCTCCTCCTGTTCCAATATCTAAAACTCGACTTCTCGGAGGGAATACAAGGTGTCTTTGAATTGTCAGGCTATGAAGAATATGCCTGCTTTCAAGGAAGGGAATATCCTTTCTGGATATGCAGTTGATCTTTTCATTCCACGAGATGAATTCTTTTGAAAAGGTGGCAAAATCCTCAAGATCCTTTTCCCGGATATCAGGAAAGAATTCTCTTATCAAATCCATCGATCAAATGGTATGCTTCTTATCTCTGATAAGCTCAACCAGCAATTCCCTGGCTCTATGCAGCTGGGCCTTAATGGTGCCAAGAGGAGAATCCATCTCCTTTGCGATCTCCTCATAGGAGAATTCTTTGAAATACCTTAAACGAACCAGATGCTGGTACTTTGGAGGAAGTTTGGTCACAATGTCCTGCATGATCTCGATCTTCTGACCTTTGATTGTCTCCTCCTGGGGATTGAGTCCTTTGTCCTTTATGTCAAGATCTATATTCTCCCCTTCCTTGGTTTTTACCTGGGAGTGAATACTAAATGTTTCCAACTTCTTTTTCCGGATAAAATCGATCCCATTGTTGGTGGCGATCCGGAATAACCAGGTACTGAAAGAATAATCGGGCTTGAACTTGGTGATGTTCTTGAAGGCTTTTCCAAAGGCTTCAATAGTGAGGTCCTCGGCATCGTCTACATTCCTGACCATTTTCAGGATCATGTGGTAGACAGATTTTTGGTAGCGATTCAAGAGCTCAGCGAAAGCTTTCTCATCACCTTTCTGAGCTTTTTCCACCAATGTGAAATCTTCTAATGCCTTACTGGAAAATTCCCTTCTTTTTTCCATGGAGAGTTTGAAACGAACAAAGAAGCAAAAAATGATCCAAGCAGCATGAAAGCATGAAGGATCTCAAGGATTGGATCTAAAAATAAGCTTAGGCTCACACCCAAAATTCTTTTTGAAATAAGAATTGATATCGAGCTAAAGAGATACCTGATGCCTATAAGAATCATCCCTACCCATAAATCCAGATAACCCAGAAGAAGTAAGCTGAAGATCAAAAGCAAAACCAAAACATTAAAGCCCATGAAGGATCCAATTACCTTTCCTTGAAATGAATAATAAAGTGAGCTTCGCTGATGACGAGTTTTTTGATGAAAATACTCTTTGAGATTTGTGGAAGGTTGAGAAAGAGTTCCAGAATTTTTTCCAACTACTAGGCCCGGCGTATGAATCGAAACCATTTTCTGAAACAAAAGATCATCATCCCCTCCCTGGATATGAGATATCCCCTCAAAGCCTTTCACCTTCACAAAAAGGTCTTTTTTAAATCCCCAATTTCTTCCCAATGACATATAGGGCAAAGAGAGACCTGCCCATCCCATCATCTGGAATGAGGTTAAGAATGTGTCCCACTGAATCATTTTGCTTAGAAGGGAATTGCCGGAAAAATAATTTCCCAGGCCAATAGCCAGTCCACTTTTTTCTATCTCCGATCCCATTTCCTGGATCCAAATCTTTGATCTCGGGATACAATCTCCATCCATTAACAAAAGGTTTTGAAAGCGAGCCTCTGTGATACCTTGTTTAATCGCATTTTTCTTTGGCGATATTCCTTCAGGTACTTGATCAATATCCAGGATCTTCTTTTCGCATTTCGAGAATTCAAACTCCTCGATCAATTCTCTCCCGACATCACTCGATCGATCATTAATAAAGATCAATTCCACATTTCCATTGAACTCCTGTTCTTCAAACTTACTGAGCAGATCAGGAATGTTCTCTTCCTCGTTTCGGATTGGGATGAGAACACTTAGCTCAACTCTTTCTTTAGAAGCTTGGGATCTCTTGATCTTGCTTATAGAAATAGCCAATACTAACCACCAGGTGCTGTTGGCCACAACAAGAAGAAGTACCGAAAGAGTTAAAGTATCTATCACAAAATAATTTGGTCAAAAATATGAGCCAGACCTCATAGTTCGAATCGTTATTTTTGCGGCATTCATGAAGACAGGATTTCAATTAGAGGAAAAGGATAAAAGCTCCAATGCAAGAGCTGGTAGTTTTACGACTGCCCATGGTGCCTTTCAAACTCCAATTTTCATGCCTGTAGGCACCCAAGGGACCATAAAAGCTGCCGGGTCCAAAGAAATTTCAGAACAGGCAAAAGCTCAAATCGTATTATCCAACACCTATCATCTCTATCTAAGGCCTGGAATGGATGTTATGAAATCCGCAGGTGGACTTCATAAGTTCATGGCCTGGGATAAACCTATACTAACTGATAGTGGAGGTTACCAGGTGTTTTCTCTTGCTCAAAGGAGGAAGATCAAGGAGGAGGGTGCTGAATTCCAATCTCATATTGACGGATCAAAGCATTTATTCTCACCGGAATTTGTGGTCGATATTCAAAGAACCATTGGCTCCGATATCATGATGGCATTTGACGAATGTCCTCCCTTCCCATCGACATATGACTATGCTAAGGAATCTCTTCAACTAACAAATCGATGGTTGGACCGCTGTATTGAGCAATTCAATAAGACCGAAGGGAATTCTGAATTCATCCAACACCTATTCCCCATTGTTCAGGGAAGCACTTATGAGGACCTGAGAAAAGAATCTTGCGAATATGTCGCATCAAAGGATCTGCCAGGAAATGCGATTGGAGGCCTAAGCGTTGGGGAGCCGGAGGAGGAGCTATACCGATTCACGGACCTATGTTGCGCCACTCTACCGTATGAAAAACCCAGGTACCTGATGGGGGTAGGAACTCCTGCAAACCTTTTGGAATGCATAGGTATGGGAGTCGATATGTTCGATTGCGTGATGCCGAGCAGAAACGCAAGGCATGGACTGCTCTTTACAATGGATGGAATCATCAATATCAAAAACAAGAAATGGGAATCCGATTTTACAGCCATCGATCCGGCAGGATATTGCGATTCCGATCTTAGATATTCCAAAGCCTACCTGCGACATCTGATAATTTCAAATGAAATACTCGGCCTCCAGATAGCTACGCTGCATAATTTGGCTTTCTATTTGCAGCTGGTGAGCGAAGCACGAAAAAGGATTCTGGAAGGAAACTTTGCGGAGTGGAAAAACAAAGTGATGCCCGGGCTGAAAAACAAACTCTGATTGAAAAAGCTGGATTGGTACATCTTATTGAAACTTCTGAAAACCTTCGTTTTCGTCGTTTTGATCATTGTAGCTGTCATTTGTGTGATCGATTGGAGCGAAAAAAATGAAGACTTCATTCGAAGTGAAGCCACCTTTTCTCAGATCATCCTTCAATACTTTTTGAACCTGATACCCTATTGGGCAAACATTCTTAGCCCTTTGATGGCCTTCATCGCTTCGGTATTTGTTTCTGCTCGTTTGGCGAGTCATACCGAAATAATAGCTATGCTGAGCAGTGGGATAAGTTACCGTCGATTAACAGTTCCCTATCTGATAGCAAGTGGGGTGATAGGCTTGACAATCTTTTATGCAATTGGTTGGGTGATTCCAAAAGCCAATAAGGAAAGACTAGAATTTGAGTTTGCTTACCTCAAAAACCCCTATTATTTCAATGACAGGAACATTCATTTCAAGCTGGGGCATGGGACATTCGCATACCTGGAAAGTTATAACAACCATGATGAGGTGGGCTTCAAGTTCACCCTCGAGAAATTCAAAAACAAAGAATTGGTCTCCAAGCTTTCTGCCCCACGGATCCAGTGGATAGATTCAAGTGAAAGGTGGTGGTTTCAGACCTATTCAATTCACGATTTTACCGACTCTGGGGAGTTTTATTATGAAGGTAAAGGACTGGATACGGTCCTGAATTTATATCCCAAGGATTTCGAGAATAAAGAGCGCCTGTACGAAACCTTTACGCTTACCGAGCTTGATGAATTTATAAAGGATCTAAAAACACGAGGATCGGAAAACATCCGACCCTATCTGGTAGAAAGATATGAACGCTATACCTACCCCTTTGCAATCGTTATTTTGACCTTAATGGGTTTCTTTACCGCCTCCAAAAAATCCAGGCGGGGCACAGGATTTCAAATTGCCCTGGGATTCCTCCTAGCCTTTGTATACATCTTCTTCGTAATGATGAGTCGAAGCCTTGCAGAGGTCGGTGGAATGTCACCCTTGCTCAGTGCCATGTTTCCAACTATGGTCTTTTCTGTAGTGACTTTGTTTTTATATAAAAACGCACCCAAATAAACTGACTTGATAGCTTCAAGAAAGGATTTTCTTAAGGTCCATTTTCTGGTCCTGATCTTTGGAATGACAGCAAGCCTGGGATTGCTGATAAATCTGGATCCCTTGTTTCTTGTTTTTTACCGAACGGGAATTAGTGCCCTTCTCTTCCTGATCCTATTCAAATCTGCATCGTTGGAGGTGAATAACTCAAAATTGAATGGCAAAATAATTGGGACAGGTTTCATTTTGGCAGCTCATTGGATTACTTTTTTCTTATCTGCCAGAGTCTCCAATGCTTCCATTTGTTTGGCTGGAATGGCTACAACTTCTATTTGGACATCATTGTTCGATCCAATAATTCGAAAACGAAGATTTTCTTTTTATGAAGTGTTTTTTGGCTTGCTGGGAGCTGGTGGACTCTGGATCATTTTTGAATTCGAGGCTTCATTAAGCATGGGCCTAGCATTAGCATTGGTCTCAGCTCTCTTGGCGGCTTTATTTACAATTTTCAATGCCCAGTTCATAAAATCTGAAAATCCTTATCGGATCAGCTTTCTTGAGATCGCCTCCGCCTCAGTTTCCAGTCTTTTATTTATCCTGATCTTCCAAGGGGTTACAGGAGAAAATTTGGCACCGGTCCTTCCGGGAAGCATCTCAGACATCATCTATCTACTAATTCTTGCAGGAATCTGTACCGTATATGCCTTTTCTCAATCGGTTGAGATCATGAAAAGAGTAAGCCCCTTCAGCTTTAATCTTGCTGTAAACCTTGAACCTGTTTATGGTATAATCCTGGCTCTGTTGTTATTCCAAGAAAAAGAATTCATGTCCGCCCAATTTTATTTAGGAGGCACCTTGATACTGGGCAGCGTCCTTTTATTCCAAATCCTTGCCCGGCGACTTAAAGATCGAATTTCCTGACTTGGAGGATCACCTTGTTCGATAGGTCATAAAGGAAGACCACGGCTGAGCAATGCTGAGACCTATACTCGGGATCAAGGTTGAAAACAAGATCCATGGTTTCTTCGTCTCCACTTGAATAGCTTGTACTATTAAGTGGTAGCCCCCACGCAAGGACCTGGGGATTGCCAGATCTGTAGTAGTTTCCCCTAAGAACATGTGATTGAACATAGTTCTCAATATCCTGTGGATTCTTGGTATAATCTTTTTGCCAGGAAACTATACTATCTTCGATGAGAAAAGCTCCCAGGCTATAGTTCCCTGTAACGTCTTCACCAAATTTTACTGTTGCGGAAAGCTCTGACTCGGACCCATTGAGGTTTAAAGTGGCTTCAATTCCAAATGGAACTTCTTCGACTGCCAGTTGATCCGAAAGAAAACCTGCCCAAGCATCTGGTTTAATAATTGTCTGACCGTTAAGTTTTTCATAATTCACCAAACCATTAGGAATCCCTGATATGGAAGCTCCAAATTCCTGATCGATAACATCTCCGGTTTCAGTCCTGAAATCAACGTAGTATTTTCCAGACTGGATAGGCTGTGGGAAAGCCAAAGTTCCTACATGGGCCGCAATTATCACCACCTTGTCTCCAAAACTTGATTCGATCATTTTCGCCGTTTCACCAGCGGTTGGGCAATTACCACATTTATGGCCTGTGAAATCGATCAACAAAACCGCCTTATCAAAAGAGGAACCTTCGGATGGGTCAATAACGAAGTCCTCATTGACGGGTCCGTCAATTACGTCACATGAACCGAAGAAAATAAAAAGGCCTAGTATGGGAAGAAATAATCTCTTCATCCTACAAAATTAAAAACTACTTTGAATTGTGAGTATCAAACCATTGCTTGCGGGTACTGGACGACAAACTCCACCAATACATAATATTCCCTGTCGCTGTCTTCCATAACCCAATCGAATATTTGTTGAACCCTTTCTGTATCCAGTATAAACGGAGAAATAGTGGTTTCTGTTATCCAGATCCACATTACCAAGATTGTACTCCCAAAGGCCACTGAAATACCAGTGTGGAGCAATGGTATATTCTGAAAGTACCGCACACCAATCCTGAAAATCCTGTTTTGTGTACAGGTATTGGAATTCATTTTTCCAAACTTTTTTAGAAGTGAATTTATATTCCAATTCAACAATTCCAATATGAGAAAATACCGTTTGTGTTGATCCGGAGAAGGTAACTGGCTGAATGGTATTATCCCTCTCCTGATACAAATAGGTGATTACCGATTTAAATTTCTTTGAATGTTTTTTTACGATTTCAATATTGATGTCCTCAAAAAATTTCTTTTCACCTGCTCCAAAGAAGGGTGAGGTATAAAACTCTCTAGTATCCAGATCAGACGGTTGGATGGAATCTCTTTGAACATCGAAGGTCTGAGAGATGTTGATATTGATCAGTGTTCCATATTTGCCCCCAAGCTTGGTACCCCTTTTGAATTTATAGAAAAGATCTCCCTGCCAGCCGATTTCCCCTTGTGGCACCGTAGCATAGGCATACATAGTGGCCATTCTATAGGTATGTTGTTTGGCCATAGCAGGATTATAGTTAATCAGAAGATCGAATCCATTTGCATTTCTATCACTTCTGTAATCCATATTATCCCACCTTTTAAAGCCCAGATTCACACCAAAGCCTTTTTTGGAGTATCCACCATTTACCAGTAGGCCCTGCCCGGGACGATAGTTGAATCGATTAATGGAGGAAGGGTCGTTGATCTTATATGCATATTCCCCACTTAAAAGAAAGCCCCCCTTGCTGTAGGTCATTCTAAAGCCGCCATTAGAAACATTTTCTGGTAATATCAAAAAAGGATTATCATCTGGCTGAAAGCGACTGACAAAGCTTGCCCCAATACTTAGGCCTGTACCTTTTTCCCTTAACCCACCAATAAATTCAGCAAGGTCTACCTCTGCATCAAATCCTCTGACTATACCAGGCCCAAAATCAAAATAAAGTCTTTGGCGAGCCAACATTCCCTTAAGATTAACCCCCTTTATAGGCCTATACCTGACCCTAACCCCATCATAAAAGTTATCATAACCCAAGTACCACTCCCAATAGGAGCGATTCACCATTCCGGATCCATACTGCTCATAAAAGCTCCCAACGGTTACATCAAGATTTTCCTGATTGTATCCAAAATAGCGGTAAGGAATTCCAACTCCCTCCCAGCGAGGATCAAATCCTAATAAGGGAGGCATAAAGGCTTCGAACCGCATGCCTCCGTAGAATTTACCTATAGTGAAATTGATATTCCCATAGGCGTTCATGGCCACATTTTCGGGAATCTCATTTGCCCCTATTGCCGAATCAGTTCTGTAGGATTGAGCATCGATAATGAAGTCCCCATGGACTTGAATATCCGTTGAACCCTGCCCAAAAATCGGGTTCCAGGCCAAGATTAAGGCCAGTAGTGTAAGGAAGAATCTCAAATTTGAAAATGTATCAGTGCGAGATTTCCTCGCCGTTGGCAACTTTTTCGATCAGGGTATAGAGATCTTCTTCCTCGCCTGGTGTATATCCATTGTGCTGCCAAACAATATTTCCGTCCTTGTCTAAGAGAAAGGTGTGAGGAATGGTCTGAACATTTAATGCCCTTCTCAGGTCAGAGTTGGCATCCACATAAACCTCGTATTCCCAACCTTTTCCATTAACGAGTGGAGCAACTTTAGGAACATTCCTGGTATCATCAATAGAAACCGCAATCACCTTTACCCCTGTTTCATCCTGCCAATCAACGTAAAGATCATTTATGGCATTCAATTCCTGTATGCAGGGTTTACACCAGGTTGCCCAAAAAGAAATAACCATAGGCCCATCTGAATTCTTGAGTTCAGAAGCCATAACAGGAACATTTTTAAGATCTCGGATTTCTACATTTGGTAAAACCCATTTCGAACCATCCTGGGCCAAGCCAGTAAAGGAACTAAATGTGCCGATTAACGTAAGAAAGAGTATAAAAAGGAAATTGTTTTTCACCGCCGAATACTTAATTTTGAAAATTAAATCTGTGAAATTACGGTAGATTTGGATTTTATAGGAGTCAAATGAAGAAATTATTACTTTTTGTTTTTACAAACCTTTTATTAATAAGCTTTTCCCAGGGGCAAAGTATCGGGATTGTTTTTGAATCTCCAGATACCATTAAAGGAAACAATTACGAAGATATTGATGCTGTTATTTATTTCCAGAATACTGGTAATACAACCAATACTTATTTCGCTGAGAAAATCGAAGTAGCAATGCATCCTGACCATGATGCCTTTTTCTGTTGGAGCATCGCTTGTTATCCTGCTTTTGTTTTTATGTCTACGGATTCAGTTGTTCTTGATCCGGGAGAAGTGGATACAACCTTGAAAGGAAGTGTTCAACCCTATGTTTCCGGGGCAGGTGTAGACGGTATCAGTGTGGTGAAATACAGAATATTCAACGGAGATGATCCTACAGATGAATATGAAAAAACCTGGGTTTATTCAGCACAAACCATGGTAAGCTTAGATCCAAGTGATATTGAAAAGAATGTTCTTACCTATCCTAATCCAGCCAGAAGTGAGTTGAACATAGTCCATGGAGATCTCTATGGAAAAAGGGCTGAAATCGTGATCAGGAATGTCTTAGGATCGAAAGTTCTCTCACAGCCAATGGGTATAGAAGCTGAATTGTTGCCTATAGACATTCAGAAGTTGAATAATGGGATTTATCTCTATTCAATCGTAATAGACGGGAATCCTGTTTTAACCAAAAAATTCACAGTTAGAAAATAGCAGAACCATTCTTCGCGTTCTCTGGGAAAGAGTTTAATCAATCCCGAATCCATTTGATGAATAAGAGTTTCTTACTCGTTGTTTTGGCTATGGCCCTTTTTCTTGGGGCATGCAGCAAATTCCAGCAGATCCAAAAATCTGGTAGTCTGGTGGAAAAGTATGATGCTGCGGTTAAATACTATACTGAAGGAGATTTTTACAGAGCCGGACTTCTTTTTGAGGAACTTGTTCCTCTCTTACGAGGGAAGAGCGAAGGGGAACAGGCTGAATTCTACTATGCCTATTGCCAGTATTATTCCAGGCAATTACTTCTTTCTGCTTATTATTTTAAGAGGTTCTATAGCACGTACCCAAGAAGTGAACATGCGGAAGAATCAATGTATATGGAATGTAGGTCTTTGTATGAAATGTCATCTCCAAGTAGCTTGGATCAAAGCAATTCCGAAGAAGCCTTGAATTCAATTCAAGGGTTTATGAGAAGGTATCCAAGTTCAAAGTATATGGAGCAGATTCAACAATACTCGCTCAATCTAAATGCTAAAATCACGGAGAAGAATTTGAACAATGCCCTGTTGTATTATAAGCTTCGTCGCTATAGGTCCGCAGTAGTTGCATTGGAAAATTACCGAAAGGACTACCCTGATTCCCCTTACCTTGAAAGGGTATTTTTCATGAAATTCCGTTCTCAATATGAGTTTGCAAAAAGGAGTGTCAAGAAAAAACAATTGGAAAGGTATTATGAAGCTTTGGATTTTTACCAGAACTTTGTGGATCGGTATCCAAAATCGGAATACATAAAGACAGCCGAGAATATATACGACAGCTGTATTAGTAGAATTAGTTCATTAAAAAATTCATAAAATGAGTGGAATCCCAAATTCAATAGTAACAAGGGACATGGTTGATCTGACCAAGGAGACACAAAATATCTATGAGTCAATCTTGATCATCACTAAGAGGGCAAAGCAAATTGCAGTAAAAGAAAAGGAAGAATTGAACGCTAAGTTGGCTGAATTCGCAACTACCGTTGATACCCTTGAAGAAGTGTTTGAGAACAAGGAGCAGATCGAGATCTCAAAGCACTACGAAAAAATGCCAAAACCTGTGGCAAAATCTATCCATGAATTCCAGGAGGATAAGGTAATGCACCGCTATCCAACAGAAGAGGATGTGGAAGAAAATGAGCTCCTTATCTGAGGTCAAGCCCATAAAAATTCTCCTGGGAGTAACAGGAGGAATAGCCGCCTATAAGGCGGCTTATTTGCTTAGAGACCTAGTAAAATCGGGGTTCGAGGTAAAAGTCTTAATGACCAAATCTGCAAAGGACTTTGTAGGTCCACTAACCTTTTCTACCCTTTCAAAGAATCCGGTCCTTTCCGATCTTTTCAATGCAAGTACCGGAGAGTGGGTTAACCATGTCGAACTTGGAATGTGGGCAGACTTGTTTGTAATTGCTCCGGCGACAGCCAATACCATTGGAAAAGCCGCAAATGGAATGGCTGACAATCTTTTGCTAACCACATACCTTTCAGCCAAATGCCCTGTTCTATGGGCTCCGGCTATGGACCTGGACATGTACAGGCACCCAAGCACAAAAGAAAACCTTGAGAAACTCAAATCTTTTGGGGATCAAATAATAGAACCCGAAGAAGGAGAACTTGCAAGTGGACTGATAGGGAAAGGTAGATTGGCTGAACCAGAAGAGATTCTATCCAGGGTTAATCAAAGTCTTCAGGATAGTAAGGGTCTTAAAAAAAAAAGTAAAGGGGCCAAAGTATTAGTTACCGCCGGCCCCACCTTCGAGGCAATAGACCCGGTTAGATTCATTGGAAACAGGTCGTCAGGAAAAATGGGCTATGCAATAGCCGAAGCTTTGGCATCAAGCGGATACGATGTGGAATTGGTATCCGGTCCATCAAACCAAAAAACAAATCACCCCAAAATTTCTGTAAGTCTAGTGGAAAGTGCCAAGGAAATGGCAGATGCGGCATTAAAGTTGTTTCCGGATTGCAAGGCCGCGGTTCTTTCTGCTGCTGTGGCTGATTATAGACCCAAAGAAGTATACAGCCAAAAGAAAAAGAAGATAAACGGAAAACCAATGAATCTTGAAATGGTCGAAACCATTGATATCGCCCATAGTCTAAAGGAAATCAAACAAAAAGGGCAATTTGTGGTAGGTTTTGCGTTAGAGACTAACAATGAATTGGAGAACGCGAAAGGAAAAATGAAGCGAAAGGGATTCGACATGATCGTTCTGAATTCTTTGAATGATAAGGGGGCTGGATTTCAAACTGATACCAATAAGGTGACATTAATTCAAGCTTCAGGAAAACAGGAAGAACTTCCATTAATGAGTAAAAAAGAGGTCGCAACACATATAGTAGAAAAAATAGATATGGCACTATGAGGATATTCTCGGTTATCATATGCCTTTTCCTAGGCACTTTGTCTTTTGCCCAGGACCTCAATTGTAGGGTGGTCATCAATGCCGATGGAGTGGAGCTTTCGGATAAATCCATTTTTACCGAAATGCAGGTGGCGATTCAAGAGTTTATGAACAACACCAAATGGAGCCAAGACATTTACCAACCTGAGGAACGGATCAAGGTAAATCTGTTCATCACCATAACCGAAATGCCCTCCTTGAATAATTTCAGAGCCAAGGTCCAGATCACCTCGGCAAGACCGGTTTTTAATTCTAATTACGAATCACTTCTTTTCAACTACCTCGATGAGGATTGGGCTTTTGTCTACGCGCAATCCCAACCCCTAATCTTCTCGGAAAACAGGTACGACAATGAATTGTCTTCCCTGCTTGGCTTCTTTGCAAACGTTATGGTAGGGATAGATAACGATTCGTTTGGATCCCTCTCAGGGAAACCTTACTATGTAAAAGCACAGAACATCCTGGTGAATGCTCAACAGGCAGGTGGTCCGGGCTGGCAAAGCTTTGGAAGCTCAAAGTCACGATATTGGGTACAGGAAAATTTAAATAATCAAGTATTCGACCCGTTCAGGCAAAGCATCTATGAATACCATCGCCAGGGATTGGACCTTATGTCTGAACAACCTGAGGTAGCCCGAAAAAACATTGCCAATAGTCTGGGGAAAATTCAGACTGTCCTAAAACAGGTTCCTCTGTCCTCGCTTATCAATTTCTACTTAGATGGAAAAAGGAATGAAATCATAAGCCTTTATCAGCAAGGGGATGCAGGGGTTAAGAAGCAGGCTCATGATATCTTAATTGATATTGACCCAACCAAAACAGACGAATACAAAAAAATTCTCAACGGGTAATTCCCCTTTGTTAAATTTACGGCAGCTGCTATGCTCCGTTCCCTTCAGATTAAAAATTTCATTCTCATTGATTCCTTGGATTTCCAACCCGGGAAGAATTTATCTGTAATATCCGGTGAGACAGGGGCTGGTAAATCAATGTTACTAGGAGCATTGGGATTGGTACTGGGCCAAAGAGCTGATGCAAAAGCTCTGCTTGATCCTTCTTCAAAATGCACCATTGAAGCAATTTTCGAAATCCAGGATAAATTCCTTGAAGTTTATTTCCTGGAAAAGGATCTGGACTTTGATAATGAATGCATTCTAAGAAGGGAGATCCTCCCTTCAGGAAAATCAAGAGCCTTCATTAATGATACCCCAGTGACTCTTGATGTTCTTAAGGGCCTGGCCGAAAATCTCGTGGACATCCACTCCCAGCATGATTCTCTGAAGATCAACCACGAAGACTTTCAAATTGGAATATTGGATGTTTTGGGGGAAAACTCTGAGTTACTTGAGAAATATTCTGATAGGTTTTTTTCACTTAAAGATCTAAGAAGCGAGATCGCATCTCTTCAGGAAAGAATCTCACAAGCCCAAAATGAGTTTGACTTTAATCAATTTCAGTTAGAAGAACTTAAGGCTATTCAAATCATATCAGGAGAAGAGGAGCAACTAGAGAAGGATCTAAAAAGGGAAGAAAACCTTGAGATGATCCGGGAGTCAATCACTAAATGTCTTGCTGTATTCCAGGATCCCGAAAGGCCAATGCTTGACATGCTATTCGAGCTCAATGCCTCCCTGGAAAATATCAAAGACTTCTCTACCGAACTTGAGGAGATTCATCAAAGAATGAATTTAATGGTTCAAGAATTCAAAGAGATCGAAAGAGATATCGAATTTGCCGGTCAAGGACTTGAATTAGATCCCACAAAACTCAAAGATCTAAGGGAGAGGCATGACGAAATTTATCGCCTTCTAAAAAAACACCAATGCACGGACACCGAAGAACTCCTGGTGAAAATGGAGGATCTTGAAAGACAAACCAGCGGAGTCCAGGATATGGAGGATCAACTGGAGTCATTGAAACAAAGGGAAAAGAATTTGGAGGCAGAGTGCTGGGCAATTGCTGAAGACCTTTCTAAAAAAAGAAAAGAGGTTGCCACCAAGCTTGAGGAAAGAATGGGGCCAATCTTAAATGATTTGGGAATGCCTTCTGCAACCCTTAGGGTAGAATTCCCTGGATCCGAATTGAATCAAAGAGGGTTGGATAGAGTTATATTCCTTTTTTCAGCAAATAAAGGAATGGAAGCAAGACCGGTAAAAGAGACGGCTTCGGGTGGAGAAATGTCAAGGTTGATGTTGGCTTTCAAATTTATCTTGGGTGGGAAATCGAAATTCCCAACAATGATATTCGATGAAATTGATACGGGAGTAAGTGGAGAGATCGCCATTCAAATGGGAAAAATGATCCAAAAGATCTCCGAAGTTCATCAGGTAATCTGCATCACACACCTCCCACAGGTTGCTGCAAAAGGCTTGAAGCATTACAAAGTCCAGAAGGATGAGGAGGGAGAATCGGCCACTACAAATTTGCAGGAGCTAGGAGAAAAGGAAAGAATAAATGAAATTGCTGAAATGATAGGGGGAAAAAATCTTACGGAAAATAGCCTCAACAGCGCAATAGAACTATTAAATCCAAATAATTAAACCCATGGGAAAAGATTTATTAAAAGGAAAAAAAGGAATCGTCTTTGGAGCTCTCGATCAGAATTCGATAGCCTGGAAAGTAGCCGAAAAGGTTGTTGATGAAGGGGCGCAAATAACCCTGACAAATGCTCCAATTGCTCTTAGAATGGGCGAGATCCAAAAATTAGGTTCCTCCGTAAAAGCGGAAATAATTCCTGCAGACGCTACCTCCATGGATGACCTGAACTCCTTGATCGAGCAGTCAATGGAAAAGCTGGGAGGCAAACTGGATTTTGTTCTTCATTCTATTGGAATGAGTCCGAATGTCAGGAAGGGAAAAGATTATGGAGATCTTAATTACGACTGGTTTCAAAAAACATTAGACATTTCAGCTCTCTCTTTTCACAAGCTCATGCAAAGTCTTGAAAAGCAGGATGCCCTAAATGATGAAGCAAGCATACTTGCATTGACCTATATCGCGGCTCAAAGAGTTTTTCCAGACTATTCCGATATGGCTCAGGCAAAAGCATTGCTGGAATCAATTGCAAGGAGTTACGGCTATCGATTAGGGAAATCAAAAAAGGTAAGGGTTAATACCATTTCTCAATCCCCTACTCCAACAACTGCCGGAACCGGGGTAGGAGGATTTGACGCCTTCCTTTCTTATGCGGATAAAATGTCGCCTTTGGGTAATGCTTCAGCCGATGAATGCGCTGACTATTGTGTCTCCCTATTCTCTGATTATACCAGGAAAGTTACCATGCAGAACCTCTTTCACGATGGAGGATTCAGCTTCACAGGAATCTCATCAGAAGTAATGGAAGGGTTTAAGGGTTAATCAATTTTGTGCCTACAGATCCTTCTTTCCATTTAAGGCTTAACTTGGCGTCAAAGCGATAGGACCATTTTTCTATTGGGGTTTTGAAAAGGACTTTCAGGTCAAGGATTAAGCTTACCTTGTTGACGTATTCCAGATCTAATTCAAAAATCTCCTCCCATGATTGGAGCTTCTTGGCATTAACCTGAGATAATCCAGTAATGCCAGGCTTTACCTTATGCCTAGTGATCTGTTCTTCATTGTAGTGGTCAAGATATTCCATCAACAGTGGTCTGGGGCCAACAAGGCTCATTTCTCCTGTCAGGACATTAAAAAGCTGAGGTATTTCATCCAAGCCAGAATTCCTCAGAAAGGTATGCCATTTACTGAGGCTTCTTTTTCCTTCTTCCAGGGTTCTAAACTTGATAACAAAGAAAGGCTTACAATCAAGGCCTGGCCGCCTATGAAAGAAAAATAACTTACCTCTAAAAATCAAAAGATGGACCATAGAAATAAGAAAAATCGTGGCCAACCAGATCGGCATGCTTAGTCCGAGGATCAGATAATCCAGCATTGATTTAAAATATTTCCTATACATCTGTTTTATTTGAACAAGAATGATCTGCTTTCCAAATGCAAAGATAAATTTAAGCCTTAAGGTCGGACAAAAAAGACCGGATGGCTTTCATGAGCTAAGCTCAATTTTTTATCCCATTCCATACCATGATATCCTTGAGATCACGGAATCAACCAAACTTAGGTTTACAAACTCAGGCCTTGCCATTCCCGGTTCTCCTAAAGAAAACCTATGTCTGAAGGCTTATGAGCTGTTGGATCGGGAATACAATCTTCCTCCGGTAAAGATGCACCTGCATAAAAAGATCCCAATGGGTTCCGGAATGGGTGGAGGATCATCAGATGGGAGTTTTGCACTAAAAACACTCAATGATCTTTTTGAGCTTTCAATTAACCTGAAAGAACTTGAGAAAAAAGCCGCCATTCTGGGAAGTGATTGCCCGTTTTTCATTAGGAACGAACCCTCTTTGGTTTGGGGAAGAGGAGAAAACCAAAGGCCAATAGACCTGAGTCTGAAAGATTACTATATCCTGGTGGTAAGTCCTGATATTCACATTCAGACCTCGAAAGCTTTTTCCGAGATCAGAAATAGAAACCAGCTTGACTCACCTGAAGCCAATGGGGCAATTGATCCCTTTTCTAGCGATCTCCAAAATGATTTTCAGGATTGGGCAGAGAAAACCCACCCTGAACTTCAAAAGATCAAAAATAAAATCAAAGACCTCGGAGCTAGAAAGGTAATGATGACCGGTTCAGGAAGTAGCTATTTCGGAATATTTGAAGACAGTCCCCAACTCGGTAAAAGCGGTCTAGAAAAATACATACTTCGCGTTCTTAAACTTGATTAATCTCTACTTCAAGTTCCATTAGGTAATCCCCTAAGGAATTAAGAATATCCTCCTGAAGATCTTTAGGGATCTTGGAACCTGAAAGCTCTTTTACCAAGCCAAATTTCTTAGCCAATTTTTTTCCTGCCGAATTACCCATTGAGCCCTTAAGCTTATGTACAGATGATTTGAAAACTTTTATGTCAGGCTTTTTGAGTTCCGATCTTTCTCTCTTTATCTCTTTCTTCAAAGAGTTAAGAAAATCTTTATAGGCCTTTTTTTCTGAAGAGAATACAGATCTGAATTCGTTAAAAGTATCTTCTTTTCTTTGCTTCAGTTCTTTTTTTGGAACCTCAATCCCAAAAATAATCGCCTTCAAATCTTCCGGATCAAAGGGTTTCGGGATCACACCCTTTGTACCCATTTTCATCAAGGCCTTTTGAGTCTTTTCAGATGTGTCCGCTGTTATCGCGTAAATGGGAGTGTTTTTCTTGAGTAACTTTAACTCCTCCAATACTGCGAATCCATCCATTCCGGGCATTTGTATATCCAGGAGGATCATATCGAATTTGATGCTTGCGATCTTTTCCAGTCCCTCCTTCCCACTCTCGGCTAATTCAAGATCAAAATTCCAGGCATTGGAGAATCCACTCATTAATTCCCGGTTGGTTTCCACATCCTCTATATATAAAACCTTAGGGCATTTTTTTCTGGAGTCTATTTTAACAGGCTTGGTTTGTTTTTCAGAGGTCTTCTTTCTTTTCTGGATCTCAAGAGATAACAAAAGGGTGAATTTTGAGCCTACCATGGGTTTGGACTCTACCAATAATTTACCTCCATGTTCTTCTGCAATTTTTTTGGAAATGGTTAATCCCAACCCAGTACCACCAAAAGACCTATTCACCTTTTGATCCAATTGAAAAAATGGGTCAAAAATCTTTTCCAAATTGTTGGGATCCATTCCTATTCCTGAGTCCTGAACCTGGATCTGCACCTTCATATCTCCCTTTTCCTCTCTGCCCTTTACGCTCAAAGAAACCTCACCCTGGTCAGTGAACTTAATTGCATTAGAAAGAAGGTTGAAAAGAACCTGGCTTATTCTTCCCTCATCACCTATCAATTGGCAATCTTTTTCACAATCGATCTTAAGCTTAAAATCCAGGCCTTTGTCCATCGCTGAAAGGAAGAAGGTTTGGTACACGTCTTCGACCAGGTCTTTTATATTAAATGGTGCCGGTTTTACGGATAGTTTTCCAGATTGCACCTTTGAGAAATCAAGGATATCATTTACCAGAAGTAAAAGCTTATCAGCTGAAAACTTTAATGCTTTCATCCTTTCTGGTAAATGTCCGGCCGTTGGAGATTCCTTAAGAAGATTTGATAAACCCACAATGGCATTCAATGGAGTCCTGATCTCATGACTCATCACTGAAAGAAATTCTTCTTTGACCTTAAGAGCCTCCTCGACATCTTTTCGGGCCTGAACCAATTCTTTTTCTCTTCTCTTCTGCTCGGTTATATCAATGGTTAGACCTACAAATTGAGTAACCTTTCCTTTTTCATTTCTCTTAAAAGGTAATTTTCTTGAAAGAATAAAGAAGTCTTCACCATTTCTATCTTTCAATAGATATTCGGATTCATAGAGGTCTTTTTCGCCTTTCCTTATCTCTTCTAGTTCATTTAAATACCTTTCATACTCACCCTCCATAAATAAGGATGACAGGAAACCATCATCCATTTTCTGACCTATAAGGTCCTTGCCAAAATCCTGGGAAGAGTATCCTAATTTTTTGAATAGCCGAAAATTTGAATAAACATAAGAGAATTGATCAAGGTCGAAAACGAATAAGCTTTCGGATAACAATTGGGCTATGTTGTTGATCAAATCAGAGGTTTCTCTGGCCGTCCTCTCAGAAATAACCCTATCTGTTACGTCAATTGAAGTTCCCATCAGTACCTCATTTGCCCCCTCACCCAAGTTCACAATTGATTTCTTGGAGAGATAGATCTTTTCAACCCCTCCAAAATGCGTGGTCTCTTCAACATTATCGAATTCCTCTCCTTCGCGAACTTTTTTATCCCCTTTTATGAATGTATCGGCTATCGCCCTAGGGAAAATCTCTCGATCCGTTTTTCCTATCAGATCCTCCCGGCTTACTCTTAATGACTTGCAAGTAGATTTGTTAACAAAAAGGTATTTGCCTTTCTTATCCTTTAAAAATACATCTACAGGAATCAGGTCTAAAATTTCGTTCAGAAGATTCTTTTGATTTATGACCTCATTTTCGGATTCGATCTGTGAACTAACATTCCTGCAATTCAGAATTGAATGAGTAAAATTCCCCTCATCATCGAAAAACCTCCTAACCATCCACTCGTACCAAACATATTCTCCATTCTTCTTTCTGAGCCTGTATTGGTGTTTTCCATGAGCCATCTTGGCTCCCTGTTCCTCTTTTATTTTCTCAGCCAAAAGGGGAAGGTCATCAGGATGCACTACAGCCATTCCATCATTGATCAGAGAAATCAATTCATATTGGGTATATCCTAATAACGATTGAACATTACTAGACACAAACTTGGCTTGAGCACCCTCCATGAATACAATGAAGTCGGTGGAGTTTGCTAGCAAGGCCTGGAAAAAATCCTTTGATCTGGACCTGA
Source organism: Cytophagales bacterium (assembly GCA_965267505.1). Taxonomy (GTDB): domain Bacteria; phylum Bacteroidota; class Bacteroidia; order Cytophagales; family CCMP332; genus JANQHS01. The sequence goes on from OZ254081.1 coordinate 921,123, forward strand.
AGGGTAACTGGGCCTCTCCAAGAGCCAGGTTAGGTAGTACCAAACTTAAAGTCGGAGCCAAAAGCTCAAGTTTACTTTCTGCCTCAAATTCTTCCTCTGGATCTGTCCAGGAAAGAAATAATACTCCAGGATCCCAGGATGGAAGTTTTAAGCTGGTTTCAATCCATTTTCTATCCTTGGATTTTCTTCGAAAGGAATCGAAGTGTTGGTCACCCCATATCTTGGGACTCGTTTTTTGATTTTTTAACAGCAGAGATCTCGGACCTAACCAAGGCAGAACTCCCGAAAACTTGATCTCTAAAAAGAAATAGCTTGGCCTCCCATCGAAGAGGATCTTATTCAAACTAATTCCTAAGCCTTGAAGGGTTCTGGCCTTAAGAATATCCTTCTGCCAGCTAGAAATGGCTTTTAGCGTTTCTGCCATTATTGATTTTAGCCAAAATTTGGCTAAAAAAAAAGCCCCGCTGGGGCTTAGATTTTTATGATCTCATCTTCTTTGGAGGAAGCGTTCCAAATATCACGTCCCAGAATGGAGAAGAAACCCCATAGGCTACCGTATCATCCTTATAATGATGAATAGCATGATTTACCCAAAGGATCTTGAAAAAATTCTTTGGAGGAGCAAAGGCATGAACTGTGTAATGCACACCAATGTAAGTAGCGTATCCCATCACAAATCCAGGGGTGAAGGCAAAGCTGTAATTTCCCATCAAAAGATAAAAGAATCCAAGTGCTACAAAGGCCAGGATTGTACTAACCACTATGGGCATAGCCAGCCTCTTTTTGTCCTTTGGTTGCTCATGGTGAATGCCATGAAAATTGTATTGGATCTTTTTTCTGAATTCGGTAGTTGGAGCCAAGTGGAACACATTCCTATGCACTATATATTCCACCAAAGTGAAAATGAAAAAGCCTGCTCCAAATACGGAAGCAGCTTCCAAAATGCTTAATCCATAATCAACCACTCCCAGATAGATCACAATCCCTGAGAAAATTGGGAAGACTGTCAAAGGAAAAGCAATGTGTGTCCTGGTCAGTAGATCCAGAAAAGGATTTTCAAACATCCTTATCCTGTTCGTAGAATCAATTTTATGACCCTTTGTTGATCCGCTCATTCAGATTTTTTTTGCAAAAATAATTCAAAAAAGACAGGTGAACTACCTGAAATAGCAATTTTTAACTGCCTTTATAATTGTCTATTACCGATTGATATGCTTCAACATAAAGAGGAAGTATTTTATCTATGTCAAACTCCTTAGCTCTATCAAGTGCACCAGCTTTGAATCTATCCAGGTTCTGATCATCAAGAATCTCAAGAGAATGCTTTACCATAGAATCAATATCTCCTACATTACTCATAAACCCGGTTTTACCATGAATGTTTAACTCAGGGATACCCCCGGTATTTGAAGAGATCACTGGAACTTCGCAAGCCATAGCTTCAAGGGCAGCTAGACCAAAGCTCTCTTTTTCTGAGGTAAGAAGGAAAAGATCTGCAACAGAAAGGATCTCATCGATGGCATCCATTTTACCCAGGAACCTGATATCCTGGTTTGAATCCAATTCCCGACACATCTTTTCGATATTGGTCCTTTCCGGTCCGTCTCCAGCCAACAAAAGCTTCGAAGGCATTTTTTTATTCACTCTATCAAAGACCTTCACAACATCTTCTACCCTTTTAACCTTCCTGAAATTCGAAGTGTGAACCAATAACTTTTCTCCGTTGGGACAGATAGCAAGTTTGAAGTGGTCTTTCTTCTTTTTACTAAATTTTTTGAGGTCAATGAAGTTTGGAATGACCTTGATGTCATTCTTTACTTTAAAAAATTCCAGTGTCTCCTTTTTAAGATCTTCAGATACGGAGGTGACCAGGTTGCTATGATTGATGCTGAATTCCACAACAGGAGAATAACCTGCATCCTTCCCAACCAAGGTGATATCGGTTCCATGCAAGGTGGTGATAAAGGGTATTCCATTGCCTCTGTCCTCCATTATTCTCTGAGCCATATATGCGGCAGAAGCATGTGGGATTGCATAATGGACATGAAAAAGATCCAATTCTGCATAGCGGGCTGTTGAAACCATGGTGCTGGCTAACGCAACTTCATAGGGGGGATACTGAAACAAGGGATAGGTTGGAATAGCCACCTCATGGTAAAAGATGTTCTCATGGAAAAAATCCAATCTGCTGGGCTGAGAATAGGTAATAAAATGGACCTTATGACCCTTCCTGGCCAGTCCAATTCCTAATTCCGTGGCAACAACTCCAGACCCACCAAACGTGGGATAACATACTATTCCAATATTCATGGATTACTCATTTCATTTTTAAAAATGGACTCATAGATAACATCCTGGATCCTTGTCCTGATATTATTTCGGATCAGTTTTCTATTGCTGGCCGAAGGATAAACCCTATTCGAAAGAAAGATGTAAATAAGGTCATAATCCGGATCAACCCATGCAGTAGTCCCTGTAAATCCCGAATGGCCATAACTCCTGTAGGAGCAAAGCTCAGAACTTGGGCCTTCTCCATAAGGATTGGGCTTATCCCAGCCTAAGCCCCTTCTATTTCCAGGTCTGGCCTGCTTTGAAAACATTTCCACAGTTCCCTTTTTAAAGTATGTTTCCCCGGCATAAGTTCCATTGTTCCTGTTCATCAACAATATTTTCCCGATCTCCCTGGCATCGCTGAATATTCCTGCATGCCCTCCTACACCTCCCAACAAGGCAGCTCCCTGGTCATGGACTGTCCCATGAACCTGTTGGTTACGGAAATAAGCATCTAATTCCGTTGGAACAATCTCCTCTTTTTCGAAATAGTCCAAAGGGTTGTACCTCATCCTCCAAACCCCCATGGGGTCCCAAAAATTTTGGGAAATAAACTCTTCAATAGGTTGATTGCTTATTCTTTCCGCAATCGCCTTCAGGAGATAAAAACTTAAATCGCTGTACCGATAAGTGTATTCTCCTTCATCATTCTTTTCTAAACGGCTTGATTCGAGGGTCCAAATCCATAGAGAATCTTCAATAGTAGAAACCGTAAAAAGACTATCCGCCACAGGAACACAAAACCAATCATCTTCAAACTCGCAATAAAAGAAATCATCCTTCCCTTCCATCCTTTTTATCCGGGACCAAAAGGGTATATATGGGGCCAAGCCAGCCTGATGAACCAGAAGATCCTTAACCAGGATGTCCTCCTTATCACTACCCTCCAATTCAGGCAGGTATTTAATTGCAGGAGAATCAATAGAAAGTACCGCCTGATCATTCAACCACATAATGACTTGAAGAGTACCCAGCACCTTTGTTAAAGACGCAACATCATACAGGTCGGTCGACAGAACACTTTTCTCCTCTTCATAAGTTGGTTTACCAAATGCATTCTGGTAAATGATCTGATTTCCCTGAATGACCATTACCTGTCCTCCTGGTGTAGCAGAATCCATTAAGGCTTCCTCAATTACCTGATCAACAGGAAAAAGGTCCATTCTTGAAAAAGCATGATCTTCAGGAATCCCTTTTCCAAGAGTACCAAGACTACCTAAAAAGATCCCCTCACCAAGGTTGAAGCCAGGAAGCTCAAAGTTCAGCCTGCCTGTTGGTTGAGAAGCACCAAACAATATGTCGGCCATTGCAAGGGAAACTCCCTTTTCTTCTAAGGGAGAAAACAAAACAGATCGAGCAGAAAAATCGGGGATCAGTCCCTGGTAACAAAAGACCATTCTTTGTCTTTCCTCACTTAAGTCCAGGATTAGTTTTTTGAAATCAGCCGTCCTGATGTAGGCTGAGTCTTTGTCAATCAGGTTGAAAACAATAAAACTTGATCCATCAAGACTCAACAAATCAGTTTCCGTATTTGATAGATCATATGAAACGATAGGACAATGCCTTTCCAGGCCTTTTTTTAAACTGCTGGAGGAATTAAAAGCAGAGTTTTCGGCTAAAACAACCTTCGTAAATCCGTCCTGATTTAGGGGAAGCTCTCCCGCCCTATCTAAAAGGACAATTGAACCGGATTCAAGCTTTTGCTTCAGGGATCTCTCAGAATATTTGGGATCATAGTCTGGAGATGAGTCATTTCGTTGAGTTAATTTTTTAAACTCGTCAAGCCGTTCGATTTTGTTTTGAGACTCAATTGAGCTCCTTTCCTTTTTCCAACTTTTTTGAAAAAATCGTATTGAACTGCTTTTCGGACCGTCTACCCTGATAAGGTCATATCCTGAAAAGCTGCTCGTCACAAAGGCGGAAGTAAGCTTCGGCCTTGAGGGAACAAGAGGTGAAATCTTGATCCCTTGCCAACTCCTTGCTTTATCAAGGGCCTTTTCATCTGTGGGATTTCTGCGGAAAAACAATCCCGGCTGCTTTTCATCCGGCTTCGATGCCCATTGATCCCAAAAATTGTTACCTGCCGGTTGAATGCTAGGAATCCCCGATTTTAACAAACCTTCGTTCAGAGCTCTGGAGGCAATAAAAGCATCTTCAGGGTTTTGGCCTAAATAAGATCCCCAATTGATTCCCTCCAAATGGATTTCCATTGAAGGAACTATTACATAATCCACACCCATCCCTTTAAGACGTAATCCATTTTCATAAGCAAGCTGAACCAAAAGCTCAGGATCCGAAATGGAGCCATAGGGTGCCAGGCCCTCAGAATTTGCCATATGGATCTCTTCCGGAAAACCATTTGAACAGTCTACACCTATGCTAAAGGACTCACTTCTGAAGGGCAAGAAGCTTTCCAACAACTCTGAAAAATCAGCTTCTTTTGAAGGAATAAGGATTACCCCGGCAATTTCTCCCTTATCAACTTTCTTTCCTAAAAGAGAAATTTCCTTCTGGCTTGGGATCTTTTGATAGTCGATCAAAAAGACACCGGAGCTTTTTTCTTTCGGTCCGGAATATGCCTGCAAAAAGACTAGGTACAGAAAGAAAAATTGAACTACATTTCTAAGCTCTTTCTTCAAGGAAAAACAAATTCTAATTTTGTAACACAATCTTCCTCAATGGGATTCTTTTCTTTTTTCCATACTCCAAAACCCAAGGGTTTTCAATTTCTTCCCAGATACTATGATCCGATCAGGGAAGACCTGGAATTTCGTGTCCAAAAGATAAAAAATGAAAACAAGTCTGAGGATGGACCCAGGTCTGAAAGAATTTCTGCCGGCTTCAGAAGGCGACAGGAATCTTCAAAAAAGACCTCTGCAATTCAATTAGTACTCCTCCTATTCTTCATCCTATTTATAACACTTTATTGGTTCTTTGGAAACCAGGGGATCGTCTATTTACTGGTCCCAACTGCAGTAATATGGATTTTTTGGAGGTTTAGAAGGAGGGCAAGAAAATAAATGGCTGATATAATTCGCCAGCTTCCTGATTCCCTTGCAAATAAGATTGCAGCTGGGGAGGTCGTTCAAAGGCCTGCTTCGGTAGTTAAAGAATTATTAGAAAACTCGATTGACTCCGGGGCAAAGAATATAACCCTGGTAGTCAAAGAATCAGGGAAGAGTTTAATTCAGGTAACAGATGACGGAAAAGGCATGTCCATCTCAGATGCAAGATTCTGCTTCGAAAGACACGCCACTTCCAAGATCAAGGATGCTGATGACCTTTATGCAATCAAAACAATGGGGTTCAGAGGCGAAGCACTTGCATCAATTGCTGCCGTTTCTAGAGTTGAGCTAATTACCAACCAGAATGGATCAGACCTGGGAACAAAGGTCAAGGTAGAAGGTGCGGAATTTAAAGGACAGGAACCCGAGGCCAGCGATAAAGGAACTTCTATCGTCGTAAAAAATCTATTCTATAATATTCCTGCCCGGAGGAAATTCTTGAAATCAGATCCGGTTGAGATGAGGCATATAATGGATGATTTCCAAAGGATAGCCATTTCCAATCCAGATCTCTCTTTTGATTTTTTTAATTCTGATCTACAGGTTTTCTCCCTAAGACCTGAAAATCTTCAAAAAAGGATCATTCATATCCTGGGCAAATCCTACCAAAAAGGAATGCTTCCTTGCCAGGAAGAAACCGAATATTTAAGGATCGATGGATTTGTAGGCACTCCCCAAATGGCCAAAAAAACAAGGGGCGATCAGTTCTTCTTTGTTAACGGCCGGTATGTCAAGAACAACTATTTCCAACATGCAATAAAAACCGCTTTTGAAGGCCTCATTCCTGCAGACCATTTTCCTTCCTTCGTTCTATTCCTGGAACTTGATCCAGGTCATGTGGATGTAAATGTTCACCCTTCAAAACATGAGGTGAAGTTCGACGATGAACGCAGCGTTTATGGTTTAATTCAAGCCGCAGTAAAAAAAGCATTGGGAAGTCACCATACCAGTCCTTCCCTCGACTTTACCCGAAAAGTTGAGCCGGATCAATTTCAAGGATCAGAAAGAAGCTTTTCTTCCTCCTTTCAATCAGGAGATTCCTCCCTTTCAGGATTTGATCAGGGTATAAATATCTCAAACCAGGAAAAGCTGGATCCCATAACCAGGGTTTTTCAATCTAAACCTGAATCTTTTGGCAATCCGGTTAGTTGGGATCAATTAGAAAGCTCACCCCAGAATCATGAAGCCCCTGGAAAACTTGAATTGCAGGCCAAAGCTTTCATGCAGATCTCCGGAGCTTTCATCCTGGTTCCCATAAAATCTGGAGCCTTGATTATGGACCAATCAAAGGCCCATGAAAGAATACTTTATGAGAGGTTCTTAACAAGACTTGAAAACAAGAATAAAGCCTCCCAACAAAGTCTTTTCCCCGAAAGGATAAGTTTGGGAAAAGCGGATATCCACTTGCTTATGGGTATGGAAATGGAGATCAAAGCCCTTGGATTTGACTTTGAATATTCAGGGCAGGATGCCATTGTGATCACGGGAGTTCCTGAGGGAAGTCAGAATGAAAATGAAAAGGAACTATTTGAAGGTCTCCTGGAGTTGTATAAGGAAAATTCGAAGGAGCTGAACATTAGTAAAACGGAAAACCTTGTAAGGGCCCTGGCAAAAAAGTCAGCCCTACCCCATGGAAGAAAGATCGAGCAAGAGGAAGCAAGCAATTTATTGGATGAGCTCTTTGCCTGTAAGGTCCCTCAGTATTCCCCAGATGGTAATCCCACTTTCGTCAAAATAGGCTATAATTACCTTCTTTCACTTTTCTCGGAAAATAGCCCGGATGTTTAGACTAACACCTGTTGTAAAAAATTTGCTTCTCGTGAATATTGGGGTATTGGCCCTGGTATTTTTCGCCGAAAGATTCTTCCGAGTTGAGGAGGCATTGTTCACAGATCAGTTCGCCCTTCATTACGTTTTTTCAGAGTATTTCCAGCCCTACCAGTTCATCACCTACATGTTTATGCATGCCGATATTGGGCATCTATTCGGAAACATGCTGGCATTATTTTTCTTCGGACCCTGGCTTGAACAAACCTGGGGGGCCAAAAGGTTTTTCATTTTCTATATAGTAACCGGAGTGGGGGCCGGCCTTCTTTACGGAGTGGTGCAATTTGTTGAAATGCAGATGCTGGCATCTGAGATCAATAACTTCCTGGCGAGCCCAAGTCCCTCTTTATTTGCTGAGTTTATAAAGGAACCATATCTATACAGAGAATATTATGGTTTTTTCAGTCAGTTTGATGCAAACCCAAATTCTCTTGATCTAATAGAGCGAAGTAAAGCCATTGTTCAGGCAATCGGCAATTTCAAAATGAATATGCCAATGGTAGGAGCCTCAGGAGCGGTCTTCGGAATCCTTCTTGCCTTTGGAATGCTTTTCCCCAATGCAGAGATCTTCTTATTGTTTCCTCCTATTCCCATAAAAGCAAAATACCTTGTCACATTCTATGGTCTTTACGAGATCTATGCCTTGATACAACAAGCTCCTGGAGATAACGTTGCCCATTTAGCGCATATCGGGGGAATGATTTTTGCCTATTTCTTCGTTAAAGGATGGAGGAGGTCGGGTAGTCCCTTTTAATAATGGCCGGATTAGTAGATGAAATAAAAAAGGTTTTCCAGCAAAGCGACAATGCCTTGACGCAGTTGATCGTGATCAACCTTATCATTTTTGCTGTGCTGGTCATTCTCAATGTATTCTCAACGATTCTGGGTTTTTCAGAGGTGTTCGGATGGGTCTATGGCCAATTTTCTATTCCTCCCAAATTCTCCGACTTTCTTACCAAACCCTGGACTTTGATAACTTACTCTTTTGCTCATAGCCTAAGAGATATCTTTCATATCCTTTTTAATCTTTTGTTTCTCTACTGGTTTGGTAGACTGATCTCTGAGTACCTGGGGAGCCAAAAGGTGGTAAACCTTTACATTCTTGGAGCCCTGGCGGGAGGAATATTGTATCTGATCTTCTATAACCTGATCCCTTTCTTTGCCCAAAGAGTTGACTCAGTATCCGGAATGGTTGGAGCGTCTGCAGCGGTCTATGCCATCATGATAGGAGCTGCTACATTGCTTCCTAACTACTCGATCCACCTGATATTCCTAGGCCCCGTCAAGATTAAGTACATAGCTGCCTTCTATATCTTTATTTCTTTCATGGGAAGTGTAGGTGCAAACGCCGGTGGAAACATAGCTCATTTGGGAGGAGCCTTTATTGGTTTCTTCTACATAAAGCAATTGCAAAACGGATTGGACTTGGGCAGACCCGTACAGGCCTTCCTTGATTTTTTCCGAGGATTGATCAATCCATCAAAAAAGATCAAGGTTAGCTTCAAAGCTGAAAAACCAAAAAATACAAGTCAAGAAAGCAGTTCAAATGCTCCAAGCCAACAAGAGATCGACGAGATCCTGGATAAGATAGCCGACAAAGGCTATGAGAGCCTAAGCCAGAATGAAAAGCAAAAGCTTTTCAATTTTGGAAAAGAAAAGAACTAGCTCCATATTTCATTTTTAATCATCCTAATACACCATGAGCAAATTTGAAACCCTGTTGGTTTCACATGAGAATGGAACCCTAAATATTCGGATCAATCGACCGGATAAACTCAATGCACTAAATCAGCAAGTCTTAAAGGATCTGAAAGCTGCAATTCAAATGGCCTATGATCAGGAAGATATCCTGGGTGTGATCCTTACCGGAGAAGGAGAAAAGGCTTTTGTAGCTGGTGCGGATATAGCTGAGCTTAAGGAGCTCAATGAGATGAACGGAAGAAAATTCGCTGAAAATGGGCAGGAGGTTTTCGACTCAATTGAAAATTGCCCCAAACCGGTGATTGCTGCCGTCAATGGATTTGCTCTTGGAGGCGGTTGCGAATTGGCCATGGCATGCCATATGAGGGTTTCCACCAATAATGCAAAATTTGGTCAGCCTGAAGTAAACCTGGGCATCATTCCGGGTTATGGCGGCACCCAAAGGCTTCCTCTTTTGATCGGTAAAGGAAAGGCTATGGAGCTTTTAATGACCGGAGATATGATCAGTGCAGATGATGCAAAAGCCCTGGGCCTTGTCAATGAAGTAGTAGAAAACAATGAAGCTTTAATGGCCCATTGCAATAAGATCCTTTCCAAGATCTCAAAGAAAGCCCCCATTGCGATCTCGTTGATCGTGGATACTGTAAACGCTCAGGTAAGGAAGGAAGAAGATGGATATCAAACCGAGGCCATCTCCTTTGCAGCTTGCTGCAAAACAGATGATTTTAAAGAAGGAGTTGATGCTTTCCTTTCTAAAAGAGAAGCAAATTTCAAAGGCAGCTGACCCGTTCGTTGGGCTAATCCTCCTTTCTAAGAAAAAAGGGATCATGCTTGGCATTTATCCATAATTTTGCCGCCGTGGAAATTAAGGTCATCAATACCTCCAAAAACCCTCTTCCTGAAGCAAAAACCGAAGCTTCATCTGGCCTCGACCTAAGGGCAGATCTAGAGACTTCGTTTTCGCTAGAGCCCGGGAAGATAAAGCTGGTACCAACAGGGCTTTCAATTGAGATTCCAGAAGGATATGAAGGTCAGGTAAGACCCAGAAGTGGTCTTGCAGCCAAGCATGGAATCACGGTTCTGAATGCACCGGGAACCATCGATGCAGATTATAGAGGCGAGGTAAAAGTGATACTAATAAACCACTCCGAAGAAGAATTTTTAATTGAGCCAGGAGACAGGATCGCCCAATTAGTGATCAATAAATTTGAACCTGTTCATTGGCTCGAATCAAACGAGTTATCTGAAACTTCCCGCTCGGATGGCGGTTTCGGAAGTACTGGAAAAAAGTAAATAGTCCCCAAAAATGAGGATCATAATTCCAATGGCCGGTATCGGAAAAAGAATGCGGCCGCATACACTAACGGTTCCAAAACCACTTCTCTCAGTGGCCGGAAAGCCCATTGTCCATCGATTGGTGGAAGATATTGCAGAGATATCCGGTGAAAAGATCACCGAAGTTGGCTTTGTGATCGGAAATTTTGGCAAAGAGGTAGAAGAAAAACTAATCCAGGTCGCCAAAGAGATTGGAGCTGAAGGAAAGATCTATTACCAGGAAGAGGCCCTGGGTACAGCCCATGCAATTTTCTGCGCTGAAGAATTGTTGGACGGAAGGGTCATTTTAGCCTTTGCTGATACTCTTTTCAGGGCTGACCTTCAATTGGACCCTGAGGCTGATGGGGTAATTTGGGTTAAGGAGGTAGAAGATCCTTCCCAATTTGGAGTTGTTACAGTGGACGGAGAAGGTGTTATCAATGAATTCGTTGAAAAACCTACTTCCTTCGTTTCCAATATGGCAATCATCGGGATCTACTACTTCAAGGAGGCTAGTGAGATCCGGGAGGAAATAAAGTACTTGCTGGACAACAACCTTACCGATAAAGGCGAATTCCAGATAACGGATGCCTTAAAGAATATGATGTTGAAGGGTAGGAAGTTCCTGCCTGGAAAAGTTGGAGACTGGTTGGATTGCGGGAACAAAAACATCACCGTACAAACTAATTCCAGGTACCTATCGTTTTTGAAGGAAAAAAACCAGGAGCTGATAGATGATTCAGCTCAGGTCTCGAATTCTATCATAAACGAACCTGTCTTTTTAGGAGAGGGAGTAAAACTTGAAAACTCAGTGATCGGTCCGAATGTTAGTGTTTCAGCAAATACCGTTATTAAAAATTCGGTTATTTCAGAAAGCATAATAGGCTCCGATACAAAGATTGAGGGAGCAAATTTTAAGAATTCTATGATCGGGAATCATGTTGAATACAATGAAAAACCAAAAGATCTAAGCCTGGGAGACTATAACAAATTTGACGCTTAACCAAAGCAACATATCGACCCTTATTAAATCCTTCCTGATCTTATTTCTTGTTTTTGGAATGGGCTTGGAAAATGCTCAAGCTCAAAAAAAGAAGAAGAAAAAGAAGGAGAAGCAAGCCACTGAGGAAAGAGGCCAGGACAAGGAGATAAATGCTGATCACTATTTCATAGAAGGTTTAAGGTATAGCCTGAAAGAAGAAGATGAAAAGGCAGTAAAGAATTTTGAAAAGGCATTGACACTAATGCCCGAAAACGCCGCCATTCATTTCAAACTGGCAGAATCCTATTCAAAACTTAACTACATAGACAAGGCCTTTGACCATGCTCAATTGGCGGTGGAGTATGATCCTAAGAATGAATATTACTACAAGCTTTTAGCCAGGCTATATGAGTATAAAAGTGATTTTGAGGGGGCGATTCAAACCTATAAGGATCTGTTGGCCAATGTGCCGAACTCCGAATCCAATTATTACGAATTAGCTCTGTTGCAAATCCTGAAAGGTCAATGGGAAGATGCTCTTAATTCCTATGACAGGTTTGAAGAAGCCTTTGGGATCAACCCGGAAATATCCACTCAAAAACAAAAGATCTACCTTAAGCTAAATCAGCTTGACAATGCGATTGCTGAGGGTGATAAATTAATCAAGGCTTATCCTGAAAATCCGGAGTATTCGATCAACCAGGCTATACTGCTTAATTCCAATGATAAAAAAGTGGAAGCCCAGCAACTCCTGGATTCCCTATTGACCAAAAGACCCAATCTTTCCGGAGCTCGACTCGTGCTTTTTGAGATCTATCGGGATCAAAAGAAAGATGATGAAGCTTATGCAGAATTGAAAAAAGCCTTCGAGGATCCAAACCTAGAGATCGGTCAAAAAGCTGGAATTCTTGCAGGATATAGCAGGTTTGCAGAAACCGATATTCAGAAAGGGCGAGCCAAAGAACTTGGAGAGATCCTGGTTAAGGTCCACCCAAATAATGATGTTGCTCTTTCCATGGTGGGCGACATCTACTTGGGAAATGAGGAAAAAGAAAAGGCTCTTGAATATTATAAGGCTTCGGTTAAGATCAACCCCTCCGATTTCAACGTCTGGATGAATATCCTGATCCTGAATTTTGAAGAAGAAAACTATGACACCCTGGTATTTTATTCTGAGCAGATGGTGCAGATCTACCCAAACAACTCAAGGGTATGGTTTCTCCAGGGATTGGGTTATTACTCCCTTGAAAGCTATGAAAAGGCAAAATATTCCCTTGAAAGCGCAAGGAAATGGGGAGCAAACCAAAATTCTCTATTAGTAGATATTGAAGCCACCTTAGGCGATACATACTATAATCTCGGGGAATACGAGGACTCAGACGATTCCTATGAATATGTTTTAGCACAGGATCCGGAAAACGATCATGTTCTGAACAATTACAGTTATTTCCTTTCCCTTAGAAATGAAAAGTTGGATAAGGCCCTGAAAATGTCCGAGACCCTGGTAAAAAAGTATCCTGATAACTCAACCTACCTCGATACCCATGCATGGGTATTGTTCCAAAGGGAGGAATATGAAAAAGCCTTACCCTTCCTGGAGAGGGCAACAAAGACCTCAGACAGCGGGGTGGTTCACGAACACCTTGGAGATGTACTGTTCAAGATGGGCAGAGAAGACGAAGCAATAGAAGCCTGGAAAAAAGCCAAGGAGCTTGGGGGTGCAGGAGAATTTTTGGAAAAAAAGTTGGAGAATGGTAAGTGGTATGAATAAGGGACACATAATTCTCCTTCTGGGAGCAGTTCTCTTATTTTCATGTCGCGCCTCTAAAACCCTGCCTGACCTCAATTACCAGGATCCGCTGAAAGATCATTCCCTTTATAAGGCCAAAGCCAAGGTCGAGATAATCGATGGAGGCAATTCGCAAAAGGCCACCATGAACCTCCGCCTTCACAAAGACAAAAAGATCTGGCTTTCAATTTCCAATAAGGTCGAAGGGGCAAGAGTTTTAATACTCCCTGATTCTGTAAAATTCATCGACCGGATCCATAAGACCTATTACGCCAATTCACTTGATTCCATGGGTAAGCTCTTCAACTTTACCCTTGATTTTGAAATGATCCAAAACCTGCTGACCTCCAGAACTCCAAACTCCGAAACCATCAATTGGAGTACATCTGGTAAAAAAGCAATGGGAAATGAGCAAAGAGCTGGTTGGTCAGTGGAGTACCTATTAAACACAGAGAATGGTAGACTGGAAAACGTCCAGATCAAACAGATCCAGGGAGCAGATAAGCTTTCTGTGAACTATGCAGAAACTCTGGATTACGAGGGAGGCACGATCTCAAAACTCATTTACCTTTCTGCCTATCTTGTGAGAAGCGGAAAAGGAAGGGAAGTAAAGGCCAATCTGAATTACGATAAGTTTAATTTTGTGGAGGAGGAAGACCTAAGTTTTCCTTTTAAGATCCCTTCAAAGTATGAGAAGCTTTAAGGCCTTAGTCTTCATATTCATATTCAGCCTTCCACTTGGACTTTTTGCTCAAAGCAAACAGGAACTTGAGAAGGAACGTACGCGGAACCAAAGGAAGATAACCGAGACCAGAAAGATCCTTAAGGAGGTCTCAACTCAGAAATCCAGTACCATAGGACAGCTCAATGTTTACAACGAACAGATCAAAAGGCAGGATGCTCTCATCGGGACACTAAACCTTGAGATCAAATACCTGGATTCGGAGATCGAAGAAAATGAGATGATCTCAAATTCCTTAAAAAAGGACCTTGAAGATCTAAAGGATGAATATGCCCGAATGATCTATGCAGCATCCAAATCATCTAATTCCTTCTCGAAACTCATGTACATCTTTTCTTCTGAAGATTTCAACCAATTCAGAAGGAGGTTGAAATACATGGAACAATATGCTGACGCCAGAAAAGCCCAGATCAAGGAAATTGAATACGTTCAGTCTGAGATTGATGCGCAAACCCAGTTATTGATAGCCTCCAAAAGGGAAAAGCAGAACCTGGCAAAATCTCAAAGATCTGAGCAGGATGAGCTAAGGAGACTGAAAAAACAACAATCCGACCTTGTTGGAAAGCTCAACAAAAAGGAAAGAAACCTTAAAAAAGAGCTGGCCAAGAGGAAAAAGGACGATAAACGACTTGCAAAACTGATCAAGGATCTGATCGCCAAGGAAGTCACCAAGGGTAGAAAGAACGTTCCTCTTACTCCTGAAGCAGCTGAATTGGCAGCCAGTTTTGAAAGAAACCGAAGGAAATTGCCCTGGCCTGTCCAATCAGGTTTTATAAGTCAGAGATTTGGTAAAAACCCTCATCCTGTGCTTCGAGGGGTATATACCGAAAACGATGGTGTGGATATCCAAACCAATAAAGGGGAAGACATCAGGACTGTTTATGAAGGAACGGTACTGACTGTGGCTGTTATTCCAGGTAATAATAATGCCGTGATGGTCAAACATGGAAACTACATTTCGGTCTATGCCGGGATCAAGAACGTTCAGGTCAAAAAAGGCCAGAAATTGAGTACCAAGGATGTAATTGGGGAGGTTTACACCGATAAAGACGGTGTTTCACAGTTCCAATTCCAGATCTGGAAGGGATTTGACAAGTTAAATCCCGAACAATGGCTCTTCTCCAGATAGGCGAGAGCCCCTATTTTTCTTACTTTTGAACCCAGAAAATTCAAAAAATGGATTTATTAAATCTGCTTTTATTTAGCATCGGAGGCCCTGAGATCATTCTCATACTATTTGTTATTCTCCTTCTTTTTGGGGCTAAAAAGATACCTGAGCTTGCGAGAGGGCTTGGAAAAGGAATCAGGGAATTTAAAGATGCCACCAAAGAGGTCAAGAGTGAGATCGACCAGGCATCTGAAAAAGCGAAGCCAGAGGAATAATCCTTGAAATCCTATAATTCCTTCTTCGATCTCAGTGAAGATCTTAGAAAAGGTGCAATTTCTTGTCGCACCGTTGTAGAATACCATCTTTCCCAGATCAAAAAACATGAAGGGCTGAATGCCTTTCTGGAAGTCTATGATGAAGAAGCTCTTCAAAGAGCTGATGAAATAGACCAGAAGATCAAGGACAATAAAGCCGGCAGGTTAGCAGGCCTTGTTGTTGGGATCAAAGACGTGCTTTGTTATAAGGGACATTCCAGCACAGCAGGAAGTCAGATCCTCAAAGGATATGTTTCTCCTTACAGTGCCACCGCAGTCGACAGGCTTGTCAATGAGGATGCTATCATAATCGGAAGGCAAAACTGCGATGAGTTCGCAATGGGATCTTCAAATGAGAACTCTTCTTATGGTCCCGTTATCAATGGTATTGGCGAAAACCTTGTTCCAGGAGGATCATCAGGGGGTTCAGCCGTTTCTGTGCAAATGGATATGTGCCGTGTTTCCTTAGGGACAGACACAGGGGGATCTGTACGACAGCCTGCATCTTTTTGTGGAATTTATGGGCTAAAACCAACCTATTCAAGAGTTTCCCGATATGGACTGATAGCCTATGGAAGCTCCTTTGATTGTATCGGAGTATTCTCAAAGAACATTTCCGACATGGCTCTTACCCTCGAGGTCATGGCAGGAAAAGATCCTTTTGATGCCACTTCCTCTTCAAGACAGGTGGATCAATATTCCTCTTTGAATAAAGAAGTAGGAAAGAAAAAGATCGGGGTTGTAAAAGAATGTTTTGAATACGAAGGAGTAGATCCTGAGGTCATTCAAAACACAAAGGATTTCATAGAAAAAATGAAAGCCGAAGGGCATGAGGTTGACCTGGTCAATTCAGAATTCATAGACCACGCCCTTCCGGTTTATTACATTCTTACCACGGCAGAAGCCAGTACCAATCTTAGTCGATTTGATGGGGTCAGGTATGGGCATAGAACTTCCGATCCTGAAGACCTTTTGGAGATGTATGAAAACAGTCGTACAGAAGGATTTGGAGAAGAGGTGAAAAGAAGGATAATGCTTGGAACTTTTGCTTTGAGTGCCTCCTATCATGATGCTTATTTCACTAAAGCTCAAAAAGTAAGAAGGCTGATCCAGGAGGACCTAAAAGAAAAATTCAAAGAATACGACTTCATAGTCAATCCAACCACTCCTACCCCGCCTTTTGCAATCGGGGATAAAAGTGAGGACATTTTACAGCTCTATTTGGCCGATATTTTTACTGTACAGGCTCCAATAGGCGGATTTCCGGCTATTTCTATTCCTTCAGGAAATAATTCCGAAGGACTGCCGTTGGGAATCCATATCATGGCAAATTCGTTTAATGAGAAGGAGCTTTTCGATTTTTCCGAATATGCTTCTAAATTAATAGCCAACTGAAGGGACTAAAAACGATAGGATCCATACTTCTTGTGCTCATTTCATTTCAGACCTTTTCCGGAAGCCTGAAAAATGAATGCGTTCAGAATCCTTTTATGGAGAAGGAAACCCTCCAGGACCAATTGTCCTGCATCGAGGGAGAAGTTCCACTCAATTATAATCCCAAGATCTACGGGTTCATAGACTATTTTGTCAACCGAGATCGTACCTATACCCAATTGGTGATCGATAGAAGCGGAAGGTTCTTCCCCATTTTCGAAAAGGAATTTGCAGAAAAAGGCCTACCCGATGAGTTGAAGTACTTGGCCATAGTCGAATCAGGTTTGAACCCCAAGGCTCTTTCCCGTGCTGGAGCTGGTGGATTATGGCAATTCATGCCTTCAACCGGCAGAATGTTCGATCTTAAAAAAGATGAGCTGATAGACGACCGCATGGACCCCTACCTGTCTACGGAAGCGGCAGCAAAATACCTGGCTTCGCTTTACAAGCAATTCAAAAACTGGGAATTGGCCTTGGCCGCATACAATTGTGGGCCTGGTAAGGTTAGAAGAGCGGTTAGACGTTCGGGTTATAAAAGGACCTTTTGGGAGGTTTATCCTTACCTTCCAAGGGAAACAAGGAATTATGTTCCCCAATTTGTGGCCTTCGTTTATATCATGAATCACCAGGAGGAATTGGGCTTCAATTCAGGAGAGCCTCAATACATGCCTGAGCATAGCTATGTGACCGTTTCTCAAAACGTCGATCTAAAAAAGTTTTCAGAGGAGTTGAATGTCTGCCTGGAGGACATGAGGGTGTTGAATCCACAGATCAAAAAAGACCTCATCCCTCTTCAAAGGAAAGGCTATAAGTTCAGGATCCCTGCTGAGTCTACACAGACCTACGAAGAAAAGGAAGAGGATATTTTGAAGTTCGCCTCTACCCTAACCAAAAAGCAAGAGTATCTGGTGGCAAGCTATGACAGGACCAGTACCTATGGAAAGCAAAAGCATATTCATAAAGTAAAGAGCGGAGATGTATTAGGGTTGATTGCCGAAAAATATGAGGTTCGTGTTTCCGACATAAGAAAATGGAATAACCTAAGAGGTAACATGATCCGAGTGGATCAAAGGCTTGCGATCTGGAAGCTTCCCGGATACCAGCCCAAGCAATATGTCAAAACCGAGCCTCAACCCATTCCAGGAAGCAAGGTGCATGTTGTGAAGTATGGAGACACTTTATGGGATATCTCCAGAATGTATCAGGGTCTTAGCATCGAAAAGATCAAAAGCCTGAACAACCTCAAAAACAACCAGATCAAACCAGGACAGAAGCTTAGGATAGGTTGATCTAAAGGCCCTCAGCCTCATATTTCTCCCATTCCTCTAACAATGATGCCATATCCCCGGCTAGTTCGCTATCATAAAATACTTCCTTCTCGTTTTCCGGGTGTTTAAATCCAAGAGTCTTGGCATGCAAAGCCTGACGTTGGAAACTCTTTAATAAAGCTTCAACAAAAACCTTGTATTTGGAAAATTTTGGACCCTTAAGGATCCTTTGTCCCCCGTATTCCGGATCTCCAAACAAGGGATGTCCGAGATGCTGAAGATGCACCCTGATCTGATGGGTCCTTCCGGTTTCCAACTTGCATTCTATCAGAGAAACCGGTCCAAAAGATGTTAAACGCTTATAGTGAGTAATGGCTTCCTTCCCCTTGCCTTCTTCCACCACAGCCCTAAGTTTTCGATCCCTGGAACTTCTATCAATCGGGGCATTGATGATTCCCTCTTCCCCTGGGTCCCCCCAAACCAATGCCTGATAGGTTCTATCAACGCTATGATCAAAGAATTGGGCTGCAAGCTGGGTATGTGCTTCCTCTGACTTCGCGATCACCAATAAACCAGAAGTATTCTTATCGATCCTGTGAACCAAACCAGGCCTGATATCGCCTTTTCCCTTTGAGGGCAAATGTTGAAAATGATACAACAGGCCATTTACCAGGGTTCCATCCCAATTGCCAATGGCCGGATGAACTACCATCCCGGCAGGCTTATTAACTACGATCAGACTTTCGTCTTCATGAACTATGTTCAATGGGATCTCCTGGGCAATTAACTCCCTGTCTTCATCCGGCTTAGGAAGAAAGACCACTACTTCATCCTTTGGTTTGATCTTGTAATTAGACTTGGTCTTCTCTTCGTTGACCTTGACCAAACCCGCTTTGATCGCATTCTGTAATCTGTTCCGGCTCACATTTCCCAATCGGTCCAAAAGGAATTTGTCGATACGGATCAGCGATTGTTTTTCATCTGCCTGAACCCTATATCGCTCAAATAATTCCTCTTCTTCCTGATTGAGATTATTTTGGTCTTGTTCAAGCATGCTGGATCCAAAGAAGTTTTTCGGTGATCATCCTGTCCCCAGGATTGATAAGATAAAGGTAAGGAGCCATCCTCAATCAATCCATGTACTCCGCCTTGACCAGATCCATCCCCAGCTTTCAGGAAATAAGTTCTTCAAACTCAAGTACCATTTTCTTCACGCTCATTCAAACGAATTGAAACTCGTTGGGATCGGTGGACCCTATTCCAATCTGCTTCATTCCCTTGCCTATGGCGGCCAATTATTTAGCATTCCAACCAAGGCGATCTTAAAAGGCCCTGTGCCAAAAAGGCTCAGCACTACTCTACTGGATTGCTCAGATTGGGGCATGGAACTGGAATTCATCGACCGGGACCAATACAAAGAAATTCAGGACCACCCGGAAAAATTTAAGAGTAAACCAAATGAAAGTTTCCTAGCTCTCGGAGGAAACGATGAGTTGGGTTTAAAGGGATTGGAGGAAATGTTCCATTCCCTGAAGGATGAATTTGATCTCTATGGGGTTTCAGTTGGCTCCGGAGGAACAATCAAAGCCTTGGATAAGATCACATCTTCGAAGAAAAGAATACTTGCCTTTCCGGCCATAAAAGGAATTAAAGCTGATTTCGTCCCTTCAAGATCAGAGATCATTGAAGGATATGATTTTGGCGGATTGGGAAAAACCTCTAAAGAATTGATCGGGTTCATTAAACAATTTCAATCTGATCATTCCATTTCCCTGGACCCAGTTTACACGGGTAAAATGTTCTTTGGGATTTTCGACCTACTCAATAATGGCTTCTTTGATAAGGATGCACGCATTCTATGCATCCATACAGGTGGTTTACAAGGAAGAAGGGGTGTTAGCGATCTTGGGAGCTAAGCTTTGAAAGGATCCTGTAGGCCAGGTCATATTCATAACCCTTGGAGATCATAAATCTCAATAACCTGGCTCTTTGGTTTGCCTCTCTTAGGTCCAAGGATTCGGCTTTCATTTCGGCAACATTGAAGGCTTTTTCCTCGTATTCCTCCTCCTCGATCTTGGTCAATGCCTCAAATC
Organism: Cytophagales bacterium; assembly: GCA_965267505.1. GTDB lineage: Bacteria > Bacteroidota > Bacteroidia > Cytophagales > CCMP332 > JANQHS01. Next base: position 941,091 of record OZ254081.1, read on the forward strand.
CGATCTTTGGATCAACTCCCTTTTGCCTTAATGCCCGTGTGATCTTCATTTTACCCCATGAACGTGAATTGAATTTGCCCCTGGAAAAGACCTCTGCAAATCTGTTTTCATCCAGATAACTTTCTTTTTGAAGCCTTTCGATCAGAAATATCCTCTCCTCTTCTTCCAAACCATATGCTTTTAGCTTCTCCTCTACCTCGTGAGTGCTTCGCTCGCGATAGGTACAAAAAGCACAAATTTTTTTCCAGTATTTTTCCGTTGTTTTTTTGTCCACGCCCTTAGTTGAAGCCTTGCTAAAGAAATTAAAAACATCAGATATTGCCAAGATCATTTCATCGGGGAATACCTTAATTCCTTCAGATGAATTGATCCAAAGAGTGCAATTCGATTCTAGAAGGATATTTCAGCCAGAAGGGAGTCTATTCTTTGCATTTGAAGCAGTTCATGATGGGCATCAATTCATTCCCGAAGCCTATGAAAAAGGAGTCAGATCTTTTGTGGTTTCTAAGGACCCCCAGATCTTTTCAAGCGATCTTCCTGAAGCTAATTTTTTGCAGGTAAAGGACCCTCAAAAAGCTTTGCAGGACTTAGCTAAAAATGTAAGGGATTCTCTGACAGGTTCTCAAATGATCGGTATCACAGGAAGCAATGGAAAAACCATCGTAAAAGAGTGGTTATGGACTCTGATATCCTCCCAAAAGAACGTATACAAAAATCCAAAAAGTTATAATTCCCAGATCGGTCTTCCTCTATCACTCTTGATGATGCAATCTGAACCTGAGATCGCCATCCTTGAAGCAGGAATATCCCAAAGAGGTGAAATGGAGAATCTAGAGGATATACTTCATCCGGAAGTGGGCATTTTCACCAATCTTGGGACTGCCCACCAGGAAGGTTTTGATTCTCCTGATCAAAAGCTCAAGGAAAAGCTAAAACTCTTCAAAAATTCAAAACTGCTAATAGCCCGAGGGGACCAGGACTATTCGGCTAAGATTGAATCTGCTATTGGAAAGGAAAGGCTAAAAACCTGGGGACCGGGTGAAGGATTTTCCTATCGGGTTGAACAAAAGTTGATTTCCCAGGAAAAATCAGAGATCAAGATCAACGGCGAAGCATTTGAATTTCATAAAACCGATGCTGCCAGTCTGGAAAACATTTGCCATTGCCTGGTCACCGCCTTAGAATTAGGTTTTTCTCCTGATCAGCTGAGAGGATCTCTTTCGGAGATCACCGGATTGGAAATGCGAATGGACCTTAAGAAGGGGAATAATGGCTCCTGGATCATCAACGATAGCTATAGCCTTGACGCCAACGGACTAAACCTGGGTCTTGAATTCCTTCTGGCTTCAAAGCACACCCATAAAAAAAGTTTGATCCTATCCGATTTACCTGGTGAAGCCAAGGCTGATGATTATAAGGAGCTTGCAAAAACGCTATCTCAGTTAAAGTTATTTCGATTCGTTGGTATTGGAAAAGAACTGCTGGAACACGGTTCTGAATTCACAGCCGAAAATTTAGAATTCTATTCCGACATCCGAGATCTACTGGCTAATTGGGAACCTGAAGGATTTGTACAAGAAACTATTCTGATCAGTGGATCTCGAAAGCAGAGATTGGAGCAATTGGTGCCATTTCTTGAGGAAAGAGTCCATGGAACCAAAATAGAGATCGATCTGGAGGCCATCCGTCATAACCTGAAAGTTTATCACGACCTGTCCAAAGAGGTGAAAATGATGGTCATGGTCAAAGGTTCAGGCTATGGAGCTGGGATGGTTGAACTTGCTAAGGTTCTTCAGGAGAACCGGGTTGATTACTTGGGTGTTGCCTATATCGATGAGGGAGTAGGTTTAAGGAAAGCAGGGATTGATCTGCCGATCATGGTTCTTAATCCAAGTATCGAAGGCTATGAATTGCTTTTTGACCATGACCTGGAACCTGAGGTTTTTGATTTAAGAGGGCTTTCAGAATACAACAGAATTAAAAAAGAAAAGAATAAAGAACCTGGTCTTCATATAAATCTGGACACAGGAATGCACCGGCTTGGTTTTTCAGAATCCGAATTGGATGATCTGATAAAGCAATTAAAGGAAGAACCAGTGAAGATCAAATCGGTTTTCTCACATCTATCCAGTGCCGACGAAAGTGAAGCTCAGGATTTCACCAGGGCCCAGATCCAGCTATTTGAAAGTATGTCAAGTAGACTTAAAGAAGTAAGCAATTCCGAATTCTTCCGACATATCTCAAATTCTGCCGGTATCGTTAGCCAGCCGGAAGCTCATTATGAAATGGTTAGACTTGGAATAGGACTTTATGGGGTTGACCCTACAGAAAAGATCCAAAACAGACTTGCTAGCACCGTAAAATTGATGACTGAAATATCCCAGGTAAAAAATCTGAAAAAAGGCGATCCCGTAGGCTACAGCCGCAAGGGTATCATGGAAAAGGATGGAAATATTGCCACTCTTCCCATAGGTTATGCAGACGGTTTCTTGAGATCGCTTGGGAATGGGAAAAGTGAAGTATTCATCCAAGGTAAGCCTTATCCTTTGATCGGAAATGTATGCATGGATATGATCATGGTAGATCTGGGTAAAGATGAATATGCTGCCGGAACCCCAGTTGAGATCTTTGGCACAGAAATTTCTTTGCAGGAGTTTGCAATGCGACAGGGAAGCATAGCTTATGAAGTATTGACTCAGATTGGTCCAAGAGTAAAAAGGATTTACATTTCAAGTCATTAATGGAGCAAAGCGATTGATTATTTTTACAAAAAACCCATCATGAAAAGCGTCACAATCCTCTTCTTGTTAGTTTTTACCATTCCGGCTTTTTCTCAAACTGTTGTTGTTAATGAAGAAACAGACCGGGTAGAGGGACAGGAAGTCCCCGGAGTTTCCACGACTCTTGATATCACCGATTCAAGAGAGGTTCAAAAAGCCTGGACCTCACAATTGAAATCATACGGGAGAACCACAGAGAGAGAAGGTTTTCTTATGGTCCCCGAGGCTTATATCCCGGGCATATCGGTAAATAATTCAGCTAGGGTATTTTCCAGGATCACCCTTACAAATGAAGGAACAAAGATCTGGTGGGGAATAGAATTCGCCGACAAATTTATCAGCAAGGATGAATATCCTTCCAAGATGGAAAAATCGAAGAAGATACTGCATCAGTTTGGGGTAGACATGTACATCGCAAGGGTTAGCAAAGAGATTAGCGATGCCGAACGCGTAATCGAGATGGAGGTTAAGAATTACGAATCCTTGGTGCGTTCAGGCGAAAATTTTTCAGAGGAATTTGAGAAGAACCACCTTCAAAGGGTGAAACTTAAAGATCGCCTGGCTCAGAACCGGGTTGATTCGGTGAACATCACCAATTTGATCAATCAGAACAAGATCGATCAAACCGAATCCATGAAGGAAATCGAAACTCTCAAAGCCGCAAGAGAGCAGATCAGAAAGAAACTGGAAGGCATCAAATAATGCTAGTCGATCTTCGCAGTGATACCCTCACCCTTCCGACCAAGGGCATGCTTGAGGCTATGTGGTCTGCCAAGGTCGGCGATGATGTCTGGGAGGAGGATCCCACAGTAAAGGAACTGGAGAAGGCTTTTGCCGATGAATTTGGAATGGCTGAAGGCCTTTATTGTCCTTCGGGGACCATGGCCAATCAGATCGCCATTCGTTTGCATACCGAACCCCAGGATGAGGTCATATGCGATTCCTTTTCACACATTTATAATTATGAAGCTGCGGCTCCTGCCAGCAATTCATTGGTATCATTAAAACTTCTTCAAACCGAAAGGGGTGTAATGCAATGGGAGGAGATCAAAGAAAAGATCAACCCCAGGGATGTTCATTTACCTCCCAGCAAGCTCGTCGTACTTGAGAATACCTGCAATAAAGGAGGTGGTTATTCATATGAACTAAATGGGATCAACGAAATTTCAGAAGGCTGCAATAAGAATGGAATAAAGCTTCATATGGATGGAGCAAGGGTATTTAATGCAATAGTTTCAAAAGGCTATTCGCCTAAAGAGATCGGGGCTCAGTTGGACTCCATTTCCATTTGCCTTTCCAAAGGCCTTGGGTGCCCTGTTGGAACAGTTTTATTGCTGAAGGATCCTGAGCTTCTTTTTAAAGCCAAGAGGGTCAGGAAAGGCCTGGGTGGAGGAATGAGACAAGCAGGTTATTTGGCTGCAGCTGGATTATTCGCTCTAAAAAACAACATCGAAAGACTGGCGGAAGATCATTCCCACGCAAAAGCTCTATCCGATTCGTTAAAGGAGACTGATTGGGTCAGTGAGGTTAAGGAACCTGAAACAAATATTGTCCTTTTCAAGATCGCTGGTGATGCGGATCAGATCCTTGAGCAGCTTAAACAAAAAGGTGTTTTATGCGCCGGAATGGGAGAAGGCTGGATCAGGTTTGTTACACATCTTGGGATCAATTCAGCACAAATTGATCATGCCTTAATGGCCTTCAAAGAGATCAATTGAAAATATCCATTGAAAAACTCGCTCTATCTGTCCTGATCCTTATATCAGGCCTTTTGTTATTTCTTGAGATCAAGGATGGACATTCCTGGGATAGCGATTTTGCCATGTACGTTGGACAGGCAAAAGGCTTAATTGATGGAGGATTAAAGGATCTATACTTTGATAATCTTTTTACCAGGACCCATTCTGTTCATCCTTTTGGGCCTCTTTTTTATCCCTTTGGTCAGCCTCTATTATTAGCCCCTATATATGGTTTGTTTGGGCTCAACTTCCTTGCATTCAAATATTACCTTGCCCTTTTTGCAATTGGCACAATTCCATTTCTATACAGGATCATTTCTCCGCTTTTTAAAAACCAGGGCTATACCTATGCCTTGATCGCCTGCTTTTTTTTCAATCCTGATTTCATAAAAGGATCCGATCTGGTCCTATCAGATTACCCCTACCTGTTTTTTAGCTTTTGGGCTTTAAGCAGGTTCAATTCCCAAAGTAGTTCAAAAGATGGGATCATTCTGGGAGTACTTATCTTCTTTTCCTATCTCATCAGAGATGTGGGATTATTGCTAATTCCCAGTTTGATGATATTCCAATTGGCTCATTCAGATCCTTCAAGCAGGTTCAAGCTTGATCTGAGGAAGATACTACCCTATGCTACTTTTATTACTGCATTTCTAGTCCACCTCTTGGTTCAGATCAGGTTTCCATCAAAGCATTTTGAAAGGATCTGGGAAGGCCAGGGCTTGGAAAGTATCCTTGGGAATATTCTTTTTTATGAAGACATGGTGAGCAGTTATTTACTCACCTGGGATACCCCTGCATTTTCCGCTTTTCTTCCCCTTTTTCTGTTGTTATTGCTAGGAGCCTGGAGCATCAAAAAACGATCTGCACATTTATTTATCTATTGTATCCTCATCACAGGGGTCATAATAATTTGGCCTCATAAACAAGGAGAAAGATTCTGGTACCCGACGCTTCCCATATTTCTTTTGTTCATCTTCAAGGGAATTGAAGTCCTATCAGAGAAAAAAGAGGGGATAAAATGGGTTGGGGTAAGCTTTGTAGGTATTTGGGCTTTAATTGTCCTGGCAAAGGGGACGATCGATCTAAATCAAAGGTGGAATAAGGATTCCAACTTGGCTATGGATTCAGAAATGAATTCTCATTATGAATTCATAAAAGAAAATATCCCTATTGAAGAACCTGTGGTTTTCTTTAAACCAAGGGTTCTTAGGCTATTTACAGAGAGGAAAAGCCATTTTTTAAGACCCGAAGAATTCTATGATCATCCAAGCAAATTTTATTTGATCTCGCAACAGAAGGAATTGCAAAATGCCAGGGTAATCTATAGTGGGGAAAAATATAATCTTTGGGAAAAGATCGAATAAGATGGAAAAGATCAATTACATAGCTCTTGGAGATTCCTACACCATAGGGGAAGGTGCAAAACCTGAGGAAGCCTGGCCTAATCTTTTGGTAAAGAATCTAAATTCAGAGGGATGGAATATTGAGTTATTGGCCAATCCATCAGTAACCGGTTGGACCACAAAAGATCTAATTGAAAAAGAGCTACCGGTATTGGATCATCATGATTACAACTTTGTAAGTCTTTTGATTGGGGTCAATGATTGGGTACAGGAAGTCTCTGCTGAGGATTATTCAACTAATCTGGACCAGATTCTAGAGAGAATTCAAAAAGGCCTTGAAAAAAAGGAAAATATTCTGATGGTAACCATTCCAGACTTTGGAGTTACCCCAGAAGGTCCGAAGTATTCAAAAGGAAGGGATATTAGCCTGGGAATTGCAGAATTCAATGACATTTTTACTTCCAAGGCAAAGAATCTGAATCTACCCATTGTTGATATCTACCCTACAACACAAAAAATGAAGGATAGACCGGAGCTGATTGCAAAGGATGGTCTACATCCCTCAGCAAAAGAGTATGCTAATTGGGAGCCGCTGATCCGAGGAAAATTTATTCAAATATTTGGCTAGTGTTCATATTTGAACAAGAATGCCTTGTTACTGAACACTTAGGCCCAAAAACCCTTCGATAAAGATTTTTTTAGTTCTCAATAAAGGGGAATTGAATTTTTGGCACGGCAATTGTTAAATCAATGTCGGAGGTCAAATTATTCTTTTAACCGTTTCGGTTACAAAAGCTTCAATTTGACAAACAAAATATCGCGGGAAACCGTTAAAGAGCATAGTAGTAGTTTTCTCAACATATACATCAATTTTAGTTAAAAGCTGGACCTTTTAGGTCTGGCTTTTCTTTTATAGCTCTTTTTTTAGGAATTGCCCAGTAAAACTTCCCCCGACTTTAGCGATTTTTTCAGGTGTACCGGTGGCAATGATCTCTCCTCCGCCTTTTCCCCCATCAGGTCCCAGATCCACAATATGATCCGCTAATTTGATCACATCCAGGTTATGCTCAATGATCAAAACTGTATTTCCCCTATTTACCAATTTATTCAAAACCGACATCAACATATTGATATCACTGAAATGGAGACCTGTTGTAGGCTCATCAAGGATATAAAAAGTTTTGCCAGTATCTTTTTTCGAAAGCTCGGAAGCCAGCTTTACCCTTTGTGCCTCACCTCCGGAGAGTGTAGTTGCATGTTGACCTAGAGTTATATAACCTAAACCAACATCTTTGATCGTTTCAATCTTTCTCAATATCCTGGGCTGGTTTTCAAAGAACCTAACTGCCTGATTGACAGTCATATCAAGCACATCAGAAATTGACTTGCCCTTAAATCTAACTTCCAGGGTTTCTCTATTGTACCTTTTTCCTTTGCAGGTTTCACAATGGACTAGAACACTAGGAAGGAAATCCATTTCAATCATCTTCATTCCTCCCCCCTGACATTCTTCACACCGTCCTCCCTTTACATTAAACGAGAACCTGCCCGGCTTATAACCCCTGATCTTGGCTTCAGGTAGCTGACTGAACAAGGATCTTATATCAGAAAACACTCCGGTATAAGTAGCCGGATTTGACCTGGGAGTTCTTCCAATGGGGCTCTGGTCAACCTCGATCACTTTATCCAGGTGTTCGAGTCCTTTTATTTTTTTATGAGGTAGTGGGTTCCTTTTACTCTTGTAGAAATGATTCTGTAATAATGGAAAAAGAGTGCTATGGATCAGGGTGGATTTTCCGCTTCCAGAAACTCCTGTTACCAGGGTTAAAGTCCCTAAGGGGATCTTTAGATCTACATTCTGAAGATTATGGCCACTCGCTCCGCTAAGCTCCAGAAATTTTCCATTTCCCTTCCTTCTTTCTTTGGGGACTTCAATGTTCTTTTCCCCAAGTAAGAAATTGCTTGTCTCGCTTTCTCCTGTTTTTAATTTTTGTGGATCTCCATGAGCAACGATTTGTCCACCATGCCTTCCCGCCCCAGGACCTATGTCAATAATGTAATCTGAAAGAAGCATCATGTCCTTGTCATGCTCCACAACAATTACAGTATTTCCAAGATCTCGAAGCTTCTTAAGAGAGTCGATCAGCTTGTTATTATCTCTTTGGTGCAGCCCAATACTTGGTTCGTCAAGGATATAAAGGACACCTACCAATTGGGTGCCAATCTGCGTCGCCAATCTTATCCTTTGAGATTCCCCTCCGGAAAGTGTTTTTAAGGTCCTATCCAGCGTCAGGTAACCAAGTCCAAGGTTATTCAGGAATCCAATTCTCTTTCTGATCTCCTTAAGCAATTCTTCAGCGATCCTATTTTGCTTCTCATTTAAGCGGCTTTCAATTCCTTCGAACCATTCACCCAAAGCAAGAATATCCAAGGCGGCTACTTCAGAAATATTTTTCTTGTCAATGAAAAAATGAAGCGATTCCTTTTTCAATCTTGCCCCCTTGCACTCAGGACAAGATTTTTTAAATCCTTCTTCCTGCTCATTTTCCTCAGCCTTGCTATCCATACCCCTGTAATCCTGAATATATTGGACAACACCCCTAAATTTAGCATTCCAGGATGTTCCTGGATACTTTGTGGATGGAACAGGGATCTTTTCCTTGCTTCCATGAAGGATCACATCCATTACCTCGAATGGGATCTTCTTTATCGGGGTACTGAGGTTGAGCTTTTCTTTTTTAAGAACCGATTCGATCAGCTTAAAGATCCAGATGTCACGATACTCCCCAAGCGGGGCTAAACCTCCAGAAGCGATACTTTTGCCCTCATCAGGAACCAAGCCTTCCAAGGTGAATTCTTCAACATAGCCCAATCCATTGCAGGTTGGACATGCCCCATATGGGGAATTGAATGAGAAAGAATTCGGAGCCGGATCGTCATAAGAAAGACCTGATACAGGGTCCATAAGAGATCGACTATAAGGCTTCACTTTGTTTTCCTTGTCCATGACCGCAAGGCCTCCTTTACCCCATTTCAATCCTAACTCAATAGATTGACCCAATCGAACCTTATTTTCTTTTTTGATCTCAACCCGGTCTATTACGACTTCTACATCATGGGTCTTGTACCTGTCTAGTTGCATATTGGGTTTGATATCCAGGATTTCCCCGTCAACCCTAGCTTTGGTAAATCCGGATTTTGAGAGATTTTTGAAAAGCTCCTTGTAGTGTCCCTTTCGGCCTTTCACCACAGGGGCAAGAATGGCGATCAACTGGCCATCAAACAATTTAAGAATGGTATCCTTTATCTGATCCTCAGATTGCCTGACCATTTTCTTTCCAGTCTCATATGATACGGCTTCGCCGGCTCTTGCATAAAAAAGCCTTAGAAAGTCATAGATCTCTGTAAGGGTTCCAACAGTGGATCTTGGATTTCTTGAAGTGGTCTTTTGTTCAATCGAAATTACCGGGCTTAACCCATTTACCTTATCTACATCAGGGCGCTCCAGGTCCCCGATGAAGGTTCTGGCATAAGCGGAAAAGCTTTCGAGATATCGTCTTTGTCCTTCAGCATATAAAGTATCAAATGCCAAGGAGGATTTTCCGGAACCGCTCACTCCGGTAATAACCACCAGTTTGTTTCTTGGAATTAGGACATCGATATTTTTCAAATTATGCTCCCTGGCTCCAAAAACCTCGATGTTTTTGAATCCAACAGAATCTAATTCAAACTTTGCTTTTGTATCGATCATTCCACTCTATCCAAAAAAAGCGAATCCTGCCAGGGGTCCCATGAGAATTCCAAAGTATCAACCGGACTTGGAATTGAATCCCATTCCTGAACCTGGCCAGCAAAAACAGGATCCTTAAGGATCCAAATCTCTATTCCTTTTCCCGCAAGATTATCAAATCTTTTGTTTTGAATCCAGGGATTCCAAATCCTGAGAAGCTTATAATTCAATTCTTTCACCTTCGCAAATGAAACCCAATCAACTGGCCTGTCAACAACTTCAACTGAGTATCCTGGCAATTGATAGAGATTCTCTTTTTTTAGATAGAATCCAAGCTTTTTCGGATTCTCAAACAAGATCTTGAAGGCCAGAATCCTGAAAAGGTATCTTGCGCTCTCGTCGTTCAATTTCAGGTCATATGCATTATCCTGTCTTTGGTGATTGATTGCCCTCCTTAAACCGTTCATTCCTCTGTTATAGGAAAGTGCTGCCATGGACCAGGAACCGAAGATCTCCTTGGCTCTCTTCAAATATTTTGCCGCTGCCCTTGTAGATTGAAGTGGGCTATAGCGTTGGTCCATTTCTCTATTAACAATAAGGCCCAACTCTTTTGCTGTTGAAGGCATTAAATGCCAAAAGCCAGCAGCTCCTTTAGGAGATATCTCATTTGATAAGCGGCTTTCAACTATAGGTAGGTACTTAAAATCAGATGGGACACCTTCAGATTCTAGAACAGAATCCAAAAGAGGAAGCCAACGAGATCCAAGTTTCATCATTCTCATAGTATTGGATTCCCAGTAGGTATTGATCAATAATTCCCTTTCAAGTCTTTCCCGAACGTCTGGAATAAAAAGAGGAACTTTTTCTCCTGCAAATTCAAGATCCTCAGGATACCAGGGTTGTGAGATATGATGCCTTATTCCAAGGTTCAGGTCCCTTCCTTTGGACGGACTATTTCCTTTGTATAGAAAATACCCTATACCGATACCAGCAAGCAATGCCAGGACAAGGAATAACGACTTCTTTAGCAATTCTTTTCTTCGGTCCAATTCAATCAGATCCCATCAGATCCTCCATGGCCCAATCTAGGTCGGGGAATTGAAAATCAAAACCCAAATCGAGAATTTTTTGAGCCGAAACGGAAATTGATCCAAGGATCATCCCTGCCATTTCCCCGAAGATCAGTCTCAATGCAAAAGCAGGCACCGGGGGAAGTAAATTTGGCATTGCTACCCTCTTTGCCATTGCCTTTGAGAATTCTCTATTGCTAGTTTCGACTGGTGCAACACAATTGATAGGGCCAACCGCATTTTTCGTAGCAAAAAATTTAAAGGCTCTGATCAGATCCTTAACATGAATCCAGGGCATTATTTGTTTTCCATTTCCAAGGGGGCTTCCCACCCCATACTTGAATGGCAAAAGCATTTTCGTGAAAGCTTCACTCTCCTTTCCAAGCACTACCCCAATTCTTGGAAGTATTAGTTGAACCCCATTTCTATTGATCTTTTTTGCTTCCTGCTCCCATTTGAAAACCAGTTCTCCAAAAAACGTTTCTCCAGCCTTTTCCTCTTCACCTAATGGAGAATATCCTAAAGGATAAATTCCAATTGCTGATGCATTGATAAATTTTTCAAGATTCGGAAATTGACCTGCATTGATCTTATCCACCAGGAATCGAGTTGGAATTATTCTTGAATCAAGAAGATCTTTTTTCCTTTTGGAGGTCCACCTGCTTTTCCCAACATTCTCTCCTGACAAATTGATAAGGACCTCGGTCCAATCTAATACCTGCTCATCGATGGTTCCTTTAGCTGGGTCCCACTGAAAAAAATCTTTACGGTTTCTGGGATTTCGACTTAAGAACTTAACCTCCCAGCCTATAGATCTGAAATGCTCTCCTAAAAGGGAGCCGAGATAACCTGATCCACCTGCGAGGAGAATATTTTTCTTTCTGGCATCCATATCAGAATAACCCCTGTTAGGCTATTAGGTTTATTCCTGTAAGTAAAAGGTGAGGAGGTTTTTGAATTCGTCGGTCTTATAGATGTTTTCAATGTCTCTCACCGAAAGGATCTTGTCTACTAGCTCCTGCTGGCGATTGCCTATTTCCAAAGCCTCGGAATAGGGCCTATGACTAAATGTAACCCTTGAATAAAGCGGAACCCATTTGTCTGGGTAAAGGTCCTGGATCCTCGCTTCGATCTGCTTTTGAAGGAGGAAGTCAGGATCAGCAACCTTATCCCTCATTTCTATGAAGTTATTAAGGGCTAATTCGGAAATAGCATCGGCATCTTTCTTTCTTTCTTCCTGGTACCTATTCAATGCCCTGTTCCAATCCCCATTGCTTTCATCCAGGATACCGGCAAGCACTGTACAATCTTCAAAGCCGCAATTCATCCCTTGTCCATAAAATGGAACAATAGCATGTGCTGAGTCTCCCAAGAGGCAGACCTTGTCATCGAAAAGCCATGGATAACACCTTACGGTAACCAAAGAGCTGGTTGGATTTTCCCGATAAACTTTTCCAAAATCAGGCATGAGTTCATAGGCATCGGGGAATGTTTCTTTGAAAAACTCATGGATACCGGTTTTCTCTATGGAAGAGAACGATGGAGTTCCTTCAAATGGGAAGAAGAGGGTACAGGTAAAGCTCCCATCGAAATTTGGAAGAGCGATCAACATGAAATCTCCTCTTGGCCAAATATGTAGGTATTCAGGCTCTAATAAAAATCCACCACCTTCCTTTGGAGGGATTTCGAGCTCCTTGTATCCGTGAGTAAGATACATCTGCTGGTAATCGAACCTGTCTTTTCTGTAAAAAGAATTTCTTACAGCAGAAAAGGCTCCATCCGCCCCAAAAAGAACATCATTCTGAAAGTTTACTTTCTCTCCACTTGGATTCTCAAATTGAGATGCACCTTTTTCTGTATCTATATGATCACACTTAAGATCGAAATGCATTTCCACACCTGATTCTTCTGCCAGATTTAGCAATTCCATATTCAGATCGCCCCTTGGAACAGAATAAATTGCTTGTCCCTCCTTACCGTAGGGCTGGAATGTCATTTCCCCATCAACACTATGCATCATCCTTCCTTTCATGGGTAGAGCTATCTTCCTGATCTTTTCATCCGCTCCTACCTGCTCCAGGGCTTTCCAACCCCGATCACTTAAAGCTAGGTTGATCGACCTTCCTACATCTACATTTCCCTTTCTGAGATCTGACCTTTTTTCGAAAAGCTGGACCTTGTATCCCCTTTTTGCAAGAAAAATACTCCAAAGAGAACCTACCAGGCCTGCTCCTACAATTCCAATATTTTGTGATGACTCAGACATTTTCAAGTGCTTCTTTAAAGAGTTCCGAAAATATAGCAAGATCAAGGAAAGAATTATACATTGGCACAGGAGCAATCCTGATGACATCAGGTTCTCGCCAGTCGGCAACCACTCCTTTTGAAGCAAGGTAGTCAAAGACTCTTTTCCCCTCTTTTTCAATTACGATTGAATACTGACAGCCTCTTTCATTCATTCCCTTTGGTGTCAGGACTTTGAATGAATTCGAGCCGACTTCTTCTTTAATTCTATCCAATGAAGCAGACAGGAATTCAACCATTTTTGTTCTTTTCTCGATCAAATTCTTCATCCCAGCTTTTTCAAACAATTCAAGGGCTGAAAGGTGGGCCGCCATCCCCAGAACCTGAGCATTACTCAATTGCCATCCTGCAGCACCGGGCATAGGAATGTATCCTTTTTCCATTTTGAATCTCGTAGGCTCATGATATCCCCACCAACCGGCAAAGCGGTTTAAGTCTTTGTCTTCTGCATGGCTTTCATGCACAAATATCCCACCCGGGCCCCCTGGGCCTGAGTTTAAATATTTGTAAGAGCACCAGGTGGCAAAATCAACATTCCAATCATGCAATTTCAATTCTACATTTCCAATGGCATGGGCAAGATCAAAACCAACTTTTGCACCTACCGAGTGGGCGGCCTTGGTGATCTCTTCAAGATCAAAACTCTGTCCTGTATAATAGTTTACTCCGCTCATCATAACAAGAGCTAATTCATCTCCCACCTCTTCAATTTTTGAACGTATGTCCTCTGTTCTTAGAGAATCTTCACCTTGCCGTGGAAAAATCTCTACCACAACATCTTCAAAGGAATAACCATGATGAATGGCTTGAGTTTCAAGGGCATAATAGTCAGAGGGAAAATTTCCACCTTCGGTAATTATCTTGATCCTCTTCCCTGAGGGTTTATAAAATGATACCAAAAGGAAATGAAGGTTCGCGGTAAGGGTATTCATCGCAACCACCTCAATTTCTTTTGCTCCCGCAAGACTTTTTAGTTTATCAGGAAAGAGTTTATGGTAATGAAACCAGGGGTTTTTCCCATGAAAATGGCCCTCAACCCCGTAATCCGCCCAAGCTTCCAATTCGTCCTCAATAAACTCTTTTGTGGCTTTTGGCTGAAGTCCCAGGCTGTTTCCGGTAAAATAAATACAGGGTTGAGCCAATTTTCTTGGAAAAATGTATTGATCTCTGAAGCTCCTTAGGGGATCTTCCCTATCTAGTTCCTGAGCCCTCTGCCTTAGTTCACTCATAGAATAATTCTGCCTGTTTTGCGGGTAAATTAATGCCCTCTTCTTTCAATAACCAGTACTTAAGGTCAACTCCCCCTAAGTAGCCTCTTAGCTCACCATTTTTTCCCAATACCCTATGACAAGGGATAAGTATTGGGTACGGGTTTGTGGCAATTGCTCTTGCAACGGCCCGGGTCATGTTTGATCCTCCCAATTGTTGGGCTATTTCAAGGTAGGTCCTGGTTACACCCGTTGGTATTCGCTCCACTATTTCCAAAACTTCCCTTTGAAACTGATTCTCCAATCCCTTATAAGGAATTTCAAATCTTTCAGCCTTCTTTTCCAAAATGCTTTTCCATTGATTTAAAAAATCCTCTATCAATCCGTCCGTGGGATTGGGGATTTCGGGTTTTCCATCTGAGAAAAAAATTCCTAAGATCTCTTTCTCGTCGTGATCTATTCGAAGGGAAATGGGGCCAAATGAAATGAGATCAGAGGGCACTAAATAAATCTTTCGTCTGCTTCCATTACAGTTCCGCAATTGTCGCAGGTCCTAAATTCTTCGCTTGTATAGAAGTCTTTAAATCTGGGCAAGAAGTCCTTTTCAATATTTGAGAGAAAGAAGTAGGACTCATGAAGTTTATGATTGCAATTCTCACAATACCATTGGAGTCCGTCTTTCATTCCATCCTGGCGAACTCTTTCTATCACCAGCCCTACTGAGTTGGCAGGTCGAGCAGGGGAATGAGGAACTTTACCAGGCAAAAGGAACATCTCTCCCTGTTTGATCGGAACCATAACGGCCTTTCCATCTTCCTGAATTGTAACCTCTATGTCTCCCTCCAATTGGAAGAATAATTCCTCGGTTTCGTTATAATGAAAATCCTTTCGGGCATTTGGCCCTCCTACGATCATCACGATATAATCACCAGCCTCTGCATAAAGATTTTTGTTACCCACTGGTGGTTTAAGTAGGTCACGATTATCCTCTATCCATTGAAATAAATTGAAGGGTCTTTGGATCATGATGAAACGTTTAAAAAGAAATTTCTTAAATATAAGACCTAAAAAATTCAATAATCCAGATGAAAATCGATTTATCAGGAAAATCCGCAATAGTGTGTGGAAGCACTCAAGGCATAGGATTAGAAACGGCCAGGCAACTAGCCGGCTTCGGGGCAAGGGTCTTAATGATATCCCGGAATGAGGAAAAGCTAAAAGAGCTTTGTTCAAGCCTTCCCAACCAGGAATTAGAGCATGATTTCCTCTCGGCAAATTTTTCCGAACCCAAGCAGCTTTCTGAAAAACTAACAGCCCTTTCCGATGGTGGAAACTGGTCAAACATTTTGATCAACAATACCGGTGGTCCCAAAGGAGGGCCTGCATCTGAGGCGGATCTGGAAGAATTCAGAGTTGCTTTCAATGCCCATCTGATCTGCAGTCAGATTCTGGCTAAATTCTGTCTATCAAAAATGAAGAATGATAAGTACGGCAGGATCATTAACATTATTTCAACTTCAGTTAAGCAACCTATTCAGGGACTCGGTGTCTCAAATACCATACGAGCTGCGGTAGCAAATTGGTCAAAGACTTTAGCAACGGAGCTTGGCCCTCATGGAATCACTGTAAATAATGTTTTGCCAGGAGCAACAGAAACGGGAAGGCTGGAATCCCTTGTGAAATCAAAATCCTCAAGTTCAGGAAAATCAATTGAAGAAGTAGAAAAGGCAATGAAATCAAGTATACCAGCCAGGCGTTTTGGTTCACCTATTGAGATCGCAAATGCAATAAGTTTCCTGGCCTCTTCTGAGGCCGCATATATTAACGGGATTAATCTGCCGGTTGATGGTGGAAGGACCTCTTCTCTTTGATCAAAAGAAAATTAACCAAACAAGAAAAAGTATGGGCAAGAGTATGGGCATCGAAAATCGGATGATGTAACCAAAGAAAGAAGGCATTCGAATACCAACCTGTTCCGCAATTGACTTCACCATGAAATTAGGACCATTGCCAATGTAAGTCAGTGCCCCAAAGAAAACTGCAGCTATGGAAATTGCTTTAAGCTGGATTACAGAATCCGGAAATGATCCTATGGCGAATCCATGAACATGGGGAAACATATTGATATCCCCGCCCTGGGCCGACAATGCAGCAGCCAGGAAATTCAAATAGGTAGGTGCATTATCAAGGAAACCCGAAAGAGTACCAGTGCCCCAGTAGAGGGTGTTAACAGTTAATAATTTCAATCCTGCAGGGCTTTTAGCGAACTTTCCTACCATCTCAAGGGCAGGCATCATGGTACTGAATATCCCGATGAAAATAAAAGCCACCTCCCTGATAGGCTCAAAGCTAAAGTCATTCTTCTTTAGCAGTTCTTTTTTGGTAGTCAGGTATGCCGTAAGCCCAGCTGCAAGCATGATACATTCTCTAACGTAGGAGAATTTATTTTCATCATATTCTATGTAAGGAACCCATTCAAATCCGGGAAGATTAGGATCAAGAAATACGGCACCAATTATTACGGCAAGCCATAGGAAATTCAGCTTCCCGGTAACACTGATCTTTTTAGTCTCCCCAATGATCTCATCCGGGAAGTAGTCAGATTTATTTCTTCTATCGAAAAGGTAGAAAGCCACACACAAAAGAGTAATTCCAATAAGCCATGCCATCCAATTGTGTTCAAGGGTCCAGAAAAATGGAACTCCTTTCAAGAATCCAAGAAACAAGGGTGGATCTCCAATTGGCGTGAGACTTCCCCCTACATTACTGACTGTGAAAATGAAGAATACAACGTGATAGGGTTTAACTCTCTTTCTGTTTAGCCTGAGGAATGGCCTGATCAAAAGCATGGAGGCCCCGGTTGTTCCAATGAGATTTGCCAGGATGGCTCCAAAAAACAAGATCAATGCGTTTCCCAGTGGTTTTCCTTCCCGATCAATTTCAATAAGGATCCCACCTGAGGCAATAAACAGGCCTGCAATGAGACTTATGAACTG
The DNA here is from genome assembly GCA_965267505.1 of Cytophagales bacterium. Classification (GTDB taxonomy): domain Bacteria; phylum Bacteroidota; class Bacteroidia; order Cytophagales; family CCMP332; genus JANQHS01. The sequence goes on from OZ254081.1 coordinate 958,261, forward strand.
GAAATATTCAAAAAAGGCATGGACCGGGCCATGATAATTATGAAGTCCGAATAAGTAATATAGGATCACAATAGAAGCTAGCAGAACAGCCACCTTGGGGTAGTGATGGTGCCAAAACTGCTCAAACAACAGCGGACCAGAAGCGATCAACACCAATAGGGTAATAAAGGGGATCACGGACCAGCCAGCAGGGTCATGATGCACTGCATGGACAGCCTCCTGAGCAACTTCAGTCATAGCTATCAAAAGGAAACTACCCAATTAAAATTCGATTTTCTTCAGAATTTAATTTTGAGATCAAGGACTTATAAATGGTCCTGAGATTTTCGTTTGCTAAGATACAAGCAAAATCAAGCTCTTGGGTATTAAATCCCAAGAATTAGAGCAATTCTCTTAAGGAAATCTCAAAGGCTTTAGAAGCCAGCTTTAACGGGCTTTTTTGCTCCTCGTGGATGGCCTCTAAAGCCCTTAAAACCGTTTGATCTACATCCTCAAAGATGGCCTTATCCGTTACTTCAGTGCTGGGATTCATCAAATAGGCAAATACCCTCGCCATTCCACAATTCGCAATGAAATCCGGGATCAGGGAAACCGATTCATCAGCAAATCTTCCTGTTGGGCCTAGGAAGATTTCTTCGTCCTTGAACGGAACATTTGCTCCACTGGAAATACATTCCAAACCTCCGGTGATCATTCCTTCTACCTGATCTTTGCTTACAAATCTTGAACCTGCGGCAGGAACAAAGATCTCAGCTCTGGAAGACCAGATTTTTTCATTTACCTCATCAAACGGGATCAGATCATTTCTGAAAAGGGCGTTCTCCTTTTTGTTAAGGAATAGATCCTCAACCTCCTCAAATGACATTCCTTCTTGGCTGATCAAGCCCCCAGTCCTGTCAATGATGGCCCCTATTTTTACTCCAAACTTTCCGAGGAAATAAGCACAGGCCCCACCTACGTTTCCGAATCCCTGGATAATCGCCTTCTTTCCCTCACATCCATTCTGATAAAGCTCATAGAAGTGCTTTATACTTACCGCAACCCCATAACCGGTGATCATATCAGCCACCGTGTATTTTCTCTGGATATCAGGGGAAAATTCAGGGTCTTCAATGACTTTACTTACTCCCTGCCTTAATTGACCAATCAATTTGATCTTCTCAGGTTCAGAAGGCTTAAAATGACCTTGAACGACACCTTCTTGCGGATGCCACAATCCCAAGGCCTCTGTTATAGGAATAACCTCGGCAATCTCATCAACATTCAGATCACCCCCGGTTCCATAATAATTCTTCAAAAGGGGAAAAACAGCCTTGTACCAACGCTCAAGTACTCCATGTTTCCTTGGATCGAATGGATCGAAATCAATTCCAGACTTGGCTCCTCCTATTGGGGGGCCGGAGACCGTGAACTTGATCTCCATTGTCTTTGCGAGAGATTCTACTTCTTTTTTATCAAGGCCTTTTCTCATTCGTGTTCCCCCGCCAGCCGCTCCATTTCTCAAGGAATTGATAACCACCCAGCCTTTGGCTTCGGTTTCTGAATCTGACCACTCAAAAACCACCTCTGGGGCCTTATCTTCAAATTTTTTCAAGAGTGTTTCCATCTCGCTCATAAGCAAACTATTTATCGATGATCTTTCCTGCTGAATGGTCCATGGACGAACCGGTTACCGAAGAAAGGATGTTGATCTCTCCGATCTTCCTGAGAAATCCAAGGTAGGCGAAAATAATAGCTTCTTTGTAATCGAGGATATCATTATCAGGAATAAATAATTCTGATTTACTTCTTTCATTTAGCAATTCAATAAAGAGGCTATTTTTTGCTCCTCCTCCACTTAGAAAGACGGGTTCTCCTTCAGAGTATTTATTGATCTCCTGAGCAATGATTCCGGTTACATGGTGATAAAAACTGCATAGATAGTCCGGAACGGATGCTTCATTCTGAGGAATGGAAAAGTTTTCCTCAACCCATTCCCTTCCAAGTGATTTGGGGGGCTCTGCCAAATAATATTCAAGTTTGTTCCAAAGCTGAAGGAGCTGCTCATCGATGGTCCCAGTCCGACCAATCTCACCCCCTTTGTCCATTGCAAAACCCAATACTTCGGCACAGGAATTTATTACCTGATTGAAAGGGCATAGATCCCAGGCCTTTATTCCTGACATATCGTGCACCGAAATATTTGCTATCCCTCCAAGATTAATAAAGCATGAATAATCTGTAAAAAGGTCACGCTCTCCCACAGGGACCAAGGGAGCACCTTGTCCTCCAAGTCCCACGTCTCTAGTTCTGAAATCGAAAACTGTCTCTATTTCCGTGCTCCTAAAAATTTCATTTCCATTCCCGGCCTGAAAGGTCAAACCCTGATCAGGCTTATGAAAGAGTGTATGCCCATGGGAGGCAATTAGATCAACCTCCACGTTCTCCTCTTTGATCCAGCCTAAAACAGAATTTCCTATGAAATTCCCAAAATCAATATCCAAGGCTTTTACTTCTTGCTTCGATAAGATATCAGGGTTGGAAATTCTGGATTTTATTTCTTTAGGAATGTCAAAGGTTTTGGACTTTAGGAGAGCCCAGGAGGTTGTAGCTCCCTGCCTGTTAAAATCAACCAAAGCAAGATCCAGCCCATCCAGGGAAGTACCAGACATTACACCTACAACCTTCATAATAAAAAAACCCCGGAATCAAGTCTAAGCTCAACTCCGGGGCTTTGCTAATTTTTTAGATCCTAGTAATTCCTTCCCGCAGAGATCATTGCGCAACGGAAACCAAGTGTCGCCAGGCAAGTATCCTGAGGTAAGAACCTACGGGTACCTGGAGACATGAAGTAAGCAGGATCTTTCCATGATCCACCTTTGATCACTCTTGCCATATTACTAACAAGGGTATTGTCAACTGAGTAACGATCCTCTTCATCAAGGAAGCCATCTCTACGAATTGGGTTAAGGTCATCAACATCTCTGAAAGACATTGGTCGATAAACATCCCATACCCACTCACTAACGTTTCCAGCCATGTTGTAAAGACCGTAATCGTTCGGAGGATAGGCATAAACATGGTCGGTGATCATCGCACCGTCATTCAACCTTCCAGCAATACCAGCATAATCACCTTTTCCTCTCTTAAAATTTGCAAGGAATTGACCCATTTCAGCACCGTAAGGATTCCTTACCGCGTGACCGTCCCATGGATATATTCTTTTATGAGATTGGTTTTCATCAAGGTATTGAGTGCCAACTAAAGCCATTGAAGCATATTCCCATTCTGCCTCAGTAGGAAGACGGAAAGCTGGAACAACGATTCCCGACTCCAATGGAATTCTTCCTGAATATTCTTCTGGCTCCAAACCATTTTCGATAGCAAGAGTCTGGTTTACGATTTTGGTCCTCCAATCGCAATAGTCCTGAGCTTGTTGCCAGGAAACTCCTACTACTGGATAATACCTGAAACCAGGATATCTTAAATAGTGATCAACATAAGGATCATTGAATGCCAATTCCGACCTCCAAACAAGGGTATCAGGAAGGGATTCAATGTAAACATCTTCAGTGGAATCTCTTTTGACATAGAACATGTACTCAAGCCAGTGGATGTTGGCGATCTCAGTCATGTCCATATAGAAAGACGCCACAGTCACGGTTCTTTCAACATTATCATGGCGATTCAGAATATCTTCTTCCGATGAACCAAGAGTGGCTCTACCACCCTCAATGAAAACCATGTTGGGAGCTTCAGGTTGCCCAGCATAATCATTTACCTGAAATCCACCTTCTTCATTGTAAGCTGAGCCTGTAACGGAACTGGCTCCACCTGGATTGGATGCAGATCTGTAACCTCCACCACCACCACAGGATTGTACAATCAAAGCAAGAAGTATTGCAGGCAATCCTACCCAAAATGACTTTTTCATACCCTATTTATGTTTCAAAAGTGATTAAATCGAACGCTAATATATGCCTTCGCCCAATTTTTAGCAAGGTAAATCCTTCAACGAAAGACCAATGGTTTTTATTTTCCCAGCTGAATTAAGGCACAAAGCTACGGTATACTTATACGATTGAAAGAATTTTTTGATTCAAAAATTGAATTTTTAAAGGGAGTTGGCCCAAAAAGGGCCGATTTGCTAAGATCTGAGCTTGGTATTGAGAGCTTTGGGGACCTTTTATTCCATTTTCCTTTCAGACACGAGGATCGATCAAAAATTCAAAAAATAAAGGACCTCAATGGCTATGAAGAGTCGATCCAATTGGTCGGAAGCTTTTCTTTTCTCAAAAGAGCCGGTTTTGGAAGAAAAACAAGGCTTGAGGCAGAATTTTCAGATGAAACGGGATCGCTTTCGGTAAACTGGTTCAGTCGTCTTGAATGGATTGAGAAAAAAATAGATCCCGGAAAGAAGTTTCTATTCTACGGAAAGCCCAGCATCTATAAAGGAGGCATCTCAGTATCTCATCCTGAGCTAGAGGAATACATTCCAGAAAAAAAACTGGATAAATCTTTAATACCGATATACCCAAGCACTGAAAAGCTTAGGAAGCATTACCTGGATGGGAAGGCCATAGGAAAGTTGACTTATAGACTTATGGAAGGCTTGCCAAAAATGATATCTGATCCTATCCCAGAAGAAATAAGAAAAGGGTTAAAACTTATTGGAAAGAGGGAATCATTAATTGAGATCCATTTTCCCAGAAACCTTGAGGGATTAAGACAAGCAAGACGGAGATTAAAATTTGAAGAGCTATTAATACTTCAAACCAAACTTCTCCAATCAAAGATCAAAACCAGAAGTTCCAGCCCAGGAAGGGTATTCAATAAAACCAATACCCTAAATGATTTTTATTCAAATCATATTCCTTTTGAACTCACAAGTGCACAGAAAAATGTGATCAAGGAGATCTATGAAGATCTCCAAAGCGGCACACAAATGAATCGATTGCTTCAAGGGGATGTTGGGAGTGGAAAAACCATGGTAGCCTTCCTAACCTGTTTATTGGCAAAAGATCAGGGAAGCCAATCATGTTTAATGGCTCCCACTGAGATTCTGGCTCAACAACATTTTAAGAAGCTCAAAGAATTTGGTGAACAAGTTGAGCTTGAGGTAGCTATTTTAACCGGATCAACCCCGGCCAAAGAAAGGCAGAACGTTCTTCAAGATCTTTCCGAAGGAAATATAGACCTGATCATAGGAACCCATGCCCTTATTGAGGATCGGGTTGTATTCAAGGATCTATCTCTATGTATAATCGATGAACAGCATAGATTCGGTGTAGCTCAAAGGGCCAGGCTCTGGAATAAAAGCAACGGGATCTTCCCCCACATACTTGTAATGACTGCCACCCCAATCCCTCGAACATTAGCCTTAACCTTTTATGGAGACCTGGAAGTTTCTGTCATTGACGAGTTGCCAGCGGGTAGAAAGCCCATTGCAACGCGTCATGGTACAGATAAGGACAGGATAAAGGTCTTCAATTTTATAAAAAAGCAAATCAGCGAAGGAAGACAGGTATACATAGTCTACCCTTTGATAGAAGAATCCAAGAAGATGGATTACAAGGATCTCATGGATGGATTTGAAAGTATTTCAAGGGCTTTCCCAGATATTCCAATCAGCATACTTCATGGGCAAATGAAACCTGAAGCCAAAGAGTATGAAATGTCCAGGTTCGTAAAAGGGGAAACCAAGATCATGGTATCCACCACTGTTATTGAGGTTGGGGTTGATGTTCCTAATGCCAATACCATGGTAATTGAGAACTCAGAGAAATTCGGTCTTGCTCAGCTACACCAATTAAGGGGCCGGGTAGGAAGAGGAAGCGACCAATCCTATTGCCTGTTAATGACAGGTCACAAACTTTCTGAGGAAGCAAAGAAGAGGATCAAGACCATGGTTGATACCAATGATGGATTTAAGATCGCCGAGGTGGACCTGGCTCTTAGAGGACCCGGAGACCTGGCAGGCACTCAACAATCTGGGTCTTTGGTATTAAGGATCGCAGATCTTTCAACAGATTCCGCTATTCTCGTAGAAGCAAGGAAGCAAGCGAAAGCAATTTTGGATGAGGATCCTGAGCTCAGCTCTAATAAATTCAGAGCATTAAAAAATGCCTTGATCAAGCAAAAAGGGAAGGATTTTAATTGGAGGATGGTCGGCTAGCCGGATCATTATGAGCCAATCCGCCAGCACCATTTTTATATGCTTCAATGCCGCTATCCAAAAACTCTATGAATTGTTCAACATCTAAGTCATAGGCTTTAGGTTCTACCAGTAAATTTCCTTTTGCATCAACCAAACAATAATAGGGCTGTGCATTGTTATTAAAACGCGTGATCTGGAAATCAGCATTTTGCTTACCGATGGTCTTTTTTACTTTGTTATCGTATGTGGATGTAAACCAATCTTCTTCTGGTAACTCTTTCTTATCATCCACATAAAGAGCTACAACCACAAAGTCCTTTTTTAATTTTTCCAGAACCGCCGGGTCGGACCATACATTGGCTTCCATTTCCCGACAGTTTACACATCCATGGCCTGTAAAATCAATGAATATGGGTTTCCCCAACTCCTCACTGCAACGGGTCGCCTGCTCAAAATCGAAATAGCCCTGCATACCATGGGGCAAGTGCAAAATGTCTGCATACTTAGGAGGCTCACAAATATTACCGCTATGGGCAATGCTTGAAGAAACTCCATTATCCCTTACCAATTGATTAAAGTCGAAATCGTGGGTGGTTTGAGGTGGCAGGTACCCGGATAAGGCTTTTAAAGGAGCTCCAAACATTCCAGGTATCAGATAGATCACAAATGAGAATGTTGCGACTGCCAATAGTAACCTTGCAACCGATATTTTTTCCAGGGGACTGTCATGTGGCAACCGGATCTTTCCGATCAAATAGAATCCCATAAGAGCAAAAATCACGATCCAGATCGCTAGGTATACATCCCGGTCAAGAATTCCCCAATGATAGGTTTGGTCTGCAACGCTTAAGAATTTGAAGGCAAAGGCTAGCTCAAGGAATCCCAAAACGACCTTAACAGAATTCAACCATCCACCAGATTTGGGTAGACTGTTCAACCAGGATGGAAATGCTGCGAACAGGGTGAATGGGACTGCAAATGCAAGGGAAAATCCCGCCATTCCGACCAAAGGTTTGATGACCTCACCCCCGGCTGAAGCCACGAGGATAGATCCTACTATCGGGCCCGTACAAGAAAAGGAAACAAGGGCTAGGGTGAATGCCATGAAAAACACTCCAAGGTATCCGCCTTGATCGGCCTTAGCATCCATTGAATTCACCAGGGAGGTTGGCAATACGATATCAAATGCTCCAAAGAAGGAAATCGCAAAAACCAAAAAGATGATGAAAAAGAAGACATTGGGGATCCAATGAGTGCTCAGGAAATTGGCAAACTCAGGTCCGAACATCAAAGAAGTAGCAAATCCCAGGATTATATAAATGCCTATAATACTTACTCCGAAAACCAAGGCTTTAACTATGGCATCCGTCCTTCCTTTTGATGTATGTGAAAAGAATGATACCGTCATAGGTATCATCGGAAAAACACAAGGGGTAAGAAGTGCTACCAAACCCGATCCAAAGGCAACGAAGAAAAATAACCAAAGTGAAGAGTAAAGTGACTCCTTTTTGGGCGCAGGCATTTTTTCAAGCTTTTGCTCCTCTGCCTTTTCTTCATCCGGCGTCTCGATTTCTAATACCTCAGCTTCATCTACCCCATCATTTTCTTGATCCTCAACTTCTTCCTGAACTAGATCAAGTTTCTCCTCTTTAGAGGTCTGTACTTCCTCTAACAGTTCTTCTTTTTCCTCAACTTTATCTGGCTCAACCGAAGAAATTTCATTTGATGCCTCCTTGACATTGATCATTGATGAAAAATCAAACTCATCCTCAAAGGGGATGCATCGACCATCAACTTCTGTACAAACCTGATAGCTATAATAACCCTGGATGTTTAGATTTTGGCTCTTTAGCTTAACAGTTTGTCGAAACTGGGCCTTCCCTGTGAAATAGGTATAATCTCCCTCCCAGATATCATCATACTTCTTTTTTGGATTGATGGGCTTTATGATCCCAACCAATTCGTAAGAAGGATCCTCAGTAAAGAAGAACTCAGTTACCTGTGGTCCTAAATTGGGATCGAAATCAGAAGAATATAGGTACCAATCCTTGTCGATCTTGACATTAAAGATCAGGTCTATTTCATCTCCTACTTGGGCTGAGCTTTTAGAGACATCATAGGCCCAGTCCGCAGGTTCAAGAATTTGGGCCTGAGTGGAAAGGGTGAAGAATAATCCTAGGAAAAAAAGAACTCTTTTCATGAAGTCCAGTTTAGCAAAGATCGAACCGAAAATCGGCCCTGAATTTACTGCTGAGAAAAATGATGATGAAATCTTGTAATTGCCTCGGTTCCTTTAATAAAGTTATCGATACCATAACTTTCATTTGGTGAATGAATAGCATCAATGCTCAGTCCAAAACCGAATAAAACCGAATCTAGTTTCAATTTCTCTTTGAACATAGCAACGATCGGAATAGAACCTCCACTTCTTACTGGAATTGGGTCTTTACCCAAGGTATCCTTGATGGCCAACTCAGCTGCTTTATATCCCTTTGAGTCAATCGGTGTAACTGCAGGCTCTCCACCATGGTGAGGAGTGACTTTAACCTTGATCCCTTTTGGGGCAATGCTTTCAAAATGCTTCGTGAAAAGTTCAGTGATCTTATCTGAGCTTTGATTTGGAACCAACCTCATTGAGATCTTTGCATAAGCCTTAGATGGGATCACAGTTTTTGCACCTTCCTGCATATAGCCTCCCCAGATCCCATTCACATCCATGGTAGGACGAATACTGGTTCTTTCCAGCGAGCTAAATCCTTCTTCTCCATCCAACTCATCTATTTCTAATTCCGATTTTGTAGATGCATCCTTGGAAGGTGCTTGAGCCATTTTATTTCTTTCTTCAGGGCTTACCTCTAACACATCGTCATAAAAGCCCGGGATGGTAATTCTTTTTTGATCGTCTCTCAGGGATTCGATCATCTCACAAAGTGCATTTATTGGATTGGTTACTGAACCACCATAAAGGCCTGAATGAAGATCCCTTGAAGGCCCTGTTAATTCTACCTCCACATAGCTTAGTCCTCTTAGACCTGTACATATGGAAGGAGTTTCAAGGCCCAGCATATCTGTATCCGAGATCAGGATGATGTCAGCATCCAGACGATCTTTGTAATTGTCTACAAACCATGAAAGGTGATTAGAACCTATTTCCTCTTCCCCTTCAATCATAAACTTGATGTTACAAGGAACACCATCTCCATTTACCATTGCTTCCAGGGCCTTTACATGCATATACATTTGGCCCTTGTCATCGCATGCTCCCCTAGCATAGATCCTGTTATCCTTAATTACCGGTTCAAAAGGAGGTGAATCCCAAAGATCAATTGGGTCCGCTGGCTGAACATCATAATGACCATAAACCAAAACAGTTGGTTTTGAAGGATCCACCATCTTCTCGCCAAAGACGATAGGATTTCCAGGCGTTTCCATTACTTCCGCTGAATCTGCACCAGCTTCAAGCAATTTATCTTTTACGAATTCTGCCGCTTTATTTACATCATCCTTAAAGGAGGCATCCGTTGAAACAGAAGGAATCTTCAACAGGTCGATTAATTCAGTAATAAAGCGGTCTTTGTTTTGGTCTATATAGGAGTTCATGGCAAGAAATTGGAGCGCTAAAATAAAAAAACCGCGCCGGAAACCCAGTGCGGTTTTGTCAATTGGAGGTCAAATTAAACTAGAAGAAAACTGCTTGATTTAACAGCTAAATATAGGGAATAAAATTCCGCAATTTCAAGCAGGTTCAGATTTTTATTGTGCCTTTATAGGTAATAGATGAAGAAAATTAGCCCGCAGGCCTCTTTCTCAGCCTAATATTCGCTTTGCTTTCTTCACCCTTTATTAGCCTTTTAATGTTCTTCTGATGTGTAAATACTACAACTCCAAACATCAAAAATCCAAAAACAATCAAAGCTGGTTCTTCAGGATTGAATTTTGGAAGCAATAAAAGGATGGGGAAACTTAAGGTTCCGATCATGGAACCAAGAGAAACAAATCTTGAAGTAAGAAGGACTGCCACAAACACCATTAAGCAGATCAAGGCAACAACAGGATGGATCGCTAATACCATTCCGAATAGTGTAGCTATCCCTTTTCCGCCCTTAAATTGACTAAAGACTGGGAACACATGACCAATTACAGAAAAGAGGCCAAATAGAAGTTGGAATAGAATTACATCATCATAAGGAATGATGTCGATGGCAACAAGAACCCATGGAAGAGTGGCGGCAGTATAACCTTTTGCAAGGTCCATTATCATTACCAGGACTCCCCACTTCTTTCCCAGAACCCTAAAGGTGTTCGTGGCTCCAGCATTGCCCGAACCATAATCCCGTACGTCGATCCCGAAAAAAGCCTGACCCACCCAAACAGCACTAGGCAGGGACCCAAATAGGTAAGCCAGAATGCATCCGGCAGCTATGTAAGCAAATGTTTCCATAAACCCGTTTACGGGCACAAAAATAAGAATTCCTGAAAAATCGGACTTAAGAATTAAAATCCATCGTCATCATCATCATCCCAATCATCTTCTTCCTCTGCTGGAGGAGGCACCGGTTTTTTCTCCTTTTTACCCTTTTTATCATCCTCCTTTTTCTTTTCCTCTTTGGCCTTTTCGTCCTTTTTCACCTCTTCCTGGTCCTTAACAGGATCCTTTTCTTCTTTCTTTTCTTCCTTCTTAATGATCACGGGTTTTTCCTCCTCATCCTCTTCACCCCAGTCGTCTCCTCCCCAGTCATCGCCATCATCATCTTCCTCTACTTGAATTGGCTTAGGTTCTTTTTTGGGTTTCTTCTCTTTTTTGGTTTCGGTTTCAAAGAAATCATCTTGCTCGATTACCTTCTCTTCTTTTTTCTCTTCCTTCTTTGGTTTTGAGATGATCACAGGCTTCTCTTCTTCCTCTTCTTCTCCCCAATCTTCTCCACCGAAGTCGTCAACATCATCCTCTTCTACCTTGATCGGCTCTTTCTTTTCTTCCTTCTTTGGTTTTGAGATGATCACAGGCTTTTCCTCTTCCTCTTCTTCTCCCCAATCTTCTCCGCCGAAGTTGTCAACATCATCCTCTTCAACCTTGATCGGCTCTTTCTTTTCTTCCTTCTTTGGTTTTGAGATAATCACAGGCTTCTCTTCTTCCTCTTCTTCTCCCCAATCTTCTCCACCGAAGTCATCAATATCATCCTCTTCAACCTCGATCGGCTCTTTCTTTTCTTCCTTCTTTGGTTTTGAGATAATCACAGGCTTCTCTTCTTCCTCTTCTTCTCCCCAATCTTCTCCACCGAAGTCGTCAACATCATCCTCTTCAACCTTGATCGGCTCTTTCTTTTCTTCCTTCTTTGGTTTTGAGATGATCACAGGCTTTTCCTCTTCCTCTTCTTCTCCCCAGTCATCTCCACTGAAATCATCTACATCATCCTCTTCAACTTTTATTGGTTCCTTCTTTTCCTCATTCTTTGGATTAGAAATGATAACGGGTTTTTCTTCCTCTTCATCATCGCCCCAATTATCATAATCATCTTCCTCCTGTGTTTTTAGAACAGGCTTTTGGTCTTCTTCTCCCCATTCATCTCCGCCCCAATCATCTTCTTCTTCAGGGAAATAATCTTGTTCTTTAGGTTTCTTCTCCTTTTTCGCTTTTGGCTCTTTTACCTTCTTTTCTTTTTTCTTCTTCTCTTTCTTTGGAGGTGGGGCTCCATAAAACTGATCGCCAGAATTTTCTTCTTCATATCCTCCCCATTCGTCGGAATCCTCTTCTTCTTCGCCCCAGTCATCACCTCCCCAATCATCGGCATCCTCATCTTTTTTGGTATCCTTCTGCTCTAAGGGCGAATCTGATCCTCCTTGATTGCCACTTTGTGGGTTTCCACCTTGGGGATCTCCTGAGCCACCAGCAGCCCCCGCCGCACCTGCAGCACCTCCAATGATTGCTCCTTCATCTTCCTCCTCTTCATCACCCCATTCGTCTCCACCCCAATCATCATCTTCCCAATCATCTCCATAATCATCCCCACCGTCTTCATATTCTTTCGACTTTTGCTCAGCCATGATCCCGGATTCCAATTCTGGTTGGTTCTCGTCAAGTTTGAGATCATCCTCAGTAAGCGGGTTATTCAGATAGGTGTTGTTGAAGAAGGTAATGTACTCCATCACCTCAAATTTTCCAGCCAGAGCTAATTCCAATTCACCCTCTTTTACCTCCCCATCGGTTTGCTTGGAACTAATAATATCATTAAAGACGTAGTTTGAAGAATATGCTCTTACAGAACCAGCATTGTAATTGAGATAATACCAACAGTTGGGCAGCAACTCTACATAGAGGTTCACAATCGAACCATCATAACCTTTCCTAACCTCCAAATAGGATTTCATTCGAGCATTGATGTCATTTTTCATAACCGAGGCAACACCAATTGTATCATAGTTGTAAAAGGCATTTTCCTCTTTATGCCAAGCCATCTTCAGATCGGCCATCAATAGTCCTTTGGCCAATTTGTTATTAGCCATGTAAATAGGCAGGTATTCCAGGTTCAATTGTTGCTCGAAATTGTCTGCCCCGTTTTCTCCGATCATTTGAGCAAGCCTGTTGTATTGTAGGCCATTATCGGGAAGTGCCTCATTTAGGTAGTCAACAAAATCCGTTGATTCGCTAAGGTCCCTTCCCATTTCATTCATTGCAGAATTGGGGATAGGGAAATTCATAACCGAAAGCGTTTGAAAGGTATAGTTGGCACTATCAAGCTGAGCCCTTCCTCTACCCACCGATTTGAATTCCACAGGTTCATCAGTTCCCGCAAAAGCAAATTCACCTTCAAATGAGATCACTGAAGCCGAGTCATCGTAAGTAAATAGATTGCCCTCAATCGTATTCTCCTCTAGCTTTTCCCTGCTTCCCATCTCAAACTTTCCTTCTTCAGGGATCACGCCAAGAAGTCCAACCGACTTAAAGACATCCTCATCTTCGTCAAATCGCTTACTGGAAATAAAAGTGTAATACAATTCTTGCTCTGAAGGGTCATAATGAATTCCAGTGGTCAGGAGTTGTTCTTCTTCATCACCTTCAGCCTCTTTGATCTCGATGGTAATCTCATCAGCATCCCCTGTCCATTTAAAAGGAAGCCAGTCATTGAATTCATCCGAGTGCTTCAAGTCCAACCTGATCTCTCCATCGAAATGAAGGTATTTCTCATTGGCATAGACATCCACATTACCCTGGTATATGATCTTGGGAGAAATGTAAAAATTGTCTTCAGGGAAGATTTCACTAAGGCCAATAGTGGCCGAATCCAGCTCTTTTCTCTTAAACCCTACCTGGTCCTGATGGAGGCCTTCAAAGATGATATCCATGGTATCCCCTGAGCCATTATCATATTTATATATGGCATCTGCTTCAAATTCGTTTGCAGAAAAGATCTCAACTGAAGCATCGGTTAAATAATGGTACTCCCAATCCTTATCCATGAGAATAGAGGCTCCTTCGATAGGTTCCACTTCCCCGTCTTCATTGATATCGATCTTGCCATCACCCGGAATAATCTTGGCATCAGCAACATAAACTGCAGGAACACCAGAGGCAAATAGGGTATTGGATTCTACATCGTACACAGCTGAGTCGGCACTGAAAGCCAAGGAATCAAGTAGAGGATCGGTAGAGAACAAATAGGAATTTTGAATATCATAGCCCTCCGGTTTGGTCATGGTGAAAGTGTGATAGGTAAGATCCCAAATACCTACTGGAATCGATGTCTTCATCTGAAGAAGAGGCATTTCCAGAGAGGCATTTCCTTCGGTCTCGGGCTCGACTTTAGCTGTGTTTTCGAGGAAGTCGAAGGTCATTTTGGCATCCACAGCCATCAAACCTGGCATGTAGGAATCGTAGTCCGTGTCGATCTTAAATTTCGAATTACGCCCTACAAATGAGGTTTCTTTGAAAAGATATGCCTCCGAAAAGGTCTTGGTCTGCTTGGTTCGGGCTATTCCGAATCCCTTTAACCCGACTGGAGAAACAATGGCTTTTCCGTCAAGTGTAGCAATTCCGTTGTATAGATCGATTTCACCTTCCTTATTCCTAACAACGAGTTCCTTCCTCTTGGGGATGAAAGCGGCAGCAAAGGAATTGGTTTCAGCATGAGGGAACGAGATGTTGTTGTAATCTCCTTGAGCCACTTCGAACGTTCCTGTTTCGGAGTAGAGTGAATCCTGGTAAAAAGTAAAGGTGTCGCTCTCCATAACCGACGCCATGTATGTAAGCAAACCGGATCCATAAAGTCCGCCGCGATCAAGTGTCAAATGGTCGTAGAAAGTTGCTTCACTCTCGTAAATCGGGAATCCATCATCGGGAACATCGTAGTCAAACCCGAGAGAAAGGTCCGGCATTACAATCAATTTGGTCTCGAATTCTGGAACCATGCCGCCCGAATGGAAAGTACCTGCAAGGTGAATCACATTGGGGTTATCACTTTCTACCGAATCAACCTTAAAATGCGGGATCTCAAAATAGACCTCCTTATTATAGGCCCCATTAAGAACATTTGGATTATCAAAGTAGACATAGGTTGGGGCGGTAATATCAAGTATAGGATATTGTGGAAGGCTCTTTAAACCTGACTTATTATCAATCTCATTCAGATAAAGGGTACCAGCAGTATTTTTTATGGAACCACCCAAGATCTGCTGAGATGACGAAACTCCAAGGGAATCGGAAATTGTAAAGTTGATGGAATCCAAGTGGTTGATGGAGAAAAGAAAGCTGCTATAATTGAATTCAAAGTCCTTACCGATGATCTCATAATGCCCTGCCGTCACTCTTCCATCGAAAACCATGTTTCGGTTTTCATAAATCTTAAGAATTCCACTATCAGGCTCGAAAAACACCCCAAGACCTCGACTAACAATTTCTCTAGTGACCCCTTTAACGTAAAAAATTCCTGAATCAAGATCTATGTACCCATTTCTCCCGGTTGGCACTGTACTGTAGATCTCTACATTATCGAAGTCCTCCTTTTTCATCCTTGACAGATAGGCATGCTTGGTTTTTTTGTTAACAGTGATCATTCCAGTAAACCTGTCAAAGCCGATATATCCCTGACCAGCAATTCCCTTCATTGCCCCAAAGACCTTTTTCTTATTTAAGTTATAATAGCTTGCTAGCTCCCTGTAATCGAAGGAGGAATTCTTAGTTTTCTTTTGGTAGTTGTAAACCGTATTTATTGGATTAAATCCGAACAGGTTTTTCATCCGGTTGTAGTCCTGCTCATCAAAATTCTCATCAGATCTTAACTTCATCGGGACTTCTGACCTTCCCGACATTATTCCAAAATCTATTCGATTATCTCCAAGGGTATACCAGAGTTTATCCGCAACTACTTCGAGTCGATGGTAGGAATCAAGCATTGGTAGATAGCGATTAGATCCTTCTTCCCAATACAATTGAATCCTTTTGCTATCAAGACCATATTTGAGGGAAAGCTCAGGGTGTGTTAGCGAATCCTCAAAGAGGTAAATGCTCACCTTACTTCTATGAGCTTGAGCCAGAGAATCCTCAATGTAAAACCTCTTAGAAACCACCTTAAAGGCTTTTTCACCCTTATAGTCTACCTGCATTGTACTTTTTCCTCCATCCAGTCCAGCAGAGTGGATCACCTTTCCAACAAGGTTGAATCCCCCTTTGAAGTGCATTTCATCCCTGATAGTCTTGTATTCGTGGTTCGAAGAATAGGAATGGAAACGTGGGTATTTATTTCCTCCCTTTTTCCATGACATGGTCCTGAAAGAGAATACCCCGCTTATGGGATCATCAAATAGTTCAGGGAAGTGCATTTTCGAATTCTCTGAAGAAAAAGCAGGTCTTGAAAGAAGAAAATCGTAGTTACCCAGTTCTGCATAAACCTCTTCTTCGAATTCATGCTTAGTCCAATTCATTTGGCCCTGAGTTCCAGAGAATCTCCTTTCAAAGATGCCAACCTCGCCGACTGCACCAGAAATATAAATAGTATCATAAGGGGTTTCTATAAGAAGGTCACCTGATTCAACTATGATCTTAGGGCCAGAGTAGGCAACCGCCGATCCCATATCATCCATTCCGAATTCCAATATGTTCACGTCTTCATCACCTTCGAAATTGTCAACGTTCTCGTTATCATCGTAATCATCCCATATGTCGGTATCGTCCCAATTATCGTCGTCCCAGGCATCATCATCCTCGTAATCTTCATCAAGGTCCGTAGTGTCTTCATCAAAACTCTCTTCTTCCTCTATGGCATCCAGGTATTCATCTGGAAGGTAACCGGTTTTGTCCTCCTCGAATGCGATTGAAACAGCCCCATTCTCGAGCATGACCTTGGAGTTCTGGCCATAGTAGAGGGCATTATGCTTGAATAGATTCGTACAGGTCCTAAAGAATTGAAGAACCTGTTTGGGCTTACTACCGGAATTGACAACCGATTTGGAAGCACTCAGAAATTCAGTTACACGTTCCGGAGAAGAAAGCTCCCCATTAACCAGATAGTAAAGTGAGCGATTGAAAGAAGTAAGATAGGGTTTGACACTGTACCTTCTTTTCTTAAGGCTCTCAACAACCTGAACAGCAATCTTCTGTTGTTCATTGTTAAGGTCGAACCAGGATGTAGACAAATAGAAAAGGTTTGAATCTGCTGTACCAACATTCCTTTTCATCCAGTCATCAGCAGCATCAGGATACTCAAGAGAATCTTGCGAATCCACAAAATCCTGCCCTTGGGCAACAAAATGAAGCCCTATCAATAAAAATGGCGCTATGATGCTTTTCCAGATCACCTAAGCTTTTTTATACGAAATACAGGCCCATTTGTTCATAACCTCCTTATAATCAAGGGATAACTTATGGTCTTCTGCCAGTTTTTCCATTTTCGGAATATCCGAAATCAGGAATCCACTTAGTAGTAAAAACCCATTTTCCCTCAAGTAATTCAAATATACGGGAATATCAGCTAGTAAGACGTTCAAATTGATGTTGGCAATGATTATATCAAACGTTTGATTTTCAGCTTTTAATGCCCCAATATCCCCTTTTTTTATCCTGGTTTTGTTGCAATTGTTAAGCTTCAGGTTCTCATGGGAATTTTCAACCGAGAAGTCATCAATATCAATGCCAAGCACCTGATCGGCTCCTCTCTTTTCAGCAAATATTCCAAGGATTCCTGTACCACAACCCATATCTAGAATTGATTTACTTTCAATTTCCATTGAGATAAGCCTTTCAAGGCAAAGGTGAGTGGTCTCATGGTGACCAGTCCCAAAGGCCATTTTGGGATGGATCATTAACTCATGATCAAAAGAAGGATCCGAGTCATGAAATGGGGCCCGGATTCTCAAGGATCTTCCTATTTCAATGGGTTGGAAGTCCTTCTCCCATGTCTCATTCCAGTTCTTTTTCCCCTCAAATTCAGTTTTGGCTATAGAACTGGTCTCAATTGAATACCTTTCAAGTGTCTCAAAAAGCAATCCCTTTTCGTAGTCCTTGGTTTTGATATAGGCGGTCAGAGTAGACTCATCCTGTTCAAAGGTTTCATACTCGATCAAAGAAAGCTCAGCGATCAGAATTTCCTGGATCTCAGGATTGCATTCGAATTGTATTTGGAAATAATTATCTAGGGATGCTGACATCCGGCAAAGGACTGTGTATCAGTAAAAAACACTTTAAAATCAGCATAACCAGGCTCGAATTCCCGGTAAAGTATGAAGTCTGCAAGCCCAGGGGCTTCGACCAAATGCCATAGGCCTGGTTGGTCGGCAAAGACCCTGCTATCCTCCCAAAAGACCAGCATATCAGCAAAGCCTTCCGTCTCATCTTCGTAGAAAGAGAAATGTGCCATGGCTTTGTTATTGGTGATAAAAACATTACCCTGAATAGCACAATAGGCTCTATCCTGTGAAAAGGAAGAGTTGGAAAGAAAAAAAAGGAAGAAAAATCCGATGATGTTTTTCAAAACGATTTAGCTATTTCGATAAAGGATCTTGCCTTTAAACTTGCTCCACCAATCAAGCCTCCATCTACATCCTGGCAGGAGAATAGATCAGCAGCATTGTTTTCATTGCAAGATCCACCATATAGAATTGTCAATTGCTTTGCCACTTCACCTCTTTCCTCCTGGATCATGGATCGTATTGCTTGATGAACTTCCTGAGCCTGCTCAGGAACAGCGGTTTTGCCTGTACCAATAGCCCAGATGGGCTCATATGCCAGGATCACATTTTCAAGAACCGAATCATCAAGGTGAAAGAGACCCTTTCTTACCTGGTCAAGAATAAAGGGGAGGAAATTCCCTGATTCCCTGACCTCCAACGATTCCCCACAACAAAAGATCGGGGTCATTCCACTTGCTAATACGCTGTCCAATTTACTTTTGACAACATCATCGGAATCTCCCATAAGGGTTCTCCTCTCGCTATGACCCACGATCGCGTACTCAACCCCCATGTCGTTAAGCATGGGAGCAGAAACTTCCCCGGTAAAAGCACCCTTTGGTTCGAAATGGCAATTCTGGGCTCCAATGCCCAAAGGACTTCCCTTTTTTATCATCCTTCGAATAGGATTTAGGTAGGTCAGTGGTGGACAGATGATTATTCGGTATTGAGAATTAACCTCATCCCTGGTCATATTTTCTACCTCGGAAGCCAGGATCAATCCCTCCTCTAAAAGGAGATTCATCTTCCAATTTCCTGCTACTGTATTGATTCTTGCCATAAGCGTTTTTACGGTTGCTAAATTAGTAATTTTGAAAGCTCAAATTCCTCGAAAAACTATTGGAAACAGGGATATTAACAGATAAGTCAAAGGTCGAAAAGGCTGTGATGGTTGCCGTGGGAAGCAGCACTAAAGAAGAAAGGGTCTTAAAGGAACAATTAAATGAACTGGCCTTCCTTGCTCTTACAAGTGGGGCCAAGGTACTGAAGCAATTCATCCAATACCTGAGTCACCCAGACCAAAAGACCTATGTTGGAAAAGGAAAGTACCAGGAGATCAAGGAGTATATCGAGGAAAATGAAGTCGAAGCTGTCATTTTCAATGACGACCTAAATCCAAGTCAGGTCCGGGTGTTGGAGCAAGGCTTGAAATGCAAGATCCTTGATAGGAGTCTTTTGATCCTTAACATTTTTTCCATGCGGGCCCAAACAGCACAGGCCAAGACTCAGGTTGAATTGGCTCAATACGAATACCTGCTTCCCAGACTTACCCGAATGTGGACCCACTTAAGCAAGCAAAAAGGTGGAATTGGGATGAAGGGGCCAGGTGAAACCGAACTTGAAACAGATAGAAGGATCGTAAGGGACAAAATCGCCTTGTTGAAAAAGAAACTTGAGAAGATCGAAAAGCAGAGTTTCACTCAAAGGAAAAATCGGTCCCGAATGGTTAGAGTAGCCTTGGTAGGTTACACCAATGTTGGAAAGTCCACTTTGATGAGGGTATTGTCGAAAGAAACTGTTCTGGCTGAAAACAAGCTTTTTGCCACAGTAGATTCAACGGTAAGGAAGGTGGTCTATGAAGGATTTCCCTTTCTGCTGACAGATACCGTTGGTTTTATTCGAAAGCTTCCCACCACCCTGATCGAATCCTTTAAGTCTACTTTGAATGAGGTAAGGGAAGCTGATATCTTGTTGCATGTGATTGATCTTTCCAATCCCAATTACGAAGAGCACATGGAGGTGGTGGAGCAGACCCTTGAGGATATTGGAGCAAAAAACAAAAAGATCGTTAAGGTCTTCAATAAGATTGATGCCTATGTTCATGATCCCGAAGACAGGCCCTTTGATAAGGATACAGGACTCTCGATAGATGAGTTGAAAGCTTCTTATTTGAATGGAAGCAAAGCCGTTTTCATCTCTGCAACTGAAAAGACCAATATGGCTGAATTAAGGTATGTTGTATTGGAGGAGGTGAAGGAGGTTTTTTATTCGATTTTCCCTAATTATTTGCCTTCAGAGGCACGATAGATTAATTTTGCAACTCAATTTTTGCTTTGGTTTTGTGGCCTTTGGCCATCGAAGCTTTAGCGAAGATGGCCTCGTAGTTCAATGGATAGAATAGGAGTTTCCTAAACTCTAGATACAAGTTCGATTCTTGTCGAGGCTACGCAGTAGATGAGACAAAGCCCACCAAAATGGTGGGCTTTTTTGTTTCCAGTTTGGCCTATTTCCTTGAAAATCTATACCTATTGGAAAAAACCCTAAGCGTATCAATTAGAGTTGTATCAAAAACCGGATATCTCAATTTTAAAGATTGAAGTTCAAGGGTGGTTGGAAATCCTTTAGGGTCAAATTGATAAGTTCCAAATTCTTGTAGAATAATTACAGTATCAATGACTGTCTCATAAACTTCCCTAAAATTGATTAAGGAGGTAGAATTAAAATTAAGTTTATAAAATTCTCTGTCAGCCCATAAACCAACCATCAATTTCCCCTCTATAGGTACATCAAAGAATGGGTTTTTATGAAGATTAAAAAGAGTACTAAATTTTACTCCGCCCCTTTGGTTAGTTGTCGAATAGGGGTCTCTTCCGGAAATGAGATTTCCTTCCAAATCATGTTTATAAGAAGAATAAAAATATCCGGAAAATGGTCCAGCCACCCCTCCTTCAAACCAATTTATTTCCCCTCCAGACCGTGGATATGCTATAGTTGAATATCCCCCTGTTAAAAAGTACCTATATGATGAATAACTTATTTGGTCCTTTTTAAATACTGTCACTCCACCTTGGCTGTGGGTGCCTCTATCAATGCGACCTGAGGAATTAAATTTGAAGAAAATCGAATCATAATTAGTATTTATTGAATCGTAATAACTTACCTGAACCATTGAAAGCATCTTTTGTTGATGGTTAAAATAAAATTTCTGTATGGGTTTAAAAGTCCCATACTTTTCTTCCTCAATGACTAGTATGGAACCAGGAATGGAACCAAGGTCATCATTATTACAACTTGAGGTCAAAATGGTGAAAAGAACAAAAAGCCAATAAATGAGAATAGGTGATAATCTCCTCATATCATTTCAAGGTTTTGGTTGCTAAAGAAATATACTACAAGAGGAGAAGAATTGGTTGGGTTGGGGTATAAAAAAAGCCCTGCATTACTTGTGTAACACAGGGCTGATTTTCTGAGACTAAGATGCCTTTTACTTCAAAATAAAGTTCAGGAATACACTAATCCTTAACGCAGCGAATAGATAACCCAGCACCTGAATACCACCAATTTATATCTAGTTCCGTGTTGAAATGGATCATTTGGTAAGCGTAAGGATCACCCCAGGAGTCTACAGAAGTAGTCCAAAAACCGCCTAGCTGTTTTAAGGACAAAAAACTTCCAGAGAAAGAAGATCTGTACCCACCGCCTCTTGCTGAAAAAAGAGAAGAATTTGAGGCTGGATTTGGGGTCTGCCAGAATTCAATTCCTGGGTCTTTCAATTTCCCACCAATTTCACTGTAATTTCCACCCAGATTAAGAATTAAGTTTTCCACTTCTGATCTGGATGGAACATGCCAACCATCCGGGCAAAGGTTACGGCTATCCGTAACTGCATGAAAATTATACAGCAACCCAAAGTCAGGAATATTTGCAGTGGAATTTTCGTAAGAAGAGTATGCACCATTTGTTGTGAATGTCCAATCGGCATCTCCTGTAATATTCAATATTGGATCACCATTTTGATACTTTGTAACCTTTAAATTTTCTTGCATCCAGTTTTTCCCTCCAATGGTGACAACGTCATAGGTGTTTCCATCTATGTCATCTACAGGAGCAGGAGGGAAAAAGTAAAAGCTATTTCCATAACCGATTATTCCCTTGCTATTTTTTGCATATGCACGGTAATAATATCCTACACCAGCGTCAAAGTTGCTCAAGTTGCATTCAAAACTTCCAGCACCAACTCCATTTAAACAGGCGTTTTGGCCAGGCTCGGGGCTTGGATTTTTACTCCAAGTAACCCCTCTTTCAACTATGGAATAACCACCATCTGATATAATTCTTCCACCTGCGACTCCATCAGAAGATGAAACCGTTATTAGAGGAATAGTTTCAACAACCGGGGTTTCGTCGACAATTGAAATCACCTGTGGAGCAGGATCTTCCGAATTACAGGAAATTCCTATCAAAAGAATGGTTAGGAATAAAAATTTTGAGGTCTGGATAAGGTAAGGACGAGGCTTCATTCTCGGGTTTTTTTAAGTTTGGTCAGGGGCAAGGTTAAGTTTTTTTGCCTTGCATTCTAAAATTAAAATGAAATTTCGGGACTTCATTTAAACGCAACACAAAAAAAGCCCTGCATCACGATTGTAATACAGGGCTGATTTCCTCCTGTTTGAGGAGATCCCAAATCAAGTTTAGGACTTATATCTAGCGGCGGCGACCTACTCTCCCGGCTTTTGACCAGTACCATCGGCGCTGGAGGGCTTAACTTCTCTGTTCGGAATGGAAAGAGGTGGATCCCCTCCGCCATAACCACCGCAAGCTCTTCTGTTCGCTATCTGCGAACCAATATTTTGACATTATGATCAGAGAATAAAAAAGAGTCGCACTTTGAATACTGCTCTTGAAAAGAAGTTACGGGTAATTAGTACTGCTCGGCTATGACATCTCTGCCTTTACACCTGCAGCCTATCAACGTCCTGTTCTCGAACGACCCTTAAAAGAAGTCTCATCTTGAGGTCAGTTTCGCGCTTAGATGCTTTCAGCGCTTATCTGATCCAAGCGTAGCTACTCAGCGGTGCACCTGGCGGCACAACTGATACACCAGCGGCTTGTCCAACCCGGTCCTCTCGTACTAGGGTCAGAGCCTCTCAAACTTCTTGCGCCCGCAACAGATAGGGACCGAACTGTCTCACGACGTTCTGAACCCAGCTCGCGTGCCACTTTAATGGGCGAACAGCCCAACCCTTGGGACCTTCTCCAGCCCCAGGATGTGACGAGCCGACATCGAGGTGCCAAACCTCCCCGTCGATGTGAGCTCTTGGGGGAGATCAGCCTGTTATCCCCGGAGTACCTTTTATCCTTTGAGCGATGGCCCTTCCATGCGGAACCACCGGATCACTATATCCCAGTTTCCTGCCTGGTCGACGTGTCAGTCTCACAGTCAAGCGCCCTTATGCTATTGCACTCAACGCATGATTACCAACCATGCTGAGGGCACCTTTGAAAGCCTCCGTTACTCTTTAGGAGGCGACCACCCCAGTCAAACTACCCACCATGCACTGTCCCCCTTCCAGGGGTTAGGTAACAAATAAAGGAAGGGTGGTATTTCAAGGTTGACTCCACAACCCCTAGCGAGGCCGCTTCAATGTCTCCCACCTATCCTACACATCCTTTATCCGGTAGCAATGCAAAGCTATAGTAAAGGTTCACGGGGTCTTTCCGTCCCGTTGCGGGTAATCGGCATCTTCACCGATACTACAATTTCACCGAGCTCATGGCTGAGACAGTACCCAAGTCGTTACACCATTCGTGCAGGTCGGAACTTACCCGACAAGGAATTTCGCTACCTTAGGACCGTTATAGTTACGGCCGCCGTTTACCGGGGCTTCATTTCAGCGCTTCTTCTTACGAATAACGCCCCCACTTAACCTTCCGGCACCGGGCAGGTGTCAGGCCCTATACTTCCACTTACGTGTTCGCAGAGCCATGTGTTTTTGATAAACAGTCGCTTGGGTCTCTTCACTGCGGCCTTCCGTCCGAAAACGGCGAGGCGCCCTTTCTCCCAAAGTTACAGGGCAATTTTGCCTAGTTCCTTAGCCATGAATCACTCGAGCACCTTAGGATCCTCTCCTCGACTACCTGTGTCGGTTTACGGTACGGGCAGCTATTACGTTAACGCTTAGAGGGTTTTCTTGGAAGCAGGCTTGGGCTCATTATCCACGCTGCCGAAGCATTGTGGTACTGTCCCCATTCAGCTGGTCGGCGGATTTGCCTACCTGACCAATACCTACTGGGTTCAACGTACTATTCCGTCAGTACGCAGAGCTTACGCTTCTCCGTCACCCCATCACTTGCAATAGCTGGTACTGGAATATTAACCAGTTATCCATCGGATACCCCTCTCGGGTTTTCCTTAGGACCCGACTAACCCTGATCCGATTAGCGTT
>OZ254081.1:987500-3220524 GCA_965267505.1 Cytophagales bacterium
CCAACAATACCTATTGGAGGGTATTTCCAGATCTTTTCATGATTCGCATTTCCTTCCAGGTTTCCTTCCTTCTTAAAAAAAAGATCCACCAACATAAAAATAAGAAGCACTATTAAGATGGAATTGAAAAGGTTCATGGAAAAAAAGTTGGACTCAACTATATAGTGAGTTGCAAGGATCGCAGTAATACCTCCGGAGAGCCCAAGCCATATAGAGGGCGAAATATGAATATTGTCGTACTTATAGTGCCTGGCTAAAGCTGAAATGGAAGCGAAGATCGTCGCCAATAAAGAATTTGCGATGGTGTATTGAGCAAGTTGCTCAGGTGGAACTCCGATACCGCTCAAGGCGAATGGAAGAACAAGAACATAGATAATGCCTCCCCCTACTCCAAATAGTCCTGCAAGAAAGCCCCCAAGGAGACCTGAAAGAAGGAGGGCAACATATATCATTCCTGATTACGGGCACTCAGCGTTTCTTTATAAGAATCCTGGTCCCTCAATACTTCAATGGCTTTTAGAATATCTGAATCGGTTCGGAACGATGCTTCGACAATTCCACTTTGGTAATAATATCTTCCAATTATCTCTTCCTCAAGAACCGTCTTAATCTCTTCTTTAAAAGCCAGAAGATCCTCCTTCTTGCTTCTAATCATTTTTGAAATGAGTAATTCCAATTCTTCGTTGATGGCCTCGTGGTATTTTTCCTTTTTTGCTAACTCAGGGAGTTCTTCCAAGGCTTTCTCCACCTTGGTAGTATATTCATAATCCTTCCCATCAAGCCATTTAACAAATGCATTATACTCCTCATCGCTCAATTGGAAATCTCTTGGCTTAGCGATATTCTGGTGAGAGTAATAATATTCGGTGGCATAGTTGAAGATATGATTCTTACTCAGGAGGGATAACGTTATCGGATGGTATTCATCGATCTCTACCAGGTAATCGGGCTTGACTCCCCTTCCATCATAAACGGGTCTTCCATTTTCAGTGCTGAATTCGGCAAGTAAACTATCGGGAACTTTAGTTGCCTTCCCGTTATCGTTCCTATTGCTGTAATCAATAGCCTGAATACATCTGCCACTTGGAATATAATATCTTGAAGTAGTAACCTTCAATTGGCTATTATAAACCAAGGGTCTGGTGATCTGAACAAGGCCTTTACCAAAAGTTTGTTGACCAATCAGAACTCCTCTATCATAGTCCTGCATGACTCCTGCGACGATCTCAGATGCGGATGCGCTTGCTTCGCTGGTGAGGATTGCCAATGGCATTTGCCCGGTATCCAATGGCGGGATGAGGGTATTGTAGGTCTTGTTATACTGTTCAAATTTTCCCTTGGTCTCAACGACCATGGTTCCATTTGGTAAAAAAGCAGAACAGATCTTTATTGCCTCATCAAGCGAGCCTCCCGGATTCTCCCTCAAATCGAAGATCAATTTCTTAACCCCTTCTTCCTGTAGAGCTTCAATTCCTTTTCGAACATCCTTGTAAGCTCCTATTGAAAAATCAGTAAGCCTTATGTAACCGATCTCCTCGTCGATCATTCCATAATAAGGAACATTGGCGATCTTGATCTTTTTCCTTGTGATCTTAAGTTCGATTGGTTCCTCAGAATTTATCCTGTACACTTTTAATTCCAGATCAGAATTTGACTGACCCTTAAGAAGTTTTGAAACTTCTGAAGTTGTTTTTCCACTGACATCAATTCCATTGACCTTTAGGATCTCATCTCCTGCTTTCAGTCCGGCCTGATCAGCAGGGTCTCCTTGGTAGGGGAGAACCACCATGATCTTACCATCCCGCTGACCAATAATTGCCCCGATTCCACCATATTCTCCAGTTGTCATGGTTCTGAAATCTTCAATTTGGTCCTCCGATATGTAATTGGTATAAGGATCCAGACTATTAAGCATTGCATCGATCCCGGTCCTGATAAACTCTGTTGGATCGACTTCATCCACATAATAGGTATTCACCTCTCGGTAAAGGGTAGCGAAAATGTCTAGGTTCTTGGCTACATCGAAATACTCCTGACTGTATTTATCATTCAGAGAGCTTCCTCCCACCAAAAGGATCAAGGCACATACCGATAGGATCAATGTTTTCTTCATGCTGCTATTTCTTGGGTCTATAGGACGACATTTTTTCCGGGATCTTCATTAGAGAAGAACATATATGTGAAAACGAAAATAATTCTTCTTCCACATAAACCAACCCTAACTTTTTCAAATTGATTCCTTTTGTGGTTAAACGGTCAGCCAATTCTTCCTGAGAATTCCTAAAAGCTTCCCTGGTCCTTCTCTTGATCAAGTTCCGGTCAACAGCTGCTGGAAACTTTGATTTAGGAGCGGTAACCAAAAACTCTATTGCTTCGGTGGTTTTACCTGGATCTGAAGCGAAATAAACCCGAAAGGGCTTTAAATAAAAAAAGGAGCCTTTTTCAAAAAGCTCCGAAATTTCTTTCTTCCCGCTTAGTCTTTGCGATTTGGGCAGGGACCGATTCATAGGATGGGCGGAATCAATATTCCGCATTGGAATTATTTCTTGCCTTTCCCTTCGTCAGAGATGCTAAGCTTTTTTCTTCCTTTTGCTCTACGTCTCTTCAACACGTCCTGTCCACCTTCAGTCGACATTCTTTCTCTGAATCCGTGCTTGTTCTTCCTTTTCCTAACAGATGGTTGAAATGTTCTTTTCATCTCTTTTCAATTGGCCTGCAAAAGTAGATAGAAAAATAGTTTTAGACAATCCTAGTTTTAAACAAATTCCATATCGATCTGAACCAGATCAATAAATTCCCTTAGCCTTTGAGAGATATCTGCTGTTTCCAGATCTTCCAGTCTTTCCAAACCGAATTTTTCTACACAAAAAGAGGCAAGAGCTGATCCATAAAGAATTGCCTTTTTCATTTCATCAAAACTGGTTTCACCAACCTGGGCCAGGTATCCAATAAATCCACCGGCGAAGGTATCACCAGCTCCGGTCGGATCGAATACATCTTCCAATGGAAGGGCTGGTGCAAAGTAAACCTGCTTGTCATTGAATAACAGTGCCCCGTGCTCTCCCTTCTTAATTACAACAACACTGGGTCCCATCTTCAGAATCTTCTTAGAAGCTTTAACCAAGGAATACTCCCCTGACAATTGCCTGGCTTCTTCATCATTGATCGACAAAACA
The DNA here is from genome assembly GCA_965267505.1 of Cytophagales bacterium. Taxonomy (GTDB): domain Bacteria; phylum Bacteroidota; class Bacteroidia; order Cytophagales; family CCMP332; genus JANQHS01. The sequence goes on from OZ254081.1 coordinate 990,677, forward strand.
TCAACCAGTTTTAGGGTTTTTTCCAATTCTTCCCTCGCACTGTTGATCCAGAAATCCATGGTGTCCATAACGATCAGTTTGGGCCTGTCTCCCATTTGCTCAATTACTGAACGCTGAACCTTGGGCTCCAAATTTCCTAGCATTACATAAGGACAATCTTTGTACTCCTCGGGTAAAACAGGATTGAAATCCCCCAGAACATTTAGCTCGGTAACCAAGGTGTCCCGGCTGTTCATATCATTATGATACTTTCCTGACCAAAAAAATGTCTTCTCACCTTTTTTGATCTCCAGGCCTTTGGTATCAATTCCTTTCCTGGCGAACATATCCAACCCGGATTGAGGGAAATCTTCTCCCACTACTCCTACCAGGTGGGTCTTTCCACTTTTGTTCAGGTAGCTTGCAGAAACGGATATGTAGGTAGCTGCTCCACCAATGATCTTATCGGTTTTCCCAAAAGGAGTTTCTATGGCGTCAAAGGCAACGGAACCGATGACAAGAATATCATTATTCATGGTCATTATTATTCTAATATTGGATGCCGTTCAAAGTCTTTCGAACGATCAAATAGGTATCTATATGTTATGTGTGTTTTATAGATGCTTCCGCCCACGTTTTCGCAGAGCTTCATCATCTTAGGATTAAAATCCCCGATCCAGTTCATTTCGAAATCCTTGTAATTCGTTTTTCCACCCTGAACCATTGTTGATGAATATCCTACTATTGCTCCTTCAAGGCCTTTGCTCTGATGTTCAGGAATTACACCGAAGACCACCCCGAACATTTTAGTACAGGTCCCTTTCAGTTTATGGTACATGAAAACGATCTTTCCCCATAGGTCAAGCTTTCCATTTACATGACGAAACAACTGGTTTAACTCGGGCAACATAATAAAGAAAGCTGCTGGCTCTCCTTTATAATAGGCAAACAAAACTATCCTTTCGTCAAGAACCGGTTTCATTTGCTTGAAAACCGCCATGGCTTGAGCTTTTTTCAATTTTCCTACCCCATGCTTAACCCATGCCTTATTATAAATGGTCAAAAAATCATCAGCATATTTTTCAAGCTGATTTTTTCGGATATGATCAAAGGTGTAATCCGGATTGGCGAATATCCGATCAGTTTTTGCTTTGATCTTATCAGAAAGTTCATCTTCAACCTCACGGTAATAGGTATACTGATTGAAGTAAAGTTTCCAACCGTAGGATTCAAATAATTGCTGGTAATATGCATGATTATAATTGCAACAATAATTGGCAGGTGTAAAACCATCTACCAACAAGCCCCACCAATTATTCCTTTCTCCAAAATTTATGGGGCCGTCCATGGCTTCCATTCCTTTTTCTTTCAACCACTCCTTGGATGAATCGAAAAGCATGGCCGCTGCTTCTTCTGAATCAATACATTCAAAAAAACCAACACCACCAGTAGGCTGATTCTCCTTTTTGGAGGTCTTTTCATCATAGAAGGTGGCAATTCGACCCACTACCTTACCTTGATCATCTTCAAGAAGAAATCTTATTGCATCACCTGAACGAAAAAGCTTATTCTGGGAAGGATCGAAGATCTTCTCCAAGTCCTTATCAAGAGGCCGGATCCAATTGGGATCTCCCTTGTATAACCTGGTTGGAAGGAGTAGAAACTCCTTTCTGTCTTTTGCTGAATTTACCTCCCTGATCTCCACAGGCCGCAAAAATAGCTAAAGGGTCTTGGAAAAAATACTAATGAAATAAAAAGCCCCATCCGGAGGGATGGGGCCAAATCCAAAAGAAAAATTTAAGATTCTAATCAACAGCTATTCTAAAAGTGTTGAATTTCTCTCCAATTGAGGTCCTGATCAGATAGATCCCTGCAGGAACATCTGAAATATCAAAGCTAATCTTATTCATGCCAACTACCGAATTTGATTCAAAGGTCTTTATGATCTCCCCGGAGGAATTCACAAGGACGGTTTTAGAATCAACATTCGAGGTTGAAGCAAAATCTATGTTAAGCTTCTCAGAGGCAGGATTAGGATAGGCTTTCAAATAAAAATCCTCTTTCCTGGTTAAGGCAGTTGATTGAGGTTCAAAGACTCCGATATTGTCAAGGATTATCGCATTGTCATCATCAGAATCATGATACCAGTGGATGTATATAGTTTGACCTATATAAGCATCAAGAGATACTTCATAGTACTCCCAGCCAACCGATGCATTTCCAGAATCCCCTCCCCATAGGAAGTAGGTAGAATCGTAACTGTACTCTTCGTGCAAGGAATCTCCAGGTTGGTTATTCCACATGAAGGATGGGTCCCAAACAGGGCCGTCTCCAGAACCACCATATTGTTTGGTTTGGAATGCGGTGTCAACTGTTCCCTGAGGATTTGCAAATTGATCTATTTGAAGGGTGAATCCATCGCCCCATTGTGGGCCCTGTGCTGGCATTGCATTGAAGCTCACCATAGTCCCGGATTTTGTTACAGAAATTGCAGGGGTCACCAAGGCATTTCTATTTCCAGGTGCAAATCCTGCAAGCCAGGAAACGCTGATTCCAGCCTGGGTACCTCCTAGATCCATTCCATTGCTAAGATCTATTTGGTCAACAGAATCAATGTAATAATTATAGGTTCCTGGATAATGATAGGTACCGTATTCTGCAGCAATTCCATCATAATCAATATTCAACCAGGTTCCACCAGAGTTTTGATCAGGAATGGTGTCTGTTCCTTCAAAATCCAACCAAACCAGGGTGTCCATGTTGGCCGAACGATTTTGATCAAATTTTGCCGGGTTGAAGGTGGCGGTAAAGCGATGTTTGTTACTTTCTTCGCTCTTTGGTTTATCGTTTTTGAACTTTACGCTCCCAGATCCGGCAATTGCCACCATTGGGAAAACAAAGGTCAAAAGGTAGAGTAAGGATTGTTTGTAGTGAATTCTCATATGGGTACATTTTGGTACTTCTAATTTAACCAATTAATGGTAAAACTGAATTTCAATCCACCAATAGCACTAGAGCAGGTTCAAAAAGTGATAAAAATGGGGGAAAATCAGCTGGTGGAATTCAAAGAAAAAATCAACGAGCCTGATAGGATTCTCAACGAACTTTCTGCATTTGCGAATTCAAAAGGAGGGGTTCTATTATTAGGAGTAAAAGATAATGGCACCTTGATCGGGTTGAAAGACCCAGAAGCTGAAATGGAATACCTGGTAAGTCAAATTGAATTGAAAACAGTGCCGGTAGTTCCTTACGAAATTGGATTCTGCGATACGGATGATGGAAAGGGAATCGTATGGATCCTAATAGCAGCAGACGGAGATGGCCCATTCTCGGTTCAAAGTTCAGAAAAGGACAAAGGGAAGTTTTTTAAAAGAGTGGCCGATGAATCCAGGCAAATGGGCATAGTAGAGGTTGAGAGCCTAAAGATCAAAGACCCGAAAAAAGAAAAGGATTTCCGATATGGAAAAAAGGAAAAATTGATCTTCGATTCATTGAAATCAAGCAAAAAAAGCCTGAATCAAATTCAGAAGTCCACTCGGATCCAAAGACATCTTTTGATTGCCAAGATGGCCCTTTTATTAACCAGAGGTCTTTTGAAACTCGAAAATATCAAGGGCAAAGAATGGTTTGAATTAAGCGACCCTCGCTTATTGGAAACTCCAAGAAGCGGCACCTGAACTTCCAATTCTGTCCGCTCCTGCATTAACTAATTCAATTGCCTGTTCAAGGGTTTTTATTCCCCCGGCTGCCTTGATCCCAGCCCTATCTCCAATGGTTTTTTTGATCAACTCCACATCCTCGACCCTGGCCCCATACTCCGCATAACCTGTTGAGGTCTTTACGAAATCTGCGCCAGCGTCAACATTGATCTTGGATGCCTCCTTAATCTCAGTAGGGGAAAGCTTAGAACATTCAATTATCACCTTGAGAATAGTAGAGTTTTCATGGCAGAGTTTAGAACATTTTGCAATCTCAATTTTGGGCCAATTCATATCTGATTTGAAGGCACTAATATTCCAAACCATATCTACCTCATCAGCACCATTGTCAATGGCCTTCGAAATTTCCGCTTCTTTGGATTCGGTCATTTGATATCCAAATGGAAAGCCGACAACTGTTATCAGCTTTAGCTTGTCAGATCCAATATCTCTTTTTGCTTTTTTGACCCAGAAAGGAGGAACACAAATTCCCAGGAATTCTTTAGAAAGAGCCACCTGAATAAGCTCTTCAATGTCCTGTGAGGTGACAGCAGGATTAAGATTGGTTAGCTCAATTTTTTGCTTTATTTCTTCCAAAGCGGGATATCCTTCTTCAAAAGGTCCAGGAGATATTCCCCATATCCGCTCTTGATCAGTTTCTCTGCGGATTTTTCCAACTGATCCTTATTGATGAATCCCATTCGGTATGCGATCTCTTCAATGCAACCGATCTTGAGACCCTGCCTCTCTTCAATTACCTGAACAAATTGACTGGCCTGCATCAATGAATTGAATGTTCCTGTATCCAGCCAGGCAATACCTCTATCCAGAATTCCGACCTGAAGTTTTTGATTCTGAAGATAGACTTTGTTTACATCCGTGATTTCGTATTCTCCCCTTTGGCTGGGTTGAAGGTTTTTTGCAATCTCCACAACCTGATTGTCATAAAAGTAGAGTCCAGGAACCGCATAATTCGATTTAGGCCGCGAAGGTTTCTCTTCAATTGAAATAGCCTTTTGATCCTTGTCAAATTCAACGACCCCATACCTTTCAGGGTCATTAACATGGTAAGCAAAGACCACCCCACCATCGGGATCATTATGTTGTTGTAATAATTGCCTTAATCCAGTTCCGTAAAAAATATTGTCACCCAGGATCAAGGCTGCTTTATCACCCGCAATAAATTCTTCTCCAATCACAAATGCCTGGGCTAGACCATTTGGCCTTTCCTGGACAGCGTAATTGAAATTACATCCGATCTCCTCCCCTGTTCCAAGTAATGCTTCAAATTGGGGAAGATCCCTTGGCGTACTAATGATCAAAATATCTCGAATTCCCGCCATCAATAAAGTCGACAGAGGATAATAGATCATTGGTTTATCATATACCGGCATTAGCTGTTTGCTAAGGCTTAATGTGAGGGGATGCAATCTTGTACCAGATCCTCCTGCCAGTATTATTCCTTTCATGCTGTTATATTTTTTGAGCTGGCCTTCCAGGTGAGTTTCAAGCCTTCCTTGAATGGAAAATCTCCCTGGTAACCTATTTCCTTCCTGGCCAAAGATATGTCAGCAAGGCTATTTTTTATATCACCTGCCCTATCAGGTCCAAATTCGGGTTCCAGGTCTGATCCAGCAATTTCCTTTAGACCTTCAAAAAGTTCTTTTATTGAAAAATTCTCACCGCAAGCGACATTATAAACCCTTGAGCCATCCAAATCAGCAAAACTTGCCTTAAGGTTAGCTTCAATGGCATTTGAAATAAAAGTGAAATCCCTTGTCTGCTCTCCCTTTCCATGGATTATTGGGGGCACATGATCCCGAAGTGCTTTGATGAACAAAGGAATGACTGCTGCATAGGGTCCTTTGGGGGATTGGCCAGGGCCAAATACATTAAAATACCTCAAACCTATGCTGGCAAATCCATATGTATCTGCATAGATCCTTGCGTATTGCTCGTTAGCAGATTTAGTAAGCGCATAGGGAGATAAAGGCTTGCCTATCTGATCTTCAACTTTTGGAAGCTGGGGATGATCGCCATAAACACTTGATGAACTGGCATAAACAAAGGACTTTACCCCTGCTTCCTTGGAAGCGTGGAGCATATTCAAAAAGCCATTGACATTAACGTCATGACTTGCAATCGGGTCCTTTACACTCCTTGGTACAGAGCCAAGAGCAGCTTGGTGAAGAACATGTTCTACTCCTTCTACTGCAACTTCGCAATCCTTATAATTTCTGATATCTCCTTCTTGGATATGAAGCGAAGGATTTGAACTCAAGGGATCCAGGTTGCTTTTAAAACCTGTGGAATAGTTATCCAGGACTTTGACCAAAGAAGCACCCGAGTCAAGAAGCGTTCTTACGATATGAGAACCGATAAATCCCGCTCCTCCTGTTACCAGAAATTTCTTTCCCGATATCATTTTGCCCAGGTCCATTGGTCATTAGCGGTTTTCGTAGTGTTCCTTGTAATAATTAAGGTAATCTCCTGAGGTCACCTCCTGAAGCCATTGGGTGTTCTCCAAATACCAATCTATGGTCTTGGACAAACCTTCTTCAAATTGAAGCGAGGGCTCCCAACCCAGCTCATTCATAATGAGATTTGCATCTATTGCATACCTGTGGTCATGGCCTGCACGGTCAGTTACAAACTGGATCAGATTTCTTGAACTTCCTTTTTCCCTACCAAGCTTCTCGTCCATCAGGTCGCAAAGGATATGAACAAGATCCAGGTTTTTCCATTCATTGAAACCACCGATGTTATAGGTTTTTCCGATCTCGGCTTTATGAAATACCAGATCGATTGCTCTTGCATGATCGATCACATAAAGCCAATCTCTGATATTGTCGCCTTTTCCATAAACCGGCAAGGCCTTATTGTTCTGAACATTATGGATAAAAAGAGGAATTAGTTTTTCCGGAAATTGGTTCGGGCCATAATTGTTAGAGCAATTGCTCAATACAAAGGGCAAACCGAAAGTGTTCCCATAAGCTCTAACAAAATGATCAGAGGACGCCTTGGAAGCAGAATATGGAGATTGGGGATCGTAAGAAGTATCCTCTAAAAAGAATCCTTCTTGGCCCAAGGAGCCGTATACCTCGTCGGTGGAAACATGATAGAACCTATGACCATCACCTGACCAATACTCACGACAGGCATCCAAAAGATTGATGGTACCAACAACATTGGTATTCAGAAATTCCAGAGGGTTTTTAATGGATCTATCTACATGAGATTCTGCAGCCAGATGGATCACCGAATCGAACTGAAATTTTTTGAAAAGGTCGAAAACCTCTGTTCTGTTTGCTATATCGGCTTTTAAGAACTCGTAGTTTTCGCTTTGCTCAATATCCTCAATATTCCTAAGGTTCCCGGCGTAAGTGAGCTTATCAAGATTATAGATCTTGTAATCCGGGTATTTGTTTACGAATAACCTGACAACATGAGAACCGATAAACCCCGCCCCTCCTGTAATTAATACTTTCTTCATCCAGTCTTTTTTAGATCAAGGTTCTCCAACCTTCGTTGCCATTTCCAGGCATGAGCGAGGGCCTCTTCCAGACTATATTCCGCTCTCCAACCCAGTTCTTTTAAAGCTTTTGATGGGTCAGCAAATACTTTTGAAACATCTCCTTTTCTTCTTTCGCCGATCTGGTAGGGAAGCGGGTTCCCTGAGATCTTCTCAAAGGCTCTGATCACCTCCAACACGGAGTAACCTCTTCCTGTTCCAATATTGAAGTACTTTATTTCAGGCTTAGAAAATTCTTCATGGATCAATAGATCCAAAGCCGAGATATGGGCTTGAGCAAGATCGGCCACATGAATATAATCCCTAACACATGTACCATCAGGAGTATTATAATCATCTCCAAATACCGTTAGAGATTTTCTCAATCCCATTGCGGTTTGAGTGATATAGGGAACAAGATTATTTGGAACACCCAAGGGTAATTCCCCAATATCTGCAGACTCATCTGCCCCTATTGGATTGAAATACCTCAATGAAACCACCTTCAAAGGCAATCCCCCCTTAATGCAGTCCTCGAAAAAATATTCTCCGATCTGTTTGGTTCTGCCATATGGCGACTCCGCTTCCTTAAGGGGAGCATTTTCACTTACTGGGAGTTCATCAGGTTGTCCATAAACAGTGCAAGAAGAAGAAAAGACTATATGCTTGATCTTATTCTTGATACAAAATTTTGATATCTGGATATTCGAATCCAGGTTGTTCTCATAGTATTTGAGAGGATCTTTTACAGATTCACCTACAAGCTTAAATGCTGCAAAATGAATCAATCCAACTATATCCTGGTGCTCGCTTGAGATCTGCTCCAGTTCATCCTGGCTTCTGCAATCAACGAAATAACAGATTGGTTTTCTCCCAATAATCTTTTCAAGACCCTCCAGAACGTAGGGATGAGAATTTGAAAAATTATCGACTATAATGGGCTCATAGCCGGCTTTGGCGAGAGCAATAACAGTATGGGATCCGATGTACCCGGCCCCACCCGTAACAAGAACCTTTTTTCCATGGTTATCCCTGGTCTTTAGAGGCTCCAATAGTTTTTAAATTTTTTCACGTCTTTCATAGCTCCCTTAAGGTCCACAAAAAGGCCCCCATCGGCCAAAAGACCTTGAACCATTTCATCACCCGAAGTTAGGAATTCATCATGGATGACGGCTAGGATTACCACCTCATATTTTCCTGTGGGCTGATCAATAAGGGAATATCCATATTCATCTTTAACATGATCTGAACTGGCCAATGGATCGTAAACCTCAACGTCTACTGAAAAGGACTTCAGTTCTTCAATTACATCAACAACCTTTGAGTTTCTGATGTCTGAAACATTTTCCTTAAAGGTGGTGCCCAAAACCAACACTCTTGCCTTGGAAATGTCTACCCCTTGAGCCACAAGTTTCTGGATGGTGCTTTTTGCAACATGTGCACCCATACCATCATTTATAGACCTTCCGCTTAGAATAACCTCTGGAACAAAGCCCTCTTCTTGTGCTTTATATGTTAGGTAATAAGGATCCACTCCAATACAATGCCCACCTACAAGCCCAGGTTTGAATCCTAGAAAATTCCATTTTGTCCCAGCCGCTTCAAGGACCTCATAGGTATTTATATCAAGTTTATCGAAGATCATGGATAGCTCATTCATCAATGCGATATTGAGATCTCTTTGGGTATTCTCAATAACCTTCGCTGCCTCTGCTACTTTGATAGATGATGCCTTATGGATACCTGCTTCAATAATTTCCCCATATACGTCTGCGATGATATCGGCAGATTCTTCATCCATCCCTGAGGTTACCTTGGTGATCTTGGTAAGAGTGTGCTCCTTGTCTCCCGGGTTAATTCTTTCAGGGGAGTAACCGATCTTAAAATCAACCCCCGCTTTTAAGCCTGACATCTCTTCAAGGATTGGCAGACAATCTTCTTCTGTGCAACCCGGGTAAACAGTAGATTCAAAAACTGCAATGTCACCTTTTTTAATGACCTGCCCGACTGTTCTTGATGCACTCAATAAAGGCTTAAGATCAGGCAATAAATGTTTGTTGATAGGGGTTGGAACCGCAACTACATAAAATGTGCATTCCTCAAGATCTTTAAGTTCATGGGTGAACTGAATATCAACCCCTTCAAAAGCTTCTTTTTCTAACTCTTCAGATGGGTCCTGGCCGTTTTGCATCATTTGGACCCTCTCTGCATTGATGTCAAATCCAACGACTTTGAAACGTTTTGCAAATTCCAGGGCTATAGGCAATCCCACATATCCCAGCCCGATCACTCCAAGGCTTTTTTCTTTGCTCTTTAACTGCTCTAACACTTTAAATCTCCTTTACTCTATTCTCTTCTAACTGGTATTTTTTTCCGCTTTCGGGACATGTTGCCAAACCATCCTGATCAAATTCCAATTTATGGCCGAACTCACTCATCCATCCAACCTGTTTTGCGGGGTTCCCAATTACCAAGGCATAATCCGGGACTTCCTTGGTAACTACAGCTCCGGCACCTATAAAGGCAAAGCGGCCTATATCATTTCCACAGACTATGGTTGCATTAGCCCCAATTGAAGCTCCTTTCTTAACCAAAGTCTTTAAGTATTGATCCCTTCTGATCACAGCACTTCTGGGATTAACGACATTGGTGAAGACCATAGATGGACCAAGAAAGACATCATCTTCACAGATTACACCGGTATAGATCGAAACGTTATTTTGAACCTTGACATTATTTCCCAGAATGACCTCTGGTGATATGACAACATTTTGACCTATGTTACAGGATTCTCCTATTTCGGATTTTGGCATAACATGAGAGAAGTGCCAGATCTTGGTTCCGGAACCAATTTTGGTTCCTTCATCGATCACAGCTGTTGGATGTACGAAATAAGATTGGTCTGACATTCTCTAAAATGAGGCGGCAAATCTAACCACTTGAGAATTTATTCTAAAATTTGCCATTGATTAATATGAGATTTGTGAAACGGGTAACCTTCTTTCTTTCGATTTTCATCTCTGCACTCTGCAATGGCCAAACCCAAATGGATTCCATTCGTGTTGAGAAACCAAGCACTGCCGAGAAAGAGGATCAATACAATGAATTCCTGGTTACAGCTATTCTTGAATACAATATTCCGCAGGGAGATTATGGTAAAAGGTTCAATCCTCATCTTGGTGTTGGAGCTGGCTTTTATTGGAAATCCAAAACAGATTTTTACCTGGGTCTTGACTTTGTTACCTACTTCAGCGACAACATAAAGGAAACTGGAGTCATTGAGAATATGCTTACATCAGGAGGATATGTTATTGGAGGTGATGGAACCCCGGCAGATATTCAGATTTCACAAAGGGGGTTCAACTTCAATTTTGTGAAGTTTGGTAAACTTCTGATACCATCAAGATTTTGGAGAGGTAACCAACATTCAGGGCTTGTTGGAATGCTTGGTGTGGGACTTCTTCAGCATAAGATCAGGATGGTTGACAACTCAGGAACGGTCCCGGGACTTACCAAAGAGTATTTAAAGGGATACGACAAACTTAGCAACGGATTTTCCTTAAGCCCTATGCTCGGCTATTTCTATTATGACGAACAGAAATACCTTAATTTCTTTATTGCGGTGGAATACAAGATTGCCTGGACTCAAAACAGAAGAGATTGGAATCACATTGATATGATGAAGGAGGATGGCATAAGGGATGACAGATCCTTAACCTTTAAGATTGGCTGGTTTTTTCCGATCAGGGCTAGAAAATCAAGAGATTATTACTACTTCTAGGTTTGATTTTATCCTTAATAGTGATAAATTTGCAGCCCTTTTTTTAAGAGATATAAATGATCACAGTAAACGTAAAGGAAAACGAGTCGATCGATAGGGCCCTAAAAAGGTTCAAGAAGAAATTCGAAAAAGCTGGTGTTATTCGTGAAGTTAGGTCCAGATCTTTCTATACCAAGAAGTCGGTAAAACTTCGTGAAACCAAGTTGAAGGCTGAGTTTATCCAAAAGATCAGGGACGAGGAAAATTCCTAGTTCTCCCTCAAATTCCGTATTTTTTGATCGGTGAATCCGATCAAAGATGACATCAAGTCTTTTCTCGAATACCTCGAGTTCGAAAAGAGGTATAGCAATCATACATTAAAGTCCTATAGCACAGACCTGGAGCAATTTCAGGCCTTTCTGGAGATACACTATGAAAGTCTCTCCCTGGAAGAGATCAAACCGTCAATAATTAGATCATGGTTAGCTGAACTGGCAGAAAAGGGAATAAGCCATAGAAGCCTTTCAAGAAAAACAGCCTGCCTAAAAAGTCTTTTCAAATACCATAAAAAAAGGGGCCGGGATTTTCAGGATCCCATGAAGACCATCAAAAGCCCAAAATTTCAAAAGAAACTACCAGAGTTTGTTCAGGAGGATAAAATGGAAGATCTCTTCAATGGGGAATTATTTACCAATGATTTTTCTGGAGTCAGAGACTTTCTGGTACTGGAACTCCTATATGGAACAGGTATAAGATTGTCTGAATTGATCAGCTTAAAGGATTCCTCGATCAATACCGGGAAAAAAATCCTAAAGGTCCAGGGAAAAGGAAATAAGCAAAGGATCGTTCCGTTGAATACAAGCCTGACCCATGGATTAAAATCCTACATGCAAGAACGTGATGAAATGGGTTTTGAAAATTCGGAAGGATTTTTAATTTTAACAGACAGGGGTAAGAAAGCTTATCCTGTTTTCATTCAACGATTAGTCAAGAAATACTTGAAACTGATCACAACAGCGGAAAAAACAAGTCCTCACCTATTGAGACACAGTTTTGCAACAGCATTGCTAAGCAAGGGAGCAGACCTAAATGCGATCAAAGACCTCTTAGGCCATGAAAGTCTTGCAGCCACTCAGGTGTATACCCATAACTCCGTTGACAAGCTTAAAAAGATTTTTAAACAGGCTCATCCTAAGGCCTGATGGTAGTACAAAAACTTTGATGATTATGAAACTTCAAATGCAATCAGTTCACTTCGACGCCGATCCTAAGTTGCTCGAATTCATCCAGAAGAAAGCCGATAAACTGGAAACCTTTTATGACCGAATTATTGATGGCGACGTATTTCTGCGATTGGAAAAGGGAACCGAAAAAGTTCATAAAAAAGTGGTAGAGGTAAAACTCAACATTCCTGGTCAAACCCTCTTCTCAAAGCAGGAAGCAGAATCATTTGAGGCCGCCACAGATGAGGCGGTAGAAGCACTTCGAAGGCAGCTAAAACGATTTAAGGAAAAACACTTTTCGCATCATTAAAAAAGGGCCTCAGGGCCCTTTTTTTTATTTCAATCCAAATGTCTTCTTGACCTTCGGAACCATATCCAGCTTTTCCCAGGTAAACAATTCAACATCTAACTTTTTAACCTTTCCATCTCCGCTCTCTAAAACCTTGGTAACCTTGGCTGGTTTTCTTCCCATATGCCCATAAGCCGCGGATTCAGAATAAATAGGCTTCCTCAGCTTCAATCTTTTCTCGATCATTCCGGGTCTCATATCAAAGATCTCGCCTGCAATCTTTCCAATCTCTGAATCAGTAAGGTCAACTTTTGCCGAGCCATAAGTATCAACCATAATACTCGTAGGCTTAACCACCCCAATGGCATAAGAAACCTGAACAAGGATCTGGTCAGCAACTCCAGCTGCAACCAGGTTCTTTGCCATATGCCTTGCAGCGTAGGCAGCTGAACGGTCAACCTTACTTGGATCCTTTCCGGAAAATGCTCCACCTCCGTGAGCACCTTTTCCACCATAGGTATCAACAATGATTTTCCTACCGGTAAGACCTGTGTCGCCATGTGGTCCTCCAATCACAAATTTTCCAGTCGGATTTATATGGTACTTGATCTTATCATTGAAAAGTTTCTTGACCTTGGCTGGAAGTCCTTTGATCACCCTTGGCATCAGGATCTCGATCATATCCTTCCTGATCTTTTCCAACATTTTCTTATCTACCTTTTTCTGGGTATTGCCATGCGCTTTACTCTTCGAGTAAAACTCATCATGCTGAGTAGAGATCACGATGGCATCTATTCTTATCGGATTGTGATTATCATCATATTCAATAGTAACCTGAGACTTTGAATCCGGGCGCAGATAAGGAATCTTTTTTCCCTCTCTCCTAAGAACTGCTAGTTCCTCCAAAATACTATGAGATAATTCAAGAGCAAGAGGCATATAGTTTGATGTCTCCTTGCTTGCATAACCAAACATCATTCCCTGATCCCCGGCTCCTTGTTGTTCGATCTTTCCGCGATCTACCCCCTGGTTGATGTCCTGAGATTGTTCATGAATGGCTGAGAAGACACCACATGAATCCCCTTCGAACATATATTCACTTTTGGTGTACCCGATCTTATTGATGACATTCCTTGCTATCTTCTGAACATCCAGGTAAGTATTGCTCTTTACTTCCCCAGCCAAAACAACCTGCCCGGTGGTTACGAGTGTTTCACAAGCAACTTTTGAGTTGGGATCAAAAGCTAAAAAGTGGTCAAGCAAGGCATCAGATATCTGATCTGAAACTTTATCCGGATGTCCTTCTGAAACGGACTCTGAAGTGAATAAATAAGACATGTGAAAAAATTTTGAGCTGCAAATATAACATTAAGGGTCAATCGCAATCTTATGATTGCCCTAATACAAAAACCGCCGGAAGTTTTGGACTTTTAAATTTCAGTTTTTTCCAATCTGAAATCCTGCAAGAAATGATCTCTTCCTGATCGCCGTTCAAATCAATCGCCATACATAAACCAAGTCCAGGATCAGCCGCTCTCAGAACTTCATCCAATAAGGTTTGATTCCTGTATGGTGTTTCCATAAAGATCTGGGTTGAATTTTCCTTTTTGATCCTGTAGACCATTTCTTTTAAGGATCGCTGTTTCTTATCCCTTTCAATTGGAAGGTATCCCCAAAACTGAAAGGCTTGTCCGGAAAATCCAGAAGCCATTAAGGCTTGCAAAAATGAATTCGGGCCTGGCATGGGTATAACTTTTATTCCATAGTCATGGGCTTTCCCAACTATCAAGCTTCCCGGATCACCAATACATGGCATACCCAGGTCGGAAACCAGAGCTGCTTCGACTCCCGAGCTTAATTCTAATAGAACTTCATCCAACTCTTCATGATCCAATCTTTTTCCAACCTCAACCATCTTTACTTCCTGGATCCTATCCCTTAACCCAAGCTCTGATAATAGAGCTCTGCTAACCTTGGGTGTCTCGACAAAAAGTATGGAGATGTTAGAGAGAATATCCAAGCTTCCTTTTGGTAGGAATTCGATCTTCTTTTCGCTGGAAAGAGGGGTAGGTATTAGGTAGAGTTTGCCTTCACGCATGAGATTTATACATGAACATGCCTTTCAGCATGATAGGAGGACCTCACTAAGGGGCCCGACTCAACATATTTTAAGCCTCTCTTCAAGCCCTCCTCTCTATATGAATCAAATTCTTCAGGAGTAATAAACTCAGCGACTTCCAGGTGCATCTTGGTAGGTTGAAGGTATTGCCCAATTGTGAGAATATCCAGACCTACCTCGGCCAGATCCTCCATGGTCTTATATACCTGTTCCTTGGTTTCACCAAGGCCAACCATTATTCCCGATTTTGATCTTTTCCCATAGTCCTTGATCCTTTTTAACTGCTCAAGACTCCGGTCATATTTTGCCTGCGGCCTTACCCTTCTGTACAGATCTTCTACGGTTTCCATATTATGAGAAACCACTTCTTGACCCGCAGAGATCATGGTCTCCAAAGCTTCCCAATTTCCTTTAACATCCGGGATCAAGGTTTCAATGGTCGTCTCCGGGCTGAGCCTTTTTATCTCTTCCACAGTTCGCTTCCAAACATCTGCCCCCCGGTCTTTTAGTTCATCCCGATTTACAGAAGTGATCACAGCATGCTTTACCTGCATTTTTTGAATCGCTTCCGCCACCCGACCCGGTTCCTCAGTGTCATACTCTGGAGGTCTGCCGGTCTTTACCGCACAAAAGGAACAAGACCGGGTACAAACATTTCCAAGAATCATAAAGGTAGCCGTGCCGGCTCCCCAACATTCCCCCATGTTTGGACAATTCCCACTTTCACAAATAGTATGAAGGGAATGCTGATCTACCAGGGATCTTACCTTCTTAAATTTTTCTCCGACCGGAAGTTTTACCCTTAACCAATCAGGTCTTCCATTTTTCGGATCCTTCTTCCCTTCAATAACAGGCAACTCTATCATCCTGAAACCTTACTTTCTTTTTCCGTAATAAAGAATTAAATATCCCGAAGCGAAAACACTTCGGTTCGGAGCTGTGGGTACTATAATGATCGGCTCCGCATATGCTTCAAACACTCCCCCAATCTCAATTCCGGCCACGTGGGTAGCCATTTTTCCAAATTCAAACCCAATTCCACCTCTTAAATGAAAACCGGGCTCCACAGATAGCTGATTGAAGCCCCTGAAAAAGCCGCCCCTGTCCTGAATGCGATTAGGGTCTGTGTGTACATCGGGATCAAAGGGTTCATTGACTATTCCCCTGTCATCGTGATCATAAACTATGTAATACGGTTTCATGAAGCCAATAGTAGGGCCAAGGCTAAAGTGGGCATGCATCTGCATTCCCTCTTCAGCGGATTTCCGAAAGAAAAGTATCTCCCTTCCATATGAAGTACGAAACGGAAAAAGGTAGGATTGCTTGTCCCTAATGAATGATCCTGAATACCGAGTTAGGTATTTGAGTTCTTTGGGGTGTTTAACATTAACTATCTCAGCAGTAAAGCTGTGAAACATATTCCCCTGGATATGTTTCGAATAGCGAAAGTCAAAACCACCAATAAATCCTGAGTTGGTGTTAAAATTCAGTCCATAGGTTATCTCCTTCGAATAATAAAGATTATCGATCTGGGCTGTTGCTGGATAAACCAGAACAAAGAAAACGAATGACAATAGAGCCTTTTTCAGCAAGACTGAAGATTTATACTACTAACCAAGTTAACCCTTTATTTGTTCCAATTGAAACTACCATTCCGCTGCCCCATTAAGGCTATTCCATAGCTCAGCCTCCTCGTCAGAATAGGTAGGTTTGTAGTGTTTGTATTTCAAACTTGGATGTTGATCTCTTTTCCAAAATTTCAACCACACAGATTGGAATTTGCGATACCTTTCTTTACCTCTTAAGGATCTTTGCTGATGCCCTATCCTATAGTAAACGCTGGGATGCATAGCCTTTGATACCTTGAAAGCTTCAATATCTCCCTGATAACCAGCATACTCTCTCATTTTTTCCTTTCGATTTCTTTCTCTTTCCTTCAAATCGATAAAATCACCGCGCAGGTCCGCCATGGCCTTTGAAGATTCTTTTAACTGTTTTTCCCGAGCCTTCAGATCGACCACGGCAGGATTGAACTCAGCTGCGGCAAAGTCCTTGGCAACTCTTTCTTTCATGGCTTTCTTTTCGGTTATCGGCCTTCCTTTGCCCATTTTATCCTGATTAAGCTTGTCAATTTCTTTTAAATGTTTGTCCCAGGCATTTTGGTCCCAGGAACCCGAAAAATTGGCCATCTCCAACTGTCTTGCCCTGATCTTAGCTAGGTCCTTGTATCGGGTAGTCCTTTCCCCACCTTTCATTTTTTTATTATTGAGCTTATCGATCTTAGCAAGGTGCTTATCCCAGGCAGATTGATCGATATCGCCGCTAAAGGTTGCCATTGGAATTGCCTTTTCAGCCCTTCCTTTTTTCACCTGCTTTTCAGTAAGCGGACGGCCCCCTGAAAGTTTCTTATTGTTTAACTTATCGATTTCTGAAAGTCGCTTATCTCTTTCACCCAAGTCAATTCCGTACTGGTATCCTGCTATTTTTTGAGACTTAATATGTTGTTCCCGATAGGCTTTTTTCAGATTTACTCTCTCACCACCTTTTTGCTTTTTGGCATTTGATTTATCTATCTCGGCTAGCCTTTTATCCCTTTCGGTGATATCTATGCCTCTTTGAAACCCGGCCATTGCAGCTGTTTTTGCCTGGTTTTCTTTTTGCGCTTTTGCAGGGTTAATTCTTTTACTTCCCTTTTGCTTTTTCGCATTGACCCTATCGATCTCTGCCAATCTTTTATCTCTTGATGCAACATCAACTCCCCTGGTAAATCCGGCCATTGATTCGGACTTCCGTTGCTGTTGCTCCTGTGCTTTCCGTGGATTAACCTTCTTTCCTCCCCTTTGTTTTTTCGAATTGACTTTATCAACCTCAGCAAGCCTCTGATCTCTCTCTTTTACATTAATTCCCCTTTGATAGGAAGCCTGATTAGCTCCCTTCATCCGAGACATTCTTTCTGCTCTTTCTTTTGAGCCTGGTCTAAGTGCGACTTTATTCTTGGAGTTCTTCTTATCAAGCTTCGCCTGCCTCTTATCTATTTCGTTGAGGTCTACTCTGCCACGATACTTACTTTGCTTTTTCATCATCTGCTTTCTGACATACTCAGCATCATAGTCATTTTGAGGCTCCTGCTTTTTAGAAGATCCACGTCTTTCATTAAGTCCATCGACCTGAGCAGAAGAGACCAAAGGGAGCATGAAAACGACTACAAATACCCCCAAAAACCATTTGATGGAATTGATCATTTTTTACGAATCCTTTTGGGGTGTTTCTTTTTTACCAATCCATTACCATTCTTCTCAACCTTCACCAACTCAACCCCAGAACCATCCTTTTCAGAATTGCTCACTTCAATCCCCGGAGGGCAAGGGTACCTTCCCCAGGAACATCCTGAAGTAAGAAAAAGGGCCAGGATGCCGACTGATAATATGACCGGCCTTAGTGCAGAACGCATTTTAGTAGCTTAAAAGCTCCTCTAATTTACCTTTTAAACGGCTGACAGGCAAAAAGTTGCGCTCCAGGCTTAAAGCAAAAGGAACAGGTGTGTCCATTGAAGCTTCCCTCATAATCGGCGCATCCAGGCTTTCAAAGCATTTCTCACCGATATAAGCTGCGATCTCTGCTCCGATACCACCTGTTAAAGTATCTTCATGTAAAACCAGAAGTTTTCCGGTCTTTCTGACGCTTTCTTCAACGATCTCTTTATCCCAGGGCAATAGGCTTACAAGATCAATTAGTTCTATTTCATTAAGACCCATTTCTGAGATTAGGTTTTGGGCCCAATGCACTCCGGCTCCATAGGTCACTATGGTGGCTTCATTCCCCGGAATAACAACTCTTCCCTTTCCGATCTCCAAGGTATAAGGACCTTCTGGGACTTCCTCCTCGATTGCCCGATAAAGGGCCTTATGTTCAAAGAAAAGAACGGGATTTGGATCCTGGATGGAGGCGTGTAAAAGCCCTTTGGCATAGAAAGGTGTAGAGGGATAGACCAATTTTAAACCGGGAGTATGGAAAAACCATGCTTCATTGGATTGGGAATGAAAAGGGCCTGCACCAACTCCTGCTCCGGTTGGCATTCGAACAACCACCTTGGAGTTCTGCCCCCAACGCCAATGGATCTTTGCCAAGTTGTTTACAATTTGGTTGAATCCTGAAGAAACAAAATCTGCGAATTGCATTTCAACTACGGAGGCCCTTCCCTTAACTGATAGTCCCAATCCCATCCCAAGAATAGCTGATTCACAAATGGGGGTATTTCTTACCCTGTCCTTACCAAACTTTTTGACAAACCCTTCAGAAACCTTAAAAACCCCTCCATACTCCGCGATATCCTGACCCATAAAGACCAGTTCCTTATCCATCTCCATTGCCTCCCTCATTCCATCGGAAATGGCATCAACCAAACGTTTCTTTTCCGCCTTTTTTCCAGATTTTATTGATTTGAACTTGTGCGGGGCATATACTTCCGAAAGCTCCTTTTTGGTATCGGCCACCACCTCAGAGTACGAAAATGCCTTATCCAGACCTTTTTCGATCTCCTTTTTTAGTTCCTCCTTGATCTTTTCACTTTTCGCTTCGTTCACTATCCCGGATTTAAAGAGATACTTTTCAAAGCTTGCTATGGGGTCCTTCTTTTCCCATTCTGCCAACAATTCCTTAGGAACATACTTAATCCCCGAAGCCTCTTCATGCCCCCTCATCCTGAAGGTTCTTGCCTCCACTATAAAAGGCCGGGGATCTTTCCTGATTTCCTTTGCGATGCTATCAATGGTTGAATAGACTTCCAGAAGGTTATTCCCATCAATCTGGACCGCCTCGATGCCGTAGGAAGGTCCCTTTTTTACGAAGGAATCAAATCTGTATTGTTCGTGGGTTGGGGTAGAAAGGCCATAGCCATTATTCTCGATAACGAAGATGACAGGAAGTTGCCAAACAGCGGCAACATTCAAAGCCTCGTGAAAATCTCCTTCTGAGGTTCCTCCTTCCCCTGTAAAAACAAGGCTAGCCCTTTTACTTTTATCCAATTTTTCACCAAGGGCAATTCCACCTGCAACTGCGAGCTGAGGTCCCAGATGAGATATCATTCCTACAATGTTGTGCTTTTTTGAGCCAAAGTGAAAAGACCTCTCCCTACCCTGGGAGAATCCTTCATTCTTTCCCTGGAATTGAGCAAAAAGAGAGTCCAAGGCAACGTTTCGGGTAGTAAATACACCCAAATTCCTATGCATGGTTAAGATATACTCTTCTGGCTTCATTGCCAGCGCAGCTCCAACCGATACCGCTTCCTGACCATAGGCCGAAAACCATTTACTGATCTTCCCCTGCCTTAAAAGGATGAGCATCCTGTCTTCAATAAGCCGGGGTTTTAAGACGGCTTTATAAAATCCCAGCAGTTTACTCTTGCTTATCCCTTTGGTTTCAAACTTCATTTACCTCGATTTTCTGGCTCTTCGATTTGGCGGGCAAAATTAGTAAAGGAGTAATTGCAACAAGCCTCTTTTTTAGAATATCCATTCGCTAATTTGGAGCTCAGTAAAAAAAAGAAACAATGCGGATCGGACAAGGATACGATGTACACCAACTTGCAAAAGGAGAAGAGCTTTGGATAGGAGGAATTCTATTTGATTCGGAATATGGTGCAGTTGGTCATTCCGATGCCGATGTACTCCTTCATGCAATCTCAGATGCTCTTCTTGGAAGCCTTTCACTTGGAGATATAGGCATTCATTTTCCAAATACAGACCAAAGCATCAAAGGAATAGATTCGAAGGTTATCCTAAAAAAATCTCATGAACTGATCAAGGAAAAAGGATATCAGATCTGCAACATTGATTCGACATTGATCCTAGAAAGACCCAAGATATCAGGTCGTTTGAAAGAGATTATTGAGTCAATAGCCGGGGTACTTAATATCCAAGCCTCCCAAGTAAGCGTCAAAGCCACTACCAGCGAAAAACTGGGCTTCGTTGGAGAAGGAAAAGGGATAACAGCTCACGCTACCGTACTCATTGAAAAAGCCTAATTGGATCTCAGCCCGATAAAAACCCTTGATGGAAGCATTACCTTAAAGGATAAGGAACTTAATGAAACCTATCATTCTCTTGATGGGGCACTTTCCGAATCTGAGTATGTATTCATCGAACAGGGATTGAAAAAATATTCCCAGGGAATAAAAGGGAAAGTCAGGGTCCTTGAGCTGGGCTTCGGAATGGGTTATAACTCATTCCTTGCTTTGAAATTTGCTGTAAAACACTCTTTGCAGATCTCCATTTTAAGCTGCGAGACCCAACCTATTGAACCAGAAATTCTTAGAGATTTTGGGGTTTTCGAGGCTTTCTCCAATGAGGACAGGAAACTTTTTGAGATGATGCATTTTCTTCCATGGGAAGATTGGAATGAAACTGAAGCAGGAATGCTTAAGAAGACCAAGGCCTCAATAAAGGAGCTTGATCTTAATTCTGAGAAAGGCTTTGACCTGGTTTTCTTTGATGCCTTTGCACCCTCGAAACAACCCGATGTCTGGGATCCTGAGATTTTAGAGAAATGTGCAGGCTGTCTTAAAGAAGGTGGATCATTAATTACCTATTGCGCTCAAGGCCAGTTTAAAAGAGATCTTGCTTCTAAAGGATTTCAGGTCTCAAATCCTCCTGGATTTGGCAAGAAAAGAGAGATGACTTTAGGAATAAAAAATTGATCAGATCCCAATGATCTTAATGCTCAGATCCCAAGGATCGACCATTTCTCCAACATTTTTCAAAGGCCCCAATTCAGGAGGGAAAAAACTCAAATAATTCTCTCTCCGTTCCTGGGGTGAAGAATCCGGAAAGCCAAAGTTCTTTACTTTATCGAGCCTGCTTAGGTTAGTGCTTTCATTCTTTTCGAGGGACTTTCTGAGTTTTTTGGAGATGGCTTCAAGGACCTTTTCCATTTCCCTGGTCCGGGCTCCTACATATTTTATCAAGCCCTTGTCAACCATTTTTGCCCTTTGGGAAAGCTGAGATTCAAGATCCTCAAGAGCTTTGAATTCTTCTTTCAGGGAAAACTCTTCTCCCATCGAATGCTTGATCCAATTCAATTCAAGATCCCTTATAGGAAGAAAGATATCAGCGGGATCGAGATTTAACTCCTTTAACCAATCATTATGTTTTTCCTGTAATAGTGTTACCGAGATCCTTGGAAATAGAATTGGAAAAGAAACTTCAGAGTCTATAAATGCATCCTTTAGCTGGAGCCAATAAGAGATCTCTCCCGGACCTCCTACATATGCCAGATTGGGTAGAATATGTTCTTGATAAACAGGTCTAAGGACGACATTGGGAGAAAATCTTTCCGGGTTGTTCTGTAGCTCCTTCTTAATTCCTTCCTCATCCCAGGAATAATCTGAACCAGCCTCATATTGACCATTCTGTTTTTTTACAATTCGTTCTCTGTAATTATCCAGTACATAGAATAAATTGATCTCCCTGGGGTTTACCTGTACCCTATAGTGCAGATCTCCAAGCCTTTCACTTGTCTTTTCGATCTCAGAGTGAAGCGAACCAGAAATAAGTTCTTTTTCGATCCAGGGAGAAAAGGATTTCTTTAATTCTTTATCATCGGCATCCAGGATCAAAAGCCCCTGATCACCATACCATGAATGAACAAGAGATCGATGTGCTTCCGACCAATTATTCCCTTTAAAATTTCCTTTCAAATAGTTTGAGGCAGGGCCGAGGTCAGCAAAAACCTTATCCATTCCTTCAAGATCGAATCTTCCAACTGGCCCTCCATCTTTCCTTTTCCATTCTACCTTGTTGGAGTCTACCCAAAGGTGATTGACTTCCTCAAAGTCATGATCTTCCGTAGCCATCCAATAAACAGGAATAAATCTATATTCCGGATATTCTTCCTTCAGGTCCTTACATATCCTGATGGTGGATTGGATCTTATAATGAAAGAATAAGGGTCCCGAAAAAAGATTGAGTTGGTGCCCCGTTGTTATGCAAAAGCAATTCTCCTGATTGAGATCTTCAAGGTTTGCAACAAGCTTTTCATTCAGATCAAGGTCCTTGTATTGATTTTTCAGTCTATCGGTTAAAAGTTTCCGGTCTATGGGATACTTTTTCCTGTCCTCGATCTGCTTTTGGAAGTTTGCCTTGTTTGGAAAATGATTGTAAAAGGGGCTTAGCTCTTTTTTTTCTTTGGAATAATCGCAGTAAAGCTTGGGGAAGATCCCGGACTCTTGATACGATATTTTTCCTATTTCCTTCATTAAAGCTTTTGGGCAAAAAGATCGAATGCTTCTGCATCGGTTATTTCCACTTCAACAAAATCTCCAATCCTTAAATGATCCTTCTCTGAACTAATTATTACTTCATTATCAACTTCTGGAGAATCTGATTCCGTTCTTCCAATATAAGCTCCACCTTCAATTCTGTCTATCAATACCCTTGCTCTTGAGCCTATTAAGGACTGGTTCCTGTTATGCGAGATCTCTTGTTGGATCTCCATTAAGGTATCAGCTCTTTCTTCTTTTTCTTCTTGAGTGGTTGTATCCTGGAAATTATCTCCGCCATGAGTCCCCTCTTCATGAGAATAAGTGAAAACACCCATTCTTTCGAATTTGTTCTTTTCGACAAATTCACAAAGTTCTTCGAATTCCTTTTGACCTTCTCCCGGATGTCCCACCATAAAAGTTGTCCTCAGGGAAATATCTGGTACTTTATTCCTGATCTTGTCGATCAACGCCTGGGTAGATTCAAGGGTTGATCCTCTTCTCATCTTTTTAAGAACTTCAGTTGAACAATGCTGAAGTGGCATATCCAGGTAATTACATATGTTTTGCTTCTCCTTAATAACCTCCAGAATATCTTCAGGAAATCCATTTGGAAATGCATAATGAAGTCTGATCCAATCGATCCCTTCAACATCGGATAAGCGGGTCAAAAGTTCAGCAAGATTTCTTTTCTTGTAGATATCCAGCCCATAATAGGTGGAATCCTGAGCAATCAGGAGTAGTTCTTTACAGCCATTCTTGGCAAGGTTCTCAGATTGCAGAACCAGATCTTCCATAGCAACAGATCTATGCTTTCCTCTCATTAACGGAATAGCACAAAAAGAACAGGGTCGGTCACATCCTTCCGAGATCTTCAGATAGGCATAGTGATCAACTCCAACGATCTTCCTTTCCCCCAGTAATTCCTTTTTGTAATCGGCTTTGAATTCCCTTAGAAGTCGGGCCACTTCCATAGTCCCAAACCATTCATCAACCTCGGGGATCTCCTCTCTTAGCTCATCCTTGTATCGATGAGAAAGACATCCAGTGACTAATACTTTCTTGACCAGCCCTGCCTGCTTTGCCTTGGAATAGCTTAGTATGGTATTAATAGATTCTTCCTTCGCATTTTCAATGAAGCCACAGGTATTGATTATTACAACTTCGGGGTTGTCGATCCCTGTTTCATGACCGACTTCTATTCCATTTCCTTTGAGTTGGGTCATAATGACCTCAGAATCCACCAGGTTTTTGGAGCAACCCAGTGTGACCATTTCGACCTTATCCTTTTTCCAACCCCGGGTCTTCAATTAGTATGCTGCGTTGTAATTGATCAGAATATCAAGCTTGGATTTGAATTCAGGCTTGACCACCACAGTTTGAATTCGATCCTGACCGTCAAAAATATTTGCGAAGTAACCTTTTCCTGGTTCATTGATAACAACAGTATATTCTCCCGGAGGTAAAGGGATCCTGTAACAACCCTCTAAAGAACTTAGCTGCTTTGCTATGAGTGATTCCTCTGGAATGCTAAAAAATACTCCTGCCCTTGAAGAGACCTGCAATCTTGGAATTGGTTTAAAAACAAGGACCTCTCTTTGAACCGGAACCGGCCTTGCATTCGGCCCATCAGGTCCTGGCATCGCATCACCTTCTACATAAGTGATATTTCCTTCTAATCCTTGCTCTACCTGCTTTTCACAAGGATTTTCCACCTTCTTTTTTGCCTCAGCTGTTTCGGTGGTTTTAGAATCTTGATTTTGATTCCCTTTACAGGATACAAGCAAAAACAAGAAAATAGGTATAATTAAACTTTTCATTTCTTAAATAAACTTTCAACAAATGAGCCCGGGTCAAATTCCTGGAGGTCCTCCACCCCTTCTCCTACCCCAATGAACCTAATCGGGATCTCTAACTGATCAGATATTCCAATAACCACGCCACCTTTTGCAGTTCCGTCCAATTTGGTGATTGCTATTCCGGTAACCTCAGTTGCACTCAGGAATTCTTTGGCCTGGACCAATGCATTTTGACCTGTACTTCCGTCCAATACTAAAAGTACCTCATGGGGTGCATCTTCTTTAAATTTCTGAACTACTCTTTTGATCTTGCTTAGCTCATTCATAAGGTTGACCTTGTTATGAAGTCTTCCAGCTGTATCAATGATCACAATATCATAATTCCCTTCTACCCCTTGCTTAACGGCATCGAAAGCTACGGCACTGGGGTCTTTGCCCATCCCATGTTCTACCACAGGTACCCCTATTCTACTTCCCCAGGTCTTCAACTGATCAACGGCAGCAGCCCTGAAAGTATCCGCTGCAGCTAGTATTACTTTTTTGCCTTCTGAATTCCAGCGCGAAGCCAATTTTCCAATCGTAGTTGTCTTGCCTACTCCATTGACTCCGACAACCAAGATCACCTTGGGCGGGGTAGGTTCAACTACTTTTCGCTTTTCCTCTGCGAAGAGCTGTTCGATCTCATCCCTCAAGAGTTTATTTAACTCTTCCTCTGAGATGTATTTGTCTTTAGCAGCCCTGGCCTCAAGGTTATCAATTATTTTGATCGTGGTATCAAGCCCTACGTCAGAGCTTATTAGAATCTCCTCTAATTCATCCAGAAACTCCACATCAACCTTTGTCTTACCTACGAGGGCTTTCCCTATCTTCCCCATAAAGCCAGAACGGGTCTTTTCCATTCCCTGATCAAGCTTTTCTTTTTCTTCCTTCTTTAAGAATCCAAACAATGCCATATGCAAAAAAAAAGTCCCTGAAAATAGGGACTTTTACCATTTTATTAACCCGAATGTTACTTAAGGTAATCTTTTACCTTATCGGCCGGAACCATCATCTCTTTGAAGGTATAAGCCCCACTTTTCTGTGACTTTTCAGTCAGGATGATCTTGGCCAAATTCTTTTTGACACCAGTCTGTAAAGTTGCTACGGTCTTCTTTGCCATCTTACTTTATCTCTTTGTGAACTGTGTATTTTTTAAGAATTGGATTGTATTTCTTCAACTCAATTCTTTCGGTCGTGTTCTTCCGGTTCTTGGTAGTAATGTACCTTGAAGTGCCGGGCATACCGCTATCCTTGTGCTCTGTACACTCTAGGATAACCTGAACTCTATTTCCCTTTTTTGCCATTCCCTGCTAACGTTTTTATCAAACAATTTTCAATCCCTTGGTATTGGCTTTCTTCAATACCTCGTTCAATCCCTTTTTGTTGATGGTCTTAAGAACCTTGGTACTAACCTTAAGGGTCACCCAACGATCTTCCTCGGGGATGTAAAACCTCTTGGTTTGCAAATTGGGCAAAAACCAGCGCTTTGTCTTATTGTTAGCATGAGACACATTATTGCCTGATTTAGGCCTCTTTCCTGATATTTCACAAATCCTTGACATGACCTTTAAAATTAAGGGGTGCAAATGTCGTAATTTTTAATAAAAAAAGAAACACAGGGCGCGAATACTTAATGTTTTTATTGGCTTTTCCTAGGTGCCTTGAGAACCTATATCTAATTTTGGCAAAAATATTATTCTATGATTGACGCGGCAGTAAATACACAAGACTTTATCGATCTGGAGAACCATTATGGTGCACATAATTATCATCCGATCCCTGTTGTATTGGCCAAAGGAGAAGGAGTTCACCTTTGGGATGTAGAAGGAAAGCATTACTATGATTTTCTTTCTTCCTACAGTGCCGTAAATCAAGGTCATTGTCATCCAAGGATCGTAAAGAAGCTTCAGGAACAAGCCGAGGTATTGACTTTGACAAGTAGAGCCTTCTTTAACGATAAACTGGGCCCAACAGAAAAGTATTTATGCGAATACTTTGGTTATCAAAAAGCCCTAATGATGAATACCGGGGCCGAAGCTAATGAAACAGCAATAAAACTGGCCAGAAAATGGGGCTACCAGAAAAAAGGCATTCCTCAGGACAAAGCAGTGATAGTCGCAGTGGAAAACAACTTCCACGGAAGGACAACAACTATCATTTCTGCATCAACCGATCCGGTTGCCACAAAGAATTTTGGACCTTTTACCCCGGGATTTAAAGTGATCCCTTACAACGATATTGCCGCTATGGAAGAGGCTCTTTCAGATCCAAATGTGGCTGCATTCTGGGTCGAACCAATTCAGGGTGAAGCCGGAGTTTATGTCCCAGATGATGGTTATTTGACCGCTGCCAGAGAAATGGCTGACAAATGCAATGTTTTGTTAATGGTCGATGAAGTTCAAACCGGAATTGGAAGAACCGGTCAACTATTGGCGTCGGACCATGAAAATGTCAGACCAGATGTTCTAATACTTGGAAAGGCGGTTTCTGGAGGAGTTTTTCCAGTCTCTGTTGTTCTGGCAGATGACGAGATCATGTTGACCATAAAACCTGGTGAGCATGGATCTACATTTGGGGGCAACCCCCTTGGTTGTGTTGTGGCCGAAGAAGCTTTGCAGATCATCAAAGATGAAAACCTTACTGAAAATGCCAGAAAGCTGGGAGAGGTTTTTAACCAAAGAATGGAAAAGGTTGTGGAATCGAGCTCACTTGTCACTCTTGTAAGAGGAAAAGGACTCCTGAATGCAATCGTCATAAATGACTCAGAAGACAGTCAGACTGCATGGAACATTTGTATGGAATTGAAAGAAGCCGGGCTGCTGGCCAAACCAACCCATGGGAATATAATTCGCTTTGCTCCGCCGTTGGTTATTACTGAGGAGCAACTACATGAATGTTGCGATATCATCGAAAAAGCGATCAGCAACTTCAAAATGGCATAAAAAAAAGCCCGGATCTACCGGGCTTTTTTCATTCTGATTCTATTCTTTCTTCTAGAAGAACTTATATCTATTGTCTACGACATCAGCATCTTCACGGATGGTTTCAGATACGCCAAGACCGGCCCTTCCCTGATATGCAGCAAGATAACCTGTTGTATTCTCAGGCACCGCTTCTCCTCCAGGAGCAGGTGTAAGCTGAGTGGTTTTCATGATCATGATCCCATTCTCACCTTCGATTATTCCTGATTTGGAACCTTCAAGCAATCCGAAAAGAACTCCAACAGCTTTTGGATCAAATCCCACACCTGTTAGAGAATTCGAGTTAAAGAACGTAGAACTCACCGAATAATACTTTGCCTCGCTCCCAAAAGCTTTTGACATTTCTTCAAGACTCTCCTGTTCTGGCAATTGAGCAAGCCTTTCGCCTAGCATTGCTGCTTTGGCTTTCTTCAAAGCATAAGGCTTAAGTCTTTCCTCAACATCCTCTACATCTGCATATCCTTCCTCCTGAATTGAGTTCAACCTACAGACCATGTATTGGTTATCCAATTCAAAAACCTGGGAAACATCTCCTGGGTCCGCCTCAGAGAATCCCCAGCGGATTACCTGACTCACATTAGAAATGCCATTAACCAATTTATCATTCTTTCCAATTCCTCTCGCGGTAACGATATTCATTCCTTCTTCTGCGGCATTAGCCTCGAATTCCTCACTTGAAGTAGAGGTTCCTGCAAAATAATCCGCCTTTCTAAAAATCTCATCTCTGGTATCATCGCTTGCTGTAATGGTCCTGGTAATGGTACCTATTAAATAATTTGAATCCGTTGCGGCTTGGGTAACATTAATAATATGATAACCAAATTGGGTTTTTACAATATTGGGAACAACCCCTGCCGATTTCATGCTGAAAGCAGCTTCTTCAAATTCACTTACCATTCTACCTCTTCCGAACCACCCAAGCTCTCCCCCATTTGGACCTGAAGGTCCATCACTATTTTGTCTTGCCAGAGTAGCAAAGTCTTGACCAGCTAAAGCTTGAGATAAAATTCTGTTGGCTATCGATTTAGCTTCATCATCAGTACGGTTTTCAGTATTGATTAGTATATGACTCGCCTTAACGAATTGGCCTGAAGAATCAGATCCCTGGGCAATTAGCTTGTATATCTTAATTCCCCCGGCTTCTTCAAATGGTCCTACTACATCTCCGACTTTCAAGGAACCAATTGTATCCGCTATTGCTGTTGGAATTGCATCTGGAGAATAAAAGGTTGGGAGAAGCGACTCGTCTGAACGAAGCTTTATGAATGAGCTATCATCGTCTTCCTGGCCGAATTCTTCAAATATTTCAACCATTTCCTCTCTGTAGTACGCGCTGTCTTCAGCAGAAGGCACTATCTGAAAAGAGACATAATCGAAGGTGACGTTATCAGTTAGCTTAAACTCCTCCTTTCTTTCGTTAAGGACCGCCTCTAAATCTGAATCATTAATTTCAACCAAAGAATCGGCAATTGAGAAATAAGGTATGTATAGGTATTCACCAGAAACCTTTGCGTTATTTCTCACATATTCTCTTTGCTTGTCATATTTGGTAGAATAAACCGACTTGCCCATAAGAGCAGTCAATTTGCTTAGCCTTCTTTCCGGCCTTAAGCTCTTTTCAAAATCCAACCATTGTTGTTGATAAATGGCTTCCATGCTACCGAGGTTTTGGAGGTAGGCAACCAGCCTGGATCTATCAAATACGCCGGTTTCGGGATTTGTAAAAGCATTCTGCACAGCGGGATGAATATTTGAACCCTGAACCATATCCACCATTTCGTCATCAGTGACCACAATCCCCAACTGATCATACTGGACCTGGTATCCATATTTCAACATCATGTTGTTCCATGCTTGCTGACGAAGACCTTCCACCTCTTCCGCTGAAGGGGTTTTTTGATTATTCACAAAAAAGACCGTCTTAAGCTTTTCGATCTCATTAATGAATTCCGGATAAGAAATTTTCTCGCCCTTGATTTCTGCAACCAATTGCTGACCCTGACCAAACAATACAGATTGAGGGCCCAAAAGATCCGCCGCCACAAAGGATAGAATAGCAAAGCCCACCGCAAAAACGACGACCTTCCCCATTCGGTCCCTTAACTTGTTCATTACTCCCATACTACTTTTCTAAAAATTGGACCGCAAAAGTAAAATTTGCACCCAAAAATGGAAAGGCCTGATAGCTTAATGTTTGAAATTCAGAGTATTTATCTAAGATTATTCTGGAAGGAGCAGTCTGACCTTGTCAATCCTGGCCCCGTCTACAGATAAAATCTTAAAGGTAAAGGGAGGGATCTCAACCTTTTGATTGGCTTTGGGGATATCTTCAAAATTGGAAAGTATGAGTCCGCCCAAGGTATCATATTCCCCTTCCGGAAGGTTCCATTCATACTTTTCATTCAAATAATCAATCTCTAAACGAGCAGAAAAAATATAATTCCTCTCGTTTATTCTTTCCTCCACTCTGATGTCCTGATCATGTTCATCCTGAATCTCCCCTACAATTTCTTCCATTACATCTTCCAGAGTCACTATTCCTGCTGTACCTCCAAATTCATCGACCACTAATGCAATGCTCTTCCCTTCGGAAGTGAAACTAATCATCATTTCCCTGGCCTCCATAGATTCGGGGACCATGGCTATTGGGGTTAGCATTTTTGCTATTTCTTTTTGACCACTTAGAAGTGCGGAAGTATGGCAATAGCCAACGATGTTGTCAATATTTTCTTTAAAGACCATGATCTTTGAATGGCCTGATTCCTGAAATTCATGTTTTAGATCATCAATGGATTCTGTGATTTCAACAGCGGAAATTTCAGTTCTGGGGATCATGCAATCCCTGACTTTTAGATTTTTAAATTCCAACGCTCTTGAAAAAATCTTTGAGTCCACTTCGGCCAAATCTTCACTAGGGGCAGTTTCTTTTAATTTTTTGACAAATTCATCCAGATCAGTAAGCCCAAAGACGGGCTTGGATTCATTGTACTCCAATTTGAATAGACCGTTTAATATCCCTTTTGAAATGCCCGTAATTACAAAGACCAATGGGAATAGTAAAAAATAAATAAGGGAAATCGGAAGCGTAAAAAGTTTCAAGAGCCAGTTTGGATTGCTCAGAAATAAGGACTTTGGAATGTACTCTGAAAGGAAAAGTACAATCAGAGTTGAGATCATCGTTGATATCAACAAGAACAAGAAATCATTCCCATTTAGGAAAGAAAACCGACCCAACCATGGATCTAAATATTTGGCCATGAAATAACTAAAAATGACAAGGGAAAGAGTATTCCCCACCAGGAGTGTAGCGATAAATCTTGCAGGCCGATCATTGAACAAGCCGATTAGCCTTCCAATGATTCCTCCTTGCTGACCTCTTACTTCAAGTTCTAGCTTGTCTGAGGCAATGAATGCCATTTCAACTCCGGAAAATACAGCTGAAGCCAAAAGCGAAATAACAATAAAAATTACCGTGGGGCTCATGAGTCTTCCTTTTCCTCTTTCTTTCTGCCTGAGTAATTATATAAAAAGTAAATACCTAATACCAACATGAATAACCAATAGCTATTGGCAAAACCATTGATAACCGTTTGATGAAGGGCAATAATGAACAAACCCACAAGGAGGGCTAGTATTACGGGTTTAGGAATCCTCTTCATTTAATGTCTCCAAAGGTATTACACCTTGAAGGTTTTTGATCTGGTAGGTTGAAAAATCCTGCGCCGCGGTTAACCCCTTGCCCATCAGCCTTTTGCCATACTGATCGATGATCACATTCTTTTCAGTGTATATTTTTTGGCTTTTAGGGTTCCAGTATAGTTCTTCCGTATGTAGTTTCCTTTGTTCCTTCAGATTCTCAATGATCACGTTTCCCCTCACCACATAAATTCCCGTTGTTCCATCAACTCTTCCATAATTGGCAAGTAATGTAGTTTCGGGGTTTTCTTGGGGAGAAAAAAAAGTAAGATCAACCCCATCGGGAAATTCGCGATCATTATTAAGGAAATCCTTTTGGACTGGTGCCTTTAGTCTAATCCGGATTTTTGCGGAATCGCTATAGGTCAGGTCAAGATTATCAATAATGGTTACAGGACCCTCGTAAGGTTCAAAGTCTTCAGGTTTAAGATCATTGCTTCCGCAGGAAACAAAAAAAAGGGAAAAGACCAAAAGGACCTTTCCCCAATTCTTTTTGTATGGATCATTTTCCAAAATTATCAGCTTGGCCTTCTCTGAAGTTCTACTGATTCATTGATCCAACATCCAACTGTCACCTTATCTCCCTCTTTCATCCCATAGGTGAAGATCTCTTCAATCGAAGGGAACTGAGCTTTTGCAGAAGCCATTTTAGTTGAATTTCCTCCTTTTGCATACCAATTGTAAGCCGCTATATAAACTGCCCTGGTTTCAACTACATTACTTCCAGTACATTCTTTTGAGCTGTTCATGTACATATCACCAACTAGAATAAATCCTTCCTTTTTGCTAGGATCTGCTTCAGTTGCTTTTACCGCATAGCTTCTGGCAGTAGATTTTGATCCCTTTTGGAAATAGGACTGAGCCATCAGGTAATAAATGTCACCTTTCTCAGTGCCAGATTCCGCCAATTCAAGAGCTTGTTTAAAGTATTCAAGTCCTTCATCAATCTTACCATCAGAATTCAATAACCTCCCAATGGTCTTGCTCATACCATAACTTGGCTCGCTTTTGTTCACCACCATTGCGGCTTGCATCCAAGCTGGATCGTCATAGCACTTGGCAGTCGACATCATGGAAAAAACCTTTTTGGCTATTTCAAGATTTTCAGGATCAGCCTGGAATTTTGGGACATAATTAGCCTGGATAAACTCACAATCAATTTCAACAAGTCCTCTGAGGTCATCATTGATCTTATCCTTGGTCTCCTTCCACTTGGCAACTTTCTTTCCGTTGGCTGCAATGTTCTTATCAGTGATGCCCTCAAGAACATAGAATACATCAAGGATCTGCTCGTCATTTAGCATGTATCCCGCCTTCTTATTCTTAGCCAATACCTTCATTGAATACTGGACATTGCTGTAAAAGGTCTTCTCCTTATTCAGATCCAAGATCATTTTGAACTGATCCAAAAGCGCACTTTCCTGACCTTTTCTTAGAAACCAATATTTGTAAAGCTTTGAACCTTTATAGTTCATAACCTTTGCCTTATCCTCTCCTTTTTCGATTCTCATATCATAAAGGATAAGAACTGTATCCTGAAGTCCCAGCTTTTTTGCCTTGTCCTGCTCAGTTTTTTCTAGACCAGCATAGATGTTGATCCCCGTTTTATAGAGAGAGAATTTTTTGTTGTCCAGGTCTGGTGCAGCATTAATCAACCATCTGAAATCTACGACGGCAGATTTGAAATCCGCTTCTGCAGGCTTCCTACCATTGGCTGTACTCATTGCATCCATCATTCGAGTGTAATGATTTTGAGCCGTTTGCTTATCCTCAGGCCAGTTTAGATCCACCTGTGCAAAAGCAACCCCACTAAGGGTAATGGCTAATAAGGTCAATATGAAATTCCTATTTAAAAACATCTTATTCCAGTTTTAATCGTTTGAACCAGTTCGCATCATTTATTACTAAACCGATGGAAAAACGATTGTAATTTTCTTTAATCAATCCAAAATCGGTCGTACCTCTTTGACCAATCGTAGCTGCAAAGTTTAAAAATGCAAACTTGGTTATTGGGAGGGAAAGACCAAAATTTATACCAAAATCTTCTATGAAGTTCTCATTGTAAGGATATGGGGGTTGTCTGTAGAAAGCTCCAACCCTGTAAAATGTTCTTGTAAAGATGTTTGAGACCGATCCTGGATTCGGGGCAAATTCGCCTCCAACAAAGAAATTCATTGAATTTCTCAAGTTTGTATTTTCACCCTCAAAGACAAAGGATTCCCAAGGTATATAAGAAAGATCAGCATTAATTGACCATTTTCCAGGCTTATAAATTGAAAAGCCAACCCTGATCTCTTCAGGAACCACAACCTCAACGCTTCCCTGTTTTAGGGTATCTGTTGTTGCACTGTTGTTTCCTGCAAAAGGGATCTCTTTTGTTGAGAGTAATTCGGTTCTAAGAGTGGAGGTAAAATTATAGGTGCCTCCCAGGCCAAGATTAATATTCCTGGAACTATCCAATTTGGAAGACCAATAAGCTCCAAACTTAAGATCTAAAGACCTGAAATAGTAAAAATCCTGGATTCCCTCAACTGTTGATCCCGGTATATCCAGGGTGACCCTTGAAAGCTGGTCCTTATTTCCGAAAAAATAAGAGCCTTCTACACCAAGGGCAAAATTCTTTGTGATCCTGAATCCATTTCCAAAAAAAGCCTTATTCAAACCCCCATCCCCAAATTCCTGGACCAGATAGTTTGTACTGGTATCTCCAACCACCTGACCAGAATACCTTCGCTCATAGGATATCTCGGTAACAGGA
This sequence comes from Cytophagales bacterium, assembly GCA_965267505.1. GTDB lineage: Bacteria > Bacteroidota > Bacteroidia > Cytophagales > CCMP332 > JANQHS01. The sequence continues at coordinate 1,024,783 of OZ254081.1, forward strand.
TGAAGCCCTAGAGATGCCGTCCATCTTCTGTGTAATGGGAGGGCGAAGGCACCATAATGAATCGAGCCCCCTGTTGCCGTTTGCCATTCATCGGCACTCTGGACCACTTTGTATTGTCCTAAAGCTGCCATCTCAAATGATGCGGCCTTAGAGTATACCAAAAGCGATGGATTAAGGATATTGACGAATTTCTCTCCTGGAGAAGCAACACCGGCTCCTCCCATTCCCATATTTCTTGTAGGTCCAGACCAGATAAGATCACCCAGTCCATATTGGCTGTAGGGTGAATTACCCAATCCGTTCTGCTGAGTGAATCCGCTCAGAGAAAGAAGGAAAAAAAAGAAGAATAGTATCCTAGTTGACCTCGTCATTGAATTTGAGAATCCGGTACAATCCGGACAAGTTCAAATTTGGGCGTGCAAATATCGGCTCTTTTATACTTGATTCAAATACCGGAAGGTCTCCCCCCGTCATAATCATTATTAATCCAGGGTGTTTTTGTCTCTGCATCTGGAAAAATCCATTTAATCCGTATTCAACGAGATTTTTAACTCCAGATTTCATGGACGAGTCAGTACTTTTTCCAAAGTCATGGAATTGCTCTTTTCGGAAGGACAGCAAGGGAAGTTTAGATGTATAGTGATTCATGGACTTCAATTGCATTTCTAGCCCTGGAATGATCCAACCTCCAAGAAATTTACCTGATATAACCAGGTCGGCCGTTATGCAGGTACCCAGATCCACCACGATAAAATCCCTACCTGGGAACTCTGTGAGACCTCCTACTCCTGCCACCAACCTATCGATCCCAAGGGTTTCCGGGGTTTCATAATCAATTTCAATAGGCATAGGGCTTTTTCGATGTACAACTAAAAATTCCTTCCCCAGAATTGAACCTATGGATTCTTCCTCCCTTTTGACCGATGAAAGGATCCCCTTGTGAATGTCTTTTCCTGATAATATCCCCTCAAGTCCATCCTTCCCTTTAATCCTACCAGAATCTATGAGCTGGCCGGATTCAAATAAGCCATACTTAATGGAGGAATTCCCTTCATCAAGAACCAGTTCAAGCATCCTTCAATTTATCTTTTAAAAACTTAGAGGTATAGCCTTTACCTTTTTTTACCAAATCCTCAGGGCTTCCTTCAAAAAGTAACTGCCCTCCTTTTTCTCCCCCTTCTGGTCCAAGATCAATGATCCAATCTGATGAGGCTATAATGTCCAGATTATGTTCAATGATGACCACAGTATGCCCTTCCTCTATCAAAGCATTCAGAGACTTCAGAAGCTTTTCGATATCATGGAAATGGAGACCTGTAGTTGGCTCATCAAAAAAGAAAACCATTCCTTTTCCTGAAGACGATTTTCCAAGAAAAGAAGCAAGCTTAACCCTTTGGGCCTCTCCTCCGCTCAAAGTACTTGAGGACTGACCAAGCTTAACATAACCCAAGCCCACCTCAACCAATGGAGATAATCGCTTTGAGATCTGTTTTTGATCTTCAAAGAATTCAAGTGCCTCGGAAATACTCAGGTCAAGAATCTCAGAAATATTCTTGTCTTTGTATTTGACCTCCAAAACATCCTCTTTGAATCTTTTTCCACCGCAACTTTCACAGGTCAATTCAATATCCGCCATAAATTGCATTTCTATCTTGGTCACTCCCTCCCCTTGACACATATCACATCTTCCCCCATCTACATTGAAGGAGAACATTGCGGCTTTATATCCTCTGGATTTTGAAAGTTGTTGGGCCGCAAACAACTCCCTTATAGGATCAAAGCCCTTTACATAGGTAACAGGATTACTTCTGCTGCTTTTCCCAATTGGGTTTTGATCAAGATATTCTGCAGTGCTGATCATTTGTGTAGACCCCCCAAAAGAATCGAAGCCACCTTTTGGATCGATCTCCTCCAATACCTTTTTCAGGGCCGGATAGATCAACTCTTTGATCAAAGTGGATTTTCCTGATCCAGAAACCCCTGTTACTACTGTCAAACATTGTAGTGGGATCTTGATATCAATATTCTTTAGGTTATGAAGTCTCGCACCCTTCATTTCGAAGAAATGAACCGGCTTCCTTCGAGTTGAGGGAATCAAGATGCTTTGCTTCCCTTGTAAGAAATCAAGAGTATAGGAAGTGGTCTTGGATGATTTACCATTTGGCATACCTTGAAAAACCAAATTCCCGCCATAGATCCCTGCATCAGGTCCAATATCTATCAGATGGTCGGCGGCTCGCATGATCTCTTCCTCATGCTCAACAACGATGACGGTATTTCCAGCCTTTTGGAGTTTCCTTAATACGGATATCAGGTTTTGGGTATCTCTGGGATGAAGACCAATACTGGGCTCATCAAGTACATACATACTTCCCACTAAGGAACTCCCCAAGCTCGTTGCCAGCTTGATCCTTTGATATTCTCCGCCCGACAGACTTGCAGATAGTCTATTGAGGGTCAAATAGGAAAGCCCAACATCTTTAAGGTATCCTAATCTGTACTTTATTTCCTCTAAGACTCTTTCCGCTAAAAGCTGATCAGCCTTATCAAGCTTTAGTTTTTCAAAAAAATCGAATAATTCACCAATCGGAAGAAGGACAACATCCATGATATTCTTCTTGGCGATCTTTACATAACCAGCATCTTTTCTCAAACGAGTTCCTTCGCATTCAGGACAATCCCTTTTTCCCCTATATCTGGATAATAAGACCCGGTACTGAATCTTATGAAGCTTGCTTTGAACGTATTGAAAAAACTGGTCGATCCCTTTCAGTTTACCCTCCCCCTTCCACAAGATCTCTTTCTCTGATTTACTCAGATCTTTTATTGGCCTATGAATTGGGAATCCATATTCCTCAGCATTTGAAATAAAATTCTTCCTCCATGTACCCAAAGTATCGCCTCTCCAAGGGGCAATTGCATTATCAAAAACAGATTTTGATTCATCCGGAATGACCAGTTCAGGATCTATGCCCAAAACCTTTCCAAACCCTTCACAATTTCGACATGCGCCAAATGGGTTATTGAAACTGAAGAAATTTACCGTAGGCTCTTCAAATTTGATCCCGTCTGCTTCAAACTTATCGGAGAACTTGAAAGTCTCATCCTCAATCCAGATTCTACATTCCCCATGACCTTCAAAGAAGGCAGTAGAGACAGCATCATTGATCTTGAAAATAAAATCCTCATCATCTCGCTTTACTAAACCTCTATCGATTAAGATCTCAATCTCCGATTCGATCACTGCATCCTTTTGTTTTTCAATTCTGTCAACCAGATCTTCGATAAAAGCCACCTCATCACCTCCAACCATGACTCTTGAGAAACCTTTTGACAAAAGAATATTCAACTCGTCGAGCTGGGTCCTTTCGGGATTCATTTTCAAGGGAGCTTTGATTATGTATTTGCTTCCCTCCTTTTTTCCCAGTAGGAAGTTTATGACCTCTTCGGGGTCATCCCTTTTTACCTGCTTGCCTGAAACAGGGCTGTAGGTTTTCCCTATGCGAGCATAAAGGAGTTTGAGGTAATCATAGATCTCCGTTGTAGTCCCAACGGTAGATCTGGGGTTTCTGGAACTTACCTTTTGTTCTATCGCTATTGCAGGAGACACTCCTCTGATAAAGTCAACGGCAGGCTTTTCCATTCGTCCAAGGAACTGACGAGCATAGGCACTGAGACTTTCGACATACATCCTTTGGCCCTCTGCAAAAAGTGTATCAAAGGCTAAAGATGACTTCCCTGAACCAGATACCCCCGTGATCACCACCAGTTGGTTCCTGGGAATTGCGACATCAAGATTCTTTAGGTTGTTTACTCTTGCCCCCTTTACCAGTATATACTGACGGGGGTCCATGTTTTCAACCGAAATAGCCTTTTTGGCCTTTTTTTCGCTCGAAATCCCCTCTGTTTTCTTCAATTAAAACCTCTTTTGAAGTAAAAAAAGATTATAAAGTTTTGTTTAATGCTTCAATGATAACATTTTTACATGTTATAAAAAGTTAAACCACAACCCTACAATATGATTTAAAGCTCTACGTTACCAAAATGTGAATTGCGAAATGAAGGATTGTCAATTGAGTGACTCGAAGCTCCTTTCACTTTATACCAACGGAGACGAAGAGGCATTTGCGCAACTAGTAGAGCGACATAAGTCTAGGGTATTTACCACTATTTTATTGATCGTCAAGGATCGGGCTTTAGCAGAAGACCTGATGCAGGACGTATTTATTAAAGCTGTAAAGACCATTGGCGAAGGTCGATATAATGAAGAGGGAAAATTCTTACCCTGGATATTAAGGATCAGCCATAACCTTGCTGTCGATTATTTCAGAAAGGCTAAGCGAAATCCAACTTATTCAGCAGATGATAATCCCTTGGTGGTGAACTCCATTGAGTTTTCTGAAATGCCTGTTGAGATAGATAATATCCAAAAGGAAACACGTAAAAAACTCAGAGAACTGATCAGGACTTTGCCTCAAGCGCAAAAAGAGGTTTTGATCATGAGACATTTTGCAAACATGAGCTTTAAGGAGATCGCAGATCGAACCGGTGTAAGTATTAATACTGCCCTGGGGAGAATGCGATATGCATTATTGAATCTTAGGAAAAAAATAGAACAGTCAAATATTGCCTATGACGAAAACCATTACCCAAAATGACTTAGTTAGGTTCCTTTATCTGGAAACTAAAAAGACGGAGGAGAAAGCCATCCTTGATGCTTACTCCAAAGAGAACTGGGTCTCCCAGGAATTGAACCAGCTATTCGACATAAAAAATCTATTAGACGAAATCATAGAAGAACCATCCGAGGGATGTACTGAAAGAATCCTTGATGCCTTGAACGGACAAAAAGAAGGTATCTAGATTTACCCTGTGAAAAGGGTCTTACTCGTACATCAACATTTCCGAACTCCGGATCAGGGAGGAGGGGTGCGTTCCTATCATTTAGCTAAAAAACTTGCTGAAAAAGGGATTCTGGTACGAGTGGTCTATGGACATAATCCAGATGGACCTAAGATCGAATCCACGGATAGGGGAATAGAATATTTCCCTATTGAAGTACCCTATTCCCAGGAATTTGGAGTTTCCGAGCGGATACATTCATTCCTGTCCTTCTCAATAAAGGCTTGCAACAAGAAATATAGAAAGGGCTTTGATGCAGATCTTTCCTATGTTATTTCTACCCCATTGAGTCTCGGAATGACAGCCCTTTATTTAAAGTTGTTTGCTAAAATTCCCTACGTATTTGAAGTTGGAGATCTATGGCCCGAGGTTCCCATTCAAATGGGGATTCTCAAAAACCCAGTCACCATACAACTCTCAAAATGGTTAGAAAAGAAGACCTATAGATCTTCCTTGGCTTTAAGCTCTCTTTCTCCAGCAATTACAAATCATATCAAAAAGCTTCATCCAAAGGCAGATATTATTGAGACCCCAAACTTCTCTGATTTTAGGCCAGGCAAAAGTGAGAAAGAAAAAGGCTCAAACTTCAGGATAGGATATTTTGGAAGTATTGGACTTGCGAATGGAGTGGACTTCATTGTCGACATTGTTAATTCTTTTGATCAAGACGAAGAACTGGCTCATTTCTTTTTTATGGTATCAGGTTCCCAAGAAGGCAAGATCAAAAAGGCATTAGAAAAAAGAAACGATGTGACCTTCAATGCTTATTCATCAAAATCGGAAACCAAAGAATTGATGCAATCCATGGATGCAGGTCTGGTTTCCTTCAGCAATTATCCGATCCTTGGAACCGGTTCGCCAAATAAGCTCTTCGACCTACTCGCATTGGGTGTTATTCCAATTGTCAATACCAAATCCTGGTATCAGGAAATGCTAGAAAATTCTAATTCAGGTATCTATATCCCATATGAATCTCTGAATCTCCTGAAAGGATGGATCAGGAAGTTAAAAGAGAATAGTGAACTAAAAGAGACCATGAAGAAAAACGCATTGGAACTTTCTTTGAAAAAGTTTCCAATGAATGAAATGCTGGAAAATTGGTCCCAGAGAATTCTTAACCCGGAAGCTTTGAAGGATTGAATCCTGAATTGCGGAAGATTTTTTGAGCATCTGATTCTTCCATAATACTCATTGGAGAAAGCCCTGAATTTTCTTCAAAGGCCTTTACGATCAAATAACCCAAGTATCTTCCTACCCTTCCAGGGCAATTGGGGTCTATTTCCAATACCTTGGGTCGCTCTCCAACATACCTATTGATCTCACTAAAATTATTTGTGAATAAAAGATCACGCTCTATAAAGAAAGCCCAAACTTCAGGAATGGAATTTTTCAAATATTCCATATCGCTTGTATTGAAACCAAATATCAATGAATCAGGAGCCTGAGGGCTAATAATGGAAGCGAAATAATGAGCTTTTCCATAAAAGATCATTTCAGCAATTAGGCTCCGATCAGAGTTATTGATCCTGTTATAATCCCGGGAATACAAAAGGCCCAGGAACATAGGTGTCAGATAGGGTAAGTCATACCTTCCTAACATATACCCGGGAACCCTTGGCCTGTATTTACTCTGTGGACCTAAAAAGAAATCCAGGGAGATCATCAGGTTTGACGAATCTCTTACCAGGTCTTTATCTAAAAGCGCGGAAAAAAGGATAGAAATCTCAGGCACATTGAATCCGGGATCATAGTATTTCAAATGCTTGAAAAAATCTTCGAATTGATCCTCAAGCTCAGCAATATCATTGGTCTTTCCGGCATATTCTTGGTAAAAGGTATCAATGCTGAGGTTGTTGATGCGTTTTAAGAAAACGTCGGCAAGTATGGAATCCGATGGAAGTTTTGAAACCGTATAGAAAAGATCCATTTCTTCTCTATTTTCATCGATCAAGCCTAGTAGTGAATTCAAATCCGACGAAGAATAGATCTTTTGATCCAGTCTCTTTACCTTGAGATCAAGTGGAATTGAACTCACATCAGGCCCAGAGCCATCACAAGCCCATAACCCAAGCAAAAGAAAAACCAGAAAAAGACTAGGCCTGCTCTTCAACCTCCTCTTTCTCCTTTCCATTTTGGCTGGGTTCCAGGGTAATTTCGTCCCCGTCATTGTTAAAGAACCTGTACTCAGTAATAGGCAAAGAAGAATCCTGGATGAACTCAATCTTTTTCCCTAGATCCTTTTTGAGCCTGTAAGACTTTGAGAACCAACCCTTGGTATAATATGCATGCACATAGGGGTGCACCGCAATGCTTAAATACCTTTCGTTGATGTTCTCAAATAAATATCTGATGCTGTCCTCGATCTGATCGGTAAGCGTGATCGTTGGTTGGATCTTTCCTGTACCCTGACAAGATGGGCAAACCTCCCGGGTGGAAATATTATGTTCCGGTCTTACTCTTTGCCGAGTGATCTGCATCAGCCCGAATTTTGACAAAGGAAGGATGGTAGATTTGGTCTTATCCTTTTTCAATTCAGCCTTCATGGTGTCAAACACCTGCTTCCTGTTCTGTGATTTCTTCATATCAATGAAATCAACCACTATGATCCCACCCATATCTCGAAGTCTTAGCTGCCTTGCCAATTCCTTGGCAGCCATAAGGTTCACCTTTAAAGCTGTTTCCTCCTGATTATCCCCTGAGGTTGCCTTGTTACCTGAGTTTACATCAACCACGTGCATAGCTTCAGTGTGGTCAATGACCAGATAACCTCCTCCTTGAATTCCAACGCTCCTTCCAAACAATGCCTTGAGCTGTTTCTCAATTCCAAAGCGTTCGAAGATCTTCACCTTACTGTTATAGTATTTTACGATCTTCTCAAGTCCGGGTGAGATCCTTTTTATATAATTCTTGATCTCCTTGCTGAATTCCTCATCATCCACAATAATGGAATCGAAAGATTCATTGAGTACATCTCTCAAAAGAACGGAGGCCCTATCCACTTCCCCGATCAATTTGGTTCTTGGCTTTCCTTCTTTCAGAAGTTCAAAGCCTTTCTTCCAATTGGAGACAATATTCCTCATATCCTCATCCAGCTCTGCAACTTCCTTGTTTTCTGCTACAGTCCTTACAATCACACCGAAGTTTTCTGGTTTGATCGATTCCATCAACCTCATTAGGCGTTTTCTTTCGTCGCGGTTTTGGATCTTACGACTTACATTGACATTGTTGGAGAATGGGACCAGTACAACGTACCTTCCGGGAAATGAGATTTCGCAATTCAATCTTGGGCCCTTGGTTGAGATCGGTTCTTTGGCTATCTGAACCATGATCTTCTGACCCTTTTTTAGAACTTCATTAATCTTTCCGAATTTGTTGATATCGGGCTTGATCTTAACCTTCCCGAGATTGGAGGAGGCATGTTTTCTTGTTACTGAAAATTGGACGAAACTATCCAGAGTGGAGAACTTGGGACCCAGGTCATGGTAATGCAGGAAGGCATCCTTTTTATGACCAACATCAACAAATGCGGCATTCAATCCAGGGGCTACCTTTTTGACAACCCCCAGATAAATATCACCGACGTTGAATTGCTTGTCCTTCTCCTCACGATGGTACTCAATCAGCTTCTTACTCTCGGTATAAGCTATTCTGGTTCCATCGCGGTATGAATTTATTATTAGCTCTTTACTCACCGCAAAAGGATTAGATTAAAAACTGGAAAAACGTAGAGATTGGGGCCAGAAAGCCCCAATCAGGAAGAAGAATTACTTCTTCTTATGTCTGTTCTTTCTCAGTCTTTTCTTCCTTTTGTGAGTTGCTATCTTATGTCTTTTTCTTTTTCTACCGCAAGGCATGATCAAAAAATTTTAAATGTTTTCAACAAGTGAGCCTAATGCAGCTTGCACCTCCGGGTCATCGGTCAGACTCATTGCATTTTTGGCAACTTCGAGTCCTCTTTCTTCTTCCCCGCTATTGACCAGGCAGTATGCCAGCCAATAATGAGCGTTTACATTCTCAGGCTCATTTTCAATAATTTTTTCAAACCGTCCAACGGCCTTGTCTAACTGACCGGACTGGACGGATAAAATACCCAGTTGATAAAGAGCCCCAACATTATCAGGATCTTTTTCAACTATTTCTTTGAGCAACATAACCGAATTCATGACCTCTCCTTTAAAGAGTAGAGCTTCGGCTTTCCCATTCATGGAGCCCAGATCACTTGGATCATTTTCCAATACGCGATCCAAATAAACCAATGCACTATCCGCTCTTTCTGTTTGAGTAGGTCCTTCTTCACCATTTTTCATTTGATCAAGAAATACTCTTGATTTCACCCAATCGCCACTTAAGCTATAACCCTCATTGTAGAGATTATTGGCCACAAGCAGAGCAGAGTCAGTGAATCCCATTCTTAAATACAATGCAGCCAGATCTTCAGCGAAATGAGCCTCATTAGCATTTCCTCCCTCTAAATCGAGATATTTTCTCAATTCTCCCAGTTGCCCTTCCCCAGGCCCTTCAGCCTGGTTTTCATTATGAATATGAACGTCTTCGGTGGTTTCCTTTTCCAAGTCTGCCTCATCATCACTGACCACCACCTTTGGCAAACTATATATGACAAGAATTAAAACGATCGATGCCAATAAGATTATCAGCATCATGGCCTTGGGTTTCCCCATTAATTATTGGCCCTTTTAACCTTGTCGCTCCCCTTTATCTTTTCGATAAAGGTTTTAGAAGGTTTAAAAGACGGAACATAGTGCTCATCAATAATGATGGCTGTGTTCTTAGAAATGTTCCTTGCAACCTTCTTCGCTCTCTTTTTATTAACGAAACTTCCAAATCCACGCACGTAGATGTTTTCACCATTTGCCATGGATCCCTTTACAACCTGGAAAAAGGCTTCAACTGCGATTTGAACATCCGCCTTCTCAAGTCCTGTTTTTTCCGATATTTCGGTAATAATATCCGCTTTTGTCACTGCTGAATGAATTTTAACTTATCTCCTTTAGAAAAAGGAGGCGCAAAGGTAAAATTTACCGCTGTCAATTAAAAGCCATTCCTTAAAAATTCATATGCAAAGCCCTATAGATTAACGAGTTGTGAGTAAAAAAAATCAAAAGTTGTCCGAAAACTTTCAACTCTGGTATGAGAATAACAAAAGGGAACTGCCCTGGAGAAGTGTAAAAGAGCCATATTTTATTTGGATCTCAGAGATCATTCTTCAACAAACCAGGGTAGCTCAAGGCCTGGATTACTACCTAAGGTTCATCAAGAGATTTCCAGACCTGCCATCCTTATCTATGTCTTCTGAAACAGAGGTTTTAAAGGCCTGGGAAGGCCTTGGCTACTATTCTAGGGCCAGGAATATTCTAAAAACGGCTAAAATTCTTCAGAAAGAATATCATGGATCATTTCCACGATCGGTCCAAGAATTAGAAAAGCTGCCCGGAATAGGGCCTTATACCGCCGCTGCTATTGCTTCCATATGTTTCGGAAGTAATGACCTGGCAATCGATGGAAATGTAGTCAGGGTATTATCAAGAATCTTTGGTGTGTACGGTGTCCGTTCGAAAAAAGGATTCTTAAGAGAATTGAAGGAAAGGGCAAAGGAGATTGAGTTTGTGCCCTATTCGGATCTAAACCAGGCTCTAATGGATCTGGGTTCTTCAATATGCACACCCCTGAATCCCAATTGCGAAGAATGCCCATTAACAGAAGGTTGTTTTGCAAGAATAAGTGATAAGATCCATGAGCTTCCTGTTCCTGAATCGAAGCCAAAAACCCGGAAGAGATATTTTCACTACCTGGTTATAGAAAATGATGAGGGGCTGGTCCTGAGCAGAAGAGATGAAAAGGACATTTGGGCTAACATGTTCGATTTTCCATATCTGGAGACAGAGAATCCTACAACCAGCAAAGAAATCCTGGAAAAACTAGGGTTTGAAATAAATGACCTGAATGAAGAGACCGGCTATAAAAAGCATATACTCAGCCACCAACAAATCTTCGCCAATTTCCTAATTTTGCGTAAGGGTATGTCGTTAAAGACTAACCAAATATCGGAGGACCGGGAAACAAAGGTTTATAGCACATTGAAAAACTTGCCTTTGCCCCGCATTATCACTAATTTTTTAGAGGAAAGAGAAATAGAATATGGCTGGAGTCAATAAAGTAATCCTTGTAGGAAACCTTGGCAAGGATCCTGAAGTAAGATACCTTGAAAGCGGATCAGTAGTAGCAAACCTGACTTTAGCCACCACCGAATCATACAAGGATAAATCAGGAAACAGGGTCAGCAATACCGAATGGCACGATCTGGAGATGTGGGATGGGCTAGCCAAGATCGCTGAACAATATTTAAAGAAAGGAAAGCAGGTTTATGTTGAAGGACGGATCAAAACCGATACCTGGGAAGATGAACAAGGAAATTCCCGGAAAAGAGTGAGGATCCGAGTAAATAATATGACCATGCTCGGAGGAGCAGGAGGGCCGGAAGATTCGTATTCCCCTCCCCCTCAACAAAAAACTGAGAAACCTGAACCTAAACCCGTTGAGAACTCAAGCAGTGGAAACGATTCAGGGGATATCGATGACCTACCATTTTAGTAAATAAGCAAGAGCATTTTGGAAGAAGGACCTAGTTCTGAACCTGACCCGTATCTTTTAGCCCAGCCATTCGATTTTTTTGGACCCGATATGGTTGAAATGGTACTCCTATCAATCAGCATCGTGGTATTGCTATTCTTATCCGGACTGGTTTCGGGATCCGAGGTGGCTTATTTTTCATTGAATTCTGAGGATCTCAAAAAACTTGGCAAAAGTTCTTCTTCAAGCGAGATCAGGGTTGTAAACCTATTAAGCAAGCCCAAGGAATTATTAGGAGCTATTCTTATTCTCAACAACCTCATTAACGTAGCCATAGTGATGATTTCTACTATGGTCCTATGGAAGGTTCTGGGAAGCAAGTCCACAGGTCAGTTGGTATTTGCTGTTGCCACTTTGAGCATCACCTTCCTTATAGTTTTCTTCGGTGAGATCACCCCCAAAGTTTATGCAAGCCAGAATAACATCCGCTTCGCTAAGATCACCTCAGGCTTTCTTAGCGTATCCGCAAGAATTTTTAAGCCGATCTCATTCTTTCTGACCGGGATCACAGATGTACTGGATAAAAGGATGACTCAGAAAGGTTATAAGGTTACAAAAGGAGAGCTGGAACAAGCTCTTGAAATGACCAGCACAGAAATAGATACCGAAGAAGAAAAGGAGATCTTAAAGGGGATCTTAAATTTTGCCTCGATCTCTGTTCGGCAGATCATGAAATCAAGAATGGATATTGTTGCCCTCGATATGGAAGACAATTTTTCTGAGGTTCTCAAACAGATAAAACAATCGGGTTATTCAAGGGTCCCTGTTTTCAAAGAATCAATGGACCATATAAAAGGGGTTCTATACATAAAGGACCTGATCCCTCATTTGAAAAAAGGAGATGATTTCTACTGGCAGAATTTGATCCGTGATCCATTCTTCGTTCCTGAAAGCAAGAAGATTGACGACCTGCTAAGGAATTTCCAAAACAAAAGGGTCCACCTGGCTATAGTGGTGGATGAATATGGAGGAACGGCCGGATTGGTGACCCTGGAGGATGTTATAGAGGAGATCGTTGGTGAATTCAATGATGAGTATGACAATGAGTCAACCTTGATCCATGAATTGTCAAAGGATACCTACGAAGTAGAAGGAAAAATTTCTCTTTATGACTTTTGTAAAGCCCTTGGAATTGAGGAGCAGGTTTTTGAAGAGGTAAGAGGGGAAAGTGATTCGTTAGGTGGTTTATTATTAGAGCTTTTTTCAAAGCTTCCAAAGCAAGGAGATAAGGTCTCCCATGATAAATTCAATTTTGAGATCAAGTCTGCCGATAAAAAGCGGATCAAAAAGGTAAAGGTTAAAATAGTTGCCGATAACGAACATGCTTGATCTAAAAAACCTTGGGCTTTTAGTCTTTGTATTCCTTATTTCCTGTGGTGAAAGTTATGTTCCAAAACCGAAAGGATTTAACAGGATCGACCTTCCTGATCGGCAATATGTTCAATTAGCTGATACTTTTCCATACACTTTTGAAGTGTCAAAACATGCTAGCATTGAACCACATAGATCTGCAATGGCGGAGCCTTACTGGATTGACATAAAGTATTTTGATCTGGGTGGTGAAATCCAATTGACCTATAAATCTTTAAAAGGAAAAAAGGATGATCTGGTCTCATTAATTGATGATTCTTATCGATTAACAACAAAGCACCAGGTGAAGGCAACCGGTATAGAGCAGGTCAAGATCAATATCGATTCAAGTACCTCGGCTACCATTTTCAAACTTGAAGGGGAGGTCCCAAGTCAAATGCAATTCTTTGCAACAGACTCAGTTGAAAACTTTATTAGAGGAGCACTATATTTTAAAACCTCTACCAAAAATGATTCCCTGGAACCAGTGATAAAGTACATTTCAGAGGACATTATTCATTTGGTAAAGAGTCTTCAATGGAAGAATCCTTCCTAAAGATCTTCGAAGGCTTCAGAATAGATCAATTCAAACCCACCTTCATCATTTCCGATGATCAATGCTGCGGGAATGCCTTTTGAATTACAGAATTCCAGGGTTTTTTCCTTACCCATTACCATAAAGGCTGTAGCAAGGGCATCAGATCGGGAGCAGGATTCGGAAATGACTGAAACGCTAAGTAGCTCGCTTACTTCCGGGTAACCTGTGGCAGGATCTATGGTATGACTCAGCTTTATCCCATCGATCTCATAGAAGTTTCTATAATTTCCGGAAGTTGCCATAGCTAGATCAGAAAGGGCTACAACCTTCGCTGCTTTTCTTTGCTCAGCTAATGGATCTTCAATTCCTATTAACCATCCTTTCCCATTGGGAGCAAGTCCTGAACAATAGACCTCCCCTCCTATTTCTAACATGAAATCCTGGTATCCCCTATCCCTGATAAATGAAGAAATTACATCCACCCCATATCCTTTTGCAATTGCATTAAAGTCCAATTCCATCCCAGGCTTAATGGCCAAAGAATCAGAATTGAATGAAATTTTTTCAAACCCAATCAGGTTCATGATTGAATCGATTTTTGTAGTGTCGATCTCTGATCTTTCTTTATACCCAAATCCCCAAAAATTAACCAGAGGCATTACAGTTGGGTCGAAAGAACCATTGGTTTCATTCCAGACCGCCAGGCTTTGGGTCATCATTTCCTTTAGGTAATCAGAAGTTATATCCAATTTCCTGCCTTGATTGATCTGACTGATTTCAGAGTTCGGATCATAAGTTGAAAGAGAGGCATTGAAATCGGACAAAACTGAATCGATCTCTTCCTGAAGACTTGATGTTGGAGCCTGGACCAATTTTAAATTGTAATTGGTGCCCATGGTCTTTCCTGTTATCAGGAATGATTCCTTTTTTTCCTCCCTTGAAAGCATTAAAAAAACCAATGCCAGGATCAATAAAAGAGAAAAAATTATTCTGCCTCGGTTTTGATTCATGATGGGCTGATTGCTTTCCTTAATTTTACCAGGCACAAAGTTAAGTTTGATGAGGGAGGATTATCTGCAACCGGATAAACAAAATCTTAGCAGTGAAGAAATAGAGGTTGAAAAAAGACTCAGGCCTTTATCCTTTGAGGATTTTAGCGGTCAGGAAAAGATTGTTGAAAATCTGAAGATCTTCGTTGAAGCAGCGAAGAGCAGGGAGGAATCCCTTGACCATGTCCTTCTTCATGGACCTCCCGGGTTGGGAAAGACAACACTTTCTCACATAATCGCCAATGAGCTCAACAAAGGATTAAAGATCAGTTCCGGACCAGTATTGGATAAACCTGGAGATCTGGCAGGACTCCTGACCAACTTAGAGGAAGGAGATGTTTTATTCATTGATGAGATCCATAGGTTAAACCCGGTGGTGGAGGAATACCTTTATTCTGCTATGGAGGATTTCAGGATCGATATCATGCTTGATTCAGGTCCAAGTGCTAGGTCAGTACAGATATCTTTAAATCCTTTTACTCTTATTGGTGCAACTACAAGATCAGGTTTGTTAACCTCCCCACTTAGAGCAAGGTTTGGGATCAACTCTCGACTGGATTATTACGATACGCAATTATTGCAGGGAATTGTTGCCAGGTCTTCAGGGATCCTGGATGTAGGAATCGACGAAAAGGCAGCAGCGGAGATCGCCCGCAGAAGCAGGGGGACTCCAAGGATAGCAAATAACCTTTTGAGAAGAACAAGAGATTTTGCCCAGGTAAAAGGAGATGGAAAGATCGACCTGGGGATTGCCAAGATGGCCTTGGAGGCTCTTGAGGTTGATCAACATGGTCTGGATGAAATGGATAATAGGATCCTGAGCACCATAATCGAAAAGTTCAAAGGCGGACCGGTAGGATTGGGAACCATTGCCACTGCAGTAAGCGAAGAATCTGAAACACTGGAAGAAGTATATGAGCCTTTCCTTATTAAGGAAGGATACATAAAAAGAACCCCCCGTGGAAGGGAGGCTACCCAGCTGGCTTATCAACATCTTGGTATTGTGCCCCCGCAAAACAGAGATCTGTTTAATTCTTGAACCAGGGGATCCAAAAGAAAATAAGGGGAAAAATAGCCCTCCATAGCCAGGATCTGGGCTTCTATACCTTCGGCATTTCCAGCTCCCGCTTTCTTGAAGAAGAGGCACCAAGATTGGAAGATTGGTTAAAAAACGGTCATCAGGGTGAAATGTCCTACATGGAAAATCATTTTGATAAGCGCCTTGATCCTGGAAAGCTGGTTCCAGGCGCAAGATCTGTTATTACCTTCCTATTGAATTATTACCCGGGCGAGAAAGGAGATTCATCCTTTAAGATCTCCAAGTATGCATACGGGAGGGATTATCATAAGACGATCAAGTCTAAACTAAAAGATATGGCTCATAGGCTTGAAGAAGAGTTTGGAGGCTTTTCCTGGAGGTCATTTGTGGATTCGGCACCGGTTATGGACAGGGTTTGGGCCAAGAATAGTGGTTTGGGATGGATAGGGAAGAACAGTTTGCTATTGAATAGAGACCAGGGAAGTTTTTTATTCATCGGTCATTTGGTTACCGACCTTGAACTTGGGCAGGATACCGAGGCCAAGGATCATTGCGGTACCTGCACGAAATGTATTGATGCCTGTCCTACCGATGCAATTCATGAACCTTACAAGGTTGATGGAAGCAAATGCATTTCTTATTTGACCATTGAGCTTAAGGATTCCATTCCCGAAGACTTTAAGGGTAAATACCAGGACTGGATCTTTGGCTGCGATATCTGCCAGGACGTTTGTCCCTGGACCAGCAAATCCGTCCTGACCCAGGAATCCGATTTCTTAAAAAATCCTGAATGGTTGAAATATTCTAAATCGGATTGGGAAAGTCTTGAGGAAGAAAAATTCAATGAGTTCTTCGAAGGATCAGCTGTAAAAAGGACCGGCTTTAAGGGATTGAAAAGGAATATTGAGTTTTTGGATCAGAACTAAAAGATCGATCCCTCCCCTTTTTTCTGATTTTGAAATGGACCTGGTAAGCTTTTGCTGAGGTCTTCATATTCTTCATAAACTGATTTTTATCATCCCCGGTCATTTTTCCATTTCATAAACTTGGATCTAGTATGAAGGAAGAGCATTCTTTGACCCACATCAGGCCAAGGTTCCGATTTACTCTGGATCTTAAGGAAGAAGAAGCCTTGGCCAGGATCGAAAAACAAAAGATGGCTGAAGAATACCTCATGGTTAGGAAGGAAGGGGACCTCATAAAACTGGATATTCCAAAAAATGACAGGCATTATTGGTCACCTCAAATGAACATCCGATTGGAAAAAGATGAAGAAGATGAGACCAAAACCATCTTAAGGGTTTTGATCGGACCCCGGCCGGCGGTCTGGACCATGTTCACCTTTATCTATTTTGCTTTGGGGATATTGGGGTTTTCATTAGCATTTTGGGGATTTTCAAAATGGATGCTAGGAGAGTTCTCCCATTGGGTTTGGGCCTTTCCGATCTCTTTGGCTTTTATGCTGACTGCCTACCTTTCCGGAAAGTATGGTGAAAAGTTGGGCCATGATCAAATGGAGGTTTTGAAGGATTTTTTGCGGGCTGCTCTTCCCATAGAGTAAAATTGGTTTTTTCCTTTTGGGACAACTTTCACTGGTTTTCACCCTCGACAAGTTTTGAAGGGATATTTCGTTAGCTAGACATACTGGATTAGTTAATTTTGCGGTCCATGAAAATATGGAAGGTCATATCGATTTTTTTTACCCTCCTTGGGTATTGCCAGCTGGGTTCTGCTGCTACCGGGGATGTTTCCTTTCGCTATGGAAAAACCAAGATCGGATCGAACCAGGTTTTTACCATTACCCTCTCAATTGAGAATGAATACTTAAAATCCTATTCTGATTTCCCTCAGATCAAAGGTTTTAAAAAAATGGGGACCTCCTCCTCTACCAATACCTCTATCATAAATGGAAAAATGACCGTGGTCTCTTCCATTACCCAGAATTACTATCCCGGCACAGAAGGAAAGTACCGGCTCAAGGACTTCACCATGGAGGTAAATGGAAAACCTTATAAGGCCAAGGGAACAGAAATAGAAGTTGGTCCACCAGTTCAGAGAAGGCAAAGACAAGATCCCTTTGCCTGGGATCCCTTTGGTGATTTTAATGAACCCCAGGAATTGGAATATGTGGATGTAAAAGCGGATGCATTTGTATCGGTGACCGTTGATAAAAGGGAGGTGTATAAAGGAGAGGGCTTCAATGCGACCATCAGTTTCTTTGTAGCTGAGACCAACCAGGCGCAAATGAGGTGGCCGGGAGATCTTTCAGATCAGCTTACAGATGCCATAAAAAAAATCAAACCGGGAACTGTATGGGAGGAAAACTTCAATATCTCAGAGATCCAAAAAAAGAAGGCGAAACTGAGCGGAAAGGTTTATGACCAATACATTCTTTACCAATCAACCTTCTTCCCCCTGGTTGAAGAGGATATTTACATCCCTCCTATCAAACTGACCCTGGTAAAATATAAGGAGGCCAATAGGAGGTCATTTTTTGGCAGGCCAAGGATCGAAGATGAACAGACCTTCACTTCCACAGCCAGAAAGATCAAGGTAAAATCCCTTCCTTTTCACCCATTAAAGGAGTCCGTCTCCGTTGGAAAATTCCAGTTGAAAGAAAGGATCGATAAAGGACCTTATCAAACCGGACAGAGTTTCACCTATGGCTTTTCAATTAAGGGGATAGGTAACATAGCAGGAATCCAGCCCCCCGAAGCTCCCCAGGATGAGAATTTTGACTTTTTCACCCCCGAGGTCTTTCAAAATATTGACAGAAAGAATAACCGCATTACAGGATCCAAGAACTTTGAGTATTATGCCGTCCCAAAGGAACCGGGCGAATTTCCCCTGGATTCCTATTTCACATGGATCTATTTTGATCCCTACGAAGAGACCTATGATACCCTGGTCTCAGAGATCAATCTGCTTGTTACTGGCAAATCCAAAAAAGACTCCAAGATCCGCTCCAGCGATCTGGGCGATTTCTATGACAGAATAGAATTGGCCAATAATGAATTGATACCAGTTCAGGAAAGTCAGACTCCCCTTCTTTTCTTTCAGATATTGGCCGGCTTAATTGTGGCCATCACCTTCTTTTTTTACTTCCGGAGATAATGTCCAACACTTTAGGAAAACTAATAAGGTTAACAACCTTTGGGGAATCTCATGGCAAAGCAGTGGGAGGCATCCTTGATGGACTTCCGGCTGGAATGGAACTGGACATTGACCTTATTCAAAAAGAAATAGACCGAAGAGCGCCGGGGCAAAGCTCAATCAGCACCCCGAGGAAGGAAAAGGACAAGATTCAGATCTTGTCAGGGGTGCTCGATTCCATGACTCTTGGAACACCCATAGGATTCATTTTTGAAAATTCAGATACAAAAAGTAAGGATTACGATGCTCTAAAAGAGACCTTCCGCCCTTCCCATGCTGACCTGACCTGGGAAAGAAAGTTTGGTATGCGTGACCACCGGGGAGGAGGGAGAAGTTCTGCAAGGGAAACAGTTTCCTGGGTTGCCGCCGGTGCTATTGTGAAACCAATCCTGGCAAAACGAGGCATTGAAATTTCATCCTATGTAAGTGCCATAGGCAGACACCAGATCGAAGGAGGCTATCCTTTTTATTCTGATGAGGAGATAGATAAGCAGATCACACGTTGTCCTGAGAAGGATATCAGTAAAAAGATGATTGAGGCAATTGAAGATGCCCGTGATGCAAAGGATTCTTTGGGGGGAGTAATTAATTGTGTTGTAAAAGGACTTCCGATGGGATTGGGAGAGCCAATTTTCGATAAGCTCGGATCCCGACTTGGTGGGACAATACTTGGACTAAATGCAGTAAAGGGCATTGAATTCGGAAGTGGGTTCAGAGCTTCAGGATTAAGGGGCTCAGAAAGCAATGATGAAATGGAAATCAATTCAAATGATGCGATCCATTTTAAATCAAATAATTCGGGAGGGCTTTTAGGAGGCATGAGTTCAGGAGCAGATCTATGTTTTAGAGTGGCATTTAAACCCACAGCCTCAATTGGAAAGGAACAAGACAGCATCAACTCTTCTGGTCAAGAGGTGAAGCTGAAAATTGAAGGACGCCACGATCCCTGTGTAGTTCCAAGGGCTGTTCCAATAATAAAGGCCTTAACTTCGCTCGTTCTTGCGGATTTCATTCAATTAAATTCGCTTTCAAAATTTTAAGATGAAGAAATTTCCATTGCACGTTCAGATCATTACAGGCCTAGTCCTGGGAATAATTTGGGCCATTTTATCTGCATACTTCGACTTTGGAAATTTTACCTCCGATTGGATCGCTCCTTTCGGCGACATCTTTATCCGATTGCTCAAACTGATAGCGGTTCCCTTGGTTTTGTTTTCAATTATTCAAGGAATAAGTGGGCTTACCGACATCAAAAAATTGGGAAGAATTGGAGCCAAGACCCTGGGAGCCTATTTGACCACTACCGTCCTGGCAATTTCCCTTGGTTTGATACTTGTAAATACCATCCGACCGGGAGAAATTATGGACGAGGAGCAACGGATTGAGAACAGGATTCAATATGAAACCTGGGTTGAAAACACGGATGGAGTTGAGATAATGGACGGTAAGCGTTTAAAGACCAAGGCTTCAAATGCTGTGACCGGCAATGAAGAAGGTGATTCGCAATTGGATGAAAAGATTAAATCAGTCCTGAAGAAGAAAGAAGAAAGCCCTCTAAAATTCATCGTGGATATGGTTCCCTTCAACATGTTCGTCTCTTTTGCGGATAATAAACTCATGCTCCAGGTAATCTTCTTTGCTATATTCTTTGGGATTTCCATGGTAAGCCTTCCTTCAAACCTGACCGCCCCATTAAGCACCGTGATTGCTTCAATTTCCGAGATCTTTCTTCAAATGGTCCATATCATTATGAAGGCGGCACCCTTTTTTGTTTTTTGCCTTCTTGCCGGTCAGATCAATAAGATGGCCGGGAATGATCCCGGAAAGGTATTTGAGATTTTCCAGTCTTTGGGCTGGTACATTTTAGTGGTTGTACTTGGCTTGGGTTTATTGCTTTTCATAATCTACCCTGGCATTGTCCATCTTTTGGTGAAACCCCTGAATTTCAAAAAATTCTCCCAAGGCATTTCGCCTGCTCAATTCCTCGCATTCTCCTCCTCGAGCAGTGCAGCTACACTTCCGGTGACTATGGATTGCGTTCATGAGAAACTTGGAGTATCTAAAGAGATCACTTCATTCGTTCTTCCGGTGGGAGCCACGGTAAATATGGACGGCACCTCTCTTTATCAGGCTGTGGCGGTTATTTTTCTCGCCCAAATCTATATGGTAGATCTCTCACTAGCCCAGCAACTAACAATAGTATTAACGGCAACACTGGCTTCGATCGGTTCTGCCGCCGTACCCAGTGCAGGCTTGATCATGCTGATTATCGTATTGCAATCCGTTGGATTAAACCCCGCCTGGATAGCAGTTATTTTCCCGGTAGACCGCTTGCTTGACATGTGTCGAACCGCCGTTAATGTCACTGGGGATGCCATGGTAGCATCATTTATTGCAAATACGGAAAATGAAATTTCAGAAGTTTCGAAAAGTCAAGAACCTTCATAAACCTTAGCGCGTTTTTCACTTATGACAAAGCAGAGACCTACAGAAGTTTATATGGAATCCAATCCAAATCCGAATTCCATGAAGTTCGTGATCAACTACAACCTCGTACCGGAGGGAGTAGCCCTAGATTACCCCAATAAGGAAGAAGCAAAGGATTCTCCCCTGGCATTGGAGTTATTTGCTAAAGAGAAAATAAACCGGGTCTTTATCGCAGCAAATTTCATCACTCTCAATAAGGAAGAAGGAGCCGAATGGGATGAATTGGCAAATGAACTAAGGCCATTCATCAAAAATTATTTACAAGAAGGAAAGCAGGTTCTTTCAAGGGTCCCAAAAGAATTCCTTGCCAAAGAGGTGGTTGAAGATCAGGTTGAGGCAAAGATCATTTCTGTGCTAGAAGAGTATATCAAGCCAGCCGTGGAAATGGATGGCGGAGCCATTATTTTCAAATCTTTTGATGAAGGAAAGCTAACCGTTACACTCCAAGGCTCTTGTTCAGGCTGCCCATCATCCACTCTTACCTTAAAATCCGGCATAGAAAACCTTATGAAAAGGATGGTTCCAGAAGTTGGAGAGGTGGTTGCAGAAGAAGGATAGGCCTAAATGGCTCTAATTATATGTGGGAAAACGAACCTTGCCAACTTTGGGTCTACTGATTTTCCTGTCCCAAAATAGTCACCAGCTTCTACCTCAAAGAAGAAAGCCTCTTTCATCCAATCACTGATTCCCCCGTTGATGGTCAGATGGTAAGTGAGACTATACTTTCCCTCGTTTAAAGGGAAATTTGGCACTTCCAGTTCGATGGAATTGGTACTTGAATTTATCTTCCTATCCTCATTAAAATCAGTACTCGCCCAAGCAATTTTCTCATTCATTGAGCCATTAAATCCAACATTGAATCTCAAATTTCGAATAGGGATCATTTCTGGATTATCAAGCTCAAACCTGAAAATGACATTATTTCCTGTGCGAATGGGTTGAGTTTCTTGTTTGTCAACAATTACCCGTACCTCTTTTACCCGCACAGGGCCATCACCCTGACGATCCGTTCTCTCCAAAATTGGAATTTGAGATGCACTGCTAATTCCCTTTTCAAAGTATTTTTTTACACATTCCTGAACCTCGCCCTGGTATTCGATTTGACCATCTGACAAGAGGATGCCATGATCACAAAGGCTTTGAACCGCAGCCATGTTATGACTTACAAATAGAATGGTCCGCCCAGATCTGGTAACCTCACCCATCTTCCCAATGCATTTTTTTTGAAAGTCCGCGTCACCAACAGCTAAAACCTCATCAATGATCATGATCTCAGGTTCTAAATGAGCTGCTACAGAAAAAGCAAGCCTTACGGACATCCCTGAGGAATATCTTTTCACAGGGGTATCTAAAAAATCTTCTATGCCACTAAAGGCAACGATTTCATCAAACTTTGTCCTAACCTCTTTTCTGGTCATTCCCAGAATGGTCCCATTCAGAAAGATATTCTCCCTTCCGGTTAATTCAGGGTGAAATCCGGTACCTACTTCCAACAGGGAGGAAACCCTACCTCTGATGACAGCTTTTCCCTTGGTAGGTTCTGTGATCCTGGAAAGAATTTTTAACAAGGTACTTTTTCCGGCTCCATTCTTTCCAATGATCCCAACAGCCTGGCCCTGCTCCAGATCAAAAGATATATCCTTCAAAGCCCAAAATTCTTCTGCTTTTAAATGCTTACCCATCAGGTGATTGAGGGACCTTGAAAAATTCTCTCTGAAATCTCCACTTCGAGCCATCCCAATGTGGTATTTCTTTCCTATTCCTTCTACCTCGACAACCTTATCTCCCATATCAAACAAGGTCTGCCATGACCCTTTCAACTCTTTTGAAATAAAATAAGCCTGTTATGAATAAGAACAGGATCAAACCAAAGCACAAATAGGCATACTGATCGATCTCGCCCAGTCCCAGGATAGAAAATCTGTATCCTTCAACCACTCCAACCATAGGATTAAGGTGATAGATCAGCTGGTATTTTTCAGGAATAAGCTCGGTTGGATAGGCTATGGGAGTCGCATAAAGCCCCAATTGAACAATGAATGGAATAACATGCTGAAGGTCCCTGAATCTAATTGTTAAAGCACTCGTCCAAACTCCTATCCCTAGTGCTGCCAGAACATTCATAATAAAGAACACCGGTAAGAAAACCAGATTTGATCCAGGCTTAACCCCAAAAAATATCATTAGTAAAATAAGAAAAACCAAGGCTACCAGATAATCAACAAAGCCTGCCACTGCCTTTGAAAGGGGTATTACCAAGCGAGGAAAATATATCTTCTTCACCATTTCCTGAGCTCCGATAATACTAGTACCTGATTGATTAAGAACAAATGCAAAATAGGCCCAGGCTGTCATACCTGTAAGAGCAAAAACCGGGTATGGCACACCACTGGTATCCACTTCTAATGCCTTTCCAAAGATCAAAGTGAATATCAAGAGAGTAAATAAGGGCTGTAGAAGTGCCCAGAACAAGCCGAGAAAAGTTTGAGCATATCTTACTCTTAAATCTCTCCATGCAAGAACAGCAAAGAGATCCTTGTATTTTACCAACTCTTTAATTCCCAGGGAAAATCTTCCTTTCCCAGCTTGAATGATCGTTTTTTCCAATTTTGAATAAAGCTGGCTTCAAAGATATCAATTGACCAAAAGCCAAGATGATACAAGGCCCAATTCCGATGAATTATTCCCTTTCTTGAATTCAGAGATTAAAGGACTATTTTTGATAGGTATAAAATTATGAGAAGGCTTCTACTTTATATATTCCTTGCTTTTCCTCTTTTAAGTCCGGCACAAATCCAGGTTGCAGACACCTCCACTCTGGCCCAAGCTGTTGAGTCTCTTGTTTCGGATGGGGTGCAGATATCCAATATTACTTCCAATTGTCATAGCTCTGCATGGGGAACCTTTTTGGATACAACAGGCTATCTGGGTATTGATGAAGGATTGGTTTTAGCCTCGGGATCAATATTTGACGTACCCGGTCCGAATAATGCACCTGGAGCAGGTCAGGATCTTATGACTCCTGGTGATGCAGACTTAAATGGAATAGTTGGGGCAAGTACACAGGACGCTTGCTACATCCAATTCGATGTAAGACCTTCTGCTGACACCTTGGTGTTCAATTATGTCTTTGGTTCAGAGGAATATGATGAATTCGTATGCAGTAATTTCAATGATGTATTTGCCTTCCTGATCTCAGGTCCTGGAATTACAGGTAAAAAGAATATTGCATTGATCCCTGGCTCAAGTACTCCGGTATCGATCAACAATGTAAATCAAGGGAACCCAAATAATCCTGCTTGTAATCCTACCAATCCCAATTATTTCGCCACCAACCCTCCCAATAGTCCGGAACTTCAATACGATGGAAGGACAGTTCTCCTTCAGGCTATCACTCCAGTTATTCCCTGCGAAACCTATACCTTAAAATTAGCGGTGGCAGATGTCAGCGATGGGATCTTGGATTCGGGTGTTTTCATAGAAAAAGGAAGTCTAGGGAGTTTTGGAGCAGAAATTACTCCTTCCTCGGCTTATGCACGTTTTTCATACGGTGTTGAAGGCTGTAATGCGGGTAAATTCATTTTCATCAGGACTATTGCGGACACTTTTGAGGTTCCTTTAAGGTGGGACCTCAGCGGCTCAGCAACAAATGGGATTGACTACGTAGATTCTCTAGGTAATCCTCTTGGAAACGTTGACACCATCCCCGCATTCCAAGATTCGCTCGAAATATTGGTCTACCCTATCCTGGATACTGTTGATGATCCGATAGAGACCATAATCCTAACTCTTTTCGATCCTTGTGATGATACAACTCAACTTCCAACAGGGGATACGGTAACCTTGTTACTTAGGGAAGAATTCGTTTACAATGCCGGACCGGACGATAGCATTTGCATTGGAGAATTTATTGAATTGAATTCTGACTTCTTCGATGGGGATAGTGTTCTTTGGACTCCACCTACAGCCTTGAGTTGTACAGATTGCCCAAATCCAATGGCCAATCCACAAAGCGATATTACCTACATCCTTAGGGTTTTTGATTCGGCAACAAATTGCCCGGCCTCGGATTCAATTAATGTTAAGGTTTACGAGTATCCAGATCCAAGCATATTCTCGGTTTCTGATTCAACAAATGCAGTTTGCCAGGGAATGACCGCCGTCTTGTATTCTGGCCTGGAGAACGATCCACTTTACGAGTACTATGAATTCGAATGGGATACGGTCAATACATTTATGACTGATAGGGACACATCAATAATCAGGGTCAGAAGCAATCAGAGTAATTATTATCCCTTGACAGTCACAAATCTAATTGGATGCCAAAGCCGTGACTCAATTTTGATCACAGTATTCCCATGGCCTGAAGGTGAGTTTCCAGAGGATCTTGAAATTTGTTATGGTCAACAATTCATAACCGAACCGGATCTTACTTTCTATCCAGGAGTTGGATATAGTTACTCTTGGGAGGTAGCCTCAAATGCAAGTCTTAATGACCTCCAGGACACTACCCTGGCTCAAACCGCGATCACTCCTGAAAATGCAGGGGTCAATAGATATACATTGATCATAACCAATGGGATCTGTGAATCGCAGGCTGAATTAAAAGTTGATGTAGCAGAAGAGATCCTGGTTTCTTACGAAAATGAAGACCTTGGCGATTTTATCAAGGTTCCAAAAGTGGTTGATTTCGAAAATACCACTGAATTGGCTTTCAAGTACGATTACTTTTGGGTCATAACAAATTCCAGAACCGGAATTTCAGATACCATCTTTGAAGAAAATCTTAGCTATGAATTCGGTCAGCCTGATCTATTCAAGGTAAGCTTATATGCTGTGGAACCCCTGAGAAATTGTGTTGAATTCTATGATGAAGATTTCCAATTTGAAAAGGTGATCAGGCCAAATACCATCACACCCAACGGAGATGGATTGAATGATTATTTTGAGATCGAGGCTCCAAGTTCCCAGGTCTGGGAATTAGAGATCTATGATAGAAATGGTGGTTTGATCTACTCAAGTTCGGATTATCAAAACGATTGGGATGGTGAGGGAAGATCCGCAGGGATATTTTATTATGTGATGAAGAGGGTTGATGAGGAAGAAAAATATGTTGGCTACGTTCAACTGATAAGGTAAAAATGTCATACATCTATAATGTTACGGTTTCGGTTTCCGAAGCCATTGAAAAGGAATGGTCCTCCTGGATGAAAGAAGTACATATTCCCGAAGTCTTAAATACAGGCTGCTTTAGTAATGCCAGGATGATGAAATTGGTGGAGGGCAATCAGGGTCCTGATCCCACTTTTGCTATTCAATATGAATATGAATCAACTGATCAATTGGAAAAATATAGAAATCAGTTTGCTGAAAAACTCCAAAACCACCATACGGAAAGATATGAAGGTCAGTTTGCCGCCTTCAGAACCGTTTTGGTAATAGTCGACTAGTAATCCAATCTGGTAAACCCGGTGAGATGCCTAAGGACCTCCGGGATATTCACCCCGGTTTCATCCTGATTATTTTCAAGAATACCCGCTAATACCCTGGGCAACGCTAATGCACTTCCGTTCAAGGTGTGAACCAGCTGAAGTTTCTTATCCTCGCCCCTGAATCGGGTTTTCATTCTGTTACTTTGAAATGTGCCGAAGTTGCTGACCGAGCTTACTTCAAGCCATCTCCCCTGTCCGGCAGAATAGATCTCAAAGTCAATAGTTTGTTCGGCAGCAAATCCCATATCCCCTCCACAAAGTCTTAGTTTTCTAAAAGGAAGACCAAGATTCTTCAATAATTCGCTGACGTGATCACACATTTGATTCAGAGCCTCCGCTGAATTTTTGGGATCAGTAACCTGAACAATCTCTACCTTATCAAACTGATGAAGTCGATTCAAGCCACGTACATGAGCTCCCCAGGATCCTGCCTCCCTTCTGAAGCAAGGGGTATAACCGGCAAATTTCTTGGGTAAGTCCTTTTCCTCGAAAATCACATCCCTTACGATGTTGGTTATGGGAACCTCAGCCGTGGGTATTACAAAGAGATCATCTTCTGCCAAATGATACATCTGGCCATCTTTATCGGGCAATTGTCCTGTTCCAAAGGCGGAATCTCTACTAACAAGTATGGGAGGCAAAACCTCAGTAAAACCAGCCTCAGTAGCCTTCGTAAGGAAGTAATTGATCAATGCCCTTTGTAGGCTGGCTCCTTTTCCAACATAAACAGGAAAACCTGCACCAGTAATTTTATTACCAAGTTCAAAATCGATTATCCCAAGCTTGTGGGCTATGTCCCAATGGGGTAAGGGTGATCCCATTTCCAACTTAATGGCTTCACCTTCTTCAAGGACCTCATTATCCTCCTCAGTATTTCCTGAAGGGACGGGATCTGCAGGAGCATTAGGAATCTTGAATAAAAGATCATTTAATAAATCTTCTATTTCTTTAAGCTCATCTCCCTTCTTTTTTGAATCCTCTTTTATGCGCAGGACCTTTTCTCTTAGCTCATTACCCTCTTCTCTTTTCCCCTCTTTCATCAATTGTCCTATCTGCTGAGACAATTCATTAGACTGAGATAAAAGCTCATCATGGGCTTGCTGAAAGGCTCTTCTTTTTTCATCAAGATCAATAATCTGATCAATTTGTCCATCAACGTCTCCAAGGCCCCTTTTTTTCAAGGCCTTGATGATATCATCCTTTTCCGAACGTATTCTTCTAAGCTCTAGCATTATTCGGCAAAAATAGAATTTCAATCAAGGATTAGTCTCAGGGAGAGGATTAAAAAATGTAAAAATTTGCATTTCAAGGATATAAATAGCTATAATTGCACGGTCTATCGAAGAGATAATTCGTTTCTCTTCAATTCTCTTTCATTAATTATCAATAAACCTTAACCCTCCCTAATATTATGTACACAATAGAGGAATTAAATGTAAAGCTCCTCTCAGAACTTAAAGAGATCGCGGAAAAACTTAACCTCGATAACTTTAAAAAGCTTCCAAAAAAAGAATTGATCTATAAGATCCTTGATTTCCAGGCTTCAAATCCTGAGGAAGTGAAGAAAATCAAATCGGTGCCAGCTAAAGAAGCGGTACCAGCTGGAGCAGCTCCTGCTGAGAAAGCTGCGCCAACAGAAACGGTTGAAGTAGAGGAAGAATTTGACTTCAAATTGCCTGAGATGGACGAAGCTCCAGCGGCAAAGAACAATCCCCAAAAAGGAAAAAAAGAAGGTCATCGAGACAAACGTGGCGGAGATAAGCAAGATCGCCCCAGGCCTGAAAGGCATGAGAAGCAGGATAGGCAAGAACGCCCAGAACGAGCTCCGAAGGTGAGTTTCAAAGAGTTTGATGGAGTTATCGAAAGCGAAGGAGTCCTTGAGATCATGCAAGATGGATATGGATTCCTTAGGTCTACAGACTATAACTATTTGGCAAGTCCTGATGATGTTTATGTTTCTCCATCCCAGATAAAATTATTTGGCCTAAAGACCGGAGATTCTATAAATGGTTTTATCAGACCTCCCAAGGATGGTGAGAAATATTTTGCACTCCTTAGGATCGCAACTGTAAATAATAAGACCACCGATGAAATCCGTGATAGGGTTTCCTTCGAACACCTTACTCCTCTTTTCCCTGACGAAAAGATCAGCCTTTCAAATAATCCTGGTGAATACTCAACCAGAATTCTGGACCTTTTTGCTCCAATAGGAAAAGGACAAAGAGGAATGATCGTTGCACAGCCAAAGACCGGAAAAACGGTTCTTTTAAAGCAGGTTGCCAATGCGATCACCAAGAATCATCCTGAGATCTATTTGATCATTCTTCTGATCGATGAACGACCTGAGGAAGTGACCGACATGGCAAGAAGTGTAGACGCTGAAGTAATTGCTTCTACCTTCGATGAGCAAGCAGAAAGGCATGTTAAGGTTGCCAATATCGTTCATGAGAAAGCCAAAAGAATGGTG
Source organism: Cytophagales bacterium (assembly GCA_965267505.1). Classification (GTDB taxonomy): domain Bacteria; phylum Bacteroidota; class Bacteroidia; order Cytophagales; family CCMP332; genus JANQHS01. The sequence goes on from OZ254081.1 coordinate 1,053,908, forward strand.
GAATGTGGTCACGATGTGGTGATTCTTCTGGACTCCATTACAAGATTGGCAAGAGCTCATAATACGGTAATTCCATCTTCCGGAAAGATTCTTTCAGGTGGTGTTGATGCAAATGCATTGCATAAGCCAAAAAGATTCTTCGGAGCAGCCAGAAATGTTGAAAATGGTGGTTCATTGACCATAATTGCAACTGCTCTTATCGAGACGGGATCCAAAATGGATGAGGTGATCTTTGAGGAATTCAAAGGAACCGGTAACATGGAACTTCAATTGGATAGAAAACTATCCAACAAGCGTGTCTATCCTTCTATCGATATTCCAGCATCTGGAACAAGGAGAGAAGACCTGCTTATGGACAAAGACGAATTGAACAGGGTCTGGATCCTGAGAAAGTTCATGGCAGATATGAATTCAATCGAAGCAATGGAATTCCTATTGGAAAGGATCAAAGGAACCAAAAGCAACGAGGAGTTCCTGATCTCAATGAACGGATAATTTCTAATTCGGATACTTTTTTGAATAACCCCTGGGAGACCAGGGGTTATTTTTTTTCTACAAGCCTAAAGCCTGAACCATGAACATTGATGATCTCAAGCTTGGGATCGGGTCCTAGTTTTTTCCTGAGTTTGGATACATATACATCCATACTTCTCGCCGAAAAATAACTGTCATCTTTCCAGATCGAGTTTAACACCAGATTTCTCTCCAAAAGTTGATTTTTCTTTTCTATCAGTAATCTCAATAATTGACTTTCCTTTCCGGTAAGCTTCTCCGATTTCCCGTTAAATATGAGAGTCCTTTCATTGGGGTTGAATTCAAACTCCCCAATCTTTCTGATATCATTAATTGTTTCTTCCGGGTTTTCCCTTGCCTTTCTAGCCCGATTTAATACCCCGTTAATCCTGAGAACAAGTTCCTCCATATTAAAAGGCTTACTCACGTAATCATCAGCACCAATTCTCAATCCTTTGATGGCATCCTTGCTTTGATTTTTTGCAGTAAGAAAAATGATGGGGAAATCGGGATCGCCGGCTTTGATTACTTCCCCTAACCAAAAACCATCCTTCTTGGGTAGCATTACATCCAATATTGCAAGGTCGAATTTTCCTTTTGAGTAAGACTCCTTGCCTTGCTCCCCATCTTTGGAAAGCTCCACGACAAACCCCTTCATTTCAAGATATTCCTTTAGCATGAAGCCAAGGTTGTGGTCATCTTCAACCAATAGAATGTTTCTTGATTCAGGCAAGGTACTTTTTTGGAAATAATAAACTGAATTGCGAGCCTTTTCCTGACTCAGATCTTAATTGAATAGATCCTCCTATCCTATTCATTACCTGCTTCGCAAAACTTAGTCCCAAGCCACTTCCCTTGGTGTCATGAATATTCCCACTTGGAACCCTAAAGAACTTATCAAATACCAGGGCTTGATATTCAGTTGGGATTCCTGGCCCATTATCGGAAACAATTATTTCCAGGCCTGAAAGAGATTTTTCAACCTTCAATTCTATTTGAGGATTTGAACCTGAGTACTTCAGCGCATTATCCAAAAGGTTTTTGATCAATCTCTTCATTACTTCCTGATCAAAATTCAATCTGATGCTTGCAGGATATTTAAGATCAACCTTTCCATCAACGTCATTAATTCTAAGTTCCAGTTCCTGAAGCAGATCCCTAATTGAAACTCCAAGCTCAAAATGTTCAGATTTAAAATTATATCCGCCCCAGGAGTCATCTTTTATTTCTAAAACCTCCTCAACCTGACTGATCACCTTTCTATTCTCCTTTTCAATAATATCAAGGTAGTTGAGTCTGCTTTTTTCCGACCCAGCAAGCTTTTCATTTCTGAGTGACTCGGTGGCTAAAGAAATATTGGCTAGAGGAGTTTTTAACTCATGAGTCATGTTATCAATAAAATCGTTCTTCAGAATGTTCAGCTTTCTCTGACCAAGGAACATCCTGACCACAAACCAAAAGCATAGGGCCACAAGTGCGATCAGGATTCCAGAACTGATCAATGCCCAAATGGATTGCTTAAGGATGTAACTTCTTTTATCCGGGAAAAATAATCCGAGGTGTGAGCCAGAGAAATCCAGATCAGAGGGGAATAATCTTGCCTGGTAGGTAAAGGATTCTTCCTCAAATTGTCCGGGCTTAAAATTTGAAATGATTATGGAGTCCTCCCCTTTAATTACTCCAAAGAAGAACGGAATATCAATTCCTCTGTCTTTCATTCTATTGCTTAAAATTGAATCGAGCATTAGGGAATCCAATCGGTCGGAAGGGCTGATCTTTTCGATCAATATCTCATCCCAAACCTCTCCGATCAGCTTCTTTTTTTTTCTTGCCCTTTCAATATGCTTCTTCAGAATAATCCGATCCGGATCCGAACCGCTGCCCTGGCTATCAACCAGGATCACCTCCGTATTATAAGAATAGGAATAGGAGGAATGCTTGCCCTCTTCAACATTTACCATGACCTCAGTGTCTTCCTCTCCTCTTTGTTCATCAACAACTACAACACTTGAATTGCTTTTCAAACGAACCACAGAGTTGGAATCACCCTGATCCACCCAACTTACCGTCTTTACGTTTGAATCGGAAGAATCAGAATCCATTGAGATGAAGAAATTCAACGTCCTGCCTTCAATATCCTTTTTCTCAAGAAAACGGATGGTTTCCGCCATGGAATCATTTACGCGGCTATTAAAATTCCTTTCATTTTCCAGAATGATCAACCTGGCCCAATAGGCTTGGATAGCCATCAAACCTATCAAAGACAAGCTCATCAAGGCGATCGACCAGGATAATTTTCTGTTCTTCATAATTCAAAACTATCCTTGAAATTTCTGATAAAAAGCGATTTAACATTTTTTAACATTTTTTGAGTTCCTTTTAACATGGGTGGAAATGAAGGCAGAATACATTTACAGCAAAAATTTGAACAGATGAAAACAAATCAACAAATCAAGCTTACCTTATTGTTCACTCTATTAATGATAGCAGGTTTCGCTTTTGGAACTCTTGCACAGGATAAGGTCAAAAAAGAAAAGAAGGTGGTTGAGATCGTAGATGAGGAGAATGGAATTGAAAAAAGAGCAACAGCCACCTTCGAAGATGGGGAATGGAAATACGAAGGAAATCCTGAAATGATTGAAAAGCTTAAAGGAAAGATCGAGGCAGGTGGCGCGGATGGTAACTCCTTTGTCTATGAATCAGAAGATGGCGCAAAAGTGGTAAAGAAGAAATTTGTCCACGACGGAGATTCAGAGCATGACATCAATGTGGAAGTGATCATTGATGAGGAAGGGGGCCATCAAAACATGATGTTCATTGATGAAGAAGGTCAGGTTACTCATGTAAATGTAGAGGGTGGTGATGGAGATTATGCCTGGGTCCACAAGGAAGAAGATGATAATGGAAATTCGGTTTTTATCATTTCAGGGGACATGGATAAGATCACTGAGGAAAAAATGGAAAATTTCAAGGTTTTGATCGAAGAAGGTGCGGATAGGGAAAAGATCCTTGAGGAGTTGGATATCAAGCAGGAAGGAGAAAACATCTACATCTCTATAGATAAGACCATTGATGTAGAAGTTGAAAATGGAGAAGAATCCAAATCCCATAAGGTGGTTGTTGTCATCAAAAAATTCGAGGTTGAAGAAATAGAGGAGCAAGAACTTCCAAAATCAATGAAAAGGGGTTTTACTCTAAATGGAGGAGGCGCGCTAAACGGGGTTAATTTCTACCCTAATCCAAGTGATGGGGAATTCAATGTGAAAGGGAAAACCGAACTGACTGAGGAGCCGATCGATATCCTTATCACTGATATGAACGGAAAAAAGGTGGAACAAAAGACCATCACAAATCACAACGGCACATTGGACTATCGAATAAACATCAAGGACCGTGAGCCAGGCCTATACCTGGTCAGGATTTCTCAAAATGGAGAGGGAGTGGTCAAAAAGATCGTGGTCAACTAGACTATTCTTTTGGAGGTCAAAAAACCCCTGGAGTTATCCTGGGGTTTTTTATTCCAGTTTAAAATAAACCGGCACAGTCATTCTAACCTTAACTGGCCTTCCCCTTTGCATTCCTGCCTTCCATTTTGGGGAGCTTTTTACCACTCTAACCGCTTCTTCATCACATCCTCCACCAATACCTTTTACAACCCTTGCATTGGTTATACTTCCATCCTTGGCAACAACAAATTCCACAAAGACCCTTCCGCTTACTCCTACCCTTCTTGCGGTTTCAGGGTACTCAATATGTTTGGCTAAATACTCGTAGAAAGCAGCCATGCCCCCAATCGGCTCTGGTTGTTCCTCCACGATTAGGAAAACCTGATCGACTTCTTCCTCCGGTTCATCCAGGACACTTTCCACCACCTCTTCAATAACGGTTTCTTCAGTTAACTCTACATCCAAGACCAATTCGATCTCCTGTTCAATTTCTTCCTCATCAGGCACGGCAACAATTTCAGGATGCTGAATCTTAGGTTTTGGCGGAGGCGGCTGCTTGGTAGGAGGAATTTCATAGACTTCTTCAAAGCTTTCCTTAGCATCTCCCAGGTTTATCACCTCAACATCATCATAGGTCTTCCATTCAAAAAGAACATAAGTAAATCCTAAACTAAGGCTAAGGCCCATAGATAATATAAGAACCTTGAGGTGTTGAATGTCAGCATAAAAGACTTTTTTTGGCCAGTCTACTGGGTTTATGCTTACAAGTTCTTCAACCTGTTTATGGGCAAGCTCGGCGGTGATCTTCCTAAGAACAAGAACAATTCCGGCAATTAAACTGAAAAATCCTCCGATGAATGCGATAAGAGCTACCATGAGAATAAATTGTATTTCCAAGATATCCCCGGGTAAGGCAGTCAATTATGACATTGATTATGCTTCTTGATTGATATAAATCATCAAAGGCAAAAAAAAACCCGGCCAAGGCCAGGTTGAGTTTTGTGTGGTGGGTGTTTACCCCAATCTGAAGTAAACCGGAACGGTCATCTTAACTTTAACAGGACGACCTCTCTGCTTTCCTGGTTTCCATGGTGGAACTTGTTTTACAACTCTCACTGCTTCCTCGTCACAACCGGCTCCAATTCCCTTTACAACCTTTACATCGGTAAGATTTCCATCCTTACCCACTACGAATTCGACAAAAACCCTTCCTTCAACACCCATTCTTCTGGCTTGCTCCGGATATCTGATCTTTTTACCCAGGTAATCATAGAAGGCCTGCATTCCACCATTGGGCTCGGGTTGTTCCTCCACGATCAGAAATACCTGATCAACTTCTTCTTCCTCTGGTTCTTCCTCAACGATCTCCTCGATTACAGTTTCCTCAGTAACCTCAACGTCAAGGTTTACTTCTATCTCTTCTTCTAATTCTTCTTCATCAGGAACCTCGATAATTTCAGGCTGCTGAACCTTTGGTGGCGGTGGAGGTGGTTGCTCCGTAGGAGGGATCTCCAGTATATCTTCAAATGAGTCATCAACCCTTCCAAGGTCAATTACCTCAACTTTGTCATAGCTCTTCCACTCGAAAGCTGTAAGGACTATAGTCAAGCTAAATACCAATCCAAGATTGGTGAGCAGGAAAGTATATTTATGGATATTCGTAACCTCGAATTTCTTGAACAGGTTCATGTCCAATTTATCAGCCTCTCCTGAGGCAACGAATTTCTCTGTTCTCCTGTCTATCAGGTATTTAAATAGAAAGATCAAGCCGACTAGAACGGCCACAAATAATATTGTTACGAGTATTCCCATTTTTCTCTTACTTAATGTAAAACTATTTCAAAACCCTTGATAAGCCAAGGTTCAGCCAAGTTTTAGGGAGTAAACAATGAAAAAAAATGCTCTTCCAGCTATTATGCCCGAAATATTGGCTGCAACATCCCATAACTCAAAATTCCTGCCAGGTATTAAAATTTGAAGAACCTCAAGAGCAAAGCTGAATGCCAGTGCTATCAGCATTGAATTCCCGTAAAGTTTAAAACGATAACTAGGTCCCCCTAATTGCTTGTAAAAACCGGTGATCAGCATAAAGGTGAACACAAAATACACGAAAAAGTGTACGGCTTTATCCAGGGGTAGCACATCAAAAAACATGAAATCAGGCATTCCTGAGCCCGGAAAGAGAGCAAGAAAGATTATGAATGCCGACCAGCAGAGGGTGAAAAAATGGTATTTTACCAAATTAGGATACCATTGATTGATAATCAGCTGCGTTCATAAGGTTGTCGAACTCAGCACTGTCATTAACCCTGATCTTGATCATCCATCCATCTCCATAGGGATCTTCATTAACCTTCTCTGGATTAGACTCCAAAAGAGGGTTGATCTCGGATACCTCCCCAGACATGGGCATGAAAAGATCAGCAACGGTTTTAACTGCTTCAATAGTCCCAAAGATCTCCTCATTCTCCAATGTTTCCCCTTCACTTGGAATGTCTACAAAGACAACATCCCCTAATTCTCCTTGAGCATAAGAGGTGATCCCTATTGTCGCAATATCTCCTTCGAGCTTTACCCACTCGTGGTCCTTGGTATACCTTAATTCTTCTGGGAAATCCATATCATTCTTTTTTGAGCATTCAAAAATACTCGTTTCTCGGATTAAAAAAATTACCTCCCTCCGGCAGCCCCACCTGTTCCACCACCTCCTGGAGCTCCTGCCAAACTAAACCTGACCTGAATCCCGAATTGGGTACTTGAATTCTTATAGGAAGTTGAAATTTTGGGTGTGTTGATATTCCTCTCAAAATACCCCTGGACGGAAAGTCTTTTATTGACCACATATTCCACAGTAGGTCTAAACTGGATCAAGGTATTACCACTTGCAACGACGGAATTCTCCTCAATCAATCTTTGTAAGTTTTCAGAATCACTGAAGGTGAATTGCACCCTAAAAGTGACATCATTTTTTAAGATGATGTTCCTTCCCTTAGACTTGAATGGAAGTTTCATCCCTTTTTTTGTATACCCAAAGGAAACAACCCAATCACTTCTTACGTCCTCGGTGATTTGAGTATTATCAATTGCCAGCCCAAGGGTTCTGGTCCGGTTATAAGCAATGCTTCCGCTCATCTTGGTTTTTGTTCTAAAGTCGATCCCGATCAGCGGGGAGAACCTTTCGGTTATGCTTACACCCGTAATATTATAAACCGGTATATAAACCGATCCCAAACTATCATTTATTAGCTCTTTTTGAGAGGCCCAGGGATAAGGGCCATCAAAATTTGTCCAATCCACGTTTTCATTAATATATGCGGTTCTCGTGCCATTGTTTGCAACCAAATACTTGGAGCTATATTGATGTTTGATATTGATGGAAGAGAACTTCTTCTTAAACATGGCTAATTTGGACAAACCTGAAAAATCAATTCTCCAGTTCGGGAGTGGGATCTTTGGATAAGGAGCTCCATCAACCCTGCTGATATCCTGATTGGTATATGCATAGAAAAAGGCTGGAATCAGAACATCCTGGGAATTAAGTGAATACCCAGCCCCATTGGGGTTTAAAGCATCCAATTGATCCCGTATTGGTTCTCGGTTACGCTCAAAGGCCTGAAAAACCTCGGTAACATCTGTCCTATCCGGAACCAAGGGAGAAAAGGCAGTTCCTATGGAAATGATTGATATCGAATATGACCAGGAGTGGCTTGGCTGTAAACCATTTCCTGCCGAAAAGCCGGGTTCAGTATATCCCAGAAGGCTATCGATCCCACCCAGGTTATAGCGGTACAATTCTGTATAGTTATCAGTCCTGGTTCTATTGAAATCAAGTTGGATCCTGAAATTCTTGATCGGCTCTGCCGCAATCCGCATGGTCAATGCCTCGGTCCGTGATTGCGTGAACTGATTAAAGAAATTCTGATCTCGAGTAAGCCAACCGTTGTTGGCAGCGGTCTGTCGAATTCCCGGATCCTGATCCCCCAAAATAAATGGCCAACCAGGAGCATTAAAGGAATTTATACCGGTAGCCGGGTCTGTATAACTCTGTTGCAAACCAAACACATCAACGTTAGGCATGTATCCGGGAAGAAAGGTGGACCTTTGAACCGAATAGTTGATATTGGCCGATTTTACCAACATCAATAACCTCAATACAGATTTTATGCCCTTAAACTCCGGCGGAGGCTTTTTCTTCTTGGTAGTATCATTCTCATTTTTCTTAGGAGCAGGCTTGCTTTTTCCTCTGGCCGCCGGTCTTCTTCTTGGACTTTCGATATTCTTTAAGAATTTACTTTTATGGTACAGTTTTCTGAAATCCACCTTTCCTGTTAAAGCGATTTTCTGCTGGTTTTGAATGCTATTTCCAAGACTGGCCACCTCCCTTGAGGCAGCTTTCCATCTATAATTGACATTATAATTCAAGTCGGCATTGGTCCAATCAAGAAGGGGGATCTTTCCCAAAGGAATAGCATAGTTGGCCGCAATCGTCTGATCATAATTCACCATACGACCCAGATTTTGGATCTCCTTAAGAACCTGATCCCGATAAACCCCGGCATTTGGTTCCCCATCCGGCTCGTCAATTATCGCCCGAACCTTGGAATTATAATTTATAGAAATGCTCTTGGTAAGATTCCATCTTAAAGCATAGGTTCGGTTGAAGTTGAAGAACTTTTGATAAAGAATGGGCATGTTGGTGGTTTCCAAATTCGCATTCCTATTCTGGGTCTTTGTATAGTCTCTGTTCAGATCCCAACGAACCGTATAGGAAGAAGGAAATGGAGTAAGGTTGAAATCCTTGATCAATCTGAACCATTTGGATTTCATCTTTTTGGTTTTCTTAAGGGGCTGAATGTTTTTCGGCTTTGCAGAGAAATTATAACCAACTCCGAAGGTCTGATTGATCTTTCTATAGGTAGCTACAGTGGCAGAAGACCTGTTTGTTTCAGAATATCCCGCAGAGAGTGAAAAATTCTCAACATCGTAAATCTTAGGTTTAGAAGAGGCCTTGGTTTTTACCTTTTTAACGTTGCTGAACCTGAAACTCTTGACCTTATTCCGGGTTACTACTTTCTGGTCATAATCATCAGCGGCCTCCTTTCCGGAGTTTTCCTCAATAACCGCCAACTTATCCTTCAGCCGGACATCCGGATCCAAGGGGTCGAAAATCGGGGTAACCTTTTTATTCTCGTATCTGACAAAGAAGGGTACCTTCACCCCGGATTTAGGGCCTAAAAATTTATCAAGGTTCATATTGGATTGGACGTCGTATTGGGTTTCCCATTGCCTTGATCTGTCTGAAATTCTATCAGATATCTGACCAAAACCAGGGCTAACTACCTTGCCCGATGCAGCTACTGTTGCAAAATCTGCAACTTTTGTGTTCAACCTAGCGGTTGCCGCCCAACCTTCATTTTTAATAAAATCTGAAACCCTAAGTTCATTGAACCAAACATAGGCGGACTTGGTCTCATCCCGAGATTCACCTTCCAGGAAGTTATTTCGAACCCCAAGCATTACCACAAGGACATCGCTCATATCCGGTCGTCCTACTACCCGAATGTTATACTTACCTTTTCTGTATTCGTATGAGTTGAGATCCAGGGATGGATCATTGTTGAACCTTGCATTTCTTTCCTGTCTAAGTGTCTTTGCTGCAGAAAGATCCTTAAGCTCCACCTCGAAATTGTTCTCTTCCGGCCAAACCGTAAAGGGATTGTAATTTACTCCCAAGCCCATTGGAGTCATTTTAAGAGGCATCTCTACCTCATAATAGTTCTGATCAAAATCGGTTCCAATCCTTACAAAAGCACTGATATCTCCATCCTGAGTTTGAGCAGTTGGATCATGAGCATGGAGGTACATCTCCATCTTCCCATAGTTAAGGAGATCATAGACCACGTTCTTGAAGACAGGCCTGCCAACACCTTGCTTCAGGTCTTCTACATATACCTGAAGCGACTGCTCATTTAATTGTCTTGAAACCTGCGAGGTGTTATCAAAGTCTCTGTTTACCCCTGGAGGAAGTAGGTATGGTACTTTCTTATCCTTATTATCAGGTGTAACTATTCCATTCTCCTCAATATTTACTGTAGAGACAACTATTCTTGATTTAACGTCGTCTCCTATCTCAATTCCATTATTGGAGGCAATATATTCCTGATCAGAAACCCGCCACTGGGCCGCCACCAATTGCAGGTCGACCATCCGTAGTACCACGGGTTGATGCCATCCGGTCATGAACATTCTCATCCAACGTATTGAATTGAATGTAAGACCTGGAGATCCTACCTGCTTAGCGAAAACTCCGTCCAGATCTCTCAGTGGAATTCTAAAAAGGTACCAACTCACATCATCTCCATTAATGTTATTGGTTACTTCATCGACTATGTATCCATTCCCTACCTGCATTTGGTCAGGGGCCAAGTCCATTCTGTAAGAAAAATAACGGTCCTGAAGATCAATATCGAAGTTCTTGTTTAGGTCTTCTTCGTCGGGGAGTGGTGTGTTTGAAGGAGTAAAAAGATTTGAGGGATTTTGAGCCGGTGAGTTTCCTTCAAAGCCATTAAACCTTTTGTATCTGTCAAGAACGCCTGCATCAGGAACTCCGTAATCACCTTCCAGGTAGTAAACAAAGTCGTCTCCACTTGGATCATTAGCGATCTGGTTTTTTACTGAGTTGTCCAGGCCTGAATTTTGAACTCCTGAAAGGAAATCCTGGTATCCAGGAAATATCAACTCATTGGCACTATTCAATCCATCCAATCCTATATCCTGTTGGTTTCGACCTCCTTCGGAATTATCAAATGCTCGAGTGATGTTATTTCCAACCGGCACCCGTCCCCATTCTGAATCCTGGGTACCATAAGTTGGGGGCAATCCATTCTCAAAAGCATAAAGCCCGTCCTTTAAAACATCCTCAGAAATATCTCCCAGATTAAAATATAGCTGACCCCCGGTGGTATTGTTTGTTCCTGCTGTTCCGTTGGTACCGGTAGCAACCCTTCCTCTTTCTCCTTCAATAAATGGGTCCATCATCCAGAATTGTAGGTACTGGATATTGGCAGCATCAAAATTATTGTTGAAAGTAATGGGCCTGGTAATGCCTGCCCATTTTTCAGCCCTTCGCAAAGAATCATAGGTTCCATCAGGTTCTACATCAATTAGTGTAGGCTCATAGTTATATGGTCCTCTTTCATTGGGATAATAAGCAAGATCTAAGGTCAGCTCATTGAAATTCACTGCCTGTCCCTGCCTCCCTGGAAACACCTCATTAAAGGCCACAGCTCTTACATAATGATTTTCAAGTTGTTCGTCCGTAATATTTGAGGGTTTTCCTCCTCCATCGCTTCGATAAAAAACATTATCAATGGTATACCAGGCTAGCCTTGCTCTATTGAAACTTTCTCCTCTTGGTTCAGTGGAATAGTAATCGGGAACCTCCAATGGAGTGGAACCCAATTTCCAGGAAACAGGCACAGAGGTGAAATCATAAGGTATCTCGGCTCCTTCAAAGTCATCAATGAAGCTATTTCCTCCTTCTCCCAACCGTTTATGAGACCCAGGAAACAGGTAGGCTGCCTCCGCGTTAAAATTGAATTTAGATGGAACTTTGGTGGATATACCCGGTACCTTGTCAATTATCTTGGTGATCAGGTCAGAATTCTTTGAAACACTATAATCCAAGCCGACCATGGTGTTTTTCGTAGGTTCATCGCCAACACTTACCCGAGTAATGATAGGCCTCTCATTCAACTGCATGATGGTCGCTCCCATCTTCATATCCCGACCTAATTTATAGTCAAATCTTCCACCAAAAAGAGATCGGGATTGGAAGTTGAATAGGTCGGCTTTTTCATACTGGATCCTCAGGTCACTACCCGAATTCAGCACACCTGTATTGGTAATATTTACTCTTCCCAGGGTATAATCCACATTGTAGTCTTGGCCCTCTACCAGGGCAGTACTTCCAGCGAAAACTCTCACTGAACCCGGGGAAATGTTGAATCCCGGCAAATTGATTGTATTACCTGCCTCCCCCTGGTATGAGCCTACCAATCGGAATTTGTTCTTCTCGGCATCCAGCCGGGCAATGGCTCGGGCTCCGGTATACAGGGTGTCAAAAACATATTTAGATATCAGCAATTGCTCATTTTCAGGATCAAAAAAGCTTTCTAGGGTGGATCCAAACGGTTCCAGGACCGGGAAAATAATCCTACCTCTTCTGGCATCTATTGTTACGGGTTCAAAGAGATCACCTCTCGAATTATCTATGAAGTCCCAATTTCCATCAGGCCCTGGGTCATTATTAGGGTTTAGGTTATCTACACCCATAAGTTGAACAAGCGGTACATCCTTGGTATTGGTCCCTTCATGCAAACTGGGGTTGTCTACCCCGCTTTCGTCATCACGATAAACAACTCGCAGCTGGAAATTATTAGGAGAGATCTGGCTTGCACCCATGGAATAGATGTTTTTCATCATCAGATCCCAGGTTGGGTTATTCAATAGAGGGCTCGAGGCCGGGCGGAGAAGTTTTAGAAATAAATTTTCCCCGTTGGAGATGTTTGGGTTTTGGATTTCCCCGACCTCGTATGCCACTCCATTTATCGTATACTCATAGGCTACTGCTATGATAACATCCTGTTGGAAACTTTGATTTATTGAGATGTAACCCAGCAAAGGATGAAAGCTGAATTCTGTTGGCTGAAGTTTTCGAGCTCCTTTCAGAAACTCATAATCCTCTCCAACCTTCATGTTGTATGTGTTTTCCATGTAATCCACCGTTGCTGTGGCCGTATTCCTTGCAGATGGGTCCCCTGCCATAGTACTATAAATCGTATTATTCCCATTAGATGCAGGACTTGCAGGAGCGTTGTTGAAAGAAAATAATGGATTGTTTTGAACAAGGGTCTTGTCCGGATCAGCCTCAGAAATATCCGTAAATGCTATAAGGTCCCGTTGGTTGGAGGTAGTTTGCGTTCTATTCGTTATGTAAACATCTACGCGGGTGATCTGAACCCCTGAATTAATGTTTGGTAGTTGCTTGAGCCAGCGTTCATAGTTATCCCTGAAATATTGAGACAAGAAAAAATGCCTGTCTTCTTCATAATCAGATACAGGCACGTCAAAATTTGCGGTTTGAGAGCCGCCTGAAGAGATGGTAACCGATTCGGTTTTTCCCCTTTGCTGAGAAAAAACACTGGTGACATCCAACCTTCCAAACTTCAGTTTGGTCTTGATTCCCATAAGGTTTTGTGAGCCCTGAATCAGCGTACTGGGAGGATTAAATGCAATGTTTCCCGCTTCAATGTCCTGGATTATATCCTCTTCAAACCCCTGGTAATCAAGCTTTACCCTGTTCTCGAAATCGAAACTTGATTTTGTATCCCAATTAGCGGTCAACCTTAATTTCTCTCCCACTTTTCCAATTACATTCATCGAGATTTGCTGATCGAATTCAAAGCCTCCATTTCTTTGCTGACGGATGGGGATTGCGGGATTTTGAACCCTTTGCCAACGAGCACCAAAATTCAAGGTGACAAATCCATTGGGTCGGATATCGACAAAGTTTCCTCCAAATATTCTATCAAATGCAGGATGCAGATGAATGATTGGAATTAGCCCCCGGTCCTGTCCAAGCGGGTTATTCTCGTCGGCATTTCCTGAGATCTGGCGGAAGTAATCATCTTCCAATTCCTGGTTTCTGAAACGATAAAATTCATCGTAGGTAAGAACCGAGGGAGGCCTGAAGTCATCATCTCCAACTTTTTCATAGATGGTATAATATTTCAGACTATCGTCCAGCTCAATGGTCCTTGAAAGATTGCTAGGCATTCCCAAGTAAAGAGGTGATCGGGAGATCCTTTCGATCAAAGGAGAAGAAGTATTGTCCCTGGGGTAATAGAGGGGCTTTCGGCTTCGAACATAGGGCTGAGGCCCCGGATCGGCCGGTGCGCTTGAATCTCCTGATAGAGAATCAACATAGATCAACGTCGGACCTGCCGCAGCATATAGTTTTCCCACCGGGTTGGCCGCATACCAGCAGACACCCACAGCTACAAACAGCAGCAGCAGTTTTCTAATACTTCTTATTCCCAAAAACTGTTAAGAAGACTTTAAAACCCATTTTATTACCTCCTCTAGGGAGGTCTCAGGCCCCATCTCCTTTAAGGCCTGAACTATACCCTTTTCGGCTGCAGATCTCGCGAAGCCCAGGGTAATTAAGGCAGATAACGCTTCTTCACGCAGGGTATTGTTTATTGTTGGAGGAATATTTCCGCTTTCCTGACCAGCAATTTCTCCTAGTTTATCCTTTAACTCCAATACTATTCTTTCGGCTGTTTTTAAGCCTATTCCTTTTACCGATTTTATGGTTGCCACATCCCCTCCTGCAACTGCATTTCCGAGCTCTTCCGGAGAGAGGGAAGAAAGGATTACAAGGGCTGTATTTGGCCCTACTCCGTTTATCCCGATTAATTGAATGAATGTCTCTTTTTCCTGCTCCGTTTTAAACCCGTATAGGACCTGAACATCCTCCCTGACGTGGAAATAAGTGAAGATCTTTACTTCACCCTCATTGGGAAGGGCAGAAAAGGTTTGCAGGCTTATTTTGATCTCGTATCCTACTCCGTTGGCTTCAACCCAGATATAACCTCCAGTCTTTCTCTCCAGGTTTCCCTTTATGTATCCTATCATTTTTGACCTTTTTGCTGGGCATCAAGAATCCCAACAGCTACCATGTTTACAATCTCCCTTACTGAACTACTTCTTTGAAGAATTTGGACTGGTTTCTTCATCCCCATTAGAATTGGACCTAAGCTTTCCATTCCTCCCAATTCATTTAAAAGGTTATAAGCAATATTCCCTGAAGCCAGCCCTGGAAAGATCAATGTATTAGCCCCTTTTTCAGCAATTTTTGAAAAAGGATGATGTTTTTTCTGGATTTGAGGTGAAACAGCTATATGAGCTTGAAATTCTCCATCCAGCTCCAAATCCGGATACGCTTTCCAAGCCTTTTTCAATGCTTCCTGCATCTTTGATGGGGTACTTCCTGAGGAGGATCCAAAGTTCGAATAGGACAACAAGGCTATCCTTGGTTCAATTCCAAAAGCTCGAATAGTCTCCGCGGCTAAGCCAATAACGCTTACAATTGCATCGGAATCGGGTTCCCGATTTATCGTGGTATCCGCAAAAAAGTATAGGCCTTTTGGTCCCATCATGGCATACATTCCCGCTACCTTACCGTTCTCTTTGGCAGAACCAATCACCTCTAAGGCCGGTCTGATACATTTGGGATATTCCCGGTTCATACCGGAGATCATCAGATCTGCCTCTCCCAATTCCACCATAGCTGAAGCGAAATAATTCCTTTCCCTCATCAATCTTTTAGCAGAGTAAAGGGTCAATCCCTTTCTTTTCCTTTTCTGATAGAGCATTTCGCCATACTCTTCCATTTTCTTAGGAGCCGCATGTGGATCAATGATCTTACACTTAAGGTTGATCCCATGCTCATCCATAAGTTTTTTTACGAGCTCAACATTCCCCAATAAAATGGGTATCCCTATTTCCTCTTCAGCAACTATTCTGGCTGCTTTTAGGATCTTAATGTTATCCGCTTCGGCAAATACAACTCTTTTTGGTTCTTTTTTGGCCTGATTGATTATTCTGATAATCAACCTTTGATCAACTCCAAGTCTATTCAGGAGCTCCTGCTCATAGACATTCCAATCTTTGATCTTCTTTTTAGCTACCCCTGAATCCATTGCAGCTTTGGCTATAGCAGGCGGGATTCTTGTGATCAAACGTGGATCCAAGGGTTTCGGGATCAGGTAATCCGGACCGAACTCCAGGATCTTTTCCTTGTAGGCTTTCCTTACGATCTCTGGTACAGCATCCTTTGCAAGGCTTGCTATGGCTTCCACCGTAGCGAGCTTCATCTCTTCGTTTATCTCTGTAGCTCTCACATCCAAGGCTCCTCTGAAAATGAAAGGAAACCCAAGGACATTATTTACTTGATTGGGGTGGTCAGACCTTCCCGTAGCAACGATGGCATCGGGCCTTGTTTTCTTGGCCAGATCGAAATCAATTTCCGGAGTAGGATTTGCCAAAGCAAAGATGATTGGATTCTTGGCCATGGATTTTATCATGGCTGGCTTGAGAATATTCCCAACGGACAATCCAAGGAACATATCAGCTCCAACCAAGGCTTCCTTTAGGGTGTTGATCTTTCGGGAGGTAGCGTGCTTGGCTTTCACCTCATCAAGATTCTTTCTGGACTTATTGATCACACCCTTGCTGTCAAGCAAGACTATATTCTTAGGATCAGCACCCATCTCTATGATCAGGTTCAAGCAGGAAATAGCAGCAGCACCTGCCCCATTTACAACGATCTTGATCTTTGAGATCTTTTTCTTGGATAGTTCCAGGGCATTAACGAGAGCGGCAGAAGCGATGATAGCTGTTCCATGCTGATCATCGTGCATTACAGGGATCTTCATTGATCTCCTTAGTTCCTGCTCGATATAAAAAGCCTCGGGGGCTTTGATATCTTCCAGGTTGATCCCTCCAAAAGTTGGTTCAAGAGATTTTACTATTTCTACAAACTTCTTGGGATCCTTTTCATCAATCTCGATGTCAAAAACATCAATTCCAGCAAACTTTTTGAACAACACCCCTTTTCCTTCCATAACAGGCTTGGAGGCTTCAGGGCCTATATTACCCAAGCCTAAAACAGCGGTACCATTTGAAATTACCCCAACAAGGTTTCCCTTGGCGGTATAATCGTAAACCTTGTCCTTTTTCTTTTCGATCTCCTTGCAGGGTTCAGCAACTCCTGGTGAATATGCCAGTGCAAGGTCAAGCTGAGATCCTAAGGGCTTGGTAGGTACTACTTCTATCTTTCCGGGTTGACCCTGCTGGTGATAATTCAGGGCATCTTCCTTGCGAATATTAATGGACATGCTTGCCTGCGTTAAGGCACAAATCTAATCCCTTTTCAAGGATTATTTTCAGGGTTTGAAGGTATATAATTCGGCTTCCAATTCTCTCATGAAATGGCGCTTGATCTTATTGGGGGCATATAGGAATGCTTCTATGTAATAGAGCCTTTCCCCTTTAGGATCTGTCATGACAAATGATAAAAAAGGTCCCCCTCTTAAAAAGTTCTTCAGCCTCCACAAACCCCTTAATTCCTTGGCATAATTGCCGTTGAAAGAAACGGTTCTTTCTACAACAGGGAGGTAGCGTTGGTCGGTGGTCATATAGCTGCTGGTATCGATCTGCCCGGATCCAAAAAGGTAGTTCCTTCCGATCT
This sequence comes from Cytophagales bacterium, assembly GCA_965267505.1. Taxonomy (GTDB): domain Bacteria; phylum Bacteroidota; class Bacteroidia; order Cytophagales; family CCMP332; genus JANQHS01. The sequence continues at coordinate 1,071,182 of OZ254081.1, forward strand.
CATCTCTCCAGGCCACTATTGAATCTACATGAAACTGATTCTCAGAGACATAAGGTTTACTAGCTATGAATATGTTTCTGAAAAGATCATTTCCCAATTGGCTTAACCATAAGAAGTCTTTCTCCTGTTTGGCTATCTCAAATCCAAATGGTACTCTCAGCTTATATCCAAAATTGTCTTTCATTCCCTTTGATAGGGTTTTTTGCTCCTTGGCCTCATAGATCTCCCGGGTAATTCTGCCACGTTCCCTTTGATTGAAGAACTCTGTTAGTTCCCCACAATTCTTCCTGATCTTTGAGATGAGATCATTGGGATCCTTTCCAAAAATGTAAACACTGTATTGGTCGGTGGCGAATTCATCCTTTCTGACAAACCTGTATTCATCGGACCCTTCCTCAACACTTTTTATGGATTCTTCACTAAACCATGTTCTCATCAAATCAGATGAAGGGCTTTTGGAATCAAAGGTTGCAGCAACAATAATGTTGCTGGTATTTCTAAGAAGTCCTTCAAAACTTCCCGGGGCTACGATCCGTAGCTTAAAAAGTGCCTCTGCCTGGGGTAACCCGGGAAATACCTGACGGAAACATTTATCAATCTCTCTACCAAGAGAATCCTGATAGAGTGCCGTATCCATTACAAGGAGGATCTCACCATAAGCTCCCGTGCTCTTTTTCCTCAAATTGAGACTTTTCTCTTGTTCCTCTGTGCAAGAGGAGAAAAGAATTGAGAATAGGAAAAGAGAAAAAAGGAAAGATCTCATTCCTCCAAGTAGGATTCTATTTCATCCATTTTATCATCGGTGTAAGCACCCTGAGTCCTATAGAGGATCTTTCCATTCTCATCTATCACAAAAAAATAGGGCTCGCTTGGTTCGTCCATTTTCAGTTGCGAACGAATATCCTTCACTTCTCCGGAAAACAATGCAATATGGGGATGCAAGGATGGGTCTATTCCCTCCTTCATTTCCTTCTCGATTTTTCCGCTGACCTTTTTTGCTATTCCCTGAAGCATGGGAATGAAATAAATATTGCCTTCAAACGGGTCTGAAGGGATCAATCCACTTTGAGGAGGATTAATAAACCTTGTATAGGCAGGTTGAAACCAAGCTCTAAGGTCCTCATCAGCCTTTTTTGAATAGGCAAATCCCAAAAGGGATATTTTTCCTTTTAAATCTTCCGGGACCTTTACAGCCTTGTCCTCTAAGCTCTTGGCCTCGAAGGAGGGAAAAAAATCCTGAGCAGAGCAAAAAGCTACTGTTAGCAGGAATGCTGGAATCAAGAATAATCTCATATAATGCTACCTTTCTCCGAAACAACGGTTTCGTTGTCCTCCGGATTGCGATCGACCAATTTAATATAAGGATCGATACCTGCTTTCTCAGGTTTTGAATTTACTATAAACTCCAAGGTCTTTTCCCCTTTTGTCAGTTTATGCTTTTTGAGATAAAGGGTGGTCTTGGTTTCCTTGCCATTCAATTTCTGGGATCCAAAAATCCCCACATCAACCCAGTCGTTCATGGCAGGGCCTTCTATCTCCATACCCAAACTATCCTCGTATATCTTTTCAGCCGATAGGTCAAGAAATACTCTGTACGTTCCGTTACCCAGGTCCTCATATTCGGCGTTGGTGATCCGATTTTCGTATAGGACCCTTTTTGTGAATAGCTCATCAACAAAACTTTTCAGGGAATCAGGAGTAGCTCCTTTTATTTGTTCGAACAACTCCATTGAACTTGTGAATGGGGCGGGTTGAAATGCAACACTATCCACATATTTCTTTAGCGCAGAATTCAAACCATCCTCTCCGATCAAATCCTTGATTGAATACAAGGCAAGGCTCCCTTTTCTATAATGAACATAGGCTTGACCTTCATTATTGAGAAGGGTGGGCTCATACTTACTTTCCCTGGCTCTTCCTCTCAGATAACTCCTTAATTCATATTCAAGGAATTTAGAGATCTGGTCTGAACCATACTCTTCTTCCATAACCATTAGGGCAGAATATTGAGACATGCTTTCTGAAACAGTGCTGGCACCATTTGTAGCCCTGGGCATAACCTGATGGCCCCACCATTGGTGAGCGACCTCATGAGCAGTCACATAGAAGGCATAATCAATGTCTTCCTCATCGGAGAAATCGGAAACGAAGCCAAAAGCTTCTGAGTAGGGGACTGTGTTCGCAAAAGACTGGGCGAACCGACTGTACCTTGGGAATTCTAAAATTCTTAGTTGACTATGTTGGTAAGGGCTGAAATTCTTTGAAAAATATTCCAGAGACTTCTTCATGCCTTTTACCATCCTGCCCAGGTTTTTAGTATGACCCGGTTCATGGTAGATCTCAAGGCTTACCACCTTACCATCAGGAGAGGTCCAGCTGTCTTTTAATATCTCGTATCTGGCTGAGAGTACGGAAAAGAAATAGAATCCCGGTGCCTCGGTTTTGTAATGGAAATAATTCCTGTCATTCTCTTCCCATTGTTTTTGAAGGTATCCAGGAACAATTGCTACCTGATCTCCAGCAGTACCGACCTTAACTTCAAACTGAACATAATCAGCATTGCTATTGATGAAGGAATAATTCTTCATTTTCGGATCTTCAATGGGGACGCTTCTTTTCTTTGGCTCTAAACCATATTTTTTCCTTTTCTCATCTGAGGCCAATTCATACTCTTCATTATAACCCCAGGCCGGAAGCCAACCTGTATTAAAAAAGGTTCCGTTATAGTTGATAGAGCTTTGGCCGACTTCATTAGAGAATCCTTCATATTGAGCGTACATTGAGAAATCCATTTGGACTGAATCTCCAGGGTTAATTCCACCAGGGATTTCATAAATCGCAAAGTCGTACTTCTCATTTTTCCATTTGGGCTCAAGCACCTTACCTTGATAGCGTAACTCATTGAATTGGTCCAATCTTCTGAAATTGACCATTAAAGAATCTACCCTTGCGGAGTTGATGTTTGTAATAAAGAAAGTTCCCTCTATATCTGTTTTTCGGATATCAGGATAGATCTCAACATCAAGTTTTACATCATAGATCTTCGGTAAAGGAAGGTCGTCATAGACCCTATACTTGTTTTCAAATTCTACTTTTTCTTTTTCTACCGTCTCCCCTAATTTATATTCATTAACGAAGTTGGTATTATAAAAAACCCAGGAACCTATCCCAATAAAAAGGACTATACCCAAGCTTAAAGCCAACTTTGGTGTCAGGCCAAATCTTTGCGCTGCGAGGGCTCTTCTTTCTTTGACTCCAGCTACAACTCCTCTTGGCCACATCAAATTCCCGAGGACAACTAAAATGACTGAAAAAGCCAACCAATAGCCTGTAAAGCTCAATACCGGCATCAGGTAATGGCCGAAACCATTCATGTCGGAATAGATATAGCTGGGCCTATCCCCTACATACAACATATTATGGTTATAGTCCATCAAGGCTAAACCGATCCGGGCCAACCAATAAAAGAGGATCACGCCAAATCCAATGAACTTATTATTGACCAGGATCATAATGAAGAATACGAATACTGCCATAATCAGATAAAACGGCAGGGTCAGAACATACATATCCATCAGGTAAACCCCAAATTCATAATTGAAATATCCTTTTATGGTCTGAACAGAAACCCCCATAACTATCACTATTGAAGCCAGCAAAAAGCAGATGTAGAACATTGCCAGAAGCTTTGATCCAAAGACCATCCAATTAGGAATTGGAAGGGCATCTACAATCTGATCGAACTTCAACCCCCTTTCCTTGTAAATCATTTCACCGCTGTAATAGATCAAAATGATCAGGACGAAAAGCACCCAGTTATTATCCTTGCTTTCGAGCATATAATAGGTCACCGGCATTGCGGGGGTACCATAAAGCTCATCTGTGAAAAAACAATCCATAAATAGGAATACAGATCCGGCAAACAGAATAGAAATGAAATAGGGGTTGGATACTGCATTCTTAAGCTCTATCCAGGAAAGGCTAAGCATTTGCCTGAAATGAACGCGCCAACCAATATCTGGTATTGATATCCTGGGAATCTCAGTTACTTCAGGTGCTGGCCCGGATTTGATCTTCTTTTTTCCACCCGCGAGTGCTTTGAAATTGGAGAAGTTGAATCTTGAGAAGCTGACCCAAAGGAGCAGGATGCTTATACCTCCCCAGATCAATCTATTGTATAGGAGATTCCCAGAGATGGGTAATAGATTGTTGTTCTGTTGATAGATCGACCAGTATCTGGTTATCTCCTGAACACTCATGAAGGCGAAGGGGTCCAATAATTCAGCAATCCATCTCCGGTCTAGATTTGAGGTTAGGTTAACCGAAATAATGTACCCAACCAATAATATTATCGAGCCAGTGTAAACAGCCATGATCCTTCTAGTAAGAGCAACCAGGCTAAAAAATATACTTGCTGAAAAAAGCAGGTTCGGGATCAACAGGAATACGAAGGCCTGTAAGTGCGCTGCCCATGCAATCGGGCCTATCTGATCCTGGTTTACCCAAGGCATGAATCCGCCAAGTATTATGGCCAATTGGACCGATGTGAATATTAATAGGAGAACAAAAAAGGAACCTAGAAAACGGCCTAATAAATAGTCTTTTTCTGTTATCGGAAAGGAAAAGAAGAAGGAATCTGTCTTATACTCAATGTCCCGGTACAAAGGCACTCCCATAACCGCGGAAGAAACGAGAATTCCGAAGGCGGTCATTATCAGAACAAAGGAATAAATCACCGTAGGAGCATTTTTCAATACCTTTTCTGATGTCGCTCCTATCCTTACGTTCTCCGAACCGATCGCGGCAAAACACAATATGAAAAAGATCAGAAAGTAGAGATAGGTCGCTGGCCTCTTCTTGCGATAATCCAGCTCGAAAGCGAATATTTTCTTCCACATAATCAGGCGGGTTGAAGGGTTTTGCTATGCTCTAATATGGTCTTGAAATAAACATCTTCAAGATCAGCATCCACCTGAACAAATCCATCACCCGGGTTGCTTTCAGCATAAACATGGATCATGGTCCTTCCAGCAAATAGATCAGAAGAAATAACCTCATGCTCGTTTTTGTATTGATCCAATTCTTCCTTGGAGATCGACTTTTTAAAGATCTTTCCTTGCACAGATTGGATTACATCTGTAGGCACTCCCTTGAGAACAACTTCCCCAAAATTGATGATCGCCATATTCGAACATAGATGGCTTACATCCTCAACTATATGGGTTGAAAGGATTACGATGGTATTTTCTCCGATCTCACTTAAGAGGTTGTGAAATCTATTTCTTTCGGTCGGATCAAGCCCCGCAGTAGGCTCATCCACGATAATCAATTTGGGGCTTCCCAACAAGGCCTGGGCAATTCCAAATCTTTGTTTCATTCCTCCTGAATATGATCCGAGGTTCTTTTTTCTGTGCTCCCATAGATTCACTTTGGCCAATAAGGCACTTACAATTTCCTTCCTCTCACCTTTGGAAGTAATCCCTTTGAGAGTAGCAATATGATCCAAAAGAACCTCTGCAGAGATCTTGGGATAAAGACCAAACTCCTGAGGTAGATAACCCAGGACCTTCCTGACAGCCTCCTTATCGTACAAAACATTGGTGTCTCCCAGCATGATCTGCCCTTCATCCGCCTCCTGAAGGGTTGCTATGGTCCTCATAAGAGTAGATTTTCCTGCTCCATTTGGTCCCAGGAGTCCAAACATTCCTGTGGGGATGTCAAGATTTACATTTTTTAATGCCCTAACCCCATTGGGATAGGTCTTATTCAAATCTTTGATCTGTAGTTCCATTTACTCGGGTTTGAATAACAAGATGTTTTTAAGGAATAGTATGGTGAAAGAAATCTATATGAATGGTAAAAATCCTTGCTAAGGGGTAAACCATCACCCATATTTCTTTTTTTAAAGAAACGTATTAAAAGCATTTCGCTCAACCAAGGACCTGGTCTGAGCCAAAAAAATAAAGAAGAGAAGCTTTGTTTTTTAAAGAGAATTTAGGCCCCAGGTCAAAATTCGTACACGAAACACTCCGGGAAGTCTTTTTTCAATGCCGCTCTTAGATCTTCAGCCTTTGACCTGTTGTTTGCTCCTGAAATAATGATCTTATAGACCTTTTTTTCATTGACCACGGAGACCTCCACAATTACCTTTTTTTGGTAGCTCTTCTTCAGGTGTTCTACTACCGCTACCATATTCGCGAACTCGCCATAGCTGCCAATTTGTACTCCAAAGCCTTTAGGCCTTACTGCCTTGGCATGGAGCTCATGGTATTCCCTGCTTACCTCCTGGGGGTGGTCATAAACCTTTCTGTGAGTAGCTTGACCGGGAACGGCACTTGAGCTTTCTTTTATGACTTCAATCCTCACCTCAGCAAGGCCCTGCTGAACAAAATCAAGTTTCTCTGCTGCGGACCTACTCAGGTCTATGATCCTTCCCTCAACAAAGGGCCCTCTGTCATTGATCTTAACCTCACAGGTTTTATTGTTCTTTAAGTTCTTAACTCTTACAAGCGTACCAAAAGGCAACATCCTATGAGCGGCTGTCATTTTTGATCCATTGTACTTCTCCCCATTTGCCGTAGTCCTTCCTTCAAATTTATCTGCATAATAAGAGGCCGTTCCTACCTGGAAAAAACCACCTTGCCCAAACACCGGCGAAGTGGCTATCAAAAACAAAAGCAGAAATAAGGTCCGTAAATGTGAATTTTTCATTTGGTCCGATTTATCTCCCTCTAAAAAGAAGAAATCCCAAACCAATTCCACTCAGCGATGAATATATTTATCCACCATCCGAATAGATCGGCTTGAAATGGAATTTTCCCAAACCCATATAAGACTGATACAAAAAACCGATTTCCTTTCACAGGATAAAGCCACTTCGCTTTTTGATGAATTGATCAAAAATGTCAAATGGGAAGAAAAAGAGATCAGCCTATTTGGAAAGCGATTTTTACAACCCAGGCTAATCGCATATTACGGAACGAAAGAGTCCAGCTATACCTATTCAGGACAAAAAATGGACCCTTTACCCTTAACAAAAACGCTGAAAAACATTCTGAAAAGGGTGAATACTTTCTTTGAACTAGAGTTCAATTCTATCCTGATCAACCTTTATAGGGATGGAAAGGATTCCATGGGCTTGCATTCGGATGATGAACCCGAATTGGGACCGGATCCCTATATAGCCTCTTTAAGCCTTGGTGCAAATAGGAAGCTGGTCTTCAAGCCTAAAAATGGAATTCTGGAAAAGAACTTCGGCCTTGATCAACCCAACGGGAGTTTACTTCTTATGGCCCCTCCAACCCAAAGATTCTGGAAGCATGGGATCAATAAAAAGTCAAACTCCGACCCAAGAATTAACCTGACTTTCAGGCGAATTGAAAATCCTTTTTATAGTTGAACAAAAACCTTAAATCATGAAGTTTTTATTTTTTGTAATACTACACAAGCCTGTCCTTTTCAGGGGTTGAAAAATGAAGAGCCTGCCTGGCCATTCGACGTCTGGAGCTATGTTTTATTAACCCTTAAATAGAGTAAATTACAGTAGCAATTTTGCATTTATTGACAACAGTGGTCAAAATGACAAGAATACATATAGTTCATACTTGTTGCCGTGGCAGAACTCTAGCCTAACGTTGTTCAGCAGCTAAAACAACCAACTAGAATGAAAAAAATACTCGGACTTTTAACATTGGCTTTGATAGCGTTTTTCGCTTGCAAAAATGATGCCGACAACACTGGCGAAAAGCAAAACCAGCAAGAAAAAATGAGAAACTTAAAAATCATTAGACACTTTGATGTGGAGCCAGAAAAAGTCTATGGAGCCTTTACAAATCCAGATGAAATGATAGTTTGGTGGACACCTGACACTGAATTTGATATTGACCTGCGCGTTGGTGGACAATACTCAATAACAAGAAAGGAAGGTGAAACAACTTATGTAATGTCAGGAAAATACTTGGAAGTAGAAAGGCCAAGCAAGCTCAAGTATACTTGTGCAATGCTTGACTTTTCGCTTATAGTTGATACACTTACAATAGAAATTAAATCTGACGGAAAAGGTGGCTCACGGTTAACTTTTATTCAAGAAGGCGAAGGTATAAACGAAGAATTGAAACAACTGCCCGAAGGAACTATTTCGGAAACAGAAAAAGGATGGAATCAAGGTTTTGACTTGATGGCTCAATCTTGGAGAAAAAAGGAAAATTAAAATAACCGAGACCGTTGTATCCAACATGAAAAGTATTCCAACGAAACGGTCCGAATCCTGCAACGTGAGTAGTCGTATCATCAGTATTCAGTCCGAGCGATTCAACTCCCTCATTGAATCGTATCGAGTTTACGAATTGAGTAATCAAACATTACTGAATCTTGATCCAGTTGGAAATTTTGAAGTTATATTTCAACTCACAGGCGGCTTCATGCAACGAACTTATGGCACTAAAGATTGGACTCTTCGTCCATCTAGTTTTGTTGGTGGTCTTCACTCAAAGTCGTTTCAAATAAGAGGAACTTCAGAAACATCGAAACTCATAAGCATTGTTTTCAAACCTTTGGGAGCTCGATGTTTTATACCAGGCCGTTTAAATCTTTATAAAGATGAGCTTATCAGGCTAAACGATATTGATACCAATTTTCAATTTCCAGAATTGAGTGAGCTTGCTTATGACCAGCTTGCTGAGAAACTTGATAACTACCTAGCCGAACGTTTTTTCGAGTATTACCCAAGCGTTGTCGATTATGCCCTGCAACTAATAAGTGAGAAAAATGGGTTTATCCCAATCAAATCTTTATCCAATCATCTCAATATCAGCTCCTCCCATTTGCGAAAACTTTTTGGCGAACAAATTGGAATGAGTCCAAAGGCTTATTCTAGAATACTCCGTGTTCGACAGATATCAACATTGCTAAAACAAAGTAACTGCGATAATCTGTCACAGCTTAGCCACGATTTAGGATATTTTGATCAAGCACATTTTATTCATGATTTCAAATCGATCACGGGCCGAACTCCAAGTATCTACTCCAAAAAGTAAAAGCGTTTCTTACAATTTCTCAAGGCTCATTTTCCTGTGGTTTGCAAAGCTATTTTCAACCCCGTATCGGCAGTATTTGAGTAAAAAAGAACTGTCATAGGTGTCTATCATTTTGACCTAGTTCAAAATGATACAGAAAAGCGTATGAAATGTCAGCTGCTATTAATAGATGAGGAAGTCGAAAACTGAGAAGAATAGACAACAAAAATTATGGAAATGAAAAGAATCGCATTTTTATGGACAGTCTGCGCGATGTTCACTCTACAAATTCAAGCACAAGTATCCCCGAATAAACTTGAAATAGGTCTTAATGTAAATCAATTTCAAAATGACTTCGGTATAGGGGTGCATTTGATTAGTCCTTACTTCTTGAAATCTAAAGTCGCCGTAAGGGCAGGAGCAAATTTTCAATGGTTTGAATACTTTAACGGAACAGAAACCACTTGGTCACCCTATCAAAATATTCAAATAGGACTTCGCGGAAGAAGTGAGGTAATTGAGGATAAAATATTTATGTATGGCGAAGGAGGGGTGTTAGCGATATTACCCAATAATGAATTCTCTAATAACGACACCGAATTTGGAGGTTATGGAGTTTTCGGATTTGAATTCAGACCTATTACAAAGTTTGCCTATTTCATAGAAATCGGTGCTGTTGGCACAGGTGCTAAGGCGAATAAAATAATAACAAGTCCAATTTATTCTAATGGATTTCTTATGAGTGTAGGTCTAAGAATAGGCTTGTAAATAACTCTACTAAAAACCATTTCCAACTGGGCAAATAGCAAACAAAGGCAGTAATTTGATAGCATAGGTTTCATTTACCCTTCTTTTTGAAGTGAAATAGTTTTGTATGGAAATAGACCTTAATTCTAAGTAGAATACTTTTCTATTTGAATGAAGGAATAAGAAGTCTTCTTATTGAAGCAACAACGACTTGAGTACTAACTCGAATCGCTTCTTCATTTAATTGAAGTAAATTTAAATCTGAAAAGTAGTCACTTAGAATCTGCTACTGCTCAAACACGAAACCGTTGTTCTGAAGAGAGGTAAAACAAATAAAAAGCTTAGATCAATATTATGATCTGTAGTTCATGGCTGCTTGAAAAGCTCGATTCTTAAGTTTTATCTCCGAGCCGGGAATACCCAAACCGCGAGCTCTTTTTTCCCAAGACGACACAGTTTTAACTGTTGCATTAATTATCTCCTTTGCCTGGCTTTTACCAAGTCTGAATTCAGCATGAAGTTTTAAAGGGATTGATAAATCCAGCCTATTATCATCAAGAGAGATGTTTAATATTAACCCGGTCCCATTTTCATTGGGATTAATATCATAGGCCGGAGAAAGTATCCAGCCTGTTTCAGTCAATAGAAATCCATGATTGCGAAGGTGGTCATCGCAATTTGATACGCAGATACTGAAAACAATTCTTTTAAATAGTTCTTCCAGATCTTCATTAGGCTTTGCTCCCTTAGCCATTAGGAATTCAGCAATTTCCAAATAAGAAGCCCCGGCAGTATTATCCAGCCCATCGGAATATCCGAGCATGGTCATGGCAGAAGCAAAATGAATCCTTTGACCTTCTTTGGTCCGGTCAAATCGTTTGGTCAAAAAGGTATCATGCTCAGATGAAAATTTCTGGATCTTACACTCCTCCATGCTAATCCCACATTCTAAAGCAATTTGGTAAACCAGGTATTCCCATGCTCCATGATTGAATCGATCATTTTACGAGGGAAATTTTGCTATCCATAAGTGACCATCTGAATCTCGAATACTGGCCTTAGGTCGGGCACCTCCAAGTGAAGCACCCGGCGACAATAACATTTCAATCCACTTCGCGTATTGGGGGTCGTTGAAAAGTTCGTCATTCTCAAATTTTAAACTGGCTTGTTCAAGTTCTCTTATTGACATCCAGGGAGGTGAGGCATGCTTATCATTGTTATCCAGAAAGTCTCCTTTAGAATCCAATTTAAACCGTAAAGCACCCATTCTGTGGCCATCATGAACACCTAGCAGATAATCTGTTTGAAAAAGTGTTTTTGAAACGCGCCCCTCAGATTCTGCCAGCCAAGCTTCACGTCTGTCCATAAGAAGTTTACCCCATCTGTCGGGGGATGAATCGGAGAAAATTCCGAAGTTTTGTTTCTGACCGTCCAGATACTGTTCCGTTTTATACAGTTTAAGGTCGGGGTCTAATGGGGTATCGTTGTTGTTGAGCCATTCTTGTTCGTATTGAAAAGAAAATATTTCGCTTCCCCTTGTCCTGCGAGAAAAAAGCTTCCCGATGAGTACCGGGCCATTAACATCAATCCAATCAGCATACACATATATGGTTCTCTCTTCGTTCATTCAGTTTTTCTTCTAGGTGCTCTTTTTTTTGTGATGAGTCCGGCATCCTGAATTTTCCTTCCAAGTTCATCGTCCTTGGCGAGGAGCAGAACATCTTCAGCCAATCCGAGAGCGTGTAGAACCATTATGTATTTACCAAATCCCACGCTTTCAACTCCTTTTTCGATATTTTCCAAAGTACTTGCCGCAATTCCGGCTCTCTTAGCAACCAGACTAAGACTATATTTTCTTCTTAGCCTGGCGAGTTTGATCTGCTCACCAACCTGTTTCACTAATCGTTTTTGCTTAATTGGCAATGGATTTGATCTTTTTTCTTTCATAATACCCGTTATATCAGGTAAATATATATTTAATTACCCGTCATAACATGTTTTAATGAAAATATTTCACTCTCCTTTGCTTTATAAAAACCCGATACAATAGGTAAAAAATATTATTTTTACCCGATATATCGGGTTTTATAAATTAATATAACCAATGAGAGTACAACCGTGAGAAGCAACTAAAGGAAATCCTCCGGATTGTATAAATTTATTGAACTCGTAAAGCACCCATTATGAAGTACTCCTTAGAAATTGAAATAAATAAACCCAGGAATACAGTAATCGAACTATTGGATAACCCGGATAATATGAAACATTGGCAACCAGGCCTGGTGTCCTACGAATTCATGGAAGGGGAGCCGGGTAAGGTTGGAGCCAAAATGAAGCTCAAATACAAAATGGGTAAAAGGGAAATGGAAATGGTGGAAACCATCACCAAGAATAATTTTCCTTCGGAATTCGATGCTAGCTATGAGACCAAGGGCGTCTTCAATGTACAGGAAAACAAGTTCATTGAGCTGGATGAAAACAGGACCAAATGGGTAAGTGATTCAGAATTCAGGTTCAGTGGATTCATGTCCATCATGAGTCTGTTTATGAAATCCACCTTCAAAAAGCAGAGCTTCAAATACCTCCAAAGCTTTAAGGATTTCGTAGAAAACTCTTAGCCCCATTCTATGAAGAGCAGGATCTTTTCCCTTTATTCAAATCCCATTTTCATTCTGGCCAATGTGATCGTCATGGCTTCATTGATCTACAGCATGGGTCCTGTCGGCTTTTTTTTCGGATTCTTTATATCGCTTCTTGGATTCTGGGCTTCGGGTTGGCAATGGTCCTTTTACGGAATTGGAAAGCCAAACTGGAAAAAGACCATTCCTCAAGCCATTCTGATAAGTATCCTGATCTTCTTGTTTGTTGACGTTCTTATCCAACCCTTTATCGAAAAAGCCTTTGGCCAGATAGACCTATCGGGCTTCGATTGGCTGAAAGGAAATATAGCCGGTCTTCTCACCTACCTGGCCATCGCCTGGACCCTGGCCGCCATAGGCGAGGAATTGGTATTCAGGGGTTTTGTCCAAAAAAGACTGGCCTTGGTCCTAAAAGAAAGTCAAAATGGCTGGCTACTAGCCGCAATAGTCTCTTCAATAATATTTGGGATCGCCCACACCTATCAGGGAAGCTCAGGCATTATTTCAACCGGATTGATAGGGTTCATCTTAGCTCTGGTTTTCATGAAAAACAAAAGCAACCTGGTTCTTCCTATGCTCATCCATGGATTTTACGACACCCTGGGTTTGATGCTTTTATACCTGGATCTGGAAAGAGTTCTGGTGGACCCCGTTACACGATTCTCTTTCGGAAATTGATCCTGAATAGAACTAAGACCCCTGGGCTTTTTGTTTGAATAATTAAGATGCTCTGGAACCCTTGCATCTTTTTTCAAATCTCTTCGTCTACAGGATTATGGAGACAAATATTGACACTCAATTGGTCTGGAATCGTTTCTCAGACCAGCTTTATCCTTACATACTTAAAAGGGTAAAGACCAAGGAGATAGCTGAAGATCTCATGCAGGAAGTTTTCATCAAGATTCATGGAAATCTGGAGAAGCTTAGAGAGCAAAAAAAACTGGGTAGCTGGGTCTATACCATCACCAGAAACGCAATAAATGATCATTTCAGATCAAGTAACCCTCAATCAGACATAAATGAATCAAACCTGGAAAGCCAGGAGCAAATTCCCTCCATCCATAGTTTCGAGGAATGTCTGATGCCATTCATCAACTGTCTTCCCGATCATTATAAAGAGGCTCTGATTTTCACAGAGATCCAAGGCTATAGCCAAAAAGAATATGCCGAAACCTACGGACTTGCCTACCCTACAGCAAAATCCAGGGTGCAAAGGGCCAAACAGGAACTAAAGAAACTTTTTGTTGCCTGCTGTAATCCTCAAACCGATGTATACGGAAATGTGGTTTCCAAAGATGAGGTGGAAGGTTGCCCCTGTTGATGCATCCTTTTCTAAGGTGCCGCGTCTTAAGGATGTACCAAAATTAAATATCATGAGAAACGACGGATGTTGTGATGGTGGTTGCTGCGGAGGCGGCTGCTGCCCAGATTAAGCGATAAGACCCCGGCCCCAGAAGGTCGGGGTTTATTTTATCCTGATAGACGCTCCAAGAAATAAATTTATTTGGCGGGTATCAGAATTGTTGAGCAGGGAGGACCAAAGATTTCCTGAGCCTATCGAAAAGGTTCTATAATTGAAGGCAAATCCCGCTACATTCTTGATCCCTTTTCTAATAGTCATGGGTAGATAAAAACCCATTTTTTTGTTTTGCCATCTTGGGGTAATTGAAACCTCATAAAAATCATTTAACAAAGGGGCATTGGAAAATTCTCTCAGCCAAAAAGTACTTCCTATATTCAAATAGAATTTATCATAGACATTCCAATCTCCATAGAGCGCGAGCCTCAGGGGTAGGTTTACTCTATAACTTTCAGCAGCTATAGAAAAATCCGGCTCTATTCCTCGTATGGTATCCAATAACTGAGCGATGGATTGAGAATTCGCTATATTTTGAAGTAATAATGGGGTGTTTTGAAAATTGTAATTTGAGCTGGCCTGAGAGGGTTGATATTTCACAGAACCAAAATCGAGGAAGGATAAACCCACATCGAATAAATACTTATTCTCCTGCTTTTCTTCCTTAGTCTTAAAAAAGGTATACCTGAATCCCAGATCAAATCCCAAGCCGACCCGATCAAAAAGTTTAACCTTTAATTCCTGATCGGTTACCAGATCGTCCAACGAAGAATTGAACAGGACCGAAAGGCTTCCACCAATTCTTAAGGAATCCAGATTTCCTGGGGATACTGAAAAATTATTTGCTTGGATTCTTCCGGAAGCCTGACCGGAAAGAATTTTCAAATTCCCTCCGATCTGAAATCTATGTTTATCATATTGATCCATTTGATAGGCTACTGGAATTGCAACCTCTATCCAGGTGTGTAGGTAAACGGCAGCAAACTCATCCTTGTTCGGAAGGCTTGCTGTAGTTGCCTCCCTTCCATTAAACAGGTCGCGCAAGAAAGTCAAAAGCTGGGGATTTGTATACCTGCCAAAGGCAACCGTCCTCAACTGAGGAATAATTCCTATAGCAAAATGTTTCTTAGGTTTCCAAATCATGGATGGAAAAACCAGGCGGGAAAAAAATCCTGCATCCGCGTCCTTTAATAGAGTAATCCTTAGTACATCCGGAGTCCCTCCTGATTTCAAAAAGTTTTGACCTGAGGAAGAGTTTGCTCCCATAAGAAAGCTAAAGTCTCCTCCCAGAACATTTACTTCATAGCGTCCAGGAACATCAAGAATCCTGGTTGGATTGAAAAATGAAGAATAAATACCCCCATCCTTAGAGCTCCTGATTCCCTGGAAATTTTGGGAACTACCCAGGAAAGGAATCATTAGCATTAAGGCCAGAGCGATATTTTTTCCAGTTTTAGGCACTAAATGTTGTTGCTTCTATCTTTTCTTTGAGTTAGGTGAAGATTCGCACTTACCATATTCTATTTGCAATACTCTTATTCATTTTTGAAAAATCCCATTCAAAATCGGGATTAGATTCATTAAAGTTTGGGGTGGGTGCATATGTTGAAACTTTTTTCACCTACGATTTCAATGAGCCGCAAAACGGGAAAAGACAGGCATTCCTAGTAAATCACAATAGGCATAACGAAGTAAACATCAATCTTGCCCTTATCCAGCTATCCATGAGATCAAAAAGGGTGAGAGCCGTGGTTGAGCTACAGGCCGGAACCTACGCAGAGGATAACTATGCAAGGGAAGAAGATCTCTTAAAAAATATTTACCAATCCTATGTGGGAATAGCTCTTGATAAAAGATCGAGGTGGTGGTTGGATATGGGGATCTACCTATCCCATTTAAGTTTTGAAAGTTTAAAATCGCTGGAAAACCCCACTCTCACACGGTTGGTCATAACCGAAAACATACCCTACTATCTCTCAGGAGCAAAACTGACTTTCAGTCCGAAAGGTAAATGGAGTTTTATGGCTGGAATTTCAAATGGTTGGCAGCAGATAAGGAGAGAACCTGGAAATTCCTCTTTTTATTATGCAACCGAGATCCGTTACAAAGGAGAGAAAAGAATAGATGGACATTGGAGTACATTTTTTGGAAATCAAGGACCGGATAGTGCCAGCAGATTTCGCTTCTATTCCAATATTGATCTAGGTTTTTCCCTTACTGAAAACCTAAACTTAATCATACTATATCACCATATTTTTCAACAAAAGCCTGAAGGATCAGGTGAATATGATCAATGTAATTCTGCAGGATTCATTCTGAACTATTTGTTTAATTCTCAATGGTCCACAGCTTTTAGGTATGAATATTATCATGACCCGGAATTTATCATTACAAATAATCCCAGCCCAGACCCGTTTTTGCTAAACGGCCTTTCTCTAAATTTTAATTATAAACCGATACCAACGGTTCAGGCCAGCATTGAGGTAAGGTGGTTCAATTCTCCGAATTCAATATTTCCCGATGGGCAAGGATTTATGAATGATAATTTATTCTTTACCCTTGCACTTGCGGCCCAGATAGGTCCAAAAACCTTTTTTTAAATTCGGAATAATAAGCCATAATCAAAGAAGCCAAATTGGATATTAGGATATCTATCCTCTTTTTTGCTTCCAACTTCTATCTGTCATTTTTTGATTCGCAGAAAAAGCAATTAATCCTGTCATGAGAAACTATTTGAGAAACTCCATTTACTTTTTCGTGCTCTTTCTGATCACATCATGCGGTGGTAATGGTGATGATAATCCTAAATTCACAACGCTTGAGATCCTAGTAGAAAATACCAATGGAACAGGATTCGATGCCCCCATCGAAGTCACTTTGTATGCCAGCCTTGAAGATTGGCTAGCAAACAGAAACCCGTTATACTCTACAGTTTTGCCCATAAAGGTTGGAGTGAATCAATTGTTATGGTCAAGTCAGATAGTAGACCCGGGTATTTACTTTGTTGATGCCCATAGCCAGGGAGGTATTCAATATTTAAGTAATTGGGAAAGTGAACTTGCAATAAATGTATTCGGGGATCAGGCCAATACATATACGGTAGCCCTGAACGAAAATCAATCCTACTTACTTTCGACAGGTGAAACTTCCTGGCTTTTGAGCGAGTATATCTCAAATGGGGTGGATCTTTTAGACACCTGCAATGTTTCCAACTCCCAAACCTTTATCCAAGGTCAAAGGGATGGGTTGTATAATTATTCACCCCAAGAACCATTGTGTAATCCTGGAGATACGATTGATATTCAAGGAGCTTGGGTATTGAATAACAGCACAAGCACAACTCTTCAGATTAGTCAGGGGCCTTTTCAGGGCACCTATGATTTTTCGGTAGGATTGTCTACCCTCAGCCTTTTTAATTCAGATACAGCTAATCAGAAATCGATAAAGTTTACAAGGACAATTCCCTAAGACCCCCTATCCAAGCTCTCCGGCCTGGTATTCCTTGATCGCCAATTCAATTTGGTCGATCATAAACTCCAAAGCTTCTGGTCCGATGGTATTTTTTACCAATTCTAGCATTTCATCCGGATCTTCAAGTCTAGCTAAGCCATAGTTCCGGATGATTATTTCAAACGCTCTTTTCTGAGCAATACTTCTGGATCGTCTCATCACATAGTTAATTTACCGGAAATGCCGGCACCAAGTTTGATCATGGAATTCCCGTTGAGGGGTCCATACATACTGAATGATTTTTCTTTCCCTGGCCAGAAAAGATCAACTCTTTGTTCTTCAGGAAAATAAGCGGCAGTGTAAAGGGTTCCGTAATTCTGCTCCGCATTTAGAACGTAAAGAGGATCCCTTAAAAACTTCATAACAAGCTTCCTGTTCGTGGGCCTTTCCAATTCCAAATAGTTGATCAGTTCGTCCTCCCTGGTTTGTGTGCCCGTTCGGCTTGCATATTCAGGCCAATCGATCTCTTCCTGATGATTGGTACAAATAGGGGAATTCTTAATTCCAATATTTCTGTCTGGACCAAGGAAAAAGGTCCTGTGGTCACCTTTCTTGTCCACCGCTGTTACATTGTAGACCATGTGGCAAGGAACCCTAGAAAATGCTTTTTCAGCTTCTTTTACATTTGAGCAGGTTTCTAATACATATCGCATGATAATTGGGATCCCAAATCCCTCCCCAATGGCTTTTCTTCCTCCAAAAGTCAAGGATAAGGCAAGTCCATCTTCATTCATACCATCCAACAACCCCCAATTGCAATCCGCCATTCCAATTACCTTCTTTAACCAATTTGATTTGAAGAAATTACCCTCAAAAAGGCTGGGGTTATAATCATAGTTGCGAAGAAGCATGGGGGTATCTCCTTCCCATGAGACCTGGGTACATCCACTCATGAAAGCTGGAGGGCAATACATTAACAAATATCGGCTTACCAAATCTCCTCCTCCTGCCAGATCCGACAGTTTTTCGAATACAGGCACAAGCTCAGGCATATAGTTCTCAAATTCCTTGAGTGAGCTTAAAAAGCCTGGTCTTGACCTCGTTCCCCCTTTTACAAACCAGTCTTTATAATAGGGCCATGTCTTATTAAAATGTTCCAACCAAAGGGTCCCGGGTTGGGCCTCTTCAAAAAAATCAATGGAAACGAACAAGCTACATCATTTTAAAGCCACCGATCTCATTGACCTTTTCTTCAATGGCTCTCTTATTCCGAGGGTTAACGGTTTTGAATTCTCCTCTTATCGCATCAATCCATTTTTTGGCTCTAGCCTTAAGCTTGAAATCGTTGGTCATCAACCTGCCCCTCATTACCAGGATCCCCATATCAGCTCCTTCATACAGATAATCACCCTTTCTGGAGATCCGAAGGAAAAAGGCTTCATTATCCTGTTCCACAGCCCTTCTATGCGTGTCCATTCGATCGAATCTAATGCTTCCATCTTTCTCCATTACATAGATCCCTGACCTTGGTGCGTCTTTTATCGAAAGGATATTGTCTTCTGTATGCTTAATCACCAATTGTCCCCAATGATCAATATTTTCAGACTTGAACCACCTTCTATTTAACTCATCGATATCGAGCTTATAAGGCTGATCCATATACTCAAGAAGATGGAAAATAAATAGGGGTGCATCGGCCAAAGCAAAGACAGCATGGTTTGTAATTGAGCTGGCACCGGTCACTCGGGGGTTCAGTTCACCCAGGTAAAGGTTTCCGGTTCCTTCCTCGATCAAAAAATCTAATTCAAAATATCCTTTATATCCTTCCTTCCTCAATTGATCGCCAAAGAGCCGTGTATATTTTTTTGCCTTTTTCCTAAGTTGAGGAGTGAAAGCCTCAGGGTAGATCTCGTTTCCACACCAGCCTCCCTTATACGGGGTGAGTTCCGGAAAGCCCACCAGCTCGGTCATTAATGGAGCGACAATGGTTCCATGCTGAGTCACGCAAGCTTCAATAGCCGACCCACGGCATTTGATCTTCTTCATCACCTTAACCTCTTTTTCAGAAGTTATTTCCTCCTCATGCTTTTCAAAATCTTCCTTAGAGGAAATAAAGAATGTGGTATGTCCTGAGTCTCCAAAAGGGGTTTGGATCACCAGATCCTTACCCAGTTTTTTTGAAAGTTTTTGAAGATGCTCGTAATTCTTAACCTTTGATAAAACGTTTGGAACACAAGGTACACCAGCTTTTTGGGCTATACGATTTGTATTGACCTTGTTATCCATTGAGGTTCTCATCTTGGCAGAAGGAAAGCAAACATCAAGGCCATTCATCTTTGCAAGCTTCTCCGTCTCCTCATCAAACATTAGGAATAGGCCCTTTCCTTTTCCACCTCTCGACCTTAGGAACTCAACAACTTCCTTATGCTCCAGCAGATAGTTATTGATGTCTTCAATGCTCTGAAATTCTTCATGTGGCATCTCCTCCTTAGGTGAGAAAACGTTGGGGTGGAGCCCATCGAAGCACTCGATGTAACAAATGAACTTGAACCCCTTTACCCATTCATCGGCTCCCAATAGATTGAAATTCGTAGCGGAAATGAAATATATGGGGGTTTCATTGCGGTAGAAAAATCTCCTTATATCTGAGATCCCGTTTAATACTTTTTTCTTGCTTTTTTTCTTAGCCATTGTTGATCCTTATAAGTTGTTAAAGTTACCTACTGGCGGAAGATCGCCTTATTGCCGTTCCAATAATTGAAGTACCGGTTCTTTGTCTTGATAAAACCTTATCGTTAAAAACCCTTAGTCCTATTTCAGCATTATAGCCATGGATTTCTTTTACATCCAGCTTTCTAAGAAATTCAATAATTCCTTTGCTGGCCACCTGACCAGGGACCAAAACAGGAAATCCTGGAGGATATGGAATTACAAAATTCGCCGAAACCACATCCTTTTTAGAGCGGATATGTTTTAGGCACTCCTCCAAAGAAAGATAATCGCAATTGTCCTCATGATAGGCAAGGAAATATGCACCTCTGATATTGCCACCTGGAACGCCGGGGACCGCCTGGAAGGAAGAATGGAAGTGACTGAAATCAGGTAAAGGTGGGTAGTCCTCCGTTAAGGAAACAACCTTTTCCTGCTTTCTCTTTTTCTCCTCCCGATTAAGGGATTCAAAATCGGAATCAAGCTCCTCTGCGATCTTTTCAAGCACCCCAAGTAAATAAGCAACTGAGCTTCTTGTGGTGCCAATATTGGTCATAAACAAAACAGTATTTCTACTGGTCTTATTTATTTGGATCCCGAATTTATCCATCAGATACTTGTTCTTGAAGGTGTCTCCGTCAACCCCTGTCCTTCCAATATGAAGGTTGATCTTCGTAGGATCCAAAACGAACTCATCTTCAATCCATGCTTGCTCCATCCGGCTCCATCCGGACCTGGTATTGAAATATTCAGTTATTCCTGAGCTTCGATATTTTTCCGGGATGAAATCCTTAACAGTAAGGACATCAAAGTATTTTCTCAACGAAGCATTGGAATGGATCTTAGACCTGAGAACCATAGCCATCTCGATGCTTTTCTCGACCAGCTCATAGCCTTCAAATTGAACTTGCCTTCGGCCTACATCCAAGGAGGCCAAAATTTGATAATTAGGAGAGGTAGAAGTATGAGTCATGTAGGCTTCATGGAATGCTTCCTCTCCTCCTTTATTGAATTCCTGGTCATAGATATGGATCATAGACCCCTGTCTTAATGAGGACAAGGTCTTATGGGTACTTTGGGTTGCAAAGACCCTGATCTTGACTTTTTCCGGGTCGGGAAGAAGAGGAGCCTTACCCCTCCTGGCTTTTTTCAATCGTTCAAAACTCTCTCGATACTTCTCTGAAGCATACTTCTTTGCCAGCTTCTTTGCCACAAACATTGCGGTTCTCTGCAGGTATGTATAAGTGAATCTTGAAAAAGCATACCAGGCCTCATCCCATAGGAAGATCATATCCGGCTTGATGGCCAAAACCGCCTCCATGACTTTTTCTACATTATAAACTAGCCCGTCAAATGTGCAATTCGTTAGAAGGAGCATTTTGACCTTGTCCAGTCTTCCTGCCTTCTTCAGCTCATTGAGCTTAGAAAGGATCTGGTTTAGGGTAACCGCACCATACATTGAATACTCCGGAACAGGATAGGAGTCAAGGTAAACTGGAAATGCCCCTGAAAGTACCAGGCCGTAATGATGCGATTTATGACAATCACGATCGATAAGAACAAGATCTCCTGGCTGGACCAAGGCTTGAAGTACGATTTTATTTGCCGTGGAGGTGCCATTGGTTACAAAGAATGTCTTCTGAGATCCATAGGCTTTGGCAGCTAACTCTTGCGCCTTCTTTAATGTACCTGTAGGTTGCAAAAGGGAATCAAGGCCTCCGGTAGTCGCTGATGTCTCCGCCAGAAAGATATTTCTGCCGTAGAAGTCTGAGAAATCCTGGATCCATCTGGATTTGAATACAGAATTACCCCTTGAAATCGGCATGGCGTGGAAGACCCCAGTAGGTTTTTGACTATAATCAACAAGGGCTGAAAAGAATGGCGTTTGGTATCTGCTTTTTATGGCCCTGATTATACTCAGATGTAGTTCCTGAAAATCCTCCCTCCTGTAGAAAACCCGATTAAAGGTCCTTGTAATATCTTTTTGAAGATCCGAAACGGATCTTTCGGTAACATAAAATAGATCTAACTCCGGTCTGAATAGCCTGATCACCTTCCCAAGATTTAAACCGATCTCTTCATCTGTACCCTTTCCGGGATCGAATTTTTTTACGCCAGAAAGAAATGGTCTTAGTTCGGAAAGGTTTTTTCTGGATTTAAAAGGAACCCCATGGCGAATGACCACCGACTGTATATGAGCATTGAACAGGAGTGTTATTAGTGCATCCTGATAAGAGCGAGCTACAACGACCCGATAAAAGAATCCATCCGCGCTACCAAGAACCGCATTTAGTCCCTTCTTAAATTTCTTCTCTTCCTTTTCTCCGATCTCATCTACCAAAAGGACTTCGAAATAATTCCCGCTAACGGCAGGTTTTGATTCACCTTCCTTTTCTTTCTTGCTCGGTCTTTGGGACTGTGAAAATTCAGGTAGAAAACTTTCTGGTTGCGTTCTGAAGTCCTCGGATACAAGGGACCTGGAGATCTTGGATATCTCTTTCTCAAGAGGTTTTAATTCCTTCTTCTCGTAGTGATCAGAGATCTTTTTCAGTTGTTCTTTACCGGGGAAGGCAAAATAGCTTTCTATGAGCTCAAGGATTTTCAAATATTTACCTAGCTCAGTCCATTGAACCTTTTTGAGATTTCTTTTGGAATTGCTTTCTGTAATATCCCTAACCCTACCCCAGCAATCCAGTCTGTATTGGGAAAGGCTGAAATAATCCTTGGATCTGATCTGGTCTTTTTTTCTGCCCTTCATAGATCAATTTGAGGAGTGAAGTGCAAGTTTATTCCCTTCGGTATCAATGAATAAACCAAAATAACCAGCATCTGGACCGATAAGGGTTTTTTCAAGAAGAACCCTTCCTCCAGCCTTTTCAACCTGGTTTAAAACCAAACTCAGATCTTTTCCCCCATTCAGGTACAATAAGGGACCCTGATCGCTGGGATAACAACCTTCGCCGCAGATTACTGCTCCTCCAATCCCGGAGTTGGCTGGGAAGTAGGCCATCTGATAGCCATTAGCCTCAGAGCACTCCATATCGATATGGTAGATCTTAGAATAGAACTTAACCGCTCTTTTGAAATTTTGAGCAGGTATCTCAAACCAACTTACGTAGTTCTTCAGTTTGGTTTTTTCAGGTTCTAGGTCAGGTCTTTTTCCAGGAGCCTTCATAATAAGGCAATCAATTTAAGATATTTCTCCTAGGGTGTATCGTGGTCCGAGATAATTTGATTGGGATCAGGCGATTCTCCAGGCTTTTGCATTACTTCTGTGATCTGGTTCAAACGGGTAGGTTTTATTAGGTCACCAAGTGAATCAAGGTAAGCATGGCTTTTCCCGTCTTGATAAATATCAAAATTCACCTTTCGGTCTCTGAAGCTCTTTAAGGGTTGTCCTAACCGAAGGATTCCCCTTTCCCTGCTTCTTTTTACCCTTTCAATATCGATCTCGATGGGAATCAATTCAGGTCCGGTGCTTGCCTGGTACAAAACTCGCCCGTCGGGTCCACAGACTATGGATCTTCCTGTTCCGCCGTCGCCAAGCCCATTGATATCAAAAATGAAACATTGATTGGTGGCGGCAGTAGCCTGGACCAATGACAATTCAATATCCCTATCGATAGTACCGGTTAAGGTTGGATGAAGTATAACATCCACTCCATTCACGGCAAGGGTTCTTGAGGTCTCTGGAAACCACATGTCATAACATATGGTAATCCCAAACCTTCCCACGTTTGGAACATCGAAAATTAGGAACTCATTTCCGGGCTCGACTCCCGATTCATAAGGAAGGAAAGGAAACATCTTATTGTACCTTCCTACAACATCTCCAGAACTGTTAATTACTGTTGCGGTATTGTAGATTTTGCCATCCTTCTTTTGAAACATGCTACCGGGGATAAGGTAGATGTTGTATTTGGCAGCAATCTTTTGAAACTCTTCTTCAGTAGAATTAGGAAAATCCTGGGAATGAAAGGTCAATGGTCCAAAAGGGCATAGTTCGCTGAGGACCACCATTTGAACCCAGGGGTAAACAGACATCAACACATCAATTTGATGAATCATCCGGCTAACGTTGCTTTCACTAGCCGATACGTGCATTTGAATGCCTGCTATGGAATAAGGCTTCATTGGCTATTCTATCCTAAAATTTTTTGCATTTCCTCCTCAATAATCGAAAGTCCCTTTTGAAGGTTTGCTTCTGAGATAGTAAGAGGACATAGAACCCTGATAATATTCTTGTGAGTTCCAGCACTCAATAAAACCAGTCCTCTTTCGAAACATTTATTAACCAGTTGGGCACAGGTTTCAGAATCAGGATCCTGAGGATTTCCATTTTTTACAAACTCCATGGCAATCATTGCCCCCATTCCCCTAACATCCCCAATTTCAGAGTACTTTTCTTTTAGCTTTCCAAAGCTTAGAAGGATCTTATCACCCACTATTCGTGCCCTGGAATTCAGGTCTTCTTCCTCCATCATTTTGATAGTGGCCAGAGATGCAGCACAAGAGAGGGGATTCCCAATATAAGTTCCACCAATGGTCCCGGGTTTAGCCGAATCCATAATGGAAGCTTTTCCAACCACACCGGCAATTGGCATTCCTGAGCCCATGGCCTTTGCTACGGTAGTGATATCAGGCTCGATTCCCATGTTCTGGTAACTTACCCATGCTCCGGCCCTTCCAAATCCTGATTGAACTTCGTCCAGGATCAAAACGATCCCGTGTTCGTCGCAAAATTCTCTTAGACCCTTCAGGTATCTTTCGGGAACAATATTAAATCCGCCTTCTCCCTGGATGGGCTCCATGATAATTGCTGCTAGATTTTTTGGATTGACCACATTCTTTCCTGATTCCCAAAGTCTTTTCAGTTCCTGATCCACATATTGATCCTCGGTAAGACTTCCTCCGTAACGATAAAAATTTGGAAATGGTAAGCGATAAACCTCAGGAGCAAATGGCCCACAGTTTAACTTGTAATCGACCTTAGATGTTAAGGTCATGGCCATCATGGTCCTTCCATGGAAGGCTCCGGTATAGCAAAGTACGGCCTGCCTTTGGGTAGCCTGCCTTGCGATCTTAACAGCATTCTCCACCGCTTCAGCTCCGGTGCTCACCAGCATTGCTTTTGTGTCTTGCCCATGAGGGATCAACTCTGCAAGCTTTTCGCATAATTCAATATAACCCTCATAGGTAACTACATTAAAACTCGTGTGAATGAATTTCTCAGCTTGTTCCTGAATGGCTTTTACAACAGGGTCCGGGCAATGTCCTGCATTAACCACGCCAATCCCACATGAGAAATCGATCAGTTCTCTTTCGTCCTGATCATAGATTATCTCACCTTTTGCGGTTTTTACTGTTGCGTTGTTGAATACTCCAACACCATTTGCAACGGCTTTTTTTCTTCTTTCAAGTAGCTCCGAACTCTTTGAAACTGCTTCTGTCATAACTGATAGTATAAAATACTGATTTACAAAGGCTTACAGCCGAAAAATCATAACTCAAGAAAATTGTTTAGAGAAAATATTCCTCCGCCTCCAGATCTTCCAGGAAATGTTTTGCAAAGGATTGAATCTTAAGATTATTTTCCTACAAATAGTGCCAAAAAAAGTTTTTATTGAACAGGAAAAGAGAACTCGGAAATCAATTCACCCAGAAAAAACTTTTGGAATAAAAAAAATCTTACTCGTTTTTTAATTTGGATTCAACAAGACCGTTGTGAGAACATTTAAAGACCTGGTATTCGTAACAATTTTTGGCCATGAAACCAAGGCAGGAAAAACCTTTGATGTAATTCTCTTATGGCTAATTGTTGCGAGTGTCCTTGCGGTAATGCTGGAAAGTATCCCTCAGCTTGGAGAGAAATACTCAAGGATTTTCTTTTCCCTTGAATGGGGGTTTACCATATTCTTTTCCATTGAATACCTTTTAAGGATCTACATAAGCCCCAGGCCTCTTCGCTATATTTTTAGTTTTTGGGGAATAGTTGATTTTCTGGCAGTAATACCCACTTATCTCGGAATTTTCTATTCGGGATATCAGTATTTTATGATTATTAGAACCCTAAGACTTCTCAGGGTATTTAGAATTTTGAAACTCGCCAAATATTCAAGCGAGTCAACCGTACTGTTTAATGCATTAAAACAAAGTGCATATAAGATCTCGGTTTTCCTCAGCTCGGTTTTAGCCGTCGTAATTCTTATGGGAACCTTACTTTATGTTGTCGAGGAAGACAATGAAGGTTTCAGGAGCATTCCTTCCAGTATTTATTGGGCGATTGTAACTGTAACCACTGTGGGCTATGGAGACATCGTTCCTCAAACCGTGGCAGGCAAAATAATAGCCTCTGCTATTATGATAACCGGTTATGCAATCATCGCCATTCCTACCGGAATCGTTACGGTTGAGTTGAATCGAAGTTCAAAGAGCCAGGGAAAGAGGTGTCCAAATTGCTCCACCATGAACCATAGTGCACACCGTTACTGTCATAATTGTGGTGCAGCCATTTATGATCTAATGGAGGAATAAAGCTTATTTTTATTGGTTAATGACCTTTTAATGAGATCGTTTTTTTTATTCCTTGCTCTCTTTTTTTCAATTTCTTGCCACGAGGTTCAAGAGGAATCCAAAGCCACCACCAAGGAAGAATCGAAACCTCTCTTCCGAAGGCTGTCTTATCAAAGAACCGGAATTCAATTCGCAAACCTTCTTAAAGAAAGCCTTCAGCTAAACTTCTTGACTTTTGAATATTTTGCCAATGGCGCAGGGCTTTCCATAGGAGATATCAACAACGATGGTTTACCTGATTTGTACTTTACGGGAAACATGGGGCCAAATAGATTATACCTAAATCAGGGTGGGTTAAAGTTCGTGGACATTACAAGGGAATCAGGAACCAATGGAGGCATGGGCTGGTCAAATGGAACCAACATGATAGACATAAATAATGATGGCTGGCTTGACATTTACGTTTGTCGATCGGGGAATTTTAGTGTAGAAATGAGGAAAAATCAGCTATTTCTAAACAATGGTGATAACACTTTCCGGGAAGCTGCAAAAGAATTTGGTATAGACTCCGAGGCCTATTCTACCCAGTCAGCTTTCCTTGATTATGACCAGGATGGAGATTTAGACCTGTATCTTTTGAATCAAAATATTTCAGCTCCCTTCAAAATCCATCCCCTCGCTTTAAAAGAAAAGTATGATCCCTTGGTTGGAGACCAGTTTTTTGAAAACCGAAACGGGAAGTTTATTGAGATCAGTAAAGAGGTTGGGCTTTTTCAAAATCCGATAGGATTTGGTCTGGGAGTGGCAGTTGGAGACTTAAACAATGATGATTTTCCAGATCTATATGTATGCAATGATTATCTGGAGCAAGATTACTTGTATTTAAATTCTGGAAAGGGAAATTTTAAAGAATCTCTAAAGACCAGTACTGCACACACTTCCAATTTCTCCATGGGCTGTGACATTTCCGACTTCAACAATGACGGAAGGCCAGACATTTTTGTAGCCGATATGGCTCCAGAGGATAATTATTCCAGCAAAACAAATATGGCAGGGATGAACCCAGAGAGGTTCAATAAAGCAGTTGAGAATGGCTTTCATTATCAATACATGATCAACACCCTTCAAATGAATCAAGGAATGTCCGTTTTCTCTGAGGTAGCTCAAATGACGGGGCTGGATAAAACAGATTGGAGTTGGGCTCCTTTGTTCGTGGACCTAAACAACGACGGCCTCAAGGATGCCTTGATAACAAATGGCTACAGGATGAATTCCAGAAATAAGGATTTCGAAAAAGTTAAGATGAGGTATTATAAGGCCGTAGAAAAAGATCCTTATTCAACTCATGATAAGCTTATTGCTCAAATATTGGAACTTACTCCTGAGATCAAGATCCCGAATTATGTTTTTGAAAATGTGGGAGACCTAAAATTTGAGCAGAGGATCAAAGAATGGGGCTTTCATGAGAAATCGTTTTCAAACGGAGTTGCTTACGCGGACCTCGACCTGGATGGGGATTTGGATATCGTGATCAACAATATTGATCAGGAGGTTTTTTTATATGAAAACCTTGCAGAAGGAAATTATTTAAGGATTAAAACCAAAGGAAGTTCCCAAAATCCAAATGGTATAGGAGCAAAAGTTATCGTCAGACATGGAACTCAAATGCAATACCAGGAGAACTATATGTCAAGAGGATATCTTTCCAGTATTGAACCAATCATACATTTTGGCATCCCAGCCAACGTGGAGAAGATTGATCTTGAAGTTATCTGGTCTAAGGATAAACATCAGATCATTAAAGGGGCTGCGGTAAACCAGGTAATCGAAGTAGATTTTGAAAATGCCGTAAATCGTAAGCAAAAGGCAAACAATACCGAAAGGCTGTTTGCTGAAAACTCAAGAGCGAGAGGAATTAATTTCATTCACGAAGAAGATCCTTATGATGATTTCAAAAAGGAAATCCTATTACCTCATAAAATGTCAACCTTGGGTCCAGGCATTGCCACCGGAGATATTAATGGGGATGGACTAGAGGACTTTTTTGTTGGCAATGCTTCCGGGTACCCAGCAGCACTTTACATTCAGGACAAAGATGGGCAGTTTTCAAAATCCATGACCTCCCTATGGCAAAAGGAAGCTAAGTACGAAGATATGGACGCCGAATTTATTGATATCGAAAATGATGGAGACTTGGACCTTTATGTAGTGAGTGGAGGAAACCATCTTGCTGAGAATTCAGACCTGTATAATGACCGGCTATACATTAATGATGGGGAAGGAAATTATTCAAGGTCAAGCTCAAGTATTCCAGTCCTCAACAGTTCTGGATCCTGTGTTATTCCTGAAGATTTTAATGGCGATGGTTTTATCGATCTTTTCGTGGGCGGAAGGGTTGTACCCGGGCGTTATCCGTTCCCACCGAAAAGCTATTTATTGAAAAATGAAGGAGGAGGAAAATTTCAAGAACTTTCCATTCCCGAAATGGAAAATCTGGGCATGGTTACAAGTGCATTATGGATGGATCTTAATAATGATCAAAAAAAAGATCTTGTGGTTGCTGGCGAGTGGATGCCTGTCCAAGCGTTCTTAAACAACGGAGAGATTTTGGAACTAAAGAAAGAGGCCCTTTTTGAAAATTCTGAGGGTTGGTGGTTCAGCTTGTCTAAAGCCGATTTAGATAATGATGGAGACGAAGACCTAATTGCGGGTAATCTTGGCTTAAATTATAAGTACAAGGCCAAAGTGGATCAACCCTTCCACATCTATTCAGGAGATCTGGACCAGAGTGGAAGCAATGATATTTATCTGGGTTACTTTCAGGAAGGAAAGATCTTTCCGGTTCGTGGGAGAGAGTGTTCGTCGCAACAGATGCCTTTTGTTAAAGACAAATTCACTACCTATAGTGATTTTGGAAAGGCCACCATTGACGAGGTGCTTGGCGAGGCCGCTGATGGGGCCTTGCATTATCAGGCCTACCAATTTGCCAGCATGATCTTGTGGAATGAAAATGGAAACTTTAATCCTCAACCTCTCCCAATTTCTTCACAGATCTCTGCAATTACTTCCACCATGGCTCTGGACATTAATGAAGATGGCGTACTGGATATTGTTGCAGTTGGCAACCTTCAGGGTTCAGAGATAGAAACACCGCGAAACGATGCCGGAATCGGTTCCATACTTATCGGTAATAAAAATAAACGGTTCGCTCCTTTAGATCTTGAAAACAGTGGGTTTCTGGCCGCTGGGGATGTGAAATCAATGGCTAGAATCAAGCTTGCAAACGGGTCTTATGGAATTCTAATTGCGCGAAATTCAGGAAAACTCTCTTTCTTTGAATTGAATGCCGGAAGGAACCTAGCTAAATGAAAAGATTTCTGCTCCTAACTTTTTTTGTAACCTTTTTCAGTACGTCCAAAGCACAGGAAATAGATCTGGACAGAGTGACCATGGTAGAATTTATCAATGTTGTAGGAGGAAACTGGCAGGAAGCCCTATACTATTACCGAAATAATTGGGTCGTTATTCACCAAAAAGCCAAGGATAAAGGAGTGATCCGGAATTTCAACATGATCAGTTTCCAGGATTTTCCAGATAGGGAAATGGATATAGTTTTGATCACAGAATTCAAGGACAAGGATCAGATGAAGAAATCACAGGAAAAACTTAATAAAATCAAGGTTTCCCATGGTACTGCAGACCTTCTAAATGAACTCAGACCGGCCGAATTTAGAAAAAGAGTATACTTTCAGATCGGGAATTAGTTATGGCTTTCAAAAGGAGAAAGCAAAAAATCCAAGGCAAAGAATACTTAGATTTGGCATGATTATTTCATCCAGAAGGAAAAATTACGAACCATGAAAAAGAACTTTTACCTACTATTTAGCTTCATTCTTTTCTTGTCGGCCTGTTCAGGTGGAATGTTTGGAAAAAAGGTTAAGGAACCATTTTCCGGAAAAAATTATCAAAGTAACGGACGTTTTTGGAGGGGGACTGGAAAGGGAATTAGTTCTAAAGACAACATAGCTTCAGGAAAAGCAGATATCGAGGCAAAGGCAGAGCTTGCTGGTCAGGTTCATACAACAATGAAACAGGTTACAGATCAATACCTGGGTCAGACCGAGAATGAAATGGCCGCCGATGTTGCAGAAAAGTTTCAAAGCTTGGTGAGAGCCGTAATGAACACAGAGATCTCGGACCTTAGAAAGATCGGTGAGAAGAAGTACCTGGATGATAAAACTCGTAAATACACCGTTTTCATTGCCTATGAGATCAAGAAGAATGCAATGCTCAGGTATCTGAAAAAGGAAGCCAAGACCAATAAGCAGATCGATAAAAGGCAAAAAGAGGTGATTGAGAAGATCATTGACCAGGAGATCGAAAAAGCCGAAAAAGAAGGCTAGAAATCAGACCGCTCATAATAATCCCTTGAAATAGGGGTTATTTATGGGTAACTCGAAGCATGAACCTTAAACCCATTTTTCTATCAATCCTTCTTTTTTCCTGTGGGGCCTTAATGGCTCAAGAAAAAGAGGTCATTGGGGTTCATAAAAAGGGCAGCCATTCCATTGGCGCATTTTACATGTTTTGGCCTTCAAATTTCCATTCAGGGGTACATTCTGGAAATCTTAGATATTCTTATTCCTTTAAAGACCGTTGGGAACTTGGACTTGACATCGCAGGTGCTCACAATAGCTATAGGCACTTTAACCGTCCTTCTGAAGAATTAAACCATAGTATAAGATTGGCCATTTCTCCATTCATCCGGTATTACATTGGAAAAGGAAAGTTTGGAGCTTTCGTTGAGGGGGGATTAAAAAGTGAATTTTTCCATTTCGAAGGGTTTGGGCATCAGATAAATCAAAATAACACCGTAGAATATACCGGCGAGCCATTAACCTACTCAGCACTTAACTCTACGCTACTGTACGGATCTGCAGGTTTTTATTACCATGGCTTAGCAAAAGGAAGGCTAGGGCTGGAAATTGCCATGGGATTTGGGCCAGCTTATTATTACCGATACCAGCCCTTGCCTGGTTCCAATTTTGGATTAGGTATGGATGGACAATTTCGGATCAAGTACTTCTTTGGAAATAGAAAAAAGAATTGATCATTCAATCTTAACCGCTTGGATCTCAGCTCCCTTGATCAACTCGTTGAACTGCGGAACTTTTCCTGCCTTTATCTCCTCCCAGGCTTTCAGCTGATCATTGATCTTCCTGCTTAGTTCCTCTTTAACTTTTAAAGCTTGAGCTGTTGGAGGGCCATCGCTGTAGGAAATATTACTTCCCACTCCTGCAAGTTTATCATTCAAACGAATGGGGAAATTCAATGGATCCTGGGGACTTTGGTTTTTTGTCTGATAAAGGGTCTTTTCGATCTTATTAATGTCTTTAATCATATCCTTAGAGTAATCAAGGATCTCTTTATGCTGAGCCGTATCCAGTTTTGAGTTCCAATCGCTTACCTGCTTCTTGGTTTTCCTCATTTCTTTGATAGCCACATGGGTTTTGGTCAACAATTGATTGATCTCAAGGGCGGCCTGAAACCGCCTCTGGTAATCTTCTGGTTTGGAAGAGTTTCTTGGATCAGGTAAGATCGAGAACTCATACTCAAAACTATCTGAACCCACCAGAAGGCGGATCCGGTAGTCTCCCGGCGGGGCCGTCGGCCCCGTCAGGCCGCCCGACCAAAGGATCAATTTTTCAAATCCCTCAGCATCAGGATACCTAAGATTCCAAACGAATCGATTCATCCCTTTTTTGAAATCCTTGATCTTTCCGAGCCTGCGATCATCTTTCATTTCACTTTTCTTAAACTGCGAACCATAATGACGGATCAAAACTCCTTTGGAATCCATTACCTTGATCTGAACATCAGTTGCAGAATCTACACTTCCTGCTAGCTCATAACGCACCATCAGGCCATTTATCGGATTCTTTCCTGTGGACTTCCCACCTCCTCCGCCTCCGAGCAAATAAGGATCTCGAGGTTTGAATAAGCGGGTATTAGCTGTGGATTCGCCAGCTGCAAATATCTTCAAAGGGGAAAGGTCATCCATCACCCAAAGGCTTCTTCCCTGGGTAGCAACAACAAGATCACCATTCTTTACCCTTAGGTCTGTGATCGGAACAATTGGAAGATTTTGTTGAAAGGGCTCCCAGTTTTCCCCATCATTTAGGGAATAATACATTCCTGTTTCCGTACCTGCGAATAACAATCCTTTGATCTCTGGGTGAGCTCGAACAACACGAGTAAAAGCCCCATTTGGAATCCCTTTATCTATTCTTACCCAGGTTTTTCCAAAGTCTTTTGTCCTTAAGAGGAAGGGTCTAAAGTCATCCAACTTATATCGGGCGGCAGCCACATAAAGAACCCCAGGCTCACTGGCATGAGGTTCTATAGAGTTTATCATGGTCCATTCCGGAAGAAGAGAACTGGAGGGAGTAACATTCGACCAATTTTTCCCTCCATCTCTGCTAATGTGGATCAGTCCATCATCCGATCCTGTCCAAAGGACCTTGGGATCAACTGGAGATTCACAGGCTGCAAAAATTGTAGCATAGTACTCTACGGAAGTGTTGTCCTTTGTAATTGGGCCTCCCGAAGACTTCAGTTTGGTAGAATCGTTTCTGGTGAGATCAGGGCTGATGATCTCCCATGATTGCCCACGGTCAGTGCTTTTGAAAAGATGATTAGCTGCTGCATACAAAGGATATGGCTCAGACTGCGAAAAAAACAATGGGAAGTTCCATTGGAAGCGATATTTCATCCCCTCTGCTCCCCAACCCATGGGATTATCAGGCCATACCGTGATGTTTTGATACTCATCGGTCCGATGGTTATATCTGGATAGAAATCCATCATAGGAACCTCCATAAACTATATCTTCATCTTTTGGGTCAATCGCAATATGGCCACTCTCGCCACCAGCAGTAGGCTCCCAATCCCTTTCCGTTATACCTCTCCAACTGTTCGTCCTGTGAGGAATCCTTACGGTCGAATTATCCTGCTGAGCAGCATAGATCCTGTACGGAAAATGATCATCGGTAATAACACGGTAAAATTGCGCTGTAGGTTGATTATGATAGGTTGTCCAGGAATCTCCCCCATCTACACTTATCTGGGCACCACCATCATCAGCGATTGCCAGATTCAAGGGGTCATCAGGATTGATCCACAGATCATGATGGTCCCCATGAGGGGTAGAAATTGATTCATAGGTCTTTCCACCATCCTTGGATTTATGAAACCTTACATTAACCACGTAAACCTGGTCTTCATTCTGAGGGTCTGCATAGATCCTTGAATAATACCAGGCCCTTTGCCTTAGCTTTCTTTCTGAATTAACCTTGGACCAGGACTTCCCTCCATTATCTGATCGAAAAACTCCTCCATCCCTGTTTTCAATAATTGCCCAAAGTCTATCCGAATTTTTTGGAGAAATTGTTATTCCTGAGATTCCCCAGATTCCTTTGGGAAGACCTTCTGATCTTGAAATATTATCCCAATCGTCGCCTCCATTGGTTGAACGCCAAAGTCCTGAACCCGCCCCTCCACTTTCCATGCTATAGGGTGTTCTCTTTACCCTCCAGAATGAGGCATAGATGATCCTGGGGTTATTGGGATCCAGAATAAGGTCCACGGCTCCTGCATTTTCATTTACGAATAGTATTTGTTCCCAAACTTCACCGCCATTGGTGGTTCGGTAAACGCCCCTTTGCTTATTAGGTCCGAACAAATGACCCAAGGCAGCCACATAAGCTACATCTGCGTTTTGAGGGTGAATTCTAATTCTTGGAATATGTCTGGTATCTGTTAGACCGACATTCTTCCAGCTCTTCCCGGCATCGGTACTCTTCCAGACCCCGTCACCATGAGATACATTACCACGGACGGTAACCTCCCCTCCTCCTACATAGATCACATTTGGGTCGGAATCCGCAACGCTCACAGCACCAATGGATCCTCCAAAAAAACCGTCCGATATATTTTCCCAGGAATTCCCTGAATTGGTACTTTTCCATACGCCACCTCCTGTTGCTCCCATGTAGAATAACCTGGAGTTCCCTTTCACACCCGTTACAGCAGCCGATCTTCCACCACGAAAGGGTCCTATACATCGGTAGTTTAGTTCCCTTATTTGGGTAGTGTCGGGACCAGAATAACTTAAAGTTCTCTTTTTGACCGCAACACTGTTAAAGCTTAAGAGCAGGCCAATAAAGGTCATGCCCAGAATATTCGAAACAAGTTTCATGGATTATTGGTTTTTGAAGGGGATGGCACCTCCACCGGCACCCATATCAATAATATACAATCGATGGTTCCCGTTGATCCGATAGGTCTTTCTTTTCAAGGTTTGCATAAACACACCATAAGCCGCGCTAAGGATAGCCGCGGTTAAAGTTTCCGTCCTGACAATTGGCTCAAGTCCAATGGAAGCATTTCTAATCGATTCTATGGCAAAGTAACCTATGCCAGCCACCGGAACAACATAACCAGTTACATTCCTAATCCCACTCCAAGGGCCATTCCTGTCAACCTTTACATATGAGATCTGATCGAGCATGATGTTGTCCAGATTATCAAGAACAATATAGTTCTTACCTATCTCTGTAATAACACCTTTGGTGAGATCTGGTTGAGCCACAAGGCGGAAAGTGAATTCATCACCAATCTGATATCTATATCTTTTGGATTTGGGTATATTGTCAAACACTACATATTTCTGCGCTTCACTTTGAACAATTGAAAGTGCAAGAAACGTTAGTATTAGGACAATGGATTTTTTAGGCATTCCAGGAATAAAAGGATGAGTTTATCCAAAAAAAACAAATTGCAGGAGAAAATCGGCAAAAAAGTATGGACAATGGAAAAATCCCATCCGTACAAAACGCTTTTCTTCCTTGGATATCTGTCCACAATGCTGGTAATTCTTTTCTCACTGTTCTCATTTTGGTTCTTTGATCGGCAATTCCAAGAAATGCCGGATATGATTCTTCCCAAAGGATTGACCATAAGCGTTTTCATTCTCATGGCCATTGCCTTCGTTTGCTCCAAGGCACAAACTTTAATGGAAAAGGAATCAACCCGTGGTCTTAGCTTTTCCTTCCAGCTTATTATGTTCCTCACCAGCATTTACATCGTAGTTTCTCTTAGTGCATGGAGGGAATTATTGGGAGAATTTCAGTCCTTTTCAAACTCACCGGGAAAAACCTTTTTGTTGCTGATAGCAAGCATGCATTTCTTTCTCTTGTTGGTAACTGTAGGACTTACCCTTGTGAGCTATTATAAACTGGGATCCAATGCAATGGACCCGGTAAAAAAACTGGTGTTCTTTACCAATAAATTTGAGCTTACTTTTCTGGAAGTTTCCTTTCTGGGTTGGTATTGGGTTTCTGCTTCGGGGCTTGCCATTTTTCTTTTTCTCTTATTCATGTTGAACTAATATGAGCAAGCACAATGCTGGCCTGGTAAAATGGGCTATGCGCCTTTATCCTCCACTCTTTTTTAACAGGATTTGGGTAAAAAAAATTAGTCCGAATTTCCTTGAGCTGGAATTGGTAGTGGTAAAGAGCATTTGGAACAGAAACTTTCAGGGAAGTACATTTGGTGGGACTTTAAGCTCGGCTGCTGATCCTTATCCAGCCGTTCAACTATGGAATATCTTCCGAAAAAAGGGATATAAATGCCAGGCCTGGCTTAAGGAGGCAAAAATCACCTTCCATAAACCTGCCAAGTCAAATATCTATTTTAAATACTCCCTGGATCAAGCAAAAATTGATGGCTACGAAGAAGAATTGAAACGCTCAAAAAAAGTTTCAATTGAGCATAAGGTTGAAGGAAAAACCGGGGATGGAATACTGATCTGCTCAGTAGAATCTCTCGTAGTGCTAAAGATACCCTAAGCTCAAGGATCGTAAAATTTCAAGGTCCCAAAAACGATTCCGAATTGTCCGATCATATAAGTGCTCATCACCCATAATCTGGCATTGGATATAGGATCTACAAACTTATCAATAGCCAAAAGAGAATCTGATACCACAAAGAAAACAGCACCGAGCAATATCCTGATGAAGACAGGATTTTTGATCTCACCATTGAGCCCAATAGCGAGGATAACCATTGCGGAGATAGCGATGCCATAAACCGAAACAGGGATCAACATCTCACCTAAAGATGGGCCAACTAAGTATAGAAATGAACCCAGGTAAGCCAGTACCCCTATTAAAAGGATTTTGTTTATTGGATTTGCTAAAGGCCTTGATCCAATTATTAAAAACATGATTGAATAAGAGACTTGGGCAAGTAAAAAGCTTCCCAGACCTAGCAAAAAGAATAACTCTCCTTCAAACATTAAAAGGACATCCCCTGCCCAGCTTAACACTACCCCGCCTATCAAAAAGTTAAGAGTTTGACCGGGACCTGAATATTGTAAGCATGCGATAAAAAGCACCAGGCCGATCAGGGGTTTTATTAAGCTTATTGTCCATGATCCCTCTGAAATTATTGGAAGAGCCAAGACGAGGATTCCAACGAAAAGGTATGTGATTTCGATTATGGATCTACGCTTCATTAATTTTCGATTTATCCTTTCTTAAAGCTAAGAACCAAAACAAGGAAAGAGAAAAGAAAGCCAAAAGCATCATTGAGAAGACAAATGGCAACAGACCAAAGTAACTAAGGCAAAGAATTGCAAGCAAGGTCCCGGAGATCCTTATGGTTTCTAAAGTGTCAGAGTAAAATTTAGCATTGAAGATGACCCCAAGACTTCCAACAGAAACAAAGATCCAGATAGTCAAAATGATCTTTAGGTCCCAGGTCATATTTGCCTGAGTGAACAAGAACAAAGAGGTGATCCCTAAACTTACCAGGTATTGAACAAAAAGGTAGATGTTCCCCCTTCCGCTAAGTGGCACTTCAAATTTTTGGTAGTCACTTCCTACTTCTGGAATACTGCTAAGGCCCCCTAGCCTCTCAGGCCTCCAGCCTGGTTTGGACCAAAGTAGTTTCCATGCTTCCCCAATATTTTTCATTCGGAAAAGGTCTCTAAAAACATTAATCAGGTGAGACACCTGTGCAAAAACCGGATTAAATGAATTCAATGGTTTTGTTATTCCATAATTGGGTCTTTCCTCTTCATCCTGGAAAGTTCCGAAAAGCCTGTCCCAAATAATAAAAGTGCCTCCATGATTCTTATCGATATACTTGGGATCCCTACCATGATGAACCCTATGATGGGAAGGAGTATTAAAAACCCACTCAAAGACCGGCATACGCTTGATGGCTTCGGTGTGAATCCAAAATTGATACAGAAGATTAACTGCGCTAATGGTTAAGAACCAAGTTGTACTGAATCCAAGCAGGGCCAAAGGGAAATAGAAATAAAAAGTGAAGATCTTTTGAAAAGCTCCCTGCCTCAGAGCCACAGACAGATTGTACTCCTCACTTTGATGATGGACCACATGGCCTGCCCAGAATAAATTAACCTGATGGCTCATTCTATGCGCCCAATAGTAAAAGAAGTCAACGCCAATAAATGCCACGATCCACCAATACCAGGTGCCCGGAATATCCATTAACCTAAAGTTCTGATAAATGACATCATAGGCAGCGACAGTAAACACTTTAGCAAAAACACCGGAAACCTGCTCGGTTATACCACATGAGATATTTGAAAACGAATCGTTAAAACGGTAAAGATTTTTTTTCCTGATGCGATCATAGAGAAGCTCGATCCCTATCAAAAGGAAAAAAATTGGGATGGATAAAATGATAATATTCAAAACAAAAAAGCCCCTGCAACGGGGCTTTTAAGTTAGAAAAGAAAAATATTATTTTACTATTAAATCTACTACCTCAACGTTTCCATTCTTATAAGTAGATAATATTTGATAATAACCTGAAGGAAAATCTGTCAAACTTATTTCAACTTTTTTTGACTTGATTTGGTGTCTTTCATAAAACTGTTTCCCAGTATAATTAATAATTCTCATAGAAACTGGAATTCTATTTTCATATTCTAGATTTAGAATTGACTTAGCAGGTTGGGGAAATACTTTAAGGTTTGAATTTTCAGCTTCAAAATTATCAGGAAAGATACTTTTTCTTTCAGTCTCATTCGCACAATGTAAAGTCTGGCATTCACCGGTTCCTTGATTGATGGTATATGATTGTCTTGCGGAACAACCCCTAGAATCAACGACCACAAAATCATAAACGCCATCACTTAAATCACAAATTAATAGTTCTGAACCAATTTTATTGTTTGAGGAATTGAACCAAGAATAAGTTAATGGTCCGGTACCACCTGAAACAGAAACCTCGATTCTACCATCATCTGAGTTTTGACATCTTTCATGTTGAAGACTTACCAAACTGATATTTGGTCCTCCGGAGCAAAGCTCAACGAAAGAAGTGTTTTGAGGATCATAACCACTACCAATAGATAATGAGGTTACCCAAGAAACTTGCCCATTTACGCAATTGATTTTGAAAATTGCCCCAAGCCCCCCATTGTTTCCACCCTGATTTGTGTGTCCATAAAGAGTCTTTCCATTATTGGATTGGTAAAGTCTGGGATTTGGGTTTTCTCCCGTATCAAAAAAATCAAAATGATGCAAAATCGAAAAATTCGCAGTTTTTGTAATGTATCTAAAAACAACTCCGACTAAATTATCTCCTCCGTATGGAGTTGTCCCATATATCACACCGCTTGAATACTCCATAAGTCCCCCTCCAGGAGTGCTTCCATCTGAAAAGTCAAAATCGTGCAATTTATGGAAAGTATTAGAGCCTAAATCATATTTATATAAGGTTCCCGCCAGATTTGCCCCACCTTGCGTGGTGGTTCCATATAGATTACCATCCTTTCCCAATAATAACTTGCCATAAGGGTTTTTTCCATCTTGATTTCCAGAATCATCAAAGTAATGGAGAACAGTATATGAATTAGAAGTACCATTTGAGTTCAGCTCAATTTTGTAAAGAACACCGTCCCCGGAATAAATATCATTCCCTAAATAATTGTTTCCGCCAGCGAATGTTACACCATAAATTGTTTGTCCATCCATTATGATCTCTGTTTCAGGAATAGATCCATTTGTTCCGCCAAACCCGAGAACAACGTTAAATGAAAAATCATCAGGGGAATACCGCATAATTGTACCGTTATGCTGTTGAGAATGTTCAGGTTGCCCGAAATATAATCCCCTATCAAATCCAACCGTGGGTTGTCCATTGGTATGAAAAATATCATTGGGGGGAAGCGAAAAACCTACAACTGGAGTCGTAACAACGGGATTATTAGCATTCACTTTAAAAATCGCATTTTCTGTTAATCCAAAAAAGTCGTTATCTATATGGACCAAGCCTCCGGCTTTTATTCCAGCTGGGAAATCATAATATTTTGATACTGAGGAGTTTGATATATCAAACTCAATTATGGTGCCCGCATTTCCGGTGCCTCCTCCCCTTGTTGTTGAATAAAGTGTGGATTGAGCTACTCCAAATTTCGAAACCAGAATTAATAGAATAGCAGTAAGAAAAAAACTAATCTTTTTCATGATGTTTAAGGTTTAATTAAAATTAATACACTTCAATATTCTTGAATTTTTTTAACAAATCTCAAGGAAAACAAAATAATTTCTATCCAAGGCAAAATGAAATCATTGAATAATTCAATTAATTAAAGGACCGAAACAAGGCTATTTTTTTCCTAAGGACCTTTTTTGGCTCTTTTTTCAAAAGAAATTTTGAAAAGGATTTGAGAACCTCAAAAATGAAAATCTTCAATGATTTGAAATCCTAATTTGAACTATCATTTTTGCGAGGCTAAAACTAGAAGAATGGAAGCAGCAGAGACAACAGAAAGAATGGACCAGAACATGCAAAAGGTAAAGCAGGTCGTGGAGGAGGTCCATAAAGTCATCATAGGTCAGGAGGATATGATCAACCGCTTATTGATCGGTCTTTTTACCAATGGGCATATCCTTTTGGAGGGTGTACCTGGTCTGGCAAAAACCCTAACGATTAGCACACTTTCTCAGGTCCTGGATCTCGATTTTCAAAGGCTCCAATTTACTCCTGATCTTCTGCCATCTGACCTGATCGGTACTATGATCTACAATCAGAAAAAGGGCGAATTCGAAGTAAAGAAAGGGCCAATATTCGCCAACATGATCCTTGCCGATGAGATCAACCGTTCCCCGGCCAAAGTTCAATCAGCGTTACTCGAATCCATGCAGGAAAAGCAGGTTACGATTGGGGAAGAAACCTTCAAACTGGACCGGCCATTCTTTGTTTTAGCTACTCAGAATCCAGTTGAACAAGAAGGAACCTATCCTTTGCCCGAGGCCCAGGTGGACCGATTCATGATGAAAGTCTTTGTGGACTATCCTTCCAAGGATCAGGAAAGAGAGATCATGAACCGAATGGCCAACCTCAACTTTAAAGGGGATATAAAACGCATCCTTAAAAAGGAGGATATCTTCTCGATTCGCGAAGAAGTGAACAAAATAAAATTGGCTGAAAGCCTTGAGAAGTACATTATCGATCTTGTTTTTGCCTCAAGAAATCCAGCAGAGTTTGGGCTTGAAGAAGAAGCGCGCTATATCAACTTTGGTGCTTCGCCAAGGGCAAGTATCAATTTGCATTTGGCTGCCAGAGGTAATGCTTACCTAGAAGGCAGGGAATTCGTAATCCCTGAAGACATCAAAGCGATTGCGTTAGATGTTCTTAACCATAGAATATTGTTGAATTATGAAGCAGAAGCTGACGGAGTGAGTCCTGAGCATATAATTCAAAGGATTTTAGAAAAGGTTCAGATCAAATAATAGCCTTGCTGGATTATCTAATTAAGAATGTTCGCTGTATCAATGAAGGTCAGGATTTCCGCACAGACCTCAGTATAAAAAATGGAAGGATCCAGGAGATCTCCCCATCCATCGAAAAACCGAGTAAAAAAGAGATCAATGGGGAAGGGTTGATCCTGATTCCCGGAATGATCGATGACCAGGTTCATTTCCGGGAGCCCGGACTTACCCATAAAGCAGAGATATATACGGAAAGCAGAGCTGCTGCAGCTGGTGGGATCACAACTTTCATGGAAATGCCAAATACTGTGCCCAATGCCTTGACCATTGAACTGCTCGAAGACAAGTACCGTATCGCTGCAAAAAACTCACAGGTCAATTATTCATTCTATCTGGGAGCGAGCAACGATAACCTGGATGAGATCAAAAAAATGGATCGAAGTTCCATCTGCGGGGTAAAGATCTTTATGGGTAGTAGTACTGGTGATATGTTGGTGGATAAAGAACGGGCCCTCAATGGGATCTTCCGGGAAGCAGGAACCATTATCACAACCCATTGCGAAAAAGAAGAGATCATAAGGGAAAACACCCAAAAGGCCATTGAAATATATGGTGATGATATTCCGATTGAAGAACATCCCATTATCCGATCCAGAGAGGCTTGTTATGCTTCCTCTAGTCAGGCCATTGAACTGGCAAGAAAAAACAATTCGGATCTGCACATCCTGCATATTTCAACTAAGGAGGAATTGGATCTTTTTGATAACACCGTTCCCCTTGAAGAAAAGAAAATAACAGCTGAAGCATGTACTCACCACCTATGGTTCACTGACAAAGATTATGTTGAAAAGGGAGCATTTATCAAATGGAATCCGGCTGTT
Organism: Cytophagales bacterium; assembly: GCA_965267505.1. GTDB lineage: Bacteria > Bacteroidota > Bacteroidia > Cytophagales > CCMP332 > JANQHS01. Next base: position 1,113,305 of record OZ254081.1, read on the forward strand.
AAATCATTGGAAGATAGAGAGGTAATTAGAGCAGCCATTTCCAGCAATAAGATAGACGTTCTTGCCACAGACCATGCCCCTCACACTATTGAAGAAAAATCCAATAAATATTTAAAAGCTCCTTCGGGTGGTCCATTGGTCCAACATGCCCTGCTGGCATTCCTTGATATGGTTGATGAAGGTGTTTTTGACCTGAAAACACTGGTTACAAAGTCCTCTCACAACGTAGCCACAAGGTTCAAGGTCAAGGAAAGGGGGTTCATTCGGGAAGGATATTGGGCCGACCTAGTCCTGATTGATCCAAACAGCTCAAAGGTGGTTTCTAAGAATAATCTTCTATACAAATGCGGTTGGTCACCTTTTGAAGGTCACGAATTCAAGAATTCCATCAAACATACTTTCAGCTCAGGTCAATTGGTCTATAGTGATGGAAAATTGAAAGAACCCTCGGCAAAAAGAATTGAAATAAACAGATAAAATGAGATCAGTATTATCGCTCCTAATTGTTGGCCTTTTATTGTTTCAGGCCTGTGATACAAAGCAAGAAGAAGAAAATAATGAAACCATGAAGGAAAGACCAGATGCACATTCATTTTCCATGCCTGATGATGCAGTTCTTACACATTTGGATTGGGAGGCTTTTATAGATTTTGAAGCCCAGGTCATCAAGGGAAAAGCAAGCTGGAGTTTTGAAAAGAGTGCTAATGCAGAACAAATTATCCTTGACACCTGGAAACTCAATATCCTTGGTGTCAGTGATCAAATTGGTGAACCACTTGAATTCAGTTTGTCAGAAGAAGATGATCACCTGGGTCAAGCCCTCACCATTGCTCTGACCGAAGGGACCGAACAAGTTGTGATCAACTATGAGTCTAACCCTGAAGCTAAGGCCCTACAATGGTTAGCTCCTGTTCAAACCCTGGGGAAGGAATCACCTTTTCTGTTTTCTCAATCCCAGGCCATACTTGCAAGGTCCTGGATCCCCTGCCAGGATTCTCCAGGAATCAGGTTTACTTACAATGCAAAAGTTGAGGTACCGCAGGGTCTTATGGCCGTCATGAGCGCTAGAAATCCCCAGAAAAAAAATAACACGGGGGTTTATGAATTTGACATGCCTCAAAGCATTCCAAGCTATCTTCTGGCCCTGTCGGTTGGCGATTTTGAATTTTCATCAATTGGAGAAAGAACAGGAATCTACGCCGAAGAAGGAATTCTTGAGGATGCGGTTTATGAGTTCGCCGATATGGAAAAGATGCTCATTGCCGCAGAAGAACTTTACGGTCCTTATGCCTGGGAGAGATATGATCTTATCGTCCTCCCTCCCTCTTTCCCTTTTGGAGGAATGGAAAATCCAAGAATAACCTTTGCAACCCCAACTGTAATTGCAGGGGATCGTTCACTTACGGCCTTAGTTGCTCATGAACTAGCACATAGCTGGTCTGGTAATGTTGTGACCAATTCTAATTGGGATGACTTCTGGCTGAACGAAGGTTTCACAGTCTACTTCGAGAGAAGGATTATGGAAGCTCTTTATGGAGCTCCTTACTCTGAGATGCTCGCAATTTTGGGATATTATGATCTTGAAGAAACAGTAAATGATCTTGGCAAAGAGAACGCTGATACCAAATTGAAACTTAGCCTCAAGGACAGAGATCCAGATGAAGGGATGACGGATATTGCATACGAAAAAGGGTACTTTCTGCTTCGTGAGATTGAGAATACGGTGGGAAGGCAAGAGTTTGATGTATTCCTAAACAATTACTTTGAAAAGTTCGCATTCAAACCAATGACTACTGAAAAGTTCATGGATTATCTATTCAGCAGCTTCCCAGACCTGAAAAGTTCAGAATCTCTAAATGTAGATGCCTGGGTTTATGGACCCGGAATTCCGGAGATCAGCTATTTCCCAGAGTCAGATCGCTTAAAAACTGTTGAGGAGCTTAGCGCAGGCTTCATCGAATTGGGTAAGCTTCAGGAAGGCACCATGAAAGATTGGTCCACAGCAGAGTGGCTAAAGTTCCTTAGGAGTTTACCAGAAAGTTTGACAACAGATCAGATCAATGATCTTGAATCTTCTTTTTCACTAAGCAAAAGTGGCAACTCAGAGATCTTTTATTCCTGGGCAAAAAAATGTATCGCCTCAGAATATGATGAGATTCTACCAGAAGTAGATAGCTTTCTTTCCAGAGTTGGAAGGAGGAAATTTGTATTGCCTTTGTTTGAAGAACTGATAAGGAAAGAAAAGTACATGGAATTTGCAGAACAACTCTACAAAAGGAATCGGGACAATTATCATTCTGTAACCTACTTATCCGTGGATAAGGCCTTTGAAGAGCTTGCCAACAATTAGATTATTCGAGTATCTATTTGATTTTTTTCCTATATTTTGAAAAATTTTTCATCAAAAAAAAACCCTGACCCAAAGGGCCAGGGCTTTTTAACCTAGCTATGAAAAATCTACCAAACCATTAATCTTCAAGTAGAAATCTGTTTATATAACAGATTTCTTTTTTATAAAATTCCTTTAGTTTTTCCCGAAAACACAATCCCTGCTGGAAAGTTCAGTGTCCCAGTTTCTTGGTGATGCAAAGGAACGCCATTATTCCTTAACATTTCGATAAAAACTCACCTCTAATCTTACCTCCTACCAGGATTAGCAAAAGAACTTGCATTTGGTTCACCCTATTGCAATACAAAGATGCTCAGAGATTTAGGGATGGGAAATTAATAAGGGATGACCCGGAATTATAAGAGAATAAACCGGGAATTTTAGCGATTGATCCAGTTTTTAAACCTGGCAGATCTTTCTACACTTACGACGGAATCTAAGGGATTGGGTGGTTCGGGTGTCAGTTCAACTTTTACCCGGCTTTTGGAATAGGCAAGCATTTCCTTTATTGAATCAAAGGCTATAATGAATTTACGATTAATCCTGAAAAACCTTTTTGGATCAAGTTTGGTTTCAAGTTCTTTTAAGGTGGTATCAATCAGAAATTTTTGTCCTTCAAGGCTAAAAAGGTACACGTACTTATCCTCGCCTAAAAAGTAGGCAATTTCTTCCTCCTGAATTGAATGGATCTTCTTTCGAACCTGAACGCTGAATCTTTTTTGATATTTTTTTTCTCCTACCTGATCTAACAATTGATCAATTGCAACCTTAAGATCATTTCTACTTTTTTTAAATCTTTCCAGAGCATTTGCAAGATCCTCAGGGTTGACAGGCTTTAGTAGATAATGAATGCTGTTATGTTTGAAAGCATCCAAAGCAAATTGATCATATGCCGTCGTGAAAATTATCGGACAATTCAAATCTATCTTGTCCAGGATCTCAAAGCTCAATCCATCCGATAATTGTACATCAAGAAAAAGCAGATCAGGTTGTTCCTTTTGAAGTTGTTTTACACCCTCTTTTACTGATCCAACGACTCCAGATAAAGAATACTCCGAACTGATCTTTTGGATTTCCTTCCAAAGAGTATCTGCAGCAAGCTTTTCATCTTCAATGATCAGAATACTATTCATATCTAGGTTTTAATATAGGGAAGACGACAAATGTATTTATCACTCTCCTTTCTGAAAAATGGTAGCTTTTGTTCAAAAATCTTGTACCTCTCAATGAGGTTTTTTTGCCCAACCCCGCTGCTTTCCATCAATCGCTCCTTGGGTTGGAAAGAATTGATAACATAGATTCCACTTAGGTCCGAATAGATCTCAATTTCCAAAGCTTTATCAGGATCCGTTGAGTTATGCTTTATTGCATTCTCAACACAGATCTGGAGGCCCATTATGGGAATGGACCTATTAAAAATATCTTCAGAAACCTCTTTTTCTAATTTGACACCTTCTCCGAACCTGATCTTTTGGATATAGAAATAATGATCCAAAAGTTGAATTTCCTCCTCAATCGTTGCAAGATCCTTTTTATTCATTTCCAGGCTTTTCCTGAGAAAAGCAGAGAGGTTTAGAATATATGCCTGTGCTTTTTTCGGGTCCTCTTCAACCAATCCATAGAGCATGTTGAGTGAGTTAAAAAGAAAATGAGGGTTGACCTGATTTTCAAGATTATGTAATACAGCCTGTATCTTATCCTTTTCTTCCTTTTCCTTTTTGTACCGAAGGTCCTGGTTTCCCTTTCTTAGATCAAAAGCCCCTATCGCTCTTTGAAGAAGAAGCTTCATCTCCTCATGCTCAAAAGGCTTTTGGACATAATAATAGATCTGGCCTTCATTGATTGCTGCTTTTATATCTCCGATCTCATCATAAGCAGTCATCAAAATCCGCATAGGTTCTTGATCGATCTCTTGCACAGATTTCAAAAACTCTACCCCAGATATTGACGGCATCCTTTGATCGCTTATCACTACCTTGACTTCCTTATCCTTTAAGAATTCCAATGCTTCATTGGGGTCCTCAAAACAATGAATATCAAAATCTTGTCTGTAAGAAGCATGAAAAGCACTAAGATTGGCTTTGTCGTCGTCAAGATATATTATGGCATCCATTTAATTTCCTTAGTGGTTTGGCACAGGGTATGATTTGACATTAAAAAATCAAAAAAATGAAAAAGACATTAATTCTTATAGCATTAGCATCCTTCGCTTTTTCTGCCTGCGCACAAAAAAGTGGTAAGGAAGAAGGAAATATCACTGATACAGAATGGAAAGCCAAGCTGACAGCCCTTGAATATGAGGTATTGAGGAACAAAGGCACTGAAAGGGCTTTTACTGGGGAGTACTGGGATTTTAAAGGAGATGGAGTCTATTGCTGTAAGGGTTGCGGAAAACCTTTATTCGATTCAAAAACCAAATTCAAATCAGGGACGGGTTGGCCTAGCTTTTATGATAAGCTCGGGGAAAACGTAGCCAATGAAACTGATAAGAGTTATGGAATGGTCAGAACTGAAGTGCATTGCTCTGGTTGTGGGGGTCATTTAGGTCATGTATTTGATGATGGGCCGAACCCAACAGGCCTTAGGTACTGTATCAATTCGGCTTCGCTTGATTTTAAAAAACGATAATTTGATTCTCTTGAGATAGGAATTAAAATACCTTTACGGTAAATCCACCACGGACAAACTGTAAGAATTGATACTCCTTGATAAAATCAAAAACCCCTGGATACTTGCGATTATTTCAGGGGTTATTTTATTCCTGTCCTGGCCGGTTTTTGGATTCCCCTTACTGATCTTTTTTGCCCTTATACCTCTTTTTCAAATAGATAAAAAAGTTGAAAAAGGGATCAAGGCTTATGGAGCAGTATATCTGGCTCTTTTGATCTGGAACGTGCTAACCACCTGGTGGGTCTATAATTCCACCCCTGTTGCATTGGTAGCATTTAGTGCCAATGCCCTTCTTCAATCGATACCATATATTGCTTTTAGGTATACAAGAAAATGGTCAGGTGATACCACAGCCTACCTTGCTTCGCCCATTTACTGGGTTAGCTTTGAATACATCCATCTAAGCTGGGAATTCAGTTGGCCGTGGCTTACTCTGGGCAACGTATTTGCAGAATATCCCGAATGGGTTCAGTGGTACGAATATACAGGGGTGCTTGGTGGATCCGTATGGGTTCTGATTGTGAACTTCCTACTGTTCAAGGTTCTTTCCAGGCCATTTAACCCCAGGGCACTGACAGGTCCCATATTCCTGTTGGTTCTTCCTTTGTTACTGTCCTATACCATCTATTGGACCTATAAGGAAAAGGGGAATCCGGTAGAAGCTGTAGTGATCCAACCCAATATTGACCCCTACACCCAAAAATTTGAAGGTAGTAAAGACTTCATTCCTTTTGATGAACAGTTAAATAGCTTTCTATTCCTCAGCGATTCATTGATTAGTCCGAAAACTGCTTTGGTTTTTTGGCCGGAAACTGCCATTGATGACCAGATCGAGGAAAAGGAGATCAAAGAGAATTTCTACTACCAAAAGATCCGCGATTTCGTCCTATCGAAACCGGGAATAAAATTGGTAACAGGTTTAACAACCTATAAACGATACGGTGAAGATCCGGAAACCCATACCTCACGTTACTATGAGGGTTTCGGATATTATGATGTGTTTAATTCTGCCCTTACCATAGAACCAGGTCGCGAACCCATGTTCTACCATAAATCCAAATTGGTTCCGGGGGTTGAGATCATGCCCTATTCAAATTACCTGTTCTTCTTAAAGTCGCTTGCAATAGACCTTGGAGGCACCTCCGGTGGGTTTGGGTACCAAAAAGAAAGGACGGTTCTATTTCCCAACTCGGGATTGGAGGTGGCACCGTCTATTTGTTATGAATCCATTTATGGAAGTTTTATGTCCAACTATGCAAGAAATGGAGCTAAGGCAATTGGTATTATTACCAATGACGCCTGGTGGGGAGATACCCCAGGCTACAAGCAACATATGAACTATGCACGTTTAAGAGCCATTGAACTTCGTAAGCCAATAATTCGCTCGGCCAATACTGGAATCTCATGCTTTATTGACCAAAAGGGTGAGATCATTTCTCAAACTCCTTATTGGAAAAGAACAGGTCTTAGAGAAACTGTGCTTTTTAATGATGAACTTACCTTTTTCTCCAGGTATGGAGATTATATAGGAAGAATATTCTCCTTACTTTCTGTTGGTTTTTTGCTTTCCTCTTTTACCAGAGGAATTAGAAAAGGGAAATGAGTTTGGATTTCTCCACTCTAAAGGAACAGGTGCCAAAGATTTCAACGGAGGTTGGGGCCTTTATACGGCAGGAATTTGATTCCTTCAATTCAGAAAAGCTTGAAACAAAATCCAAACATAATGACCTGGTTTCTTTTGTTGACAGGGAAGCGGAGAAAAGGATCTTAAATCACTTAAAGAACTTAATCCCAGATTCAAATATCATTTCGGAAGAGGGAAATTCTGAAGACCCAAGGCTGAAAAATGGATATACCTGGATCGTTGACCCTCTTGACGGGACTACAAACTTCATTCATGGCCTGCCGATCTTTTCCATCTCAATCGCTTTGGCAAAAGATGGAGAATTGGTTTTTGGACTGGTTCATGAATTGGGAAAAGATGAAATATTCCTGGCAGGAAAAGACCAAGGATCTTTTCTAAATGGAAATAGTATCCAGGTCAGCCAAGAGAAAAATGTATCCAAGGCTCTCCTGGTTACCGGGTTTCCCTATGAGGATTTCACAAAACGGGACCTTTTCTGGGACGCCATAAAGAACTACCTGGACAATACTCATGGGGTCAGGAGATTAGGTTCAGCAGCTGTTGATCTATCTTACGTGGCTGCTGGTAGATTTGAAGGATTCTTTGAATATAAATTGAATCCCTGGGACGTAGCAGCCGGTGCCTTAATAGTAACAGAGGCTGGCGGAAAGGTCACAGATTATTCAGGAGAAAGGAATTACCTTTTTGGTGGAGAAATTTTTGCTGCAAATCAATTGCATCGAGAACTCCTCCAAATGTTCAATGATTCCTGGAGTCCTAAATAAAATGTATGAGTAACCACTTCAATTGGAGGGAACCCAAAGTACCCGACCCTAAAAAGGTTAGAGATCTGTCGGAAGCTATCAACGTATCCGAAACCCTTGCCACTATTCTTGTCAATAGAGGAATAGACAGCTTTGAAAAAGCCAGGTCCTTTTTCAATCCTGAATTAGCCGAGCTACACGATCCATTTCTGATGAAGGGAATGGAGTCAGCAGTAAAAAGGATCATTGCTGCCCTTAATTCTGATGAAACCATAATGGTTTATGGGGATTATGATGTTGATGGAACCACCGCTGTAAGCATGGTGGTCAAATTCCTTAGAACCTTGACCCCAAAAGTTGAGTATTACATTCCCGACAGGTATAAAGAAGGCTATGGGATATCCAAAGAAGGAGTTTATGAGGCCAAAGAACTTGATTCTGGTCTGATCATTGCCCTGGACTGTGGAATTCGAGCAAATGAACAGGCAGCGTTGATCAAAGAACTTGGTATGGATCTAATTATTTGTGACCATCATCTAACTGGAGAGGAGCTTCCTCAAGCCCTGGCCATTCTAAATCCCAAGCAGGAAACTTGTTCCTATCCCTACGAAGAATTAAGCGGTTGCGGTATAGGATTTAAATTGATCCAGGCCATTGCTATTACTCTGGACAAAAACGAAGATGACTATTTAAGTTACCTTGATCTGGTAATGGTAAGCATTGCTGCAGACATTGTACCATTGACTGGTGAAAACAGGATCATAGCTTATTGGGGACTTAGAAAAATAAGTGAAGATCCAAACCTAGGATTAAGGACTCTTTTAGAGATCAGCGGGCTTTCAGAAAAAGGCGAATTGTCCATTTCGAACATAGTTTTTGGAATTGCACCAAGGATCAACGCTGCCGGTAGAATGAAACATGGATTAGGCGCGGTAGAGCTGTTGCTTTCAGAAGACCTTGAAGAAGCCTCAGCCTTAGCTACTGAAATTCACCAACAGAATCAGGAAAGACGAGAATTTGATAGCTCGATCACGCAGGAAGCAGAAGAAATGCTCAAGAAATATGAAACAGACTATCCCTACGCAAATGTCCTTTATAGTCCAGATTGGCATCAAGGTGTATTGGGAATAGTGGCATCAAGGTGCATCGAAATGTCTTATAGACCAACCATTGTTCTTACCAAAAAAGGGAATATGGCCACCGGCTCTGCAAGATCGATCAAAGGCTATGACCTTTTCAAAGGATTATCTACCTGTGATGAGATTTTGGAAAAATGGGGAGGTCATAAATATGCTGCCGGATTAAGTCTTAAGATTGAGCACATCACTGAATTAAGACAAAGGATAAATAAGGATGTCGAAAGTCATTTTGGCGGAAAGATCCCTGATCCTGAAATTGCAATTGATGCTAAACTTGGTTTCCAAGAGGTTGATGAAAAGTTTTATTCCATAATCAAAAGAATGGAACCTTTTGGCCCAGGAAATATGAAACCTGTTTTGCTAACAAATGATCTTCAGTGCAAAACACCTCCGAGGATCCTGAAGGAAAAGCACTTAAAAGTGGTGTTGGGAAAAGACGAACATCAAAGAAAATTCAATGCGATTGGATTTGGATTATGGAAAAAAATAGAATTAGTGGAAGAGGATTCAAAATTTGATATGGTTTATTCCCTTTATGAAAATAATTTTAGGGGTTCTTCCACATTAGAAATGGAAATCAAAGACATCAAGAAATCGAAAAATGGAACTGAGGGCTGAGGGGCTTATAAAAAAGTATAAATCCAGAAAGGTAGTTAACGATGTCAGCGTGACGGTTAACCAGGGGGAGATCGTAGGTTTATTAGGACCGAACGGGGCTGGAAAGACAACCACCTTCTATATGATCGTTGGTCTAATAAAGCCAAACCTAGGTGATATTTTCCTTGATTCCGAGACCATCACCCACCTGCCAATGTTTCAAAGGGCACAAAAAGGAGTTGGGTATCTTGCCCAGGAAGCCTCAGTCTTTCGTCAATTGACTGTAGAAGAAAATATCAAGGCTGTTCTTGAAATGACCAGCCTGAGCAAAAAGGAACAAAATGAGAAGGTAGAAAGTCTGTTGGAAGAATTCAGCCTTACCCATGTCAGAAAAAATAAGGGGCTAGTCCTCTCCGGGGGAGAAAGAAGAAGGACAGAAATAGCAAGAGCCCTGGCAGTTGATCCAAATTTCGTTTTGCTTGATGAGCCGTTTGCTGGGGTTGATCCCATTGCGGTAGAAGAAATCCAATCGATCGTAGCACAGTTAAAAAACAGAAATATTGGAATCTTAATAACCGATCATAATGTAAATGAAACCCTATCAATTACCGATCGAGCCTATCTTCTTTTCGAGGGGAAGATTCTAAAATCAGGAACTGCAGAGGAATTAGCAGCTGACGAACAGGTAAGAAGGGTGTATTTAGGAAAGCATTTTGAACTAAAAAGAAAGGTCTAGAATGCTATCTACCCTTTTTAACTTGGTTATGCGCAAGGCTTTTGAGAGCCGAATTAGTGCCTTGGATGAAATGGCAAAAAATCCTCTGGAGGGTCAAAAGAAGGTTTTTGATTATCTCATAGAACAATCCAAAGGAACAAGGTGGGGAGTTGATTTCGGATACGCTTCCATGAAATCTTATCAGGATTTCTCACAACGGGTACCCGTGAGTACCTACGAGGAATTATTTCCTTACATAGAAAGAGTGATGAAGGGAGAACAAAATGTTCTTTGGCCGAGTAAGATCTCATGGTTTGCTAAATCATCGGGAACCACAAATTCAAGAAGCAAATTCATTCCTGTAAGCCAGGAAGCCTTGGAGGACACTCACTTTCGTGGTGGTAAAGATATGATCAGCCTTTTCATCAAGAATAAACCGGAAAGCAAATCTTTTGAAGGGAAAGGCCTGGTCATCGGAGGAAGTCATTCCATAAATCATTTGAATGAGCATAGTCATTATGGTGATGTATCGGCCGTGCTGATGCAAAACCTTCCTTTCTGGGCTCAGTTTGTTCGGGTCCCAAGTTTGCAAACGGCCCTGATGGAAAATTGGGAGGAGAAGATTGAAAAGATCGCCAGGGAAACCATGGATAAGAATGTAACAAGTATAACTGGGGTTCCTACCTGGACAACAGTCCTACTTCAAAGGATCCTTGAGATCAAGAAAAAATCAACCATCAAGGAAGTATGGCCCAACCTAGAAGTTTTCTGCCATGGGGCCGTTGCCTTTGATCCCTATAAACCTCTTTTTGACAAGCTAGTGGGCGAAGACATCTACTATCTGGACAATTACAATGCTTCTGAAGGATTCTTCGCCATCCAGGATCGGGAAGTTGAAAAGGATATGTTACTCCTAACCGATCATGGAATATTCTATGAATTCCTCCCCACTTCAGAAATGGGTAGTGGAAACCCAAAACCGATTCCTTTAGCGGAGGTAAAAACCGGAATCAATTATGCGATCATAATCAGTACCAATGCTGGACTATGGAGATATAACCTAGGGGATACCATCAAGTTCACTTCCACTCAACCATATAGGCTTGTGATCACAGGCAGAACGAAGCATTTCATAAATGCATTTGGTGAGGAATTGATGATCGAAAATGCTGACAAGGCCGTATTCAAAGCCTGTGAAGAAACTGGAGCTTCAATAACCAATTATACGGCTGCTCCAGTCTATCTGGACATGGGAAAGAGAGGAGGACATCAATGGGTGATCGAATTCATCAAAGAACCCAGTGATGTAAATAAGTTTGGAGAGGTGCTAGATCAGACCCTCAAGGAGTTAAATTCTGATTATGAAGCCAAAAGGGAAAAAGACATCGCTTTGGCTCCACCTAAACTTTCAATAGTTCCAAAAGAAACCTTCTACAAATGGATGAAGAGTCGCGGAAAATTGGGCGGCCAGAACAAAGTGCCCCGGCTTTCCAATTCTCGTGAATACGTTGAAGAGGTTCTAAGCTTTGGTTCTTAGTTCTTCCACTTTATAGTGCAACCAACAGCCTTGGTTTCTGTTACCTTAACAGCCTCCCCTTTTTGAAGAGCTGAAATAGCATCCTGCACATAAAACTTATCCGCGGATTCGGCCGACTGAGAATTATTATCAATTGCTCCAATGTAAGCCACACTGTATTGAACCTTGTTTTTCTTTAAAAGGTATACATGAGGAGTTCTGGTTGCTCCAAAATCCTTGGCAACATTTTGAGTCTCATCCATAAGATAGACAAAAGGATAAGATTTCTTTTTGGCCCTTTTTTTCATGTTATCAAATGAATCCTCAGGAACCCGGTTAGGATCGTTAGGATTTACGGCCACAACGGGGTAGCCCTGGGGAGCATATGTATTATGAAGATCTATGATCCTTTGCTCATATAGTTTTGCATAGGGACAATGGTTACAAGTAAAGACCATGATAACCCCCTTCTCCCCATCATAGTCTGAAAGCGATACCATTTTTCCATCTACATTCTTCAGCTTAAAATCCTGAACAGGATCCCCAACACCATATCCGGCGAATGAATTTGTGGAAAGTAAAAAGGCGCAAAATATTAAAATAGCTGATCTCATAAGTAATTGTTGATTTTGGTAAAGAGGGATTCCTTATCAAATTCTCCCTCCTTAAAACTATTGATTCCTTTTTGATGATTCAAAAATAAAGTTGCGGGAATGGCTCCACTCCATTTGTCGGATACCTGATCAATCCACGAATCATAATCGATATCATCAATAAGGATAACCTCAGATTCGATTCCCTTCTTTTTAAGAAAAGGGATAACTCTTTTTTCAAGATTCGAGCTGAAGTCAAGACTAGCCAGAACAAGTTTGAATTTCTTTGCCGAGAATTCTTTTTCGGCTTCCAGGAAGTAGGGCATTTCTTCAATACATGGCTTGCACCAGGTTGCCCAAAAGTTAATCACATAGAGTGTATCCGATTCTCCCTGCAGATAACTGTTCTTGAACTCAGGAAATTTCATTACCTCCACCTGGGCCTTTCCCAATTCTGGAATTGTTAATAAAACGAGTGATATAATAATTGAAAACCTCATGGGCGAAATACAGTTAGGTTTTTTCCTATGCAAAAATCAGACCTTATCAACATTGGGAGTCCGTCCATTGTGGATAACCATGTTCGCAAACCAAAGTACTGTGGAAAACTCAATGAAGGTCCTGAGTTTGTTTGATCTTGCTCCTGTACGCATTAAAGATTCGTGATTTGGACAGAAAGCCAACGTATTTATCTTCCTTTATCACAGGTAAATTCCAGGCCCCGGTAATTTCAAATTTTTGCATCACAGATTCCATTGACTCCTCCGGGGTCACCTTTGCGGGGGGGCTATTCATCAATTCTTTAACAAGAACAGATTCCTGTGCCTCCCTGTCAAACATGATCTTTCTGATATCGTCCAGTGTTACTATTCCGACCAAACCTCCTTCCTCATCAACAACAGGAAAGATATTTCTTTTGGACTTGCTTACCTCCTGAACCAGGTCGGCTAATCTTGAATCTGGGTGGATGGTATGAAGATCCTTTTCGATCAGGAAATTCATTTTCATCAGACTAAGGACATGGCGGTCCTTATCGTTTTTGATCAGCTCCCCTCTTTGGATCAGTCTTTTTGTATAAAGAGAATGAGGCTCAAAATAACTAGCGGTTAAATAAGAAAGAGCCGAAACGATCATCAAAGGGACGAACAGGGTGTACCCATCCGTAATCTCAGCAATAATAAATATCGAAGTCAATGGAGAATACTGGACTCCACTGAGTAAACCACACATCCCCACCAAGAGAAAATTATTTTGAGAGAGAGGGCTTCCTTCAGAAAGCTGATTTGCAAGTCCTGAAAAAGCAAAGCCCAAATACCCTCCTGCTACCATTGAAGGCGCAAAAATTCCCCCAGAGCCTCCTGCACCAATTGTAATAGCCGAGGCGATCGGTTTTAGGAATACCAGAGCCACCATGAATATCAAGATGAAAGTTTCATCCTCTATCCTGGAAAAGAAAAGAGAATCGTACAGAATTCCATAAGCCTCTGAGGATGCCAGGGTTTTAATTCCAAGATATCCCTCACCATAGATTGGAGGAAAGATGAAAATAATCAACCCAAGAAGGATTCCTCCGACAAATGGCCTGGCCTTGGAAGACATATCTTTTAATCTTCCTTCTACATTCATTACTGACCTCGAAAAATAAACCGAGATCAAACCACAAAGCACTCCAAGGCCTATGTAGTAAGGTAATTCCTGAAGTGTATTCGCATCGGTAAGAGGGATCGAAAACAACAATTCTTCTCCGACAAGGACCTTAGCAACCAGGGTCGCCGTAACAGAGCTAATAAGCAATGGGATGAAAGAATTGATAGTGATGTTGGTTAGAAGGATCTCCATTGCGAAGATCACCCCTGCGATCGGAGCGTTAAAGATCGCGGCTATCCCACCTGCCGCTCCACAACCTATCATCAAACTTCTGGTCCGTTGATTCAGGTGCATCAATCGAGTGAGATTCGATCCTATGGCTGAACCTGTCAATGCAATAGGTGCCTCCAATCCTACCGATCCTCCGAAGCCTACTGTAAAGGTGCTGGAGATCATTCGGGAGTAGATCTTTGATTCAGAAATTATTCCAGATTTCTGCGAAATAGAATGAATGATATCAGTGATCCCGTGGCCCGATACATCCTTGAATAATTTTGTATTCAGCAATACTGTTATCAGGATCCCCAATAGAGGAAAACCCAAATACCAGTAATTTGCATATTGGTAATCAAATCCTTGGGTAAGAAAGGTTTGAACCAGGTGGACAGTACTTTTTAGTGTTACCGCTGCCAGCCCTGCAAACAAGCCAACAAAGGTTGCAAGGATGTAGATGAAATTCTTTTCAGGAACGTATTTTAACCTCCAAAAAAGGAGTTGGCCGTGCAGGCGTTGAAACATGGCCGCAAAAATAAAATATAAAGAGCCTAGAAATTTTTAAATCGGTCTAGAATTATGAATTCTAAAGAATATTTCAAGGATAACAGAGTCTGCAAGACTTTTAACATTGAATTTCCTTTGATCCAGGCGGGAATGATATGGTGTAGTGGGTGGAGGTTAGCCAGTGCAGTAAGCAATTGTGGTGGACTTGGAATAATCGGTTCGGGGTCGATGTATCCGGAGGTTCTCCAAGAACACATTTCAAAATTTAAGAAAGCTTCAGATAAGCCTTTTGCTGTCAATCTTCCTCTTCTATATCCCCAGATTAAAGATCATGTTCAAATTATCTTGGATGAAAAGGTCCCAGTCGTATTTACAAGTGCTGGGAATCCTAAATCATATACAGAATTATTCAAATCGAATGGAGTGAAGGTCTGTCATGTGGTTTCCTCCCTAAAGTTCGCCTTGAAAAGCCAGGAATCAGGAGTCGATGCCGTTGTGGGAGAAGGTTTTGAAGCCGGCGGACATAATGGAAGAGAAGAGACTACCACCCTATGCCTGATCCCTTCCATAAGCCAGGAATTAGAAGTTCCGGTTATTGCTGCTGGAGGAATTGCTTCGGGGAAGGCAATGTTGGCCGCTTTTGCTTTAGGGGCAGAGGGAGTTCAAGTTGGCAGTAGGTTTGCATCCACCAAAGAATCCTCAGCTCATGATGCTTTTAAGAAAAAAATCGTAGAGACCGGTGAAGGCGGAACAGAACTTTCCCTAAAAGAGCTCACGCCGGTAAGGATGATAAAGAATGAGTTTTACCAAAAAGTTATTGCGGCTCAGGAACGTGGAGCTTCAAGGCAAGAGTTGGAAGAATTATTGGGAAGAGGTAGGGCTAAAAAAGGAATGTTTGAAGGAGAATTGGATGAAGGCGAATTGGAAATTGGTCAAATAGCGTCAATGATCAATAATATTCCTTCAGCCAAAGAGGTATTTGAGGACATTATTAGTGACTTCCTAGAAACCCGCGAAAAATTATAGTAAAAAAAAGCCCGCCTTTCTCAAGACGGGCCATTACCTGTTTAACGTCCCTATTTCTTAAGGTTCGTCGATAAATACTTGGTAAAATGTTCTCTTGACATTTTTTGGAAATCCTCTGCTTTCCTTTCAATCGAAAGATGTTCTCCTTCAATATCCATAGCATTTATCTCATAGTTTCTTAGGTCTTCAAGATCCTCTGGGTCGATCATGAAATAAAGGTCGTACTCAGCATGGCGGTTCACCTTGCCACCAAATTTTCCTTTGTTATCAACCATCTCTCCACAATTAGGAGAATCTTCAAGCAAACAGTCAACCTCAGCTCCGTTGCTCAAATAGAAAATCAAACCTGTACTGTCATTGATGCAGCCCAGGTCATAAAGAGTGTGAAGTTCGACTCTAATGTATTTTGCTCCACCCTTATCATATAGGGTCATGTCGATTTTAGCATGATGCCCGTGAATAGGAAGGGGTTCAGCAACGGCAGTCATCTCAGCTTGAGCCATTGCGGTAAAGGGTGCGAGAAAAACAAACAGTAATAAATACTTTTTCATATCAAGTGTGTTCATATGTTGGCCAAAAATAGCAATTATTCGATATCCAAAACCCGTGCCAATTGTCTAAGTACTCTTCAATATCATTTTAAACTATTTGAAGAATCGATAACCTTTTTTGCCAGCTCTTCTTTGAATTTTTCCAGTTTTTCATATACCGAAGTATCTTGAATTCCAATGATCTGAGCCGCCAAAATACCAGCATTTTCCGCCCCATTTAAGGCAACAGTCGCCACGGGTACTCCAGCTGGCATTTGCAGAATTGAGAGTACGGAGTCCCATCCGTCAATGCTATTTCTCGATTTTACCGGCACCCCAATAACCGGTAAGGTGGAGTAAGAAGCGACCATACCCGGCAAGTGGGCTGCTCCCCCAGCTCCAGCGATAATGGCTTTTATTCCCCTCCTTGCTGCATTTTTTCCATACTCAGACATCTTATCAGGTGTCCTGTGAGCGGAAACGATGTCGATCTCATATTCAACTCCCATCTTATCCAGGAACTGAGCAGCTTTCTCCATAACTTCAAGGTCCGATTTGCTACCCATTATGATCCCTACTTGTGGATTACTCATGATCTTACAATTAAGGTGCTTTTAATCTTATCTATCTTCATTTTCAGTTCCTCTCGAGAAGAACCAAGAACAGTTACATGGCCCATTTTTCTAAAAGGCTTGGTAACTTTCTTTCCATAAAGGTGGATATAGGCTCCTTGGATTCCAAGTACCTCTTCAATTCCCTGATATACTGCATCCCCAGAAAAGCCCTCAGCACCCAATATGTTGATCATCGCAGAAGGGCTTCTCAACGAGCAGTCCCCCAGTGGCAATCCAAGAATTGATCTAAGGTGTTGGTCATATTGTGAAGAATGATTCCCTTCTATGGTTTGATGTCCTGAATTATGAGGGCGTGGTGCAAGCTCATTAACCCAAATAGAACCATCTTGGTTAAGGAACATTTCAACTGCCATAATTCCAACAAGATCCAATTCTTCAGCAAGGGATCTGGCTAATTCCAATGCTTTCTGTTCTGTCTCGGGTGCTACCTCGGCTGGAGAAAGTAAATAATCCACCAGGTTAGCACGAGGATCGAAGACCATTTCCACCGTAGGAAAACATTCTACCTGCCCGGACCCATTTCGGCAAACAACAACCGATAGCTCCTTTTCCATGTTCGCTTTTTTTTCAATTATTCCAGGGGCGTCAAAACATCGATCCAGATCGGCATCAGTTTCAATGAGCTCGACCCCACGACCATCATAACCTCCAACAGCTATTTTGTTGACAAAAGGAAGGCTGGCTTTTTCTAAAAGATCTTTTTTGTCCTGAACTTTTTGGAATGGGGCCGTAGGGAATCCCTTCGATTCAAAAAATTCCTTTTGCAAGATCTTGTTTTGAACCATTTTTATAATCTCAGGGGAAGGAGAAATTTCTTTTCCCAATTCCCTCAATTTCTTCAGCCCTTCAACGCTTACCCTCTCAATTTCAATGGTAATTAAGTCCAGATCTTTTCCAAACTCTACCACAGTATCTGAATCTGTCAACTCCCCTACCCTGAAAGAATTACCAAGATTTTTACACGGCGCGTTTGGGTCCGGGTCTAGAAAATTCAATTCTATGTCAAGTGGAATACTAGCCTCAAACAGCATTCTCCCCAATTGACCTCCTCCTAAAATTCCTATTCTAGAACTTCTGCTTTTCTTCATTCGATCTGGGATAAAACAAAGATCCCCGCAATTGAGCGGGGATCTACGGAAATTCCGTTCGCGGGTGGCTGATGGGATTTGAACCCACGACCCTCGGATCCACAAACCGATACTCTAACCAACTGAGCTACAGCCACCATAAAGGGCTGCAAAGGTAGCTTAGTACGTTCTATTTTACCATAGCTCCAAGAAAAAAAGGTTAATCTCTGGAGAGAAAAGAGGCATAACTAAAAATGTACAGATAACAAATCACGGGAAGAAGGAGACTTGTGATAAGGGAAAATTGATCAGCAAGTAAACCCATCATTAAAGGCACCAATGCACCCCCCAGGATTGCCATTACCAATAGAGATGATCCTTGGGATGTATATTTTCCGAGGCCCTTAATGGAAAGTGAGAAAAGGTTTGGCCACATTATTGAATTAAATAGGCCAATTGAAATTATTGCCCAAAGTGCTAGGTCGGACCCTATGAAAATCGAAAACAAAAGCAATAGGATAATGGCCAGGCTAAATATTGAAAGGGTCTTTCTTTCTTGCCCCTGGCCTAGCAAAAAGAATCCAAATGAAAGTAAGGTCATAAAGACGAAAAGAAGAAATTTTTCAACCGGAATGCCTCCTTTAACAAGGTTTGCAATCAAGATTACAACAAGAGCGAGTGCCATGTAAAGGGACGCTTTCAAAATTTTCTTGGCACCTAATTCTCCTTTCATGAAAACCGATCCACCAAATCTACCTATCATCAAGCCCCCCCAATAAAGACTTAAATAGTCGCTTGCTAGCTCCTCTTTCATTCCCCCAAATTCTTCTAAACCCAAAAGATTTACGACTATGCTACCAATTCCAACCTCCGCTCCTACATAACAGAAGATGCCAATAATTCCCCACTTTAAATTGGGAAAGCTCAAGGCGGAAAAACCTTGTTTAAAAGATTCCTCATTTTTCCATGATGGAATATTCAAGAACCTAAAAATCAAAGCAACAGAGAGGAATATTAGTCCAACAAAGAAATAAGGATAGGCTACGGCATCAATTCCTGAAAAAAGGTTAAAAATCACCAGGCCCCCGATCAAGGGACCCATGGTAGTCCCCAGGGAATTAAACCCCTGTGCGAGATTTAGTCTTGAGCTTGCATTCTCAGGTCCTCCAGAGATCAGAACAAATGGATTTGCAGCTATTTGTAAAAGGGTAAATCCAAATCCAAGGACCATCAGCCCCAAAAGAAACATATAATAGCTATCAGCCAAGCCTGCCGGGTAAAAGATTAAGCAGCCGAGAGCCGAGATCAATAGTCCATATATGATCCCATCCTTATAACCGATGCGATTTATGGGATCCCCAGATGTTTTGGAGAGAAGAAAATAGATAAGGGATCCAGTGAAATATGACCCAAAAAAAGAGGTTTGAACCAGCATAGATTCAAAAAAATCTAGCTCGTAATGACTCCTTAGGAAGGGGATTAGAATGTCATTCAGTACGGTCATAAATCCCCACAAGAAGAATAAAAAAGTCATGGAGATCATAACCCTGTTGTTAGCAGAATCAGTCACTCAGTGAGCAGGTTTTTTGATTAACCTAAAAATTGAAATGGAATGAGCCAGAATGAAAACCGGAATAAAAAATCCCCAATGCCACAACCATGGGTATTTAAACCAAGTTGGGTTGGCTAAGAGAAATCCTTCCTTTTCCATACTTCCGATTGGGTATAGGCCTAAATAGAGCAACCAAACGAGAGAGAAAATCCCAAGAATATGAAAAGCAAAAGGATAGAATTTGCCCACTGAATGGTTCGAATAAAAATACATGGCTATCACGGGAGCAAGAAGGGCGAAAACCATATCCCCATTGTACCCAAGAAAAGTCAGATCCGAACTCAGTAATCCCAGATTGACCATCCCATAAATGCAAAATTCCAGTGGCAATCTGAGCACCTGAAAAAAGGTCAGCCATTTATCTGGCAATAAATCTAGAGAATGCTTACTACCCAGAAACAACATTAGAAAAAATGAAAAATGGATAGCCGATATGGAAAAAAGGAAAGCTTGATAATCCCCAAGCCCTGAAAGGTGAAGATCTTTTGAAAATGCCAGGCCGATCATGAGAAGGGCGCAATAAAGTAACCAGATCAAAATTCTACTTCCTGCTCCCTTGCGTCCGGTAAATCCCCTTGAAATAATGAATACACCAGAAATAGGGATTGCAAGTGATACAGAATAAAATGTGATAGAAGTTGGATGGAATACTTCCATAATTTGCTACATGGGCGACAGCACTGTCAAGCTAAAGATCCGAGCTTCGCAATAATAGAACTAATTTGATAAATCTAGAATGAAGCATCTCCCGAAGAGCTTAATTATTTGCTTTTTCATTTTCATGATCAGCTTGATTTCTTGCCAGGAAGGCAAAAAGGAACTGGATCCTCAGGCGGTTGTTGATCTTTGTATTGAGACTCATGGAGGACAATTGTATGAAAACTCTGTTATTGAATTTGATTTTAGAGAACGGCACTATTTAAGGAGTCGCAAAGGAGGAGAGTTTCTTTTCTCAAGGGAATTCGAGGATAGTCTGGGAACGATCAAAGATGAATTGACAAACAACGGACTCAATCGTTTCCTGAATGACAGCCTGGTCAAGCTCAGTGAAAAAAAGGCATCAGCCTTCAGCAGATCCGTTAATTCAGTGATCTATTTTGCATTGCTTCCTTATCGGCTTAACGACCCCGCCGTTAACAAATCTTTCCTGAATGATGAAACTATTTTGGATCAAGAGTATTTCAAGGTAAAAGTCTCATTCAATAAGGAAGGAGGAGGAGAAGATCATCAGGATGTTTTTATCTATTGGATAAATAAAAACTCGTTTGAACTGGACTACCTGGCTTATTCCTATGAAACAGATGGTGGAGGCGTCCGGTTTAGAGCTTCCAAAAACAAAAGGAGGGTTCATGGGATCCTCTTCCAGGATTATGATAATTATAAGGAGGAAACAAAAATGCCACCCCTGGAAGGGATGGCAAGTTCTTTTGAGCGAGCCGAACTAAAATTGCTTTCAAGTATTGAGCTTGAGAACATTCAGGTTCGGCCAGATCAATAGGTCATATCGGATAATAGATATGAGTGATCCAATTGTTGGGGTCGCTTTCTTCTCCTGGATCGGTTACATAGATCTCGATAGGATCTCCTGCTCTTTCCATTCCATTTTCGGTAAAATACCTGTCCAGTTCGTTGTAGCTACTTTCCAGGTTGTCATAAGGGCCAACATGTACGCCCCTGATAAATGAGCCTTCTTCGATAAGCCCGTATTCAACAGATTCATGATCTATTTCAGCCTCTGAGGTAATAGGCATGCAAAAAGAATAATCGATTTCAGGCCCATAAGAATAATAAATGGAGAAAGGCATGCCAGACTGCTCTAGTCCTTTTTCTCCTATGACTCCCGCCATAACGCCAGCACTCATACCCATATCCTGAGCAATGCTTTCCATAGCACTGGTTTTCCGGATATGGACAAAATGAATTGGACCTAGGGTTTCTTCTGTTATCTCGATTGAATAGCTTGGCATACTTTCTACTAATTCTTTCATTTTACCCAATCCTCGCTCAAAATCCGGGCCCACAAAATTATCCATCATAAGTCCAAAATACCTGCCAACAATTGGGGGGCTGCTCATATCGGCTTCAAATCCCCAGGTCACTTTTGTGCCTTCCTCATTTTCCTCAAGTAGCCAAAACCCATTGGCCGTGCCTTGTTCTTTAAAATCAAGACTTGTTTTAAGAGATGTATTTTCCTCCAACTCGATGATCTCAAGACAACCCTCACCAACGGTATTCGGGTCTCCTTTCCAGCAATAGGAAGCTCCCAACCCAGAGGTTTTGTCACCCCAGGTAGTTTCCATGTTAGGATCTTTTTCCATCCAGGGCGACCAGGTATTCCAATTCTTTAGATCGCTAATCATAGGAAATATTTTAGCTGCCGGAACATCCATCTGAACGCTCCTACTTACTTCTGCTTTTTTTGGAAGTAAAAATGAAATGATTACGATAAGTGCAATTAAGGCCAGGAAGCCGTAAAGTATCTTTTTTAACATCACAAAATAGTTTGGTGGATTTTAAAAGTACTTATTTCTTGTATAATGACCTACTCATTCATGCGTTGCAAGGTATTGATTGCTTTGTCAACGTTATCAATTCCCGAAATTCTGATCCATAGACTGCCTTTTACTTCTTTCATACTTGATATTGAAGGGTTTAGCTTTACAAAGCTCAGGATCTTCCCAAATACCTCTCCTTGAAAATAATCGGGTCTGTTATCAACAAAATAACACTTCATCCTTCCATTCTTAACAGTAAGTTTTTGAAACCCCATATCTTGCGCATTCCATCTTAAATGGAGCAGTTGGGTCAAGATTCCAACTTCCTTAGGTGGCGTTCCAAACCTATCTGTCAATTCCTGAATAAATGGAGGAACCTCCTCTTCACTTTTGAGATTATCAAGGCGAGTATAGATTCGTAATCGTTCGGAAATGTTAGATATATAAGACTCAGGAATCAATACTTCCCAATCGGTTTCCAATGAACAATCTCTGCTCAATTGTGCATTAAGGTTTTTGTTTTGGAATAGTTCCTTGAACTCGTTCTCCTTTAATTCCTGAACCGCTTCATCTAAGATTTTGTGATATGTATCAAGACCGAGGTCATTAATAAACCCGCTTTGTTCACCCCCGAGTAAATTTCCTGCTCCCCGTATATCCAGATCTCGCATGGCCACTTTATAACCATCTCCGATCTCTGAAAACTCAGAAAGAGTCTGAAGTCTTTTTCGGGAATCTGGTGATAGTACTGTCATAGGCGGTGTAAGAAAAAAGCAAAACGCCTTTTTGTTAGATCTTCCTACCCTTCCTCTCATTTGATGCAGATCGCTCAACCCAAAAGAATGAGCCTGGTTTATGATTATGGTATTTGCATTTGGGATGTCCAAGCCTGATTCGATAATATTGGTAGAAACCAGGATATCGAATTGCTTTTCGATGAATCCAACCATGGTTTTCTCCAGAAGTTTTCCATCCATCTGTCCATGGGCTACGGCGATCCTAGCTTCTGGTATTAATTTCTTGACTATACCCGCGATTTCATCTATGTCCTTAATCCTGTTGTGGACAAAGAAAACCTGACCATTTCTAGCAAGCTCAAAAGAGATGGCATCCCTGATAAGTTTCTCATTAAATACCATGACCTCGGTTTCAACAGCCTGGCGGTTAGGAGGCGGAGTCGCAATTACGGACAGGTCCTTTGCTCCCATCAGGGAAAAATGAAGAGTTCTGGGGATGGGGGTTGCAGTCAGGGTAAGTACGTCAACATTCACCCGTATCTCCTTCAATTTCTCTTTGGTAGAAACTCCAAATTTTTGCTCTTCATCGATGATCAATAATCCAAGGTCTTTAAACTCAAAACTCTTTCCAACCATCTTATGAGTCCCTATCAGGATATCGATCTTACCCTCAGCCAGATTCTTTTTAATTCTTCCTTGTTGAGCGGCAGTTCTAAATCGGTTCAGATAATCTACCTCTACCGGAAAATCCTTTAACCTGTCTCTAAAGGTCTTGTAATGTTGTAAGGCAAGAACCGTAGTAGGCACCAATACTGCCACTTGCTTTCCATCTGCAACGGCTTTGAAAGCGGCTCGAATTGCTACCTCGGTCTTTCCAAATCCAACATCTCCGCAAACCAGCCTGTCCATAGGAGCTTGTTCTTCCATATCCTCTTTGACCTCTTTAGTAGCTTCCGCCTGGTCGGGGGTGTCTTCATATAAAAATGATGATTCCAATTCAGCCTGTAGGTATGAATCAGGAGAAAATTGAAATCCAGGGCTACTTTTCCTTTTGGCGTAGAGATCAATCAAGCCTTTGGCTATATCCTTGACCTTCCTTTTAGCTTTCTTTTTCTTGTTCTCCCATTCAGGTGAACCCAATTTGCTTATCGTTGGTGCCAGCCCATCCCTGCCTGAGTACTTTGAGATTTTATGAAGTGCATGAATTCCGACCAATAGGATGTCATTATCGCGGTAAATCAATCTTATTGATTCTTGGACCTTCCCGTTCAACTCCCTTTTTTCCAGGCCAACGAACCTTCCAACCCCGAAATCAATATGAGTTACATAATCTCCGGTTTCTAGGTCCTTTAATTGATTTTTGGAAAGAGCCTTGGCCTTAGAAAATCGGCTTTTGGATTTGAAACGATAAAACCTCTCAAACAACTGATGCTCTGTGAAGCATAGAATCTTTGCCTGATAGTCAACGAATCCCTCCTTGAGCCCAAGCAACATTGGCGAAAAATCAAGACTTGCATCTATTTCAGAGAAAATACCTTCCAATCTTTCAATTGAGCTGAGCTGGTCCGTTGCAATGAAAAGTTTATATCCGTCCTCCTTCTTTTCCTTTAGTTCTTTTCCAATCAGGTCGAAATTCTTGTTAAATGATGGTTGTGGACCCGATCTATAATCAATGATGAGCTGATGCCTTCCTAGCAATGCGGTTCCAAAGTCAATAATTCGAAAGGAAAACAACTCCTCCTTGATCTGATCATCATTCAAAAAGATCTGTTCCGGTGGGAAAACTACCGGGTCCTGTCCTCCTTCTCCCTTTATTTCCTGAAAGGCAAGGCTTGCTCTTTCAAAGATCTCATTAACCTGATCCAACAAACCCATACCTTCTCCTACCCATAGAGAACTGCTTGAGGGAAGAAACTTGAAAAGGCTTACCCTGTCTTCAAGAAAATCACCAGAACGAATATTTGGGACTATTTGAACATTTTGTTTTTCAGAGCTTGATAATTGATCAGAGGGATCAAATTCCCGAATGCTTTCAACCTCACTTCCCAGCAATTCAATCCTGAATGGAAGATCTCCTGAGAATGAAAATACATCAATGATCCCACCTCTAATTGCAAATTGACCAGGTTCCAAAACAAAGTCAACCTTTTCAAATTCATGGGAGACAAGGAACTCCATCAAAGACTCAAGGTTTAATTCCCCTGGTTTCTTGATCAGGAAAGAATTGGTCGTTAGTTTCTTCCTGCTTACAACCTTTTCGCAAATGGCTTCTGTGCAGGAAACAATGATCTTATTTGACTTGGGATCAGAATTTATTGCACTCAGAACCTCGGCTCTCGAAACCACATTGGCGTTCTCAATTTCTTCAAATTCATAGACCTTTTTGAAGGAAGGCGGGAAATAATAAACAGCCAGTTCAGAGGAAAATAGATTTCTGAGGTCGTCAAAAAAATACCTTGCATCTTCTCGATTTCCAAGTATAACTAAATGGGTCCCTCCCATCTTTAAGGAGGCCGTTCCAAGTAATATTCCTGGAAGACTTCCTGATAGACCCTTGATGCGTATAGATTCAAACCCTTTAAAGCTTCTAACATGATCTTGCCAAAAAGGACCTTCCCTGTAAAGACCAATCAGTTCCTCTCCGTTCATCCTTCTTATTAGCTATCAGATTTTGTGGGTAGGGTTAATAATTTTCCAATTATCAGAATCGCAAACAAGTTCCCCCATACGGCTTCTAAAACACCAAGATTTCTAAACAATTTAGAAGGGTTTGGATAAGCTGTATCCAAGCCACCGAGAATATTGAAGCTATAATAAATACACTCAGTGTAGCTGTTTAATCCCAAGGGAATTTCTTCACCAAGGCTACCGGGATTAATTATGTTAATAATATCAAAAAGGCTGGCAAAGCTTATTCCGATCATTAGGTAAACGCACGCGGCTCCCCACAATTTATCCGTACTTAAATATGTTCCGGAAAAGACGTCCCTAATCGTATATACGATAACAATAACCTCAATTGGGAATAAGGTTCCATGAATACCAATCAGGAAACTCCTCCGGTAGCTTTGGTCAATAACAGAAACAAAGGGGTTTTCTACCAACAAACCAACAATAACGATAAGGATTAGTGTCAGAAAAATTCCCCTTACAAGAAGGAGGCTACTTGTGAAATTCCTTAGCATATCCCAAAGCAGGAAGGAGTAAAGAACCCCGAAACCACTAAATGTCACGTTCACGAGTATTCCTTCGAAGCTTTTTTCTGCAGGGTCAAATAAGCTTGAAAGCACCATACCCACGCCTACAATGAGAGCCTGTACAAGAACCACCCTTTGGTAGTCCTTGAGCTTCTCATTTTCCAGCTCCTTTGCGTTTAAATTCCTGCTGAAAAGCGTCATAGAACTGCAAAGGAATCAAAATTGGATGTTCCCGGAAACAATTAGGAGTAAAAGGATTACCTAAATCGTCGGCAAAACCATAGTTCCAAGGATTTGAACGGGATATCCAATCCTGGCCTTTTCCAGTCTACCAAGTTCAGTTCTTAGACAGCTCTTTTTCCAGCTCTATTACATAAAGAGTCAGCTCTTCGATCTTCTTCAATAGCAGAGCATCCATCTCTGCCATATTATAGCCATCTTCTATTACATCAGCCCCTGAGGGAATTTCCGGAAGGTGACCATTTTCAGATATGTAGTCTTCAAGCTCCCTTAAGTCCCGAAGCTTATAACCGGGTTTAAGTACGTGGTCATTCCATTGAGAAACTGTTTCAACACTTATTTCCTGGCATAATACATGACCATCAACGCTAAGCCTATAATTCGACGCACCTAAATAGGGATCTCCAATTATCAATTGATCTTCAAAGAATGCTTGGGAACTGAATGTTGCTTTCTCAGAAAAATTCGATTCAGAATAGATACTGAGATTAGTTCCTCCAACCGGATTTCCGATAAAACTATTTCCAAAGACCTGGAAATCGAAACTTGCGCCTGAGCTTCCTAAGGCAAGTTTTGTAGAACCCATTTGGACCTTTAGATCCAGATCCCGAAAGAAATGGAGCACTCCATTTTTATTTTCAAGTGCCCAGGAATTATTGAATCTTTCTGGCTCCTCCATTGAAGAATTGGGGCCATTTCCATTTCCTGAATTATTTTGCTGTGAACCTGAATTTCCTAAGTAGGAATGCTCTAGTTGAATTCTGGGAGCTTTTGGAGAACTCTCGGAACTTTCCTGATATCCATAGATGTGGATGGGATATTGAGGCCATGTCGGCGCGCCTTCAATCCCGAATTGACCAATTCCAGAGAAACCCTCCCTGTAGAGAGCAGCTTCAGTTGAACCGGGCTCTTCCGCTCTCCAAGCTGTTTGGGAAAAGGAAATTGAAATAGAAGAAAGCCCTAAAAGGAAAGAAACTATTGATCTGTACATTTTAAAAGAGTTTGGTTAAAAAATAGAATTAATCTGAAAGAGAGGAAGGTAAAGCCCGATAAGAACAAATCCGACCAATCCCCCAATAAATATCATAAGCAATGGTTCAACCAACTTCCCAGCTATCAAGCCGCCATTTTTTAGGTCATTTATTTTTTGATTTCCAATGGATTCAAACACACTCCCAATTGAATTAGATTCCTCTCCACTTTTTATAAGATTCAATTCCTGGTCTGAGAAAAGTTTTGAAGAACCAAATGCCTGGAAGACAGATTCCCCGACTCTTAATTGAAAAGCTATTTCCTGGATTCCTTTCTTATAAGATCTTAAAAAAGCCTGACTTTCAGAACTTAGTATTGACTCATACAGGGTCAATCCAGCTCGGCTTTGCATCCCCCAGACCAAAAAAAGGACAAGCTTTTGAAAGCTCTTTACTTGAATTCCAACGAAGGGCAGAATGGATGAGAATTCAACCACTTCCCTTTTCAATCTTGCCCTGTAAATATGGGCCAGGCCTATTAACAGCGCAAAAAATAACCAGGCCAAAGGAGAAGAAGATATTGCCTTGAAAAGATTTGAAAAATTAAGGATAGCTAAGGTAACGCCGGGCAATTTTTGGCCAGACATCAAGTAGATATCCTCAAATTTTGGAATGACAAATTCAACCATAAAAATGCTTACGCCAATAGCACATATGGAAATTAAAAGAGGATAACTTACTACATGTATAAGCTTCCGTTTGATCTCTTTTTGCAATTCATGGTATTCAATTACTAAAGAGAATGCCTCCGTCAGCTTTCCAGAGTTTTCCCCTGATCTGATCATCCTAAGCTCGAGGCCATTTAGTATTCCAAGCTTCTCAATTGATTGAAAAAATGCTTTTCCCTTTTCCATTTCTTTTAATATCAGGCTTGAATACTTTTCGGTAGATAAAATCTTCAATGCTTGATAAAGATCAAGGCCAAACGTTAGCAGGGAATGTAATTCAACAATTAGTTTTTTTATTGAATCAGTCTGTCTCATGGCTCATTGAATTAGACTGATTTAATAATTGTCTAAAACTATAGGCCTTGGTTGCAGATAGTTCATGTGAATTCCCAAGGCTGTCTTCACAAGAGATCGTAACGAAACAAATGTTTCCCAGGGAATCCTTCCCAATACAAAGTCTATGATTCCATGTCCTTAAGCTATCACACCCCAACATGGTCTTTCGGACTATCAAACCAGTCTGAAATTCATAACAAACCTCATCGGCATCAGCTTTACATTTCAATAATCCTGGCTTAGCACTTATTAGAAATGAATCCTTTACATCATAGAAGAGGCGATGCCTCCAAAACGAAACTTCCTCCTCCCGAGAAAGAGATTCTTCCTTCCTGTTCTGCTTCGCCAATTGAAATAGTAATAGTTGGTAGAATCCCAGAAAGACCATTGAAAAGATCAAAAGATTAATAAGAATCTCTATTTGTGTAAATCCCTTAATCAAAACATTCAATTTCACCTGAGTATCGTATCCCAGCTTTGTTTCCGTCTGCCCTCTTTATCAAAGTGTCCTGATCTGAAAAAGAAAGGTGCAAAAACAGGTATAAGCAAATGGACATTATGGCCAGGGAGACCAAGGCGTCCAAGGTGCCAATCCCTTTTATTCGATAATCAATAAGAGGCAATCGCGTAGGATTTTAGGAACGGATTAATACTTGAGAAAACCTGGTAAGGTAATTTTTCAAAGGGTCTGACTTTACCATCCACAATAAATGACCTCCTTTTCCCTGAAGGCAAATTATGAATGGTATGGTTGGCCATTAGAAACCCTTCAACAAGTCCCTTCAAATCCAGAGTACCTAATGAAAAAACTTCACCAACCACTTTTGATCCCCTTTCAATTAGAAGGGAAGAATCTTCACCAATACAGACCAAACTTCCTGTAATTTTACTTCCTTCCCTCAGCCTCATACTTCCATTTTGGTTTATCAAAACCATAGCCGATGGGTAATCCAGGATTACCCTTTCGTCTATTTGAATACTGGATCTTGCAAAAACCTGAACCCTCCCTTTAAATCCAGATTTGATCCATGCTTCATCACATAGGAAAATTTTATTTTCAACATCTGAGAATTCGTCAAGCCGTAAAACATCGAAACGAACAATTTCTTCAACAGGGTCATTTTCCAAGCTCTCCAGAATAGAAGATATAGAGGATACGATGCGGGCTTGAGCTTTCTTGAAAGGAAGTTTTGGAATCCAAATATCATCTAATTCGACTTTTACATTATTTCGTTCATCGTAAATAGCAGTTGATTTTTTTATACCTTTTTTCGGATAAAATCCCCTTCCTACAATTGAAGCTTCTCCAGAAAGAAAAAGAGAAAAATCATGATCATTGAAGAAAAAATTATTGGAAGTTTTTAGATCGGCCCTCTTTCCGATTATCAAGTCTTCTTTAGCGGAGAATCCTTGCTTTTTTGCCACAATCTTAAGCCGTTCAAATAACCCCCAGTACCTTTTCTGGAAATTCAGGGACCAATGGTTGTTCTCAATCACATACTCTTTCGGAAGAGCAACATTCCCTTGGTTTTCAATTTTTCTGAGAATCTCTGGCAATGTTTGATTGATCCTGTTCCGTAGGTGAACTATCTTCTGATTCTTGTTTAGTCTGGTTTTCAACAAAGAAATATTCCATAAGTGAGCAGTTAGAATAAAACTGAGAAGAAGAAGAAAAGCCATGCTGAAGGGAGTCATGAACCCTTTTACATTTCTGGTTGTATCATTCATTTCCCAAGATTTTGGTATGCTTCAACTCGCCCTTCTTAAATTTTTGAACCAACCGCGCCTTTCCCTGATCATAATTCACATGCTTACCTACTGGCTTTCCCTTTTTGAAGGCACCCTTGGCAATTAACCTGCCTTCCTCCGAATATTCCTCTCTTCTACCCTCCAACCATCCCCGAGAAAAATTATATTTCTTTTCAACCATGCCATTGGGATACCAGGAGGTCCATTTCCCCTTTTTATACCCCCTTCTGAATTTCCCCTTGGTCCTTAAACTTGATTGAGAAGAATAAACCAGATATGTACCCCTAAGAATAGGGCCTCCAATTCCTCCTACATTATGCTCTATTTTTCCCGATCTGAACCAAGTATAAATTGTGTTTTGCTTTGGTTTTATTAATGGAATATCTTCCATCACATAGAACCTTACCAATGAGTCTCCCTGGGTAATGGTCTTTTGATCAGTAGTGTGAAAAGAAACAAAACATGGGGTACAGGATAAAAGAATCGGTACTATAATTAAGTAATATGGACGTGCCTTAACTGGCATTCTATTAAGGTTAATACAGGTTAAGTATATGAGTAATTTATGTCATCGGTTTAGGACAATTGATGAAATAGTAGTTTCAGTGCATCAGGCCCAAGTATCTCGCATTCCATCAGAACTTTAGCAAGGCCAAAGATGAAAATACCTTTAGTTTGGTAGTTCGGTAACAGGTTTGCTAACCAAGGCCTTTTTTCCATTCTTCAATGAATGTCTTTCTGTCCCAAATTTTACCTCCAAAATTTCCAAACAACTCCGACTGAATCTGACAATCTAAAATCCTTCCACCTGAATCAAAGAAGTATTCAGCAAAACAGGAAAAGGCAATTTTCGAAGAATCCTTAACCAAGGAGAACATGGACTCACCAGAAAAATTCTTGCCGAGTTTAACTCCATACAGACCGGCTATCAATTTTCCGTTTTGACTGGCCGAGCAGCAGGCAGCTTTTCCTTGATGAAATAATTCCAGATACCCCGGAATCATTTCTGGCAATATCCAGGTCCCATCCTGATCCTTTCTCTTAATTGCCATACATTTCTTCATGATGTCTTGAAAATTGGTTTCAAATTCTATCCCAAAGTCATGACTTCTTTTTAAGGGTCTAAGGCTCTTTGGAATTTTAAAGCTATCCGGGGTGATAACCATTCTAGGCTCTGGTGAAAACCAATAAATAATTCCATCCTCATTTAACCATGGAAATAAGCCATTAGAATAGCAGAATTCAAGGGTTGAGGCTTCGTAGTCGCCTCCAACCGCCGCAAGGCCATTTTCTGCTGGTTTTCGTAGAAAATAAGGTTTACTCAAACGATCTATAGGGTGATCAATCCTTTGATCTTAGCTGCCTTTTTATAGACCTCAATGATCTCATCTGCGGAATCCATCTTGGCCTTTATTGAAACAGCCAGATAATTTCCTTTTGAGGATTCTCTAAATGAAAGGGATACATTCCCCTTAAAGAAGCTGCGGATCTTTTGCTGGTCTTCTTTCTTACCACTTTTCAAAATAAATTTAAAAAGGTATTCAAGTGGCCATTCAGACTCCTCATCAAGGATAGTTCTTAAAGCTTCGAATTTTTCTTCCACCTAGATCAGCCCCAACTTGCGTTTCCATTCCCTGAACTTTTCCAAATCACCGGATACAGATCTTACTACTAGGGCAATCACAGCTGCATCATCAGTAAATCCTAACCCTGGCAACACGTCGGGCACAAGGTCAAGAGGATTCAAAAAATACAAGATAGCTCCTAACACTAGAAGCACGGTTTGGTAGGGTAGTTCAGAGTATTTTCCTTCAACCCAATACCCGATCATCTGAATGAAATCTTTCAGATCATCAAAAAATGCTTGTGCCTTTGGACTCTTTGTCAGAAGCTTTTGTAGGGCCTCATTAAGCTTTTGAGTAACCTTATCCTTTTGGTCCAGAATAGCCTCAGCGCGCCTTTTATAATCTTCTAAAACCTGATTAAACTTTCCAGCCACTAATCCTTATCAATTCTTCTCAACTTTGAAAACAGCACTTTCCCCATTCAGTTCCATTTTCACCAAATAGGAACCTCCCGGTAATTCATTAAAATCCAAATGAACCTCATTATTGCCACTTAGGGATCTCAGTTCCTTCGAAATTAATTCCTTACCGCTGACATCCAAGACCCTCACAATACCACTACTCTCAATAGATCCTTTCCAAGTAACTGTTAGCTGGTCATTTACCGGATTTGGGAAGGCCCTCAATTTTGTGACCTCACCATTGCTCCAACTTAAATTTGAGATCAGAATAGTAGTGCTGAATAGGTCCATTCCACAAACATTATCAACTTCCAATTCAGCGAGGTACACGCCCGGGGTGTTATACACATGAGAGGTATTTATCGTAGTTGCCGAATCACCATCTCCAAACCTCCAAACTTGATTATCAAAATTTAAAGAGGTGTTCGTGAATATTACGCTATCCCCGAAACTCTGAAATTGAAAGTCGGATGTTGGAAGGCTGTCAACATAGATCACCTGTTCAAACGTATCCACACCCAATGAATTGCTAGCAACCAACCTGACCACCTGGAATCCACCCGAAGTGAAAATCACATTATGCGGTCCTACGGTATTCGCGGTGGCGGGCAAAGCATTTCCTCCAAAATCCCAATCGTAGGAGAGGCTGGAACCGATGGATTGATCTGAAATTGTAACTTGGTCATTCTTACAAGTTGAGGAAGGAATTGAAAAGCTTGCAGTCGGAGCCACAGCCGCAGAATAGACCAGTATATCATCAATTGCCATATCTGAAGCAAAATCCGGCCCAGTTACTCCTCTAATTCTAAACCGAATAGTAGCACCACTGAATAGGCTTAGATCAATACTCCAGTTTTGCCAACTGCTACCTTGATCACCACTAATTGGAGCAACAAAATCTTCAATCCAATTTCCTCCAGCAAAAATGTCGACGTGGAGATCACCCATATCTGCACCATCCATATGATACCAAAAATCTAGTTCGGGATCCAAAATTCCTGTTAGATCGATACATGGGCTTTCCAAAATGGCTGTTTGCCCAAAGCAACCATTTGAAGCTTCCAGATACAAGTACCTTCCAGTACCTGAGGTGTGGTCCCCTGAAGGCCCCGTATTGTTTGACGGAGTGGAACCCTGATTGGTCCTCCAATCAATATCGTCTTGAAACCCATTTTGAAGATTGGTATATCCATTCCCCAAATTGCAAATGGTGGCTCCACAATTGAACGTAGTTGGGCAATTGGTAAAAGATCCAAAATTTTCACTTGTAGGTGCGCTTACAACTGTACTAGCAACAACAGAAACCGATTGAAAAATTGTGTCGTTTCCTGGATTTAAATCCAATGAGTAATCATGCCAAACTTTCAAATCATAAGACCCTATTCCTGAATACGCAAACCTTGCATTAAAGGTGATTGTATCTGATGCGCTAGGAACTAAAACTCCATTATAGGGTTCAATCTGAATGGGGCCATTATCTAGCTGATAATAAGAATTGAAATTTGCAATTGAAAACGCTCCCAGATTCGTAATTACGGCAGAAACTGTAACTGAATCCTGGATAAGGCAATCCTCAATTGAATTATAATTAGGAGAAGTCAATTGAGTCATACCTGCATCTTGTGAAAAAGTCGCCGTTTCAATGATTGAAACATCATCTATAGCAATATCACTCTCAAAGCCTGTACCCGTAGTACCAACGAATTGAAGGTTAATAATTTTACCAACGTATGGAGTAAGATCTACTACTGCACCCTTCCAAAAAACACCTTGATCCCCCGAAATAGGACCAACTACATTTTCAAATACTTCTGCACCGGAAATAATATTCAATCTCAAATCTCCCATATCTCCTCCTCTCATATGATAGAAAAATTTTAGCTCAGGGCTGGTGGCAAATCGCAAATCAATACAAGGGCTTAACAGAACTGCCTCAAGATTTATACAAGGACCCGTTGCCTCCAAATAGACATAATTTCCATTTCCAGATACTGAACTGGTATCGCCAAATGGACCCGTTCCCCCTGAAGCCGTGCCATTATTATCAACAATAAAATCTATATCATCTCCCAAACCGTTTTGGGTGTTATTCCAACCATTTGGAATGTTACAAACCTGGGCACAGTTGGGAGTAGTAGAGCAAGTGCTCATTTGATCGAAAGTCTCGTTCCATGGAAGATTTACCAGGTTAGACGGAAAGAACTCATAATAAGCATCAACCTGATCATTTCCAGGCTGAGCGTCCATGTTCAAATTCGTCCAAGCAGAAATAGTATCCCTTACTGGGCCGTTTAAGTCAACTGTTGTTTGAAATGTAAATCTCGCTTTCTGATATCTCCCGATTGGTCCCGGAAACGTATCAAGGACTGGCGGGTCACCATTCAAGGTGAAGGCAACTGGAATATTACTTAATTCAGATGTTCCAGTGTTTTCGATCTCGATCTCGACAGCAACGGAATCAAATTGTTGGCAGCTAGCAAATGCTCCTTCCGCTGGATTCAATACTGCACTAACCGAGGCATCATTTGGCACTGGGCAATTTCCGGTTCCTACACTCTTAAGAATTGCAACTGCCCGTCTTCCGATTTCACCATTGTTCCCAAAAGCACTTACCGAATACCAATGAATGGATGTTGAATTTGTATTGTGATCAATAAAATAGTTCTCTGTAACCGTTCCAAAGGAATCCATATAATTCATGCCCAATCTATATACCCTGTATGAACTTGCCCCCGGAACAGTATCCCATCGTATTAGAGCAGAGTCGGAGCATCTCCAACCTACCTCAAAATTATCTGGTACATCAAAAATTGAAAAAGGGAAATCGGAGGTATCACCTGAAACCTGATCCGAAATTCTCACTAAAGCCTGACCTTTTATTCCGGAAGGAATGGACCAATCATATGACCGTAAAATTCCAGATAAGCCAGTAACAATGGGATTCCATGAATTTCCGCCATCCAATGAGTAAAACAGATCATAATTATTAGAATTACTGCTTGAATTCCATCGGATAGATTCTACTTCTCCAGGTACAAAAGTTTCTCCTCCAGTTGGATATGTTACTTCCGGTTTTGGATACCTGTACTCATAAACTACATAATATTCTTGAGGACCTTGTGGAACGACATCTCCCTTGATTCGGAGAGTGTAGTTTCCAGCGGATGGGTTGGTCAAAAGAACTTGCTCCATGTTATTTACAGAGTCAACTCCCGGAACAGCATTGGATTGAAGACTTGACAAGATATCCCTATGATCAAGAACAAATGGAAGATTCAACGCGCTTGATCCATCTTCCAATTCGATGTTTAGATCATTAACGAGGGCTTGAGATGCGGTAACACTTCCTGGATGATCATTCCAATAAACCATCACCTTGAATTCAGCAACTCCGGAAGGAATATTGATCGAATGGGTATTTGTATCTCCCTGTGCAATCGTATCAGTCAAATACTGATTATTCTCAAGGATTCTAACTGCCCTCAAGGCGTTCACTCTTCCCCATCCATAAAAGAAATCAGGACCAGGATTTCCAAGGTCATCAGCGGAATTCAAAAGCATCGCTTTGATCAAACCTGAATGAGGATCCTGTCCTCCATTATTTTCTCGATAAGCTTGATACATTACGGCCACTATTCCAGTAATACCCGGACAGGCTGCTGAGGTTCCACCAAACGACTGGTAGGTGTTTGCAGCATTATCCAGTGAAATATGACCGTCTCCATAAGAAGAAATATCCGGTTTAACTCTTCCATCTTCTGCCGGACCCCTTGAGGAGTACCCAGCCAGATTGTCCTCGTAATCAAGAGCGGCTACAGCAATGGTAGACTTGGCTGCTTTCCTTCCACCGGTGATCGTAGCCCAAGGACTTCCAACAGTATAGGTCGGAGAAGTCGAAGCTGATGAATTTCCCGCTGAAAAAACATGCTGGATCGGAGGGTTATTTTTTACCTGATTATCTACAAAGTTCGCTGTAGAGGTATAAACCCCTCCAAATCCACTGAACTCACTATAAGAGCTTGAGGTAGCAATGGTTCCAAAAGTGTTATAGTTGGTAACAGCTGCATTGATGTGAGGGTAATTGCTCTGATTTACGTAATCATAGTATCTCATAGTAACACCAGGTGCCATTCCTAATCCACGGACTGGGTCAAGGTTTCCCGCCCCCATGACAATTCCGACTGTTCCATCTCCATGGCTTCCATTACCACCAATTGGTGGAATTTGAGTGATTCTTCCCTGTAAATCAATATGAGCTGCAATAGGTGCATCGTCGATCAATGAAACATTCACTCCTGTTCCATCATAGTCTCTTCCGGAAATCCCATTTTGAAGATTTGAAACTCTGTGCAGGGTTTGACCCTGTAGATCGTCTGGAACCGGTTCGCTTTCGCCAAACTCCACCCACATTAAATCCGCATATTTCCTAAGGTCAGATCTCCTTTTTTGAGGGATCACAACTTCGATGACTTCTCCAAAAGAACGATCTTCATTGACTTTGCCTCCCAGCGAGGCAATTCTTTGGTAATAAGAGTGTTTGTCTGCCCAGGAAAATAATACTGTATAAAGTCTAACCTTATTTCCTCCCTCGTTGCAATAATTTGGTACATCACCAAGGTAATTTGCCGGACTTCTAAAAACTGGAGAGTATGGCTGAATGGACCTGACTCCCAGGTCTTGTAATTCACTAAAATCAAAGCTTGAAGGAACTCGAGTTACAAAAGCATTCTTTGGAAGATAATCTCCCAGAACCACACCTTTTGAAGCAATGAAGTTCTTCTTGCCCTGATCGGGTATGGAGTAGAACTGAACAATGTAAGTTCCCTCCTTGCTGTTTTGTTTTTGGAGATATTCAGACTCAAAATTTTCTGTTGGGGTGAATTTTCCCGATTTGAGCTGGAGCTCGTAGCTTCCTTTGGAAAAGCTTTGGAAAGAAAGACTCAGGAAAAGTAAAAGAGTAGCTATCTTATTCATATTCATCCATTTCACGAACTTTAAAAATATGAAAATAGAGACGTTTTAAAACCTCCTTTTTGGAATTATAGAAGGGAAATGTAAGCTTGGGAACTAAAAGACCTTAGTTGGTTGCTCAACTAATGCTAAAGAAGCTTCAATAATCGCTTCTTCATCATACCCACACTCAGAGTAAAGTTGGTCCTGGGTACCATGCTCAACCACCTTATCAGGAATTCCAAGGATTTTCACTCGGGAGGAATAATCGTTCGCAGCCATGAATTCAAGAATGGCGGATCCAAAACCTCCAGTGATCGCTCCATCTTCAACCGTTACTACCAATTTGTGATTTTGGAAAACCTCGTGCAGCATCTCTTCATCAAGAGGTTTTACAAATCTCATATCGTAATGGGCTACCGAGATATCTTTCCCTTCTAGGCTATTGCATGCTTTCTCAGCATAATTCCCAATGTGGCCTATACTTAGGATTGCAATATCCTTACCATCTCTAAGCTTTCTGCCCTTGCCTACTTCAACCTGTTCCATTTTGGTCTTCCATTCAGGCATTACACCAGTCCCTCTTGGGTATCGGATGGTAAATGGACCAGCTTCATGCTCACTAGCGGTGAGCATCAAATTCCTTAACTCCTGTTCGTTCATTGGAGCACTAACCACCATATTGGGGAGGCAGCGCATATAAACAAGATCATATGCACCATGATGGGTGGGACCGTCCGCTCCTGCTACCCCTGCTCTATCGAGACAGAAAATCACGGGAAGTTTTTGAATGGCTACATCATGAACTACCTGATCGTAAGCCCTTTGCATGAAGCTTGAGTAGATATTGCAAAAAGGAACAAGTCCACGGGTTGCCATACCTGCAGAGAAAGTGACTGCATGTTGTTCTGCTATCCCAACATCGTAGGATCTTTCAGGAAAAGCCTTCATCATGATATTCATAGAAGAACCTGAAGGCATAGCCGGAGTTACACCGACAATTTTTTCATTTTCCTCAGCTAATTCCACCAAAGTATGCCCAAATACATCTTGATATTTTGGCGGCTGAGGAGTTTCAGGGATCACCTTATGGATCTCTCCAGTTATCTTATCAAACTTACCCGGAGCATGCCACTTGGTCTGATCTTTTTCAGCCAAGGCATAGCCCTTTCCTTTAACTGTTAAACAATGAAGGATCTTTGGCCCGGGAATATCCTTTAGATCGTTCATCACTTCAACAAGGTGATGAATGTCAT
The DNA here is from genome assembly GCA_965267505.1 of Cytophagales bacterium. Classification (GTDB taxonomy): domain Bacteria; phylum Bacteroidota; class Bacteroidia; order Cytophagales; family CCMP332; genus JANQHS01. The sequence goes on from OZ254081.1 coordinate 1,151,234, forward strand.
GACCATCAATGGGGCCGAAATATCTAAGGTTTAAAGATTCAAAAAGATTGCTTTGCTTAAGGATCGCTGACTTCAAGCCGTTTTCGATCTTGGAAGCAATTTCCTGAGCGTTGGGCCCAAACTTGCTAACCTTACCCAAAAGCTTCCAGACCTCATCCCTGATCTTATTATAAGTGTGGGAAGTGGTGATATCCGTTAAATATTCTTTTAGTGCCCCTACATTGGGGTCTATAGACATGCAATTGTCATTAAGGACAATTAGCAAATTGTTATTGGAAACACCAGCATTATTCATGGCCTCGAAAGCCATTCCTCCGGTCATTGCTCCATCCCCAATAACAGCAATATGCTGTCTCTCTTCCTTTAAGATTCTGCTTCCTTCAGCCATCCCTAGTGCAGCTGAAATGGATGTTGACGAATGTCCAACTCCAAAAGTGTCATAGGGACTTTCGCTTCTTTTCGGGAAGCCTGAAAGACCTTTATAAACGCGATTCGAAGGGAAATTATCCCTCCTGCCGGTCAATATTTTATGTCCATAGGCCTGATGTCCAACATCCCAAACGAGCAGATCATCAGGTGTATTGAAAACATAATGAAGAGCTACTGTTAACTCAGTTACTCCGAGGCTGGCACCAAAATGACCTCCATAAACTGAAACTACATCAATTATGTATTGGCGAAGATCCTCCACAACCTTGGGAAGGTCGCTTTTGGAAATTTTCCTTAGATCGTGAGGCGAATCTATGCTGGCTAAAAATTTTCCGGGCTGGATCATTTCGAATAAACCGAGAACAGGATCATCCTGAAAAGGTTTAAATTTTTTCCGAATATTTAACAGCCAAAGCTAAAGATTATTTCAATTAAAGTGCTTTTTTGCAATTGATCTTATTGCTGAATAATTGAGTTACGAGGTTAAATTACCCCTTTTTGAAGGCCCCTTCGATCTGCTCCTTTTTTTTATAGAAAGAGATGAGCTTGATATCTATGATATACCTATTTCCAAGATCACCGAAGACTTCCTGGAATACCTAAAACACCTCGAATCGATGAACATGGAAGTGGCAAGCGAATTCATCCTTGTTGCAGCTTCATTGATGAGAATAAAATCAAAAATGCTTCTGCCCAGGCCGGAGCTCGATGAAGAAGGAAATGAAATAGATCCTAGGGAAGAACTGGTCAAGCACTTACTTGAATACAAAAGATTCAAAGAAGTGGTAGAACCCATGGCAATTATGGAGGGCGAGCGATTGGCACGGGAAAAAAGAGGAAACCTTGAGAGAGAATTGGTAAAGATGTATGAAAGTAATAATGTGGAGTCCGAACTTCAGCATCTTGACCTTTACAAGATTCTTCAAGCCTTCAATAAGATCATGGAGAGGTATGACCTGGAGCAAAAGAAGCCCAAGCATACGGTTGTCCCTTATCCCTATACTATTCCTGCTCAAAAGGAATTCCTCCTAAGTATGATGAAAGGAAAAAAAGAGCTTTCTTTCACTGAGATCATTAAACATAACCCTGACCGGATCGCTGTGATTTTCAACTTTCTGGCAATTCTTGAAATGGCTCAATTAAGCCTAATCGGCCTAAGAGTAGGGATTGGAACCAATAATTTCTGGCTTGTGCCTCCTGAGAGCGTAGAGGCAGAAAACCCACAAGCCTGATCCAATGGAAAAGGCAATCTTAAAAGACTCAAATCCGCTCGAATATTTCGTCAGGATAAGCGAACACGAGCTCCACATCAGCTATGGGGAGAAACGAAAGAATATACCTCTTAGCAACATCAAACTCCTGGATTACAAATTCAATAAGAGATTGGCCAGTCTTATCCTTGGCGGGATAATTGCTCCCCTTTGTGTGGTCGCTTACTTTAAGTTAGGATTGCCGGCAAGAGAAATGATCCTTTACCTTTTATTGGGATTGGGCCTAATGATTCATGGTTGGAGGGGGAGATACATGTTCATTGTTGAAACCAATGATGGTAAAAAAGAGGTTTGGACGACCTTTGCCGGAAATCAAGATCTCCACCTATTGATTAGGAGATTTTACCAGATCTCTAGAAGCCCGCTGTAACTCCAACCCGGAGTAACCATCCATCGGAATAAGGGCAATAAATCTCATCGCAGGGGATAACATTATACAAGGCCATAGCAAAAAAACCTGCCCTTCCAGTTCCCTGAAAAATTCCTCCTCCTATCAAGCCGCTATTGACCCAAGATCTCCCCTGAGATTCCAGTCTTCTAGAATTTAAATCTGCCCTGAACTGAGAGGTAACATTTAATGATTCGAATTCGGCATGGGCAAATAGCTGTGGGATTATGAAGTACCTCCCAAAAAATCTATATCCATATTGATTATCATCAATCTCTAACCCTCCTGATTCATAGTTCACATAGCGATATGTAAGTCCGACTCCGCCTAAAAGTTTTGGGGTAATCGCATATCCTACCAATGGAGAAAGCTCGATATATCTGTAAGAACCCCAGAATTGAAGCCAGAAATTCCCTCCAAAAAAAACTCGATCCTTAAAACTTGGAGCATTGGGATCCTTATCTTTTTTCTGCTTGGGAGGAGCTGCCATTTCCCTTTTTTGAGTTTCTGGCCGTGCTACTTCATCCTGGGCAAAAACCGGAACAAAATAAAGCGAAAGAAGGAGAAGAATTAAGGCTGCCTTTTTCATATCGATAAGCAATTTGCAAAGTTCCATTGTAAAACACTTATCAAATAAAAACAATGTCAATCGTTATCTTGGTACCGAAATGAGCAAGAATTACATTTTTCTTTCCCTTTTTCTGATTTTGCCATTTGGTGCAAATGCTCAAAATGAGGATGATTATAGCCATCATTTTGGAGGCGACAGGCTTTCAGAAGTTGATTTTTCATCAGAAGTTGACCCAAACCCCTTTTATAAGTCAACCACCTTTCGGGTAGAAACAGAATCCGAGTCAGAGATAAACCTGAAGATTTATAATCGAATGGGTTATCAGGTTGATGAACCCATATCCGAGGTCAGACCAGCCGGGACCCATGAAATCATTTGGGACCCAAGAAAGCTAAAACTAAAGGGAGGCATTTATTATGTTCGATTGGCCGCAGGAGAGAAATACCAACTTCTCAAGGTTCGCTACATACAATAGGCTTACCGGATAACCCTGGTTTTGACCCATCTTAAAACCTTACTTCATTTAATCCTATTAATCACCTTTTTGGGCTTCGAGGGTTTTTCTCAGGCAACGAATCTGGATTCTGTAGAAACAAAATGGATAAGAAATAATCCTGTTATCAATTATTCCGGAGATCCTGATTGGGCCCCTTTTGATTTCAATGAAGCTGGAAAGCAATCAGGAATTTCGAAAAACTTCATCGATGAAATAGCCAAAGAAACCGGGCTGAAGTTCAATTACATTCCCGCAAAATCCTGGACTGACATCCGTAATCTTCTTAGAAATGGGCAGGTTCAAATGATTTCCGCAATAGCCAGCTCCAAATCAAGAGAGGAGTACTTTGAATTTTCCGAGCCCTACCTACATAGTGAATTCGTGATCCTCTCCAATGAAAAGGAAAAAAGGATCATGGATGAATTCGACCTAAAGGGTTTAAAAGTGGGATTGGTCAAAGATTATCAGGTAAGCAATGAAATGGAAAAAATGCACAAGAACCTGGATTATCGATACTTCACAAGTATTCCGGAATTACTAAATGCACTTAAAGAAGATCAAATCCAGGCATGTATCATGGAGTTTACGGTGGCGGTTTACTTCATCGAAAGGCTCGCCTTAACCGAAGTAAGGATTATACCCTCATCCCTTAAAGATCAGACCATCCATTTCGGAGTCTTGAAAGATCTGTCTCCTCTGATAGGAATTATCAACAAGGTTTTGCAAGGCATTGAAAATGAAAAAAGAATGGACCTGAAGAAAGATTTCTTTGAAATAGGTCTGAATAAGGGAATTCAGAAAAAATACATACGGTTGATCTCAGTAGGATTATTATTCCTTGGAATAATTGCCATCGTCTTTGTTTTCTGGAACCAGGGTCTGAAAAAAGAAATAAAAAGGAGAAAGGATATGGAAGCCAAATTGACCCTTTTGAACGTGGAGCTCAGGGGCCAAAAAGAAAAATTAGATCAAGCCCTGAACAAGCTCAAGGATTCACAGGCAGATCTTGTAAGATCTAGAAACCTCTCGGTGATCGCTCAATTCTCAGCCACCGTGAATCATGAGGTGAGTAATCTCCTGAATTATCTAATGGGAAGCCTGAACCCGTTGAAGCGTGACTTCGATTACATAAGATCAAAACTGGATTCGGAAATCAAGGATGCGGAGTTAAAAACTACAGAGGAGGAGATTGAACAACTTTTGGACAATCTTGATAAAGGAAGTCGCCAGGCCCTGGAAATCCTTAACGGTTTAAGAGATTTTGGAAAGGAAGATCCAAACAAATTCATCCCTCAAAACATAAATGAATCTATTCAATCGGTTATAAAGCTCTTAACTCCTTCCCTTCCCAAGAATATTAGAATTGAGCTTGAGCTTACAAATATTCCATCCGTAATGGCTATTCCCGGCCCCTTAAAACAAATGTTCATCAATCTTGCCCAAAATGCTATCCAGGCCATGCCTGCTGGCGGGGAATTAATTATTAGGAGTTTCCAAAATTCTGAGGGTCAGGTCTTTGTAGAGTTCAAAGACAATGGACTTGGAATTCCTGAGAAGGATTTGGACAAGATCTTCGAGCCCTTCTTCTCCACAAAGAGAGAAAGTGGAACCGGTTTGGGGCTCAATATCGTGAAAGGAATAATGGAGGAGCACAAAGGCTCTGTTAATGTGAACAGTGAACAGGAGAAGGGAAGCTCTTTTACCTTAAGCTTCCCTTCATCTTGAATCAGATCTGAGACCCTTTCATCATCTTATTCCAGTATAACCAGGGCAGCAAATACTTCTTCAGCAGCCACATAGAATACCTCTCTTTTGCGGTATTGAATGGAAAAGAAGGCTGCGGATTGTTCTCATAGTCGAATTCTGCCAAAAGCATTTTACCATAACCTGTAACAATCGGGCAAGATGCATATCCGTTGTAGCGGGCCACTTCGAGGGCAGAACTTTCACCCTGAATCTTTCGAACTAGGTTATTGACCAATACAGGAGCCTGCTTTCGGATACTTGCCCCAGTTTTTGCACAAGGCAGGCTTGATACATCCCCCAAAGACCAGACATTATTAAACCTGACATGCTGTAAGGTATACTTATCAACCTCAACCCATCCATAAGGACTGTTTTCATCAGCCAAATCACTCTTTTTAACAAGATCAGGAGCACTTTGAGGAGGAGCTAAATGCACCATTTCAAATGGCATAATTAGTTTGTCATCTTCAACTCTGGTCCACAGATCAGGATCAGCTTTCAAGTATCTTTCCTTCATTTCAGGATTGCTGATCTCATAAACCAACTCTTTGGCTTCAGGCCTTACTTCTACCAGCTTATGAAAAAACCTTGCATCAATGTTCCTGCTCCTCACCACCTCATCCAAAACCTTTTCAAAACTGGATACTCCGAAGATCTTTGTTCCTGGTAAAGCAAGAATCAGATTGATATCTTTCCTTACTCGCTTTTTCCTAAAGAAATCTTCTCCGAGATAGGCTATCTTCTGAGGTGCACCTCCACACTTAATGGGAGTGGGGGCTTGGGTAAATACGGCATTTCCTTTTAATGTATTTCTAAGGCATTCATAGGTATACTCAACATAGTCCTTATCGTAATTGGTACAGATGCCCTGCTTCCCTATTCCTTCTTTTAAACCTGGAATCAGGCTGTAATCTATCTTGATCCCAACGGCAACAATCAATTCCTTATAATCAACTGCCATTCCATCTTCTAGGATCACCCGGTTGTTATGAGGTTGAAGTTCATTAACCCCGGCCTGGATCCATTTTACTCCCTTAGGAATAAGAGAGGCCATGCTTCTCCTTGTTTTTTGGAGGTCATAAGTACCTCCTCCTACAAGGGTCCATGCGGGTTGATAATAGTGGTCGCTGGAAGGCTCAATTATTGCAACATCAAGCTCAGGATATTTTCTTTTGAGCTGGGAGGATACCATGATCCCTGCTGTTCCGCCTCCCAATACAAGGATCTGATGTTCCAAGCTATCCATGGCTTTTTTTTGTAATACTAAGCCAATGGAAATAGGGGAAATCTGAGATGGATCAGGAAAAATCCTAATCTATTTGGTCCAATTTAGAACTCTTCGTGGAGTTTACTGCTTTGGATATCCTTGCTATCAAAATACTTGGACGAATAGGAAACAAAATCTCCCTTTATCTCTGAGAAATAGATCTGGCAGACCTGGGTCCCCGGGTAAATCCTGAGTTTTTGAACAGCCTGGAGTTCCAGAGTCCAGTATCCTTTTGAACCGACCTGACCTAGCCCTGCAGTAACGTGAACATGAAGCCCTAGTCTCCCCACAGAAGAACGACCTTCAAGAAAAGGAACGAGGTTCTTTACTTCAACATTTTCTACGGTTCTTGCCAGATATACCCGGTTTGGTTCCAAAACATAACCTTCTTCACCCAAAGGAATTCGCTGGATCGGGTTATCATGCTTCATATCAAGGACTGAATTCTCATAAACCATCAACTCCGGATACAGCTCCAGGTTGTAGCTGTTTGAATTCATCCTTTCTTCTCTGTAAGGATCGATAAATATATCCTTACCTATTCTTCTTTTTATCTCTTCTCCTGATAGGATCATAGCTTAGCGTTTAATGAATCAAGAAAAACTCCATACCTGCCGGCATAGATCGAATCTCCTGAACAGTTTTGATTGTTAGCCTGTGAAATAATTAATCCACCCCTTGTTGAATCCAGGGTATAAAAACTTCCATATTGTTGAAGGATGTCAGGGTTCAGTACGAATACTGTATCCATTAGCACAGAATCTGGTACTCCTCTATTAATAACATCTCCCAAAGCCCCCGGAGAATAAGAAGAACCACAGAGGTAATCCACAGAATTAAAATCAGCCTCTTGCTCAATAAGCAAAGGGTAACCAACATCGATTAAGTCCTGAACCATCTGGCTCAAAAGATCCGGTTGTTGTCCATTTATCACTTCGAGGATGAGGCCCTTTCCATAGATTCCTAGGAGTCGTTCCCAGGGATCAAAATTTTCATTGTGGGACATCTCCTTCGCCATAAGGGCCGCCAATTCATGTTCGCCTCTCAAGTAATTAAGAGTCCCTACATAGTAATAATGTGCTCCTCCAGGAAGCGAAAATGCCTTATATCTTGGGGAACCTCCACCCGCATTGAAATCTAGAATAAAGGGTTCAAAGGTTATGCTATCCTTTCTCTCGAAATTGTAATTGCTCATCACTGAATCCATGATCCCATACAGGTAATCATAGGGATCAGGAGCAATGGCCCTATCCAGCAAAGCTCCGTATTGACTTGAATTATCACTGATCTCCTGCCTCATTATATTGCCCAATTGCAATTCCTGCTCTAAGCCAAAATCGCTTTCAGGGGGAAACTTGGTTTCCTCAGTACAGGCCATGGCAAGCCATAGAAGTAAAAGTAGTTTTATTGACTTCAAAATTTTAGAACCAATATGGGTTGTGATAGGGATTATAAACTCCCGCACCATATGTTCCGGCAGCATATGGGTTCCCATACCAGTATGGCATTCCATATCCGAATCCATATCCATACCCGACCCAAACACTTACCCTGACATTCGAATTCTTTCCGGTCCTTTGGGTACCATACTGTTGGAAGTACTTTTCCTGGTTCGCATCTACATGCTGGGCTTTGTTGTTCTTAGCCATCATGGTTTCGTTGTGCGGAGATTCGTCCCTGGCTTCCAAATGAGCTTCATGTATTCCTACTGCCTTCTCAAATTTCTTTAGGGCCTCAGGGTCTGCTTTCATGCTATTTTTCCATTCGTCAATCGAAGCATCGTACTCGGCGGTAATTGCCTTTGCAATTGAATCGATTGCATAAACAAACTGGTCAGGATGGGTAGTGTATAGTTTTCGAAGTTTATCGGAGGTGGGATTATCTCTTGAAAGCAAGTACAGGATCTGAGGAATATCCACCAGAAATTTCATGGCTTTCTGGGCTTCTGTAGGGTAGCCAAATAATACCTTATTGAATTCAGATTCGACATATTGATTCAAGGCATTTAGTCTCACCAATACATCAAGGTGTTCATTATGAAACTTAACTGCATTTTCGCCCACCTCTGCTGGATAATTTCTGAATATGAATTTTATCTCCGTTGCGTTAAGATTTGGCAATGCGTACATCTTTAGAATCTCAGGACGCTTCATCAATTCACCCATTCCCTGCTTCTGACGATCCGTCAATCCATCGATTATGGTCTCGAATGAATCTCTGCTAGCATGGGCTAATTCCCTTGTCCCTTTGATTAGGCCTTCTTCTCTTGCTACAGCAAGAATAGCATCTTCAATTTTTTGAGGATCGACCCGCAGTTTATCAGCATAGATATCCAGAGCGGTTTTTTCCTCTGAGAAAAAGAGGGAAATGAGAATTAAGAATAAGTAAGAAAGCTTCATAAAAAATATTAACGGGGCGCAAATTTATACCGAAAACTATATCCAGCACATAAATCCTTTAGGTGGAACCAAAACGAAGGATATTTTTGAATGGTATAATCCAATACTCAAATCCAATGCCATGGAAGCTATTTTTAGCACAGAGGGACTTATAGCCTTATTGACCCTGACCTTTCTTGAGGTTGTTTTGGGAATCGATAACATAATTTTTGTCTCAATTGTTACCAACAAACTACCAGCAGCCCAACAGCCAAGAGCTCGATTTTTTGGCCTGGCTCTGGCATTGATATTTAGGTTATTGCTGCTTTTGGGTATTTCCTGGCTGGTTCAAATGACATCTCCTCTTTTCTCAATAATGGATATGGATTTTAGCTTTCGGGATCTTGTTCTTTTGGGGGGAGGTTTATTTCTGATATTCAAAAGCACCACCGAGATCCATCATCACCTGGAGGGGAGCCCGCAGGAAAGTGAATCATTTGCAAAGGCCTCATTTTCAGGAGTAATATTCCAAATTATTGTCCTGGATCTCATCTTTTCCTTTGACTCCATTTTGACAGCAGTCGGCCTAACTGACAAATTGGCCATTATGGTAGTGGCAATCGTCTTAGGAATGGTTATAATGCTCCTTTCAGCAAAAAGTGTCAGCCAATTCATTAAAGAACATCCCACTCTTCAAATGCTTGCCTTATCCTTTTTGATTTTAATAGGTTTCATGCTTTCAATTGAGGCATTCCACTATCATATCCCCAAAGGCTATATTTATTTCGCGGTATTTTTCAGTCTAATGGTCGAAATTTTAAACATTAGGCTCTTAAAAAGAAGAAATCCGGTTTCCTTGAACAAAAGATTGGAATAAATATTGTGAAGAATGGAACTAAAGGAATGATTTTTCCGTATGCTCTTATTACAATGGAACTATAGAGCCATTTGGAAAAAATATTTAAGTTTGTATGACTAAAAGTCTCTATATCATGAAAAGAGTTATTGCAGTACTGTTTTTGGCCGGTTTTTTAACTTCTTGTGGTTATCACACCTGCCCAACCTACGCCAAGAAAGAACCAGTACAGAAAGAAAACAGCGACAAGAACATTTAAGCTGCCTTCATTTTTTGAAGGGTATTAGCTATTTTATCTAAAATGACGTACGAGGTATGTCATTTTTTTTGTCTAAGCCAGTTCGTAAACTATAGCCGAACCCTGACCCACCCCAATGCACATGGTGGCCAGGCCATATTTCACCCCTCTCCTCTTCATTTCATGAAGAAGGGTGGTTGAAATCCTTGCTCCGCTGCAACCAAGTGGGTGTCCAAGGGCAATTGCTCCTCCATTAACATTCACTATTGCCGGGTCCAGCCCCAGCTCTCTTACACAAGCAATGCTTTGAGAGGCAAAAGCTTCATTCAATTCTACCAATCCAAGGTCCTCGACATTTATCCCCGCACGTTCAATTGCCTTTTTAGAGGCAGGTACAGGCCCAATTCCCATAATGGAGGGATCTACCCCGGCTACAGCAACAGACTTTACACTTGCAATCGGATCAAGGCCATTCTTTTCAACGTATGATTCACTTGAAAGGATCAAGCAGGCGGCTCCATCATTTATGCCGGAGGCATTCCCAGCAGTAACTGAACCTCCCTCTTTGAAAGCAGGCTTCAATTCTCCCAACTTTTCAAGGCTTGTTCCTGGTCTTGGATGTTCATCCTTATCAACAACAATATCATCGCCTTTCCTTTGTGGAATACTCACTTTCAATAACTCATCATTGAATTTTCCCTGCTGATGTGCTTTTTCATATCTGTCCTGGGATTCCTTCGCGAATCTGTCCTGATCCTCCCTTGAAATTGAGAACTGATCGGCAACGTTCTCAGCCGTTTCGCCCATGCTATACGGGAAAAACATCTTAGCCAATTTCTTATTTACAAAGCGCCAGCCAATGGTGGTGTCATAAATCTCCTGGGTCCTTGAAAATGCCGTGGTTGCCTTTTCTAAAACAATGGGGGCCCTAGACATACTTTCAACACCACCGGCCAGGTAAACATCAGCCTCTCCAACCTTGATAGCCCGGCTTGCATCCATTATGGCTTGAAGACCCGAAGCACACAACCTATTTACCGTAACTCCAGCTACCTCCGTGGGCAAGCCGGCAAGAAGAACAGCCATTCTGGCTACATTCCGATTGTCCTCTCCGCTTTGATTGGCCGCTCCAAAGACCACGTCTTCTATGTGTGCAGGATCAACCCCTGGATTTCTTTCCAAAACCCCTTTGATTACATGCGCTGCAAGGTCATCCGGGCGGACCGAACTTAAGGCACCACCATATCTTCCAATGGGAGTTCTAAGTGCATCAACAATATAGGCTTTGCTCATGATCTGATTGGGCTTTTTACAATACTTTTGCCGCAAGTTAAGCCCTTAATAGCATGCTACAAAGGATACAAAGTCTGTTCCTGACATTCACCGCAATTTGTATGATAGCCATGGTCTTATTCCCTATTTGGTCGAAGCAGGATCCAGGTAGCGGCATGAGCCATATTTTCAATTGTTTCGGACTTTATTCATTTAATCCGGATACCGGCGAAAGGTCTATAAAGTATTTTCCCTACGCTGCAATTGGCCTTCTGGCGTTCATTTCTGCCGGTGTCGCCATTTTCGAGGTATTCCAATATCAGGACAGGTTAAGACAAATCAAGATCGGGGCCATGAATAGCCTGATTATGGGAGTTTGTCTGGGAGCAACTATCTATTTTGTCACCGAGTTAGACAAGGAGATCCTTCCTTTCTCAAAGGGAGTGTTTCATGCCGGATTCTATTTGCCAGCTGCAGGGATGCTTAGTAACGTGGTCGCCAATCGATTTATAAAAAGGGATGAGAAGATCGTAAGAGATTCTGACAGAATGAGATAATATGAGACCTTTTTTGTTCCCGCTATACTTTATGGTCCTGGCCAACTTAAATCTTGAAGCTCAAAAGCTTCAAAAGGTCGAGCTAATTGATGGCATAAAGGCCAAGATCCCTGATAACTTTTACAGGATGCAGGACCGCGATATCCTGGAACGCTACATGTTCTATAAAATGCCATTGGCAATGTATTCTTCCGAAGATAGATTGGCTGAATTTGGGCTTGCTATATCGGACAATTTTTGGGAAGGAAACGATCTTGATCTATTGGGTGAATTTCAGGAGTCAAACCTCAATCACCTGTTTGACAAAATCAAAATTGAGGACAAGGGGATAAAGACCCTTCATAAACACCAGGCCTATTTCTTTGAATTGACATCAGCAACACGTTATTCAACTTCCTATGAAAAGAAATACACCTATATGCAATACATGATAGTCCAAAACAGAATCCTGGTCTTCAATTTCAGTTGCCCGGCATTTGACAGGGAAAAATATGAGGAGGCGGCCAGGCAGATCATGAATTCTATTCAGATCAAGAAAGATCCTTTCTAGGTGCTTAGTCTTCACTCTCCTGAATATTTCATGTCGGAAGCCTTGAGAATGGCTCGAAAAGCGGCAGAAGAAGGTGAAGTTCCTGTAGGTGCTGTAGTGGTAAGTAATGGGTCCATAATTGCTCGAGCTTATAACCAATGCGAGAAGTTGACAGATGTTACTGCACATGCTGAGATCCAGGCCATAAGTTCTGCTTCTTACGAACTTCAGAGTAAGTTCCTGGAAGAATGCGATCTGTTCGTAAGCCTTGAGCCTTGTTCCATGTGTGCAGGAGCTCTTTACTGGTCGCGGGTCAGGTCCTTATATTTTGCAGCATCCGATCCTAAAAAAGGCTACAGTTTAATAGGTGAAGACTTATTACACCCAAAAACAAAAGTATATAAAGGGCTGATGTCCAAAGAAAGCCAGGACTTATTACAAGATTTTTTTAATAATTTAAGAAGTTAAAATCCAGCACTATTATGTCATTATTTGAACTACCAGAATTGCCCTATGCACACGATGCATTGGAACCCCATATCGATGCAAGGACTATGGAGATCCATCATGGAAAGCACCATGCCGGGTATGTAAAAAACCTGATCGATGCGGTCCATGCCAATGGGCTTGTAGGAAAAACTATTGAAGAACTTTGTAAGGAAGCCTCGGATATTGCTGCTGTAAGGAATAACGGAGGAGGACATTACAACCACAGTCTTTTTTGGACCATCTTGTCTCCAAATGGAGGAAACCCAAGTGGGGAAGTAGCTTCGGCCATTGATTCAGTCTTTGGATCCTTTGAGAATTTTAAGTCGGAATTCGCAAAAGCAGCAGCCACAAGATTTGGTTCAGGTTGGGCCTGGCTGTGCATAAACAATGGCAGCCTGGAGGTTTGCTCAACCGCAAATCAGGAAAACCCATTAATGCCTGACTCAGGCTGTTCCGGCACTCCTATCCTTGGATTGGATGTTTGGGAGCATGCTTACTACCTGAATTACCAAAACAGAAGACCGGATTACATTGAAGCTTTCTTCAATGTGATCAATTGGGGAGAGGTTGAAAGAAGGTATCAGGCAGCCAAGTAAGAGTCTCAATAAATATTAAAACCCTGCAATGCAGGGTTTTTTTTATCTAAAAACGATCCACGATGGATCTTGGGAACAGATTATCAGAAATATTTCCCGACCTCAATGATCTAGAGCTAACTAAAGCCATAGAGGAGAAAGGCTCCCTGGTAGAGGTAGCTGCAGGCTCGGTCATTATGGATATAGGTGCTTCCATTAAAATGATTCCCCTGGTAATGAAAGGTGCTTTGAAAGTTCTAAGGGAGGATAATGAAGGGAATGAGATCTTCATCTATTTTCTTTTTCCAGGTCAAAGTTGTGCGGTAACCTTTCAGTGTTGCCTCGCAAAAGCTCCAAGCGAAATAAAGGCGATTGCGGAGGATGATACAGAGCTTTTATTGATCCCGGCAGGCCTGATCGAAGGCTGGAATGACAAATTCCCTGCATGGAAAAATTTCATATTGAGAACCTATAATACTAGGTTTTCGGAATTGATGCAGACCTTGGATAGTGTTGTTTTTGACCAGCTGGATAAACGACTTCTGGACTATCTAGGAAAAAAAGCCAAAGTATTTGATGGAAAAGAACTGCATACTACCCACCGACAGATCGCTTATGATCTGAATTCCTCAAGAGAGGTGATCTCAAGGCTCGTGAAGGAATTGGAAAAACAGGGCAAGATCAAATTAGGCAGAAATAAAATCGAGCTTTTGTGACTTAAGTCACTGACCCGCACTCACTCCAATCCCTTTTTTACAAAAAGATTTCAATGGGATTCATTTCAGACTTAATAAAATCAGGATCTAAAACGGAAGAGTTGCTCCAAAAAGGAGCTAAGGTCATTGACGTTCGCAGTCCTGAAGAATTTCAATCAGCTAATGTGCCTGATTCTATAAACATCCCATTGGACCAGATAAGCAAGAACCTGGACAGACTAGAGGAACTGAATTCTCCTTTGGTCTTATGTTGTGCGTCAGGATTTAGAAGCGGCCGGGCTGTTGGGTACTTGAAGGCTAAGGGTTTTGAGTGCTCCAACGGGGGTAGTTGGTCAAGGGTAAAAGATCTCCTAACATGAAGAATCTGTTTGGTTGGAAGATCGTAATAGCCTTGTGTTTAACCATTGGGCTTGCTCCTTTTTTTCCTGAACCACACATCGTCGGAAAGATAAGGTGGGTTTTAGGTGGAGCCCATGGAATGGGAATGGTTGACTTGTTGGACCTGGCTTTCCATGGGTTTCCATGGGTCCTTGCTTTGATAAAATCAGCATTAAGTTTTTCGAAAATTGTTCAAACCAAAAATTGAGAATCATGAATAAGAACATGAACAACCCGGACCGTATTATTAGATTTTTGATCGCAGCTTTATTCATAGGCCTTTATGCAGGAGGGATTATTCCTGGGCTACTTGGCATCGTCCTATCTGTTGTCGCTGTGGTCTTTTTATTCACCAGCTTTTTCAGCTATTGTCCCATTTACGGAATATTCGGTTGGAGAACCAATAGGAAGCCGACAGAATAAAAGGGAGCTATTTCCTGCCTATCAGGCAACATGGTATTAAATTTGACCCTAGGGGTAAAAATTACCATGCAATGAAATATGCTACCTTTTTCTATGCTCTGTTCCTGGGCCTGATCTCATTCTCAGAAGGTCTATCTCAGAAGAAAACCTTCATAAGAGAATACACCTACAAAGCTTCAGAGGCAGATAGCAAGATCACAGCCCGGGCATTTGCGACCCAGGAGCTGAGAACTGAATTACTATCCGAGCTCGGAACCTATATCCAAAGCGAGCAAATCCTCGTAACCACTGATTACAAGCATGGGGATCACGAACAGGATTTCCAGGAAAAGGTTTCTGCCATTACGGCCGGAATCACCGAGCTCAAGATCATAGATGAGACCTGGGATGGGTCTGTATACTATATAAAAGCCTCAATTACGGTTGACCAAAAAGAATTGAAGGAACAGCTGGAACTTATCATCAACGACAAGGAAAAAACTGCTGAGCTTGAAAAGTTGAAAAAGGAAGCTGAAAATGCTCAGGCTGAGATCCTTAAGCTCCAGCAACAGCTCGCAGAGGCAAAGACTTTAACAGCTCAATTGCAGATTCAGCAGAAGTATAATGATCAAACCACAGTTATTTCTGCCAAGGAGTATTTCAATATGGGCTACAAAGCCTATGCTGATAAGAACTATGACCTATCCAAAGAGTTCTTCAAAAATGCGGCCCTTGTGGGTGGCGATTCATTGATCGCTTACCAAAACCTTGGCAGAATAAGTCAAAGGACTGAGGATCATGAAGGAACCGTAGTATACTTGGAAAAGGTGATGAAGATGGATCCTTTCAATGAGAAGGATGCCTACGCCTTGGCCTTCGCTCATTATTTCACTGAAAACTATGACTCGGCCATTCACTGGGCAGATCAAGCGATAACAATGAATTTTGCGAAGCCTGAGTATTACAAACTAAAATCGCTTTGTTACTCAGCAAAAGGCGATGAGGAAAACTCCTTGCAAAGTCTTACAAAGGCCGCTCAATTAGGAGACAAAGCGGCACAAAAGACCTTAAAGAAAAAGGGGCGAGAATGGTGATAAAAAGCACATAAGCTTCTTTTCCTTAAGTTTACCCCAATCAAAAATTTACCAAACCATTAAAACTATGAGAAAATTAACCTACCTCTTTATTTCCATTTTAGTTATAGGATTTGCTTGTGAAGGACCCGAAGGACCTGAAGGACCTGCAGGCGAACAAGGTAATGCCAATGTGGATGTTTACATGTTCCAAAGCCCTACCTGGGATGCGAATTCATTTATGGATCTTAGCCTTGCAGCAATTACTACCACGGTTTCCGCTGAGTGGTTGGTTCTTGGATATCTGGAAGATTCAAACTGGTATCCAGCGGACGGAGAATTCTATGGAGGTTCCTATAGATCCTACCATTATACGGGTGGCATGACCATCAAATGTGAGAATTTTGATGGGGGAGTCAATACCAACCCTCCAACAATATCCAGAGCAAAGATCATCCTTATTGAGCCTGACACAACCATTTTCATTTCTGGAAATGGAAGAATGGCAAGCCCCAAGCAACAATTGCTTGACGAAATGAAGGATAAAGGAGTAAACCTTGACGACTACTACCAAGTTGCAAGGTACTTCGGCATAAAAGAATAGCTAAAATCTGAACAAATAGAACCCGATCAAGCTAATTGGTCGGGTTTTTTTTATCAAAAATTGCAATCAGGCAATAAAAAAGCCCAGCACAATGTGCTGGGCCAAAACTTAGTAGCGGGGACAGGACTTGAACCTGCGACCTTCGGGTTATGAGCCCGACGAGCTACCAACTGCTCTACCCCGCGATGTGACTACAAAACTAAAAAAAACTTTCTGATTTTTGCGAGCTGAAAGGCATGGAGAATAAAAAGGATAATTTCAGATCAGGATTTGTGAACATCCTGGGTAAACCCAATGTGGGCAAGTCGACCCTCATGAATACCTTGGTGGGCGAAAAGCTTGCTATTGCTACACCCAAGGCTCAAACCACCCGTGATCGTATCCTTGGCATCCTGAACCTGGAGGAGCATCAGATCATTTTCTCCGACACCCCTGGACTTATCGATCCAAATTATGCCCTTCAGGAATGGATGATGAAAGAGGCGAAAAGTGCCTTGAGCGATGCTGATATACTCCTTTACATTGCACCTTATCCCTTCCCAAAAAAATTCGAAGAGCTTGAACTCATAAAAAACCTCGATTGCCCAAAGTATCTCCTGATCAATAAGATCGATCTGGCAGGAAAAGACGAGATCGAACTCCCGGAACCGATCACGGAAACGAATTGGGACAGGACCTTCTTTATTTCTGCTCTTAAGAATACAGGGACGGGTAAGCTATTGAAAGCCATAAAAAAGGATCTACCAAAACACCCACCTTATTACGATTCGGACCAGATCACTGATAAATCTGAAAGATTCATAGCAGCAGAGAGTATCAGAAAACAGGTATTTGAACTTTTCAAGCAGGAGGTTCCTTATTCCGTTCAGGTTGAGATCGAATATTTTCGTGATGACCCGGATATCCTAAGGATAGGCGCAATAATAATTGTTGAGCGGGAAACCCAAAAAGGGATAATCATCGGAAAGGCCGGGTCAAAATTGAAAGAGATCGGAATGGGGGCAAGAAAAGAAATTGAAGAATTCTTCGGAAAGAAAGTATTCCTTGAAACTCATGTGAAAGTTGAAAAGGAATGGCGCAAGACCGAGGGCAAATTGAAAAAACTGGGATTTAACAGATGAGCGGATTGGTATGTATAGTGGGTAGGCCCAACGTGGGCAAATCGACATTCTTCAATCGGATGATTGGCAGGAAGGATGCGATCATTGACAATGTGAGCGGAGTTACCCGGGACAATAAATATGGCTCGGTGGAATGGGGAAAAAAGAATTTCACCTTGATGGATACCGGCGGACTTGTAACTGGTTCCGAGGATGTTTTTGAGGAAGCAATCCGAAAACAGGTAATGCAAGGGCTTGAAAGTGCAGATCTCCTCCTTTTTATGGTTGACTTGAAAGATGGGGTGACAGGTCTTGATCAGGAAGTAGCAGAGCTCTTAAGGAAAACCGAGAAGCCAATATTCCTCGTGGTTAATAAGGCAGACTCTCCGGAAAAAGTGAATCTGGTGGGTGAGTTCTACCAATTGGGCTTTGAACCAATTTTTCCCATTGCAGCAGAATCAGGAAGCGGTACCGGGGATCTTCTGGATGCCGTCGTTGAAAAACTTCCGGATGGAGAAAAGGAAAATGATGATCAAACTCCCAGGATCGCCATCGTTGGTCGGCCCAATGTTGGGAAATCAAGTCTTACAAATGTCTTGTTAGGATACGAAAGAAGTATCGTTACCCCGAAAGCAGGAACAACCAGAGACCCAGTCAATGCCAGGATGAAGGGTTTTGGACAGGATTTTCTACTCCTTGATACAGCAGGGCTTAGGAAAAAAGCTAAGGTGAAGGATGATCTTGAATTTTATTCGGTTTTAAGGTCGGTCAGGGCTATTGAGGACTCGGATGTCTGTGTATTGATGTTAGACGCTGAAAATGGGTTGGAAGGCCAGGATATGAGCATTCTTCATTTGGCTTTGCAAAGGCAAAAGGGGGTGGTTCTTTTGGTCAATAAATGGGATCTGGTGGAAAAGGATACCCATACGCTCAAGGAATACAAGGAATTCTTTGAAAATAAGCTGGGAACCAATCAATTCATCCCGATTCTATTTATCTCAGTTCATGAAAAGCAAAGGGTTCATAAGGCTATGGAGGTGATCCAAGAGGTTTATGAAGAGCGGAAAAAAAGAATTTCTACCTCTAAATTGAATCAGGTAATGCTCAAAAAGATTGAAGAAAGGCCTCCTGGAATGGAAAGAGGAACCGAAATAAAGATCAAATACATTACCCAATTACCTACCAAAACACCAGCTTTTGCCTTTTTTTGTAACCTTCCCAAAGCCTTAAAACCGAGTTATAAGAGGTATTTGGAGAACCAAATAAGGGGAAGTTTCGGATTTAAGGGAGTTCCCATTTCTCTGGTTTTTAAGAAAAAATAGTACGTGAGTTAGGTTTGATAGCCTGTTTACCTATCTTTGGTTTAGAAAAAAGGAAATATCATGAGTAAATTACCACTTTATCTTATTGCTCTAACCATGGGACTTTTTGTAGCCTGTGGTGGCGATGAAGCCGCTTCTGAAGGAGATGTTCAGGAAGAAGAAATGATGGAGTCTACTGAAATGGATGCAGCAGCTGAAGAAGAAGCTCCAGCTGAGGATGCTATGGAAGGAGATGAAGCCATGGACGCTGACGAAACTATGGAAACTGAGGATGCTGAAGAAGGCGAAGGCGCTGAAGAGCCAATGGAAGAGCCTGCTGAAAATGAAGCAGACGAAGGAGGCGAAGGCTGATCCTTCTAACTTTCAAATTAACCGCGCATTTGTAATCAGGTGCGCGGTTTTTTTATGTCTAAAGAACATATCAAAAGCTTGTTACCCGATGATCTTCGGGCCAATTTCAGAGAGCTCTGGGAAAAGCATCGCTTCGAGCTGAAGATCCGTAAGCCCAGGAAGTCCAAACTTGGTGACTTTCGTTGGGAGCCCTCAAGTGGAAAGTATACTATCACCTTAAACAAGGACTTAGACGCTCCTTTGTTCACAGTAACCTTTCTACATGAATTTGCCCACTTGCTGGTAAAAGAGAAATATGGAAGGAAAGCTTCTCCTCATGGAGCGGAATGGAAGAGTGAATTTTCTCAACTTCTCGCCAGGGTTCAAGACCATGAGATCTTCGATGATCAACAAAAATTAGCGATCCAAAGAATAAGGAGAAATCCAAAAGCCAGTCTGGGATCAGATCAGCAGGTTTACAAAGCCTTCAAAAAATCTAGCAATAGTGTTTCAGACCTCATGGAGGGAACAGAATTCTTGTTCAGGAATACTCCCTACCGAGTTGAAAAAAGGAACCGAAGCAGATCGATCTGCAAAAATTTAAAAAATGGGAAGAAGTATAGCTTTCCTTTCGCTACGGAGATCGAATTAGCCGATAACACTGGCTAATTTCTTTTGGATCATTCCCAATAACCCAAGCGGAGACATTGTCCTCCAATTTTCAAACTCCCATCCTTCACCGTAGAACATATAGGTGGCAAGTCCGTAATTATTCCACTCGCTTTCAACAAGATCTCTGAAATTCAGTGCGACGATCCACCCATCCGCGTCCAATTCCTCCTTCCATTCTTCATAATAACAATCGTCAGAACCATGGAAATTAAAAACATAGTCACCTATTAGAGCGAAGCGTTTGACGCCCCGGAGAATTAGAGGATCAATGATATTCCTCTTGAAATACATAATGTCGTTGTTGATGGCATCATTCCATTCACCGATTAGCTGAATCACGCTAAAAGATTCGTCATCATCTATGTAAAGGATTTTGAGGTAAAGGGTTTCGGAACCCATAAAATCCCAACCCGGATCAATGTAATAGCCATAGATATTCTCAGAATACAGATCATAGTTATATTCCTTCCCAAAAAAAGGAGAATCTGGGTCCATGGAAGAATCATAGAATGACTCCCAACGCAAATGGGGTTCCAGCTTATGCACCGATACCTCCTTCCAGAGCAGCTCTAACCGAACCAGCTTCCAATAGCCTTTCCCTTGCCTCCTCCTCACTAATCTTTAATTCCTCCATTAGAAATCGCGTGCCTCTATCAAGCAATTTGTTATTGCTTAACTGCATGTCCACCATCTTATTTCCTTTCACCCTTCCTAAGCGGATCATCACGCTGGTGGTAAGCATATTAAGCACCAGCTTTTGAGCAGTTCCAGATTTCATTCGGGTACTTCCAGTAAGGTATTCAGGGCCTACCCCTACTTCGATCGGGAAATCAGCATGTCTGGAAGCAATTGAGCCTTTATTGCAGGTAACAAGACCAGTGACCAGACCATTTTTCTGAGCGTCATTCAAGCCACCTACTACATAAGGAGTTTTTCCTGATGCCGCGATCCCAACAACAACATCCTTGGCAGAAATGTCATACTTCTGGAGATCTTTCCACGCCTGGGTAGGATCATCTTCTGCGAATTCAACGGCCTTCCTTATGGCTCCATCACCCCCGGCTATAATTCCTATTACCATTCCGAATGGAACACCAAAAGTAGGGGGACATTCGGAGGCATCCAGAATTCCTAAGCGACCCGAGGTACCGGCTCCTATGTAAAAAAGCCTTCCTCCATCCTTCATTTTTTCAAAAACGGCAGCAGACAGGTCCTGAATGCTCTTTAATTCCTCTTTTACTGCGAGAGCAACTTTCTGATCTTCGGAGTTGATCTCTTCAAGCAAAATCTTGAGCTCCTTTTTTTCCAGCCCATCGTACAGCGAATTTGATTCGGTAGTGCTCATTCTTGCTCGGTTTTTAAATGAGCCCTCAGGCTGGTATCAAAATTCATAAGATACTCTAGTATCGCCTTTTTCCCATCATTTTGTACTTGGAGATGGCAATATCCCGCTAGCTGTTCATCACTCATCTGAGAATCAATGATCTTTTGGATGTCATCTTCTGACCGAAAAGGATCTCTCCTTTTCACCCTTTCTATCCTTACTTTTTTTGGAGCAAATACTCCTATCAATACATCAAGGTTCTTGTATGAACCGGATTCCACCAAAAGAGCGGCTTCTTTGATCAGGTAGGGAGCGGAAGAATTTTCTTTCACCCAGGATCCAAAATCCTTTCCTACTTCGGGATGCACCAAATCATTTATTTTCTTTCGATTCTCCTGATTGGAAAAAACAACTTTCCGTAGATGATCCTTGTTGATTCCTTTATCCTTCAACGCTTCATCGCCAAACAATTCTCGGAGTCCTTCCCTTACGTTTACATTATTCTCCATTAGTGACCGGGCCCTGGAGTCAGAATCATAAACCGGGATCCCAAGGATATTAAATACCTTCGAAATGGTTGATTTGCCTGAGCCAATCCCTCCTGTAATGCCTACGAGGTACATAATTATTGGATTCCTTCCGAGGCCAGTAATCTGACTGTATCTGGAAATAGGACGGTCATTACTGCGCTTTCCGGAACTTTCCTCAGTTGAATTCTTGCAGTACTATCATTTTTGGAAAGCCTGTCCAGATCAACAAAAGCCTCAACAGAATCAAAATCAGTTCCGAATTCTTCGGCTTCCTTTAGCTTAAAAACGATCCTGACAAATTCATTTTCAGGAAAAAGCTCTGGAGCCTTCTTCTTTTTTTTGGATTCCATGAATATGGGAATGTTCTTCTCCAGCAATTCATATTGTCCCACTGAGAAAGAAAGCTCAATATTCTCTGGCTCTACCTGGACCAATTCCGAATGCGGCAGTTGGACGATCAATGAACTTGAATAATTCTTATCGATATTATCGACCGGAAGGGCCAATAGATAATGTTCAGTAAGGTTCTCAAGCAAGGAACGAGGACCCGTAAAGCTCAGGGTATCTGAAGAGATCACTATACTATCCTTCAGGTAAAAATTCTCTGCAAATGGGATATCGGCAGCATCAAAATCAATTGGAACCTTCCTTGTTTCAAGGAAATCAAAGTTTATTGGTTCTTCAGGGTCGATGAAATTCATCAGCTTCAGGTCCTGCAATTTAGCGGTGATCTTATCTGAAAAAGTGGCATATGTAATGGACTTTGATTCAGGCAAATCCGCAGGAGTCAATTTGATTGGATCAATCTGCCAACCAAAGGTCCAACGGATCAGATCCCAACCATAACCTGAAACCTGAAGTGGGATCTTTTTTGGAGGGGGGTCCAGGGGGATGTAAAGGGAATCATCATAAACAACCTCAAGAGGCATGCTTATGCTGGTTTGGTAATCCTTATTAAGAGAATTCAAGCCCCAGAAAATAAAGGCGGTTAGAAAGCAAAGAAGGAAGATCCTTAAATTCTGGCTCTTTAAAAGAACCATAGGATTCGGGATCCAGGCCCTGAGATTTCCGCCTTTTCCCTTCTCTGCCATTTGAATTATTCTTTTTCGGTGTTCACCCTTTTTGTGCTTTCCATAGAAAGCGCCGTCCTGTCCACTTTGAGCTTTGTTCCCCGATCAACATCAAGAATCACTTCGTGGTCCAGGATTTCAAATACCTTTCCATGAACTCCGCCCACGGTTACCACCAGGTCGCCCTTCTTAACATCATTTTGGAAGTTCTTTGCATCCTTTTGACGCTTTTGTTGGGGTCTAATCATGAAAAAATAAAAGACCAGAATTATTCCCCCGAAGAACAATAACTGGATCACTCCGCCACCCTGGGCCTGGAGGATCACGAAATCAAGAAGACTTATCATGAATTAGCGTCCTCCTCTTTTACAGGGGTGTTAACCAATCCTTTTAAAGTAAGGGTGGTCTTATTAGGCTGAGTATTAGCTACGATGGTAACTGTTTTGTTTTGATTCCCGGACTTGCCTTTTGAATCAAATCTAACCTTGATCTCCCCAGTACCATTGGGCTCGATTGGATCTTTTGGCCATGAAGGAACAGTACAACCACATGAAGCGGTTGCATTGCTAATGATCAATGGCCCCTCCCCTATATTGGTAAATGTGTAAGTATGTTCAACTACTTCGCCTGATTCAACAGATCCAAAATCAAATACAGATTCGCCAAAACTCAAAACTGGAAGAGGTCCTACCTCTACTTCAACGGCCGCCTCATTGGAAGCTGCTGTTGCCGGTACTTCAATTAATCTATTGGCTGAAAGTTGTCCATCCTCTAGTTCTCCAGAATTGCTGTCGCAACCGGTAAAACCTATGATTCCAAACCCTAAAAGGGCAAGAAATGCTGTTTTCATTGTACTTCTCATGTTCTTTCCTTGGATTTAATTTTATTGATCAAAGAGTCTACATCACCCAAAAGCTTTTCTGCCTTGGTCCTTGTTTCAGAGATCACCTCGTCAGCCTTTTCTTTGGCATCAGAATCAAGATCCTCCACTTCTTCAAGATATTCATTTAGAAGATCAAGAATCCTTTCTCTGTATTTATCCAACAAGAAACTGATCCTGTCCCGGGTATTGGCTCCCTTGTCCGGAGCAAACAGGATCCCTGCCGCAGCACCGATACCGGCTCCGACAAGAAACGCAAAAAAACCACTTCCTTTATTTGCCATAGCTTACTTATTATCTATTAAACCTCTTCCGGATTTCTTGATCTTGCCGGATTTGGTCCAAAGGTTAGAAACTTTATCCAACACACCGTTAACAAAGGTTTTGCTGTTTGGCGTGCTATATTTTTTCGAAAGTTCAATATACTCATTTATGGTCACCTTGACCGGAATACTCGGAAAATGAACCATTTCATTCATTCCCATAATCAGTAACGTTTTATCGGCCAAAGCAATTCGTTCCGGGTCCCAATTTTCTGCAATTTCTGCTAGGGAGACGGAATATTCTTTCCAATTTTTCAGCGACAGATCCCATAGCTCAAGGAAAAAATCCTTGTCTTCGTCCCAATTTCCTGAGAGTTCGATATGCGTAGGACTATCTTCTTTGGGATCCAATTCCTTCAAAAACTTCCTTACCATGCTTCTCACCACCGATCTTTCTTGAAACCATGCAATGAATCGATCTTCAAACAGCCCATTGAAAGCCTGATTCTTGAAGATCTTCTCAGAAAGCAGGTGTAATAGGATCTCTTTATGATCTTTTAATCCAGGCTTTTCCTTTTGAAGGTATTCTCTGAATAAGTCATCATTTTTATAGGCATCTAGGAAAACCGTTTTAAGAACATCTTTTTCGTTTTCCCAGAAAACCTCTTTCTTTTTTAAAAAAGGCCCCTTTTGCTCCAGATAAAGTAAATATGGATTGTTCTGAAAATTCTCAAAAACCAACTTTCCGGAAGTCTTTGAACTGACCTCTTCCCTATCCTTTTCTATTTCTGCAGGCACTTCCAGGGAATGGATCAAAAAATCAATTATGCTTCGATAAGCAAGGTCGATCTCCTCGGTGGACTCAAGAAGCAACGTTTTACCCCTTACTTCCTCATTCTTCAATTGCCCTTTGAATTCCTGGTAAAGATCCCAAACCCAATGATCTTCTTTCTTTCCACCTCCAAGCTTAATGTAATCCTTGAATCTGCCCATCTCTGTACGAGTAGCAAGTTGGTAGTCTTCTTTTCCAAGCTTTTCTCCGGTTTCCAGGTCAAAAACCAATTCTTCTTTGATCTTATCAACAAAAGCCTCTTCGGTTCCGTCAAATATGATCTGGAGGGCATATAACCTATGGAAAACCCTGGACCTAAGAAGACTGCGGTTGAACATCCGGCTTAAAGAGGAAGTTTTATCTTTCCTACCGCTTCGATCCTATCCTGAGCAAGACGCATTGCTGCAAGTTGGGTATGAATACCTTCTTTCTCGGATACATCAAAAATTGAAAGGGTAGTGTCATAGATCCCTTCAGCATTGGTAAATACCACATCCCTCGGGAATCCCATTAACTCACCATAAACATTCATCAATCCACCTGCATTGATTAGGAAATCAGGAGCATAAAGTATTCCTTGTTCCTGGCACATTGGACCATGGATGTCTTCATTCGCCAACTGATTGTTCGCGGCTCCTGCTACGATCTTGGCCGTTAGTCTTGGAATAGTATCGTCATTAAGAGTTGCACCAAGGGCACAAGGCGCATAGATATCCATTTGGACATCGAAGATAGAATCTGCATCGACCACTTCAACTTTATGCTGGTCGGTCACTGCTTTTATCTTGTCTTCGAAAATATCTGAAACAATGATGTTTGCATTTTCTTTAGCAAGAAGGTCAACAAGGTTAGCTCCTACATGACCCATACCCTGAACAAGAATGGTCTTCCCGCTCAGGGAATCATTGCCAAAAACTCTTTTCGCACTTGCTTTCATGCCCATATAGGTACCGAAAGCAGTTACAGGAGAGGGATCGCCTGCTCCACCCAATTTTTCAGGTAAGCCAGTAACATGCTCTGTTTCCATAGCAAGGAAGGTCATGTCCTTCTCGCTCATCCCCACATCTTCTGCAGTGATATACTTACCACCCAGGCTATCAACAAATTTCCCGAATCTTCTGAGAAGAGCTTCGTTTTTCAATTTTTTGGGATCTCCTATGATGACAGCTTTTCCACCACCCAGATTCAATCCTGATATGGCTGCCTTGAAGGTCATGCCACGTGAAAGCCTTAAAACATCAACCAGTGCTTCGCTTTCGTTGTTGTAAGCCCACATTCTGGTTCCGCCCAAAGCTGGGCCTAGTACGGTATTATGAATTCCTATGATTGCCTTCAGCCCGGTATCCGGGTCATTGCAATAAACCACTTGCTCGTGGCCCATTTTGGAAATTTGATCGAAAAGCTGTTGTTCAGTGGCTTGAGAAGCCAAAAGTTCTTCAGACATGTGAAATCTTATTTAGTTTAAATTTGCGACCAATTGAATAAATCAAAGAGCATCTCCCGGGCCAGTGGCCGATCGGAGGCGCAAAATTAATACAATTTGGTCCTTTTTCAATGTGAACCATCCCACTAACTCGAGGGTTAATAAAGTCGTTGAAGGAATTAAAATATTTAAATAAGTATCTCTACAAATACAGATTCAGGCTCCTGATAGGGGTCCTTTTTATCTGTGTTTCCAATGTTTTTCAGATCATGCCGGCATCCCTTGTTCGTCATGCCCTTGATCTGATGGCAGATACCTACCAGGAATACCAACTTCTGGATGGTTTTGAAACCCGTTCAGGTCTGGCAGAAAGATTTATTTCCAGTGCCTTTATTTATGGCTTGATAATCCTGATCCTGGTGGTGCTAAGGGGAATTTTCCTTTTTCTAACCCGACAAACGATCATTAAGGTTTCAAGGCATATTGAATATGATCTAAAAAATGAGATCTACGCTCATTATCAGCATTTGCCAACCTCCTTTTACAGAAAGAATAATACCGGGGACCTTATGGCGAGGATCTCGGAAGATGTAAGCAGGGTTAGGATGTATTTGGGGCCTGCGATCATGTATAGCCTTAATATGATCTCCCTATTTGCTATTTGTATTCCGGTTATGTTTTCAATAAATAGCCGACTTACTCTATTTGTACTGGCCCCACTGCCGATCCTTTCAATTTCTATTTATTTCGTTAACAACCTGATCAACCGAAGAAGCGAGGAGATCCAGAAGTCCCTTAGTAATCTTTCTACTTACGTTCAGGAAGCATTTTCGGGCATCAGGGTATTGAAATCATTTGTGAGAGAGGAGGACTCGTCAAAGTATTTTACCGGAGAGAGCAATGATTACAGAGCCAAAACACTCCAGCTAGCCAGGGTAAATGCATTTTTCTTCCCTACCATTATGGCTCTCATAGGCTTGAGTACAATTTTCACGATCTATGTGGGAGGACTTGAAGTAAGCAGGGGGGCAATAACAGTTGGAAATATTGGGGAATTTGTGATGTATGTGAATTACCTGGTCTGGCCGGTAACAGCACTTGGCTGGGTAAGTAGTATCATTCAAAGAGCCGCCGCAAGTCAAAAAAGACTAAATGTTTTCTTAAAGCAGGAATCTGAGATCAAGGAAGGTAAGAAGGAGCAGATCATGTTGAATGGGGGAATTCGATTCAAGAACCTTGGGTTCGTTTATCCGGATTCAGGTGTTAAGGCCTTGAGCGATATCAATTTCCAGATCAACCCCGGAGAAACCATAGCGATCGTAGGACCTACAGGTTCAGGAAAAAGCACCATCGCAAATCTTTTGCTGAGGCTTTATGACCCAAGCAGTGGAAATATCAAAATCGACGGTGTTGATCTAAAAGACTTAGATCTTAGCCACTACAGGAATCAAGTAGGATATGTTCCCCAGGATGTATTCTTATTCTCGGATACCATTGCCAATAATATCGCTTTTGGAGATCTGAGTCAGGATAAAGACCAGATCGAGAAGGCTGCCAAGGATGCAGACCTTTATTCCAATGTAATGGAGTTTCCTGAGGGTTTTGAAACCAAGATCGGGGAAAGAGGAATCACCCTTTCGGGTGGTCAAAAACAAAGGACCTCAATAGCGAGAGCCCTGATCCGCAAACCAAAACTCCTGATACTCGATGATAGCCTGTCTGCTGTGGATACCGAAACCGAGAACTCGATTCTCAATAGCTTGAAGACCTATTCAGAACGGATCACCACTTTGATCATTTCGCACCGGGTATCTTCTGTAAAGCTTGCCGAAAGAATTTTGGTGATCGACGAGGGAAGGATCATCGAAGAGGGAAGCCATGAAGAGCTGATGGAAAAAGAAACAGCTTACAAAAAGCTCTACCTGAAACAACTAAGCTCCGAAGTGGCTAGTAACAATTCTTAAGGTTCTTTTCGACCTTCTCTGTAGAATAAAAGCCCTTATCCTCCCCCCAGGCAGTATTGACATAGTTAATGATCTGAGCGATCTCTTCTTCTAACAATTCTTCATTTCCAGGCATAGGCTGGTTGTACATGATCCCATTGACCATAATCTCCCCAACCATCCCTTTTCTTATCATGCAGGGCAAGCTATCCTGATTCTCCAACAGATAGTCAGAATTCAATAAGGGCGGGTAAAGAGCCCCCAATCCTTTGCCATCTCCCCCATGGCATCTCCCACAATGTTCCTGATATAAAACGAGGCCATGTGAAATAAACCTTTCGTGCCTTAATTCTTGAGGGTCCTTGCATGAAAAAAGGAAAAGAAGAAATCCAAGAACAAGAAGATCAGGACTTCTCATATTCTTTCCTGAGTCTGCGAATATCTTTGATCAGAATATTCACCTTATCCTCTTTGGTTCCATCATAATAGCCTCTAATACGCTTGTCCTTATCAACCAGGATAAAAGCACCTGAATGAATATAACCGCCAGGGGCTGTGCTATCCTCGGCAGCGGAAACAAGAAATCCCTTCTGAGCTATTTCCAATACATCCTGAAGATCTCCTGTGAGAAAATCCCAGCTTCCTCCTGAAACACCCATCCGGTCAGAATAGTCTTTTAAGACCTCCACGGTATCATGCCTTGGGTCAATTGAAATGGAGACTATCGCGAAATCATCATCTGCTCCATATTCATCATTGACCCTGATCATCTGGGTTTTCATAATTGGGCAAATCGAAGGGCAGGTAGTGAAAAAGAAATCGGCAACGAAGATCTTATCGCTTAGATCCCCGATTCCAAAATCCTTTCCATCCTGGTTCTTTAAACTAAAATCAGGAATGGTATGGTACAATGTGTCCTCGGAACCTGGCACTTCTAGGACTGTCCTGGGACCTAAGATGGGAAGCTTTTTCGGTTGACCGCAGGCAATAAGAAGGGCTAGATAAATAAAAAGATAATTCTTCACACTATTCAGCTAATTCCTGTTCCGCCAACTCAAGACTTTTGATCATCACCTCTTTTACCAGATCAACCTTCTCTCTTTCTACTCTGTAATAATCCAGGATCTCTTCTCGGGTCATTTCTTCACTCATAGGTTCGAACTCATACATCCACGAATTCATTGAACGATAGGCGCTGTCCAACAGAACTGAGATCTCTTTCAGCTTCATCCTTAAAACTGTATCATCCTCGATCTGAGAAATTCTTTCATCGATCTTATCCTTAAGTAACTGCAGTTTCATATGATCGGGCATGACCTCATCATGTACTGCCATGATCTCGGATGTTAAAGAATCCTTAAGCAGCTTAACATTTTGTTTCGCTGTTTCCTTGGGACTCTCACAAGAGATCAAGCCCAGGATCAAAAGGGATAAAAACGCAAATCTCATTTTATAGGTTTTCAATTAAATAATCTGTGATCTTTTGGTAAACATTCATTCGAGAATCACCAAAATTTATGGAATGCGCTCCTTCAGGATATACCATGAAATCGACCTTCTTGTTTTCCTGAACCATCTTTTTGACCAACTCCATGGAATTCTGAATGTGGACGTTATCATCCCCTGATGCATGGATTAGCAAAAGCTTTCCTTCATGACTTGAGCAAAGGCTCAAAGGCGTAAAGGATTCATATCCTGAGGCATTATTCTCTGGTTGCTCCATGTACCTTTCGGTATAAGCCGAATTATAAAATTTCCAATCCGTTACAGGGGCTACTGATACGGCCAACTTGAATAAGTCAGGGTCTAAAAATTTGCAAAGGGAAGACAGGTAACCTCCATAGCTCCATCCCCAAATTCCGATTCTTTCCGGGTCAATGAAATCATACTTGGCAATGGTCCTAGCCACCCGGATCTGATCTTCACTTTCCATTTTTCCAAGGTTCCTGTAAACCTGCTTTTTGAAAACGACTCCTTTTGCCCCGGTGCCTCTGTTGTCAAAACAGTAAACCACATAACCCTTTTGGACCATCATTTGATGCCATAGTTCCCTTTGTTTGAACTGCCATTGATTTTTCACCTTTTGGCTTCCCGGGCCTCCATAAACATATATAAGTGCAGGATATTTCTTTCCTGATTCCATATTAGAAGGTTTAATTACATAGCCATCAAGTTTTACCGAGTCCTCCAATTCAACTTGGATCAATTCAGGAGTCACCAATCCATACTTCTCCGATCGGGACTTAATGGCTTCATTCTTTTCCAATTCCAATTCTAATCTCCCATTTGATACAGAATAAATTGAATAGGAAGGGGCAGAGCTTAAGCTTGAATGGTGATCGAGAAAATACTTACCATCTGGAGAGAAATAAGCCTTATGCCACCCTGCTTGCGTGCTTAGCTTTCTTTTCTTTTTACCCTTTAAGGAGATCTCATATACCTGCCTTTGAGCAGGGCCATCTTCGGTGGAGAGGTAATAGATCAGTCCTGATTTTGAATCAACTCTTAGTAATTCGCTCACTTCATATTTTCCCTGAGTGACCTGTCTGATCAGTTGCCCGTTGATCTTGAAATGGAAAAGGTGCTTGAAGCCGGTCTTTTCAGAAGCATAAATAAAACTTTCACCATCATCCAGGTAGGTAAGCTCCTTTATGAAGTTATAATCGACAAAGGTTCTTGCGGCATCGATCAGGATCACTTGCGCCATGCCTGAATTAGCACCTACATGAATTATGTCCAATTTCTTTTGAGCCCTGTCAAGGCGTGTGATAGAAAGAATGTCGTTGTTCTTGGTCCAAACCAACATCGGGATGTAGATATCCTGGCTTTGGCCCATATTGGCATTTATGGTTTTTCCAGTGGCCAAGTGGAAAATATTAACTTCAACCTTAGGGTTGGTTTGCCCGGCCTTTGGGTATTTGATAGTTTTTTTGCCTGGATAGGTCCCTTCCCATACCTGAAGATCGTATTCGGGAACTTCTTCCTGATCAAAACTCAAGAATGCAATCTTATCCCCTTCCGGTGACCATTCAAATGCTTTGGTTAGGTAAAACTCTTCCTCATAAAGCCAATCAGCAGTACCATTCACCTTACCGAGTTCAGATCCTCCTTCAGTAATGGCGATCTCTTCATTTTTTTCCAGATCCTTGTAGTAAAGGTTATAGGCCTTTACATAGGCTACCTTTTTCCCATCAGGCGAAAAGCTTGCATAGGATTGTTGCCCTCCATCCGATAGGGCCTTAATACTCCCTCCTTTCAAATCATATAAAAGGTAATCCCCAACATAACTTCTCCTCCAAAGGGGTTTTTTGTTTGTTAGAACCAGGATCTTCTCTTCTGAGGGATCAAATGAAAAATCCGAGATCTCAATGTTCTGTTCGTTGCCATCAAGAAGGACCTTCCCTTTTTTGTCACCATCAACTGAAAATTCCAGTATCTTGTTACCATTCAGGCCAGCAAAGGATTCCGAATCTTTGAACCAATAGATCTTATCGATCTTCCTTGGCGTAAAATTCCCATTGGTCCAAATATCCTCTTGGGTCAATTGAGTCTGCGCCTTCACAGAAATTGCCAGAATGCTTAATACTATGATCCTTGCCGCTATGCTCCCTACCTTCATGGTCCTTATTTTTGGCAAAAATAAAGAGTCCGTCTTTGGCATTAGAAAAAAATTTAAAGTCTGAAAGAAGTTATCGAAAAAGTTGGGCAATTGGCCTCAGTGCTTTGCTGTTTTCTTACTTCTATCTGAGCTGCAATCGTCCTATTGAGATCGATCTAGACCCAAAAGTTCAGATCAAGCCTGAACCAGGAGGAAAATTTTTGACCAACAATGACACCCTGACATTCAATTATAAACTGACCGCCTTAGATGGCTTTTCCTTTTTCAGGATCCAGGAAGTATCCCAAGGTATTCTGCTAGCTCTTGAGGAAAATCAATTTCCGGATACTACAATTTTGGATTCATCATTTACACTGCTTTTGGATCCCTGGAATCCAAGAGACACACTTTATTTCGAATTTCTAATAAGAGACAAAAATGGAAGAAATGGGCTCAGCAGCTTAAGCTATATCATGGCTAAACCAATCGTTGAGATAAGTACTTTTTTCGAGTATCCATATCAAACCAATAGCCATGGATTCTTCAGCCAATCTGAAAAGGCTTCCTATTCTTTGACGGGTGCAGGAAGCAATTCGGATAAAATCGACATGGGATTCGCATTTGATACCAGCTGGGTTGTAGGTGCCCCATCAGATACCCTTTTTGAAAGACTATTTGCTCCTGACCTTGCTAATTGGAGCCAAAGAAGATTCAGTTTTTTTGATACGAGCGATTTGAGCTTATCGGACTTTAATTCCTTAAGCAATGACGGGTCCATTTTTGAAGATCTGATGGATTCGGAAAATTCCACTTTGTTAGGTTCCCTGGAGCAAGATCAGGTGTATGAATTTGTTAACCAGGACTTTGGGGTTGGGGCCTTTGTGATCGATTCCACTAGCATATCTGTGGATTCTACCAAAAACCAGATTTTTTGCAGAATTAAAGTTCAGGAATAGAGCCTAGTTGGAACTGGAAAGTTCCTTCTTCCTCATTTTTCCTGCCGAGATGCCGAACATCATTTTAAACCTCCTGCAGAAATATGCAGTATCTCTGAATCCGATTTCTGTTCCTATTTCACGTATCGATTTCTTGGTAGTCCTTAACAGTTCCAATGCTCTTTGCATGCGCTGATACTCCACATAATCCTGCGGATTTATTCCTGTATGTGCCTTGAAATATTGCCCCACATAGTCTTCAGAAATACTGGCAACATTAGCCAAGACTTGGTTGGAAAGATCCCCCGATATATTACTCCTCACAAAATTCAAGATCTCAACCAGACGAGGGTCTTTAAAGTAATTAAGTTTGGTAGCAATCTTTTCGGTGAACATATGATTGTCAACTAGGTATCTGAATACCTCTACGGAAATCGCTTCAGAATAGCCTTTTAATATTCGCCCGTTTCCCAACAGGTCATTATTCGCTTCCCTGGACAGATTAACAACCAATGATTTTATTCTAGGAGAGTTTCTTATAAGAAAAGAAGGAAGGTCCAGAGAAGTATAAAAGTTGATTGACCTGAAAGCCTTGGTCTCAACTTCAGCGAGTGTAAAAGAGCCAAAGGGTGATTTTACCGGTTCATCAGAAACTACTTTCTCAGAGTAAGAATCCGGATTGGTCCTGAATGCCTCGTTATTGATCGATGGAAGTTCCTCTTTCCCCTGTTTACCGAAAACAAGGGTTAGTTTCCTTCCTGAGGGGACGAAAATTATGTCACCTTCCTGGATAGTCTCACTGAAATCGGGGCTGCTGATATTAGCCGTACTGACTAAAACAAAAGCATCGCCGATTGGTCGATAGTCCTTAAGAATATGAGGCCTCTTGACAATATAGCTGCGTGCCTCAGAAAATTCGATAGTTAGGGAATCAAGAATTCCTGCATAGTTCCCCATAATAAGCCCAATTAAATCAGATGCTAATTACGCAAAAATGTACCAAAAGAAATAGGTTTTGACACATTTTACTCTGAAGGTATTTTTTACCCCCGTAGAAGCTCTCTGGCGATCACAATTTTCTGAATCTCAGAAGTGCCTTCATAGATCTGGGTGATCTTGGCGTCCCTCATAAGGCGCTCTACATGATACTCCTTTACATATCCATACCCTCCATGGACCTGAACAGCTTCTACCGTAGCGTCCATTGCCACCTGGGAAGCATAAAGTTTTGCCATTGCAGCTTCCTTTGCAAAAGGTTGACCATTGTCTTTGAGCCAGGCAGCTCTATGTACCATTAGCCTAGCTGCATCAATTTGAGTTGCCATCTCCGAAAGCTTGAATTGAATGCCCTGATGTTCAGAAATTGGTTTTCCGAAGGCCTTTCTTTCCTTGGAATATTTTAGGGCTAATTCTAGGGCTCCCGAAGCAATGCCGAGAGCTTGAGATGCAATACCTATTCTTCCACCGTTCAATGTGCCCATCGCAAAGGAAAATCCAAATCCATCTTCTCCTATCCTATTTTCCTTCGGAACCTTCACATCCTGAAACATTAGGCTGTGAGTGTCTGAGCTTCTAATTCCAAGCTTATCCTCTTTCTTTCCAACGACAAATCCTTCCATGCCCTTCTCCACAATGACGCAGTTAATCCCTTTATGCTTCTTTTCAGCATCGGTTTGTGCCATTACAAGGTATACCGATGAAATACTACCATTGGTGATCCAGTTCTTCGTGCCATTTACGAGGTAGTGATCTCCTTTATCCTCTGCAGTAGTCCTTTGGGATGTAGCATCGGATCCGGCTTCGGGCTCAGAAAGGCAAAAGGCACCGACCATCTCTCCCGTTGAAAGCTTGGTCAGGTATTTTTGTTTCTGTTCCTCATTCCCAAATTTTTCGATTCCCCAACAGACCAGCGAATTATTGACCGACATAATCACGGATGCTGATGCATCAACTTTTGAGATCTCTTCCATAGCCAATACATAGGAAAGGGTATCCATACCTCCTCCATTGTATTTAGGGTCTACCATCATTCCGAGGAACCCTAGCTCCCCCATTTTCCTGACGATATCGAGATCTACTTTTTGCTCGTTATCCCTTTCAATGATACCAGGCAGTAATTCATGTTGAGCAAAATCTCTTGCTGCATCGCGAACCGCGATCTGTTCTTCGCTTAGTCTAAAATCCATTGTTTATGAGTACTTAATCTCGGTTTCCAAGAAATATAGAAACGTAATATAACAAAGTTACCAAAGAACCCAGAGCAGCAACCACATAGGTCATAGCCGCCCATTTCAAGGCATCTTTTGCCTGTTCATGTTCCTGGCTGGTAACGATTCCGTTTGCATCTATCCAGGCCAGTGCCCTGCTACTGGCATCAAATTCTACCGGCAAGGTTACCAGGGAGAACAGAGTAAAAACGGTATAGGCTCCGATTATCACCATCAACACCAGTTGCGTTGGAAAAGCTGAATAGAAAAAGAACCCACCAAATAAGCTGGCTAGGAAAATGAAGTTTATTATCCTGGCACTGATGGACTGAAGTGGAACTAAAGCAGAACGGAATTCCAACATGCTGTATGCCTTTGCATGCTGAACCGCATGGCCGCATTCATGAGATGCTACTGCCGCCGCAGCTGCATTTCTTCCATTGTATACCTCAGGGCTAAGATTTACTGTTTTGTCAGTTGGGTTATAATGATCGGTAAGCCTTCCAGGCACGGAAAGGACCTTTACATCATAAATACCATTATCTGCTAGCATTCTTTCGGCAATATCTCTGCCTGAAAGATTATTTGCTAAAGGGGTTTGTGAGTATTTTCTGAATTTGCTTTTCAAGCGATTTTGAACAGCAAAACTCAAGATTCCAAATACTATAAATATTACGAATATCATGATTCAATCTCTTTGATCTTTGAAATAATGCCGGTAGTAGAATAACCATCGACTAGCTCAATGGTTTCTACCTTTCCACCATTTTGGATCACAACATCTGAGCCAACGATAGTTTCGGGCGCATAATCCTTTCCTTTTACCAAAACATCTGGCAAAATGGCAGAGATAAGCTCCAAGGGAGTATCCTGGTCAAAGAAAATGACATGGTCAACAAACTCCAGAGAGGCCATGATCCTGGCTCTGCTCTTTTGATCTTGGACAGGCCTCGTACTTCCTTTTAACCTACTTACGGATTCATCGGTATTGAGCCCTAAGACCAGATGATCTCCTAAAGACCTTGCTTTTTCCAGATAATCCACATGACCCATATGGAGTATATCAAAACAGCCATTCGAAAAGACCAGTTTTTTCCCCTCTCTTTTTAATTCCTCCCTCAGAGGTAAAAAATCATTGATCCCTATGATCTTATCCCTGGTCATCAGCTGTTCGCTTTTCTGAATTTCTGCTAAGAAACACCGCTATAATAAAGCTAATTCCTCCTCCAACAATGTAAAGTACCAATTGAGAGGCATGCATTAGGGTAGCATAAACAAGACCATCCTCACGGGTAAGACCAAAAAATATCAGGGTGGTGGATATGAAAAGATGATAGGCTCCTATCCCTCCTTGGACAGGAACGATCATTGCTATTCCCGAGACCACCAAAACTGCCAAACCTACCTCATATCCTAAATGAGAGGTGGAGGGAATGCTAAAAAAGACCACATAGCTCATGAAGAAATACATGACCCAGATGATAAGGGTGTTAAAAAAGAACAGAGGTTTGTTCTCTACTTTCCGGATACTCATTACTCCTTTTCCAACATTCCTCATAACGGAGCGGAACTTTACAACGAATCGAACTCCGAATACCTTTCTCCAATAGAAGAACAATAAGGCAATGATTATTGCCAAACCAAGTAGAATCAACCAGGCAATCACACTCGTCCCACCTTTTGGCCCTTCAGGAACCTGCTCCAGGGCAGAGAAGTAGATATCTGAGAATAGTCGAAAATTTATGCTTAGTGCTACCAGGATCAGGACAAGGATAGAAAGGACATCAAATGCTCTTTCCGCTACCACTGTTCCAATAGATACTTCAAAAGGCACCTTATCAGTTCTTCGGATCAGCCCACAACGTGAAATCTCTCCGGCCCTTGGAAGAATCACATTCATGAAATATCCGAACATGAGGGCCAATAACACTCTGAACGTGCTTGGCTTGTAACCTATGGGCAGATAAAGCTGACGCCATCTCGAAGCCCTTGCCGCATGGCTGACCATACTTAAGAGATAGCTTAAGAGGATCCAGCTGTAATCGGCATCCTTAATATCATCCAGAATTTTTCCGACATCCTGGTTTCTGAATAAGAGCCATACAAGGATAACGGAGAGGACCAGGGGAAGTCCAATTTTTAAGATCTTCTTGATTTCGATCAAAGGCCTATTTTACTTTATTATCCTGGTCGGGAAATACCAGAACGGGTTTGTGATCCTTGGCCTCGGAATCTTCGATCGAACAGTAGGCGATAACAATCACTACGTCACCAACCTGAACCTTTCGAGCAGCAGGCCCATTGAGAGAAACATCTCCGCTCCCTCTTTCTCCTTTGATAACGTAAGTCTCGAGGCGCTCACCATTGTTAATATTGACCACCTGAACCTTTTCGTTCTCGTGGATATTGGCAGCGTCCATTAGGTCTGGATCCAATGTGATGCTTCCAACATAATGAAGCTCAGCACCGGTAACTCTTACCCTGTGAATTTTTGACTTTAATATTTCGATCCTCATACCCATAAGGCTGGAAAGCCGCAAAATTAAGAAACCTTTTGTCCTAAAAACCTATATGACTCAGGATAGTTCAGATAGAACCTTTAGGTCTGAATCCAAGATGAGATTATCGATCAATCGAACATTTCCCAAAAAAGCTGCGGCGCACAAGGCATAGGTCTTATCAGCGTCAATATTTTCGACCTTTTCTAAATCCGGGAGTGATCCTAACTCAAGATATTCCACCCTAAAATCGCTATCTTCCTCAAGCCTTCTGGAAACTTCATTTATTGTCTTTTCAATTGGGTTTCCCTCTTTTAAAAGCCGGACAACCGAATGAAGGCTTCTGTTCAATTGACTTGCTTGACTAAGCTCAGTTTCGTTCAATAAGGCGTTTCGGCTTGAAAGCGCAAGACCATTTGAGTCTCTTTGGGTAGGCAAACCCTTAATCTGGATCGGGAAACTCAGATCAAAAGCCATTCTTTTTATGATGAGGAATTGTTGCAGATCCTTCAAACCAAAATAGGCCCGATCTGGTCTAATAAGATTAAATAGCCTTGAAACCACGGTTGCTACCCCGTTGAAGTGACCAGGGCGGTGTTTTCCCTCCATTACTCTTTCCAAGTCCCCAAAATCAAATTTTAGTTTTGGCTTTTCCTTGTAAAAATCCTCTGCCTTTGGTGCAAAAACCGTAATTGGGTCTAATCCACTTAATTTTTCAATGTCGGATTGAAATTCATCAGGATAATTGTCAAAATCCTTCGAATCATTGAATTGAAGCGGATTTATGAAAATACTTACAACTACCTCATCGTTTTCACTAATGGCCTTTTCTACCAAACTCAAGTGACCCTGGTGCAATGCTCCCATGGTAGGCACAAAACCTATGGATAGTCCTTTCCCAGCGGTCAAAATCGAGTCCCTGAGAATCTCATCCATGTTTTTTATGACTTTCAAACTATTGAATACAAAAGGTGGATTATGGCTCAAATATTGAGAAAATGGAAAAATATCCGTACTTTTGTACGCCTTTTTTCGAAAACAAATTCCTAAATCATATGTCCAATCAAAAGTTAAGGATACTTTACGCTTCTTCTGAGATCAATCCTTTTCTCCAGACCTCTAAGGTTGCAGATTTCGTAAGAAAGCTTCCTCAGGGTATACAGGAGCGTGGAATGGAAATCAGGATCTTGGTTCCCAGATTTGGTTTGATCAATGAGAGGAAAAACAGATTGCATGAGGTGGTTCGCTTGTCAGGCATCAACATTCCTATCGGAAATGAAGAAAAACCATTGGTGATCAAGGTTGCCTCGATTCCAAATGCCAAAATGCAGGTTTACTTCATTGACAATGAGGATTACTTCCATAGGAAGTCTGTCCTTTATGATAACAACAACAAATTTTACCAGGACAATGGCGATAGAGCTATCTTCTTTTGTAAGGGAGTTCTAGAGACCGTTAAGAAATTGGGTTGGCCACCAGATATCGTGCATTGTCACGACTGGATGACGGCCTTGATCCCACTTTATTTGAAGACCACCTATAAAAATGATCCGGTTTTCAAAAATACCAAGACCATCTTTTCCGTTTATGATAACTTCTTCGAACATAAATTCGAGAACGATCTTTTGGAAAAGGCTAAGATGATGGACATAGATGAGGATCTTTTGACTCCCTTGAAATCCGTAGATTTCAATGGATTCATCAATATGGCTGCTAATTATGCAGACAAAGTGATCCAACTTGAGGACATCGATGAGAAAAGCCTTAAGAATATTTTGGCAGATCTCGACAAGGATGAGAAACTTCAGACCATTGAATCCGAAGATGATCTGATAGACTCTCATCTGGAATTGTACAATGAGCTTGCAGGTTAAAGTTTCATTTATATCCATTCAAAAATTGAGGCTGGCAGGAGTATTCCTGTCAGCCCTTGTTTTTTATGCCTGTCAAAGAGAGGAAAGTAACATCAGCTCCAATACTCTTACCAGAGACGACGAGTTAAGGGTAGTCTTTTCCGATAGCTTTCTAATAAAAAGTTCGACTTTTTATCGGGACTCCATCAATACCACAAATCCTTCCAATTACCTTGTTGGAGAATTTTCAAATGAGGCTTTTGGTAAGGTAAAATGCAGCTCTTTTTTCCAAGCTATTTTAAGAGACGATCCCTTTATACCAGGGGATGTGATCTATGATTCCATGGTTCTATTTCTTGACCCCTTCTATTTCTATGGGTCACCTGAGGGAACCATTCGTTTGAATATCAGTCGGCTTAAAGAAGGGTTTTCACGGGATACAGGTTATTATGTCTTTGATGAATTGGAATACAATAAAGAACCCTTAGCCACGGTGGACTTTGCTTTTTCAGATATTCAGACAAGGGGTTTAAGAGTAAGATTGGATTCCTTGGGAG
Source organism: Cytophagales bacterium (assembly GCA_965267505.1). GTDB lineage: Bacteria > Bacteroidota > Bacteroidia > Cytophagales > CCMP332 > JANQHS01. The sequence goes on from OZ254081.1 coordinate 1,190,806, forward strand.
CTGAATTCCTAAGGAATTCGAAAAGGTCTGATTTCGCAGCAGAATATCTAGAGACTACGGAGAAATTTGTTGAATACTTTAAGGGTTTTGCACTTACCACCGAGGTGAGCGAAAACACAGTTGTCGGCTTTGCACCAGAGGATGCATTCAATCAGAGTCTTACTGGCTTATACTTTTACTACCGGGTAATATTTGCAAGTAATCCTCCAGACACTATCTCTGAATCCTATAAATTCCCCATCAACATAAATAGTATAGGCTTTAATCGGATAGAAAGCGAAAGAGCAGCCTCAATAGCTCAGCTCAAAGATGAAGGGATTTTGATTCCAAGTGAGGATGCCTTCAATGCCTCCTATGTCCATGCAGGAACAGGTCTGCTTACCCAATTGGATATAAGAGGAGCAGATGATTTTGCGACCTTATTTGATAACGTGGTAATAAATAGGGCCGAATTGGTGATCCCTAGTACCAATGCTGATATCGAATTCTACAATCCACCGGCCACGGTGTTTATGTTCATGTCCGATTCAACCCAAAATATCATTCCATATGGAACCGAATTTCCCGGCTCCATAGGAACCGGTATCAGGGTTGGCAATGATTTCTACGTCGACATTACCGAATACTTTCAAGATCTGGTCGTAGGAGGGGTGGAAAGAAGCAGTTACCTTTTAATACCTTCCCAGAATGGATCAACAGTGAATCAATTGATTATGAACGATCAATCTGACCCTGAGGAGCCAATAAAACTCCTCGTATATTACATACCGTTAGATAGCTAGAAAAATATGTGTGGAATAGTTGCTTACATAGGAGAGAAAGAAGCCTACCCTATCATCCTTAAGGGTTTAAAAAGACTTGAATATAGAGGGTATGACAGTGCGGGGATAGCCATCCTGAATGGAGACCTGGATGTTTACAAGAAAAAAGGCAAGGTAAAAGATCTGGAAGAATACCTGGATGGCAAGGACATCCACGGAAGTTTGGGAATGGGACATACCCGTTGGGCCACACATGGAGAGCCAAACGATGTCAATGCCCATCCTCATTTCTCCTCCACAAATAAGCATGCGATCATCCATAATGGCATCATCGAAAATTATTCCTCATTAAAAACCGAATTAGAATCAAAGGGCTACACTTTCAAAAGTGAGACGGATTCCGAGGTCTTTATTACTTTCATTGAGTACGTTCAGGCCATAAACAAATGCCCACTCGAAGAAGCTGTAAGATTAGCAATCAATGAGGTTGTCGGTGCCTATGCGATTGTTGTGATCTCAAAGGAATTCCCAAATCAACTCATTGCGGCCAGAAAAGGAAGTCCCTTGGTTATTGGAGTAGGAGAAAATGAATTCTTCCTTGCTTCTGATGCCACTCCAATTGTTGAGTATACCAATAAGGTAGTTTACCTAGACGATTTTGAAATAGCTTCTATAAAGGATGGGAAGCTAAAAGTGAAGAATGCCGAGGACGTGACCAAAACCCCTAAGATCCAGGAGATCGAAATGGCCCTTGAATCAATTGAAAAAGGTGGTTTTGACCATTTTATGATCAAGGAAATCTTTGAACAGCCCAAATCCATCAAGGATAGCCTCAGGGGGCGATTGCACTTGGATCAGGGAAAGGTAGCCTTAGGAGGAATCAGGGAATACCTTAACAAGTTCATCAATGCCGATAGGATCATAATCATCGGATGTGGAACCTCCTGGCATGCGGGCTTAGTTGCAGAATATTTATTCGAAGAATTCGCCAGAATCCCCGTTGAGGTTGAGTATGCCTCTGAGTTCAGGTATCGAAACCCGGTCATTAAGGAAGGAGATGTAGTGATAGCCATTTCCCAGTCGGGAGAAACCGCTGATACCCTTGCAGCCATGCAGTTGGCCAAACAAAAGGGTGCAATCATTTTTGGGGTTTGTAATGTTGTAGGATCTTCCATTGCAAGATTAAGCCACGAAGGAGCTTATACCCATGCTGGGCCTGAGATCGGGGTTGCCAGTACCAAGGCTTTCACTACTCAGATAACCGTACTTACCCTAATGGCTATGATGATGGCCCAGGCAAAGGGGACCATCAAACAAAGAACATTCCAGGAAGTTCTAACTGACCTTGAGTCTATCCCAAATAAAATTTCCCAGGTGCTTGAGGGAGATGGGTATATCCAGGATTTGGCAAAAAAATTCGTTGATGCGAAGAATTTCCTTTACCTGGGAAGGGGTTATAATTTCCCGGTAGCATTGGAAGGTGCGCTGAAATTGAAGGAGATCTCTTATATCCATGCTGAGGGTTATCCGGCAGCAGAGATGAAGCACGGGCCGATCGCTCTGATCGATGAGGATATGCCTGTGGTATTCATTGCCACCAGAGACTCATCTTATGAAAAGGTCCTTAGCAATATCCAGGAAGTAAAAGCCCGGAAGGGAGAGGTCATTGCCATTGTGACCGAAGGTGATGAAGAGATCAAAAAGATCGCAGACCATACCATTGAAGTTCCACATGTCCATGAGGCTTTGATGCCGATGGTATCGGTTGTGCCTTTACAATTGCTTAGCTATCATATTGCCGTCTTAAGGGGTACCAATGTCGACCAGCCCAGGAACCTTGCAAAGTCCGTTACGGTAGAATAACAAATTTCATGAGACTCCTTTTTATCCTGGCTATTTCGTTGTCTGCTCTTGGGGTTAATGCTCAAAGTGTTTCTGACCAGGACAAGAAAATTATTGAATCCATGATAAATGATTGGAATACTGCCTGGAGCACTAAGGATGCGGCACTAGCTTCAAAATGGTATTCGGGAGACGCTGAGTTCACCAATGCCTTCGGGTTCTCCAGAAAAGGTAAAGAGGCTATTGAAGAATACCTAAAAGAAGTCTTTAGCTATGATTTTGTAATGGCTGGAAATTCTGAACAAACTTCCTTAAAATTTTTCCCGGCAAGCCCCGGCGTGATCATGGTGATTTCTACAATTGAAAGAAAAGGTCAGAAAACAGCTAAAGGAGAGGATCTGGGAACCAGAATGACCACCCATCATAGGTTGTTTAGAAAAGCGAATCAATGGGAGATCATTACCCATTTGATCCGATGCTAGGTCAACTGAAAAGCCTAAGCACTAAAGTTCCAATGATCCTTTAAGAGCTTCTTCCCGTAAAAGCCGAGCCGCCTTATAGCGTTCATCTTTAAACTCTGAATGAAGATGATCAAGAATGGATAGGATCACTCCCACTCCTGCTTTTTCAGAAAACTCAAATGGTCCAAAGGGATAATTGGTCCCAAGCTTCATGGCTATATCAATATCTTCTTTTGCCGAGGTCCCCTCCATAACCGTATAATAGGCTTCATTTACGATCATGGCCAGAACTCGGGGTGATACCAGGCCTGCCCTATCCAATACCATTGTTGGCTCCAGGCCTGAGGAGGAAAGAGACTTTTCAATTGGTTTTTTATGCTTCTCAACAGAAACGCCTATCTCCCAATTTTGAGCATTTAAAAATCCAGCAATACCATTGAAACTGAAAAAAGGAATACCAACCGACTGGTTCCTATTCAACTGATCCAGGGCAGATCCATAAATGGAATTCAAGCCTAGGGCTCCAAGCTTTTTTTCTGACGCAAATATTTCAAAGGGAACCTGGTCAAGGTTTTCGAATATAAGGCTCAGGTCAAAGGCGTCTGAAAGCTTTCCGAGGTCTTCGATCTCATGCAAATCAGCTTTCAAAAACTCATTTTGCTGAAGTTCTTTCAATAAATCTCCTGCTCCGTATATCCCGATTTTCATTATGCCTAAGTTTGCACCAAAAAGATATGGGCAAATCTATTGTTTTCACTCAAAATGCACCGGATCCTATCGGTCCTTATAGCCAGGCCACCGAGATTAACGGAATGCTATTCGTTTCAGGGCAGATCGCAATCGATCCAATAAGCGGGGAAATGAAGACCGATGAATTAGAGGCTGAAACCAGACAGGTTCTTACCAATCTCAAGGCCATCCTTGACGAAGCAGGTTATGATCTAAATGAGGTATTGAAATGCTCCATCTTTCTTTCAAGCATGGATCATTTTGCAGTTGTCAATAAGGTCTATGCCGAATTCTTTGATGCAGGCCAGCCTGCCAGGGAAACAGTTGCTGTTTCAGGGCTTCCAAAAGGCGTCAATGTAGAAATTTCCTGCATCGCTTCTCACTAATGGATGGAAATGGGAATTAGCTTTCCTAATTTTGCAAAATGTCAGATTCAAACAGGGAAATAAGGGTTCGATTTGCTCCTAGTCCAACCGGACCTTTACATATCGGTGGGGTAAGGACCGCATTATTCAATTACCTTTTTGCACGTCATGGTGGCGGAAAAATGATTCTAAGGATCGAGGATACAGATCAAACCCGATTTGTCCCCGGAGCAGAAGAATACATAAAAGAATCTCTTGAATGGTGCGGGATCCAGATCGATGAAGGTCCCGATAATCCTGGCGAACATGCTCCTTACCGACAATCCGAAAGAAAGGTCGGCTATAAGAAATATGCCGACGACATGATCGCAAAAGGCCTTGCATATTATGCTTTCGATACTCCTGAGGAATTAGAAAAAATGAGGGAAAGGCTAAAAGCAGCCAGGATCCCTAATCCACAATACAACAGTGCGACCCGCGAAACCATGCGGAATTCTCTTACCCTGCCTGAAGATGAGGTCAAGGAATTACTTGAATCAGGAACCCCATATGTGGTAAGGATCAAGATCCCCAGAAAGGAAGAGATCCGTATCAATGACATGGTTCGAGGTTGGGTTATGGTTCATTCTGAGACCCTGGACGACAAGATCCTTTTGAAGTCGGATGGAATGCCCACTTACCATCTGGCAAATGTTGTAGATGACCACGAAATGGGAATTACCCATGTGATCAGGGGAGAGGAATGGCTTCCATCAGCTCCATTGCATTACCTATTGTACAAATACCTGGGTTGGGAAGATACAGCTCCACAATTTGCCCATCTTCCATTGATCCTAAAACCGGATGGGAATGGAAAACTTAGCAAAAGGGATGGTGATAAACTTGGTTTCCCGGTATTCCCTTTGAACTGGAACGATCCTTCTTCAGGAGAATTGAGTTCAGGATTCAGGGAAAAGGGATTCCTACCTGAAGCCATGGTCAATTTCCTTGCTCTTTTGGGCTGGAGTCCAGGAAGCAACGAAGAGATCTTTAGCATGGATGAGTTGATCGAAAAATTCACCATTGAAAGAGTTGGTAAGGCCGGAACCAAATTCGACATTGAAAAAGCCAAGTGGTTCAACCAGCATTATTTAAGAGAGAGATCCAATGAGGAATTGGCCCAATGGCTGGAAGGATCCCTAAATGAAAAAGGATTGAGCTTTCCTTCTGATAAACTGATACAAATCGTTGATCTATTGAAAGAAAGAGCTGTTTTTCCAAATGACCTTTGGGAACAGGGACAATTCTTTTTCGAAAAGCCCGAAAACTATGACGAGAAGGTGATTCGAAAAAAATGGAACGAGAACAATAAGGCCCTCCTTGAAAAGATGGCCACTTCAATGGAATCTCTTGGAAACTGGGAGGCCGAAAAGATCAAGGCCGATCTGGAAACTACTGCTGAAAGCCAAGGAGCAGGATTAGGCCAGGTAATGCAGCTTTTAAGGGTTTGCACTACCGGTAGACCTGCGGGTGCCGACCTGATGATGACCATGCAGATCCTGGGAAAGGAAGAAACCCTTCAAAGGATAAACAGTGCAATCCATACCCTGGGTGTTCCAGCTTCCTGATTAAGCCCTAACTTTAGACCATGGCTAAGGAAAAAAAAGACAAAAAGAAAGACCCCAAAGTTCATAAGGACCTTGAAGGATTTGAGTTCAAGATCGACTCCTTTGGAGAGATTACAAGCAACAAATCAGTAGAGGAGATCAATAAATTCCTTAACAAGAACGTAGAGGATAAAAAGCTTAAAGACCGAGAAGATCTAGATGAATAACACCACTCCTTACAGCTTTAAGCTGGTTTTTTATCCCCTATTAGTCTTTACATTTTTCATCCAATCCTGTTCAAAGAACACTGATGGTGAACAAAGTTATTCAGCCTTTGAAGCAGAATTAATTGATTGGCAAAAGGCGCGATTTGAGCGCTTAAAAAGCGAATCTGGTTGGGTCAACCTCGCAGGACTTTTTTGGCTTGATAGCACTTGGAAGGCAATGGGATATTCTAAGACCTCGGATTTTGAATTGGTCTATGGCCAAGGGCCTGAAACCATTCTCCTTGCCAGAGTCCGGAAGGATTCAGCCATAGAATATATGATCCCTGATGGATTGAATGTTTACCTCGATTCCAACCTGGTTTCCGGCGGGCAGGTTTTCTCCGATGATGGGCATCAATTCTCATTTGAGAATCTGCGTTGGCATTTCATAGAAAGAGATGGTTTTCATGCCATCAGACTTCGGGATCTTGATCATCCCAAGCTTAATGAGCTTCCGCCCTTAAAATATTATCCTGCATCTCTGGAATGGGTCAAACAAGCGCAATTCGAACCCTATCATCCTGCTCCCTATGTACAGGTTCCAAATGTTCTAGGTCGAACTACCAGAATGAAGGTCGCGGGAGAATTAAGCTTTGAACATGAAGAGAAGATATCCAAATTGATCCTTTTTGATTCTGGACTAGGCCTTGGCTTCCTGATATTTTCAGATAAAACAAATGGAGTAAGCACCTATGGTGGAGGCCGATATATGTATCTGAAAATCCCAACTGACGGACCAGGCAAGGTAACCATTGATTTCAACAGGGCCTATAGCCCGCCCTGTGAGTTTACAGATTATGCTACTTGCGCTTTTCCTCCTTCGGAAAATATTCTGGAATTTGAGGTCCTTGCCGGAGAAAAATCAACCTTCCACGAATAAGGTTTACTTACTTTCTTTTAGCTCTTTATAGGTCCCCATAAGTCGTACCGCCCAATTGGCACCCGGCAAATGGCTGAATATGGTCCTTGCAAGAACAAGGAGAGGAACACTCAATAACATTCCAACGACTCCCCATAGAAAGCCAAAAAACACAAGGCCAATAATAATGGTAATGAAATTTATTCCGAGGCTTTCTCCCTGAAAGCGTGGCTCCAGGATATTCCCAACCAAAAATTGAAAGGAGATGAGCAATATGGCAAATACTAAAAAGACAACCGGAGAATGTATGGTAAACATTGCGAGGATCAATGGTGGGATGGTTGCCACAATCGAACCAACAGTTGGTATGAAATTCAGGGCAAAGGCAATGAAACCTATCAAGAAAGCATATTTCACTCCAAAAAGGAAGGCAGTCGTTCCATAAAGCACTCCAGTAGTAAGGCTGGCCAGGAACTTGATTCTCATAAAGGTCACCAGGTTACCATGGATCTGATGAAAAAGCTTTAATAGCATGTGGTCGCTCTCCGTCTCCGCTTCATCTTTTTTCGATCCATTCTCAAGATAGTCAAGGTATTTCTCATAGTTGGTTAAGCCAGATAATATGGCAAACAAGTAGATCATCATGATCACAAAGTCCGCAGTGAAATTCGTCATCTTCAGGGCAAAACCCGTGGTCGACTTAAAAAGAACAGATAAAACATCTCCTCCCACCATGGTTTCTATCAGATTGGCACTTTCCAATTCCATCCCGAAAGTATTGGAAACAAAAGCAACCATCTTATCCATTTGAGCATCCAGGGCCTTTTCCATAACTGGATAATCACTGACCATAGAACTAGCCGAAGCACTGATCAAATAAATGACAGCAAAGGCAACAACAAAAAGGGAAAAGCCGGATAGGATCACGGCCAAAATCCTAGGAATACCTTTTTTGATCTGTAGTTTTAGCAAAGGGAGAAGGAGAAGAGCCAGAAACAAGGCCACAATAAATGGGATCAATAATTTCTTGAGGAGCCACATTAAAAAGACGACTGCGAAAAAAAAGAAATAGGAAAGTATCCTACGGATAGTATTCAAATTCCTATCCATCCTTTCCCAACGATTGGCTTCCTCAAGGTTTGGCATAACTTCGCTAATTATTCTACCAATTTAATGATGCATAATTCTAGCAGAAGAAGATTTCTTCTAAATTCTGGGATAGGGGCCATAGGAGCGTTGATGTACAACCCATTGGCCGCTCGTTCCTTAAAAAAGGCGGACCCCAGGCTAACTTTCATTTCTACCTGGAATCATGGCAAGGTTGCAAATGAAAAGGCAATTGAGCTGGTTCAGTCAGGAAAGGAAATTCTTGAAGCAGTTGAAAAAGGGGTGGCTATTGTGGAAAGCGAGGAAGATGGCAGATCTGTTGGGCTAGGAGGATTTCCTGATTCAGATGGCACAGTAAGCCTCGATGCCTGCATCATGAAAGGAAATGGAGCTTCAGGATCAGTGGGTGCACTTCAGGATATCGAACATCCTATTTCCGTCGCCCGAAAAGTAATGGAAGAAACTCCTCATGTTATGTTGGTTGGTACAGGAGCAAAGAAATTTGCCTTGAGCCAGGGGTTCCCTGAAAAAGAGCTCCTCGTACCTGAAACTATAGAAGCCTACGAAAAATGGAAAAAAGAATCTGATCAGAAACCTCCAGCGGTAAACAATGAGAACCATGATACCATAGGTTTACTTGGATTAGCTGCTAACGGGGAAATGGCCGGTGCCTGCACTACCTCAGGTTGGGCCTTCAAAATGCCCGGCAGATTAGGGGATAGTCCCATAATTGGGGCAGGCCTATTCGTTGATGATGAAGTTGGTGGAGCAACGGCAAGCGGACTTGGGGAAACAATTATCCAAACAGCGGGCTGCCATACTGTGGTTGAATTGATGAGGCAGGGCTACACCCCGGAAGAAGCCTGCAAAGAAGCTTGCAAAAGGATTTCAAAAAAGCATTCTAAGTGGAAAATATCTGATGTACAGGCCTGCTTTATAGCCCTCAGAAAGGATGGTGTCACGGGATCCTATTGCATAAAAAAAGGATTCAATTATGCTTTGACCACCCAGGAAGGTACCATCCTGAAAGACGCCCCTTATTTATTAAAATAGAAAAGTCGATCTCCTTTTTCTATTCGCTTCAAGGAATCGCTAACAGGCCAAACCTTTTTTTCTTCATTCAGGATGAAAAGAGGTAGCCTTTTGTATTCCTGATCTTCAAGCAACATGTTAAAATGGTCCTTGCTATCGATAACAATCTCTTTGATCTCTGTGTTCTTTCGGCAGAGTTCTACTAGTGCATAAAAATCTATCTCCCCATTGAACAAGAGGTTCTGTGGAAGATCTTCCTCTGAGACATTGGATTCAAGCCTGGATCGAATCCTGAAGGTCTTATTCTCACCAAATTCTTCTTCAAGCAATTGACATGCATGAAAATTAACCTCTGTATTCGGAGTGATTGCCCATATTTGGCCGAACTTCTCAAAATCCAATTCATCTAGGCCATCATCGCTTAAGATATTCGGATAATAGACCGGAAGGCCTAAATTCTTTGCCTCTTTTAAGCTGCTTTTATTAATATCCGACATAATCACATTTACCCCTAAACTTTGGATCATCAAGGCTATCTTCCTGGTTGCTTCATTTGCTCCAAGGAATAAAATACCATACGCTTTCGGATGATAAACATTCAAAAGCTTGGCCATGAATCTTGCAGAAAAACCCTGAATGAGAACAGTACACAATATGACTAAAAAAGTAAGTGGGAGAATCTTTTTTACAATTTCTGAATCGAAATAGTCGAGGTTTAGCTCTTCCAACCTTAGTGCAAAAACGGAGGCCACACCCGCAGCTACAATTCCTCGTGGACCGATCCAAGAAACAAAGAGTTTCTCTTTTAAGTTGAGCTCCTTTCCCGCAGAAAGAAAAACGCCGATCGGTCTGATGATAAAAATCAGTGAAAGAGGAACAAATATGGATGTCCAACCCAAAGCCTCAATGTCTTTGATATCAATGCGGGAGGAAAGGATAATAAAAAGCACCGAAATCAGAATTGTAACAATGTCCTCCTTAAAACTTAGGATCTCATCAAAATCTCGGATTTTTTTATTTCCCAACGCCATTCCCATTATGGTCACGGCCAATAATCCGGATTCTGGTTCGATCATATCCGATATTGTGAAAGAAAGAAGGACTAGCGAAAGGATGACCACGTTTATCAGGTAATCCGGAATGTACTTTCGCTTTAACAGGTAGGTGATTAGTTCTGCAACACTGAATCCAACCAAAAAACCAACCAGGATTTTTAGTCCAAAGTCTCCGAGTATGTGAAAAAAAGTCCCTCTGTCAGCAAGAGCGATTACGTACTCAAAGACCAAAATCGCCGCCAATGCTCCCAATGGATCAATCAAAATGCCCTCCCCTTTCAATATGGTGGCCACATTGGTTTTTGCTCTTACATTACGAAGAATAGGCCCTACCACGGTGGGGCCGGTAACGATAATAATTGATCCAAACAGAATTGCCAATTTCCAACTGAAACCTGAGAAAACAACCGCAGCAACGGCTCCTCCAATCATGCTGATCAGCCCTCCTATGATCAAAAGATTCCTGATAACCCCTCTTACTTTTCTTACCTCTTTCAGCTTGAGGGTAAGACCTCCTTCAAAAAGTATCAGGCCAACGGAAAGGGAGATGAAATCAAATAAATAATCCTCCTGAAAGATGGTATCCCCATCAATGAACTTGACCCCATCTGGATCAATGGTTTGCCAAATAGGTCCAAAAAAAAGCCCTGCCAATATCAATGGCACGATAGAGGGTATCTTGGCACGCCAGGCGAACCATTGGGATAGGATCCCAAGAACCAATATTGCAGACAGTTCAATCACGAATCTCCAAAATATGGAGAATTAGTGATTATAACTCAAAGACGGTTTTCTAGAACTTGGCTCTAAGCCCCAGCAGGTAGTTCCTGCCCGCCTGAGGGTAATAATAGGGTTGACCAAAGAACACATAGCCGTTTGATACATATTCTGTATCTGTGATATTATTCACTAATAGGGTCAGGCTGACCTCCTTTATCGACTTTGGAAAGATCCTGTACATCACCCGCAGGTCATTTATGAAATATGGATCAAGGGTCAAACGCTCTACATTCTCATTGTTCAGATACTGTTTTCCCACGTATTTACTCAATAAACTAATCTCCAGATGCTTGATCGGAAGGAAACTAAACTGACTGGCACCTATTACAGATGGAGAAAAGGCAATTGGAGTATTTTCCTGATTGAAGCTCCCGTCAGGGTTTCCCCATACAAAATCAATATTGGTATTGCTGCTCAGCGTTAAATTGGGACTCCACTGAAAATATCTTCCTAAAAGGAATTGGGCATTCAACTCAATTCCGTTTCTAAAGCTCTCCCCAACGTTTTGCCTGATAGGCGCACCTACATTGTTCAACTCTCCTGTCAGTACCAATTGATTTTGGTAATACATGGAGTAGAAATTGATTTGGTATGCCGACTTTTGCCCTCTTCTCCGATATCCAACCTCCAGGTCATATAGGGTCTCCGCCTTAGGTTTCTCATCATCAAGATTGTCGATATAATCACCCCTATTCGGCTCTCTGTTTCCGACGGCAATGGAAGCGTATAGGTCTGTGTTTTGATTGAGGTTATAGGTCACTCCCAGTTTTGGATTAAAGAAATTAAACTCATCATTAAAGTTTAAAAGGACATTTCCCTCATCGATACCTTCGGCTCTGTAGAAAACCCTCCTGTATTGGAGATCGGCGAAAAGCAGGAATCTTGGAGATAGTTTGAAATTCCATTTGACATAGGCCGTAAGGTCATTCTTGATGGAGTTATTATCATAATAGCGATGCCCCAGCTCAGAGTTGGAAGCATACCTGGTCCAGATCACTTCTCCAAAATGAGCTCCATCGTATTGATTGGCAGCAAACCCAAAGACAAGATTGGATCTGCCCCTGGTATAGTTCAAACTTGAGGTGATCCCATAAAAATGATTGTCCAGCCATTTTCTTCTTACCAAATCCGTATTGTTGATCACCGTATCGCCCACGATTAACGGGCGAATCCTGTAAAAAGCAAGATCTGTATCCATCCAGGGCTGATTTACATCCTGGTATTCTTCAAAGAAACCTCTTCCATGGGTATAATGAAGAGCGGCATTTAGAGTCATGCCCTCTCCCATATTTTGCGAAAAGTGGAATTGCAGATGATCCTGGTCATAGTCATCAACCTGATTATCATAAAATAACCTGGTGCTGAAATCAGGATTTACCACCTGCCCGGCTGGGTTAAATGTTCTATCGTTGGCAAGGGTGGCTGAATCAATTCCAAACCAGCTCTGGTAGGTCCTTTCTCTTCCTCCAAAAGCAATTAACTTGAAAACGGAATTCTTTCCAACGTAAGAACCTGAGCCATAATAGGAGTTCAACTCTGAGCTGGCCCGATCAACATATCCATCAGAACCGATCACGGAAAACTTACCTTCAAATACCCAATGCTTGTTGATCAGGCCGCTTCCGGCCTGGGCGGATATCTTTCTGGTATTGAAAGACCCATAGGAAGCATCAATTTGCCCGTATGGGTCGTTCGAAACATTCAGGGTTTGAAGATTAACGGTTCCCCCGAAAGCTCCTGCTCCATTGGTTGATGTACCCACACCTCTTTGAACCTGCACGTTCTCCGTAGATGAAGCTATATCCGGGATATCAACCCAGAAGACCTGGTGCGATTCTGCATCATTGTATGGGATTCCATTGATAGTAACGTTTATTCTGGTTTGGTCACTTCCCCTTATCCTCATACCGGTATACCCTACTCCATTTCCTGCATCAGAAGTAGTAACAACACTGGGAGTCCAGTTCAGGAGGAAGGGAGCATCCTGTCCCAGGTTATTCTTCTGCAGATAATCTCTATCGTAGTTTGAGTATGTGGTAGGGGACTCACGTTCTGCTCTTGTAGCTGAAATGATCACCTCATCAGTCCAGCTATTGGATTGGGAAAGGCTGATGCCCAGATCAAGGTCGCCGCTTATGTCCAGGGTATCAACCCATGCATTATAACCCACAAACCGTACCTGGACCGGATAGGTACCTGAGCTTATTCCCTCGATCTTAAACCTTCCTTCAGAATCACTTGTGGCAATAAAAAATGTCCCCGTGATCTGCACGGTGGCACCAACCAAAGGGCTCTCTCCATCGGTAATTGAACCGGAAAATGTGCTTTGAGCAACAGCACTCAGGCAATGCAATAGCATTGCGCTCAATAGAAATATGTTTTTCATGATACGAACTTCAACTCCGGATCCCTACGGCCGCACTACCGGCTTCAGGTAATAAGGGTATGATCTCAGCCCGTTGTTTTTGAGGCACCCCATTTTCCAGATGCCCAAAAGTAAAAAAGAAATGATTCTAAGAAATAATCCTTTGGATTGATCTTATCAACTCGCTTTCGCTGGAATCCACTTTCCCATCTGAAAAGGAGATTTCAAAAAGGCCGTTCGTCAAGGCTTTCGCATCCTCAGTATCTCCAAATATCTGGGGGACATACTTTTTGATGAATTCCTTTTTATCCTCCTCGCTATGCTGCTTGTATTCGATCATAGATTCTTTAAGGATCTTGGTATACTCAGAATCATCCACTTTAAGGATATCATATTGATCGAGGAATTCCTCAATTTCACTTTCAGTGATCTTATGGTTTGCCTGGATGGCACAGAGGTACAGATAAACTGAAAAATGGTTTTTGGTCCAGCTGTCAACGGTGGCGTAATTGATCATTTCGCTAGGGATTATTGATAAGCCTTAAAGCTTGAAAAATAAATATAGTCAAATATAAAACCGATTCCCTCAATTGCTTCGTGCTGAGGGATCATTGATGGCTTCGATCTCTCGTTTAAGGAAGGACTCTCTTTTCTCTTTATCCCCTTGAACCATTTTATAAGAGATCCCATGCTCTTCAAGCAAATGCTTCCAACTATCCAGCATCTCAAGCCTTTTATCTTCAGAAGCCCTGCTGACATCCGTCTCAAATTCCGGATCAGGATAAAAGAGATAATAGTGGTCATAGCTCTTTTTGGAGACCAAATCGATCAACCAGGCAGGTTCATGATCAAAATACCATTTTGAATAGAACAGGGAGGATAGAATGTTGGTATCCAAAATTCCGATAGCAATACCTGACTTTTCAAGCTCTTCCTCATTCCATATCTGACCCCAGGCGATCCCTTCAACATCCCCAACTTCTATAGGGCGGTCCAAGCCTTCTGCAAAATCCCTAGCAAACTCCTTGCTGAACGGAATTCCCAATTCGGATTTAACCCATTCAGCCATGCTCGTCTTACCAGAACATTCCGGCCCAATGAAAACCACCCGGATCATGCCGAAACCAATTTTCTCTTCCATTCCACATATCCATAAACAGCCATGCCCGTAAACAAAATATAAAGTAAGCTGGTCAGGTATAATTCCTTGTAAACATAAAGTCCAGCCGCAAAGAGATCCACAAAGATCCAGATCAGCCAATTTTCCAGGTACTTCCTTGTCATCAACCAGGTAGCGATAAATCCAAAGATGGTTGTGGCCCCATCCATATAGGGCACATCAGAATTAGTAAAACTGTCTAAATACCAACCCAAAACAGGTGTAAGAAAAATTCCACTTGTCAACCAAAAAAAGACATGCTTTTTATTGCCTTTTTTTACCGAGATTTCTGGATTTCGTTCAATCCTACGAGACCAGGCATACCAGCCATAGATCCCTACCAAGAGATAATAGAACTGCAGAATGGAATCCCCATAAAGCTTGGAATTGAAGAATATCAAAATGTAGATCAGTGCCGATAAAATGCCAAAAGGCCAGCATATGATCTTCTCTCGGGCATTGAAAAAAACGAATAGGAGGCTAAATAGAACCCCAAACAGCTCAAAAATCCAATGTTCCATAGTTTCAAATGGTCTAAAAAAAAGAAGACTGACCTGGAAACCAAGTCAGCCTTAAACTACGCACTAAACCAAGAAACTAAATCTTACAAATCTTTTGTGGGTTCTTTGAGGAAATTTTTTATTTCAGGTAGATTTTCTTCTATTTCCGCAGCAAAGATACATTTGGCTTACTCCTCGACAAGTTAAAAAACTCCTAAAATAGCATGTAAGGTTTACCTGTTTGGCGTCTGTTCTCCCGAGTGGAATAAAGCCTTATTCGGGTTGAGAGAAAAGAATCCCAGCTTCTCAGTTCGCATACTTCTTACAGCTACACCGGCTTGAATACCCGGCTTCCATTTACTCCTGTGGATCAGGTCAAGGGCTACCACGTCGCAATTTCCTTCCAAAGCTTCAATAATCCTAACATTGCTTACCCTCCCATTCGGTTCTACGACAAATTGAACCCTAACATAGCCATTGATCTGCTTGGCCTTTGCTTCTTCTGGAAAGACAAGCTTTTCCCTTACATACTCATTGAAATCCTCATACCTCCCATTTATGCTCGGAAGGGAGTCCAATTCATCCTCATTAAAAACCACCAAAGAGACATTATCAGGATATTCCGCCTTTCTAAATCCACGGTTCTGGATGATTCCCTCTACTCTATAGGGATTGAATTTAAATTTCAGGTCAACAGAACCCCCCATTGGTTCTCCATTCTTAGATCCTGGCTCAAACAAAAGCAGGTTGGCAATCCGCATCGCTTCTGCATCCACATCCCTTCCTACCGACTCCTTGAATTCCTTGGAAATGACCTTCCCTTTTTCATCAATCTCACATCTGATCACCACGCGGCCTCCTATGTCCTTATCAATAGAGGTCCGAGGATAATTTAGCTCCTGCTCAAAGAGTCTTTTGAATTCCTTTACTCCCCCATAATTCTTGGGATCTACCGCTTTTTTCTGGGCCTGAACCGTTCCAAAACAGAAAAGAAAAACGACTAGAAAGATCTTACTCAAAAAAGGACTTGCTGCTTTCAATCTTATCCATTTTAAATACTATAGGCACATAATACTGGGTCCTTACCGGGCTTTCGCCCACATAACCGGGCTTCCAACGGGTGTTCCGGATCACCCTCAGAGCTTCCTCATCGCAACCTGCTCCTACACTTTCCTCAATACCCACATTGGTTACTCGGCCGGTATTCTCCACCACGAAACGAACCTTCACAGTTCCCTCCACCCCTACATTCATGGCTTGCGGAGGATATTTAAGATTCTGCGATATGAAATTCCCCAAACTACCTCCTGCAAAGAACAAAGGGCCCGGATTGGTTTCTTCCAATTCATAGATCTGTCCTGGATTCTTGGCTTCAGGTTGCTGATTTCTTTCTTCCGCCCATTTTTTATACTGACCCGGTTTGAAACTCACCTTAAGGACCTTGAATGCACTTACCGGCTTCCCGTCTAAGTAGCCGGGCTTCCATTGAGTCATTTTTATCATGCGGATGGCTTCGGCATCTATAGCAGGGCTTACGCTTTCTAGGATTCTGATGCTATCTAGCTCTCCACTGGCCAGGACTATAAAGGAGGTAAGGACCTTGCCCGCCCATCCACTTTCCAGCTCGGATGAAGGATAGACCATTTCCTGCTTCAACATTCTTTTGAATTCCGCCTGCCCTCCTACGGCCATAGGCGGAATATCCATGTTTTGTGCCTGGAGAACCGGGCACAGGAAAGTAAGGCCAAAAAAGAGGGCTATTCTTTTCATATTATAGATAATAAAAATAAGGAAGTAAGGAAAAGTTCCCTTTTATGACCAGCTCTGAGCCTGAACCCAACGATTCGGGAGCTCTCCTTTTAAGGCATCCTGGTAATCCTCATAGAGGCAAGAAATAAATTTTCGCTCTCCTTCGCGCCCTTCTAAATCTGGCAATTCGATCCACCATTTCTCCATCATTTTACTTTTGAAGAACTGCAGATCTCCACCTTTATCGTTAAGATTTACCTTGTAATTGATGAAATTCTCCATGTCAAAGGCAGGATGATGTTTTTTCTTGCCTGAATTAACCCCCTCAAGGAAATACCAAATCCCAACTGCCAGGATCTTAGCCGAAATATTTGAAACATCCCTATTCGAATCGTAACCGAAGAATCCTATCCCTTTCCTTAGGTCATTATTTCCGGCATACCAGCAAAGTCTAACAAATTCATCCCCGGTAAACCCAAAGGGATTGTTAACGGTACTGGCAGGGAAATCCTGCATTTTGATACAAGAGAGGTCAATGGATAAAAGATCCAGATCCCTGATCACAGGTTCCAGGTTTTCGAAACGGTCCCTTAAACTTCCCAAACGAAAATGCTCAAGCATAGCTTTTGCATAAGTGAAACCACGCTTGGTCCGGCCAGATAACTTTGATATCCCAAAATGGAAAATCCGGATACCGAAGATTGCTCATCCATGAAGATTCTGCTCAAATGACTTTGAGTGGCTACAGTTCCTGAGCCTTGTGGGTAGAGGTCAATCTTATCATCGACTATTCCTATCCTTGATTCTTTTTTATGATTGGCCAGTCCGGCTATCAGTCCGATATCCAGATCATGACTTCCACCAATGCAAATCGGGATGATATCATTTTCTATTAGGAGGTTGGAAACCTCTTCTACCCTTTTATAGGTTCCTTCCAAATCCTGGCCTGGCTTAATATTCCCAAGATCATAAACCCTTAATCCGTTTCCCAGTGGTGAAAGATTGTAAAGAGACCTCCTGAATTCTACTAGATCATCATTGCTGGAATTAAAGCCTCCATTCCCCCGGAATTCATTGATCCCGAAGATGGCCACATCCGCTTCCTTCCAATTTTCTATGCCATCCTTATTTACCCAAAGCTGACCGCCCAAGGTTTCCCCTTCGCGTAGTGACTCGGTAAGGATGGGATCAACGGATTCGAAAAAGATGGAAAAACCCATAGGGAAGCAAATAAAATAAAAAGGGGGATGAATTTCCCCCTATTTTCATTTTGATAGATCAGCCTCCGAAATCATCGAAGCTTACGTGTTCCGGTGGAACACCAAAATCATCACACATTTTGATCACCGCAGCATTCATCATTGGCGGTCCGCAGAAATAGAATTCTATTTCATCCGGATCAGGGTGATTACCCAAGTAGTTGTCAATCAATACCTGGTGAATGAAACCAACGAATCCTTCTCCGTTTGGATCATCAAGGCTTTTCTTTTCCTTCCAGTTATCCTCAGGAAGAGGCTCCGAAAGTGCAATGTGGTACTTGAAGTTCGGGAATTCCTTCTCGATCTTCCTGAAGTGCTCAGTGTAGAACAACTCCCTTCTTGAACGTCCACCATACCAGTAGCTCACCTTCCTACCTGACTTAAGGGTGTGGAACAAATGGAAGATATGTGAACGCAAAGGAGCCATACCTGCACCACCACCCACATAGATCATTTCCTTGTCTGTATCCTTGATGAAGAATTCTCCATAAGGTCCTGAAATGGTCACCTTGTCACCAGGGTTACGGGTGAAGACATAGGAAGAACAAATTCCGGGATTCACATCCATGAAAGCATTTTTTGCTCTGTCCCATGGCGGAGTAGCGATCCTGATGTTCAACATGATAATATTTCCTTCAGCAGGGTGGTTGGCCATCGAATAAGCCCGGAAGATTGGCTCATCGTTCTTCATCTTTAGATTCCAAAGATTGAACTTGTCCCACTCCGGCTTGAACTTATCTTTTCCTTCCGGGTCATCAGGTAGAGGACTGATATCGATGCCGTCGAATTTCACTTCGATCTCAGGAACATCGATCTGGATATATCCACCTGATTTGAAGTCTAGGATCTCACCTTCAGGAAGCTTAACCACAAACTCTTTAATGAATGAAGCAACGTTATAGTTGGAAACAACCTCGCACTCCCATTTTTTGATTCCGAAGATCTCATCAGGAACACGGATCTTCATGTCGTTCTTCACCTTCACCTGGCATGAAAGACGAACGCCTTCTTCTTTTTCCTGTCGTGTAAGGTGTCCTTCTTCTGTAGGTAGAACTTCGCCACCCCCTTCCTCGATGACGCATTTACACATGGCACAGGTACCCCCACCACCACAGGCAGAAGGGAGAAATACTTTTTGAGCTGAAAGCGTGGATAATAATGTGCTTCCGGCCGGAGCGATAATGGCATTATCTGAATCTCCATTCATCACGATGTTCACATCTCCTGATTGAACAAGCTTGGATTGAGCATAAAGGAGAATGGCAACCAGGAATAAGATGATCCCTGTAAATGCAATTATGGAAGAGATGATCGGTAACATATCCTTAGTTCAATGTTTTGAAGGTTGGCAAATTTAAGATTTGAGTTCTAACTGTGCGACACTTTTCAGCCATAATCTGCTATATATCATCACTTTTCAAGAAGCTTCAACAAATTCTTGAGGACCCTTTTTAGATCCCTGCGGTCCACTATGAAATCCAGAAACCCATGATCCAGTAAAAACTCACTGCTCTGAAATCCTTTTGGGAGGTCCTTGCCGATAGTTTCACGGATGACCCTGGGTCCTGCAAATCCTATCAAGGCACCTGGCTCCCCAATATTAAAATCGCCCAACATGGCATAGGATGCCGTCACCCCACCGGTAGTCGGATCGGTCATCAGAGAAATGTATGGAACCTTTGCTTCAGCCAATTGGGTCAACTTTGCTGCGGTCTTAGCCAATTGCATCAGGGAATATCCTGCCTCCATCATTCTTGCACCACCAGACTTACTGATGATTAGAAGAGGTGCCTTGTCCTTCCTTGCTTTGTCAATCGCCTGACCAATTTTCTCTCCAACCACGGATCCCATGGATCCACCGATGAAAGAGAAATCCATACAGGCAATGACAAGATCCATTCCACCCAGCTTTCCTTTTGCAGTACGGACCGCATCTTTAAGACCTGTTTTTTCCTGACTTTGTTTGATCCTTGCGGGATAAGGTTTCGAATCCTTGAATGCAAGGGGATCCGCAGAAACGATGTTCTCTCCGAACTCCTCGTATTGGCCCTTATCAAATATGATCTCGAAATATTCCTTGGACCCTATCCGCATGTGGTAATTATCCTCCGGCGAAACGAAGTTGTTCTTCTTCAATTCGCTCATGTGGATGATCTTCCCGGATGGAGTTTTGTACCAAAGCCCGTCAGGGGCTTCTTTCTTTTCTTCTGTGGGGGTCAGGATTCCCTTGGCCTTTCTTTTGAACCAGGACATACCTTGTTTTTTGGTAAGCGTGCAAAATTAACCAAGGGATTTAAAAAGGAATGAAAAATCCCTTAAAAGTGAGGGCATCTTTTAATTGCTTTCCCCAGGCCCAAAAAGTTCATTGGGAAGTAAAAACGGCTAATTTTGCCGAAAATTCAGGATATGACAAAGGTGAAGATAGGACTGATCAAAGAGGGCAAGGTTCCGGAGGATACCCGCGTACCCATGACCCCGGTCCAGGCTAAGGAATTCATGGAGGCCCATCCAAGGGTGATGATCGTTGCTCAAAGCAGCGATATCCGCTGCTATTCCGACGATGAATATCGCCAACAGGGGATTGAAGTCGTGGATACCGTAGATGATTGTCATGTCTTGTTAGGAGTAAAAGAGGTTCCGCTTGACCAGCTTATTGAGAACAAGACCTATCTGTTCTTCTCTCATACCATCAAGATGCAGGAATACAATAAGGAGCTCCTGAAAAAGGTGGTTGAAAAGAACATCCGGCTAATCGACTATGAATTGCTGACAGATGATGATGGAATTCGCGTGATTGCCTTCGGCCGTTATGCCGGGATCGTAGGAGCCTATAATGGCATCCTTACCTATGGAAAGCGCTACAATCTTTTCAATCTAAGACCTGCTCACGAATGTCATGACCTTGAGGACCTACAGACCGAATTCAAAAAAGTTGATCTGCCCAATATTAAGATAGCCCTAACAGGCGGAGGCAGGGTTTCTAAAGGAGCCATGGAGGTACTCACCGGAATGGGGATCCGGAAGGTCAGTGCCAGGGAATACCTGGAAAAAGATTTCAATGAGCCTGTCTTCACCCAATTGAATTCGAGGGATTATTACCGAAAGGCCGATGGCACTGCCTTCACCCGTGAAGAATTCCATTCGGACCCAAGCGGATTCGAATCCAGCTTCCTGGACTATGCCAATATCTCAGAGATCCTGATAGCCGGGGCATACTGGGATCATAGGGCTCCTGTGCTTTTCAAAAGAGAGGATGCCTTTGAAAATGGATTCCACATCAAAGTGATCGCCGACATCACCTGCGATATCGAAGGAAGTATTCCATCCACCAAGAGGCCGAGCACCATCGATGATCCGATCTACGATTATAATCCTGAAGAGGATCGCCTTGCTCCCGGGATGAGTGATGAAGCCAATATCACGGTCATGGCGGTTGACAATCTTCCGAACGAACTGCCAAGGGACGCCTCCAGGGATTTCGGAAAGGAATTAAGCACCCATGTGCTACCTGCCCTGCTTGAGCCTGGAGAAACAGAGATCATCCGAAGGGCAACTATCGCAAGAAATCGAGCCGTACAACCCGATTTCAGCCATTTAGCAAACTGGCTTAATTCTTAAAATCTGTTTAATCGTTTATACGATTTTTATAATTTAATAGAGCCTTCTACCTTTGGTCCAAGCAGCTAATGCCATGGACCAATATTCTTATATAGCCAATGCTCACGAACAGTATATCGATGAGCTCTATACTCAATACAAACAATCACCGGAAAATGTCGACGGGAGTTGGCAGAAATTCTTTGAAGGCTTTGACTTTGCAATCCAGAAATGGGGGGACTCAGCAGGAGAAGGGGGAGACTTTGATTCGGATGAATTAAAGGTTTACCAACTCATTGAATCATATCGTGAGTATGGTCACCTCGTCTCCGATACCAACCCAGTGCGTCAAAGACTAAACCGCCATGCAGGGGTGGAACTTTCGGACGTTGGATTAAAGGATAGTGATCTCGACCGTGAGTTCATGGCTGGGACTGAGATCGGACTTGGAAAAGCCAGCCTTAGAAAGATCGTTGAAAGGCTTCAAAAGATATTCGCCGGGCATATAGGATTCGATTATTACGAGATCCGCGAACCGGAAATCAGGGATTGGATGAGGAATAAGAGTGAGGCGGAATGGCTGAATTACAAGCCCAGCAAGGAAGAAACCATCCACCTGCTTACCAAGCTGAACGAAGCGGTGGTGTTCGAAAATTTCCTTCATACCAAATACATAGGGCAAAAAAGATTCTCTCTGGAAGGTGGTGAAAGCACCATCCCCGCCCTGGACGCAATGATCCATAAGGCAGGAGAACTGGGCGTAAAAGGAATTGTAATTGGAATGGCTCACCGAGGCCGGCTGAACGTGCTAGCCAATGTGATGCAAAAGACCTACGAGCAGATTTTCAATGAATTTGAAGGCAATGCTCCAGCCGAAACCACCATGGGTGACGGCGACGTGAAATACCACTTGGGATTCTCCTCAGAGATCGTGACCTCAAGCGGTGAAAGAGTAAAGGTTAATCTTACCCCCAATCCATCCCACCTGGAAGCAGTGAATCCTGTAGTTGAAGGATATAGCCGCGCTAAATCAGACCTGCTTTTCGAAGAGGATCAAAGCAAGATGCTTCCCATTTTGATCCATGGAGATGCCGCAGTGGCTGGACAGGGGATCGTTTACGAAGTAGCTCAGATGTCCCAGCTACCTGGATATCATACCGGTGGAACCATCCACTTCGTGATCAACAACCAGCTTGGATTTACCACTGATTTCCAGGACGCGCGAAGCTCCACCTATAGCACAGACATAGCCGATATCATCGATTCCCCTGTGATCCATGTAAATGGAGACAATCCGGAAGCCGTTGTATTCGCCTGCAATATGGCCGTTGAATTCAGGCAGAAATTTCAAAGAGATATTTTCGTCGATATGGTCTGCTATCGTCGACATGGCCATAATGAAAGCGACGAACCAAAATTCACTCAGCCCAAGCTTTATAACATCATCGCCAAGCATCCCAATCCAAGGGAGATGTACAATAGACTATTAACAGAGCGCGGCGACAATGAGGCAGACCTTGTGAAAAACATGGACAAGGAATTCCGAGGCATGCTACAGGATCGATTGAATATGGTTAAACAGAAGCCCCTGGACTATAAATTTCCAAGCCTTGAATTCGGATGGGAGAAGATCAAAAAGGCAACAGAAAAGGATTTTGAGAAATCCCCGGAAACCGGGATCAGCGCAGCCGCCATCAAGGATATCGGAAAGGCTCTTTCTACGGTTCCAGAGGATTTCAAACCCCTGAAACAGGTTGATAAACTCCTCCAGGAAAGACAGAAGATGTTCTTCGAGGATAAAAAATTGAACTGGGCCTGTGGAGAACTCATGGCTTACGGTTCCCTGCTATTGGGCAAGCATACGGTAAGGATCTCAGGACAGGACGTGATGAGAGGAACTTTCTCTCACAGACATTCGGTGCTTTTCGATTCAGAGACCAATGAGCCGCACTGCAACCTGAACCACATTCGCGACAAGCAGGAAAATCTACGCATCTACAATAGCCTGCTTTCAGAATTTGCCGTACTTGGATTTGAATATGGTTACTCCATAGGAAACCCCAACAGCCTGGTGATCTGGGAAGCTCAATTCGGCGACTTCGCAAACGGAGCCCAGGTAATGGTTGATCAGTTCATCGCCGCATCCGAGAGTAAGTGGAACCGTATGAGCGGATTGGTCATGCTACTACCCCATGGCTATGAAGGCCAGGGACCTGAACATAGTTCTGCCCGTTTGGAGCGTTATCTGCAATTATGCGGTGGACTCAATATGGTGGTGACCAATATCTCAACACCGGCCAACTTCTTCCACGCCTTGAGAAGGCAGGTGAAATGGCCATTCAGAAAGCCATTGATCAATATGAGTCCTAAGTCGCTTCTAAGGCATCCGAGATGTATATCTGACCTCAGCGAATTCCAAAACGGAGGATTCAAAGAGATCATTGAGGATCCCAATCCTCCGAAGAGTGCAAAAAAGGTACTGTTCTGTTCAGGAAAGATATTCTATGACTTGGAGGACGAAAGGAAGAGGAAAAAGATTAACGATACGGTCATATATCGTATCGAGCAATTGCATCCCTTCCCTCAAAAGCAGGTGGATGCGATTATGAAAAAACACAAGGGTACCAAATTCAGATGGGTCCAGGAAGAACCTTCCAATATGGGAGCATGGAACTACCTGTTGAGGTATTGGAGAAACACCGATATAGAATGCGTAAGCCGTAAGGAAAGTGCTTCTCCGGCAACCGGATTTGCCAAAGCCCACATGAAAGAATTAGAAGAATTAATGTCAAAAGCATTTGCAAAATGAGCATCAAAGTAACCATCCCAGCAGTCGGTGAGTCGATCACCGAGGTCATCATAGGAGAATGGACCGTTCAGGACGGAGATTTCGTGGAACTGGACCAGGTCATCTGCGAGCTGGAATCTGACAAAGCCACCTTCGAACTGAATGCCGAAGCGGCAGGAACCGTTAAGATCCTTGCCAAGGAAGGCGATACTCTTAAGGTTGGAGATCCGATATGTGAGATAGAGCCAGGAGAGTCTACCTCCACTGAAGCTTCCGCAGATATAGAAGTTTCGGCGGAAAATGGAGATGAAAGTTCAGCGACGGAGGATGTTTCCTCTGGAGATGGACCGAAAAAGACTGGTGAGGTCAAAGAAATGGTCGTGACCAGTGTAGGAGAATCAATCACCGAGGTTACAGTTGGAAGCTGGATCGCTGACGATGGAGCCTATGTGGAATTGGATGAGATAATTTGCGAGATCGAATCCGACAAGGCAACCTTTGAATTACCGGCTGAGGCAAATGGAATGCTTGAAAGGGTGGCCAGCGAAGGAGATGTTCTTAAGATCGGTGAGCTCATCTGCAAGATCCATGTCACCGAAGGAGGAGCTCCTGCCAAGCCTGCCGCACCAGCAGAAAGTGCTCCGGCAGCTGATGCTGCTGCAGCTCCAGTAAGTCATGCTGCATCAGGGGTTTCCCCTGTTGCTGCTAATATCCTTGCAGACAAAGGCATCGACCCATCCACGGTTCAGGGAACAGGAGCTGGAGGAAAGATCACCAAGGAAGATGCTTTGAAAGCTAAGCCTGGTGCAAGTGCTCCAGCCAGTTCGGAGAAGGAAGTAAGGAGTATGGCAGTTCCTGGTTCAAGGAACGAGGAGAGGAAGAAGATGACCAACTTGAGGAAAACCATTTCCAGGAGATTGGTATCTGTGAAGAATGAGACGGCTATGCTGACCACCTTCAACGAGGTGAACATGAAGCCTATCATGGACCTGAGGAAAAAATACAAGGACAGTTTCAAAGAGAAATACGGAGTAGGACTCGGATTCATGTCTTTCTTCACCAAAGCGGTTTGCCAGGCACTCCAGGAGATCCCTGCGGTTAACGCTATGATCGATGGGGATGAGATGGTCTACCACGATTATTGCGACGTTTCGATCGCGGTATCAACAGACCGGGGTTTGGTGGTTCCCGTGATCCGGAATGCGGAAAACATGAGCTTCCAGGGAATCGAGCAGGAGATCGTGGATCTTGCCACCAAGGCCAGAGACGGAAAGCTGACCATCGAAGAAATGACCGGTGGAACCTTTACAATTACGAATGGAGGGATCTTCGGATCTATGTTGAGTACCCCAATCATCAATGCACCTCAAAGTGCGATCCTTGGAATGCACAACATAGTTCAAAGGCCCATGGCTGTAAACGGTGAAGTACAGATCCTACCTATCATGTACGTGGCTCTTAGCTATGACCACAGGATTATTGATGGCAAAGAATCGGTAACCTTCCTGGTACGGGTAAAAGAATTGCTTGAAGATCCAAGTAGATTAATGCTGGGGATCTAGCTCTTTAAGTCAATCACAACGTGAGAAACTAAATCGATATCACGGCAGTAACCGGAATTGACCTTAGGTGAAAATTATTGATAGATGAAACTCAGTACCAGAAAACTAATCAGAGGCACATTGCTATTGGGGACTATCCTTCCCATTGTTACTTGTATCCTGAAATTCTCTGCTGAGAACTTCAAAATCTGGAGCCGGGCCAAAGCCGAAGTCAAAACGTTAGGAAATCTTGTAGATGCCTTCCCATTTCTAGACCTGGCTAATTACAAATTTCTATCCGCGTTATCCTGGCATACTACTTACGGACTTCATGTGTTCGAGTATTATATTCGATACGCAAGTTTTGCCTTTCTCCTTCTCGCACTGACTTTTATTTTCTCCGGCAAATTCCATGAGTGGGTAGACAGATTTGATGAATGGGCAAACCGCTCGAGTCATTCCAATGTGAGACAACTCTTCAAAACTGCGGTTTTACTAATGTTTTTCGCCTACATAACGAAGATCCCAATGGCCTTCTTCTGGCCGGGAGTATCGGGATGGACCTACCTGAAGAAACAATCAGGAATAATTAGTGAAGCCGATACTCTTATCGTTCCCGACCCAAATATTCCTTCTTTTATTAAAAGTTCTATCAATCAAGAAGCAAGATTTGATGAAGGTGTAAATGGCTATCTAAAAGGAAAATCTCTTTTCCTCCATTTCAAAAATGGAGAGATATTACCTACCAATTTGGGCTTGACCGGCTATACTTTTCCCAGGTATATTTTTGGAAAGGAGTTTGAGGAATATGAAAAACACAAAGACATATTGTTTACAAGCATGAAACATCGTCTTCGTAATCCCTATTTCCTCCTGCCCTCATCAATTGCCTATCCAAGGCATACAATATACATGGACATTGACTACTCGGATTATCCGGATGCTGATGATATAATAGGCTTTTCTGCATGGGATGTTTGGGTAAAGATCGATGGGCAAAATGAAATCCTTCCTGTCCAGGCAAATCAGAGCTTGTATCTAAGAAATTCCAATTAGATGGAAAGAAAGATCAACCCCACCTTCAGATTCTTTGGTGTTTTTCAAGATGCACCCCCTCTGCATTTTTTCCTGATTCAATTCGTCACATTTGCCTATATCATTTACAGGTTATCGAGCCGGGATTATACCATCTATGGATTTCTCCCATGGGATCATTTCGACTACCCTTTCAATTTTAGAAATGAACTCGTACCTATTCACTCAGGGTACTTTTTGACTTTTCAATTTGTCTATGATCTGTTGGGAATATCCCCAAGTCCAAACCTGATAAGATCTTTTCAATACCTTATCATATTTTCCAGTTCCCTGGGATTAATAGGGATCTTTCCCAGATTGGCCAGCATAGTAGCATTAATCCTGATTACCCATATCACGGGTCTATTCCAGTCGACGGATTGTCCGATCGATGGAGGGACCATTGCCATTGCCGGCCTATTTGTTTTAAGCATTGCTCCCTCAAAGGCTTTCTATGGGATTAAGAATGGATATAGTTTAAAACGGGAAAAATCACATATCTATCATTGGCCAATAACTATGCTGTTTCTCATTGTTGGCTGCTTTTATTCCTTCGCCGGAATTGCCAAGATAGTAGACGTAGGACCCCATTGGCCCTTTGTACTTCACCTGGAAAATCTGTCCATAGTAAATCTTGAAGATGAAGTATTCCTTTCAAGCAGGTATTCAGATAGGTTTACATCTGCCAGTCATTCCAATTACTTGTTTTCCTACCTGGCCGGCTTCATCACCCTGATTGGCGAGGTATTCTTTATTACCATATTGACTCATCCCAGAAGGCGTCTTTTCCTGGTGTTTAGCATGATCATCCTTCATGTGCTTGTGTTTCTAACTGCAGGGATAAATTTTATTGGAAGCTCATTCATACTCCTCTTATGCTTTGATTATAACAAGCTTCAAAGAAAGGTTTCGGTCTATTTCGATGGTGACTGTCTGTTCTGTACAAGGGTTCTGAATAGAATAATTGGATGGGATCTGCTTAAACTGATCCGACTAAATAAGATGCAGGACATCCCGGAAAGCAATCGGGAATTTGACAGGGAATTGTTAAAGAAAGCCATGGGTCTAAAAGATGAAAATGGAGAGATCTACTATGGAGCTGATGCTTTTGAGCAGATCTTTTTGAGAGTTCCCCTATTGATGCCCATCGGGATCTTCATGCAAATCCCTGGTATGATATACATCTCCCGATTTGTGTATAGAAAAGTGGCAAAAAATAGATCAAGCCTGGGTTGCTCTATCGAAAACAGACCAAAGCCTTAATTCGGTTTAGCTGAATCTGAGCAAACACTTAAGCCTTGGTGAAGCTTTGAGTCAAGGAGATTCTACCCCCTACCCCAAACTTCCTCCTTCGGACTTCTAACTTGGACCTCAAAGGTTTATTTTTGCCCCCCTTTAAAGGGACAAGGCTCAGTAATTCAAATATTAATGGCGTTATCTAAGATCATTTACACCAAGACCGACGAGGCTCCAGCCCTCGCAACCTATTCCTTTCTACCCATTAT
Source organism: Cytophagales bacterium (assembly GCA_965267505.1). Classification (GTDB taxonomy): domain Bacteria; phylum Bacteroidota; class Bacteroidia; order Cytophagales; family CCMP332; genus JANQHS01. Next base: position 1,219,186 of record OZ254081.1, read on the forward strand.
CAAGTCCTTTCTTGCCAAGGCTGATGTGGGCATAGAGACCCGTGACATCTCTCTAGCAGGCCGAATTCTTGCCAATTTCCCTGATTATCTGAATGAAGACCTAAAGATCTCTGATGCCCTGGCCGAGCTGGGCGAACTTGCAAAAACACCTGAAGCCAACATCATCAAGCTGCCGAACATCTCAGCTTCCATACCCCAGCTGAAAGCAGCCATTGCAGAATTGCAAGCGCATGGATTTCCAGTGCCCAATTATGTGGATGAGCCACGCGACGACAAAGAAGCAGATGCCAAGTCGCGTTACGATAAGATAAAAGGAAGTGCGGTAAACCCCGTGCTTAGAGAAGGTAACTCCGATCGCAGGGCACCAAGAGCAGTAAAAGAATACGCTCGCAAGAATCCCCATGGCATGGGTGCCTGGAGTGCCGATTCCAGGAGCCATGTGAGCAGCATGAACCATGGGGACTTCTACGGAAGTGAGCAGTCGGTCACCGTTCCTAAAGCCACCACCGCCAGCATCGTTTTCACGGATGCAACTGGAAATGAAACCATCCTAAAGGACGGGATCTCCCTGCTTGCGGGAGAGGTTATTGATTCCTCCCTGATGAGTAAAAAGGCTCTTTTGGAATTCCTGAAAGAGCAGGTTGTAGATGCCAAAGCCAAGGGGGTTCTATTCTCCGTTCACCTCAAGGCCACCATGATGAAGGTGAGCGACCCAATCCTATTCGGACATGCAGTAAAAGCCTATTTTGCTAATGTATTTGAAAAGCATGCCAGCAAGCTTGAAGAGGCAGATGCTAATCCCAATAATGGCTTGGGTCAAGTATTAGAAGCAATTAAATCCCTTGACCCAGCATCGAGATCGGAGATTGAGAGTGATATAAAAGCGGCTCTTGAAAATGGACCCGATATGGCCATGGTCGACAGCGATAAGGGGATCACCAACCTGCATGTGCCCAGTGATGTTATCATCGATGCATCCATGCCGGCCATGATCCGTACCTCAGGCCAAATGTGGAACAGGGAAGGAAACTCCCAGGATACCAAGGCCATCATTCCGGATCGTTGTTATGCAGGGGTTTACCAGGCCGTGATTGAAGATTGCAAGGCCAATGGGGCCTATGACCCCGTCACCATGGGTAGCGTCAGCAATGTGGGACTCATGGCTCAAAAGGCTGAAGAATACGGAAGCCATGACAAGACTTTTGAGATGTCTGCAAGTGGAACTGTTCAGGTCATTGCAGATGGACAAACCCTCATGCAACATAATGTTAAAGAAGGCGATATTTTCCGTGCCTGCCAGACCAAGGATGCCCCGATCAAGGATTGGGTAAAACTCGCTGTGAACAGAGCAAGAGCTACCGGCGACCCCGCCATCTTCTGGTTGGATGAGAATCGCGCTCATGATGCCCAGCTCATCAAAAAGGTGGATGCTTTTTTGGGAGAGCATGATACCGATGGATTGGAGATCTCAATTCTGAGCCCCTTGGATGCCACCTTATTTTCTATTGAAAGAATCAGAAAAGGACAAGACACTATCTCAGTAACCGGAAACGTATTGAGGGATTATCTGACCGACCTCTTCCCCATCCTGGAAGTGGGTACCTCCGCCAAGATGTTGAGCATAGTTCCTTTGATGAACGGAGGAGGATTGTTTGAGACCGGAGCCGGTGGATCTGCACCCAAGCACGTACAGCAATTCGAAGAAGAAAACCACTTGCGCTGGGATTCCCTGGGGGAATTTCTAGCACTGGGAGTAAGCCTGGAGCATTTGGGAAATAATTTCGATAACTCTAAAGCCCTGATATTAGGCAGGACCCTGGAAGATGCCACTGGCAAATTCCTCTTGAATGACAAAAGCCCCAGCCGTAGAGTTGGAGAGCTAGACAACAGAGGTAGTCATTTCTACCTGGCTCTTTACTGGGCCCAGGCCCTTGCCAGCCAGGATGAGGATTCCGTCCTGAAGGCAGCTTTTTCCGATATGGCCTCAGCCCTCACAGAAAATGAAAGCAGGATCCTTGAAGAACTCAACTCCGCCCAGGGCAAAGCCATGGACATAGGTGGCTATTATCATCCGAATGATGAGTTGGGATCAGAAGCGATGAGGCCCAGTGGAACTTTAAATTCGATCATTGGCTAATCCGTTCAAAAAGAGTTAGCGTATTACTCTTGACTTTTGAAAATTGCTGATTGTTTTCAAATGCAGATGAATGCAGAAATTCAAATTTGCTTTTAATCACGTCTTTCTCATTCTATTTTCACTTTCATTGCTCATTTCGAGGGCATTTGCTCAAGATTTAAAGATCAGTTCTGGACTTCAAAAAATATCAGGCTCCAGCCTATGGTTTGAGTATAGGATACACGGGGATAAGGAGAAATATCCCCTACTGGTATTTGAATCGGGGGCCATATCCTACTCCAGCTATTGGAATCCAGTAATCGATTCCATTTCCAGCTTTGCCAATACTCTGAGATATGATCGAGCAGGACTTGGCAATAGCTCCATGCCAAAAGAAATGACTCGCTCAGCTACGCAGATAGCAATTGAGCTAAATGAGCTTTTGGATTCTTTGAGGATCAACAATAAGATCATCCTGGTTTGTCATTCTGCGGGAGGCTTTTATGGAAGGGCATTTTCAAAAAGGTACCCTGGAAAAGTTAGTGCTTTGATCCTGATTGAATCCCCCTGCACCCAATGGGAAGACTATCTTCGTTCTTGTTTAACAAAAGAACAAAATCTGCAAAGAGATTCGATCTTGAGGGTGAATCGTTCGCAACTTTCCCTGGTTGAACGGAAGGAATATCAAGCCGCCAATATTAATCGAAAGATTTTCGATGAAGCCCCTCAAATGGATATCCCTGTATATATCATCCATGGAATAGGTCATAATTGGCCACAAGCCTACAATGGTTCATTGCTAAGTCAAAAATGGAAAGAATGCCAAAGCTCTCTTCAAGGCATTTCTAAAAACAGTTCCCTTATAGAAGTTCCTAAAGCCGGACATCATGTTTTCCAGGAATTCGATCTGTCAAAGTTTATCTATGAAGAAATAGCTTCTCGGTAACTGAAGCCCAGGAAGGCTAAAAACCTGATAGTATAAGGCCCAATCGCAGCCATAATTTTTAATCGTCAAGGCTCATTTTGGAGCGAAAGAGATCCTCCTCATCAGACCTCTTCTCAAGAAATAACCCGATAAATGATTCCAAGTTCAGATTGTTTTTAGCAAAGATATTTTTTACTTTTCTTGAGATCGTTTGCCACAATAGGATATACCAGCTATGATGATGCCAATAACCCAATTGTTACATCTTTCGCTAAGCGTTTCTCAAAGTATGGAAGGACAAAAAGCACAGGGGATGCTAGAAACTTATCGCTGAACTTAATTAATACTAGACTGATGAGTTAGCCAGTAAAGTATGGAAGAATTAAAAACATTCATTTTTAAACATTGGAAGACTTCGTTGCTGTTCATTATTTGCTGGACGATTGGATTTTACACGCTAAGAGTATCTGCAACTAGAATTGATCCTGATAAAACAAATGATGTTGATGGCTTGATTGTCTTTCTGCTTGTTTTCTCAGTTGGATTAATACTACTTCCTTTTCTTAAATCTCTCAAAATCGGTAAAATTATAGAATTGGAAAGAGAAATTGAGGAAACAAAAGTTGAACTTAAAGAAACTAAATCTGAATTAAAGCAATCACTCTCGTTAGCACTTGCATCTGTCAATACGTCAATAAACTCGCTTAATAACTCTATCAGCATTACAATTCCAGGTGCCGAAGAGATGAGGAAAGAAATTGAAAAAATACAATCTCAGAAGACGGAATTGACCACTAAAACATTGGAAGAAGAATTGGATGAAATAATCGTTAACAACGAAGGTGATTTAAATTTTGCTCTAGCAAAGACAAGAATGGAAATTGAGCGATTGATGAGAGAAATACTTAAAAAGAGAACTTCAATTACTAATTCAGAAAATCAGAACATTAAATTTCTCACCCCTTCAAAACTTTTTAGATTGCTAGCTTCAGAATATCCTAAATTCAAAGAATATGACCACTCTTTTAGATATGTTCAGAGCGTGTGTAACGCAGCAATTCATGGACAAAAAATATCCTATGGACAGGCTCAAGAAGCACTGCAATTAGGCATAATAATTATTAACGAACTGAAAGAAATAAAAAAGGTGCCTAACAAGCACTAAAATAAATATGCGAACTGGGCAACTTTGAAAGGATATTGAGGATAAATCACTGAAGTGCTTCTAGCAACCGACATGCATACTCATTTTAGCTGGACCTTGGGAAGCATATAGAACCAGACAGAGGTTATGAATAAAATGGATGATCTAAGTAAAGAACAACTTGAAAAGCTGAAACTTATTGAGGAGATAAAGCAAATAAAGGCTCCAGTATGGAAGAAGACTTCATTTATTTCTGTAGTTGGAACCCTGACCTTTGCCTTTCTAACTATTGTCATTTCCGTCTGGCAGATAAAGAATAACAAAATAGCTGAACTTGAGATAGCCAAGGAACTGTTGAAACAAAAGACCGAAGAGGTTGAACTCAAAGAACGGAATAGTTTAACCTTATACAATGAGGCAATTGCTGAAAAGGCTATTATTCAAAGCGAAAAGGCAACAGCAATTTCAGCACGAAATGAGGCGGAACAAAGCTTCAAAAATTGGAAGCTTTCAAGGCGAGAAGCTGATTTGAATGCCAGTATCCAAAAACTAAGAGTTATAAATACTGAATTAAAGAAACGTTCACAAGGATATAAACGGGGCTTCATTGAGAGCTTCGTTGAAAATAACAATGCCGTAAGAACAGATATAGAGAGGTTTTCAACACCTGAAAATAGAGCTGAATTTGAAGATTGGTTGAAATCACAATTACTATGGACAGCACTTTCTAGGTACGAAAACTATATTTTGGATCAACAAGAAACGCTTCCCAACAATTGATAAGCTCAATGAGCAAACTGAGTCATAAGCACAATTCAGTACGAAAGAGCAACTTTAGAAACAATTTGAAAGGGTATGCTCACTGAGCTTATCTGGACGTTGTGTACCTTGAAAAGGAAAATAAATGGAAGTCAGATATTCAAAACCGAGAGATTTAGATCAGATTGTAGCTATTTTAAATTACTACAACACGAATAGTATCGGGACTTTTGACAGTAAAGAATATACAGCAAATGAAAAATTAAAATGGTACAAGCAATTTGATATTTCTTCTCCCTATAAGTTAGTTGTTGCAACAATTAAGAAAAGAATTGCCGGCTATGCCTCAAGCGTAGCCTTCCGAGATATGGGAGTTTTCGCTAAAACCATAGAAACAAGTATTTATGTTCATCCTGACTTTGTGAAAAGGGGTGTGGGAAGTGAAATGTACAATTTTTTGTTCCAAGAATTAGGAAGACACGATTTACATAGAGCCGTAGTCGGGATTGCTTTGCCAAATAGTGCGTCAATTAACCTACATAAAAAATTTGGCTATAAAGAAATAGGAATTTTTGATGAATACGCATATTTCAAAAACCGTTTTGTAAGCTCAATGTGGATGCAAAAAAAACTAAATGATACAGTGCACAACACTATGTAAAATTCAATAAAACTAATTTTACACTAAGCGTTATTGTCAATACTTTATTTGATTCAAACTAGGGTAAAGTTTACCTCTTAAATATAAACACGGGTAATTTTTTACTATATTTACCTTTGTTCAACAAACATCGGTAACTAATGCCCTCGTAAAATGTCAGGCTACAATCCAGAGATTCCCTATAATAATCTTCCAGATTTACCTCCTAAGGTAGATATTGAGACAAAATCAATCCTAAGAAAAGTTATTTCTGCCAGTAGGTCGCTATCCGAATTGAAAGGAGCAATAACAAACTTACCAAACCCATTACTATTCATCGACACAATCAATCTGCAGGAAGCCCAAGCAAGTTCTGCAATTGAAAACATAGTAACCACTCAGGATGCACTCTTCCAAGCATCCGTAGCTGATCTGAAAATAGAAAATAGCGTAACCAAAGAAGTAATTCATTACAAAAATGCCTTGTGGCATGGAGTCAAAGAAATAGATAGGAAACCCATATTGACCACCAACTTATTCATATCGTTAGTTCAGATAATCAAAGAAAATCAATCAGGAATAAGGAATCTTCCGGGAACCCAGCTAAAGAATCCCATTACAGACAAAGTAATCTACACACCACCTGAAGGAGAAGACATCATAAGAGAAAAACTACAAGCATTTGAACGCTTCGCTAACGAAGAAAGTGAACTTGATCCGCTAATCAAAATGGCATTAATGCATTATCAATTCGAAGCAATCCATCCCTTTTTTGATGGAAATGGGAGGACTGGAAGAATAATTCTTTTGCTCTTTCTAAAACATGCAGGGCTTATGGATTTACCCGCCTTGTATCTCAGTAGCTACATTTTAAAGACTAAGGATAAATACTATAGTAATCTAAGAACTGTAACCGAGAAGAATGATTGGGAAAATTGGATACTATATATGTTGGATATGGTAGAACAAACAGCAAAAAGTGCGAGAAGTAGAATAAAGAAAATTGAGACCTTAATGAATAAAATGAGTGATGAAATTCAATCTACTTTACCCAAGATCTATTCAAAGGATCTCATCGAAATATTATTTCAATTACCATATACAAAGAGAAATTTCTTAGTGAAAGCAGGCATTGGCAATATCAAAACTTCTGGTAATTACCTTAAGAACCTTGAAACAAAAGGATTTCTGAAAGCCACAACAGTTGGTAAGGAAAAGCTATATCTCAACTTTAGACTAATGGAAATACTTAAAAGTGATACATGACACCAATAAACAAAATAGCACTTATTGTTTTGATTCTTTTGAATCTACTGGTTTTGCTAGGACAATTATGGCCAGAAGGTACCCCTCCCTTTGCAAGAACGGTGAACATTATATTTCTCGTAGGTAGCTTAGTGTTTTTCGTAATAAGTCTGATAAAAACAAGGAAGAAATGAGATTGAAAGAGGGTTTAACAAACATACCATGCGAGCCGCCTTATATGCAATAAATTATCCCATTATTAAAATCCCAGGGCTATAGATATGAACGAAAAACAAATACTAACAAAAACTTTAAGCAATGCCTTCTCCCTTCGCTAAAGCTTCGGGAGACAAGTCGGAACACTGCGCATGGCCAAATCAATGGTGACAATTAAATCTTACAAGATGATTACCCAAGATCAAATAAAAAAAGCTTCAAAATTCCTGGGCCTCCACAATGAGAAAGAAATCTTGTTGCTCCTAAATTCATGGGACCCTGGTAGCTCAAAACTAATTGAGGCGCTCGGATTTAAGGCAATTGGCACAACAAGTATGGGAATCTCTGCATCGTTGGGATACCCGGATTGTCAAGCAATTCCATTTGACGAAATGGTAGCTGCAATAAAAAGGATTGTAGAAAAAGTGAACTTACCCGTGACAGCAGATATTGAAGGCGGATATGGTAAGAACATAGATGAAATTGTAGAAAGTACCAAACAAGTACTTTTTACCGGCATAGTTGGAATCAACATCGAGGATAGTTATGATCTAAACCCCAAACTGGTTGATGTAATCGAATTTTGTGAAAGAATATCGGCTATTCGGGATATGGCAAATTCCTATGGGATCCACTTGGTAATAAATGCAAGAACGGATGTCTTTATAACGTCTTCTGATAGAAATGACGAGATGATGAAAGAAGCAATTGTACGTGGCAATAAGTACAAAGAAGCTGGGGCAGATTGCATATTCGTCCCAGACGTATGGCAAAGAGATGAAATCGAGGTCCTGGTAAATGAAATAGAGACTCCAATAAATATTCTTTCCAATCCCACTAACGGAACTGGTTTTCCTCCATCAATAAGCGAATTGGAAGAAATTGGTGTTGCAAGGCTAAGCTTGGGTTCTTCTTTAATGAAATCCACATTTGCTTCGGTAAAGAAAATTGGAGAAGAAATAATTGAAAATGGAACTTACGAACTTTTGTCAAAGCATTTACAACCTATCCCGGAAACACTGATTGCTTATCAAATGGCCACAAGGTAAAAATGAAAAAATCACTAACAAAGGCTATGTCAATAGGGCAGCCAAGTGCCGGACGCATAGCTGAACCGTTATTCAAACAGGGAACAAAAGGAAGTGAAGTCCGAGACTTTTAATAACATAGGGTATGCGTAAATGGGAAAAACTTTCAGAGGAGCAAAAACGTGCGGCGATTGATGATATCATTTACTTTTTCGAAAAAGAAAGGAACGAAAAGATAGGTGTGATCGCCGCAGGGGAGATCCTGAATTTCTTCCAGGAAAACATCGGGCAGGAGCTCTTCAAAAAAGGTGTTGCTGATGCAAAAAGAGCCTTAGAGAAAAGGCTGGAAGATCTTAACTTCGATTTGGATGATCTATTGGATCCATGAAGAAGAGGAGGAAGATAAACCCATTCGTAATCCCAATTATATTAATCACCGGATTTCATGTATTGTTATATGGCTGTGAACAAGAAATGCAGCATCAAGATCTTGAAAATGAAACAGCAACTCATCAAAGTGAGAATTCGAAACCTGACCCATTTTCAAGGCATATCCCAGAAGGATACTACCTGGTAGATAGTTCTTCAGGAGACCTTAACCGGGACTCTTTCCCGGACCTGTTGATGATTTTAGAAAAAGAAGAAGAGGAAAATGCGGATGACCAAAAGAAAAGACCGCTCCTCATTTTAATTGGAAGTAATAATGGAAGCTATGAGCTCAAGGCAGAAAATGATCAGGTCGTATTATGCTCTACCTGTGGGGGGAGTTTGGGAGATCCATACCAGGGCATTAGCATCAAGAATGGCTATTTTTCATTAGAGCATTTTGGAGGAAGTTCATGGCGATGGTCAAGGATCATAACCTTTAAGTATTCCAGGGATGAAGACAATTGGTTCCTTCATCGAGACGGAGGAGAGAACTTCCATATTTCTGATCCCGAGAATATCGAGCCATACATGCGAACAAAAGATGATTTTGGGTCAGTCTCCTTTTTAGATTTTAGTGCATACGAGGAATAATACGAAAACGAAAAAAGAAGCGGATGAAAAAAAATCGCAAAGCACTTTCTACTAAAAAGCCGCCCGAAGCCGTAGAGGATCATAAGATTTTAAAAGAATGGATGGCAAATCGCATCATGCCTGGCATCAAACCTTTAATAGAAAGGATCGATAAGCTGATCCATGATGAGATACCCGATCTCCACTATGCCGTCAAATGGAGTAGTGCCTTTTACGGAACAAAGGAATTGGGATGGCTGATCCAAATCGCTGCATATGATGTCTCTGCAAATATTGTATTTCTCAATGGGGCTGCTTTTGATCCACAGCCTCCTTTGGGTGAAGGCGATGAAAGCCGCTACATAAAATTGCGATCCCAGGACGAATTGGAGGAACTAAGAGTTGTTGATTTTATTAAGCAAGCGGGAGGACTGGAAGGCTGGAAATAATTTCTGGTTTAATATCATAACTCAAGATTTAGAGAAAAACTTACTACCCCGTAGTCTAAATCCAATATCAGGCACCATTCAAAAATTCATTATTTCAATCTCAAGATTTCCGTTCTTTCCCCCAGCTTCATACTTTTAATCATAAGCCTTATTTTCACTTTATTATGAAAAAAGTTGAGAAACATCTACCATTCCTAAGTTGGACATTGATCGTCTTATGCTTGTCTTGCGGAGAGAGCAAGCAGGCAAATGAAGCTCAGAACCAGGGCATTGATACCATAACAGAAACCTCCCGGGAAGAAGAGGCAGTCATTGAAAAAGAACCTGTAGAGTCTAGCATCTCCAAGCTTTCCAAACTATTATCCAAGCATGAATTTGAAGAGGCGGGTAAGTTGATAAAAGAAAGAGATTTAAACCTCAACGATTTTTTGGAAATCCAAAGATCTAATCAGAACCTTATAGCTAGGCGAATTCTTCCGGAAATGATCCATATATGGTGCGATCCAGAGATCAGTAAATTTCTTTTGTCCTTGGGAGTTGATCCAAATCTTCCTTCGGTATCCATTTCCATTCCTGAGTATTCGGGAGCCATTATCCCTGAAAATCTGGATATACGAAAGGATGATCTAAGCACTTTTCGGGATCAGGGCTATTTCATGGAAGATTACCCTCTACAGAAATCTATTAGCTGCGAGGACTCCAGTATTTTTTATGATTTGCTAAACTCAGGAGCATCCCAATCAGACTTCATTCTTCATGGAGCCATAAAATGGTCAGACTCCTCCCTTGTCAAAGAAATGATTTCTCAGGGAGCAGAATTAAACGATGTTCCTAAAAGCAATGATTATGAAATATTGAAGCTCCTTTTACCGCTTACAAATGGACAGAAATTTGGAGAGGTAGAATATGGAGAAGGGGGAGATATGTTTGAAACCGACCTGATGGATGCCTGCAGAAAGGGCCAAAAAGATCTTGTTCGATTTATGCTTGAAGCCGGTGCCAATCCAAATGCATGCTTACCCTCAAACATAGATGAAAATGGAAACTCAGTCGGCATGGATGAAAACGGATATTACCCTGCGGTAACAGCACTTTCCATCTCCAAAGCGGAATACAAATACAACCTGGAGCTAAGTGAAAACCGCGAAGATCCAAGCACCTTTATCGAGAGGGCGAATAATTATAAAGAGATCATTGCCTTATTAGAAAAACACGGTGCCGAAGAGATCAAAAAATGCCAGGGACCATAATGCCTATGGAATATCAATGAAATAATTCAAGCCAAGGCTAGGGCCTATAACCCTTAACTCATAATTAGGCAGTAGAAGTATGGTTATTGATCTTGTTTCCATAGATATAGGAGACTATCAATAACAAAAGTGCCACTCCTGGTGCCGGGGCCCCTCCATCCCCAACCATGCTATGCAGGCTGATGGCCAGGATGAAGTCAATGGCATATCCCAAATAGGCCAGATTTTTCAGGAGTTTAGAATAATTGGTCCATATGGCGAAAAGTCCCAGGAATTTAGCAATGGCCAATGGATAGACCAGGGAAGTGGGCACACCCAGGGATTCGAACATATTGCTGGTCATTTCATGTTGGATGAAGTACATCACAACTTGGAAAAGCATGAACAATGAAAACAGTGCTGTGACTGTTCTGAAAATAATTAGATCTCTCTTTTTCATAATTCTGTTGATTTAATTTTGATTTTGTTTTTCATGGTATTATTTGTCATGGAAATTATTTATCCAAATTTTTTTAACCCCGGAAGCGATCCAACAAATCGCTGATCAAGCTGGCATCCTTAGCCTTGATATTTTTCTGAAGTGCTTTCTGGATCTTGCTTTCTTGTTGGTTGATCTCGTTTAGCAGCTTGGCTCCTTTCTTAGATATCCTCACCTGGACCACCCTCCTGTCCGACTCGCTTGCCTTTCTTTCGATAAGACCCTTACCCAGTAGTTTATCAGCCAGTCGGGTTGCATTGGGGGATTTCTCCGTTAAACCATCTTTGACCTCCGACATGCTGGTCCAACCGTCAAAGGCATTGAGTATTCTGAGGATATTGTATTGCTGAGGGGAGATCCCAAAAGGACGAAGATCCTCCACAAAAGCATTCTGCACCCAATTGGCCGTGTAAACCAGGTTGGTTACAAAGCGATGCTTTTCATTAAGCAGCTTAGACTTTACCAGGGAATCGATCTTCGCCATAATCTGGAGCAAAGCTATGAACAAATAATTTATTTTCCTAGGTAACTATTTCCATGGCTCTAATCCAATAATTCTGATCCATACAGGTTCACTCCCTTTTTCTTCCTACTTCCTACTCCTTCCTTCTCCTATCCAAATCCTACTCTTGAAACAGGATCACAAATCTTCCTGACCCAAATTGTTCTAAATCAAGATATTTTATACCTTTATTAAGACTACCCGCTATCTGGGATTCAAAAAACTTAGCTATGAAGAGGACCAGATCCGGGTTAATCTTTCATCACCTCATTAAGGTTTATATAATATTCATACTTGTCAGTCTTTGTAAAGCTCTAAGCTAACTTTTGGGGAAATAAAACCATGAAAATTACCGCTCTTCAACTTGAAAATGTCAGGGGATTCCAAATGACAGAAGCGATTAAAGCTTCTGAGAATATCAACGTTTTTATTGGACCAAACAATGCAGGTAAGTCCACCATTCTCAATTCAATATTTCTGATGCAACGAGAAGTGTTGACTAGTAATGATATAACTATTGGCGAAAAGGAAGGCAAAGTAAGTATCAATTTTACTGGAGGCCACATGCCAAGGATCCCTGAAAAAAGCCCATTCAATAAAATAGAAATTACACTATCGAACCTTAAAAGACAGCTAGCAACCGAAAGGTCAAAAACCAACTTTGGAACCTTTAGTCAAGAGGAGCCACATAATCTTATCTATCCTTACCTCTCAAAAAGAAAAGCCGTTAGTTATGCAGAAACAATAAATGAGCAAAATGCTAATTCGGTTTTAGGAAATTTCAAGAATCTCTATTCTAAAATAGATAGGCTAGTTACCCCGCAATTTCAACCTGGGAACAAGGAATATGTTCAGGCTTGTCAAGATATATTAGGCTTTGAAATTTCTACTTTGGCCAAAGGAGAGGGTAAGCAGGCAGTATTGTACATCCACAATTTAGAGCATATCCCTCTAACTGCAATGGGAGAAGGGGTTGCTAACATTCTCGGATTAATTACAGATTTATGCGTGGCAGACGAACGGATTTTTTTAATTGAAGAACCAGAAAATGATATTCACCCTAAGGCACTAAAAGCGTTGTTGAATTTAATTGCCGTGAAGTCATCAAAAAATCAATTCTTTATTTCCACGCACTCAAATATTGTAATGAAATATCTAGGAGCAGTTGAAGAATCAAAGATATTTAATGTCACAAATTTTATTCCAGATACCGACCGAGCTAACTTAAAATATTCAATAATTAAAGAGGTTCCCCAATCTCCAGTAGAAAGAAAGAAAATACTAGAGGAGTTAGGTTATGACTTTTTTGATCATGACCTTTGGAAGGCTTGGCTATTCTTGGAAGAATCTTCAGCTGAAGTAATAATTAGAGATCATTTAATTAGGTGGTTTACACCCAAGTTGAAATATGAATTAAGAACATTTTCCGCAGGGTCATTAAGTAAAATACAACCTAAATTCGATGACTTTAATAAACTTTTTGTATTCCTCCACCTGGAGCCAACTTATAAAAATAAGGTTTGGGTGTATATAGATTCGGGCAAAGAGGAGAATATGATTATTGAAAAGATGAAATCAAGCTATACTCAATCGGGATGGAATGAAAGTCAATTTAATCAATTTTCAAAGCACGATTTTGAAGAATTTTACCCAAAACGATTCAAAAAAAAGGTGAAAGCTGTTCTGGAAATTGAACACAAACAGGAAAAGAGAACCGGAAAGCGGGAACTCCTAGAAGAAGTAAAACAATGGATCAATCAAAATGATAAGCAAGCGAAGGATGAATTCAAAGAAAGTGCAAAAGAGATAATAATTGCATTGAAAAGTATTCTTTCAAAACTTAAAACCGACTAAAAACACAAAAAGAATATGCAAACTGACTCATTTTAGAGAACAATGCGAAATGAAAGTTTCTCTGCTTCTAGCAACTGGGGCGCATACTCATTTTTGCTGAACGTTGGCAATAATTAATACAGAATGACTAAAACAATTGAGGGATTGGCATGGGTATTTTTGGGTTTAGGAATTATAACCTTGGTCTTTTTCTTAAGTAAAAGCTCATTAGATGGATTTGAGATATTTACAAAAAACAATACCGATTATACAATCACGGGTGAATTTGGAGATTTTGTTGGAGGAGTGATTGGAACATTTTTCGCTTTAGCAGGAACGCTTCTAATTTATCTATCCTTCAGTGCTCAAACAAAAGAAAATAAAAGAAACGCTTTTGAATCGTCATTTTTCGAAATGATGAGAATATATAGAGAGAATATAAATGAGCTTAGATATCGAAAATTCAAACTTGACGACTTTATTGTTTATGAAAACAGACAAGTTATCCGTGAAATATTTAGTGAATTTATCGAGTGTTACAGAGAAGTTAGAAAATTCTCTAACTCAACTAAGACTGAAGATTATCTTACCCCAAGATACACGGAAAAGCTCAAAAGTGTTACACAAAAAATTAACCCCAAAATAAGCCTCATTGAATTAGCTCGAATTGATATTGCTTATTCCATTGTTTTTTATGGATTAGGAGTTGAAGGTGAATCCATTATACGGAAAAATATTCAGAAAAAGTATAACTCTGAATATTACTACAAACTATTGTATTGGATGAAAATGAAACCAAAAAAATCCAACAAAGAGCGTTATAAGAAATGGAAACAAACCAGAGATTTAGAGCTTAAGGATTTACATAAGTTAATTGACGAATTATACGCAAACAGAAATCATCTTGAAAAAAATCAAGGATTATCAAATTTAGCAAAAGAGTATAATATGAATCTCGATTACGAGAAGTATTACGGGGGACATCAATTCAGACTTGGGCACTTCTTTAGGCACTTATTTCAAAGCTATAAGTACCTAAACATTCACAAAGATTTGTCAAATGAAGAAAAGTATGCTTATGGTAAAATGTATCGTGCCCAATTATCAACTTATGAGCAGGCTTTACTCTTTATAAATAGTATTTCGACCATAGGAATGAAATGGGAGTTTATACCTGAGAAACAATCCGATCCTGACATTAAAACAAATCTTATAACAACATATAATCTAATAAAGAATTTACCTGGAGAACACCTATACGGAATAAGGTATAGTACCTATTACAAAAACGTAGATTACGAATCACGTGAACAATTAAAATAACTGTTGTCAACAAGGTGTATAAAACATAGCTAATAAGTGCTAAACCAAAAGGCTTGTGTATATTTAGAAAGTCCGCCAAATTTTTAATTTGGCTTTTAAAAAAGGGAAAATTAAAAAAACAAAATATAAAAATTCGGCTCTGTGTTAACCCGAAAAGTTAATGTCTTTTTGCACGCTACGTTTCATACACAAGTCCGTTGGGGCACATGCAAAAAATGATTTAAAGTGAAAAACTACTTTGGTATATTCAATACGGATCAAGTCAACAAATACGACCACTGTTTTACAGTGTCTGCGTTAGAGGATGGCATGTGGCAAGCGGGAGTATATGGTATGCCAACACATCTGAGCCACGATTTACACCGATTAATTGGTTGGGCAATTCCATTTGGCCTTTACTTCGAGCCTGGCACAACCTATACAGTCGGAAGAACAATTATCGCAGAAAATGAAGAAGATTCTAAGCAAATAGAGAATGCACAAAAAGATGCGTTGCTCACTTGGTATCATGAGGCTATTGAACCTCACAAAGAAGCGTTTCTTACCCTGCTTGGCAAACACTATTCAGAAGAAGGAAAATTGCATTACCCGTCCTGCGTAAGTTATATAAATACAGGTGTATTGTATAGGGTGTTCCCTGAACTGGAAGAACTGGCGAAGAAGGAAAAAGCAAGTTTGATTTATCTGGATGATTTGTTAAAGCAATTTGAATACCTGTCACAAGGAGTTTTTAAACATAAAGAATCTGATTTTGCAATTTTCGCCCACCCGTTCTTTCGTAGGTCTCTTTCCCATCTAAACAATTTCCATTTCGCCTTTTTAGATGAGCTAATTGGCCTACATGGGACTGATGATATTACAATTAGGTTGTCTCTTGATCCTAATATGGTGGGCTATGCTCCCTCTTTCCTACAATCCTTTGAATATGAATATTGGTGGGGGCCAAAATACTCGGATGACATAGCAAACATTCCGGTTGGCCTTACTCAACATGGAAGTAATGAGTTTGAAAAACTCTACTATGGCATAGTGAATACCGATTTCTATTGGAAGCGAGATAAGAATAACTGCGAATTTGAACTGGAAGAAGTACGAAACGAACCTGTACCTGCATTAGTAGATACGTACGGTTGTAGATACGTACATTCCATCTATGACAAGGAACAAGAATGTTTTGAACATTTTGATGGTGCCATAAGAGCTTATGACACGGATTTAATGATTGAGAGGCTTGAATCCAAGCTAACCGATTTTGGCAGAAAAAGTGATTACACCAAATTGTTCCGGGTTGACGGCAAATTACCATTGGGCAGATGGAAGAGTTTAGTGACTAACTACTTACAAGGTAATCCCCAGGTATATGAGTATTTTGGTTTAGATAAGCCAGAAGTTCAAAGGATTGTTGAGGAATCCCCAAAAACGGTAACACAAAAATTAGTGCCTTATTCAATAAATAAGGACGAAGGAATTAGAATGCTGGTATCATATCATGAGCAAAGCAAAAGCCCTGATCACGACAGAATAGTATCAATTTTTGATAGCATTTCATTCGGAGATGAATCCTATAATGCCGTTGAATTTGATGTTTTTGAATTGAAAAAGGCTCTGCAAAGAATAGGGGCTGATTTGTTCATTGCTGATGACTTACTTCTTCTAACGCCAGAAGATATGTATTGCAACATTCCATGTGTTCTTCATACTGGTGAACACCCGCAGGAATTATTGAATGACACTATATCAGCATTAAAATCACTCTTTTCAGCATTAGCGGAAAAGGGAAATGAAAAGGTGTTTTCTTTTACTCTGGCATGGGAAATGGAAAAAAAAGAAACGCGCGTTAGCGCATTGGGCCATGTCAATGATATTCTAAGCTGGTTGAACTCATTTACTGAAATACCAACAGAAAGAACTCGTTTCAAAACATGGTTAGAAGCACAAGCAAAATATCTGTCAGACATTACTCCCTCTTACAAATCTCCTGAATTATCTGAGGTAATAAAGTATGACGGTGTGCTTTATATCAAACGAAGGCTGGTTGCTTCAGACGTCAATATTAACTATGAACCTTCTCCTGAAGGACTAAAGTTTAAAATACAATTTACTAACGATCAAGAGGATCTCTTGGATGCAGTCAAGAAAGGAGAGGTTTTACCTGTGAGTTCAGCAATCGTACATGAGGTTACCTGCGAAAAAGACGATGGAAGTTATTTAGATTGCCAGTGCTCAACTTATTTGGATGATGTTAGTCAACGAGTCAAGAAGCATACTCCAATAGGTATGTTTTGGTCCGATAAACCAGCCTGAAAACATGAGCTATTCACTGGAAGAAATATATGCTCTTGTAGGTAGGGATGATAAAGTAGCAGTCCTTAGCCTGTATGAAGATTCAGAAGGGTATAAAATGTTCGGCAAGGACTTAACGGTGGTCTTTTTCTACAATCAATTCGAAAGAGAACAGTTTGAGGAGAAGCACCGTGCCGGTTCGGATGAAAACACAAATGGAAAAATTAAAGCAAAGTACCTGGGCTATGACATTCCGCCTGAAACAGCAGAGTTACTCGAAAAAGAAGGCATTATCTCCACTGACATAGAATCTATCTTCCCTTCTCCCTGGCCACATGAAAACCTGTATCACAAAGAGGAAAAAAGGGCTATACGGAAATTGGAAATCCCGATCAAAAAAGAGCCTAAAGGAGGGGATTATGACTGGATGTATGGCTTCAAAAAGAAGTTAGTCAGTGATGGTGTAGGGCTTTGCCCCCATGACCGGGAATGGTATTTGGCAATGAAGCTGTTCTATGAAGAAGAAAACCTTACTGAAGATGAACGGGATGAAATATGGGACAATGGGGCTCTCAAACCAGACATTGAAGAAAAGTATTTAGAGATCAAGTTTGATAAGGAAATAATTACGGAAGAAGAACAAAAGCGGTTAGAGCGGTTGTGGGCTGACTCCATGAACAAGAACTTTGAAATCTTAAAACTAGAACTTAACAATGCAGGGGTCAGCTTGAAAAAGTTGAGAGGTAAAAACCCTGCTCTGCTTTGGTTTCTGATGAAGGGCACTTATCAGTACATTCCCCGACATCTGAATGTAGCAGGAGCTCGTTCCATTTATCTTGACTTCAAAGGGTTCCTCCACGTATTTCTACGCCATGTCCAGGAGTTTGAAACTGGCGACCAATTCAACCACAAGGACAATTTCCTCTGGAATCCGGACGATGTGATTATGGTTATGCAGAAGGTAATCAGTTCAATTGATGATGAGATACAGGCATTCTGGAAAGAAAAGCCAGAACAACGCTTTAGCAAATACGGAGAACAAAGTCTATATTTTGAAGGAGATTACTATACCTTCCATATTGAAGCAGACGGAAGACTTAGTACGTTTCACAAGAATCGTAAAAAACAATGAAAAGCACGATGCCCCAACAAAGTGTATAGTGCATACCCTACGGGATACGCACCATACACAAACCGTTGTACCTAATTGTATCAAACCACTACTAATCATTGGTAAAATGAAACAAATAATATTATCAATTGTCTTCTCAGGGCTTATGATCTCATGTAATTCATCAGATCAGTCCATGAAACAAATAGAGGAATCCAAGGAAGAGAAAGCTGTAGCGGAGAGCGAATCCAATGAAGCTGAAAAACAATTCATTGATATCGATACGGACGAAGCTCTGATCGCAACTGCTTTAATGGCTGCTCCCGAAGCAAGCAGAGAAGGATGTAAAGTAATTGGCTATAATATGGCCGGTGAATTTTTGACGCTAAGAGAAGGCGACAATGAATTTATTGTTCTTGCAGATGATCCGAAAAAACCCGGGTTTAATGCAGCCTGTTACCACAAGGATCTTGAAGCTTTTATGGCCAGAGGCAGGGAACTAAAAGCAGAGGGAAAGACAGCATCCGAGATCTTCGATATCCGGGAAGAGGAAGCGAAATCTGGAAAACTGGATATGGGAAAACCTGGATCTACTCTACATGTCTATTATGGACCAAATCAAAAGTACGATCCGGAAAGCTCCAAGGTTGAAGGTGCACAATACCGCTATGTGGTTTATTTGCCCTTTGCTACCGCTGAATCTACCGGGCTTCCTGAAAACCCTGTTGGCCCCAACCATCCCTGGATCATGAATCCGGGTACTCATAGAGCCCATATAATGATCTCCCCTTTGCCGGATAATAATGATTAGCCCCTGGAGGAATCATTCCATTATCATTTCAGCTAAATTCAATGGCTGAATGAAAAAGTTCCTGGGATCTCTTCTTCTAAGTTTGCTCTTCATTTCCTGCCTGGGCCAATCCAATTCTGAAGTCGAAAGAACGGTCGGCGGGCCTTGCCAGGGATGCGAGGCTCTGTTGGATTATAGATCCCTAGGCTTTAGCCCCAGCTCAATTGATACCCTACCAGGCTTCATGGAAAATGATCCAAAAATCAGGATCAGCGGCACCGTTTTTGAAAAGGATGGAAAGACCCCCGCCGAAAATATCCTGCTCTATGTCTACCACACCGATAGAAAGGGAATCTATCAGCCCAGTGCAAACCCTAAAGGATATGAGAATAGGCATGGTCAATATCGAGGCTGGCTGAAAACAAATAAGGAAGGAAAATTTACCTTTTATACTTTCCGACCAGCGGCTTACCCCAATGGTCGGGAGCCAGAGCACATTCATATCTTCATCAAAGAAGCCAATACGAAACCTTATTATATAGACGGCTATTTCTTTGACGATGATCCAAAACTAACAGCAGAAATACGAGCTTCTCAAAAAAACAGAGGGGGTTCAGGAATTATAAAACTTGAAATGAAAGAAGGGATTTGGACTGCAAATAGGAATATAATCCTTGGATTGAATATATCAGACTATTGAAAGATAAAACAGCACCTAAGGCTAAGGCATCAAAGAATCCCGCTTACCTGAATGCATAGGCTAAAACCCTAAACTAAATTCTATGGCGACATGAAAAGAAAATCATGAAGTACTTCGGCTATTTTTTAGTCTTCGTCCATTTCTTCCTTCTGGCCTGGGCAACCGGAGGAGTAGTTGAAATGACAAGCCTGAATTTTCCCTGGACATCTTATACCAATACAGATTTTCCAAATTGGCTTTTACCAATTCATTGGGGATCCGTGATCATTACATCTATTGGTTTCTTATGGGGCTATTTTTCCGAATGGAAGGCTTTACCAAATTTTATGCTGGCCGCCTATTCAATGCTTTTCACTATATGCGTGATAGAGACTTTCGGATTCATGACAAGCTCAACCAGATACCTGGCTATGGCCATGGAATTGGTGACTTACGCTTTGATCTTGATCCTGCTATTCAAGCACAGTTATTTCATTGAATATTTTGAAGGCAAGCGAAAAGGGATTGGCCTTCAGTAGAGATCCTAATTTCCCCTTTCCGGAAATCATATTAAGTAATACAAGAAAGCAGCTGAGCAGGTCGCTATGATCTGGAGGGAGCATGCATGGAGCTATCTCCCAAAATGAGTACCTTGGTAAAGGTCTTAGGCTTAGCCCAATCAAAGCCAAAGTAGTGTCAATAAATCACGAGCCATGCCAGAAGTAACAGCAGAAAAAAATGAACAAATCGGGAAAATGAATTTTGGATCCATTTATCCGCATTACCTGAATAGAATAGAAAAGCACGGAAGAACCAAGGAAGAGCTCGACCAGGTCATTTTGTGGTTGACGAGCTATGATCAGGATAAATTGGAATCCTTTATTGAGGGGAATGGATCTTTCAGGGATTTTTTCGATGGAGCCAAAATGCATGAAAATGCACACAAGATCAAAGGTGTGGTATGTGGGTATCGTATTGAAGAAATTTCAGAAGAATTTGCCTTGTATCGAGATTGCAGACGAATGGAAAAGTTGATTGACGAATTGGCAAAAGGTCGAAAAATGGAGAAAATTCTGCGCGAATAAACCAGGTGAAACCAATGCTCACAAAAAATAGACATCAATAAGAGGAGTGACCATTACGATAGAAAGAAACCTCGCTTCAGAACGAATTAGAAATCATAAATCCCTGTCCCACCATTGAGCAAAAGACCAGTCAAAGAAAATCCTGAATTCTTTTCAACTAATTGAGCTAACTTTTCTGATGTGGGTCTGAGTATACTCGGACGCAAAAGTTTCGCATTTGATGTCAGGCAATTTCTTACTTGAATCATTTTACCTCTTTGGTTCCTTCCAGGGCTTGGTAATAGTATTTCTGCTTCTGTTCAGAAACAGGAACAGAGCAAACATGATTCTTGCTATTCTGATCACTCTTCTATCGACCTTCCTGCTCGAACAAGTTCTGTTCTTCAATGGTGGGATCAAGAATTACCCCCACATACTTTATTCGACCCTTCCCGTAACCTTCCTAATAGGTCCGGTTATCTACCATTACGTTAGAGAGAACAGCGGTACAGGCCAGGGCTGGCAATGGAAATATCTGATCCACTTGGCACCATTCTTTTATGAGCTTATTGTGCTTGCTCCCTTTTATTTTCTACCCGCGGAAATCAAGATCAGAATTTATGAGTATTCCGTGCAGGCAAGCAAAACCTTGCGTTTTGACCAATACTCATTTGGGTATATGCTCTATGTGCTTTCGACACTTTATTTCCTGATCATGAGTTTCAAGATGCTCAGGAACCTGAATCCACAGAAGAGAAGGGAGCAAGGCAAAAGAAAACTACTCATTTATATGGTTCAGGCTCTCTTCTTTTACCTCGTAATCAACATGATCCTATTCATCATTGCATTCTTTGAACCTAAGTATAGTTCAACGCTCCAGCAATTCAGCCCACTTCTGCTTGTCATACTCATCCATATTTTGGGTTTCATATGTTATTTGAATCCGGAAATGATTGAAGAAAATGCTAATTCAATAAAGTATGTAAACTCCGGTCTAAGCGATCAGGAAGTGAAAAGGCTCGGCCAATCACTTGTCTCGCTTTTAGAAGAAAAACGATTATACCTGAACCAGGAATTAAAGCCTGAAGAATTAGCCAGGGAACTGGGAATATCCACCAGCAAGCTCTCCCAGGTAATCTCCGAAGGGTTGAACAGCAACTTCTACAATCTGGTCAATGAAAAGCGAGTTAAGAAAGCCAAGGGATTAATGGCCACGGACCAGTATTCTGATGCCAAGCTTTTACACATAGCACTGGACAGTGGATTTTCAAATAAATCTTCCTTCGTAAGAAATTTCAAGCGTTTCACGGGCATGAACCCTTCCGACTATAGAAGAAAAAGGCTCCACTCAAATGAGTGGAACGCAGGAGATTGAAGCCATTATTAGCATTGGGTTAAAATCTTAGCCCGTGATTAGAAGAATATGCCTTTCCTTCCTTTTTGTTTTACTCTCCAAAACAACCATTGCCCAGATTAACAACCTCAGGCACCCTGATAACTACCAAGCAGGTGAATATGCCAAACTGGGCAGGGTGGATAAATTTGGAAAAGGGCCGAAGGATATGGTACTGATTGCAGGATGGGGTTTCGACGAAAGGCTTTTTGAAAAGCTCAAGGCGGATTCCATCCAGGAAAAGTATACTATGTATGCGGTGACCCTGCCCGGTTTCGGGGGAACCAAAGCTTATTCCATGCCGGAGCAAAATGAGGTTTACAGGGATCTTTATTGGACCAAGGGGATAATCACTGCTCTTAAGGAACTGATAGAAAGCGAGGGAATAGAAAAACCAATCCTTCTTTCCTATTTCACCTATAGCAATATTCTGGCGATGAGGCTTGCCCTGGATTATCCGGATCTGGTAGATCGGGTGGTCATCGTCAGTGGCATGGCAAAATTTATGGGGATGAATCCTTCCTACGAACCCTCCGATCTGGAACAAAGGATCTATTACGCAGAAAAAGTTATGGCCCAAAAATGGTGGAAGGAGATCGACAGGAAAGGCTGGAACCGGGGAAACTTTTCACCGGATATTTTTACGAAGGACACATCGCAGGCGAAGGTCTATTGGGAACAAATGTCAGAAGTTCCTATTCCAACCATGGTAAGGTATCTTTTGGAGTATTACTCAACCGACCTAAGCCTGGAGTACCAAAATCTAAAGATCCCTACCCTGGTACTTTTACCCGCTTTTTCACGAGAAGTCCTTAAAAAACCTCAGAACTACTACACTACTCATATTTTTCATCAGAGTTGGTGGGGAGCGAAACCCTCGAATCCAAATTTTCATCTTATGACCATCACTGACAGCCGTGCTTTTATCCTGGATGACCAAGCCGAAAAGTTGATCAATGTGATCAACAGTTTTGTGGATGGAAAACTGAATTCATACGATTTGCGACGTTGATTATAAAAAAGATCCTGCCGATCCATTCCTGGTTTTATAGCCTGGCTCTGTTCCAAAGGAAAGCTTAGAGCGTACCCCTATCAGCGGTCATGATAGCTGGGTGCTGGTAATTATTCCCATCCTTCTCTCTCTTTCTTTAAAATCCTTACAGAAATGATGATTTTTGCGTAACCCGTTACATTTATATATATTCACGTAACGCGTTACGTTTTAGGGATGATGAACATAGCAATCATAGGAGAGTACAACAGGGAGTTTCGGCCACATACAGCCACAAATGAGGCCATAGAACATTCCAGACCACATATTAAAAGAGAATTCACTGCCGAATGGCTTTCCACCGAATATATAGAGTTAAATCTTAAAAAGGTGCTCAAAGAATACCAGGGTTTTTGGATCGCTCCCGGCAGTCCTTACAAGAGCATGAAAGGAGCATTGGATCTTATAAAAAATGCCCGTGAGAATAAATCACCTGTTTTAGGTACTTGCGGTGGATTTCAGCATATGGTTCTCGAATATGCCAGGAATATTTTGGGCATCGAAGATGCCGATCACTCTGAATATAACCCCTACGCTTCCAAACTGATCGTGAATCCGCTGAGTTGTGATCTAAAAGGCGAAGCACTTGAAATCGAGATTATCGACAAAAATTCTAAGACCTTCGCGATATATGAATCAGACACAGCAACTGAAAAATACTATTGCCATTTCGGCCTCAATCTCGACTACTATGCTCGGTTTAATGATGCCGGATTCAAAATAGTCGGGAGCGACAAACTTAAGGAAGCAAGAATCATGGAATTAAAGAATCACCCATTCTTTATTGCTACATTGTTTGTTCCTCAAGATAATTCAACGCCGGACAATCCGCATAAGCTGGTTACCGCGTTTTTGAATTCAGTCACATTAAATTTTCACGAACCACAGTAACATGAACTATAGTGTGATTAATACCAGTAAATCTGATCTTGAGTTCGTCTATTTTCTTTTTGAAAAAGCAATAGAGTACCAAAGGAAAAATAACTACACTGTTTGGAGAGGATATGATAAAAATGCTCTAATGACTGATATGGCAAAAAAACTCCAATTTAAAATTGTTCGTGATAAAGAAGTTTTGTGCGTGTTCAGCATTTGCTATTCTGACCAGATCATTTGGAGAGAGAGGGAAAATCAGGATGCCATATATATTCACAGAATGGTAACAAACCCAAAGCACCGGGGGCAAAAACAGTTTACAAAAGTATTGATGTGGGCTATTGAAAAAGCCAAAGAAAAAAACCTAGCTTACATAAGAATGGATACCTGGGGTGATAATCCAAAGATTATCGAATACTATAAAAGTTTCGGATTTCAGTTTATCGAAAATTACACCACTCCAAGGACCAAGGAATTACCTACTCAGCATAGAAACCTAAATCTGGCTCTTCTACAAATGGATCTAAAAAATTAAAGATGACGGACTTCATAGACGAAATCGAGTACTACGGACTAACGGCTCGAATCAAAAGGCTCAGCGATGCTCTAAACGGTGAAGCGAGAAAACTCTATGCTCATTTGAACTTAGACATCGAACCAAACTGGCATTTGGTTTTTCTATCTCTAAAGGAGCAACCCCTTTCCGTTACTGAGCTTGCGAAGCGATTACGGTTCTCTCACCCGGCAATAGTAAAAATCATCAACAAGATGAAGAAACATGGCTATATTCAGAGCATTCAAGACGACAACGACTCAAGACGGCAAATCCTTTTCTTAACCGACAAGAGCAAAAAACTACTGCCTGAATATGAAAAAGTGTGGGATAGGATTCGTCTGATTTTGGTGGATTGTGTAGATAGTAATTTCTTGGATAGCATCCGTTTTTTTGAAAGTAACATAAGAGAAAAGAACCTGCTTCAGAGACTAGAGGAACGGCATTCAGAAATGGGCGCCAATTGACGTAATGCTTAGAAAGTATTTGTTCAGGTCCCTGAGATCCCCAAAAGACTTGTGACCCTCTACTGCCATGTATTTGGAGGATGATTCAATTCTTATCTTCCCTAAAAAGTTCATTTGGTTGATTTTTTCAAGAAAAGCTAAATTCAATATGTTTAGCCATTCGTTAGGCGTAGAGCAATCGTTCATGGGTAAAGTGATATTCACATGAAAAAAGGAAATCCAAAAGCACATCGTGCATCCCTCAGCAAGGAAGATTATCACAAACTCACCGGTTTTGATGGGGACTGGCGTGACACCTGGTGGAACGATGAGTTTCTGGGAATGATGTCTCAACAATGGAAACTCGACCAGGTCCAAAACATGCTCGATGTTGGCTGTGGACTGGGGCACTGGGGGCAACGACTGATGAGGCATGCAAGCAAAAGCACGACAATGTATGGCATAGACCCAGAAGCTGCCTGGTTAGAAGGAGCAGAAGAACGAGCTGTAAAACTGGGTCTAGGTAATCGATCAGAATTTAAAGTCGCTTCTGTAGAATCGCTTCCCTTTGATGACAACAGCATGGACCTGGTAACTTGTCAGACTGTACTGATACACGTGGCAGATGTGAAAACAGCGGTGCATGAAATGATCAGGGTGTTAAAGCCAGGTGGACTCTTTCTCTGCGCAGAGCCCAACAACTTTGGAAGTAATGCAGCTCAGTATGTGGATAATCCTTTAATGGCATGGGAAGATCTTTCGCACTTACTGGAACTGGATTATATCTGTACAATAGGTAAATTCAATGTTGGTGAAGGCCATCAGTCAGCGGGGCATTTAGTACCTGAAATTCTTCAGGAATCCGGCTGGAAGGATATACATGTTAATACAAATAACCAATGTGCACTCATCACTCCTCCCTATTCTGACCTGGGTTCAAAAACCTATATTCAATTGATGCAAGACACCTGGGACAATGGCGCCGCCATGGTACTTGGGAGTACTGAGGAGAATTGCCGGCGATATTACCTGAAAGGAGGTGGGGATAAAAATAAATTCTCTTGTCTATGGGGTCTGGCCAGACAGCACCTGAAATTAACCTTGGAAAAGATCAAGGAAGGCAGCTTTGTATCTGCCGGTGGGCATATTCATTATTTGGTATGGGGTCATAAAGAAATTGCATAAATGTTAAATCCGTCATCTCAGCACTTGTATTTTCCTTAGCTCAAGAGCAACTTGATTTACAAAGAGACATAGCTTATGAGTCTAAGCGATTTTGAAAAAATATTGGGCTATATCCTACCTGAATTAGCTGAGGAATAATCTCAGGTTAACTGGAACCAGGCCCTTCACGGAATAGTAGATTCAATAGAAGATGAAGGGTACAAGGATAACAGCATAAGCATTTGTATGAATTCTCTTGGCGTAATAGAATTCTCACTTTGTCGATTTAAGGATGTACTCGTTCAGCACTGGTTTTTTCGCATCGCAGTTTGTTCTGCACTTGAAAATTTATTTGCCAAACTATACGACCCTGCATAACCTAGAATGTTGTACGTTATTTCCAGTATGTATAATGAACTTAATAAACCTAACTATGAAATCAACAATATTAAAATCTATTTTTCTTCTCGCTTGCTTCACTAGTGTACAAGCAAAATCCGACTCTTTAACAGTAGAAGAATTCACCTACGATGAGAAAGAAGGGCTAAAAATTTATTGTGTTCGTCCTTTAGATTATAATCCCAATAAGGAATATCCAGCCATGTTAATATTCCATGGAGGTGGATGGTCCATGGGGGAAGCATCCTGGGGGTTCAGTAGTGCTGAACATTATGCAAGCAATGGCTTGATCGCATTCTCGGTTCAGTATAGACTCCAGGAATCAGGAAATGAAATAACGCCTTATGAATCTGTGCTCGATGCACAAAATGCCATACGATGGGTTAGGAAAAACGCGGGTAAATTTTCTATTAACGAAAATATGATCGCATGCTATGGCTGGTCTGCCGGAGCTCATCTTGCAGCTTGTGCAGCCATTTTTGACAATTTAGGTCAGCCTAACGCAAACATATCGAGCGCTCCAAACTTGTTGCTCTTAAAATCACCTGCCTTGTCATTACTCCTCTATCCCAACTTTCAAAAGAGATTACATGATAATATTAGTGTAAGGGACATTTCTCCAGCTGAATCCGTATCGGAAGGTACGCCTCCAACAATAATCGTAATTGGGAAAGACGATACTGTGACGCCGCTGGAAGGTTCTGAGTTATTTAAAAAAAATATGGACAAACATAAAATCCAATGCGACCTGGTTGTTTATGATGGTGTTGGTCATTTATTCACACCTTCATCAGAACCTGATAATGGCTGGCCAAATCCAGACAAAGAAGTTCGCCTTGATGCTCAAAAAAAGATGGATGAATTTTTGAAAAAGCACAATTACATTAAAAATTAGCCCTTATAAACATTGTGAACAATTAGATTTTCAAGCATGCAAAAAGTATTGGCAATATGTTTTACCCTCTCAACTTTCATCAGCTGGCAATCCGCTGCTCAAAGCTGGGTAAAAGAAACTTTGCCTTTCGACGCAAGATTGGTTCATGCCATGGCTAGTACTTCAAAAGGAATTTATATCCTCGAAGGCCGACTGGTTAAAGGAGAAAGAGCGAAAACTATGATTCATCTACCAATTCAAGATGATGAGCCTAGCCAAGAAAATGCTCCTAATGCAAGAGATGGGCACAGTCTAGATTCAGATGAAAAAGGAGAATTGTTATCATTTGGAGGTATAAATTCCGAAACAGTATTAAATGAACTTTGGAAATATGAAAATCAAACCTGGCATTTGATAGCACCCAATGGTAAAGTTCCCCCTCCTAGATGGGGACATGGAGCCGTTTTCTTCGATAAGAAGCTATGGATATTTGGTGGCCAAAGTGAAAATCAAAGTGAGTTTCTACAGGATCTATGGTCTTGGGATGGGAAAACCTGGACTTTGCACAACTCTGTTCTGCACCCGGAACCAAGATATGGCTGCCAACTGGGTGTTCACCAAGGGAAACTTATATTGTATGGAGGCAGAAACCATTCAGGAGATTGGTTCACTGACACCTGGGTTTGGGACAATAATTGGAGAAAACTCGAGCCTAAAAAAAGTACTCCTAAGCCAAAAGCCAGTGTCAGCTTTGCTTTGATTACAACTGCTTCTGACTTGTATTTAATAGGAGGGTTTTTAAAGGGAGATACATATCCTGAAATGTGGAAACTTGACGAAGAAAACTGGACATTAGTAACAAATAAACTACCCTTTAACCTTGATTTTCCTGCCGGCTGTTTCAATGCTGTGACGAACTCATTGATCTTAGCAGGATCCGCTAATGGTAGCTTTGAATTATGGAAATACCAATTGAGATAATCGACTCATGGCAAGGTATAATAACGGCAACTGACTGATAAATGAAGGTCCAATACATCCAACAGGGTAATACAGAGAGCTTTCTAAATAAATTTCACTAAGACGGTTAAAGCACATATAAAATGCTCTTGATCAATACCATTTCTCAGCACATCCCCCTTTCAGAAATCGATCGGAATCTCATTGAAGATTGTTTCAATAAAGAGCAGATTTCCAAGAATGATATTCTCTTGAACGAGGGCGGATATGCAAAGCACCTTTACTTTATTGAGGAAGGTTATGTGCGTTCCTTTTACAGAAAGGAAGACGGGGAAGAAAAGACTCATTGGATCTACTCAGGAAACGAGTTTTGCGCGTCTTGGTACAGCTTTTTCACAGAGAAACCATCCTTCGAAAACTTACAGGCTATTGCGGATGCATCGGTCTTAACACTTTCGGTAAACAGCTATAAGAAACTCTATGAAGAATGTGAGTCCTTCAACATCTTCATCAATTCCTATTATCAAAACCTACTTGCCGAATTGGATTATTTGTCGAAGATCTTTGGCCAGCTGGCAGCGAAGGAAAAGTATGCATACCTTCTCGATAATCATCCAGAATTAGTGCGCGATGTGAAACTCGGTCACCTGGCATCCCTTCTAGACATCAGCCCGGAAACCTTAAGCAGGGTCCGGCGCCAGGTATGATTTCTTGACCTGTATCAAAAAATTTCCATTGAGGGTCGCTGAATTTGGCTCCAGAAAATTCAAAACTATCCAAAATGGAAGAAATCATAAACATCATTGAGCAGAATGTTGGACTTCTCATATATGCATTGATTGGCTTTTCCGTGATCCTTGCTGTCTTCGAATTCTGCTACGAACTATACAAGAAGAAAATCACCAGATGGCGTTTGGGAGAAATGTGGGCAAGCTTCTCCGTTTTCTTAGTTGCGCAGGTTTCTGAAAAGGTCACCACACTGATTTTTGCAGGCGGATTAATTATGACAGCGGGGTTCATTCCATGGCAAATCCCTCTGAATATTTGGACCACACTTCTTTGCATTTTGGTGGTTGATTTTCTGTACTACTGGGAGCATCGCTTAGAGCACGAAGTACGTTTTCTGTGGTCATACCATAGCATCCATCACAGCTCACCTATTTACAACTATACTACGGCTTTGAGGGTGTCATTATTGAGCAGTTTTACTGGCTGGATATTCCACATTCCTGCTGTTCTGATAGGATTCGACCCTTATTTGGTTCTCTTAGCATTCTTCTTAGTACTCTCTTATCAAGCTTGGTTACACACAGAACTCATCCCAAAGCTTGGCTGGTTTGAGAAGATATTTGTTACACCGTCACAGCATCGGGTTCATCATGGGGCAGACAAGCCTTATCTGGACAAGAACTACGGAGGACTATTATCCATTTGGGACAGAATGTTTGGAAGCTTCCAAGAAGAACGACACAAACCAACTTATGGCTTAACAAAACCAATCAATACCATCAATCCAGTTAAGGTGCATTTGGCAGAATTCATCAATATTTACAAGGACCTTAAAAAAGCTCGAAGCCTGAAAGAAGCAACTAACTACCTGATCAAGGGACCAGGCTGGCAGCCCGATTCAACTTCACAAGAACCTTCAAATAGACTAAATGACCATTAAAGAAATCGTTTCCAGCTATTTGATACGGTTCATATTCACTTTCGCTCTTATTCTGGTGGAAGCAGGAATTATGTTGATGTTTCCATTATTCATCGCCAAAGCCATTGATGGAGCGATAAACCAAAGCCATTCAGGAGTATTTATGCTGGGAGTACTTGGTTTGACTCTATTATTTGTAGGTGTTGGGCGGCGTGTTTTCGATTCGCGTTTTTATGGCAACATTTATGAAACAATGGGTCTAAAATTAACTAGGCGGATGAGTAGTAAACTGCCCTCGATAAAAACCGCTCGCCTGAATATGATGCGAGAGTTCGTTGAATTTTTAGAAAACACGATGCCAGAGATCATCAATAACATAATGGGCTTAGTGGGTGTGGTTTTGATTTTGTATTCACTGAACACTAAGGTTTTTACCGGGAGTTTGCTGGTCACACTATTCATATTCTTGGTATATGTGTTAACAAGTAAAAAAACCATGCGCTACAACGAAGAGTCTAACAACGAATCGGAACACCAAGTAGATGTCATGGCTATCAACGATCAACACGAACTGAAGAATCACCTTAGTCAAACTGTGAAATGGAATGTTAAATTATCTGACTTAGAAGCTTTGAACTTTTCTCTATCTTGGATGGCGGCATTGATTTTTTTAATGATCACAATCATAGTTTCAGCAAGCCAAGATGTGGTACAATATGGAGTTCTATTCGCTTTGGTAATGTATGCGTTTCAGTATGTAGAAATTGTACTCAACCTACCCTTGTTTTACCAGAATTGGCTGAGGTTAAAGGAAATAATCAGTAGACTAAATGAAACTGATCCTACAATCTACGAAGCGCAATAGTAATTTAAGGGATAAGAGATATGGTAGTAATATTCAGCCTGTTGGCATTTTCTTCAGAAGAAGTCAGGGATCCGGCAAGCAGAGAAGATCTTAATAATCCAGGAATCTTGTCGCCTCGCAGATGGACTAAAATATCAAATACACAAAGAGTCATTATTCGGTGACGTCGATAACCATTAATTCATTAATATGAACAGAATGATTGGCATTCCAATCCAAAATTCATCTATTGACAAGCAAAGAGAGGCATGAAAAAAATACTTTGGATAATTCCACTATTAATTACCTGTTCATCTCCAAAGGAAAAATCTGAATATGAAATCCTTCTTGAATATGAGGGACTTTATGAGTACATAGACAGAACGACCCTAAGTATTCAAGTGTCATCAATTGATACTACCCTTTATGCTATTGTGGATAAAGCCAAATACCCTCTAAAGCGAATTGATTTAGACAGCTTTGTTAACATCCAGAAAATTCCGGTTGTTTTCTATCGAGACAAAAACAATGAGGTTTCAGGGTATAAGGCAGGTGGGCAAAATTTCAATTTAATCGACAAAAAATTTGAAAAAATGGAAATGCTACCAAGAAAGGAGCTCTTCCAAAATCCAAATGCCTATCAATACAAGCAACCAGAAGAATCTGGTGATGGCCTAAACACAGGTCACCTAAAAAATGAATTCAAGAACCCTGAGTTTATTATCGATATGGTTAGGGCAACAATCCAAGGGAAATTTCCAGATGTACACAGCGTATTAATCTATAGGAATGGCAAGTTGGTTCTCGAAGAATACTTCTATGGTTATAAAAAAGATACCCCACATCAATTAAGGTCCGCAACAAAACCGTTTATTGGCTTACTACTGGGAATAGCAATCGATAAAGGATATATAAAAAGTGAAAAGGAGAAAATTATACCCTTCTTCAATTCCGAATACACTGAGATAGCCAATCTTGACGAAAGAAAAAAAGCGATTTCCATAGAAAATTTTTTAATGTACAGACATGGCATGGATTGCGAAAATAATAACCCTCAAAGCGAAGGAAATGAGCAATCAATGATGCAAAGTAATGACTGGGTAAGATATACTCTTAATTTACCAATGGTATCTCAACCCGGTATTTCTTCATCATACTGTACGGGTATTTCAACAGTCATCGGAAGTTTGATCGAAGTTGTAACCAAGGAAAGTATTGAGGATTTTGCCAACAGCAACTTGTTTCAACCAATGAACATCACCAACTACGATTGGACCTTTGAGCCCAATCAGTCAAGTATGGAAACATTCAATCAGATGAGCATTAGGCCTAGAGATTTAATTAAGCTCGCAAAAATGTACAAGGCTGGAGGGAGCTGGCAAAATGAAAAGATTGTTTCCACTGAATGGGTGGACAAAACATTCAACATGACTAAGGGTGATTACGG
Organism: Cytophagales bacterium; assembly: GCA_965267505.1. Taxonomy (GTDB): domain Bacteria; phylum Bacteroidota; class Bacteroidia; order Cytophagales; family CCMP332; genus JANQHS01. Next base: position 1,251,675 of record OZ254081.1, read on the forward strand.
ATATTTCTGGAAACATAAATATTTCATTATCGATGGAAAAAAATATGACTCCTATATGGCATCCGGGAATGGTGGTCAAAAAATAAATATTTGGCCTGATCTGGAAATGATTACGGTTTTCACCGGAGGAAACTATAATTCGTACGAACTGTACCAAAAAAGCACACCGCCAAATCAAATGATACCCGATTACATTCTTAAAGCTGTAGAATAAAACATGCCTAACTAAGGTGAATAAGTAATACCAAGATTAGAAGTTTTTTCATTTTGGAATGTTCATTCCAAAATTCTATATTTGATGAGTGGATAAAAAAAATGCCATAATTGATGCAGCTCTTGAGCTTCTGGTTGAAAATGGAGTTCATAACACACCAATGTCACAAGTTGCAAAGGCAGCGGGTACCGGCATGGGTACTATTTATAACTACTTTCCCAATAAAGAGGTATTGATTAACGAGATTTACAAAAGCATTAAGGATCAGGAAGAAAACTTGTTCCTGCAGGTAAATACTTCAGATCCTCTAAAAACTCAATTCGAAAATTACATAACTGGACTAATCAATTTTTTTTCAGCCAATCCCATGTATTTCAGCTTTCTTCAGCAACTGGAAGCCTCGCCTATTATCACTGAGGAAAATAAGACAAAAGGTAGAAAACCGGTGGAAATGGTGGCTTCGCTGCTTAGGAATGGGCAGAAAGACAGAATCATTAAAAACCTTGAAATGGAACAGATCCTGGTGTTCATAGGTGGTGCGATCGCTTCCTATTTAAAAAAGAATTTATATGTCAATAAAAAGAAACGTACTTCTCTTCAGAATCATATCAATATGGTTTGGGATGGGATAAAGGAATAAAAATTTTTTACCAACAAATTGGAATGAATGTTCACTCCATAAATATAATATCATGATTGACTTAAAATTTACCAAGACCATTAACAAGCCAGTAAAAGACGTCTGGAAGTGTGTATTTGATGACTTCAGCAGTGCTCATTTATGGGCCACAGGAACCCCGACCTGCAGAAAAGGAGAACTTCACGAGGACTTTGACAGGGTGTGCAATACAGAAACAGGAGAGCTCCAAGACACCCTCATTAAAGTGGATAAGGAAAACTTCATGTTTGAGTTTTCGGTAAAAGGCCTTCCCTTCTTTGTTCGATCAGTTGTGAGTACCTGGAAACTCAAGCAACTTTCAGTCAACCAAACTCAGATCATTTTAGGGCCTAGGATCGAGGTTAAACCTGGAATAGGAACACTGGCTCAAATTCCCATGAAATTGGCTTTCAAAAGGCTATATCCTGGCCTATTGGAAGATTTAGCCACATATATTGAAACAGGTAAACCTTCTCCCCGAAAGCAAAAGGAAATTGACAAGCAAAATAAAGTTTAAACCAACCCAGCGGCCATGGTATACCACTGCTTGTTACAGTTAAGTATCTGGCAGGCACTGATGAATTGTAATGGGGTTCAGCCAAAGCCTTAACTTACAACTCAAACCAATAATTATTAAAGCTATGAAACCCTATATCGATGGCTTTGTATTTCCTCTTGCACGTAAACATCTTGAAGCGTACGGGAAAGTTGCAGAACAAGTGGCTAAGATCTGGAAAGAGCATGGGGCTCTTTCCTATCATGAATACCTGGGCAATGACCTGAAACTTGGTGGAACAAGATCCTTCTCTGAAGCTGCTGACCTTGAAGAAGGCGAAGTTGTTATCTTCGGCTGGGTGGTCTTTCCTTCAAAAGAGCTTAGGGACAAGGCCAACCAGGCAGTCCCAAAGGATCCAAGGATGGCAGAGCTCGTAGTTCCTCTTATGGATCCAAATAATTTAATATTCGATGCAAAAAGGATGATCTATGGAGGATTTGAGGAGTTTATCGGGTAATTATTAATTTTTGCTGCGCCTATTAGATACGTATTTGAAAAAAGAAAGAGTTTATGCAGAAATGCCCGAATTGCGGTAACGAATTTGAAAAAAACTTCTGCAACAATTGCGGCCAAAAGGCGATAGAGAAAAATATTTCCTTAAAGCTTATCTTTTTAGATTTTATCCAAAATGTATTTCTGTTCGATTCCAGAACCTATAAGACCTTAGTTGAAGCCTTGATTAAACCCGGGAAACTTGCTCACTCCTATCTGCGTGGAAAAAGAGCCCAACACCTGCCTCCCTTCCAATTCTTTCTTTTATACATGTCGGTTTATCTTTTGGCTCTTAATTTTTTTGGAGAAAGTTATTTTGATACCATAAACACTGGTTTGGAACTAGAAAATGAGAAGAGGCAGTTGGCGCAGGAAGCTCAAAATCTTGTAGAAAAAAATTTGAACAGCTTGTATTTTGTACTGACCCCAATCATTTCATTCTTCATTTATTTATTCTATAGGAAGTTGAAATACAACTATGCCGAAATCTTCATTTTTGGGCTATACATAATGGGAATAAGTTTCCTATTATCCTCAGCTTCCATAATGCTCGGTGAAATGCACGCATCGCTATATGGAATTAAAGCTCTGATTGTTATTGTCTACTTTCCTCTGGCCATCATGCAATTCACAAATTCTTTCTCCGTAGGGGGATATATCAAATCTCTTTTAACCATTTTATCCAGCTATCTATTGTTCATTTCAATTTTGTTGATTTTCGTAATTATATACTTACTTGGCGACAAACTCTAAGCATAGAATTGTCTTTTATATGAAAAGTAAAATGAGCCACTTCCACTATGCTTTTAAGGTTAAGGACCTTGAATCAACCAGACCATTCTATTTGAAGGCCATCAGATGTAGCGCATGAAAGTCAATAGTTAATGGAGTCAACTTTGTAAACTTGAGAATGGAAAAAGGAAATATCATTCTCAAATGAAAAAAAAGATCAATTGGAGTGTCTATGTTGACCTTGAAAGGAACAAGGCAATTGAACTCATCAAATCAACAATCAGTAGGAATGATGGACATATAATTAAGTCCAATTTCTTTTCAGACCTGGCTTTGAGCCTTACCGTGGAGATCGAAGAAAGGAATATTGCAAAGCTTTATGCTGAATTTGCATCTCAAATGAAAATATCAGATTTCGAAGGGCCTGACTCCGATTCAAGCAAGGAATGGTGGTTATTGCTTAATATCAGTTTTGTAAAAGGAACTGGAGATCTGCGAAATGAAATTCCTGATGTGCCAGGATGAGAGAAAATTTTTTAGAAAGATTAAATTGAAACAAATTCAATGAACCCATTCCACTACGCCTTCAAGGTCAAAGAATTAGAATCCACTCGTCGCTTTTATATTGATATTCTAGGCTGTAAGGAAGGAAGGTCAACAGACAGTTGGGTTGATTTTGATTTTTTTGGGAACCAGCTATCCGCACATATAAGCAATAATTTCCCTGAGCAAGATTACTGCGGTGAGGTGGATGGAATACAAGTTCCGATTCCACATTTCGGCTGTCTGTTGGAACGAGATGAATTTGAAAGGATCCAGAAGAAACTCGAATCAGAGCAGATCGAATTCGTTGTCAAACCCCAGATAAGATATGAAGGCAAAACAGGAGAGCAGATGACCCTATTTGTCTTTGATTATAGCGGTAACCCTATAGAATTCAAATCATTTTCCAACAATAGCAAGGTGTTTTCCTCTTAAAATAATAGCTTACTTTTCTAGAAAATGGGAAAGCAAAATAAGTTCACAAGAAGTCTTTTACTCCTATCATTCATCGCTTTAATGAATTCACAGCTTTGCGCTCAGAAAATATCCATTGATGGATTCAAGATCGGAGATGTAGTTGATGAGAAATATGCTCAATTTGAAATAGGGCAATATGAGAAAGACGAGATTGGTGCATACTATGTTAAACTTATTGAAGACCTGGATGACTACCTGCTCATCGCTTTCATGACAAGCCTTCCTTGCAGCCCGGTTGTCTGTCCTGAAGAATTTCAATTTTTCCTGCTGAAAGATGGCATCATAGTAAACAAACTTGAAGCAAGTCATGGTCGCGAAGATTCTCCAACCTGGCAAGTCTTACATCATACATTCATCCAATATCTTGAAGTTTCTCATGACTGGTTTGAAAATGAAAATGGGATTATGGACTATGATGTCGCTAATGACAGCTATGAAGGTATCAGACTAGTCCTATTAGATGGTGAACTAAAACAACTGAAAGATTTGAGCAAAACAGAACTGAGAATTATCAGAAACCTCGTCTTTGCTAAATATGGCTATGTATTCAAGTCCCAAGATCTCAACGACCGTTTTAACAATACCAATTGGTACAAGCCAGAACCCAATGTTGACATAAATTCGAAGTTGACTCCCAAAGACATGGAGCTTATAGAGCATATCAAAAAATTGGAATCCAAATCAGATTGATAAGGAATAGTTAAGCATTGGTTTCGAATTCTCAGAAAAACTACCTTTACTGATTCTAAAAAATCAACAGAATGAAAAAACTGCTTCTTATTGCGGGCATAGCTGTTCTTGCTGCCTGTGAATCCCAAACCGAACAAACCGAAATGCAGGCATCAGACAATCCTTTCTTTGAGGAATGGGATACGCCATTTGGTGTTCCTCCTTTTGATAAGATCAAGGATGAACATTACATGCCGGCCTTTGAAAAAGGCATGGAGCAAAACCTTGCAGAAATCGATGCCATAGTGAATAATGAGGAGGCTCCCACCTTCGCCAATACCCTGGAGGAGTTGGAGAGATCGGGCAAGCTATTAACCAAAGTTGCCAGGGTGTTCAACAACCTGAGCAGCTCTAATACCAACCCGGCCATGCAAGATCTGGAGCGTGAATTAAGCCCAATGCTTTCTGCCCATAACGATAAGATCAATCTGAATGATGGACTCTTTCAGCGTGTTGAAGCTGTTTACCAGCAAAGGGAAGAACTCGATCTAAATCCGGAACAACTTAAACTCCTGGAAGACACTCGAAAAGGCTTTGTGAGAAGCGGTGCTCTTCTGAATGAAGAAGAAAAGGCCCAGATCACAGAGATCAATTCCAAGATCTCCGAGCTGCTTACCACCTTCGGTCAGAATCTATTGGCTGAGACCAATGGCTTTGAGCTGATCCTGGAAGAATCTGATTTGGATGGTGTTTCAGAAGCTTTGAAGGCGGCAGCAGGAGAAGCAGCGGCTCAAAAGGCCGCAGATGCAGAAACTGAAGAAGATAAGGCCAAATACGAGGGAAAATACGTTTTCACTCCTCATAGAACCAGCATGTACCCTTTCCTTACCCAATCCGATCGTAGGGATCTAAGGGAGCAATTGTACAAGTCATACGTTCAGCGCGGGGATAATGACAATGAAACCGATAACAAGCAGATCGCGGCTCAGATCGCCCAGCTTCGTGCAGAGCGTGCTCAATTGATGGGCTACGAGACCCATGCACATTTCGTATTGGAAGAGCGCATGCTTAAGACCCCCGAAGAGGTGAATGATCTCTTAATGAAGCTATGGTGGCCTGCTCTTGACAGGGCCAAAAGAGAGGTTGCCGATATGCAGGCAGTAGTAGATGCCGAAGGCCAGGACTTCAAGATCGCTGCCTGGGACTGGTGGCAGTATTCAGAAAAGGTCCGAAAGGAAAAATATGATCTGGACGAAGCGGCTTTGAAGCCCTATTTATCTCTGGATAATGTACTTAAGGGTGTGTTTGAAACCGTAAATAAACTATGGGGTCTGACCTTTACCGAGCGTTTCGATATCAACGTTTATCATCCGGATGCTCGCGTCTGGGAGGTGAAAGACAAGGATGGAAGCCATCTGGGGATCTTCATAGGGGATTATTTCACCCGCTCAAACAAGCGTGGTGGTGCCTGGATGAGCAGTTTCAAAGGTCAGTCCAATATCGATGGCAGAGAGCGTCCGGTTGTGGTGAACGTTTGTAATTTCCCAGCACCTGTGGGTGATGCTCCTTCCCTGCTCAGCTTTGAGAATGTTACCACCCTTTTCCATGAGTTTGGTCATGGTATGCACGGCATCCTGACCAATGTAACCTATGGGTCCATGTCAGGGACATCGGGTCCTCGTGATTTTACAGAGTTCCCTGCACAGATTCTGGAGCATTGGGCTGGCGAACCTGAAATCCTTAAATCCTTCGCTACTCATTATGAAACTGGTGAACCCATGCCTGATGAGTTGATCGAGAAATTGTTGAAGGCTTCCAAATTCAACCAGGGCTTTGCCAATACCGAATACCTGGCAGCTTCTATACTTGATATGGACTGGCATACGCTAAGGGCGGGTGAAGAGCCCAAGGATGCCGACCTTTTCGAGGAAGCTTCCATGACCCGAATCGGCCTGATCGAGGAAATAGCTCCACGTTATCGCAGTACCTACTTTGCGCATATTTTTGCAGGTGGCTATTCTTCAGGTTACTATAGTTATGTGCACTCGGCTGTACTTGACTCCGACGGATTCGAAGCCTTCAAAGAGACCGGGGATATCTTCAATCCTGAACTGGCTGCTAAGTTGAGGACCCATGTATACGAAAAAGGGTCTACGGAGGAAGCCATGGATCTTTATGTGAAATTCCGTGGACGTCAGCCTGAGATCGACGCCTTGCTTAAGGTACGCGGATTGGATGGTTCACCTGACTGAAACCCTTAGAAGCTATTTGAGAAAGCGGCTCGGATAACCGGGCCGTTTTTATTTACCCTGCCTTATGAGGCTTCTTACAATTTTCGCTTTCCTGATCTGCTTGCTTTCCGGCAATGCAGTCCACGCCCATCCTCAGGATGAGATGGTCATCCTGGATATAGAGCAGGGGGAAATGAATTTCGAAGATGAGCAGATGAGGGAGGAATATGAAGCGGCCTTGAAGAGACGTAGAATGAGGCAATTGGAAGCCATGTCCTGGCAGGAGAAATTCATGATCTTCACCAAGGCGGGCATTGAGCATATTATTCCCAAAGGCCTTGATCATATACTTTTTGTCTTGGGTCTGTTCTTTTCAGGTCTGGTATTTCGACCCCTGCTATGGCAGGTCAGTGCATTCACCTTGGCCCATACCATCACACTGGCACTCGCAGCCCTGGGTATAGTAAGTGCCCCAGGAAGCATAGTTGAACCCATGATCGCATTATCCATAGTCTGGGTAGCAGTAGAAAATTGTCTTTTCACCAAAGCAACCAACTGGCGTCCCTTCATAGTCTTTGGATTCGGCCTCCTTCACGGTCTGGGCTTTGCTAGTGTGTTGAGTGAATACGGATTGCCCAAGGGCAATCTGGTCGCCTCTCTCTTAGCATTTAATATCGGTGTTGAAATTGGTCAGTTGATGGTCCTGATCGCGGCAGCTGCCCTGGTCTGGTTTATTCGAAACAAAAGCTGGTACCGCCAAAGGATCCAGGTTCCGGCTTCAATGCTCATCGCAGTGGTTGGGCTGTTCTGGTTTATTGAAAGAGTGTTTTTGTAAAGGAACATATCGCGTTTCCAGATGCCGTAAAAACCTTAAATTCATATTAGTAATTTGATCCATATCCCATACCCAAACATGAAAAAAGCCTTTCCATACATCTTATTATTTGCAATGCTCGTTTGTATTTTCCCTTCCTGCAATAATCCTCCAGAAAAAGAAGCCGAAGAGGTGAAGATGGAACAGTCTGTCAATCCGAACGGGGACAGCGAGTTGGCTTTGCTTATGAGGGCCATGGCGGATGAAGCCGAGATGATCAAAGCAAAAATTGAAAAAGGGGAAGTTCCTGAAGTGAAGGTTGACTATCATGAAATCCTTACCGCCACAGCGACCGAGCCTGAAAAAAAGTCCAGTCCCACTTATAAGGTCTTTGCTGAAACCCACATCCAAAGCATGCAATTGCTTGAGGACTCTGACACCTCCCGAATGCTAAGCCTCTATGATAATATGATCAGCAATTGCATCAATTGTCATAAGGAACTATGCCCTGGTCCCCTGGTCAGGATCAAGAAATTGAAATTAAAAATGTAGAATTTTCTTAACCGACTCGTTTCTATGCCAACAATGAAATAATCAGCATGAGAAATTGAAGCTAGGCATATGCAGTCATGATTTTCACGTTGGGATAAATAAGATAGTATCTGTTTAAAATAGTTTTGAGATAGGCTGAAATAAAAGAACATGAATCCAGAAATAAAACGATTTAATGATCGTCAACAGGATGATGAAAGAGGCATTTGCACCAGACTTGCATCCATTATTGATGAGCAAATGGCTGAAGCAGAAAATAAAATATGGCATAAACATCCGGTTTGGTTCTTAGACGGTAATCCAATAGTTGGATATAATAAACTCAAAGCCGGAATACGATTAATGTTTTGGAGTGGGGCGTCATTTGACGAAAATGGATTAAAACCAGGTACTGGTAAATTTAAAGATGCCTCCATCATCTATACTACAGAAAACCAAATTGATGAATCTACTTTGAGAAGATGGATAGATAAGTCGAAAGAAATCCAATGGGATTACAAAAACATTTACAAACGAAAAGGGGAATTGGTTCGCTTAAAATGAATCCTCCATCCGTATCTTAATAGTAGAATTGCATATATTTAAAGATCATAAATGAACCATCATTTGAAAATGATCCTAAAGTTTATTTAATCGATCCGCTGACCATAATACCTAGAGGTTAGTTTCTTTCTGCCTGGACTATCATCCTGGCAAGAATTCATTTTATCAAGTTTTTGCATCCTGTCCTGGCTGAGTTTGCCTTTGAGTGCAGTTCATAAGCCTAATGGGATTTAGATCCAGTCCAACAGGAGCAGAACCATTTAAAGTTTAGATAAACTCAAAAAATATCATTTATGAAAAGTCAAGAAGAAAAGCAGAACCCCGGATTCCTAGAAGAAGTCTTCGAATTGAATGGGGACATAGAATTAAAAGAGGCCTTGCAAAAAAGTCTGGTCCAGATTGATAGCCTGGATACCGGCCAATTGGGTCGCATCGGACTTAAAACCTATGCTGAAGGAAAATGGACCATCAACAGGATCTTGCAACATCTCATTGATTGGGAAAGAATCTGGTGCTACAGAGCAATAATCTTTGCTCGGGCGGAAGGATCCACTCCCGATGGACATGACCAGGAGATCATGGGTCAGAATTCTAATGCAGATGAGCTTTCGATCAAGCAATTGGTGGATGAGTTGAGAGCGGTTCGTAGGTCAAGCATAATGATGTTCGAGTCCTTCAATAAGGAGATCCTTGAAAGGAATTGCGTATTCTTTGAATATGAAATGCCACTATACACAATTGGGTTGACCATAACTGCTCATCAAATACATCACTTTAAAATTATACAGGAAAGGTATCTTCCTTTAGATATATGAAAGCCCTGATAGAAACGGAAAGATTGCTTTTAAGGGAAATTACCCTGGAGGATAAGGATGATATGTTCACCTTGCATTCGGATCCGAAGGTTCAGAAGTATACGGGCGAGCCTCCCATCAGGACCCTGGAAGAAATGGAGGAGGCGATAAAGGCAAGACACGATAACTATGGCAGGTACGGTTACGGCCGATGGGCTACATTTCTGAAAGATGAAATGACTTTCGTTGGTTGGGCTGGCCTGGCCTATCTGCCTGAATTCGATGAAATCGATCTGGGGTATAGATTCATTCCCAGGTTCTGGGGATTAGGTATTGCAACAGAGGTTTCTCACGCCATCCTGGAATATGGATTTGAAACTTTAGAGCTGCAAAGGATAATTGCCATAGCCATGAAGGAAAACAAGGCTTCAATTCGAGTAATGGAAAAGCTGGGCTTCGAATTTGAAAAGTACGCACCCTACGATCCTGAGGCAGAGGATGTGGCCTGGTATGGAATGAATAGAGAGCTGTATTTCCGAAAAAACAAAAGCTATTGACTTTAAAATATTTGCACGGAAGACCGACAGCTTAATTGCTAATATTAAATATTATTGGAGTTACCCTGCACCTTTAAACTTCAAAATGAAACATCAGCTTTTCTTAAATACGAAAAGGAATTAGTAAATTCATTAAGGCTGAGGAAAAATAATAGCCAATAGAATAGTAGCATGCTGAATAAATTGAAAATGAATGTTGTCCAAACGGCCGATAATGGAATCGTTAATCATGAAACCATTTTTCACTTCGAGCAAAAGGAAAGCCAGGTTTGGGCCCATTATTCAGGGGGTAAAATAGAAAAGGGATACTTGGTGGGCACATTGGAAGATGAGCTATTATCATTTACCTACTGCCAACTTAGAAAAAGCGGTGAAATGGACCATGGAGAATCAAAATGCAATGTAACTCGAGAAAAATCGGGAAAAGTAAAGCTTGAAGAAAGGTTTGCTATGAGTACCAAAAATTCTAAAGAGTTGGGAACCAACATTTTCATGGAGATATAATTGAGCTTTACCGGGATTCATGATTAGAAGACCTGAAATGCTGAAAAGCACATTAGCAATGGTCGCCCGGTCACAGCTTCATATTTGGTCTCCAGTTCCACTTTTTATTCTTCTGCAATCACAGTCTTGTCCAGGCCATCAGCAGATAGTAAATCATCTTTGAGCTTATGATGGAGTAAAACGCGAGGGAATAAAAGATAGGAAGGCTCCTCTCTTGAGAATTGGACACTCCATCATGGTTGATCTAAAAAACCTGATTTCAATTTTCAGTGAAATAGAAAAGGCGAAAAATTCTTTAATGGTCCTTAATTCTTGAAAGCTTCTCAGTTACCCGAGAAGCCGCTGTTGTAGAATCCAAAAATCAAGACCATTCTCCCAGTTGAACCCACACACCGTGCTCCGCCTATGAAAAATTGAGTGCTCTAGTAGAATCAGCCCCACCCGGTGAACTGAAATTGAAAATATTTCAGATAAAGTGTCATTTATTTCAATTAGAAGCAAATAATAACCAAGCTATTGATCATAGTCTTGCAGAAATAAATCAACAGACAATGATCTTCGGAATCGAATTTTATAAGATTAATCTTATAACAGTGATCATTTTATTAAGCATAAGCAATGCAGGGGCTCAAACTACAATAAGGGGAAAAATCATAGATATCTCCACCCAGGAGAGTATTGCGTATGCCAATATACAATTCTCCGGACAATCGCTGGAATATCCAATTGGAACCATTACCAATGCTGAAGGAAGCTTTGAGCTTTCACTGGAAAAAGGTCTTTATCTATTTAAAGTATACTATATGGGTCAAGAGCTTGTCTCTAAGAATATTGAAATAAAAGAACAGGATATAGATTTTGGAGAAATTCTTGTTGAAAGCCTGTTGCAATTAGAAGAAGTTACAATCCAAGCCAATAGGAATTTAATCGAACGAAAAATAGATCGTGTAATTTATGATGTAGAAAACTCAGCAAAAGTATCCGAAGGAGATGCCTTGGAGGTGCTAAGAGTCACTCCAGGAATCAGAGTCCAGAATAATGAAATATCAATGATAGGGAAAAGCACGCTACAAGTCATGATTAATGATAAAATTGTACAGCTTTCCGGTGAAGATTTGGCATCCTTCCTAAAATCGATAGCATCGGAAGATATACAAAATGTGGAAGTGATTTCAACTCCTCCGGCAAAATATGATGCATTAGGAAATAGTGGATTAATAAATATCAACCTTAAACAGGCAAAAAAAAATTCATGGAATGCTCAAATGAAATTAGTTTTTAGGCAGCGAACTTTTTCAAGCGGATCAGGGGCAGGAAGCCTAAACCTAAACAAAAAAACAGTCAGTATCTCCTCATCAGTCGGTTATGCAAATGGAGTCTATTATCAAGAACAAGATGATTATGCTCACTTTCCCGATGGACTATGGTATACGCACTCTCCCTTTAAAACAAATTTCAAACGAGCCAATGGCAGAATTGATTTAACCTATAAAATCAACCCCCGTTGGTCTATGGGTACACAATATATTTATAACTCAACCAACTTCAATGTACAGGACAACCCATACACTCCGGTTTATGATTATAATACACGTGAAACAATACGATCACTTCTTTCCAACGGAAAAGCAATCTATAATCCTACCATACATTCGGTCAATTACAACAATGAATTTTCCATAGACACTATAGGGAGAAAAATAGCTTTAAATCTGGATTACTTTACTTATGGTAATCCGGACCAAAGAACCTACAATGGCATTTCATTAATACAATATCCTTTTTCGAAGCAATTTTTTAGAGGCACAAATACAAATCAACAAGAAGTAAACAATGTATCTGCCAAGATAGATGTCGAGTATCCTCTTAAATGGATAGGATTAAGTTTTGGAGGAAAAATCACCCATTCAATATCATTGAATGAAATCATTTTTTTTAACAGCGGCTTGGTTGACAACCCAGTAACGACTACCCCAACATCACAAAACGATTTCAAATATACAGAGGACATTAAAGCATTGTATATATCAGCCAAGAAGGCAATTAAGGTTAAATGGAAAACTCAAATTGGATTTAGAATAGAAGCAACCAGTACGAACTCAATATCAAAAAATTTAAACTTTTCTACAGTAAACGACTACGTCAAAATATTTCCAACGATCTATCTGTCCTATGATATAACAAAAGCGTCAAATATTTCATTCAATTATAGTAAACGCATCCAGAGGCCCAGTTTCTATGAATTGAACCCGAATATTCAATTCGTAAATCCATTTCAATCTATCGAAGGAAATGCATTCTTACAGCCCTCATTTATAGATAACTTTGAACTATCCACTACCTATAAAAAATTAACTTCAAAGTTCTATTATAGCTTCGAAGAAAATATTTTTTCGCAGGTTCCTCTAGCGGACGCAGAAACAAATATTATTCGATTTACGAATGAGAATTTTATAAATACCCATCGGTTCGGAATTTCTCAAAATTTCACATTTGACAGGTTTAAGTGGTGGCGTAGCAATAATAGCTTAGATGTAAACTTCTCTGTTTCAGAATTCAATTTAGCACATGAACAAGAAGATCAAAAAGGATTGAATGCTACAATATCAACCTACAATAACTTCAATTTAAAGTCGGATAAAACTTTGCTTTTGGGTATAAACTTTTGGTATAGCATGCCAGGTGTTAATGGCATATACAACATAAAAGAAGCAAGTTCTCTTTCGGTTTCATTGCAATGTTTATTTCTAAAGAAGAATCTCAACCTTACCATTAGAGGGAATGATCTCCTCAGAAGCTCTGCGGAAAGAAATGAAAGTATAGTGAACGGTGTTCTACAAACAGCTAGATATTACTATGACAATAGAACCCTACAAATATCAATAAGCTATAGACTGGGGAACAAAGAGATTAAAGCCAAAAAACACAGCACAGGGAACCAAAGTGAAAGGAGCAGAACCGGAAACTAAAGGCGGTGGGGCATTGCCATGGGAGTTTCTTTTGTGGTACTAAAATATCCATCTGAAACTTCAAACCCAACACCAATAGTTGCCATAGTCCAGAACGAAAACAGGCTTTTGCAAAATGCGTAGGAGCGATTCCAAGAGAATGACAGTCGTCATTATTGATAAGCCTGGCTTCAACGATCAATAATTATTATTTTTTAACTGCAATGGTTTATCTCCACAGATTCCTTTTCCTTTTATTATTCATTTCTCCGGCGTGCCTCAATGCTCAGCCTTGTCCACGGAATCAACCTGTTATCAGCTATCATGAAAATGATAGATCGATCTATCTATTCGCAGGCTATTGCTCCCTACAGAAAAAAAGACTGAATGACCTTTGGGCCTATGACGGACAAACATGGAAGAAAATACAAAGTGAGAATTCTCCTCCAGCCAGAAGTGGTCACTCTATGATCTACGATCAAAAAAAGGGCCTTCTGGTTGTTTTTGGAGGAAAGGCTGAGGATGGAAAACTCTTGAATGATCTATGGTCATGGGATGGAAAGAAATGGGATCTAATATCCCAGCAAGGCCCAAGTCCCAGGCAAAGCCATCGATTAGTGTACAACTCTTCCAACGGACAGTATTTTTTATTCGGAGGCTCAAATGAAGAGAAAGAGGCTCAGAATGATACCTGGATCTTTGAAAAGGGAACCTGGACCAAAATCGCATCTTCCGAATCCCCTCCTGCCCGATTGCAACATACTTTGGCCTATGATGAGCAACGGAAAAAGATGGTCCTCTTTGGGGGCTTTCAAAAAGTTGAGAACGAAAAGACAGTTTTCGGAGATACCTGGGAATGGGACGAAAAAATCGGTTGGAAATTAAAGGCTTCAAACAATGAGCTTGCAAGGGACCATCATGCCATGGTCTATGACAAAAGCATGAAAGCGATACTACTTTTTGGTGGCTATAATAATGGCTACCTGGGTGATACCCGGACCTGGGATGGAGAAACATGGCAATTGAAGACAGAGGAAGGTCCTTCAAAAAGGGCAGGAAAACCGGGTTTAATCTTTCACAGCTCAAAGAACAAATCCATTCTATTCGGGGGTTGGGACAAGAATAATACACCCCTGATGGATTTTTGGATCTTTGATGGGCGAACAAATACCTGGATAAACTGAATTCTATTCGCCTAGCCAAGCCTTTATCATCATATTTGTCACTTCATTGAAACCACTAAGGCATACGCATTAGTAATTATTCAAGCAGATTAAGGATGAAGAAAATAGTTTTATGGGTTTTGGCTGTTCTTATGGCAGCGGCTGCAATGATCTATCAAAGGAGTACCGGCCCTACTTATGAATTTAAGGGCTACCTGGATAATAATGGAGAGAAGCTTAAGTACGAGCTTCTAAGATCCCAGGAAACGACAGAAGGAGCAAAAATTATCCTGCCCTATTTCGAAGGAGCCGATTACCAAGCCACATTGAATTTCAAACGATTCCAGACCAAGGATGAATTCAGCAGCCTTGAATTCGGCATGGACAAAGACAAGCAATTCATGGCTCAGCTTCCCATCCAGCCTGCAGCAGGAAAAATGGAGTACTTCATTTCAGGTTCCATCGATGGAAAGGAATTCAACATCCCGGAGAAGGGAGAGGAAAACATAGTTCTCAGATATAAGGATCCGGTTTCAGACATGATCCTGGTTCCTCATGTGGTGATGATGATCATCGTGATCATTTTCGGTATCAGGGCGGGTCTAAGTGCCATTTTCGATGATGGCGGTTTGCGAAAATGGACCGTTGTAGCCTTTTCAGCAATGACCCTCGGTGGAATGATCCTGGGTCCCCTTGTACAAAAAAGTGCATTTGGAGAATACTGGACCGGTTTCCCTTATGGGGGCGATTTCACCGATAATAAAATGCTACTTATGTGGGTGGCCTGGGCTTTGGCTTTAGCGATCATCGGTTTCAAACCCAAGAAGAACGAGACCATTAGCCGTGGAGCTGTATTGCTCGGAGCTGTGGTAATGACTGTGGTTTACCTCATCCCTCACAGCATGGGAGGATCCACCTTGGATTATGATAAGGTAGACAAGGGAATTGACCCCAAGGAAGCAATTAAAACGGGTGCTGAGTAGGCAGTTTTCGGCAAAATCCTAAAACCATAAGACTATGATGATAGCAAATTGGATCCATGTAATGATCGTCCACTTTGCTGTGATCGGTACTCCTTGGTTGCTCTACCGAGTCTTTGTTCAACGTAAACTTCCTTTGGACAACAAGCAATGGAAGGGCAATTATTCCCTCCTGATCTTTCTGGGTGCCATAGCTGCAATAGCCTATTTCACCGGTCCTGAAGGAGCCGATTGGATAAAGCAGATCCTGGAACCCTATCCGCAGGACCATGTTGAAGATCATGCCCTTTGGGGAAGAGCAGCCTTTGTGATCCAGGTGATTGCCGCCCTGGTGGGGATCATGGGATGGGCCAGCATCCTGCAGGAAGAAGTTCCCGACAAAAGGATCCCTATTATTTTGATGGTCCTATTGGCCTTAAATACACTAGTAATGCTATATACAGCCCATCTTGGAGGTATGATCCGAAGAATGGACCTATGGACTTAAACCAAATCGGGATCAGCCTGTTTATGAGTAATATTCTTCCAACATTTTGGACCCAAAAGATCAGAAACGTAAAGGCAAAACTCAAAGCGACAAGACTTTGATGGAAGGGAAAGACTATTACCTAAATGAACAAGGATTTTACGTCTTTACGGAGAACTATCATTTGGATCGAGGGCATTGTTGCAATAGTTCCTGTTTGCATTGCCCCTACCGAAAGAATAGAAAAGAATGACTTCTCCTGAGGATTTTTATCCTAAACGCATTGTCTGCCTGACCGAAGAACCCACCGAAACCTTATATCTATTAGGTGAGGAAAACAGGATCGTAGGTATCTCTGGATTTACGGTCCGTCCCAAGAGAGCCCGAAAAGAAAAGCCAAAGGTTTCGGCCTTTACATCCGCCAAAATCGATGAGATCATAGACCTTAAGCCAGATCTGGTTATTGGTTTTTCCGATATCCAGGCAGATATCACGAAGGAACTTGTTGCCAAGGGCATCACGGTTTGGATGAACAATCACAGAACTGTTAAGGGCATCTATGAAATGATTGTTCAACTGGGAAGCTTGGTTGGTAAAAAGGAGGACTCAATTAAACTCGTTCATCAAATTCAAGAAGATCTGAAGGAAAAATGCGCCCCCACCTTCAATGAACCAGTTAAACCCAAAGTTTACTTCGAAGAATGGTATGACCCCCTGATCACAGGAATAAAATGGGTAAGCGAATTGATTCAGATGGCCGGTGGAATAGATATTTTCAGTGACCTCAAAAACACCTCCCTGGCCAAGAAAAGGATCATTGAAGATCATTCAGAAGTGGTACGGCGCAATCCTGATATTATAATTGCATCATGGTGTGGCAAAAAATTCAAAAAGGAAAGAATGCTTAACCGGGAAAATTGGGATCAAATAAATGCTGTGAAAAACAATTTCGTTTTTGAGATCAAATCAGAACTAATCCTGCAACCCGGACCTGCAGCCGTCACCGATGGAATGCATCAGATCATAGGGATCATCGAAAAATGGCAATCGACTAGGTCAAGGCCTAAAAAACACTAAATCACCTTTGATCTTTTAACTTGTGGAAAAAAGAGCCGACAAATTTGATCCGAGGATTAGTTCTCGGAGAGTCTAAAAGAAGTTTCTAATTCATTTCATCTCTAATTCCCAACAATTGAAAGAATCCATAAAAACCATTCTTCTTTTCTCAATAATTCTGATTGCAGGATCATGCGATCGCGGTCTCCTAAAAAATGGTAAAAACCAATCTGCTGAAAAGACTCAAGAAAATTCGGAAGCGAATCTGACCGACTCTATTAGTAGCTCACAGAAGTCATACCATTTAGGTGACATAGAAATTGAGTTAATCCAAACTAGGGGGTCCGGAAGAGATTTCTATTGCAAATCTGAGATACTTATATCACGGAATGATGAAATCCTAAATACTCTGAGCTATTCTCCTGATCCCGTGGGAGGAAATTACGGCATTTCAAGACCAGTGGAAATAGCAAATCATCTGGTTTTTACTAAACATGGCGATTATGATGGTAGAACTATAATCATTAACGAATCTGGGGAAGTATTTGACCTTATAGGTGGCCAAAATTTTTATGATCCCGAGGAGCAACTACTTTTTACCAATTATGAATCAGATCTCTTTGGCTTCGCCGTTTTTGACCTAAAATCAGATTCATTGCTACTTGAACTTGAGAATCTGGAAGCAGAACCTATTTCATTTCACAAGGCTTTTGGTTCAAGATATTTTGCTTCATTTTATCAATTATCGGAGAATAGCAGTCAAGAGGAGTATTTGATTTGGGAAATAGAAATAAACAGGCAACGTCTTATGGAGCTCGATCTTGATACAAGTCAGATCAACAAGGAAAATTCTTTAAAAACCTGGGAGCTGGGAAATGTAAATTGCCAATGTGAGACAATCTAATCCCAATCAGATAAAAGATATATAGCAATGTGAAAAAATGAGCCACTGACATATCTCAAATTCATTAATCCTATTTGTCTCCCCTTAGACTCCTTGACCTCAGCCATTCCCTAGCTTTATTACATGATAGGTAAAATGATATTTCTTGCAGTTCTCCTTTCTTCCAGCTCCTTATACGCTTCTTCAATGCAGGATATTGAATTGGGCAAAGTAGAATGGTATAGAAACTATGAGGAAGCAGTGGCTATAGCCAAAAAAGAAAACAGGGACATTGTCATACTCTTCCAGGAAGTACCTGGTTGCGCTACTTGCAGGAATTATGGTCGCAACGTGCTCAGCCATCCACTCATTGCAGAGGCCCTCGAGAATTCCTTTGTGCCTTTGGCTATTCACAACAACAAGGGTGGTGAGGACAAAAAGACCTTGAATAAGTTCAACGAACCCAGCTGGAATAACCCGGTGGTTCGAATAGTGGATGTTAATGGCAAGGACCAGGTGAAGCGTATTGGTGGAGACTATTCTGCCAGCACCCTGATCAGTAGGATGAAGGAAGCCTTGATCGAAGACAACAAATCGGTTCCAGTCTATATGAATCTGCTGGAACAGGAACTTATCGCTGCCAATTCTTCGGATATAGTCAGCTCGACCTATAAGATGTACTGCTTCTGGACCGGTGAAAAGAAATTGGGCCAGGTGGACGGTGTGCTCGATGTAGAATCCGGATTTGTCAAGGGAAGCGAAGTAGTCAGAGTGGAGCACAACAGAGACGAAATAAGCCAATCGGAGTTGGATGCCTATGCAGAAAAACAAGGTTTCGTTCGCGTTGAAGTCAAGGACAATTACAGGACTGCAAGCAATGATGTGCATTATTATCTAAGGCATTCCATCTATCAGTACCTTCCTCTTTCCGAATTGCAAAAGACCCGGATCAATTCTGCTCTTGGCAGCAAACAGAACCCGGAAAACTACCTTAGCCCAAGCCAGAAAACCTGGCTTCGGGCTCTAAAATCAGGCAAAATCAAGACCGCAAAACCGCTTCTGGACCTCGATATTGAGGAAGCCTGGTCTAATTATAAGGTGCAAATGTTGAAGGACAATAAGTAAGCTCTATCTCAAATTAGAAGCAATTCATTACCGGCCTTCCCTGAAAGAGGTAGGAATCACAACAATCAACCAGAATCTGGAAAATCGACACAAACATTGGTGAAATGTATACTTCTCAAAAAGAGGAGGATGCAAGCTTTACACCATGAAATTTTTGTCAAAACTCTACATGGGGCTATTACTGGCTGCGACAACAGTAATGCTCATTTGGGGGCTGGCCGGATTCTTAGAATACTTCACCGGGATAGTTCCGATCATCAAACTACAGAATGACGCATACCCACGTGGTGTGCAATTTGTTCACTGGCTGTTGATCACCACCACAGGAGCCGTATTCCTCATCGGGTACTTAACCCGCTGGAGGTGGACACCCTTTGTGGCCGTGCTGATGTTCTCCAACCTATCTGTCCTTTGCACCATTCAGACTTTCGACTTTATGTCTGATCAATGGGGCATAACTCCATATACAGTTGAGATGTTCTCATATGTAGTTCATTCCGTATTCCTTCTATCTTCCAAAACCTCAAGGAACCATTTCAAACACTTCCAATAGAGTATGAAGAGGATTCTAATAGCGGGTGCAAGCGGAATGATAGGCCAGCTAATACTGGAAAAAAGCCTGTCGTCAAAGGAGATATCCGAAGTAATTTCCCTTGTCAGAAAGGGCTCCAGTCGAAGGCATTCCAGCCTCAGGGAAGTGGTGGTGTCAGATTTCAAAGACTTGGAAGATCAGGTAAACCTCTTCAAAGGGATTGATGCAGCCTACTTCTGTATCGGAGTTTATACGGGGCAGGTGCCTGATAAAAAATTCAAAGAGATAACGATCGACTATGCACTGAGTTTCGCAAAAGCCCTGAATGCTGCAAGTCCAAATGCCAGGCTTTGCATGCTTAGTGGAGCCGGTGCAGATCGAACAGAGACCAGCAACGCGTCTTTTGCCAAATACAAAGGAATAGCGGAAAACCGAATCTCAGAACTTGGCCTCCCATTCCATGCCTTTCGCCCCGGCTATATCTATCCAGTAACACCACGAAAGGAGCCAAATATCATGTATAAAATATTGCGCCTCATGTATCCTCTCATTAAAAGTTTCAATCCGGACAGTAGTATTAAGTCAACCGAGCTGGCAAATGCAATGTTCCAGGTGGGATTACACGGTGAGTCAATGGAAATTCTTGAGAATCAAGACATACTGAATTATATCAAAGCAAAAATTTAATGTACCAAAACAGATAAAAGAATATTATGAAAACATTAGAAAACAAGGTCGCTATAATAACTGGTGCTAGCGGAGGGCTTGGCAAGGGAACGGCGATAGCTTTCGCTAAATCCGGAGCCAATGTGGTCATCTGTTCCCGAAGGATTGACAAACTCCATGATGTCGCACTGGAATGCGAAAAGCAAGGCACAAAAGCTTTGTCGGTTGAATGCGACGTCATGAAACGAGAGGATCTGCAAAACCTAGTAGACCAAACAATCAGGGTATTTGGAAGAATTGATATCCTGGTAAACAATGCGATTACCACGAAACAAGGGGTTACTATTATGGATCATTCCGAAGAAGTATGGAATAACACGGTGAGGAGTGGCTTCGAGGCGGTCTGGCATTTGATGCGTCTATGTTACCCTCACATGAAAGAAAATGATGGAGGTAGAATAATCAATGTTTCATCAGGAGCCGGCCTTATCGGAGCACCTGGTTTTGGGGTTTATGCAGGGGTCAAAGCTGCGGTCCATGGCATCACCATGGTAGCAGCAAGGGAGTGGGCCAAGGATAAAATCACCTGCAATAGCATCATCCCAGTTTTTTATAGCGATTTATCTCACAAGTTATTTTCTGGTGAATTTGGAGAGGAGCAAATGATCAGCATGATTCCTCTTGGCTATATCGGTGATGTAGAAAAGGATATTGCACCGGTAATGGTCTTCATGGCTTCCGATGACTCCAGATACGTAACGGGCCAGATGATAAAAGCCGACGGCGGGACGGATATCCATTTCTAAAAAAAATCCCAATCAAAATATTTATATAAAGCACAATGAAAGACAACATCAAGGAAAACGTAAAAGTCAGAAGACTCAAGGCCAGTCATAGGGCCATCTATACCGATATTGAGATCGACGCAGATGTAGAAAAGGTCTGGGCCGTCTTAACCGATACTTCATCTTATAAAGATTGGGCAGCTTTCATGGTCGATATTCAGGGTGAAATCAGACATGGACAAAAGATCAAAGTTGTTTTCAGGATTAATCCTAAGAAGGATAAAACCACCTCCATTGAACATGCTATATCCGTTAAGGAAGGAAACGAATTTTATTGGTCCGAAAAAGGTCCAGGCGGAATCCAGGATAACCATCACTTTATTGTTGAGCCTATGGAAAATGGGAAAACAAGGTTCATCCAATCCGATGAAATTATGAAAGGGATAACTTGGCTCATGGGTGGCAAGCTTTCAAAAATGTACTCAGAAGGCTATAGTGCCTTTAATAGAAATCTCAAGATTGAAGTTGAAAGAAGAACACAAATTGAAAAAGATGGACTTTAATGTTAAAAATCCGCCCTCCCAAAGAGGGAGAATTGCCATTGTTACGGGGGCTAACAATGGAATAGGATATGAAACCACCCTGGCAATGGCCAAATACGGATTCAAGGTCATTATGGCCTGCAGAAGTATGCAAAAGGCGGAAAAGGCTAGATCTGAAATACTGCAGGTTTTTCCACAAGCAGACCTTGATGTCCTGCAACTGGATCTTAGCGATCTTGACAGTGTAAGGTCATTTGCATTGAAATTCAAGGAGAAATATTCAAAGCTGGATGTTCTGATAAACAATGCAGGCATTCTGGTTTACAGTGGAAAAAGGACCAAGGAAGGCGTAGAACTACAGTTCGCAACCAACCATCTGGGCCATTTTTTACTAACCAAATTGCTCCTTGATCTTATGCCCGATAATCATGAATCGCGCATAGTATCTTTAAGTAGTCTGGCTCATAAAGGAGCGCAGATCCACTTCGATGATCTCAATTGCGAAAGGGTCGATGATAGGGACGCTGCCTATGGTCAATCAAAATTGGCAAATCTGATGTTCTCGGATGAATTAAACCGCAGACTTAAGGCAAAAGGTAAAAAAATAATCGCCTTGGCTGTTCATCCAGGAGGCTCTGACTCTGGGCTTTTTGATGAAATGCCAAAAGCACAATATTACTTCTTCAAGATTTTATCTCCATTTATTCTCAATTCTCCTGCTTCTGCTGCCAAGCCTAGCCTTGTAGCAGCCTTGAGCCCCGAAGTTAAAGGAGGTGAATATTTTGGTCCTCAGGGTTTCAATGAATTCAAAGGAAGAGTCGGGGTCGCCAAAAGAAGTGATTATTCCAATAGGAAAGACATCTGTTCAAAGCTCTGGACCCTATCGGAAGAAATGATAGGTGAAACCTTCAATTGAGGAGGAATCTTATTATGTTTATTCCCGCCACATCCAGAAAAATGCAAGAAATCTATCATATTGAAAGCATTTCGGATATGCACAAGATTTTTGGTCAACCGAAGCCAAAACACCCGCTCATTTCGATCATTTATTTCCGAGACGCAGACATTGCACCTGAATATCATAACCTCAGGTGTTCATTTGGAATGTATTGTATAACTCATAAAAATGAGACGGTGGGAAGCATGAAGTACGGTCGTAATTCTTACGATTTTCAGGAGGGGTCTATGCTATTTATTAAACCAGGACAGGTGGTTAGTTATGATGGGCACCAGTCAAGTTCTAAGGACCCGGGTTGGGCTTTGCTTTTCCATCCCGACCTGATCCGAAGATCCGAGCTTGGCAAGGCAATCGATAAATATTCCTTTTTTTCCTATGATATAAATGAGGCTTTGCATATCTCGGATGACGAAAAAAACACACTCTGGGAGATCCTTCAGAAAATCGAAAAGGAGTACAAACAGAACCTAGACCAGCACAGCCAAAAATTGATCGTTTCCAATATTGAGTTGATACTTGACTATTGTACACGTTACTACGACCGACAATTTTACACTAGAACCAATATCAATAAGGATGTTTTGGCAAAATTCGAAACCTTGCTCAAGGACTATTATGAAAATGAATCCCAATTGGAGTTGGGTATCCCAACCGTGACATTTTGCGGAAGAGAGCTGAATATGTCTCCTAATTACCTGAGCGACCTCCTCAAAAAAGAAACAGGAAAAAGTGCAAAGAGCCACATAGATGACATCCTTGTCGATAAGGCTAAGTACCGATTACTTAATTCTTCAAAATCTATCAGTGAGATTGCCTATGGTCTTGGTTTCGAATATTCGCAGCATTTTTCGAAGCTGTTCAAAGTAAAAACAGGAATTAGCCCGGGGGTGTTTAGGTCGACAGTTTGACAATTTTCCAGGTCCCAGAAAATTGAATGCCCTGTTAGTTTTTGGACTGATCTGGTCGGGTGCTAAGGAGCTGTGACCAAAAATGGTAGAGCGGAAAACAGTGAAAAATAATTTTCTCCTCAATTTTTTCTACCCCTTTTCGAATATAATGGAGTCTTCCTGACCACTATAGGAAACGAAGTAGACTGGCTACGTTAGGAAGATCAATGTAGCCATAGAAATTGAATCAGGGAAGAACTGTGGTGCCACAAGCATTCTGCAATCAAGGATCTAACGGGAATTAGAGTCAACATTGTGACTTTTACGATTCCTGATAATTGGTTCTATGATTAGCTTGATCGACACTTCATAGGAAAGGAGATTATTGTGTTTATTTCCTTTAATTGCTAAAAATTTTTAGGAACCAAGTCCAAAAATTATGCTCAGATCCACTGCTATTATTTCCGATGGTCAAGGTACAACTCGGCTAGAGGAAATTCTGATCAGAGATCCCCGGGAAAATGAAGTATTAGTAGAAGTCAAATCCGCAGGAATATGTCAAACTGATACGAACAAGATCAATGGATTAAGAGAATCATTCATACCCGGTCATGAAGGTGCAGGGGTAGTTGTAGGTACTGGCCAGAAGGTTCAGAACCTTGAAGTGGGCGACAGGGTATTGCTTAATTGGGCCATGCCCTGCAATGATTGCTTTCAATGCGATAGAGGAAATAAAAATCTATGTGAAACAAATTCCCCAATAGTAGGGGGAAAGAAGTATTTCGACTCCGAATTGGATACTGCAAGTTTTAATGGAAAGAGCATCCCCAGGCTCTTCAATCTTGGGACCTTCTCAAGGCATACCCTAATCCCGGAAACCGCCGCTACAAAATTTGACGCCAAACTCTCCTTTAGCTCTGCAGGTATAGTAAGCTGTTCAGTGCTAACCGGATATGGATCCGTAATGCATACCGCCAAAGTTTCCAAAGGAAGCATTGTGGCTGTTATTGGATGTGGTGGAGTAGGATTGAATGTCATACAAACCGCAAGATTGTGCGGAGCTAAAACCATAATAGCAATTGACAGAGACAACGAAAGATTAAAAACAAGCCAGGCCTATGGTTCCACAAATCTTATACAAGTAGTGTCAACAGACTTGGTACCAGTAATAGAACAAGTACTTGGACTTTCCAATGGAAGAGGAGTCGATTATTCATTTGAATGTACCGGAATTCCTCAACTCGCATTCGCTCCGCTGGCAATGATTCGGCATGGTGGGACCGCAGTCCAAATTAGTGGGGTTGAGCAAGAATTGAGCGTAGATATGAACCTTTTCGAATTTGACAAAAAGTATATCAACCCGCTTTATGGAAATTGTGATCCTGAAAGGGATATACCAGAAATAGTATCCCTGTATACAAAAGAGAAATTCATCTTAGACGAGCAGATCACGCATACTTTCAAACTCGAAGACCATGCGGAAGTGTTTAAAAAGTTTGAAAGAAAAGAAATTGGAAAGGGGGTTTTCATTACAAACTGAGGATACCCTGGCCAGATCACAAAAGGGAATCAGGATCTGGTATTCTACCTACCAGATCCCAAAGTTTTCACCAGGCAATCTCCTCACCATCGTGAATGAATTTGCCGGTAAAGTCGGCAGAAGACAAGCTTACCGAGGTCTTTGCTCCTTCGGGGGCCTCTAATGGAGCATTTTGCCCCCCGAGGTCTGTCTTTACCCAACCCGGATGAGCGGAGTTGACCTTGATATTGCTATCCTTCAATGCCGCAGCCAAATGAACCGTGAACGAATTCAAGGCCGATTTGGAAGCATTATAGGCAAAAGGTTTGATCCCACTCCATGGCGAGCTTTCGTCACTCTGAACGGTGTTGGACCCAAGTATGCTTGAAACATTAATTATCCTAGCTGAATCGCTCTTTTTCAATAACGGCAATAAGCTCTGTGTCAAGCTCACCAGGCCGAAAAAGTTGAC
The DNA here is from genome assembly GCA_965267505.1 of Cytophagales bacterium. Classification (GTDB taxonomy): domain Bacteria; phylum Bacteroidota; class Bacteroidia; order Cytophagales; family CCMP332; genus JANQHS01. Next base: position 1,276,993 of record OZ254081.1, read on the forward strand.
ATCAAAGGTTTCCCTAAGTACATCCTGCTCGACGATCTCAGCTGTGTTTACGCCTGAGGGTTCTCGCCCATGCATAATCCCCGCATTGTTAACCAATACATCAATCCTTCCATAAGTTTCTTCAATATGATCCACCAAAGCTTGTACCTGGTTAGGATCCGTAACCTCCAGCTGAACAAATTCGACATCCAGCTTATCCTTTTTCAATTTCTCTACGGACTCCATTCCTTTCTCCATATTTCTTGATGCCATCAAAACCTTGAACCCTTCTTCCCCTAATTGGCGGGCGGTCTCCAGACCCAAGCCTTTATTGGCTCCTGTTACTAATGCTATTCTTTTCATCACTATAATTTTTTGTTCCTGAAGCAAGACTAGAAAAAAGGTGATATCAATTGAAATAGCTTATTTTCACTCATGATATAAATTTGATTATATCTATGATAAATCTGGAGTGGTACCGAACATTTAAGGCCGTCTACAAGCACCGTAACTATTCCAAGGCCGCCGAAGAGCTTTTTATTAGCCAGCCTGCAGTAAGCAACCAAATGAGTATGCTTGAGGCCTATGTAGGCCATAAACTCTTTATCCGAAAATCTAAAGGGGTTGAAGCAACGGAGAATGCTAAATTCCTGAACAACCTGATCATAGAATCACTTGACACTCTGGAAGAGGTGGAGGCGATGTACAGCAGAAATGTCAAGAAGGAAGAGAAACTCCAGGTATTTGGCATCAGTCGACATCTATTCAAAAGCTTGCTTTCAGATAAACTCTCAAACTTCAAATACCTGGATATACGATTTGAAGAAAAAAACGAGGAACTTTTTGAATTGGTAAATCAACAGGAGATCGATGCCGCCATAGTTCGAGAAGAAGTGCAAACCTTTGATACACTTTCATACAAAATCCTTAGCTCTCCCCTAGTGGTGGTTGGCCATCCGGAATTAGACACAATTGAGCTTAATGAAATGATCGAAAAGGATGACCTAAAAGGAATTCAAACTTGGCTGGAAAAGCAAGCTTGGTTCTCCCATATGTCAACCAATCCATTCATCAAGCTTTTCTGGCTTCATTGCTTCAATAAAAAAAGGCCGAAGGTCTTTACCAATTACATTATCCCCAACGAATATTTCATGCTTCAGCAGCTTATGAGTTCAAAGGCTGTGGCGGTGACCCTTTTTGAAAATGCCAAGGAGTTTATCGAAAGAGGAAAACTGAAACTTATCTGGAATCCCAGGACCTATCCCGAACGAGAATACTACTTGATCGCTCATAAAAAGCAAAAACACTTCTTTGAGCTTTTTAAGGATCTATTTGAAAGTGAGGTTGGTCTGGGTTAATAGCAATGATTTGACCAAATGAGGAAAAACTTTAGCTTAAGACTGATGAAAAAATTCTAGGAACTACTAAATGAGCTCTGAATTCAAGGAAGAAGTAATAAAGTACAAAGACCGGGTGGTTTTTATACGCTTATCTATGCCCCAGTTTAGCAGAACCCTCAAGAAATATGTCGAGGATGAGGCCTGCTTTATGTTTGTAAACAAAGGCGAAGTTGGAGTCCGATCTCATGAGGATTACTTTAAGCTGAATCAAAGAGTCGGTATGCTCGCAAAGTGTCTGAATTACTTTTTTGAACCAAGTAATAATGATGATGCATGCAAGGATGGGATTGAATCTGTTGGAATCTTCCTTTATCCTTCTTTAGTCAAAGATTTGTTTGAATTTGATTTATCGACTTCCAACTACTCGGTTAGCTATAACCTTAAGCAGATTCAAATTGATAAAATGCTGGAAAATTATCAGGACAGCATAAAAATTCTTCTTGACAACCCGGAGTTAGCAGACGAGAATATCATCAGGACCAAATTGAAGGAGTTTGTCCTGATCATTTCAAAATCCCAAGATGCTCCCAGCCAATTGGATTTTCTTGCCGCTTTGTTCAAACCAAATGAAGTAGATTTTAAATCAACCATTCAAAAAAACCTATACGCAAACTTATCCATTGGTGAACTGGCAGCCCTAAGCCACTTAAGCTTGTCATCATTCAAAAGGAAATTCAATGAGGTCTTTGGTGAAAGCCCAAAAAAATACATTTCCAAAAAGAAAATTGAAAAGGCGGCTTCAATGCTCAAATCCAACCGGTATAGGGTTTCAGAAATTGCATTCGAAGTAGGATTTGATTCACTGGCTTCATTCAACAGAAATTTCAATTCAGTTTACGGGACATCCCCTACAGAATATCGATTGAGCTAAAATGAGAGGTATTTGGGCTTAATCGAAATGTTAAGCCCAACTAAGCAATGGTACTTTGTTCTCAGATAATTCAAAGAGAATAAAGTCATGAAAAAATCATTGATATTAAAAATTTACCTGGCCCTATCAGGATTGCTTTTGGTTTTTATTGGTGCTGCCACTCTATTCAATCCAATTGAAATAAAAGCAAGTTCAGGAATTGATTTAGCAGGAAACGCCAGTTTATTAAACGATATAAGAGCAACAAGTGCGTTGATCCTTGTGCTTGCCTTAATACTAGTTTCGGGGGTTTTCAAAAAGGGAAATATTGGAGTCTCCAGCCTCATCTCATTCACAGTCTTCTTGTCATTAGGTACAGGGAGGCTAATAAGCATTTTGATTGATGGAATGCCAGCTGAAAGTATGGTGAAAGCCACTGGCTTAGAGTTTATCCTCGGAATAATTGGACTCGTATTATTTATAGCCTCCAGGGAAAAAATTAAAAAATCATAAAAAAAAGTCATGAATAAAGTTGTAATGATAACGGGCGCAAATGCAGGAATAGGAAAAGAAACTGCCAGACAGCTCGCCCTTAAAAAAGAAACTGAGAAAATTTACCTAGCCTGTAGAAGCCTGGAAAAAGCAAAAGTTGCAAAAAGGGAACTGGAGGAAAGCACCGGAAGGTCCATATTTGAAATCCTTCTGATGGACGTGTCAAGTCCTGAATCAGTAAAAAAGGCAGTTAAGGACTTGCCCGAACAAATTGATGCTCTTATTATGAATGCTGGAGGAACGGGAGGAAAAGATCCATCAGCCAGGACAAAGGAAGGTGTTACCAATATTACCGCAACCAACTTGTTAGGACATGTGGTCCTCCTTGATACGCTCCTTGAAAGGGGGCTTTTGAAAAATGTTGCTCTTTTGGCCAGTTCTGAAGCAGCAAGAGGAGTTAAGAAAATGGGGATGAAACGACCCGAATTAAAATCCTCCTCGAAGGAAGAATTTGCTTCGGTATTTGATGGGTCATTTTTCGAGGATGATTTCGACCCAATGCAGGTTTATGGAGTCATAAAGTACGCTGGAACCTTATGGATGTCTTCCATGGCTCGAAAAAATCCTGAAGTCAAATTCATTGCCATGAGTCCTGGTGGAACAAGAGGCACCCAGGGGTTCGATGATCTTCCCTTCCTTCAAAGAATCATGTTTAAATATATTGGCATGCCTATTATTATGCCCTTAATGGGCCTTTCACACAGCCTGGAAAAAGGAGCAAGTAGATTCGTTGATGGAATAGAAAATCAAGCTTTTAAAAGCGGTTCTTTCTATGCAAGTAAGGAGAATGTTTTAACTGGCCCATTGGTCGAGCAAAAGGACATTTTCCCTGATCTCGCTAATGAGCAATTTCAGGATAATGCAAATTCCGCTATCCACGAATACATAAATTGAGAGACTAAAAAGGGATAATTCTTTGAGTCATTTGCCTGAATAAAAGGACCATTAAGGGCCTGATAGGTAGAGTTCATTACAGAGAGAATTATCCTTTATCTAAAATCTTAAGTTGAAAAGAATTTCTAAATTCCTTTTTTATCCAATTGCCTGGCCGGGAAAATATGAGCTACTACGAACAGGAGATCGGTCGAATCCGAAAGGTCGTCTTTAATAATCAGGGACAAATCGATGCGGTCATAGCCATCAAGAATTTCAGTGATACCAATTATGAAAAGGATCTCAACCTTGATCTTCTTTCAAAAATTCAGCTCATCTCAAAATACCATCTGATCCGCCTTTTCAAGAAGTATTACGGACAAACTCCAAGGCAATACCTGATCGATACCCGGATCAAGAAGTCAAAGGAGCAATTGAAAAAGGGTGATTCAGTGACGGAGGTTTGTTTTGCGGTTGGATTCGAAAGCCTGGGATCATTCAGCAGCCTTTTCAAAGCAAGAACAGGCCAGACTCCAAGTCAATTTCGAAAAGAGCAATTTTCAAGAAGCAAGTAAGAAACCAAGCCTGGAAATTGGAACCGAAAAATCATAAGCAATGAAGATCACCGCCATCAGCGTTCCTGTCTTGGATCAGGACAAAGCATTCAAATTCTATACAGAAATTCTGGGTTTTGTAAAAAAGAGAGACATTCCTCTGGAAGGAGGCCATCGTTGGCTCACCCTCGTATCCAAGGAGGCCCAGGATGGCCCTGAGCTACTTCTTGAACCAGCCCCATTACATTTCCCACCTTCCAAGGTCTACCAGGAAGCTCTCATGGAAGCAGGAATTCCCTGGACCCAATTCGACGTTGATAGCGTTGATGTGGAATACGAACGGCTTACTGGATTAGGCGTGGAATTCAGCGTAAAACCCACAGAAATGGGAACGGTTAAATTCACGGTCTTCAACGATACAGTGGGTAATTACATCCAGCTGGCAGAGAATCTTTAAACTTAATTTCATCGCTATGAAAATCCATTACCTGCTTTTTGCATTTGCGCTTATTGCCTTTGGCTGCGATCAAAATGACGAAGAAAGAATAAAATCCCTAATGGCTGAAATTGACAGCCTGAGGAGTCTTAACACAGAGAAAGATCCTGGTAGCATCACAACTTTTCTGACCTTCCAGGAGAATAATGCCGAAGAAGCCATGAATTTCTATGTAAGCCTCTTTGATAATTCAGAAGTGCTCGAAGTTCAGCGTTATGGAAAAGAAGGCCCGGCACCTGAAGGCAGTATTTTCGTAGCGAGGTTTGTGTTGGATGGAAGTCAATTTGCCTGCAGCGATAGCTACATCAAACATGAATGGGGGTTCACCCCCGGTGTTTCGGTATGGGCCGATTGCAAATCCGACGAGGAGATCGAAAACCTTTTTGAAAAACTGTCTGAGGAAGGCAATGTACTCATGCCCTTGAACAATTATGGCTTCAGTCAAAAGTTTGCCTGGATAGAAGATCGCTTCGGCGTCTCCTGGCAGATCAATTTTCAGTAAACAAGCCCATTCTCGGGTATTGGGCAAAACCCAAATTCCCGTAAAATTCAAGTAAAATAGATTGTCTAAATTCAGGTGGACAATTCACTCTATTTTGAAAAATTATTGGCGAGTTTTAAATGAAATTCCTTCTATCACTACTTTTTTCATTTCTGGTCTTTAAACTCCAGGCCCAGGAAGAATCTTTCCCTTGCAAAGAAGCAAATTCCGTTATAAAAGATCTTTTTTCCTCTGGCAAACTGGAAAGGCTTTATGTGCATGATTGTTATGGACCAGGGCTACATGGTCTATCAAGCTCCTATTTAAAACCACAAGGTGAGGCACCAAAGATCATTGAAGATCCAAATGGAATGGACCCTCCGGAGGATTCGGAATATGTTGCCTGGACCTGCACCTATTCAATGGGAAATTTACAGGACGGAAATATTTCGACCGCCTGGGTTGAAGGTGTAAAAGGTTATGGTATTAATGAGGCACTGGTGGTTCCGTGCCTTGATCTGAAAAAGCCAGTTGAGATCTTTTCCGGTTATGGCAAATCGGAAGGTCTGTACCAGAGCAATAGCAGGCCCAAGAATGTCAGAATAGTGATCGTCCAGGCTGCTATGGAGGGGGCTACTCAATACGGGACTGTTTACAAAAACCTTAGGGTTATCAAAAATTCGGAAGTCAATCTGGACGACAAATTCGGATTTCAAACTTTAACATTACCTGAATTCACAAGCGATAAGTATTTCGACAAGAATTTCAACCAGGATATGGAGTATCAATACTTCCTGGGCATAGAAATCCTTGAAGTCTATGAAGGTGATAAATGGGATGATACCTGTATTTCTGAGATTAGAAATAAAAATTGAGCTAATTAAACGCCTTGATCAAAGCTTATTCGAATGAAAAACGCTCTGGATTGAATCATGAATTTTAAATTAAGGTTGATTGTCTTCAGAAAATCGGTCTATTATATAATCCCCTTCATACTACTTGCCGGGCAGTTACTTGCCCAACCATTGGTACCGCTGGAAAGGATCGAGAAGGCCATGGAGAACATAGAGGTCACCTATCTGGACATGGGCTCTTATTTTCGATCCAAACCGCTAAGGAAGTCACCGGATCCCTACTTTTTGGCTCAACGAAAAAATGCTGATTTGCCTGATAGATTTGTATTCAATGGTTCAAGCTTCTCTACTTCAAAATATCTCGACTCAAGTTATTGCCAGGGTTTTCTGGTCATCCAGAATGATACCATAGTCTATGAGAATTATTGGAGGGGGCAGAAGCGGGGCTCCAAACATATTTCCTGGTCCATGTCCAAATCTTATACCTCCGCTTTGTTCGGTATCGCCATGGAGGAAGGCTATATCAAAAGCATCAATGAACGGGTAGACACCTATGTGCCTGAATTAAAAGGCTCGGGTTATGAAGGTGTGGTCATCAAGGATGTACTTGAGATGTCTTCAGGAATAGGATTTGATGAAAACTACAGTGATGAAAACTCTGATATCAGTCGTTGGTGGAATGGATTTATGAGGGGTGAATCGCAGGACAAGTTTGCTGCCAGTTTGGAAAATGAAACCAAGCCTGGGACCTATAATCGATATGTAAGCATCAACACCCATGTATTGGGGATGGTACTGGTAAGAGCAACCGGAAAAAGCATTACAAAATACACGCAGGAAAAACTATGGGATCCGATGGGAGCAGAGAATGATGCTTATTGGCTATCGGATGCTGAAGGTATGGAAATGGTACTTGGCGGACTAAATGCTAGCCTTCTGGATTATGGGAAGATTGGTCAGCTCTACCTTCATCAAGGCAAGTTGAGGGATAAGCAGATCGTTCCTGAAAAATGGGTTTACAATTCCCTGAACCCCAGGGATGAGCATCTACAACCCTATAGCAAGAACTCCCAATACCAAGGATTTGGCTATGGATACCAATGGTGGCTACCTGCCGGTGAAGAAGGGGAATTCATGGCCATAGGGGTATTCAATCAATACATCTACGTGAATCCGACCACCAAGACTGTCATTGTGAAAAATTCTGCCAATGTGAATTATGACGACTACAACAATCCTTATCGAGCAACCGGGGCTCACCTAGAGCTGTTCAGGAAGATCGCACATGGCTTGAATTGATCTGAATTGCATCCATTATAAGAGACCCTGGTCTTAGGATTAGATTAAATTCACTGATAATGGAAACTGAAAGACTTCTACTGAGAGTCCTCACAGAGGAGGATTCCAAATTCTTATTCAGGCTGATGAATACCGATAAGTGGTATCGCTACATCGGAGATAGAAAAATAACAGACGATAAAAAAGCCAAAGAATACATACGATCAAAGATGTCGGCTGATCTAAAGGACAAAGGATTTATCAATCATGTCATGACAGACCGATCAAGTAATCAAATGGTCGGGACCTGTAGTCTGCATGATCGTGAAGGAATTGACGGAATGGATATAGGTTATGCCCTTCTACCTGAGTTCGAAGGCAAGGGATATGCTACAGAAGGAGCTTCTCATATGGCAAAAATTGCCTTTGAAGATTACCAGCAAAGCAAAATTCACGCTATTACATCCGTAAAAAATGATGCTTCCGGGAGAGTGCTTGGAAGGTTGGGGTTCACGCTTCATTCTTTGATCACTTTACCCGGAGGAGATGAAGAGCTGAACTTCTACATACTTAAAAAGGAAAAGTTTAAACGGTACAAATGAGGGGTCAATTCATAAAGCTCTTTTGAATTGAATTCCTCCTTTGATTATTAATGCGGGATCTTTGAGCGTATTCAATTCCTCCAAAGGGTTTTGATCTACTATCAACAGGTCCGCTCTTTTGCCCCGCTCTATAGAACCAAAATCCGGTTCCTTTAAAAACAACCTTGCATTTAGAAACGTGGCTGCCTTCAAAATCTCAAAATTGCTCATCCCAAAGGCTTTCAACTCATCCAATTCCTGATAGTAGGTAGAACCGGCATAGGTCCCAGGTAAATTGCTATCCGTTCCCACCAGGATCGGAGCACCGCTTTCGTTGAGCAAACGGAAATTATGTTGCCAATGAGGACTCTGATCTGCTACCTCTTTGAAGAATCGGTTCATCACCTTTTGTTCATGAACATCTTTTCCTCTTTCCATCGTCACTGGATCGAGAATTTCAGGAACTACAAGTTTTCTGTCCATTTCGCTAGGCGAATAATGTCCATGATGAATTTGGGCCACGTTCCTGAATCCTGAGATCGTGTAAATGATTGGGACTTGCGAATCGGCAATCTTCTTTGCTTGAGCCTGGGTCAATTTTCCTCTCCATACTCCATGGGCTAATACATCGACCCCTGCGTCAATGGCGTCAATGGCATTCTGAGGACTTCCAATATGAGCTATCACCTTCATCCCTTGTTTGTGAGATTCCTCTACCAGTGCCTTTAGTTGCTCCAGATTCATCTGGGGCGAACCTGGGGGTATTTGATCTATGATGACCTTAACGAAATCAATATCATTCTTACAATACTTTTTTACCAGCTTTTCAGCATCTGAGGGCTTATCAATTGTTGGTGAGATCATATTAACCATGCCACTTAGTGGCCATGGAAGCATGATCTCGGTAAGAGGAATCGGATGGCTGTTCTTTACGGTTATTGGTATATGAGTATTATAAACGCTTGGCCCGATCAATTCTTTCTTCTCAATTCTTTCTCCTATGTCACTTATATCTCCTGCAAGACCGCCCAGATCATAAACGGTTGTTATCCCGGCAAAAAGATAGGCCTGGAGATTGAATGAAATATCAGCTCTTGCATTTTCCCAAGGAACAGCTCCACTTCCTGATAGATGAACGTGCGCATCAATTAGTCCGGGCATAAGGAATTTCCCATTGCCTCGTAGCAGCTCAACCCCAGATTTTCGTTCCAGATTTCTTCCGATCTCTTTTATGATCCCGCCTTCAACCAGAACATCCGATTCCATAATCAGGTCAGGGTCTCTTCCATTAAAAATGTTAATTCCCTTTATGAGAAATGAAGACGCCTGAGCTGTTTGTTCAAGCAACGGCAAGCTTTCATTATCCCTGGAACAACCAATGAATAATACCAGACAGGTAAGAATTAGCCTTTTTCTCATGATTAGTCCTTATGAACTATTTTTGTAAATTTACAAATTAGTTCAAATGAACCAATTTTCGACAAAGGAAAAAATCATTCTTAAATCCCTCGAAATGTTCAATGATCAGGGAGTGGAGAATATTACAACGAGACATATTGCTTCTGAGCTAGGTATGAGTCAGGGAAACCTCCATTACCACTACCCCAATAAGAATGAGATTCTAAAGGTGCTCTTCAAAAATTTCCTGATGGAACTGAAGGAGGCTGAAGAATTCGACGGGAAGGAATTCACCCACCAACTCATGTTCAAATCCATGAGCAACAATTTCCGGATCATGGAAGAATACAGATTGTTCTTTCAACAAAACGAGGTAATATGGAGAAGAGTACCTCAAATAAAAATTGACCTCATTTCACTGTTAAACCGAAAAAAGGAGGAGATAATTCAGATTATTTCCCTCTTCAAAAAGGAAGGAAAATTTAGACCAAATATATCCGCAGATCAAGTTAACTCCCTGGCTGAACAATTCATTTTTACCATCTCCTCCTGGTTGACAGCAAAAAATTATTCCGTTTCAAGAAACTCTTCAGATTACTACTCCAAATTCTTATTCAGGCTTTGGCTCCCTTACCTCCATGAAGATGAAATGAAAAAATGGGAAAAACATTTAAAGAAAAACTGAAATTAAATCAACTTGAAAAAAACAATACAAACCCTTGCCTTCCTTGCTCTTATATCCTGTGAATCTTACCAACAAGACCAGGTAAAAAGCTCTTTTTTTAGGAGTTCTGAGGACTCCCTCCATGCGAATAATATCGAGAGAAATATGATCCCCATGTACTCGGTGAAGGGAGCGGTGAATCGCTTGAGCATCACAGAAATGATGGAAAAAGACAACATCCCTGGACTGAGTATTGCCTTCGTCGATCAAGGTGAAATAAGCTGGCAGAAATGCTATGGATTTTCAAACCTAGCGGATTCGATTCCTGTAAATATTGAAACAGTATTTACCGGTGCTTCATTAAGTAAACCCATAACCGCTGTAGCAGCGTTGAACCTTGTCGAAAAAGGATTGCTTGATCTCGATGAAGATGTCAATAAAAAACTAACGGAATGGAAGGTCCCAATGACCGAATTAACCCAAAAAGAAAAGGTCACGCTCAGGAGGCTTATTGGACATCAGGCTGGAATAAAAAATGACCTATGGAGCAGCTATTTGCCTGGTGAGAACGTTCCAACCCTCAATCAAATGCTCTCAGGAGAAAAGCCTTCGGTTGATCCGGCTACCTCGGTTGTTCATGAACCCGGTAGCAAAACCGAATACTCCAACCCGGGCTATGCCATCATCCAAAAATTGCTGATGGACGTGAGCAACCAAGAATTTGATCCCATAATCAATAATTTAGTATTTGAACCTTCAGGGATGGAAAACTCCTCATTCAAGCAGCCAATTCCTGAATTTTTGATGGAAAGGAGGGCAATAGGATATACTCCTGAACTTGAACCTTATCCATACAAACTATTTCCATACCAGGCAGCAGGGGGTATATGGACCACCCCAAGTGATCTTGCCAAATTCATGATAACACTCATGGAAGATCATAGAAATGGAACCAACAAACTTATATCCAGAGAAACCTCTGAATTAATTTTTAGTAAAAACTATTGGCGCTTTGTTTTCAATTTATGGAATTGGGGCGATGATATAGTGTTCAAACATTATGGCAGTAATCAGGGATTTAACTGTTTTATGTATGGTTCAATTAATAAGAACCAGGGAATTGTTGTAATGACCAATAGCGATAATGCCTTTGGCTTCTTCGACTACATCCAAAGAGCTGTAAACGACGAATATCAGTGGGAATACGTTCGTCCAGAAATTCTTGATCCAATTGAGCCGGATATTAGCTGGTTTGGGGCTTTTGATGGATTTTATGATTGGCGTGGAAGCTCAGTGCAATTTATTTTGGAAGACCAAAATCTTTTCATGCATATTGATGGAGAGAATTATGATATGACTCAGGTAGGAGAACGTGATTTTGTGCTTTCAGAAATTCCTTTGAAAATAAGTTTCTCAAAAAGCGAGGATGGAAAAATCACCATTCGAGAACCAGATGGATACCCGTTTAGAACACAATTAGTGGAGAATTAACTTTTCAACCCAACTGATAAAGTACCATTTACGTGTTCTCAGCAAACCTAGCTTAAATGAACGTCAAAATTCAAAATTTAATTGACCAGCTTAATGCAATTCAGACGGGAAAAAACTGGATTGGCAGCTCTTACAAAACCAAACTCAGTTCAATTGATGAATCGTTCGTTTTTACCAGGCCCTTAAAGGACCTCCACAGCATAGCTGAGTTAATCTCTCATATGACCCTATGGAGAAAAGAAGCCATCCTAAAGGTGAAGACAGGTAGCGGAAGTAAAACAGATGACTGTGAAGAGAACTGGCTTGGAAATGAAGTATTGAAAGAGAAAGGTTGGCAAAGCATCAAAAGTGAATATGATAATTCACTAAAGGAATTGATCCAACTACTGAGAAGCAAGGACGATAGTTTTCTTGACCAACTTTATTATGATACAGACTTTAAAGGGGATTATGAATATAGCTTTGTTCTTAACGGCATGCTCCATCATGATCTTTATCACTTAGGGCAGATCGGAATCATAATCAAGTATTTGAAACTGAATTAGAAAGAGCTAATTTATGATCCTTTAGAGGTCAATAACTCCAGAAAAACGTTTCTCAGGCTATGAAAGAATCGATAAAAAGTCATCCCATCTCAAAATTAAAGAACCAGGTTGTCTGCCCGGTAGAATTTGCCCTTAGGATTCTGGGTGGTAAATGGAGAGGTTCCGTACTTTACCAATTGAAAGATGGGGGGCTGCGATTCAATGAATTGAAGCTCCGTGTCCAGGATGCGGTAATCGATTACGAGGATGCCGATAATTTTCTAAGCAATAAGGTCCTCTCTTCCCACCTTAAGGCGCTGATGATCTATCAGCTTATTGAAAAGAGAACAGAAGGCGAGACTATGATCTATGAATTAAGCAGCACAGGACAGGAACTTCTTCCAATTCTGATCGATCTGTTTTATTGGGGAGAACGACTCATGGAGTTACCTTTTGGTAACCTAGAATCCCAAAATTGAAGTGTAAGCTTGTAGAAAATCTACTTGCAACCTAAAATTTTGGATCATGAAAAAACCATGGTTATCAGCTTTATTAAATTTCTTCTTCATGGGTCTTGGCTATCTCTATAATGGAAAGAGACCATTGCTCGGGGCTCTCCTTACCATAGCAGCTTTTGGATTAAGCTATATCGAACAGGTTCATGTTTTCTCAGATGGCCAAACTTTGCAAGATCATGATTCTACAGCCTTTGGGATCATGTTCGCCTGCGTCCTGATAGCCAATACTGGATTGGCCTTGGATGGATTCAAAGAAGCGAAGGAGCTTAGCTCAAAAATGGAGTAATAAGAAGGAAGGGGCAAGCTTTTTGGTGAGATCCGGAAGAGTTAGGTGAGGTATAATCCATTAGATTTACCACTATATTCTGGACGGAATTTCTGCAGAATTTATTATTCGATAAAGCAGGACCATGAATCTCCTTTCTTGCATTTTTCTACTTCTGATTCCATTTTTTGCACTTGGACAGATGGGAAGTCTAGAGGATCAGATAAAGGATCATCTAAATTCCTTTCCTGAAAACTGTGAGGTGGCCATTGGGTTGATAAAAAAGGACAAGGAAATCAAGGCGGGGTTTAGAAGAGTGAAGGGTAAAACTATGGCGGTTCAGAACAATACCAGACTTTTTGAGATCGCCTCGGTAACCAAAGTCTTCACCGCAAGCTTGCTGGCAAGAGAGATCGAAAATCGTCAGATCTCCTTGAAAGATCCACTAAATAAACACTTGGAGTATAAGGTGGGAAAAAATGTTGATTATGGCCAACGGATAAGAATATTACATCTTGCAACCCATACCTCGGGGCTCAAAGCCGGCCGTTTTGTAAAGGAGCAAAAGTTTTCAAAATACCTGGAAAATCTAGAGCTCCAGGATGCTCCTGGATCGACCTGGGCTTACTCGAATCATGCTGTTGCATTACTTGGCCAGATCATCATCCAAACCGAAAATAGCCCATGGGAAAACTTGTTGAACGACCGGATCCTTGAACCCCTTGGCATGGAACAGACCTTCCCTAGATCATCTTTGGCTCCAAAGGAGCAGAGGATGAAATGTCTGAAAAAGGACGGAAAGGAGCGGGAATGCAAGTTTGATGAGAAAGACTCTTTTTATTGGACAACAGGGGCAATGGTATCAAACGTAGACGATATGTTGATATGGCTGAAAGCCAATATTCATGCCGAGGATCTTAATGAAGAGTTGTCTTTCATTAAAAGTGCAAGCCTACCCCTTGGAGATTCCATCGAAATTTCCCATTCGGAAATGGAAAAAAGATATCAAGGGCTGATATGGTGGCATTTTATCGATAAGGAAGGAAACCGAATCATTTGCCATGGTGGAACCAATCCAGATCATACTATTTTTATTGCATTCGACAGAAAAAAGGAAGCCGGAGTAGTTGTTTATACCAACGTTGATTGGCCAAGGATCCAAAATCAAGATGGAACGCTGAAAACCAATATGCTTGGATTGTATTTGCTTCGAAATGATCTCCATTAACAAGAAGAGGTATTCTTGTCCATTTTACTGAACAAAAAGAGTTAGGTTTATCCCGCTTTGGATGCAGAATATTTATTTCATTCTGAAAGATTAGGGTTCAGGTCTTGGATGTCAGGAGACCTATTAGAATTTTCCAAAATTAATTCTGATCCAGAGGTCATGAGGTATTTTCCAAGTATCCTTGATGGAAGCGAAACTCTAGCAATGATCAAAAAATTCCAGGAACATTTTGAATTTCACGGCTACACCTATTTCGCCACAGATCTCCTTGATACATGTGAGTTCCTTGGTTTTATTGGTTTGTTCTACCAGAATTATACTGCTCCTTTCAATCCGGCAACTGATATAGGTTGGAGGCTAAAAAGATCAGCATGGGGAAAAGGCTATGCCACCGAAGGAGCAAAAAGATGTTTGGACAATGCCTTTGAAGATCTAAATCTGGAAAAAGTGGTTTCAGTATGTCCGCGAAAGAACCGGGCATCTGAAAATGTCATGAAAAAGATAGGAATGGAAAAGAAAGGTGAATTCGATCACCCTAAGCTTTTATCCAGCCCCGAGTTGAGCCGCTGTCTTTGGTATGAGAAGAAGAATTATTAATGGTTAATTATTAGTCGTTAATTGGGTGAATGAGAAATTCACGGATATTAATGATGGCGGGTTTGATCTTTACTTCCTGCACTGAGGAACCAAGCAAAGAAATTGGAGTAATGGAATTTCCTGAAGGAGAGATCCAGCTCGTAGTTAGAGGAAAGGAAATAGACTGGAAACCCACTCCCCCAGGTCTCCCCCCCAATGCCCAAATAGCAATTCTGGAAGGCAGCCCTAAAAAGGCCGACATGTTCACGGTTCGTTTTCGAATGACCGGAGAATTCTTCATGCCAGCCCATACCCATCCCAAGGATGAAAGGGTCACGATCATTGAAGGAAATGCCTATGTCGCATTTGGAAAAGATGTCAGCAAAAAGGAGGCTACGAAATTCGGTCCGGGTGATTATTATATCAATAAGAGAGAAGAGATCCATACAGTTTGGGCTGATTCAGGTTGCGTTTTGCAGATCACAGGTATTGGGCCTTGGGAGGCTCATTTTGTGGAATAAAGGAAGGAAGTAGGGAGAAGGAAGAAAATCGAATAAAATGACTTCTAAGAATAAAAGGCGACTTTCCATCATTAAGACCTATGCCTTGGGTTGGGGAATTGCCTTCGTATTCTTTTCTATTGTCAGAGGCGAAGGGACCGAGGAATTGGGGGCTGTGAAAATGGAGGTTTGGAGGGCCATGATCGTATCCATGATCCTGGGTCCAATATTTGGAAGTATATCAGGCATAGCCCAGGTCCTTACCGAGGAATATGGCTATAAGAAGATCTCAATCCTTAAGCTTCTTTTATTAAGAATTGCCTTTGCCATATTGGTCCTGGCTTTCATGATTCTGGTAGCCTTTACGATCTATGGCCAAGACATGAGCTTCCTGGATTTTGCCTTTGAGCCCGGAAGCTTTGCCATTTACCTCTATATCCTGACGGTTGATGTTTTTCTTTTCGCCCTGAGGCAAATCAACCTTTTTTTTGGCAGCAATAACCTGCGAAAACTTTTCACCGGGAGATACTATACCCCCAGAGATGAAGAGAGGGTCTTTATGTTCATCGATCTGAAAGATTCGACCAGTCATGCAGAACGGCTTGGGCATATTGCATATAGCAAACTCATCCAGGACTGCTTTGTTGACCTGGGCGTAGTGGTGGAGAATGAAGCCGAGATCTACCAATATGTGGGCGATGAGGCTATCCTTACCTGGAAAAAAAAGGATGGGATCAAAGATCAGAACTGTCTAAAAGCATATTACAATTTCAGAGATCAGCTGGAAGGCAGAAAAGAGTATTATTCTAAAACCTATGATTGCATGCCTCAATTCAAGGCTGGAGCCCATTCAGGAATAATAACCGTGACAGAGGTTGGCAAATACAAAAAAGAGATCGCATATCATGGAGATACCATAAACACAGCCGCGAGGATACAGGGCAAAAGCAAGGAATTGGGTAAGGAACTATTGATCTCCGAAGAATTGAAAAACGAAGTTGAAAGTTTGGGTTTTGATTTTGAGCTATTGGGCAAGGTAGAGCTGAAGGGAAAAGAAAAAGAGCTTGCGATCTTTTCAGTAAATAGTAAGGCCCAATGAAAGCATTGTCCATTCTCATTTTAATTCTGATCGCATCCTGCTCCGGTTCCCGACAAGAAGGTTCCCAGGACCATAAGATCGTTTCTGAAGGCCCGGACACCCTGATCATTAGAAGGGACTTAAGTGAAGAGGTAGCAGGTTCAGTCTACATAGAAAAAGCTATTTCCTATTCATTGTTGATCGGCCAGGATAGCTCAAGATTTAACCCAATATTCATAAAAACCAGAAACGGAGGAACGATCAATATTGACCTCAACCTGTCCTATTCCGTAAAAAATGAAAGCTATAAGAGACGCCAGGCTGAACTGGCAATTTTGCTGAAAGAAGCTTCAAAGGAATTCAATATAGATTCCTTGAAAGGGATAAATTTCGGAAGATTGATACTATCCGGGGACCTTGCCATCAGGCTTAGTCAGGAATACAAAAATAAGCATGGTGAAGGGGAAGTCATTAGAACATCAGATTACCCAAAAGTATCCGAATTCTTAAAGGAATCATCCCTGGGACTTGACCTAGATGAATTATTGAAGCCTTATTCAAAAACTGTCAAAAATGTCGAGGTGGAAAAGGTCTTTTTCGCGAAAAAGGAAGGGGTGATCAGCTACGGTAAGCTTGAAACGGACAGCTCCTCGATTCCCAGCTCAATACTTGACTGCATTACCTGGGTAGTACTGGAATAAACCGCCCTAGAAAAAGCCAATCCGTTAACCCCACCACAGGCCGTTAATTGTCGTGATGGGGCAACGAATTTGCGAATAATGAAGAATCCAAAAATTTTCTTCTAGCTTAATTCTTAGCTACTAAACTACCTCCCACTCCAAGTCTCCTATGTACTTGTAGGCAACCTTTCCTTCTTCGTTCATGGCGAATAAGTAGATCCATTCATTGTCACATAAATTTCTAACCGACTCATGTTTTTCTAGGATTTTACTCATTTCATCCACGGGTGCTTCAATGAAGACATTGAGTCTTTGTGGTTCATGCTGGAAGTTCTCACCGTCATGGACCGATTGCCAGGCCAGGCCGGTTCTCAGGTCACCGGCAAAACCTTCCAGTACCCCAAGGCCTCCGACTACATTGTGTAGGGCCTTGTTTCCGGCACCAAACTTCTTGTTATCAACCGAGGATGCATAATACTGAAGGTTTATCCAGCTGGTAACAACCATAGGTGCGGTCATGATCAATTCCAGCACTCCAAACCCTTTATCCTTTTTCCAGGAATAATTATGCATAAAGGTCTTTCCACCAAAGTTCAAGTGCGCTGTCCTTTCACGAGGAGCAACCACAAAAGAAGAGCATCCTGCGAGTCCCCATTCAGGTCTTACCTGTGACCAGTCTTTACTTCTGTGAATGACCTTGCTGCCAATATCACCTCCTTTAATGTTCATGCGTTGGGCTCTTTCCAACCTGGCACTTTCTCCAGCCATGTCAAGGGAGTATTGTATCTCCTCGATATCCTTGAGATGAGACTCCGGAATTCCCTGGTTGAGGAAAAGACTCACATTATCTGTAGTCGTATCATGCAATGCCGGGACAAACACAGTGGTATCTGGGACATCGATTCCGGATGCTTTGAGATTCTTTCTGACTTCAGGGTCATTGAGGACAGCAGCTGCAACTTTGGCATTAGCCTCTCCTGTATGACCTCCACAAGCACCACAATCAAGTCCGGTTCCGTGTGGATTATTTACTGTTGATGAACCATGACCCACGATCAATACGGTTCTCGCAAAGTTTTCCGTAAGTGACATGGCATTCAATGCTCCGGTAGCCATTTTGATCCTGTCCTCCATAGGAATTCCACCAAAATCACTGGTTAAATGAACACCTTTTTGAGCCACTTCTTTTTTGGTCAACCCAGACTCATCAGGATGAGGCATAGGACGGGTAAGACCAAAAGAATCCGTAATTAGTTTGGGCAGAAAATAGATTCCGAGCGGACTTACAAAACTGAAGCAGGTAATGGCTCCTTGTTTAAAGGACTTCCATGCTTTCAAAACCTGTTCCCTTACTTCTCTCCTGGCAAAGGCTTTATCTTCCATTGCCATATCTCCAATCTTTTCAGGAACGGAATGAGAAGTAGTCAAAAGGACCGGGCATTGGTTGGTTCCGTGCTTATGTCCCACAGGGACATACTCAATCGGGAACGCAAAGAAGCCTGCAAAGCCAAGGGTTTCGATCTCATCATCCACAGCCTCAAGATTTCTTCTGTACAATTCCGATCGTACGTCGATGCAGAAGATCGCCTGGGCTTTGGGAGTACTTTTTTCTTTTTTGGCTGGCTGCGCAAAATTCAACTTTTGAATGAGCTGCCTTTGATTTGCCTTGTCGAAAGCCTGTTGAAGAACAAGCATCTGAGAAAGCTTCCTATCAAATCCATTGCCCGCTACCAAAGCCTCGTTATTTTGCTTCGCCTCTAACCATTGAGATGCAAGACCATCATATTTCAAAAGCATTCTGAAGGCCAATTCCCACATCAGCATAATGGTAAGAAACTCGTCAACCTTATGACTTTCCTGACCAGCCAAGCCGGCATCCCAATCGATACGAGCTGCAAATCCAACCCAGCCATTCATCTTCATGAGTAGGCTGTTCAGGTATTGTTCTCTGGAACTTTCTGAGATCTCAAGAGTATCCAACGCCATGTTGGTAGCTTCCAAATAGTCGTTGGGAAGTGACTTTACGAATTTTCTGAATCCTTTAAGTCCCATGGCTTCAGGACTGAAATCCACTTCAGCTTCCCTTTTCCATGCCTGGTAAACCGAATTGGTTCTATTAGATGTATTCCAGATGGCTTGCTTGTCGTCGAAATAGGCAGAGGCCCAGAATGAGATCCTATCGACCATGAATCGTTTCCACTTTTTGCCATTTATTTCACTGGCAACATCGGTCATGGTTTTGATCTTGTACTTTTCTCCTTCTTCTACTCCATCAATAATTCCGGAAATGAAGTAATCGGCATCCTTGCCCAGACCGTAGTCATTGTCGGCAAGAGCCTTGGAAATATCTTCTCGGTTCAGCTTACCCTGCTTTAAGGCATCTAGGTAAAAACTAATCGGAAGAGTGGGTTGGACTTCTCCAGTTTTTACAAGAAAGTCCATAGCGTTGCCGAATTCCATGTTTGCCAGACCCATGTAGGGGTTGACCGCAACGAAATTCTCAAGGGACCATAAAGGAGCAATCTTCTTAGTGGCCTTAGTCAGGATCTCCTGGATCTCTGATTTGGAAAGATTTGTTTGACTTTGAAACATGGTTTTCAATTATTTTTTTGTGACTAATGACGACTGGAGTTCTGCTTTTAGCTCTTCTACCAGTTTAGTTGACTTTAATTCATCTTCATCCTTTTCTTCCTCAATGGTCAGATTTGCCCATTTGAATGTTTCATTCTTGAGCGAACCAATCATTCGGTCGAAGACTACATTTACATAAAGTCCATTTCTTAGATGTACCCCAAGATTATATCCGGGGAAGGCTCTTTTCAGTTTAGGTGCAAAGAGTTGTACTAGCACAACCAGGGAAAATATCGCCAAAGCGATCCCCGCTCCAACTTTTATCACGAGGGGAGGATTGTGATCCGCCGGGATCTGACTTCCCAAAATACTGCTGGCAGCAAATTCCAATGTGAAAAATGACATGGAAACAAAGAGTGCAAGTCCGGCAGAACGAGCAATGGCTTTAAGAGATGCCTTTGCATCCAGAGAGGATGAAAGAACTTGGCTAAGACCCATTACTATGATTGCGCCGGTAGCCATCAGATTAAATTCTTCTGTTGGGTGGATACCCCAGAGGTAACAAACAAAAGCATAAATGCCGAAGGATGCTACAAGGCTCAACATGATCCATTCAAAACTCCCCTCTTTTTTAGGCAGTTCGATTTTCCTGGCCCTTACCGAATCGATAACACTGCCAGAAGAAAGAAACGCATGTGCTTTATAGAAAGAATGGGCTACTACATGGAGCAGAGCTGCTCCATAGACTCCAAATCCACAGAGAAGGAGTGAGAATCCCATATGGGCAATACTGGAATAACCCAGTGATATCTTAATGGTAGGTTGGGTCATGAATACGATGGAGGCATACATTGCCGTGAACCCACCTATCGCAATAAGCATTAAAGATCCGCTGGTAGATTCGGTCATCAGGTATCCCATCCTGACCATAAGGAATGGTCCGGCATTCAATAAACCTGCGTGAAGAAGGGCCGAAACCGGGGTGGGGGTCTCAACCACCTCGACAAGCCATCCATGCATTGGAAATTGGGCCGATTTCAATGCTGCGGAGATGACCAGAAAGATCGAGGCAGTTACAAGATCCCCGGAGATGGAAGCCATGTTCTGCAATCCGGTAAATATTGCATCCAGATTGCCGGTACCAAATTCTTTGTAGATAAGAGCAAAGGCTATCAATAAGCTAAGATCACCAAGCCTTGCAGAGAAAAACTTCTTCCTGGCGGCCACAATTGCTTGAGGTCGCGAACGATAGAAAACCAACAAATAATGCAGACAAATACTGGTAAGGAACCAGAAAAAGAGAAGTTGCGCCAAATTGCCCGACAGAACTAATAATTCAACAGACCCTATGGTGGTGGCCATCCGTGCAAGGAAAATGTTTTTCCTCGGATCACCATCCAAATAGTTCTTGCTAAACCTGATCACGGTGTAACCCATAATAGCGATCATCACCATCATGGTTGTGCTCAAGGAATCTAAACGAAAAGCAAAGCCAAGGCCTTCCCATCCAAGGGTCGGTGACTGCATAGTGCCGTATTGGAAAACCATAGCAGCACTAACCAGAGCAACTAAAATACCCAGTCCACCTAGAATCTCCAGAAATGGATAAGATCGAAATGAACTTCTATCCCTTCTAAGGGCAACCAATAGGCAGTAAATGAAAAGTGTGGCCGGAGCCAACAAAGGAATCAAGTAGATTGAATTAACTTCCATCGCAAATAATTTTGACTCAAAAGAGCTTCTAGCTTTTCATTAATAAAAATTAATACTTTTAATAAGATTCATAAATTTTATTAATGATAAAAACAAAACCAAATCTTAACACACTATGAATCAGCCCATTAGTTAGCAGAGCGTAGAGAAAGCACTTGAGATATCAAGCCTCGTTTCGAAATTATCCCTTTAGAAAATAATCCAAATCGTACTAGCAAGACTGCTGATTCCAGGGATTATCACCGTATCCTGGTATTCTGTGCTCCTTCGTTCACAATGAATTCCCTAGCCGAAGAGTATCTAAGGCTTATTCAAAGACTGGAATATGACTTTTCTTTAGTTAGCTGAGGACCAAAGTCAGCAATTATGTAGGACCAATGCTATTCTTTTATAGTTTCAAGTAGCTGAAACATTTTAAAAACATAACAGATTATTGCAAGGGGATCAATATCTCTCCCCCAAGATATCCTCATTTTGATATCAGGAGTTTTGAGCAGAATATGAAAACCGTCAAAAGAGAAATGCTTGCATTCAGGCATGAGTTCTATGCAATTGCTATTAAGGCGGGAGGAGATGGAAAGGTGGTTTCAGGAGAATTTTCAAATTTCCCGGAAGGCAGCACAGTTTTCTTTAATACTCCTTTTCAGATCCTATCCTGGGAGATCATACCGAATTGGAAAGGTTACTACCTGATGTTCAGCCAGGATTTTGTAGCCCAATCCAAAGTCCTTTCAGATCTGCTCGAAATCTTCCCCTTTCTCAAGATCGATCAATCAATCCCATTCACTATTCCAAAAGGTCAGATTAAAGGAATTCTTTCTATTTATGAGAATATCTGGAAGGAATATAACGGGGCAGAAAAGGATAAATTTCAATTGATAGAGGCACAGGTTTATCTACTTCTTGCTCAGGTAAAGAGGCTTTTTGAACAGCAAGTTGATCACGATGAGGCCGAAAGGAGCATTAAGACAGCGGACCTTAAATTATTGTCAAGATACCAAACCCTTATCCAGGTAAGCTTTTATCCGGATTCCGGATTCGAATCCACTTCAAAACTTCACTCGACCAGCTATTATGCTGAAAAATTAAGTGTACATCCTAATCACTTAAATGCGGTTATCAAATCGGTTAGCGGGATCACCGCCCTTAATCACATCCATAAGCACATTCTTTCCCTGGCCAAATCCTACCTGGCCCAAACCCAATGGTCCGTTAAGGAAATTGCCTATTCCCTTCACTTTGAAAGCCCCAATAACTTTAGCTCCTTTTTTAAAAAGCATACTCGGCTAACCCCTCTTGAATACCGGGAAAACGGAATTCTTTGAAATTCATACTCATTGATTTGAAATCAGAATCTTAAACCTTTTCGAGGGTTTCAACTTTGTATCTCATCAAAAATGAAAAAGATGAGAACAATTATTCTGGGAGTTCTTTCCCTTTTATATCTAAATGTGAATGCGAAAAACATGGATAAGGCTTTGCAAACAGTGACGGATCTTTTCATCGCAACGGACCAAAGAGATTGGGAGAAGGTTGAATCCTGTTTCGCAACTGAGGTAATACTTGACTATTCCTCTATGACAGGAAATCCAGCTGGCTCTTTAAGACCAAAACAGATAATAAATGCATGGCAAGGGATTTTACCCGGCTTTGAATCAACACACCACCAAATAGGAAATCTGGTCATTTCGGAAAATGGAAAGGGAGCCCATGTTTTTTGCTATGGAACAGCGAGCCATTACCTGAGTGATCCTCAAGGCAATGTTTGGATTGTTGTGGGCAGCTATGATTTCGATCTTATAGAAGAAAAGACAGGCTGGAAGATCAGCACAATGAAATTCAATTTTAAATACCAGGACGGAAATACTGAGCTTCCTTCGAAAGCAATAAATGGACCTGAAAAAAATAAGTCTAGCGTAAGAGAATTCTTCAAGGCTTTAGAACATGAAAATATAGATGAGCTCCTTTCCCTATTTGCAAATGATGCGAGGCAAATAAATCCTTATGCATCCGGAATCTTCCCCGAAGGTGCCAATGGAAAAGAAGAAATAAGGAACTATTGGACTCCCGTCTTCCCAAATTTCGATGGAATGGAATTTCCCATCGAAGAGATCTATTCAATGGAAGACCCACGGATCGTTTTCGTAAAATATCAAGGGAAAATTAAGCTCAAGGACGGAGCAGGGCTATACCAGAATGACTATTACTCGACTTTCAAATTCAATGAGCAGGGGCTCATAGAAGAATACGTAGAAATTTTTAACCCCATTGTCGCAGCACGCGGCTTTGGGCTCATCAATAAGATCAAATAAACAATTATGAAAAAGTTAATATGTGCTTTTGCAGGATCCTTGATCCTCTTGGACTGTAATTCATTACAGGAAAAGCAAACTGATTTAGAAGAAAGCAATCAAAAATCTGAAGTAAAAATGAAAAAGGTAGAATTCAATAGTGAAGGAGCAAAATTGGTTGGAAACCTCTTTTACCCAAAAAATTATGATGAAGGAAGAACTTACCCAGCAGTGGTGGTATCAGGAAGCTGGACCACTGTAAAAGAACAAATGGCAGGTCTTTATGCCGAAAAACTTGCTGATGAAGGTTTTGTTACTCTTGCCTTTGACTTTAGGAATTTTGGAGAAAGCGAAGGGGAACCAAGGTTTTACGAAAGCCCTGGGATGAAAAAGGTTGATGTCGAGAATGCTGTAAGCTTTTTGGAAGGGTTATCAGAAGTTGACAACCAAAGGATCGGGGCATTTGGAGTCTGCGCAGGGGCAATGTATACTCTTATGGCCGCCTCTGAGGATGATAGGATCAAATCTGTCGTTACCACCGCTTCCTGGTTGCATGATGCTGAAGCTGTAAAGCTCTTCTATGGTGGCGAAGAAGGAGTAAATTCAAAAATCGAAGCAGCGCAGAATGCAAAAAGAGAGTATGCCGAAAATGGGACAGTCCAATACATCCCTTCCATTTCCACTGAGGATGAATCTGCCGCAATGTTTGGTCCATACGATTACTATTTGAATCCCGAAAGGGGGGCCATTCCGGAATGGAGCAATGATAAGTTTGCGGTAATGTCATGGGAAGATTGGTTGACCACTGATCCCATGCCTACGGCAGACAAGCTTTCACAACCTACTTTGATGATCCACTCGGATGGAGCTGTTCTTCCTCAATACACCAAGAACTATTTTGATAGGGTCGCATCTGAAGACAAGGAGCTCTATTGGATGGAAACAGAACTGGAATCTCCCTACCATCAATTCAGCTATTATGATCAGGACAGCGAGGTCAATGAATCTGTAAGGCAGGCAAGCAGATGGTTTAATTCAAAAATGTAATACACCCTTGGGGGAAGGTGCTCTTGGAAAACCAGAAAGTTTAATCCAACAGTTGGTTTTCGACTTTTGAGATCAACTTCTCCCTGTTTTTTTTCATCTTCTTTAAAAAGTTTTCAGGAATATTTAAGCCTTTCTGATGCTTAGCCGACCAGGCGATAGTCTCCAAAAGGACCGGAATGAGATCCATTCCCTTTTGGGTGAGTTTATATTCTTTCATGGTCTTCTTTTCCTCAAAAACCCTGGATTTGACTATGCCGATCTCTTCCAGTCTCTTCAGACGATCCGAAAGAATATTGGTAGCCATCCCCTCTTTCGAACTTAGGAAATCCCTGTAAAATCGCTTCTGATCAAAGACCATGTCACGGATGATCAGGAAGGTCCATTTATCTCCAAAAAAATCCAGGGCATAACTAATTGGGCAATCAGATCTCATAACACTTGTATTTTGCAAGTGATTTATTAATTTTGAATACTTGCATTTTGCAAGTTAATGGAAATCAACTGAGAAAATCAAATTGTCATGAATAGCATGCAGATCAATTACAAGTCTTTCGAAAAGCCCCATTGGTCAGATCTGGAAAAAGAAAATGTTAAGCTCCTCATCGGATTTGTTCAGGCCCTTATGAACGATCATGATTTCGATAAGGTTAGATCTGATTACAATAACTCCTTTTATAAACAGCATAACCGTGGCATACCTGATGGTATGGAAAATCTTATCAAATATGTCGGGGACTTCGTGAAACGTTACCCCGACTATTGCTATGATGTAAAACATATTCATGCCGATGGAGACCATGTTATCTTCCACTCCCACATTAGCACCAAAAAGAAAGACAGGGGAAATGAAAGCAAGGGCATCAATGTCATGGACAGCTGGCGAGTGGAAAACGGTCAGATAGTAGAACACTGGGATAGCCTGCAGGCAATAGATGGACCTACCCGATTCCTATTCTTGCTCATCGGAGGAAAGATCGCAAACCAAAACGGTTTGTTCTAACATTTCAACGAACTCTTGAAAGAACCAAGAAGGGGCACTTATGATTTCGATTGATTAGCTTTTCAACCATAAGCCAGGATCTGAGGTAGGCGTTCCACCGAAGATCCTCTTTGTCAAATTCTGAAAGCTATCTTCTATGAAATCTTATCCACTTGTCCATCCAGATTTATTATCGCTTTAACCCTTTTCTTAGCTCCATTCCTTGTTTCTGCTCAAAATGAGAAAGAAGAAATAAGCGACTGGGACCGCACTTTCATGCCAGCAATCCAAATGGGTTATGTAACCCATGCTACCTCGGGGTTAACTGGTGGGATCATGATCCAGACCTCACTAGAATACAGGGACATTTCAAATTTTGTTTTCAGAATAAATTATGACGATTTCAACTCCAATATGAATTTGGAGTATCCCTTAAATCCCGATCTAACATTTACAGGTAGAATGTCATTCTTTGAGCTGATTGGAGGAGTAGGCTATCGCCAGAAATTCAAAAAACATAACCTAACCGCATACGTGCAACCAGGAATGAGGAATTATGGGTATCCAGTATTCAATTTAGATAGCATACAGGCCAATTTGGATTTTGACAGCAGGAGTGTTTGGATTATGAGATACAGCCTTGGATATGAATTTGCAATTACAAAAAAACTCTTTCTCACCATCGAAGGGATTTTGAGCCATGCCTTGGAAGCCAGAGATTATTGGATAGACAATAGATGGTCATATGGGTTTACCTTTGGAATATCAGCACCATTGTTCTGATATAAAACCAGGTTAATGAAAATCCCAAAACTTCCCAAGCTCAAGAAGTACACCTTCGAATTCCTTTCAATCTTCGTTGCGGTTATCTCCGCTTTTGCCCTTAATAATTGGAATGATCACAGAAGGGACAAGGAAGCTGAGCATAAAATACTTCAGGAGATCTCAAATGGGCTTTCAAAAGACCTGGAAGACATTGAGGTCAATCGACAGGGCCATATTAATGGGATCTATGCCTGCAACTATTGGAGAAGGGTGGCCAGGGGAATAGAAGTTTCAAACGATTCCCTGGAGCAAAACTACTTCGGCTTAACCCGCGACTACTTCTCAATTCAAAATTCTTCCGGTTATGAGTCATTAAAATCAAAGGGGCTGGAGATCATTTCCGATGATTCTCTCCGTTACGAGATCATATCCCTGAATGAGTATGATTTTAAGATCATCCGAAAATTCGAGGAGGAATACGGCGAAATGCAATTTCATCGAAGCTTCTTTAATGATTTTAATTCTATAGTGGTAAATAACCTGGAATTCAGTGAAAAAGGAGTGCCTATTGCATTAAAGCAACCGCTCGATCTAAATGAAACTGAAAGGAAAAGGCTCCTATCCATTCTTTATCGTATTGAGGTAAATAGGTCAAGTATGATTGAGTATTATGGTTTGCTGGAGGCCCATGTCAGATTTGTAAAGGCTAAAATTGATCAGTTACACCAGGAGTAGGGTTAAATATTAGCTCCTAGATTAAATGAAACTATTGTTAACCTTATTCCTGATCCTGACATCAACCCAGGCATTTTGATATCACCGAGATCTATGCAAGAGAATTTTTCGAGGAGCTAGGCAAAATGCAGTCCTTCGAATAGATCCAATTCAGGGGTGAGGAACTGATAGCCCGCTATCATAAAATGCTCCTTGGCAAACAGACCGAATATGATAGCGAGGGTTACCAAAGTTGGGGTTTACAAGATAAATGGAATGAGTGGGTAGATAAGCGATTAAAAGAAACCTCCCACTTGGTATCGAAGTCAAAAGTATTCAGACAATAAAAGAAAAAAATGAAAGCAGATTACTTCAGAATCATGTGCACCTTATTCTTCATCGGAATTTTATCATGTAACCAGAAACCTGAACCTGATTATAGAGAATCCTTATCCGCAGTAGTTGAAGTTGAGATTCCTGATTCCGCGAAGATCAACACGCCGGTACCTATCAAACTTGTTATTTGGGGGTCAAGTAGTTGCTCCGAGTACTCCAGATTCGGCAGTCAATCGAACCTAAATACAACCGCATTTACTATTTACCAGAAGACGGATGCCAATTTGATTTGCACATCCAAACCCATTGAAATTAATTTGACAATCAGAGAGAAATTCAATCATACCGGAGTGAATTATCTAAAATTCACAGCGTCTTTGGCAACTTTTTTATCAAACCAATCTTCATAACTAGTTAGCCTCTTTCCTCCAAACTCACACCCTAATCCTCAGAAAACAACATCTTTATTGTCAAGTGGAATGCCTGCGTTAAAGTTCAGTGATCCAACAATAAGGACAGGAAAAATATATCGGGAGATATCTGAAACAAACTTCAAACAATGACAAATTGCTTGGCCACGAAAGAGATGATATTAACTTTTTCAGCTGAGCCCAAGAGTCGATTTACGACAATCTAAAGGTGGTAAAAAAGTAATCCAGGCAAATCAATATTTTTAGCTTGGAAGAAGCCCCACCTTGGAAATTTTGGAAGTATTTTTTTACGGTTTGTTCATGGATTCTGACATCCTTAAAAAGAGTGGGGTTCATCCCAGAAATCTAAGGACTGCCTACCTTGAAAATTATGAATTGATAATAGGCGAACGAGCTTCACTTATACCCAGAGAAGACGAAAGGGCCTATGGCATTCTTATGGAGCTTGAAAATGAGGAGATTGATGTCCTTTATTCCGAACCCAGCGTGGCTGATTATAAACCAGAGAAGGTTGAGGTCATAGTAGAAAGTGGCATCATCGTATCAGCCAATTGCTACAATCTTCCGAAAGAGGCGATCTCAGGAACCAACAAGGAATACGCCAGGAAATTATTGGAATTGGCAACCAGGTTAGGATTTCCTAAGGAGTATTTAATTAGGATTAAAGAGATGGGCTTGAAGTAGTAAGAAGAAAGAATTAAAATTTGAGAACTGATTTATCGTTTATGCTAAGAGTATGAAGATTACCAGCAAAGAGCAATTGAGTGAGTTGTATGGGACACCTAATGAAAGGGCCAAAAACAAAATCTTACTCAAGCTTGAAAAACACTCTCGCAATTTCATTGAAAGGTCACCTTTTTTTATCCTGTCGACCATAGATCAACAGGGGAAAATGGACTCTTCACCCAGAGGAGGAAAACCTGGTTTTGTTAAAATCCTGAATGATAATCAGATCATATTTCCAGATTCGAAAGGAAACAACAGGGTCGATAGCCTAAGTAATATCGTAGATACCGGACGCGTAGGCACATTATTCCTTATCCCAGGTGTTGACGAAACCCTCAGAATAAATGGCAGCGCTCATATCAGCTCGGATCCAAAGTTGATAGAACTGTTTCCGGATGAAAAAAATACCCCCAAGACTTGCGTAGTCATTGAGGTTGAAGAAGTCTTTCTTCACTGTGCTAAGGCATTTATGCGATCCGCCTTATGGTCGGCGGATTCCAAAATTGAAAGATCTGAACTCCCCAGCATAGGAGAAATGCTCAGGGACCAGCTTGGGAGCAAGGAGGTTCCTGAATCTCAGGAGGCTATGTTAAAACGCTACCAGGATGATCTTTAATGGTCCTAGGGCATAATCAGCCCTCTCAGATCTGCAAATTTTCCTTATTTATTGAGCTGTGAATCTATCCAACCTGGTAAGCAGTAATATGGGCCTGGTTCATCTTTTGGTCTCCTTATTGGCCCTGGTACTCGGGACCTTAGTCCTTGTTCAGAAAAAGGGCACCAAATCACATAAAAAGATAGGCTATTGGTATGTGGGAGCTATGCCGGGAGTAAATATCACCGCTTTCTTTATGTACCGCCTATTTGGTGGATTTGGAATGTTTCATTGGATGGCGGTTTTATGCCTTCTTACCCTGGCCGCCGGGATGATCCCTATGATACTCAAAAAGCCAAAATCCTATGTTTCCAGGCATTTTGGATTTATGTACTGGTCTGTATTTGGATTATATGGGGCCTTTGTAGCAGAAACCCTGGTAAGGCTTCCCAAGGTTGTAATTGAAAGTGGAGTACCAAATTCCACATTCTATAATATGACCGGAATAGCTGTTGGCATTACCATGAGCCTTGGAGCATACTTATTTATTAGATATAACAAAAAGTGGTCGAAGTTTGATAAATCCCTGGTGACCAAACCAGAGTAATAAATAAATGCGCTTACCAGCTGAGTAAACCAACATAATACTTTGCTTTGGGACCACTCTGTGGTTATTTTGGTCCATTGAAAAATCCAAAACACCGCTATGAGTTCCAGGCTGATTAAGCGTTTGATCCTTTGGATCCTAATCGTCCCAATTCTTCTTCTTTCCTCCTTAATTCTGGTTGCTTATTTCAAGCAGGATGCAATAGTTCAATCACAGATCGACAGCCTAAATCATAGCTACAAAGGGAGCATCTCCATTGGTGACATACACCTTGCTCCTTTTTCCAACTTTCCGGACATCTCAATCAAGATTGATGATGTGGTTGTATATGAAGGAAAAGTAAGTGAATCTCCAAAGATTCTTGATGTAGCGGATATCTACGTTGGGTTTAACATATGGGACCTAGTTGCTGGAAATTATGATATCCATTCCCTTATCGTTGAAGAAGGTTTCTTCGATCTTGTAATTCATCCGGATGGGCTAACAAACCTTCAAAATGCACTTGCCTCTTCTGAGGAAGAAACCGATGACGAACCGGTTCATATTCACCTACAAAGGATAGAATTACGAAACCTGGACATCCATAAGCTTAATGAAGAAAGCAATATGGATATTGAAACCTATATCTATTGGGCAAAAGGAGGATTCAAGACTACAGAGACCGAGATAAAAGCTCATGTGGACTCCGAATTCGAACTCAACGTAATGGACAATGGAGATACCACCTACTTAAAGCATAAGCATTTTGAATTCCATACCGACCTTATCCTTGATGAAAGCAATGGAGTAATAACTTTTGAGCCCTCCGGGATCACAATGGAACATGGAGACTTTCTTCTCGAAGGAACGGTTGATACAAGAAATGATATGGATGTAGACATTTCTGTCACGGGCACAAAGCCAAGCTTTGATATGTTTATTGCATTTGCTCCAGAAGACATTATCCCGGTTTTGGAACGATATGAAAATGCCGGAAAGATCTATTTTGAAGCTAAGATCCAGGGGCCAACAACGGGAGATAACTTGCCTTTCATCGATGCGAAGTTTGGAGCCTCAGAAGCATACCTCGAGAATTCAGCAGTTAAAAGAAGGATAGATAATATGGGCTTCGCAGGGCATTTCACCAATGGCGAAAAAAGAACCTTGGAAACCATGGAATTCTCTTTAACCGATATGACCGCCAATCTTGAAAAGGGATTGTTCATCGGGACCATCAATGTTAAGAATTTCGAAGAGCCGGATATTCAAATGGAACTGGATGCTTCTTTTGATATTCCCTTCTTGGTGAGCTTTTTAAACTTAACAGACATCAAGGATTCAAGAGGAACGGTGGAAATGCACATGAAATTCCATGATGTAATTGATCTCGATAATCCTGAAAAAGCACTAAGCGACCTGAATCAAGCCTATTATGCAGAAATGAAGATCGAAGATCTTAGCCTGGTTTCTGACCAATTACCTGCGCCCTTAAAAGACTTTGACGCTCACCTGGAAATGAAGGGAAAGGAAGCCCAACTTGACAAATTCAATATGGTCTTTGGAAATTCCGACCTGAACATCACAGGTTTCCTTTCTGACTTGCCGGCGGTGGTACACCATAATGAAATACCAGTGAGAGCCCACCTTGAGATCAAGTCCCAAATGCTTGACATAGCTGAGATCACAGATTATTCAGTCGAGGATAGCACGGGGGTCGATGAGCAAATTGAAAATCTTAAAATGGCCTTTTCCTTTGATGCCTTGGGCAATGCATTCACCGAATTTGAACACCTTCCAAAGGGAGAATTCTTCATCGATGATATGTACGCCAGTCTAAAGCACTACCCCCATACCCTGCACGATTTTCACGCCGACGTTTTAGTGGATGATGAAGATCTTAAGATCGTCGACTTTTCAGGGGAGATCGATGATTCGGATTTTCATTTCAATGGCCTCATCCATGATTATGCATTCTGGATGGAGGATACTCTGAATGGAGATGTGGACCTGGATATTTCCATTCGTTCAGACCTTCTTCGTTTCGAAGACCTATTCTCTTACCAGGGAGAAAATTATGTCCCGGAAGATTACAGGCATGAGGAAATTGAAAAGCTTGAGCTCCATATGGAGAGTGCCATGCACTACAAGGAAAATGAACTACATAGTATAGATCTTCAGCTCGACAAATTTGAAGGTAAGATGCATGTGCACCCCCTTCGATTCGAAAACTTCAATGGCAGGGTTCATTATGAAGATGACCATATTGTTGTTGAGGATTTTCATGGCAAAATGGGAAGAACCAAAATGAACGTAGATCTCAATTATTACCTGGGAGAAAATGAGGAGATAAAAAAGAGAGATAATCTATTTGCCCTAAGATCCGAGTTCATTGATTTTGATGCTCTTACAAATTTTGAGGAAGAGGAAAAACCTGAGCCTGCTTCGAATGCCGAAAAAACAGAAGAGGATGTAGCAGAGCATGCTGAAGCATTCAATCTATATGAGCTTCCATTTACCGATATGAAATTCAATGTGGACATAGGTCATTTTATATATCACCGACTTGACCTTCAAAACATAGAAGGGCAAATGCGAACCACAAAGGATCATTATATCTACATGGACACCTTTGCTCTAGATGCTGCCGGAGGTCACATAGCCATGAATGGTTATTTCAACGGAAGCGACCCTGATCATATCTATCTCAAGCCATTGATCAAGATGAATGATGTTGACCTGGATAAACTCCTTTTCAAGTTTGAAAATTTCGGTCAGGATGTAATCGTTTCCGACAACCTACACGGCAGATTAAACGCCACCATTACCGGTAACATTAGGGTGTATCCTGATTTTGTTGTCGACCTTGACCAAAGTGAGATTCACATGGATGGACAGGTTCTGGATGGCAGACTTGAAAACTACGATTACATGATGATGATGGAGGATTATTTTGGAGATAAGGATCTAACCAATGTTCGTTTTGACACATTGGAGAACCATATGGACATTACGAATGGGACCATCAATATCCCCACCATGACTATTGAGTCCACCCTTGGTCATATGGAAATTTCCGGTACCCAGGACATGGATGATAACATCAATTATTATGTTAGGGTCCCCTGGAAAATGGTCATGAAAGCAGCCAAAAACAGTGTTTTTGGGGCTAAAAAAAACGACACGAATGAGGTGGATGAGATCGTACAGGTTGATCCAAAAAGAAAGACTAAGTACCTGAATCTTAACATCTCGGGTACCATTGATGAATACAAGATCAAGCTGGGAAAGGATAAGGGTAAATGATCTCTTTCGGTAGTTATGATTCAAGCATTAAGGCAAAAAAAGTAGGGTTTTTTCTGTTGGCTCTCCTGTTAATCAATGAGCCAATTCTATCCCAAAATTTAAGCTTCAGTGATCAGGAACTAAAAAGGTTCCTTGCAAACGAAAACTGCGTTGACACCACAAATCATGGCTTGGGATTTTCAAATGATATAGATGTAGATCTTAACAACGACGGTGAAATCCAATTGTATGAAGCTGAACATATTGAATTCCTTGAGGTAAAAGATTTTCAAAACCTTTATGATATACTTTCCATTCAGGATCTGAACCAATTCCCAAATCTGAAACTGCTAAAACTAATTTCCCTCGATAAGATAGTTAGGATAAAAAACCTTCAATTGGATAGCCTGGACGCATTGTGGATCAGTGACGGTGCTCTCTTAAAGCATGTTGACATTTCAAACCTACCAGGGATCACAAAGACTTTAAGAATTGAAGGAATCACCACGTTGGATACCTTGAATATTCAAAATGGTACTTCAGCTTCCCAATTTTCATTGTTTTATAGCTTCGATATAAAGTATGCCTGCATTGATTCTATTGACTCTGAGATCAATGAATTCATCACAGCAGGATCTATGTTACCCGGGGTCGAGCCAAGTTTCCATTGTGGAGTAAATCCGAATGAAACTCCTGTTTTCCAATCTTCGGATGTGAATCTATTTCCCAATCCCTCCTCGGAAGAAATCTGGATAAAAGTTGACGGCCAGGAAGATTTTGAGGTTTTCATTTCCAACTCCAAAGGGCAGCTAATCTTTGAAGCGAATGAAGGGCCTGTAGATATTGAAAACCTGGCTCCGGGGCCGTATATACTCCAATGCAAGTTTCAAAACAGGGTAATAATCAAGCGATTTAATAAATTCTGAGGGTGAAAAACCAATAGGATCAACCAAATGAAACGCTCTTCAATTGTTCTCTTGGTTATTGTTTTTTCCCAATTCTTTTGCACCTCCTTATGGTTTGCCGGAAATGGGGTCATGAATGACCTGGTTCAAAGCTTTGGATTGAATGACAATGCAGTTGGAAACTTAACATCCGCGGTACAATTAGGCTTCATTATTGGAACCCTTTCATTCGCTGTCCTGACAATAGCCGACAGGTTCTCTCCCTCTAAGGTATTTCTGATTAGTGCCATCCTGGGCTCAACTTTTAATCTTGGGATCATTTGGGATGGAAATAGCCTTGAAAGCATCTTGGTTTTCCGTTTTCTAACGGGGTTTTTCCTTGCTGGGATCTACCCGGTTGGAATGAAAATAGCAGCCGATCATTTCGATAAAGGATTAGGGAAATCTTTAGGGTATCTCGTAGGCGCATTGGTGTTGGGTACTTCTCTGCCCCATCTTTTAAAGGATCTTACGGGATATATTTCATGGCAGAATGTGATCATTGGAATTTCTGCCCTGGCAACTTTGGGAGGAAGCCTGATGGTATTACTTGTTCCGGATGGACCCTTTAGAAAAGCTGGTGCCGGCTTCGATACCACAGTTTTTTTGAAAGTATTTAAGAACAGAGATTTTCGATCATCGGCCTTCGGGTACTTCGGTCATATGTGGGAACTCTATGCTTTTTGGGCCTTCGTACCAGTTATGATAAGGAGTTTCAATAGTATTTCAGAGGCTGATCTGAATATTCCATTCTTTTCGTTCCTAATTATCGGAAGCGGAGGACTTGCCTGTGTGGCTGGGGCTTACTTAGCTCAAAGACTAGGGGAGAAAAGAATAGCTTCATTGGCCTTGTTTCTTTCCGGACTTTGTTGTCTGATCTCCCCCTTTTCTTTTAGCACCCTTAATGAAGTGCTTTTTATCTCATTCCTGATCTTTTGGGGTCTGGTAGTTATTGCCGATTCACCTCTTTTTTCAACCCTGGTAGCAAAAAATGCCCCTTCTGAATCCAAGGGCACCGCACTTACTATAGTCAATTGCATAGGCTTTGCCATTACCATAGTAAGCATACAATTGATCAGTCTTCTTCAGGGAAAAGGGATTGAAACCCAGGCCTACATATTTCTGGCCATTGGTCCGATCCTGGGCCTTGTGGGGCTTTATCAAAAAGGTCAAATGGAAGGCCGGAGGCCAAAATTTGAACCAAATTCACAAATCAATGGGCCAAAAGAAAAAACCAATTCATTGGGATAGATTCACCTTTGAGCTATAGAAATCAAATTTATGTCTGAGAATATCAAAGAAGTAAAGATGTCCAAGCAGGTTACGGTCAATGTTTCTGCTGAGGACCTATGGCAAATTGTAGGACCGGGATTTACCGAGGCGGGAAAATGGAGTACCGCAGTGGACCATTCAGTAGGTCATGGGGAAGGAAAGTTCGATGGAGCAAGCTGTGAAAC
This sequence comes from Cytophagales bacterium, assembly GCA_965267505.1. Lineage (GTDB taxonomy): Bacteria > Bacteroidota > Bacteroidia > Cytophagales > CCMP332 > JANQHS01. Next base: position 1,312,250 of record OZ254081.1, read on the forward strand.
CAGGGCTTGCGATCTAAGTGCCAAGGGATTTACCAGTGTCAAAGAAAGGATCACCGAATACGACATCCCTAATAAGACCTTGGCCTTTGACGTGGAAGATGGGATGCCTGGGTTTGTGACCTATACCAATAATAGGACTGTGGTTACGAATCTGGGAAATGGAAAAAGTCAGGCCAACCTTCAGATCACAATCAGAATGAAGCCTTTCATGGGTTGGTTGCTGGGAGGAATGATGAAAAAGAACCTAAGCAATCTGATCGATAGCGCATTGGATGATCTTAAGGTTTATGCTGAAACCGGTGAGCCATCAGATAGGAAAAAAGCTAGAATGCAAAAACTAGCAGCTTAGTCTGCTGGTTTTTACCTTTTCAAAAGTTTAAACCCGATCTCTCTTCCCTGTCCCTGAACCATTGCCAGGTTGATCCAAAACCAGGCAAATTGTTCCATCATAGTGAAGTTCTCATTTCCACCTATGTCATAGCATTCCTCAAATCCTGCATCTTTCGCCAATTGGATCGCAACTTCTTTACCCTTTTGGCTATCCCCGCAAGTGAACATGTCCAAAGCCAATCCATTGTAATTGGTATCAAGCATATTATTGAAGCCGGTTGTATTAAAGCATTTGACCACGTCCCGACTTGGGGTATTGTCTAAAATAGCCTCTGCAGTGGTTGAATATCCCTCGGGTCCCCTACCTCGTACTATGTTCATTGCATCAATAATGATCTTTCCATTCGTATTGCCTAAGGACTTTGCAACCTCGGGTGCTGCAACTGAAGGAGTTGCCAGTAAGATCACCTCGGAATGGGCAACTGCTTCCGGGATCGAATGAAGACTTGTGTTTTCATTTTCCAAAAGATACTTTCCTTTAAAACTGTTGGCATCCTTGACACCCAGTTTAATGGTATGGCCTGCATTGGCCCATTTTGTTGCTAAAGCTCCTCCAACGTTTCCGGTTCCTATGATGGCAATATTCATTTCAAGCTAAATTTTTTTTGTATTCAAGTTTAAAACTGTTTTCTCAAAAAGATCCCCGGATTGGTATCCCGAATCGAGTAATCATCCCCAAGACCCGAAAGATTTAGGGCTGCTCCAAATTGATAACCCGCTCTATCCAGGCCAGCCCTTATCCTTTGGACACTCGCAACATGTCCCTTGGAATCAAAGTTTGAAAACAACTCAAGACTGGTATATACTTTCCAGTTTTCATTCAGGCTTGCCGTATATCGAAAAATCGAAAACCAGGAATAAGCCAGTTCAGAATCCAATTCTACCGAAGCCAACGCGAAAAGCACAAACTTCGGATTGTACTTAAACAAATGTACTCCAAGGTCAGTCCCGGCATTAAGGCTTGAAATTCTTCCCAAAAAGGTTCCGCCAATTCCCGACCGGGAGGTGTAATTAAAATAGGCCCCGGTAAATAGATTGGTTTTCTCATCGTAATCAACCGTTGCTCTACTTCGGCTAAACAATGACCACTTAGCCTTTTCATCGAAGGTCTTTAGCCATTGCGCATCAATAAAGATCCTTTCAGTCCCAGGCATGAATTCAAACGATTGGGCATAAGCTTTCGAAAGGCCTACTAAAAGGGATAAAGCAATTAAAAAAGAAAGGCCGACCTTCCTGATCAGCCCCTTTTTTGTTTGCATCATTTGGATAAAAGATCAACTACCATTCTTGCTGCTGCTGCCCCAGAGTTTTGCTGTTGACCTGTGACAAGGTTTCCATCTGCAATTGCATAGGAGGAAAAAGGATCGGCAACCTTGAAGTTTGTCCCCTGAATCTTCCTTGCTTCTTCTTCAATCCGATAGGGTTGGATCTTCATCCCAACAGCCTGATCTGCAAAATCTTCCTCGGAATTAGCAAAACCAGTCCAGGTTTTGCCCCTAACCAATAATTCCCCCCTGCTATCCTTTGCTTCAAGTAGCAAGGTGGTTGAATGGCAAACAGCTGCACTTGGTTTTTTTGATTCATAGAATGAAGCAAACAGGTTTTCAAGGTCCTCGTTTCCTCTAAAAGTGTACATGGGTGCCTGCCCACCCACAAGGAAGATGGCATCATAGCCTTCGCTGTTTACCTCCTCCAGCTTTTTGGTGCTTTTTAACATTTCATTGAACCAATCCAATTGCATGTATCCAAGGCTTATTACGTCGTGAGCAGAATACCCACTGGCATCCAAAGGATTGGAATACCCATCCATAAGGATCTCTCCTCCTTTAGTGGAAGCTAGTTCCACGTCGTACCCTGCTTCCTGGAAAACATGAAGTGGGTGAGTCAATTCAGCTGCCCAAAATCCAATCGGCCAGCCTGTCTGCTCCGAAACGGCAGGGCTGCTGGCCACCATGAGTATCTTTCCTTTTGAGGGAAATCCATGAGCATGGACATAGTGCTTTTCTTCTTTTAATTCGGGAACCTCCTTGCTTGACGCTTTATTCCCATTTCTATCATTTTCTTCCGCCTGGGTACTGGATCCGCAAGCCCAAATCAGAATGCTAAGTCCAATTAATAAGTGTTTTGCTGTGTTCATTATTTATTTTTTGTTCAAAATTCCAGTTATACAGTACTTTGAACAATATACTTACCCATTTTAGAGGTACTAACTTTTTTGAAAGTATGTTGAAAATGAGATAGTTATGCCAGAATTTATGTATAAGAACAAGCTCTATTACAGTCCGGTAGAGTTTGCAATGGATAGGATTGGGGGCACTTGGAAAATGCCGATCCTGTGGAGGTTAAAAGATCGGGTCATGAGATACAGCGAATTGAAGAAGGATATTCCTCATATAACCGATAAAATGCTTACTTCCCAGCTAAGGGAGCTTGAAGAGGAGGGATTCCTTCATAGAGAGGTTTATCCGGTTGTGCCTCCAAAGGTTGAATACTCCATGACAAATAAAGGAAAGACCTGCATCCCAATTATTGAAGCCATTCGGAATTACGGACTTTATCTGATCGAGGAGGCGGGGATAGAACATCCTTAAAATTTTTCTGACCATTTAAACCATGATCCATTTTTCGGGTTTAGTTACTAGGTTTTAAATATCATTTTAAGAAGATGAAGCCCCATATTACGAGTCTGGTAAACGCACTCATACTAATAGTTTTTTCCCTCTGGGGATTTCTTAGTTCTGACACTCCCTCCTACACGGCACTTATTCCAACCGGATTTGGTGTGGCTATTCTTTTTATGTATCGGGGAATCAAGAACCATCACAAGCTTATCGCCAACCTTGCTGTCTTCCTTACCATCATGGTAATGTTTGGTTTAATAAAACCTCTACAGGGAGCCATGGGAAGGGAGGATTCCATTGCCGTTTTCAGAGTTTCAGTGATGCTTCTGAGTACCTTCCTTTCTTTGATCTTCTTCCTGCTTGGCTTTATTGGAATGGTCAGTCGATACGAGGAGAACAAGTAAAACTTTCTATTTCCAGCTAGGTGTTCTAGTTTTTAATGAAGTCCCCAAAGAGATCTCAATAGCTAGGGAAAGCCAGAAATCTACCAATTTGTGCATGGCCGAAATGATATATGCTCTAGCTTACCTAAACTAGGTTTACAAGGTTCAGAAAAAAGGTAAATCCCTTACGCAAAAAGTCAGATGCCTGAACAAGCTCATAGTGGAGCTGGCCGAGACAAGAAAATGGAGAGTATTCTGAGGAAGGACTGATTCAAGGTGATTTATTGTCATAGGACAATATTTTTTGCAAAAGGGTTTTTGAGATTTGAGAAAAAACAAGAATGAGGAACTCCCTTCATTTACTATTCATTTTTCTTTTCTTTTCCTTTTATTCCTTCTCCTGTAAAAAAAAGGTCCAAGTAAAGCCAGAACTCAAGGGTCAATACAAACTTTTTTGGGTAAGACTACTTCCTGCTTGGGGTTGGAAACCAATTCAATCAGAGAAGTTTATCTACTTTCATGGCAATGGGATCTTCACTACTAATCATGTTTATTGCCATAAATCCAGTAAGGCTGATACCCTATTTATTGGGTCCTATTCCCTTATTGATTCAACCCTGAGCATTGAACCTTGCATTAGTCACAAAGTTCATCTTGAAAATGAAAATACATTAATAATCAGTCCTTCAGGCTGTCCATGTATTGACCCGCCATGTATTCCATTTCCATGTGAATTAAAATACCTTAAGGAAGTCAAATAATTTTGGTTCTTCAAGATATGACCGATACAGAATTCAAAGGTTATTCACAGTTACAAAAATTTCTGCAAAGGCATGGAGACCTTCCGGAAAACCAGCTAAAAGAATTCTTATTCAGATTCAGAAGAAAGGAAATAAAGAAGAACGGGTTCCTTTTTCGAGAAGGCGAGGTCTGTAAGGATCTCGTTTTCGTTTACAAAGGTTGTCTCCGTTTGTATTACATCAAGGAAGGCATTGATATTTCAGTCTGGTTTGCTTTTGAAAACTCATCAGCTATAGATGTTTCTAGTTTCATAAGTGCAGCTCCCTCAAATTATTTTCTACAAGCAATTGAGGATTCGGAAATATTGTACCTCTCCAAAAATGAAATTGAATCTTTTTATGACAAGTATCCCAAAATCGAAGCGGTAATGAGAAACTATTGGGAGGATGCCATACTGCAATTGATAAAAAGGTTTACCTCGCTTCAAACCGAGTCTGCGGAAAAAAGATACCTAAATCTCATTGCCAAAGGAAAGTACATGCAAAAAATTCCGCAAAAGTACCTTGCATCCTTCATTGGGGTAACTCCTACATCCTTAAGCCGAATAAGGAAAAATTTATCAGGCTCTGATAAATTATCCTAAGTCAATTTTATTGTATTGCTTTCTTCTTTGATTTACCCGAACCAAAAAGAAATCCAATGTATGATCTCCCCTACCATAAAGAACCTGATCAAGAAAAGTTGTTTGAATTTATTGAAGAAAATCCCTTTGCATTCTTAATAGGATGCACAAAAGAAGGGCTGCCGGTTTGTACCCAAATACCCATTTTGTTGGTAGAAAAGAAAAATAGAAAATTCCTCATTGGTCATTTCATGAAAAACACTGATCATCATAGGGCCTTTCAGGAAAATGCGCATTGTCTCGTTGTTTTTACCTCCGCCCATAGCTATGTAAGCGCAAGTTGGTATTCCAATCCCAGTCAAGGCTCTACGTGGAACTATATGAGCATTCACGTAGAAGGAAAATTGAACTTCCTAAACGGCAATGAACTTGATGACATCTTAAAGAAAACAAGTTTGAGGTTTGAAGACAATGACAAAGAATCTCCTAGTTTCTTTGAAAACCTCCCCTTAGATTATCGAGAAAAGGTTATGAGAGCAATAGTTGGCTTCGAAGTTGAAATATCGGAAATGAAAAATGTATTTAAATTGAGCCAGGACAAGGATGAAAAAAGCTTTAACAATATTATTTCCAGACTTAGATTCAAGGGGAAAGAAGGAAATTATATTGCAACTGAAATGGAGAAAAGAAAGAAGAGCATTTTTTCTAACACAGAGAAGAAATGACATATTCTCAAAACCCGTTTTCAATGGCAAAGCCTCTTTAAAGAGGCTATTTTTCTTTATTGGGATATTTCAGTTTTCAGGACTTCTCTTCGCCCAGTCTTTTGAATCTCTAAAGGTCGAATCCTATACTTTGGAAAATGGACTAAAGGTTTGCCTAAATCCTGATAAAAACGCAACCAAGGTATTTGGAGGAGTTATGATCAAATCCGGCTCTATCCATGAACCTCCTGAGGCCACAGGACTTTCACACTATCTGGAACACATGCTTTTCAAAGGGACCAAATCTATTGGCTCTAGAGATTATGAAAAAGAGGAACCTCACTATGAGCGTATAATCGACTTCTACGATCAATTGGAAGGAAAAAGTGCTAGAGAAAAGGCTAATATCCTTCGACAAATAAATGAAGAGTCAAAAATCGCATCGAGGTATACGGTACCCAATGAATTTTCAACCATTTCAAAAGGTATAGGATGCACAGGACTCAGTGCGTTTGCCGGTTACGACGTGACCTTCTACCATAGTTACTTCCCAAGCGAGAATATTGGCCCTTGGCTGGAGTTGAATTGCGAAAGGTTTATAGATCCAATATTCAGAACTTTTCAATCAGAAATGGAGGTGGTCTATGAGGAAAAGAACAGATGGGATGATGATTATGAAAATGATTTGTATGAGGCCACTCAAGAATTGTTATATCAAGATCAAGTTTATGGTTTATGGCCTACTATTGGAAAAACAGAACACCTCAAATCTCCTTCCTTATCCAAAACGATCGAGTTTTTTAATAGCCAATATGTTCCTGAAAATATGGCTTTGGTCCTATCTGGAAATTTTGATATAGAAATAGCCAAGGAATTAATTCAGCTCCATTTCAGTAAGCTTAAGGGACCAAAATTCTCCCAAAAGAGCTTTCCAGAGATCGAACCATTGAAAGAAATAAGGACCAAAGAAATTAAAGTCACTCCTTTCCCCGTGGGTGCGGTTCTTTTTCCGATTCCAAAAAAGAATGCTAAAAACAGGGAGGTAGTAGATCTGATCAGCTACCTGTTAGCAAATGAAAATGGGACAGGATTGCTAGACAAATTGATTGCTTCTGGGGAGTTCCAGATGATAGAAACAGAAATTGATGACCATTTATTGGCCGCTTCCTTCGGAATCTATTTCGTTCCAAAAAGAGGTAACTCCCTCGATCAGGGGAAAGAATTGATCATAAAGCAAATACAAAGTTTATCAATTGATCCAATCTCGGATCAAACCCTGTCAGCTGCCAAGAAAAACATAGTTATTGACTTTTATAGATCTCTGGAGAATTTGGAAAATAGAGGTTTATCGATTCTAGAAGCAGACATCATGGAGGTTTCCTGGAGTGATTATCTGTCCTATCCAAAGAGAATTAAAAGAACTTCAAAGGAAGATATATTTCAAGCTTCCAAAAAACACTTTGCAAACAATTATGGGTTTCTGAAATCGGAAAAAGGTTCTCCCAGAAAAGACAAAATAAAACCACCTGAATTTCAGCCTATCCTTTCCGACCAATCCACCCTAACACCCTGGGCCAATGATTTCTTAAAAAGATCAGGATCAGAAAATTTTGAAATACAATTCATCGATTTCAATTCTGTAGACACTTTCCAGTTGGGGAAAAATACTGGGATAATCGTCAGCAATAGTACCAATGATCTTTTCTCCTTGGAAGTAAGAGTGCAAGCAGGCTATTTATCCAATTCAAAACTATCCGATGCTTTCGGCGTCCTAAATTTTTCAGGGACAACCTCAAGGTCCAATTCCCAAATAAAGTCTGATTTAGAATCTATTGCTTGCAAATATGAAATCGAGGTTAATAGTCAGGAGGTAATCATAAGCTTAGAAGGACTGGAATCGCAATTCGAAAATGGGTTAGACATTTTATTGGATATCTTATACAACTCGAAAATCAATCATGCTTCCATTGATCAATTTGCTAACAGCCAAAGAATATTAAGAACTCAGGAAATAGAACAGCCCTTTAATATTGGATTTGCCCTGATCCGTTACGCGGTGTTTGGTTCAAAAACCAGATTCTTATCAAGAACTCCCTCAGATGAAATCCAAAAAACCGATCCATTAACTCTAAAAAAAGAGCTTTCTAAAATCTTAGAGGCTTCCACCCTACATTTCAACTATTTTGGAAGCAGAACAAAGGATACATTAATACAATTATTGGCCAGCAGGTTCGGGGAAGGCTCATTGCTGATCTCCGATCCAAAGGAAGTAGATCTTAAGATTCAACCTGTTGAATCCACTGAGATCCTTCTGATACATGACAAGAAAGCACGTCAAAGTCAGGTGTATTTTTACATTGAAGGAGATAAGTACAACAACAAGGATTATGGCCTGGTAGAAGCCTTCAACTCGTATTATGGGGAGTCCCTTACAGGCGTGATCTTCAAGGAGATTAGAGAATACAGATCCCTAGCATACAGCATATTTGGAAGGTATATCACCCCCACCGGTAGTCAAAACAAAGGATACCTGATTACCGGCTTTGGAAGCCAATCCGAAAAAACCATGGAGGCTATAGAGGTAATGATGGACCTTCAAAAGGAATTCAAGCGGAGTGAAACACAAATCGAGTCCTTAAGATCAATGAAGATCCATGAATTAAATGCTTCCAGCCCTGAAAGGCGGGATCTTGGGTCCAGAATTTATGAATTGAAAAAGCAGGGATATGAAAAGGACCCAAATATTGGTGCATTGGAAACTTACAGGAATCTGGAATTCTCTCAAATGGCAGAATTCTATAATTCTCAGTTCAAGGAAAAGCCCTTTGTCATTACTATATATGGAAACAAAGCCGATCTTGACTTAGGTAGATTAAACCAAATCGGGAAGGTCAGAGAACTACAAATTGAGGATATCATAATAAGATGATTCAAAAAATTAACATAGGGGAATTCAGCTTTGAATGCAGAATTTCAGGCCAGGAAGGCAATGAGCTCGTGATCCTTCTTCATGGCTTTCCCGAAAGCTCAATAATGTGGAAAGGCCTTATGGAGGAATTGTCACAACAAGGATTTTTTTGCATTGCTCCAAACCAAAGGGGATATAGCCCTGGGGCAAGTCCCAAGGGAGCTAAGCACTATTCGCTCGACAAGCTTACGGGTGATATCCTTGCAATTGCAGACCATTTTAACAAAGAGAAATTCCATCTTATTGGACATGACTGGGGAGCAGCGATTGGATGGAATCTGGTATACCATAATCCGGGTAGAATCCTATCCTGGTCAGGGCTATCCATCCCCCATGTCCGTGCATTTGGAAAGGCATTAAAAACCGATCCCGAACAAAAAAAGAAAAGCCGATACATTGGCTTATTCTTAATCCCGCTTCTACCTGAATTCATGATCAGGAGGAACGATTTTAAGACCTTTCGAAAACTCTGGTCCAAGTCATCTTCTGAAGAAGTGGAAGATTATCTGAATATTTTCAAGCGAAAAGGGGCCTTGACAGCCGCCCTCAACTATTACCGGGCAAATATTGGAAAAGGCAAAAGTCGGTCTTTAGGAAAGATCTCCAGTCCTACCTTATTCGTTTATGGAAAAAAGGACCTGGCAATTGGAAACAAGGCTGCAGAATACAATCAGGATTATATGGAAGGAGATTATACCTATGTTGAAATTGATGGAGGGCATTGGTTGATCCAAACCAATTATCAAGAGGTCAAAACGGCAATTTTAAACCAGCTCTCAAGGTTCAGAAAATCTTAAGAAAGTCATGAGAAACAATCTAACTCTTCTACTTCTTCTAGTTTTCCTCATCGAATCTTCTTGCGAAAAGAAAGAAAAATGGGCTGGACAGGAAAGCATTAAAAGGGTCAGTACCGTTTCTGTCCCCATCCAATTCCAATTAAAGGACACCTTTGATCTCGGGATGGGAATCAAGATGGATAATACGTTTGACGGAGCCAGAATGAACGGCGCGCTGCGTATTAATGATACCCTGATCAGCATATTAATTACCCCGGAAAACGAACCCATAAATAACAGTGCTTGGTATGCATTCAGGATCTGGTCCGAAAAAGAAAGAACTATAACTATTCGATTGAGATACTCAGAGCTTGGAGATCATCGCTACGACCCCAAGCTGAGTAAAGACGGGATATCATGGATCCAGCTTGATTCCATGAATTACAAGGTCATCACCAAAAAAGTAGATACCATCGAAGTTCCAAAACAAGCCGAGTTCAAAATTGAAATTGGTCCTGAGGCCCTCTGGGTTGCTGCGCAGGAGATCCTTAGCTCAAAAGAAAATGACGAATGGATTTCCGAAAAAGCCGAAAAAGATTACGTGGAAAGTTTTGAGATCGGGAAAAGCACTCTTGGAAAGAGCATCCATGGAATGAAAATAAGCGAAGGAACAAGCAATAAGATGGTGGTGATCTTTTCAAGACAACATCCCCCGGAGCTAACGGGTTACCTGGCTATGAAGGCGTTCGTGAATACCCTTTGCGAGGAAAGCGAACTAGCCTCCAATTTTCGCCAAGAATATACAACCTATGTATTCCCATTTTTAAATCCTGATGGGGTTGATGGAGGGCATTGGAGGCATAGCCAGGCAGGCATTGACCTCAACCGTGATTGGGAAAAATTCAATCAACCGGAGACCCGGGCTGTTCGCGATTTTCTGAAAAAAACAAAGGATGAGAATAATGGGACCTTCTTCTTTGCTGCCGATTTTCACTCCACATATGAAGATGTTTTTTATGTAAATCCACCAAGAAATGACAGTCCAATGCCGGGTCTTATCAGAAACTGGATCAAAGAGATCGGCAAAGAATTTCCGGGTTATGACCCTAACATAATTCCAAGTCCGGATACAGTTGGAGTGGCTTCATCTACCTATATGTTTTACCATTATGGGGCCGAGGCTCTTACCTATGAAGTTGGAGACGGTACTCCAAGAAATTTCGTTAATCGAAAGGGAGAAGTCGCTGCAAGAAAACTGATGGAATTGATGCGCTCCGAATAAGAAATTAGTCTTAAATGAAAAATATTCAATTATTCATACGCGGCATTCTAAATATACTTCTGCTTGCAATAGGATTAAATTTTTCTGGAACACTATTTAGCTCTTGCAATCAGGATTCTGAAGTAAGAACTCTGACGGTAAGAGATACGGTAGTTATCAAGGACACCATCATTGTCATAGATACGGTTACAAGGATCGACAGCTTTTTAGTAGAGATTCAGGACAGCTCTACCACCTTTATTTTAGTTAGGCATGCTGAGAAAGAATCCACAGGAACCGACCCAAACCTGAGCCCTGAAGGTCAACTTAGAGCAATCGAGTTGAGCAGGATCTTAGCTACAAGCGACTTAAAGAATGTTTACTCCACAAACTTTAACAGAACCCTTCAAACAGCCCAGCCTATTTCTGACAGTCTGGGTATTAGTCCAAGTATTTACGATCCCTCCAACCTGAATCCTTTCATAAATACTGTACTGGCAGATCACCATTCTGAGATCGTATTGGTAGTAGGCCACTCAAACACAACCCCTGATCTGATCAATAAGCTTATAGGAGAAAACCGGTATTCAATTATTCCTGAAGACCAATACAATGATCTGTTTGTTGTGAGTGTATTGGATAAGGGAAGGTCTCAAGTCATCCACTTGAAATATGGGAACTAAGTCATCCTTCAATTCTAAAATTGGAAATATAGGTTCTCCTTTCTTCCTTTACCCTAAATAATTTAGCTATGATATCGATTTCAAACACCTTCTCCTCCTTTTCAACCAATGACATTGATAAAACCCTGGAATTCTATACCCATATTCTGGGAATTGAAGTGAAAACCGGGCCAGTAGGAATGCCGGAATTGCAACTTCCCGGTGGACTTAAAGTGGGTGTTTATCAAAAGGAAAATCATGTTCCGGCCGATTTTACCGTCCTAAACCTAATGGTGGATGATGTTGAGGCTACGGTGGATGAACTAAATGAACTAGGCGTAGAAATGGAGAAGTATGAGGGATTTAACCAGGATGAAAAAGGAATAGCCAGAGTCGATGGCAGACCTCCTGCTGCATGGTTTACAGATCCGGGAAAAAATGTGATCTCCCTTTTTCAGAATGAGTAGCATTCCGGAATTCCTGGATCTGCTATCAGAATTTGAAGAGGTTGAATCACAGGAACATTTCGACAGAATTGGTTTCCGAATCAGAGGTAAGAGAATGTTTGCAACACTTCTGGAAAGTACCGCTTCGGTAAACTTTAAACTTAGCCTTGAAGACCAGTCAAGCTTTTCCGAAAAGAGCCCAGGGATCTACCCTGTTCCTAATAAATTCGCCGAGCATGGATGGACCACCTTCGAATTGGAAAAGCTTAGCAAAGAACTTCTCTTTAATGCAATCGAATCAGCATACAAGCTGGTGAAAAAGTAAGTCAGGAATTTGCTTTGCCTTGAATAGGGCTTTTTTTTGCCAGCAGATGGTTATTGAATCTTTCAGCAAAAATCTCATTAAAGGAGAAGATGGGATCTATAGATCAAAGGAAAATTCTCAGATCTCTTATCCGAGCGAAGGGAATGAGCTTTGCATGCAAATCGAGGATAGCAGCTTTTGGTTCAAACACAGAAACCAGGTCATCCTTAGTTGCGCCCAAAGGTATTTCACAAGCAAGGAATTCTGTGATATAGGTGGTGGAAACGGATTCGTTTCGAAAGCCTTTCAGGTAGCAGGATATGATACTCTTCTTATAGAACCAGGAAATGAGGGTGCTAAAAATGCAAGAAAACGAGGGGTTGAAAACGTTATATGTGCGAGCCTTGAGGAGACAGGATTAAAACCGGGCAGCATAGCAAATGCCGGAATGTTCGATGTGCTGGAACACATTGAGGATGACCTGAAATTCATTGAAATGCTTCATCAATTCCTCAAGCCTGGAGGCCATTTGATCCTTACTGTGCCGGCTTATAACTGGCTATGGTCTCTGGAGGATAAGAGTGCCGGACATTTTCGAAGATATACTCTTTCCGAATTAAAAAAGAAACTCAAGAGCCAGGGATTTGAACCTGAGTTCCTGAGTTATATCTTTTCCTTTCTGCCCCCCGCAATTCTTTTGGCAAGATCTCTTCCTTACCGCCTTGGGATAGCTAAGGAAAGGAAACTTGAAGATCATTTGAACGAGCACGAGGATAAGGGAATCAGTAAGGCTATTGTTGATTCCTTTCTAAGAAAGGAGCTGAAAAAGATCTCCAATGGCAAGAGCATCAATTTTGGCGGAAGCTGCCTGGCTGTTTTCAAGAAGGTTTAGACTCCATTAAATAATCTTCCTGGCACAAAATCAACTGGATTTCAAGATCCCATCAAAAAAAACCCAAAACATTATGTAGTTAACTACATTTATTTATATTTGTGTAGTCAACTACATAAATATGGCTCAGGATTTTCTCAGATCGCTTGGTATGATAGGTTTCGCAACAAGGCTCAAAAGGCTGAGCGATGCTATGATGCATGATGGAAAGAGACTCTACAATGAAATGGACTTTGATATCGAACCGAACTGGTACGTGGTATTCGAACTCCTAAAGACCAAGGGTGCGATGAGTGTAACCGAGATAGCGGAGAACATCCAAATGGCGCATCCATCCGTCATAAACATGACCAATAAGATGATGAACAATGGATACCTCATCTCTGAAAAGGACGCCAACGACTCAAGGAAAAGAGTCCTGGACCTAAGCGAAAGAGCCGTTAAAATGTTACCGCTTTACGAGGAGTTCTGGGACGCGGCAGTGAAGGGCGTTGAAAAGGCATTGGAGGGGCTGGACGCATTAGACCACCTGGACAAATGGGAAAAGATATTCGCGGAGAAAGGGTTCAGGGAAAGAACCAAAGAGCAAATGAAAACCCGATAACTATGAAAACAATGGAGCAAATTAAAGTAGAGATCATTCCTTTCGAAGACCGATACCTGCAGGACTTCGTTGGGCTGAACGTGGAATGGCTGGATCATTATTTTGTGGTCGAAGAAGAAGACCGCCAACTTATGGGCGAGGCAAAGCAAAGGATCATTGACAATGGAGGTCAAATTTTCTTTGCCCGCATAGGGGAACAGATCGTGGGAACCGTGGCGATGATCAATCGCGAGGAAAGAGGTTTTGAACTGGCCAAAATGGCCGTCACACCTAGCTTCCAGGGCTTGAAAATTGGCCAGAAGCTTTTGGATGCCTGTTTGGATTTCGGAAGGGAAAAAGGCCTGGACCGCATATATCTGGAATCAAATACGATTATGGTTCCGGCCATCAACCTTTATAGAAAGAATGGTTTCGCGGAAATGAAAGAATACCATGAAAGCCCTTATGAGAGAAGTAATATTCAAATGGAGGTCTTTTTATAATGCTTGAGATCCTTGGATATGCAGCTCTTGCCTTTAGTTTAATGGCTGTCAACAAAACCAATATGAAGTCATTCAGATGGCTGCACCTATTGGCCAGCTCATTATACCTTGCCTATGGCATAAGTTTAAATGCCATGCCCATTATGATCGGGGCTACCATCTTTATGGGACTTCATATCTATCACTTAAGAAAGATCTATTCATCAAGGAATTGGAGGTCAAACTAATACTCTGGAGATCTTTCTATTCAAAAGGGGCCTGGCCCCTTTTTTCTCTCTTTCAGGGCTCCAACATGCTTGGCTCATTGGGAGTTAATTAACTTTCATCTTTCATAGAAAATCCCGCAGCTTTAAAAGTTTTGGATATTACTATTGAAAGACTTGAATTCAAAGATGGAAGTATCGCCATCCATCGTTTTAAAAAAGAGGATTCGAGCTTCCCTCCTGTTCTTTTGATCCACGGAAGTATTGAAAACTCAGGTATCTTTTTCAGCAAGTCTGGAAAAGGACTTGCACCCTTCCTGGTTTCGCATGGCTTTGAGGTATTTGTTCCGGACCTGAGAGGAAGAGGGGAATCCAAACCCAGTATCTCAAGGAAAATAAGATTTAGCCAAGCAGAAACCATCAAAGAAGAGCTCCCTGCTATAGTCAAAAAGGTTCTGGAACTCTCAGGTGCTGAGTCCATTCATCTTGGTGCTCATAGCTGGGGTGGTGTCCTTCTGCTTTCCACATACGCTCTGTTTCGAGAACAGCTAAATGTGAAAAGCATGGTTCTCTTCGGATCAAAAAAGTACATAGGCATAAAAAGCCTCTTACGATTTCTAAGAATTGAGCTTGGCTGGATAGGACTCGGAGGATTTCTTTCCACCATCTACGGCTACTTTCCAGCTAAAGAATTTGGAGCAGGTTCAGATAATGAGCCCAATCCTTACAACCGGGATACCATGAGATGGGTAAGGTCAAAGTCCTGGGTCGATCCCGAAACAAAGCTTGACTACGGCAAGATACTCAGGTCTACCAAGATTCCTCCTAGCCTTATCTATGCCGGAGTTAACGACAAAGTTTTAGGTCATCCCAAGGATGTTAAATTCCTGACTGAACAAGCAGGGATTCCGGAAGCATTTCAGATGCTTGGAAAAAAATATGGCAATCTTCATGATTATGGACATATAGATATGCTCACCCATAAGGATGCTAAGAATGATCACTTTCCTGAGGTCGCAGAGTTTTTCAAACAGAATTCCTGAGGCTTTGTTTGTTAGAAGGAATAATTTGAACCTTAAAACTTGCTATCTGGACTGAACTATAGAGAACGATTGTCCATAGAATCAAACCGGGCCACGAGCGTCCCAAAAGATGGCCAATCTATAAGCCAAGCGATTCAAGTAATCTCTAATCGTTATGTCCAGGCAAGCTTAAAATCAGTTTATTTAGACTTATGAGATTCTTAATTATCACATGGCTAGGATTGATCCTTCCTGCACAATCTATTTCCCAGGTAGACCAAGAGCTTACGGAAATAATAAAAAGTACAAGTCCAGAGGCCATTGAAGCACATATGCGCTTCCTTTCGGACGATCTGCTTGAAGGCAGATTTCCGGGAACCAGAGGATATGCTCTTGCTTCCAACTATGTCCAGAGTCAATTTATATCCATGGGAGTCAAACCCGGGTTGGCTAAAGGTTATGAGCAAGAGGTTCCTCTTCTGAAGAAATATGTGGATCCCGTTCAATGCAGAATCTTGAAAGATGGTCAGGACTTTCTAAGCTATGGTCAAGATTATTTTCCCGATTACGGAGCAGAAGAAGGCCTGACAGAAGTTTCAGGCCCACTGGTATTTGCTGGTTTCGGATACTCAGAACCCGAACTGGGCTACGATGATTATAAAAAGCTTGATGTAAAAGATAAGATTGTAGTGATCATTTCAGGAAGTCCTAAGGGTATTCCCCAGGATGTTAAAACGGAATACAGACTTTCAAAGAAATCTGAGATCGCAGCTGAAAAAGGAGCCATCGGCCTGCTTTATCTTCTTCCGGATGGCTATTCTCAGGATAGATTTGAATCTGCTGTTTTTAGGAGGAAGAAAGGTTCCCTTACTCTTGCTCAGCCTTTGAACCAGAAGGAAAACAACAAAGAGGAACTTAAAGCAAGGGTCTACATCCACCCTGAGCCTGCCAATAAACTTTTCTCTGAAACAAAGACCAAGGCAAAAGATCTCTATAAGATGGCAGAAGATGGCAAGACCAAATCCTTCGATCTTAAAATAGAAGCTACCATTCAAACATATACATCCTTGGTGCCAGTAAGGGGCACTAATGTGATAGGAGTAATTGAAGGTTCTGATCCTGAATTAAAAAAAGAGCACATTATCTACACCGCTCATTTAGATCATATGGGAATCGGAAAACCGGTTGACGGAGATTCTATCTACAACGGTGCCCATGATAATGCCGGAGGAATAGCCGTACTTCTCGAGATCGCAAGGGCTTTTTCAAAACTTGAGGAGCCACCAAAAAGATCCATGGTCTTTGCCGCAGTTACCGGAGAGGAAAGCGGAAGGCTGGGATCCAAATTCCTGGCAGAAAATCCTCCTATGGGTATGGAAATTATCGCAGACCTGAATATGGACATGCCATTTTTCTTCCATCCCATATTGGACATAGTGCCCTATGGAGCAAAAAGATCGACCATGGGAGACAAAGTGGAAAAGGCTGCTAAAGACTTAGGCATTAAAACCAGCCCGGATCCCTTTCCGGAGCAACGTGTTTTTATGCGCAGTGACCATTATAGCTTCGTCCAAAAAGGAATTCCTGCTGTTTTTATTAAGAGCGGGTTTGAAACCATTGAATCGGATACCATTGACCGGGCCAAAAGCGATCTTGCCTGGAGGACTACCCATTATCATCTACCCCAGGATGAAATGGATCAGGACTTTGATTTTGATGCAGCTACTATGCATGTAAAGGTCAACTTCCTCATTGGCCAATACATCAGCGAGGACCCCGAAAAACCAAAATGGATCGAAGGAGACTATTACGGGGAGAAATATGGTAGAAAATAAAAAAGGGATGACAGACTATGCTTCATCCCTTCTTGAGTAGGTTCAATTATCCTATCTCCTGTCAAATCCGAATTCCTTGGGAGCAAATGTTGCATTCAATCCCATTCCTAAGGCTGCCTGTTTAAGCTCTTCCGGCACGACTCCACAGAAAAGGAAAGGTCCTGGCTGGGCAATTTCAAGTAAAGAGGGAAAATGCCCGGCAGCTGTGGTTCCCAAATGCTGACCCAAAGCATTTCCATCTTTAAATAGGTCGTAAACAACCAGGGTGTCACTGGTTTCATCAAAGAAGCAATCCACTTTCAACGCACCTGGTTCGGTTTCATTCATCTGCTTTTCAACATCTCTATAAATAGCTTTTAATGCTTCGCCTTTACCCTCTTTTGCTTTCCACTGGTAAACGACTGTGATCTCTTGAGTTTCCATTTCTTTTAATTTTTGTTTTTGATAATTCAAAAGTATGTCCTTTTTACCCCTTAAAAGGGGGTAATTTATGACATTATTGAGGGTTGATTATGACAAACATTAACAATAGCTTTGAATCATCATGAAACATCTTAGCATATTGGTTCCTCAAGGATCGGTGATCATCGACACCATAATAGGGAGCTTTAACCTATTTCAACTAGCCAATAATTTCCGATCTGTAAAGGGAGCAGAACATGAGGCCCAATTCCAGATCGACCTGGTGGCTCAGGAAAAACAGCCGGTTAAATTCAATGGTCTGTTTGAGATCCAACCCACCAAATCAATTGAGGAAGTTGAAAAGACCGACCTCATCATTATCCCAGGCTTTGTTGGTAACATGAAGAAGCAATTGGATGCTAATTCTTCATTGGCCCATTGGATCAGGGAGCAAAGAATAAAGAACAACGCAGAGATCGCCTCTCTTTGCCGGGGAGCCTTTCTTCTTGCTGAAACCGGCCTGATGAATGGAAAAGCCTGCGCTACCCACTGGCTTACTCATGACACCTTCCGAAACATGTTCCCGGAGGTTGAATTGCTCCCGGAAAAGGTGATCAGCGATGAAAATGGGATCTACTCTAGCGGGGGTGCCTATTCTTTCCTGAATCTATTACTCTATTTGATCGAAAAGTTCTATGGAAGAGAAACAGCTATATGGTGTTCAAAAATTTCAGAAATAGACTTTGACCGGGTCGACCAGAACCAGTTCACAATCTTCAGTGGACAAAAGGATCATTCGGATTCGGAGATCAAAGACATCCAATTATATCTGGAGGAAAATTATTCCGAAAAGATCAGCATAGAGGCCCTTGCTTCAAGGGTTTCGACCAGCTCCAGGAATTTTGTTCGTCGATTCAAAAAGGCAACCCATAATACCCCTATAGAATACCTTCAAAGACTTAGAATTGAGGCGGCAAAAAAGAAACTGGAGTCAACCACTCTGCAGATCCAGGAGGTTATGTTTGATGTAGGATATCAGGATGATAAATCCTTTCGGACCCTGTTTAAAAGGATCGCAGGGCTGACCCCTATTGAATACAGAAACAAATACAATCCTGAAATGGCTTTGATCTGAAAAATTCTGCTGAATTTCGAAGGCAATTTTAAAGCAATCCTATTCGGCTTTGTACGAATTCCTAAAAAGAATAATTCCAAGATCCTTTCTAAAAGCCAATGAGGGCTTTCTGAGAAGCATTCTGGCTTTGAATTATCGAGGTAATAGATATGAATGCAATATCTGCGGCTTCTCAATGTCGCAGTTCATAAAGCATGGTGAAAAAGAGAGGCTTTGCCCCCGCTGTGGAAGCAGAGCCAGGACACGAAGATTATTTTCATTGATGCCGGACGACTTGGCAGGCAAGAAACTTTTACATTTTTCACCGCCCCGATCCTTGGATAAAAAACTGAAAGAAATCAAAGGCCTGGAATATGTTAGCAGCGATTATGTCGGAGAATTCAAGGCTATGAAAAACCTGAACATCGAATCGATCGATGAACCCAACTCTTCCTACGACCTCGTGATCTGCTACCATGTCCTGGAGCATATTGAAAAGGACCAACAAGCCATGAGCGAATTGTATAGAATACTTCGACCCGGAGGAAAGGCCATTATCCAGACCCCTTTTAAGGAAGGTGCTATTTACGAGGACCCATCCATCGAATCCGAAGAAGAAAGGCTGAAACATTTTGGCCAAAAGGATCATGTCAGGATTTATTCCTCTCAGGGACTTATTGAAAGATTGCAAAAAACTGGATTCAACAACGAGCTCTTGAAATTCGAAGAGCATCCTCAGAATAGAAATGGATTTGCGGAAAGGGAAAAAGTGATCATAGCCAGCAGGGACTAATGGCTTTCGATCCGAATGATTATTGAATTATTTGTTCTTTTGAACCCACTCAAGGCATTTCATGAAAAAGCATAATAAGACCCTTCATCTGGAAGAAGCTGATCTGGAACCAAAATTTCAGTCCTGTCCGGTATGCGGCTCCTCAACATTCAGGTTCATAGGCTCTATCCAAAGGGAGCCGGACATCAATGCCTTGCAATGCAAAAGCTGCCGCCTGGGATTTGCGGATCGCCAGCCCGTGGACCAAATCCTGAGTGATTATTATGCCGCCTATTATGAGTCGGATCGGAAGACCACCATAAAAAAGGAGCTTTTGATGCAGCACCTTCTTAGGTTTATGGAGAATCAGGACGGTTCAGAAACCTATAAGATCCTTGACTTTGGAGGAGGCGACGGGAGTATAGGATTTGGCCTGGCAAAAGAAATAGTAAAGAAGGATGGGATTAGCTCAGTGCAGGTCTATGTGGTAGATCCCAACATCATAAAACTGGAGAACAATGAGTCGAATATCGAGATCATCAATGTGGCTCATTTGAAAGATTTCCCATCGGATGTAAAGGTTGATTTCGTGATCGCAAGTGCAGTAATGGAACATGTTAAGGATCCAAAGACCATCCTAAACCAGCTTTTTGATACCATGAAACCAGGAGCCAGGTATTATGCCCGGACCCCCTATATATTCCCTTTCAAATCCTTATTTGGAAAATTTGGCTACGAACTGGACATGATGTTCCCAGGGCACCTTTTCGATATGGGCAGTCGCTATTGGAATGGAGTATTGAAAAAGTTAGGCAGAGACAAAGACGTTGGGATTATGAGGAGTCATACATCCCTGGTTGAAACCAGTAAAAAGGAAGATCCCTTTGGTTGGCTGATCTCTCATCTATTCAAGATACCCAGTTACCTTTTCAAAAATCAATATCATTTTGTTGGTGGATGGGAAGTGGTTTTCGTGAAAAAATAACTCCTGCTTCGTGAGCTTTAAGGAAGATCTGAAATCATGACCAAAGAGGAAATACTGGAAAGGTTCCAGGATCTTGCAGATCCGAAGGTGATCAAACTGAGGAAGGAAAAGTACAGCCTCGATTCGAAAAATGCGATTGGGATCACCAACAAGAATCTGAACGAATTGGCCAAAGAGATCCCCAAGGACAGCCGCCTGGCCCTAGAACTTTTTGATACCGGGATCCATGAGGCGAGGATATTATGCAGTAAGATCTTTCCTCCCAAGGAGCTTAGGGAAGAGCTAATGGAAGAATGGCTTCCCTATTTCGATGCCTGGGATATCTGCGATTGCTTTTGCATGCACCTTTTTGCTAAACATCCCCTGGGATTTCAAAAGGCCCCGGAATGGTGTACAAGGGAGGGGGAATTCCAACGCAGAGCAGGATTTGCCACCCTGGCTGCGCTTTGTCTCTGGGACAAAAAAGCCGATAACCAAAAATTCCTGGATGTCTTCCCTCTCATTCTAATGGCAGCCGATGATGAAAGGAACTATGTAAAAAAGGCTGTCAACTGGGCACTACGAAACATCGGGAAAAGAAACCGGGACCTTCAAAAGGAAGCCATCAAGCTTTCAAAGGAATTATTGAAGTTCGATTCAAAATCTGCACATTGGATAGCCCGGGATGCCTTAAGGGAATTGGAAAAACCGGGAGTTAGGATGTCGGATTACCCCAGAGCGATCTATCGACCAAGATAGCTCGACTTAATCACGATCAAAGCTTTTGATCCGTACTAGTACAACCATTGTCTAGGCTGGCCCTGATACCAAGATTATTCTCACTATTGCATCTATTCAAGATATTTTTTACTTTTATTGAGATGATTATTTGCTCGGATTAAGTTATTGATCAAATATCTCTGGCTAAATGCAATATGTTTAGCCAAACGTTGTGTGTAATGCGCCAGAACCAACTAACTCACCATTCATGTACCATAACATAATATTTATTGGCGGAATTCATGGAGTTGGAAAGGGAACCATCTGCTCTAAAATCCAGAAACAAATTGATTTAAAGCATCTCTCTGCCAGTGAGGTATTGAAGTGGTCTAAGGTAAGCCCCGACCCTACAAGTAAACTTGTCAAGGATATACCAGATACTCAGCAACGATTGCTTAAGGGGCTTGAAAAGCTAATTGAACCTACTAAAAGGTATATTCTTGATGGTCATTTCTGTCTCTTTGATTCGAATGGAATACTCCAAAAAGTTTCAATTAATACATTTCAAAAAATAGCGCCAATTATCATATCTGTTGTGACTACAGATATAATCGAGATTGCGAAACGTCTAAAAAAAAGAGATGGTAAGGACTACAATCATCATCTTTTGGATGAAATGCAGAGTGCTGAGAAAACTCATGCAATTTTCGTAGCGAAAGAATTGCAGATTCCCTTCTTTGAAATTAAAAACGGTAGCATTGGTGAATTGATGAAATTCTTATCTAATTGACAGACAATGGATAATTCATTTTTTATACGAAGTAATCTTGAAAACCTTAAAATAGAGCGATTTCATATTTGCAGTTGGGAATTCTCTTCAAGCTCTTTAGTAGAATTTGGCTTGGAAATAGATTCTAATTCAATTCGAAATCTTGACCACCTCTCACTTGATTTGTTTGTTCCATGGGCAAACAAAGAATCTACTCCCTCCGATTTTTACGATAGACTAAAAGACACTAAAAACAGTCGATTCATTTTTAATGATTCGGTGTATCAGACTTCCTCTTTAGATGGAGGTCAAAATCGCCAGGGTGTTATTCACGAGTTTAGTTCTAGAAACAAATTGTGCCTTTTGCCGGTACAATTTGACCACAAACCCGAAATCGGAAAAGTCTCTTTAAAAATTGATTTGACTGATTATCGAAAGAAATCTGACATTAATGCCAACGTCTACTTAAGAATAGGAATTGAACCATCAAGGGAATCAATCGCTACAAGAAAGAAAGGGATTGGAAAGTCTACCATAATTTATGATATCAAAATGAATGAAAGCAGGAATATTCCTGACCAACTTTTAGATGAATTTAAAAAAACTAAAGCTTGTCATATTGAGACTTGCTTCTGCTTCCACATTGTCCCAAATAGTTATAACATCACCTTTTTCGAATCTGAACATTTAAAAAATGTTCGGACTTTAGAATTCGAACCATTCAAGAATTATTTGGATGACAAAAGATTGAAGAAAAATAAGCTGATGGTGGTTTTTTGTAAAAAAAGTAAACTTGAGAGTTATTCTTTCTTTACAATTTTCTCTCAAGAAAGAATAGGAGCTAATCAGTTTGCTGTGGCAATATTGATAAATATTGTATGTGGATTTTTATTTGCTTTTCCAGCAATTAGGAAGGAATTTCCTCAATCAGGTAGTCTTACTAAGATTCTGTTTTCGCCCCCTTTAGAATTCTACTTAGCATTTTTCCTTGCATTGATACTTGTTTTTTATCTATTCATTCCACCTGTTATTTCAGTGATCAGAAGAGGTTGGGTGGAATTGAAAAACTTAATAAGCTAGATGCGAGTTCTACTAGATTCCAACATAATAATTCATCGTGAAGCGAGCAGAGTAATAAATGAGGACATAGGCTCCTTATTTAATTGGCTTGATCGACTTCATTATGAGAAGTGTGTGCATCCTCTCACTCTTGAGGAGATTTCAAAATATCAAAATGAGGATGTCGTCAAGACTATAACGATTAAAATCAAGAACTACGATCAACTTAAAACTGAATCTCCTGAATCAGATGAAATCACTTCAATTCGAGCAAATGATACTACTAGAAATGATTTCATTGATACTAGCTTGGTCAAGGAGGTTTTTAATGGCCGGGTGGACTTTTTAATTACAGAGGATCGTGGCATTCACAGAAAAGCCGCTATCCTCCAGATAAGTGAACGGATTTTCACAATAGACTCTTTCCTAGAAAAAGTTCTCGCAGAAAATCCAGCTTTAAAAGATTACAAAGTTCTTGCAGCAAAAAAGGCCTACATGGGTAACATAAATATCAAAGATCCCTTTTTCGACTCGTTCAAGGAAGATTACAAAGAATTCGAATCTTGGTTCAACAAGAAATCTGATGCAGAATCATACGTCTGTATAACCGACCAATCTGTCAAGGCCTTTTTATATATCAAGGTTGAAAACAAAGAAGAAAACTACTCTGACATTACTCCACCATTCTCTCCGAAGAAGCGATTGAAAATTGGAACGTTCAAAGTGGTATCAACTGGTTACAAATTGGGTGAACGGTTTCTGAAAATCATATTCGATAATGCGATCTCAAACCAAGTTGATGAAATTTATGTGACGATTTTTGATAAGAGAGAGGAACAACAAAGATTAGTTCTGCTATTAGAGGATTGGGGCTTTAAATATTGGGGAAAAAAAGAAACGAGTAATGGTACCGAAAATGTTTACGTTAGAGACTTTACTAAGAAAGTGCTTGAAAACCCGAGAGAGTCATTCCCTTACATGAATAGAAATGCACGAGTGTTTTTGAATCCAATTCGACCAGAGTACCATACCGAATTGTTCCCAGACTCTATTCTTAATAATGAATCACCTCATAATTTTATTGAAAATGAACCACATAGAAATGCACTAAAAAAGATATACATTTCTCGTTCTCATTTCAGAAATCTAATTAGTGGTGACATAATCCTTTTCTACAGAACAGGAGGTTACCATCACAGTGTGATTTCTACAATCGGCATTGTCGAAAACGTAATTACAAATATTCAATCTGAGGACGATTTTATTCGCTTGTGTCGAAAGAGAAGTGTATTTGATGATAAAGAATTGAGACGCTGGTGGAACTATTACAGGAACAATAGACCATTTATAGTGAACTTTCTCTACATAGATTCATTCCCAAAACCGAAAGTCAATATGAAGAGATTAATTGAAATTGGTGTAATTCCATCAATAAATGATGCCCCAAGGGGATTTGTACAAATTGAGAATAGTAAATTTGAAAATTTTCTAAAAGAAGCTAGAGCTAATGAAAGTTATTTTGTCGATTAAGCCTGAATTTGCAGAGAAGATATTCAATGGGTCGAAGAAGTTCGAATTCAGAAGAAGGCTATATAAAAATAAAGATGTCAAAGTAGTCATTGTTTATGCTTCAGCACCGATTAGCAAGGTTATAGGCGAGTTTGAAATTGGATCGGTTCTTCATGATGATCTAGGTTCTTTATGGGACACTACTAATGAATACTCTGGAATATCGGAAGAGTATTATCTGGAATATTTCAAAGGGAAAGAAAATGGATATGCAATTGCTGTGAAAAAGGCGGAGAAATACGATCAGCCCGTATGTATTAGAGAAAAATACGGTTTAACTCCTCCTCAATCTTTTGCCTATGTACAAGACATATAAAGACTACCAAGAGTAGCGTGGACAGGTTGTCCTAAGTTGATGAATCTTTGATGATTCAACTTACCGGGTTCGAATCCCGGCCGAAGGAGTATATCTAGGTGCTTCTTCGGCCAGGATTCAATCAATTTAGGCCGTATGACAGATTTAGAAGTTGAACAATACTTTCAGTACCACAATGCGAACATCAAGTCTATAAAGATTGGATATGATGAAGTTCGAAACCAAATTAAAAGGCTCTACAGGAGAACTGTTAAAGATTCTGATCAACTAATCTATAACCTTCCTGATGATGCAATTGAGAAAACACAATTACGAGAGATAGAAACATCATTAAATCGTATACTATCTGGAATTCAAGTTTCATGGGCTGAGGAAAGCATTAAAAGATTATTATATGAAAGGAATTTGTTATCGGATGCACAAAGGGAATACCTTATTGACAAATCCGCTTTAGATCAAAGATGGCTTACAACGTTAAAAATCGCTTTTTGTATTGCGTATGATTTAATCTCTCCATCAGATCCGTTTTGTGAGGCCGTTGATGTAAACCACGAAAGAAGTAATCTCGGAGATGCGCTTGTAGATCAATATTTCTCTTTAAGAAAAGTTATAACTCAGCATTTAACTCCAAATTTCTCAATTAGGAATAAAGTTCAACACGGGGAATGGGTTTATGCGTTCAAGTCACCCTCTTCTAAGGAATTTAGCCAAGAGGTTACTGACAAAATCAGGTATGAAAATATTATAACTACAACATCAAGGTACACCTTGGTTAATGCGCTTTACCAAATGATGGTAGATCTAGGTAGATTTAGAAGTGATAGTTTTGCTTTGGATTCGATAACAACCCCTTTCGAATATTTCTATCAGAAGTATATGAGAAAGATTAATTACGAAGTGAACAAGATAGAAAATTGCAATTTGGAGGCGTTTATTAACGAAATAGTTCAGAAAGAGTTAAGAGGTATTCAATACCGGAAAAACAAATAACACTACACACAACAAACACTAAAATGAATATGCGAACTGAGCATATTGATATAAGGATGCAAGCTAAAAAACTGCTGTGCTTCAAGAAACCGTTCGTATACTCATTTTAAAACTTGGTTATGAAAGCGATTTCAAAGGGTTATGTGCTTTCACGTTAAATCTAGAAATGCAGAATGCCCATCATGCTTAATTAAACAACTTCAAATAATCGTAAAACAGAAATTGCTTTGCCCTTTTTTTGCCTGGGTATTCATCTATGAGATCCAAGTCCATCAGATCCGAAATAAGTTTATAGGCTGAGGGAATAGAAATACCGGTGAGCTCTGCAACTTTCTGAACATCAATGATTGGTCTTTTATACAAGAAATTAATAACGGTTCTGGCATTCTTCATCCTTGAGCCAAGGCTCTGGAGTTTATCGTCTACCTCCTTTTGTAATTTCATGATATTGTCAAAGGTCTTTATACTCTCCGTTGCTGTTTCAATGATCCCTACCAGAAAAAATTTAAACCATTGCCGCATGTTATCCCTGAGCCTGACCTCCATCAGGTTGTCATAATATAAACCACGGTTCCTTTCAAAGAAATCCGATAGATACAAAATGGGTCTTTTCAATATTCCCTTTTCAACCAGGTATAGCGTAATCAACAACCTGCCTACCCTTCCATTTCCATCCAGAAAGGGATGAATGGTTTCAAATTGGTAATGGATCAGGGCAATCTTTAATAAATGGGGAAGCCTAATTTCCTTGTTATGAGTAAACTTCTCCAGGTCACCCATTAATCTTTCTACCTCCTCGTGGGGAGGAGGAATGAAAACCGCATCCCGGATCGAAGCCCCTCCTATCCAGTTCTGACTTGTTCTGAAATGACCGGGGATTTTATGCTTTCCTCTGACTCCCTGTAATAATACCTTATGCGCAATCTTTATAAGCCTTGATGAGATAGGCAACTCATCCAGTTTCTCAATAGCGGTATTTAAGGCATTGATATAATTCTGGACTTCATCCCAATCATTTTTCTGTTCCAGGTCGAGCTCATCCCTCTCCTGAATAGCTTCTTCAATATTGGTTTTGGTCCCTTCGATTTTGCTTGATTTGGTTGCCTCCTTCAGAACATGCATGGAAATAAACAAATCGATGTTGGGGGTATGCTCAGAATACATATCCAGCCTTCCCAATTCCCTATCCGCCTGGCTCAACATTTCGATGATCTCCATATCCTCCAGGAACCATTCTCTGTTGATCTTCTCAGGAATAAAGCTCTTGAAGCTCCCCTGCTGGACAAAATTTCCCGATTTAAACTTTTTCAATAGTTCTTAAAGATTATGATCAAAATTAAAGATTTTCGCAAAAAACTTAAAAATTGATACTCTAAATTTAAGAAAAAGTAAAAAAACTTAAAATTCAATAAGAAATCCACTTATAAAGGACAACAACTATTTTAGGGGCAGACTTGTTGATCAGGAAAAAACAAGAGCATGGATTGGAATGATGTAATCAGGCTTGCTAATAATGGGAACCTGCCACCACCCCGCCGAGTTGAAAAAAGCGAAGAGGAATGGAAGGAGGTCCTAAGTCCTGAAGAATTCGAGGTCACCCGCTTAAAGGGCACAGAAAGAGCCCATAGCTCCGATATGTGCAGCCTTTTTGAACCCGGGAAATACGCCTGCAAATGCTGTGGCACAGAGTTGTTCGATTCCAATACCAAATTCGAAAGTGGGACAGGTTGGCCTTCATTCACCGAGCCGCTGGAGCAAAACCATGTGGCATATCATAAGGATACCAGCTATGGCATGGTCCGGGTAGAATGCACCTGCAATGTTTGTGATGCCCACCTGGGACACGTCTTTCCGGATGGTCCTCCACCAAGTGGATTGAGGTTTTGTATCAATGCGGTCTCTTTGGAAAAGATTGAAGCTTGAACCAGCAACTGGCTTCACATCTTAAGTTTTGGGATGGGGTCCACATGGATTCCTTGAAGTCCATTTACGAAAGAAAAAAGGGGGAAGCTGGATTTCTGAATGAAATAATCTCACTTTTAAAAGACCACCCGGAGCTTGAAATTCAGACTACCTGGTTGCTCAAACATCACCTTGATACAAAAGGTAAATTCAGCGAAGAACAACTTGAGGAGATCTATCTTCTTTTTCCAAAATGCTCCGACTGGGCAGCACAACTCCATTTGCTGCAAATGATCCCTGTACTAAATCTAAAAGGCACTCTTCTTTTGTCTATTGAAGATCCGGTTCAAGAACTTCTTGATTCCAAAAACAAATTCCTGAAGGCTGCTGCCTACGAGGCCTTTTATTGCCTTTGCAAAAGCGACCCCTTAAAGCTTCAGGAATTTATTCTCAGGGTCCAATCTGCACTGGAGTTCGAAAGTGCCAGCGTCAAGGTCAAACTGAGAAGGATCCTGAAGGAGCAGCAGGTTTAATTCCTGAAATACTCCTTAGCGGATTTGGTGAATGTAATCCCAAGGGATATAAAGCCAAACAGGATGCCTAACATTGCTTTAGCAGGAATCCAGGCAACAAAGTCAAGAAGTATCACGATCCGTGTAAACATCATATTCCTTTTGTTGATGCTGAAGACCAATAATCCATACATGACCAGCCACATACCCAATGTTAACAGGGCCAGATTTGGCTCTAAGAGTCCTTTGAGTAATCCGTTTTTTGCAGCGATGTAAAAGCCTAGTGGAAGCAGAGCTTTGATCCCATTCATAATTAGTAAAGCCTTAATGCTTCCGGGTTTTGAATTTGAGTTTTCCATGGTAGAGGATAATTAAAGTTGAATTTCTAGTTTCTTTTCGATGGCTATTTGCCGGCTTTCAATTGGGTAAATGCCTTGAAGGAAATTCCAGAAAGCATCAATCAATCGATGGTCTGATAAGCCTTTATTCATTGGAAGTTGATCGGAAATCTTGCCTAGGGCCTTGCCCTCAGGAGCACCAAGAACTTCTCCACTCTTTCCAATTTTTCCAATCAGGCTATCAAAGTATTTTTTTGCTCCTGATCTTGGGCTTTGAGCCAAACCAAGTAGACCCAGGATTCCAAAAACCAGCTTTTCCATAATCCATCTTTTGACCGGAGGCTGATTTCTTAAGCCTTGAGTTCCATAGGTAAGCCCCGGGCTGAACCACAATGCTTCTATGCCATGCACTCTTTGTTCAGCGAGTTTCCGGATCAACAAAGCAGAAAGGAACTTGGAAACCCCAATTCCATTCATTGGGTTATAGTTTCCTCTTCCCTCTTTCAAATAAATCAAAAGATCCTCCGGCGATTGGAATTCCGGCTTATCGATAAGTCCTGGAATGCCTCTTGCTCCTTCTCCGCCTGCAAAAACGACTCTAGCACCGGTTTCCAAAAGACCCGCCTCCATTAGGTTTACGAGCGTTGCATAAGCCCCCAGTACATTTTGAAAGGCCGTCTTCTCAACTCTTTTCCCGTTGAATTCAATGAATTCAAAATCTTTGGAAAAAATGACGCCTCCTGATTGGAGGAAGAGAACTTGTATTGAAACTTCTGGCAAGGATTTTACAGCCTTCTCAATTCCTTCAATGCTGTTCATATCAAATCCACCAGCTGCTATCAATTCCACCTTCAAAGAAGGTCCAAGCTTGGTCTTAATTCTTTCACAGCTCTCCTTCGCTTTCTTTTCGGTCCTGCAAGCCAGAATTACCTTATCAAACATTTCTGAACTCGAAACCAAAAGACTGGTCTCGAATCCAAGACCTCCATTGGCACCAGTAATTAAAATGTTCTTTTTCATGATGCTGAAATGCTTTTGAAGTGCTGCTTGATCTCTTTCAAATCCTCCTTTTCCACGTTTTTACCCGTAGTAACATGATAATCCACTCCCATTAAGTAATCAGATATGGTCTTTTTGAATTTTCCTTTAGCCATTGCACCCATAAAGGCAGGCTTGGTTCTATAATTCATTTGAAAGCTTAATCGGGATTTGTTGTTTTCCAGCGATTGTACCCTATAAATCGCCGTGGAATAGTCCGAATCCAAAGGCAAGCCCTGGGAATGGAAGATGACCACTTTGAAAGTGTGGTTCTTCGGGTCAAAATCAATTTGCTTCTCGTGGGTATACTTCTTGCCATTATCGCTCAAATGACAAACCCTTTCACAGCCTTCTCCTGCATGATCCGAACCTTCTAAGTAGCTGGAACTACTGAGATAAGGATGCGACTTTGCTATATCAGCATATTCCTCAGCTACTACTCTCCATACCTCTTCGACCGAGGCATCAATGTCTCTGCTGACCGTGAAGGATTGAACTTTTTTTTGCGCCAGGGCCGCAACCGAAATAAACAGGCCCGCAAATACTATTATTGAAATTTTTAAACTGTTCATATTTATTAATTTGATGACCGGTCGTCATTTAAGAATCAAAAATTTATATCAACCGATCGAATACTACTTTTTGAAAATCTAAAAGGGGTTTATCATCTCCTGATGCCTTCATTCTAAGCATGGCACCATGCCAGCTGTTTATGATGAAGCTGCCCAATAACTCAGGATCCCAATTGCTTTCAAGCTCTCCATTTTCCTGAGCTTCCTTGAGTACTTTGACGATTACTCCCTGCTGATCCAGAAATCCTGACTCCAACTTGGACTGAAACTTGTCATTGATGTCTGCAAGCTCAGCCGAGAAGTTACCCATCAGACAACCATACCTGAATTCAAGTACTCCCCTGAATTCCTCAGTGATATTCTCAAACATTCTCTTCAATCGCTCCAAAGGTTTTCCCTGGGTTTCCAAAAGAGCCTTTTCATATCTGCGCGTACCATTGTTCACATAGGCCTCCAGGACCTTCAACCCAAATTCCTCCTTGCTATTGAAGTGATTGTAAAAAGAACCTTTAGGAATATCCACCTGATCGGTTATCTCCTTGATACCCGTAGGTCCATATCCCTTTTCGAACATGAGATTTAATCCGGTTGTGAGTATATCTTCCTTATCGATTTTCCTTTTCACGATTCAAACATAATGACCGGTCGTCATATATACAAACATAAGAACAGAAATTTCACCATTCCTATAAACAAGCCATACCGCTAAACTATATTTGAGCCGAACCTTAAATCTTTAAACATGAAAACCAGAGTAATTCTTATCCTTTCTTTTTTCCTTTTCATTTCGCAGTCTTCCAAAGCACAATTTGCTTTTGGGGTATCTCCCGGCCTCAATTTAAATGGAGCCTACTTCGGCTACCAGATAAATAACAAGGTGGTTCCCTATGCAGGACTTCAATTTTTCAACCTTGGGTTTAAGTTTGAAGAAAATGGGGAACGCTATGACTTTAGTTCAAATAGCATCATTAGCTATTCAGATACAGAAACTTTAAATGGAAGCTTACTCATCCCTACCATTGGGACGAAGTACTTTTTCCTGGAAAACAATAAGTTGAAATCCTTTTTTAACCTGGGAATCTCCAAACCCATACTCTGGGCAAAAAACGAATACAATGGCCAAGAAAATGAGGAGCTCAAGGAAGCGGTTGATAACCTGAACCTATGGGGAGGGGAATTTGGATTCGGAGTTGAATATTATTTTTCAGAAAACTTCAGCCTGGGAGGAGAATTTGGATTGCGATTTCTGCACGCGCGATTCCAGGAAACTCAGCAAACAACAATTTTTGATCCTAACGCAGGAAATTTTCAGCAATCAGAAATCTCAAGAGACTATAGGTTCAATTTTAGCCCAACCTTCTCAAGGATCACTCTGAATTATTACTTTTCCAGAAAAACTCCTTCAAGTGAAGTCTCAACAGAGTAAATTGAGGAGAGAGTAAGGATCGAATTCGTTTCGATTGCTTTTTATGATTTAAAGATCAGGAATTGAAGATC
The DNA here is from genome assembly GCA_965267505.1 of Cytophagales bacterium. GTDB lineage: Bacteria > Bacteroidota > Bacteroidia > Cytophagales > CCMP332 > JANQHS01. Next base: position 1,343,700 of record OZ254081.1, read on the forward strand.
TGGAGAAAACTGCTTGCCGAAATGACAGGTACCTTTGGGTTGGTCCTCATCGGAACAGGAGCAATAATCCTGTCAGACCTTTATGGTGGAATAGGTCATTTGGGTGTTTCTCTGAGCTTTGGAATTGCTGTCACCAGTATGATCTATCTGTTCGGATCGACTTCCGGGGCGCATATAAACCCAGCGGTGACCCTAGGATTCTGGATGTCGGGAAACTTTCCTCTTCGACAGGTCGGACCTTATGTTCTGGCCCAGCTGACAGGTGGAATTTTGGCAAGCCTGCTTTTGTTTTTTTTCTTCACCCAACATCCCAACCTGGGCGCAACTGTCCCGGCAAATGCTGAAAGAGAAAGCTTCCTGCTTGAGATTTTTTTGACCCTCCTGTTGATGCTCGTGATCATTCTTGCTGTCAAAGCACCCAGGAATTGGAACTCTAAGGCAGCAATTCTCATAGGAGCAACCGTAATGCTCGAAGCATATTTCGGTGGCCCCATCTCAGGCGCTTCCATGAATCCTGCCCGGTCAGTCGGACCGGCACTGATCTCCGGACATCTTGGTTCCCTATGGATTTACATAACAGCCCCTTTTATTGGAGGGGTATTGGGAGTTGGGGCATGTCGGCTTCTCCGTAAAAAAGATTGCTGCTCTTGCCCAGACGGAATTTGTTGAATAATTTCATTCAGCAATGAAAGATCGAAGCATACCAATAATTGTTTCCCAGGAATTCTCGGTTCCTATGCAAACACTTTGGGAGGCAATAAGCCAGGCAGAGAAAATGAATAAGTGGTTCTTCTCCGGAATAACAGACTTTGTTCCGGAAACCGGATTCGAAACCCGTTTTGTTATATCTCCATCAGAAAGGACATTTACCCATCAATGGAAATTAATGGAAGTGATCCAAGGAAAAAGAATTGTCTATGACTGGAGCTACAAGGAATACCCCGGTGTTGGAACCGTTACTATGGAAATTGAAGAATCTGCTTATGGTTCCAGGATAACAGTTACCAATACGGGACTGGAATCCTTTCCAGGGGACATTCCGGAATTTGCATGGGAATCCTGCAAGGGAGGATGGGAATTCTTTATCCAGGGAAATCTTCTCAAGTACTTAAATGGGGAGCATGTCGATCCGGTATAGATCGGGAACTCATGAAGATATCCCCGCCATGATCAAAGCCGGGGACCCTCTTTTTGATTATCCGATCAAGAAAAAGAGAGCCATCGAATTCATTGAAGATCCCCGGCACCACATTGAACTGGCCTATTCCGATGAAAGCCTGGTTGGTTTTGCCTCCTGCTTCATTTATGTTCATCCAGATAAGGATCCCATCATGTTCATAAATGAAGTTTCCGTTTTAAAGGATTTTAGAAATCAGGGCATCTCGGCCCATTTGGTTTCAAGATTGAATGAACTCGCAAAAGATCTGAATTGTGAAGAAAGTTGGTTGGCTACTGAGGTTGACAACCTACCAGCCCGGAAATCATATCAAAATGCAGGGGGTAAGGAAGAGGATGAAAAAGCTGTTGTTTACGTTTTCGACCTAAAGGAGAAAAATGGATGACAGATCCGAAGAATTCTTCCTGGAGCAGGAAGAACCTCAGAGAAGCTGTCTATTAGCTCTAAGGGAAATAATCCTTGCTCATGATCGACAAATCTCAGCCAGTATAAAATACGGAATGCCCTGTTTTCTCTTTCAGAACAGGGCCCTGGTCTATTTGTGGCTGGATAAAAAGAGCAAGGAACCCTACATCCTATTTGTTGATGGTGCACTCATGGACGACAAATGCCTTGAAGATGGAAATAGATCCCGAATGAAGATCTTGAGAGTAGATCCGGGAGGAGATATTGATATTGACATGATCAATTCTTTATTGAGCAAGGCTATTACGCTAAGGATCAATTGATTCAAAATACGTAAGCGGTCAATGCCCTCCCTCAAAATGGAATAAATTGCTTCAATGAAGCTCCGTTATTTACCCTTTACCTTTCTCTTGGTATTGCTCGGAAACCCATGCTTCGGGCAATACGATTACGAACCCAACAAGGCAAGCCCTTTTGGAAAACCCAATCCGGATGCACCGGTTCAGATTAAAGATTGGAGTTTGATCATTGGTGAACATTCCTGTTTATCCTTAAAAAGGATCGACCGGGACAATTGGGCAGATACCCTCAATATGATCTGGAGATTCAAATACATCATGAATGGCACCGCCGTTCAGGACGAGACCCTTCATGAGGATGGTGCACATGCAGGGAGTATTAGACAATACATCGCGGATAGTGCTCACTGGTACGTCCATTTTTATTCCAATAAAGGGCCAACACCCACCCTTCCGGCCTGGGAAGGCAATCTGAACCAAGATGGCGAAATGGTTCTTTATCGAGACCAAAAAGCTCCCAATGGAATGGAGGGAGATTACCAGATCATCTTCTCAAATATGACGGGAAACGGTTTCGACTGGCTTGGAGCCTGGGTCCCAAAGGACCGAAGCTTTGCCTATCCAACCTGGAAGATCTGGTGTGAAAAGAAAAAATAAAACCCCCTTTCGGAGGCTTATTATTTCTTAGAATCGCTCGGTTTCCGAGAAAAAGAAAGAAGCTTCTATCGCTGCATTCTCATTTGAGTCGGAACCATGAATAGCATTTGCAGAAATATCCTTTGCAAATAGTTTCCTAATGGTTCCTTCTGCTGCCTCAGCTGGGTTTGTGGCTCCAATAAGTTTCCTGAAGTCTTCAACCGCATTGTCCTTTCTTGCAACGAAAGCGATTATAGGACCTCCCGACATGTACTCACAAAGTTCACCGTAAAATGGCCTCTCCTTGTGAACCTCGTAGAACTGTCCAGCTCTTTCCGCAGTGAGTTTTGTTTTCTTCATGGCCGAAATAGTAAATCCGGCTTCTTCGATCATCTTAAGGATCGCTCCCGAATTGCCAGCCTCCACGGCATCGGGTTTTATCATTGAAAATGTGATGTTGCTCATTGATCTGAAAATTGACTGCGAAATTAAGACAAGAATCAGGTATTTGGTACAACGAGGGCCAATAGCAGGGTCAAAGAGAAAATTTTGATTGCAAATCGATCAAAGTTTGACATTTTTGCCCCTTCGTTGAATTTCCCTCCGGGGATAATATGGAATTTAAAGAGTCTCTTTTAACCTTGCTCCACTCTCCGTGCAAGGTCATAATCACCACCCATCAGAAGCCAGATGCAGATGCCTTAGGGTCATCTTTGGCATTAATGGGCGTATTGAAAAAATTGGGTCATAAGGCCACAGTGATTTCACCGACGGATTACCCGAACTTCCTGAATTGGATGCCAGGCGAGGATGAGGTGATAAATTTCCAACAAGACCAAAACGAGGATTGCAAAAAGTCCATCTCCGCGGCTGACCTTATCTTTTGCCTTGATTTCAGTTCATTGGACAGAATTAACAGTCTTGGGAAGATGGTTGCGGAGTCGGAAGGCAAAAAGGTCCTGATCGATCACCATATAGGAAAAGAAGATTTTGCTGATTTCGAATTCTGGTCAGTTGATGCCTCGTCTACTGCCGAATTGGTCTATGACTTTATAGTGGGCATTGGTCAAAAGGAATTGCTGGATAAGAGTCTGGCGGAAGCATTGTATGCCGGAGTGATGACAGATACCGGTTCCTTTAGATTTCCATCTACCTCCCGGAAGGTCCATTTCATGATCGCCGAGCTTATGGAGATCGGGATCAATCATAGCAAGATCCATCGGCTGATTTACGATCATAACCGCCTGGGTAAACTTCAGCTTCTTGGATATGTCCTCTACCAAAAACTGAGGGTATTGCCTGAGTACAATACGGCCTATATTGCCCTATCGAGCAAGGAACTTGAGGAGTTCCAATCCCAAACAGGTGATACAGAAGGATTCGTGAACTATGCTCTGTCAATTGATGGGGTGGTTTTTTCGGCTATGATAACAGATCGCGAAGGTGAAAGAAGAATGTCTTTCCGTTCTGTAGGAGATTTCAGCGTTAATGAATTTGCTAAGGAGCATTTTGAAGGTGGCGGTCATAAGAATGCAGCCGGAGGAAGGAGCTCACTAGAAATAGAAGAAGTCGTAAAGAAGTTTGAATCACTTCTCCCGGACTATAAGGATGAACTAAATAAAGTTGTACAGTTAGAAAAAAGAATATGAAAAGAATTGGAAGCTATGTACTGACCCTGGGCTTGAGCCTGCTTATTTTGGAGGCTTGCTCGCAGAGCGGTTCCAATGAATTTCAAGTAACAGAGAATGGCGTGAAATATAAATTCATTGAAAAAACAGAGGGCACAAAAGCCGAATATGGCAAAGTAATCCGATTTCATCAGGAAATATACGATAGCAAGGACACCTTGCTTTTCAGCACCTACCAAAGGGGCGGTGCCGTTATGGACATCCTTCGTGAACCTCCCTTCAAAGGGGCACCTGAGGAAGGATTAGCGATGATGTCCGAAGGAGATTCAGCAGTTTTCCAGATCTCTCTGGACTCTCTTTTTAAAGGAAGGGAGAATGCTATGCCTCCGAACCTTAAGGGACAGAGTCATCTTGAATTCAGGATAAAAATGTTGAAGGTAATGACCGTTGAGGAAGCGCAAGCCGAAAAGCAAAAACTTCAGGAAGAGCAAATGGCCAAGGAGGATGTTTTGATAAAGGAGTATATGAAGGAGAAAGGCCTTGAAGCAGAACCTACAGAATCTGGCCTATACCATATTGTTGTAACACCAGGAGAAGGAGACAGACCCACTTTGAATAACCAGGTTACGGTACACTATACCGGAGCTCTTTTGGACGGATCCATTTTTGACTCTTCCCTTCCCGGAAAAACGGGAAGACCCGTGAGCGGGGAGCCTGCAAGTTTTGGACTGACCCAGGTGATCATGGGTTGGCAGGAAGGCCTTGCTCTGATGCAAAAAGGAGAAAAAGCCATATTGATAATCCCATCTCACATTGGATATGGGGAAAGAGGTTCCGGACCTGGAATTCCTCCTTTTTCACCTCTTGTTTTCGAGGTTGAACTAATAGACTTTAAGTAGGGATCAGACTTTTTAAGTCCTCCATGGGGATCAGACCTTCATGGAGGGCTTTTCCTATAACAACCCCATAGACTCCTATTTCCCGGAGCTTTTCAAGATCCTGCATGCTTCTCACCCCCCCGCTTGCAATCAATTTTACCTCCGGGACCTCATTTTTCAGTTGAGAATAAAACTCCAAAGCCGGACCCTCAGCCTGACCATGACTTCCCAGGTCGGTGCATTTAACATACTGAACCCCCCGATCCACGAATTTTCGGATAAAATCGATGGTGCCTTGAGAATAGGTTTTAGACCAATCACCCACCGTGATCATTCCTTCTTTTGAGTCAGCACTAAGAATGATCTTCTCTCTTCCAAAGGTTATGATCCACTGATTCAGGAGGTCGGGTTGCTCCAGAGCGACCCTACCAGCAGCAATCCGCTTTGCACCAGAGTTAAAAGCCAATTGGATGTCACCGTCGTTAGTAACTCCACCGGAGAAGTCGATCTCGAGGCCAGTATAACGACTGATCATCTCAATGGTTGTGTAATTAACTATAACACCCTTCTTAACCCCATCAAGGTCAATCAGGAGAATGCGCTTGAATCCATGATCCTCAAGCCTAAGGGCCACATCCAATGCCTGCTCTTCATAGACCTTTATATCAGAGAAATTGCCCTGAGCCACCTTTACAATGTTTCCCTTAAACAGACTGAAAGCGGGGATTATCTCCATCGATTTTTCAATTGACTTACCTGTTATTTTTTCAAAAATTACTCCAACTTACAACCGTTCCATACGATCTTCCAAGTAGAAATTGAATTCTATTGTCCAAGGAGATAAATAATCCCCTTCCTCCAAGCAAAAAGACCAAAAGTTCATTCGAATATTGGCCCTGGTGGGTATTCTATGTGCCGGTTTATCTGGTCTACCCCTACTATGCACTCAAATCATGGAACATGTCCTTTATTGGGGCTGTAAATCCAAATTTATATTTGGGTGGCCTTTGGGATTATTCCAAGTACAAAGCCCAGGAAAGACTATCCAAAAAATACCTCCCTAAAACTGTGCTTGTTAAAGAGTTGAATCCTGAGACCCTGGAAAAAACATTGAAAACTGAGAAACTCCACTTCCCATTAATCATTAAACCCGATCATGGAGAAAGAGGACGAGGAGTACTATTCATCCGATCATGGGAAGAATTCCGGAATTATCTCCCATTCCCTAAGGGAGCGGGATACCTGATCCAGGAATTTATCGACCTCCCTTTGGAGGCAGGGATTCTTTACAGCCGATCAAAGAAAGAGAGCAAGGGATGCATAAGTTCCTTAATGATCAGAGAGTACCTCAACGTGTTAGGCGATGGAAAATCTACCATCCAGGAATTGGTAATGGCCCATCCCAGGTATTCAAAACACATTGCATCGCTCAAAAAATACTATGAGAAAGACCTGCATAATGTATTGGAAAGGGGCCAGCCATTTGTTTTGGAACCCATAGGGAACCATAATCGTGGGACCATTTTTAGAAACGCAAACAGTCTGATCTCACCAGAAATGATCAAACTTTTTGATTTGATCACGAAGCAAATCCCAGACTTCCATTTTGGAAGAATTGACGTTAAAATGAGATCCATGAAATCCCTGGAATCCGGTGAGGATCTTAAGGTCATTGAGATCAATGGGGTTAATTCAGAGCCCGCACATATCTATGATCCGGATTACTCTTTGGTAGCCGCATGGAAGGACCTCATAAATAATTGGAAAAGGATTTATAAAATATCAAAGGATAATCGCCAGTCAGGGGTATCCTATCCCAATTCAAATGAACTACGATGGTCTTTTGTGAGAAGATTAAAAGGAAAGCCTAGAGTTTGATCCAGCGTTGAAATTGGATTTCTTCACCCATCTGAATCTTGAGGATATACATTCCCGGATCAAGGTTTTGAAGATCGAAAACAGAATCAGGCTCCAACTGATCAAACGCCTTTTTCCTTTCTCCATTGAGATCAAAAACTTCAAGGGAAGATTTCTCAATTTTATTCTTGCTCCAGGAGATTTTCAAAATGCCGGGACTCGGATTGGGATAAACCTTTACCAAGGTCTCATCGCCTTTTTCAAGCTCTTCCAAACTCGTGATTTCAGATACATCTATTGTCATCATGATCGAGTCTTCGCCACATTTTCCATCTGCCTTTAACCAAACATCATAACTCCCCGTATCAAATTCATGATAGGGCTCTCGTTCAAGTGAAAAACTTCCATCACCAAAATCCCAGAAAAAGGAACTTGCAGAGGTCGATAGATTTCTGAATTCCACACGATTCTTGGTCTGTAAGAATGAAAAATCAGCCACCGTGCTATCCTCCCCAACGGAGACTGATGCCAAGCCCATTCCAGTACAACTTTCCATTATGTCCACTTCCATGTTGTAGAGATAATAATAGAATCCAAGGTCAACGGGATTTCCGGTAAGCCGTACAACATTTGGAATCAGGTAGGAGGAATATTTTGCTCCGCCTGTATTGCGGAACATTAACCCCCCAAAAATATTTCTAACCTCTATGGTATAGGATCCTTCCTCCCTAATTGGAATCCCCAGGTATACCCTTCTAAATCCCATTCCGTGCTCTACCAATGCACTATAAACTGTATTGCCTTCTGAATCTATCAGGTATACATCGAAGGAACCAGATCCTGTTGCATCGATCCATACATGTTGAATGATAATGGGTCTTTCAACCTCCATCGAAATGTACCCCGTAACAGAGGTATGTCCGCCTCCCCCTGGAAATGGGCGATTTGGTCCTAAGGTATCCTTTACACCGTCATAGATCTCAAAAGAAAAACTGGTATCGCTCTGAATCGCACCGGTTTGAAATGGCTCTCCTGCCCCTAACAATGTTCCATCTTCCGAGTACCAGCTAAGCAATTCGTTGGGCCCGAGCCCAACCGATAAAACGGCAAGTCCGCTATCGCAAACTGTATCCGCTACCAAACCAGGGAAGTCCGGTTTTGTTGCAAGGACTCTGATCGAGCTAGAGGCCGAATCATTAAAGGCATATGGGTCTCCGGCCTGAGTTCCAAAAGCGATAACATCAAATTCTCCTGCATTACTCAGGATAATCTCATCTGACCAAATGGTATCGATTTCTTCTGAGTTCATGGATGGCGTAGTAGCCAATGTCACCGCAGAACCATCCAGCAACAATCCAAAGGAAGGCGTATCCAAACTTAGGGATCCATTATTCCTAAGGATCACTGCTAATCGGGTGGTATCTCCAATACAGAAATTACTTCCCGATTCAGAATAGACCTCCAAAATCGCCAGGTCCTGTTGCACTCTTGGGTAAATCCAGAAATTATCAAATGCAAAACCATCATCAACAGCGGAGACATCAGAAGCAAAAAGAAACCTGAATCTGACGCTTGAATCAGAAGCTTGAAATTGCTGTTTATTTTGTGCTCTAAGCCACTGCATAGATCCATCTGAAGTCGAATTCCTTCCAGACCAGCCTTCCTTGTTCAGACTGTCAAAACTGCTTAGTGCTCCAACTTGGGAATTATTGAACCAATTTAATCCAGTACCCACCGAACCAATATTGGTCCATGAGCTCTCATTGTTTAAACTCCTTTGAAGAGCAATGCCGTCAAAAGGACTTTCCGTATTCCACCAGGCATCAAATTCAAACAAAGGATCCGAAACAGCTCTCATATCAAAACAAGGCGATAGAACCATTGAAAGCTCATCATTGGAATAAGAGCCAAAATCAAGCCCTCCAGTAACCCAGGCAATGCTTGAATCCCCATGGCCTACGATGGTTTTTTTCATTGGAATGCCCAATTCCCAACTTGAGTTGATTCCGTCCACCTCCCAATCGCCGGAACCACCTTGAAAGTCCTCAGTATATGGAAAAGCAGATAACTCAGGTAAATTTCTTATCAGCAGGCTCGAAGTATCGTTTACCCTTGTGGTGTCTCCGGAAGTTGAAGACCAAACTTTTAATAAATAATCGCCATCCTGGGAGAAATCCGCAGTGGTTGGAAAAGTGTAAGTCCTCAACTCACCTGAATCCAGATTCAGGCTTTGACCCTGGACCGGGCTACCTCCATTTATAGAATAAAATAGTGTGACGCCTGCCTTTGGACCTACGCTAAGGTTTTTGAGCTCTACCTCAATAGATTCCTGATTTGAAAAGGAACATGCACTCGTTCTGTGTAAGATCCCCCTGGTTTCAACATCTTCAAAACCACTGGTAATCTCAATATCATCGATCAGGAAGCCTTCATCCTCTTCGCTGAAATCAGAGAAAAAGACTATTCTCAATCTGGCAGATGTTTTATCCTTTAGAACATCGGCTTCAATCGAAGCAATGCTCCATCCATCCGAATCCCCACTCCAATAGTTCAGGCCAAGTTCAGGGTTGTACCAATTCTGGCCTTCCTGAAAAGAGCCCAAAAGTTGATAGGTTTCCCCAGCATTTAGGCTGTATTCTACTTTGATATGGTCGCAACAGTTTTCACTCTTACCGTGAAACTTAAACCTGATCCAAGGATTAGCACCCAAACTTGAGAAATCGAACTCCGGTGATTCTATCCACCCGAACTGATTTGGGAAATAATTTCGATCTGATCCAGTAGCCCATGCGATCCCTCCGGAATAGGCTCGATTCAAAATCGCTCCTTTGGGAGTATCCAATTGAAATACATTAGGATCAGAAGAACCCCATCCTCCAAAACCCGATTCAAATTTTTCAAAATAGGGAAAGGAATCCACCCGTACTTGGGCTTTTCCGCTGGAAAAGCTTAGAAGAAAAAGAAGGAGAATAGAAAGTAACCTCATTTCGACCGGCAAAAGTAAAAAAACAGCCCACCGAGGGCCGTTTTGAGCATCAATAATTAATTAGGCATTACTTGATGGAAAGTTTAACGCTTTTCCTATCTGTTTCGCCTATGAGGTTTAAAATATATGTCCCTGGATCAAGTTCCTTGTCTCTTAGGTCAAGGTTCAGGCCATCAATTTCTTTTACCAAGCTCCTTTTCACGATAGTCCTTCCGCTTGGGTCTAAAACCTCAAGTCGATCAAAGAATATGTCTTTCCCAAAATCGATCCGGAACTGCCCATCCGAGGGGTTCGGAAAGACTCGTACCCCCTTATCCACTTCGGAACCACCAAGACCCGTAACTCCGAGAACCGTAATGAATGATTTCAAGGTATCATTTACGTTTATCGTATCGCTGGGGTATAAGGTATAAATCTTTACAGGTACCTGAGCAGGTCCGTTCGAATATGCCCAATATCCTCCTGCAAGAATATCTTCTTCCCCATTTGAGTTTACTGCTTGATATTGGATATGTTGATAGGTAGAATTTCCAATTTCAGCCAGAATTGGAATGTCCTCGACTTGGTTTGATCCAAAGTTTTTCAACGTGTAAGAAACATATCCCCCGGCTCCAGCTTGCATGGTTTGAACTCCTACAGTATCCACCCAGAACTGAATGATTCCAACATCATTGGGATAGACAAACCTTGCCTGCTGGAGAGAAACATGAAAATCATAGTTTTCGGGATCAACGAGACCAGTATTGGCTTGAAACCCAACAATTATCTCCTGGCCCTGGTATTTTGTTATAATAATTACTTCGTCCTGAAGGTTTGGGCCTAAACCGCTACTAACATCATAGGTCATCTCATCTGTCCAAGTCAAACCGCAGTCAGTCGAGATTCTAACTTTGACAAAATCATCTGCTCCCATCGTTGCAGGTCCGGTACTGTCTTTTGAAGTAATTGCTACAGAATAAAACAGACGACTGGCCTGAGGTACTACGAAACTTGGGGTCAATAGCCAATCATTTATTCCATTGTTCCTCAGGTTAATTTTAGCAGTGGTGTGGCCAAAATGAATTGATTGAATTGAATCGCTTCCTGTCCAATCCGAATCACCCGTACTTGGATTATTTCCATTTCCTTCATTCCAACCGGGTAGCACATCACCAACATATTTTTCTTCGAAGCCTTCAAAAGTCGTGGGTCCAAAAGGCATTACATTTTTCAGACCTTGATTAAGAATCGAATCATTGGAATTTTCTTCATCCTGTGGCCAATCGATCCAAACACTAATAGCATAGTTGGTGTCCTGATTTAAAACAGCCTGTTGGTTGAATGTATAGGTAAAGTTATTATCAGAGGCTACAGTGCCAGAAAATGCTTCTACCACCGGAGCATTATCATTGATCTGGTACACCAGGTTAAAACCGCTGGCTACCTGAAATCCAAAATTTCTACAACGAATCTCAACATCGTAAGTGCCACCAAAACCACAATCCTGAACCGGTGAAACAACATTCAGTATTCCCACATCATTGGCCTTTCTATCAAAAATGAAAATATCATCAAAAGCGAATCCCTCGTCTTGAACAGATCCATCAGATCCAAAGGCCACCCTAAACCTTACTGAAGGTTCTCCGATCAATGCATTCATCCCATGCTGAGCTGTTACCCATCCATTCGATCCATTCCCGGTTGAGGTTCTTCCGGACCATCCTTGCTGCTGCCCTCCGGGGTTACCACTAATGGTATTATCTGTGTACCAATTTCCAGGGCTATTGGTACTTCCTATGGTTAACCAGCTTCCTCCATTGTTAGTAGTTGCCTGCCAAGCAGCACCATCCCAAGAGAACTCCGCATTCCACCATACCCTTAGTTGGACCACGGGTTGCTGCATATTGGTAAAGTCAAATTCGGGGCTTGACACATTTGAATTTTCATTGGGATTATATGTCCCACCTCCCAAACCACCTGTTACCCAGGAATTATTCCCGGAAGAGGCAGAATTTATAACGGATTTGTTAGGTTTTCCAAATGCCCAACTGCTGGAGGAGCCTCCGGAATTCCAACCTCCTTGTCCATTTTCAAAGTCTTCAAAATAGGGGAAGGTCGCTATTTTCTGCCCAAAACCGAGGGTGGAAACAGCAAAAAGAAGTACAAGTAGTAAGTGCCTCATAATCAAGAATCCCCAAAAATAAAAAAACAGCCCCGAAAGAGGCTGTTCTTCTCTAAACAAAATCTTACAATTTAATCTATTACGAATCCGAGGGTTTTTGTCGTACTACCCGAAAGAATCAGACTATAGCTCCCAGGAGCAATTGAAGCTTCCCTTAGGTCTAGGCTAATTCCTGAGATTCCGGATTCTAACTTTTGTTTTAGAATCAGTTTGCCACTGGCGTCTATAACCTTAACATCTTCAAAATTGCTCTCCCTATTAAAAGTTACAGAAAAGGCTCCCGAATTAGGATTAGGATACACCTTGGTCTCTTCTAGCTTGTCTTCAACCAAGTTGGTAACACCCAAAACCGTGATGAATCCGGTTAGCGTATCATTTCGATTGATTGTATCATTTGGAAGAAGGGTATATATTCTTACCGGCACCTGTGAAGGTCCGTTAGAATACGCCCAATATCCTCCTGCCTGGACATTTTCCTCTGCGTTTGAAGAAATGCCTTGATATTGGATATGCTGGTAAACGGAGTTTCCGACTTCCGCGAGAACAGGAATGTCCTCGACCTGATTTGATCCAAAATTCTTGATTGTATAGTTGACTATATCTCCGGTACCAGCCTGCATGGTCTGATTTCCAACGGTCATTCCGACCCAGAAATTTGAGATTCCAACGTCATTAGGGTAAACGAACCTGGCTTGAGGTAAAGCAATATGAAAATCATAATCTTCAGGGGAGTTATTACCAGAATTTGCCTGGAACCCTACAATTATCTCCTGACCCACATAAGAATCAAGGACAATGAATTGTTGAGCCAATGTATTGCCCGGGGTATTACCCGTGTTGTAGGTATGAACATCGGACCAGGTTTGGCCGCAGTCTACGGATATTCTTGTCTTTACAAAATCATCGCTTCCCATATTTGAAGCGACCGTCCCTCCCGGGGTTGTTACCGCAGTGAAATAAAAAACACGGCTTGGTTGGGTGACCTTAAAACTTGGTGTTAGCAGCCAGTCATTAATACCAAATCCTTTGATATTTACTTTGGCAGTAGCTACCCCAAAGTGAATACTTTGAAGCGAATCGCTTCTTTGCCAATCGGAATCGTTTATGCTGGGACCATTCCCAATTCCTTCGTTCCAACCAGGTATAGACCTATCTACTGTCCCAAAATCCCAGGCTTCAAAATCAACAGGTTGGATTGGCATTACGGTCTTTAGGCCAATGTTCATGACAGAATCATTGATCTTGTTAGAGTCAGCAGGGAAAACTATCCAGGTACTAAAGACGAAATTTGAATCCCCAATAAATGCTGCTTGTTGGTTAAAGGTGTAGGTTATTGTCTGATCCGAGAGGAAGTTTCCTGAAAAGCTCTCTATTACCGGAGTTCGATCGTTTATTTGATAAGCCAGATCAAAATTACTTTGGTCCAAAAGTCCAAGGTTCCGCAACCTAAGTCTTACATCATATGTACCATTGAAATTACAATCCTGGACAGGTTCCAAAACATTGGTGATGGCGATGTCATTATCGAAAATGGATCCAACGAAAATATCATCTACTGCCATGTCAGACTGAAGTCCGGTACCGGTTACTCCCCGGATTCTAAACCTTACCGAGTCTTCACCTTCAAACTGAGGAACTGGAATGGTCCATTTTTGCCAGGAATTATTGTTTTGGGAACGAGGAGGAGAAATGTTGTTGATCCAACTTCCATTTGCGACCTGGGCATCAACATGAAGGTTGCCCATTTGATTTCCAAACTGGTGGTAAGCAAATTCAAGAACCAAACTTCTAATTTGAGTGAAATTGTACCGCGGGCTAACCAGAAAAGCCGCGTCATTTACACAACCCGAGGCCTCTGTATAAACATAGATTCCCGAAGAACTACCAGGGTTGAAATCTTGGCTAGGTCCTGTTCCTCCTGATCCAGTTCCTCCATTATCTGCTGTCCAGTCAATGTCATCTCCACCTACATTTCTCCAGGAAGAGGTCAAATTACAAGGGCTACCGCAAAAAACAGGGCAATTGTTCGTCCCTTCAAAGTCCTCTTCATGTGGAAATACGGTTATACCGCTTTGACTCCAGGAGATGGAATGAAACAATAAAAAAGGAAGGGTAAATAGAAAAGCCTTTTTCATTAGTTTTAAAATAAGGAGTAAAAATAACAATATTGACCTTTCCTTTTTGTACTCCTCTAATCATTGACATTGGTAGCCTGTTGTCCAAGAAATATTGTCAAAGCAAGCTTTTGGCTAGCATGGGTCTTTCTCTACTCATTAGGGCTCCAAGCACAGGAATCAAATCGGATTGAATTTCTGGATCTCTTAAGCGATCGACCATCCAGGTCAAGCATAAAGTCCATCCTGAGCGAAAATGCCTTTGCGGTCAATTTCATCTCAGATCAAAACCAAAGGCGATCAGGCTTTGGGGGATTTCAAAACCTTGGAGATAGCAGCGAAAAGTTCTTCTACGACCTTGGACAGGAAGCGCATTGGGATCTGATGATATCCGGGTCTACAGACCACCCAGACTCTGTTGGACTTTTCGGAATTAAACAGGACCTACCAGGAACTGGGAATAATTTTTTCTCATGGTTCTATCAAAGCTCAAATCCTATTTTATCGGAAAAATGGGAGATCCCTTTGAAAACTGATGCGAGCCTTAATCAGGTAACAAACTTTGGCTCTGCGTTTATGGCATGTGGCACTCAACGGGATCAAAACGATTCAATTGAAGGCTTTGTGATCTTTTTTGATCCTTACCAAACCACCAGCCAGGCCACAGTACACTACCTCCCTGGAGTTAATCCGAAATCGATCCAGGCGAGTTCAGACACTTCAATCCATTTATATGGGAATTTCTATGACAGCATATCTGGTTCCTGGGACCGAAATGGATTTTTTGGCCAGATACAGGAGAATTCTGGGTGGGTAGAATTTGTGGAGGTTTTCGGACAACAAGAATTCATGATTAAGGATGGAGTCTTTCTGGAAAACAATAACCTAATAATTATTTCCGGGGAGGTGCTTCAAGCAGGAACTCAGAAAAAAGACTTGGCTCTTATGAGTTTTTCACCCGCCCAAAAAGATAGCGTCTCCATGAGTTTTCTGGGATTTGAAAATTTTGAACACCTCGAAGGAATGGAATTATTAAATGGGGAAATCTTCCTTTATGGCTCAACAGAAAATCTTGGGAATGGGATTGATCATCCTTTCATCGCAAAATTTGATCAATTCCAAAACCTAAAAAGCTTTGAGGTAATGGCTCCACAGTTCCGAGGATCAGTAACCTCAATGACCAGAAATAAGGAAGGAATGATTTTTTCATTTGGCTTCCAAAGGAACACCTTTGGTGAATATCAGAGCTTTATGAGCTCATCTTCAGGGATTGGAGAAAAGCTTCTGTGCAATAGCTCTCTATTGGTCCCAGCATTGCAACAGACCTTCCTAAAGATTAAGTATGGACTCCGCAAAGATCTAATTTCCAAACAGATAAGAGCCCTTAACCTCGTAAAGTCTCAAAGCGAAAAGCTAATATCAAGAAACCTCTATTGTGAGGATGATCCCTGCCCCGATAGCATATACGTTTCAGGAATTGATCCTTTTTCATGCTTAGGAGTGAGTTCCCTGGCTAAGACCGAACCAAAACTGATCGGAGATTGGTATTTGAACAACATTTTTATTGGAAGGGATAGTATAATGCCCATCCAGCCAAATACAACCGGAAAAAACAGCGTTGAATTCGTTTTTCAAAACAATAATTGCCAAAGAATCAGAACATTGGACTTTGTTGTTTTGGATACACCAGAGGTCAATTTTACCGGTCCGGCATGGGTATGTCCCGGCGATAGCCTGATTCAATATGAAGTAATTCTGGGGAATTTCAATGAAGACTCTTTAGTTCCAAGCATTCAAGGAGGGTCAATAATATTCATGACCAAACTTCCCTCTGAATCCAAGCATATTTTGAATGTAAACTGGTTTGATAAGGCGGGCGAAATAGGCTTATCAGTCATAAACAAAGAAAATTGCTTGAGCAATGTACAGCCTATCTCTGTTAGCGTTGATTCCTTTTTAAATCCAGAACCAGAAATTGTTTTCGTCTCCTGGGGAGACCCTTCATTAAAAAATCAGGATACCGTTTTTATTGGCACCGTCAATAATTGGTACTATTCTATTACTGAATCAAGACTTTGGCTAAGAAATGACCCAAGCCTCCAATTCTCAACAGAACTAAAAGAAAACGAGATGTACAGCTTTAAGATCGACCAAAAGCGACATCCACTGCTGAATTCATTTATAGAATATAAAGACCATTGCAGGATAAAAAAGGAATCTGATAGGCATAGAACAATCATGTTTCAAAAGGAGGAGATCATGGGATTTGGATCTTCAAAATTTGAAGAATACCAGGGTACAAGCTTAGAATTACAATATGACCAGGTTGAAATAAGCGAGCTAGATCCTAAAAAAGAGAGGATTCAACTTGAAGGTCTTCAAAGCCAAAGAGTATTTGTAAATGAAGACGACAAAAAAATGGTTTGGATCGAAGCCAGGGATTTAAATGGAGATCTTTTTTCCAGATCAAACTATCTCGAATTTGAAGGCGAATCAGATCTGATCATCAGCAATGTGGTTACACCAAACGAAGATGGAATCAATGATAAGTTAGGGATCAAAGGCTATTCAAACATCCCAGAGCTTTATTGGCAGATCTTTAACCGCTATGGGGACCTGTTAATGGAATTTGAGGGAGATCCCAGGTTTCAAAATTTTAACGACCTAAACAGTGGGGCCTATTTCTACACGGTTCAGGCCGGAGGAGAAAAGAGCTACAAAGGTTGGTTCCAGGTCATTCGTTAGGATCTAGCCAAACCTTTGCTCCTTCACTGCAGTTTTTACACATTTCGATTTGGCTCCTATCCGTAAAGATCGCCTTTCGAAAATCACGGTACTTTTGTCCATTCCAAATCCGTGAAAAAGGATCGACCTTAAGGTCTCCCATTTGGTGGGTAGCATCCTTATCAAAGCAGCAAGGCACAACCAACCCATCCCAGGTGATCACCGCACCTGACCACATTCTCCAGCATTCATTTTCAAACATGCCCTTAAGTTTTAACCCGCCTTTTCCATTGCTTTCGTAACGACTATAAACTGGATTTTTTGGCAGAAACCTGGATTCCCTATCCAGATCCATTACTTGCATGGATTTAAAAAGTATTCCGTCAACGCCCATCTCCTTTGCGAGCTTTCTAGCTTCAGGGATCTCATGCTCATTTTGCCTGCTTACCAGGAACTGGAAAAAAATCAAGGGAGTTTTACTGGAACTTAATCGCTTTGCCTCTACCAGGGTTTTTGTTCCTTCAAGAACCTTATCCAATTGACCCCCTACCCTATAATTCCTATAGGTCTCGGGGGTTATTCCATCAAGGGAAATGATCAATCTATCAAGTCCTGACCCAACAAGGGCCTTTGAGTTCTCTTCCTTTAAGAAATGAGCATTGGTAGAGGTATTGGTAAAAATCTTTTTCCTCTTGGCCATTCTTACCAGCTCAAAAAACTTGGGATGTAATAAAGGCTCTCCTTGGAAATAAAGATTCAGGTAAAGAAGCGTTGGGGATAATTGATCAAGGATATTTTGAAAGAGATCCAGATCAAGCATTCCGGTATTCCTGGAAAAAGCTCTAAGGCCGCTTGGGCATTCCGGACATCTAAGATTACAAGAAGTAGTAGGCTCAACAGAAAGGCTTATTGGATAACCCGGGTGCAATCCTGTTTTTGCCGGATTACCTGACCTATAGACCTTAAACGTCTGATACATATTCCTGGCTCGCTTAAGATCAAGCTTGGAAAGGAGCTTTATGTTCTCTTTGAATTTTCCGGCTACCATTAAAGATTTTGTAAAGCGGGAGGCAAGACCAATTTTCGATCAAATCTTAACATCTCATCCCGGATTCTTTTGGCTTCCTGTCTCTTTCCTAAAGTTAGTAAGTAAAGTGCCTGGAAGGTTCTGATCTGATTCACATTGGTTTGCATCATTTGTTCGTAAACATCTTTCTCATTGGAGACCAGGTAGGAATAGTTTTGGTCAAATTCCTGCTTACCTGATTGATCCAGGGTAACCCTTAAAAAGTAATCTTCCGGAAACAAAGAAACCCCCTGGGGTAAAGAGAACTCCCTGGAGCCCTGTATATCTCCGGTTAATATCTCCGGCCCGATAAAAACAGGCCTTTGCTCAATATTGGTCATGATTAAAGAAGCAAACACATTTTGAAAGGTCCTCGAAAGCAATGCCGCATCATAATTTTCCCCATTTTCAAACGGAACCAAGGCCATTCTAAAGTCTTCGACTACAGGTTTAATTCTTGTCATAGTTTTAGGATACATCCCTTCCAACTGGTCATAATACCAGGACCTCCTCAACAATTCCTTTCCTATAATTTGTACATCCGGCCTGACTCCTTCAACAAATTGGAGGTAATAAGCAGGGCTATTAAACACATCCCATTGTCTGGTGATCAGAATTGAATTTTTTGGGAGACTTTCCAACGCAGATCTGGAATAGGCCTCAATTTTGTCGTATCTGCTCTTGTTAAGGTCAGCAAATCCATTTTGAGCCTGAACAGCAATCAGAAGGACCGCTATCCCAATTTGTACTTTCCCGTCGGACAGAAGCCTTTGGAAAACAAATAAAGTCCCAAATCCGATCCAGACAGCTGTAACCACATATGCTAGCAAAAAATAGGGTTCCAGATCGTGGATGGTATAGTTGATCACATAGAATACATTCCCAAAAAACAATATCAGCAAGAAGGTCAATAGCTTTTTGTGCCTCTGAAATAGATTGGTCAACCCAAGTATGGAAAGGCCCCAGCTTATATAGGTGAATTCGCTTGGCCAGGCCCCCAAGAATTTTCTAAAATTATCCACGGATGCCTCAGAGGATTCAAATAACCATACTTGGTATTGAGCTCCACTTACATGCCTCCAGAAAGAACCCCAATTGGAAGGATCTCCCCAATTAAGCAAAGGGGATTGGCTTGCTCTTAACCATAATATTCCATAACTAAAGGTTAGGATGGCTATGAAAATTGAGATCATTTTGACCAAAAGGATGAAGCCTTCCTTTTTAAATCCCCTTTCTAAAAAAAACAGGAAAGCAATCCCTGGTAAAACCACAACCGTTGTCATGTGATTGGAAAAACTAAGTCCGAGAATAAGTGCCAGGAATAACCAATTCTTTTCTGATTTTTCCCTTTCAATTATAAGAGATCTTGACAAGGCAAAAAGGATCAACGAAATAAGCAGAAGATGAAGCGAGTAAACCTCATAAGAGGAGGATTGGGACCACACAGTAATTGAAAGCCCAAGAGCTGCAGCCCCCAAAAAGGCAGCAAGATCGATCTGTTTTGAATCCTGCTTGGAGGAATAGATCAGAAAATTTCGAATTGAAAAAAATAGGACAGGTAAGGATGCAGCAACGAATATTGCATTTAGAAGATTCAACCTGAGTAATACAGTACCGACAGGGATCTTTGAAAATAAAAATCCGACCAGGGTAAAAAGCGGATATCCTGTCGGATGGGCAACCCCCCATTTGCTGGCGACGGTAAGTAATTCTCCATGGTCCGTGTTGAGCACAAACCTTGACATGGTAAATATGTAGCAGAACAGGCCCATAAGGACCAGCTCCCAGGCAAACCAGACTTTTCGGGATTTTGGGATCAAAATGAAACGATTACTTCTTCGGGACCTTTTTTTGTTAATACCGGAACCTGAGCTCGATCAGCCGGATAACCCACAGGAAGCAAAAGGAAGGCCCTTTCATTTTCAGGTCTACCCAGGATCTTTTGTAGAAAGTTCATTGGACTGGGAGTATGGGTAAGCGTAACCAAGCCAGCATTATGGATGGCATTAATCAGCATCCCGCAAGCAATTCCAACAGATTCGTTTACATAGTAATTGTTCTTTTTTCCTTCTTCCGAATCTTCGTAAACCCTTTTGAATACGACTACCAAGTATGGTGCAATCTCTAGAAAGGGTTTATTTTCATCTGTACCCAAGGGTTCCAGGTCTTTAAGCCAAGAGTCAGACATTCGACCATGATAATTTTCAAACTCTTCCTTTTCTGCGGCTTTCCTGATCTCAGATTTGATTTGCGGATCCTCAATTAAGCAAAAGGTCCAGGGCTGCATATTTGCTCCAGAGGGAGCTGAAGATCCCGTCATAAGTATGTTCTCAAGGACCTCCCTGGGAAATCTTTTCTCTGAAAATTCTCTTACACTTCTTCTCCTCCGGCTCTGATCCAGAAGTTCCCTGGATCGATCAATCATTTCTTTTTCGCTAATTGAGCTATGGTCCAAATCTTCAAACTGGTACATTTTGATGGAGTTGATCAGAGCAAAATTCCTGCATTTTTTAACTTGGCCAAACGATGAGCTCCCTTCTTTTTTTCCCTACCCATGAATAAGAAATTCCTTTTTCTGATACTGATCCCCTTGATCCTTATTCTGGGCATGGTTTTGATCCCCTTGATCTATAAGGATAGCATTAATGAGAAGATCAAATCAGAACTTGAAAATCGGGTAAATGGAAGATTCTATTATGAGGAAGAAAGCTTTAAGGTCAGCTTCTTTAGAAATTTCCCAAACCTAAATATCAACCTGAATCAGTTTGGACTGATCGGTGCCGGAGTATTTGAAAAAGACACTCTTATCCAGGTGGGGTCCATGGATCTGGCCTTTTCACCTTTTGATTTGATTCTTGGGAACGGCAACAAAATAAAGCGGTTGGTATTGGAAAGGCCGAAGATCACGGCCCTTGTCTTTGCAAATGGTGATAGGAATTGGGACCTGATCAAAAATGAAAATAAGGTTGATCAGGAAACAACAGATCCTGACAATGAAGAAAAACCAAGTCCCTTGCAGGTATCCAATTTGAATATTATAGATGGAAGCCTCGTGTTTTTTGACCAACGAAATGCCAGCTTTTTGAGAGTACCCGGCCTGGACATAATGGCTGAGATCGATGGGAAGGAAAACACCACTTTCCTTCAGGGAAGTTTTGAAGCAAGAAGGCTGGGGTTAGACAAAGGCGAAAAATCCTGGGTGAAAGAGGCTGATATTTCCTCATTAATAAACCTGGAATTAAATAATGAGAGTTCAAGCCTGTCTCTTGATCTAAAAGAAGGAAAGATCAATCAAATGCCATTTGATCTCAAAGGATCCATATCCTTTGGTCAAATTCCTGTTGAGCTGCACCTGGAATTCAATTCAAGGTCAACCCTTGCCGAATTTTCCTCCATAAGCCCACTGGCAAAACTTCCCGGATTCGAAACTCTGGAGACCAAAGGAGAATTCGATCTAAAAGGAAAGATCTCAGGTAAAACCGGTTTAGGCAATACCCCAAATTTTTCACTTTCAGCAAAATTGGAAAATGGGAAATTATCCTATCCTGATCTGAAAGAACCTCTATCAGATGTCAATTTAGACCTTGACTTCAAGCTTGATAAAGGCAATACGGAATCTTCCAAATTCTTGATAAAGGCCATGGAGTTTAAAATGGGTCAAAGCCCTTTTTCCCTTAAGGGAGAAGTGATCGGACTCAATGAACCACTGGTGGATCTGGATTACAAAATGAGTTTGGATCTGGCAGAGATCACCGAAGTGTTTCCTCTTCAGTCTTGGGATTTTAAAGGCAAGTTAACTACGCAAGGAAAGGCAAAAGGAAGGTTTGGAGAAAAGGAGTGGCCCGAGATCATGGCGGACCTTATTTTGAATGACGCATATATAAATCGTAACTCAAATTTTACTGCACTCGAAAATTTAGATATGAGGGCAGACCTTACCATACCTTCTCAAAATTTGGATTCTGCTCAATTGAGGATTGAAAATTTCTCCTTTCAAAGAGGGTCTGAGAAGCTGGAAATTGAAGCCTGGATCAAAGACCTGTTCAACCCAAGATTTCTGCTGGATATAAACGGTGAATTTTCCCTTGACCTTCTTTCTGATCTGGGGTTAATGAGTGGCCAAAAAGTAAATGGGAATGTCAAAGCTGACATTTTACTTGAGGGAGATTATAGGGACCTGAAGAATAATGATCCCAATGGCATTAGAAATTCCGGAAATCTCAAGCTATCCGGCATTCAAGTGACAAATGGGGATTCTCAGGATTCAATCGAAATCAAAAAGGCCGATTTGGTCTTTAGGGCAAACCAGGTTTCAATCAAAGAAATGGAAATCAGTGATGGGGAGAATGATCTCCAAGTCGAAGGCACCATGACCAATTATCTTGGATACCTGCTTTTCAATAACCCCCTTAAAGGCCAGCTTGAGATCAATTCGAATAGGATTGAAATTAAGCAAGAGGATATCCAGGCTCGGCCACCCGCTTCTTTAGCCCAAAGTCAGCAAAGAAATAAAATAGAAAGAGTAAGGAACCTTGATATTGAAACAAGGATCACTGTCAAATCACTTAAACTCCATGGTCTTGATTTCCAAAACTTAAGCTCAAGCCTGCACCTTGGGAAAGGTGTTATTAACTGCCGGGAACTTAGAGCCAATGGATTTGGGGGTAAATTGAATCTGAAAGGGGATTTTGAAAAAGTTAATCGTCAAAACACAAAGTTTAAGGGAGACCTAAGCTTTGATAACATTGACATAGCCAGTACCTATCGGGCATTATCAGAATTGAAAGAGATCACACCGGTCCTGGGTCAAATGGAAGGGCAACTAAGTTCCAGGATCAATTTTTTTGGTTATCTGGACGAAGAAGGAGAGTTGATTACCAAAACCACCAAGGGAGAGATGGAATTAAAAGTCAACAATGGTATTTTGAAAAACTTTGACCTGGTCAAAAAATTGATGCGGGTAGCTAAAATCCCGGGGATGAGCGGTTGGGTGCGGCCTGAATACAATTTGGATCCCTTAACAATTCAATTAGAATTAATTGACGAAAGGATCTACTTCAAACCTTTTGAGATTGTATTGGCAGAGCATCCTTACAATTTCGCTGGAAGCATTGGCCTCGATAAATCCGCAGATTACCTTGTTGCCACCGAATTTAAACCAAGTCAATTGGGGGCATTCGCAAATGCTGCCCTTTTTGCAATTACAGGAGGAAATTTTGATTCGGAGCAGAAGATGGAAATTGATTTTCGGGTTCAGGGAGAGAGGGATTCCCCTAAAGTGAAGTTGTTAGGAATTCGTCCAAAGGGTGCAGAGAAAGCTGAAAATGACTTTATGGAAGAAGCCCGAAGAAACCAAAAGGTGGAGATCCAAAATGGAAAAATCCGACAGGATAGATTCATAAAGAATTTTGAGAATGGTTTAAAAAAATCCCAGGATTCAAATTTAAAATCTGAAGATTGGGAAGAAGCGAAAGCTCAATTGGAGGAATTGCTGAAACAGATCAGGTCTGCTCATCCATCGGGATGATCATTTGATTTTAAAGACCAATTCCTGAATCTCATCTCCCAAAC
The DNA here is from genome assembly GCA_965267505.1 of Cytophagales bacterium. Taxonomy (GTDB): domain Bacteria; phylum Bacteroidota; class Bacteroidia; order Cytophagales; family CCMP332; genus JANQHS01. Next base: position 1,367,202 of record OZ254081.1, read on the forward strand.
CTTCCGAATTGGATTTTCGGTTAGATTTTACAATCCATCGATAAGTTCCAGGTTTAACCTCCTGCCATTTCATTTCCAGGCCAAGCTCATTATCTGCAGGCTCGCACCAGGATTCTCTTTGATCCCAGGCAAGATCTATCAATTGGTAGGGTTCTAAAGGCTGATATCCGGGAGGAGCACATGGAGCTCCACAGGGGCATGGGATTATCCTGAGGTCTGTCCAAACCGAGTCAACCAATTTTTGGATGCTTAAATAATTGGGTTGGAAAATATAGGCCATTGTATCCGAGCTGTTCTCGATACTCATCAGTACGGCCTCTCCTAATCGATAAGAGCTTTTGTGAACAACCTTAACACCCATTGAGTTCGGCCCATTTTCAATAATCGCAGTTCCCTCAGAAGTCTTTGGGTTATTATTTGGGCTGCAGGCCCAAAAACAGAATATAAGTCCTGCAAAAGCAATTTTCCTCATGCTGCAATATAACGACGCATTTCCGCCATGTTGCCTAATATATTTATTAATTCATTGTTAAAGCCGTAAAACCTCATGTTGAAATAGTACAATGTTGTATTTGTTATGTTATGTGTATTAGGCTTTATTGTTAATAAAAGGTTATATTTGTTACCTTAATGTTAACAGTGGGACTCTCGATACGCATATCGCTCCTTCTTTTCCTTGCCAGCATGGTCGTTCAGGCAGGTACAAATACAGGCTCTGTTTACCACTCTGACTTTGAGGAAAGGACCATCGAAGCTTATATGAACAAAGGGACTGTACATCCTTTTATCCTTATGCTTTCGGCCGATTCCCGTGCGGACATTGAAGGGTTTCAAAATGGGCTAGAGCAGATCGAAAGCTATTCTTCCTGGTTCAAGGAAAATCTGGAAAAGACCAACAATGAAGTAAAGAGCTTAAAAAAGTTATTCACCAGGGTTCATACACGTTCATTTCAAACCTATGAACTGCATACCTCCATGTCAGATCTAATAAACAATAAGGTCTACAATTGCGTAACTGGAAGCGGCTACTTTGCTTACCTGCTAAAGAATTTAGGTTATGAACCCCAAATTTGGGAGACCCCTTACCATGTGTATTTAAGTTTTAAAGATTCTCAAGGCCAAAGGATCATGATAGAAACCACGGATAGGGCCTTTGGATTCATCACCTCTGAAACAAAAATGAAAGAGCTTGAAGCACACTATTCAAGTTTTGAAGGCAGCTGGGGCATTCAATATGCCGGGGCTGTCAATGCTGATACTAAATCGCAGCAAAGCGAAAAAAGCTATCTGAAGTCAATAAGCTTTATCCAGCTCCATGCTTTGCAATATCTAAACCAGGGCGTTACTTCTTTTGAAAATGGAGAACTAGATCAGGCCTACCTTCATTTTCAAAAAGCTCATCTTTTCTATCCCAGTCCAAGGACTGAATCTATTCTTGAGCTATTTGATCATTGATCCAGCCAGGATTTAAAAGCCTGACTCTTCTCGCTGCTTACCACAATCTCCTCTTCCGAGGGTGGCTCTAATTCAAGCTTTAACCTCCCTTTGAAATAAGGCTTGATCTCTTTTGCAGCGTCTAATTGAATAAGAGTCGATCTATTCACTCTGAAAAACCCCTTTGGGTCCACAAGGCTCTCCAATTCATCTAAAGAATAGTCTACAGGAAATCTGGATCCCTCTTTCTGAACCAGGTAGGTCAATTTATTTCGGGCTTCAAAATAAGCTACCTCCGCAGTGGGCACCGAAACGATCTTATTGACTCCCTTGACCATAAATCTGGATTTATAGCTATCCTGATTCTTTTGGATCATCTCCATCAGCTTATCGACTTGTAAGGTTTCTTCATCCTTCCGGGCAAAGCGACCCAGGTCTTCAAGTTTTTTCAGGGCCTCACTTACTTTTTCCTCAACAATTGGTTTCAAAAGATAGTCCACACTTGTGACCTCGAAGGCTCGCATTACGTACTGATCATATGCGGTTGTGAAAATGATAGGACAGCTTACCCCTACCTTCTTGAAGAGTTCAAAACTCAATCCATCCTGTAACTGGATATCCGAAAAGATCAGATCCGGTTCAGCATTTTTTTCAAACCAATTGACTCCTTCTCTTATCGAGGCCAGAACCCCTAGAAATTCCCAGTTAGGACGTGCGGCCTTAAGTATGTTGAGTAATCGTTCGGCAGAAATAGCCTCATCCTCCAGGAGGAGTATCCTCATAATTCATCGAGCTTGAGAAGAGGTAATTTAACAATAAAGTGGGACTCAATATCGGTGACTTCAAGCTCCTTATCCGTAAAGAATTGAAGCCTCTTTTTAACATTGGCCAAGCCGGTTCCCATTGAGTCTACTCTTCCCAGTTTTTCCTGAATATTATTTCTTATAACTACATGATCTCCCTCAAGCCTGATCTCCAATTCAAGAGGATCACTGGGTGAAAGGCTGTTATGCTTGATCACATTTTCGATCAGGATCTGTAGAGCCTGGGGAAGGACATGATAATTCTGATCGGTTTGCAATTCCTTTTGTACCAATAAGGATTCTCCAAATCTGACATTGAGAAGATTTAAGTAACTATCAAGGAAAGCTACCTCCTCTTCTAATGGAACAAGCTCCTCCTTCTTAAATTGAAGTACATACCTGTATACTTCAGAAAAAGACTCTAAAAAGGACCGAGCAGCATTTTCATCTTTCCCGATCAGGCCACTCAGAATATTTAAATTATTAAACAAAAAATGAGGATCCAATTGGGTCTTTAGAGCATCCAATTGGCTTCTTATCCTCTCCTTTTCCAGTTGTTCTTCTCTCAGTTTACTCTTTTTCCACTGCTGCAAAAAGTAGATCCCAAAAAGGATTGAGATACCGGGAAGCACAAACAGCAAGCCGTAAATATTCATTATGGCAAACTGGTATCCATCCGGGTTTCCCTCAGTCAAGAAATAGCGATACAGAAAATATGTGAGGTTGATTATCCCCATGGAGTAGGTCCCACTGAGAGCAAGGTGAGTGAAGAACCTCCTCGATACGAATTCATCCCAGGGTAGTTTCTTGTCCAGCCATTTGGAAATGGCCCTGTTGCCAAACCAGATCAGGACCACCACATTTATGATCCAGAAGAATACGGTCAGATAGATCTGATCGATCAGATTCTCAGCAACCAGATAGGATCCGAGGGCAAGCACTCCACCCAACAATACGATACCTCCAAGAAGCCAATAATTGCTCCTGGAACGCTCGGTTCCCATGTAGTTTGGCGTATTGTAGATCCAGTTAGTCATAGCAGTAGGAGAAAGGCTTCAGGTACTACTTGAAGTCTATCTCCTTAACTTTTTTCCAAGGGATGTAGATGGGTTCTTTATCATCATCAGACTTCATTACCAGAACTCCATCATTCCTGTCACATACGTCCTGCAAATCTCCCAAGAGTACATCTCCCCCACTTTTCAAGTAGATCAAGGAATAGTTATAATTCTTGGGAACAATACGATCGATCTTCCTAAAGGGGATATTGTACTCAATGTTATAGTCTTTTCCTTCCAGGATCTCATAATCATATGCTTCATCGATATCATAAACGATGATACCTGAATAACTATTTTCATCAAATGTCTTTACCTCACCTTCCAAAAGTTTTGGGGAAGGGAAATCAGAATAGGCTGGACCAGACCCGGGAGCATCACTAAAGGTTAATGACTCAAACTCACTCCATTCTACCAATACCTTTCCTATATCTTCATTTTTGATCACAATTCCACGATTGGATGAATTCACATCATTGGAATTGGTTAATTGAAGCTCTCTTCCAGATTTCATGGTAAGCTTTACTCCTCGATTATATCGTTCGATCTTTCCAATATTTCCCATGTCCACACTCATCATTCCATTTTCACTGGATCCGTCCAATTTGTCGGTACTCAAGCACTCCTCATGATCCCACTGAACATAACCGGTAAAAGAACCTCGGATGGTTTTTAATGTCCCATAAAGAGGGTCTCCCAATTTGGACTTTAAGGATTTAGGAGTATCCATGAAATCAACTTTTGCGATCCTATCCCAGCGGATCTTTATTTCACCCAATTCCTCTTCCATTACAAGGACTTTGGCCCCAATATCATTTGAACCTCCATTTACTTCGATATCGGAGCCATCCTTAAAGAATACTTTGACCTTTGATCGATCTAAGATCTCCAGTGATTTTATGTCTCCAAATCGTACTACGAATTGGTGAATATTTATGGGAGCATAATAATGGTACGCTCCCTTGTCAGTCCAGGCATCCATGAAACCATACTTTTCTTCCTTTTCCTTTTGCTCCTGGTGTTTTTCATACCAAACAGCAGTTTTTATTACCTCGGAATAGGAATTCTCTACTTTTCGAGAATTAAAAAGATCGGTCCAAAAGGTTTCCTCCTTTCCCCATCGGAGCTGACCTTTGAATTTCTGATCATCTATGGTGGTTATTTCACCATAAATAAAACCCTGATCGTTTTGAGCCAGGGTTAAAGCAGAGCTGCCAAGAAGAAGAATAAAGGTTCCAAGGATATAGCGCCAAGACATGTTCATAAAGTTTAATTTGACCTCCAATGATCCAAAGGTGCTACGAAGACACAAGGGAGGGAAGTGGTTTCCGACGAATCGGGAAAAAAAATGGTTGAATCGGGAGAAATTTCGGTCGAAGCTGTCAAACCCCGTTGCTGGAGAGTTCCTGGGCTATAAAAAACCCATCATTGCCTGATTCCTGATAAAGAGGCATGATAATCAACCCATTCATTGGGCTTCTTACCTCCCCGCTTTTATCCTTTGCCAGGACTTCACCCTCCCTGACCTTCTGAAAATTTGAAAAGCCAGGTAACATTTTGAATTCATCCTGGCGATTGATCGCATGCCTGTACAGCACCGATACCTTTGCAGGATGAGGCATATGATCATTCTTTAAGTATTCCATGACATCATGGTGCCTTTCTTCTCTTTCCACTTCAATTGCTCCGCTGGCATATAGGACATCCCAAATTCCTGTTTTGTGAAGTTTAACTGCAACCTCTGAGCCTATTAAACCGCCTTCAAAGGCAAACGAAACAAAGTCTTGATTTGGAAAATAATTCAGAAGGGTACCTCCAATTTTCTTTTCCAATCCAAAAATGATAGGAATGTTCATGGAAGCAGGAATATCAAGGTCGGTTTCTTCCTGAGGAATAACTATAAAAACGCCATTCTTAGAAGATGTCGCATGCAGGTCCATCATGACCTTTGATTCATATTGCCCAATGGATTCTTCCTTGATCCACTCCAAAAGATCCATCACTTCATGATCCTCCGAACTATCTCTTTCTGCCTGCCCGAAACTCAATGCATGAATGTGGTGATCGTACCAACAGCGGTTCATATCATAATCTATGTACCTGCTTTTATTCTTCAGAGCTTCTATGTTACCCCTAAGGCCAATGAACTTTCCCTTAATCGGGATCCTCTCCCTTTCTATGGTCTCAAAAACTTCCTCAAGGGCAATGACGCCAGAATCTTCATTTCCATGAAGACCACCAATAATGATATTCAGGGGCCCAGGGTATTCCCCTTCAACCTTTCCAATTAGTCTCTCTTTATTCAAGTTGATCTACTTTCCTCCGATCCTGGTCAATAAGCTTGAAGTAATATTGAGGAAATTCTCCTCCGTTATGATCCCGACCAGTCTGTCGTTCTTTACAACGGGCAAACAACCAATCTTGTTCTTCTTCATGATCTCCATTACTTCTAAAACCGGGGTTTCTGGCGGTACATAAATTGGATCCTTGATCATAAGATCCTTGATATTCTTGCCTTTCCCCTTTTCCTTGTTTTGATGTACCCTGCAAAAATACCGCAACAACATTCTAGATGATATGAGCCCGATCAGTTTTCCTTTATCATTTTCCACGGGCATATATCTGATCTTTTTCCAATCCATGATCTCAGCTACCATTTCAGGTATGTCATCATTCACAATTGTGAATAGATCGGTGGTCATAAATTCCTCGGCAATGAGAGAAGTATGTTGCCAGGTTTTAATGTCCCGGATATTGGCTGCTTCCCATAAATGAACCGGTAATTTTTTGCTTTGCCTATCCACTAAGGATGCAGTTAATGCAATTGAGGCTTCTTCTCTGGATGAGGACTTAAGAAGATTGGCATAAGAGGAAACCAACCAGCTGGACCCTGTTTTTCTGACCATAGCTCTTTCCTCCAATACATCCATGTAGCGATCAATGGAATCCTGGCTTATCTTCTTCTTTTTCAGCCCCTCTTTGGCCATTGGAAGAAGTTCCTTTAAGATCAGATCCTGGGGAATGATCTTTTTACCATTAAGCCAGGTAAGCTTGGCATCCATACCTACCCGGGCAACATTCACAAAGTTTGACTTGGCATCATCGAATTCAATATGTTGGGTAACATCGCTGTATTTGTCTGAGAAACATTCCATTAATCCTATCCAAAAAGCAGAGTTTGCAACCTCGTCTAGGGTGGAGGGGCCAGCAGGCAAGGCCCGATTCTCAATTCTTAGATGTGGTTTTCCTGATGGGCTTATGCCGTAACAAGGCCTGTTCCACCTGTAAACAGTAGAGTTGTGGATCATTAGAGCTCTGAGCTTTGGCGTTACCTTATTGCTGATCGACTCCAAAACATCCTCTTCGACCTTGGTCATAAGCATTACCTTGAATCGAACGATGTCCTCCTTGTAGAGATCAACTATGGAATTTTCAAGCCATCGATCGCCAAAGGTCACCCTTGGACTCCTATCCCTTAGGTGTTCAGAGGTAATTCTTGTATCAACAGATTGTTGGAATAAAGCGACTCTTGTCTCACTCCATAGTCTTTTTCCAAACAGCAAGGGAGAATTGGCAGCAATCGCCATTACAGGGGCTGTAAGTACTTGCGAAATGTTATACATTCTCACGAAATCTTTGGGATCCACCTGAAGGTGAACCTGAAAGCTGGTATTGCAGGCTTCAAGCATGGCGGAATCATGTTTGATATTCAGCTCATCCACTCCCGAGATCCTTAATTCATATATCTTCCCTCGAAGCTTGTTGATTGCCTTAACAAGAGCATGGTAGCGATCTAATGGAGTCAGATTTTCAATATCCAGATCGAATTTCCGAATGGTAGGAAGGATCCCTGATAGGACTATATCCGAATTAAGCTTCCTGGCCTCTTCCCTAGCTCCATCCACAAGTTGGTCCAGTTGTTGCTCAAGCCTGGAAAAGCAATCGCCTTTCAATTCAAGTGGTGGGATATTGGCTTCAATATTGAATTTTGCCAACTCAGTTGTGAAAAGATCATTATCAAGCTTCTCCAGTAATTCCATAGCAACCGGTGCAGGCTTATAATGCTCATCAATGATGCACATCTCCTGTTCGGCCCCAATATGGATCGGTCCGGTTTCGAACCAGTCATTCTCAAGCATATGCTCAAGTGCCTGAAGATCCTTGAGAAGGAATTTCGTGAAGTCGTTAAGCTCTTGCTGACTCGAAACCAGTTTGACGTTTAGATCCCCCATAGCAGTAGATTTATCGCAGAAAAATAATCCTTGTGAGCCACAAAAAAAATCTTGAGACCCCTGATAATCATAAATACACTGCATTCTTACAAAACCACCTATTTTTGCTGCCCTTATGTGGAAAGAGCTGTCTCATATAATCCTCAGGTATAGGATCATTCTAATCCTTTGCCTTGCTGCGATTACGGCTTTTATGGGTTACCATGCCACAGGTCTGGAAATGACCTATGACTTTTCCCAAGTAGTCCCCGATGACGATCCTGAAATGATCTATTTCAATGAGTTTCTTGAAACCTATGGGGAAGATGGAAATGTAGTAGCCTTGGGTTTCCAGGATGAAAAGATCGAAAGCCTTGAAGTCTTCAGGAAATTCCAATACTTCAATAATGATCTTGAAAGCATAAGAGGAGTTACTGGCCTTATTTCAGCTGCAAGGGTGGAGAGGTTTTCAAAAAATTCTGCAGAGAAAAAATTTGACCGGCAAAAAGTATTTCCCGTAGACATCGATTCTCAAGCGCAACTGGATAGTCTATTCGAAGTCTTATATGGGCTGGAGATGTACAGAAACCAAATCATTAGTGAAAACGGTGCAATGATCATGATCATGACCCTTGATAGCAAGATCATCCATACCAGCGACCGGGATCGTTTGATTAAGGATATCACGACTTCCGCAGAGAGCTTTAGTGAAGCTACCGAGATCAAGATCCACTATGCTGGGATTCCCTACCTGAGGTCAGAAGTTGCTAATAGAGTAAAGGAGGAGTTCGTATTCTTTATTCAGATATCCGTGGTAGTCTGTGCTCTGATCCTATTGCTATTCTTTAGGTCTCTTACCGCAGTTGTGGTGCCCCTTATAATCATCGGAACAGTTGTGGTTTGGACCATGGGTACTATCGTACTTCTCGGTTATAAAATGACACTGCTTACTGCATTGCTACCTCCGATCATCGTGGTGATCGGGATTCCAAATTCAATCTACCTGATTAATAAATTTCATCAGGAATTCAGCAGGCATGGTCAGAAATTTCTTGCCCTTGAAAGGATCATTCGGAAGATCGGGATCGTTACCCTAATTACAAACTTTACAACAGCCATAGGGTTTGTGGTGTTGGCCTTTACCAATATCAAGATTCTCCAAGAATTTGGGCTTGTGGCAGGGATCAATATAGCCGCTACTTTTATTGTTAGCATAATTCTTATTCCGGGCATCTTTTCCCTTTTGCCAAGTCCAAAGCCAAGACATTTAAAACACCTGGAATTCACCTTCATAACTGGCTTTTTAGAGATCTGTGATATCCTTGTTCATAAGTATAGAAAGGCAGTTTACGTGGTTACGCTCGGGGTCGTCCTTTTTTCGATCTATGGCATGTCCAAGATCCAAGCCATCTCATTTATGGTGGATGACCTGCCGAAGAATTCCTCCATTATCCAGGACCTGAAATTCTTTGAAGAAAATTTTTCAGGAATCATGCCTCTTGAGATCGTTGTTGATACGGGTAAGAAAAGGGGCGTTAGGAATGTAAAAAACCTTGCTAAAACCGATCAACTTGAATCCTTTCTTCAGGATGTTCCAGGAATCTCTCCTCCGGTTTCTATTACTCAGTTGACCAAGGCTGTAAACTACGCTTACTATAAGGAAACAGAAGGCAGCTACACTTTGCCATCTAAAAGGGATGCTGTTTTTCTCACTCGTTATTTAAAGAATACAGGTGAAGGCGAGGATCTGTTGGACGCCTTTAGCGATTCCACACTCCAGAAGATGAGAATCTCTATGAGGGTAGCAGATATTGGGTCCAACAAAATGGGAAACCTTGTTGAGAACGTTATAAAGCCCAAGATAGCCGAGATATTTGAAGGGACAGAAATGAGTGCGATTATAACGGGTACCACTCTGCTCTTCATCAAGGGTAACAGCTACCTAATTCGGAATCTGATGCAAACTATGGTGATCGCCTTTTTCCTGATTGCAATAATCATGGCCCTTCTTTTTCAATCAGTGAGAATGATCCTGATATCAGTGATCCCAAATTTCATCCCGCTGATCGTAACTGCTGGCATCATGGGATTCTTTGGCATTCCCCTTAAACCAAGCACCGCCTTAATCTTCTCAATTGCATTCGGAATTAGCGTTGATGACTCCATTCACTTCCTTGCCAAATACCGTCAGGAATTATTACAACACGATAATTTCATTTCTAGGGCGGTCACTACCAGCTTGAAGGAGACAGGTGCGAGTATGTTTTATACCTCAATTGTGCTCTTTGCCGGATTTATAATATTTGCTTTTTCTGATTTTGGAGGAACTGTGGCACTAGGTGTTTTAACATCACTTACTTTATTGAATGCCCTTCTGATTAACCTAGTATTCTTACCTACACTTTTGCTGACCTTCGACAAAGGGATCAAAAGGACTAAAGTCCACCCCCTTATCGAGCAATACGATGAATTCTACTTCGAGCAGGAAGACGAGGAAATCGATCTTCGCCAGATCGAAGTGGACAGGAAATCCATCGATGGCTAATTAAGCTTTAAATCTTTTTCGCGTCTCATTATTCTTTAGTTTTGCAGGCTTAAAATTTCATTGGAAGGAAGTTGAAATACCCTGAGTACAAGCAGATTAATTACTTCGAGATCGAAAAAGAAGTAAGAGCCTTTTGGGAGGATCATAAGGTATTCGAACGTTCCATTTCGGAAAGAGAAGGAAAGGAAAGCTTCACATTCTACGAAGGACCTCCCTCTGCTAATGGAACCCCAGGGATCCATCATGTGATGGCACGAACCGTAAAGGATATTTTCTGCCGTTTTAAAACCCAAAAAGGATACCAGGTAAAAAGAAAAAGCGGATGGGATACCCATGGTCTTCCTGTTGAACTTCAGGTTGAAAAAGAATTGGGCATCACCAAGGAGGATATTGGGAAATCGATCTCGGTTGAAGAATACAATGAGCGATGTCGAAAAGCGGTAATGAAATTCAAAGGTGAGTGGGAAGAGCTTACCAAACTCATGGGCTATTGGGTAGACCTGGAAGAACCCTACATAACCTTTGAGAAAAAATACATCGAGTCCCTTTGGGCTATCCTAAAAAAGCTCTTCGACAAAGGGTTGCTTTATGAAGGTTATACTGTCCAGCCTTATTCTCCTGCAGCAGGGACCGGATTGAGTTCTCATGAACTCAATATGCCTGGAACTTATAAGAATGTTAAGGACACCACCGTAGTTGCTCAGTTCAAAGCCAAACCCGGAACAGCAGGGCAAGTCATTGAAAACAACGAAGATCTTTATTTCCTTGCCTGGACAACAACCCCATGGACCCTTCCATCTAATTGTGCCCTTGCGGTTGGAGAAGGAATAAAATATGCCAAGGTTCAAACCTTTAACCCTTATACGCATAAGGCCATTTCGGTAATATTGGCTGAAGAGTTGGTTTCCAGGTTTTTCAATGGAAAAGGAAAAGATCTACCCTTTGAAGAGTACCAGGCCGGGGATAAAATAATTCCATGGAGAAATGCCGGGACGTATACCGGAAAGGAGCTTGAAGGAATAAGGTATGAGCAATTAATGCCTTATGTCACTAATGAGGATCTTGAGAAGAATGCTTTTAGGGTTATTCTTGGTGACTTTGTGACCACCGATGAAGGTACCGGCATCGTTCATACGGCGTCAGTATTTGGAGCTGACGATTTCCGGGTTGCCCAAAAGAATAATGTTCCTGCGGTGTTGGTAGAGGGAGAAGACGGCAAGAAAGTTCCTTTGGTTGACAAGCAAGGAAGATTTGTATCAGAGGTAAGTGATTTTGCTGGAAGATTTGTAAGAGCAGAATATGAGGATGAAGAAACTCTGAAAAATCCGGACTTTAAATCCACCGATGTCCTTATCGCCATAAAGTTAAAGGAGGAAAACAAGGCCTTTAAGGTTGAGAAATATGAGCACTCCTACCCTCATTGCTGGCGAACCGATAAACCTGTTTTGTATTATCCGCTGGATTCCTGGTTTATCAAAACCACAAGCTTGAAAGATAGACTTGTCGAGCTCAACAACACCATTAATTGGAAGCCAGCTTCAACCGGTCAGGGTAGATTTGGAAACTGGCTCGAAAACCTGGTCGACTGGAATCTATCAAGATCAAGATATTGGGGAACCCCTCTTCCAATTTGGAAAAGTGAGGATGGAAGTGAATTGAAATGCATTGGGTCAATTGAAGAATTGATCGAGGAATCAAAGAGATCAGTGGAAGCAGGATTTATGGACAAGCCAATAGATCCAGAAATGGACCTGCATCGACCTTTTGTTGACGATGTCATTTTGGTCTCAGATAGCGGAAACAGGTTGTTTAGGGAAGCAGCCCTAATTGACGTTTGGTTTGACTCCGGTGCAATGCCTTATGCCCAATGGCATTATCCTTTTGAAAATGAAGAAGTATTTAAAGCAAACTTCCCAGCTGATTTTATCGCAGAAGGAGTAGATCAAACAAGAGGCTGGTTCTTTACCCTCCATGCTATTGCTACTCTGGTATACGATTCAGTGGCGTTCAAGAATGTAATCGCAAATGGACTTGTCCTTGACAAGGAAGGTAACAAGATGTCTAAGCGCCTTGGCAATGCAGTGGATCCATTTGCTACCATAGAAAATTACGGAGCTGATTCCACCAGGTGGTATATGATCGCTAATGCGCCCCCTTGGGAAAACCTGAAATTTGATGAGGAGGGTATCAAAGAAACGCAACGAAAGTTCTTTGGAACATTGACAAACACCTATCAATTCTTTGCCCTTTATGCCAATATTGATGGGTTTGATTTTTCTCGGCCTGTGCTTCCAATGGATAAGCGAACAGAGCTTGATCGGTGGATCATTTCCAATCTGAACCATATGGTCCAGACTGTTCAGGAAGCATATGAAAATTACGAACCAACCAAAGCAGCCCGAGCGATCCAGGATTTCACGATCAATGACCTGAGCAACTGGTACGTAAGGCTAGGCAGGAAGCGTTTTTGGGTAGGTGAACTGACCGAAGACAAGTTGGCCGCTTACCAAACCCTTTATACCTGTCTAAAAACACTAACGAAACTAGCAGCTCCTATTGCTCCGTTCATTTCTGAGCTTTTTTACAGATCATTGAACTCTGTGTCAGGCGTTGAGTCATTCGATTCAGTTCATCTGGCTCCATTCCCTGAAGCCAACAAGTCTTTGATCGACCCAATACTGGAGAAGAAAATGTCCTGGGCTCAAAAAATCTCTTCTTTGGTTCATTCGATAAGGAAAAGAGACAAGATCAAAGTGAGGCAACCTTTGCAAAAGGTAGTTCTTCCACCCTTTGATGCAGACCTTCCCAAATATCTTTCGGACATCGAGGATATGATCAAAACCGAGGTCAATGTAAAAGAAGTGTCTTTGATGGATGAAGGATCAAATATCATTCACAAAAAAGCCAAGCCTGATTTTAGAAGGTTAGGGCAGAGGTTTGGTCAAAGAATGAAATCCCTTTCAGGAATGATCAATTCCATGAGCAACGATCAAATTCAGGAATTTGAAAAGTCAGGAATCCTGGAATTTGACCTTGAGGGAGAAAAAGTTTCTTTGGACAGGGAGGACATTCTTATCGAAACAGAAGATATTCCGGGTTGGGCTGTGGCCAGCGACTCCAATGTTACAGTAGCACTGGACCTGAACATCAGCGAAGAACTAAAGCAAGAAGGCTTGGCTAGGGATGTTGTAAACAGAGTTCAAAACCTAAGGAAATCAAAAGGATTTGGTGTTCAGGATAAAATAAAATTGGTTTGGCAAAGCGAAAATCAAAGCATGCAAAAGGCAATGGAGGTCTACGAAAGTTATATCTCTAAAGAAGTCCAGGCAATTCAATTAGAAAAGGCTTCTGATACTGAGAGCCTGGAAGATATAGACATTGATGGAACCCAAATAAGCCTTGGACTTGAAAAGCAATCGGCAAATTGAAAGGCGTTACTAAATACTTCCTTTTATCCTTAGGGATAATTGCACTCGACCAGGCAGTGAAAATGCTTGTCCATTTCAACATGGACCTGGGCTTAGCAGGTCAGATCAAGATTCTCGGCGATTGGTTCAAACTTCATTATACTCTCAATCCTGGAATGGCTTTTGGCTTGGAATTGGGTTCCGATAATGGCAAGCTTTTCCTTACGACTTTCAGGATAGGAGCGGTTGGGGCGATAGCCTATTATCTGATCTTCCTCTACAAAAAGAATGTGCATCAGGGTTTACTTTGGTGCATGGCCTTGATCCTGGGTGGAGCCGTTGGAAACGTAATTGACAGTACTTTCTATGGAGTTCTTCTAGATAATGCACCCTATGGAAGCTCGACTCCCTGGTTCCATGGTCAAGTTGTAGATATGTTCTATTTCGATATTTGGGAAGGCCTTCTTCCAGAATGGATTCCGGGGCTAGGAGGTCAGTATTATTCTCTTTGGCCAATTTTCAACATAGCTGATGCATCGATTTTTTGCGGAGTAGCTGTCATCCTAATATTTCAGCAAAGATTCTTTCCTTCCAAGGAGGAAGAAAGCAAAGAACAAGAAGACTAGAATTATTATTCCTTAACGGAATCCACGTCGCTTGACCTCTCAAAGTTTAGGGCAAGGGTGAATCTCAAAGTATTGTTCAATGGATGGTTTTGCGCCCCTGTTGTTGGGATCAAGTAGGCTATTTCTAGGCCAAATACCTGATATGCCACCCCAACTCCAACAGTGAGATATTGTCTGGCTCCATTATCGGGTGACTCATAGTAATATCCACCACGAGCAAAAAAGAGGGAGTTATAATCATACTCAATACCACCACCGATCATCAGATCTGAAAGGTCGCCTTCAGAGAAAGATCTTCCGATTCCTTCAAGTACCGATGTCTGATCGGTAGGATCAGAGAAAGGTGGTACTAACAGCTTAGACACATCGATGTTTAAGCCGAGTTTATTATAGAGGTCAAGGTCTCCAACAATAGAAGTCCCCAGCCTAAGAGTGGTAGGAATGAAATAAGATTGATTGTTATTGGAATAGGAGATCTTTGGTCCTAGATTTTGTAGTGTAGCACCAAAAGAGATCTGAGTAGGTGTTCCTCCTAAGTCGTACTTATTGTGGTAATAAAAGCCAAGATCAGCAGAGGCGGTATTCCCAGGTTTCGAAGAGTTGCCATTTGTAGAGTTGAAATCGCCAGTTAGGTTTGAATGAATAAACCTTAATCCAAGGGCCACTCCTATCTTTTCAGAAAGCACCCTGGAATAGACTCCATTTACTGAGAATTCTCTAGGGTTAAATAGTTGAAGATCATTTCCGTTCTCATCTGTGAACTGAATGTCTCCAAGGTCAAAATATCTTAAGGAAAGACCAACTGCATCTTCCTCACGGATCTTTGAAAACATAGACAGATATGACAAAGACATATCATTTACCAACTCCCTTAGCCATGGCGTATAAGAAAGGCTACCTCCAAAATCCGACTCGATAAAAGCAAGTTTTGCAGGGTTCCAGTAAAGCGAAGCAGCATCAGGTGAAGTAGCAGCACCAACATCTCCCATACCTGCCGCACGGGCATCAGGCGCAATAGTTAGGAATGGAACAGCAGTGGAATATTTGATCTGGTTATTGATAGCACTTCCCCCACCTTGGGAGAATACTTCTTCCGTCATCCCCAGGCAAAAAGCCAAAATAGCTGCCGTAATCCTCAAAAAACCTCTCATCGACTAAAATATTGGGTGCAAATATAATTTTTTTATTGCGGATTATTTAATGTAGACCATCCGCTTGACGTCCTTGAATTCGGCTCCGTCTGACTTTGAACGAACCTTCATTCTAAAAAAGTATAATCCTCCTTCAAGGGGTCCTTGATTTGATTCATTCGGATTCCATACCAGCTCAGGATGTGTATCCCCAGTAACGACAGATGGACTTTCTAATACCTCCAAATTTCTTGTTTGAATGATCTTTCCACCTGAGTTCATGATCTCAACCCAGATCTCAAGGTCCTCGCCAGCGCGGTTGTGATCAAACCCAAAGCTGGTAGTCTCAAAGAATGGATTAGGATAATTATACAAATAAGACAGGGCAAGAGCTGCATCTCCTGCTACGATAAAGTTGATGCTCGCTTCTGCTGAATTATTATGGGTATCCCATGCTTTGAAGGTCAGGGTATGATTGCCCGCCTTGAAATTTCTGAACTGATACTCAACTGATCCCTCTGTATAAGTATTTGGGTAGCCTTGATAATAGGCATTCATTGGGATCTTTTCTCCAGGCAATGCACTGGTCCAGCTACTCAATCCTCTTCCTATTCCTGTCCCGGTAATGTTAATTCCATTTTCATCCTCAAGGAATGCGATCAGGAGAGGATCGTTTCCAACCATAGAACCATTAACAAAGCTTGTATCGTCAAGGTAAAGTTCAATGCTAGGTGGCTCGTTGTCAACTGCTACGTTTCCACAACTTCCGCCAACATAGAAATCCTCAAATGAACCAGAGGCATCCATTCCATCAGTCGAGCCATAAATACTGATCCTTGCGGTCCCTAGGTTATAATCTATGTCCTTGGGTACAACGAATTGAAATTCGAACTCTCCATTGCTTACGGTGGCCTTTCCCTTAAAGATCAAATTTCTGAACATGTTATAGTCAAATACGGTCCCATTGGCCGCAAGGGTTTGGAGGTTCGATGATTTATCGAAAAATAATCCATCAACCATTCCTGAAAATCCGGTTATCGGCGTTGAGTCAGCATAAATGACCTGGCCTTTAACAGATACGAGGCAAAGGGCCTTAAGAGTATCAGCTCCTTGAGCAACCGGGGTATTATTAATTTCTGTGATCCTGATCCTTTCCTGTGGATAATTTAGCTTCATTGAAGGATCTCCCAGCAATGCAAAGTTTCTGGTATTCCTCGTTCCATATCCATTCTTGGTCCTTCTGATAATTTCTCCAAGCCTCAAATAATCACCATTTTCCTTAATGAATGCATGCTCATAGAATTCAGAATTTAAATTGAAGTTGCTAAAGGAATAAACTGGGCGGGAAGTGGTCATTAAACCCATGGCTCCTCCCTTTGAATTCAATAGGCTAAGCTCTCCACCTGAAACTTCTTCAGGGTCATCATACCTACCAAATTCACAAGTGGCAGTAAAGAAAAATGATAGCTTATCCATGTTATCCCAATTAAGGATCTGGTCGGTTCTGAGGATTTGCTCTTCGGTCCAGCCTATGGGGCCCCCATGACCTGAATAGTTCAGGATCAAACTACCTTCGGTCACAGCACGATCAACAGCATCCTTTGCAGCGGGAGAGATTGCTCCAGCCGGGCTTGGAAGTTGGTCGAAAGATCCTAAAAACACCTTGTTTTGATTGTATTCAGGATTCCTTGCTTCAACCTGCCTTGCTATGCCATCTGAATCTTTTTGATGAGTATTGCTATCCCCGTCATCGGCAATGAAGCTCAACCAAGTCCTCCATGCTCCGTAAGTTTCAGCCGAACTGGAATAATGGATCAATTTTGCAACTACATCCTGGGCTTCTGCCTTATTCTTTACAGGTAATCTACCTACACCCACATCCATTGGAATCACTGCATTGTTCTCATTCCAGGCACCTTTTCCATCCTCAAGGAAGCCGAAATAATCTTCTGAACTATAAGAGCTTACGTCATCAAGGCTTTCATAAGATTCATACACAGGAACAAAGTTGGTGTTGTTCTGAACTCGATCTTTATAATCATAAGAACAGCCACCAAATAGAAGGACATATTTAAATACACCATTCTGATCCCTATCGTATAGCATCTTTAGGAAATTTCTTATCGCAGAAATATCCTGGGCTCCGGAAGAAAACTCATTGTAGATCCTTGCAGGACTGACAATTGTGGATTGAATTCCATCATTTTGGAACCTGAAGTCCGCAAGGGTTTGGGCCTCGCTTTTGAACTCATCAGGGCAAATGATCACCATGTCAGTAGGATTGATCGCATGTAGATCCTGATTTGGGAGGTTTTTTAAAGTTGCTGGAGACCTTGCAGTAATAGGGTCGAACACCACAAATTCAGGTACTTCCCCACTTGCATTTCCATGCTGGAAATCAGCTTCTCCATTATTGAATGAATAGGTTATGCCGATTGGATTCAATGGATCGGAAATTTCCCAAACCTGCATGTTGGAATTCATATTCTGGACCTTATAGCCAAATAGGCCTCCAAGCGAAGATTCAAGAACACGGAAATCAAGGCGATTATTCTTCACCTCTATCCTCGAAACAGATTGTACTCTTATGTAATTCAGAAATCCTGATGCTCCGGGGTTACCCAGCTTATCATAATTGACTTTTATGGAAAGCTTCCCATTATTGAGAATATTAGGGTTGCGGTTTCTTTCAACAAAACCAGATCTGGCCCTATATCCATAGGTTCCTGATATCCCAGGAACCAACTCTGCACCAAGGAGGTCTCCATTTGCATAAATATTGAACTGAGTAGATTGAGCTATGCTTTTTGCAGCATAAGCCACTTTGATATAGATGATCGATTCAGAATCCACCTGCCCCAGATCAAAATCATAGGTTCTGTTCAGGGTGAAGTCAAAGGTTTCACCATACCATTCTCTTCCCGAGCCAATAAGATTTACAAGGTCAAGCTCATGCTGGATATGATTATCATAATGATCGAAGACCTGTATTGGAGATCCTCCCCCTGGATCTGTATTGCTGATCCTTAATCCATTTGCATCCTGCTGGTGTGTAAGAAAATAGAAGGCGGTGTCCGAATAGCTGTTCATGGTTCGGAAATACTTATCCCCTGTGCCTAACTCCCATTTGTGTGAACCGGTAGAGTAGAATAAAATATAATCCCCCTGGTCAAAAAGGCCGTTGCTATTCTTGTCCTCAAGTCTGATCCTATTTTCCTGAAGGTCATCAATTCGAGGATCATCATTTTTCTGTGGAAGCATATATCCCCCGTTTCCATACAGAAGTATTTCTTCCACAGGCCTTCCTGCAAAGGATCCATTTCGATTTGTTATTTGATCGAAATTCAGCCTATGGACTCCATCCTGAGTGACTCCGATCTTTATCCAATCGCCGTTTTGCAAAACCGAATGGTCCGCATAGTCCAAAGCTTTAGCTCGATAGTTCTGGCTGTGATCAATTGCTTCAATTACCTGATATGAGAAGGATATCAGCTTTTCAACCTTCTGAGAAACTGGATTGATCCTAAAAGGATAAAAACTTATCGTGGAATAGGGTTTCTTGGCCGCTGTTCTCGTTAGGATCTGAGGTTGGATCTCTGTTTTTAAAAGAGACTTGTCAACCAGTGCCGATTCCCATATCCGAAGCTCCGCAAAAACGGGATCTTTTATGCCATACCAAGCAATGATCTTTCCTGGGAAAGAGCTTTGATATTTTTGAATAAGGCTTTTCTCATCGTCAAGAATACCCCCTTCAAAAGAGAGAATATCCCTTTCCTGGTGATCTACATAGACCTTTTCAGCTGTACTCTTCCACTCGAGCAAAATTGGCTCGGAACGGGAGTAAGCATCTGGGCTTGTAGCCATCCCAACAATCAAAAAGCCCAAAAGGCTTTTTTGAAAAAATTTCAGCATTTAAGACCGTTTAAGAAAAGTATTTTAAAACTATAGGCCTTTTAGATTCTTCTAACTAACTAGTTTAATCGCGAAATATTGTAAAAAGTTTCCTATTGGGGGGTGATTTTATAGCTATATGACTCCATAATGACATTAGCCAGGAGCTTTTTACATGCATTTTCAACCATTTCCTTCGCTGAATCTTCATTTTCAGCTTCAAGTGAGAGATTGATATGTTTTCCGATCCTTACGGTTTCTACATCATCGATCCCAAGGTTATGTAATCCCAACATCACAGCCTTTCCTTGAGGGTCAAGGATCTCTTTATGGGGCATGACTTCGATCTCAGCTTTAAACTTCATTTATCTTTAAATAGGAATGAAACAATAAAATAGCTCACCAGAATCAAGGGAACGGCATCAAAATTAAGAAAAAGAAAGAGCAGTATCCCCAGAACGATCAGGATAAACCTTGCTTCGTTTCCTTCCCAGGAAAATCCTTTGAACTTTAAGGCTATCAAGGAAATTTCTGAATTCATTATAAAGATCAAAAACCCAATTATCAGTATAAATGCCTCCTTACTGCAAAGAGTGTCATGCCATATGCCATAATTAAGTAATGACCAACTAATAGATGCTACCAATAAAGCCATAGCCGGGGTGGGTAGGCCTCTAAAGGAACTTTCCTGGCCAGGATCAATATTGAATTTGGCCAGCCTCAACCCCGCAGCAGGAGCCAAAAGGAGTCCCATAAAAGGTAGGTATCCCTGTTGACCTTCTTCCAAAATACCAAGGCTACTTCCATTGCTTAAAACCCACATAGCAATGAATCCTGGAAAAACACCGAAGCTTACCATATCCGCCATAGAGTCAAGTTGCTTCCCTATTTCCGACTTCACATTTAGCAACCTGGCCATAAATCCGTCCAAAAAATCCAAAAGGACACTCAATAACAAAAGGTAGATAGCCATATCTATCCGCTCCTTTAAGACCGACCATATTCCCAAGCATCCAACGCTGAGATTGGCCAGAGTAAACGCATTTGGAATGTGCCTTTTCATTACCTAAGCATTTCCTCCGACAAATGGGTTGCTAATCTTCTCTTTGCCAATTGTGGTTTGTGGTCCATGGCCTGTAAATAAAGTATAATCATTGGGCAATTTGAACAACTCCTCCTTGATAGACCTGATCAAAGTATCATGATCTCCTCCAGGAAGGTCGGTCCTTCCTATGCTACCGTCAAAGATCACATCACCCACCAAGGCAATTTTTTGATCGTGATTGACCAAGGCCGTATGTCCGGGAGCATGTCCAGGTAGAAAAAGAACTTCGAGCTCTTCATCTCCTTCAAATAGGGTATCATTTTCATCATAGGTGCCATCATGGCTGAATTCCCGGTAATTATCAAAGCCATAGTTACTCGCGTAAATCTTGACTGCCCTTAACCATTCTAGATCCTTTTCATGACAATAAAATGGTATGTCGAACTTCTCTTTTACAAATGCTCCTCCCAAAACATGGTCGATGTGACAATGGGTATTGTAAATGGCTTTAGGATTTAGGTCGTTCGATTCAATATACTCTACCAACTCCCTCTCTTCTTCAGGAAAGAAGCAACCCGGATCCATGATTATTGTTTCTCTGCTTTCCCTGGAAACAACATAGGTATTCTCCTGAAAGGGATTAAAATTGAAAGCTTTAACTTTTAGCAACGAGATACTTTTCAAGCAAAATTACCTAATTGAGTTCTACCCAAAAGACAGAAATATTAATATCAGGAGGAGGCTTGGCTGGCTGTCTGTTAGCTCTTGAGCTTCAATCACAGGGAATCCCATTTATCCTGGTTGACAATCCTGAGGATAACATTTCTTCCTCAGTGGCTGCCGGGATCTACAATCCATTGACCGGCAGGAAGGTACAAGAAACCTGGATGGCCGGGGAATTATTCGAGTTTCTAAACAATTTTTATCCCGCCATTGAAAATCGAGCTGATAATAAATTCTTTCACCCCAGAGACCTGGTCAGAGTATTTCCAAATCCAAAAGCAGCCAATGACTGGGATTCAGGAAAGGAAAGTCTTTTAGCCGGAAACCGGATCCATCAACTTCCCTCCTACCTAAAAGCGGATCTAGGAGGGATTGAGGTTTTGAAGGCTGGATTCCTGGACATAAAGACCTTCATTCACGAGGTAAGGAAAATGATACCGGATTCATCCATTCTTCTTGGCCAAAAAATCGACCCCAAAGACATCGGTCTTAATAGTTCAGGTCTAAGTTGGAATAATATCCAGGCCAACAAGCTCATTTTTTGCGAAGGTCCACGCGGATCTTCCAATCAATTCTTTTCCTGGCTGCCATTCAGTCTTACAAAGGGTGAAATTCTGGAGGTCGATCCTTTAATGGACCTAGAATTGACCATATATATAAAGGGGATCTTTCTTCTTCCGATCTCCCAAAGGAGAATTCTGGTGGGTGCTACTTATGAAAGAGAGCCAGATTCACATGAGCCTTCCGAAAAGGGAAAACAAACCCTGATCGAAAAATTTGAAGCATTCTTTAACGGAAATTACAAGATAATAGGCCATAGAGCTGGAGTAAGGCCAACAGTGAAAGACAGGCGTCCGTTTATAGGATTTCACCCAAAACACGAACAAATAGGAATTTTCAATGGTTTAGGTTCAAAGGGTGTGAGCTTGGGCCCATTTTTTGCTAAAAAATTGGTAAGCAGCCTTTTGGGCACTGAAGAACTGCCCGAAGAGGTTAATATTCAGCGTTTTTTTACGTTTTTTGAAGATCCATCTTAGTAGAAAACTGAAGAATTTCGTTTCATATGGACTGTTTTTACTGGCAATTTCATTGTCTTCGGTTTCCTATGGCCAAAATGCTAATGAGATCTTTGGAAAGAACAGGGTTCAAACCAAATCCCTAAACTGGAACGTTTTTGTATCCGACAATTTTGAGATCTATTATTATGAGGGTGGCCAAAAGCATGCACGCTTTGCAACCAAGCTGGCAGAATCTCAATTCGATAAGATTTCAGACCTGGTAGGATTTACTCCCTACACCAGAATCCGTCTTTTCATCTATAACTCCAAGTCTGATCTGCGCCAAAGCAATATAGACTACAGGATACAATATTACCGAGCAGGAGGAGAAACGAATTTTGTTACTCATTCCGTGGAGATCCCATTTCCCGGTACCAATGAAGCATTCATAAAAGAGATCAAATACGGCATGGCCAAGACTCTTATTAGTGAGATGATGTATGGCGGGAGTTTCAAGGATGTAATCCAGAGTTCTTACCTGCTTTCGCTTCCTGAATGGTTCATTGAAGGAGCTGCACTTTATGCAGCCAGAGGATGGAGTCTCGATATGGATGACCATGTACGGGACCTTTTTGCTACAGGAAAGGTCAATTCACTAAGAGGCTTAACCGGAAGAGATGCTCAGCTTCTGGGACAAAGCATGTGGAATTATATCGCGGTACAATATGGAAAGAATAACATTGGTAGTATCCTCAATCTCACAAGGATCTTAAGAAATCCTGAGAACAGCATTACCAACACCCTTGGAATACCATTTTCGGCATTTTACAGGGAATGGCAAGAATATTATTATTCGATGGCTGCCCGAGTGCTTGACAAGGCAGACATGCCCCTCGATGAAAACAGGCTATTCAAGAAAAATAAAAAGGACTATCGTTTCAATCATGTTCGCTTCAGCCCTGATGGAAATTACTTAGCCTATTCGCAAAACAGATCGGGAAAAGTTGAAGTGATCCTTCAGGACATGGTCACAGGAAAAAAGAAGAAGATCTATAGCTCCGGCTACATCTTCGATGAAAAGAAGGTAGACTTTTCACTGCCTATCCTGGCCTGGCAGAATAATGATAATCTCAATCTGATCGACGTACAGAATAATCGTTTTAGAAGATGGAGTTATAAGGTTTCTGAGGACAAGATCCATAAAAACAGAGCTTTCAAATTCTCAAATATTCATGACATCACCTTCAACAAGAATGGCACGGTCATGGCCATTTCTGCCGAAAGCTTTGGACAAGTAGACATCTACGTTCTTGCTGTCAGATCCGGTAGCATTCGAAGGATCACCAATGATGAGTTCGATGATATTAACCCGGCTTTTGTTCCAGGTTCCAGTAAGCTGGTTTTCTCATCCAACAGAACAACAGATTCATTAAGAATAAAAACCGATGAAAAATTGGGGCTTTCCGATAATTTCAATCTTTACCTCTACGACCCTGAAGTTTCCAAAAGCAAGGTTGAAAAGCTCACTAATAACTTTTTTCAAAACCTTCTTCCATCGCCCATCGATGAAAATCATGTACTCTTTCTATCAGATCTGAATGGAATCTTGAATCTATACCTCCTTGATAGAGAGGACAAGGTTCAAAGGCAGCTTACCGACTACCAGCAGAACGTAAAATTCTTTGATGCCAACCCATCATTGGATCAATGGGCGTTCAGAATGAATAATGGTGGAGCTGAGCTGATCTACAAGCAAAAACTTCCGGATCTTGAAACCTCAATTTCTGAGCATGAGACCTTCAGGAATACCTGGATTGTAGAAGGAAAGAAATTTGGGCTGAATGATGATAGCCATACTAAGAAGAATCTAATTCAATTGAACAAGGTGATAAAACCTGAGATCGAACCTGTTGATCCCGAGGAAATCGATTTTGACGATTTAGTTTTTGAATCTGAAAAAAAGGAAAAGAGCCTTGCCGATGTAGGTCAGCAGGATACTGAGGTTGATATCCTCGCAAAATTGGAAGCCAACGAAAGCAAATCAATTGAAGTACTTGGTCCCTTTGAAGGTCAAAACCGGCTAAGAGCGGAAAACATCATCACCGCCCTGGTTTGCGATAACTTAAGAGGCCTGGGCGGAGTTGTGGAATATGGCCTTTCCGATATGTTTGGAAACCACAAATTCAAGCTCGGAGCGACGATCTATTTTGACCTCAAGAGCAATGACTTCTACGCGGAGTACAGGTACCTAAAGAATCGATTGGATTACGGGGTTAAATACAGTCGAAAAACCATTTTTCATACAGTCAGTGAAAGGAGCAGTGTCTTTCATAATTACCAGCTGAACCAGGGAGAATTCACAGCTTCTCTGCCAATTACAGAGGCCTTCAGAGTTAGTTTCAGTCCATTTTATGCCCATACCAAGTATGAGAACATAAGCATTATGCCGGTGTCAGATTTTACCACCCAATACCTGGGTTACAACATGGAGTTGGTCTTTGATAACTCGTCGGAGACAGGAATCAACATGAGCCGAGGTACCAAGGCTAAGCTTAGGCTCAAGGAATATAAGGGCATCCAGGCTGGCCACAAGAATTTTGGAAACGTCTCATTCGAAATCCGTAACTACTTCCCTATTTATAAGGAGATCGTCCTTGCGACCCGTTTTTCTGTTGGAAAGTTTTTCGGGAAGGCTCCTAAGAATTATTTACTGGGAGGAATGGATAATTGGTTTATCACCTCCGAAACTGTGGAGCAAGGTCCCTTGGAAGACCTGGATATTGGTGGGGCAATTATTAATAATGAGGATCTGCTGTTCACCGAATTTGCCACCAGCTTAAGGGGTTTTCCTTTAAACCATGCCTTTGGTGAAAACTATGGTCTCCTAAATGTTGAATTGAGGTTTCCGATCTTTCAAATCCTAACCTCTAAGCCAATTTCAAGCACCTTCTTTAGAAATATGCAGTTGTCTGCGTTTACCGATGTTGGTTCGGCCTGGACAGGTGCCAGCCCCCTGAATAATGAAAACTCCTTCAATACCGAAACGATCGATGCCACAGGTTTCTTGATCAAAACAAGGAATTACACCAACCCATATCTTGTTGGATATGGTTTTGGATTAAGGTCTACGATGTTCGGATACTATGTCAAGTTCGATGTCGGTTGGGGAATTGAGAATTATAGGAGGACTGAGGACCCCATGTACTATATCTCTCTAGGGTACGACTTCTAAGCCAGTTCTTTTTCGAGAATTGAGCTGAATAATGCAAGGCCATCATCACAACCCAGATCCTTGTGAGCTGAACGCTCCGGGTGGGGCATCATACCAAATACATTCCTTTCTTTATTACAGATCCCTGCAATATTTTCAAGGGAACCGTTTGGGTTTACAGAGTCGTTAATAACTCCATACTCGTCGCAATACCTAAAAAGAACCTGATCATTTTCATTGATCTCCCTTAAGGTCTCGGGATCTGCAAAAAATCTGCCTTCGCCATGAGCAATAGGAATCTGATTGGCTTTTTCCAGGTCCATTGCCCTGGTCAAAAGAGAGTTTTGAGTCTGAGTCTTCAAGTAAACATTCTTACAAGCATACTTGCGATGGTCATTCTTCAGAAGGACTCCAGGCAGCAAGTGACTCTCCGTCAAAATCTGAAAACCATTGCAGATCCCAAACACGTAGCCGCCCGAATTTGCATGATCGATCACTGCATCCATTATGGGAGAAAAACGAGCAATAGCTCCAGCTCTTAAATAATCTCCGTAGGCAAACCCACCTGGTAAGATGAGAAAATCACAGCCATCAAGTGAGCTATCCTTATGCCATAGTTTCACTACTTCCTGCCCAAGATCATTACCAATCAAGTGCATCATATCATCGTCGCAATTTGACCCAGGATATACTATGACTCCGAATTTCATCTCCTTTGATTTATCTTGGGGCAAAACTAAATATTTTATGGTGCTTTCTATGACAGGATTTGGATCTGGTGAAAAGGTAGAGAACGGTTTCTCTGCAGAAGCAGAGATCAAATGCCTGAATTCAAAATACCTTGATCTAACACTCAGACTTCCAAAAGCTTTGAACTCTAAGGAATCTGAGATCAGAAGCCTTATCCAAAAGGAATTGGTCAGGGGAAAAGTGAACCTGGTGGTTGATTGGAGGGAAAGTGCCAATACCAATAACAGAGCCTCCATTAACCAAGAGCTTTTACAGGAATACTACAAAGACCTAAAATCAGCCGCTGAGAAGGTAGGAGATAATGGTGCCGATCTTTTTAAGATAGCCTTGGGAATGCCGGATGTGGTGGACACCAAAAACGATGAGGAGACCGAAAAGAAATGGGAGATCTCTATTGAAGCAATAAAGGAAGCTTTAAAGCAGGTAAACGAATTCAGAAAAACCGAAGGTGCGAACCTTATCAATCAGTTGGAAGAGGGATTGAATAAGATCGTTTCCAGCCAGGAGATCGTTAGGGGCCTTGCAAAAGAGAGGACTGACATCGTAAAAGAGAAACTCAGGAATTCCCTGAACGAATTAAAGGATGACCATAAGGTCGATGAAAACAGGTTTGAGCAGGAGCTGATCTATTATCTTGAAAAATTGGATATAGAGGAAGAAATGGTAAGGCTAAAAAGTCATGTTGATCATTTCAGGGAGATCCTTGCAGCAGATTCCAATGGCAAACGCCTGAATTTCATAGCTCAGGAAATGGGTAGGGAAATAAACACCCTTGGAGCCAAGGCCAACCATGCTCAGATCCAAAAGTCTGTAGTTGATATGAAAGAAGAGTTGGAAAAGATCAGGGAGCAGGTACAGAATATCCTTTGATCATAACTGGTTTACAAGCAGCTTTCTACTCATTATTATACTCCACATTCCTCTTAGATCCTCGGGTTTATGTCCGGTAGCATTATCCTGAGGATATTTTTCCTTCAGAATTCCCATGACCTCCTCGGATATCTCTGTTCCGGGTTCACCGTGACAGCTTAAGCATAGGGAGTTCGAAATTGTAATGGGTCTGGAAAATAAAATTGCCGTATCCCCTAATTTTTGAAGGTTATCAGCCAAGGGAAGCTGATTCTCAATATTATATTGATAAGCATCAAGGATCATAGCTTCAGTTGCATTGGGGGCATCATCAGGATTTCTGACCCTGAGACTTGCTCTTTTGATTTCTACAGAATATTCCTCCCTTAGGCTATCCAGCAAGGAATAGGCATTGATATTACAAAACTGTACTGCCTCAACAGGGCCCCCGGATTTCATGGCTTTCTCCAGGTTCTGAGAAAGCTTCTTTTGAGAAAGTTCAGCAACCAGAGTTCCAACCCTTTTGGCCTCGTCTAAAATGTCTCCTTCTTTTACTCTTTTGATCTCACGAGATTCCATTTCCTTTTTCAAGGCCTCCGGGTCTCGGTTAGGATTTTCTCCCGAACAAGCCAGGATGAACATTAATGAAATCAAAAAAAGAACCTTGGTATTCATTTTTTTAGTTGTTGATAGCCTATCTGAGAGCCAATTAAAGCAATAATCAGGATTTGTTGCGTTCTTCAAAATACGGGTAAACCGACCTTTCATAATTTTGCCCCGAATTCCAGAATATGCTAGACAAACTAGAATCCATAAAGCACAGGTTCAATGAAGTTGGGCAGCTTATAACCGACCCCGAGGTGATCTCTGATCAGCAGCGATATATGAAGCTTACCAAGGAATACAAAGACCTGGAGCCCCTTGTTCAGAAATTCGAAGAATATTCCAAGGTTTTATCCGGGATCGAGGAATCCAAGGAGATCATTGAAAATGAAAGTGATGAGGATTTTAAATCCATGGCCAAGGAAGAACTAGATAGCCTGGAGCCTAGAAAGAAGGAGATCGAGGAGGAACTAAAGGTCTTATTGATCCCCAAAGATCCCAATGATGATAAGAATGCAATTCTGGAGATCAGAGCAGGTGCAGGCGGCGATGAGAGTGCAATATTCGCTGGAGACCTATTCAGGATGTACCAACGCTATGCAGATAAACAAAACTGGAGGATAAGCATTTCAGATTTCAATGAAGGAGATGCTGGTGGTTATTCAAAGATCGTGGCTCAGGTAAGTGGTGGTGGTGCCTATGGAAAATTAAAATTTGAATCGGGAGTACACAGGGTCCAAAGGGTTCCTGCAACTGAAAGCCAGGGAAGGGTTCATACTTCTGCTGCTTCAGTGGCTGTCCTTCCGGAGGTCGATGATGTGGAGGTTGACCTGGACATGAATGATGTGAGGGTTGATAGATTTTGTTCTTCGGGTCCAGGCGGACAATCTGTAAACACCACTTACTCTGCTGTTCGATTGACCCATGAGCCTACCGGGATCGTGGTTCAATGCCAGGACGAAAAGTCTCAGATCAAAAACCTGGAGAAAGCTAAAAAAGAACTGATGTCCAGGATCATGGCCATCGAGATCGAAAAACAACAAAAGGAGATCGGAGCTCAAAGGAAATCTATGGTTGGATCGGGGGACCGGTCGGATAAGATCAGGACCTATAATTATCCGCAAGGCAGGGTTACTGACCATAGAATTAATAAGACTGTATATAACCTTCCTTCAATTGTTGACGGTGAGCTTGATGAGTTCATTCAGGAACTCCAGGTAGCCGAAAATGCAGAAAGAATGCAGGAAGGAGCGGAAGGGTAAGGGATGAATAAGCTACTATGGCTTTCTTTCATTGCCTTGATTACTTGGCAATGCAAACCCAAAAACGAAGAGATCACCAGCGACCCTTCTGTCAGGTTAGGCTTTTCTACTGATTCGATAATTTTTGATACAGTTTTTTCGGAGATCCCAAATGTTACAAAACGACTCAGGGTAAGAAACACTTCCGATAACGCCGTAAGAGTTTCAAACATCCTGTTGGCAGGTGGAACATCTTCACCTTATACCATGATCGTAAACGGAGATGAAACCAATAATGCTAAAGATATTGAGATCCGGGGAAATGACAGCATCTATGTCCTGGTAACTGTGCAGCTGGGAGCAGGAGGCCAAAATGATCCTTTCCTGGTAGAAGACTCCATTTTGTTCTTTACCAATGGAAACCAACAAAGAGTATTCCTGAGGTCCTGGGGCCAGGATGCAGTTTATTATGAAGACTCCCTCCTTGGATGCGATATTACCTGGACCAAGGATAAACCAATTGTCATAATCAATTCTGTGGGGATCGATACGAATTGTACCCTTACTATTGAGCCAGGGACCAGGGTACATTTAGACAATCGATCTACATTCTTTGTTTGGGGTACTCTACTTGTCAATGGAACTGAAGACGAACCTGTAACCTTTTGTGGAACCCGATTGGAGCCGGATTTTGATGAGCAGCCAGGCCAGTGGGGAAATTCTGTATTCCAGGCTGGGATATGGCTTCTTGATCCCTCTCATTCCAACCAGATCAATTGGGCGGTCATCAAAAATGGAACTTCCGGAATCCAGATTGGAAATGTATATGATGTCAACCGACCAGATATAGTTGTAAACAATACCATCATTAAGAATATGAGCCTGGATGGGATCGTCTCCTATGGTGGTACATGTACATCAGAGAACCTATTGGTAACCAATTGTGGGCGATATGGAATAGGTGCATTCCTCGGCGGTAGGTTCAGAATGAAACACATTACTGTAGCCACCTACAATTTTGACTTTAGCCGGCAGGACGATCCCAGCATTTTTGTTACCGATTGGTTTCCTGATTCTACAGGGATTCCAGGTAGCATTGAGATCAACCCCATGGATTTTGAACTTTCTAACAGCGTGGCCTGGGGAAGCATCCAGGATGAATTCTTTTCGGCTTTTGAAGGAGGAGGAAATGTCTTTGCAGTAAGTGACAATTTCCTGAAAGTCACAAACAAGGATCAGCAAGACCTATTGAGGATCCTTAACAACATTGTTTCATCGACTACTGATACCCTTCAATTCATTGACCCACGGGAGTATGATTATCGCTTAGATACCCTTTCACCTGCCCAGAATGTAGGGAATGGGCTGATCGCTTTCCCACCTTTCGATCTTAATGGAGAACCCAGGATGGATGGGAAACCTGATATGGGAGCTTACGAAAGACAAGACGGTTGAAGTTCTTCCAAAAAGAAATACAACTATCCCCCCAGAAAAGAGGGTTCCATTTGATAACCAATATTGTTCTTGATTCTTTTCCGGAGATCAGGGAAATAGAAAAAGGTCAGCTCCAGGTTTTCATTAAACATAGTTCAGCCTCTTTAACCCTTAATGAAAATGCAGATCCTACCGTAAGAGAGGATTTTGAATCCCACTTCAATAAAATGGTTCCTGAAAATGCCCCTTACTACAAGCATACTTATGAGGGACCCGATGATATGCCTGCGCATATTAAAGCTTCATTGCTGGGTACTTCTGTTATGATACCAATTACATCAGGAAGTTTAAATTTGGGAACATGGCAGGGAATCTATTTATGCGAGCACAGAGACAGGGCTTCATCTCGAAGTTTAGTTCTTTCTGCCTTTGGGCTTTAGTTATCACACATTTCTTTTTTGCCTCCTGTAGAGTTCCCAAGCCAGAAGGAAAGGAAACCATATCATATAAATTCCAGGATACTTCAGCATTCAATGCAGCTTTCCTGATCATGGATGGAGTATACAATACAGAGCTAACAGCCGGATTCGACGTATTTCATCATACTATCTTTCGAGATAATATTAAAGCCATTAGGGTATTCACTGTGGCTCAAACCAAGGAGGAGGTATTAAGTTTTGAAGGCCTTAGAATACAACCTGACTTTTCTTTCCTCCAAAAAGATCTTCCAAGGATCGACCTATTGATCATACCCTCTGCCGAGCATCACCTGGATACGGATCTTGAAAACGAGCTAATGATCGATTGGGTCAAAATGACCAGTTCGGAATGTGATTATGTTTTATCCCATTGTGATGGAGCCTTCGTTCTGGCTCAAGCAGGTCTGCTTGACCAAAGGCAATCGACGACCTTTCCTGGAGACATAAACCTGATGAGGCAGAGATTCCCTTCTTTGTCAATCCATGATTCCGTTTATTTCGTTCATGATGGGAAGTTTATTACCTCTTCCGGTGGAGCAAAAACCTTTGAAGCATCGCTGTATCTTATGGAATATCTATACGGTAAAAAGGTGGCTGATGAGATCGCTGAAGGGCTGGTGATCGATTGGAATCTGGACTCGGTGCCTTATATATTTGTTGAAAACACTGCTACGCAATGAAGGTCTTTGTTCCAAAAGCTTTGGATAAAGAGGGAATAAATCTCATCCCTGCATTCTCCTCCCATGTTCCAGAGATCATTCCAATGATGAAGGATTTCTATAAGATGTTCGACTATGATTTTGATGAAGAATCTGCCACCTGGATAATTAGAGATCTTATCAAGGATCAAAATATTGGACGGCTATGGCTGATCCGAGAGGAAGAGGAGCTAATCGGATACGTAGCATTGATATTCAGCTATTCTTTGGGATATGGAAAAACGGGCTTACTTGATGAGTTTTACCTGGTTGAAAGTCATCGTTCCAAAGGCATAGGAAGAGGGATCATAGAAAAGGTATTGGATGAAGCCAAGAACCTAAAATTGGTTTCGGTAAATCTTGAAGTGGAAAAGGATAACACCATAGCCAAGAACCTCTATGCGAGTCTTGGTTTTAAAATTTCAAACTATGAATGGCACCAAAAGATCTTATAGAAGTCGCTTATTGCTCTTCTTTTTAGGGTTGACCCTGAATCTATCAGCACAGACCTATTCCGGGCCCAAGGAGGATATTGACGCAATCTTGAAAAAAATCAAAGCTTTTTCAGCTAGCTATGAAAAGGGAGATTATGATGCTATCGCAGCTGCTTATTGTACCGATGGAAGAATCTTCCCAACTGGAGCCGAAATAATTCAAGGCCGGGAAAAGATCAGAGAACGTTGGGTGCTACCGGAGAATATCAAAATCCTTTCACATAAGCTTTTGCCTGAAGAAATAAGAATATCAGGAGATCATGCTTATGATTTTGGCTATTACGAAGTGAAACGAAAAAAGGATGGGGTTGAGGAGTCCTACCGAGGTAAGTACGTTGTGATATGGCGTAGGGATGAAGGGGAATGGAGGATGCTTCTTGACATCTGGAATAACGTCAAATCCGATCAGAAATAAGAAAGCCCGCCGAAGATTGCTCTTCAAACGGGCTTCTATTGGAGGTCAAATTAAACTCTTATTCCAACCTGATCATTTTGGTATAGCTGGACTCTTGTCCAATTATTCTTACCAGGTAAATTCCATTTTCAAAACTTGATAAGTTTACTGAGTAGTCAGTTGCACCCTTGGTTAAGCTTTCCTCAAGGACAACCTTACCTTGAATACTAACAATAACAAGATCAAGTGGTTCAATGGTTCCTTTTTCAAAATTTAGATTCAATACATCCTTAACAGGATTGGGGAACATATTTACTCCAGAGATCAAATCATCCTCAAGCCCATTACAAATTGTAAACAGAAGGAAGACAGTATCAGCACTTACACATTTTCCCTGGCTTACTGTTACACTGTATTGACCTGTAAGGTTAACCGTCAATGTTGGATTATTACTTCCATCCGACCATACGTAGGTTGCTCCAGGATTAGTGACATCTAGAACTATATTTTGACCCAAACAATATGTCGTATCAGGACCAAGGTCAACAACCGGGATAGGAGTTTCCGAAACCAGTAACGTATCAGAATTAGTACAACCATTGCCATCCCAAACCTGAGCAGAATAATTTCCCATTGAATCAACCGTAATAGTTTGAGTGGTGACCCCAGTGGACCATAGTATTTGACTCCAACCCGGACCTGCATCAAGTACTGCACTGGTACCAGAGCAGATTGCTGTATCCATTCCCAAATCAATTATTGGTGGTTGATTAACCGTTATTGTCTGGGTAGTTGAGTCTTTGCAGCCCCCAGATGGTGCGGTAACAACCTGTTTGACATCAAATGATCCCGACGTTGGAAAAACATGGCTGTAGTTTGTATCAGAACTCACAAAAGTGTTGTCTACATACCATTGGGTCAATGCTGCTCCACTGGAAGTATTTACAAAATCAACCGTATCTCCAGGGCAAATAGCGTTTGAACTAGCCGTAAAACCTGGGACCGCGCTACAACAACTTGTAACAGTCATAGTACCCAATTCAGTATCCTCTATGACAAGGTTCGCATAAGTCCTTGCAGTAATGTTGTAAGCGTTTGCAGGAATGTTTCCCATAGGAACACTGTAAACCGGAAAAGCAATTGCAGGTAAACAAATCGGACCGGGCGAATAATAAATTCCAATATCCAGATTTGATCCATTGATCGTAAAACTTACACTGTCGAAAAAGGATTGCCAATTGGTACATCCTAATCGAACATTTACGTCAATTGTAGTCGGCGTACAGGAAGTAGGATTTGAGGGTAAAGTCAAGGACATTATCTGAGCCGTTTGAGCTTTTACAGAAAAGTTCAGGAAGACAACGCCAATCACGAAGGTTAGGGCTAGTAAAAATCTATTCATAAGGGTAATTTCTCGATTATTCTGAAAATTACCCATTTAGCTGCGCTGGGAAAAAACCCGTCCTTTGTGAAGATGTAAGAAAAGCCTACTTTTTTCTATTTGAGGACCTCCACCAATACATAGCCCCAAGTGCCAAAAAGAAAACCCCAATTGGAAAAATGAAGAATAAATTCATTTCAACATTTCCCCTCCAGGCTCCTGCCAATAGAACCAAAATTCCAGCGGTGATATTTAAATAAGCTCCTAGTTTCAAACCTCTGCTGCATTGCGGGCTTTCTTGTTCATCACCGAGAACCAGATCGGTGGAATAAGTGCCATGATCATCATCCCTGGGTATCCTGTTGGCATCTGGGGAGAGCCCTCGTGGTACCTAAGGATCTGATATTTTCTGCTGGCTTTAAAATGATGATCAGAATGCCTGGAAAGCTCAAAAAGAAGAGTCCTTCCTAACCTGTGGTCAGAATTCCAAGAATGTCTTGGTGAAACCCTTTCGTAGGATCCGCTTTCCGTTTTTCTCCTGATCAGACCGTAATGTTCAATATAATTCACAGTCTCCAGTAAAAGGAATCCTATTATGGCAGAAGCCATATAAAGAGTTAAAACCAGGTACCCAAAAGCAAAGAAAATAGATGCAAGCCAAACCAGGTAAATAAAATGGATCCTGAGCATTTCGTTCCCTACTGAAAGTCGATTCTTCCCGTTTCTGGCTAACCTTTCAGATTCCAGTTTCCAAGCGGACGACCAGGTATTGAAAACCGACCTGAACCAAAAAAAATATAAAACCTCTCCCATTCTTGCCGAGGAAGGGTCTCCCGGAGTAGCCACATTCTTATGATGACCTCGGTTGTGCTCAATATTGAAATGCATGTATAAGGAGGTCATAAGCAGAGCTTTCGCCATAAATCTTTCAAAAGAATTCTTCCTGTGACCCAATTCATGGGCAAGATTGATCCCAAATACCCCGTTCATTAAACCCATTGAGAATACAAGTCCTAAAGTTTCATAAGGAAGAAGCTCTTTGTTGCTAATGGTTAGGAAAAATCCTCCCAGCATCAGAAAATGCAAGGGAACAAAAACATAAAGGATGAGGTCAAATAAACGGGACCTCTCAAATCTGTCTTCAGATTCTGAGCTAAGGTTTTCATGCGAAGGAGGAATCAACAATTCCAGAAAAGGAACAAGTAGGAAAGCTTCAATTAAGGGCAAAAAAGTAAATGCACCCCCAAAACTCAATCCTATGAACATTAATACAGGAAGAGAAAGAACCGACAAATAGGCCAGTGACCTTAACATTATCTTTGACATCCTTACAAAGTTCAAAAATTCGAACTAGCTAGAAAAGAAAAGGCTTAGACAGATGAGTAAAGCAGAAAGCTTAGAGTCATTATTAAAAGAGATCAGGAAATGCAGGATTTGTGAAGAACATCTACCTCTAGGTCCAAATCCGGTTCTGAGAGCTTCTCCAAAATCCAAGCTCCTTATTGTTGGCCAGGCTCCAGGTACAAGGGTTCATAAAACCAGCATCCCATGGAATGATCCCTCAGGGGTCAGGCTTAGGCAATGGTTGGGAATGAATGAAGATCAATTCTATGATCCTAAAAATGTAGCGATCGTCCCAATGGGTTTTTGCTATCCTGGCAAGGGTAAATCCGGTGACCTCCCTCCTCGGCCGGAATGTGCAGAAACCTGGCATCATAGATTGTTGCAAAAATTGCCAGACATCAAGCTTACGCTTTTGATCGGCAGCTATGCCATAGATCATTTTATTGGAGACAGAAAAATGAAAACCTTAACGGAAACCGTTAAAAATTGGAAGGCCTATCAGCCCCAGTATTTTCCAACTGTCCACCCTTCTCCAAGAAACCTGGGCTGGCTTAAGAAAAATCCTTGGTTCGAAAATGAGATGGTCCCTCTTCTTAGAAAAAGCGTGAATAAAGCTCTAAATTCAGGCCATGCTAAATAAGTATCTGCTCTTTTTATTTACTCTGGTGCTCCTAGGTTGTTACCAGCGTCCAAAAGAAAATCAAGAGCTCATCCTTGTAGGAAGCTGGAATCTTAGCAAAGGAAAGGTCCAAATGGAAAGGGAAATACCTTTCTCAATCCAGACATCCCTTGAACAAGATGGGCTGATCCCGAAACTCTTTTCTTTTGAAACGCCTGATAGCAATTTTCAAATCCTAAACGGGGTTTGGGTTGCCGAAAGCGAATTGGTATTGTCAAAGGAATTTTTGAAAAACTCATTTTTTGAAATTCAGATACCAAAAATCGACGGTCAGGCAAAAATATATTTGAATGATTCCTTGGTGGGAATCCATAATTCTTCTTTCAGACCTTTTACAAAGAATATTTCAGGTCTGGTAAATCAAGGAAACAACAAGCTAAAAATTGAATTAATAAATCCGGTGGATGATGCTAGAAAAGCTGCCGGATCTCAGGACTATACTTTCCCCAACCCCATGGGCGGAACCAGCTGGTCTCCAAATTCATTCTTAAGAAAACCTGGCTTTCATTTTGGTTGGGATTGGGTCCCTGCGTTCAATCCGATTGGCATCTATGGATCTCCCAAAATCATGGCCTGGTCGGAGGCCAGGATCACCAATATTTCCGCGATGAGGAGAGGGGATTCTAATTCTTTAAACGTGGAAATTGAATCAAATGGAGACAAGAGTGCCATTCTTAGCGTTGAGCTTGATTCCAAAACTTATAAAAAGTCAGTTTCTCTCAAGAACGGCCTTAACATGATTGATTGGGTCCTGCCAGAATTAAGTCTAGACCACTGGAGGCCCTATTCAAGAGGAGGCCAAAAGCTTTATGAGGTAAAAGCCTCGCTAAGCCAGGATCTGGTCCGGGTCGACGAATATTCGCAGATACTGGGAATTAACAACATAAGCCTGGTTCAAAAAAAGGACAGCATTGGCAAGAGCTTCCAGTTTGAAGAAAGCGGAGAGCCGATCTTTATTCGCGGAGCTAACTATGTCCCACTCAATGTTTTCCTGGATCGCGTGGAATCACAGGACTATAAAAAATTCATTTCCCGAATTAAGGAAGGGGGATTCAATATGATCCGTGTCTGGGGAGGAGGCCTCTATGAAAGAGACGAATTCTATTCCATTTGCGATAAGGAGGGAATCATGGTTTGGCAGGACCTTATGTTTGCAAATACCCTCTACCCTTGGCATGAAAACTTCCAGATGGAGGTGGAAAAAGAGATCATCTACCAAGTTGGGCGTCTGAGATCCCATCCTTGCATAGCCTTATGGTGTGGAAATAATGAGATCGAAACCGCTTGGAAAAACTGGGGCTGGTCTAAAGAATTGTCTTTGGGGCCGGGAGATTCTCTGCTCTATCTGGAAAAATACAGAGCCCTTTTTGAAAAGAGGATCCCTGATCTCCTGGCAGAGCTTGACCCGGGAAGATCCTATTTGCCTTCAAGTCCAAGCTCCAATTGGGCGGGAAAAGAAAACTTCAATCAAGGTAATATCCATGATTGGGCCGTTTGGCATGGCGAAGAACCAATCGGGATTTGGCAACAAAGGACGGCTCGTTTCAATTCCGAGTTTGGAATGCAAAGCTTTCCTTCAATGGACCTACTGAAAGCCTACGGACCGGATAGCCTTTACCTTGGACATCCTTATTTATCTGAAAGACAAAGAGCACCGAAAGGAATGGAAAGACTCAACAGCTATTTAAGAGCTGAGTATCGCAGACCGAGATCCCTGAACCACCTAATTTTTTTGAGCCAAAGTCATCAAGCCCTGGCTATTGGATCAGCAGCGGAATACATGAGAAGCCAACAGCCTAGAAATATGGGATTTATGGTTTGGCAAGCCAACGATTGCTGGCCCGGGATATCCTGGTCTATCATGGACTTTTCTCAGGATCCAAAACCTGCCTACTTCAGCTTGAAGAGAGCCAATCAAGAAATTATTCTGACCGGAAGAGTCGAAGGAGGGAAAGCCTCATTTCAGGGAGTAAACAATTCTGGCAAAAACCTACTCGCCTCACTTGTAATAGAAAGGGTCAATTTCTTTGGAAGGGTAAATCGGATTGATAGTTCACAAGTGAAGATCAAAGAGAAAGAGTCGGCTGAGCTAGCCACGATCCCAATCCGGAACCTTGTAGAAGAAGGCAAAGGAAGGTGGAACCTTCTTAGGGCTAAACTTTACTACCAGGGTGAAATGATCGCCTCAAAGCTTCTTTTCCTCGAAAGGCCCAGAGCTTTGTGGTTAAAAGATCCTGAGATTGAGATCGGTATTAATGCAGGGGATACTTTGGGTTATGAGGTCTCATTGACCTCGAAGTTTTTAGCTAAGGATGTATGGTTAAGCTCGAAAAGTGTTCCCGGTAATTTCAGTGACAATCATTTCGACCTGATCCCTGGTGAGCCAAAAAGACTTTTCTTTTATCCAGAGGGTAAACCAAATGGGAATCTCACCATAGAAGTTAAGTCCCTTAACGATTATCGATGATCAGATCATGGTTTCGATCAGGAGTCTGATCGCATCGTAAATAGCCAATTCACATTCTGAACTAGGCATATTCAGGACTTTGAGTAACTCCAATTGTTCTTCTTTCCATTCAGGTGAATAATTGCTTTGTTCCTGCGATGCTTTTAAGATCAGCAATCCTAATTCAGCGGCTTCGTCAAGATTTTCGAAGATGAGGTACTCCTCTTTCCAGCTTCTTCCATGATCTTCAAATTCCTTAAACATTTTGAAGTTCCTCCTGATCTCGACAAGTGTGCTTTCTACCTTGTCAAGGTTCTCGCTGTTATTCTGCTTGGTCAAATCTTCAACGGCATAATAGAAATCCCTTGACATTAAGGGGTCAGGCACGGCCGCATCTGGGATCCGGTTCAGGGGAGTAGAAGTGGTATAAGGTATGGACCTATGGCGGCTGTATCCTTGTATGGGTTGGATGAACTGCACCATGAATTCAAGGCATTCGGGATCATTGGGTCCCGCCATAGCCTTTAATAGTTCTTTTTGGACGGAAGTGTGCTTCAAGCCCATGTCTTTGAGTCTCGCTGATACGCGCCCCAACCGAGTGTACATATCTCTGACATCCCTCAACTGAACCGGACTCCATAGCCTTTCGGCTATCGCCGCGCTTCGCGGCC
This sequence comes from Cytophagales bacterium, assembly GCA_965267505.1. Lineage (GTDB taxonomy): Bacteria > Bacteroidota > Bacteroidia > Cytophagales > CCMP332 > JANQHS01. Next base: position 1,405,747 of record OZ254081.1, read on the forward strand.
AGATACGGCCATCAACTGTGTTTTCATCTACCAATTCGGCCCACATGGTCGCCTCTCCTCCCAGAATATTCGAGCGGACCCTGGAAGAAACCACAGAGTCAGCTGGAATTGGGTCATTTAAATAATGGTACCTGGATGGCTGACAAAGATCGATGTAGTAACCATTGGAAAGAATGGATTTGTACCCCTGCTCTGCCGCTTCATACATGGCTTTTCTTCCCCTCCAGCTTTGGATCAAAATATGGCCATTTCCCAATTCGGGTTGCAGTATCTCATCCCAACCGATCATCTTTTTTCCATACTTTGTTAGGATAGTCAGGATCTCCCGATTGAAGTAAGCCTGCAGTGCCTCATTGCTCCTAAAGCCATTCATTTCCTTATAGGTTCTTATGTGCTCCTGGGCTTCCCAAACTTTTTCATTTACCTCGTCGCCACCAATATGGATGTAGGAGTCCGGAAAGAGCACAGCCATTTCTCCAAGGAATTCATCCAGAAATGGATAAAGATCCTTATTGGTTGGATCCATTGCAGCATTCTGTACCCCAAAGGTTGTTCCTACCTTGTATGGACCAGGATGAGAACCAAGCTCTGGATAGCCCACAAGCCAGGAGGTGGTATGCCCTGGTATGTCGAACTCAGGAACCACGCGAATTCCGAAGGTGTCTGCAAAGAGTATTAGGTCCTTCATTTCTTCCTGAGTGAAATATTTTCCCTCCGACCCCATTTTATGAAGCTTTGGATGAGTTTTGCTCTCTATTCTGAAACCTTGGTCCTCAGTAAGGTGAAGATGAAGTACATTGAGCTTTACCCTGTTCATTGCTCTAATATTTCTCTTCAGGACATCGATGGGCATGAAATGTCGACAAACATCGATCAGCAGCCCACGCCAGGGGAACCTTGGCTGATCCCTTATCTGCACGTAAGGAATGAAATATCCCTTCTCATCCTGATCCACCAACTGCCTCAGGGTTTGAAAGGCATGAATGACCCCTAGGTCGGTTTCAGCCTCAATTATGATACCTCGAATGCCAACCTCCAGAGAATAAGATTCACTCTCTCCTGGAAGGAGTTCTCCTTTTCTTTGAACCACAATAGACATATTCCCATTCTCCTCGGTCCTGGTTACGTGGTTAAGAATATAAAGGCCGGTGGCTGAATCCAGGAAGTTCAAATATTCCTGGAGGTGATATTCCACTCTAGTCCCTTCTGCATTTCCGGCAAAGCTGATCTTGGTATGCTTTTTTATATGATATTTCTCCCCATTGAAACTGATCTGGGAGGGATAGGGCATGATCGCAAGAACTTCCTGCGAATAGGATTGCTTAAAAAGTAAAAGCGAGCCCAAGAGGGCAAAGCCAAACGCTTTCATGTAATACATCATTTTTTTCCTTGCTGGTATTTTCTGCCATAAAAGACAGACAAGAACAAAAAGAAAACAGCCATGCTCACAGCGTATTTAAATTTGTCAGAATCATTCAGAAATAGGATCACTGAGTTTGCTGCAAATAGGAAAAAAGCAAATATGTTCAGTGCAACAGCGGCCTTAAGCATTGGCAAGGTATTGTTCCCCAAAGAAAACAAAGACTTCCTTTTCATTGATAGCCGAAAGGAATTGCTTTTCCTTTTTTTTCTTCTCGGAGGCCACTGCTCTTTGGATCAGCTCTTTCCAATTCTCCTTTTTCGAAGCAGCCAGGCTGGAGAAAACTTTCCTCCGCTCAGGGCTAGGACCTTTGGATCCTGAAGCCCAGATCTTTTTCGCATTTCTGAGGTTGAGGTTCAGGCTTGGAATGCGATTGCTATTCAATGCCAGCAGCAATAGAAACATCTGAGCACAATCCCTGTATTGAGCATAACTCGGATAATTATATTCCTTCATAATCTGCTCACATTTGAGCTTGCAATTATCGAATTCCTTTTCCTGAAAAAACTTCCATGCCTCCATCAAAAGGGATTTTCCCATCGATTTGGAAAATGCTTTGGCTTTATTGGCTTTGATCTCATTTTGGAAATTTCGCTCCCAGTTAGATCGGTCAAATCTTCCTGCTTCGATCTCAAGAACCCTTAATTGCCAGGACAGGATCTCTAATTGGTTTATATGAATGTTTGAAAAAGACTGTCCCTTCACCAGAGAGTTAAAGATTTTGGATAACTCTGAAAGTAAAAATTGAAGCTTTTCAGTCTTTTTGTGAAGAAAAAGAGCTCTGATCATAGACCACATTCCTTCAAGGAAATCTTCCAGGTGATGGATTATCAATTGGCTGTGTTCTCTGGCCAATTCAATCAGCTTATCCCCCTCCTTTGCAGCCCGGTCAAGATTGTCCTTATGAACATAATGGTATCTAAAAAGTATCTTATGAAATATTATCCTTGACCTTATGGACAAGGCTTTCCGAGGCGATTCCATTAAGCTATGTCCAATGACCTCATCCGAATAGTAACCTGCAGCCACCCTAGAACTGGACAATAACTTATCCATATTATCATAAAGGTGCCTGTATTCATCAAGATTGACCATGCTTTTCAAGCATGACTGGAAATCCCTGTCCATGAACTTGCTATGCTCCCTGAAAGCATCACTCCAAAAGCTTTGCAACCACTTCTTCTGCCAGTCGAGAAAGGAAAACTGTAAATCAAAGCACTCAATCTCCCTTGACCAACGGATCCCTTTTAACAGGTAGAACTCAACATGATCCTTTAATCCTTTTTCAAAAAGGATCTCGATGTTCCTGAGCATATCCAGAAGCTCAGCCCTGCTTAACGGATGGTGGTAAAAATTACGTAGGGCCTTAAGGATCAGTCCTTGCAGGTAATTTTTGGTAACATGAAGCTGTTTGGTGAAAGACTCATCCTCGAACCTCTTTTTTATGGCTGCCTCGTCGTATTGAGCTTGCTCTTCAAGAGCTTCGAATAATTTGATGTAGTTCAGATTATCACCATGAAGTTTTGCAAAAACTTTTACATAGCGTTTCTCTGTCTTGGTTAGTGCATGGACCAATGCGTGAATGTTGCCCTTTTTGTGCATGGTATTTTTTGAAGGCTACCTTCCCATTTTAAAAATAGTCATTTACAATCAGAATTCACAGAAAATCAAGGGTTTAGAAGATTACATTTAGGGTACTTTTAAAATGAAAAAATGGACAAAACGAATTATTTCATGATTTAGCGCAGTTCCTTTTTATTGCAAGAAACTATGAGCATGAAATTTTTTTCCAGAGCCTTACTTTTTATCCTTTCGCCCTTTTTCTGCTTTGCACAGCTACAAACATGGACAACGAACCAAATTGCTAACGGAGGAAGTACCAACGGAACGGTAGTAGATTTTGAGAGGCATAATTGGGGAGACCTTTATGCCACAGGATTCTTTTCTCAAATAGATGGCCAGAATGCAGACTATGTTGCAAAATATGATGGTACAAACTGGACGGAGATCGGAGGCGGATTAGCAGATGCAGGACATGCCATAAAGTATATCGACAGCACTTATTTTGTGGCCAGATATGAATTTGATATTGATTCAAATTGGGTCCACTATCTGGAAAATAACACATGGAAGAACCTCGGCGATGGCTTCTACCTTACTGGCGCAAACCTATCTCAATTCTATACCTGCAACATTTTTGATGTTTTAAAGTGGAATGGTCAGCTGGTGGTTTGTGGTGAATTTGACCGAAATGGATCAGATACAATTTTCGGGATTGCTGCCTGGGATGGCCAAACCTGGAATCCTCTTGGAGATGGACTTTCCGTGCCCATGTTTGGACAAACCATCAACCCTCATCAACTGTTTGAATGGGATGGAGATCTGCTGGTTTGCGGAAACTTCATTGTGGCTGGCTCAGATACAGTAAATGGCATAGCTCGATGGGATGGAACATCATGGTCCGCTTTCAATGAAGGATTCAACAATACAGTATATGCAATTGGGGAATTTGGTGGTGAACTTTATGCCGCAGGGGCATTTACGATGTCTGGATCCGATACCTTGTTGAGGATCGCCAAATGGGATGGGAATAGTTGGATTGACCCGGGGTTTGGCCTTGATTTATCCAATCCAAATGGATTTTGTTGGGTTCATACTTTGTATCCTTCTCAGGACACAACCTTTTCGCCACAATTTGTTATTGGTGGAGGTTTTGACCAGGTCCACCAAACGGGTGGCAGTACTCTTGCCGCAGGGAACATAGTTGCTTTCGCCAATAATTCCATTGATGTTATGAATGGAGGGGTTAATGGAGAAGTAGAGGCCATATATAACTGGGAAGCTGGAATTGCTGCTGGTGGGATTTTCTCAGCTTCAAACACCCCGACTCCATTGCTTTTACCTAGTCTTGCCCACTATACTCAGTATGTAGTAGGGTTGGAAAATGAACTGGAAGAAGGTCTTATAGTTTTTCCCAATCCTGCAGTTAACAAAGTGGAAATTCAATTGCCGGAGGGAGAACAATTATCTTACTGGAAACTGCTTGATTCTTTTGGAAAAGTGGTGATAGATGGGAGCGATCACAATATTCCATTTATGGATCTTTTTCCAGGAGTATACCATCTGAAGGCTGAATCAGATTTAAGGTCTTTTTCTCAAACCATAATAAAAAACTGATCTGCTTTCCTTAGGGGTTTCAGAGTTTCAAGGATTGATTAGCTTTATTCCTCAAGTGAATAAGCTATGAAAGCATCTGACCTCTTTATCAAAGCCCTCGAAAACGAGGGTGTTGAATACATTTTCGGGATTCCAGGAGAAGAAAACCTGGATCTACTCGAGTCGCTTAGAAACTCAAAGATCAAACTCATCCTAACCCGCCATGAGCAGGGAGCAGGTTTTATGGCCGCTACCTATGGCAGGCTTACCGGAAAGCCAGGAGTCTGTCTCTCCACCCTTGGACCCGGAGCAACCAACTTTGTTACGGCCGCCGCATATGCACAATTAGGGGCCATGCCCATGATGATGATCACAGGGCAAAAACCCATCAAATCAAGTAAGCAGGGAAGATTCCAGATCGTCGATATAGTGGATATGATGAGGCCCCTTACTCAATACACAACATCAATAGTTGATGGCAGCAGGATCGGCTCATCAATTCGGGAAGCCTTTAGGATCTCAATGGAAGAAAGACCCGGCCCGGTACATATTGAACTTCCGGAAGATATTGCGGAGGAGAAGGTTCAGGATCCTAAGATCTTCGAAGTGGTAGGAAGTCGAAGGCCCGTACCGGATGATAAAAGCATAACGGCAGCAGCTAAAATGATCGATGAGGCGAAGAATCCATTGGTCCTTATTGGGGCAGCAGCAAACAGAAAGAGATCAGGAAAAGCTTTGAAGGAATTCATCGAAAAACTGAATGTGCCCTTTTTCAACACCCAAATGGGAAAAGGGGTGATCGATGAACGCCATCCTAATTTTCTGGGGACGGCCGCACTTTCCTCAACAGATTTCATTCACCTGGCCATCGACCAAGCGGACCTCATAATCAATGTGGGTCATGATGTAATTGAAAAGCCGCCTTTTTTCATGAACGACGATGGAAAAAAGGTCATCCATATCAATTTCTTCCCGGCTGAAGTAGATGAGGTATACTTCCCTCAGTTAAATGTTGTAGGAGATATTGCCACAGCTATTTGGAGAATAGGTCTTGAAGTAAAGAATGCAGGAAAATGGGATCTCAGCTCCATGTTGGAGATCAAAAAACAGATCGATGAGAGACTTACCAAACATTTTCAGGATGATCGTTTTCCTATGCTTCCGCAAAGGCTGGTTCACCTTTTAAGGAATAGACTTCCGGCCGAAGGGATCATTGCCCTGGACAATGGAGTCTACAAGATCTGGTTTGCAAGGAATTACAAAGCTTATGAAGCTAATACCCTTTTATTGGATAATGCCCTGGCAACAATGGGAGCAGGATTGCCTTCTGCCATGGCTGCCAAACTATTATACCCGGATCGTCCGGTTATTGCAATAGCCGGAGACGGGGGCTTCATGATGAATTCCCAGGAATTGGAAACCGCAGTTCGCATGAACTTACACCTGGTTGTGATCATTTTGAATGACAGTGCCTATGGAATGATCAAATGGAAGCAGGAAGGAATGGGCTTTGACAATTGGGGGCTGGACTATGTAAACCCTGATTTTGTTCAATATGCCAATAGCTATGGAGCCATGGGGCATCGCCCAAAAGATGACCAGGATTTCCAAAACATCCTGGAAACCAGCCTTACCGAAAAAGCTGTACATGTCATCGATCTTCAGGTTGATTATTCATTGAATCATAAGATCCTGAATGTATTGTTGAAAGAAGAGGTTGGCAAAGCAAAAAATTGATTAATTCGCAGCAAAAATCAGCAGCACATGGAAAAGATCAAGGTATTTTCCCCCTTCGACCGCTCTGAAATTGGTGAGGTCGAACTAACCGACAAGGCAGGAGTTATCAAAGCTCTTGATAAGGCTCATGAGCTTTTTCAAGATAGGAGCAGATGGCTGAAGAAACATGAGCGAATTGCCATCCTGGAGAAAGCCGGCAAGATCATGGAAGGGAAGGTCGAGGAATTGACCTTGCTTGCAACCAGTGAAGGCGGTAAACCCTATGCTGATTCTAAAGCTGAAGTTCTTCGAGCCATCAATGGGATCAAGGTTGCTGTAGAAGAGATCAGTCATTATGGCGGAATGGAGATCCCTATGGGGATCAACCCAGCTTCGGAAGGAAGAATGGCCTATACCTTGAAAGAACCAGGTGGAGTTGTTACTGCAATTTCGGCTTTCAATCATCCCCTGAATCTTATCATTCACCAGGTGGTACCTGCAATAGCCACAGGCTGCCCAGTAGTTGTCAAGCCAGCTGATGTAACTCCTTTATCAGCCTTCAATTTCGTGGAGATACTTTACGAAGCAGGGCTTCCAAAAGATTATGCTCAGTGCATACTTTGCAAAGTGGAAGATGCGGGTCCATTGGTTGAGGACCCAAGGATCAACTTCTTTACTTTCATTGGGTCATCAAGGGTTGGATGGATGCTTAGAAGCAAATTAGCTCCGGGCATCAACTGTGCCCTGGAACATGGTGGAGCCGCCCCCGTAATTGTTGAGCCCGATGCAGACATAAAAGGAGCTTTGCCCCCCCTTGCAAAAGGTGCTTTTTACCACGCCGGTCAGGTTTGTGTTTCTGTTCAGAGGATCTATGCCCACCAAAATGTGGTTCATGAGATCAGCACAGGCCTGGTAGAGATCGCTGAGAAATTAGTCGTTGGTGATCCGGCCGATCCCAAAACCGAGGTAGGGCCATTGATCAGACCGGGAGAAGTTGATAGGGTTCATGAATGGGTTGAAGACGCAATTACAAAAGGAGCCAAATTGCTTTGCGGTGGAAAGAAACTGAGCAATACCACCTATGCTCCAACTGTATTGTTAGACCCACCTGCTGATGTTAAGGTTTCATGTGCTGAGATATTTGGGCCGGTGGTTTGCATCTATTCTTATTCCGATTTTGATGATGCAGTTGAAAAGGCAAATGCCCTACCCTTTGATTTCCAGGCAGCAATCTTTACAAGCAATATTGACTCAGCCCTGGCTGGGGTTCATAGATTGAAGGCTATGGCAGTGATGGTTAATGATCATACGGCCTTCCGGGTAGACTGGATGCCATTTGGGGGAAGAGCAGAGAGTGGATTGAACATGGGAGGAATTCCTCAATCAATGCATGACATGCTTCGTGAGAAACTTATGGTGATCAAAAGCAGCTCTCTCTAGGGCTTTCCAAACTTTCCGTTTGTGGAAATGTGGAAAAGTTTTCGGCTTATTTTCCCAGAATCTTTCGCTGTGTTTCTTTCTTGCAATACTTTTGAAGCAGCAAGAATTAAACATTAAAGAATGAAAAATCTAATCAGCTATATCCTGATAGGTATAACTCTGGTTGTTCTTCTTATCATCTGATTTTTCGTTCTAAACCAACAAACTAACCAAGCCTTAAATCAAGGCATGTGCTTGACAACCTTTCATATGAAAGGGATAGGTTATTCTTTTGTCTAAAATGAATCCCACAATCAGAGCATATCGTCCTTCCGACTTTGAGTCATGCCTATTGGTATTCAGATCCAATTCCCCGGAATATTTTCATCCTAAAGAAGAGCAGGAATTTATCAATTGGCTTGAAGGTGAGCAGATCAACAATTACCTCGTAGTTGAATCTGAAGAGCAAATAATTGCCTGCGGTGGTATCTATGAAAACGAAGATCAAAAAGAAGTGGGACTGGCCTGGGGCATGGTAAGTCCGCGCTACCAAGGAAAAAGAATAGGCTCAGAATTGTTGAAACGCAGGCTAAACCTGATGAATGGTTATCCCGATGACTTCAAAAAGGTCTGTCGAACCAGTCAAAAGACGGTGGGGTTTTTTAAGAGGTTTGGATTTAAGACCTACAACTATATTAAGGACGGATGGGGAGCAGGCTTGGATAAGATTGAGATGTCTCTTTAGTCTTCTTTAACTATCCATCCAATTTCTTGTGGACGCTTGCATCGAAGTCTTTGAAAAAGCCTTTTTCAAATTCTTCAAAGTCGTTTCTATCAACCGATTTTTGAAATTGACCTTCGCTCAGAACATGGATCTGATCACAACTTTCAGTTAGGGTCTCCAGAATATGTGAGGATAGCAATATCGTCTTTCCTTTCGCCTGAAGTTTTCTAGTAATCAAGCTTAAGATCCTGGCCGACTCAAGGTCCAGCCCGTTAAAGGGCTCATCCATGAGTAGTATCCCCCTCCCACTCTTCAGCATTCCCATGATAGCCAGTTTCTTTTTCATACCGGTAGAATAATTATCCACCAGATCATCCAAGGGAAGATTAAACAAGTCCTGCAAGGTTTCAGTTGAGTAATCCTGATTCTCTCCTCGGAAAAGGCTTAAGAATTCTCCTCCGGTAACCCTTGGATAAAAATAATTTGAGGTCTCCAAAAAGAAGATCCTGCTTCGGTCCGGCTTGGCTTCATCGATCTCGATCTCCCCCCCATCTATCTTTTCCATTCCGTAGATCAATTTGAACAAGGTCGTCTTTCCAGCTCCATTAATGCCAAGTACACCATGGATCTTTCCCATTTCAAGCTCCAGATCCAGGCTCTTGAAAATGGAATGTTTGCTGTAAGAAAATGATACCTGTTTAACTGAAATCATGGAGATAGGAGTTCAAATTTTTCATGGCCTTATTGTAGTTCCTGATTCCCAAAAATATTCCCAGCAGTGTAAAAATTGGAATGAAAAAGCCGAAGATCACCAACATGCTGCTTATGTTCTGAGGACCTGTTTCTCCTCCGGGATAGTAAAATGCATACTTGGTCAGGAGAAAGTAGAAGGAGAATAAAAGACTGCAAACAATAAAGAATATCATTGCCCAGGGATTCAAATCAAGCCATAAGGCGGCGAGTAAATTCACGGGCAGAATTGCTAAAGACCATAATTTGAAGAGCCTTATTGACTTATTCTTCATTAGGCGGACCGGGCCAAGCTCAGAGGCTTCTAGCATCTCCCTTGATTCAAAATCCTGATACACCCCGGCTATTACCAAGACAAAAAGAAAATCATTGGCAAGAACCAAATAGGGTATGGCCAAACTACCTACCAAAAAGACAATCAAAAAGATAAATATTACCGGGTTTTTGCGAGCAAAAGAAACATACTCAAAACCTAAGGGCTGCAGAATGTCGAAAACATACATGCGTTTCCCTGGAGCCTTTAGGTCCAGCTTGATCATTGAAATGAGGCTGGTCCCTATTAACAATAATCCTATTTGAAGAATTGATCCCACTAAAGCAAAAAGAACCCAGATAGGCAGAAGAAATAAAAGGTATTCAACCAGTACCATGTAATGGCTCCGGCTCGAAATGGATCGGAGAAACGCCAGGTCATTTCTACCCAAATGGTAGGAAAGGATCAAAAACCCACTCACTCCGCTGACATAAAGCCGTTTTTCAGGGTGCTCCAATAAACCATAAACCAGGTAAATAACAAGGCTGAAACCCAGGAGAATCATCAATGAATACAGGGGGCCGATCTCTTTGAAGAATCGGATCAACTGCATAGAGCGGATATAAAAAAATGCCCTCAGCATTCAAAAAAAAAAGCCCAAATCATAAAGTAGAGTAGATTTTTTGTCCAGTCAATAATAGTTAAATTGGACATTCCTCTAACTATGAAGAGCCAAAACTTATTGCGCACTATAGGTTTGTTGTTGTTTTCATTCATCCTGTATGCCCAGGAGCCCAGGAAGCCCGATCATTATCTCATTGAATCCTTCGACCCCAATATCCTGGGTGAATATGACCGTCAATTGCTTGATACCGGACTCCTGTGGTTCCATTCTGCGAATCATGACACCTCAAGGGTTAATGCTTTGGTCTTTCTTAGCGAGGAGATCTACGACCCCGTTTGGTTCGATTATAACGTCTACCTCAAACAATACTGCGAGGACCTTTTAGAGAACCAAGATCTTGACGATTATCTGGTCAATTTCTACAAATCCGCCCTTGCCGGGACCGTTAACAACTATGGATATTACCATAGCAATAGAGGTCGGCCCGATACCGCGATGAAGTATTACAAGGAAAGTCTACGAATCCTGCAAGAAGTTGGAAACGAACATGGGTCCGCTCAATCTCTGGGAAATATAGGATTTCAATTCAATGAGATGGGTGAGGTGGACTCGGCCCTGTTCTATTATCGGGAAGCTCTCAAGATCGAACGGAACTACAAGGACTATAATGCAATGGGAACGGCCTTCAATAACATTGCGTCTGTCCTAATGGACCTAGCCGATATTCGAGGAGCACTTCGATATTATGACAGCGCGCTTAAGATCTACGAAATCACCGGAGACCAAAGCGGGCTGGCATTAATCATGAACAATATGGCCATCTCATATATTGAGCAGGGTCAGGATTCCTTAGCAAGGGTTTACTTGAGCCATTGTATGGATATCCGAGAGCAATTAGGGGATAATAGAGGACTGGCTGGGGTTCTTAACAATATCGGGACACTCTATAATGAACCTGGAACCAAAGATGAGGCTATGGATTACTTCCAAAGGAGTTTGGAATTGTCAACCGAAATGGAAGACATGACTGGCATGGCCCAATCAATGAGTCATATCGGGGGAGTCTACTTTGACAAGGGCGAGTATGAAAAGGCCTTGGATTTTCATTTGAAGGCATTTGCGATTCGGAAGGAGATCAAGGAAAAAGAAGGCATTGCCTATTCTCAAGCATCTCTTGCGAGAACTTACCTTGCTCTTAATGATCTCGAAAAGGCCCTTATGCTAGGTAAAGAAAGTCTCCAGCACTCTGAGGAGTTGGGTTTTATTGAAAACATAGAGATGGCCGCAAGGGTCCTTCATGATACCTACCACGAAATAGGTCGTTGGCAAAAAGCCTTAGAGATGCACAAGCTATACATCCAAATGAGGGATAGCCTTAGCAACCAGTTCACTCAAAAAGAATCCTTGAAGCAGCAGATGACCCATGAGTTCGAAAAGAAAGAGGCGATCAAGGATGCTGAGAATGCCAAGCAGATGGAGGTTGTGGTTGAGAGAGAAGAAAAACAAAAGATGGTAAGTCTGGGAGCCGGAATGGGATTAATCCTTGTGGTTATTTTCGCAATTTTTGTTTACAACAGGCTAAAGGAATCTCAAAGACAAAAAAGGATTATCGAAGATCAAAAAAAGGAAGTGGAGGATGCTCATCGGGAGGTGGAAACCAAAAACAAACAGATCATTGATAGCATCCAATACGCCAAGAGGATTCAGCAAGCTTTGCTGAAAAGCGAGGAATATGAGACCAAACATCTTCCCGAGCATTTCATTTTATTCTTGCCCAAAGACATCGTTTCCGGAGATTTCTATTGGGCCATGGAGAAAGAAGGCCATTTCTATTTCGCCGCGGCTGATTGCACGGGTCACGGAGTTCCAGGTGGCTTCCTTACCATGCTTGGGACCAGTTTCTTAAATGAAATTAATGCGAGAGAAGACCTTCTTACACCTGCCGTCCTTCTTGATAACCTGCGTGAAAAGATCATAAGGGAGCTTTCTCAAACAGGAGATGAGGAGGCCACCAAAGATGGAATGGACATCTCCATGATCCGTTTGAACCTTGAAACCCTTGAAGTTCATTGGACCGGGGCTCACAATCCCTTGTATCATTTCAGGGATGGACAGCTTGATGTGGTCAAACCGGATAAGCAACCCATAGGGTATCATGAGTACATGACCCCTTTTACGGATAATAAGCTCCAGCTGAAAAAAGGAGACAGTCTATACTTATTTACCGATGGTTTCGCGGACCAATTCGGAGGTCCTTCGGGTAAAAAATTCATGTACAAGAATTTCAAGCAGAAAATCATGGAGGTGGCTAGTTTACCCATTGCCAAGCAGAAGGAAGTACTACAGGAAACCTTTAATAGCTGGAAGGGAGGACTGCCCCAATTGGATGACGTCTGTGTCATAGGGCTAAAGGTTTAGTAAAAAATCCTTGTTCTGGTCTGATAATTGAAGCTTTTGAAGCATTTTTAGGTCTTCATTATTGCACTTTGAGAATTTTCAGGTCCCTTACAGCTATGCTTCTCGTCAGTCACCTGGCCGCTCCAGTCTTAGGCAGTGGTCAGAAAAATGAAGATCAGGAATACACTTTTGCCCTTCTGGGATCTCCTGATGGGGCATTTTGGGTTTACTCAAGTCAAGAAAACTCATTTTACTTCAATGTGGTTTCAGACAGCATATTTGCAACAGGTGCAGAAACTTATTTTCTGATTGAAGACAAGATTTTCCAATCTAAAGTAACCAGGGCCAAGGAAGGAATGCCGGATAGGGTTCCAGGAAAAGAAAAATCCGAAGAGATCCTTTTGGACTTTATGAACCATGAAATCCGAGTTCTCAAGAATGAACAAAAATTGGATATTCCTGGGGTACAATACAAATTCAAGGAATTAGGAAGATATCATTTCATGGAATGGTGGTATGATATCAGGGGGAGCAAGAATGAGGTTACATCCCGGACCAACCTCAGCGTTGTTTGCTTTGATGCGATCCTTTCGATTGATGTTACGCTTAAAAAAGGGCAGGAACTGGAAAGTGAAAGGAAGTTCCTGGAAGTGGTAGGGAAATCCCTGGTAAAAGTTCTAGGCCCAGTCGATTTCGACGAAATGGCAAACAGAATCCAGAATAAATGAAATACTTATTCCTGTTCTCAACACTTTTAATCATTGTATCCTGTAAATCAGCAAAACCCGTACAAGAAAGTGCTGAAAAGGACCCGGCAGGCTATGAAAGATTTGTTATCGGATGGGGTGGTGGATTCGCCGGGACATACGATGAATACCATGTCTACCGAAATGGAATGGTAAAGTGGAAGGATATCAATACAGGAAATTTTACCGATCTGAAAAATCTGGAGAAGGATGATGTTCAAAATATCTTTGAATCCCTTCAGAGGCTGGAACCAGAAAAAATAAGTCTAAACGACCCGGGAAATATGAGCTACTATTTACAAATCCCAAGAGGGGTTAAGGTTCATAGGATTGCATGGGGAGGAGGAAATTCCCTGGTTCCGGAAGATCTTGAAAAGTTCTTTTCCGAAACCAAGGAAATTCTTCCCAAAAAAGAATGATCTACTCGATCAGGATTTTTTTTCTAACCTGTGAATCTCCGGACCCTACGTTAATAAAGTAGATTCCGGCCGCGGCATCTCTTAGGTCAAGCTTGAAATTATTTGTCCCATTGAGATTCCACTCAGTCTCGAAAATCTTCTCTCCTACTATATCAATTACGTTTATCTCATACAGCCCATTTGGTAATCCCTTAGGCTCAATTACCATTTTGCCGTCACTCGGGTTCGGGAAAATTGAAAGCTGAGATAATTCAATAGCCTCTAAGCCCCCTAAAGCAGCACCGTACATATTCAGGCGCACATTATCCAAGAGGGAATAGTCACCCTCTCCTCCTAATATTGGATCTTCCAGCTTGCTGAAAATATTCTGTCCTTCAAAGCAAAGCTCAAAATTGGCCCCAGCCACAGAATTCAGCCTTTGATAATGGGTTACAAAAACGTCTGAAGAGTTGGTGGTTGGATGATACTGTGGGCCAGCCTGATTACCATTTATCATCACCCTGAAATTAGACATGGTTTCTCTTAGATCAAGTTGAAGAACTGTTTGATAGTACTGGGAATAAGTTTGTTTCAGGTCAAAGGAAAGGATAAGGCTATCAGCCTGGGTAGCATCAACGCACATGCAGGCACGAGAGATGAAACTCTGATTCAAAAGGAAATTACTGGCAGTATCTGAGTAAAGAGTATAATTTCCAGCTGCGTCCTTGCCCGTCATTCCCAATCCAAAACCTATGCCTGGAGTGCTGGTATTTCTGAAAAGGAAATTGACATAAGATTCGGCATTCGCACTTTCCTGAATGTAGAATGAATCGGTTGGATTAGATGGGTTGATGAATCCGATATGAAAGTCATTTCCCAACTCAACTGGACGGATTAGAGTAAAGTCCCTGATTCCATCATTCGCCGGTTTGAAGTCATCTGGAAGACCAACCCAAATATCGATCTCATAAACATCTCCTGCAGAAAGATCTGCAGTTTGATTAAAGGTGTAATTAAGGATATCGCCATCGGCCAAGTTGTTGGTCAATGTTATATTCTCGATTACATCAGCTCCACCATTGACCCTATACCCAACAGGAATCACATCACCTGTACCAAGCCCTAAACCGCAAATGGTTTCAAAATATTGGAACGTAAAAGAGATCGGTTCGGAAGAAGTCAAATCACAACTGCTGCTTAAAGGAGCGTCCACACTAACAAAAGCGAGGTCGTTGGTAACGGTATCTGCGCCAATACCTACTGCTTGCCAGGCCCGAGCCACTTCCATCATTTCATAGGAGCCACAACCATACAGGTCAATTGCACTTTGGATTGCGCCAACATGCGCATCTGCATATTGTGAGGAAGGAGTTAAATAGGTTACCAGATTCCTGTAAGCAATGATCGAAGCAGTATCAAATCCAACTCCATTTACATGGAATGGGTCTCCTAAATCATTAGTTCCTGACCCCCCTTCAACAAGAAGGTAGTACCAGAAATTCTGAACCCCACTATTGGTATGAACTCCAAAGAAATCTCCAGAACTAGTCCACCAATTAGTTCCTAAGTAAGTATCGGGGTCTCCATATAAATTTGGACTTTCCATACTCCTGAAAGTAAATCCTAAGGTTCCGATCTTCCAATCTGCATTAGAAGGAAAAGCCCAAAATTCAACAGCACTTCCAAAAATGTCGCTAAAGGATTCGTTAAGTGCACCAGGTTCCCTATTATAAACCAAGCCGGAGCTTGTCCCAGTCACACCATGGGACAATTCATGAGATACCACATCAATGTAGGTTAAAGGATCTCCGTTACCATCTCCGAAAGCAGCGAAATTTCCATTCCAAAAGGCATTTACAACGTTCAGATCCCAGTGAACCATGCAGCGGATCAAACTTCCTTGGTCATCATAACTGCTTCTGTTCAAGACACTGTCAAAATAATCAGAAGTCCTCGCCATGGCCCACATACAATCCCCGGCAACCTCGTCATGATTTGAGTTTGCGTTATCCCAATGGTTGTCAAAATCAAGAAATTCTGTGGTGTTAGACCAATTGGGTGTTGCTCTTTGAGCGTTCTTTATGTGGACACCAGAATTTCTTGTGGCGTCAAATAACCTAAATGTGTCCTGAGCGATTGAATCAGCAATTATTGACCTCGTTCCATGATACCTTGTAACAGCTGTGCCCTGAGATGAAATCGTATGGTTTCCTTCCAGAACAAAAAGAATGCTTCCATCCAGTGCACTAACAAATACCGTTTTGTGCCCTACTTCTCCGTTGGCGAAAATATCATACTTCCAGGCAAGCCTATAAAGGGATGCATCCTGACTATAGGTTTCGTCCATGAATACCAGTTCCGGAACAGGAAAATAGCTGGCATTTGGATCATTCTTATCGTGCTTGATCATAGCCTCCATTGCAGGATCTTCCCAATAATAGCCCGGTGCATCCAGGTGATCCAAGGCTATGTCAAATCCCTGTTGTCCCGTAATTTTTGGTGTGGGTGACCGGTCGATATTCTTAACTACCCGTCCATTCCCTTTGACAGAAATCCCATTCCTCTCATGAACGAGAAACTGAGCTCCTTCAACTTTTACTCCAAAGGAAAATTGTTCATAGCGATAGTGGGTAAAACCCAAATTGTCGGATTTTGCTTCTTTTAATTGAAAGCTTATCTCAGGCCCAAATCCAAGCTCCGTTGAGTAATCTTTTAGGAGGGATTTACCGGGAATGGCCATTGATTCATTGAAATGGTACCAATTCCCAGTGGCATCGGTTTTTTGAACTACATTATTACCGGCATTGGCAACAAACAAAGGGACGAAAAGCCCAAACAGAAGGGCACATAGTTTTCTCATGATTTTCCTGATTGTAGTACCAAATTAATAACAATATCCTTCCAATCGTTTTTAAATGAATTGACTGTCAGTTACTTGATATTTATCAGGAAAAAAACTAAGCAGGGTTAGGGCGCAGAGCAGACCTGTTTTCTTCCTTGGAAGAAAAAAGTCATGCCAGATTTTTTAAGAGCCATACTCGAATTCCTGAGTCATCCCTGGCCTTGGTATGTGGCTGGGCCAATAATTGCATCGATTGTTTTTGCATTGCTTTTTCTTGGAAAAGAATTCGGTATTTCCGGAAACCTGAGGACAATGTGTGCTGCAGATGGAGCCGGTAGATTTTCGGATTTTTTCAATTACGATTGGCAAAAAGAAGGCTGGAACCTAATGATTGTTTTGGGAGCCTTGTTTGGAGGATATATAGCTTCTCATTACCTGGCGAGCCCCGATGGAAACATTGCTCATGTATCTCCCAAAACCATAAAAAGTCTCAATGAACTGGGATTTCCAATCAATGATCCCAATTCGGTTGCTCTTGTTCCCTACTTCTATACCTGGGAAAGTTTGTTCAGCCCAAGAGGACTTTTTGTCATCGTTGGTGGAGGATTTCTGGTCGGCTTTGGTGCCCGTTATGCCGGCGGATGTACTTCCGGGCACGCCATCAGTGGACTCTCTGAATTGCAATTGCCAAGCCTTGTTGCTGTGATCGGCTTCTTTATTGGCGGCTTGATAATGACCCATTTGATCTTTCCCTTAATCTTTTAGCCATGAGATTCCTTAAATACATTTTGATCGGAATTGTTTTTGGAATTACCTTATTCAAATCTGAAGCGGTCAGCTGGTTCAGGATTTTCGAAATGTTCCATTTCCAATCTTTCCACATGTATGGGATCATATTCAGTGCCGTAGCCATCGGGATTATCGGCATCCAACTGATTAAACGCTTTCATTGGAAGAACGCCGAAGGAGAAGTACTGGATATCAATCCCAAAAAACCAACCTATAGGCGATACATAATTGGCGGGATAATCTTTGGATTGGGTTGGGCCTTAGCAGGAGTTTGCCCCGGACCCATGTTTGTGTTAATGGGCAGCGGCTATACTGTTTTTATTGTATTCCTTGCAAGTGCCATGCTCGGAACCTTCGTTTATGGTCTGTTAAGAAACAAGATTCCTCATTGATTCTTTTTCATTGCAACTATAGAACAGGAAATTTGTCCTTTGGTTATGAAAATAACTATCAAGGCTTGCTTAGGGCTTATTTTAATCTCACTTGCCTCCTGCCAAAATCAACCATCGCAAAAAGAAACTAATCACCTTGACCTATTATATCCTCAAGGAAAGGAGCTTCCAAAAATATGCCTGGTTGGTACTTTTCATTTTGGTTACCCCAATGCCGACGTGCATAAAACAGAGGAAAGTGACCAAATCGACGTTCTCTCTAAAGACAGGCAACGTGAAATGAGGGAATTGAGGGAGTATATCTCTACTTTCCGCCCAAATAAGCTGGTCATTGAATCAAGAGAGCCAGAAAAATGGAACAAGGCCTACAATGAGTTCCTTAAGGGGGAGTTAGAACCCAAAAGGGATGAAAGGGTCCAGCTGGGTTTTTACATTGGCCAAAAATTTGGGATTGACACACTTTATTGTCTTGACGCCGGTTCATTTGCTCAGACCTATGCCGGAGACAGTTGCCGAATCTTGGAAAAAGTATTTGAGGACTATGATTTGCAAAGTGATGACCCAGTTGAAAAAGATATTTTTTCATATTTCGATCGACGTGATCAGAGACTAAAGTCCTTAACCCTTTTGGAATACTTCAAGGAATTGAATTCTCCTGCGAGCTGGAATTTGAACTATGGTTCCTACCTAATAGGTGATTTCAAACTACCCAATTATACAGGAACAGATGCCTTAGCAACCTATTGGTACAGTCGAAACCTGAGAACCTTTCGAAAAATCCAGGAGATCACTGAATCCAAGGATGACCGAATACTCGTGATATTTGGAAATGGACATATCTCTATTTTGGATCATTTGTTTAGCTGTAGCCCGGAATACAACTACGTCCCCTTCGGAAGCTTAAAATAACCGGAATTGTAATTGTCAAGTCAAAAAAAAGGAGGGTTTTGCATACCTTGGACTTTCCATAAATCAGGAAAAAATGACAAAAACAGCTTTTTTACCCCTTTTGGTTCTTGCCTTGGCATGTAATGTGGCACCAAAAGCAGATTACGTCCTTTTCTCAGGAAAGATCACCAATCCAACCGGTGAGAATGTTATAGTTTCCAGAGACGGATTTGAACAATCAATGGCCCTTAGCGAGAATGGGGAATGGTCCGATACCCTAAGGTTAGAGCCTGGCTATTACCGGTTCAGCGATGGCAATGAATATGCCTCCATCTACCTGTCACCAGGCTTTGTGCTTTCTATGGAACTCAATACTGAAGAGTTTGACGAGAGTATTAAGTATTCGGGAGCAGGATCTGAAATAAACAATTATGTTGCTGCTAAATACCTTCTCAATGAGTCTTCCTTAGAAATGGATGAATTCTTCCAGGTCAATGAAGAGGAAGCACAAAAAGAATTAGACAGGTTAAGCTCAGAATTGAATGCCCTTTTGGATGAAGCTCCAAATCTCCCCGAAGATTTTGTTCTTATGGAGAAAAGGAACATCCTATACATGGTCGAAGGAAATAAACCCTATTACGCCTATTACCACAAACGCTATGAAGAAGGATATGAGGCTTCGGATGAATTCTTAAGCTCCCTTGATGACATTGATTACGATAACGAGGCTGACTATACCAATCTTGACAGTTATCGCTTTTTGGTTCAGGACTATCATGCAAATAAAATGGATGAGTTAGAAAGCCTTGGAGAAAAGGTAGCCTATGTACAATCCATTCAAAATCCCAAAGTCAAGAAAGGTCAGGCTAAGGCCTTAACCTACAAGATGGAACCAGGAGATCCTGACAACCAATTGGTTGTTGAATTGATTAATGAAGTCGAGGAGAATCAAGATTTTAAAGACAGGATAAGCCAAAAGGCAGAGGCCATGGCTAAGATCGGTCCAGGAGAGGTTTCCCCTACTTTTTCATACCCTAATACCAATGGAGAAATAGTATCCCTTGAAGATCTTAAGGGGCAATATGTTTACATCGACGTTTGGGCAACCTGGTGTGGACCCTGTAAAAGAGAAATCCCTCACTTGAAAGCTCTTGAGGAGGAATACTCAGATAAGAACATTGCCTTCGTTGGGGTTTCAATTGATGAAGCAGAGGATAAAGAAAAATGGATGGATTTCGTGATTGGCAACGAACTTGTTGGAATCCAGATCTTAGCGGATAGCGATTGGGAATCCAAATGGGTAAGGGATTACGCGATCTACAGTATCCCAAGATTCATCCTTTTGGATACGGAAGGAAATATTATCGATGCAATGGCCCCAAGGCCTTCTGAAAAAGATGCATTGGTGGGACTTTTTAATGAATACAATATTTAGTACTCATTAGGTTGGTTAAAAGCCCGTTGGTTACCAGCGGGCTTTTTTTTTGATCAATAGAAAAAAGGGAAATGAAAAATATCCTTGCCTTAGCAATCGTCTGCATTCTATTCTCGTGTTCCAATACCGATGACCCACCTGCTGATGAACCAATCTCCGACGATCCGGTAACCGGTACAGTCGATGGAATGCCCTGGGATCTAGCTAGAAGTAACGGAAACTACAACTTCAGTGATAATGGTCTTGGTAATAAGGTAGAAAAGATCACCATTGTCCTTTCCAGAAAAGACAGCTTCGATTACTGCGTTTGGCCTGTTGACCTGGACCCCGGTGCTTATGCCATCGCTACCATCCTTCCCCAATTAGGAGAGCAAAAAGTTGGACTAAATTCCACGGAAACCTTTTTTTCGATTGCAAACCTGAGTTATCCTCAAAGCGGCTTCGCAGAATTTTTCATTGAAGAACTGGACACGACAGGAGAAGGAAGAGTCAAAGGAAAAATGAGGTACAGGAATAGCCTCCAATCATCTCCGGCCAACCCTTTGGAGGGCTCCTTTGATGCTACCCTTTGCAGGGACATAAGGAAAACAGAATTCAAGGATCAGCAACTTCAAGGATATTTTGGTGACCGCAATTGGACCCTGATTTCAGGACAGGGTTATGGGCAATGCGGAACCAATCGAATGTATTTCTATGATTATCAAAGAGATCATATCAATTGCCAAAGTCCCGATACAGTTCCTGCCCTGATCGTGGAAATACTTTCATCCAAGATCAGAGCAGGCACTTATTCTACTGGGACCAATCCGGTGACAGTAAACTTCTATTCAGTTAGGGATGCCGGAAACTGGTTTCCTTTGGCTCATGCGGGGATCATCCAGATCGACACAGTAGACCTGACCCAAAACAGGATCAAAGGCAAGATCGATTGCTTCGACCCATTCAGGCCCTATTATTTCAATGGGAATTTTGACATCCCATTTTACGAATAGGCTAGTCGATCAATACCTTCTTCCAGATGACTTCATTGAGGTGAGTTAGCTTCAGCAAGTAAACCCCTGGGTTATTATTTCTTAGGTCGAACTTGTAAGAATCATTTCCTTCCTCAATATCAAGGCCCTCCCAGCTTTGGACGGACTTCCATCCCTGATCAAACAGTTCCGCCTTTAGATCTCCTCCAAGAGTAGAGTTGATTTCAACAAAGAAATGATCCTGTACCGGATTGGGAAATACTTTTGTATTAAAGGCATCTGCATTTTCATGGCCATCAAAAAGGCCTACTGTAGGATTCAATACTCCTGTGATCATTCTCAACCTCCTTGGATTATATTCTGAGATATAAATGGTATCCCCTGTTGAAGTACTGGTAATTCCATTTGGCCCATCAAAACGGGCAACAGAAACATGCCCATCCACATAAGCTCTTCCTGAACCGGAAAACAATACCGCACCGCTAGCATCCAAAGGGACACGATAAATCCTATTTTGAGCAAAAGCAGTAGCGTAGATCTCTCCACCCGCCATGGTCATGAAACCCATTGAACCAGGGAGGTCGGCTAACTGAGTAATGGAGTCGTTGAGGTCCCTTTTATAGATCTTCCCATCGGTGAAGTTACCCATATAAAAATTACCAATCGAGTCGAAAAGCAACCCAATAGGTCCATTTAAACCCGGTTGGGGCCAATAATCACTGACATTGCCTGCGCTATCGACTTTGCTTATGACATTATCATTGTATCGGGCGACAATAAGGTTCCCGTCTGGATCGAAGGCCACCGCTCCAGGATCGTTAATCACGAAAAGGGTGTCCTTATTTCCTGCAGTATCAAATCTGCTTATCACTCCACCAGTTGCCTCAGGGACAATTAAGTTTCCCAGGGAATCAAAGACCAGACCATTGGGTGAGGACATTCCACTTGCGAATATGCTGGTTTGACCATCAGGGGTAATTTTGGTAACAGTGTTCCCAAAATACCTTGATGCGAAGATGTTTCCGTTAACATCCAAAGCCAGTCCATCGTTAAACGTGGAAATACTTGGTACCAGGGTAGTGACCTGCTGAGCAAAGGCAAGACCGCCAGAAAGCAGAAGAAAGGTAAATAGGTAATGTTTTAGCATTTTGATTAGTTGGATTGTGGCATCAAAACTGCATACCCAACTGTTGCGCTGAAATTATTTGTTTTCTCCTATTTTTCAGGTTCTATGAAGCAAAAAACCAGGTTAATCCTCTCCTTTTCCATGATCCTGCTCCTTATAGGCATAAAATCTCATTATGTGAACGCGCAGGATTCTTCGATCAGGCCTGCCTTCGACATGAAGTACAACCCCTTTCAGGTCGAATTTTCTCAGGGAGTTGCCTGGTTATACAACAGCCAGGAAAGAGCCTTCTACTATGTCATCTATGCCGAAAAGGTCTACGGAACCAATATTCCGGATGTCTTTTTGATCGGAAATAAGATCTTCCGCTCCTTCATCTTCAATCCTGATCCTTCCATTCCAGAAGGGGAATTGGATTCTGCCACAACGGCAAACATTTTAAGGTCCTATGTCAAGGGAAGAATGGAGGTCTTTGGCAAATCCGACAATGTAGGAAACCCACGGCTAGGAGCCAAAATGCTTAAGGGTGGGCGCTGGTCTTTGGAATGGAGCTTCCCTACCCCCGATGATCAAACTACGGCAGGCCATGCATTCATCAGTACCATTTGCCATGACCGGATCCTTACTCTAAACCGCCCGGTAAAAAAGGGGGAAGAACTAAAGCAGGCCAGGGTATGGCTCAGGAAGACAGCCAATACGGTAGTCGAATTGGACAAACCCATTGGGCCCAAGGGGCTCAAAGAGCGATTGGAAACCCGATAATTCGGTCTTCTATTTAAGGATTATCTTCCTGGAGGAAGCCCTTCCAAATTCATCGTTCATTCTAAGGAGGTAAAGCCCGGATTCAAGATCCTGTACAGAAATACTTCCTTGTGAACCCATGAAACTTCCGCTTTTGACGATACTCCCTTCCATGTCGATCAAGGCAAATTCTGCCTCTCCTTCATTCTTCACAGTGATCAAATTGATCTGGTCAGTAGCAGGATTGGGAAAGCTTGCAAAGTGAAATTCCTTTTCCTCCTCGATCCCGGAAACCACGGGAGTATTGAATACAAATAGTCCTTCCTGCATGTCAGAAGCTATTATATGCCCTGAGGGAAGAAAGGGATATACACCCCAGCATCCTTCATAGAAACCATTTCTATGCGGTCTTTGAGAAGTATCGTAGTATCCTTTCACGCTCACATTGGCAGGATCTGATACATCGAATACATAAAGCCCATCGAAATAGTAGGAAGCATAAAGGTCATTGCCCAGGAAGAGCAGGTTATGAGGAATCGAAATGCTTGGGACAACATTGGTGCTGAATGTGCTGGTAACCGTAATATTGCTGAGATCGCTAACATCAAGCACCTTAACATCGAAACCATGGTTCTCATCGGCCATAGCATAGACATCTCCATCGGCATTTAGCCAACCGCTATGATTGTATCCTTTGTCAGGGTAGGAAGTTATTGAACCAAGTAAAGCCGGATTGGCCAGGTCATTAAAATCCACTACGAACATCCCCCTACCTTCAGCATGGCACCAGGCTGTATCATTTTGGACATATACGTCATGAACATAGCCAACCTGATTCCAGAAGGAAACAGAATTATTGCAGTTCAAAAGGAATTGAGGCTCCGCCGGGTTTGTAGCTATATCATAAATGGAAAGACGTCCTGCTCCCAGGTTGGTAGTGCCACCACAAGTGTAGAGCCTTCCTGAAGAACTGTCGATAAAGATGTTATGAGAACGGATGATCAGTGAATCCTCATCATAGACCAGGTGAACCGAATCAGGTAGGTAGCTGAGGTCGGCTATCTGCAAAGAGCTAGGCCCCTCGTCCGCCACCATGTAGAGGTGATCGGCATAGGTATGATAATCCCTGTGTACGATCGATATCCCCTGAACTTTTCCGGGAATAAAATCTACGGTATCCACATTGCCTATGTCCGTGATATCGAAGATGTGGGTACCAGCTGTGGAACCAATTATGGCATATTCTCTACCATCCTTATCATAACCCCAGATCTCGTTGTAAGTGTTGTCATGGAATGCCGAGGATACCAGGCTGGGATCCTCCCAATGATAGAGTACCTGCATGTTAAGACTGTCCTGTGCCTGAAGTGTAAAAACCGAAAGGAAAAGAAGTAGAAATGCTCTCATGGATCTTGATTATAGCTGCTAAGATAAGCCTAAGGCTTTAAAAGCCTGAAAAAGGAAAAATTGGAAAAAGTTTATTTCTTCTTGACAGAATACAATGACTGCTAAGAAAGTCACAAGAAACAGGAGCTGTTTGAGCTAAGTATTTGGTATCCAAATCTTTAAATTTGATATGCCTTAAACTGTGTAGCTATGAAAAAAACCATTCTCATCCTTCTTGGAGTAATCATGCTTTTGACGCATTTCAAGGTAAGTTCTCAAAACTTTGAATGGGGACTTTCTATAGGTGGAGCCGGAGTAGATAATAGCACAGACATCGTTGCTGATAATCAAGGTAATTCCTATGTCACAGGTTTCTTTGAAGGCACAGTGGATTTTGATCCAGGTGTTGGGGTTTCAAACCTTACGTCAGCCGGGGGCCAGGACATTTTCGTTTCAAAGCTTGATTCTCTTGGAACTCTGGTATGGGTAAAAAGAATCGGGGGCCTTTCAAATGACCAAGCACTTTCAATCTCTCTTAGCAGTGCCGGTGCTTTATACATTACCGGGTTCTATGGTGGATCTGTAGATTTCGATCCTGGTCCCTCAACTTTTACTCTAAATTCTATAAGTGGTACCAGCGATCAGTTTGTTTGTAAAATTTCAAACTCTGGCACTTTTATTTGGGCTAAATCTATGGGAGGTACTGGTATAGATAACGGGTATTCAATTTCAATTGATAATCTTGGAAATGTAATAACGACCGGCATTTTTGAAGGTATCTCAGATTTTGACCCAAATTCCGGAACAAATAATTTAATCTCCAATGGCTTCAGCGACATATTTATAAGCAAGTTAGATTCCAACGGAAATTTTTTGTGGGCCAGATCAATTGGAGGAATGTGGCCAGATTTCGGAAGTGATGTTTCCACTGATGAAACTGGAAATGTAATTCTCGTTGGTCGTTTTGCAGATTCAGTTGATTTTGATCCAGGGCCTGGTTCTTTCATCCTAAGCGCAAGCAGCTTTTTCTATGACCTTTTCATTTTAAAACTGGACCCTAACGGAGCCTTTCGGTGGGCAAATTCTTTTGGGGGAGAAACAAATGAGAGCGCAAATTCAGTGGTTACCGATGATCTGGGAAACTCATATTTGACAGGTACATATTTTGACACTATAGATTTCGACCCAGGACCTGGTTCTCAACTCTTATTCCCATTCGATGGAAGCATAGATATTTTTGTTCTAAAATTGGATTCAAATGGATCCTTTGTTTGGGTTAAGGGTGTCGGGGGAAATTCTCTTCAATCATCTTCTTCTATAAGCTTAGACCCTAAAAAAAATCTTTTTGTAACCGGATATTTCTTGGACACAGTTGATTTTGATCCGGGTTTTGGGTCATTTTTTCTCAATCCCGTTTCATCTGGATTTGCTGATCCTTATGTTCTAAAATTAGACTCAAACGGGAATTTTTTGCATGCCCAAAGCTTTGGAGGGGGCGGTTGGGATGAAGGAAGGTCAATATTTTCATTTGGACCAAATAAATATGTTCTAACCGGGCAATTCGAGTCAAATGCAGACCTAAACCCCTGTTATAATGGTAACAATGTGATTTCAAATGGATTTAGTGATGTTTTTGTTTCAAAATTTTCCAGCATTACTCCTCCTGATATTCCTTCGATAATATCTTCTTCGGACACAATTTGTAAGGGCGAAACAGTCACTTTATCCATAAACACTGGAAATTTGAATGATGCTGATCATTGGCAATGGTATTCTGGCGGATGCTCCGTTAACCCGATAGGTATTGGCGATAGCATAACCGTAATCCCGGATACCTCAACCACCTATTTTGTCCGTGGTGAAGGGGGATGCGTAATTCCTTTTACTTGCTCAAGCAAAAGACTCTATGTTGATGATGCCCCAACAACTGCCAACGCCGGATTTGATATTGACTCCTGCGCAGTCCAGATTGTTCTGAATGCAAATTCAATAAGCATAGGGTCAGGGACCTGGACCCAGCTAAACGGAGCAGGTGCATTGACATTCGGAAATATCAATGACCCCAATACTCTGGTGGACATTATTGGCTTTAGTTTCTCCAGCGACACATTTCAATTAGAATGGACAAGCACTAATGGAGTCTGTCCGGCAAGTTCAGATACGGTACAGGTTGTTTTTCATCAAAACCCAACGGTGCCAAATGCAGGGCTTGATAACCAGGTCTGTGATAGCCTTGTACTGTTAAATGGAAATCTCATTGCAGTTGGTTCCGGTACCTGGTCAGAGATCGGATCTTCCAGGATTAGTTTTTCTGACCCCAACGTTTCCAATCCATTTGCAAACATTGTATTGGGAGCGGGGGAAGCATCGGTTTCGGTATCTCTGGCCTATACCACCAGCAATGGAACTTGTCCGTCTCTGGAGGATACAGTGGATATCGTTTTCAGCCAGGTGCCAGATGTCCCCATTGCCGGGCCTGATGACAGCATTTGTGGCCTTAGTTACACAATGGGAGCAAATCCGGTAAGCATTGGAAACGCTACCTGGTCAATGATCTCAGGGCCCGGGATCCTGAACTTTAATAATACCACAGACCCAAATACAGGAGTAACTGCAGCCTTATACGGCATTTATAGGATTGCCTGGACAAACTCAAATGGGACCTGTCCAGCAGTATACGATAGTATTGATCTTGAATTCGTTGAACAACCAAGTATTTCAAATGCCGGGATCGATCAACTTATATGTGATACCGTTTTCCAATTAGCAGGCAATACTCCACTTGTCGGATCTCCCTCATGGGTTGAGATCGGGACAGCACGTTTGAATTTTTCAAATGCAAGCGATCCAAATTCAACCGCCAACCTGAGTTTTCTTCCTGGTGAAGATTCGGTGGTTCTAAATCTTGAGTACCAGATCAGTAATAGCATATGTCCCATCAACTCGGACACAGTTCAGATCACAGCCTACCAATCTCCCACCCCACCTTTGGCAGGGCCTGATCAACAGAACTGCTCGAATAACACAAACCTTACGGGCAACACTCCCTTGGTTGGAATTGGTACTTGGACCCAAAATGCTGGTCCTGGCATTGCGAATTTTGGAAATCAGAGTCTTCCAAATTCCACCGTGCAGGTTGCTGCTCAGGGAACCTATGAACTTGTATGGACCATTTCCAATGGTACCTGCCCTAATAGTACAGACACCGTTTTCATAGAGTTTAACCTTCCGCCGATGGTAACAGCAGGAAACGACACCTCAATCTGCCTGGGCCAGGCCATTGTTCTTAGTGGAAGTGGGGCAAACACTTATGCCTGGGACCAGGGAGTTACCAATGGAGTGGCATTCAATCCAAGTGCGACAAGCACATATACGGTGGTAGGTACCGGAAATGGAAATTGCACCGATACAGCTAGTATCAACGTAACGGTCAATGCACTACCTCAACCCGCTTTAGGTCCGGATACGGTACTTTGTTTTGATGAGAGCATCAGCCTTGACCCAGGGGCAGGATTCGCAAGCTATAATTGGAATACCGGTGCCACTACCCAAAGCATAGTTGTTGACAGCAGTGCGGGTGCCGGGATCTATTGGGTGCAGGTTAGCGATAATAATCAATGTTCGAATACCGATTCGGTCTTTGTGGACTTTACAATTTGTACTGGCATCGACCTGGCAGGATTAGGCAACACCAGGATCTTCCCAATTCCAACCAGGGAAAAACTGTTCATAGAATTTGAATACAAGGTAAATGCAATATTGCATTTAATCGATGAGAAGGGATCAACCGTGATTAAAGGAAGAATAGAAGGCAAGAACAAGGAATTAAATCTAGAAAAGTTTAGTCCGGGAGTTTACATTCTAAGGATCCAGCAAAATAGCTACGATTATTCTCTACGGATTGTGAAGAAGTGACGAATTTCTTAAAGTAAATGAATCGAAAATCGAATAATCTAGGTTTTGATTAGTAATAATGAAATGGCATTAATATAAATGTCAAACTTAAATGAAACAGCTATGAAAACACTATTAATTACTCTTATTAGCATTTTTACATTTTCTCAAGCTTTTTGTCAGTTGGAAATTGTTAATGGCGTTTTTCAACATAATACCACAATTGAATTCGAGGGCAAATCAAAAGCAGAACTTGAAAGAATAACAAAATTGTGGATAGAGATTCATGATTCTACCGGATACAAGGAATCACTGGGAACTTATATTGTTGAAAGAAAAGATGGGCCTATTTATTTTGACTCATACAAAAAATCTGCTGGCTATGATGTCACCACTGGAAAAGAAGGTTATGTAATTTATAATCTCTTTTCATTCGATATCCAGGCTTCAGACAACAAGGCAGATATAACCTTAACTAACTTTTTTTCTGGGCCAATTCGTCAAGATCTGAATAATTGCATAAACCAGAAAAAGAACAAAATAAAATCAATGTGTTCTATGAACGGTGGAATGGTTCCCATTACAAATGAATCTATTAAGAAGTTTATTTTGAAGTACAAAGGTTTTGTAAGAGCGAACTAATATTTCAAGAATACCTCTCTTTTACACCTTGCAAACCTGACTCCCAGGGTTGTAATGCTATGAAAATAAAATCAATTCTTCTGAAAGGGAATTACCGAAGATCCCTGGCTACCTTCCAACTTCAGAATATATTTCCCGGAACTCAATGAAGAGACTTCAAGGGCAGGGTCCGCAGGATTTAGCCTTGAGTGGTAAACCACCTTTCCTTTTAGATCATAGATCAGGATCTCTCCTTCTAGGAACTTATCAGACCTTAGGTGGATTTCATCCGTAACCGGATTTGGAAAGGCAAGGATCTTCAAATCTTGCTGGCTTTCCAGCCCATTCGGAAGGTATTGAAAGGTTTGCCTTTGCACATTTCTCCAGGCACCATTGTCAAAGATCTGGGCTGTTGATTGTTGAACAGTGCCATCAGGATTATTGGAATAATCGACCTTATAACTTTGATCCCAGTTGCTACCATTCCAGGTTGACTCCAGGTAATTGGTCAGGTAACCATTGCCATCATAAATATAGTCTCCCTTAAAATTATCTTCCCAAGCACTTCCGTTAAATGTTTCATATCTCATGGTAAGCACCTGCTGGTTTGCATTGTAAGTATAGTTGCGTCGAAAGGAATCAGACCAGGAAGAAAACCAAACCTGTCCGGTGCTGGTGATCGGATTTCCCTGGGCATTGTTGTTATGAATGAAGCGAAAAGAATTAGTCCATCCGGCAGGATGATTTTCTTCCAGGAATTCAATTAAAAATCCATTGGCATCATAGGTGTATGAGGTCCTCAGGCTATTCTCATAATTGCTACCGTTCCAAAATTGCCTTGTAAGGCTTGAGATCCTATCATTGGAATTGTAGGTGTAGACGCCCTTGCCATCCTTTTCCCAGCTATTTGCCACATCATCCCAGATATCATAAAGATATTCCGTTGGATCCCCCAGGGTATTGTTGGTGTAGTTATAGATATAGAAGTTCTGCCATTGGTTATTGGAGTTCCAGGTTTCAGAGAGTTCCTGAGTGAGAAAGCCCTGTGCATCGCACTGGTATTGGCGATTAAAACCGTTTTCCCATGCTCCATTATCCCAGAATTCAATTAGGAGATAACTGGTTCGCTGAGCTGTCGAGAAAAATGGAAAGGTGAACAGTAAGAATAGAAATAGACTTCTTTTCATGTGCAAAGAGTTCGTGGACCACAAAGTTATTGCTGGAAGCCGATTTTGACTCATTAAGCATAAATCAAATTCAGCTGTTCAGAAAGAAGAAAAAATATGTCAACGGGCAATCCCAAAATTCTATTGAGAGCTTCTGGGCCTCACTCAAGCGAAGTATTTTCGGGATCTATCACCACACTTCTGAGAAGCATTTGTGGATTGGATCCCATTCATATCCCATTGATGATTTTGCTCAATATGAGACCAACTCCATAAACTATCTCCTGTTTCTGAGATCCTCATTAGGAACATTCCCGGATAAACCGCTGAACTATTTCTATCTATTCTACCGCCAATGATTATTTCTCCGTTCGCAAGAACCTTGCATTCCGTGGCAGCAACTAAATCACCCCCAAAATCATAGGATCGGGTCCAGATAGTGTCAAAATTTGCATTCAATCTTGTAACTATCACATCATCGCCAAAAGTATCCCAGGTCTCTCCTCCCGCTACAATGAAACCACTATCCCGGGTTTGAATAAGGTCTCCAACAAAATGGTTTACTTCAAATCCAAAAAGTGAATCCCCATTATAGTTTACCCTTGCTAATTTGGCCTTGCATAATGACAGGCACCCATGTTTGAATAAAACATAAAAGCTGCTGTCATAGGAATTAAATAATCTTGGACTCCCATCGAAATTGTAATATTCAGGGTCCAAGTCCTTTCTCCAAATTTGATTTCCCTGCAGATCGTACCGGGTTATCCAATCACTTGTACTCCCTCCTTCTATCAAAATAAATGTGCTGTCCTTTAACATAATTGCATCAGAAGTTGCACTATTTCCTAGAAAAAGGGAATCAATTAATTGACCATAACCATTTACATGGAGGGTAGCAGAATTAGAACTCCCCCAACCAAAAAGTAGATACTCATCCAAATTTATTTCAAGGGCAGTGATGCCTTTTTGAAAATACCTTTGCGGCGTGGTAATATCAAAGTATGTAAGCTGAGCCATGGATGGAACCGAGATAATTAGGCTAATAAAGAATAGTAATAGTGGTTTCATATAAAGATTCGGTTCTGTGAATTTTCCAGCGACTCAAAAAAATTTGATCCAAACCAAATCCTAAAATCCTCCACAAACCGATATCCTGCCTTCACAAATCAATAGTTAAGAGATGGGATTGAACAGCTATTTGCGTTTTTTGCAAATTGACCTAATGGTCTAGCAAACTTCAATTAGGAGAGTTTTTGACTTCAAAAGAACTTGGCAGAGAAATTGAATACTACACATAAGACGATAGATCGATGACCATGAAACATTTCTTCCTAAGCCTGATCCTCCTAGCAAGCCTTGCCATTCCTCCTTGTTTTGCCCAGGTGGGTGATATCAAGAAGGAAGTGAAAGAAGAAAAGAAAAGAAAGGAAAGCAGCGGAGAGAGCAATTCTTCAGAGATCAGCGAAGAAACAGCCAATGTGATCCTCCAACTATTTCAGTTTGCCTTCTACGGGGTCGCGGCAGCTCAGCAATCAGCTCTTCAAGGCAAGGATGTCTATCCCCAGCGGGTCTCTCTGGAAGTCCCCCTGAGCTTCGGGGCACAATACAATGAATCAGAACAGGGCAAAACCCCGATGATGGGTCAGGCGGGAGCTCGGCTAAACTGGGGGATTTTCGCAACGGACTTCCGCTACATCGAACTAGATGATGGGACCGACCGCCTACCTGCTTTCGATTGGATAGTAGGCATTGTCAGGATTCCCATAAAAGGATTTGTTCCTGAATATGGTTTGGGCTTCACCAGGCTTACCCTCCTGGACCAGAGTTTCTTCAAACAAACCCTGGGCTTCGATTGGCGGATCAGCGAAAGCAATTGGAACCTGGCGGCTGGTTATCAGTGGACAGAAAAGTTAAGCACCGGCGCAAGATTCAAAGAGAATGTATATATCCGCCTGGACTATGCATTAATAAATTCCGGAGCCTTCCACATTAGCCCACTGCTTGAATATTCCTACCAGGACTACTTCGACCAGGTGCAATTCAATATGCTGAGTTTGGGAGTGGTTGCTAGGATCTATTAATTATACTTTCAGTCCTATCACACACACATCATCCACCTGATCTTCGCTTCCTCTCCAAAGTTCGAATTCATTGTCCAGGTAGCTTAGCTGCTCGCCCATGGGTACCTCTCTCAATCCCAGAATTAGTTTTTTAAAAGGCTTGTACATATACTTCTTTCCCTTGGGGCCACCGAACTGATCGGCGAAGCCGTCCGAAAACATATAGATAAGATCGCCGGGATCCAGCTTGATATTATGTTGCTGGAAGGGCTTGGCAAATCCGAAATCGCCTATAGGCTGTTTATCCCCTTTGTATTCCATCAAAACATGCGTCTCATCAGTAACCCATTTGGGATCCAATTCTCCGTTTTGCTGAGTGACCCTGTAAACCGGATTGTGAGCACCTGCAAAGCATAATTCCCTTTTCTTCAGGTTTACCCTGCAAAAGGAAATATCCATTCCGTCCTTTACATCTTCCTCACTTTTTTCAAAGGTTTCGATCACCAGCTCTCTAACCTTATCAAGAATGAGGCCCGGTTCTCTTAGGCCAATTTCACTAACCGCCTGGTGCAAGGCATTTGCACAAACAACACTTACCAATGCACCGGGCACTCCATGACCCGTACAATCAGCTGCCGCAATAAATATTTCATCGCCGAAAACTTCAAACCAATAGAAATCCCCGGCTACTATGTCCTTGGGTTTATAATAGATGAAACTCTCCTCCAGGTGCTTCAGGACCAATTTATTGGGAGGGAGGATTGCTTGCTGGATCCTCTTTGCATATTGTATGGAATCCAGGATCTGCTCATTCTTATTGCGCAGCTCGCTGGTTCTTTCCTCCACCATGCCCTGCAATTCCTGGTTTCTCCTTTTCAATCGCAACCCATTCAACCAGGCTATCAGCCAGACCAATCCGGCCAATAAGACACCATATCCTATCAAAGCCCAAATGCGAAGAAACCATGGAGCCCTGACCTGTACATCAATGGTTATGGGATCTCCCCATACATTTTGCTTGCCCCTGGCTCTAAAGGAAATATGCTGCTTTCCAATGATCAGGTTATCAAAATCAAAACGATTGGAAACAATGGGGTTGGACCATTTCCCTTCCTCCAGGTCATAGCTGTATTGGTATTCAACCTTTGAAAAGTCTGTTTCATCCTTGCTATATAGGTCCAAACTGAGGTGGCTCCCATAATCTATGACTATGGCACTATCGGAATCCCATTTCTCCTCATTGACTCTTAAGCCCCGAAGTTTGATCGGAGGTGGTTCTAATTTGAAAGCCGAAAGATCTAAGCGCATGAGGTAGGGGCCCCAACCTGCCATAAGCAGATGGTCCCCGACCACCATCGCGCTGCGGGGATAGCCTATTCGCGATCCCTGGTAAAGGATCCGAAAGGTCCGCTTGCTTTTGAAGTCGTATTTGAATGTAGCCTCTCTTGAGAAGAAAATCAAGCTGGAGTCACCCTGGTATTCCAATACCGGATTTAGCTCCATTCCAACTGGTAATTCCAGGTATTCATATTTTCCTTCATGGATCATGTAAAAGGAAAGGCCCGGCAATCCATTTTTATTACTTACTCCCACGAGAATGCGATTAAGGTTATCAAGGCCTATATAGGTTGGATATTTCAGGTCCGGATAGATCGCAGTATCCGGGAATTCCACTTTTCCATCCTGGTACCAGGCCATCAAACTTCCGACCTGCAGAATCAACAGATCTCCATTTTTTTGGACCGGAACTGTATTGTCCTCCTTGACCCCAAACAATTGGGTAAGGTCATGAAATTGCCCGTCTTTATGGCTAAGTATTGCTGCGTTAGTCCAGATCAGCATTTCCTGATCTTTAAGAACTGTGAAAAGGATCAATTTTATTCCATCCGGCATGACCACTTCTTGCTCATGGCCTTGAAGGTCTATCGAGGCAATCACAGAGTCATTCTTGATGTAATACCAGGAATTATCCCAGGGGCTCAATTCGTAATATTCTGTTTTCTTTAATTTTTCTGCGATTCCTGGGTTTTCGATCAAGACAGAATCTTCTGCATCAAAAAAGAAGTTGAAAGAACTCCTTCTATGCTTTTCAAGGGGGTCCAACCAGAAGCTTCCATTGGGATAGGTATTATGAGTTGAATGAAACTTTATGATATGATTACTCACACGGTCGAGTCGGATACGTTCCGGTATGCCCAGAGGCCTGTATCTGCCATCATCTATAGATAATTCATAGAAATCCTCAGTTCTGTGAGCTTCGTATGCCGGTGCGACGTAGATCTTTCTTGTATTGGGGCTAAAACCAACGATATGCATTTCGTCAGGTTGATTGGGATGCTCATAGAAATCAACATCCATCATAAACGAATACCTTTCTATGCCCACTCCCCCCCATCGGGATTTCCAGATCAATCCATCGCCGGGATAGTAATATTTATGATTCTCCTCTTCGCCTAGTTCCGGATATAGATCATGCAGATATCCTATCACATCTCCATCAATAACTATTCGATTTCCGGTTCGGGCTTCATAAAGCCAGATAAGGTTCCCGAAATTCTCTCCCGGAAAAACCCTGTAATACCCAGGAAACTGTTTCGAGATTTCTGCATTCTCATTAATAATTTCAACAAGATCAGTGTCTTCATAGCGGATTATTAAGCTTGAATCTCCATCTCTACGGGTAAAATGATCCCTGCCTTGGAAGTCTACGCCAAGGAAGAATCCAAAATCTTCCGGGAAGGGATGAACTTTTGCTTTCTGGTCAAGGAAATTAAGCCTCCTTTCCTTCGTGAAGATCACTCCTTCAGGGTGCTTTCTGACCAATTCAAAATCTTCTTCTAGTACATACTCCTTGGTTGAAAACGAGCCCTCCTTAATCTCGAAGCACTTTAGCTTATGAGGTCTCCCCATATCGTATTGGTAGCGAAGAGCAAACCAAAGTCTTCCTCTTGAATCGGATTGGAATAAAACATAGAGTCTTTCCGTATCCTCCGGCTCATAGTCAAACTCCCAAAGGAGGTGGATTGAATCAACGATCATGGGTTCTTCCATCTGGGGTTTCCCATAGGGAATAAACACAACACCCCCGGTGGTAAGGGCGAAGGCCCCCATATCCGTGGTTTCCACTGAAAGAACCATGTCCTCAGGAAGGCCATGATCACCGGAATAATGCCTGAAAACCTCTCCATCCTTGAATTGAAATAGCCCTTGGTCAGTACACTTCCAAAAACGCCCATTTGGATCGATCTGTGATTCGTTAACCCCCATGATCCTCCATTTTGGAAGTTCGTTCGGACCTCTCCGAGATCCAATATTCTCAAAAGTTCGGAATGATTTGCCATCGAATCGAATGAGGAAACGCTCATCACCAGGAACGGGTCGCAGCCAGGTAAATCCCTGTCCATCAGTTATCGGGTCTCTGACGGGCCTTAAGCCATCCACAGCCCCATAAATAAAACTGGAGACAGGATGCTGTGCCATGCCGTCAAGGGCCAAAAGGAGTAGCAGGCCGGTGAGTAGTTTTCTCATTGAGCCTTGAAAATAAGGAATTTGGACTCTTTTGGGAAGGCCAGGCAAATGCCTTTTGT
Source organism: Cytophagales bacterium (assembly GCA_965267505.1). Classification (GTDB taxonomy): domain Bacteria; phylum Bacteroidota; class Bacteroidia; order Cytophagales; family CCMP332; genus JANQHS01. The sequence goes on from OZ254081.1 coordinate 1,441,249, forward strand.
TGATGAAAATTGGAAAAACCAGTACCTTAAAGCTACCATGAGAAAGCTATTCCTACTATTGCTTCTGTTCAGTTCGGTGGCGGTTGCTCAAAATCCATTTTACGAAAATCTTGCGTTCGGAAAATACAATATTGCATTTCATGATACCCTGATCTATAATACCAATGCTGAATATGAGAGCTATGGATATAAGGGTCCTGCGCCTCTATTCGTCCAGGTTTGGTTTCCGACTGACAAGAGCAATACCCATATGCCAATGACCTTTGGAGAATTGGCCGACCAAAGAATTCCTAAAAATTTAAGAAGGATGTTCTTCCAGCTAAGTCTTCACCAAGATACCAGTATGTTCTGGCTGATAGAAGAGAATATGGAAAGTGGTGACCAGATCAGCTATGGAGACCTTAGAACGGAAGACATACTCCATCATTTAAAGGATCTTCCGACCAGTAGTTTCAGAATGCCATTTCCAAAGATCCTTGAATTTCCAGTTGTGATCTATGGACATGGAGCTCAAAGTCTGGGTGAGGAGAATTATGTACTGGCGGAATATCTTGCATCACATGGATACGTATTTATTTCTTGCAATAATCATCTGCCTCACGAAAGAGGTCCATACGGTATGAGCCATGTCAAGGGAATAGATACTACCACTACCAAGACTCTGGTTCGATTTGCCCGGGGATTATGTCCTGGCCAAAAGTTTTCGCTCATGGGCCATAGCATGGGAGCTCAAAGAATCTGGGCTTTTGTTCATGAACCCGATTGGGCCAAAGCCTTCGTTTCATTAGAAACCACCCTGGAGTTCTATGAGAAAGAAAAGACAGATACTCTTTGGCCTGAGCTTAGTAAGGTAATGAACGAGCACCATTTGGATTATCATGTACCTACCCTAATGATGGCCAATGATGGACATCAGAAGGATTTCGATTTCGTATTCTTTGACAGGATCGCGAATGCAAAACTTATACAGGCAATATCCAAGAAGGAAATCGACCATGAAGCCTATACCAGTATAGCTCTGATGCGTTTTTTACTAAAAGAGGATTTTCCGCAACCCGATGAGATCTACCTTCAGGATCAATTTCAAGCCTATATCAGGCATTTGCGCCTGAGCAAAGACTTTCTTGATAAGGAGATCAAAGGCGAAAAGTTGGAACTTGAACAATACAAGGAAGATTTTTATATAAAGGTCAAAAACTGATCTTGCATTTATTATATAATATTAATTGCAAGATTCATTTCTAAAATAATCTTTATGGAACCTTTCTTTAGTTAAGATTGTATTGGTCTGAAATACTACCATGTCCTCCGTTAGAATTAAAATCCTAGCGACCTTTCTTTTTCTTTTCCTTTTTCATGAATCCATTTCTCAAGGGATTTGGCAGCAAAAAAGTAACATGCCGACAGCCAGAAAAGAAATAACTGATGCAAGCGCGGTTCTGAATGGTAAGATCTACGTATTGGGAGGGACCAAACCCGACGGAACCATTACAGATGCCTTTGAAAGTTATGACCCAATGACAGATACCTGGGATAGCCTGGCTCCCTTTCCGATCCCGGTTTGGAGGGCCTCTTTGGCATCAGTAAACGGTGTTCTTTTTGGAATGGGCGGATACCAAAGCCTATCACCCTTCCCCTTTAACCCGAGCAATAAATGCTATGCCTACGACACCTTGCTGGACACTTGGATCCCAAGGCAGCATATGTTCAATGCAAGAGGCTCAGCGGCCAGTGTGACAATCGACAAAAAGGTGTACCTGATAGGAGGTACCAATGCCAATGCTCTTAACTCTATGCATATATATAATTCTCTAAATGATACCTGGTCGATTGGCCCTAGTATGTCTCAGGTCCGGTCGGGTCATACCGCCACTGTTATTGATGGAAAGATCTACGCAGCTGGAGGGTACTTTCTTAATCCCGGGGTCACAGCCTTAAGTAGTGGTGAAGTTCTGGATACTGCCCTTGGAACCTGGGCTCCAATTGCAAACATGCCCCTTGCTAAACTTGGAATCACCTCTACCGCTTTTCAGGGTCAATGGTATGTTCTCGGAAATACTTCCAACAACAACCTGCTTAGATACAATACAATGGCAAATGCCTGGGTACAGGAAGGGCCCATGCCAGAGAATGTGAACTTTGCTGGAGCCCAATTTTTAAATGATAGCATTTACCTTTTTGGAGGGGGAGCTGTTAACCTTTCGACAGATGGGATCGACAGGATCTATGCCTCTCGTCCCTCCATCACTTCGGGGACATTAAACATAAGACCTGATGGAAATATTAGGATCTATCCAAACCCTGGAAACGGAAATATTACAATAGAAATGGATCAAATATTACAAAAAGGCTATTTGGAACTAATAAATATTGAAGGTGAAATAATGATCAGAAAAGAAATACAAGATCGTGCCATCATACATCTGGAATCAAAGCTGCCTCCAGGTATCTTTTTTCTAAGGGTAGAATCTGGAAATGAAGTTTACACTTCAAAACTTCTAATTCGATAAACACAAAGCTTTTGTAGGTTTAGATTTAAATCACATTTAAATAGCAGTATGAAAGTAGGTGTAACTTCCGCTAACGGCCAATTGGGCTCAACTATCATTAATCAACTAAAACAGGACATCGGTGCTGAATCCGTGATTGGGTTGGCAAGAAGCCCGGAAAAAGCCTCCCACCTGGGGGTTGAAATCCGAAAAGGCGATTATAACCAAGCCTCCGATTTTGAGAAGAGTCTTGCCGGGGTTGATGGATTGATAATCCTCTCCGCAAATGGGGACCCTGCGGGCAGAGTTCAACAACATCGCAATATCATTGAAGGAGCCAAAAAGAACGGGGTTAAAAAGATAGGTTATACCAGCATCACCGGAGATGCCCAAGGCAATGCCTTCAGTCCGGTGGTGGCTAGCAACCGGCAAACCGAGCAGGATATTATTGATAGCGGAATTGATTTTGTAATCGGCAGAAACGGACTGTATATTGAGGCCGATCTTGAATATGTTGAAGAATATAAGAAAGAAGGAGTTGTTAGAAATTCTGCTGCTGATGGCAAGTGCGCTTATACAAGCCGGCCAGAGATTGCAAGGGCGTTTTCTGAATTGCTGAGAGGAGATCGCAAAAACGAGGTCTTTTACCTTGTTGGTGAACCCGTTACACAAGAGGATCTGGTCCAGACCATCAATAAGGCTTTTGATACAGGCCTCAGCTACCAACCGATGGGGATCGATGATTATGTAAAGGAAAGGCAGGAAGCGTTGGGTGAGTTTCTGGGAACCATCATTGGAGGGATATATGCAGGAATAAATACAGGGGCTTTCGATGTCCCATCGGATTTTGAAAATATCCTGGGTAGGAAGCATAAGGATCTGCTGGAAATGGCAGAAGAGTTCAAATCAAAGCTTTGATTCTTCCGGAGAAAGTAAAAAGTATCAGAAATTTGCAGCTATGAGGATAGGACTAAAGGCTAAGTCAAACATTTACAAGGTCCTCGCCATTATGGCTGGCTTTGTAGTGATCAATTGGTTCTTTACCCTGCAAACCAGTTCCCTACTTGACTCGGAATTCAGCCTTGGCCCTACAGAAAAGTATGATGTCTTAAATAATTTCATACTTAATACCCTTACTGGGATTGTTGCCGGGGGTATTGGAGGTTCAGTATTGGTGTTTTTCAACAATAAGGTATTCAGAAAGAGGTCTTATGGTTTCGCGTTGAAAGCCACATTTCTTGCATTCTCTTTATCCTTTTTATGCGTGTCTGTGATCATGGCCTTTTTTGCTGCTCTGGTGGTTGAAGGACCAAATATTACCATCCAGGTAGTTCAGGTTCATCTGAACAATTTTCTATTCAGCAAGCTTGCCCTTACCTATTACTTCTTCTGGTTGGGGACCTCCATGATCACCCTATTTTTCCTGCAGATGACCGACAAGTTTGGGCCGGGCATGTTCCTGAAGTTTTTAATGGGCAAGTACAATCAACCTCTGGAGGAAAAAAGGATCTTCATGTTCCTAGATATGAAGTCTTCCACCACTATTGCTGAGAAGATAGGCAATACACAATACTTCAACCTGATCTCAGAGGTTTTCAGCGATATAACCGACCCCATACTTGAGACCGATGGAGAGATCTACCAATATGTAGGCGATGAGATCGTCATTTCCTGGGAACTTGAGAAAGGGATCAGGAATGCCAATTGCTTTGTCTGCTTTTTGAAGATCCAAGAATTATTGACCACCCTGGCACCTGCCTATCGAGCTAAATATGGGGTTGATCCAGCCTTCAAAGCCGGGCTTCATTATGGACCCGTTACCGCTGGTGAAGTTGGAACCATCAAAAAGGACATAGTTTACTCAGGAGATGTTCTGAATACCACCTCCCGGATTCAGGAACAATGCAAAGAGTACGGGGTTGATTTCCTGATCTCAAAAGAAACCTTGGAACTGATTCAGCCCCCGAAAGAATTTGATTGGGTTACGCTGGGCAATATAGAATTAAGAGGAAAGAGTAAGAAAATAGACCTGGAGACCTACCAGGTTTCACCCAATTAGCTCAGGATCAGGATGGCTATGTAGGGGATGAGGTTAAAGAATAGGAAAAAAATCTTGAATAGCCCAAGGAAGCCATAAAAGAGAAGATCGAAGTGCTCTCTTGGAATCTTGAACCAAGCGCTTTGAGTCTGATAGACAAAGTCGGGCATGATCATAAAGGCAAGGACCCAGAGGATCAATACTCCCCCATTCAATACAGTGCACCAAAAGAAAAAGGGTTCGTAACTAGCTATTTCCATTAGTAATGGTTAATAAGTTTCTCAATCTTATGGTGGTCATGCTCAATGCTTTCCATCATCCGATCAAACAAAGGCCCTGTGCTCCTTTCAAGTTCTTCAACCGTTCTTTTCGTGTCCGGTGGGGATAGCAGCAAATCATCTCTTTTTGATTCTTCGATCTCCATGAATGTAGTAAAGACCAGTTTTTTATGGGCCTGATCCTTTGTTCGGCGAAATTCCAAGATCAAAAGGGGCGAAATGCTGGGATCGCTATCCAGAATATATGAAAATCCTAATTCGGCAGTTATGAAGTAGCTCTCATCAGGGAACATGCCTTTCATAGCAGGAAAGTCATCATAATGGTCAGTCAGAACCGTTTTATAGGTAAATGGAACGTAGCCACCACCCCAGGAATAAGCCCCTGTCAGGGCATTTGATCGATGGATGCCAGCGGCATCTGTTCCCGAATCCTTGTCTTTGAAGTAGGGCGATTTAAAGGATTGGAAATCGTAATTCTTAAGCAATTTTTCCTTGCTGGATACCTTTATTCCAAGCTTTGGGAAATACTCTTCTCTCAAGAATTTGTCAACCTTTTCAGCGATCCTAACAAGATTAAATCCTGGAAAATAAGCCAGGTTGGCCATTTCTTTTGTTGTCCCCACCTCCCCACTAAATCCGATCTGTTTGCCCACCTCAACCAGGATCAATTGACCGGACTGAGCATTCGAATTATGCATCTGGAAGGTGAAAATCAGGACAAAAAGGAGGAACGTCTTCTTGATCATAAACTTGTTATTCCCTTTAAACTAAAAAGAATTGGGATAGAAATGGTATAAAAAAATAACCTCAAGATAAATTTCTTGAGGTTATCAAAACTGCATTAATAGAACTTTTTAATTCCTTTCCACAATCACTTTTTCCTGATACGATTTAAAAGCACCAATGACTTTCAGAATATAGGATCCAGAAGGTAGATCAATGTCCCAAGATTTTGAATTTGGGAAATGCTCCTCAATCATTTTTCCAGAAAGATCATATACCTGGATCTTAATAATTGATTCCGGAGAGCTAACATGGACAACTCCATCCGATGGATTTGGATAGGCTCTCAACCTTTCTTGAATTGTTGATGAAATTTTTCCTATTCTCTCCTCTTCTGCGGTGCAACCACTACAATTCACAGGAACACAACTTAAATACGGAGTAGCATTGACAACTACATTGGGAATATCAATACTTGTTGGACAACCGTTTTGATAAAAATTGCTACTTGTGGGTGAATATCCTCCAGATCCCCAATAATTATTCTTGGCATCGATACTAGGTGGGGCAGTACCTGAATAGCAAAGATCGAATACGATATTATTCCCATCAAACCTATGATGATTAGAGGAAGGATTATCAATATCCAACATTATATTCTCACCTTTTATTCCAGTACCATTATTATAAACCCAAACGCACTCCGATTGACTAAATTCCAAGTTAACTCCCTCTGAAACAGATGCTGGAAAATTACCATAGATTCCAGTTTGATTGTTATGGATTTTGCCGTCAGCAAAACTTGCAATACCAACATTACTTATAACTAAACCTACGTCACAATTTTCTATTTCAAACGCTGACAAACTAGCATCACTAAAGTTCGCAATCACAATTCCCTCGGTTAAAGAAAAATCCAAAGAAACGCCATCCGATACTAAGTTATTTGATCCATTACCGTTGATCTCTATTCCTCCATTAACCCATTTGACTTCATTGTTGGAAAATGTGAAATCATTTTGAGTATTAATTATCAAGGTTTCAGGAAATGGTACCAGAAGCGGATTTTCTATTCCTTCAATTAGTGTATGTTCAATTTTCGAACAACATGAGTTGCTATTTAACGTGAACTTTGAATTGTTTCCTTTAACTCTAATATTAATATTGTTCAAGTCAAACCAAGAAGGTGAAATATCAATCTGCGCCCCATTCTTAACCACAACTTTTCTATCATGATAAATATTTCCAGCTATAGTCATCGGCAAATTATTTACTGTCCACAGAGAAGCTGAACCGTCGAAAATAAGATTTCCAATTCCTGAGCTCAAGACAAAGTCAGATCCAGCTTCGGTAGTTAATTGACCCCATACATATATATCGGTTCCATTGTCTGTCAAATTTATACTTCCGGAGGACGTGGAAGGATACTCGAAAATCGAACCCGGTCTAATTATAATTTGGGCATCTCCAAGGAGATCAATACTTCCTCCTTGAAAATCAATCCCCTTTAAGGGATCATTGTTTTCATACTCAATTTTCGAATTAGCATTCATCTTAATTTCAGTACCGGAATTCAAAACGAGTTTGGCTCCATCCTCCAGAGTCAAAATTGCATTATCCCTAAGATCAAGGTAAGCGGAGTTATTTAAGATCAACTCCCCTCCGGATTTTATAAGTATTTCAGAATTATCGTGCAACACTGCGCGAGCAAGGTCATTAATCACCACCTTTCCCCCGTCTTCGATAACAAGTTTTGAGGTGTTCTCGAGAAGAAGCCCTTCATCAACTAAGACGTTTAATTCTGCGGTATTCTGAACCCGTAATTTTGAATCATCCACAAGACGAACCACTCTTCCATCAATTTCCATTTTTGACCCTGGATTTAGAACAAGCTTGGTGCTGTAAGAGAAGTCTGAGGAATTGTCAAATTTTAAAGGAGTAAGGCTTCGGCTTAAAGTCAAATAGCCTGCAGACCCAGTTATTCTTAAGTCTGTCCCGATATTCTGATTGTCCAACAGGTTAATTCTTCCAGACCATTCCTTTCCAAACCAGATATCAGGTTGATTAAAGTCAATATTAACAGTGATGTCTCCGTTAGATGGATTAACATAAGTAATTACAATATCCAAGTTGTTTAAGAAATACTCCTCTTGCTCCTGCGTTGAAGTATTGAATTTTGGCCATTCCAATGCAGGGATATTTCGATTTAGTCCTATTCCATCTCCTATCGAATTAAATGCAATATCTGAAGAACCCCTTCTTCCATAATTCATGATGTTTCCATTTACATCCAATTGCAAAATGTAATCAGCTTCACTTTTTCCGCCATTGGAGTTTGGTTCATCTGAATAATCTATGATTCCGTCCAAAGAAAAATTATTCCCTACAGGAGGATCATGATCAAATGGAATCATGGCCAAAGAAGTCAGGCCACTAATATCATTACTTTTTACTTTTTGCATGACATATGAGTATCCAATTCCTGCGAGGCCATTAAATTGTCCGGTCCAAACAAAATCATGATTTCCATCAGCTGAAAGCGTCCTTGAAATGTTTGCTTTGCTTCCATCGGTATTATTAAATCTGTGATCGCTAATAATATGTTTATCTCTTCCGGCAGTAGTAATATATGCATATAGCCCGGGCACTAATTGACTATTTCCATATTGGCTAACACTTTGGCGATTCTCAATCCAAAGAATGTGACCTTTTGGAGAGTTGGGAATTGGTATTCTTAGTGCGTCACCGGTGCTCATAAAATCTCTAAGCGTTCTTGACTGGTTACTTGAAATTTCAATGGGATCTACCCAACCAGCCCAATACCGATCAAATGCGCTTGCCGTTTTAAATAATTTATACCTTCCCATGTGTCCCCATCCCACGTTTGTAGTCCGATGAGGGGTAGTAACACTGTTTGCTTCATTATAATGGGGAGCAAGCATCGATACATGATAAAACTCATGAAGAAAGAACTCATGAAACGGCTCTGCGGTTGCCATATTCAAATTTTCCATGGTAAAGCCAGTATTCATCTGTATTCCCCCAGGGAAGGTGGTTGTGGGAACATATGCACCACCATGATTTGAGGTTTCGCTAAAATCCCGATTAAGTATCACCGCCATATCAATTATCCCATCAGGGGGCGTACCTCGGTTATCGCAACGGAAATTTGGAAAATTAGTCCTCTGATCAAAGGAACTCCAATCCACGAATTCTGGAGAACTCGGATTCGTGTAAATTGGATTGTTAATTAATTCGGCCTTTGCCTGGTTCCAATTCGTCAAAAAGTTTCCTGGTGTCGATATATAGACTCTAATTAATTCTCCAGTAACAACAAACTCCTCTCCAGATGTTTGGCCTGGAACCCCAGACATTTCAAAAAACCAATTCGACAAATTGTCGGCTACTACTGTTCCTACCTCCGATTGGTTTTCAAAGAAAAGTCGATTGTCTACTCCAGTGGCAATAGTATAAGGCCAGGGCCAATTGGGCTGTTCATCTTGAAAATCGATTAATATTACCGGAATGTGTAAGTTACCTTTAGGCGTAAACTTATATCCGTTTTCAGAAAATTGAGGATCATTGGGATTACAAGGGCCTGTTTGAGAAGATTCTGACTCCTCTTCTTGATCAGGAAAATTACATTCGAATTCTTCATTCTGCCCTAAAGCAATAAACGAAAGGAAAAAAAGAACTACAAATAGTGACTTCATCTTGATTAAGGTTTTAAATACAAGATTTAAACCTCAGCAAGATTTAGTGTAAATGTCTTTCGCTTTAGCGAAGAGGGCAAGAGTATTTGTGAATCTAGGTTCCAGTTTAGTAAACCAAAACGGTAATTTTGAAAATCCCATTGGTAATAAAAAAACCCCCACCAAACTGGCGGGGGGATCATGCATGTATGGCCTTTATCAGCCGTATTAACATTCTTCAGTGCTTCACAAAGCGAAGCCACTTTTCCTCTTCTTCCCAATCGATCCGGACCGAATATGTTCCTGGTTCAAGGTCCTGAATCTCGACGCGGTTCTCACCCAATTGAATAAAAACCACCAATTTCTTTAGATCGTCTTCGTCATAAATGGTAAGCACCCCTCCTTTATGAAAGGGTCGCGAAACCTTGACTTTGACGTTCAGGAAATCCTTTGCAGGGTTTGGAAAAAGGCTAACCTTTAGCCGGCCTCCATAGGACATCCATGGTTCCATAAGGGTCGAGAGCAATTGTTCACCTGGCCTATTCATGGTGCTTGGTTCAAAACTGAGCACTACAAAAGACATCAAAACCCCCCTATAGACTCTCAAATTCCTGTCAATCCCCCTTTTCATTTAGTGAATAGGGGCTATCGCTTAGTGAATGTCTAGGTTTGAGGGGTGAATCCTTGAGGTATGAGTTTCAATGCGCGTGTTTTGAGACCTACTAACCTTATCATACCCCAATCTTTTTTGGACCTACCTCTATGTGGAGTAAGTATCGCACACAGGGAAATGAAATAATCACCGTGTTGACCATGATACTGAAATCAGTTGTCAGAGCTCGACACAAAAAAAGGCATCCAATGGATGCCTCTTTTGTTACTTCTTAGCTGCCGGCTTTTTCTTGGCAGCCAGAGCCTTCTTCTTCGGGGCGGTCCCGAGGAGGTCCAAACTCCGCCTGATAAACCCGGTGAGTCCCTCCCCTTTCAATAAGCCAACTCCTAAAAGGGCCAGATCAAATGCCTGACGACCAAGATCCTCTCCTTTCTTTCCGCCTTTCAGAACCTCGGCATTCAAGGGGTGGTTAGCATTAGCAACCACATTAAAGTTCTCCGGCATATCGCCAAAAGCCATCATTCCTCCCCCACCCATGCGTTGCATGTCCTTCATCCTTCTCATGAATTCATTCTGAGTGATGCTCAATGGCATCTCCTCAGGACTCAAACTTTCCACCTGGACTGTATAGGTTTTATTTCCTATCAGCTTTTCATAGGCTTCCTTAAGTTTTTTGATATCGTCCTCGCCGAGTACGCTTTCCAGCTGCTCGTCTTTTTCAATGAGCTTTTCGATAGCATCGCTGTCTACCCTCTTCACACGGGTCTTCTCCATCTTGGCTTCTACATGCTGTACAAAATGATTGTCCATGATCCCGTCAAGGACCAGCACATCATAACCCTTCCTTTTGGCACTCTCCAGGTAGCTATGCTGAGCATCCACATCCGAGGTGTAAAGCCAAACTGTATCACCGTTCTTATCGCTTTGAGATGCCTTTACCTTGTCACCATATTCTTTAAGGCTCTGCCATTGCCCTTCGGTATTCTTAACAAGTGTGATATCCCTTACCTTCTCATCAAACTTCTCCTCAGAAACCAATCCATACTTCACGAAGACCTCGATATCGCCGAATTTCTCTTCGTAGTTCTTTCTGTCCTCCTTGAACATCTCGTTCAATCGATCCGCAACCTTCTTGGTGATGTAGGAATTGATCTTCTTGACATTGGCATCGCTTTGTAAGTAACTACGACTCACATTCAATGGTATGTCAGGACTGTCAATAACTCCATGAAGTAGCAATAGAAACTCAGGAACCACGTCCTTAACCTCATCGGTGATAAAGACCTGACGGCTGTAAAGCTGGATCTTGTTTCTCTGAAGCTCCAATTCATTCTTAACCTTGGGGAAGTAAAGAACCCCGGTAAGGTTGAATGGATAATCCACATTCAAATGGATCCAAAAAAGAGGTTCGGGGCTGAATGGATAAAGCTTGCGATAGAACTCCATATAGTCCTCATCCTTCAGCTCTGAAGGAGACTTGGTCCAGATCGGAGCAGTATCATTTATGATGTTATCAACCTGAACGGTCTTATATTGAGTTTGCCCCTCTTTATCCGTTCCATCTTCCTGGCTTTCTTCACGGGTGCCGAACTTAACCGCAATAGGAAGGAAGCGACAATATTTGTCAAGTATGCTTTGAATGCGATTGTCCTCCAGGAATTCCTCGCTGTCCTTATTCAAATGAAGGGTAATGGTAGTTCCCCTTTCTTTTCTCTTACCATCCTTGATCTCAAAATCGGTCTCCCCTTCACAGATCCAATGGGCGGATTTGGAATCCTTTTGATAGCTCAAAGAATCGATCTCTACTTTATCGGCTACCATGAAAGCGGAGTAAAAGCCAAGACCAAATTTCCCAATGATCTCCTGGGCATCTTTTGCATCCTTGAATTTCTCCACAAATTCTTCAGCCCCTGAAAATGCTATCTGGTTGATGTATTTCTTGATCTCCTCAGCAGTCATCCCTAAGCCTTTGTCCGATATGGTGAGGGTCTTTTTCTTTTTGTCAAGGGAAACTTCAATGGTCAAATCCCCGAGCTCCTCGGTATAATCTCCAAGCGAAGCCAGCCTCTTGATCTTTTGAGTTGCGTCCTGGGCATTGGAAACCAATTCTCTTAAGAAGATCTCATGATCCGAATAGAGGAATTTCTTGATGATCGGAAATATGTTTTCCGTATGTATGCTGATCGTACCTTTCTCCTGCATTTCTGTTGATTTTTCGAGCCTATATCAACTGTCGTTCCAAATGGTCTCAAGGCACCTTTTTGTGACAGGCTGTCAGTTTTGTAAAAGCCATAGGCTATTCCTATGATAATTGCGTCCTAATAGATAATTTGCCTCTTTCTAACTCATGTCAGATCTAAAAAGAATATTGATAGGACTTGATCTCTCTCCAATGGACGAGGAATTGATCAAGTTCACCGCTTACCTCGATAAGGTATATGATTTTGAAAGGGTAACCTTTATTCACATAGCAAAAAGCCTAGAGCTTCCGAAAACCCTCCTCCAAGAGTACCCCGATCTGATGGCTCCGGTGGACGAAACCATCGAAAAACAAATGATCGATGAGATCAACGGGCATTTTGAAGGCTCAGATGCTGAAATCGAATTCAAGGTTGAAGAAGGCCATCCTGAGGTTTCAATACTTAAATGGACCAGGATCAAAGATGCTGACCTATTGATCCTGGGCAAGAAAAAGAATGAAAACGGTGCAGGGGTAGTCCCGAGCAAAGTAGGAAGAGCAGCTCCAACCTCAGTGCTGATACTTCCTGAAGGAGCCAAAAGGGATATAAAAAAGATTCTTATTCCTATTGACTTCTCAGATTATTCTAAATTTTGTCTGGAAAGGGCTATACAGCCTGCCAAAGAATTAAATGCAGAATTAATCCTAGAACACGTCTATGAGGTTCCGATAGGCTACACCAAGACCGGAAAGTCCTTTGAGGAGTTTGCTCAGATTATGCTCAAGAACGCCAAAGGCCATATGCATGATTTCCTAAACAAGCACGGGCTTGAAGAATATGAAGACCAGGTCATATATCGTTTGGATATTGGCCATGACCCGTCAGATGAGATCATGCAGGCAGCCAGAGAAATGAAAGTGGACCTTATCATAATAGGTTCGAGAGGAAGGAGTGATCCCGCAGCTTTTTTCTTAGGCAGTCTCGCCGAAAAACTGGTGCAAAGGGACTACAGAATTCCTGTTCTTGTCGACAAGCCCAAGGGCAAGATCATGCACTTCCTTCAGGCTCTAATGAACATTTGATTCTTAAAGCCAATAATCCTTAGCTTTGCGGTCCTTTTCTTATGAGCAAAAGAATACTCATATCATTTTTGGCAGTACTGCTTTTCGGGATCGCGAGCTCCTACACCTTTTTGGAAAAGGAAGAAGAACTTGATGCAAGTACCGAGAAGGTAGAACTAAGCCAGGACCAGGATGCTGAAGAGGGTGAGGAAGAGATCGCTCCTTCTCCAAGCTTCGAAGCGGTTTTCCAGGTCTTCAACTTCAGTCCAAGGTCATGGGTCTTCCTGATCCTCGACTTCCAGGTTGTAAATCATTTTGTACCGGCTGCTGCAGAATTCCTGATCAGGGATTTTATGGTTCCGGATCAGCTCATACTTTTCAGGCAGATCATATCTAAGAACGCGCCTTAGTCAGGTTTCCTTTCCTGACATACTCCGCCCGATAGGGCAATCAAAAACATTTTAAGACTTAATTAATTACCATGAAAAATAAAGGATTTGTGGTGGCCCTGACCATAATCGTCACCCTACTTTGCTTATACTATTTATCGTTCACTTTCGTATCGAGAAATGTGGCCAAACAAGCCACCGAATATGCTACAGACCTGGATGGAAACCAGGATTTTAAAAAGAAACAGCGCTTTCTTGATTCTCTTTGGTCCGAACCTGTTTACAACTTCCTAGGAGTAGAATACACCCTTAAGGAGATCAAGCAGACCGAGCTTGCCTTTGGTCTTGACCTTCAAGGAGGAATGCATGTAGTACTTGAGGTGTCTCCCATTGAGATCCTTAAGGCCATGGCAGGCAACAACCAGCAGCCTGAATTCCTGGAAGCTTTAAAGGAGGCCAGGAAAGGACAAAGAGCCAGCCAGGCTGAATTCCTGGATCTGTTCTATGCTTCTTACAAACAATTGAAGCCTGATGGTCGTCTTGCTGAGATCTTCACCAACACCGCCAATAAAGACAGGATCAGCTTCCAAAGCAGCGATGAAGAAGTTCTAAAAGTGCTTCGCTCCGAGGTTGAGGATGCCGTAGACAGAACCTTTACCATCCTGAGAACCCGGATTGACAAATTCGGTGTTACCCAACCTAACATCCAAAAGCTGGAAGGCTCCGGACGTATTCAGGTTGAGCTTCCTGGGGTTGAAAACCCAAGCAGGGTAAGAAATTACCTTCAGTCGGTTGCAAAGCTTGAGTTCTTTGAGGTTTTCGAGCCCAGGGAATTCCTTGACTATATGATCGCAGCAAACGATTATATAGTGGAAAGGGAAAAGGCTGAAAGAAGTCTTGCTGCAGGAGACGACACAGTTGAAAGTCTGAACCTAAACAGCCTGGATCTTGAGCCAGCGACTTTAAGCGAGGATGATGATCTGGCCGCTGACCCTGTGGTAACCGATGATCTTTCACCCGTCGATGATCTGAGCCCTGAATTGGATTCCGGTGATGATCTTGCTTTGGCTAATGACACAAGTCAAAGCGATACTGCCGCAGCTCCAACCGAATATTCCATACTTCTTAGAGGAGTTACTCAACAGGGACAATTGGTTTACACCGGTGCTGACACTATGAAGGTCAACAATTACCTGAAGGATCCTAAGATCAAGGCTTTCTTCCCCAAGGACCTGGTTTTCCTTTGGTCCGTCAAGGCCATCGGGACGGATCAGCAAACCGATTTCTATGAACTTCATCCTATCCGTGTCGGAAGAAAAGGAAAAGCTCCGTTGGAAGGAGATGTGATTAATGATGCCCGCCACGACATCTCTCAGGACGGACGTGGATATGAGATCTCCATGAGCATGAACGCCCAGGGAGCTAAGAAATGGAAGAGGATGACCGGAGAGAATATCGATAGAAAGATCGCTATCGTTCTTGATAACCGGGTCTATTCAGCTCCTGTTGTGCAGGGTGAGATCCCGGGTGGCAGATCATCCATCACAGGGCAATTCACCTTTGAAGAAGCGAAGGACCTTGCCAATGTACTTAAGGCTGGTGCGCTTCCTGCTCCTGCAAGGATTGTTGAAGAAGCAGTGGTTGGATCAACACTTGGTGACGAGTCAATCCGCCAGGGAGTTGTATCTATCATCTCAGGATTGATCCTGGTAGTGCTCTTCATGATCATGTATTATAACCGTGGAGGAGCCGTTGCGGATATCGCTTTGTTGATCAACATCTTCTTTATCCTTGGTATCCTGGCTCAGCTTAATGCAGCTCTTACACTCCCAGGTATAGCGGGCATAGTGCTTACTATTGGTATGTCGATAGATGCGAACGTACTGATCTTTGAAAGGATACGAGAAGAATTAAGGAATGGAAAGGGAATGCTTAATGCCATTACTCTGGGTTATGAAAAAGCCTTTAGCTCCATCATTGACTCAAATGTAACCACCTTCCTCACGGGTGTGATCCTTTATTCTTTCGGTTCAGGCCCTGTTAAAGGTTTTGCGGTTACCCTTATGATCGGTATTGCCTGTTCATTCTTCTCAGCTGTATTCATCACCCGCGTCATTGTTGAGTACATGACTCGTAAGAACAAGGAAACAGGAGTATCCTTCAGAACTGGATTGTCTAAAGGAGTTCTTGCCAATGCTAATCTCAATATCATAGGTCGTAGGAAAATGGCCTATATCCTTTCCGGCATTATCATAGTCGTTGGAATGGGATTGATCTTCGCCCAAGGCGGGCTGAACCTCGGTGTTGACTTCACTGGGGGTCGATCCTATGTAGTGAAATTCAACGAGCCGGTTTCTGCAGCGGAGGTTCGTTCCTCATTGTCAAATGCATTCGATGATAAGTCTGTAGAGGTTAAGACCTACGGATCCAACAATACCCTAAAGATTACCACAGGTTACCTTGTAGATGATGAATCGGAAGAGGCGGATATAACCGTACTAAACTCACTTAATGCGGGTCTTGAGCCCTTCTCATCAATAGAGCCCGAGATCTTGAGTTCCAATAAGGTAGGTGCAACCATTGCTGATGACATCAAGAACACGGCAAGAGAATCAATTTTCTTCTCTCTGCTTGTAATCTTCCTGTACATCCTGGTTCGTTTCCGCCGTTGGCAGTTTGGATTGGGTGCGGTGGTGGCTCTTTTCCACGATGTGTTAATCGTGTTTTCCGCGATTGCAATTGCCAGAGCTTTTGGAGTTGCCTTCGAGATTGACCAGGTATTCATTGCGGCATTGCTGACCATTATCGGTTACTCGATCAATGATACGGTGGTTGTATTTGACCGTGTTAGGGAATACCTAAGAGAGCATTACAATCCTGAAGTGGCGGTGACTCTTAACAACTCGATAAACTCAACTCTTAACCGTACGGTAATGACATCTTTGACCACTCTTTTGGTGATTCTGGTCTTGTTGATATTTGGTGGAGAAGCATTGAGAGGATTCTCATTCGCACTTTTCATCGGTGTAATGATCGGTACCTACTCATCGATCTTCATAGCTACACCAGTTGTTCTGGAAACCAGTCGCAAGGATCTGGCTAAAGAAGCACAGAATGCAAAAAGCGGAAAGACCGCTCCAGCCGTAGCATAATGAGAATTTAGAGTTCAATAGGAAAGGTGGTGGCCGCTGGGTTACCACCTTTTTCTTTTTCCTGAAAGATGGGTATAGGCCTCATACAATTCAAGGATGTCCTGGACATAAAGGAATGGTTCAATTCCTCTGCAATAACCAAATTGAACAACCGGATCGGTATAGTATTTTCGGTATGATTTCTTTTTGACCCATTCTGCCACATTCTCATCCCAAACGTTTTCGTTGTCCCCATACTTTTTGGCCAATCTCCTCGCATCAAGAACATGTCCCTGGCCGACATTGAAGGATGCCAAAACAAATTTCATTCTCTCGGCACTATCCAAAACCTTTTCTTCCCAAAGCTCCTCAAGGAACTTAAGGTGGCCGGTTCCGGCAATTAAATTCTTTTCAGGATTTGTCAGCTCTTCAGGGCTTATCCCATATTCTTTTCCCGTTCCAGGCATTACCTGCAATAAACCTATCGCACCCCTCCCGGATCTCGCCTTAGGCTGAAATCTGGATTCCCTGTAGATCTGTGCGGTCAAAATCCTCCAGTCCCAATCCAGCTCAGCAGCATATTTCTTGATGAGATTGTCGTAATGTGAAATAAAACCTGTCGTATCTCTCATCACGTTCTCCGAGATCATTTTCAGATTGCCCGGATTGAAGTATTTCTTATAAAGTACATTGAAAATGGGTCCCGCCTTTAGACTTTGTAGATTCTTGTTCAATTCATTCAATAGCATTTCCGAATTTGGTCGAACCGCCCAGGCGATCTGCTGGTCGGTGGAAAGCTCGGTGAGAGCATCCAGATTTCGATAATAAGCCGTGGCAATAGATGCAATGTTTTTATCAGCAAGCGTCAACTGTATGTCTCCTGCGGAAACCCTATCGATTAATTCTTCGGTTTCCATTTCAGGATCAGCCTCAATAATATTTATATCTCCACCGATCTCATTACTTAGATTAATTAACCTGTCATAAAAAGCCGACTTACTTCTGACCACTACATCTTTTCCGATTAGCTCCACCGCATTCCGGATCATGGCTTTTTCGGTCTCATGGGTCTTGCCCCTTTCCCAGCCCTTCGGTTTGCGTTGGATCAAGACCTGACGGGTATAAATGAAAGGATCGGTAAAATCGATGATCTTTCTTCTAGCCTTGGTGACCGTAAGGTTATGTGCTATTACGTCGCCTTCTCCCTTAAGGAGTCTTTCAAATAATTTGTTCAGGTCTTTCTCAACCCTGATCTCCAGCTTTACTCCCATTCTCGATGCCATGCTTTCCAGCAGTTCGTACTCGAAACCCATGGGTTTTCCTTTATACAGAAAATAGCTGAATGAATTATTGTCAATTAAAGCGACAAGGCTGCCTCGTTCTTTTATCTTGTCCAGATCAAATTCAACGGCCTCAGGTAATTCAGAATAGAATTCCTCCAATACATTGTCTTCATGAACACCATCATCTTTCTTGGAACAGGAGATCAAGCCTATCAGAACTCCAAAAAGGAGTATATTCACAAATCTGGTTTTGAATCGATCCTTCATAGAGATTCAAGTCCAATATAATGAAAAGCCTCTTTTGGGATGCCTAGACTAAATAGCAGGGCCTTGTCAAAAATCATTTTGGCCCTGAGCTTTTACCTCAGTACCGAGCTCCTTTTTGCCCAGCCTACCCAAAGCATACGAGGATTCATCATTGTCAAGGGCACCCAACAAAGTCTTCCTGGCGCAGCAGTCTCCGTACTAAAAAATGACTCCCTGATTAAAGGAGGAGTCAGTGATCCGAATGGAAAATTCCTGGTAGAAGGACTTCAGCCTGGCAGGTACACTGTTAAGGTTGATTTCATGGGCTTCAATAGTTGGGTCAAAGATTTCCTGGAGCTTACCTCAGCAAAAGAATTGATCCTGAAGGTCGAGATGAGCGAATCTATTATGCAGGGAGAGGAAGTTGTGATCCAGGGACATCGACCCGATTATTTTGCTGATAATGAGTTCACCACATTAAGTGCAAGATCCTTTTCTGTGGAAGAAACCCAGAGATATGCTGGTTCAATAAACGACCCAGGTAGGATGGCCATGAGTCTTCCGGGCGTTCAACTCAGCGGCCAGGACAATGAGAATACCATGATCATCAGGGCCAATTCAGCAATTGGAATGAGCTGGAAACTGGAAGGAGTGGAGATCCCCAATCCCAATCACTTCGCCGACCGGGCATCAAGCGGGGGCGGACTAAGCTCATTGAGCATTTTCGTCCTTGGGCACTCAGATTTCCTGACCTCTGCATTTCCTGCAGAATACGGCAATGCCTTCGCAGGTGTCATGGACCTGCGCTTCCGAAAAGGTAACAATCAAAAAAGAGAGCATAGGATCCAGGCCGGAATGCTGGGTCTGGATGTAGCGACCGAAGGCCCGCTTTCCATGAGGAAAAAAACCTCCTCCTATGTCTTGAATTACAGGTATTCCACACTTGGGCTTCTGAATGCACTTGGAGTAAGGGCAGTAGGTCCGAATGTGGAAAATGTGTTTCAGGACCTATCATTCAATTTTAACTTTCCAATCTCCAGAAAACACAACTTAAGCTTTTTTGGCCTCGGAGGCCTGAGTCGAGAGATCAGGTCTGCTGTTGAAAATCCAGCAGATTGGCAGGATTTCAATGACTCGAGACGCTATGATTATCCAACCAAACTTGGGAACCTGGGCCTAACTCATACCTGGTTGATTAACAAGCGTTCCTTCCTTTACTCTGTGGTTCATGTTGGTGCCAATGAGGTGACCTGGAACGAGGACACTCTGGGTCAAGACGGAAATTTTTATTCACTGAAAGATGAATATTTCCTGAACGGAAGATTCAACCTGATGAGCTCCTACAATTACAAACCCAATCCCAGGATTAGTTTAAAAACAGGAGCTCAATTCAGCCTGCACTTTTATGATGTCAGATCAAGGATCGGAAATACCGGATTACTAAGGATAGACGGACGGGACCAGCCCATATCCGTTCAACCCTATTTCCAGATTAATCAAAAAGCGGGTACACGATTCATCCTGAATTATGGGCTTCATTGGCTTTATTTCTCAAAGACAAATTCCTTCGTCACGGAGCCCAGGCTTGGGATCAAATATCTTCTGAACGAAAAGAATCAGATCGCCTTTGCGACCGGTTTGCATAGTCAGGTCCTTCCCTTTACTGCTTATGAAAGTATTTCAGCAGGCCCCTTGGGAGACCCCCTCAATCCCAATGCAAAGCCGAATAAAGATCTGGACCTCTTCAAATCTCTACACCTTTCATTGGCCTATGATCTTTTTCCTGGCAAGGCCATGCATTTGAGAGTAGAGCCATATTATCAATATCTCTATGATGTGCCGATAGCATCAAGTTATTGGAGCAGCTATTCTTTGATCAATCAAAATGATGAATTCTACACCAGGGAAATGATCAATTCCGGGACAGGCCAGAATTACGGGGCGGAGGTCACAATAGAAAAAAGCTTTAGCAATCGGGTCTTTTTTATTCTAAGTGGGTCTGTCTATGAAAGTAGATACCAGGCATTCCTTCAAGGCGAAGAGGTTGAATTCAATACGGCCTTTGCAAGTCAGTACAATTCCAACCTAACGGGGGGAAAAGAATGGATCCTGACCCGCAACCGGGCCTTTGAAATTGGGGGTAGAGCAATAGTTGGAGGTGGGTTGAGGTACACACCAATAGATGAGGAAGCATCGGCGATCGTAGGTGGGCAGGTTGAAAGGCAGGATCAGCAATTCACTGCTCAGAATGAACCTTATTTCAGGATGGACTTTCGAGCAGCGTTTAGAAAGAATAAAGATAAATTCAGCTGGAGGCTCAGCCTGGACATTCAAAATATAACCAACAGGATAAACCCCAAAAGACCAGTTTACGACCCTTGGCAAAACAGGGTGATATTCGATCCGATGTCAGGATTGATCCCGGTTCTAAGCTATATCCTGGATTTTTAAACCTGTTTCAGAGCCTTCATCAATCCCATCTGCTCCATGGGATGTTTGATGATCAAAATGGACCTTTCTTCCTTGGATTCAAGCAATTTTTCGGTAACACTTCCCAATAGGATACTTGCCATCCCTGTCTTTCCCTTGCTTCCAACGATCAGCAATCCTGCTCCTGCTTTCTTTCCTGAATCCAATATGGTTTTTGCAATATCATGGCCGGGATCCATCATCACTGAAGATTCATAGTCCATTCCTTGCAAGTCAAGGCCTGACAAAAAATTACCCACCTCCTCTTCAGCATTGCTCTTTGAGATCTTTGAGAACTCTTCGATGTTCATTCCGCTTTTGTAAAATGAGGAGGGTCTTGGATAGACATTAAGGAAGCGGATCTTGGAGCCTTTTGAAAAGGCAGGTTCCTCTTTTATTCCCTCGAGTATCAATTTTGAATGCTCAGAACAATCTATTGGAACCAATAGGTTATCAAAATTCAAAGGATTGACCTCTGAAAGAATTAGGATGGAGGCAGGGCTATGCCGTGAAAATTGCCTGATGTTTAATCCATCGCCTTCTGCCCTGGCAGCACTGAGTACAACCAATTCAATTGCTTTCTCAGAACAGAGCTTTAATATCCCATTGACCGGATGGCCTTCCTCGACAATAAGCTCATAATCCATATCTGATGAGACATTTTGATCCAGCTTTTTTTGAAGGCTTGCCTCTATCGATTGATGGACGGATTTCTTAGAAAATCCGGTCTTGGAAAATTTAAGATGGGGCAAATTATAGTCCTGGGAGATATGGTAAAAGACCAATTCATTTGGCACTCCGATCCTGTCGAATAGGTTTCCCAGATTCTTTAAAACCGCTTCATCTGCGGGTCTGTTCTGAAGAAATACAAGTAGTCTTTCGAAAATCATCTTAATAGCTCGAATTTCAACTAAAGATGTACTTTATTAGTTGATAATTATCAGCATTAACACGAATTTTTATCACTATTGCTGAACCTAAAAAACCTGATCTTAAAGCCTGATGAGTGAGTACAAACTAGAAGAGATCCTGATCCCTTTTGATTTTTCAGAGAGATCGATATCCGCGCTAAAAGAGGTGGCCTGGTTGGCAGGTAAAAGCGGGGCAAAACTCTATGCCTTCCATTCCTTTAAGAGGCCCGGGGGCTCAAAAGGAAGCCATAGCAAACAGAACCAGGCTTTGTTTGAGCACAAGCTTCAAAAGATCAGAAACGATTTTGAGGAGATCTCCGGATCTAAAGGGGAAATGAAAGATGTAGAACTGGAATTCATTGCAGAAGCAGGAATTTCCAGGGACCACATAATCGATCTGGTAAAGGGAAAGAAAATAGACTTGATCGTGAGTGCCACCCATGGGGTTAAGGGGTTGGAATATGTAACAGGTACTAAGACTCAGAAACTCATCCATGAGTTGAAGGGACCTATTGTCGCTATTCCTGATGGAAAGGGACTTAGAGGAATCAAGAAAATGGCTTTGGCCGTAGATCTGGGCTCCAGGTTCGAACTTGATGTGGTAGAACCATTTTTTGAATTGGCGAAGATCATCGGGGCCAAAACCTATGTTTTTGAAGTCCTGGACCATAATCTTCCAAGTGCAAAAGATGAAAAAAGAAAGCAGGATTTCTTTGACAGACTAGGGATCGATCCCGGTTCTGTTACCATTGAAGAAGTCTATAATTCCGACAAGGAAGAAGGGATCCGGGCCTTCGCCAAGACCTTTGATATAGACATGCTTGGTTTGATTCCATTACACCGAAATCCTATCATCGATCTCTTTCATGATAGCTTGAGTGAAAAGCTGGCCGGAACAGCCAAGATCCCGGTAATGACCCTAGCGAAGAATTATGAATTTCGAAAGCTCTAAAAAGGCCCTTGGGGGGGCAAAAAGTACTAAATTCGCCATCTTAGACTTGATGAATTAATGGAAAATATCAACGCCCTTGCGGAAAAGATCTACCAGGAAGGGATACAAAAAGCCCAACTCGAGGCTGAAGAATTGATCCAAAAGACCGAGAAGGAAGCACATGACATCTTGGAGAAGGCCAAAAAGGAAGCTGAAGAGATCAAAGAAAAGGGAAGAGCTGATGCTCAGAACCAAAAAAAGATAATAGAGTCGGAAATTAGGCTGGCCTTTCAGCACAGCCTCGAAGAGCTGAAGAACAAGGTCAGGGAATTGGTGATCTTCCGTTCTCTTACAAAACCAACCAAAAAATTATTCTCTGACCCAAAATTCATTTCTGACCTGGTCCTTGAGATGGCCAAAAAACTAGACGGAAGCAATGGTCTGGTCATCAAGTTTTCCAAAGAATGGGAAGGTGAGATCCAGAACAGGCTAAAAGAGGAGATCAACAAAGACCTTAAGGATGTAAGCCTTGAGATCGATTCGAGGCTAGGACCTAAGAATTTCAGGATCGCAGAAAAGGGAAAGAATTTCGAGATCTCCTTCTCTGAAAAAGACTTTGTAGAGTTCTTCCAGGCCCACCTGAAGGAAAGTACTCGAAATCTTTTGTTCGAATAAAAAGCAAATGAAGGGTTCCTATTATTATCTGGTTTCTTCTTTACCGGAGTTTGATCCTCTTGAAGGGGATCCAAAGGTTCCCTATACCGAGATCTACGATACCATTGTTGAAAACCTCAACAAGGATGAAATAAGTGAGATCAAATACCTGGTATTTAGAAATGATGTCAGGAATTTCCTATCCCATATGGCCAGGAAATCAGGATTCGACCATTATTCTCTGCCCTTTTTCAGGCCCAGCCTTTTTGAGCCTGAATATTGGGAAAGTCCGGTGGTAGCCTGGGAGATCCTTCCGGATTTTATGGAAAGATTCCTGGAGTACCGCGAGGTAAGAGAAGAATCAGATTTCAATATCCTCCAATCAAGGATCTGGACGGCCTATTATGAAAATGCTATTGAAAGGGCCAATAAATACCTCAAAAGAGTACTTCACTTAGAGTTATTCTTATTCTCTACCACGCATGATTTCCTTACGAAAAGGAAGGAATTTGAAGATCAAAGAGTTGAGGCCAGCTTCTTCAATGAGATAGCCGAGCCAGAAGAACAATATTTAAGTTTCCTAAGGGAGCTTCATGCAGGATCTCAATCGATGCTTGCCCTGGAAAGGCAGGCCGATTCATTGATCATCCAGGCTGCAAATAATATCATCCCTATAAATCGTTTCAGGTTCAACTCCATAACCGCATATACCTATCGCTTATTGATAGCCTCGAAATGGAGCATCCTGAATTCAGAAGATGGAAGGGAAAGAAAAATTAACATGGTAAGAAAAATGACGGATGCCTACGAGCTTCCGGTTTAAGACACATGACTAAGGGAAAGATCACAAATATCATTGCCAACCTGATCACCATTAAGGTGGATGGTCCCGTTTTTCAGAACGAGATCTGCTACGTGGTCAGAGAGGATAGCAAATTGAGATCCGAGGTAATCAAAGTCGAAGGAGATACTGCTTTTGCCCAGGTATTTGAACCAACCACCGGTATTGGTGTGGGTGCAGAAGTGGAATTTTCAGGACACATGCTCGAGATCGAATTAGGTCCCGGAATACTATCGCAGAATTTTGATGGGCTTCAAAATAATCTTGACGGTCTTGAAGACACATTCCTGATCCCAGGGGTCATCGCCCCCGCTTTGGATGAGAGCAAGAAATACCTGTTCAAGCCCATTGGTAAAAAAGGCCAATCGGTAAAAGCCGGTGATTGGTTAGGCTCAGTCCAGGAAAACAATATCGACCATAAGATCATGGTTCCTTTCAACTTCAAAGGCGAAGGACATGTCGCTTCTATTTCTGCAGAAAAAGAATTGACCATTAAGGATCAGGTGGCGACAATTGAGGATTCGGAAGGAGTTGGTCATAAATTGACCATGGTTCAGAAATGGCCTGTAAAACTTCCGATCAGGGCATATGAACATAAACCCAGGCCTTTCAGCATTCTTCAAACAGGATTGAGGGTTATCGATACCCTTAACCCGATCACGGAAGGAGGCACCGGATTTATCCCTGGTCCTTTTGGAACCGGAAAAACTGTACTTCAGCATTCAATTGCGAAGAATGGAGATGCGGATATCATAATTGTGACTGCCTGTGGTGAGCGAGCGAATGAGGTTGTTGAGATCTTTACTGAATTCCCTGAGCTTATCGACCCAAGGACAGGAAGGACGCTTCATGAAAGGACCTGTATAGTTTGTAATACCTCCTCTATGCCGGTTTCCTCAAGGGAGGCCTCGGTTTATGTAGGGATGACCATTGCTGAATACTACCGGGCTATGGGATTGAAGGTGCTATTGCTTGCGGATTCAACCTCCCGTTGGGCCCAGGCTTTAAGAGAGATGTCGAATCGGTTGGAAGAACTTCCCGGACCCGATGCTTTCCCTATGGATCTTCCGGCTATCATCGCCAACTTCTATTCCAGAGCCGGAATAGTGGAATTGAGTTCCGGAGAAATGGGTTCTGTTACCTTCATTGGTACCGTTTCCCCTGCTGGTGGAAACCTAAAGGAACCGGTGACTGAATCCACCGCCAAGGTGGCTCGCTGTTTTTATGCCTTGAATCAGGGCAGAGCTGACTCAAAAAGATATCCCGCAATTGAAACTGTGGATTCCTATTCCAAATACCTGGAATATCCTGAATTCGAAAAGTACATGGACGAAAATCTGCAGGAAGGATGGGTGAAGATGGTTCAGGAATCAAAGGACCTTTTGATCAAAGGAAGTGAGGCGAGAGACCAGATCAATATCCTAGGTGACGATGCAGTCCCTGTAGAATATCACAGAGATTTCTGGAGATCGGAAGTTCTTGACTTTGGATACCTTCAGCAAGATTCTTTCGATGATCAGGATATGAATTGCCCGATCGACAGGCAAAAATTCATGTTCAATATGGTCATGGATCTATGCCGGGAAGACTTTCAGTTCGAAAATTTCTCAGAGGTGACTGAGTTTTATAAAAAGATGATCAACTACCTGCGCCAGATGAATTACAGCGCTTTTGATAGCGAGGAATTCAAAACCAACAAAGAGGATCTGGAGCAATTTGTTGACGAACAAAGAAATCAACATGCAAGCGAAAGCGTTTAATAGGATCTATACCAACCTGACCAAGATCACCAAGGCCACTTGCGCTGTGAGGGCAGAGGGTGTAGGGTACCAGGAATTGGCTTATGTCGATGGAAGGCCTGCTCAGGTTGTGAAACTGATAGGTGATGAGGTTACCCTTCAGATCTTTAAGGGTACCGAAGGAATCGGAACCAACTCAGAGGTGGTATTCACAGGAAAGCCTCCCACTCTATTAGTAGGTGATTCCCTGGGGGGTAGATTTTTCAATGCCTATGGCGAACCAATCGATGGAGGACCGGAGATCGAAGGAGAGGAAAGAGCGATCGGGGGACCATCCGTAAATCCGGTAAGAAGGAAAAAGCCTTCTCAATTATTAGCCACAGGTATAGCAGGGATCGACCTGAACAATACCCTTGTAACCGGACAGAAGATCCCATTCTTTGCCGATGCCAATGAGCCTTATAACCAGGTAATGGCATCCGTAGCCTTGAGGGCAAATGCCGATAAGATCATTCTTGGAGGTATGGGATTGAGCAATGATGATTACCTCTATTTCAAAGACACTTTTACAAATGCCGGTGAGCTTGAGAAGATCATTTCTTTCATCAATACCGCTGAAGATCCTCCGGTTGAAAGACTTTTGATCCCTGATATGGCCTGTACCGCCGGGGAATATTTCGCCGATGACCAGCAACAGAAAGTTTTGGTGCTTCTGACAGATATGACCCTTTATGCGGATGCACTTTCCATCGTTGCTAATAAAATGGATCAGATCCCTTCAAAGGATTCCATGCCCGGTTCACTTTATTCCGACCTGGCCAGGATCTATGAAAAAGCGGTGCAATTTGACCATGGAGGTTCCTTGACAATTATTGCTGTCACCACGCTTAATGAAGGAGATATCACACATGCTATCCCTGATAATACCGGTTATATCACCGAAGGACAGCTATTCTTAAGAAGGGATACCGAGATAGGGAAAACCATCATCGACCCTTTCAGAAGTCTTTCAAGACTAAAACAAAATGTGATCGGGAAAACTTCCAGGGAAGATCATCCGCAGGTAATGAATACCCTGATCCGATTGTATGCTGATGCCATGTCAGCAAAGACCAAAAAGGAAAATGGTTTTGACCTCACCGATTATGACCAGCGAACCCTGGAATTTTCAAAGGATTATTCCAGCAGACTACTCGCGGTCGACATCAACATCTCCATTGAAAAAATGCTGGACAGGGGTTGGGAAATGATGGGAGCCTATTTCCAAAAACATGAGGTTGGAATTAAAGCCGACCTGATGGATAAATACTGGAAAGGAGAGTAATGGCCTTAAAGATCCAATACAACAAAACCTTCTTGCATGGTCTGCGAAAGCAATTGGCCATTAGGGTAAAGGTATTGCCTACTCTGAAAAGCAAGGAGACCGCGTTGAGGATCGAGGTAAAAAAGGTTCAGGAAAAAATGGAGCTGCTCAGAGCAGATCTTGATAAAAAAAGAGAGGAAAATGCATCAAGCGATCCATTATGGAACAAGTTTCCAGAGATCCTGATTATAAAATCGGCAATTATTGAAAAGAAGAATACCGCGGGAACCAAGATCCCTGTATTCCAGGACATTGAGTTTGAACTGAAGGAAGATTCATTTTTTTCGCTTCCCTCATGGTCAGACCAGGCTGTGGAGCAGTTAAAGGATGAAACCCGAATGGAAATGGATCTAAAGGTCCTTCAAAGACAATTTGAGATCCTGCACCGGGAAAGAAGGAAGACCACTCAAAAGGTGAACCTTTATGAGAAAGTACAGATACCTGCCTTTGAAGATGGGATCTCCAAGATCAAACGCTTCCTGGAGGATAAAGAGAATATTTCCAAGGCCGCTCAGAAAATGGTGAAGGAGAGAACGCAAAAGACTGCGGCATGAAACAGAGAATGAGGAAAGTGAGCATTCTCTGCACCAAAAATGAAAAGCAGGGGTTACTTCAGGAACTTGGAGGCTATGGTCTGATCCATGTTGATGGCCCTGAGGAACATTATCCTGTACCAGAGGAGATTGCTTCTCAGCTTGAATTACTGGATCATATCCAGGAAGTAATTGAAACAGCTCAAAACCGGGTTGGCGAAGAACTCACTGAGACAGGCTTGGATGTATCCTTTAACCCAAAGTTGTTCAAAGAAAGAATAGATAAGATCGAGAAAAAGATCGAAGATCTGAATGGATTGGAGGAAGAGCTAAGAAGGCATGAACATAACCTTGAACCCTGGGGAAATATCCATTGGCTGAAGCTGGGAGTCCTGGAGCAGTTTGGCGTCAAGGTTCGGTTTTTCTCACTTCCAGAAAAGGAATTCAAAACCCTAAAGCGGGAAAAAGATGAGACCTATCAGCTCAATAAGGTCAGAGATCTGATCTATTTCATTGTTTTTGAACATGGAGAAAGGATCCATGTAAGTGCTGATGAAGTTCATCTGCCTAAAAAATCCTTAAGCATAGTTCGGAAAGAACTGAATGAAACAAGGAAGCAGATCGAGGAATCCTGGAATGAGTTGGCCTCCATGAGTATCTTCCTCAGGGAATTAAACAGAAGAAGGGAACAATTGAAAAACCAGGCTTCCTTCCAGATTGCCTCTAATAAAATGACAGCTCTTGGGGAAGAAGGAGGAATCGAATTACTTAATGGTTGGTTCCCGTCGGAAAAGGAAGAAGAGCTTAGGGCCTCGCTGGAATCGGCAAATAAGACCTTTAGCATTGGGGACCCAGAAATAGGCGATGAGGTACCCGTCAAGCTGAAAAATCAAAAGTATAGCTCCTGGTTTGAGGATATCACCAAGCTGTACCAATTGCCTAATTACAGAGAGTTTGACCTTACCCCTTTTATTGGGTTTTTCTATCCCATTTTCTTCGCCTATTGTCTGGGCGATGCAGGTTATGGGGTCATTTTGACCTTGATAAGCCTGTTTGCAATGAGAAAATTGCAAAAAGGGGATAGGGCTCCCGCCTATCTGGGTCTTACCCTGGGTTTATCAACCATGGTCATTGGAACTGTGAAGTCCGGGACCTTCTTTGGAATTCCGCTTATTGAAGCCAGTGAAATCCCTGTTCTAGGTTATTTCTCAAAATGGGTTTTCATTACAGACGACCAGGATTTTGCTTTTAATGCCTTCAATGTCAGTCTGATGGTAGGCCTGGTTCAGATCCTGGTCGGAATTGGCCTTTCCATAATGAGGAGAGCAAAATTCATGGGGCCCGGAATGGCTTTGCAACAGGTAGGTAAACTGATCATTGTCGTAAGCGCAGTCGGTTTATTTCTGGGATCTTACCAGCAAATGGCACCTTTTTCCGGAATCACAAGCTTACTAACCTATTCCCTCATTGCAGGAGTTCTGGTTATGATCTTCTTCTACGACCTGAACTTGAGTTTGGGAGCCAGAATGGGTAATGGTGCCTTAGGAGTATTCTTCGTGTTTACAGGCTTGCTTGGAGATGTGTTGTCCTATATAAGATTATTTGCCCTGGGAGTTAGTTCCTCTATCCTGGGCTTAGTGGTGAACCAGATCGGAGCACCATTATTCGAAGGAGGAATAGTATCCGTGATCGGAGGCGTTGTCTTCCTGATCATAGGACATGGATTAAATTTCGCAATCGCCTTGTTGGGGTCAATGATACACCCTTTAAGGCTTACATTTGTAGAGTTTTATAACAATGCCCAGTTTGAGGGCGGCGGATTAGAATATCAACCTTTAAAAAAGTAGATCGATATGGAATCAGCTCTTCTAATTGCTTACATCGGAGTAGGATTAATGGTTAGCCTTACCGGTACTGGAAGTGCAATAGGAACTGCCCTGGGTGCAATGACCACTGTTGGGGCATTAAGAAAGAATAAAAAAGCATTTGGATCATATATAGTCCTTTCGGCTTTGCCGGGAACCCAGGGGCTTTATGGTTTTGCCGGATTCTTTATCATGCAGGAGTTATTGGTTCCAGAGATCAGCTTCCTTCAGGGAGCCGCAGTGCTTGGATCCGGTATTGCTTTAGGCGTAGCGGGTTTGTTTTCCGGGATCTACCAGGGCCGGGTTTGTGCCAATGGGATAGATAGCATAGGAAATGGAAATGATGTTTTTGGACAGACCCTGATATTGGCTGTATTCCCTGAACTCTATGCCATTATTGCCTTTGCAGCGACCTTCCTGATCAAAGGAGCAGTATAAAATAAGGACGCTTTTTGGGCGTTATCTAACAACATCTCTGGGGAATGCGCATCCTGTTTATTTTCCTGATCCTGTTATTATTCAGCCTTGAGGGCAGCCATGCTCAAAAGAAGGGTAAGGTCTTTATATCCGAGGACACCAAACCCACCCTTGATCTGAATCCTGAAGAAGAGGAGGAGGAAGAGGAAAAAAAGAAAAAGAAAAGGAAGAAAAAGACCTTTTACGGATATAAGACCAGAAGGGCCTTTACCCCTCAGGTTACACGTGGAAGGAAAACCATCATTGAGACCTTTTATGTGCTCAAAACCTACGATCAACCCGATCCCTATGTCAAGGAGATCTATTACTACGATGTAAGAAAGAAAAAACTAAAGACGGCCCGGGCCAATAAAGTTGTCAATGACCCCAAGATCATGAGGATTCTGCATGGTCCCTATCAAAGGATGGTCAACAAGACCATCGTGGAAAGCGGAATCTTTTACTTGGGCAGTAAGCACGGGAGATGGGAGATGTACAACCTGGATTCAGCGATGGTAGACAAGCAGATATTCTATAAGGGCTGGCCCCAGGAATCTGAGATCAGCTATTATGATATAGAAAGAACCCAGGTGAAAGAAGTGGTGCCTGTAAAATGGGGAGAGAGGAGTGGGGATTATGTCTTCTTTAACTCCAACGGCACCTTAAGGATCACAGGTAAGTTTGCTCATGATAAAAGAATAGGTAAATGGAGGCTTTATCATGCTGATATTCAGAAAAGACATATGGAGGTTCAATATGCCAAGAACCCCTACATCAAGGATCATAAACCTTTGGTTCTGAGAGAATGGGATCGAAATGGAAAGCAGGTTTATGATTACCGAAAGAGCAAAGAACCCAGATTTTTCGACGAGGAAGACCTGAAAAAATTACAGGCTAAAAAACAATAGTATGAAATTTCCTCTTTATCAGGTTGACGCCTTTGGTGATGGTCTTTTTTCAGGAAACCCAGCTTGTGTCTGTCCACTAGATACCTGGCTTGATGATGACATTCTTCAGAAAATAGCCGCCGAAAATAATGTTCCCGAAACTGCATTCTTTGTGAGAGAAGGAGAAGGCTTCAAACTAAGGTGGTTCACGCCGAAAACGGAGATACATCTTTGCGGTCACGCTACATTG
This sequence comes from Cytophagales bacterium, assembly GCA_965267505.1. Classification (GTDB taxonomy): domain Bacteria; phylum Bacteroidota; class Bacteroidia; order Cytophagales; family CCMP332; genus JANQHS01. The sequence goes on from OZ254081.1 coordinate 1,472,271, forward strand.
GCTTCAGCTCATGTCCTTTGGGAGCATATGGACCTAAAAGATCCAATAATTCATTTTGACTCCATGAGCGGACCATTGCAAGTCAGCAGAAATTCAGAAAAGATGGTCCTGGATTTTCCTGCCCAGCACATGGATCATGCGGAAATTGATGAAAATGTGATTAAGGGGATTGGCGTCCTACCCACGGAAGGGTACAAAACGGATTATCTATTCCTGGTTTTCAACGATGAAGACCAGATTCTAAATATGGAGCCAGATTTTGAAGCTCTGGCCAAAGCTCCCTGGAAAGGATACCTCGTTACTTCCAGGTCCAAGACGGTAGATTTTGTTTACAGGTTCTTCGCTCCAAAGCTTGGAATACCGGAAGACCCCGCCACCGGGTCTGCTCAAACATTACTTCTACCCTACTGGACCGATCGTATGGCAAAGACCAGCTTTAAGTCCATTCAGTTATCTGAACGTCGGGGTTATTTTGAAAGTGAGATCAAAGGGGAAAGGATCTTGATAGGGGGTACTGCGGTGACCTATTCGGAAGGCTTTCTTAATCTTCAATAGTTCCTTTTCTAAAGCTTTCAAGCAATCCCACATTCATTCCGATAAGCAGAAATCCATAAAAGGTGTCTTCTACCGGAATGGTGATCATGCGGAGCCCCATATTCTCCTCATCATTATACCAAACAATGGGCTCTTCAAGGCCGAATCCGGTTAAAACACCATTGGACATGAAAAAGGGAATTAGGCAAAAAGCATAAGCAATATAGAGCCGACCAAGGAATTTCCACTTGAATACAAATTGGGCCAGGCCGATGAACACCAGGTTCAAAAAGAACGTCACTCCGGTATACCAGTGATTCCAGAAGAACATCAGCAATACCGTAAGGGCCATCATTAAGGTCAAACTGATCCTTCGGGTGGTGCCTGGAGAAAGATCCCAGGAACTAAGATTGTTTACCGATTCATAAATGAATACACATGAGTATGGAACGAGAATAAAAAAAAGCCATTCCTCGATTGGAAGATTCCACAAATAGATCCCGGCCAGGTAATCCGGGTTGAAGCCCCATACTCCCATGTTGGTGAAGGCAACATCCCAGGGAATGAAAAGCAACATTACTATCAGAAATGAAGGAATGAGATATTTCCAATTCCGATAAAAGGAAATGGGCTTGTAAAAACTACCTCCAAGTGGAAAGGAGATAATTAGGATATCAATAAGTAAGTAGAGGTAGTGAGGGTTCAAAAGGATTATCCTTTTCTACGGGCTTCCATAAAATACTTCCAGGGAACCCAGAGCATCCCAAAACATTCCCCCTCTTCCTTACCAAGGTGTTTATGATGTACCTTATGTGCTTTTCTCAGGCCCTTGAAGTAAGAATTGTCGGTCCGGGTAAAAAGCTTGAACCTCTGGTGAATGAAAATATCATGAACAAAGAAATAGGCAAATCCATAGGCCATGATCCCAAGACCCAGGTAAAATCTGGGGTCCCATCCATTCATTGAACCTAAAAGAATCAGCAAGAAACTAGGGATCGCAAAAACCAAGAAGAACCTGTCATTCTTTTGAAATGGGCCATATCCAGGTTGGTGATGATCTTCGTGCCATTTCCACAAAAATCCATGCATCACATATTTATGGGTCATCCAGGTCACCCCTTCCATCAACAGGAAGGTAGCAAGGGTTATCGATAATCCGAGAAAGGGATTCATCACTTAAAAATTTCTTCCAGGACTTTCTTTCTATGAACAAATATCTTGTCAATCTTAGATGATATCAAGATTCGATTCATCATTCGTCCTATCCAACCCAATGGAATGGAATAGCTCAGACGATCATACATCCTGATCCCATTTCCTTCAACTGAAAACCAATGCTCATGGTGCCAAAGGCTATAGGGTCCAGAAAGTTGGAGATCGATAAAATACTTTTCTTTCTCCACGGCCAGGATTCTTGTTACCCAGCTGGTCCGATATCCTTTTAACGGGGAGACTCGGTACTCGATCAATTGCCCTTCATATATATCAGGAGAAAGGTTTTTGGTCCTGATCGAAAAATCCATTTCCGAAGGAGTGATCCTTTTCAAATTCCTGGGATCACTGAAAAATTTCCAGGCTTCAGGAAGGGTGGTTGGCAACCATTGGGTGAATTCTTTTTGATAGATCTTCATGCGATTGGACTTAGCTTCTCTAAAGAGATCTTTTGCTGGATATGCTTGAACCATGGGGAGAATTCCTCTGGCTTTTCATTCATCCATTCATTCAATTCTTCGATCCCAACCAATTTCAGGTCTTCGATCTCATTGGGATCTGGATTAGGGTCTTCCCAATAGGTTCCTGTAAAAACATGGTCTAATTCATGTTCCCAAAGGCCGTTTTCCATGTCAAAATTGTATTTGGTCTTGAAAAGGAATCTTGCCGTGCAATCCATACCCAACTCTTCTTTAACCCTCCTTTTAACCGCATCCTCCAGTTTTTCTCCCGGCCTTGGATGACTACAACATGCATTTGACCAAAGTCCTCCTCCATGGTATTTGCTTAAAGCTCTCCTCTGAAGCAGCATTTTTCCTTCATGGTTAAAAAGCACGATTGAGAAAGCACGGTGAAGTAAGCCAGCACGATGAGCTTCCTGCTTTTCAGCAAGTCCGATCTGGATATCCCTCTCGTTTACGAGCACTACTCTTTCCATTAGATCAATCCCATTTGATTCCTGATATAGCTTTCCGCAAGGATCATCACCTTGCGATTATTCGGGATTCGTATTCTTCTTTCCTGTACTTCCGTTGCTTGGGTCTTTTGGATCTTGTTGAATAAGGAACGGTAGTAGATGTAGGAAAGATACACCCCAAACCTTGCTCTTTTTGGCAACCTCATTATCCCTGTGAAAGCATGTTTAAAATCCTCCTCAATATCAGCTTCGATCTGCTCCTTCACATCTTTGGTAAAGCCGGAAAACTTCATTTGAGGAAAATACTTCCGCCCCAATTGAATTGAATCCTGACTGAGATCTCTCAAGAAATTCACTTTCTGAAATGCCGAACCCAGTGACATAGCAAAAGGCTTCAGCTCTTGGTATCTACTCTCATCCCCATCGACAAATACCTTAAGACACATCAGGCCCACTACCTGCGCTGAACCGTGAATGTACTCCTGAAAACTTGCCAGATCGTGATCATCATAGCTGAGATCCATTTCCATGCTTTTAAGAAACTCATCTACCAACTCCAGGTCGATGTTATACTTGTTGACAGTTTCCTGAAAACTATTCAATACTGGATTTGTGCTTATGCCCCTTTCAATTGCCTGATGGGTTTGATCCCAGAATTCGGAAAGGAGATCTTTTTTGTCATACTCATGGAAAGTGTCAACGATCTCATCGGCTACTCTCACAAAGCCATAAATGTTATATATAGGTCTCCTCAGCTCTTTATGGAGCAACCTGATCCCCATTGAAAAGGATGTGCTATATGTCCTCGTTATTTTCTTTGAGGACTCGTAGGAGATCTGATCGTACAGTTTCTTCATTTTAGCCGATTAATAGTTGGTTGACTTCGTTCGCTGCGATCTTTCCTGAGATCAAGGAAGGCGGAACACCCGGTCCTGGGACGGTTAGTTGGCCGGTATACACAAGATTCTTGATCTTCTTACTTTTCATTTTTGGTTTAAGAGGTCCTGTTTGCCTAAGAGTATTTGCTAGCCCATATGCATTCCCTTTGAACGAATGGTAGTCTTTAGAGAAGTCGTCCAGACCATAGCTTTTCTTAAAAACTACATGTTTTAAGACCTCTTGCCCGGTTAGCTCTTCCAAACGTGACATGATCAATTTGAAACAGGCTTCTCTTTTTTCCGGACTGTCTTCAAGGCCCGGTGCAAGAGGTACCAATATGGTTAAGTTCTCTTTGCCCTCAGGTGCCACAGCCGGATCAGTCAAAGAAGGAGCACTTACGTAAAACAACGGGGCCTTCGGCCATTGAGGCCTATCGTAAATATCTGCAGCATGAACTGCAAAATCAGTGTCAAAAAAGAGATTGTGATGCTGGAGTCCTTTTAATTTTTTTTCTACCCCTAAATAAAAAAGCAAGGCACTAGGTGCTAATGTCCTCTTTTGCCAATAATTATCAGTATAGGTCCTGGCTTCTTTAGGTAAAAGTTTTTGCTCGATAAAATGATAGTCAGCACCACCTATTACAGCATCAGATGAGTAGAGGTCCTTATTTGACTGCACGGATTGAATTCTGCCACGGTCTATTTGAAACCCTTTGACCTCCTCCGAAGTACGGATTTCTCCTCCCAGATCAAGAAATAATTTCCTCATGCTCTGCACCACCGAACCCATGCCACCCATAGGGTACCAGGTACCCAGTTTTAAATCTGCAAAGTTCATGAGGCTGTAAAGAGCTGGTGTGTTTTGGGGCTTTGCTCCAAGAAAAAGAACTGGGAACTCAAGTATGCTGATAAGCTTCGGATCTCTGAAAAATTTCTTAATGTGCTTGGTAATCGATGAAAAGACCTGATTTTTAAACAGGCCCTGGATCAAGTCTGTACTCAGGTATTCTACGAAGGTATCGCCTGTTTGATAAACCATCTTATCCATACCCAAGCGATATTTCCTTTCAGCCTCGGCCATGTACGTTTCCAATTTCTTTCTCCCTCCTTGTTCAACAGATTCAAAGAGGTCAAGTACTCCATCCCAATCTCCCGGCACATCGATTATTTCGTCTTTAGAGAAAAATACCCTGTAGGAAGGATCCAGTCTTAGCAGATCGTACTGGTCTGCAACTTTCGCCGAAAAATCTTCGAAGAAGCTTTCAAAAACCTCAGGCATCCAATACCAGGAAGGTCCCATATCAAAGCGGAACCCATCAGATTCCAGGATCCGCGCACGGCCACCAACCTGATCGTTTTTTTCTAACAAAACGACCTCATGGCCACTCTTTGCAAGGTAGCTGGCACTAGCCAGTCCTGCAAAACCACCTCCTATAACTGTAACCTTGGAGCTCAATTGTTACGTCCAATAATTTCTTGGAGTTCTTTTCGTGCGTAGAAGATACGGGTTTTTACCGTACCAAGAGGAATCCCGATTTTCTCAGCTATCTCATGATATTTGTATCCGTTGAAGTGCATCTCGAACGGGATTCTGAATTCCGCCTTGATCTTTTTCACAACACTAAGAAGCTGATCATAGCTCATCAAACCTTCTGGAGAAGCAGAGATCGAATCATCTGCGACCGAAACGGGATAAGAATCATCCTGATTTCCAACTACAAAGTTCCTTTTAGAGAGCTTCCTATAGTTGTTAATGAAAGTGTTTTTCATGATGGTGAAAAGCCAAGCTTTCAAATTTGTATCCTGCTTGAATTTATCCTTGTACTTGAACGCCTTAAATAGAGTTTCCTGAATAAGGTCTGCCGCCTCATCTGGATCCCTGGTGAACTTCTTTGTAAAAAGTTCAAGACTTCCATACATGTTACTAAGTCGGCTGTTGAATTCTAATGCAGTCATTTTATTCCGTTTTGTTTAACAAATGTAAATAAAGATTAAACAATCCACCAAACATTTGTTTCAACAAATAATACTCATTCTATCTCTAAGAGGTTTACAACCTTGAATTACAGGGAGTTACCTGTTTAAAAAAAAGTGGGGAAAATTAAACAGAAATTTTAGAGAGTGCTCAGAATCGCTTTGAATTCCACAGCGTCCTGGAAGACCTTCAATTTTTTAGATGAAAGCCTTTTCTCATCGGTAGCGGCTCCAGTGAGGAAGATCTTTTTGCAGGATGATTTGGATTCACAGATGGAAAAGAACTCTTTTCCGCCATCCGGGAACTGTGGAGTAACCATTACTCCTACCAGGTATTCAGGGTTGAGGGTGTCCATGGTTACCAAAACATCCTTGGCCGGTACACATTGTCCTAGATAGTAAGCTTTGAAACCGGTCTTCTTCACCAGATACTGATAGAATAGCAAAGCCAATTCATGCATTTCCTTTTCAGGAAGGAACATTAAGAACTTCGGGGCATTCTCATTCTGTACTTTTCCTAAACCATCGATTGCCACCAAAAGCTTTTGCCTGATAAGGTTTGAAACAAAGTGTTCTTGGGCAGGGTTGATATTCCCTGTAAGCCACAAGATCCCAATTTGGTCTAGGAAACCATAAAGAACCTTAACAACCAAATCTTCAAAACCCATCTTAAGAGTAACCTCATTTAGGAGTTCAAGAAATCTGTCTTCATCAAGATCGACCATTGCCATTATTAACCGGTCAACATAGTAACGCTCACTCTTCAAGGAACTGGATAACTCCTTTACCATGTCCTCTACTTGAATAGAGGTCATAGCTGCAATCTTAGAGATTTTGATTCCCTGTTCGTTCAGAATGGAGACATTCAACAGGCGCTTGAGATCCAAGTCATTGTAGTAGCGAATATTGGTATCAGTCCTCTGAGGCTGAAGCAATCCATGCCTTTTTTCCCAGATCCTAAGCGTATGGGCCTTGATCCCGGATAGTTTTTCCAGATCCTTAATCGAATATTCTGCCATTTTATGGGACTTTCATTACATTAACCCCTTGTTGAACAGATTGTTTAACGATTTTCTGTTTTTTGTTCCTGCGGTTAAATATGACTTTTTTCAAATGAATGAGCTTGTGATCGCAAGCCAAAATATCCACAAAGTTCAAGAGATCAGGCAGATGTTGCCCTCCTCCTTGAAACTGAAAGATCTGAATGAGTTGGATTTTCATGAAGAAATTCCAGAAACAGGCGAAACCCTCGAAGAAAATGCCCTCATTAAAGCCAAAAGGATATTTGATGAGTTCGGTCTCCCATGCATTGCCGACGATACAGGTCTTGAGGTGGACGCTCTGGAAGGAAGGCCAGGGGTGTATTCTGCACGTTATGCCGGGGAGCCTGCAAACGCAAGGAATAACATGGAAAAGGTTCTGAAGGAGATGGAGGGAAAATTGCTTCGAACTGCCACATTCAGGACTGTGATCGTATTGTTAGACGGAAATGAGCCAAAATATTTTGAGGGGGCCGTTAAGGGAAAGATAAGCAGAGTTCCTTCAGGGGAAGGAGGGTTCGGATATGACCCAATCTTTTATCCCGAGTGCTTTAATCAGTCTTTTTCGGAAATGTTGCCAGAGGAGAAAAACAGGATCAGTCATAGAGGAAGGGCATTGGAAAAATTGAAAGAGTATTTTCAGAATGACAAATGAGCCATACCTGATAGGGGTAACTGGGCTTAGCGGTTCGGGCAAAAGCTTTTTTATTCGTTCTCTATTTGCCGAATTCAAAGAAGGTCAGATAGCCTTATTGTCTCAGGATCATTATTACAAACCCATAGAGCAGCAACCGCTGGACAATAATGGTATTGAAAATTTTGACACCCCCCAATCCATAGACCTGAAACACTTCGAAAAAGACCTTAGAAGCCTGAAAGAAGGACGAAGTATAGAAAAGGAAGAATATAATTTCAATCACAGAGATCTGAAACCAAAGCTCCTCAAGATAGATCCTGCACCGGTTATCTTAGCTGAAGGGATCTTTAGTTTTTATGGGCACTCACTTTTCACATTGTACGACTATAAGATCTTCATTAAGGCTTCTGAGCAAGTTAGTCTGGAAAGAAGAATTCAAAGAGACGCGATTGAAAGAGGTTACGACCAGTCAGATGTTGAATATCGTTATCTGAATCATGTTATCCCTTCCTTTAGAGAATTCATTGAACCTCTGGAAAAAAAAGCCGATATGGTTGTGCAAAACAACCAATCTTTTGAAAAGGAGCTTTCCTTGATAACTTCGCACATCAAATCAATACTCTGATATGGCTCAGCGCTTTGCAGTAATCGGACTCGGGATCTTTGGCACCTCAATCGCAAGGAACCTTGCATCCAGGGGAGCTGAAGTTTTGGCTGTGGATTGGAACCTGGATAAGGTGGAAGCCTTGAAAGATGAAGTAGCTTATGCGGTCTCCTTGGATTCCACAGATGAAAAGGCCCTTTTGGCTCATAATGTACCTGACATGGATGCGGTGGTTGTAGCTATAGGTGAAAACTTTGAAGGGCTTTTGATGACCACCGTTCTTTTACTCGAGCTAAAAGTTAAGCGAGTAATCGCAAGGGCTGCAAACCTTCAGCAGTATAAGATTCTTGAAAAAATGGGCGTTACTGAGATCCTTTCGCCCGAAGGAGAAGTGGGAAGAACTGTGGCTGAAATGCTACTTCATCCCAATATGAAGACCTTTCTTCCTCTTCCGGATAATTTTGAGATCGTTGAGATCAACACCCCTCCCAAGATTGTGAACAAATCATTGGCAGAAGTAGGATTAAGGGAAAACTATAACCTAAATCTGATCACCATAAAAAGGACTTTCGAAGAAAAAGTTGAGGGGGATTATCAGAATGTCCAACACATCATCGGTGTTCCACGTGGAGAAACTGTTCTGAATGAATCAGATGTATTGATCCTCCTGGGTAAACATCAGGACGTCAATAAATTCGTAGAGATCAATCGTTGATCAACGCTTCTCCAGATGTATCCTGAAACCTTCTTCCGCATGATTCAGGATCAGGAAGTAGCTTCCGGCTGGCAGTTCTCCCATATCCAATTCATAACGTTTGGAATCAGATTCAATTTCAAAGACCCGCACTTCTCTGCCCAGGGCATCCACCAATTCTCCTCTTAGATCCTGGTGCTCAAAATCCAATAGGATAGTCAAACGCTCATCCACGGGATTTGGGAAAACCCTGATCGGCAAATCAGAATTGTTAGAAGCAACACCCAAAAGCTCTAAGGTCACATCCTGGCATATGCTGTCCTCACAACCTTCAAAGCTTTGAACCGCAAGGCAGACCGTATAGGTCCCAGGACTGGAATAAGTATGCAATGGATTAATGCCAATTGCCTGGGCGCCATCACCAAAATACCACCTCCATGTAGAGGCACCTGAACTTTGATCGAAGTAATTGACAGTGAGACCATTTGCATTATATGAAAAGTCTGATGTGGGAGCCTGATGAACCACAGCGTTGAACTGGGTTGTTGAACTACAAACACCATTAACTACCGTATAGCTAATCGCGTGAATGCCAGACCCCGATAAAGATGGATCAAATTGAGATCCATTAACCCCATTCCCTGAATATGCTCCCCCGGAGGGAGATCCTCCTGAGAGGTTGAACGCTGGATCACCACTACAGAAATCGGGTATTGAAGGGTGACTTACAACCGGAGAAGATTGAACTACAACATGAAAAGTATCTGATGAAGTACAATTATTCATATCTGAATAAGTGTATACAACCGGGTGCGTCCCCACCCCTGAAATATTCGGGTTGAATCCTGATCCAAATACAGCTGTACCCGAATAGGTTCCGCCAGCAGGACTTCCTCCGGATAAATTCAGTATCCCGGAGTTTTCACATATAGGCCCTGGATCAAGATGAGTCACATTGGGAATGCTGTGGACATAAATACTTGAGGTGTCAGAATCCGAGCAACCCGCGATATTCGAATAGCTATAATTTATGGTATGCCTTCCAAGGCCAGCTACTGACGGATCAAAGTAACCATTGTTAATTCCTGTTCCGGAATAAGTTCCAAAAAGAGGCAAGCCTCCTCCTAATAGTACCGGAGCCTGGTTTATGCACATGTCCTGGTATACGGGTAGTGAAACATTTGGGGCTGGGTAAACCAAAACGCTATCATACTCGATTGATTGGCAACCTGAAGCATCGGTAAATGCCCATTGATAATGATACCATGTAGGGCTGCTTGGGTTTGGCAAGGGATTGGTCAATGATTTTCCTGGTACTATGGTAATGGTATTACTTGGTCCTAATGGATAAATACTTGAAACCCCGCTGATAGGACCTGTTCTGGTAATTATGTGAGAAAAATTTTGGGCAGGTAGGTTATTCAAGGTGGCTTGAATTGTGTCTCCATAACAAATAATGCTATCTGATAGATCCATAGCCACCATTGCGTATCTATCAATAGAAACCGTTAGTGTATCAATCGTTCGACATCCATTTAAATCCGTTACAGATAACCGAACCCTTGAAAAGCTAGAATCAGGAATTGGAAAATATGTCGCTAAGGAGCTTGACCCAGAAGGGCTATTGTTTCCAAAAATCACAAAACCCCCACTCAAAGAAGACCAAGTCCCTAAAACAGGTGGATTTAAAGAACCTCCATTTTGCAAAACATAATACAATGACAAACTTGGATTTAATGGATCTGTTACACAAGAAAACAATGTGTCCCCGGAAAATCCGGTGGTTCCCGTTTCAGAAAACTGAAACTGGGGGCTTGCTAAAATGGTCACACTACCGGAATCTACCCCTTGACAGCTTGCGCCATCATCATAGTTGTAATAAAAGCTATGGGTTCCCGGTCCGGCGGCATTTATGTTGAACATTCCGTTACTGACAGAGGCTCCTCCAAAAAATCCACCTGCCGGATTCCCGCCTCGCAATGGGATCATGGAATCATAATCACAAGTAGAATAATACTGGAACAAGGAATCGATGCTGACTGTCGGACATGAGATCACGGTATCCGTAATATTCACTGAATAATCCTCAGTCTCCCCATAGGTGTAGGTCCCACAAGGATTGATAACGCTGCTTTCCGAACAAACAACCCTCATCCCTGTACGGCCTATGCTTGCTCCTGCTGGCACATTAATGGTCCCATTAAATGTACCAGAAGCTTGCAATGGAACGCTGAATACCATTTCTGTGGCCTCATCATAATTATTATCAGAATTCCAGTCTATATACACTTTGAACCCTTTATTGTAGGTTCCACCTCCATCGCAGTCATCGGTAACAACGGTAATGCTATAAGAACTGCCTCTTTTTACCTGGGCGGTCAAATTGCTATTATCTGTATAGATGGCACAACTAGGATCTGTTTGATTGATCCCTCTGAATTGAACCGTTCTTATATAACTATCGATTGAATTGGTAGCTGAAGACAGGCAATAAGGCCTTACATTGATAAATCCGCTTCTTGTTATACTGTCTGCTCCAAAAGTATTAGATGCTGTTAGGCTTACATCATAGCTTCCCGCAGCATTGTAGATGGTATAAGGATTCTGATCCGATGAACTTGATGGTGTTCCGCCAGGAAAATTCCAGGACCAGTTATTCGGTGTTCCGGCAGAGGCGTCCAAAAAGAAGACCGTATCTCCAACTATTACATCGGTTGAAACCGCAGTCAGATTCGCAACGGGCGCAATATTTCCGGCATTATAAACTGGAGATTCCCACAAGCCTCTCCCATATGTTGCCGCACGGATCTTTTGAGATTGCAATTGGATCTCGAGCTCATAAACCCTGACCAAGGGGAGGCCACTCATAAATGAGATCCAGGTCGGTTGAGAGTTGTTCTTGAAATAAACCCCGCTTTGCATGCCCACATAAATTCCATTATCAGCTGTTTGATCGAGCAAGACACAATTCGCCCCAATGCTAGGCAAGCCAGATCCTTCATTTGTCCAAGTACTTCCTCCATTGGTAGAAAGAAGAACCTTTGCAGACCCTGACACCGCAAGGGCTACCCTCATTGGGTCATTTGGATCCACGCTTATATAATTAATCACTCCTGTGACCCCTGAACTTACATTTGTCCAGGTCAGTCCACCATTGGTGGTTCTGTGGATCACTCCCCCGTCACTTATATATATGGTTTGGTTGTCAGAAGGTGCAATTCCGATCTCATCCATTGTTCCAAAATTGACATTGGAAATCGCGGTCCATGATCCTGCCCCCCCCGAGCCCCCAGTAGTATTTCTGTACAGCTCGTCAAATCCAACATAAATGGTACTTGCAACCTGAGGGTCCTGTTCAAATGGGGTTACCCAAGCACCGTTTGTTACTCCTGAGGGTTTTGATATTCCAAATCTGGAGTTACCCTGATTGGTGGATTTATACATCGATCCATACTGGCTCGTACCATAAAGGGTGTTTGCATTGGAATGGTCAACGAAGGTTTCCATACCATCGGCTCCCAGCCAATCGACCCATGACCTTCCTGTTCCCCGCATTACACTTGTTCCATTGTCTTGTGATCCACCGGAAACGACATTGGAGTCCAATTGAGAGCTTCCGATCCTGTAGAATTGCCTGATCTCAAGGCCTGGTGTCAAATCGATGAAGGTGTGACCGGTATCAAGACTTTTGAATATGCCTCCATCAGACCCTGAATAAAGAGTAGAGCCATGAACTTGTAAGACCTCTACATCTGCATGATTGTAGGACAATCCAATATTAGTAGCGGTTGGCAAGGCCCAATAGGTTTTGATCCTAAATGACTGGGCCCCATCGGTTGACTTCCATACATGGATACCTGCAATATAAACCTCATCCTTATTTGTTCTTGAAACTGAGATGGCCATGTCCCGCCAAGCCTGACCATTGGTATCATTACCGGTTGAAGAATATCCCAGGAAGTTGGTGTTGGTATTTGCTCCCTGATAAGAGATCTGGGTAGTAAAACTTGTTCCCCCATTGGTAGAGCGATAGACCCTCCCGAAAATGCTTCCTGAATTCTGGATCAGGTAAACATAATTATTGTCAGCTGGGGTAACAGCCAATTTAAGTCTGGAAACATGGGTTATCCCTGTACTGATCTGGGTGAAACTCACTCCATTATTTGTGGATCGGTAGAACCTGGTTCCTGTCGCATAGATGGTATTGGGGTCTCCTGGTTTGAACTCCATATCCTCAATGCTGGTAAAATGAACCTTGCTCCAATTGCTTCCCCCGTTGGTGCTTCTCCAGATACCCCCCGACGAAGAGGCGAATACTTGGTTGGTATTATTAGGATTTACAAGGATCCTTCTGATTGTTCCCGTGGTACCGCTTAATGTTGTCCAATTCTGTCCTCCATCCGTGGATTTTAAAACTCCTCCTCCTGAGGTTCCCATATAGACCTTGCTAGTATCCAATGGGTCAATGGTCACACTCCAAACATCCATAACCGGCATGTCATCGGTAAGGACTGTCCAGGAAGTGCCGCCATCAGTTGTTTTCCAAAGGCCACCGGTTGGTGAGCCCACGTAGATCAATTGCTCATTTACTGGCTCTACAGCAATGCAAACCACTCTTCCAACCCCAGGATTCCATCCTGAAGTTCTGGTCCATGAATTAGGACCCAGGGTTTTCCAATCTCCTGAAAGACTTTGACGATTTTGAGTTTGATGGCTATTGTTCCAGCGGTAATGCTCCTCCCAAACCTGCTTATCCGAGATCAGGAATCCATTATCATTGATCTCTTTTCTCTTGAGGTATTCCCAGCGCTTATATTGCTTATATCCTGAGCCTTTGCCCTTGGCCCTTGTGCTAAAGTATTTCTCTGCTTCCTGCTGAACCTCATAAAAGTTTACCTTTTCCTGGTTCATCAGGTCCAAATACCTTTGAGAATGAGCCTGAAGGACGAAAAACGAAAGAAATACAGTTAGGGAGAATATTTTCATAGACCATGTTTTCGCAGGTACATCTTTATACGCAAGATCGATCAAAAAGTAAACAAAATCAGCGATTTAATCCGTATCTGTCAATCAGATAGATAAGGGAGGCCATAGCTCCTGCTCCAAGATGAAGCTCGCGGTCATTTACGTTCTCAAACACGTCAACCTCGGTGTGGTGGTAATAAAAATACCTTTGGGAATCCACATAGAGTCCAAAAAGAGGGACACCTTGGTTCCTCAAGGGCCCAATATCCGCTCCTCCTCCCCCTCTCCTGAGGACATGCATTTCTCTTTTTTCAAAAAGAGGTTTCCAGCTTTGAATAATGGGTTCCACCGTGGTATCAGTCAAGGTATATCCAAACCCATAAGGAGTAAATCCACCCCCATCACTTTCTATCGCCGCAACATGCAATTCACCTTTCTCCTCGGCAATCTGAGCATATTTCTTTCCTCCTTTTAAGCCATTCTCCTCATTCATAAACATCACTGCTCTAAGGGTATTTCGGGGTTTTATATCCAGGGCTTTAAAAATCCTGAGACATTCGATAGCCTGAACACAACCAGTTCCGTCATCATGAGCTCCCTCGGCAAGGTCCCAGGAATCAAGATGACCGCCGACAGCAATGATCTTTTCGGGAGATTCACTACCCCATACTTCCCCAACAACGTTATGCGACATCACCTCCCCTTCCATTCCACAATCCATTTCTATGCTGATCTCAAGATCGGGATCCTGCTCTATTAGACCAGAAAGCAAGTCTGCATCTCGGGTAGAAATTGCCGATCCGGGGATCTTTGGAAGGTTAAGCTTATATCCGGTGCTTCCGGTGTGTGGGAAATCATCAATTGCCGAAGATAGGCTTCTGTTTATACTGGCAATAGCTCCATATTTAGCCGCCTCCGAAGGTCCAGACCAGCGCTGAAAACCCGCAGTTCCATAGGCTTTACCTGTCCTGATGAACTTGGGATCCATGGCCTTATTGTAGAATACAATCTTCCCTTTTACATTTTCCTTTCCCAATTCTTCAAGCTCATCAAAGGAATAAACCTGAACGACTTTGGCTTTTATCACTCCTTCAGTCCCGACCGAGTTTCCCAAGGCGCAAACTTTTAAAGGAATCTCTTTACCCTTGCTTATTGCAAATACCTTTGCTCTTTCTCTTCTAACCCAGCGAGGTACCATTACCTCCTGGAGGTAAACCGTGTCAAATCCAAACTCTCTCATTTTCCCAGCAGTGAATTCTACGGCCTTGCCAGCATTTTCAGACCCGCTTAGTCTATGACCTATACCCTTACACATTTGCCGTAAGGTTTCGTAAGCCTGACCATTTGAAAGAACCTCATCGAAGATTGATTTTACAACTACTTCATCATTTTCAAGATCAGCCTCAAAAACGACTTCTTCTATTTCAGTTTCTGTTGAACAAGAAACCCCCAAGGCCAGGATCAGAAAAAGGAATCTTTTCATCGCTCAATAATTTCTTTAAGATTCGGGGGGGTAAATAATTCACTTTTTAGGACTTTCCCGTCTTCCCTGTAAATAGGCTTTCCATCAGCATCAAGTTTGCTCATATTGCTGCGTTGGACCTCTTCGAAGAGCTCTTCAAACTTTCCTTGCAAGCCGAATTCTAGAACAGACCCAAAGAGCACATAAGCCATATCAGTAAGTGCATCCGCCGCCTCAACCAAATCACCGGTTTCATATGCATTCTTGAATTCTTCAAGTTCTTCACTGATCAATTTGTACCGAAGTGTACATCTTTCGTTTTCAGGAATTGATGGATTCTCTCTAACTGGAATGCTAAACGCATTATGAAAGTCCTTAACATGTTTAATCTGTCTGTTCATTTTAGACGGATATTTTTTTGGGGATGTAAATCAACAAGGATTTTCCAATCCTGCAAAGCAGAAACAAAAGATTCAGGCCCTAGATCCTATATGGAAATGCCAAAGGACAACTCCCAAACTAACAGCGACATTCAATGAATGCTTAGTTCCGAATTGGGGGATTTCCAACTTGGAATCACAAAGAGCTAAAATGTCTTCTTCTACACCAAAGGCTTCGTTGCCAAAAACAAGCACATATTTTTCATTTTTTGAGACCTTGAATTCATCCAGGTCCAGCGAGTCATCGGTTTGTTCGATTCCGAGGATCTTATACCCCGCATGGGAAAGCTGTTTCAACTTCTCAATTCGTTTTTCCACTCCTTCCCAATCCACAGATTCTGTTGAACCCAAAGCGGTTTTCAGGATCTCATTATGTGGTGGTCGAGCGGTATAACCTCCAAGATAGATTTTTTCCAGCCTGAAGGCATCAGCAGTTCTGAAAATTGAGCCTACATTATATGCCGACCTTACATTGTCCAGAAAGAGGCAAATTGGGGTCTTTGGGGCTTCCAAAAACTCCTCCTTTGTCAACCTCCCAAGCTCATCCATTGATTTTTTCATGCTGTGGAAAAAGAACAAAAATAGCGATTGAAAAACCCTTGCAAAATGAACATATTTGTAATCCTCCCTTTTGATTTATGGGCAAGAGTAAAGACAAGAATGAAACCCCCTTGATGAAGCAATATTATGCTATCAAGGCCAAGCACCCTGGTGCCATTCTTTTGTTCAGAGTTGGCGATTTCTACGAAACATTTAATGAGGATGCCCAAAGGGCGAGCAAGACCCTTGGGATTGTACTTACCAAAAGATCCAACGGTGCCGCTTCAGAGGTAGACCTTGCGGGCTTTCCACACCATGCTTTAGAAGCTTATCTACCGAAATTGGTTAGGGCAGGATTCAGAGTGGCCATTTGTGACCAATTGGAAGACCCTAAGCAAGCAAAAGGGGTTGTGAAAAGGGGAATAACGGAACTGGTTACTCCGGGCCTGAGCTACAATGATGAGGTGCTGGATAGTAAAAAAAATAATTACCTGGCATCACTCTATCATGCCTCCGGAGAATGGGGGCTGAGTCTAATGGATATTTCAACAGGTGAGTTTCTTTTAAGCTCCGGACAGGAACCCGCAATAGCAAAAAACCTAAGGTCCTTTTCTCCTTCGGAGGTGCTTCTTCCAAAAAAGGATCTCAAATTGTTTCTCGATATATTCGGAAACAGCTTCAACCTTTTTCATCCTGAGGATTGGGTCTTTACCCGAGATTATGGTCATGAAAAATTATGCGCTCAGTTCAAAACCAATAACCTTAAGGGTTTTGGTGTGGAGGGCCTAAATACAGGACTTGCAGCTGCGGGGGCAATTCTCCATTATCTGGAAGAGACCGAACACAATAACCTGGACCATATCAACAAGATCTCAAGACTCGATGATCAGGATTATGTTTGGATGGATCAGTTTACCCTGGAAAACCTCGAGTTGCTGGGTACCCGCCAGGATGGAAGCAAATGCCTCATAGATATCCTTGATCAAACGGAATCTCCAATGGGTGGAAGGTTGATGAGACGTTGGATCGCAATGCCATCAAAGGATCTGCCTGAAATCAAGAAAAGACAGGGCTCCGTTAAGTTTTTGTATGATTCAGATGAGCTATCAGAAAATCTTTTACGTCTGATCAAGTCTGTTGGAGACCTCAGTCGGCTAATTTCCAAAGTGGCTGCCAAGCGAGTGAACCCAAGGGAAATGAAGGCCATCTCCAATGCGCTCAAGGCTGTAGAGATAATTCAATCCTATGATGAGTTCAGGAAGAGTCCATTAAAGGAGCTGGTCGAACAAATGGGTGCAAGCCCTGAATTGGTCAAAAGAATTGATGAAACCCTGGTGGATGAGCCTGGAACATTTTCAAACCTTGGAGGAATAATCAGGGATGAATTCTCTCGAGACCTGGATGAGCTCAGATCTATTGCCAGCTCAGGAAAAGGTCAGTTGGAAAAGATCCGGATACGGGAATCTGAAAGGACGGGAATACCCAAACTCAAGATTTCTTACAATAAAGTCTTTGGGTACTTCCTGGAAGTTTCAAATGCTCATAAAGATAAAGTCCCTGAAGAATGGATCAGAAAACAAACCCTTGTAAATGCTGAGAGGTACATAACAGAAGAGCTAAAGGGATTTGAAGAAAAGATTTTGTCAGCCGATGATAAGATTAAAGTCTTAGAGCAAAAGTTCTTTGAAGAACTGGTTGAGGATTCCCAAACCTATATTTCCAGCATTCAAAGGACAGCCCTGGCGATTGGGGAGCTTGACTGCCTGATCTCATTTGGCCAGGTAGGAAAAAGGAATAAATACTCCTTCCCCGAGATATCTGATAATACGTCTATTGAGATCAAGAATGGGCGGCATCCTGTAATAGAGGCTCTTTTACCTCCTGGCGAAAAGTACATTCCCAACGATCTTGAAATGGATCCAGAAAATTCCCAGATCCATATTATCACCGGACCAAACATGGCAGGAAAGTCTGCTTTTCTAAGGCAAAATGCTTTGATATGCCTCATGGCTCAAATAGGCTCCATGGTGCCTGCAGAATCTGCCACCATTGGCCTGGTGGATAAGATATTTACCCGGGTTGGGGCTTCGGATAATCTTAGCCGAGGTGAATCCACTTTTATGGTCGAGATGAATGAAACGGCTTCGATATTAAATAACCTTAGTGAAAGGTCGCTGGTGATCATGGATGAAATTGGAAGAGGCACAAGCACTTTCGATGGTATGTCCATAGCCTGGTCGATCGTAGAACATCTTCATCAGGAAGAGGGCTCCAAAGCAAAGACCCTTTTTGCCACCCATTACCATGAATTGAATGAGCTGGAGGAAAAGCTTAAAAGGGTAAAGAATTTCAACGTATCGGTAAAAGAAACCCAGGATAGAGTGGTTTTCCTTAGGAAGCTTCAGCCGGGTGGAAGCGAACATAGTTTCGGTATCCATGTCGCTCAAATGGCAGGAATCCCAAATCCAGTTGTTATTCGTGCCCATGAAGTCATGATGAAACTGGAGGAAGGAAATTCCTTCAAAGACACAAGCAAGAAGCTTAAATCCGTAGAAGCTCCCAAATACCAGATGAGTGTCTTTGAATCTAACGATCCAAGATACCTGGAGATAAAGGAGATCCTACAAAAGACCGATGTCAATTTGATCTCACCAGTAGATGCATTGCTCAAGCTAAATCAGCTTATAAAAATCATGAAATCAGGGGAGGACTCAGGTTCCTGATTTCGCAAAGTCTGTGTCCTTTCGTTTTGAAAAGATTTTTTTGGATGGAAATTTTCACCAAAACTTTGTTTCAGACCATAAAAAAACCTAGCTCGGTGGCCTGATTAAAACATCAATTCCCTGCCACATGAGAGCCATTTAAGGAGGATATTCATAAGACTGGAATTTGGAAATCAGGATCAGTCTCATGGCTAAAAGAAAAAAATATATGATCAAGCAGCTTAAGGACATTTTTTTGGAGATATGGCAAAACCCTGGCTTTGATCAACTAGCCAACCTCGAAAAGAAATTCAATGATTGGAAAAGAAGACAGGGGCAGTTGGATGATATCCTTGTGATAGGATTCAGGTCAAACACCTGATCAAAGATTAATCCTTGCAAATAATTGTAGCCACTCTTCAGCTTTTGCCAGGTTGGTAAAAAGCCTGGTCTGATGAGAGGCATTAGGGTTGTCAGAAAAATAAAAGCTCAAAAGATGCCTTTCAATTGGTCTTTTAGAAAGAAAAGCAATGACCTTGGTGTTCTCATCATTGGAAGGAGCTTCGTAGGTCCTCCATGCATTAGCAACAGATGACTTGATCCCACAGGTGTCAACAAGTACTCTTTGCTTGGTGCCAGAATAGAGGGATTCTCTTGCCTTTTGAATTTCAAGATTGTCTTCTTCCTCCACATGAACACCCTCGTTAAACTGAACCATCACTATCCCATCCTGCCTTGCCCAGACCTTTGCGGTTCTGGTTTCAATTGCATTGACACTATCTAGCACGCTGCTTTTCATTGTTTTTACAAGAA
This sequence comes from Cytophagales bacterium, assembly GCA_965267505.1. Classification (GTDB taxonomy): domain Bacteria; phylum Bacteroidota; class Bacteroidia; order Cytophagales; family CCMP332; genus JANQHS01. The sequence goes on from OZ254081.1 coordinate 1,491,682, forward strand.
TACTATAAAGTTAGAAATATTGAAGTCCTTCATCTCAAATAGAATCCATAAATTTTTCCAAGTTAATTTTACAGTAACTTGAAGGGAATGCTTAACATATTGCTTGCGATTCTTTTAACTTTCTTATGCTCAAGGTCCTTAGCCCAAGAAGTTGAAGAACTGGAGTATTATTTATCTGTTCCAAGCTCGGTTTTCTTTTCAGACACAAGGATCTTGGAAAGGTTTGAGCCTGATGGTCGCAAGGAAGGAAGGATTAAGTTCTACAGCAATTCGAAAAATCACGATTTCCTTGAAAAAGAAGGCATTTTATTCCATAGGGAAATACATCCTGGAAAACTAAGCTCGCCTGAATCATTAGTAATGGGCTCTCCACTTCCAAGCTGGGACAAATACCCAACTTATCCGGAATATCTTTCGATGATGCAAATGATGGAAGACAGCTTCCCCTCAATTTGTAAACTATATGATTTTGGCAACTCGGTGAATAACCGCGAATTGCTCATGCTTAAGATCTCCGACAATGTTCAATTGGATGAAGCGGAACCCGAATTCATGTATAGCTCAACCATGCATGGAGATGAGACAGGAGGCTATGTATTTACTTTAAGGTTTGCCTATGAATTATTGACAGGATATGGTAGTGACCCAGCGGTTACAAGGTTGGTTGACAGCATTGAGATCTTTATAAATCCCCTTTTCAATCCCGACGGGACCTATGCAAATTCGGACACCAGCGTTTGGGGTGCTACCAGGTTCAATGCAAACGGGTATGACCTGAACCGAAACTTCCCAGACCCTGACGATGGAAATTTTCCAGGCGGACCCAGACAACCAGAAACACAGTATATGATGGATTTCATGGCGAGCAGGAATTTTCACCTGCTGGCAAATTTCCATAGTGGAGCCGAGGTCGTCAATTACCCCTGGGACACTTGGCAAAAGCGTCATGCCGATGATTCCTGGTTTATTGCCATTAGCCGAAAATATGCCGAATCGGCCCAATTCTTTAGCCCTCCAGGCTATATGGACGGATTCAATAGCGGAATTACCAATGGTTATGATTGGTACCCGATAGCCGGAGGAAGACAGGATTACTCCACTTATTTTTTAAGGGGGAGAGAAGTTACCCTGGAGATAAGCGACGCCAAGGTCCTCCCCTCCAACCAGCTTCCCAATTATTACGATTATAATAAGAGGTCTATGATCGACTACCTTGAGCAATCCTTGTATGGATTTCAAGGGCTGGTGAAGGATTCATTTAGCCTCGAACCCCTGGTTGCGGAGATAAGCATCCCTGGCTGGGATATGGACAACAGCTCGGTTTTTTCAGATTCCAGTTTCGGCTTCTTCGTTCGATTCCTTGATTCCGGCATTTATGATATTACCGTTAGCGCAATAGGCTATCAAAGCAAGACATTGGACCAAGTTTTGATATTGCCCAATGCTCTGAATTGGAATGAGATCTATCTCCAGCCTATCTCTACACCTTTAGTGACCACTGACGTCCTCAGCGTAAGGATTTCTCCCAACCCCGGAACCGATCAATTCTTAATTGAAACAACCAAGAACGACAGGCAGATGCATTACTCAATTTTTGACCCAAGCGGAAAAATGGTTTTGGAAGGGAGTCTTTATTCCGAAAGACCGGGGAGATTCCTTTTATATAGCTCAGAATTGAACGACGGGATCTATTTGATAAGCTTTCAGAGTGCCGGACTTGTTTCAACCCCTAAGAAGCTTTTGATCAACCGTTAAGCTTCAGATTCAATTCTTTCAATTGATCCTCCGAAATCGTAGCAGGGCTATCCAACATGACGTCCCGTGCCGCATTGTTCTTTGGAAAGGCTATGAAATCCCGGATGGAATCAGACCCTCCAATCAAGGCGCATAAACGATCAAACCCAAATGCAATCCCACCATGCGGAGGAGCCCCGAATTCAAAGGCCTTCATCAGGAACCCAAATTGCTTTTCTGCTTCTTCTTTGGAAAAGCCTAGCAATTCAAACACTTTTTCCTGGACCTCCCTTTTATGGATCCTGATACTTCCTCCACCAACCTCTACCCCATTGATAACCATATCATACGCATTGGCCAGTGCCTCTTTCGGCTCCTTATGGAAACTATCTTCCTGTTCGATCTTTGGCGAAGTGAAGGGGTGGTGGATGGCGTGAAAATGCCCTGACTCAGGGTCCTGTTCGAACATTGGGAAATCATAAACCCATAAAGGGTTGAATTCTTCCGGATTCCTAAGCCCCAACCTGTTTCCTAATTCCAATCTAAGTTCAGAAGCCGCGAACCTTGTCCTCTCGCCTTCTCCAGCTAGAATCAAAAGGAGGTCTCCGGTCTTACCTCCCGCTTTTTCAACCCAACTCAATAAGGTTTCGGGATTAAAAAACTTGTCGATAGAAGATTTGACCTCATTCTCTCCAAGAGCTTTGACATAAACCAAGCCTCCAGCTCCAATCTGAGGTCTCTTCACAAAATCTGTTAATTCATCCAACTGTTTTCTGGAGTATTCAGCTCCACCTGGCAATATCAGCCCAAAGACGCTTTCTGCCTGATCAAAAACTTTGAATCCATGGCCTTTGCAATGCTCTCCAAGATTGCTCAATTCCATTTCAAATCTCATGTCAGGCCTGTCGTTTCCAAACCTCTCCATGCTTTCCTGGTAGGAAATTTTTTGAAATTCAGGAAGATCAATCCCTTTTATCTCTTTAAAAAGAGTCCGAACCAATCCTTCAAAAGTGTTCATTACCTCATCAATCGTTACAAAGCTCATTTCGCAATCGATCTGGGTGAACTCGGGTTGGCGATCAGCCCTCAGATCTTCATCCCTGAAGCATTTCACGATCTGGAAATACTTGTCATAGCCGGAAACCATCAAAAGCTGCTTAAACGTTTGAGGGGATTGGGGAAGGGCATAAAATTCTCCCGGATGTACTCGGGATGGCACAACATAATCACGGGCTCCTTCTGGTGTCGACTTGATCAGAAAGGGCGTCTCGATCTCCATAAAATCCCTTGAGGCTAAAAATGATCTTACAGCCTGGAGCATTGAATGTCTCAATGCAATATTTCTTTGCAAGGGAGGTCTTCGCAGGTCCAAATAGCGATACTGCATTCTCAGCTCCTCTCCCCCATCACTTTCTTCCTCAATTGTAAAAGGTGGGGTGACAGCCCGGGATAGAATTTCAAGGCTTTTCGGCCTTATTTCAATTTCGCCTGTTAGGATCGCATCATTTTTTGAATAGCGTTCCACAACTTCTCCCGAAACGCTAATCACGAATTCTCTTCCAAGACTTTTGGCTCTTCTTATCAGATCCGGATCGCTTACCCCCTCTTCAAGAATGATCTGTGTGACCCCGTATCGGTCCCTTAAGTCCAACCAGACCATTCCCCCCTTATCCCTGGATCTTTGTAACCATCCGGCCAGGCTGACTTGCTGACCTTTATTTTCCAATCTCAGCTCTCCGCAATTATGTGTCCTGTACATTGATTTTCGTTTGCGGAGCAAAATTAGAATTTCTTGTCCTTCGGGATTATATTTCTAAAATTGATATTTACTTACTGAAAAGGTTATTTTTGGGATTAAGCAATTAATTTGACTTTGAGAATCACTCGTTTAGCCAGAAGGGCCAACTGTTTCTACCTTGTTTTTGCGGGGTTGATTTTGTTAGCCGGTTGCGCCAAGAAAAAACATCCAGAGAAGTATTTGCCGAGAGACGTGGCAGTAGTAACTACACTGGACATAAAGAACATGGCCACCAAGGTCATGGACTTGAGTCTGTTGTTCGACGAACATATGTTCTGGAACATCACCCCAAATGGTGAAAAAATTCAGCAGGTAGATACAATCGGTGAAGTTCCTTTCATCGAATCCGGACTTGACTTTGTAAGCAGATTCTACATGATCTCAAGTTTTTCTGAAGGAGAGAATCCCAGTTACCTAGGATTGATTCTTCCTTTGGCCGATCATCGTCTATTCAGAAAATTCGCAGTTTCCCGCTCGGACCAAAAAGTTACCGTTTCGCCCAATAATGTTCATTTTACCTACCTTAAAAGGGGTGGTGTTTTGGGTTGGAACAAGGAAGTTGCCGTCTATCTGGTAGCCGGCGAAAGACGATTGGATTATACCCTCGAAGGAGAATTATTCAGACTTTTCTCTTTGAGAGAAGATCACCAATTGGTGAACTTCTACCCAAGTTTCCATGAACTCCAGGATCGCTCGTATGACATAGGGTTCTGGATCAACCTAAAACATTTAAAGTATTCTCCATTTCCAGTGGCCAGGTATTTGGCGAAGGGAACCTTGGAAGAAGGAATTTATACCGGTTTGGTAAATTTTAATGACGGAGCTATTGACATTAACACCGAGTTAAGAACCAATGAAGAGGGAGAAAACATACATATTCTAAAAGAAAACATCGATTCAGAAGTTTGGGAGCATGTCATGGGCGAAAGAATTGCTGCCGTGGCAGGCCTTGGCTTAAACATGAATACTCTTTATGACGAATTCAAGAGTGAAGGGGTCTTCGGGCAGGCAAACAACTACTTGAGTTTCTTTGGTATTACTCTCGAAGAATTGCTTGATCATCTGTCAGGAGATATTGCAACCATACTCCTTCCTCCCAATGAAGAGATCGATCAGGAAAGGTTTTTAGTGGAGATAGGAATGAAGAATGAGGAGGTTTCCGACAAATTGATAACCAGTTTGACTGGAATGGGATTCCTACAGGAAAACAATGCTAATTACCTGTTGATGAACAAATTTCATTTGGTCAAGAAGCCAGATAAACTGATCCTTACCAATGATCCCAAACTATTAGGCTCCAGCTTCGATCCGGAATCACAGGCAACTGTCTTTAAGGGAAAATGTAAGGAATATGCCTTGATCTTCTTCCTGGACTTCCTAACAGTTCCAGAATACCTCGTACATCAATATGGAAACCAATTGGAGTCTTTCTCAATAGATGTGGACGAAATAGAAAGCGTTGAGCTTTTACAAGGGGCTCTAAAAGATAAAAGAGCCTCCGGCTCCGTGAAGATCCAGTTCAAGGATCGAGAGGCGAATAGCCTTTTGCAGATAGTTAACTATGTGAAAAGGATCTCTAAAGGTCAGTACGAAGGGGCTTAGGGCCCGAAAATGTTTTGTTTAGAAAATCTTTCTCCAGAATTCTTCCAACCCAAAGGAGACTCACAAGTTTGGGGTAAGTCCGTTGAGTTAGCACAAGGCTCGAGGACAAGAATTACTGCTCCTTCAGGAACGGGAAAGAGTTCATTGGTCCACTTCTTAAGCTTTACCAATAACCAATACAAAGGGAGCATCCAGTTTGAAGGAGAAGAATTAAGCTCCATTTCGCGAAAAGAAAAAAGCAAGCTTCTTCAAAACAGAATATCCATTGTATTCCAGGATCTCAGGTTGATCAATAACCTCAGTGCCTGGGAGAATCTTAGATTGAAAGGAAGCCTGGGTAACTTCCCAGCGGAGGAGCAGGAGGAAATGCTCGGGTACTTTGACCTTATTGATAAGAAAGATGCTTTGGTGAATACCTTGAGCCAGGGAGAAAGGCAAAGGATCGCCATTGTTAGAGCCCTGAGCCAGGAATTGGATCTATTGATCCTTGATGAGCCCTTTTCACACCTGGATTCATATTGGCAGGAAAAAGCCTGGGAAATCATTGATAAAAGATGTGCCTCAAGTAAAGCTGGACTGATATACACCTCCTTAGATGGACAAGAGAAATGGGGTTTCGACCAAAGTCTAAGTCTATGAACTGGAGAATCCTATTAAAGATCCTATTCCGAGGAAAGACCATTCCAATGGTGTTCATAGCAAGCTTAGTATTATTCCTGGGTTGCAGCCTTGTTACTCTTTTCTTTGGAACCTACCTGAGGTTCGATCAGGTCGCTCAAGGGCTCAGGTCAGAATCCCCTCCCCTGGTAATTTCGAAACAATTCGGACTTTTCAATACCCTTTTGGTGAGCCCGGCTAAGTTCTCACCAGAGGAACTGGAAAGGATCTCCGAAAGTGGACTTTTTGAAAAGATCGCCCCTCTCACTCCTGCAGCGTTTGAAGTTCAAGCCCAGATAGATATCAAATCCGGCATCAGAACAAGCCTCTTTCTTGAGTCTGTTCCTTTGGACATCCTGGAACCGGGAATTGAGGACTTCGAATGGTCAAAAGCCGATGAATATGTACCTATCATCATCGCAGAAGATTTCATCGACCTATACAACTACGGCTTCAGTTTGGCCATGGGCTCACCACAGGTGCCAGCTTCCGCTCTTGGACAGGTCCCGATAAAGGTGATAGCCTCGGGAGCGAAAGGGACCAGGGTTTTCAAAGCCAGAATCCACACCACAACAAAAAGGGTTCAATCCATTCTGGTTCCGCAGTCATTTATGCACTGGGCCAATAGAACCTTAACCCATAAAACCGAGGTTCTTCCCTCCAGATTGATCCTGATCCCTAAGCGGCCTTCCGATGAACAAGTGGCAGCCATGATACAGGAGGAAAACTGGAAACTCAATGAGAATAAGTTCGGATTGGATAAGTATGGGGCCATGATCAAATGGATAATGCTTTCCATAAGCTCTTTCTGCTTTGTCTTCGCCCTGCTAGTTTTCTTTTTGCTCCTTTCAAACCTTAGGATCTCCATTCTTTCAAAAATTGAGGAGTGGAAAAGGCTAATTGAAATGGGATACCCTATTTCCGTGTTCTCAAGACTCGTGCTTGGGATTTTAAGCGTTTCATCTCTGCTGGCATTCCTGGGCTGCTTGGTAATTGTATCCAGTATGCATGGTTTTCTAGCTGATAAATTATGGGTATTGAGGATATATTGGCCTGATTCAATAATTGGAATTGACCTTTATGTTGGTCTGGGATTTATATTTTTTGTCCTGGGCAGCAGTTGGTTGATTCTTAAAAAGGACGAAAGAAAAGTACTTGCAAGTGGATAATCGATCAGTTGTTGTTATCATCCCCGCACTGAATGAGGAAGCCTCCATAGAAAAGGTCATAAACGATCTGCCCAGAGAGCTAATCCGAGAGGTTATTGTGGTGGATAATGGCTCGACTGACCTAACGGCTAAAAGAGCAAAAGATGCCGGAGCCACTGTCTTATCTCAGCCGATCAAGGGTTATGGAAGAGCTTGTCTTACGGGTATGGAATATCTGGAAAAGAAAGATGCCCCTTTTGCAGTCCTGTTCCTAGATGGAGATTACTCCGATGATCCAGAAGAATCAAAGGACATTCTAAAGCCGGTTTTGAAAGGCACCCATGACTTTGTCCTGGGCTCAAGGGCCCTGGGAAAAAGCGAAAAAGGATCTATGACTTCGGTGCAGAAGTTTGGAAATTGGCTTGCTACAGGCTTAATAAGAAAGATCCATAATGCAGAGTTCACAGACCTGGGCCCATTTAGGGCGATTACCTGGAAAGCCTTGAAGGATCTTGAAATGAGGGATAAGAATTATGGCTGGACGATTGAAATGCAGATCAAGGCGGTCAAAAACAAGTTAAGGATCAAAGAGATTCCCGTGAAATACAGAAATAGAATCGGAAAGTCTAAAGTATCTGGAACTTTTCAAGGATCGATAAAAGCAGGTTTTAAGATCCTTTTTATCCTTACTAAACATTCGGTTCTATGATGTTTTTTGAGAGCGCGATATTGGGCCTTTACTTGTTCTGCCTGAGCTTTATTTTCATTTATAGCCTGGGTCAGTTCTACCTGGCTTTCACAACCAGACGCCTGGATAGCTCAGATGAAGGGGAACAAAACCTAATGGATAAAGATCTTCCAAAGGTCACTGTCCAGCTGCCCATCTATAATGAAAAGTATGTAGTAGAAAGGCTGATCGAATGTTGCGCAAACTTTGATTATCCTTTGGATCGATTCGAGATCCAGGTCCTGGATGATTCCGATGATGATACTACGGACATTGCAGAAAAATGTGTGGAAGAACATAGATCTAAGGGAGTTGATATCAGCCTCATTCGAAGGCCGATTCGCGAAGGCTTTAAAGCCGGTGCCTTGAAATATGGACTTGGAATAGCAAAAGGAGAATTCCTGGCAATTTTCGATTCCGATTTCCTGCCGCCCAAGGAATTTCTTAGAAAGGCCGTTGAAGAATTTTCAACACCGGAGGTAGGAATGGTTCAGTTTCCTTGGGGTCATATCAATCATGACTATAATGGCTTGACCCGACTTCAGGCTTTTGGCCTTGAGGCACATTTTCTTGTTGAACAACTTGGAAAACATAAGAATGGATTCTTTTTGAATTTCAATGGCACGGCAGGGATGTGGCGTAAATCCTGCATCGTAGATGCGGGAAATTGGCAATGGGATACCCTGACCGAAGACCTTGATCTTAGTTACAGGGCTCAGTTAAAAGGATGGAAATTCAAATTCGCTGATGAGATCGTAGCTCCTGCTGAGCTTCCTATTGAAATGAACTCATTCAGGGCACAACAATCTCGCTGGACCAAGGGAGCTGCAGAGGCTTCCAAAAAACTTTTGCCTCAACTGCTGCGCACTTCCCTGCCTTTTAAGGTGAAGCTATTTTCTATACTGCACTTACTCAACCCATGGGTATTCATAGCTTCCTTTGCCTTGGCATTCTTATCAGTTCCAGCACTGGCCATAAAGCATACGTCGGGTCGGTTTGGGCTATTCTTTGATCTTGCTTCCATCTTCGTTTTGAGCCTCTTCTTCCTTGCCTATTACTTCTTCGTTGCCGGAAAGAAAAGCCCCTATTTCAAGGTGAGCTTTGGAAGGTTCCTTTGGTATTTTCCCTACTTCCTTGCCGCCATGATGGGCCTATCTTTTCACAATAGCCTTTCCGCAATTAAGGGGTGGTTCGGTAAAAAGTCAGATTTTATCAGGACTCCAAAATTCAATAGCTCAAAGAAAAAATCAGAAATCAGAAATGACTACGTGGATAGCAAACTTCCCAGTATCGCTGTGGCGGAATTCCTGATCATGTTCTACTTCCTGGGAGCTGTTGGCCTTGGGATCTATTTCGGAGACCTGGCTCTTTTCCCATATCATCTGCTTTTGGCCTTTGGGTTCTTCTTAATCTCTACCTGGTCTTTCAAGGATGCAAAAGTTTTTGCGAGGGGATAATTGGCTTCCCTTTTCCCTGGCTCTGAGCCTTGTCGGGTACCTCTATTTTCTAAACTCCTTTTCCAGAACTGACTTTCTTCCACTTCTAGGGATCTTTTCCGGCCTTTTCATTTGCTATGTCCTTTGGTACTTCAAGAAGGATGTTATTGAGGGAAAAATGATTTGGTTCATCCTTTTCGGATTCAGTTTCCGATTGGCTGCTTTTGGAGAGCTCCCTTTTCTTTCTGATGACTTCTTTCGCTTCTTATGGGATGGGAATCTACTTCATCAGGGTATTGATCCATTTGCCTTCAAACCTGAAGAATTGATCAACTCCGGAGCTCTTAAACGCTCAGCCATTGTGGATAAGTTATACTCCGGGATGAATTCTCCACAGTATTATTCCATTTATCCACCGCTTAATCAAGCCGTTTTCTATTTATCCACATGGGCTCGCGTGGATAATTTGTTGATATGGGTCAATACCATGAGGCTATTGATCCTCATTGGAGAATTGCTAGGACTTGTCTTGCTTATCAAATTATTAGGGCTCCTGAACAAAGAAAAAAGCATGGCCATATTTTACTGGCTTAACCCATTTGTGATCATAGAAGGAATAGGAAACCTTCATTTTGAGATCCTAATGAGTTCTTTCCTGATAATTTTTCTCTATTTCCTTTTCTCAAAAAAATGGGTTTCAAGTATCCTTTTTGGGTCACTGATGGCCGTTGTGAAATTGGTTCCCTTGATCTGGATGCCCTTCCTTTTAAAACTGGACCTTAGAAAAGGGATTCTTGTAGCATTGGGAATCGGGCTGGTATTTCTTGTTTTTATGTCCCCAATATTGATAGGTGGAAACTTGGGTAATTTTCAGGAGTCCCTAGACCTGTACTTCCATAGCTTCGAATTCAATGGGAGTTTTTACAAAGTGGAGAGAGCTCTTGGATTTTGGATATATGGATATAATGTCATCCAGAAGATCGGAAGTTTGAACATGATCCTGTTCATTGTCATATTATCCATTGCCTTCTTTTGTACCCGAAAAGAGAATCCGGGTTCCTTTTTGAAGTCGCTTATTCTGGTCTACTTCATTTACTTGTTGATCTCCACAACCGTTCACCCCTGGTATGTCCTGCCTTTGATACCTTTGGGAATAATAAGTGGATATTACTTTCCAATACTTTGGAGCTTTACTGCTTTTCTGAGTTACGAAGCCTATGCTCATCCAACAGTTCAGGAATCCTTATTCATTTCCTTGGTTCAATATCTTCCTGTTTATATTCTTGCATGGTTTGAACTGAATAATAAGAGATTTAGTCTTGGCTGAAAGGACAGAATTAGAAAAATCCCTCATTTCACTTGGGCAGGTAAACCCTTATCTATTCTTTGTGGTTCTGTGCCTGATTAAGGGGCTATTTATCTTCACTGAACAGGATCTCTTGGGATATCGTGCTGATTTCTTCGTCGATATTTCAAGTTTGGGAAACCAGGAAGCAGAAACCTTATCATTATTATGGCAGGCCAAGATCCTTTTGGGATACCTTGGCATCCCGATCTATTATCTAATAAAATTCTTGTCGGTGGGATTGGTCCTGTGGTTGGGGGCTTTTGGATTTGGTTGGAGAATCTCCTTCCCCTTTCTTTTCAAGCTCGCCATGTTTTCCCAGCTGGCATTCTTTATTCCGGACTTGGTTAAGATCCTTTATTTCGGTTTCATCTCGGAGGAATACACTATGGCTGACTATTCCTTTTTCCGACCCTTGAGTTTATTGGGTGTACTACCTGATGATATCGGCTCCCCTTTTCTGATAAACTTAACCGATTGGATCAACCTTGGGCAATTGGTTTTTATGGCTTTGCTGGCAAAGGGTATCCAACTAAAATATTCCAGGACCTTTAAGCAATCTGCCTACCTGGTCCTTCTCAGCTTTCTACCTGCTTCCCTTTTCTGGGTCTTTTTCTATTCTGCCGTTTTCGTTTGACAAGTGGTGGTTTTTGACGCCCAGGGTTTCAAACACAAAACAGAAAATCGAGAGAACTGCTATTGCCAGTGGCCTATGAAAGAAAAGGCGGTAAGAAAGTTCTGCATTCTGAATGAACATAATGACCATCAGGATGCAGAACCCTGCCAAAATGAGATAGATGTCTATAAGCGATCTCATATTAAGCAGCAAATTGAACCTTGAACTCTCTTCTTCTTTTTCTCCTGATCACGCGGTCCGGGATCAGGGCTTTCCCCAGGTATAGCTCAAGGAAGAACTGAACACTTGTCAATTCAAGTGGGCTAAGGAACTCAGACCAGTACTCGAATGGAACCATTGTCAACTCAGTGAGATCATACTTCGCAATTCCATGGTCCCACAGGCTGGTAAATCCCTTCCTTGAAAAGAATAGAATAGGAAGAAATGGATTCCTTTTTCCCCAAGAGAACGCTCCACTTCCCTTTACGATCTCCCTGGTTTTAGGATATGCCGAAAGAGCTACATGCAGATGATGCTTTCTTTTTCCAAAGCTTTCATTCAAACATTCATCGATCAAACTGAAGATCAGGGAAGATTGGATATTAAGAGCCAATAGTTCATTGATCGCTTTAAGGAAGGTCAAAGCCTGGATGTACCTGTCCTCTATCAATCCGGTTTTGGAAAATTCAATGGAGATGTCCATTCCTTTTAACTCATGACCCAGGGAAGTCAACTTCCTCAGAAGCCTAAGCTCTAACCATTCAGAAGGGCGGGCCGCCTGATCCAATAAGGATAAGAGGATCTCATTGAATTCAGATTTGTCCAGGTCTCCAAACCAGATACTGCTTTTTTCATTCAGACTGGCTGAATACTTGATCTCCCCGAATTCCTTCCGACAAGAGTAATAAGAAATGGGATTGTTCCTGCTGTTTTGATCCGTGCTGATCACTTCCAGGTTCTCGCCTAAAAAGTTGTTTTTAAACCTTTTTGGGCTTTTTGTACTCGAAATATTTGATCTATTAAAAAACATGGCTTCAGATTTTTATTACAATCCGAAGTTGTTTTTCAATATCTGTTCCAGAAATTATAAAAGAGTGAGCAGGAATAATTCCAGAGTAGGCCGGAAGTTTCTTAATCCAGGACCTTTTTGATCTGTTTGTTTGCCTTTTTGATCACTTCAACCCGGGCAAATCGCTTGTCTTCCCCGGCGATGATATTCCAGGGCGACATGGGAGTGCTGGTGTTTAAAACCATGTCATGAACGGCCTCTGAATATTCGTCCCATTTCTCCCGATTCCTGTAATCTTCTTCTGTGATCTTAAAGTTCTTATAGGGGGTTCTTTCTCTCTCCTGGAACCTCCGGAATTGCTCTTCTTTCGAAATATGGATCCAATATTTATGAATAATGGTTCTGTCTTCAATCTGTTGATCTTCAAACATATTGATCTCGTTGTAAGCTCTTTGCCATTCATTGGATTTCGCAAGTCCCTCCACTCTTTCAACCAGAACCCTTCCATACCAACTTCGATCAAAAATCGAAACGTAGCCTCTTGATGGCATCCGGGTCCAGAACCTCCATAGGTAATGATGCTTTAATTCGATCTCGGTGGGTGCTGCTATGGGGTGAATCCTGTAAATAGATGGGTCCATACCCAATACCAATCTTCTAATTGCTCCTCCTTTACCAGCAGAATCCCAGCCCTCAAAAACAAAGATCTGAGACATCTTCTTTTGATGCACTTTGCGGCTCAAGGCATTATGCTCAGCTAGTGCCTGGGCCAATTGCTTTTTGTACACCGCTTTAGAATACTTGTTGTTTAGATCAACTTGATCCAATACATTTTCCTTCTGACCCAAAAGGTTTTCAGAGGCCCCGGGCCTTATTATTGCTGAAGGAGGGCTCTGAGAATTTCTTTCTTCCCTTTCAATTATGTTTTCAAGGGATTCAAGGATCTTTCTCCCTAGGGTAAGGTCACGATATCTTTCTTTGGAACTATCGATAATGACCCAGGGTGCTTCAAGATTATTGCTCTTTGAAACCAATGTCTCGGCCGTTTTCATGGCCTTGTCATAGTTCTTAAGAAGCTCTGAATCTCGTTTTGAAACCCACCAATATTCCTCAGGTTCCTTTTCAGCTTTTTTTAGTTCCTTTTTAAGGATATCCCTTGGTTTATGGAACCATATTTTGAGGTTGAATGCCCCATCATCATAAAGGATCTTTTCGTACTGATTGATGGTCCTTATTCTGTGGTCTAGTTTTTCATCATCCTTTCCATATACATGTTCCAAAAGAACATTGGTATACCAGGCCCGCAGGTAGACACCAATATGCCCTTTCGGTGGCATGGCTTTCCAAAAACGTTCAAAGAAAGGCCCCTTCAGATCTTTCTCATTGATCTTGAATTGAAAGACCCTTGTTTTAAGATATCTTGGGTCGAACCATTGGTGCAATCGGCTCAGTACCTTTTGATTCCCAAATCTGTCGGTCCCTGAAATATTGATTATCAGCTGGGAATTAAGTTTTTTGAGTTTTTCCTGGGCAATGAGAAGTTTCTCCCTGAGTTTAGCTTCGTTCTCTTCGAATTCCTTTTTCGGAATATCCTTTTGGATAAGGGCTTCTCTAAACATTGAAACAATATAGATTATTTGTGCTCAGACGATGGTTATTTTCCCTACGGAAACGGAAATTTACGCTCTTAGGTTTGTAGGAATCCTTTCAATCCATAATTTTGCGCCTCCTTGAAGCTTTCAGGGAAAAAGCGAGAGTAGCTCAGCTGGTAGAGCACGACCTTGCCAAGGTCGGGGTCGCGAGTTCGAATCTCGTCTCTCGCTCAAAAGAGTGAGGCTAAGGTCTCACTTTTTTTGTTTGCTCGGATGGTGGAATTGGTAGACACGCAGGACTTAAAATCCTGTGGCCGCAAGGCCGTGCGGGTTCAAGTCCCGCTCCGAGTACTCTTAAAAGACTGAAGTAAGAAGCATCTTTCCCTCGGCTTTTAGAAGTCGCCTTTTCAAATTCTTGTTTGTCCGGCGAAATCCTGGGAACCAGGATGGAGACAGGCTCCGAGTACTGTAAATAAGACCGAGTGCCCAACAGTTTCACATTCTGAAAAACAATCTATTGGGGTTTACAAGGATCGCCAAGTACTATCCTTTTTCAGGGTCTTGATATCCGCAATGAGCTGCTCGATAGAAGCCTTGTTTAGACCATTGTAGATTCCTCTTAGGTATCCCTTCTGATCCACTAGAACAAAGTTCTCAGTGTGAATAAACTCATTTTCTTTCTTCTCCAGGCCCAAATCTTCCTCAATAAAATAAGTATGGCGCCCGAGTTCATAGATCAAATCCCTATCTCCGGTGGCCAAATGCCATTTTTCTGAATTTATATCGTGTTTTCGGGCATATCTTTTTAGTGTCGCCACGGAATCATGACCGGGCGTAACCGTATGAGATAGAAGCAGCACCTCATCGTCATTGAGGAATTCCCTTTGAAGAGTTGCCATATTAGATGTCATTTTCGGGCAGATTCCGGGACAATAGCTAAAGAAAAAGTCAGTAACATATACCTTTCCCTCGAATGTATTTCTGGTAATGGTGTCGCCTTCCTGGTTGATTAGCTGGAACTCCCTGACCCGATGAAAATCTGGTGATTCAACCTCTTCGTATGACAACCATCTTGGGGTAAATGTGGCTTCTTCATAGTATGGAAGTCGATCCACCCGGCTTTCCTTTTCTTTGGTGCGTGTTTCACAAGAAAATACGCCCAAAACTCCCATTAGCAGGCACATTATCGCTTTACAATCGAATATTTTCATCCTCAAGTTTAAAACAGAGTTTGGATCGCTTCAGTCCGAATATCCTACCATTCAATGCCTCATAGTTGTTGTAAACCTTTCCATTTTCCCTCCATGATCTTTGGAGCCCTTGCTCTTTTCCATCAACCAATTGCATTCTTTTGAATTTTGATCCGCTCTTGTACCATTGCAATTGGACTCCCTGAGCTACTCCATGTTCATATCGATATTCAGATCTTTTCTTCCCATTTTTCCACCACGACCGTGAGATACCATGGAGTTTTCCGTTGGAGTAAAAGGCTTCGTAACTTATCGGACCATGGACAAACCATTTTCTAGATCTGCCATCCCTTTTTCCATTCTGAAATGAGGAGCTTGAGGCAATGTGTCCATTTGGGTAATAGGATTCGGCAATTCCCGTAAATGCCGTCCCGCGATAGATAAAGGTTCCTTCCTTGCTGTTTAGATTCAATTCCCATTTGCTGATCCTTATCTTTTCAGACTGAAACACCCCTTCATCGGCCTTGCTCGCTATTATTAGTGCCAGGGAAACAAGTATTTTGAGTAAGGATATCATCTTTCATCCTTTGGTGGTGGTCCGCCCTTAGGTTTTGGAGCTTTTTTAAGTTCTTCCAGGGTTAGGAAGCCATCTTCATTCAGATCTATTTTGTCAAAATCATCCAAAATTGGTCCTTTCACCTCTGATCGTTCCAATTTGCCATCCTTGTTTGTGTCCATTTGTTCGATCAGTGCTTTTGCGTCTGGCGGGGGACCTTGCGGGGCTTGCTGAGCGCAAACCGTAAACGGCAAGAAAAAAGCAACAAAAGTCAACAGTGTCATCAAAGATTTCATGATATCGAGGTCTATTGGATGTTATTCGGTGTTCCCTGGTAATCACCTGGGAATAGGATATAGTAGGAATTTAGATACAGCTCATTTTGAATATGGTAATGATACTCCCCATCAGGGTTGTGTGGTGTTGGGCCGAAATGCCCTCCTGATTCGTCCAGGTCATCTGGGTAATCACCGTTGAGACTGGATTTTCTCCCATAGAGGAAAAATCCATCAGCCATAATGCCGATCAGCTTCTCATCATCATCAGACCATGCTTTCGGCTCCAAATGGTAGTGATAGCTTTGAGGTCCCGTATGAGCGGCTGTATAATCCAACGAAACCACAGCATTATCAAGCGGCACGTTTGGACCTTCCTCATCATTGTATATCATTGCCCCACTTACCGCCATTCCTATGGGACCCAAACCGGTCGAGGTTGAATTACTTGCCAAAGTAGGATTTACAGGGACCCTCAAAGTGTAAGTACCATTGAAGTCATCAATATTCCCAGGTGCCATATCGGAGTATGAGGTGACCGTTGGAGCAACAAAAAGAGGGTGATTCTGAGCTGCAGCGGGAGTGACGATCGCATTACCCATGGGATCTACAGCAGACCGCTCCGTTGTATTTGACCAATATGGTGAAGTATGGTTAGGTAAACCATTGGATTCAATCACAACCTCGTTTCCATCCAGGTAGATTAAAAAATTATTACTGTCAAACTCCAGAAAAGCTGCATGAAGCCCACTTGCATTGGTCCAGGAATCATCATCATCATTAGAATTACTGACATAACCTGCGGGTTGAGTGCAAGCAGATTTTGTTTCATCTGGATTCCCAAGCCCATCTCCGTCGGCATCTTGATACCAAGTCATCTGGTCGCATGGCTCATCATCTTTATTGCAAGAAGAGAGGGCTGAAAAACAAAAGGTAAGAATGAGTACGTAAGCTGAATACTTCATAGGAAAGATTTGTGGTTCTTTCCATATAGACATCAGCATTTTAAAAAACCTTCGGCGGGGGGTGGTTTTTTTTTGATGGAGCAAGGATCAATTTTAGAACAAACTCTCTAAACTCATCAAAATTTTCTTTCTGTTTTGGCCTAAGAAGAGCCCTGATCTGTTCAAAATGCTTAGCGGTAGCTCCAATTTTCTTAGTTTCATTTTCAGCAATTCTCTCCATGATCTCTCCGGATGTTTCAAGGGAGGAATCTCCTTTCAATTGAAAGTACTCGTGGATAAGGCTACGCTGTTCTTCATTGATCGATCTCATTTCCTGTTGATGCATCTCAATGAGCATTATGACCTTTTTTTCCTGAGCACGGTCCAGCTCCAGTATCTCGAGCCCAGGAGGCTTCCCCGGAGAACCCATTGAAGATGGTTTGGTAAGAAAGAAAAAAACCACCATTCCAAGATTGGCAAATAGTAGGGTGAAGGTGGAAAGCCTGAAGAATCTTAGCTGGGACATCAGTTTTAATAGTTATAATTTGAGATCAGGATTGTTTCGTTATAAAACTTGCTTCCGTCGTTGTGCACGCTTCTTTCGGCCATATTTGAAGCCCCCCAGATGTTCAGGGCTCCGATCAGGATTGAAGCCGCTGCGACCCATTTCCATTGCGTGATCGGGAAGACTTTGGTGTCTTCCTCAATTCGCTCCTCAATTCTTTGAAAAAGGGAAGGGTCGGGTTTAGCTCTTTCAACATCCCTCATGCTATGAAGGATTTCTTGGGTCCAATCAATTTGCTTTTTACTCATTGTTCCTATTGTTAGACATTGGCTTATTGGATTTCCTTCGGTCAGGAAAATGTTCTTCTAACATTTTTCTTAACGATTGTTTTGCTCTTTGCAATAGTGACTCAACTGCTTTTAATGATAGTTCCATCACTTCGGCCACCTGTTGACGAGGAAGCTCTTCTACGTAACTTAAAATAAAGGCTGTTCTTTGATTAAATGGCAAAGAATCTATAACCTGAAACAGAGCCTTGGCATTCTCCTGGTTTTCCAATTTGACAGCCGGGTGCTCGAATTCAGGAGCCTCAATCTCCTTTCCAAATTGTATAAATGAAAACCTCTTTTTTCTTTTTACGTGATTGATTGCAGAGTTAACTGTTATCCTATATATCCATGTACTGACTGAAGACTTGGTTTTGAACCCATCTGCTTTTTTGAAGATCTTCATGAATACATCTTGAGTAATCTCCTCCGCATCCTCCACACTCTTGGAGTAGCTAAGCGCAGTATTGTATACTTTGTCTGAATAAGATCCGTACAATTGCCTAAATGCTTCTCTATTGCCCTTGGCAACAGCCTTGATGAGGTCATTATCCCTTTCGCTTCCAATCAATAAAGTGGCCTTCTTAAAGTCTAGATTTTACAAAATAGTTCATTCCTACTTACCCTAGAATAACTTCCATTTATTATCGATGATTAAGCCATTCTGAAAACCGAGGCGTGTGCGTTCAGTCATTGC
Organism: Cytophagales bacterium; assembly: GCA_965267505.1. GTDB lineage: Bacteria > Bacteroidota > Bacteroidia > Cytophagales > CCMP332 > JANQHS01. The sequence continues at coordinate 1,509,839 of OZ254081.1, forward strand.
GTTCTTTGGTAAGGTTCCATTGCCGGTCCAATTAGACTTCTTCAGCCATTACTAGGGTTCAAAAAAAGGGAAGACAAGAATTAAAAAATTCTCCCCTTCCCTTATTCTTCAAGATCCGCCTAATTTATTCGATCAGTAGCTTCTCTGAATATTCCTTAGTTCCATCTGAAGTTCTTAAGATGTATAACCCAGGTTTTAGCCTGCTCACATCAATAACTGCTTCCTCGCCAACCCAATTGATGGAAAGCTCTTGTCCTTTTCCAAAAGCATCAAACAGGTTCATGGATTCAATAGAGCCCAGATCCCCACTTATCCTAACCATTGTAGCCGCCGGATTTGGATATATCTCAAGGCTTGGATTAGAAGCCAATCCACTTCCCAGTCCACTTATCACAGGTTGATTTCCCACAATACCTCTAATTCCCCCGAAACTTCCACCGGCAATTGGAGTGGGAGTTCCTCCTGATACAGGAACGCTGAAAACACTATCCGCCCCCCCAAACTTGGTATAAAAAACCAGATCGCTTCCCGGGTCAAAATATACACCAAACAATCCATCAACTCCTGAAACAATGGTTGATGGAGTACCAGCACCACTGGTGCTGGCCATCCAAATATTCCTTGCGCTTCTGTTGGCTAGAAACAACATCCCATTGTTTAGATCAATGCTCATCTGCCTTGCACCATTCAACCCATCAGTGGAATCGTAAAGAACCGTCGGGTTGTTCCCAGCCGTATCAAATGAAATGACCTCAGAAAAGGTGTTTGCATACAAGGTTCCGGTAGAAGGATCATGTGCCAATCCTACAACGGCATCATTAAATGGGTGAGAGTAGATCAGGGTGGCCGTAGTTCCCGTGTCCATGGTAAGAGGAGCAGAATATACTCCAGCACTTGCCGCCGTGAAGTAGTACTTTCCATTCGCAGGATCAATGACAACAGAATGCCTTTCGCAACAATTTGTTCCTGAGTTCGGAATAGGCGTTGGGGTTGTAGTACCCGATGTGTCTCCTTCGTATACTTCCCAATTGTTGCCCCCTGTTATGTATAACAAACCGCTTATGGGATCGAAATCAAGACCAACGGGTCCGGCCGAAGCAAATGTAGCCGGATCATGAACAATGCTAGGTGTTCCTCCCATAGCACTTACCTTATAAACGCGATTTCCCCCAGTTCCGCTGAAAAACAGGGTGCTTGATTGCGAAAAAGACTGTTCCGATAGCAATAGAACGCCGACAACGGCAATGGTTAATTGACGTAAATAATTTTTCATAGTAAATGTTCAAGTATAAATTTTAAGATTCGAAGGGTAAAATTAGCTAAGAATAAAAGCTTAGTCAGCCATTCAAACAAAATTCGAGGCTTCGATTTTTTACTAAAGCCATTAGGTGCGCATGATTTGAAGTGTGCTCCAAAATCCTTGCCTCAGCAATTACCAATATCAATTTTAGGAGGCACTTGACCAAATACCATTAGGAAATAAAAGTCAGGAATAAAAAAGGCCTATTGGAGAGTCTTAGATCGGGTAAGGAATCAGGTTTGCTTTAAACTAAAATCTTTCGGATTTTAAATTTAGCCACGGTTTCAATGCACTTTATGTTCCTAAGGCTATTGAAACTAGAGTAAATCCAAGCCTGAGAAAATCCAGATGGAATAAGAATTTTAAGGATTCTTTATGTCGAAGTAATAACCTTTTTGGCCCAAGGAATTCTGTTTCCCTTTCTTCTTTGGAACAGAGATCAGATTCAAGGGTACCCTTTGTTTTTCGGCCAACTCCTTAATCATTCGGGTTCCGGGGGATACCCCATCCCAAAAAAGTATGCATTCATCTGCCACAAACAGCATTGATTTATTCCGTACATACAAAGCCGCTTGCCGAAATCTGTTGAATTCGATCGGAAAGGTCTGAACCTTGAAGCCATAACTATTGGCGAACTTCTTGACCATCTTATCAACTGTTCCATTGATTCCACACAGGATCTCTACCTCTTCATGTTTTGAAAATTCCAGGCGCAAACGCACTTCCAGAACTGGATAGGAATTAAAATGATTTGAGCCGGTTACAATGATCTTCCTCACTGGGAAAAATAGTCTTCCAAAATATCGGCTTTGGTTTAAACTCCCAAGAACAAAAAGGAAATCTTTTGTCCTGGGAATAATTTCCTAACAAACCTGTCTCTAAATGTTTCTTACTTATCCTTTGCTGCCTTGCTCTTTGTGGCTTTGCTCTTTGCTGCAGGCTTAGCTGGCTTGGCTGGTTCTGCTACCTTTTTGTTTTTGCTGGTTGGTCGGGTCTTTCCAAATGACCCGCTACTGATCTTTCCTTTTTTTGAACGTTTGTCTCCTTTTCCCATGTGGTTTGGTATTATTATTCGTTTTTGATCTGCATTGAGATCTGATGTTGCAATTCCTCTAGCTCTTCCTGTCTTTTCGAAAGCTTTTTTCTCTCATCCGTCATAGGGCCGCCTTTCATCGGTTCCATTTCCAAGGCGATCTTGTACAATAATTCTTCGATCGCTTCGATCAGAACTGGCCCATATTTTGCCTCAATCTTCAATATTCAGGATTGCATGTCGCGTGCAGGACTTAAAATAAAGGAATATCCAAGAAATATTTGAAACATGAAGAATATGAAAATCGCATTTATCTTCTTTTTTTGCCTTGCATCCGCAGGTACGGTTTTAGGAGGTGATGCAACAGGAAAGGAATCAGCAATGAAAGAGACAGCAACGTTTGGAGCAGGATGCTTCTGGTGTGTAGAAGCAATATTCACAGAGCTTAAAGGAGTAAGTTCAGTTGTATCGGGCTACTCGGGAGGCAAGGTTAGCAACCCTTCCTATAAGGCTGTGTGCAGTGGAACCACAGGACATGCAGAAGTGGCGCAGATCGAGTTTGACCCCGAGGTGATCAGTTTTACGGATCTACTTGAAGTTTTTTGGCAAACCCATGATCCAACCACCTTGAATCGCCAGGGGGCTGATAAAGGCACTCAGTACCGGTCGGTGATCTACTATCATTCAGAAGAGCAAAAGAATCTTGCTGTAAAGTATAAGGCTAAGCTCGATGAGGTGGGTGCTTATCCAGACCCGATCGTTACAGAGATCAGCAAATTCGAAAAGTTCTACCCAGCGGAAAATTATCACCAGGAATATTATGAGAACAATCCAAATGCAGGTTACTGCACTTATGTGATCAAGCCGAAGGTTGAAAAATTCAAGAAGGCTTTTGCCGATAAATTAAAATAAGACAGAAATAAAGAACTCAAATCCAAGGCCCCAAGGGGCCTTTTTTTATGCATGGCAAATTGACAGAAGAATTGAACTGGTCCGAATTCTGATAGGTTATCTAAAAAAAGAGGTTATGGATTTCAATAGGGAAATTTTAGAAGAAAGTAAGGCCCAACCGGTTCTGGTTGATTTTTGGGCCCCATGGTGTGGGCCCTGTCAATATTTAGGCCCTGGCTTGGAGGAATTGGAAAAAGAAGCAGGGGGAAAATGGAAGCTGGTTAAGATCAATACCGATGAGCATCAAAGTGTTGCGGCAGAACATGGCGTTCGTGGGATTCCTGATGTTCGTCTTTACGTGGATGGCAAAGAAGTAAACCGCTTTACGGGTGCGCTTCCAAAATACCAGGTGGAAGAATGGCTGAAGAAAAACCTACCCGATGATCGGAAAAAGGAATTGGACCAGATCCTCGCTTCTATGAATGGGTCTACCCAGGAACTCGAAGATTTTGTTTCCAAATACCCTGATATGCCTGATGCCTCAATGGCTTTAGCAGAGAAGGTTTTGATCAAAAAACCTGAGCTTTCCTCTCAAATGCTAAAAAGAATACCGCCCGTAAATGAGAATTACCAAAAGGCCCAAAACCTGATCCCCCTGGTTCAGTTACTAAATTTTGAAAAGCAGGAAAATGATATCGGCACTTTGATCTTTGAGGCAAAAGAGTCAGTTCTATCCGGAGACTTTGAAGGAGCAATTGTTAAATTGATCGAAGCGGTAAGTTTGGAAAAATCCTTCTACGATGAGCTGGCAAGAAAAGCAACTATCGCGATATTCAACTACCTGGGAGAAAAGAACGAATTGACCCTGAAACACAGGAGGCAGTTCGACATGGCTCTTTATTAGGCTTTGTCAACCCTGTTTTTGATCTAGCTTTCTTAATTTTCCAATATGGCTAGAAGCACAATGGGACTTTTTGCTGGCTTGATTTCGGCATTTATTGTCATTGCCCTGGTAGAAATGTTAGGGCATAGCATTTATCCACCCCCTGAAGGGCTTGATTTCTCTGACACTGAGCAGCTAAAAACCCATATTGATAAGCTCCCTTTTGGAGCATTATTTTTTGTTCTTCTAGCCTACTGGATTGGATCTTTTGCCGGTGGTCTAACCCTGGGGATTATCGCTTCAAAAAAAGCAGTGATCTTTGCATTAATACTTGGTGGATTATTGACCATTGCGGGTCTATTTAATCTATTGGATCTTCCTGGCCATCCGATTTGGTTTTGGATCCTTAGCCTGGCCTCCTATATCCCTTTTACACTTTTTGGCTTAAAATATTCTTCAATTCTTATCAAACAAAGTCAAGCTTGAAACACTTATAAGGTCACGTGTAAGTCCACCTTTAGAATATTACACGACATTCATTTAAAGGTTAAAACATATTTTTGCCCAAAATCCAAAGACTTGTGAAAAAACTATTAACAACTTTTATCTTTCTTTTTTCCCTTTCATTCTTAGCAATAGCCTCAGGCGATGTCATCAGCTTCAGAGCTTTTGAGGTACAAGCTCCTCAAAATCTGGAGAACTATTCTGACTGGGCTCCTGAAGACCGGGAACTTGTTGGAAACGAGTTTTTTAGAATAATCCAGTTCGAGCAAATTCCCAGTCAGGAACAAAAGGAAGCTCTTGAGGAAAAAGGAGTAAGGTTTATCTACTACCAGCCTTACAAAGCGTATTATGTAGGAATGCAAAAGGAGATCCATTCAAAAGATCTCGAAGGCTATGGTATAAGATCCCTATTCAAATACGAGGCTGCTTTTAAAATGACCGAGCATGTCGTTGCAGGGAATATTCCATCCCATGCTAAACTCGGAAATGGAAAGGCAGAGTACATAGTATCCTACCTGGACGATATTTCAGAAGCCCAGATAGAATCATTGTTAAGCAAGGAAGGCTATGAGGCAAACGAAATCAATGATCAGGGTTATGCTTTCACCATCGGGTTGGATCAAGCAAAATTGAATGATCTACTGGAGCTGCCATTCATTTACTATGTGGATTATGTTCCTGCTGAAGGAGAGCCTGAGAACAATACTGCAAGAACTCTCCATAGGTCAAGTGCTATCCACCCAGTATCCATGGGATCAAACGGCTACGATGGAACCGGCGTTGTGCTTCAGGTACAAGACAATAGCCCGCTAAGTGGAGGAAACGCGCATATCGACCACCATGGCAGATTAAACACCAACTTTTATTCAGGGCCCACCAGTACACACGGCGCACACGTAATGGGAACCGTACTTGGTGCAGGAAACCTGAACCCATTGGCAGAAGGAATGGCCAGCGGAGCCTTTGCATACAAGTATGGCCCGGGCAATGCAAACTATAATGCTGTACCAAACCTGGTAACAAATTCAGGACTGGTGATCACTCAAAAATCTTACAGTAATGGTTGCAATGCTGGATATACCTCCCTTACAAGACAGCTAGATCAACAGGTTAACGATGCGAACCAGTTACTTCACGTTTTTTCAGCAGGAAACTCAAATGGATCAAACTGTGGTTATGGTGCCGGAAACCAATGGGGAAATGTAACCGGGGGGCATAAGATTGCCAAAAATGCCATAGCAACGGCTAATGTTACTGAGCTTGGAAACATTTCCGGTTCCTCTTCAAGGGGACCAGCTTGGGACGGAAGGATCAAGCCCGACCTCAGTGCAAAAGGAACTCAGGTTCTTTCAACTTATCCTGCAAACACTTATGCCACCATTTCGGGAACTTCGATGGCCGCTCCCGGAATTGCCGGTGTCTCCGCTCAGCTATATCAAGCATACAGGGAAAACAATGTACAGGCAAACCCTCCTGGTGGATTGATAAAAGCAATCATGCAAAACACTGCTGAGGACCTGGGTAATGCGGGTCCAGATTTCATTTATGGATATGGACATGTAAATGCTCTTCGGTCTGCAGAAGTGATAGAAAATTCCATGTTCATGATAGACACCATTAGTCAAGGGGATTCACTGGTATACAGCATAAATGTTCCGGCAGGTAGCCAAAAGTTAAGGGTTATGCTGTACTGGCCTGATGAAGCTGCATCCGTAAATGCAAATCCTTCTTTAGTTAACGACATCGACTTTTTGGTTTATGATCCGACCGCAACCGAATACAAGCCATGGGTTTTGAATCATGCTCCCAACCCCACTACTCTGGCTCAGCCAGCCGTAAGGGGAGATGATCATTTGAACAATATGGAGCAGGTGACAATTGATCTTCCCGCTTCCGGGAACTACCAATTGGTGGCAAAGGGTTTCTCAATTCCCATGGGACCACAACAATTCTTCATTACTTATTATTTTGAAGATGACCAAATTGATGTGACTTACCCAAGAGGCGGAGAAACCATGCAGCCAGGAGAGAGCACAGTAATCCGCTGGGATGCATATGGACTATCGGGGAACTTCTCGATCGATATCTCTTTGGATAGTGGAGCTACCTGGTCACCGGTAAGTACTTCAGTCCCCCAGGCAAGAAGGTACCACAGCTGGATTGTTCCTTCAACCCCTACTCCTTATGCATTTATCAGAGTAAATAGAGGAGCTGTTTCAGGAGTCTCGCTTTATCCATTTTCAATAATGGCGGCTCCTACCAATCTGCAGGTAACAGCCTTGTGTACGGACTCAGCTGAGTTGACCTGGGCTTCCTCTGGAGGAGCAACAGGCTATGTGGTTAGGAAATTAGGCACCCAATACATGGATTCTGTCGGTTTTACCACGGGCAATTCATATTGGATCCCAATTACGCCTGGAAATGCAAACGAATGGTTTACCGTAAATGCTGTTGGACCTGGAAAGAGCTACAGCCGAAGAGCAAATGCAGTTCAAATGCCATCTGGCGGAGTATTCAATTGCCCGGAGAGTCCAATGGCAGATTTCACAGCTGTAACCGATAATATCTGTGTAGGAAAAACTGTTCAGCTTTTTGATGCATCAATAAATGTTACTACTTCCTGGGCATGGACCATTAGCCCTGGTACTTTTACCTATGTAAATGGAACTTCGGCGAACAGCCAAAACCCTGAAGTACAATTCACGGCATCCGGTTCTTATGATGTTTCCCTGACCGCCACCAATGCGCAGGGAAGTGGTTCTGAGACCAAAGTATCCTTCATTACAACCATTGATGGCGATCCTACACCACTTGAAGAATATTTCACTCAGTTTCAATTCCCTCCTGTATCCTGGGAAGTACAAAACCCAGATAACGATTGGACCTGGGGAAGAATTCCTTCTGTGATCGGACCTATAGGAGCTGTTACGTCCGCATCGGTAATCATCAACTACCCTCATAATGTAGTGGGACATGAAGATGCTATGCTTCCCTACATTATGGACATCTCAGGCTTCCAAAACCCCATACTTTTATTTGACATGTCGCATGCGTTGAGGCACCAAACCTTGAGTCCATCTTTAAGGGTTGAGGTTTCAACAGATTGCGGGGACACTTTCCAGCCTACTGGCTACGATAAGTCAGGAAATGACCTTGGAACTGTTCCTTTTGGACAGGGGGCCAGTTATTGGGTTCCGACAAGTGCTTCGCATTGGAGAACAGATACAGTTCCACTAGCCGCATTTGTTGGAGATGAAGTCCAGATCAAGTTTGTTTCGGTTAGTGCTATCGCTGCTAACAATACCTATATAGACAATGTAAGGGTCGTGGAAGGAATTACCGGGCTTGAAGATATTGGGTCTTTGGCTAACCTAAGGGCTTTTCCAAATCCAACTACCGGAGTACTTCATCTGGACTGGAAGGCTGAGTACGGCTTGAATGACATTGAAGTAATGGATTCCAAAGGAATGTCTTTGAAGCGCATTTCACCTGATGCCAATTCAGGCAATATCGATCTGGATCTGACCAATCTTTCGGCAGGTCTATACCTGATCAGATTAGGATTCGAAGAGGGTGCTCATGTGATCAAGGTCAATCTGAAGTGATCATTCGTCTTTGACGACCTCCACGGGATTGGTGTTGGCAGCTTTTCTTGAGTGCCAACTAACCGTTACCAAAACAAGAACATAGGTAACTAAGCCTGGCACCAGAAATGACGCCGGGCTTAGTTTTGTTCTATACTGGAAGGTTGAGTCAAGCCATTGGTCCATCAGGTATCCCGAAAGACCAAAAGCGATGATCATCGCCAGGCTTACAAGCCCAAATAATCCTTTGCAACCAGGCGCATGATCTGGAATGTGCTTGCTCCAACGATCTTTCTGATCCCGATCTCTTTTGATCTTCTTTCCACTGAGAAGGATACCAATCCCAGTAGACCCAGACAGGCAATCAGCATGGCCAGGCCGGAGAAAACCAAAAACACCCTGGATCTTTTTTGGTCGCTTTCATAAGCCTCATAGAATTCCTGATCAAGGAAATAATGATTAAAAGGCCTTTCAGGATATACCTCAAGCCACTTTTCTTCCAAATGACTCAATGTCTCCGGAGTCTTACTAGGCTCAAAGCGAACATGAAGCATATCGTTGTTCTTCCGATAAAAAAGAGCAAGGTCTTCCAGCTCTTCATAGAGACTCAACATATGGAAATTTCTAAATACTCCGATAACGGTTAGAAATTCGTCTTCCTCATCGACTCCAAACTGGATCTTTTTCCCCACCGGATCATCCCATCCCATTCTTTCAACCATCATTTCATTCACGATCACGGCGGCTGTGTCTGCTCCCCTGCTTGCCTCGAAGTTCCTTCCTTCAATTATTTCAATTCCAAGGGTTGGAAGGAAGGTTTCATCTACGAAAAATAGATTCACCCCTTTCTCCACATACCCATCCTTGGATTCTACGTTCATGAGGTTCTTGCTGTATCCTCTTCCCGGAGAGGAGCCGGCTGAGCCGACATTTAAGATGGAAGTGTTTTCAATCCACTTTTCCTTTATGACAGGCACCTTTTCGATCATGGCCCTATCAGTGATCTCCACCACCAACAATTGTTCCTTGGCAAATCCAAGATCCTTCTTTCGCAAGAAGTTCAATTGATCATTAACTATCCATGTGCTGGCTACCATTCCGATCGAAATGACGAACTGAAAGACAACCAATACTTTTCTTACTGAGAACCCACCAACCTTTTGGGCCAAGCGGCCTTTCAGAACCCATGCAGGCTTAAAGCTTGAAAGGAAAAAGGCTGGATAGCTTCCAGATAACAGCCCAAGGATGAGGATCAAAAAGATATAAATAAGGAGCAGGTCAGGTGTGAATAGATCAGCCATGATAAAATCCTTTCCTGCCAATTGGTTAAAGGGTTTTAAAAGAGGTCCTGACAATAGGGTGATGGCCAATACAAAAGCCGCTAGGCTAATGACCATGGACTCTGAAAGGAATTGTGCAATAAGGCCACTTCTATGCGAACCTAACACTTTCCTAACCCCAACTTCCTTAGACCTTCCTTCTGCCCTGGAGGTAGCCAGATTCATATAATTTATTGACGCAAGGATCAAAATGAATAAACCTACAGCAAGGAAAATGAATATATAACTCATATCCCCACCCCCATTCTCTCCTTTTGTCTTGGATAAAAGATAGATTTCTGTCAAGGGCTGCATTTCATAAACTACCGAAATGCCATATTGCTCGAAGATTGGGTCAACATGTGTCTTGATCACATCCGGAAGTTTGCTTGCAAATTCCTTCCAGTTGGTTTCTGGTTTCAATAGAATGTAGGTGTAGAGGAAGAAAGAGCCCCAGGATCCTCTTTCAGGATCTCCTAAAGACACTCTTGAGACTAGACCATCAAATGTAAAATGGGTTTCGGATGGAACATCTTCAATGATTGCTGTGATCTTATATGAATCCCCATCCTCATCAATCAATTCAAGCTTTTCTTCGGCCTTCCAATCACCAAAATATTTCTTGGCCAGACTTTCGGTAAGGACTATGGAGTTAGGCTCATCCAGGCAACCTTCAGGTTTTCCTAAAAGGAATTTATGGGTGAAAACATTGAAAAAGGCACTATCTGCCAAATAGATCTCCTCCTCATAGAATTGCTTTTCATCCTTTTGAAGCATCCATTGGCCGACATCCTGAATGCGCACAAAATCTTCAACCTCTGGATAATCTTTCTTTAGCTGGCGTCCCAGGGGTAGTTGAGTGGAGGACCAGGTAAAGGAATCATCCTTTTCGCTTATATGAGAAATGATACGAAAAACCCTATCCGATTTCTCATGAAATTGATCATAGCTCATCTCGTTTTTAACAAAAAGAAAGATCATCAATGAGCCAATGATCCCAGAACTAAGCCCAATTAAGTTGATGAGACTATAACCCCGATGGCGATAGATATTCCTCCAAGAGGTAAGAATTAGGTTTTTCAGCATAGCCTAAGGTATTATCCCGCCCAAACGATGGACAAGACAATTTATACAAATGGTATTGTACTACTTGTGACCGTCCTTTTTGCAGCAGGCGTCAAGCTTATCATAGGCTTTTGGGTCCGCTGGCAAATCATCTGCATCATATCCGGCTTGGGTAATTGCCTTTTTGATCTTATCCGGATTTGTTTTTTTTGGATTGTAATTAACAGTGATCATCCCGGTTTCATAGTCCAGATCAAAGGACTTTATTCCAGAAGTAAATGTGAATTCCTTCTGGATATTCTCCTTGCACTCTGCACATACTGCAGAGGTTTTGATCTTAACCGATTCAGTCCCTGCATAAGATCCAGTGAAAACAAAAAGGCCGAAAAGACAGATTAATAAAGCTTTCATATTATTCGATTTTTAGTTTAACTCCACCATAAAACACCCTGCCAATTGTGGGTCCCCAAGCCAGACCAGCATCAAAATTAGGTCCAAATGGATCAGAAGGATCAACAATTGGATCCTCCTGTCGGAAATCCAACAAATTTTCAATTCCAGCGTAGATGTCAAATCCTCTGAATTTTCTATTTGCCTGGAAATTCAGATTGAAAAAAGAGGGAGAATAATCTCTTACCTGGACTCCAACCGGCCTTCCTTCTCCTCCGGGAATCCTCTTGGGTCCAAAATATTGCGTTGTTAGATCAAAAGTCCATCGGTCAAAGGCTGTGGCATAACTTAATTGTAGGAACCCCCTATGCTCTGGCACAAAAGGAGCTCTTGTTAGTCCTCTTTCCATTTCCATTTTCACATCATACCATTTATATGCGGCTGTAAAAGAAAAACCGGCAATAGGGCTGCCCTGAAGCTGAGCCTGAAAGGAATTACTAAATGAGCTTCCCGAAAGGTTGTATAAATAAACTCTTTGATAGTCTCGATCATAATCAACTATGATCTGTTTACTGAATTCCGTTCTGAAGAAATCCATAGTCAGGCTGTATTTGCTCCCTTGAAATTTAAAGTCCCTATTGAATGTAAGCCCGATGGAAACCGATTCCTCTTCCTGAGGCAACGAATTTTGAATAATCAACCTTGAGGAAGGGAACATTTTTGGGTTTTCGGCATACGGTGTTGGAACCCTCCAGCCATTTCCGGCCGAAACCCTAAAAGAAGTCTGCTCATTGGGAGAATATTTAAGATGGATCCTTCCAACAGGCTTTAAACCAAAATAATTATGGTGATCCAGCCGGGCTCCCAGCACTAAAGAAATTTTCTCAATTTCCGAAAGGGTATACTCGGCAGCAATTCCCGGGATCTCTTCTACCCTGCTGAAAGAAGAGTCTCCATAGTATTCATCTTGAAAATTGCCGTTGTAGGTTCCTGAGAAAAGCATTTTATGTTTGGAGTTCTTTATCTGAGTTTGATAAAGAACATTCAAGAAAATTCTGTTGGAATACCCTCCATAGCGCTTGGTTCCTGCGTTTGACAAAAGTTGGGAATGCGAGAAGGAATATTGGGTTCCTATTCCAATATGAGGGGTTTCCGGAAACAGAAAACCTGTTTTTCCGAACAGTTCAAATCTACGCACATCATTTTCAATACCATAAATATTTTGATTGCTACTGGGAGTAAAGCCCATTTGACCTCCTTCAGCCTTATCCTCTGCTACTCTAAACCCTATTTGTGATTCAATTTTTTCTCCTCTAAACTGCCATCGGTTCATTAAGTTTATCTGTCTCGCCTTAGGAAAATCCCGAAACCCATCATCGTTAAGATCTCGTTCCCCAAATACCTGGCTTGCATGAAGCATAAGTCCGGTGTGAGTATTTTCCGAAACCTTAACATTTGAATTGAAATTCAACTCTCCCCTTCCTATAGAGGAGCCGAAAGCATTGAAGAATAATTGATCTCCTAATTCGGGTCTTATCAATTCATAATTGATCAATCCGGTCATTGAGTGGTGTCCATTAAGGACAGATCCCGGCCCTTTGCTGATGGCAATATTTGATATTGAAGTTCCGGGGATCAGGTGCAGTCCCTTATGAACCAATAAGCCATCATAAACAGGAATATTTTCCCTTAGCAGAGGAGCGTATACGCCGGATAATCCAAGTAATAGAATTTGTTTTGTGCCGGATACCGCATCGCTCGTGCTTACATCTACAGAAGCATTTGTCTCGAAACTCTCTGAAAGGTTGCAGCATGGGGCTTTCTGCAGTTCCCTGACGGTTACATATTCTACATGGGTTGGTTCTGCCCTTGAAATGAAGCTGGAGTTCGATTTTACCTCAACTTCATCAAGCTCCTTGCTATTGTCCTCAAGAATAAAGTGGAAATGGGTCCTTCCTTTTTCCTGAAGTGTATCATTCTTAAAACCCAAGTATGAAGCTACTAACAGGCCGCCTGGCTTTCTTCTCAGGAAAAAGAACCCTTCTTCATCGGCACTAACAGCTTCAGAAAAGTCCGACCAATAAACATTGGCACCTGGCAAAGGCTGCTCTTTGCCACTTGGATCTTTATGGACCACCCGACCTTTGATTCGGTCCTGGGCAAAAGTTGTGAATACGTAAAACCAGGTTATTAGCCCGGTCATTAAAATCTTATGTTTCAAATGGGAATTTGTTTACAATGAATTGATTGATTGCTTTTTCAGCAGTCGACCTAATTCATGTAAACCTGGAGAAGTGCCTGCCTTGTGTGTCGGTAAGGACTTATCTCCCTGAATTCTGGATAATTGTGGGTAATTGGCCTTAAAAGGGGAAAAAGCTGAATTTCTCCCATGGATTTCGCGGGTGTGAAATCCGCCCAGTTTTGTGTTTTCCTTTTCAGGACATTTTCAGTCCCAATGTGCTTGATGAGCTCGATTTCACAACAAAGAGGGGCCTCAAATCTAACCTCATGGTCCAGGGTTCCAATGTAAACCCCTAAAGCCTTGCAGCAGGAATTCGAGTTAAGGAAAACAAACTCAGTCTCTCCGCTAAAATTGCATGTATGTTTAGAGAAGCCAATGGTGGTGCTTCCCAGCAATACAACTGCTGCAAGAAAAATGCTTAATATGGACTTAGATAATTTCAACCTGAATCTTCTTAACGTCAGTTAGGACAATTAAGTTACCATGAAAGGCAAATTTTTTCTATTGGCCTACTTTATTTGGTTCTCATCTTGTGCAAAGATAAGCGAGCAGAATTCCGATTCTGAAGCTGGGGGAGAAAAATTTTTACCCGACAGCATATTGGTGGGGCAAACCTTGATGGTCGCTGCTGGAAAAAATGGCCGATCCAATAAGGAAGTTGGTGCTTTGATCTCTAAAGGCAGAGTTGGTGGGGTCATCTTTTTAAAAACAATAAAATCCGAGGTCATAAGGAGTGTGGAGGTCTTCGACTCAATCGCAAAGGCAAATGGGGTTCCCGTACCGATCTATGCGACAGATGCCGAGCCGGGAATGTTCTCAAATAAAATTTCAGGGGTAAGTCCGACTCCATACAATGCCCAGATCAAAGATGAATTTGAGTCGATGGCGGCGGCGGTTTCCATTTCAGAGGATCTAAGATCAATAGGAATCAGTTGGAACTATGCTCCTGTGGTGGATAAAAGGGGTGCTGGTTCGATCATGGGAAAAAGGGGCTTTAGTACAAATTCAGATTCTATTTCATCACTGGCCTGGACCTTTGCTTCTCAATCTCAAAAATTAGGGGTGGCTGCTACCGCAAAGCATTTTCCTGGTCATGGTATGGTCAAGGGTGACACACATAAGGGTTTGTTTTTTATTGATGGAGAGTTCAAGGAATTGGATCCGTTTAAGGCAATGATTGATTCAGGCGTCGCTTCAGTTATGATCGGGCATCTGGGTGTCCGAAACAATGAATTTTCCTCCGAGGAAATGCCTGCCAGCCTAAGTCCCCGAATAGTAACTGACTTGCTTGTCAAAAAATTGGGGTTTGATGGACTCATCGTAACGGATGCCATGAACATGGGTGCTTTGAATAAGATCGATGAGGTAGAAATAAAGGCTTTGGATGCAGGTGTTCATGTGGTATTAATGCCAAAAAATCCAAATGGAAGTTTTGATTCCATCCTGAAAAAAATGACTTCCGATGAGGGTTTTGCCAAAAAAGTGAGGGACTCAGGGAACAAGGTGTTGAATTTCAAAAAGACCTACCCTCATTAATATTTTCTAAGGGGGTTTTGATTCATCAACAAAAAGGTCCATTTTTGCAGCCCAATTTTTTAGCGGACGGGTTCCGCGATCATGTTAATAAGAAACAATGGCAGTAAAAATTAGACTGAAAAGACGCGGAAGAAAAAAACTAGCAATCTTCGACGTAGTTGTAGCCGATAGCCGCGCACCCAGAGACGGGAGATTCATCGAAAAGATCGGTACCTATAACCCCAACACAGATCCAGCATCAATTTTAATAGACCCTGAAAGAGCCCTTGATTGGGTAATGAAAGGGGCTATCCCTACCGATACGGTTCGGGCAATGCTTAGCTATATGGGTGTTATGTATAAAAAACATCTTCAGGTAGGCGTAAACAAAGGGGCTATCACCCAGGAAGAAGCCGATAAGAAATTTGAAGCCTGGAAGAAAGAAAAAGATGCGGCCATCCAAGCTAAGAAAGATAAGATCGATGCTGATGCCGCAAAAAGCAAGAAAGAAAAGCTTGCTGCTGAATCCAAGGTAAAAGAAGCTCGGGCAGAAGCTGTAAGAAAGAAGAAGGAAGAAGCGGAAAAAGCATTGGTAGAAGAAGTTAGAGAGGGTGCCGCTGAAGAGGATCCGGAGGTAGAAGGAGTCGAAGAAGTAGCAGCTGAAGAAGCCAAGGAAGAGGCTCCTGCTGAGGAAGCAAAAGAGGAAGCTCCAGCCGAAGAAGCAAAGGAAGAGGCTCCTGCTGAGGAAGCGAAAGAGGAAGCTCCAGCCGAAGAAGCAAAAGAAGAGGCTCCTGCTGAGGAAGCGAAAGAGGAAGCTCCAGCCGAAGAGGCAAAAGAAGAGGCTCCTGCTGAGGAAGCGAAAGAGGAAGCTCCAGCCGAAGAAGCAAAAGAAGAGGCTCCTGCTGAGGAGGCGAAGGAAGAAGCTCCAGCCGAAGAAGCAAAAGAAGAGGCTCCGGCCGAAGAGGCGAAGGAAGAGGCTCCCGCTGAAGAAGGAGAAGAGAAGAAAGAGGAGGAAGGAAAGTAATTCCTTGCTAGATGCCTGCTCAGAATTTTTTTGAGTTTGGGTATTTCGCTAAAACCCATGGCCATCAAGGTGCTTTAAGGGCCAAATACACGGGGGATTTTCCTGACAACTATAAAAATCTGGAATCGGTTTTCATTGAAGAAAATGAACAGCCGGTTCCTTTTTTTATTCAAACCCTTTCCTGGAAAGGTGACCACATTCTCATCAACCTCCAGGGAATAGAGAGCAAGGAAGCCGCGGAAAGATTTATTGGAAAAAAGATCCTCTTGCCTGAAGACCTTCTCCCAGAGCTCGAAGAAGGGGATTATTTTCTTCACGAATTGATCGGCTTGATTGTAATCGATAAGGACTATGGAGAATTAGGAAGGGTTACGGCCTATTTCGATCAAACTCCCCAAACCATGATCCAGATTGATTATAAGGGAAAAGATCTTTTGATCCCGATGGTTGATGAATTCATTCTTGAGTTGGATATTGAAGAAGGATTGATTCAAACCAAGCTGCCAGGCGGATACCTGGATAGTTTTATTTCTGAATGATCGTAATAGACATCATATCTGCGGTTCCAGAACTTTTTGGAAGCTTTTTTGAGAAATCGATACTGGGACGAGCCCAGAAAAAGGGGCTGGTTGAGATTAAGATCCATGATTTGAGAGATTTCGCGATCAATAAACACGGTCAAATTGACGATTACCCCTTCGGCGGTGGACCGGGGATGGTCCTAAGAATAGAACCCATTCATGACTGCATAAATTCTATTCGAAATTCAGGAAGAAAAGGTCCCGTCATTTTTTTAAGTCCCGATGGGCATCAATTTGATCAGGCTACCGCCAATGAGCTTGCCGTTGCACATGAGCATATGATCCTATTATGTGGTCATTACAAGGGGATAGATGAAAGGATTAGAGAAAACCTGGTGGACAGAGAGATCAGCCTGGGTGATTATGTAATATCAGGAGGTGAGTTAGGGGCTGCAATCATTGCAGATGCGGTGGTTCGACTTATCCCTGGTGCAATTGGCGATTCAACTTCGGCTCTAACCGATTCCTTTCAGGATGGATTGGTAGCACCGCCGGTATATACCAGGCCCGCTCAATATGGAGATTGGGATGTCCCTCAAATCTTGCTTTCCGGGGATGAAAAGAAGATCAACGAGTGGAAAGAGAAGCAGGCTCAGAACAGGACAGAAAAGAAAAGACCTGATAAGTTAAAATAGGGATCGATACTGGCTTGAATTGGTTTTATTTTTATCTTTGCACTCCAATTTTTGAGAACGATGAGTGAGTTGATCAAATTAGTTGAAGAGAGCATGGTTGAAAAACCAGCTAACCTACCCGATTTTAAGTCTGGTGATACATTGAATATCCACCTTAAGATCAAAGAGGGTAACAAGGAAAGGGTACAGCAGTTCAAAGGGACTGTTATCCAAAGAAAAAATCAGGGAACCGCTTCTGAGACTTTCACTATCAGAAAATTATCAGGTGGTATTGGTGTAGAAAGGATCATTCCTCTTAACTCTCCAGCGATCGAAAAGGTCGAAGTTCTTTCAAAAGGACAGGTTAGGAGGTCAAGGATTTACTACTTGAGAGGAAGAGCCGGAAAGGCCGCCAAGATCAAGGAAAGAAAATAGCAATGACCCCGCAAAAGCGGGGTTTTTTGTTTCTTAGCCTTTCTATTAAGATTTTCATTACAAAACCATTCGAAAGATGAAAGCATACTATTTTTTACTAGCTGGTTTATTTGGGTTCATGATTGTTTCGTGTTCAAGCCCTGAAGCAGAGCAAACCGAAACCAATGAAGTCGTTGAAGAAACCCCGGAGCTTGAAGAACTTGAGATCAAGGGAGCGGGACAGGAGATCACCGAAGACATGTCCATTTCCTTTGGCAATTTGCAGGACGGGGATGTTGTTGAAAGCCCATTCGTTGTTGAAATGGTTGTTTCAGGAATGGAAGTTGAGCCCGCTGGGGCACTTGCCTTGAGCAAAGGTCATCACCATATTCTGATAAACCGTGGTTTTTATGAAACCGGCGAGGTAATTCCGATGGATGAAAACAACAAGCACTTTGGAGATGGAAGCACTCAAACCACCTTGGAGCTTGAGCCTGGAGAATACACCCTAACGCTTCAATTCGCTGATGGACTTCACCAAAGTTATGGTGAGGCTATGAGTGCCAGTATTAATATTTCTGTACAATAGACCGAAGAAAGTCTTCAGAGAAAACGCCGGAATAAGATTTTTGAACGGGGCCAGACATAAAGATCTGGCCTTTTTTTATGCTTATCTGAAGCTCTCCACCCTTCATTTTTACTTCACAGTTCTCATTGACCTTTCCCAAATAGTTCAGGGCATATACTACCGCGCAGGACGAACTTCCGGAGGAGAGTGTGTGGCCAGCTCCTCGCTCCCAGATCCTGATCTCTACCTGTTCGGAAGAATTGATCTTAACAAACTGCACATTAATCCTTTTCGAAAACAAAGGGTAATACTCAATCTGAGGACCCAGTTGAGCTATCTCCATTTCATTTGGAAGCTCATCAAAAAGGATCACACAATGAGGATTTCCAACAGACAGACAGGTAAGCTTTAAGTCTCTGCCCCCAACTTGAACTTCCTTTTCTATCCAGGGTGAATTGTCGTTTAAGGGGATGTCCTCTGGCTCAAAAGAAGCGGAACCCATATTTACAGAAATCTGACCAGGAGAAGGTCTGGAAATTTCCACCTCCCCGCCCATTGTTTTTAAATTTTTTACCGACCCATCCCAGAGCCCGGAATCAAATAAATAGGAAGAAAATATTCTTAGGCCATTTCCACTTTTTTCTGCCTCCGACCCATCTGGGTTGAAGATCCTTAGGTCCAAACCTTCGCTGGCTTCAGTTTGTAGAAGGATGCCATCGGATCCTGCCCCAAATTCTCTCGAACAGATAATTTCAATTGCCTTCTTTTCAGGCTTGAACCAATCAGAACCAGACGGAATAACTAAATAGTCGTTTCCACAAGCTTGATATTTATGGAAGATTGCTTCCTTTGTCCCCATATTTCAAATCAAGAAATAAGATCTGAATGAAAAAAATATTAATTCTGCTGGGTATCCTGGTGGCTTTATTCCTTGCCTATAGTCTTCTTAACTTTTTCTACCTCACCCGACTTGCAAGCCCTCAGGAAGTGGTGACTTATTCAGAAAATGAACAGAAGGTGTTTGAGATAGAATATTGCAGGCCTTCTAAAAAAGGAAGGTTGATCTTTGGTTCAGAATCAGAGGAAGCCCTCGTCCCTTATGGTAAATATTGGCGCCTGGGTGCTAATCAATCCACCGAGATCTCATTGGAGAAGGACTTAAGTTTTGGGGGTGAGAAGTTGAAAAAAGGCAGGTACAAGATCTATGCGATCCCCGGAAAAGAATCATGGTCAATTGTCTTTAACTCGGAATTAGGTAAATGGGGATACTCCAAGGCTAATGACGAAAAAGACGTCCTCAGGCTTGAAATTTCCGTAGAAGAATTAGTGGATGAGGTTGAAGTGTTTACAATTACAGCCCTTCTTCGCCAAGGGAAAGATTCCCCGTCCATAAATTTCTTTTGGGATAGAACCCTTGTTTCCTTGCCTTTCCAATATGAGTAACTCCTTCCAAGAACTTTCACTTAACCCCGAACTCCATGAAGGAATAGATTCCCTTGGGTTCAAAGAAATGACCCCTGTTCAGGGAGAGGCAATACCAAAGGCCTTGAGTGGAAGTGACTTGATTGCCTGTGCTCAGACGGGAACTGGGAAAACCGCAGCCTACTTAATTCCCACTATGCAAAAGATAATGGAAGAAGGCCAAGGTAAGCTTCGTTGCCTGATCGTGGTTCCAACTCGTGAACTTGCAATGCAGATCGACCAGCAGGTAATGGGCCTGGGCTATTTTACAGGGATAAGTTCCTTTGCCATTTACGGGGGCAATGATTCGGATAATTTCACAGCTCAAAAAAGAGCCATAAAGAACCAGGCCGAGATCATCATCGCCACCCCTGGGCGATTGATCATGCTGATGAAGTTAAGTGGGATTGATTTCAGCAATATCAGCACTTTTATTTTAGATGAGGCCGATAAAATGCTGGAAATGGGCTTTATCGAAGACATCACCTATATTGACAAACAGCTTCCCTTTAAAAAACAAAACCTGATGTTTTCCGCCACCATGCCGCCAAAGATCCGCGATCTGGCGAGGAGAATTATGGTCAATCCGGACGAGGTCAACATAGCTGTTTCAAAGCTTGCGGGAGGAATTTCAGAAGAATTTTACCTCGTAGGAGAACCAGGCAAGATCTCCCTATTGATCCACTTGCTTACAAAGGTGGAGGACATCAGCAGTATGATCATATTTACCGGAAGGAAGGATTCTGCAGATACAATAGGACGAAGGTTGAAGGAAAAGGGTATTAAATCCAAAATCCTTCATAGTGGCCGAGAGCAGGCAGAGAGGGAAATGACCATGCTGGAGTTCAAGAATAAAAAGCTAAAGATTCTTGTAGCAACCAATGTGGTTTCAAGAGGTATCGATGTAGACGGGATCAGTCATGTTTTGAATTTCGATGTGCCCCCTGATGCGGAGGATTATATCCATAGGGCGGGCAGAACAGCAAGGGCCGAAAAAACCGGGAAGGCTATAACCTTTGTAAACCAGGAAGACCAAAAGAACCTTTACGGCATTGAAAAGCTAACAGAGAAGAAACCAAACCTTGTTTCTCTTCCTGAAGAGCTAAAGCAATACCAACTTGAATTTCAGGCTTGGAAACCTAAAAAGAAAAAAAGACCCTTCAATCACAGAAATAAACGAAGACCCGGGAACCGAAACCGCTAAAATTTTTTTGTATAATTATTAGGCATGCATAATAATTTATTACATTAGTCTTCCCATGAAACCCAGCGAGACGGTAGATTTTAATATTAAGGCAGCTTGGCATGCGATTTTTCGCATGTACAACACAGAAGCATCCAAACATGACATTTCAACCGCCATTGGTTATGTCTTGATCAACATCGACAAGGAAGAAGGAACTCCCGCAACCAAGATCGGCCCAATGATGGGTATGGAGATCCACTCTTTATCACGCATGCTAAAAAGCATGGAGCAAAAAGGATTGATCTATAAGAAGGCCGACGAAAAGGACCGGAGGATCCAAAGGATATTTCTTACCCCGATGGGAGAAGAAAAAAGGAAGATATCCAGAAATACCATCCTCCATTTTAATAACAAAGTGAAGTCGCTCATTCCAAAACGAAAGCTGGATGATTTCTTCGGGGTGTTATCAGATATACAAAAACTTGTGGACAGCGATACTGTTTTCGTAAACGGAATAAAAAAATGAAAAGGAAGATCAACAAAGTGGCAGTCCTGGGATCAGGAATTATGGGCTCAAGAATAGCCTGCCATTTTGCAAATATTGGACTTGAGGTTCTTTTACTGGACATTTCCCCTAAGGAGCTTAATGACCTAGAAAAGAAAAAAGGCCTTGAGTTGGACTCCCCTGTTGTAAAAAACAGGATTGTAAATGATGCATTAAAGGCCGCTCTAAAATCATCTCCCTCCCCTATCTACAAGCAGGAATTTGCCCAAAGAATAAGCTGTGGAAATTTTGATGATGACCTTTCTAAAGTGTCCGATTGCGATTGGGTGCTTGAGGCGATCATAGAAAACCTTGAGATTAAAAAGTCTCTTTATGAAAAACTTGAAGAGGTCAGAAAGCCCGGCTCATTGATAACTTCTAATACTTCAGGGATTCCAATGGCCATGTTGTCCGAGGGCAGATCTGAAGATTTTAATAAGAATTTTGCGGGAACCCACTTTTTCAACCCTCCCCGTTATCTGCAGCTTCTTGAGATCATCCCTGGGCCGAAGACCGATCCTGAGATCGTCGATTTTCTGATGAGTTTCGGAGAAAAATACCTGGGAAAACAAACCGTATTATGTAAAGACACCCCTGCTTTTATTGCAAACCGTATTGGGATCTATTCAATTCTCAAGATCGTGGAAGCAATGCAGGAGTATGGATTTTCGGTAGAAGAGGTAGACAGGCTTACCGGACCATTGATCGGAAGAGCCAAGTCCGCGACCTTCAGAACTTCAGATCTTGTGGGCTTAGATACCCTCATTAAAGTTGCCGATAATCTATACAAAGCCCTGCCTAATGATGAGTCAAGGGAAACATTTGATCTACCTCAACTGGTAAGAACTCTTCAGGAAAAGAACTGGCTGGGAGACAAAACCAAACAAGGTTTCTATAAAAAGGTCAAAGACAAGGATGGAAAATCTGTGATCCTGGCTTTAAATCTCGAAAGCCTGGAATATGAAGAGAAAAAGAAAGTAAGCTTCAAAGAGCTGGAGGAGGTTAAGCAGGTCTCCGGCCTAAAGAAGAAAATGGCTTTTTTGCTTAAGTCAAAGGGAAAGGTTGGGGGTTTCATGAGAATGTCATTCTTGCCTCTATTTGCCTATTCAAGCCATAGAATCCCTGAGATCTCCGATCATTTATTTCAGATTGACCAGGCAGTCTCCGCGGGTTTTGGCTGGGAAATGGGACCATTTGAAACCTGGGATGCCCTGGGCTTCAAAAAAGGCCTTGAGCTATTAAAGGAGGCAAACATCGAAGTTGCCCCATGGATCCATGAAATGGAAAAGGCCGGAATAGAGTCGTTTTATTCGGTAAACGAAGGCCAAAGACAGTATTATGATATTGGATCAAAAGCCTACACTACAATTCCAGGTCAACAGGATTTTATTATCCTGGATAATATTCGTGGATCAAAAAAAGTGTGGTCCAATTCAGGTTCTACGATCCATGACCTTGGAGATGGGGTATTGAACCTTGAGTTCCACACTAAAATGAACACACTGGGTTCAGAAGTGATCCAGGGAATTCACAAGGCCATAGATATGGCTGAAAAAGAGTACGAAGGTCTGGTAATTGGGAATCAGGGTGCAAATTTTTCAGCCGGAGCGAATCTGGGCCTAGTCTTTATGTTCGCAATAGAGCAGGAATTCGATGAGATCGATTTCATGGTCAGGCAGTTTCAGCAGACGATCATGAGAGTTAGGTATAGCAATGCCCCTGTAATTGTGGCTCCTCATGGGCTCACCCTTGGTGGGGGTTGCGAAATGTCATTGCATGCAGATAGGATTCAGGCCGCCGCAGAAACTTATATCGGCTTGGTAGAGGTCGGTGTCGGAGTGATCCCAGCGGGTTGCGGATCAAAAGAAATGGCTTTGAGGGTTTCAGACTCTTTTGAAGAAGGTGATCCAGAGTTGAACAATCTTCAAAATGCCTTTATGAATATCGCCACTGCTAAAGTGGCAACCTCAGCTTATGAAGCTTTTGATATGAGGGTATTTCAAAAGGGAGATGGTGTAAGCATTAACAAGGACCGTCAGATCCAGGATGCAAAGAATCAAGTTCTTGGACTTTTAGAGGCCGGGTATGTGGCCCCAACAAAAAGAAAAGATATAAGAGTACTTGGAAAACAAGCTATTGCTCTTTTCGAGGCAGGAATAAACGGGATGAGGATGGCAAATTACATTTCCGACCACGATGCTAAGGTTGCAAGAAAGCTTTCCTTCGTTATGGCCGGAGGCGACCTATCCTATCCTCAACTGGTAGATGAAGATTATTTATTGAACCTGGAGAGGGATGCTTTTGTCTCTTTAACAGGGGAGAAGAAAACATTAGAAAGAATTCAATCGGTTCTAAAAACCGGAAAACCTTTAAGAAATTGATATGGATGCATATATCGTAAAAGGGTACAGAACTGCAGTAGGAAAAGCCAACCGAGGTGGCTTCAGGTTTACCAGACCAGATGATCTTGCTGCGCATGTAATTAAGGAATTGGTAAACAGCCTTGAGGGTTTCGATCCCAAGCAGGTAGACGATCTAATTGTCGGAAATGCGGTTCCAGAAGCTGAACAAGGAATGCAAATGGCTAGAATGATTGCTCTTCTTTCTTTACCCATTGAGGTTCCGGGAGTTACAGTGAACAGATACTGCGGAAGCGGTCTTGAAGCTATTGCCATTGCTTCGCAAAGAATACACGCCGGAATGGCGGATTGCATCATTGCCGGAGGAACAGAATCAATGTCCCTGGTTCCGGTAATGGGCTTTAAAACAGCTCTGAATTACCAGATAGCAACGAACAACCCTACATATTATACTTCAATGGGTTTAACGGCTGAACAAGTTGCTGAACAATACGGGATTTCCAGAGACGATCAGGATGAATTCTCTTTGGGCAGCCATGAAAAAGCATTGGCCGCAATTGAGGCAAAAAGTTTCGCTGACGAGATCGTGCCCTATCCTGTGAAAGAAACCTTTGTTAATGCAAAAGGAAAAAGGGAAACCAAGGAGTATTTGGTTGATACCGATGAGGGCCCAAGGAAAGGAACCTCTATTGAGGCTCTGGGCAAATTGAGGCCTGCCTTTGCAAAAGGTGGTTCAGTAACCGCGGGGAATTCATCCCAAACTTCTGATGGGGCCGCTTTCGTTATGGTGGTAAGTGAAGACTTTCTAAAAAAGAATAATCTCACACCAATTGGTCGAATGGCATCCTACTCAGTTGCTGGTGTTGAGCCCAGGATTATGGGCATTGGACCGATCAATGCGGTGCCAAAAGCTTTGGAAAAAGCCGATAAAAATCTTAGCGATATTGATCTGGTTGAGCTGAACGAAGCCTTTGCTGCGCAATCTCTTGCGGTAATTAGAAATCTTGATCTTGATGAGGAGAAATTAAATGTAAACGGAGGGGCTATTGCCCTGGGCCACCCCTTGGGTTGTACGGGGGCAAGGCTAAGTATTGGGATCTTAAATGAATTAAAAAGGCAGGACAAGAAATATGGTCTTGTGACTGCTTGTGTTGGTGGCGGCCAGGGGGTTGCCGGAGTATTTGAAAGACTATAATTATGGATACAGCAGAAAAAATCAAGGCCGTAAAAGGAGGGGAGTTCTTAATTAAGGAAACCAAGGCTGAGGACATTTTCATTCCTGACCAATGGTCGGAGGAACAAAAGATGATAAAGGATATGTGCGATGAGTTCATTGAGAACGAGGTACTTCCCCATCTCGAAAAGATCGATGACATGGAAGATGGGCTAATGGTAAACATTCTGGATAAGGCAGGAGAATTAGGCTTAATGGCCACGGCAATTCCAGAGCAATACGAAGGCTTTGGAAAGGATTTTAATACTTCTTTGCTCATTTCAGAAAGGACCGGCAAGGGGCACAGCTTTGCTGTTGCGCTTAGCGCCCATACCGGAATTGGAACCCTGCCTATTCTTTATTTCGGAAATGAAGATCAAAAGAAAAAGTACCTCCCCAAGTTGGCTTCCTGCGAATTTAAAGGGGCCTATTGCCTTACCGAGCCAGGTTCAGGCTCAGATGCTCTCGCAGCAAAGACCAAAGCGGTGCTCAGCGATGACAAAAAGCATTATATTCTTAACGGTCAGAAAATGTGGATCACCAATGCTGGGTTTGCAGACCTGTTCATAGTCTTCGCAAAGATCGATGGAGAAAAATTCACTGCCTTTATTGTAGAAAAAGGGACGCCGGGATTGAGCCTTGGAAATGAAGAGAAAAAGATGGGCATTAAAGGCTCCTCGACGCGCCAGGTTTTCTTTGAGGACTGCAAGATTCCAGTTGAGAATTTACTTGGAGAAATAGGGCGTGGCCATGTGATTGCATTTAATATTCTAAATGTTGGGAGGATCAAACTAGCTGCTGCCGTATTGGGGGGAAGCAAATCAGCTGCCGATCTCACGATCAAGTACTCCAATGAAAGAAAGCAGTTTGGCCAGCCAATTTCTGGATTCGGTGCGATCCAAAATAAACTGGCCCAACAAGCCATGCGTATATACGCAACCGAAGCTGCATTGTATAGGGCGGGACAGGATATTGAGCAGATGGAGCAGGCCCTTCTAAAGGAGGGTAAGGATTTTAGTGAAGCTTTATTGGGGGCGGCCGAAGAGTTCGCTATAGAATGTGCCATTTTAAAAGTTTCCGGTTCTGAAACGCTCGATTTTTGCGTAGATGAGGGGGTGCAAACTTATGGCGGATATGGATTCTCCTCCGACTACCCTATGGATAGGGCTTACAGGGACGCTCGAATAAACAGGATCTTCGAAGGAACGAATGAGATCAACCGGCTGCTCATCCTTGATATGTTTTTGAAAAGAGCTATGAAGGGACAACTGGACCTAATGACCCCGGCGGCCCAGGTCCAAAAAGAGCTGATGGAGATCCCTGACTTTTCCAGCGATGATGAGCAGTTCCTGGAGCAAGAAAAGAAGTACATCCGTGATGCAAAAAAAGCAGGGCTGATGTGCGCTGGAGCGGCCGCTCAAAAATATATGGAAAAGCTAGCTGATGAACAGGAGATCCTTATGAATCTTGCAGACATGGTTATCCTGATCTATGAAAGTGAATCCGCAATACTTAGAGCAGAAAAGGCTCATGGAATAAAGGGCGACGCCGCTGAATTCGAATTGGATATCGCCAGGATTTATCTTCATGAAGCGATGGATAAGATCGCCAAGGCTGGTAGAGAAGTTATTAATGCCTTTGCTGAAGGGGATATGCAAAGAATGATGCTGCTGGGTTTAAAGAGGTTTACTAAAACCCAGCCCTATGATATCATTGGAGCAAGAAAGAGAGTTGCAGCAAAATTGATAGAGGAAAACAAGTTTCCTTTTTGATCAGTAATTAACCCTTTTTCGGTATTCGATGGTAGAGTCTGCGACTCCAAAGTCTGTGCCTACCTGGTTTATGCCTAATAGGAAGGCACCAATTTTTAGTATTGCCATGTGGTGGGTGGTGTGCTCATAGACATACCACATTTCCCTTTCCAGGCTACTCTCAACCATTATTGCCTTCCCTTCATTGATCAATGACTTTAACTGAATTGTAAAATCATTGACCCTGGTCTCAAGCCTTGTTACAATTGATTCAATAAGCTCAATTGCAGACCCTGTATTGTTTTCCAGGTTCTTATCTCTTTCCCTCTCGTCATAGCACACCACTGGTTTTTGCTCAGATGCTTTTAACAGGCAGCTGTAAAATTCCAGGATGTGGCGAACATGCTGACCAAGGCTAGCTTGGCTCAGATCGGGGAGGTTTTCAGTATATTGTTCATCTGAAACCTTTCCTACAAATTGCTTAAGATCTAATAGTTGATTTATGCTCTTCTCGTTAAGATTCATAAACGAGCATTTTTGTAAAAGACAAAATTACTTGGGCAAATGAAACATATTTTGTCCACAAATAGACATTCACCAGCTATTATTAATCCTAGGATTACATTGGAATAACCTATGAAAATAATCATCCTCGGAAATGGTATTGCGGGCATTACTTGTGCTCGGACTATTCGCAAGAACAGCGATCATGAAGTTGTAATCATATCTTCTGAAACAAAACATTTCTGGTCAAGGACAGCCCTCATGTATATCTACATGGGACAAATGAGGTACCAGGACACGAAGCCATATGAGGATGGTTTCTGGAAAAAAAATAAACTGGAGCTTGTCCAAGATCGCATAAACTCTTTGGACATTAGTGGGAAAACATTGATCGGAGAATCAGGAGAAATTTATCATTATGATAAACTCCTGTTGGCCACCGGCTCAGTGCCGAATATCATTCCCTGGAAAGGAGTAGACCTAAAAGGGGTTACTCCAATGTACAGTTACCAGGATCTACAACAAATTGAATCTCTAAGTGAAAAAACCAAAAGTGCCGTAATTGTTGGCGGGGGTTTAATTGGGATTGAATTAGCCGAAATGCTTTGGTCAAGGGGCATCAAAGTGACCATGTTGATCCGAGAAAAAAACTATTGGGGAAACATTCTACCTAAGGATGACGCCGAGCTTGTGCAAGAACACACCCGCTCTCATGGAATTGAATTGCTACTTGAAACTGAGTTGGAAGAAATTAAAGGAAATTCAGAAGGGGGGGTCTCTTCCGTTTTAACCAAAAATGGTCGTGAGATTCCCTGTGAGTTTGTTGGGGTTACTACAGGGGTTAGGCCAAATGTAGGCTTCCTGGCGAATTCAGGATTAGACATCGGGCGCGGCATAATGATCAAAAGGAATATGCAATGCTCCGTCGAAGACGTGTTTGCGGCTGGAGATTGTGCGGAATTCATCGATCCTCCAAAGGGCAGAAATCCGATTGAGCAAGTTTGGTATACAGGTAGAACGCAAGGCGAGGTCGCGGCTAAAAATATCCTCGGTGAAAACACAGAATATTCCCCTGGCCCCTGGTTCAACTCAGCAAAATTCTTTGAACTAGAATACCAAACCTATGGCAATGTTCCCTCTGTGCTTCCTGCAGGACAAAGAGAATTGGTGGTAAGGCCAGCAGAAGAAGAGTTGATTCACTTCGTCTTTGAAGAGGGCTCAATGGTATTGCTGGGGGTAAACCTTTTTGGTCACAGGGGAAAGCATTCCTTTTGGGAAAGACATCTTGCTTTAAGATCCACTATGGAAACCGTATTGGAAAATCTAAATGACGGCTTGTTCAATCCGGAATTTCAAGCAAGTCCAATAAAGGCGGTGAGAAAAAAATTCAATGAGGAAATTGGCTCAAAAGTCTATGAAAACCAATAAAGATCTCTTTTCAATAATTGGCCTGGCCCTGGTTGGGGCAGGCTTTTTGTTTTTCAATTCTCTTTTCCTTTGGGGCGATTATTCAGCAGAAAGGGCTGAAGAAAGTCTAAATGACAAAACTCTTTCCCTTAAATCTCTTTGGCCAACAGGTGCCTACTCGAATCCGGTTTCTTTCTCAAAAGCCATAAATGATTTTGCGGCAACGGTAAATGACAAGGCTTGGGATGAGGGGGTCTTTTCAGATCAGGAGTTAGATGAGATCATGGCTTCCTGGAAAAATGAATCTGGTTATAAAATATCGCTTTCCGGCCTTTCGGAGATGGGGCTGGCCGAGGACAAGGTGAAGGGCTTCATTGATTATGGCTCTTGGCTTGATGGAAAAGAATATTCAGACCAGCAATCATTATACAATGACCTTAACCTGGTGAGAAAAAATTACTATCAATACAGTTTGTTGCCTTCTAAGGGCTTTGATAAATATCAACTACAAAACCTTAAGGTCACTTGGGCTCGGGCTGCTCACAATGGTCCGCAAGAACAAATGCCTTTACTGATCCTGCTTCTGGCATTAGGGCTTCCTGTTTTGGGCGGTAGCTTGATGTTTCTCGGCAAAAAGGATGATTCAAAAAAACCAAAGCCCGGGCCTTTTCATTTGGCTATTTCCTATCGAGGGATCTCCGGGGTCTTACTTGGGGCCTATCTTATCATCTTTTATGTGGTCCTCTATTTTATTCCAGAGTATTTAAATGGGCAGATATTGCTGGTGGATCCCATTTCCATATTCCTTTCCGGAAACACCGCTGGACAGTTCTTCCTTTATGGCCTTCTTTATACCCTGGTGGTTTTGGTAATGGGGTTGAGGATGCTAAAAAAATACAGGCATGTCCCATACCAAAGGGTTAGAACCCTTTCTGTAATGTTTTTCCAACTATGCTTTGCATTTATCCTTCCGGAAATTCTTGTCGGACTCAATCAACCTTATTTTGATTTCAAAAACATCTTTCCTCTTGACTACGATTTCTTTTTTGAGTCGAACATTAGCAGCCTGATTTCAAGTGGAAAGTTTGGCATATTCATGTTCGTCTGGGGAATCGCATTATTCGTCGTAGCTGTTCCTCTATTTACCTATCTCTATGGAAAGCGTTGGTATTGTTCCTGGGTGTGTGGCTGTGGCGGCTTGGCGGAAACCGCGGGCGATCCCTTTCGCCAGCTTTCGGACAAGTCACTTAAGGCGTGGAGAGTGGAAAGGATCACCGTTCATTCTGTGTTGATTTTTTCTCTTGTTATGACCGGGCTCGTCCTGTATACGTTTTTCACTGGCAATTCTCGCCTGGGCTTTTTGGACTCCTTCCAGGTTAGAGAAGTATACGGGGCCTGGATAGGAGCTGGCTTTGCGGGAGTTGTTGGGACGGGTTTTTACCCCTTGATGGGTAATCGGGTTTGGTGCCGATATGGTTGTCCGTTGGCTGCATACCTCGGCTTGGTGCAAAGAATTAAATCCAGATTTCGGATCACAACCAATGGCGGGCAGTGTATATCCTGTGGAAATTGCTCTACTTATTGTGAAATGGGAATAGATGTGCGATGGTATGCGCAGCGAGGTCAAAACATCGTAAGATCTTCTTGTGTTGGTTGTGGAATTTGCTCTGCCGTTTGCCCAAGGGGGGTTCTTAAACTTGAAAACGGGCCTGAAAAGGGAAGAATTGAGGGGGAAGGCCTGCTCGGATAAATTACTTTTTTGCTATAGCGATGGTTGCCACCGATATCTTGGCGGCTCCTTCTTTTAACAATTCGTTTGAGCAAGCCTCAATAGTGGATCCAGTTGTAAGAACATCGTCCACAATAAGCAGGTGCTTCCCTTTTACCTTGTAGCCATCTTTTATTTTAAAAGCGGAGGAGACGTTTAGCCACCTTTCAATTTTGTTCTTTCTCGTTTGGGTTTCGGTGTTGGTTTTTCTGGATAAACAAGAGAAGACCGAAATCCCTGACCTTAATGCCAGACCACTTCCGAAATGATCAGCTTGGTTATAGCCGCGACTAAGTTGTTTTTTGGGGTGTAATGGGACGGGCACAACATTGTCTACAGCAAAAAGCCTGATCAGGCTTTTTAATTCTGTGCCAGCGAGCTCTCCAAAGTATTCTGCCAGCTGTGGCCTATTTCTATACTTGATATTGTTCATGGCTCTTTGAACCTTTCCCCCTCGCTTAAATTCGAATAGCGCAGCACCAAACCCCAAGGGCATTCTGCTCATAAGTTTGTTTTCCATCTCATTTCCACGGAATAAGGCATGGTTTGTTCTGGGAAAAGAAAATTGACAACTGGTGCAGACATGGTTCTCTCCCCTTATCAAGGGTCGCCCGCATGACCCACAGTTGATGGGATAAAAAAGATTCAAAAAATCTATCGCCGCTCCTAGCATTTGGCTATAGTTTATTAGCACGTTAAAAACCTCTTTTTACTAGGGTCTATTTAGACATATTGAGGTGGTTTGCTTGCGCGGGTTTTACGGAATGTGTTTTTCTCCTAGTTCTTAGTCTATTTGGGTTTGTGAGCAGATTTTCTGAAACAAGGATGAAAAATTGGCGAATTGAAGCCTAAATTTGATTTTCTCGTAATTGAACTAGAATATTCTCCAAAATGAAGCTGATCAGCTATAATGTTAATGGAATAAGGGCCGCCCTAAAAAAGGGGTTGTGGGATTGGACCAAGGCTACCGCTCCGGATGTGCTCTGTCTTCAAGAGACAAAAGCACACAGGGGCCAGGTGCTCGAAGAGATTGGGTTGTTCGAAAGCCTTGGTTATGAAGTGTTTTGGCATGAGGCCGTGAAGAAGGGTTATTCCGGTGTGGCCATCCTGAGCAAACAGAAGCCGAGGCGTGTGGAAATCGGTTGCGGAATACCCGTTTATGATGAAGAGGGGCGAGTGATTCGAGCTGATTATGATGATTTTTCGATTATTTGTGTTTATATGCCATCTGGCTCATCCGGCGATGTTCGTCAGGATTTCAAGTTTCAATGGTTGGAAGATTTTTACACATACATAGTACAGCTCAAGAAAGAAATTCCCCGTCTGGTTATTTCAGGAGATTACAACATCTGCCACAAACCAATAGATATCCATAATCCCAAGTCAAACGCCAACAGCTCTGGTTTTCTTCCTGAAGAAAGGGAGTGGATGACCAAATTTATTGATATGGGCTTCATTGATACTTTCCGACATTTCAACCCAGAACCTCATAATTATTCCTGGTGGAGTTATAGGATGAAGGCTCGCGAAAGGAATCTGGGCTGGCGAATCGACTATCATATGGCGACCAAGGAATTGGAAAAAAACCTGAAGAGCGCGAAAATCCTTCCACAGGCCCATCATTCAGATCATTGCCCCGTAGTTTTGGAATTAGATCTCAAATCATAAATTTGATGTTCACTATTCCAAAGAAGGATGAATAATCAGGCCTATTGGCTCCTCTATGTCTTAATTTTCTTTTCTTGCTCAACGCCGGAATCTAAGGATTCTGAAACCTCTCTTGTCTCCGAAAATCTGAGACCAGAAGCAAGATCGGAGGGTCTTTTCAGACTAAATGAGTCGGAAAGGCCCGGAAATCTTTTTCCACCAAGTATTTGTGATGTCATAAGCTCCAGAACCTCTCAATTGGTCTACGAGGGTTTGTTCCGTTTGGACCCGGAAAATTTAGAGCCCGTCCCCTCTTTGGTAGAAACCTGGTCTTTCAACGAAGAAACCTTTCTGTTTACAGTTGATCTTAAGGAAGGTGTTAAGTTTCATGATGATAACTGTTTTCCTGGTGCCGTCGGTCGAGAGCTAACCGCTGCAGATGTTGAGTTTTGCTTCCAGCACCTGCTCACGCCTTCTAAATGGAATGTTGCCCAGCCCATGTTCATGCCCTTGTTCGTGGGGGCAGAAGAATTTGCCCAAAACCAGATAGATGGATCATATCAGGGTGATTTTGAGGGGATTAGGCTGTTGAGCAAATATCAATTGCAGTTCAAAATTCGGGTAAATGAAGACCGATTCATTTCAATGCTTTCAAGACCCGAGGCTGCCATTTATCCCAAGGAAGCCTTGGATGCCTACGGTTTCAATATGAAATCAAAAATGGTTGGAACGGGTCCGTTTGTCTTGGTGGATGGCTCCGAAGCTGGTATGTCTTTTAAAAGAAACTCGAATTACTATGAAATCGATTCAGATGGCCAATCCTTGCCATACCTCAAGGGAATTAAGATCTTTTTCATTTCTGACAAAAAAGAAGAAATGGAGCTCTTTAAAAATGGGGAGTTAGACATGGTTTATTCCTTGCCTCACAACTTGGTCAATGAGGTTCTGGAGGATCGATATTCCAAGGGCCGGTCAGGATATAGTCATTTCCAACTGCAAAGGATGCCGGAACTTTCAACTGAGATCCTGGGCATGGACTTGGAAAGCCCAATATTTTCAAACCGTAATTTTAGAAAGGCCATTGCCTATGCGGTAGATCGCAACAAGTTGGTTGATAGGGTTCTTAAGGGCCAGGCTTTTGGAGCTGGAAATGCCGGCTTTGTTCCCCCTGGGCTTCCAAAACATCAATACTCTAAAATAAGGGGGTATTCCTATAGTGTAGATTCTGCTCGAGTGTTTATGCAGCTTTCTGGGCTTGGTGCGGATGAGCTTTCCGGTTTAACTCTTCACCTTGCTTCAAGAGGAAACTTTAATGTTTCTATTGCTCAATCCATTAAAAACGACTTGAAAAATGCTTTAAGCATCGACCTCAACATTCAAATCCACACTCTACAAGATCTGCTTGCGGGGATACAAAGTGGGGAGTATTCCTTTTACAGAATTGGCTGGTCAGCAGACTATCCTTCGATCGAAGAATTCCTTTCTGTGTTCGAAAGCAAGGTTTCGAGTTCAAAAACGAACAAAAAAGAATTTCCCAACGTTGCTGCATACAATAACAAAAACTATAATAATTGGTTAAAAACCGCCAGGGAAAGCAGTATTGACAGCATAAAGTGGGGTGCCTACAAAAGGGCGGAACAAATTTTGATGGAAGATTGTGCCTCGGTGGTTTTGTGGTATGATGAGGGATACAGACTTTTACAACCCGGTATCATGGGCTTAAAAATGAATGCTCTTCAATATCGGGATTTCAGGTCCGTTAAGTTTATTAAGCCCCAGACCTTAAAAGCAAAATAGGCAATGACAGCCTTTCAGGAGGTAAAACATAAAGTAGACAGCTATAAGAAGAAGCTATTTCTAACACAGGCCCTAAAAGGGTTTTTGTTTTCGGCTACCTTCTTTACTGCTAGCCTTATCTTAATTCTCGTTTTAGAGCATTATTTCTGGTTTGGGCAGTTGGCACGAGCTGTGGCTTTCTTTGCCTTCCTTTTCTCAAACATCTACTTTTTTGTTTTTCGGGTAGTTCTTCCGGTTTTAAGATGGCTTAATATTTATAGGCCAATGGGCAACCTTGAGGCGGCAAGACAATTGGGTGAAAATCATTCAGATGTTGGAGATAGCCTCATTAACACCTTGCAGATCGGGGAGAAATTTAGTGGCTCTGGTTCTGCACTGGCCTTGGCCGCGGTAGAGCAAAAATCAAAAGGGCTGGTTGCTCTGGATTTCAACACGGCAATTTCTTTTCGGGGCCAAAAAAGGATGGCGGCTCTGTTTTCATTTCCATTCAGCCTTCTTCTGTTCCTGGTGTTTTTTCAGGGGTCTCTAATTTCAAGCAGCTCAGAAAGGCTGATCAACTTTAATAAGGAATATCTCCCGCCAGCTCCCTTTGAGTTTGTGCCAAATAATTTGCCCGATTATGCATTTAGAAATGAAGACCTGAGTCTCTCCCTGAGCTTTAGGGGTAAAGAGGTTCCTTCCGAGGCTTTTGTTCAAATAAATGGTGTCCGAAGAAAAATGATCAGGTCGGGGCCTACTGATTATTCATTGGGTTTAAAGAGGGTAAAATCCGATCTGGATATTCGGTTTGAAGGAAATGGCTTTTACTCAAAAAAAATACTCATTCCCATACACGACAGGCCTATTGCTTCAAACATAAAGGCCAAGATTGACTATCCAGGGTATACGGGAAGGCCCGACAAACTTATTTCCTCGATGGGTCATTTAAAGGTTCCGGAGGGTTCCAAAATTTCATGGGAATTCCAAACAAAACACACAGAGGAATTAAACCTGTTGGGTTATGACTCAATTCCGATAAACTTCAAGCCCGAAAAGGGGCGTGGGGAAATCGAAAGATCTTTCTCGGCATCAAAAAACCTTGAATTTCTTCTTATTAATGAGTTCGGAAAAAATAAAGATGCTCTTCTCACACAGGTTGACGTGATCAAAGACCTCCATCCCAAGATCGAGCTTTCAAGTGCGGCTGATTCCACATTGTTTGAATTTGTTGTTTTGGCTGGCGAGATCCTGGATGATTATGGCTTCTCTTCGCTTGAGGTTAGATATTCACTTAAGGATGAAAAAGGTGCTGTTGTTTCTAGCGGAAAAAGACCAATCACATTCAATAGAAAACTAAGAGATCAAAACTACTTTTTAAGGTGGGACTTTAAGGAAATCCAATTGAAGCCTGGTCAAAAATTGGAGTATTATACTCTCGTAAGAGATAATGATGGGGTGAATGGTCCTAAATCCAGCAGATCTCAGGCCCAGTCTTTAATGATCCCATCCAAAGATGATCTGATCAACCAATTGGACCAACAAAAAAATTCCTTCAAAAGCTCTAGTTCTTCCTCCAAGGAGTCCCTAAAAGAACTGCAAAACGAGATCAAGGAATTTCAGGATGAAACAAGAAACAAAAAAGAACTTGACTGGCAGGACCAAAAAAGGCTCGAGGACATTCTTGAAAAGCATAAGAAAATGGAGGAGGAGCTAGAACAACTCAAAGAAGACCTTGAGAAGATCCGGCCTCAGGAAGAAAAGTATTTGGATCAAAGCGAAAAGCTTAAAGAGAAGACAGAACAGCTTGAAAAGTTGATGGAGGAAGTGTTAGACGAGGAGACCAAGAAACTAATGGAAGAGCTTCAAAAGCTTCTAAACAAAAACAACGACAACGCCAGACTTCAGGAAAAGCTATCCCAACTGGAAAGAAAGGATTCTCAGTATGAAAAAGAGCTCGATCGGGCTCTTGAGCTTTTCAAGCAATTACAGGTGGATCAAAAACTTGAACAAACCATCCAGGATCTAAACGAACTGGCTGAAGAACAAGATCAGCTTGCGAAAGAAACACAGGAAAAAAACAAACCAAACGACCAACTGTCTGAAGATCAGGAAGATATAAACGAATCCTTCGATAAACTTAAGGAAGAATATTCTGAGTTAGAGAAGCTTGATGAAGAGCTGGAAAGCCCGAAAGGCCTTGAGGATCAGGAGTTTGGAGAACAAATGGAGCAACTTGACCAACAAATGGAGCAGTCCAAAGAAATGCTGGATCAGGGAAAAAATAAAAAAGCGGGGGAAAACCAGAAATCAAATTCTGATCAAATGAAAAAGCTTGCCGAAAGCCTGATGGATTTTCAACAAAGCTCTGAGGATGAGGCCTTGCAAGAAGACCTAAATAGCCTAAGGGCTCTATTGGAGAATTTGCTTCGCTTTTCTTTTGAGCAGGAAAGAATAATGACCGAGGTTCGAAAGGTAAAAAGGGACGACCCGCGATACATTGACCTTAGCCAGGACCAATTAAAACTTCAAAGAGACGCAGAGATCATCGAAGACAGTCTTTACGCTTTGGCCTCAAGAATATTTCAAATCGAGTCTTTCGTGACAAAGGAAATTGAGGAAATGAATTACCAAATGGATGAGAGTATCCGATTCATCAGAGAGCGAAGAGCGGGTAAGGCTACTATAAAGCAACAATTTGTAATGACATCCGTAAACAACTTAGCTCTAATGCTGGACAACGTTTTGAAGCAACTCCAGGAACAAATGGCAAGTCAGATGGCAGGAGACCAAATGTGCTCTAAGCCAAATGGTCAAAAACCATCCCAAAGCATGTCTCAATTACAAAAACAATTGAATCAAAGTATTAGGGAGCTAAAAAAGGGCGGCAAGGAAGGAAGGCAATTATCTGAAGAACTATCCCGCCTAGCACAACAACAGGAAATGATCCGTGAATCTCTTGAGCAGCTTGGTGAGGGGGGAAATCAGATTGACAAAGATCTTCAGAAAGAACTTAGAGACCTGGCTCAATTAATGGAAGAAACGGAGAAAGACCTGGTTCATAAAAGACTAACTAACGAATTGATTGAGCGGCAGGCCGAAATTGAAACCAGGCTGCTTGAATCCGAAAAAGCAGATCGTGAAAGAGAGCAAAAAGAGGAGAGGGAGTCGGAGATCGCCGGAGAGTTTGAAAGAAAAACCCCTCCCGCTTTAGAGGATTATATAAAATCACGTGAGTCCCAGATTGAATTGCTAAAAACTATCAATCCGTCATTAAATCCTTATTTTAAGGACAAGGTTAATCAGTATTTTGAAAAATTGAACATTGAAACTGAGCCAAGATCCAACTAAGAAACAGGGAATGGGCAATTTTTACATTGAGATCCCCTCTATCCTCGAAAATATACGGGTGGTTGAAAGTTTTATCGATAATGCCCGTGACCAGCTCCACATTTCCGATGAGATCTATGGAAACATTGTCATTTCGCTTACTGAGGCGGTAAACAATGCTATTGCCCACGGGAACAAGATGAATAAGGACCTATTCGTGAAGATCTCTTTGAACCACGAAGAACAAAGCTTAAAATTCAAGGTTCAGGATGAGGGCCCAGGCTTTGATCAGGCAAGCCTCCCAGATCCAACCTCTCCTGAAAACATTGAAAAAGAAACCGGTAGGGGCATTTTTCTAATGAAACACCTGTGTGATGAGGTAAATTATGTGGAGCCGGGAAATGCGGTGGAACTGGTGTTTTACCTAAATGGCTGATACGCCAATCAATATTTTTGATGAAGAGGGGTTGTTTGATTACCCAAATGTTTCGGGGCTAAACACCTGGGTTGTCTCTTGTGCATCAAATGAAGGCTTCAAGCCCGTAGCCATAAACCTGATTTTTTGCTCCGATGAGAGACTCCTTGAGATCAATAAGGAGTATTTGGATCATGATTTTTATACGGACATTATCACTTTTGATCAAAGCGAAACCCCAAACTCCCTTGAAGGAGACTTGTTTATTAGCATAGAAAGGGTGGAGGAAAACTCAGCCAAAAGCAACTCCGCTTTTATTGATGAGCTTGACCGGGTAATAATACATGGATTGCTTCATCTAATGGGATATTCAGACAAGACGGACGAACAGGTAAAGGAAATGCGGGAAAAAGAAGATGCCTGCTTAATTTTGAGGCACACTTAGGTTCCACGTGGAACCTTTTGGTTTTTGTTCCACGTGGAACATTGAAGCATGTTTGGAAATTATGATATAATTGTTGTTGGCGGCGGCCATGCCGGCTGTGAGGCCGCTCATTCTGCGGGGAAACTGGGGTCAAAGGTTCTTTTGATCACCATGAATATGGGGTCTATAGCCCAAATGTCTTGTAACCCTGCAATGGGTGGGGTTGCAAAAGGTCAGATCATCAGAGAAATCGATGCTCTTGGAGGAATGTCGGGTGTGATCTCAGACCAATCAACTATTCAATTCAGAATGCTCAACAAGTCTAAGGGTCCTGCAATGTGGAGCCCCAGAACCCAAAACGATAGAATGGTTTTCGCCACACGATGGAGGGAGGCCCTCGAAAGAAATTTGGATGTAGACATTTGGCAGGATATGGTCACCGGGCTTTTAATGGAAAACGGAAAGTTGGTGGGTGTAAAGACCTCCTTGGGTTTAGAGCTTCGGTCCAAAACTGTGATCCTGACGAGCGGAACCTTTCTTAATGGAACCATTCACATTGGAGAAAAACAATTTGGTGGGGGAAGGGCTGGCGAAAGGGCTGCTTTGGGCATAACAGAAGACTTGGTGAAACTCGGTTTTGAGTCTGGAAGGATGAAGACAGGAACTCCACCCAGGGTCGACGGCAGAAGTCTTGACTATTCCAAAATGGAAGAACAAAAGGGAGATGAGCTCCCAGAAAAGTTTTCTTTTGGAAATACTATGGCTGTTCAAAATCAAAGAAGCTGTCATATCACCTACACAAACCCAGAGGTTCATGACCTGTTAAGGGAAGGCTTCGACAAATCCCCTATGTTCAACGGAAGGATCCAAGGTCTTGGTCCGAGATATTGTCCTTCCATAGAGGATAAAATAGATCGGTTCGCAGAAAGAGACCGGCACCAAATATTCGTAGAGCCGGAAGGTTGGAATACAGTTGAGGTGTATGTGAATGGGTTTTCTACATCTCTTCCCGAGGATATTCAATTCAAAGCATTAAGTTCTGTGCCAGGTTTTGAGAACTTCAAAATGTTTAGGCCAGGCTATGCGATAGAATATGATTTCTTTCCACCTCTACAATTAAAGGCTAGCCTGGAAACGAAGCTGGTGGATGGGCTATTCTTTGCAGGCCAAATAAACGGCACAACTGGTTACGAAGAGGCTGCTAGCCAGGGACTTATGGCTGGAATAAACGCTCATAGAAGTATTAATGAAGAGCGGCCTCTTGTGCTTAACAGGTCTCAAGCTTATATAGGTGTCCTTATCGACGACCTTGTTCATAAGGGTACGGAGGAGCCTTATAGAATGTTCACATCCAGGGCAGAGTACCGGATATTATTGAGACAGGATAATGCCGATAGCCGCCTAACTCCAATCGGGCACGAAATTGGATTGGTTGATGATGAAAGGATGAACAACCTGACCAATAAAGTGAATCAAATAGAAGAGGCTCTTCAATCCCTTAAGAAGGAAAAAATCAAACCTGAGCTTGCCAATCCAATATTAGAAAGCTTGAATTCTGCTGGAATAAAAGAGACGACACCTTATTATAAGCTGCTAAAAAGACCTGAGGTTGGGGTTAGAGACCTTAAGAGCGGCTTGGAAGAACCACCTGAATTTTTCTCCAGGCTTGATAATATTATCCTTGATCAGGCAGAGATCCTTACCAAGTATGATACCTACATAGAAAAGGAAAAGATTTTGGCTGAAAAACTTCAAAACCTGGAAGACAAAAAGATTCCTGAAGAATTCGATTTCAAAGGAATTTCTTCCCTGTCAAGTGAAGCAAAAGAAAAGCTGTCAAACATAAGGCCTTCAACACTTGGTCAGGCTTCAAGAATCTCCGGGGTCTCCCCATCAGACCTTTCTGTTTTAATGGTGTATTTGAAAAAATGATCCGGATACTTAGCGCCGGTTTCATCCTACTGGCCTTTATTCTTTACTCATGCGCCAGTCAGAAACCTCCTACTGGCGGTCCCAAGGATAAGCAACCGCCCATTCTTATAAATTCATTTCCAAAGGATCAAAGCGCCAATTTTCATGGGAGTTATATTCGACTCCAATTTGATGAGATCATAGACGTAAAGAATTTAAAAGGGGAGCTCATAATATCTCCTGATCCAAACCTAAAATACAAGGAGAAATACAGGTCTAAAGGTTTGATTGTCAATTTATTAGACAGCCTGAGGCCTAACACCACCTATACTTTCAATTTTGGAAACTCCATCTCAGACATTACCGAAAAGAATGTCCCGGAAAACCTTTCAATTGCATTTTCTACAGGCCCGGTGATAGACTCCTTATATATAAAGGGGAGAATAGTAAACAACCTAAACAATGAGCCTGAAAAGAGTAATGTTATCATAGGGCTGTATGCACCATCTGATACTCTTGACGTTACCAAACATCAACCGGAGTATTATACCAAAGTGGATGAGACTGGATACTTTGTTCTTAACAATCTCCCCGCACGTCAATTCGAGATCTATGCCATTACAGATAAAAACAAGAACAGAACCTTCGATAGCCGGACCGAACTATTAGGATTCTATGGTTCCACAATAAATAGTTCCGAACCCCCAGATTCTTTGATCCTAAGATTGGTGGATCAAAACTTTGATTCAGCGGAGTTGATCAGAACCTTTGAAGGATCCAACTATTTCAAACTCGATTACTCAAGAGGTCTAAAGTCTTTTGAAGTAAAGGCCGATGAAGTATCTTTTTCTTTTTTTGATAAAAACAGCTCTGTCGTCCTGTTCCCATCTTTCGAAGAAGAAAAAGAAATTCAGGTTTCCTGGGTAGATAGCCTGGGAAGAAGCTCTGACTCACTGCTAACAATTTCATTAGATCCTGTTTCCAAGGAATTCGATAAGAAATCGAGCCTTAATTCAACCCCTCCAAATAATTCAAAGATCCTTCCATCCGACTCGATAATTTTCTGGACCAATATTCCCCCTGCCTCATTTTTAACGGATAGTGTCTTTTACCAGGGAAAGCCTGACACCACCTCAATAAGCAAGCTGGAACTAAGGCCAAATACTATTCCCTGGGTTTTTTATCCGGATCCAAAACAGGAAACTTTCGGAATACTTTACAAAAAGGGCTCGATCATTTCCGTCACGCGAGACACAATTCCATCAAAGCAATTCCGATATGGCTTAAAGAAACCCGAAAATTTTGGGCAGGTTGAAGGAGAGGTAAAATCAGATGAGCAATGCTTTATAGTTCAGGTTTTGAATGAGAAGTTCCAGATCGTTAAGGAGTCAAAGAATTCAAAACGCTTTGTTTTTAAAGGCCTTGATCCTGGGAAATACCAACTCAGAGCTTTGATTGATAGAAATTGCAATGGTGTGTACGACCAGGGTGATTATAGATCAAAGGAGCTGCCTGAAAGATTTCATTTCTATGATGAACTCATGCAGTTAAAGGCAAATTGGATCCAGACAGATAAGGTTCTAACTTTTTAACAATAAGCTTGGGGGTAAATCTGTTTTTATGGTTGATAAGTGAATAAGATATCCTGGAAAACAAAAAGACTAACTGTATTTTGGGATATCATGATTTAGGAAGGTAAAGTTCCCAGGTTTTCCCACATCAAAATCGGTGCAGAATTATCCAGTCAAACTTATCCCCAAAAGAAAATAAGCTTGTTAATTAATTGATAATTAGTGTTTTATAAAAAAGAATTATGTTGATACAAAGAAGGGAGATGCTGATTAACAACGATTCAATATTCCAAATTCTTTTTTCAGAATTTTTCAACGTATCAACAGCTTAATAATAATAATAGAACTATATATATATTATAACTATTATAACTATCCGTGATGAAAAGGTGGAGAATTTACGTGCTGGTTTTTCCTTTGTCGATGATCATGGCTTCTGTTTTTGCGCAGGACCAAAACGCAGCCCTAGGAAATGAGTACTATTTAAAGGGGGATTACGAAAAAGCGATAGCTTACTATGAAAAATACCTGAAGACCGGTAAGGATCCGTTTCTGGTTTACGATAATTATTACCAGGCTCTAATCGGTTCCAAGGAATTATCCAAGGCAGAGAAGGAAATCAAAAAACTTTCCAAAAAAGACCAGGGAGAAATAATCTTCAAAATTGATCTCTTGTTGGTCATGCAGCTGCAAGGGAAAGAAAAAGAATTTCAAAAAGAGAAACAGGAGTTTCTCAATCAGATCAGTGTATTCCAGGTTTTGGTTGAAGCAGCAGCAAAACATCTGTTTCAAAGAAACCAGGCTGATTTCTCAGAGGAGCTTTACCTGGTATCAAGAAAGACATTAAGGTCCCCCACCCTTTATGCCCAAAACCTGATGGCTTTATACAAGTTCTCCGGAAACAAGGAGAAACTTATTGAAGAGGGGGTAAACCTTTTGGATGCCGAGCCGAGTTACCTCAGTTACGTTCAGAATTACTTCCAGGATGAGGTTCGGGAAGAAGATTTCTCCAAAAAACTCGAAGAAAAACTCATTAGCTCAATTCAAAGCGATCCTGAATCTCAGGCCATGAATGAGATGCTCATTTGGTATTATGTTCAGAAGAAAGATTTCTATGCGGCCTTTATTC
The DNA here is from genome assembly GCA_965267505.1 of Cytophagales bacterium. Taxonomy (GTDB): domain Bacteria; phylum Bacteroidota; class Bacteroidia; order Cytophagales; family CCMP332; genus JANQHS01. Next base: position 1,552,160 of record OZ254081.1, read on the forward strand.
AGGGACGGTCAGTTGACCAGAGAAAAAGCCTGGGAGGAAAAAATCTACTTGAGCTTGGTGAGATCATGTATAAGAACAAAGCTTACGAAGATGCGGTCAAATTGTATAGTTATTTGGCAAAGGAATACTCTGATAATCAGATATTTGGAGAAGCAAAACGCATGGAGATCAGCTCTCGAGAAGCCTTGATAAAAGAGACGTACCCAATAGACTCGGTCCAGATCCGTGAGCTTATTGCTGAGTATCAGAAACTGATCGACAAGATCGGCAAAAAGAGATCTTCAGCAGAGGCTTACAGGAGTATGGCTTTGCTCCATGCTTTTCAAATGGCTGAATATGATAGGGCAATTAGTCTTTTGAAGGAAGCACTGTTGATCCCAAGGACCCCAAGGATCTTCTCAGGAAAATGCAAGCTTGATATGGGCGACATTTATTTACTGAAAGATCAGCCCTGGGAATCTAAACTCCTTTATGCACAAGTAGAGAAATCCTATAAAGATCAGCCTATTGGGCACGAAGGAAAATACCGTCTTGCCAGAATTTTTTACTTCACAGGCGAATTTGAGCTCGCAAAAGCAAACCTTGATATTCTAAAAAGAGCCACGACCAGGGTAATAGCAAACGACGCAATGCAGCTAAGTCTATTGATCCAGGACAATTCTGCACTTGACACCTCTTACGATGCACTATTGGAATTTTCGAAGATCGACCTGGTTTATTTTAGCCAACAATATCAGCCCGCCAGAATCAGGTTCGAAGCATTCCTTGATCATTACCCCAGTCACAGCTTAATAGATGAAACCTACCTGCGATTAGCCCGGATACACAACCGAATGGGAGAGTTCGAAACCTCGATAAAATACTTTGATCGGATCATTGATGAATATCCGGAGGACATTTTAGTTGATGATGCCCTATTCCACAAAGCGGAAATTTTGGAAGAAAAGCTCAACAACAAGGAAGGTGCCATGGAAGCCTATAAAAAGATCCTGTTTGATTATCCAGGAAGCTTTTATGCGGAAGAGGCGCGAAAAAGATTTAGAGAACTAAGAGGCGATAGCCTTAACTAGATCAAAGGAGCCTATTCAAAGCTCTGAAAAGGTTCTGCTCTTCAATCGAGAAGACATTATCTGCCAAAAACACCATTTTTAGCTCGGAAAGCAGGTTTTCCTTGCTTTCTTCATCCTTAAAATAAAGTTCACGATGAGCCAAAATAAACTCGATTCGCTCGTAATCTGAATATTGGTCAAAATGTGTTTTTGCCCTTTTTAAGCTTTCAAGACCAACCTTATCTGCAATAAGGTCAAGCTCGCTTTTGCTTAAGACCAGGTCGGCCGAGGCGGCGTAAAGAAATACAAAAGCCAAAAATTCCGATTTTTCTAATGTTTCCATCTAGGCAGATTTTGGGGCAAAAATAAATCGATTTGCGAATTACCCTATTCGTACTTCTTTATGATCTCTTTTTTCTTCTCCCAAGGAGGAGTCGTCCTGCGAAACATATCCCAGGATATGAACAAAACAGCCAACACAAAAAGAATTGAAACTATAACGAAGACTTTCTTTTTCTTATCCATTCAAACTAGAAACGCATGCCAAACCCCAGGTTTACATCAATGTAGCTTATTTCGCTATAATATCTATGCTCCTCGAAATCGTTAGAAATTCCTGAAGGTACGTTTGCACTACGATAATGTGTAGGACTTCCAAAATTATAGGCGGTTCTAACCGAAACAAAAGCACTTCCCTTTTTTCCCGATTTAAAATTTAACGCCCCAAGACCAAGCTCTCCACCTAAGCCTACACCCGCCACAAGGGAGTTCCCATGTGAAACCGTTTGTCCGACGTCGGCAACAACCTCCTCTTGGGCAGAAACATCTGAGAAAAAATTGTTTGCACCTAAACGAAACTCGGTAAACCCTTTAAAGCTCTCTGTCTCCACTAGGTAATATCTTGCCAGGGCCCTAACCGTCCAAAAACAATCTTCTTCATACATTTCTACCGGCCCAATATGGGTTTGCAGAACATATTCTGCAGAATAATACATGGCCACACCCACCTCGGCACCAACGGACCACCTTGGCCCAATCCTTCTCAAATAATTAAAGCCAAAGCCGGCTGGGTTTGAACCATTTAGGGTTTGAGCAAAAGCTCCGGTGGGAGCGAACATATCAAAATGGATATCCATTTGGTTGCGGGGCTGGTCCTTATAGGTCAATCCAATGGGTGCATTTGGCTCCTTGGCAAAACCGAGAAGTGGCAAAACGAAAAGAAAGGTTAGTATCAGTAGGCGTTTTTTCATAATTTGTTTTCAGACCTATAACAATTTTCGGGCCGACTTGGGTTTAGCATTCCAATAAAAATATCCAAACTGGTTGTATTCAGCCAAAAAAGCTGTCTGGTTAATAAAATTAGATATTTTAAAGTCCAAATATCTCACCGTTTTGGAAAGAAAGACCCTGCTTCAGTTCAGTTATGATGATCTCTTGGATCATTTTTCGAAAAGTGATCTAAAGCTATTTTCCATACTCGAAAAAGTCGGACCTTTTGAATTCAACCTGACCCCCAATCCCTTTCAGGCTCTTGTGGAATCGATTCTTTCCCAACAGGTTTCATCGAAATCCGCAGACTCGACCATAAAAAAGGTTGAAGAGTTTATGGATGGTTTTGATCAACCCGAAAATTGGATTGGAATAGAAAGGGAGACATGGAGGGAATATGGTGTTTCTCGACAAAAAGCCAGTTACCTGAACAACATCGCAGAATATTTTACAGAAAACAAAAAAGAAGTTGACTCATTTTCTACGATGGAAGACAGCGAGATCCTAGAATCCCTTGTGAAAATTAAGGGGGTAGGAGAATGGACGGCGCAGATGTTCCTGATATTTTGTTTGGGAAGGCCGAACGTGCTTGCCCCGGGCGATCTTGGAATTCAGGTAATGTCGCAAAAACTATATGGGCTTAAGGAAGCACCAGACAAAAAGAAACTCTTGGAAATCAGCAAAAACTGGGAACCACACATAAGTTGGGCGCAACTATACCTATGGAAAGCCTCGAGATTAGGAAGCTTGGATTAAAGGAAAAGGAAAAACTTTTCCTTCGCCTTTGCGAATTCATCACTGAAAGAAGGCAAAATCTGATCGAGGAGGTTTTAGCCCAAAGGACCAGGTCTTTGGTTTTGGCTGTTGATGATATGGCGAAGGAGCATAATTCCGGTGCCCTCTTAAGAACCTGTGATGCCTTCGGGCTTCAGGATCTTTATGTAGTGGATCAAGATTTCCAAAAACGATCCGCAAGAAACATTAGCAAGGGATCGACAAAATGGGTTGATTGCAAGCATTATGGTTCCTGGCTAGGAAATGATGGATGCCTAGAAAAACTAAAGGGAAGAGGTTACCGGATTGTTGCGAGCTCTCCGGAGCAAAACTCAAAAAGCATTTCAGACTTCCTACCAAAAGGGAAAACGGCAATACTTTTCGGAAATGAGCAGTTGGGCCTCGAGGAAAAAGTCATTCAAAAAGCTGATGAGGTAATTCACATTCCTATGAAGGGTTTTTCAGAAAGCATGAATGTTTCCGTTTCGGCTGGGATCATTATTCATGAGCTGATCCAAAAAATGAAAGCCGAAAACCAGATCGAGCCATTGGAAGAGTCTGATAAGTTGAACCTAAGAATTCAGTGGGCCCAAAGCTCCATACCCAGGGGTCAGGAAATGGCAAATGAAATAAGCCATCAACTGTTTGGTTTCAAGTAGGCATCGAAGCGTTTTCATTTCTATGTTTGCCAAAGAATTTTAGGAAATGAGGGATCAAAAAGTCTTTGAGATCATTGAAGCGGAAAAGCTTCGTCAAACAAGAGGCATAGAATTAATTGCTTCGGAAAACTTTGTCTCGGATCAGGTTATGGAGGCCATGGGCTCTGTAATGACAAATAAATATGCCGAAGGGCTACCGGGAAAAAGATATTATGGCGGCTGTGAAGAGGTAGATAAAACCGAAAACCTGGCTATTGAAAGAATAAAAGAACTTTTTGGCGCAGAATGGGCTAATGTTCAACCTCATTCAGGGGCACAAGCAAATGCAGCGGTAATGCTTGCCTGCCTTGAGGCGGGAGATAAGATTTTGGGGTTTGACCTAGCCCATGGAGGTCACCTTACCCACGGTTCACCGGTGAATTTTTCAGGAAAACTTTATCGTCCTGTTTTCTATGGGGTGGAAAAAGAAACAGGAACCATCGACTGGAATGTGGTGGAAGAAAAGGCAAAGCAGGAAAAACCCAAAATGATCATTTGTGGGGCTTCAGCCTATTCAAGAGACTGGGACTACAAAAAACTAAGGGAGATTGCAGACGAGGTTGGAGCCCTATTGCTTGCAGACATATCTCACCCCTCTGGCCTGATTGCCAAAAAACTTTTGAATGATCCTTTACCGTATTGCCACGTTGTAACCACCACCACCCACAAAACCCTCCGCGGCCCAAGGGGTGGAGTAATAATGATGGGTAAAGATTTTGAGAACCCCTGGGGAAAAACCACCCCGAAAGGGATGATCAGAAAAATGTCATCAATTCTGGATAGCGGAGTTTTCCCCGGAACACAAGGCGGACCCCTGGAACATGTGATCGCTTCAAAAGCGATAGCTTTTGGAGAAGCGTTAGATCCCGCATACGAAAAATATTCGGTCCAGGTAAGGAAAAACGCCCAGGCACTATGCGGTGCCATGGTTGAAAGAGGTTATGAAGTGATTTCAGGAGGAACTGACAACCACTTAATGCTCATAGATCTTCGCACAAAGGACATTACTGGCAAGGAAGCTGAAAACGCTTTGATCAAAGCAGATATTACTATTAATAAAAACATGGTTCCTTTTGATGACAAGTCGCCTTTCGTAACATCAGGAATAAGGCTTGGGACATCCGCTCTTACAACCAGGGGTCTGGACGAAGAAGGAATGAAAAAAGTCGCCGAGCTTATTGACAGGGTTTTGATGAATCGCGAAGACGAAAACAGCATCAACTCGATCCGAACAGAGATCAATGATTGGATGAGTGAATTCCCACTTTTTAGCTGGTAATGGCCCAGGACCAAAACGAAATGTCATTTCTCGACCACCTCGAGATCCTTAGATGGCACCTTATCCGTTCATTTATCGCAATTGGGGTATTTGCAATTGCCGCCTTTGTAATGAAGGATATCGTTTTTGGGAAGATCATCCTTGGCCCATCAAAAGCGGATTTCATAACCTACCAGGCTTTGTGTAAAGCAAGCGAATATCTGGGCACTAACTTTTTCTGCATTGATGAGCTTCCATTCATCATTCAAAGCAGGAGAATGACTGGGCAATTCACTATGCATATTCTTTCCTCATTGGTTATTGGTCTGGTTATGGCATTTCCATATGCGTTTTGGGAGGCCTGGAGATTTATCAGGCCAGGACTTTACCCAACAGAAAAGAAAGCATCAAGGGGCGCAGTTTTTTCGGTTAGTTTTCTGTTTCTCTTGGGGATCATGTTTGGGTATTTCATGGTTTGTCCCATTTCTGTAAACTTCCTCGCCAACTATAGCCTTGACCCAAGCATTAAAAATGAATTTGACATAGTTTCCTATGTATCTACCATAACCATGTTGGTGCTGACTTGCGGAATTATGTTCCAAATGCCAGTCATCATATACTTTTTATCCAAAGCAGGCCTTGTTGGGCCGCAAACCCTCAAGGGTTTCAGAAGAATGGCGGTGGTAATTATTCTGGTGGTTTCAGCCATACTGACCCCACCCGATGTTATCAGCCAGATCCTGATAGCACTGCCATTGATGGTTTTGTATGAATTGAGCATTTTGGTGTCAGGCTTTGTAAAATCAAGAAGAGATGAACAATAAATTACAAAGGATCGGCATTGGGGCGGATCACGCCGGGTTCCAGATGAAGGAAAAAGTAAAAGCCTATCTCGAAGGAGAGGGATATTTTGTAAGGGATTTTGGAACTGACTCAGAGGATTCGGTTGATTACCCGGACTTCATTCACCCCTTGGCGGAGTCTATTGAAAAAGATCACCTAGACCTTGGAATCATCCTTTGTGGTTCGGGAAATGGAGTCGCCATGACCGCCAACAAGCACCAGGAAATTAGAGCGGCCATGGCATGGGAGCCTGAGTTGGCCAGTCTGGGTCGAGCGCATAATAATGCGAATATTCTAGCCTTGCCCGCCAGGTTCATTTCCGAAGAAACAGGAATTGCCAGCGTGAGAGCCTTTCTTGAAACAGAATTTGAAGGAGGAAGACACCAAAGAAGGGTAGATAAGATCTCCTGCTGAGTTAGCGATCTCTAAAATAATACCCCTCCTTCCACTGCGAATAGGTTTGGCTTAGACTCAGGTTTTTAGACCTCAATTCCTGAAAATAGCCGACCTCATCTATTATGATCTCAGGCTTTTCGATTTCAATGGCCGCAACCAAGGAGAGCTCTATTTTCTGTTCTCCAAACCTTTTGATTCTGTGTTCGGCCAGGGGCCAATTAACCAAAGGCCCGGAGATGCTGTTGTTTTTGCTCCACCTTCCAGAAGAACCGAAGACCATGACATTTCGACGCAGAACACCGTCCGATTTTTCCAATCGATCAGAAACCAAGGGGAGGTTGGAAAACAGGTTTGATTTTGTAATTAAAGAAAGATTAAGAACCACGCTTAAAATGAAGACAGAACTGATCACAAACTCACTTACACTACCTCGACTGGTTTCGAAATAATATTGGGAAAGAAAGAATGAAAGAGGGATGATCAGTGGCAAAAAAGTATAAAATGAAAGTTTGCCTGAAAACAAAACCACCCCAAGTGAGAGTGCTCCCAGGGTATAAAAAGTCCTTTGGATCCTGATATGATAGCTCAAAAAACGAGTACGGAATATCAGGCTCAAAACGGAAACCACAATTAGAAAAAGAACCGGAGAAAAAATGGCAAAATAAACCCGGTACTCCCACAAGGACTCTCCGCTCAATTTAAAGAGTTCGAAACTTATGGAATCAAGAAAATCAAACTGCTGAGATTTCATCCAGAAATTGAAAAACAGGACCACCCAAAAAAATAACAGCACCGCCAGCCACCAGAGTGAGTGTCTCATTTTTCCTGAGATTCCGAAGACAAGAAATAGAAAGAAAAAGGGGGCCAGAAAAAGAAGAGGGGGATGGATGGCAGTGGAGAGTCCAAAGAAAACCGCCGAAAAAAATAAGTGATCTTCCTCCGGATCCTTTCTGAAGAGAAGCAGAATGTATCTTAGGGAAAGAAGCAAAAAAGGCAGGGAAAGAAGTTGGGGCGAGAATACAAAGAACTCAAAGGATACCGCGGAAAGAAATACGAAAACAGCCCCCGGAACAAAGGACTTAGACTTCAGTGCCTCCAGATCATTTACCAGTTGGTTGAAAACCCAGGCAGAAATCCAGATAAGCAGTGTTCCAACTAGGATCTGCCCGGCTATGGAGTTTCCAAACAGGATTGAGCCCAAACTGAGAAACCAAACATAAACCGGCCCAGCGTTGGTCCAAATCTCAGAATACAAAAAGAAGCCTTGGTGGTATCTTTCTCCAATAGCAGCCCAGGAATAATGGTCAGGACTCAATGGTAATTCAAAAAACAAAAATGGCAGCCGGAGTAAAAACGCCAGAACCAACAGGAAGAGGATTCTGGAAGGGTCGTTTAAACGGAAGAAACTCAGCATGCCTAAAAAGCCAATGGATTAATCTAATTAACAGTCAATAATATTTAATTTGTCGGCGCAAATGGATACAACGAGGCAAAAAAAGGTTGCAAAACTGATTCAAAGGGAGGTGGTTGACCACTTCCAGGCCCTGGGACTCAGCACCATCAACAACACACTGGTGACGATTACCGGGGTTCGAATGAGTCCGGACCTTTCAATAGCCAAGATCTATCTAAGCTTTCTACCCTCTGGAGAAAAGGATAAGATACTCGGATTCCTGGATGAGAAAAAGGGAGCGATTCGCGGGGGGGTTGGGAATAAATTGAGATCCAGCCTTAGGAAAATTCCTGAGCTGATGTTTTATCATGATGAAACTGCAGAGTATTCTCAAAACATAAATAAGATCCTCAATTCTTTAGACATTCCGCCGGATGACGAAAATGACAAGGTTTGAAAGCCTCACTATTTCTTGCCCGTAAATACTTTCTCAGCAAGAAGAAGCAAAACTTCATAAATATACTTTCCTGGATTGGCTTGGGAGGGGTGGCCCTCGGGTCTGCCGCTCTGGTAATTGTGCTTTCCGTTTTTAATGGTCTAGAGGGATTATTGAGAGGCTTGTTTTTGAGTTTCGACCCCGATCTAAAAATTGAACTGATGGAAGGACGTGACTTTGCATTGGAAGACTTCCCATTGGAAGTCGTAAATAGATCGGCCGGGGTAAAAGGAATAGTCCCGGTAATGCAAGACAATGCCCTAATCCAATACAGGAGCAATAATGTAGTCGTTACATTGAAAGGGGTTGGGAAAGAATTTCTGGACCTCACGAGGCTGGATAGAAAAATCGTAGAAGGAAACCTGGATCTGGAAAGACAGGGACAAGCAGCGGCCTTATTGGGTAGGGGGGTGCAATACAAATTATCTATTCCTCCAAATGAAAAGTTCTATCCCATGCGGGTTCTCTATCCGAAAAACTTAAAATCGATAAGGATAAACCCGGAAAAAGCCTTAAACCGGAAAGATATACTTCCCACCGGGGTCTTTGCGATCGAAGAGCAGTTTGACAACAATTATGTCCTGGTTCCACTTGATTTTGCTCAGGAGCTGTTTGGAAAACAAAATAGGTCCAGCAGCATGGAAGTGTTTTTAAATGATGGTGTTAACCCGGAAGAGGCAAAGGCGGAGTTACAGAAAATTGTACCATCAAGTTTTAAGATTCTTACTCAGGATGAACAGCATCTGGCACTATTCAGAGCGATCAAGATTGAAAAGCTGTTTGTGAACCTTGCTTTCTTTTTCCTCCTTCTGATCATTTCCTTCAACATCTTTTTTGCGCTCTCCATGCTGGTGTTGGAAAAAAAGCGTGACTTAGGAATGCTTGCTGCATTAGGGGCGGGACCCAAAATCATTTTCCGAATCTTTCTTTTTGAAGGACTCATGATCGGTGGTGCGGGAGTAGTAATTGGGCTTGGGGTCGCTTCGCTCCTCGGGTATTTTCAGCAATACCACGGACTGGTGTCCATGGGGATTGAGAATGCAGTTTCAGATGCCTACCCATTCAAGATGCAGTTTATGGATTTTCTAATTTCTGGAATTGTGGTATTTGGGATCACTGCGTTGGCTTCCTATAAACCCGCCAGATCAGCAGCCAAAATTGCTAAAAACCAAGTGTTGATTATTTCCTGAGAATTGCTCTTGTCGGTTCCTCTGAATAATTATTTTTGGAGGTTAAGATGAAAATTTCTGCCAGAAATCCTTTCAAAGTTGTTTACTCCCTGTACCAACACGAGTTCCTGGGATTCTTATTTGAATCCTTCATTGTGGAGCTTGACCAGGAGGGCAGATTAAGCCTCAAGCATCAGAACATTTCCCACTACTCAGCTGAAGAATTTGCCTCCGGGCTGGATGAGCTGGACTACGAGTTGATCGACCTCATGGATCAGATCCAACAAGAAGTGGTGATCAAAAAATTTGCAGAAAAGAGGGTGCCTCCGATGGAGTTCTTTCCCAAAATATTCAACCCTGAAAAAGGAGACCGGGGACTACAGCAAAACATCAATGCCTACCTGGAATCGAAAAGGGCGAAGATCCTTGAGAGGCTTCCGGGCAAGAATGTTTTTGAAATGGGAAAGGACGGAGAGCCAACCTCCAGGGAATTGTCGGTGCCCAAAAAAGGAGCAACCATTCTTTTTCATCTGTGGAAGAATGATGACAACACCCATTACTACCCCACCATAAAGCACGAGGGCGAAAAATTGGAGTTTAGGCAAAAAGGAGCCAGGATCCTTTGCAGCTCTCCGGCCTGGATGCTTTTGAATGATATCATTTATCATTTTGATGATGAAGTAGATGGAAAGAAGCTAAAGCCATTTATAAACAAGAAATTCATTGCGATCCCTCAGAAGCTGGAAGAACAGTATTATGAAAGTTTTGTGGCCCCTTTGATCGCATCTTTTGATGTGATCGCTCATGGAATGGAGGTGCATGAGGAAAAGTCTGAACCCAAACCCAGGATACTGATCCAGGAATATGCAGAAAAAACCGCAGAGCTTTTTGAGGAGGAAGCGGAAGAAGGCTCTGGGAAATTTCAGATAAACCTGATCTTCAATTATGGCAAGTTCAACCTTCAGGGATCTGAATCTCATCAGCAGAGAGTTAAGGTTGTAAGAAGCAATGGCCACTTTGAATTCTATAAGGTTCAAAGAGACTACAAGTTCGAGGCCGACCTTGAAAAAAAACTGGTTGAATTGGGACTTGATCTAAGGACTTATCGGGCCCTGGTTCAGAAGTCTGTGTTTCAATCTTGGAAAAGCATAAATGAAGAGCAGCTCAGGGAACTTGGAATTGAATTTGAGCAGGACTCAAATTCTGAGAAGAATTATTTCCTTGGGCATTCCAGCGTTAACCTTAGTTTTTCGGAGAAAGAAGATTGGTTTGACTTAGAGGCTAAGGTTTCATTTGGAGAGTTCGAGATCAAATTCAGTGAGTTGGGAAAATATATCTTAAATGGAATTTCTGAATTCCCCCTTCCCAACGGGCAGACGGCAATTATTCCAGAGGAGTGGTTCACTCAATATTCTGACCTCTTTCATTTTTCAGAAAATGGGGAGGACAACAAAAACCTGAAAGTTCAAAAGCACCACATTGGGCTGATCTCGGATTTGCAGGAAGGAAGCCTTGCGGAAGTGACCATGAACCGAAGGCTCCAAAACCTTAAAGAACAGGACCTGAATTCTGACTACCCCCTACCTGAGGGATTTGTTGGTCAGCTTAGGCCTTATCAAAAAGCCGGATACAACTGGCTAAGATTCTTATTGGAAACAAGCTTGGGTGGGTGTCTGGCCGATGATATGGGCCTTGGAAAAACGGTACAAACCCTGGCACTACTTCAACACATCAAAGAAAACTTCAAGGGAAGGACCTCAATAATGGTAATGCCAACCTCTTTGGTCTACAATTGGCTTCAGGAGGCGCGGCGTTTCACACCTGAGTTGAAGATTCTGAATTACACGGGAACCTACCGCAAAAAGGACCCAAAGACTTTCGGGGATTATGATATTGTTCTCACCTCTTATGGCACAGCAAGGATTGACAAGGACATTCTACTCAAGTTCGTGTTCTTTTACGCTGTTTTGGATGAAGCACAAGCGATAAAAAATCCGGGATCTAATATTTTTCAATCGGTAACCGAGTTAAATGCCAAGCATAAATTGACCCTTACCGGAACTCCTCTTGAAAACACCTCTCTGGATATTTGGTCTCAAATGGCCTTTTCAAACCCAGGACTATTGGGCGATGAAGCGTTTTTTAAAAAGAACTACCTGACCCCAATTGAAAAGCAGGGCAATGAGGTGAAAACCAAAAAACTAAACGCACTGATCAAGCCCTTCATTCTTAGAAGGACTAAAGAACAAGTTGCAAGGGATCTTCCGAGCAAAATGGAGAACATCAAGCTTTGCATGATGACCCCTGAGCAGGAATCGCAATATGAGGAGGTTAAATCGGTGATAAGGAATAAATTTTTAGAGGCTCAAGGCCAGGGAAAAGGCGGTCAAATGCAAATACTCCTTTTGCAGGGACTTACCCAGTTGCGCCAGATTGCGAATCACCCGTTGATGGTGGATGAGAACTTTGAAGGAGAGTCGGGAAAACTGAAAACGCTTACGCACATGATGAAAAGTGCCCTTTTGGAGGGCCATAAGATCCTGGTCTTTAGCCAGTTTGTAAAGCATCTTAAGATTGTAAGGGAATTCCTCGACAAGGAAGGGGTTTTATATTCCTACCTGGACGGGGGCACCAAAAATCGAATGGGCCAGGTTGAGCTATTCCAGGAAGACAAATCCGTAAAGGTCTTTTTGATCTCACTCAAAGCAGGGGGCACTGGGCTTAATCTCACAGCCGCGGACTATGTTTTCCTTCTGGACCCTTGGTGGAACCCAGCCGTTGAGGCCCAGGCGATTGATAGAGCACACAGGATAGGCCAAAAAGAAAAGGTTTTCATTTACCGGTTTATAACGAAAGGAACGGTTGAGGAAAAGATCCTAAATCTGCAAGAAAGGAAAAAAGGGCTAGCCGAATCCCTTATCAAGACCGAAGAGAGTTTCTTCAAGTCTCTTTCTTCTGATGACATTGAAAGTTTACTTAGCTAATTCTCTCAGATAGAATCAAACCAGGCAGCTCACTTCCTCCCGTAATAAAAAAGGAATCAAGGGCACTTACATAAAAGGCGCAGAAGTCGTAATTACCGAATGAGCTTTCGAGGTCTTCACGAAAAGAGGAACGTGAAGGATCGAGGACCATGCAGTCACCCCCGCCCCCCTTTTGGGGTTTTAACAATTCTTGGAAACGCTCTTTGATCTTGAGGCTCACAAAATGAAAATCAAAAGAAGAGGGGAGGCTCTTTTGAGTTGATGTTTTTCTTTTTCGCAAAAAACGAAACGCACTCACCCCAATTTTGACTAATGGAGCAGACCAGGTGCCGGGGTTATTCTTTTGATAGAACAGGTCCATCGCTCCATAGAAATTTTTCAAATAGCCGGGGTCACCACGATCAGTGCTTTCTCCTTTGAAGTGAATGATGAAATCTTGTCCGGAATAAAAGTTTTGATTTCCAGCCTTCAAGACCTGGTATGAAAAATCGATATCCTCTCCGAACATGAAATAATCTTCATCAAAGTAGGCCTTTTCGCCTAGAGAGATTTTGTCCATGATGAAGAAGGCACCTGACAAAACCTCAACATTTCCCTCCCCACCTGCGGCCACATGGTTTGCATAATACCCACTCAAAAATTGAGAGTCTGGAGCCAGTTTCCACAACCCAGACAATTTTGTAAAGGACTTCCAGGCAGAAGGAAGTCGTCTTTTTGATTCAGGAAGGAAACTACCTAAACCATCCAACATTCTTACCCCAACCACAGCAGCATTTTTATTTGATTCAAAAACCCCCAGTGCTGTTCTCAAACTTGATTCGAATACAAGGGTATCTGGATTTAGGATCAGGATTTTTGAGGAGCAGGCCTTTTTGATGCCTAGATTGTTTGCCTTTGAAAAGCCTAGATTATCCTGATTTGAGATTAAGTCTACCCAAGGAAATTCTTGGCGAAGCATTTGAGGTGTTCCATCATGAGACGAATTGTCAACAACAATTACCTCGGAATCAAAATTCTTCAAAGCCTCTTTTAAGACTTGCAAACAGAGTGCAAGCACAGTCTTGCAATTATAACTGACAATTACAACGCTGAGATCCATGGTTATTAACCGGGTTTGTACTCAGTTCTTAAGGAGAAGCTCCTTGCCAGGGTCAATTCATCAGCATATTCAAGCTCACCACCCACGGGGATTCCCCTGGCCAGAGCGGAGATCCTTATGGATTTGTCCTGGATCTTTTTTGAGATGTAAAACGCGGTGGTATCTGCTTCCATAGTGCTATTTAGAGCGAAAACCAGCTCTTTAATTTCTCCCGAATCCAGCCTGGCGAGCAGGGAATCTATGTTCAGGTTTTCTGGACCAACTCCTTCTATTGGGCTGATGACCCCTCCAAGAACGTGATACAGGCCATGATATTGAGAGGTGTTTTCTATTGCCAGAACATCACGGGTGTCCTGCACTACGCAGAGCGTGTTTCTGTCCCTTCCCGTAGAGCCGCAAATTGAGCAGGTGTCCAGGTCGGAAATGTTATGACAGGTCTTACAATATTTGATGTCTTCCCTTAGCCGTTTAATGGCCTCGGCAATTTCAAGGGATGTTTCTTTGTCCTGTTTCAATAGAAAGAGAACCAACCTCAATGCGGTTTTCTTTCCTATTCCCGGAAGTTTTGAAAAGGCATCGACAGCATTTCCAACCAGTTTGGAGGGGAAGTTCATGGATCAGATCACCTCTGCCTGGATGCCGCGGTCACAAATAGCATCACGCATAGGCTTTAATAATTCCCAATTGCCAACTTTTACAGAACACTTACCCTTGTAATGGATGATCCATGTACATTGCTCAGCTTGTTCAGCTGAATGATCGCAAATGTCGATGAGGGCCTGGATCACATGCTCGAAGGTGTTTACATCGTCATTGAAGACGATCAGTTCTTTCTCCCTGTCGGCAATTTTTACTTCTTCTAATAGTATTTCCTGTTCCTCTAAAGGCACCATGAATTAGGAATCTTAATTTTGATGCAAATTTAGCTATTTAAGCCCTAATGAACCCATCAACCGCCCTTCTGGTCGTAGGATCCTACTTTCTGATCCTTATCCTGCTTGCATTTCTAACAAGATCAAAGGGCGATTCGGATACTTTTTTCAGGGGTAATCGAAACTCCCAGTGGTACCTGGTGGCTTTTGGAATGATCGGCGCATCACTTTCAGGGGTGACCTTTATTTCGATTCCTGGTTGGGTAGGGAATACGGGATTCACCTACATGCAAATGGTTTTAGGCTATTTGCCAGGCTATTGGGTTATCGCATTTGTACTGATCCCGTTGTATTACCGACTCAACCTGACCTCCATTTACCAGTTTCTTTTGGATCGCTTCGGACCAAGAGCATATAAGACAGGTTCTGCGTTTTTTATATTGTCCAGGCTCGTTGGAGCTTCCTTCAGGCTTTACCTGGTGGCAGGAGTACTTCAATTGGCCTTTTTTGATTCATTCGGGCTTCCTTTTTGGGTTTCAAGTCTGGTTGCTATTATTCTGATCTTGCTTTACACGTTTGCAGGAGGGATCAGGACCATAGTCTTCACCGACACCCTACAAACCCTCATGATGCTTCTGGCTGTTGGTTTTTGCCTGTACTACATTTTGAAGGATCTGGATTTGGGACCCTCTGAATTTATTGCTCGGGCCAAAACAGCCGGCCTGGCAAATACAGTTGATTGGGATTGGAAAAGCCCGAGTAATTTTTTCAAGCAGTTCTTCTCAGGAGCCTTTATTGCATTGGCCATGACAGGCCTGGATCAGGACATGATGCAAAAGAACTTAACCTGCAAGAACCCTGGTGAGTCAAGAAAGAACATCCTTTGGTTTAGCAGCATCCTGGTTCCAGTCAACCTTATGTTTCTGGTGCTGGGTGCGGCTCTATTTCTCTTTGCCGCGGAACACGGAATCGAAGTTCCTGAAAAGACCGACAATCTGTTCCCCGTTCTGACCCTTGGTCACATGCCGGCTTATATCGGAATTCTTTTTTTGCTAGGGATCACGGCGGCTGCATATTCAAGCGCAGACTCCGCGCTTACCTCTCTTACTACAGCCTTTTGTATTGATTTCCTTGACTTCGAAAAGAAGGAAGATGAGGAGAAAAAAAGAAAAACCAGGATGCTGACTCATCTTGGGATGTCAGCCACCCTGTTCTTTTTCATTATCGCATTTCAGCTTATCCAAAATGAAAACGTGATCAGCTCGCTTTTCAAAGCTGCTGGATATACCTATGGACCGCTATTGGGGCTTTTTGGATTTGGGATCCTGACCAAACGAAAAGTTATGGATCGCATTGTACCCCTCATCGCGATCGGCTCGCCCCTGCTTACATTTCTGATTAAACTTTTGATCAATCTTCTACTTCCAAATTATGGGATAGGCTTCGAGCTGTTGCTGATCAACGGAGGATTGACCTATTTTGGACTCTACTTAGCATCGTTAAAGAATTGAAAAATCTATTTGTCGCTTTCCTAATAAGCTTTTCGTTTGCAGAGGCCTCGGACACCCTCAGGCTTATGCAGTACAATATCCTGGATTATGGTAATTCATTTTCCACATGTACTTCCAACAATAATAACCTTGCGGACAAGGATGGTTATTTGAAGACCATAGTGGATGAGTACAGGCCTGACATCATTGGTGTCAACGAGATGAATTCCAATGTGATCTATGCTCAAAGGATTCTGGTAAATGTTCTTAATACCGATAGCGTAAATTACTTCCAAAGAGCCACCTACAGCAACCAATCCGGATCCAGCCTGGTCAATATGCTGTTCTATGATTCTCGGAAGTTGACTTTGTATGAAGAGCACGTGGTTCCAACCTCTGTCAGGGACATCAATATTTACACCCTTTATTACAATGATTCGGCATTAAGCAGTGGCACTGATACCCTATTTGTTTCAGTGGTCCTGGCTCATTTGAAAGCCGGAAGTTCTTCTGCCGATCAAAGCCAAAGGCAAAATGAGGTCAGTGCGGCAATGACCACCATAAAATCTCTTAACCTGATCGGCAACCTGGTCTTTATGGGAGATTTCAACATGCGCTCTTCCAATGAAGCTGCTTACCAATTGCTGGTAAATGAGTCAGATCCTGATTATCGCTTTTACGACCCTATCAATCGCCCGGGCACCTGGAACAATTCTTCCTCGTTTGCAGACCTACACACCCAGAGCACCCGGACCTCTTCCGGGTGCGGGGCTGCTGGAGGAATGGATGATCGCTTTGACCAGATACTTTGTACTTCCTTTCTACTTGGAGACTCATTGAAGGCACAATATATCCCCGGCTCTTATTGGGCGATTGGTCAGGATGGAAATCGTTTCAATGGGAGCATTTCTTCTCCTACAAATAACTCCGCCCCCGCCGATGTGATCCAGGCTTTGGGGGGTATGTCTGACCACCTTCCTGTGATTCTCGATCTGGAACTTGATGCAACGGCAATTCTTTCATTGGAAAATAATTTTGAGACCAGATCTTGTAATGCCGAGATAAGGGGAGACTACCTCGTATCTGAGGAGGAGATGAAAGTCGAGGTAATTGATGCCCTGGGAAGGTCCGGAGGCACTTTTTATACTACTTTAAATGCTAGGATCAACCTGAAAGATTTCCTTCAATCGGATCAGATCTTTTTCTTGAAAGCCAGCAATTCCAGCGGAAGCTGCGCCTCCAATTTTAAGTTTCTATTAAGATAGTCGGAAAAATGCTGTCGATGTCGAAGCAATGAATAATTTTGCATCGATGATCCGGCAGCACATTATCGGATGCTTACTGGCAACCTTGCCTTTCTTAAGCTATGCTCAATCCTTTGAGGAAAGAGTAACCTCTGTATCTAACGTTGGACTTACCGTAAATAACCTGGGAAGCATAGGAAATGCTTTCAAAGGAGACTTCAATTTGAAAGGATCGCCCAGCGCAGAATACCCAGTTAATTCCGGAGTAGAACATGCCTTTCAGGGAGGGCTCTGGGTTGGGGGTCTGATTAATGGAGGTGTTACAGCTGTTAGCACAGGATATATTGATGCTCCGAACGGCTATACTACGGGAGCAGCTGGTTTTGAGTACACAGCGGAAGTCGGTCAGGGCATAACAGAGAGGTCAAACCTCATCAACTCCAGTAATTATTCTCCCTTCGCGGTTTCTCAGCAAGACTTCCTCGCTGACTTCACAGATAAAAACATAACGGTTCCCGGAACCAACAATATTCAGATCCTGGATCACAACAATCCTCTTGGAATTGATGTGCACATGGAGGCTTATAACTGGAATTTCTCCTTTGTCAATTTTTTTGTTGCCTTGGATTTTACAATTGTTAACACAGGCACAAACACGCTGGACTCTCTTTATGTTGGATACCTTGTGAATGGAGTAGTTAGAAACGTAAACCTTACTCCCCCTGGAGGTTCTGCCTTTTATAGCCAGGGAGGAAATGGTTTCCTTGACACCCTCTTCATGGCCTATGATTTTGACGCAACTGGTGATGTGGGATTTACCGATTCATACATGGGCGAGAAATTCCTCGGATCTGAGGATAAGGAAGGGTGCAAGCATCCAAATGTTGACCCCAACTTCAACATAAATTATCAGGCCTGGTTCTTCAGAAACACCAACGATCTTTTGTATTCATTCCCCGATACAGAACAAAAGCGTTACAATAAAATGACCCAAGGACTCAACAATTTGCCCTGTTGGGATTCAAAGGATTCCCCGGAATGTGTGGCCTGGAATGGGGGAAGCCCTAGGGCCACAACACACTGGGAGGACCTAAGGACTTCCGGCAACCGATCAAATCTTATTTCGGTTGGGCCTTTTACCAGCATGAGTCCAGGCGATACAATTGAATTTGCGATTGCTTTCGTCTTTGCTCCCATGGAGAAGGATCAAAATTCAGACCCCAATACCAACCAGGATCAACCCTCGGAAAGAAAGAACTTGATTCAAAATTCCGAATGGGCTCAGACCGCATACAATGGGGAAGACATAAACGCCAATTGTATTTTGGATCCTGGAGAGGATATTGATGGCGATGGAAAAATCACCCGTTGGATCCTTCCCAACCCTCCTAATATTCCCAACAGCCGGGTGGTTGCCAAAGACAACCAAATAGATCTTTATTGGACGGATAATGCTGAAAAATCAATCGATCCGATCTCAGGCGATGCCGATTTTGAAGGGTATAGGATCTATCAGAGCATCCTTGGTTTTGACGTTCAGGACAGGCAGGACATTGCTTCTTCGCTTACCCTATTGGCGTCCTATGATGTTGAGGGTAATAAACTATTCTTTGACAATGGTTTTGGTGCGGTTAAGCTGGAAAGCCCAGTCACATTTGAAGGAGACACCAATGTGTATTCCTATCGGTATACCATTAGCAACATTCAGAACGGGTGGCAGAACGCAATTTCGGTGACTGCCTTTGATCGTGGGGACCAGGAGAATGGGATTGAGTCGCTTGAGTCAAGTGCTATAGCCAATGTAAAAAGAGTGTTTCCCGGGAAACCCGCCAACAACAGCATAAGAGATCAGCAACCTTTTGTATATCCCAACCCCTATTATGCAGGAGCGAGCTGGGAAGGCCCAAGTGTTTTTGCTGAGGACAAAAAATTAACCTTCGCTAACCTACCGGCTAATTGTGTTATCAGGATCTTTTCCAATGCGGGTGATCTGATAGACCAATTCAGGCATGACCAGGGATATACCGGAAATGACATCAAGTGGTTCAATACCTACTCTGACCCAAGCGAAACAAGATTTTCAGGAGGAGAACATTCATGGGATCTCCTTTCAAAAAGCCAACAGATCATAGCCAGAGGCTTGTATTTGTTTTCTGTGGAAGACCTTGACAATGGCCAGGTATTCCAGGGATCTTTTGCAATAATTAAATGATGATAAAATGAATAAATTCTACAGCTTAATACTTTTCATCCTGATGGCTTCAGGGACTGCCTTTTCCCAAGCTCTTGTTACCATCAGACAGGTTCAGGAGCCACATCCTGATAGCCTTTTGGCAGGAAATGATACAAGTCCATTTTTTGGTGACACCGTAAGGATAAGGGGAGTGGTTGCCACACCTCCGGGCGCAGGGGTTTCAAGCTCAACCAACGGGCGTTGGATCTGGGTTCAGGATGGTGCAGGTCCTTGGGGAGGAATTAATGTAAGAAAAGGAAATGGAAACGCCACTACCCCACAGGATATGCTTTTTGCTGCACCAGGTGACTCGGTAGAGATCGTTGGAGTTGTAAACAATTTCGCAAACGAAACACAGATCGATCCATTGGATGCCGGTGGTTTTACGGTTTTGGGAGCAAGTACTGTTAGGTGGAATACCACCTCAAGTCTTGTGGACTTCATCAACCCAAATGCGGACCCAAACACTGTAGCAGGAGAACCCTGGGAAGGACAATTATTTGAATTGATCAATGTGACTGTAGTATCGGTTACCGCCACATCACAGGACATTCGATTCCGAATTCAGGACGCCAGTGGGAACGAAATGGAGGTTTACGATACCTACACTGTTCAGCAACCCACAACTGTAAGTTGTTCAAACTGTATTCCTTACCCCCCATTTTCTCCTCCAGCTGTTGGAGACATCTTCGATACCTTAAGAGGAGTTATCGATGGAAGGAATTTCGGAACCTCACCTCCGTATTCAATCGCTCCATTTGACACTACCCACTACATTTATGGAGCCAGTGCAGCGAAAATAAATAATGTTTTCAGGGATATTCAGGTTCCTACTTCAAGCCAGGCGGTAACAGTATCTGCCACTATTACTGATAACGGGGGAATGGTAACCGCAGCGAGGCTTTTCTATGCTTTGGGTGAGACCAATAACAATTATACCCAGGTGAACATGACCAACACTTCAGGAAGTAATTACACAGGACAGATTCCGGCCGGGTCCAACAATCAAATGGTCAAGTTTTACATTGAGGCAGATGATAATGATGCAAACACAACAGTATCACCAGGAGGAGCCCCTTCAACCAAAACGCATTTTTATTGGGTGAAGGACAATGGAACTCTTTCCATCAGGGATATCCAATACACCCCTTACAGCGATGGTGAATCCGGATACCTCGGAGATGTAGTTTCTGTGGGTGGAGTTGTAACCGCCTCAGCTTCTCCCTCAGCAGGTGGCCTTGGGGTTCTTTACATTCAGGATAGAAGCTTTACAGAATGGTCGGGAATCTGGATTGCACCGGGATCTAACATTGATCCCGTTACGGAGTATGGAAGCATGTTACGTGGTGATACCGTGGTGATTACCGGAACCGTTGAGGAGAATTTTGGAGTTACCCGGATCCTTCTTGAGAACGGAAGCGATTACAACGTGCTAGGCTCAATTGGCCCAGCATCTCCCCAAGCAGCTGACCCAGATGATTTCACAACCTATAATTCAAATTTTGAAAGGTTTGAAAGCATGCTTTTAGAATTTGTTCCAAATGCGCCAGCCGATTCAATTTTTATTGTTAGTGCTAATGCTGATGACCCCAGCGATTTTGGAGAGTACAGAGTTGGCCACGATATCTTTGATCCCAATACGGGATCAAGGGTTTTGGTGGGAAGAGCTCAAGGATCCAATAACTTTTCGCTTACCACCGCGAGAAATGACCTGGTTGTTAACGTAAACAGGATCATTGTTACACAAGGCGAAGGCATGGAAGCTTTGGCGGGGATCATGTATTTCAGCTTTGGAAATTGGAAACTGCTTCCAAGGGATAATGGTGATATCACCGGCTATCCATTGAGCTTGAGCGCGGATAACTTTAGTTATCGTTATAGGATTTTCCCCAACCCAACGGATGGATTGTTGAATCTTGATTTTGAGATCGAACCAAGTGAGGCTATCTCTTATCAGGTGTATGATATCCTGGGTAGAACCAGTAAGGCGGGTAGGCTTAACTCTGCATTCAATAGGATCGACCTGAATGGAATGGAAGCTGGACAGTACCTGATCAGGCTTACTGAAGCAAACGGAAATAGCGCGAGTCATCGCATCATAATCAAATAGTAAAGGGAGCAGATAATTCATTTTTCCTTGACGAAAAAGAGCTACCTGCTGCCCCTGATCCTTTTGGGATTTTTAGGGGTGTCCTGCGAAAAGGGCACCCCTGAACCCAATGGAGAACCGCAAACCTCTATCTTCCTTGATAAGATCGAATTGACAGGGGAGGACCGATTAACCTCGGTTGTTCGTGTTTTTTGGTCAGGCCAGGATAAGGATGGATTCATCAAGGGATTTGAGATCTCATTTGACCAACAAAATTGGGGCTTCACGGAGCGTTATGATTCCACTTTTCGGTTTACCCTTGATCAGGGGAATGACACGGCTGATATCGATCTTTTTGTTAGAGCTGTAGATAACAATGGATTGATTGATCCCAGCCCGGCCTTTCTCCAAATACCGATCAAGAATACTGCGCCCGAAGTACAATTTTTGTCTGACTTTCAACCTGTCGACACGACCAATACTGTTTTCTCTCTGATCTGGAATACCATTGATCTGGATGGAGATGAAACGCTTGATAGCACTTTTATCAGGATCAATGATGGTCCATGGACAGCTTTGGAAAGGAATTCAAATGGGATACGGATAGTCCCTGCTGATCCTATGGCAAGCGGACCGGTAAGTTCCAAGCTATTCACCTCATTCACCGGAGCTCCTACTTACACCATAAACTTTGAAAGAGAAGAAACCTCTCAACCGGATGGATTGGTTCTGGACGGGATGAACACAGTTTATGTCCGTGTAAGTGATAAAGCTGGTGCATTTAGTGAGATCGACACCTCTGCCACCTTTTTCTTAAAGCGCCAAACCAGTGATTTTCTGCTTATGGAATCACATGTGGGTGCCGCAACTGTTAGGACGGTTTATTTCGATGCCTTTAATTCTCTTTCGAGGACTTATGACTTCATAAATTTGTTTGATAATAATGCCGATACCGACCTCCGCTTCTGGAATTACAATTTCCGAATGATCCTGGACCTCTACGACCGGGTTTTCTGGTATGGAGGCAATGAGACGTTTTCTTCTGGTGTATTGATGTTGGAAATAGGCATCTTCCCTGTAGCCGAGTATCTGAATGATGGAGGCAAGGTACTGATATCAACCTATGTCACTGGAGATCTACCACCGAGCTCACCCTTGTTTACCCTTACTCCAATGGACTCGATTGCACCGAGAGAAGGAACCAACCAGGGCAGGTATTTTCCAGGCGATCCGGCCATCCCAGATACTTCAAATCCGGATCTTTCAGGATATTCCGACCTGGCTTGCAGCGGGACAATACTCAACGCAGGACCCTATCATCCCAAACCTCAGGCAAAAGGATTTTATATCTCAGAAGCCACAGGAACAGGTAATTGGGTTGGACCAAATACTATAGGGGCCTATTTCGAGGACCTAAATGGCAACCCCAACCTCTTCTTTTTCTCGGTTGAACTTCATTTGTTCAACCAGGATCCCAATGCTTTATCTCAGATGCTGGGGAAGGTCATCGACGAAGAATTTGAATGGTGAAAAGACTTTTAACCATAGCGTCCCTTCTTATATCTTTTTCGGGTTTGATGGCACAAGGAAAGCTCAAGGGAAAAATTCTGGACGGATCAAATAAGGAAGCACTAATTGGCGCGAGCGTGTTCCTTGTCGGAACTTATAGTGGTGGCGCGGCTGATTTCGAAGGAAATTACCTCATCGAAGAGATAAAAGCTGGAGATTATACCGTTCGGGTAACTTATCTGGGTTTTAATGAGAAGATCTATAACGGAATTAGAATAAAAGACGGTGAGACCACTACTCTGAACATTGAGTTAGAAGAGCTGGGAACTACACTTGATGCGGTTGTGATTGTTGGTGAAAAGAACCTCGTGGACCTTGAGTCCGGAAAAAGCCAGGTGAAGATTGGTGCCGATGAATTAAAGGAGATGAACCTTAGGAATGTGCAGGAGGTAGTTGCCTTACAAGCCGGTGTCTCGAAAAACCCTGATGGAATTCAGATCAGGGGCGGTCGTGTTTATGAAACCTCTTATCGGGTTGAAGGCCTAAATGCCCAGGACCCATTGGCCGGAACGGGTGGTGGAGTTGAGGTCGCCTCGAACTCGGTTCAAAACATTGACCTGGTTACCGGAGGCGGAGGAGCAGAATATGGAGATGCGGTTAGCGGAGTGATCCTGACAAAGATCAAAGAGGGTGGAGACAAATTCGGCTTTTATGGATCCTGGCAAAGAGATAATCTAGGTTTCAACGACCAAACCCAATGGAATACGGACATTGTCGATCTGAGCATTGGAGGTCCTGTACCCTTTACAAAGAAAAAGCTTAAGTTCTTCATAAGTGGGAATGCCAACCTAACCGATAACTATTTCGGACCCACAGCTGACCAACTTCAAAGTACTCTCGTAGATGACGACGACTTTTGGGGGGCCAGGCAGGCGAATCGTTGGAGTAATTCCATCAAACTGTCATACAACTTCAAGCCGAATACCAAATTCACATTCACTAATCAGCATAGTTTGAGCATCAACCAAAGCACTCGATCCCTCCAGATCGTTGGAAATGATGCTATTATCCAACCAGGTTTTCAATATTTCTATAGCCTGGATATGGATCATGCAAACACCTATACTCACCGCAGTAATCTCTCAGTGTTGAATTTCTCTCAGGTGTTAAAGGAGCGTTGGAGAATGGAGTTTTCTGTGGGAAGGCTATTCGTAAACCTAAGGGCAGATGCCAACGGAAGGCCTTTTAGAGGGGAAACAGTCTCGCAGGTATTGGATGCTGCATCAATTGTTACTGAGCCGGTTGGCTTATTTAACCCGGAAGATTCCATTGTTTTTGTTTTGCCCGGACCAGGTTTAGCAAACAATGGGGGAATTGCAAGCCTTTGGCACGACCACTGGGTAGAAGAATATACACTAAAAGGAAAAATCAAAAGGATCTCAAAGAACAATGTAAACTTCCTGTCTTTTGGGTTTGAACAGCGTTTCCAGGAATATCAGTGGATCGATGTTACACGACCTTGGGTTGGAGCTCCAATCGAAGTAAATGATTCCGTAAGTACTCCGTTGATTTCCATTGGTTCTTCCAGTGATGTTTGGGCTGTAAAACCAAGGGAGGGTGCCATTTTCGCTGAGGATGAGATCAAATACAAGGGCATCATCGCCAACTTCGGTTTGATGTTGAAGTATTGGGCACCAGGAAAGTTTGTGGATGATGCTGTTGAGGACCCCAATGCTCCAGTAGTTGATCCAATTCGTGAAAGTTATAGGGAAAATACTTTTGAATTGTTTGGGCTCAATTGGAAAGCCAGACTACTTCCCAAATTGAATGTTTCATTCCCGGTGACAGAGAATAATGTTTTGTACTTCAATTATGGACATTCGATGAGGCTTCCTCACCCTAGGTTCATTTATCAAGGGCTCGATCCCAACTTTCAAAACGCCTCCTTCCTTTCTAACCTTGGCAACCCTGATATCAACCCCGAGGTTTCGGTTTCCTATGAGTTCGGTTTGAAAACCCAGGTGAATCGAGACTTGGCTTTCACGGTTACGGCATTTTACATTGATCGATTTGATTATATCGTGTCTAGAAGAATCCAAATTGAAGATCAAACAGGCAGGCTAGTGGACAAAACTTTCTTTATTAACCAGGACTACGCAAGAATTCGCGGACTGGAGCTTACCTATAACCAGAGGCTCGGGAAGTGGTTCCGTGCAAATGCCTCATTTGTTTATCAGATCGCTACAGGCAAGTCAAACACCGCGGCTGAATCAACCCTTCAGATCAATACGGTAGGATTTGTGAACGCCTCTAGAGAAACTTTCCTTGCCTGGGATAGACCGGTAGAGATAAAGGGCTCTTTGATATTCAGAGGAGATGAGTCATCCAAGATTGGTCCGGTAAGTCTGAACAGATGGAGGGCCTTTGTTGCTGCCAATTTCAAATCAGGCTTGAGGTATACTCCTTACATCCAAACCGGGGTTGAACCCAATGGAAGGCCCAGGTATGAAAGGGATTTTACCCGCCCATTTGAAGAAGTGGGGTCCAATTGGTTTTGGATAGATATGAGGATTACAAAAGATATCCCAATCAAGTCAACTCTGCTCTCTATTGGTTTCGAAGTAAGAAACCTATTGAACAATAAGAATGCCCAGATCATTAACCCTGTAACAGGACGGGCTTATGAATTTGGAGACCCTCTCCCTGTTTCGGATCGGGATCCCAATTATCCTGATCCTACCAATAATGGATTGCCTCCTTTCGACCCAGCTCGCTATATGCAACCCACCCAATTTTTTGTCAATGCTAGTTACGCCTTCTGATGAGTAGGAGCTTGGTGATATTGACTCTTATGCTTATGCCTGTCTTTGGTATGGCCCAGCTATTTCCAAATTTGGGTGGCCAAAGGGCCGGGATATCAGGATTGACATTCCTTAAGAACAATGTTAGCCCAAGGTCGGTCGGCATGGGCGGATTTCATGTTAGTATGGAGGGAGACGGATACTCCATTTATTCGAATCCGGCTGTTATGGTGGATGTCGAAGGGGTGAATTTCACGAGCTCCAACCTCTTTATTATCCAAGGTATCAACCAGCCATTCTTTTCGGCTATTTTACCTACAGATGGGGGTTCTGCCTGGGGATTTTCAGCCACTGCTTTCAATCCTTCGGCCATGGACAAGAGAGATGAATTTAAGCCAGATGGAACGGGTGAGAGATTTTATGCAACCTCTTTCGCCACAGGATTAAGTTTCGCTAAGAGCTTGTCAGACATGTTCAGCTTTGGTTTGAGTATTCGATATGTCAATGAAAGGATCGCGGAGTATTCGGCACATACTGCATCTGTGGATCTTGGTTTCCAATACAGGACTGATGTTAAGGGGCTTAAATTTGCAGTCCTACTTCAGAATTTTGGACCTAACAGCTCTTTGAATGGAGATTTTCTGCAGGTGAATTTTAACAGAAGCAACCTTACGCTTGAAAGCAATGCTCCGGCAACGGTTTTCAAGATCGGGGTTTCTTTTCTTCCGATCCAGAAAGACAATCAGGAATTATTATTTGGAATTCAATTGAACCATCCCAATGATAATGCTGAGAACATCAGGGTTGGCTTGGAATACAACTACAGGAAGCTGATCTATCTAAGGGGGGGGTATCGGATCAATATCGAGGGCCAAACATTACCAACATTTGGCCTGGGACTAAAGACAAGGATCGGCCGCCATCCTTTAATGGTAGATTACGGACTTCAGCCTAATGATTTTTTGGGTATTCAGCATTCAGCAGGCATCTCTTTTACATTGAATAAAGCAAATCGCGATGATGAATAGATCACCATTATATCTGCTTTTATTCTTGCTGATATCCTGTGAAGGATTTTTTGGAACCAAAACCGATCCTTCCTTCCTTGGAACCCCAGAGTTTCAATTGCGCCCGGTTTCCTACGTGCCCATTGAACCTGGAATTCCAGGTCTTGTTCGTCCTACCGATGTAGTTGCCGGGCTTGATCAATTGATCTATGTGGTTGATAGCGGAACCAGCGAGATCATAGCTTATGATTATGCAATGGTTGAGGTGGGGAGAAGAATGATTCCGGGAGCAAAGAAATTGGCGCAAAATAGAGCTCTTGAGCTGGCAGTACTTGGGGTAGTAGATATCGAGGTTGGAGGAATTGAATATACCCTGGATGCAATTTATATCCTTAACCAGACTCCTGCCACCAGCGGCACCTATGGATTAGACCTTCCTGATTCAATTCAATTCATTGATACACTCATCTATCCTCTGGATTTTGAGAAGACAGTTGGATTAAGCAAAGGAAAGGATCTCTTGGAGCAGGTTCGCTTGAATGATGTAGCGTTCATGGCCAATGGCGAGTTTTACGTTACCCGGACCGGCCCGGTAAATGATCTTGCCCAACAAATCATTCCTGATGATGCAGTATTGATCTTTAATTCGGATTTTACCTTCCGTTCGGGCATCAATATTTCTACTGTAGAGTTTGGAATCCAAAGGGATTACTTCAAGGTTCCTTTTGCGTTGATCACCAATGTTCAACCTCCTCAAATCCCGGAACTTCCACAATCTTATAGCTTTTTCTTTTCCTCTTTGGATGACGAAACCGCTTTGAAGGTACAGGCCGTAAGATTTGTTTCTACAGGTGATGAGGTGGCTTATTCCATTGTAAACTTCCCGGTTGGAGATACCACTCAAGCCGATGGCTTTTTATATGAGCCTTTCCGCTTTAGCGCCCCCCGAGGCTTAACAATTGCAGGGGATGGAACCAATTATGTATGGGTAAGTGATGTTCAATCGGATTCGGTTTATCTTTTCAGTTTCACAGGGCTCGAAGGTATTGAACCACCTCCCGGAGCCAGTAGCGACAAAAACATCAATGTTTCCTTTGGGGGTCCTGGTCTTTTTGGAAGACCTGAGAGCGTGGCCTACGTGGATAATATTCTATATGTTGCCGATTCAGAGCGAGGGAGGATCGTCAGGTTTAAACTGACAACCGATTTCGATTAATCCGGTTATTTCAAGCTAATTTTGCCTCATGATCAAGATCCAAAATTATATCGGAGGTAAACTGGTGGATCCAGTAGATGGGGATTTCATGGATAATATTGAACCTGCGACAGGGCAGGTTTGTGGCCAGATTCCCGATTCCAACAAAAATGATGTAGATCAGGCGGTTGCTGCAGCTGAGACGGCTTTTGATTCCTGGTCAAAGACCTCTCTCAGGGAAAGATCTGATGTCCTCCTTAAGATATCAGAATTGATCAATAAGCACCTTGATAAGCTAGTGGAAGCTGAGAGTCGCGACAATGGTAAACCCTTGAAACTGGCGAGGGCGGTTGATATTCCAAGGGCCTCCGCGAATTTTCATTTTTATGGGACTGCTCTTCTTCATGATTCAACCCAGTCTCATTTTATGGAGCATCAGCCAGCATTGAATTATACTTTGAGGAGGCCTATTGGTGTAGCGGGTTGTATTTCTCCATGGAACCTGCCGCTGTATTTGTTTTCATGGAAGATAGCACCGGCTTTAGCCGCCGGAAATACTGTGGTTGCGAAGCCATCAGAGGTTACCCCACTGAGTGCCTATTATCTTTCCGAAATCTGCATTGAGGCCGGACTCCCAGCGGGAGTTTTAAATATCGTTCATGGGTTGGGACCAAAAGTGGGTGAATCTATCATATCGCATCCTGAGATTCCGGTAATCTCCTTTACCGGCGGAACCAAGACTGGCGAATCAATAGCCAGAACAGCAGGCCCCATGTTTAAAAAGATGTCTTTGGAGCTCGGAGGAAAGAATCCCAATCTAATATTTGAGGATTGCGATCTGGAACAGGCCGTAAAGACCTCGGTCCATTCAAGCTTTTCAAATCAGGGACAGATCTGCCTTTGCGGATCAAGAATATTTGTCCAGAGCTCTATATATGAAAAATTCAAGGAACAATTTCTGGAAAGGATCAAAGGTCTTAAGGTTGGAGACCCACAGGACGATTCTACCCGAATAGGTGCGTTGGTTTCAAAACCCCACATGGAGAAGGTACTTTCCTATATCGAATTGGCGAAGGAAGAAGGGGGAAAAGTAATTGCCGGGGGAAAGCAGGTAAAGCTTGAAGGAAGGTGCAAGGATGGCTATTTCATTGAGCCGACAGTTATTGAAGGCTTGGATGCCTATTGCAGGACCAACCAGGAAGAGATATTTGGACCTGTCGTTACGCTGATCCCATTTGATACTGAAGAAGAGGCTCTTACCCTTGCTAACTCAACAGGATATGGATTAGCCTCAATGGTTTGGACCCAGAACCTTTCAAGGGCACACAGGATTGCTGAAAACATCCAGGCTGGGATAGTTTGGGTGAATTGCTGGTTGCTTAGGGATCTTAGAACACCCTTTGGGGGGGTCAAAAAATCGGGAATAGGTAGAGAAGGTGGGTTCGAAGCACTACACTTCTTTACCGAGGAAAAAAACGTCTGCATAAAGTACTGACAATAAAAAAACCCGTCGTGCAAACGGGTTTTCTTTTTGGATCAAAATACTGAACTACTCTCCGCCTTCCTTTTGGGTGCTATGTTCGTGATGATGACCCGATTTGGTCTGGTGCGTAGGATGCAATTCATGGGCCCTCTTTCCTTTGTGACCGCAATAAGTACAAGAATAATACTTATAAACCTTTCCGGTTCTTCGGTGGGTAGGCTTGCTGATCAATTCTTCCTTGATCAATTTATAAGTTTGGTATTTACAATTTGGACATTTCAATGCGTGGGCGTAACCATCATATCTCTCAATCTTGGTTTCGCCACTGGCCTTATGAATCCATACATCGTAATCCACTGATAAAGCTTCCTCTTCAGCCTGCATACCTTCATCGAGGTACTCATCTTCTTCCTCTTCCGAAAGAAGCTCCATTGCTTCACCATTACTGGCTATCCTTGGTTTGTATCTAAGTTTCTTGAGATCTTTCTCCACCAGTGTTGGGTAATAAAATTGGAAAGTGAACTTCAAAGCAAAATGAAGCATTCCTACAAAAACCAAGGTTACAAGGACCTGAGCTATATAATAAATCCAAATGAACTTACCGCCTAATACTATGGTTGACATAAAGAACAAGAAGGCGATGTTCACGGTGAAAGCCGCGTATAAATAAAGCTTCTTTTGTTGACCGTTAATGTAGTCATACTTTGCCTTAGGGTCGCCCATGAACAACTTGGTAAACACAGTTCCAAAGAACAACACGATGCCAGCCCCTAACAAAACAATTGAAAGCCAATACCCATGATCCAGCCACCAATCAAGGCCTGAGACCCCTGAATATTGATGATAGTTGGCTGTAGAACCCTCAGCTAATGCATTTGTTATGGTAAAAAGGCTTAGTAGGAATACAGGAAATATGGCCCTAATTCCAGATAGGAGGTAATTCGGTTTGTTTTCCATAGTACTATTTGTTTGCAGGCTCGGTTTTTACCTGCTCTTATCCGAACTAAATTTAGAATTTCAATCGGAAAGAATGAAAAAATACTGAAAAATTGCACCGACCAGGTTAATTTTTTGGATCCAACATGAATTTTTTTAGATCTGAAGACGTTTTTTGGCCTGATATGAAAGCATATTCGATTTTTCTTTTTTGTGCGGTGATCAGTATAAGCTCTCTTGAGGCCTATGGCCAGGAGGTAACTTTGGCCGATAAGGCCTTTGATTCGCTTGTTGAATCTCTTTGTGAGGGATCGGTTACCTGGATTGATGAAGCTTCAGTACGAGAATTGAAAACAAAAAACTGGAAGGTCCTTGATTGCCGTGAAAAAGAGGAATTTGAGGTAAGTCATCTTGAAGATGCGACTTGGGTTGGCTACAATAACTACGCTCCAAAAAGGAATAAAAGCATAGCAAGAAGCGACACCATCCTGGTGTACTGTTCCGTGGGTTACAGAAGCGAGAAAATTGGAGAAAGGCTGATGAAACAGGGCTATGAAAATGTATTTAATCTAAAGGGAGGAATTTTTAGTTGGGTTAATGAGGGGAATGAAGTAGAAACCTCGAATCACAGGAAAACAGAAAAGGTTCACCCTTATGATGAGGCTTGGGGCCTATGGTTAAAGGCGGGAACCAAAGCTTATGATTAAGGACTTGGTCATTATTTTTTGCCGCACACCCATTAAGGGTCAAGTAAAGAGGCGATTGGGAAAAGAAATAGGAGAGGATGCAGCATTAAGAATTTATAAGAAAACCCTCCTAAGAACCATTGGTGAAGTAGAAAAATTTGGACGCCCATTTAAGATCTATTATTCAGGAGGGGACGGTGGTTATTTCAAGGGCCTTACCGGTCCCATTTCAATATCTAAACAAAAAAATGCCGGTCTGGGCGAGGCAATGTATGATGCCCTGGAGCGAGAAAAAGAAAATGGCTTTGATCGCTTAGTTCTGGTTGGATCGGATATTCCGGAATTTGAATCAAGTGACATTTCAGATGCTTTTAAGCTTTTGGACCAAAATGATCTTGTTTTTGGCCCAGCCATTGATGGGGGTTATTATTTGGTCGGCCTGAAAGAAAACAGGATGGATTTGTTTTCGGGTATTCTTTGGGGAGAGGATGGAGTTTTGGATTCCAGCCTCAGAAAAGCCCAAGAATTCGGTTTAAAAGCTGGGCTTTGTCGAGAAAGGATGGATCTGGATACAATTGAAGACCTTAGGTCTTTCCCAGATCTTCTGAATTTGGCTTCAGGGTAAGTTTGGCTTAGGCTAGAGAAAGTTCTGGTCTCGAAATGTTGACAAGGATTTCAACCGCCCTGTCGACCTCTTCTTCGGAATTGAATTTGCAAAAAGAGAACCTAAGCGCAGCCTTATTCGGGTCAGCCTTGATTGCATCCAATACATGTGACCCCTTGTTAGAACCACTCGTGCAGGCACTTCCAGCAGAACAGGAAATTCCCTGAAGGTCTAGGTTGAATAGGAGCATATCATTGTCCTCTGATTCAGGAAGGGCCACATTTAAAACCGTATATAGGCTTTCTCTGGAATTTTTTGGATTGCCATTGAACTTCAATCCTGGAATTCCTAGCTCTAGCTTTTCGATCATTCTGGTTTTTAAAGCCTGGATATGCTTTTGATGTTCGCCCATGGATTCATATGCCATCTCCATTGCTTTTGAAAGACCTACGATGCCGGCAACATTCTCGGTTCCTCCCCTCATGTTCCTTTCTTGCGCCCCTCCATGAATAAATGGATGGATCTTAGAATTCTGATTCACATATAGGAAACCGACCCCTTTCGGTCCGTGAAATTTATGCGCTGAACCGACAATGAAATCAACATCCAGTGCCTTAACATCATGAGGATAATGACACATGGTCTGCACGGTGTCCGAATGGAATATGGCTTTATGGTCCTTGCAGATCAATCCCACTTTAAATAGATCTATCTTGGATCCTATCTCATTATTTGCATGCATCAATGAGACCAGTGAGTTTGGATTATTTTTTAATAGGAACTCCAAATGGTCCAGGTCAGGATAGCCCTCTTGATCTACATTTACCAGGCTCAGTTTTATGTTTCCTAATCTCTCTTCGTTTTCAAGGGTATGGAGTACCGCGTGATGTTCAGCAGGGCTGGTAATTGCATGCTTGATTCCATAAGTACTGATGGAACAGCAAATCGCAGTGTTATCTGCCTCTGTTCCTCCTGAAGTAAAAAAGATCTCTGAAGGACTGGCATTCAATAATTCCGCTACTTTCTTTCGGGCTTTCTCTAATTCTGATTTTACCTTTCTTCCATGACCATGCGTGGAGGAGGGATTTCCAAACAATTCAAGGTAAAAAGGAAGCATTGCTTCTTTCACCTGTGGATCAACCTGGGTGGTGGCTGCGTTGTCAAAATAGATTCTTTCCATCTTACCAAATTTCAGTTCTCAAATGCCGATTTGAACTTGCTCGCAAGCTCTTTTGCCTTGTTTTCATCGCCGGCCTCAGCATAGATCCGAACGATAGGCTCGGTATTGGACCTTCGAAGATGGACCCAACTATCTTCAAAATCAAATTTTATCCCATCTGTTTCATCAATTTGGGCTGAAGGAAAGGCCACTTTTACTTTGTCTAAGAGCGATTCAACATCGGTATTCTCTCCTAATTCAACCCGGTCCTTGACCATTTCATATGCGGAGTACTCGAGTTTTGCTTCACTCAACGTCTTTCCTGTATTTGCTAGGTAAGAAAGGATCAAGGCCACCCCTACAAGGGCATCCCTACCATAATGAAGTTCCGGAAGGATCACACCGCCATTTCCTTCACCACCAATCACTGCACCCATGTCTTTCATTTTCTTGACCACGTGTACCTCTCCTACCGCCGAAGCTCCATAATCCACTCCATGCTTTTCAGCCAGATCTCGAAGAGCTCTTGAAGAGCTTAAATTTGATACAACCGCTCCCTTTTTATTCTGAAGCATATGATCTGCTGCCAAGACAAGAGTGTATTCTTCACCAAAAGCTTCTCCCTTTTCATCCATTAAAGCAAGTCTATCTACATCGGGATCCACAGAAATGCCCAGGTCGCATGAGTTTTCCGTTACGGCATTGCTGAGATCTTTAAGATTCTGGGTTAAAGGCTCCGGGTTATGAGCAAAATGACCAGTAGGGTCACAATGAACCTGGTGGATAACCGTGACACCCAATTCCATCAATAATTTTGGAATAGCGATTCCCCCAGAAGAGTTGATACCATCGACGGCCACTTTGAATTCTCTTGTCTTAATGGCTTCTGGGTC
Source organism: Cytophagales bacterium (assembly GCA_965267505.1). GTDB lineage: Bacteria > Bacteroidota > Bacteroidia > Cytophagales > CCMP332 > JANQHS01. The sequence continues at coordinate 1,585,789 of OZ254081.1, forward strand.
AACCATCGGCAGGGCTTTTATTGCTTCTATATGATAATCCAGAAAACCATCCTTGAATTCAAATGACCCGAGGTTTTGAACCTCTTCGTATGTGAAATCCTCCTTTTCTGCCATTTCAAGGATTCCCTGTCCATCCTCTTTGGAAATGAATTCGCCTTTTTCGTTTAAAAATTTCAGGGCGTTCCAATTGCCTGGATTATGTGATGCAGTTATGATTATTCCTCCTGCGGCATTTTCTTTTGGGACCGCCATTTCTACCGTGGGAGTAGTAGTAAGGCCAAGGTCCACTACATCAAGCCCCAGTGAGATCAGGGTAGATCCGATGAGGCTGGAAACCATGTCTCCTGAAAGTCGAGCATCCCTGCCAATCAAAATAGTTCTTTTATCACCTTTGGATTTTATGAAGGTTCCATAGGCAGTTCCAAGTTTCACAATGTCAAGGGGAGAAAGGCTTGATCCAGGCTTGCCGCCTATGGTGCCTCTCATTCCGGAAACGGAAGTTATAAGAGTCAAATTCTACTAATTTTTCGATCGGGGATTAGGCTTTGCTCAAAATTTCGCGAGCACTTTTTCAACCTCGTTTTCCCGGTCTTGGTTTTCACAACTTCCAGCCGGCTTTCCGCAATAGCCGCAAGTGCTACCCTCTTTATTCAAATAGGGGTTTTGAGATGCACAGGTTCCCTTGAATTCTCCCTTTTTCAAAAGAAGAAGCCTTACGGACATTCCAACAAAAAATAATCCGATCAAAAGAATTGCTAGTAATACGGTTGCCATTTGGATATTTTGTACAAAATTAGTCTTTGTTCCTTAACCCCCATTACCCTATCCTGGTTCCATGGAAATAAAACATAAAAGAAAAAGCAAGGAAGAAAAATTAAAGGCCTTTGGTGAGCTTCTTGACATCATGGATGAGTTAAGGGAAAAATGTCCCTGGGATCGTAAACAGGATTTCAAATCTCTTCGCACTCTTACGCTGGAAGAGGTTCATGAACTTTCAGATTCCATCATAGATGAAGACCTGAATGAGGTAAAAAAAGAATTGGGAGACCTATTGCTCCACATTGTATTCTATTCCAGGCTAGGAGAAGAAGAAGGAAAATTTGGGATAACCGAGGTGGCAGATTCCATCAACGAAAAATTGATCAGACGGCATCCTCATGTGTTTGGGGATGTCGAAGTTGAAAATGAAGAGGAGGTGAAAAGGAATTGGGAGGAGATAAAAAAGGAGGAAAGAAAATCCGGGGTGATGTCGGGTGTTCCCCGTTCGCTTCCTGCTTTGATCAAAGCTCTTAGGATACAGGAAAAAGCTGCCGGCGTGGGTTTTGATTGGGGGCACACCGGGCCTGTATGGGAAAAGCTCGATGAAGAAATAGCCGAATTAAAGGAGGAAATTGAAAAGGAGGAGCATGATTCAGCTGCTGAGGAAGAATTCGGAGACCTAGTATTCACAATCGTAAACCTTTCTCGTTTTCTGAAGATTAACCCGGAAGACGCCCTCGAAAAAGCGAACAGAAAGTTTATCCAGCGATTCAATCACATGGAAGAATTGGCAGATAAGGGAGGAAGAAAAATGAAAGATTATGACCTTGAAGGGCTTGAAGAACTTTGGGTTCAGGCCAAAAAGATCAAAGGATAACCAGATCTTCTATCTCCACACCGGGTAATTTATCCTTTATCTGGGTAAGGATCTTTGACCTGTTACTCAAAAGGAAATGCTTTATCGACCCTGAGCTAGTTCTAACTATCAATTTACCGTCACTGATCCAAAGATCCTGAGTTCTTTTGCTAATGGAATCACCTGTTAGTTCCTTCCAGGCTTCCTTCATTGCAGGACGCTGTAACCTTTTTCCAAGGACACTTTTATCCATCATCTGGTCGATGCATTCTCCGATGGTTCGGATCTGATTTTTCTTATTTGGATCCATTCTCCTTTAGTTTTCCTCTTTCAATCGTAAAAAAACAAAGTCTTTTTTCATCCTTTGGAAAAACATCAACTCTATTTTTCCCTATAGCGTCGCTTACAAAGGATTGTAGCTCATCGTTTTTCAAAAGAAGTTCCACCAGGTTTTTTGATCTTTCTTTATCGAGGCGATCAAAAATATCATCAAGAAGGAGTAAGGGGACCTCTTTGCAAGCATTTTTTAAAACTTCCCATTGCATCAACCTTAATGCCGCGATCACAGATTTTTGTTGTCCCTGGGATCCGTATTTTTTTGCATTGGCCCCATCCAAAAGTATCTCCAGATCATCCCGGTGGATCCCGAAAAGATTTCTTTGACTTTGTAGGTCTGAGTTCAATCCTTCAGTACCATATTCTTTTGGGGACCTTTCGTTAAGTTGGCTCTTGAATTCTATACTGACACTTTCCCTTCCCCCTGACACCTCTTTATAATATCTCTGGCAGATCGGCTCCGCCTCTTTGATGAACATTTTCCTTTTCTCATATATCTTTTCGTTCAAAGGGATCATTTGTTCATGGTAGGTTTGGATCATATCTAGATCGTGTGACCCCATTGACCTCAAGCGCTTCAGCTCTGCTGTTTTTTGTTTCAATATGCGCTGATATGAAATCAGATCCGTGAGATAATCCATATCATATTGAGAAATGCTTGAATCCATAAGGGACCTCCTCATTTCAGATGAACCGTGGACCAATTGGACATCCATAGGACCTGAAAGGATCACGGGCACAGTTCCCACGTGGTCAGCGAGTCGTTCGATTTTCAGCCCATCCTTTTCCAATTCTCTGCCAGAGCCCTTTTTTGATTTGACAACTACTTTCAGACTTTGCGCCTTTTTGTTGAAATCTCCTTCAAGCCTGAAAAAGTCGGATCCTTCTTTAAAACAATGCTGATCAAGAAGCCCAAAACCGCTTTTTCCTAAAGCCAGGTAATGGATGGCATCCAATAAATTCGTTTTTCCAGACCCATTTTCTCCGGCAATAACATTCATCCCTTTTCCGGGTGAGAAATGAAGGGAAGAATAATTCCTGAATTCGCTGAGCTTGACTTCTTCTAAATACAAAGCTGTTTGGGCTTCATTTTGTAAATTCGCGGCCTTTCCACTGTGAAATAAAATAGTATGGCGACAGCAAAAAGAACGACTGCAAAAAAGCCTAAAAAAGAATCAGGACATCCAAAATCAAGGTATTTATTCTGGTATGAGAAAATGCAGCTCATCAGAATCTTTGAGCAGAAATGTGCTCAGCTTTATGGGCAGCAAAAGATAAGAGGTTTCTGTCACCTTTATATTGGACAGGAAGCCAGTGCTGTTGGCGCTGTAACTGCCTTGACAAAGGACGATAAATGGATCACAGCCTACAGGGACCATGGTCACCCTCTTGCATTGGGGTCCTCTCCCAAAGCGGTTATGGCTGAACTTTATGGAAAGGCGACGGGCTTATCCAAAGGTAAAGGCGGATCAATGCATATGTTTGATAAGGAGGTCAACTTTTTTGGAGGCCATGGAATTGTAGGGGGACAAATTCCACTAGGGGCAGGGATAGCTTTTGCTGAAATGTATAAAAAGACCAAGAACGTATGCATTTGCCTTATGGGTGATGGTGCGGTTAGACAAGGGGCCTTCCATGAGGCTTTCAATTTGGCTATGACCTGGAAGCTTCCTGTGATCTTTGTTGTTGAAAATAATGGTTACGCTATGGGAACATCCGTGGAAAGGACAAGTAATGTCACTCATCTGTACCAGCTTGGCGAGGCTTATGATATGCCATCAAGGGCTATCGATGCCATGAAAGTTGAAGAGGTACATGAGGAAACCTTAAGGGCAGCAGAGGATGCCAGGGCAGGTAAAGGACCGACTTTTTTGGAATACAGGACCTACCGCTACAAAGGGCACTCCATGTCTGATCCCGGTAAGTATAGAACCAAGGACGAAGTTGAGGAATACAAAAAACTGGACTCCATTCACCAGGTCAGGGAGACCATACTTAAAAAGAAATACGCCACAGAAAAAGCCCTTGACGCAATAGATGAAAAGATAAAAGCCGAAGTACAGGAAGCGGTGGATTTCGCAGAGGAATCTCCATGGCCGGAAGCTGATCAGGCTTATGTTGATATCTATAAAGAAGAAAACTACCCCTTCATCGTCGAGGAGTAAGCCATTATTGTTTAATTTTGCGCCTTCAAAAATTTTGTGATGGCAAAAGAGGAAAAGGACTTACAGGAAATTGAGCAGCCGGTTGCTGAGGAGAAAGGATCTGTTGGGACAGAAGGACTGGTTCAGAATTTCATTGAGACCAACAAGAAACTTGTTCAGTATGTGGGGGGAGGAATCGCCGCAATTATCCTTTTGGGATTCTTTGGATATTCTTACTATACCGGGCAAAATGAAGAAGCTCAGGTTGAGCTTTTCCCAGCTGTTTTTCAGTTTGAAAAAGACAGTTTGGAATTGGCCCTTTATGGGGATCCAGCAGGATTGAACATGGGATTTGAGGATATCGCAGATGAGTACAGCTATACCAAGGCTGGTAATCTTGCAAAATATTATGCTGGCGTTTGTCATCTCAAGCTAGGCAATTTCGATGATGCCATTAGTTATCTGGATGGATTCAGTGGTAATGACGTTTTCGTACAGGCAAGAGCATATTGCTTGATCGGGGATGCTAATATGGAATTGGATCAGATATCTGAAGCCATCTCCTATTACAAAAAGGCAAGCGACTATAAGCCAAACAAATCATTCACCCCTATGTACCTAATGAAGCTTGCGTTGGCTTACGAAACAGCTAGTCAGTGGGAATCTGCCGCCGAAGCATATGATCGTCTGATCAAGGAATATCCAAATGCTACAGAGGTCAATGATGCCAAAAAATATAAGGCAAGGGCTGAGATCGAAATGACAAATACTTAATTTCGGATCGGAAAGAATCTAGGCCTCGGCAAAGAAATTTTCCGAGGCTTTTTTATGTCAAGCGCAAATAAAAATCTAGATCTTCATTCAGAAAGGAATCTGGGTGATTTTTCATCCAAACGGGTCGCCATAGTCGTTTCTGAATGGAACGATGAGGTAACTGAAAAACTTAAGGAAGGCGCAATTGAAGCCCTTATTGAGTATGGTTTGACGGAAGAGAATTGCCCAGTAAAATACGTTCCTGGAAGCTATGAGTTGATCCTGGGTTCGCAATGGGCTGCTGAAGAGAGTGGAACTGATGCCGTTATAGCACTTGGCTGTGTGATTCAGGGAGAAACCCCTCATTTTGATTTTATCTGCCAGGCGGTGGCACAAGGCATTAAAGACGTAAATCTTAAATATGACAAACCCGTAATATTTGGAGTTTTGACAACCCTTGACCAGGAACAAGCTCTGGAAAGAGCTGGTGGCAAGCATGGAAATAAGGGATACGAAGCCGGGATCACTGCCCTGAAGATGTTGGGCTTGAGGTCGAAATAATGAAGCTGATCTCTATTTACGTTACCTATCCTGATAACGATTCAGCAGATTCTTTAACTCTTTCTTTACTAGAAAAAAAGCTGGTTGCCTGTGGAAACAGGTTTTCAGCAGAAAGCCTGTACCCCTGGGATGGGGAAATTCAAAAAGAGAATGAGACTATAGTGGTTTATAAATCGCGGTCGGAGAATTGGGAGTCAATTAAGTCTTATATTGAAGAAAATCATCCCTATGATGTGCCATGTATTGTTAAGTATGAGGTAGAGGTAAACCCCTCATATGGAGAATGGGTTAAGGATTCCACTCAGTCTTCAGGCATCCACTCAAAGAGTTGATATCTTTCATCGCTCATTCCCAACCTTCTATATACCTTTTGAGCGTTAATATTTTCCTTTTCAACATACAGCCTTAGGCCTTTAACGCTGGGGTCATTAAGAACTTTGTTTTTTTCACCTTCATAGATCTCTGCAAAAACCCCCATTTTCCTGAACTCAGGAATGACATAAACAGAATGGATCCAGATCACCCATCCATTCCTCCAGTCACTCCATTCTCTTAAGGTAAGGGTACAGGCCACAGGCTTTCCCTCAGATTCTGCCACAAGGTATGTTCCCAATTCAGGCTTTTGAAGCAACTCCTCAATTCCATTTCTGAGGGTATCACTGTCAAGGTCCATTTCCTCTGTTTCTGAAGCCATTTTTACCTGGCAATCCAGAATAAAATCAATATCCTTTGGTCCTGCATCTCTGATCTCTATCATAATCCTGTTTTATGCATTTTCAATTAAACCAAGATCGCCACATTTGGGTTATTTTTGCGGCCCCATACTTAAAAAAATATGGCAAAAAATATTAATCCTTCAGCATTCGAACCTCGTCACATTGGACCCTCTGTTTCGGAAGAAGCAGAAATGCTAAAACTTGTTGGAGTTAAGGATAAGGAAGAGCTTATCTATAAAACCATACCTGATAATATCAGGCTAAAAAAAGAACTGGAGCTTCCTGCAGCTTTGGATGAGCCCGCTTTTCTTGAATCTTTCAAGGAAATGATGTCTCAAAACAAGATCTTCCGCTCACATATCGGAATGGGATATTACAATACCCATGTTCCAAATGTGATCTTGAGGAATATCCTTGAAAACCCGGGATGGTATACGGCTTATACACCCTATCAGGCTGAGATCTCTCAAGGCAGACTTGAAATGCTTTTGAATTACCAAACGGTTGTTTCAGAACTTACTGGTTTTGACCTGGCTAATGCTTCCTTGCTTGATGAAGGAACTGCAGCTGCGGAAGGTATGAGTATGTTCTTCCATATGAAGCGAGGAGCAAAGAAGAATGCAAATACATTCTTTGCTTCAGATAAATGTTTCCCACAAACTCTTGATGTTTTAAAAACAAGAGCTTCATTTATCGGGATCAACCTTGAGGTGGGGGACCTTTCGCAATTGGATCTAACCGGGGAAGATCTGTTTGGTGTTCTCATTCAATATCCTGATTCAGAGGGAGGAATTAGCGATCATACTGCATTCATTGAAACTGCAAAGGAATGCCAGGTTAATGTGGCCATGGCTACCGACCTGCTTGCCTTAACCTTATTGAAATCGCCAGGGGAAATGGGGGCTGATCTAGCGATAGGTTCTGCCCAAAGATTTGGAGTTCCTCTGGGTTTTGGAGGACCCCATGCAGCATTCTTTGCAACAAGGGAAGATTACAAAAGGTCTATCCCGGGAAGAATTATCGGCGTTTCGCAGGACCGTTTTGGAAAGCCTGCATTTAGAATGGCCCTACAAACAAGAGAGCAACACATTAGAAGAGAGAAGGCCACATCAAATATTTGCACTGCCCAGGTACTCCTTGCAGTAATGGCCGGAGCCTATGCAGTTTATCATGGCCCTGAAGGACTAACAGCAATTGCTGAAAGAGTAAATCTTTTGACCAAGACCCTTGACGCAGGGTTACGAAAGCTTGGATTCGAGTCCAAGAATAAAAACTACTTCGATACCATTTTCATAGAATCAGATGATCAAAAAATCTCTGAGATAAGGAAGAGAGCTGAGGAAAAAGAGATCAATCTGAACTATTATTATTCAGGATCCATTGCCATCTCCCTTGATGAAACAACACGGGAAAAAGATGTTCAGGAACTATTGGAAGTCTTTGACCTTGAGGGAAAACTTTCATCAAACGGAACTCAGGGAGAAGGTTCTGAGTCAATTCCAAGCGAGTTGAAAAGAAATCCAGAATTCCTAAAAGAAGAGGTCTTTCATAAATACAGGTCTGAACACGAAATGCTCAGGTACCTCAAGAGACTGGAGAACAAAGACATCAGTCTCACTCATTCGATGATCTCATTGGGTTCCTGTACAATGAAATTGAATGCTACTGCTGAAATGATGCCAGTTTCCTGGCCTGAAGTTGGAGCTCTTCATCCCTTCTGTCCACCGGATCAAAGCAAAGGCTACCAGCAAATGTTTGATGACCTAGTAATATGGCTATCGGAAATAACAGGTTTCCATTCGGTTTCCTTGCAGCCAAATTCTGGGGCTCAAGGGGAATATGCCGGCTTGGCTGTAATTGCAGCATACCATAAGGGAAATGGAGAAGATAACAGGAAGATCATCTTGATCCCATCTTCAGCCCATGGAACTAATCCTGCTAGTGCCGTTATGGCTGGAATGGATGTTAAGATTGTTCAATGCGACGAAAAAGGAAACATTGACGTAGCTGACCTGGAAACCAAAGCTGCAGAAGCTGGTGATAATCTGGCGGGCCTGATGGTAACCTATCCATCTACCCATGGTGTGTTCGAAAAAGAGATCATGAGGATCTGTGAGACCATCCATAAATATGGAGGACAGGTATACATGGACGGAGCGAATATGAATGCCCAGGTGGGATACACCAGCCCTGCTAACATCGGAGCGGATGTATGTCACTTAAACCTGCACAAGACCTTTTGTATCCCTCATGGGGGGGGTGGTCCAGGCATGGGACCAATTGGGGTTGCGGAGCATTTAACACCCTACCTTCCGAAGCATGTTTTGGTTGAGACTGGAGGAGAAAAAGGAATTTCAGCTATTTCAGCTGCGCCATTCGGATCCTCAAGCATTTTGCCGATCTCTTATGCTTACATAAGAATGATGGGTCCTGATGGGTTAAAGAATGCAACCGCTGTGGCTATTTTAAATGCCAACTACATTAAAGCGAGGTTGGAAAAAGAATTCAAGGTCCTATATGCCGGAGAGATGGGAATGAGTGCTCATGAATTGATCATCGACCTTAGGGAGTTTAAGGCACATGGAGTAGAAGCAGAGGATGTGGCAAAAAGATTAATGGATTATGGGTACCATGCTCCAACTATGAGTTTCCCGGTTCCGGGCACCTTGATGATTGAACCAACAGAGAGCGAGAACAAAGAGGAACTCGATCGTTTTTGTGATACCTTCCTATCTATAAGAAACGAGATCCAGGAGATCATAGATGGAAAGTTCAGCAAGGAGGATAACGTTCTTGTTAATGCTCCTCACCCACTGGAAACCTTTGTTTCGGACAATTGGGATCATTCCTATTCCAGAGCAAAAGCCGGACTTCCTTTAGATTTCTTAAAGGTTCATAAGGTTTGGCCATCAGTGGGTAGGATTGACAATGCATATGGGGATCGGAATTTGATTTGCACCTGTGCGCCTTTGGAGGCATATGAATCGTAAAAGATCGGCGTGACCTTAAACCTGGTCACAAATCAGCTTGGGTTTCAATACCCTAATGGAAGAAAGATCGATTATCCGGATCTTAACATCCAGCAGGGGTCTCATTGGCTGATCCATGGATTAAGTGGAAGCGGAAAGACGACTCTTTTAAACATAATTTCTGGTCTTCTGAAGCCTGTTACAGGATCTGTCCAAATCGGTGAAACGGACCTTTACTCCCTTAGCTCGAAAAAGGTAGATCTCTTTCGTGGCCAACATATCGGGATCGTATTTCAATCGCCAGCTTTCTTCAGCGGGTTCTCTGTGATGGAAAACCTTTTATCAGCAAACTATTTTGGAAACAAGAACCAGGACCAGGAAAGGGGAGCATACCTTTTGAGGAGCCTTGGAATTCAGGATTCTCCAAAAAAGGCCATCGAGGAATTCAGTTTAGGTGAGCAACAAAGGATCTCAATTGCAAGGGCCCTTATGAATAATCCAGAGATCCTTATAGCTGATGAGCCCAGTTCAAGCCTGGACGATAAGAATTGCTTTGAACTCATCGATCTTTTAGAAAAAGAGGCTGATGAATTTGGAACAAGCCTGATCATAGTAAGCCATGATGCCAGGATAAAGAATCGTTTTTCAAACCAAATAGAACTCCAATGAACTTTTGGTATTTTGTTTGGAAAAACAGCTGGAAAAAGCCTTTAGCGAGCATTTTGACTCTGGCCTTGTTTGCCTTGGGAACAACCCTGATTCTTTCGGTATCCTCCGCCAAGATGCAGATGGAAGAGCAGGTCAAAAAGAATCTTGCGGGAGTTGATATGATTGTTGGAGCAAAAGGCAGCCCATTGCAATTGGTCCTTTCCAGCCTTTTTCATATCGACTTTCCAACCGGAAATATTAAACTGAGCATCTTGGAAAAGGTGATCAAAAATCCTTTGGTAAAGGATCACCTCCCGTTATCAATGGGAGATAACTATCAGGGGTTTAGGATCATTGGAACTGAGGAAAATTTTTTAAACTGGTTTTCCTTGAATTTAAAAGAGGGCAAATCCTGGGATTCAGAATTTGAAGCTGTGGTCGGGTCTACAGTTGCGCGGGATCTGGGATTGAAGATCGGTGATGAATTTCATTCAGCCCATGGTTTTGAAAGTGAAGGAATGGACCATGATCATGAACATATCCATGTTGTGGGGATACTTGAGGAATCAGGCACTGCAAATGATGTACTGATCTTTGTTTCCACATCCACTGTTTGGGGAGTTCACGGATTGGGAAAAGATGAAGAATCGGAAGTTACAGCGGCACTGATTAGATTCCGAAATCCAGGCGGAGTTGTTTCTTTCCCTCGAACCTTGAAAAGGTTTCCAGAAATAATGGCCGTGAGCCCATCGTTTGAGGTCAACCGATTATTTCTTGTTTTTAAGCCCCTGGGAGATTTTCTGAAAATCCTGGCCTGGGTGATCATGGGAATCTCAAGTTTGAGTATAGTCTTCTCACTTTGGAATACAATGAAGGAGAGGAATTATGAAATTGCTTTGGTAAGGGTCTTGGGAGGGTCAAGGCAAAAAGTTTTTGTATCCATGATCCTAGAGGGGCTTTTGCTTTCAGTTCAGGGGTTCCTAATTGGCCTTATTTTAAGTTGGTTTACGTCTCAATTGATCTTCCAATTGGCCCTTCCTGGGTTTCAGAGGGAGGGAGCTTGGTATTCGTTTAGCGAGGTGGAACTATTTTTATTCTTTTGGGTATTGTTTTTGGGACTTGCATCGGCAGCTATTCCTGCTTTTGTTGGGTCCAGGCAAAACATTTCAAAGGTTTTATTTTCAAGGTGATGAATCTTTCAAGGGTCTTAGCAGTAGTAGTTTTCATTCTCCTGGGGTGGCAGGAAAGCCATGCTCAAGGTTTGGGATTATGGAATACTCTGGCGGATGTTAAGTATGGGACCCGCTTTGATGCCGAGCTTGAATATGATGTTGAATACCCCATTTTCTCAGAAAAAATCAAAGCACTCAACGGAAAGGAAATAGAACTGAGAGGCTACATGATCCCTTTGGAGGAACTTCAAGGGCAGAATTTTTTTGTTATATCCGCGTTTCCCTACAATATGTGTTTCTTCTGTGGTGGAGCTGGACCTGAATCCGTGATGGAAGTCAATACCATCAAGGAGATCCCCTATTCAGAGAAGCCGATTACTATTAAGGGAATACTTGAGCTTAACGAATCGGATTATAACCACATGATGTACATTCTAAACAAGGCAGAAAAAGTAGATCCTTAGGGAAAATGATCTCAAAATCTACCTTCCTAAAAACCTCAACCAACTTATTTCTCAGGGGCCTTTCTGTAGTTTCCAAGCTTTTGCTGGTGATCTATCTGGGTAAGTACCTCAGTCTAAGTGATCTGGGCACGTACCACATGTTCGCGATCTCTGCTGCCCTTTTCGTATTCTTTATTGGTTTCGAATTTCACTCTTTCAGTTCCAGGGAGTATGAGAAATTGGCCAAAGAGGAAGTTGGTTACTTCTTTTCAAATCAGCTACTCTTTTCTCTGGTAAGCTTTCTTCCTGGGATAGGCTTGATCCTTGGGTTTTTCTCCTTAGGATTCCTCCCCTGGGACCTTTTGCCATTCTTTGTTGGGATTCTTTTTTTCGACCTGCTCAGTTTTCAAACAGGAATCTTATTAGCATCCAGAAAGTATAGTGTTTGGTTCAACATTTTGTTTTTCATTCGAGGAGGGATCTGGGTTTATCTTTTTGTTGCCTGGAATTACTTGGTCCAAAGCCTTGGGCTATACGATCTTTTTTGGTTTTGGTTGGTTGGTGTTGGGGGCTCTGCTTTTATCGGGGCTATTGTCCTGATCTATCTTGGATTATGGGCACCTGTTGCATTTAAGGTTGATTGGCATTGGATCAGGAAAGGACTCAAGATCGCTTTTCCTTTTTATGTTCTTGTAATTTTTCTAAGGCTTATTGACTACCTGGATAGGTACTTCCTTGAGCTGTATCATACCAAGACTGAAATAGGCATTTATAGTTTTTTTTCAGGCATTTCAAATGTTCCCATCATGTTGGTAAGTGCAGCTGTTTATATCCAGTACATGCCAATTTTCCTCCAGGCCTATCGCGAAGTTGATAGAGCTAAGAAGGTCAAAGCGAGCAAAGAATACCTGGGCTTAATAGCCGGAATTTTTGGGGCAGTGATAATTGGGGTTTTTCTTTTCATTGACCCCCTTCTTGAGTTTGTTGGAAAGACGGAACTTATGGATCAAAAAGAAGTTCTTTGGATCCTTTTGTTGGGGGCCCTATTCGTTTCAATAGGCACTTATCCAAGACTGGTTCTTTATGCAAAAAGAAGAGATGGCCTATTGCTTTGGACAGGAGGAGGAACCTTGTTGCTTTGTATCCTCTTGAACTTCTTGTTGGTTCCAAATTTTGGAGTAATGGGAGCAGCGTATTCAGCCCTTGGGACCAAGTTTTCACTCTTGTTTTCAAGATTGATATTTATTCGAGCAAAGGCGAAACCAGATCCGAGCCCTTTAAGTTGAAACTTCTCTACGTTTATAAAAAACCCAAATCAATAAACTGGTCAAATGTTTTGGCCGAGCAAGGGCGGATCTTGGCCCAACAGCCTGATTGCGAGTTGATAGAATTTGAAATCGATACCGGTTCGGTTTCAGCTTATTTTTCCAATAGAAAGCGGCTTGAAGCTGTATTGAATGGCAGATCGGTGGACATCATCATGGTCCATCACATAATTTGTTCCTGGCCACTTCTGCCTTGGATCAGAAAATTTTCCGGGACTAAGATCCTAATGCTACATGAGGCAGAACCCGTTTTAGGATATGGCTTCCTGTTTTCAAATTTTTTTAAGATACCAATTAAACATTGGATCCGTTACAACCGTTTTTGGAATTCTAAGCCTTTAAGCGCATTTGATCGCGTAGTTGTTCTAAGTGACGGCCAACGTGTATTTAAAAGGTATCAAAAAAGATATCATCAGATCAATTTTTTAGGGGTAGATGCTAATGGATTTCAACCCATGGACAAACATGAACAGCATGTTCCTATTGTTTTTTTTCCCTTTGGCCCTGAGAGGATTGAAAAAGGATTTGAAAACTTTGCAGAGGTCCTGGGAAAATTTGGATCAGAGGTCGATCCAAAGGTTGGGGGAGATATTCCCTTTGAAAGCATGCCTGAAGTTTTTCGTTCCGTAGATATCCTTTTTCTTCCTGGGACATACGAAACCTATTCTCTTGTTATTCTGGAAGCAATGGCTTCCGATAATTTTATTTTGGTAAATGAGAATGTTGGCATCATTCAAAATCTATTAAAGGATAGGAGCTTGGAGAAATTAAGGGAGTATGGAATTTATCCTGTAAGTGACGGAAAAAAAGGGTACGAAAAATTCCTGAGAGAAATTTTGGATCGAATTAAGACTGGAAAAATAGCTCGGACAAGATCTCTTTTTGAAGAAGAAGAGCTGGATATTGTTTCTGCTACCAAAAAGCTTTGGGAGTATTCAAAAAACTTGATTAGAGGATGATCAGTGTATTAATGGGTTATGGTAATCGAGGGAAAATATTCCTTTTTTTCCTTTTGGGATGTCTTTTGACCATTCCCTTCCCTCCGGAATACAACAACCCCTTTATTGCCGGCCTTATTATTTCATTTTTCTTTTTGAGAAAAGAAGAAGGAGCTTTAATTACTTCTATTAGAGAACCTTGGGTCCTTTTGAATTTTGCATTATTCCTTTTGTACCTATTAGGAATGCTTTACACAGAGGAATCAGCCAGTGGCTGGTCGCAGGTGGAAACGAAGTTGGGAATGTTGGTGTTTCCCTTTGTTTTATTTGGAGCAAGGAAGATCAGTTCAGGGGAAAGAAATTTTTTGCTTTTGGCATTTACAGCTTTGCTCCTAATCCTTTCCCTCATCTGCCTGGGAAATGGGATTGGACGATATCTTGATACTGGTAATAGTGCCTTCCTTGTATATAATAAGTTGGTAAAGCCGGTATCAATTCAACCGATCTATTTTTCCCTTTTTCTTCTTTTTGTTCTGATCGTTGGCCAATCTCTTTTGATTGAAAAATTCGAGGACCTTTCAAACGCTCAAAGGGCCATATTGATTATCATTTCTTTTTACCTGGTCCTTTTTCTTTTTCTGCTGAGTTCAAGAACAAGCATAGCCGCTTTTGCTTTATGGGCAGGCCTTCGAACAATTTTCTTCTTAGCAAAGAAGCATCAAAGGTTTTTGGTTATTGTTTTATTCTCCTTTGAAGTTCTTGTTGGCGGACTTGCTTTGACGCAGTTGGAAGTAAACAAGCTTAGGTTTCAAGAGGCCATAGACCCGAATTCAAATTATCAGACAGATACATTTGCCGGGAGATCTTTGAGGATAGAAAAATGGAAATGTTCAATAGGCCTTATAAAGGATAATTTTTTGATCGGGGTTGGGACTGGAGATGAGGATGCTGAAATGTTAAAATGCTTCAAGGCAAAAGGAATTGAGGAAGGAGTAAAATGGAAATACAATAGCCATAACCAATACCTAAGCAGCTTTGTTCAGGTTGGTGTTTCGGGTTTTATTTTTTTGATTGCCATATTGCTAATACCGATCTGGGAAGCTTATAAGCAAAAAAGGATAGACCTTTTTGGATTAGGATTAATGTTCGCCATGGTCATTGGGACTGAGACCATGTTAAGTCGCAGATGGGGGGTTCTATTCATGACCCTTATCCTTTCAGTATGGATTATTAAGAGAATACCTAGAACCGCTAGGGGTTCCGAAGAACGTGAAAAATAAAACGGGGATTTTCCAGCAGGTATCTTTTGCCCAATCTCCCTGGTTCTAAAAGCATTCGATAAAACCATTCCAGTTTTAGATCTCTGAACAATTTCGGTGCGACTGATTTATTTCCAGAAAAAAAGTCAAATGCTCCTCCACAAGGGAAAAATGCGTTCGCCGAAATTCTTCCCCTGTTATTCAGTATCCATCTTTCCTGGTTTGGCATTCCGAAGCCAACCAAAAGAACCTGGGGCCCATAATTATTGATTTCTTTTATTACCCTTTCGTTTTCCGAAGACCCATTGGACTTATCGAAATATCCATGATGGACTTTTATTTGGATGCCTGGAATTCTCTCCCTGAATACATCTGCCGCTTTTCCAACGACTTCGGATTTTGCTCCCAGGAAAAATAACTTATAATCTTTCTCTTTACAGAACTTAGCAAAATTCCAAAACCAAACATTATATGCAATCTTATTTGGTACAGCTTTTCCTTTGATCCATGCACCGAGTTGTATTCCTGCTCCATCACACATCACATATTCTACCTGCTCTTTAAAGACTTTTTTCAACCAAGAATGCTTCTCATTTGCTAATACAACCAGGTGGGCATTTGAATTAAAAAAGCATTCCTTTCTTCCCTCTTTTACAGCCCTAACAAGGAGATTCTCATAATCTTTTTCAGTAAAAAGATCTACAGGTATCCCGCCCACTTCGATCGCTTTTTGATTTTTAAAGTCCATCCCGGAATAAAGCCTGCAATTTAGAATGATTAAGGCTTCCTAGCCCCAAAGGAAATATCATAAATTTGGGCCAAAGTAGACCTTTGAGAAGCCAGTACAACCGTTTTCTTAGCACCCTCTTCTTTTTCGTTGACCTTTTGGTGATCAATCTTGCCTTTTTGGCCAGCTTTATCATTCGTTTTGGATCGATCGATCAGATCATCAACAAGTCCTTTTACAATGAGTTGTACCTTCCACTACTTCTGTTTTATAACCTGGGTTGGTTTGCTATCTCCTCATGGATGGGCTATTACAGGCCATATAAGCATCCGAAAACAATAAACATCCTTTCCAGAATAAGCAGGGTTTGCCTGGTTTTCTTTCTTTTTCTTTCCTTGTTTTTTATACTGATCGCACGAGAAGATTATTCCCGCCAATTCTTCTTTGTTGATTTCTTCCTGGTTTTCGCTTTTATGATCATTGCAAGGCTGGGAATACACTTTTTCTTCAGGTATTCCAGGCGAAAAGGACTATATCAAAGCAAGGTTGCAATTGTAGGAAAGGGAGAGGTTGGAGATCAGCTACAACAATATTTCAGGGACCACCCTGAACAAGGCTTTAATTTCCTGGGCTTCTTTGACAACAATGTTTCTGAGGATGTTGATGGAAATCTTGAGCAGATGAAAGTAAGATGCCTCGAAGAAGGGGTTGAGGAAATTTATGTCTCTGTTCCGGATAACACGGGTGAAGTCATTGAAGACGTATTGGATTACGGAGAGCAAAATTTGATAAAGGTCATTTTGTTGCCCAACTTTTTAAGCTTTGCTACCCGGAAGCTAGACCTGGATTTTTATGGGAATATTCCCATCCTGATAACCCAAAAAATCCCACTCGCAGATCCATTCAACCGTTTTTCTAAACGCTTGTTTGATATTGCTTTTTCCTTGTTCATTATTGTTTTCTTTTTGAGTTGGTTAATTCCGATGCTGGGTTTGGTCATTTATCTGGATTCCCCTGGACCTATATTTTTTGCCCAAAAAAGGTCGGGTTTTAAAAATGACATCTTTAAGGTTTTCAAGTTTAGGTCTATGGTAGTCAATAAACAGTCGGATTCTGTTCAGGCTACAAGGGATGACAAAAGGATAACGCGGGTTGGAAAGTTTATTCGAAAAACTAGCATCGATGAGTTGCCGCAATTTTTTAATGTGCTAAAAGGCGATATGTCCATTGTAGGTCCAAGACCCCATATGCTTTTTCAGACCGAGGAATATTCGAAATCCATTGAAAGATATATGGTAAGGCATTTTGTTAAGCCGGGGATCACCGGGCTTGCGCAAGTTAGTGGTTATCGTGGCGAAACAAAAGATACGGCCTTGATGAAGATCAGGGTAAAAATGGATCGAATTTATATAGAGCAATGGTCTTTGTTCCTTGATGTTAAGATTATTTTTCAAACCCTTTTCCTTGCGTTTAAAAAGCAGGAATACGCCTATTGACCATGTCACCAGAAGAGATCAAAAAGGTTCATAGTGATATCCTCCGAATTTGGTCGGGATGGAAAATCTATAGAATTTATGTCTTCATTCTTTCGAATAGGGTCTTTTTCTTAAGCCTTGGAGGAGCCCTTCTATTAATTGGTTTTGGATTTTTCCTTGGATTATTTGGGGATGAAAGGACTGCAAATATCGGAGGGGCAGTTGCCTTGCTGGTGGGGTTTGTAATTATTTCTATGTTTTTCGCGCCCATATACGGGGCGAATTTTATGTACCCAAAAATCAAAGAGGAATTCTTTGAACACCTGAAAGCTTATTCCAGGATCAGAAATATGAAGTACAAAGTTGTGGGAGAAGAATTCACCAAGGATTTTCTGGCCAGCAAGCTATATCCATATCAGTTGACCAAGGTCAAAGGCTCCGACTACTTCTCGGGTTTCTCGGGGATCTTCCCTTTTCTTATTTGGAATGTTTGGGCCTGGTTTCAGGAAAAGTCCTTTCAATCACCAATGACTAATGCAGCTGTCAACACTTCCTACATCGGCTTTGCTGGAGATCAGGTACTTTTTAAGAACAAGGCATCCTCGCATGGGCATCTAATTATCTTTTCAAAAAAGGCCGATGAGTATTTTGTTGATCTTCTTCAAAAGTTTAAAACCAATAAAAACCTGAAACAAAGCGAATTCTCAAACCCGTCCTACACCAAGAATTTTTTCGCTTTCAGAACAGGAAATTTCTCTGGCTTAAGCTCCAGGATATTCGATTACATTCTTGAGATCCATAAGGCAAACCCTGACGGCATAGCAATCCATTTCAGCCCAGACCTGATCTATGTAAATCTTCTGACCGAGAGAAAGTGGCTGGTGGGTTCGACATTTGAAAGTCCTGATAAGGTGCTTGCCGAAAACATCATAAGATTCTCCAATCTCATGGGTGTTCCAAACCTGCTCGAAAAAGCCCTTCAAGGAAAAAAATACGGAGAAGAATAACAGAGCCAAAATATGAGCTTTGTTTTGGCAAATTCGCTAAATTAGGCGACGTCATTAAATCAGAAGTTCAATTTGGACCAAGAAAGAGCATGAAACCATTATACTACCTACTATTAGCAATGTTGGTATTTTGCGTGGTACCAACTGACCTTGAGGCTGCGCCAAAAGCAAAAAAATTTAAGAAAGCTGGAAACAAGGCCTTGTCCAAAGGCGATTTCGAGGAAGCCCTCAAGAATTACCTTGAATATGCGGGAATGACTGATGCTGAGCCAGAGATAAACTATAGCATCGGTTTATGCTACCTAAGCATGGAACGCCCTGCAGCTGCTCAAAAATACTTTAGAACGGTTAGAAGTCAGGAGTGGAAGCCTTACCCTGTAGAATTTGAATTTTATCAGGCAAGAGTTTTTCATTTATTGAGTGAATTTGACTCCGCGCATCATTATTACAAGAGGTTTCTTAGAAGGTATAATAAGGATCATGTTGATGACAAGAACCTTCAGATCATAAGCGAGGAGATGGTTTATCCTGCCATTTATGGTAAGGGATATCTTCAAAATGAAAATCTGATTTCTGTTAAACAAGCAATGGAAAAACTTATCGCCTCAACTGAAGAAGGGCACAAGCAGCAAGGTCATGGGCGAAAGGTCTTTGTTCAGGAGTTGGGCTCACATATCAATAGTCCTCAAGATGAATATGCGCCTTGTATTTCCTCTGATGGGAATCTATTGTTGTTTGCTTCGAACCGGAGCAAAGCTGAAGACGGAAAAAAGGAATCAAAAACAGAGCATCTTTTCTTTACCCAAAAGGATGAAGAAGGAGGTTTCTTGCCTTCTTCCAGAATTAAGTTTGAAGGAGAGGGGAAGAAGAATTTTGCGCCGATTGCCTATGATTATAATATGACCGGCTTCCTGCTATATGAGTCGATCTCTGAAACCAATGGGGACATATTCTTTGCTTCAAGAAAAGAGGATAAATGGGGTTTACCTGAAGCTTTACCTGAACCTGTAAATTCAGAATATTGGGAGCCTAGTGCGGCCTTTAGTAAAGACGGCTCAGTGATTTATTTCTCCAGCAATCGTCCTGGAGGAAAAGGAGGTCTTGATCTTTATAGAAGCACCAAAAAGGATGATGGCAGTTGGTCCACTCCGCAAAACCTTGGACCAAATGTTAACACTCCGTTCGATGAAGATGCCCCATACATTGACCCGGAAAATTCGGTTTTGTATTTCAGTTCCAGAGGTCATGCAGGGCTAGGTGGATATGACATTTTCAGGTCGAAGCTTAAAGGAGGAGAACTTCAGCCGGCAGAAAACTTAAGACTTCCGATCAATTCCCCTCAGGATGACATTTACTTTTCCTGGACCGGGGATGGCACGAAAGCATATTTTTCATCCAGCCGTGAAGATGAAGGCAAGACCAATTCAGATATCTTTTTGATGGACTTTTCAAAGTCTACCTTAGATGTTAATGTTTTTGCAATGGCCGACGAAAGGAGAATCAGGATCAGAGATTTTAAGGCCTGCCTGTATCAAATGCCAGAGGAAACTTTGTTCCATTGTGAGCAGCAAAAACTTAAAAACCAGGCAACCTTTTACATCGTTCCTGGAAAAAAATATCAGTTGAGGGTTGAGAGCGAGGAATATGGTGAGCATGTTGAAGAGGTAATGGCAGAACAGGACTTTGATCTTGTTTCTTATATAACCAGAAATGTGATCCTTGAGATGCCCGAGATTGTTGAAGACACTACTCCTGCTGTAGTTCCGGTGGTGGCTACCATTGAGGAACCAGAACCTGTTGCGGAAGTAGAACCCGTTGAAGAACCAAAACCCTCCTCTGTGGACAAGGTTCCTTTTAAGGGCGGTATGTACGGGGTTGGAGATAAGCTTCCGGTTAAGGTCCATTTCCTTTATAATCGTGAGCAGATCGCTACTCAGTTTTCCAGGGATCAGCTTAACATGTTGTATGATTTGATGGAGAATTATCCGAGCATGAAGGTTAAGCTATACGGCTTTGCTGATTTGGTTGGTGATGAAGGTTATAACCTTGAGTTAAGTAAGAAAAGGGTGGGCCATGTGGTTGAATATCTTGCTGCGAGAGGACTTTCTGAAGGAAGGCTTCAAACGGAAGGAGACGGAGAATTGAACCCGATCGTAAATACTGAAAGTGCGAATCTTGAAAATAGAAGGATTGAATTTGAGATCGTTGCTCTTTAGAAATTAAGCGTAGCGTAAATCCAGGCTGAATTTTTCTGGGAATTTACCATGCAGCCCATCGTAATAGCTCATTATTTTTTTCATCTCAGCATCGAGATCGTCTGATAGGTAAAATACGTCTTTGATTCCGGCCACCTTTCTGGAATAATCAACGAAGCCAATTGCTACAGGGACATTGGCTTGCCTAGCTACATAGAAAAAACCGGTTTTCCATTTGGTTGCCTTCTTTCGGGTTCCTTCTGGCGTAACGACCATGCAGAGCTCGTCATGGTCATCAAACAGATCAGCCATTACATCCACCATTTTTCTTTTTGGCTTCCCAAGTTTTGGGTTTCGGTCAATCCCTAAACCTCCAAGAGGTTTCATAATCAGATTAAAAGGAAATTTCATCCATTCCTTCTTGATGGTAAATCGATAAGGGATTTTCATTTTGCTGAATGAAGCAATGGTCAAAGGAAAATCCCAATTGCTTGTATGAGGAGCGGCGATCAATACGCACCGCCTTAATTCTGCAGAATCATTGTATTCAAGTTTCCAACCCTTGGCCCACCAGATCAAATTGCAAATAGCCTTTACCATTATTTAGTCAATTCTGTATGCAAGGATACAAACATCATCGATCTGTTCTGTATCAGACCTCCATTCATCGTATTCTTTTTCTAGGTTGCTGTTGATCTGCCCGATAGGTTCTTCAAACTGTTGGATCAAAAACCTCTTGAAAGGCTTGTACATATATTTCTTTCCCTTTGGCCCTCCAAACTGATCAGCAAATCCATCGGTAAAGAGGAAAATCAGGTCATCCTTGAGAACCTTTATTTTGTTAGTTGTAAAACTCGCTTCTTGTTCAGAGGCTCCAATTGGTCTTTTGTCAGCTTTTATTTCGTATAACCTGATATCTGATTCATTATCCAGAACATGCTCGATTTGATTCCCATTGACCCCCAATGGTCCTTTTCCTTTTCTGACCAGGTATAAACTATTATGAGCTCCTGAGTATTGGAGTTCCTTTGATTTTGCGTTGAAGGAACAAAGGCTAATGTCCATACCATCTTTTACTTCGGTTTCTTCTCCCCCTTGTGGGTTAAGGGTTTTGGTCACAATTTCATTAAGATTTTCGAGGATTTGACCCGTATCAACCTTTTCCATTTCACGAACAACCCTATTGAGACCATTGTATCCGATGATACTTACAAAGGCACCAGGAACTCCATGCCCGGTACAGTCTACAGCTGCGAACAACGTGCATGTCTCGCCTTTCCTTTCGGCCCTTTCAATCCAATAGAAGTCGCCACTAACGATGTCCTTGGGTCGGTACATGATCGAAGAGTTTGGCATTAGATCTTTGATTTTGGAGGCTGGAGGAAGAATGGCGAGTTGTATCCTTTGAGCATAATGGATGCTATCGGTAATTTGCCTGTTCTTATTTCCAATTAGCTTGTTTTGTTCTTCTAACTGATCTCTTTGGGCAAGGATCTCCTCGTTTTGGGCTTCAAGCTCAGTATTTGCTAGTTCAATTTCATCTTTTTGCTCGGTGATCTCTTTTGTCTTTTCCCGGATGATCATTCTCAAACCACGGTTTGAGATCGTCACGGCACCATAGACAAAAGCAATGAACGAGAATCCATAAAGGGTATATGCCCACCAGGTTTGGTACCAAGGGGGAAGTACAGTGAAATTCATTGTTGAGATCTCGGTCTCTATCCCGAATTGATCTCTAGACATTACCTCAAATGAATATTTCTTTCCTGGGAGGTTGGTATAAACAACTTGGTCTTTATTAGTCCAACTAGACCATTCTTTTTCAAATCCCTTCAACCTGTATTTAAACTGAATTGGATTGGTTCCCTTAAATGAGGAGCTACTAAAGTTGATCTGAACAGGCTTGCGGCTGCTGTTTATGGTAAAATTTGGCATCCCTAACCCTAGGCCACCAACTAGGATAGAATCCTCACCAAAGCTGACTTCTTCAATTAAAGTATGGGCGTGGTAAGAAAGGTATTCTTTGTCCGTATGAGCAATGGCAAAAACACCTTCATCTCCTCCAAGCCAGAAGGTATTATCCATTTGCGCAATGGAAAAGATGACTCCATCGCTTGCCCCTACAAAAGGCTTCCAATGAAAATTAAGGTCCGGATCAAAGTAACCCACCCTAAAGCCATTGGTTTTTTCATAATAGGTTGAGGCCCAGATCTCTTTTTCACCAGACTCCAGGCTAATGAAAAATGAGTTGATGTTTTCGTCATCAGGATTAATGGCTGCTCCGGGAAAGAAGGAAGATAATTTATGATCGTAAAAGTATAAACCATCGGAGCTACCAATCATGGGCCACCCCTCAAATATTGAGGGAGTAAAATCACCTAAAGGAAGACCATTTGTTGTATCATACATATTCACGGAAAAAGGATCCTCCCCATTTTCTGGGTTCAGAGTAATTTGTAATACCCCCAGGTCTTCATGAGCCATCCAGGCTGAACTATTGTTAGAAAACACGACTTTCCTAAAATCCATACCATAGTCAGATTTTGTAGCGAATTCTTCCCATTTGTTTCCTTTATTTTTTAAAACAAGGAAACCATGTTCGGTAGTGACCCATACCATCGAGCGGTTTAATGGATCCTGTTTTATGAAGTACGGAGCGCAGTCAAATACCTTTCTAATTGAACCTTTTTGGTCCAACTCCCAGACAGCGTTGGTTCCAGCGAGCAAATAGCTCGATCGACCTAAAGGGCCATTTACTTTTTCAATTGACCAGCACTCACCGGCAAAGTTTTCCAACTCTACAAAGAGGTTTTCCTCTTGATTCCAAGTCAATAATCCTTCTGCCGTTCCCAAAAACATGTTTTCTTCGTCGATGAATATCTGATTTACTGCTGAGTTGACTCCGTTTTGTTTTCCAAAGTGAATAATTGGTGAGTTGAGATCAACCATTGAAACTCCATGATCCATAGCGAGCCATAAGTTGCCCTGTTGGTCAATCATGGTATTTCGAATAATATTACTTTGGAGCCCTTTTCTACGATTTGTAAGAGGCCAAAGTGCACCGCTTTTTTCGAGGACCAAAACTCCATTTTGACTTGTACCCAGTAGAAAACTTTCATTCCAGGGAAGGACAGAGTTTATCTTTATGGAGGGAAGATCCAATTGCGGATTTTTCTCATCAACTCTTAGAGACCTACCATCCCAATAGATGAATTTCATTTGTGTGTTTTCCCGAATCAAAAATTCCCCTTTTCGAACCTGTTTTACCGTGGACAATTCTGAGGTATTTACGCCATAGGCAGGAGCCGGAACCAGATTGCCATTGTCTTTAATGAGTTTCGGTAATTGATATTTCTCAAATACCAAAAGAGTTTCTTCTAGAGGGAAGATCCTGAGGATATCCTTTAGGTCATACTCTTGGATCAACGTATGCTCTTTGTCAATTACGAAAAGAGTATGATCGGAATAGAACCAGGCTTTGTCCTGGAAAAAGATAATGTCCTTTATCCTTCCTATCCTTTCAAGATCATCTCCCAGAATGGTCATTAGATC
Organism: Cytophagales bacterium; assembly: GCA_965267505.1. Lineage (GTDB taxonomy): Bacteria > Bacteroidota > Bacteroidia > Cytophagales > CCMP332 > JANQHS01. The sequence continues at coordinate 1,609,624 of OZ254081.1, forward strand.
CACCAATTCTCCGGTTCCATTGGGAAAAACTTTCAAATACCCGAAGGAGTTATCCGACCCAAAGTAAAGCTCACCTTTAGGCGAGATTCCTAAGGATCTAATGGGGCGTTCCTCAGGGTCATAGATCTGAACCAATTCCTTTCCCTTGAGGTAAACAAGACCTCCATTGTTTGCAATATAGATTCGTCCATCACTTGACTGAATCAGGTCATGGTTCTGGGCATGCTTGGTGGGAAAACTTGATGGCTCGTAATTGACTGTGGGAAGTATGCCATCATAGGGTTTAGGTCTCGAAGCATAGCTTTCAAGGTTCAGAAGGATAGCCATCAGGAAAATCACATAGACTTTCACCTTTGCAAGTAACTAAAAAATAAGGTTAAACAGGATTATTTTCAGTTGAGTACAGGGAAGGGGACCTAATTCTTCATGAGTTTAAATGTAGATTGGGATACTCCATTTTCAAGAGTGATAAAATAAACCCCAGCCGGTAGTTCCTTGAAACTAAGAAGCTTTTCTGTTCCCAACAGATGCCTTGTCTCCAATTTGGAACCATGCAGATCATAAACGGTTAGCAGGGTGGTCCCGGAAATATTATTTAAACCCTGAATCTCGACTTCATCCTTAAAAGGATTTGGAAAAATCTTAACCTCATCAAATCCATTTTCCTTGTTTAGGCTTTGAACGGCCCCAAGAATTCCTCCATTTGAGTCGTTCGAGCGAGATCTCTTGAATGATTTTCCAACCCTCTTATCGGTATCACAACCAATAGGTGCCTGAACAGTAACTACATAATAAAGCCAAGGGTCGTTTATTAGGTTTGGAATTATATCTGTTGTAGAATTCAATGTGGAGGGGAGTGAATCGATCAACTCCCATCCATTGGCAAAACTGTTTCGGTATACAAAATAGGTGGCATAGCTAAACCCCGAATAACCATCCCAGCTAAGATTAATCGAATTAGGAATTAATCCAAGATTTTGGGTCAAATGGATGGTTTTATGAGCCTCGCTTAAATTGCTTTCATTCCCACAGGTATCAACCGAACTCAATTTGTATCTCCAGGATCTGAATACGGGTAAAGCTGTGACATCAATGAACTCACCATCCTGACTGAAAGGCACAGTTCCAATTTGTTGATAGACTCCGGCAGAAGAGGATTCTCGATAAATGTTGTAGTGAGAAATTCCGGCGAAATAATTCTTTTCCCAAACCACCAGATTTGATCCTGTTAGACTATCTACGGTAACCAAACAAATGGGGTCCCCAAAATTTGGATTTCCGCCAAGTGATTGGGACAAAGTTCCAAGACAGCCCTGACTATTAGATACGGTTAGATTATATTGCCCAGCGGGAATAGAGACAAGGTCCTCTGTATTGCTTCCATTCGACCAAACATAATTAAATGGACCCCCGCCACCCGAAGCTGAAACGAATATTGATCCGGTTTGCTGATTGCAAATAGGGAGGTTTAAGGAGTCAAGGAAAACATCGGGACCCCCATTTTCTGAAACCGAAACCCATATAGAATCGCTGCAACCACTTTGGTCAGAGACCTGGACTTTATAGAATCCGGCAGATAAACCGGTTTCAATGGAGTCACTTCCTCCATTTGACCAAACAAAGTTATATGGAGCTAACCCGCCTTCAACGTGGATCTGAGCGGAACCAGTAGCGAGCCCGCAATTTGTGTTCATTGTGCTTGAAGAAATGCTAAGTGGGGTAGGCTCACTGATATCAAAAGAAGCAATCGCTAAACAACTGTCGTCATCAATAAGGATCACCTCATAGGGACCAAAGGAAAGGTTGGAAATATCTTCTGTATTCGCCCCATTGGTCCACCAATATGAATAAGGTGCTGTTCCACCGTTTACGTTGATATCAATTGCTCCATTATTTCCTCCAGAGCAACTAATTGGGGTAATGGAGGAAGCCGTAATACTTGGAGCTTCATCATCTGAGATCAATATTTGTTTGTCGACCTTACAGCCCGTTACATCTTCAACTTCAACCATATAGATCCCCGAGGAGATACTATCAATCACCAGAGTTTCGGCTCCATTGGTCCACCTGAAATCATAGGGTGGAATCCCACCATTTACATTGATGCTTGCTGATCCATTGTTCATTCCACAATTGGCATTATTTGAAATTGCAGTCACAATTAATTCAGGGGGACTGCCCACAAAGATGCTATCCAGGCCAATGCAACCGGTTATTGAACTCATGGAATCATAGACACTGACCTTGTATATTCCGGATGAAAGACCTGCAATATCTTTTGTTCTTTCCCCGTTTGACCATTTAACCGTTACATGTCCCTGATGGCTAAGAAGGGTCAGGTCGATATAGCCATCTTGAACATTAAAGCAACTTTGATCCTGAGCTGTAAGGCTTACTCGAGGTTTGGCAGGGTCATTTAATTGGATGGAGTCGGTTGCCATACAACCATTGGTGTCTGTTACGTCAACAGAATACCATCCTGCAGAGGCATTAAAAATGAATTGGGATGTGTCTCCTGAAGACCAGTTTACGGAATAAGGTCCGGCTTGTCCGGATATTTGAAGAACCAATGCCCCGTCGGTGCCATTGCAAATGGTAGGATCGTTCTTTGTTAAGTTAATGAATGGACGGTTGTACCCTGCAATTGTGAAATTCAAAGTATCTGCGCATCCAAGCGCGTCGGTTATTGAAACGGAATAGTTTCCAGCGGCCAACTGATTTACAAACGGACCTGTTGCTCCATTTGACCATTGAACATTAAAGGGAAATTGCCCCCCTATCATGGTTACCGAGGCCACCCCGGTATTCTGATTGCAGCTATCAGAATTGAAAGTGGTCAGGGTAGTGTTGAAGGTCACATCGTCTTCAAGATCAATCACCCTAAAAAGCTCGCATTGTCTTGAATCCTTTACCCTTACCCAATATTGCCCACTTGGCACATTGAACAAAGTGGATATGGTATCTCCGGTGGACCATAAGTACTTGTATGGTGGTGTGCCTCCTTGACCAAAGGCAGTAATGGAGCCATTCGACTGAGTACAATTTGGTAGAGTAGAATCGATATTGACGCCCAATGGCAATGGATTCAAAATCGTAAAGGTATCTGTGGTGATACAGTTGTTGTTCTGGAAATCTGAGTCGGTTATTGATACCCAATATGTTCCCGGTGCAAGACTATCTACATCTTGGGTTGTTGGACCATGGCCCCAGATGAAGGAATATGGCGGGACACCCCCGCTCAAACTTAGATCTATACTTCCATCAGTATTTCCTGCACATGACGGATTCATAACTGTGGAGGAAATCAATGGTCTTTCGGGCCCATCAACCAATACCGAATCAAAGTTTGAACATCCAGTTGAATCGGTAACTGTTACGGTGTACCAGCCTTTTGAGAGGGAAGATGCCACTGAGTTTGTATCTCCGGAGGACCAGAGTATACTAAAGGGGGAATTTTGACCTGAGATATTTACAATTGCGAATCCGTCAGTGCTTCCACAAGTTGAAGTGGGCGTAGCAGATGTAGTTAATTGAGGGGGGCTGCTTCCTCCAATGTCGACAGTTCTAATAACCTGGCAATTATTCGCATCGGTTACTGTTAGGATGTATTGCCCCGAAGCCAGATTTGAAACGATCTGAGAACTTGATCCAGTTGACCAAAGGAAATTATATGGTTGAGATCCCCCTGTGACTACCGCAATGGCCATCCCATTATTAGCCCCGCATGTATCTGCACTAAATACAGTAACCTGAGGGTCCAAAGTGATCTGCTCCTGAACGGAATAATTTTCAGTGGTGGTGCAACCATTGACATCGCTAATGGTAACGCGATAATTTCCTGGTGTAAGATTTGAAATTTGAGCCGTACTTGGACCATGGTCCCAGGAGATACTATATGGGGCTTGCCCACCGGTAAACTGAACGTCGATTGCTCCATCGTTTCCAATTCCGCAGGTCACATCGGTTACGGTAGTACTGGTTTCAATGGGAACGTTTTTGAGAATGGCAGTTCCCATGTCGAAGGCTCCTGCAGCATTTATTGTTTGAGTCCCAACAGTATAACTAGGACTATTGGATCTGAAATCAAAGACAAGATCTTCATTTGGGTAGACATTTATTGATCGGCCAAATTCATTTGCCAACCCCCCTCCAGACCTGAGCCAAATGAGATTTCCATTGAAATCAAATAAACCTGCTGAAAAATCGTAAAAGCCAGGGTTTGAATTTATAACCGTATCTACCCCATTGGTCAGGATCGCTCCATTAAAGCTACCGGAGAAGTATATTCCTTTGTCTTGGTAGGTTACGATCTCATTAAAATTATCTGCTCCGGTAGAAGTCAAATTGCTGGTCCAATTAACAGAACCAGTTGGGGAGATCTCACCAAGTAAATTTTCGTTTGTCGCTCCACCCTGGTCAGAGTTGATGTAGGTTGATCCGTCGAGACGTACAGTATCACTTTGGTAATAGCCGTTGAAATAAGCTTTTCCGAAGTTGTTTACCTTGACAGACAGCATATAATCGTTGCCGCTTCCCTCAAAGGGCTTTACCCATTGGATTATTCCACTGCTGTTGTATTTGGCAAGGTGTCCATCGACTCCTCCTGCATTTGAATAGACCTGGCCGTTGAGGGTGAGCGTACCTCCGGCATAATAACCACTGGAATAAACATTTCCACTCAGGTCGAAATCGACACCTCTTAATCTTGAATCTCCAGGGGCATAAAATCCATGTGCCCAAGTGGCGATAAAGGAGGAATTATATTTTACTATGAATCCATCATTACCTGTTGGAGTATTTAAGTTGCCCCAACCGGAAAACCCTGCTGCAGCTGCCGAATAGGCTCCAGCAACCACTACCTCTCCTGAGGAAGAAACTGCGAGGTCAAATCCATGGACATTCGCTCCACCGCCGCCACCGGAGGAGGTTGCGGAAATTTGATTCCCTGTTGGACCGTATTTGAAAAGGAACATATAAACCCTCCAAGGGAAACCATTATTTATTCCGTTGAAATGATTGCTTGTATAACCAGTGAAGTAAATGTTTCCGGAAGGATCTGTTTCGCAATCATATATGATCACGTTGGATCCTGTAATTGCCCAGGTGGCATGATTGTTAGAATCTAGTTTAACAATGAACCCCAGGTAGGTTCCACTTCTGTAAAAAGTGGTGTCTCCAACGCTTAGGGAATCACTATAAAAAAACCCGCAAACTATAGTGTTTCCAAATACATCCACTTCGGTGTCCATGTGGTAATCATCCAGTAGGCCACCTTGATTGGTCGCGGTATCCCATATTTCACATTGTGAGAAAGATTGGGAATGAACGAGAAATAGTAGGAAAAGAGGAAGAAGTAGTCTTTTGCCCATATACCTTGAGTTAGCTAGGTAAATATCGGAAAAAGCCTTTGGATTGCGCTGAATTGAGGGTTTAAAGTGTTTGTAAGTAATGAAGTACTTGACGATAAAAATTATCCAGCAAGGAAGGTTTCAGGAGCAGGATGAACAAGAGGCCGTACAGAGCACCATAAAAATGAGCATCATGATTGATCAATGTTCTTTTGTCTTTTGATGCATAATGAGAGTAAAGCAAAAAGGCAGGACCAAATACAAATCCCGGGATACAAAGAAGGCCGAAGAGACAGACCTGTTCTAGTGGCATGATCAAAATAGAGGCGAAAAGGATCGCGCTAACGGCTCCTGAAGCCCCTAATGAAGCATAATTGGGATTTGACCTTTCTTTCAAAAAGGTTGGGATATTGCTGATTATGATTCCGGAAATGTAAAAAATGACAAATAAGAATCCTCCCATTTGTGCACCATACCAATAGACCAATGCTCCTTCGATCGGTGGGCCGAAAAAGAAAAGGGTAAACATGTTAAAGATTAGGTGGCTCCAATTGGCATGTATGAATCCGGAAGTCAGTAAGGGAAGGAAATTTTTCTTTTTTAGATTCCAATAGGGTCTTAAAACCAGTTTTTCAAGGAGGCTTTGGTTTTGAAAGGCCAGAAAGGAAAGTCCTGCAGAAAGAAATATTATGGCCCAATTATACATTAGGAATCTCTTTGGCTAAGGTAGTTTAGGAATTCCCAGATGAGTTCTTTTTTTGAAGCATCTGAATCAATGCCATCCAAGATCTGTTTCGATCGTTCGAATCGATCATTGATCAGGTCCTCAAGCCTCGAATTTGTTTCTGAGCTCTGGAAAAGTTTTAAGACCGAATTGATGTCTTCCTCCGTCCTTTTTTCTTTTTGATATATCTGCTCAAGAATGCTTTTATCTTCCTCATTTAAGTTTTCCATGGCCAGAAACCAAAGCATGGTCTTTTTGCCAGCCAAAATATCTCCCCCGGGTTTTTTACCAAATTTTTCAGGATCACCGAAAGCATCCAAATAATCGTCCATCAACTGGAATCCAACGCCCGCCTCTTCACCAATTTGATAAAGGAGATCCAGATCATTTTCCGATGCATTTCCTAACTGGCCACCTAGTCGTAAAGAAAATCCGATCAAAACAGCTGTTTTGAGGCGAATCATATTAAGATATTCTTCCTTGTTGACATCTGATCTGGATTCAAAATCCATGTCGAATTGTTGACCCTCGCAAACCTCCAGAGCGATCTTATTGAAGTAAGCTAAACTCTTTTGCCCTTTTCCTTCAAGAGCTTGATAGGCCTTAATCATTAAGGCATCTCCTGCAAGAATGGCAACATTGGAATCCCATTGAGAATGAACCGTTGGCTTCCCTCGTCTTAGTGGTGCCTCATCCATGATGTCATCATGAAGTAGAGTGAAGTTGTGAAACAGCTCCAATCCAATTGCAGCTCTAACATCTTCCTCATCTGGCTGCTCGTATAATGCCTTTGCTAATAAACACAGGATGGGTCTCAAGCGCTTTCCACCAAGACCCATGAAATAGTTAATTGGATCGTATAGGTTTCCAGGTTCTGTAGGAAGGTCCAGTGATTTTATTTCTTCCTCAAGTATTGTCTTGAATTCCTTAATCCTGGGATTCATACTTTGACAAAAAGTTTAGGTCTATTGTACGTTTATTAATGTCGGCCGCAAGGACTTCAACCATTACTTGGTCGCCCATCTTGATCACCTGTCTGGTTTGTTGCCCAACTACTCTGAATTTGGCTGGTTCCGAAATATAGAAATCATCGAACATATCCCTGATCCGGATCATGCCCTCACATTTCATTTCGGAGATCTCCACGTAGATTCCAAAATCGGTAATGCCGGATACAAGGCCAAGGTACTCAGCCCCGATTTGTTCCTGCATGAATTCGACTTGCTTGTATTTGACCGAAGCCCTTTCAGCGTCAGCTGCGGCTTTTTCCTTGTCCGATAAATAGGAGCAAAGTTTTTCAAGGTTTGTAGAGGCTTTTGGCTTTTGGCCTTCGAGTCTTTTTGCCAAAATTCTATGCACCAAAACATCAGGATATCTCCGGATTGGGGATGTGAAATGGGTATAATCTTTGAACCCCAACCCAAAGTGCCCCGTATTCTCAGGGGTATATTTAGCCTTTGCCATGGACCTAATAGCAAGGCCCTGCAAAATGTTCTCCTCTGGTTTTCCTGCAATTTGTTTGTTGAAATCATTCAAGACCTTGGAAAGATTCTTTGCTTCATGATCGACTTCATAGCCGAAGTTTCTTGCGAATAGCGAGAAATTCATGAGCTTTTCTTCATCCGGATGATCGTGGGTCCGATAAACAAATTCCCAAGGGACCTCACCTTCCTTTTTTCTGAAGTAAGCAGCAACCTGTCTGTTGGCCAATAGCATGAAATCCTCTACCAGTTTATGAGCATCCTTTCTTTCCTTGGGGATCAATTCTATAGGGAAACCTTTTTCATCAAGCTTGAATTTTACTTCTGTCGACTCAAATGAAATGGAACCTTGTTTAAACCTCTTCTTCTGGAGATTTTTTGCTATCGAATTAAGAAGATTTATCTCTTCGGCGAATTCGCCTTCTTTTGATTCAATCCTTTCCTGTGCCTCCTCATAAGTGAATCGCCTATTCGAGTTTATAATGGTTCTTCCAAACCATTCATTTTGGACTCCACCTTCCTTATCAAGATCAAAAACTGCAGCAAAAGCCAGTCGGTCAACACCTTGTCTTAAGGAGCAAAGATCATTCGAGAGCTTTTCGGGTAACATTGGGACGGTTCTGTCAACCAGGTAAACTGAGGTCCCTCTACGGGAAGCCTCTTTGTCCAGATCGCTTCCTTCCTGGAGATAATAAGTAACATCTGCTATATGTATCCCAACCCTTGTGATATCATTCTCCAAGTGTTCAATGGAAAGAGCATCGTCAAAATCTTTTGCGTCATAAGGGTCAATCGTAAAGGTCAGAACATCTCTGAAATCTCTCCTTTTTTTGACCTCTGATGCAGGAATTTCATCTGGAATGGATTGTGCCTGCCGCTCAACTCCTTTTGGAAATCTATAGGGTAAGCCATACTCCAACATTATGGCATGCATCTCCGCATCGTTCTCTCCTTCATTACCGAGGATGTCAATTATCCTACCTTCCGGATTTCTATGTCGATCCCCCCAGGCAGTAACTTCCACAACCACTATACTTCCATCCTTTGCTTTTTTGGTTTTATCTCCTGGAACAAAGATGTCTTGATGCAGCTTCTTATTGTTTGGGATCACAAAGCCATAGGTTCCTGAGAGATCTAGTTTGCCTACGAAGTCCGTGGCCTTTCGGTCGATGATCTCAACAACTCTTCCGGTTTTTCTTCCGTCGCGTTTTTTGAATCCAGGGTTTACCTGAATTCTTACTCTATCTCCATCCCAGGCACCGCCCAGTTCCGGAGTCCTTACCATGATATCCTCAGTAAGCTCTTCAATTATGACATAGCCATATTGGGAATTTACATGGTCGACCCGGCCCTCAAAGGTCTTTACCCTTAGAGCACTGTAATATTTGTTTTGAGACTTGATCAGTTTTCCCTGCCGGACCAGGTTTTCCAAGCCTTTTTCGATCTCCTCCTTTTCTAAAAAATCTGTGGGTCCCAGGGATCTTATGATCTGCTTTGCGTTAAGGCCTTTTCCTGGGTTTAGGTCCAATACCTTTACGATAGCAGAAATTATTGAGCCCTTTTTCGAGCTTTTTTTCCTTTGGATCTTCTTTCTTTTTTTTCGTGCCAAGCTATGCTATTATCTCTTCCTCAATTCTCCCTTCTACTAGGTGTATGTAGTTATCACACAGTTCGCTGATGTGATCCTCATCATGACTAATCATAAGGAAATTTAAATTGTTTTCCTCCTTTTGCTTCAGGATAAGCCTGCTAAGATCTGCCCTGTTTGCCGGGTCAAGGCTTGAGAAAGCTTCATCCAGAATCAGCATTCTTGGGCGCATTACCAAGGACCTTGCGAATAGAACTCGTTGCCTTTGGCCTACCGAAAGTTGATGCGGGTATCTGTCCAATAGCTTTTCTTCCAAATTGAATAACTCCAGGATCTCTGAAACCTTTTCTTTTTGCCCTTTGATGCCGTGAATCTTCAGGGGTTCATAAAGATGATAAGAAACGGATTTTAAAGGATTCATAGAAAGATTGACATCTTGAAATACTATCTGGTGATCTTTCCGAAAGGCCTTGGGCATGCTCTCCTTAATGGGCTCACTGAATAGTTCAATGGATCCTTGATCGCCAGTGTATAATCCTAATATCAGCTTGGCTAGGGTGGATTTTCCCGAGCCAGACCTTCCCGTAACACCGATAGATTGGCTATTGCTCGCTTCGAAGTTGATTTCCTTGAGAACAGGAACTGCTCTTTTCTTTTCAAAAATACCTCGAGAGGGATCTGGGAACGATTTACTCAGCTCATAGACCTTCAACCATGGCTCTCCAATGGGGTCTTTTTTTAGAGTTGGTTTTGAATAGACTTTTGTTGCGCTCCTTTCGGGTTCATCGAATGATATTTTTCCTTCCTTTAGAAAGACCTTTCTGGAGCAAAGCTGTTCCACAAGACCATGATCATGACTAATAAATAGGATTGAAGTTCCTTTTTCCTCTACCTGGAGTTTTAAGGCTTCGATTATTATTTCTTCGGTTTCCTTGTCCAGCGAAGAGGTGCTTTCATCAAGGATCAATAAGTCAGGATCATTAACCAAGGCGATAGCAAGGTTAGCTCTTTGAACCATTCCCCCTGAAAGCTGGTGGGGATAGGAGGCCAATACTCTTTCAGGGTCCTCAAAATTCAATTTTCTTAATGTAGAGAGGATATCTCCTGATTTAAGCTTTGAGCCACTTGATTGATATCCCGAATAACCTTTTTGAATTTGATTGAAGATCCTGAGGCTTGGATTCAAGGAAGCATTGGTCTCCTGGAACATTAGGGTCAAATTTTTCCCCATGATTCTGGCCCTGGATGAAGGGTTAAGGCTTAGAAGTTCGATTTCACCTTTATCCTTGGAGAAATAAGTAATGCTTCCCTGATCAACCTTGGCAAGACCTTCCGGAAGCAAGCCCATAATACACCTTCCTAGAAAGGACTTCCCTGCTCCTGATTCTCCCAAAAGTCCCAGGATCTCCCCTTTTTTTATTGAAAGGTCAATACCGTTTAAGACCTTGCTTACTTCTTCCTTATGAGTAAAGGAGGCGTGTAGATTTCGCACTTCTAAAACCTTGTCCAGCTCTTTCAATTGATATCCATACCGAAGACCTCGGCCATTTTTACTTTAAGAAGCTTCTTTGCCTCGCCCATATCGATTTCTTCCCCAAGCTCTTTGTGAAGAGAAGTAACCCCCTTGTCATCTATTCCACATGGAACAATATGATCGTAATAACTTAAGTCTGTGTTGATGTTAAAAGCAAGCCCATGCATGGTAACCCATCTGCTTGACTTGATCCCGATGGCGCAAATCTTTCTTGCCTTTTCATCATCATCGTGGTCCAGCCAAACCCCCGTCAATCCATCGATTCTATTCGATTTTATTCCGAATTCGTGGAGAAATTGGATCACAGATTCTTCCAAACCACGGAGGTAGTAGCTAAGATCAGGCTTCATTTCCTCAAGGTCCAGAATTGGATAGGCCACGATCTGTCCCGGGCCGTGGTAGGTGATGTCGCCCCCACGATTTATTCGATAATAACTTGCCTGAATTGAATCCAATTTGTCCAGCGGGAAAAGTAAATTTTCTTCTGTGCCGCTTTTTCCAAGTGTGTAAACATGAGGATGTTCCACGAATAAGATCTGATCTGGGGATTTACTATCAATTCTTGAAATCTTTTCATCGATCTTCCTTTGGAATATTTTGGTCTGGAGATCCCAGGCTTCTTTGAAATCCATTCTGCCAAGGTCCCTGAACTCAACTTGACGATTCTTTACGGTATCCATGTTTGCAGTAATAACAAACTTTCTGAAGAAAGTATTTCAATTTCAGAAATATTGGCTGGGATCAGGAAGGATTGGCCTTTCTTTAGATCGAAGCTTTGATCATTTGAGATCAATTGACCCGATCCTTTCAATACCATAAAGGCAGAGAAGCTATCCTTATGTAGATCCACTCTTTTCCTTTCTCGGCTTTCAATGAAGATCCTGTTGATAACGAAATACGGACATTCCAGGATTACTTCTTCATTCTTATAATCGGGGAAAGATCTCCTATTACTTCCTATCTGTGAGAAATCCAAAGCCTTGACACCCTGCTCAAGATGCAATTCTCTTTTTTCGCCGTTTACATCTTTCCTATCGAAGTCATAGATCCGATAGGTGGTATCAGAACTTTGCTGGATCTCTGCTAGCAAAAGCCCTTTCCCAATTGTGTGGATCCTGCCTGAAGGAAGGAAGAAAAGATCGTCTTTGGAAACAGGATCTTGGTTTAAATGGTTTTCCAGTTCGCCTTTTTCCAATGCTGTCAGAAATGAATCCACATTTTCTTTTCCTTTAAACCCTGAAATTAAAGTACTCCCTGGATCTGAATCAATAATGTACCATGCCTCCGTTTTCTGCTCTGGACTTCCTTCCGGAGGATGAACCTGTATTGAAAGGTTCTCTTTGGCATCAATCAGTTTCAGCAATAATGGAAACTGATTCCCATGTTTTTCAAAAACTTTTTTGCCTAATAGATCTGGGCCAAACCTATCAATAATCTGGTTGAGCTTTTGGCCCAAAAATTTTCCATTGCCAACAACACTTTCCTGACCAGGAACCATCGAGATCTCCCATGATTCACCGATAGGCTTATCGGCTTGAACCCCCTTACCAAAGATGCTGCGGAGCTTGTTTCCCCCCCAGATCTTTTCGATCAGAATAGGTTCAAAGAATAGTGGTCCGGGAAGGCTCAATATTATCGTTTTAGTTTTCTTAAGATCCTGTCGCTTACAGGGTCTATCGGGTCGTTTTCAGAGTCCGAATTTAGAGCAGATAGGATGGAGGGTGTTAAAACTTTTCCAAGTTCGACCCCCCATTGATCAAAGCTGAAAATATTCCAAATAATGCCTTGAACGAATATTTTATGTTCATAGGTTGCAATCAAATATCCTAGTGAATAAGGGTTTAAATCATCTAAGCTAATTATGTTGGAAGGCCTTTTTCCGGAAAACACTCGATGCTGCGCGAAACTGTGCGCAATACCTTTTTTATCTAGATCTATTCTTACCTCATCTATGGTCTTTCCATCCCATAATGCTTTTGATTGGGCCATTCCGTTGGCTAACAATATCTTGTGTTGATCAGAGCTGCTTCCAAGATTCTTTTTTACAAGTATGAAATCACAAGGAATGAGCCTGGTTCCCTGGTGTATTAATTGATGAAAAGCATGCTGCCCGTTTGTGCCAGGCTCCCCCCAGACTACCGGACCAGTCTTATAGGAAACTTCTCCATTTGCTCTTGAAATAGATTTTCCATTGCTTTCCATGTTAGCTTGTTGAAGATAGGCTGGAAAACGGTCTAACTGTTGGGCATAAGGGAGAACAGCCTCTGAATCCGCATTTAGAAAATTCCCATTCCATATTCCCAATAAGGCCATTGTTACTGGGATATTCTTTTCAAAGTTTTCAGTCTTAAAATGTCGGTCAGCATCTGCAGCTCCAGACAAAAGCTCCTTAAACCGATCATATCCAATTGTGCAGGCTATTGAAAGACCTATAGATGACCAAAGAGAATACCTTCCTCCAACCCAGTCCCAAAACCCAAAAATATTCTCCTCAGAAATTCCAAATTCCAAGGCTCCTTTGATGTTGGTGGAGATGGCCAGAAAATGATTTGAAATTGCTTGAGGAGATCTAAGATTTTCCAGGGCCCAGGCTTTTGCAAGACCTGCATTGGCCATTGTTTCCTGTGTGGTAAAGGTCTTGGAGGAGATCAAGAAAAGGGTAGTCTCCGGATCAAGATCATTAAGGACCTCATCTGCCTGGGTGGAGTCTACATTTGAAATAAAGTGGGGCTTGATCCCTTTGTCCTGGTAATTTGATAATGCTCGTACGACCATAGCAGGCCCCAAATCGGACCCTCCAATTCCAATATTTACCAGATCTTTTATGGACTTACCGGTGCTGCCTTTAAATTCCCCATTATGTAATCTGGCGCAAAAGGATTCCATTTTTCTCAGGCTTTGCTTCACCTCATTTTTTATGTTGAGCCCTTGAATTTCAAAATCGAAATTTTCCGGGTTTCTGAGAGCTGTATGAAGGACAGACCTGCCTTCTGTTTTATTTATTGCCTGACCTGAGAACATGGCCTCAATGGAATTGGGCAATTCGCATTGCTCCGCTAATTCATACAGCTTATCCAAGACTTCCTCGTTAATGAGGTTTCTTGAATAATCGAAATCCAGGGGCCCATCTTCTATGTATCGATTCTTTTCATCAACCGAGCTATTCTCAGAAGGGGAGAAACTCAAAGGCTTGAACCCCTTGCTTAAATCTTGGAGAGCTTTCCAGGCTGGAAGAGAATCAGGGTTAACAGATTTGATACTCATGAAGCCTTAAAATTAGATAATTTGAGAAGTATGGGTCATGAAAAAATTCAGTCCGGAAAAAGGGCTGAAAAGATGGCACTTTCCTTTCTAAAGAGGGTCGGATACTCATTGATCAAAAAGAACTTTAGATATAAAAGGTCGGAGATTGATCTTATTGTATCCAAGGGTGATTGGCTTGTTTTTGTAGAGGTAAAATTCAGGGCAAACTTATCCTTTGGACATGGTTATGAATCGATCAGTTCCAGACAGGAAGAATTGATAAAGGAAGGAGCGAATGCCTTTTTGATTGATGAGCCCTGGTCTGGGCCCATTCGATTTGACATTATTTCTATTTGTCCAATTAATAAAGGTTATGATATTACCCACTTAAAGGACGCTTTTTAGATCCTGATTATTTCCTCTTCTTTGAGAGTTTCGAATCCTTTCATTTTCAGAAATACCTGGGCGCAGACAACGACATCCTCGCTACAGTATCTTGAGATCCTTTTAAGGTCATTATCCTTATAAAAAACTTCCGCCACCTGACTTCCGTCAATATCGGATTTACTTGAAGTCACCCCAAATAGTTTTGCTAAGAGATCCAATGACGTGAAGTTTTTTCGGTCCCCAAATTTCCACATCTCCATGGTATCAAGATGCTGAACTTCCCATGGTTTTTTTCCGGAGTTGTCTAGGCAGGCAGGTAATGGAATCTTGTTGACCAACATCCTTCGAGACAGAAAGGGGAAGTCAAACTCTTTTCCATTATGAGCTACCAGTTGAAGTTTTGGACTTTCCATTTTTCTGAGGATCTCTGCAAAATCATTAAGTAGTTCCTGCTCTTCGTAATTCGACAAAGATTTGACTCGAAAAGATCTTTTTTCTCCTGATGTTTCTGAGAAATATCCCAGTCCTATTACTATTACCTTCCCAAATTCTGAAAATATTCCTGCCCTTGATTCAAAGGCTTCCTTTTGTGCATCTTCGCCTTCTTCCGCTATGAAAAACTGTGATTTTTTTGCCCATAATTTCTTCCAGTCTTCGTCGAGATCCTCATAACTCCCTACCTGGGGAACCGTTTCAATATCCAGAAATAGTAAATCCTTCAGTGAATCCATTAAAGCAAATCCAATATAGTCTTCAGGGCTTCCAAAGATGACTTCCCAAGTATCTTAGACTTTTCGGACGACCACCCAAATTCCTCATCACGTTCATTATGGTTATCCGTGAATGGCATTTCTATAGTTAATGCGAAACAATTATACCGTTCACTAACCTGATTTGTACAAAGGGATAGATCAGCCTTCCCGGTTTCTTCAATGTCATAGCCGTGAACATTCTGGAACCAAGGATTGATTTTTTCCCAATTGCTCCGGAAGCTTTTATCGATCTCAGCTAGCTTTTTTGTAAAGCTGGGGTTTCCCTCGGCCCCACTCCCGAAAACATAGGGGATATCCTCATCCCCATGGATATCCAATAAAGCATCGACCCCAATTCTGTCCATTTGCTCGAGAGCCCAGAAAACTTCTGGTGAGAAATCCCTCGAGGCTTTATCCCATTCTCGATTGAGGTTGGCACCCATTGCATTGGACCGCAGATTTCCCATAAAGCTTCCATCCGGGTTGATATTAGGGATAAGGATCAAGTCTGTTGATTGCATTAAGTCTTTGATGGTTTGATCCTGGCTTAGGATCTTTTCCAAGGCCCCCTCCATAAACCATTCAGCCATTGATTCGCCCGGGTGCTGCCTGGCTATTATCCATAGTTTTTTTCTATCTGATCCTGCTGAGAAATGTAAGAGATCAAGATCCCTATTCTGGGCACTTTTACCAATAGAATGTTGAAAAAGCAGACTGGAACCCTTTGCCCGGTCGATCATTTGGGCATGACGAGTAAGAGAATAGGGTTCAAAGTATGCAAATTCCGCGCTGTTTCCCTGAGGGGATATTTTGAATGAAAAGGCTCCGGTTTTCTCATTGAAATTGCTTTTTAATCTTTTCCAGTCAGATCCGTTTTCAGAATAGGGGGCATTGTGAATCTTCCAACCATCCGGGTAGGAGCTTTTGCCTGCATTTTCGATCACGAATTCATACTCCTTGCCCGCAATTAGATCTTCCGCCCTGAAATGATACCATTGAAAGAAATCAGAATTTGTGTCCTTCCGGATTTCCAATGTAGCTCTGAATTCCTCCAGCAGGATCACTTCTATATTTCCACTATCCAGTTCGTTTATTACCCTCATATTCTTGGTTAAAGTTTTTCAAGATACTCTTTTATTGATGGGCTTTCATAGGTAATGGGAGGTGCGACCATTGGTTTTTCCCCTTCTATTTCAATCTTCGAAAGGATTCCGCCAAAAAAAATAAGGTTTGCCTTTTTGCCAGAAGGAAGTTTTTTTTGGGTACTAAATTCTGGGGTTTTGCCATATCGCCAATGCCAGGCGTTCCTTTGCTCTTTCCTTTTACTTAAGCTTTTTTTATTGATATCCAGCTCTTCAAGAGAAATCGTTTCTGCATTTAGCATTCCTTTTAATTCTCTTGAAAATTCATCGTAAAAAGTAGATTGATCTTTGGGGGAAAGGTTCGCAACCTTGGACCTTACTGATGCAATTGCCTTGGTATTTAGATTTTGTGAATTTTTTGATTGTCCTGCTTCCAACATATTTAGGTCAGCATTCACCAGAAGGGTCCCATGGCTGAGGCACCTGTCTCCTTTTAATCCCTGCGCATTTCCGGAAACTTTCTTTCCTTCCAGGAACAAACAATTTCTTTTATCCTGATCAAGGTCGAAGCCCATATTAGAACAAGTCTGAATTAATAGCTCATTGTATTGAGACATTGGAATAAGTTTTCTTTTGGGACTTCGTTCGGTAAAGGAAAAGATGAGATTTCCCTTTCCATGGTATACAGTACCTCCCCCCGTACTTCTTCTAAAAAAAGAAATTCCGTTTTCCTTAAACCAATCGAGGTCAAGTTCAAGCCAGGGGTTTTGGTTTTTTCCAATTACAAAGCAATCCGAATTTTCATAGAGCAGAAGGAGATTAAAGCCTTGATCTCTTTCCCAAAGAAGTTCTTCGATGCAGAGATTGGTCAATGGATCGGTTTCATCTTTTCTACTTAGATCCAGAATCTTCCATCTCAGCGATTCAGTCATCTCCCCGGCTAAAAATCCAGTGGTTTTCCAAGCTGATCTTAGGGTTGAAAGAATATCCTTCCATTTCAAAGGTTTTGAGTTGCTCAGGTTCAGTTATCCGGTTTTTAATCATGAATCCAGCCATCATTCCCCTTGCCTTTTTGCCCAAAAAACTTATGAACTTATATTTCCCATTCCGGTACTCATGAAAAGAAATCTCGATAATGTCCCCTTTGATTTTTTGAGGTTTTACGGATTGATAGTACTCTTTTGATGCCAGATTAATCAATTTATCAGACCCTGAGTCAGATAATGATTCGTTTATCTTCTGGGTTATTTTTTCACCCCAGAATTCATAGAGGTTTTTCCTGGTTGCGATCTTGAGTTGAGTGCCCATTTCAAGTCTATAAGGTTTAATAAGATCCTTAGGTTTCAGAACACCATAAAGACCTGATAAGATTAACAGGTGTTTTTGTGCAAATGAATAATCCTCTTTTGCCCATTCCCAGGGTTTCATTCCCTGATAAACATCTCCATTAAACATCCTAACGGCGGGCCTATCCAACATTTGGTCGACTTCAGCTAACCATTTTTGGTTTCTTTCGAAATTCAGATCACCTAAGTCCTTACTTATACCCATAAGCTTTTGGAGGGATCTTGAACTCTTGGTCTTTAATGTTTTCATGATCCTTTCGGATCTTTCCAGTAACCTGGGTGTACTGCCATCAAGGTTTGGAAGTTCTGAAGTTTCATCCAGATTTTTTGCGGGGGAGATTAGGGCGATCATTTTATTGGCTGGCTGTTTGTAATTACAAATTTCAGATTAGCTTGGGACCCACTCTTGAAGATCCAATACAAATATATTGATGCCTTTCCCGAACTCCTTGATCTGGGCGAGAAACTAGGCAAGGAAAACATCATAGCTCTGGATCTGGAATTCGATCATAACAGCTTCTCTTATGGATTAAATATTTGTCTTGCCCAGGTGGCCACAGAGAAAGGGGAGATCTTTCTTATCGATCCCTTGGCAATAGATGACCTGGAGCCTCTGCTCAAGGTTCTGAAGAATCCAAAACTTATCAAGGTAATGCATAGTGCCTCTGAGGACGCCATGGTGATCAGAGAATTGGGAGGAGAATTGAACCATGTATTTGATACAGAAAAGGTCTGCAGGCTATTGGGAGATGAGCAAACCGGATTGGGCGATCAGTTGCAAAATAGATTTGGATTGGAGATCGAAAAGGGTTTGCAAAGGTCAAATTGGAACAAAAGACCCCTATCGAAGGACTTGTTGGATTATGCTGCGCAAGATGTTTTGTATTTAATCAGGCTCAGAGAAGATCAGATTGAACAATCTAAAACCGATGAACTGTTTGATTGGATTGCTCCGGTTTTAAGTGACTGGGAGACCGAACTGAATAAAGAAAAGCCAAAACCTCCATTAAAGGTAAAAGGAATGAAGGAGCTCGAACCTGAAGAAAGGAAAAAGGCAAGAGCTTTACTTTTAGTCAGAGAGGAATTTGCGGCCAAAAATGATAAGCCTCCTTACATGATCTTAAGCAATCAAATAATAGTAAACGTTGCGAAGAATGGAATCCCGCAAAAAGATGGATGGAGAAAAATTGGAGGCTTGAGCCCTTGGGCCAAAGACCTAAAATTTTATGAGCGGCTAAGCAAAATACTGGCGGATGGAGTTCCTGAGCTTAAAACTCAAAAGGTTTTTGTTAAACCTCATGTTTTTAAGAAGAGAACTGAATTGTTGGAGCAACTCAGGATTAACATTGAGAATAAAGGAGGATTGGCTGCTTCCAGGGTTGCATTAAGCAAAGGAAAGATCAATGACATTGCCTTGAGCGGAGATCTTACGTCCTTAAATCAATTCTTTCTTGAAATGTACCCGGGAGGAATCAATGAGCTGAAATCTTTGTTTCCTGAGTAATGTGTTTAATAGCCTTTGAATTATCGAAAGAGGGGAATGAATATTCGATTTCCTTAAGTGCAAATCGAGATGAATTCTTCGAACGCCCGACCCGTGAATTGCATTTTTGGAAGGAAGGAATAATTGCTGGAAGAGATCTTCAGGCTGGAGGAACTTGGCTAGGATCCAATGAGAATTTGGAAGTGGCCTTTTTGACTAATTTCAGAGACCTTCAGAATATAGATCCTGATGCCAGATCAAGAGGAGAATTAGTAAGCAACTTTCTTCTTACCGACGAATCACCAAAAAAGTACCTGCAAGGAATTAGTGAAAGGGCTGATCAATACAATGGATTCAACCTGGTGGTGGGAAACCCCAAAGGATATTTTTACTTCTCAAATATTGAAAAGAAAATAAGACCTTTAAATGAAGGTATCTATGGACTTAGCAATGGATTCTTAGATGATCCTTGGCCCAAGGTATTAAGAGTAAAGGAGGGCTTTGCCGAGCTGAGACGGAAAAAGGCATCCGAGGAGGAGTATTTCACGCTCATGAAGGATTCTGAGATTTTCCCAGATTCAGACCTTCCTGATACGGGGGTAGGAATAGAATTGGAAAGAAGTCTTTCTTCTATCTTTATCAGAAGGAAAGGTTATGGCTCAAGAGTTACCTCTCTTTTGGAATCGAGCCCCAATGCTGGCCTTTCCTTTTACGAAAGAGGATACGATTTTCCAGGAAATGTCCTTAGAACAAAGTCCTATTTTTCGGGCTCATCGAAGGATTTGTCTGCTTCGATTACCCCTTCGTAGTTAGCTAGTTTTCTTACGGTATAATAAATCACCTCCGCTCTATTTCTATAGAGCCCAAATTCAATTTTGTCAACGGTATCTGTGGGCTTATGGTAATCCTCATGTGACCCATTGAAATAGAAGATTACCGGGATATCATTTTTCGCAAAATTGTAATGATCACTTCGTTTGTAGAAGTTATTAGGGTCTTGGAAATTGTTGAACTGATAATCAAATTCAACATTGCAACACTCCTTATTAGCTTCTTCACTTAATTCATGGACTTTGGTAGAAAGCATATCTGAACCTATCAGGTACACATAGTTGCTATCCCTTTCATGATCTCCATCCCTTCTCCCGATCATATCAATATTGAGATTGGTAACGATTTTTTCCAATGGAATTACAGGATCCTGATCGCAGTAATACTTGGATCCGAGCAGACCTTTTTCCTCCCCGGTAAAAGCCATGAATAGGATACTTCTTTTAGTAGGTTTGCCCTCCTTGGCATCCTTGCTTAAGGCCTCAGCCAGGGTTACAAGAGCTGCGGTTCCGGAACCGTCATCATCAGCACCATTGTAAATGTCATCTCCCTTTTTTCCCAAGTGATCATAATGAGAGGTGATTACTAGGTATTGTTCTTTCAGGTCAGTTCCCGGCAAAACTCCCAGCACGTTAGAGGTGGCTACATCTTGAAACGAGAAAGAAGTATGAAGCCTGATCTTGAAGCTTTCTATTCTGAATTTTTTTCCTCCTCCAACATAGGAGGTCAGTTTTTTGTTTATACTGCCTTTTTTCATCCCCAATAAAGCCTCAAGAGCATAAGGATGCGTATACATGCTTCCATACTTTGTTTTTTTGCCAGAGAACTCCTGTTCATTTGGCAATAGATAGGAACCCTTCCCAGAATACCTGGTTACTTGGCTTTTTCGTGTCTCAAAACTTTCCATATCGGGCATAAGAACAAGGACATCCTGAGCTCCAAGACTTCGAGCAGCCTTCACTTTTTTGTAGATTCCATACCTTGTTCCCCATGCAGAGTTCTTTTCTTCCCCTGTAAGAAGAAACTTACCATCTGAAGTTTTTGGTTCGCCCCATATGATCAAAGCAATTTTTCCTTTAATGTCCAGGCCATCATAGTCGGAATATTCTTTGGCATCTATTCCATAACCGGCGAAAACGACTTCCAGCTCAGCTGTATCGGGGTAATAAAGGGAAAGAGCAAAAAAATCGCTTCCATAAGGTAAGAACCTCTTTCCCGATGATAAATGGACATTGTCCAGTTTGGTGATCTGCAAAGGGATATCTTGGAAGTAGGACTTTTGATATTTGAGATCAACCGGTTTTTCAAGTCCAGATTCGTCAAAAATATTGGAGATATATCGTGCCGCCTTCAATTGCCCAAGTGAACCCGTATTTCTTCCCTCGAATTCATCGCTGGCGATAATTCCGAGATGCTTTCTTAAAGCATCTTCTTCAATTGGTGACTGTGCAGAGGCAATATTTGAGATAATTAATGAAAAAAGAGAACAAAGAATTGCCTTAGCCAAAAACTTGAATCTCATGTACATCTTAGTTTCTTTAAGCCTGCAAAGGTGCAGAAATGTCAAAAATGGGAATCACTTTTTCGATTTTTCCCGTATAAAACATTTACATAGGTTTAGAAATCCTATTTTTGGGCCGCTTGGCGGCCTTATAAACTAACCAATTGAGTATGACCCGGAACTTTTTACGAGTTTTCGTCCTGAGTTTACTGTGTTCGTTTTTCCCTATTTCTGATACTATGGCCCAATGTGGTCTGTTGACGGGGAATACGAATGAGACCTTTCTTACCACATCGAATTGTGCACCTACCACTGTAAATTGGACAATTGAATACCAGTTCTTTACGGGGCAGGACCCTACAAGAGTATATGTGAGGTTTTTCTGGGCCGACCCTGGAAACAACTTTACGACCGTTCTTGCTTCTAAAAGGAGTCCAACAGATAGTACCTGGATGACTGCCTCTGCCAGCTTTACTTATCCGGCTGGCACTGATTGTTCCTACAGGCCGCAGGTCTTTGTGATTTATGATGCTGATGGAAATGGTTCATTGCCCCCATCTGAATTCTGTCTTTCCTCTATCATCTTCAAGGATGTTAATGCATGGTCTGATGATAACTCAAATTCCGGAGTTTTAGCCATTAATCCTGTTCTTCAACAGGTTTGTGTAGATGATTCTACTGTAAATTTTCAATTCCAGGATAATACTACTAACAACTGTAATGTCGCAACCGAGCCAGACAGGCCAAATGAATTTAACCGTTGGGTTCAATTTATATATGGTACTGGTGCCGGACCACATATTCCAAATGTCAGCATTGATACTGGGGGAGGAACTGTGCAGATCACGGATGCTGCTGGTACGGTTGTTAATCAATTCAGAGGCCCCATCATTGAATACACCATTCCTGTTCTTCAGGGGGATCTTAATCAGCTTTCTTATCCCATAAGCCACCCAACCGGGGCAGATATCGGTGATGTTTTTGAAGTAACTCTCCGAAATTGGAATGTTTGTAATCCTTATGACTCCCTTCCTTTTGACCCATTCCCTCCGGGGGATCCGGTAGATGGAGACCAACCAGCAATTACAACCACGGCACAGCTAGAGATAATTGGGCCTACTCCAGCTGCTGCAGGACCAGATCAAGATATTTGTGCGTTCAATACGACGTTTTCAGGGAACACGCCAGCAACAGGTACGGGTACTTGGACTCAGTTAACAGGAACCCAAACGGCTACTATTACCAATGTAAATGATCCCAATTCTGCAGTTTCAATTGGAAGTTTTGGGGGTGGTACCGAATTTCAAACATATACCTTTGAGTGGTCTACTGCCTTAGGTGGTTGTGCTACTTCTGTTGACACAGTACAGATCACCTTCTATAGAGATCCTACAAACCCTAATGCAGGCCCAGACCAGGACATTTGTGGCTTAACCACAACCATGTCAGCCAATAACATTAATAGAGGTACAGGTCAATGGGTTCAAACCGGAGGTCCTGCAGCTAATCCTGGATTTTCAAGTGTCTTTGATAGAAATGCGACCCTTGATGTTTCGACTTCCGGATATGGGGTATATACCTTTGATTGGACGGCTTCCAATCCTCCTTGTGCTACTGAGACGAACGAGATAGTCGTTACGTTTGAGCAAGATCCGACTAATCCCGATGCAGGACCTGATGATACCACAGTATGTAACTCTCTTAACTATACCATGCAGGGAAATGCAATCACCGTCGGAACGGGAACTTGGTCTAAGGTCTCAGGCCCGGGGGGCGCAATAACCTTTCCCGATGCCAATGATGAGAATACGACCATTACACTTCCTACCTATGGAACTTTTGTGCTTAGGTGGACGGCAAGCAATGGAACAATCTGTCCTGATGAGACTGATGATGTAACCATTACTGCCTTTCAGACTCCAACTGTCGCCAACGCCGGAAATGATAGTACCCATTGTGGGTTGAATATTAATCTTTATGGAAATACTCCTACCGTGGGCCAGGGCCTATGGCAATGGACAGGTGGACCTGCGGGGACCGTTTTTGCAGATGATACGGATCCAAACACCCTAGCGACTGTTCCTACGGCAACCGTCTACCAGTATACATGGAACATTTCCAATGGTAATTGTCCAACCAGTTCAGACCCAATTTTAATTACCTATGGGCCTCCTGCAGATAATGCAAATGCGGGTGTTGATGATTCGGTTTGTTCTTCTGAGCAAATTACCTTGAATGCCAATGACCCGACTCCTGCTCCCTCACTTGGAACCGGAACATGGACCATTATTGATGGGCCTGCAGGTTATGTCCTTGGAGGAAATACCTTCATTTCAAATATAAATGATGAGAATGCCGTCTTGAGTTGGGATACTACCTCTGCAATAGGCAATGGTCCTTTCTCTTATACTTTGGTATGGACTGTAACCAAGACGTCCTGTCCAACAACAACGGATACAGTTAAAGTTTGGAATTTCCCAAATCCAACCACTGCAACAGTTACGGGTGCTAACCCAAGGATCACTTGTGCATTAACAGAAACATTAACTGCTAATCCATTACTCGAAGGCCATGGAACCTGGACTCAGGTTGCCGGACCAGGGGTTTCCACTTTTGTGGATGATACCATGAATACAACCAATGTGACAGTGTCTCAATCTGGTTACTATAGGTACATGTGGGAGGTAGTTTCCGGGCCATGCTCACCACCAAGTAGGGATACGCTCGATGTGGACTTCACTAGTCCTACCCCTTCAGTTGCAGGAAATGATACAGCGGTTTGTAGAAATTTTGATACCCTAAATGCCAATACTCCAACTGTCGGCACCGGTACCTGGTCAGCTGTTCCTGCTGTGGGAGTCACTTTTGACAATGTAAACGATCCGAATGCCGAAGTAACGGTTGTCACATTTGGCACTTACCGATTATACTGGACTATTTCTGCAGGCGGTTGTACTAGTTCAATAGACTCATTGGATATCAGATTTGATGAGGTCCCGACTGCTCCTGCTGCTGGCATAGATACTTCAGTTTGTCAAAACAACATTACCATGTATGCCAACGCTCCAGCTGTTGGCACAGGAAGGTGGAGGCAGATTTCAGGAACTGGGTCCTTAACAATAGCGAACGTTAATTTGCCAAATACCTTGGTTACTGCTCCAGCCTTTAGTATTAGCTCAACTTTCGAATTAGAGTGGGCAACTTTCGAAGGGGTTTGTGACACGCTAAGAGATACGATTCAGGTAACTTTCTTTGAAAGCCCTACCAACCCTGCTGCAGGTACCGACTTTGAGGTTTGTAGTAATGCGACCAATTTGGCTGGAAATGCCATAACAGTAGGAACAGGTACTTGGACACAAGTTTCAGGACCCTCAGTTCTAACAATTTCTTCTCCAAACTCTGAGACCTCTGCGATCAATATAGGTGCGTTTGTAAATGATTCGGATACCTTCCTTGTTGAGTGGGCGTCTGCAAATGGAAATTGTGCTATAGAAAGAGATACCGTACAAGTAATTTTCCACGATGACCCCACAACCTCCATGGCTGGTGGGGATATCGATATTTGTGCTGATACGGCAATTATGGCTGCAAATGTTGCAACCGTTGGCGCAGGGATATGGACGCAGATTTCGGGCTCTGGTGTTCTTACAATTGACGACCCTACTAACCCTACAACCACGGTAAGAAATCCGGTTTTTGGAGCTAATGATTCCAGCATTTACCTTCTGGAATGGGAGATCTCCAATGGAAATTGTACCGATTCAAAAGACACCGTTCAGGTTGTTTTCTTCCTGGATCCCGATATCGCAGATGCAGGAGGAAATGATGCAATCTGTGCCTTGACCTACACTTTGGGAGGAAATACGCCCCCCTATATAGGACAAGGCTTATGGACCGCAGCCGGCACCAATCCGGGAGCTTCTGCCTTTGTGGATGATACGGATGAAGGTACGGATGTCACCGTGGGTGCTTATGGTCTTTATAAGTTCTATTGGACCTTGAGCAACGGACCTTGTAATCCGACCATTGATTCTGTCCTGATTCGTTTTGATGAATTCCCTTCAAGTTCTAATGCAGGAGTAGATGATACTGTTTGTGATATCACTTATACCTTAAATGGCAATGTTCCTACAGTAGGGAATGGAGAATGGTCTCTGGTTTCCGGACCAGGCACTGCGACATTCGTTGATTCTTCAGTGGCGAATACAGTCGTTACTGTTTCTACCATAGGTACTTATGAGTTCGAATGGAGGATTTCCAATGGAGTTTGTGCTGATTCAACGGACAATGTGATCATCATATTTGCTTCTTCCAATGCTAATACTGGAATCCTAGGGGATACGGTTCAATGTATTGGAGCAAGTAATGAAGTTTACAATATTCCTTTTGTAGCAGGAACCACCTATGATTGGATCATTCCACCGCAGGTTGACTCTTTATTTGGAGGCGGACCCCTGGATAATTTCTTCGTTCTGGAATTCAACACTGCCGGAACATTTACGATAGGAGTAATTCCAACGAACAATTTTGGTTGTTCCTCCGATACTCAAACAACTGATGTAACCATATACGATTTCCCCACCATAGATGCGGGGCCTGACTTTGGAATTTGTTCAGGTGACACGGTAACGCTCGGTGGAGCACCAACAGCGTCGGGTGGTTCTGGCTCGCTGGGATATAATTGGTTTCCAACAAGCGGACTTGATGATGCAACAGCTGCAAATCCAAGGGCATTCCCAACCTTTACAAGGTCTTATTTCCTTACCGTATTTGACTCTATTTCCGGATGTCTGACTGCAGAAGATACGGCAGTTGTAACGGTTAATTCTTCTCCTTCAAGTCAACTTCTTGTATTAGATCCATCGATTTGTGAGGGGGATAGCGCAAGGCTTTTGATCACGATTCCAACAGGTATCGGGCCTTTCTCTGTGAGCTTGACAACAGGTCCGGACACCCTTGTTTTCCCAAGTGTTTCAGCAAATGATACTTTATTGGTTGGTCCTGACTCAACAGTTACGTATTCTGTAATCGCTCTTTATGATTCGGCAACAAATTGTTCAGGAACTACCTTCCTAGGAACTGCGACCGTAAATGTTAGAGCCCTTCCTACAGCTACTCTATCAGCAATTGATACTGTGATTTGCGAAGGCGAGATTGTTAACCTGAATATTTCTGTTTCTGGCCCGACCCCTCAGATCTACACCATTGAGTATGCAAAAAATGGTAGCGATACTACAACAATAAATATTGTGGGAAGCTCAGGGGTAATTAATGAAGCACCTGATTCTACTACACTTTATACCTTGATCAGTGTAACAGACAATTTCAGAAGTTGTCGTGTTGATGCACCTTCAACAAGCTTCAACGATAGTATTCTGATTCAGGTTGATTCCTTGCCTAGAGCCACTCTTACAGGGGGTGATACGATTTGTGCAGGTGATTCTGCTGCTTTGGTTGCAAATATAACCGAGGGTGACGGGCCCTTCACTGTGATCATTACCAATCTCGGAACAATAACCAATTATAACAGCGGAGATACTATTTGGGTCCTACCTTCTAGTACTACGATTTATTCCCTAGCTTCTGTTACAGATACAAATTCCTGTGAGGCAACAGGGGGTGGACTTCTTACAGGTACTCCAACAGTAGTTGTCAACCCATTACCGGTTGCTCAACTCCTTGGAAATGCAACGATTTGCTTTGGTGACACCACCGACTTGTCGGTGCTGGTTACAGTAGGGACAGGTCCATATACTGTCGTTATTGATAATGGCGATACAGTAATGAATTATAACAACCTGGATCCTATTCCGGTTGCTCCCGCTGTTACCACAACTTATAATCTCCTTGAAGTAACAGACACCTTTGGATGTTCAACCTTCGCTCCTTCAGCGTCACTGACTGGAAGCCCCCAGGTGACTGTAAACCCACTACCTACAGCACAGGTTCAATCCAACGATACTATATGTTTTGGGGAAACCTCTGTTCTGACATTTAGTATGACTGGCGCAACTCCGTTTACAGTTACGTTTAGGAACAATACTACTGGACAGGATAGCACGATAAATACAGTGGGTGTTGCGACGTCGATCAACTTGACCTTAGGCCCTGATACCACAACCGTTTACTCATTGGTAAGCGTTGCAGATGGAAATGGATGTATTGATTCAATCAACAACCCGGTCAGCCCTGGATTTGGAGATACGGTTGAGATATTCGTCAGACCTAAACCAGCCGCAAACCTGAGAGCAGACACAACTATTTGTGCAGGCGAAACGGGACATCTTTTTGTTGATGTTACCAGCGGTGTGGCTCCATATACAATCAACATGAATGGAATTGGTGTAATAAATAATTACCAATCGGGAGACACAATTTTTGTTAGTCCTACAGACACCACAACGTTCTTTATTATTCAACTTACCGATTCAAATGGTTGTGTGGTGTCTGCAGGAGATACTTTATTGCCAGATACGGTTGTATTCAATGTTAATCCTCTTCCTTTTGGAGATTTAAGCGGTGATGCTACTATCTGTTTAGGAGATTCCACTCCACTAGAGGTTGCAATAGGACCTTTTGCTGGGCCTTATATAGTTGAACTGACCAACGGTGAATTCGACAGCAGTTATTATGCAGGAGATTCTATATGGGTAAGTCCAATCACAACTACCACATATGGAATTGTAAAACTTACTGATTCAACCACAGGATGTTCGATATCTGCCCCTGATGCTACTTTGACGGGTACAGCGACTGTTACGGTGAATCCATTGCCAACGGCACAGATAGCTGATAACGATACGATCTGTTTTGGAGAGACCGCGATCCTGACTTTCAGTATGACTGGTCAGGCACCGTTCACGGTGACCTACAGGGATAACCTGACCATGCAGGACAGCACGTTCATGACCATAGGTCTGGCTACTTCAAGAAATATCACGGTTGCACCGCTTGACACGACGATCTACAGTTTAGTATCTGTGATCGATGCGAATGGTTGTGTTGATTCGATCAACAATCCAAACAATCCGAGCTTCGGAGATTCGGTGACCATTATGGTAAGACCAGAGCCTGTTGCCAACTTCACGGTACTGGCATCTGTTGACACGATATGTGCGGGTGATGTAAGTTATCTGACTGCGAACCTAACGGTGGGAACCGAACCTTATACCATCTCTGTAAGCAATGGAGTTGGAGTGATCAACAACTTCAACAGTGGTGATACCATCATAGTAAATCCATTGGTGACGACTCAGTACTGGATCGAGCAATTGACCGATGCAGATGGATGTGTGGTTATGGCTGGAAGCGCAGGCTTGCCTGATACGGTTACTGTTCAGGTTGATCCATTGCCAACTGCTAACTTGAGTGGTGATGCGACGATCTGCTTTGGTGACAGCACTCCATTGGTACTTGCGATGGGCCCTGGCACTGGACCGTTCATTGTTGAGTTAGACAATGGGGCCTTTGACAGTTCCTATTATGACATGGATTCGATCTGGGTGAGTCCAACGGCTACGACGACCTATAACATTGTAAGGATCACTGATTCGGTTACCGGTTGTGTGATCACTGCTCCTGATGCTACTTTGACGGGTACAGCGACTGTTACGGTGAATCCATTGCCAACGGCACAGATAGCTGATAACGATACGATCTGTTTTGGAGAGACCGCGATCCTGACTTTCAGTATGACTGGTCAGGCACCGTTCACGGTGACCTACAGGGATAACCTGACCATGCAGGACAGCACGTTCATGACCATAGGTCTGGCTACTTCAAGAAATATCACGGTTGCACCGCTTGACACGACGATCTACAGTTTAGTATCTGTGATCGATGCGAATGGTTGTGTTGATTCGATCAACAATCCAAACAATCCGAGCTTCGGAGATTCGGTGACCATTATGGTAAGACCAGAGCCTGTTGCCAACTTCACGGTACTGGCATCTGTTGACACGATATGTGCGGGTGATGTAAGTTATCTGACTGCGAACCTAACGGTGGGAACCGAACCTTATACCATCTCTGTAAGCAATGGAGTTGGAGTGATCAACAACTTCAACAGTGGTGATACCATCATAGTAAATCCATTGGTGACGACTCAGTACTGGATCGAGCAATTGACCGATGCAGATGGATGTGTGGTTATGGCTGGAAGCGCAGGCTTGCCTGATACGGTTACTGTTCAGGTTGATCCATTGCCAACTGCTAACTTGAGTGGTGATGCGACGATCTGCTTTGGTGACAGCACTCCATTGGTACTTGCGATGGGCCCTGGCACTGGACCGTTCATTGTTGAGTTAGACAATGGGGCCTTTGACAGTTCCTATTATGACATGGATTCGATCTGGGTGAGTCCAACGGCTACGACGACCTATAACATTGTAAGGATCACTGATTCGGTTACCGGTTGTGTGATCACTGCTCCTGATGCTACTTTGACGGGTACAGCGACTGTTACGGTGAATCCATTGCCAACGGCACAGATAGCTGATAACGATACGATCTGTTTTGGAGAGACCGCGATCCTGACTTTCAGTATGACTGGTCAGGCACCGTTCACGGTGACCTACAGGGATAACCTGACCATGCAGGACAGCACGTTCATGACCATAGGTCTGGCTACTTCAAGAAATATCACGGTTGCACCGCTTGACACGACGATCTACAGTTTAGTATCTGTGATCGATGCGAATGGTTGTGTTGATTCGATCAACAATCCAAACAATCCGAGCTTCGGAGATTCGGTGACCATTATGGTAAGACCAGAGCCTGTTGCCAACTTCACGGTACTGGCATCTGTTGACACGATATGTGCGGGTGATGTAAGTTATCTGACTGCGAACCTAACGGTGGGAACCGAACCTTATACCATCTCTGTAAGCAATGGAGTTGGAGTGATCAACAACTTCAACAGTGGTGATACCATCATAGTAAATCCATTGGTGACGACTCAGTACTGGATCGAGCAATTGACCGATGCAGATGGATGTGTGGTTATGGCTGGAAGCGCAGGCTTGCCTGATACGGTTACTGTTCAGGTTGATCCATTGCCAACTGCTAACTTGAGTGGTGATGCGACGATCTGCTTTGGTGACAGCACTCCATTGGTACTTGCGATGGGCCCTGGCACTGGACCGTTCATTGTTGAGTTAGACAATGGGGCCTTTGACAGTTCCTATTATGACATGGATTCGATCTGGGTGAGTCCAACGGCTACGACGACCTATAACATTGTAAGGATCACTGATTCGGTTACCGGTTGTGTGATCACTGCTCCTGATGCTACTTTGACGGGTACAGCGACTGTTACGGTGAATCCATTGCCAACGGCACAGATAAGCCAGGATGATACCATCTGTTTTGATGATAATGTTGTACTGACATTGAGTATGACAGGCCAATCACCATTCACTGTTACTTTCAGAGATAACACAAGAATGGTAGATTCCACCATTGTAACTATTGGAACCAACACCTCTCATCTGGTTACTGTAAGCCCTGATTCAACTACCCTTTATAGTCTGGTTTCAGTTATTGATGGAAATGGTTGTGTTGATTCGATTAACAACCCAATAAGCCCCGGATTTGGTGATACAATTGAGATCGTAGTTGATAGTCTGCCTATTGCAGATCTTGTTATCGATCCATTGACGGATACAATCTGTAATCTGGATACCGCATTCCTGATTGTAAATGTTACAACAGGACCCGGACCTTATACAGTTCAGATTTCAAACGGGGTTGGTACAATAAACAACTATGTAAGTGGTACACCAATTCCGGTTACTCCTTCTGCCGATGCAGATTATAAGATCCTATTGCTCCAGGATGCAAACGGTTGCTCCGTTACTGATGGACATCCGAACATCGATACCACCGTAACCGTAACAGTTAATCCATTGCCAGTAGTTGAGCTTAAACTCGATAGGAATGAGATATGCCTTGGAGATTCAGCACAATTATTCTGGTCGGTGGCTGTAGGTGCAGATCCAATCAGAGTGGTGATTGATGATGATCCGACGGACACTATTAGTGCAGGTATTAATGATTCGATCTGGGTTAGCCCGATTGATACTACTACTTATAGCATTCTTTATTTCGAGGATGGAAATGGTTGTGCCGTTTCGGCTCCTAATCCTAATATTTCAGGAACTCCAACGCTTATTGTCAATCCTTTGGCAACTGCATCTATGTTCCAGGATGACACAATTTGCTACGGTGAAACAGCCGAACTTATTTTCAGGATCCAGGGAGCCAATGCGCCATATACAGTTACCTATCTGGATACAGGCGGAGCACCGATAACGCAATTCAGCGTTGTTGATAGCACCATTACTCCATGGTTGCTTGAGCCAGGTCTAAATACATTCACATTAACGAATGTTGTTGACGACAAAGGTTGTATTGCCAATCTAAGTGCTGACACCATTGTGGACATTCTTGTTCATGAACTGCCAACAGTTGTGATTTCTGGTGACACCACGGTTTGTGAGGATGAACCAGTAACTCTAAACTTTGATTTGACTGGAGTTGGGCCATTCAATGTTGTTTATACCAATGGAATTACCACTGATACGGCGATAGGACTTACAGGACCAAGTGATACAGTTGTAGTTAATCTGTCACCTTCGCCAATTCCATATGTATACACTCTGGTAGAAGCCTTTGACTCGAATGTACCTGATGCATGTGCGGCTACGGATCTGACCGGTTCTGCATCTGTGATCATGTATGAAAGAGCAAGGATCAGCTGGGCTAATGGACAAGACACCACTATATGTGATCGCGATTCTTATGTCCTGACCTTCAATGTAGATGGGGGTAGACCCACTTATTCAGTGGATATTTCATGGTCAGATGGAATCACAGTTGATACAACGTTGACCGGAATAGGAGATAATTCCATCTTGATAGTTTCTCCAAGCGATACCACTACTTATACCATTATTTCGGCAATTGAGGAATTCACGACTGAGCTTTGTGAGGCTGTAGTTGTGGACGATTCGGTCGTAACAATTAATGTAAATGAGCTTCCAACGGCGGATGTTGTGGTTAATGGACCAACAGATGTTTGTTTCGGTGATAGCATCCAGTTGGATTTCACATTTACCGGAACCGGACCTTGGGATCTAACCTACTTAACAACCTATGCCGGAACACTTGATACCCTTGGTGTTACTTCAAACCCGTTGGTATTGAAGGTTGCTCCTCCATTCCCAGGAAGTTATGATGTATCGATCCTTTCAATAGTAGATGGGCAGACCCCACAATGTCAGGTATTTGCTCCTGATGCAAACATTACAGGTTTAGCTTCATTCACCTCTCATGGACTGCCGACGGCAAGTCTGAATCCACTTGGATTGACCACGGTTTGTAGAGGAGACTCAACTGACCTATTGGTTGTTGCTGCAGGAGGAACGCCTCCTTACCGGATCTTTATTTCTGATGGTGCTGGATACAATGTTGATACCACATTCAACAGCAATACGATCATTATTCCGGTTGCACCAACTGCAACCACTACTTTCCGAATCGATAGTATGATGGATAGTAATGCCCTGACACCTGCGGGTTGTATGGCCGATACTTCAAATCTTACAGGACAAGTGCTGGTTACTGTTAATACTAGACCTACTATTGGAATAAGTGGAGTAGATACGATTTGCTCTTTTGAGAATAGCTCCTTCCAGATCGATGTAACTGGAACAGGGCCTTGGTTCATTCAGTATAGCGACGGAACCAACACTTTCCCAACAGTTGCAAATTCTTCACCGCATACTGTTACTGTAATTAATCCGGGTGTAGGAACCAATGTTTATAAAATCGTCAGCGTGCAGGATAATGGAATTGTTCCGTCTTGTCCGCAAGATTCCTTACCAACAGATTCTGCTGTGATCCACGTAAATGATCTTCCAACGGCTCAGCTTTCTGGAGATACTACCATTTGTAACGGAGATCTCTTACCACTGGCACTGGACTTTGGGGTTACCAATGGACCATTCACTGTCAGAATAGTTGATGGAAATGGAGTGCCATATACATTCACAGGACTTCAATCTCCAACGGATACCGTATTGATCCCTTATACGCAAACAGGGCTTCAAACCTACTTCCTTGATTCAGTGGCAGATGAAGCAACGAACTGTGAACCGCTATTCGCTGTAGGTCAAGCCATAGTCACAATTCAACCAACGGTTACGGTAAATCTTACCGGTTCCGATACGATCTGTGATGGAACCTTTGGTTCAGGATTCCTGGGCTTTGACTTTACGGATCCAAACGGACCGGCGCAAGGCATCTTTGATGTTGAGATTCTCAGGAACGGAACACCGGTTGATACCGTATTTGGAGTAGTGAGTGGCGTATTAGTGGCCGCTCCAGATCTCCAAGTTGGATTGAATAATTATACGGTTGGATTTGCGAGGTATGCGATCGATCCGTTCTGTGATCTTGTTGTCGGAACAGGGGCGGATATCTTGGTTTATCCAAAACCAACGGCTACAGTTCAGGATGATGATTCAATATGCTTTGGATCCTCAACCCAGTTAACCTTTGAACTAACGGGTACAGGACCTTGGGATATCAGGTATTTGGCTGGGTTCACTAATGAGGATACGGTTGCCACGGCGAGTCCATTCACAATTACCGTCGCCCCTAGCTTCACAACGACTTATAGTCTGGTTGAAGTAACCGATGCTAACAATTGTACTGAATCGGCCTTCCCAATTACAGACTCAACGGAAGCAACAGTGACTGTATTCCAGTTACCGACAGCTCAACTTAGGATAAATGGAATATTCGGAACCTCGGCTGCTTATTGTGAAGAGGATACGGCAGCCTTGCAGGTATTGTTGACAGGTCTTGGGCCATTCGATATAGAAATTGAAGATGACCAGGGTAATACATTCCAGAGATCAGGCTTCAATTCCGGAGATACAGTGCAGATTCATCCACCACTTGGAGTATCAGTTAAGTATTGGTTGAAGAGTGTAACTGATGCTAATCAACCAGCATGTAACCCTGCTACCCTTTTGGACACCATGACCATATTCCAGGATCCATTGCCAACAGCAGATCTAAATGGAGATACCACCATTTGTCTTGGAGCAACTGCACCATTGACATTTGATCTTACGGGAGTTGGACCATGGACGATCAGGTATTATGATGGGACTTTTATTTCTCAGCCGATCAATGTCACAAGTAGTCCATTTGTATTGAGTGTTAACCCATTCACTACCACTACCTATAAGATCTTTGATGTGGTAGATGCGGGAACTCAAAACAGCTGTACAATTGATTCAGCTCATATGAATGTCACGGGATCTGCAACGGTAACTGTTGCTCCTGAAGTAAAGGCTGGATTCACCTTCATTTCCAATGATAAATGCGGTGATCCTACCATCACATTTACGGATACTACTACACCTCCAAATGTGTATTCATATTTCTGGAGGTTTGGAGATGGCGATACATCAACAGCTCAGAATCCTGTTCATACCTATAACAATACAACTCTGAATGTTGAGACCTATGTGGTGACCATGATAGCTACCACAGCGGTTGCCCCATTGGGTTGTACCGATTCTGCATCAGTTCAGATCTCCGTTAATCCGGATATTCAGGCTCAGCTAACGGTTTCTGAAGATAGTGGTTGTGCTCCGTTAACCATCACTTTTGAAAGTACGGGACCGGCAGTTATCAGGTACTGGGATTTTGAGAATGGGGGAACGGATCTACAACCTGGAAACCCAAGTATTGACTATGAGTTTGCAAATACTGGCCTTAGCGATCTGACCTACAATGTTTGGCATGTGGTCGAAAATCAGTTTGGATGTAGGGATACGATAATTCAAGACATTGTGGTTCATCCCCTTCCACAGCCAGCATTCACTGCGAATCCTCAGGTTCATCAGTGGCCGATTGTTCCTGTGAACTTTACGAACAATACACCGAATTTGAATGATAATACCTACTTCTGGGACTTTGGAGATGGAGTTGGGGCACATATTGGACCAAGTCCACCACCCTATACCTATCCTACTTGGGGTGATTTTAATGTGGTATTGACAGCCACAACACCATTTAATTGTGTTGATTCATTCGTTGACCTAGTTCAGGTTCTTCCACAGCTTCCGATTGCAGCATTGCCTGGGGACACCGCTATAGGATGTGAGGGCTTTGAATATACTTTCACCAGTACTTCTGAGTTTGCCTTTACTTACGAATGGAAGTTCTCGGATGGTCAAACCTTCAATAGCGAAACGGTTACCAGAACATTCCAGGCTGCCGGAGGAAATGGAGCACCAAGGTTCATAGGTGTGACCCTGGTTGTAACAGGCCTAGGAGGGTTCCAGGATTCAGTAATCCAGGATGTGATTGCCATTGTGAATCCAATTCCTAGCGCAGCATTTACGACATCTTTTGACACCGTATTTGCTCCAAATAACTCCGTCAACTTCAATAATTTCAGCAGGTATTATGATAGCCTCAAATGGGATTTTGGAGATGGGACCGTTGATTACCGAGTTAACCCAACGCATACTTATACGAAAGAAGGTAACTATGAGATCACACTTGTGACATTTACCGATGAAGGCTGTACTGATACTACAACCAGACCGATGGTTGTAAGACCGACAGCTAACATATTTGTGCCGAATGTGTTTATCCCAAATCCAGGAGGGCCAAATGGAGGAGACATTTCTCAGGCAACAGGCCAGAATATAAATACCATATTCTACCCAGTACCGAATAAGCCGGTAAAAGACATAGAATTCCAGGTATTCAACAGGTGGGGTGAGGTGATCTTTGAATCTAAAGACATCAACAAAGGATGGGATGGATACATACGAGAAAATCTTGCAGAACAAAGTGTTTATATCTACCGAGTAGATGTGAAGTTCCAAGATGGTTCCGAGGAAACGATAATTGGTGATGTAACCCTGTTGAGATAATGAAAATGCTAGGACGAATGAAAAGAATACTACTATTAGCTCTAATCGTTCTTTTGGCCTTGCCAATGGCACGAGCTCAGGACTTTCAGGTTTCGCAATACTACGCGGCACAAACCCATTTGAATCCGGCCTTTGCTGGTAATACTGAAATGGCAAGAGCCAACGTTCTGGGGAGGCTTCAGTGGCCTTCGAATGCGGCAAGGTATAGGACGTATGTGGTTGGTTTTGACCATAACTTGCCCCACCTAAGTAGTGGAGCTGGTTTACTGTTCACAAGGGATGCTGCAGGCTCAGCCTCTTTAGCTACCAACCATATTAGTGGTATGTACTCTTACCAAATGGCCTTGAACCGGAAATGGGGGATGAGAACAGGCTTGCAAGTTGGCTATAATTGGCTCTCGATCGATCAGGGAGCTTTGACTTTCCGAGATCAGCTGAATGACAATGGAACCATTGCGGGTACTACGTCACAGACCATTCCTTTTAACACCAAGAATTTCTTTGATGTATCAGCAGGGTTCTTATGGTTTACCAAAAAGGCTTGGATTGGGACAACATTCAAACACTTAAATAGGCCCAATATGAGTTTGATCACAGGTGAAGAAGGAAATCTACCCTGGTATATTTCGATTCATGGTGGTTATCAGTTTCCGCTCTATCCGGGTGGGCGATATAATGGAGATGCCAGGGCTTCTTTTTTCTCGCCTACCTTTAATTACAAACACCAGGGAAGTTTTAATCAATTAGATGTTGGAGCTTATTTTTCTTATGAATGGCTAACTGCAGGTGCCTGGTATAGGGGACTCCCCGTTTTTAAAGCGGAAGAGAACATTAGCATTACAAATCATGATGCTTTGGTTTTCCTCTTAGGGTTCCATTACGAAGGTTTAAGCTTTGCTTATTCGTATGACATCACCCTTAGTAGATTGAATATCTTAAATACAGGAGGCTCGCATGAAGTTTCAGTCGTTTATGAATTTGAGTACACTATAAACCCAAAATATCGTAAACCACCGCGAAGGATGAGATCAATTCCCTGTCCTAAGTTTTAGAAGAAATGAAGCCACCGAAAGGTGGCTTTTTTTACATGTTAACTACAGCCAGTGCCTCTTGAGCCATTTTCTGGTTGTACTCAAGAGTCAGCTTCTTATAATTTACCAGGTCAACGATTGTTCCAATAAGGCAAAGACCACCCGTCAGGAAATAAATTATGCCCATTCCAATCTGATTTACTAGGAATCTTTGAATCCCCGCAAAGCCGAGAAAACCAACCAAGGTTAACAACAAGATCATCTGAGAA
This sequence comes from Cytophagales bacterium, assembly GCA_965267505.1. Taxonomy (GTDB): domain Bacteria; phylum Bacteroidota; class Bacteroidia; order Cytophagales; family CCMP332; genus JANQHS01. The sequence continues at coordinate 1,647,187 of OZ254081.1, forward strand.
TCTCTTCGCTTTGATAGATAAAGGGAAGCAAAAGCTCGTTGCTTATCTTCTTCCAGATTTGAGATCAGGCCGCCAACATAGTTTAATTCCTCTATGTCAAGCCCAGGTAAAATATTAATGATCTTTGGGTCCATATTTTCTTATTTCAATTTTTAGCAAGGTGAATATTCTATGCAATATAATTCCTAATGCAAAAAAGCCCAAAGGATGGGTAGAAATGGAAGCTTTGAACTCCCCTCGGAAAATTTCCCCTATGGAGTGCCCTAATCCACATCCGGGGCACCAGTCAATTCCAAGATTGGCCAATGGGCAAAGGCTAAAGTGGCTTTCATGATCTCCCGTGGTAAAGAATATGAACAGCATGGAACCAGTCCAAAAAACTAATTCAAATGGGTATTTGGAGACAAATGAAAAAAAAGAACTCATTCCTTAACCTTGAATCTAAGGATTGTTCCTCCCAAATCGTCTGACACCAAGAAGCTCTTATCCTCTAGAAATAAAATGTCAACTGGCCTTCCCCAAACATCGCCGTTCTCATCCAACCAACCCTGAATTAGGGTCTCATAGCCTAAGGAGCGCCCATCTTTTATGTTAACACGGCTAACTCTATATCCAATTGGTTCAGAACGATTCCATGAGCCATGTTCGGCTATCAAAACATCTCCTTGCAGTTCCTCTATTGGAAACCCCTCGGGCACAAATTTTAACCCTAGCGCAGCCACATGCGGACCAAGGTTTTGAATGGGAGATATGAACTCATTGCATGACCTTTGATTGCCATATTCCGGGTCTTTTATATAGCCTCCGTGGCAAAATGGATAACCGAAATGGTCTCCTTTTTGAGCCATTCTGTTTAATTCATCTGGAGGGAGATTGTCTCCCAGATGGTCTCTTCCATTATCTGTGAACCAAAGTTCCCTTGTTATCGGATGCCAGGTAAAACCAACCGTATTTCTTACTCCTTTGGCTACAATTTCTATCTCCTTAGTTTCTACATTTAGCCGAGTAATGCTAGCGTAAACAGGATCCTCACTTAAACATATATTGCACGGACCACCCACCGGAATGTATAACCATCCATCTGGACCAAAGGCTATGTACTTCCAGCCATGATGCCTGTCTTTAGGATAACCTCCATAAACTATCTCTTTTTCGGGTGGATTATCAAGTTGTGACTCGATTCCCTTTAGCACCCAAACCTTATCAACTTCAGCGATGTAAAGATTACCATCCTTGAAGGCTACTCCATTTGGCATATTTGACAGGCCGTTTGCCACTACCCATTTCCTATCTGCGACCCCATCTCCATCCGTATCCTTAAGGGCGTGGATTTGGTTACCGGCCCTCGTTCCAACATAAACGATCCCGGAGGGACTTTGACAAAGGGATCTTGCTTTCGGGACCTTTGCGAAAACATTGGCTTCCATCCCTTCTGGGAGCTCTAGCCTTTCAATTTGACAAAAGGAGATTCCCCAACTCATTAGTAGAAAATATGAAAGAAGGTACTTCATGGTACTTCATCCAATTTAGAAAGGAAAAGCTTAAAAATATACCCTTGCGGAAAGTCTAAAGTTTCTTCCCGGAGCACTTATTCCTGAAGAATAGCTTCGATAATGTCTGTCTAGAAGGTTTTCAACCATCCCCTGGACTTCAGCCTTCTTATGGATCTTTTTCGAAAGACTTAGGTTCATAATCACCCAGGATAGAGCACCTTCGGTAGAATAGATATATGGTTTTGCCTGTTCGCTCGGAGCCAGATCAGAAAACTTAATACCTCCTGAATAGTTAACATCTCCTCTAAGGAGCCATGAGGTTCTTTTTAATTCTATTCCTGCATTTCCAAATATTGGAGGAACATGCCTTAGTGGTTCCCCTGATTCTGTTTCTCCCCAAGTATAGGTCAAAGAGCCCCAAACCTTGATCTGCTTTATTGGGAACCATTCGATCTTAGCAAATGCCCCTGCCAGATCAGCACGTCCTAAGTTTTGCTCCGCCTGCACTTTGCTGAGTGTTCCATCATAAATAATGGAATCCTGCCCATTAATACTATAGTTTGCCCGGATAATGGCATCAAACCATATGGAGTAAAAAACATTCGCTCTTAGAACCAGCGCATCTGAAAAATTCTTGTTGAAACCCGCTTCTGCGCTTACCAAGTATTCGGGCTTCAGATCAGGATTTGGCACCACTACATTTCCCGGCTCACTATCAAATACTTTAGCCACATCATCAAGATTGGGAGATCTGAACCCTGATCCCAAATTGAAATAGACATTGCTTCTGCTGGGCCAATTCTTTTTTATTCCAACTGAACCTGAAAGAGCTAAGTTGTCTAGCGAGATCTCCGAATAAGGAAATGCATAAAAGCTGGTGTCCTCGAATTTCGATCTGATTCCAACATAATTTAGCCTCAGACCGCTATTCAAAGTGACCCCTTTTTCCATCTTCAAAATGTAATTGGTATAGGCGGCAGCTGAGAAATATGAGTTCCCGGCATCCGGATATCTTGTGGGAATTGAATAGGCCATTCCGCTAAGAATATTGGTAGCCTTAGCCTGGGAGCATACGTGATTATAGATAAACTCAATTCCATAATTGAGTTCATTTTTCCTGTCCAATTTCTTTTGGAAGTCTTTATTTAAGGAAATGACATTAACTGTTTCTCTTCTATTCCTCAAAAAGTCATTCTGAAACCTCCGATCATTCCTTTCTTCAATTATCCTTTGATATGCCAGTGTAATCCTTGCGCGATCGTAAAGCTTCTTGGCACGAAGATTTAAGCCGATGCTTCCGAGTAAGTATTCCTGAGGGCCGTAATACCATTCCGCATTGACCGGCCTTCCGTTTTCAGTTTGGGTTAGTCTGTCATATCGAGGAATGTCATTGGTTGTACTAAAGATCAATGAAGCATCTAGCTCTAATCCTTTACCCAGGTCAAATCGGAATTTTTGTAAAAGATTCAATTGGCGGTAACCTGAGGGGATCTGGTTTTCCGGATCTTCATTTCGAATAATGGTATCTCTGAAAAAATACCTTTGAACATAAAAGTCCCTTCTGCCAAAGTCCGGGTCCCGATCATCAAATTGGGCTCCGGATCGTAGGTCTTCAAAATCGCTTAAGGTAAATTGAGTGAAGGAAGCCCATTTTTCTTTTCCATAATTTATATCCACTCCTATGGTTTTTTCAAAATTGGCACTTGAAAAGCGGGCAAAGCCACCACCGAAAACCTGGCTGTTGGAATCCAAACTGAATTCAGGGTTTCGGGTCTTCATAGAGATCACACCCCCAAGGGCATCACTGCCGTAGATCACCGAACCGGGGCCATAAATGACCTCCATATTATCCAGGCTATTGGCATCCATAACAATAACATTTTGAAGATTACCACTTCTATAAATGGCATTATTCATTCTAACTCCATCAATTGAAAGGAGGATCTTGTTTGCCGCGAAACCTCGTAACATGGGGCTACCCCCGCCTAATTGACTTCTTTGAACAAATACCTGTCCTGTTGAGCTCAATGCATCTGCTGTGGTGACAGGGTCTCTTGTTTTTATTTCCTCAGAGGTTATCCTTTGGATCTGTTGCGGAACATATTTGATCTCCTCTGACCATTTATTTGAAGAGACCACAACCTCCTCCAGATCTATATTCACGGCTTCCAGAAATACGCCTTCCCTAATGGCTTGAGAAAATGCCATGGATAAGGTTTTGTAGCCATAAAGTTTAAAAATGAGGGAATCGTATTCTTGTTTGAGTTCTATTCTGCCCTGATGGTTTGTGGCTCCTATTGCCTGGTCGTTTTCAGAAAAGACCAAAACCGAAGGTAAACCCTCGCTATTTTCCTTATCCTTTATCTCTAAAACCTGGGCATGTAAAAGGGCAGAAAATAGAAATCCACCTAAAAATAGGGGCAGGGATCTCAAGTTTAATTTCTTTCGAGTTCTTTGAGTGCCAACCAACTCATTAAGGCCGGGCCTGTGATCAAGGCATTTTCATCGATATCGAAAGTTGGAGTATGGACATTGGAGGTGATTCCTTTTGATTCATTCCCAGTACCAAGTCTATAAAAGCAGGAATCAGCAGATTGACTATAATAGGCAAAGTCCTCGCCGGCCATCCAGATATCAAGGTCGATCACATTTTCTTTCCCCAATAATTCAATAGCATCGGATTTTAATCTTTCGGTCAATTCAGGATTGTTCTTTAGGTGGGGAAAGCCTTTTCTTATTTCCACCTCGATATTTCCACCAAATGAATGGGCGATTCCTTCTGAAATCTGCTTGATCAGTTTATGAGCCTCTTTTCTCCACTCTTCATCCAAGGTTCTAAAAGTTCCTTCGATGTTAACTTCATCGGGAATGATATTCGTTGCTCCCATCCCAACGATTTTTCCAAATGACAAAACGCATGGAATCTTGGGAGGTGCTTTTCTTGAAACTACCTGCTGAAGAGAAACCATGATCTGAGAGGCGATCATTATCGGGTCGATATTTCTTTCTGGGACAGCGGCATGACCTCCTTTTCCAATTACCCTGATGTAGATTTCATCGGCACTGGCCATGTACAGCCCAGGCCTGAAACCAACCGTCCCTACCGGAAGAAATGGCATCACATGTTGTCCGATGACCGAATTTGGCTTTGGATTTTCAAGCACACCTTCCTTGATCATGATAGAAGCACCACCTGGAATTCTTTCTTCGCCTGGCTGAAAGATGAATTTGATCTTTCCGGACCAGTCATTCTCTACACTCTTTAAAAGCTTCAAGGTGGCAAGAAGGGAAGAGGTATGAACATCATGTCCGCAGGCATGCATCACTCCCTCATTTTGTGATTTATAAGGAACCTCATTTGCTTCATGGATCGGTAAGGCATCCATGTCTGCGCGCAAGGCTATTGTAGGTCCGTCAGAGGTTTTTTTTCCCTCTAGAGTCACCAATAAACCGGTACCCGCTTTCTCTTCAACTTTATCAACTCCAATGGAGTTAACCTGATCAGCTACATATTTTACGGTTTCGTATTCCTTGAATGACAACTCCGGGTTTTGATGGAGATGTCTTCTCCAGCCTACAGTTGTTTCATGGTTTTCCTTTGACCTTTGAATCAGCAGATCCTTCATTCAAATTGGATTCGTTGTACGTCGATTTCCTCAGGTACCAGTAGGGCTGTTGGAAACATCCTTTTTACCCTTAGAAAGGTCGGAAAGGCGGAAGTACGATCAAAATAGTTTCCGGCCTTGACCCGGAAATATGGCCTTTCATAATTATAGTAGATCCTTGTTTCAGGGCTCAAAACTTTCATTGCCTTTCCTTTGGTAATCAAAGCTTTTTGACGATCAGGCCCAGTATACAGGACGATCCGATATCCTGAAAATGGGACAAGATGATTAAGCTTTGAAAGGGTGTCCATCAATAGGACCAGTGAATCTGAGAGATAGTTATCCTTTAAAAAGGAGCTGTCGTTATAAACAAAAATTGAATCCTGACCTTTGAAGAACAGCGAATCATTATCTGGATTGTAAACCTTGTAATCCTTTTGGTATTTAGAAAAATTGATCTGGTAGGGCTCCTCGGTTTGTTGATTCTTGTTCTTTCCTTTTGACTTTTTTCGGCTTTGCGCAGGTGTACAGTTGATGACCCCGAAGATCAAAAAAGCAAGAAGTGAAATTCCAAAGAGTCTATTTTTCAATTTTGACTTAAGATTACGCAGCGATTAGAAGCGAGGTCCTGTTCTACGACCTTGAACTTAACATCTTTTTTGATGGAACCGTCATTGTATTGAACGGTCACACGATCATTTCTTCCAAATTCTTTGCTTGATTTGGCTGGAGCCTGAACCGGAGGTGCAGCCGGGCGTGGGGCCTGCCCACCTTGAAGAGCAGATCCTGCATCTTCTTTTTGGGTTTGAACATTTTGCTGTTGTCTTCTAACCGATCTTGCCTCTCTTACCTGTTCTGGATCCTGTTGCGGAATATCTGCCTTTAGAAGGAAGGAGATTATTTCCTTGTTGACCTTGGAAACCAGGCCTTTGAAAAGCTCAAAGGACTCGAATTTATAGATTAACAGGGGATCCTTTTGCTCATACACCGCACCCTGAACTGATTGCTTCAGGTCGTCCATTTCCCTTAAATGTTCCTTCCAATTCTGATCCAGGATAGCCAAGCTGGAAAACTTCTCCAGCGAAAGAAGAAGCTCTTTGTTTTCTGTTTCTATGGCCTTTTGAAGGTTACAAACTACCCCTATCTGCTTTTGACCATCAGTAAATGGAACAACAATGTTCTCGACTGTGGCTCCTTTGGTTTCTGCAACGTTTCGGATTACAGGAGCGGTGCGTTCAGAAATAGCAGAATTCTTTTCCTTGTAATTGGAATAGGCTTTTTCATAAAGTCTTTCAACCAACTCGCCTGCATTTCCTTTCTGAAGTTCTTCCGGTGTGAATTCAGGATCTACCGAAAGGACAGAAAGACAATCCAGCTTGAAGCTTTCCTGCTGATCACTGCCTGCATAGGAACTAACCAATTCTTCGGAAAGTGTATAGATACTTTCCATGATGTCGAATTCGAGCCTGTCCCCAAAAAGAGCATTCTTCCTTCTCTTGTAAATTACCTCCCTTTGGGAGTTCATTACATCATCATATTCGAGAAGTCGTTTTCTTATTCCAAAGTTGTTTTCTTCGACCTTTTTCTGGGCTCTCTCAATGGACTTGGTTACCATGGAATGCTGGATCACTTCGCCTTCTTTCAAGCCCATTCGGTCCATGAGCTTTGCAATCCTGTCAGAACCAAACAATCTCATCAGGTTGTCCTCCAAGCTGACGAAGAATTGAGAAGAACCCGGATCTCCCTGTCTTCCTGATCTTCCCCTCAACTGCCGATCAACTCTTCTTGACTCATGGCGTTCAGTACCGATGATCGCCAGACCTCCTGCTTCCTTTGATTCAGGAGTAAGCTTGATATCGGTTCCCCGACCTGCCATGTTCGTAGCAATGGTAACGGTTCCGGGCTTTCCGGCATGCGCAACTACCTCGGCCTCTTTTTGGTGTTGTTTTGCGTTCAAAACCTGGTGGTCAAGATTACGTAGCTTAAGCATTCGACTAAGGACCTCAGAATTTTCAACCGATGTGGTTCCAACCAAAACAGGTCTTCCTGCCTGAGTTAGTTCTACGATCTCATCTACCAGGGCATTGTATTTTTCCCTTACCGTTTTGAAAACCTTATCCTGCTCATCTTTTCGAATGATGGGCTTGTTGGTTGGTATCACAACCACATCTAACTTGTAGATCTCCCAGAATTCCCCTGCTTCTGTTTCCGCCGTACCGGTCATACCAGCCAGCTTTTTATACATCCGGAAATAATTCTGGAGTGTTACCGTGGCATAGGTTTGTGTGGCCTTTTCAACTTTGACATTTTCCTTTGCCTCAATGGCCTGATGAAGCCCATCTGAATATCTTCTTCCGTCAAGTACCCTACCGGTCTGCTCATCTACAATCTTGACTTTGTTATCTCCCAGGATGTAATCAACATCCTTTTCAAATAGTGCATAGGCTTTGAGAAGCTGGTTGATTGAGTGGATCCTGTGAGACTTCTCTCCATAATCCCTTACAAGGGCTTCTTTTTGATCCGCCTTTTCCTTGTCCTCCAGATCAGTACTTTCTTCTATTCTTCCTATCTCGAGAGCCATGTCTGGAAGTATGAAGAAATTGGAATCTTCTCCCTCACCTGTGATCAGGTCGATCCCCTTTTCAGTCATTTCAACATTGTTGTTCTTCTCATCAATGGTGAAATAAAGGGGTTCATCTGCTACCGGCATTTGCTTGGCATTGTCCTGCAGATAGAAGTTTTCGGTTTTTTGAAGTAACTGCCTGGCCCCTGTCTCTGAAAGGAATTTGATCAAGGGTTTGTATTTAGGCATTCCCCGATAGGTCCTGAACAAAGGCAGAGCGGCCTCTTTTTCATTGCCATCATTGAAATGCTTTTTAGCTTCATTCAGATAGTTCTGGGCTAGTTTTCTTTGCTCATCGACCAGCTTTGCAACCCTGGGTTTAAGCTCATTGTATTCATGCTTGTCCTCTCCTTCAGGGACAGGACCAGAAATTATCAAGGGAGTCCTGGCATCATCAACAAGTACCGAGTCAACCTCATCTACCATAGCAAAGTGAAGCCTTTTCTGAACAAGTTCTTCCGGAGCCCTTGCCATGTTATCTCTCAGGTAATCGAAACCAAATTCGTTATTGGTTCCATAGATCACGTCACCGGCATAGGCTTCCTGCCTTTCAGGGGAATGTGGCTCATACTTATCAATGCAGTCGACCTTGAGTCCATGAAACTCGAAGATCGGCCCCATCCATTCGCTATCTCTTAATGCCAGGTAATTGTTAACCGTTACTATATGAACACCCCTTCCTGAAAGGGCATTCAAGAAGGCCGGGAGAGTAGCAACAAGGGTCTTTCCTTCTCCAGTGGCCATCTCAGCAATTTTTCCCTGGTGGAGTACGATTCCTCCGATCAGCTGGACATCATAATGAACCATGTCCCAGGTAATACGGTTTCCCGCCGCTTCCCAGGAGTTCTTCCAGGCGACCTGATCACCTCTTAACTCCACATAGTCCTTTTTTTGTGCGAAAGCCTTGTCCTGCATATTGGCAGTGACCAACAGTTCATCATTGTCTTTAAACCTCTTTGCGGTTTCCCTGACAATGGCAAAAGCCTCAGGAAGGATTCTCAATAGGATCTTTTCCAATTCCTTGAAACGATCCTCTTCCAGACTATCGATCTGATTGAAAATCGCTTCTTTCTCATGGATGCCAAGGCTGGTATCGTTATCTACCTTATTTTGTAGGTCATCCATTTGCTTGTCAATGGATGACAATTCATTCTTGATGATTTCCCTGAGGCCATCGGTTTTAGCTCTCAATTCATCATGGCTTATTCCTTCAAGTTTGGAATAGGCTTTTTTGGTCTCTTCGACCAAGGGAAGTAGTTCTTTTATGTCACGCTCGGACTTGGTTCCGAAAACCTTAGAAAGGCCTTTAGTGATTAGTTCGATCATTCCTCAATCCTCAATTCAAAATTGGAGCCCAAAATTAGCCAATTTGGGCACTGAAAAATGAATTTCTGCAGTCAATAAAGGTGCCATTGTGGCTTTTGTCCTAAATTTTGACGATGAATAACGATTTAAAGAACAAGTTGTCAGTAATAGCCAAGAGATTGGAGTCATGTGGTCTTGATCTTAAAGATCTTTCTGAGGAGCTTGCTAAGCAGGAAAGTTCTGGATTTTCGGGAGAGGAAGAGGAAATAGAAACCCTAAATGAGATCTCCAATTGGCTCATGCAATTGAAAGTGGATCTTGATGAATTGGTTGAGGCCGAGGGCCAATGAATTGACAGGATAACTTATTTTTGTTAGTCCATTTCAGCATTAGAAATGGTTTTTATTGGGGCCTTAGCTCAGTTGGTTTAGAGCACTTGCTTGACAGGCAAGGGGTCACTGGTTCGAATCCAGTAGGTCCCACACATCCAAAAGCCACTCCAGAGGAGTGGTTTTTTATTTATGGCGAAGCCGGATCATTTGCATTAAGGTTTGTGGGACTTTATAATTCAATTAAAGCTTCTTTTCTTAACATATACCCGATCGGGTAGCGAAGAGATGATTTGAATTTAGTTTATACCCTTAAAGGTCTTATTAAAATATTTCATTCAGTCTTTCCTAACCAAAGAATTAATGGAAGATTGTTGCGAATTGATTGAGAGTGAACATAATCAGCTTTAGTCTAGCAGTTGGCTAAGTAGTACGACTCTTTTCTGAGTGTGGTCCTCTGCATCCAGAAGAAATTTGCTTCCAAGAACTAAGCTTGCTTAAACACTTTCCACCCCGTATTTTCTTAGGTTTTTACGGGTGGTTTTTAGTTTCTTTTTTCGACGGTTACCCATGTTTTATCAAATCCGATTGCCTCCAGAATTTTGTCTTTATTTAATACTTTGGGTGGTTTCAATTTTAAGATCAGACTGCTTTTCGGTACTTCTTCAATAATTGTGAATTGCGAACCATGGGGTTGCCAAACAAATCTCTTATTATCTGTTCCCTTGTCAAAGCCTTCAAGGTTTCCATTTTTATTCCACAAGAACTCAAATAATTCAGGATCGTATCGTACCGTGTCAAACTCGAAAACCGAAACTTGAGTTAGGTCATTTGATTTTACCAGGACTACGGTTCGTAGGTGCTTAAACTTTTCGCGAATTGAAGAAACTCGTTCATTCCAAATTTCGAGGACTTGCTCACCAAGCTCATTTGGGTCAGCGGAGGTATCAATTGTTCCACCATAAGAGTAAACGATAGAGTTTCGGCCTGAAATAAGTCGAACTTTGTTGAGGGTTCTAAAATCTTTGATTGCTGATTTCACCGTTTTAGCACCCCAGGCTGTATTGCCTAAAACAACATCATCAAGACCTACATTTGAAGGTTTCCATTCTGCTCCAATGCAATGGGCAAATATTTCTTCCCATTCTGATCCTTCGAGAACGCCTTTGCCTTTTGAAGCAAGTAGATATACTATTTCTCGTCCAAGTATGAAGGGAAACTCTGAACTAAATTCATTAAGAGGATAAGGCGGAAGCGATTTATTGACGGTCCGAAGTTTTGGAGATTTCTTGCTCATTAACTAGGGTTGTATTTTAGATCGTATTCCCTTCTTACTCCTTTTTGATCTAAAGAAGTTGCTACATAGGGTAGAAGCTTCTGAACAACGGCTTTAATCATATCGATCGGTACAGCGTTTCCCGCTTGCCTTTTAGCTTGTCCATCACTTACAACAATCTTGAACCAATCGGGAAAACCTTGAAGCCTAAGCATTTCGCGAGGAGTTAAACGTCTTTCACCATTTACCAGAAGATAGTTGTAAGAGGCTCCTGCTCTTAAAGCACAGGAAAATGGATATGAGGAAATATTTCCCGACTTATTCTCATGCCAAATTGAAGGATAAAATGAGGATTGGTGGCTTTCTTTCCTTTTGTTTTTTATGTAGTCCGAAGCGAAATGCTTTTTGTGGACTTTGGTCTCTAGGATTTCGGATAGAGGCTTAAAAGGTTTAATTGGGTCAGGGTAGGTAAACATGATTGGTTCTTTATGTCCGACAATGACAATCCTTTCCCGTTTTTGAGGGAGCCCATAATCAAGGGCATTTAAAACGCTGTATTTAACGTAATAGCCAAGTTGTTTCAGAGATCTTAAAATGACTTTTAGTGTATTGCCTTTGTCATGTCCGACTAGTTGCTTCACGTTTTCGAGGATAAACGCTTTGGGCTCTTTTTCTTTGATTATCCGAGCAAGGTCAAAAAACAGAGTTCCCCGAGTGTCATTTAGTCCTTTCATCTGACCAATTATACTAAACGGCTGACAAGGAAAACCCGCAAAAAGAATGTCATGGTCAGGAATGTCCTTTTCGTCAATTTGGGTTATGTCACCATGTGGTCGTTCACCGAAATTTGCTTCATAACTGTCTTGAGCAAACTTGTCAATGTCGGAAGAGAATACACATTTGGCAGAAATGCCTTGATCTTCGCAAGCTTCTTCAAAAGCTATTCTGAAACCACCTATTCCGCAGAAAAGGTCAACAAATCTGATTTGTTCTTTGCCATCGCACATGAATCAAATTTACTTTGGTTTTTTGCGACTTAACAGTCTGCGGGATACTTTCTCAAAACCATGGCTATGGGTTTTTTTAATTGCCCCAACCATAATTACGGTTATTTATTTTATCCGGTTTAACCAAAAAAAGAATCTGGATCGTTTGGAATGCAGAAGGTCCCGCAAATTCAAAAGCGGCTCTGAAGTAGTGGTTTTACTTTTTCACGAAACCCTCCTAAACCTTTTTTAAAATTGCCATTTTGTAAAATAAATAGTGTTTTTCGATAAAATACGGACCATAAAGTCCTGCAGCTAATTGTTGGAAATATGCCTTAGGAACCAGCCCTAGTAATTGAAGTGTTTTTAAAATGGTATGCCTTTTCAAAGTTTTTCGAGCTGCTCGCTGAAATACCTTAAAATTTGGTAGTACTCCTGAAGAAAAGTCTTGGGTTTCTATAAGCTGCAAAGAATCGCAGGCCTTTAATTCTTTTACATCATTAAAGGTCTCCAAAGAAAAGCCCCAGCACAATTGATCATAAGCTTCGATTTCAAGCTGCGAAAGTGCGCATTGCGTTTCGGCCATTTTGAACCCGTCGAAGATTGCCAGGATCCCTGAAGGAGTTATTAGCTTGCTGATTTTCTCAAGAAGGGCTGGGAAATTCTGGCTATGGCAAAAAGTTTCAATTCCAAAAACAAGATCGAATTTCCTTTCTGCAATTGGTGAGGAATCCAGGCTATCAAAATTTCCTTTTAGGTATTCAATGTTTTGTAATCCCTTGGACCTTGATTTAGCGATGTGAAGGCTGTGCTCCGTTATGTCCAATCCCGTAAATTGAATTGAAGGGTTTTGCATTGCCAATTGGTTAAGGTTAAATCCCATTCCACAGCCTAGCTCCAGAATCCTTTTGGGCATTTCAGTATCTATTAGTTGCTGGATCTGATTCAACTGGGACTTTAGTTTTTCCTTATGCCTGGCTGGCTTTTCTCCTTCAATTGGAAGGTGCATCGCCCCCTCTTCCGAATGGAACCTTTGGTATAGGAATGATGACTTTTTGTAATATCTGGTGGTTTCAGTCTCTCCATAGTCGTTCTGGTCCTGGTAGAAGGATCTAAGACTTTTAATCTTTTTTAACTGAACTTGAAGCTCTTCTTTAGTCATCTCTTGTTCTGCAAATTTGAAAAAAGAAATGTCCATGGAACTTCAACCCAAATTGGAAAGCGAAAATCTTCGAATAAGACCTTTGGTAGAGGGCGATATAGAGGATCTTTATTTAGCCGTCAATGATCCCTTGATCTGGGAGCAACATCCTAACAAAAGGAATGAGAGAATAGAGTTTGAAAAGTTCTTCCGGGAATCCATTGATTCTAAAGGGGCTCTTGTAGTCATCTCACTTTTGACCGGGAAAATTATCGGTAGTAGCCGATACAAGCTATTTCCAAGTTTTCCGCAACTTGTCGAAATAGGTTGGAGCTTTTTGGCAAGGGAATTTTGGGGTGGCCCTTTCAACAGAGAAATGAAAGACCTGATGCTAAAACATGCTTTTCAGTCGGTTGAGGCTGTTTTGTTCTTTGTAGATAAGAATAATCTTAGGTCCCAAAGGGCTATGGAAAAGATAGGAGGTCGGAGAATAGCCACCATTGATATGGATGCTTATCCTCCGACCGGCCCTGATAATTTTATCTATATGATTGAAAAATCGAATTTTTCTTCCTTGATCTAGCTTTCCAGATCGAAGCGGTCCAGGTTCATGACTTTGACCCAGGCGGCAATGAAATCCTTTACAAACTTTTCTTTTGAGTCTTCGCTTGCGTAAACCTCAGCAATAGCTCTTAGTTCAGAATTTGAACCGAAGATCAGGTCTACCCTTGAGGCATTCCACCTTACTTTGCCCGTCTTTCTATCAATCCCTTCAAATTCCTTACGATCCTCTGATTTAGGCTTCCATTCGGTGGCCATGTCCAGAAGATTCACGAAGAAATCATTGCTTAGACTTCCTGGGTTATCCGTAAGAATGCCCATGTTCGATCCATTATAGTTGGCATCAAGGGATCTCATACCACCTACCAATACCGTCATTTCGGGCGCGGTTAGTGTCAGTAATTGCGCTCTATCCACCAATAGCTGCTCACTCGTCAAGGTGTATTCTGTTTTCTGATAGTTGCTGAATCCGTCGGCCATTGGTTCCAGAACTGCAAAGGAGTTCACATCTGTATCCTCCTGTTTAGCATCCATTCTTCCAGGGGTAAAGGGAACTTCTATTTGAAATCCTGCATCGGTAGCTGCTCTTTCAATTGCGGCTGAGCCTCCTAGTACTATTAAATCGGCAATTGAAACATATTTTTTATCTGAGTTGAAATCAGATTGAATGCCCTCGTATACTTTGAGGACTCTTTTCAATTGAGCAGGGTTGTTGCTTTCCCAATTGACCTGAGGCTCAAGCCTTATCCTTGCACCATTTGCTCCTCCACGACGATCCGACTCTCTGTAGGTTGAGGCAGAGGACCAGGCCGTACTGATCATTTCACTGGAACTCAATCCGGAATTTATGATCTTGTTTTTAAGATCAGCTATGTCGCCTGCAGCTAGTGAGGGGTTTTCATTGGAAGGAATAGGATCCTGCCATATGAAATCTTCCTTTGGAATTTCTGGACCCAGGTAGCTGGATTTCGGCCCCATATCCCTGTGGGTAAGCTTGAACCATGCTTTTGCAAATGCTTTATTGAACTCATCGGGATTTTCCAGAAACCTCCTTGATATCTTCTCATACACAGGATCGAATCTCAAAGAAAGGTCCGTGGTAAGCATGGTGGGAGCATGATCCTTATTGGGATCAAAAGCATCTGGAAACCTAACCTGAGGGTCTTTAGCTACCCACTGGTGCGCTCCTGCAGGACTTTTGGTTAATTCCCATTCATTTTCGAACAAACTTTTAAAGAATCCTTGGTTCCATTTATCAGGGGTCATGGTCCAGATCACTTCCAAACCCGAAGTAATTGCGTCTTCGCCTTTTCCTGATTTATAAGAACTTTTCCATCCGAATCCCTGCTCTTCGATCTCAGAAGCCTCTGGTTCGGGGCCTACATTATCAGCTGGGCCTGCTCCGTGAGTTTTTCCTAGGGTGTGGCCTCCAGCTATCAAGGCAACGGTTTCCTCATCGTTCATTCCCATTCTCCCAAAGGTTTCTCTAATGTCCTTCGCCGCAAGGAGCGGGTCAGGATTTCCGTTAGGCCCTTCAGGATTAACGTAGATCAAGCCCATTTGCACCGCTGCCAAGGGTTTTTCTAACTCCCGGTCTCCGGTATACCTTTTGTCTTCGAGCCATTTGCTTTCAGAACCCCAATAAACATTGCTTTCAGGCTCCCAGACATCTTCTCTTCCACCCGCGAATCCTATGGTTTCAAAACCTGTGGATTCCAAAGCAACATTTCCCGCAAGTATCATTAGATCTGCCCACGAGATCTGTTTGCCATACTTCTTTTTGATGGGCCATAGTAACCTTCTTGCTTTGTCGAGGTTGGCGTTGTCTGGCCAGCTATTTTGTGGAGCAAAGCGCTGTTGCCCGGCTCTGGATCCCCCTCGTCCATCTCCTGTTCTATAGGTTCCTGCGCTATGCCAGGCCATACGAATGAACAATCCGCCATAATGACCGTAGTCGGCAGGCCACCAATCTTGTGATTCTGTCATCAAGGTCTCAAGATCTTTTTTCAAGGCTTCATAATCCAGGGATTCAAATTCAGTTTTGTAGTCAAAGCCTTCATCCATTGGATCTGAAAGAGAAGAATTTTGTCTTAAGACACTCAGGTCAAGTTGATTTGGCCACCAGTGCTTGTTTGTGGGACCCTCGCCTTTCAGAGTTTGGCCCGAAGATTTGCCAGAGCTAAAGCCAAAGGGACAACCCCCTTTTTCGCTAGTCTCGGCTTGTTCATTGGAAGATTTTTGGCAGGAAAAAAGAAAACCTGCTGTAAGAATCGAGTATAGAAATTGTTTCATGGTGTTTGTTTTTCCAATTCAAAAATAGATCGATACAAACATTGATAAAAACTATATTTTCAATAGTAACATTGACAACATAAATATTTAGTTTTAAGATCAATTATGAATCTTCAACAATTTCAATACGTCCTGGCGGTTGCGGAGCTCAGACACTTTGAAACGGCAGCGGAAAAATGCTTTGTGACTCAATCTACCCTCAGCACCATGATAAGCCGATTTGAATCGGAGATCGGAATCCAGGTTTTTAATCGAAGGACCAAGCCGGTTACCCTGACATCAGAAGGAAGAAAGATCATTGAGAGGCTAAAAGTGATTTCAAAAGAAGTAGATACCCTGAACAATGTGGTCCAGGAGCTAAAAGGTGAGTTGACAGGTGAATTGAGATTAGGGATCATCCCGACCGTTTCCCCTTATCTCCTTCCTTTATTTCTTTCCAAATTCGCCGCTCTGTTTCCAAAAGTGAGGGTAATAGTTCAGGAATTGACCACTGCCCAAATTCAAACCTCTTTAAAAAGCAGGCAATTGGATATTGGGATATTGGCCCTGCCGTTGGAAGAACAGGATCTAAAAGAATACCCTTTATATGTAGAGCCTTTTATGATTTTCGATTGTACCAAGGAAAAGGGCAGAGGGCCAGTTTCAATTCAGGATCTGGATTATTCGAGGTTGTGGTTTCTTGAAGAAGGCCATTGCCTTAGAACACAGGTTCAACAAATCTGTGAGCAATCTAATGCCAGCCAGAGTAAGGATATAAATTTTGAATTCAAAGCGGGTTCAATGGACAGCCTGATCCGGTTTACCAAGGCAAATGAAGGGATAACCGTTCTTCCCTATATGGCAACATCGGACCTTTCATTTGAGGATAGGCAGTTTATTAAAGAAATAGATTCTCCGACCCCCGTAAGAACCATTGGCCTGTTAACTCACGAGCATTTTGTTAAGAAGCAATTATCGGAAAAACTGAGCTCAATAATTAGAGAGACGGTAAGGGAAAGGCTCCCGGAGATCAATAAAGCTCTTGAGTTTAGTCCGATCTAGGTCATATTTTCTTTTGACCACCTGGCCCAGGCCAGATGATGATCATCATGCTCAGCCATAAAAAATACAAGGTCTACAACCCTCATTTGTTTTCCAAGCCTTTCATGCAATCCTGATCGGCCCAGGTCGGAATCTTTGAATTGGGAAAGTTTGTTGAGGAATTGTTGCCGGCTGTTTCTAAAATCTAAAACCAGGCTTTGAATGTCTTTTTGGTTGTGGTCTTCTTCCTCGGTTTTTCGATTCTTCATATCTGCAGGTCGAAGGATCTCTTTCCCTTCCAGGAAATCATCCAGTCTGCCCTCATGCAGTTCCTCCAGGTCTAATAGATGCCCGACCTGCTCTTGAATTGACCAATGGCCTTCTATCCTCTTTGTTAGTTGGTCTGGATCCAATCCGATAACCAACTCCTCTATTCTTGCCGGGGTTCCCGTGATCCTTTCAAGGAATACTGGGTACATTCCTACAGGGAAATCGAAATCGAATGTTCTTTCTATCCAGGGGAGAGGCTTCATAATATTTGGCTAAGGTATCTTTCCTTTAAAACCCCAATATGATGTCTTTCGTGCCCGACAAGAGTAAAAGCTATGCCTCTTGCTGTCTGTTCTGATCCGTTTGCATTTCCCCAGCGATCCATAGCGGAATCTTGGACGTTCTTGAAGAATTGAATGGTGCTTTCACGGATCGCCTGGTATTCCGAAAGGATCTGCTCTTTGCTTAGGTCATCAGCATTTGAGTATGGAACATAATCGTCCTGCTCAAATCCGGGTTGTTTTACCCTATCGTTTCTTGAAATCCGAAATGCTCTGATGAGGAATACCCTTTCTGCATCCATGATATGGACTAACATTTCCTTGATGGACCATTTCCCTGGTTCGTATCTAAACAGAAGTTGTTCGTCTGATAGCGGTCCTATCAGATCCAACATGGACTTAAGCCCAGCTTTAAGTTCTTCTAGTAGGTTAGAGTTTTCATTAAAATGCCCCACGTATGCTTGGGCATACGCAGGGTATTCATTCTTATTGGGAAATTTTATGCTCATGATGGTTCTTCAACTTTGCCGTCTGCATATTTAGCAAATCTTCCCGTATCCTTTCCATGGGTTGGATCCGAACTTTCCCATGGCCAGCCACCAAATTGAGTCCTTTGGTATTCCATAAAGGTTTCCTGGATCTCCATTTGGGTGTTCATTACAAATGGACCGTATTGAGCAACCGGTTCATCTATGGGTTTTCCTTGAAGAAATAATATGCGGAGATCCTCTTCTCCCGCCTTGATTTCCACTTCCCTATCACCAAAGAGTTCAATCGTTAAATGCTGGTCGATCTCCTCCCCATTAAGGAAAACATTTTTTCCATCAAAAAAGAACATGCTTCTGCTAACATCTGCATCATCCGCCGGAAGGGTCCAGGAACTACCTGCTTTAATTTTCATGTATAATACTCCCACCTTATTTGCTGGGTCAGACGCCCAGGATTCGGGATTTGGATCTGGAGCTGATATGCCATCAAAGTTTCCGGCCACAACCTGAATTGAGTAACCATCCCCTTTGATATAAGGAATGCTGTCATTCCAGAGCATTTTGAAATGGGGTTCAACCAGTTTTTTTGCCTTCGGAAGGTTTAACCAAATCTGGAACATCTCCAATGGATTTTCATTTTCCTCATTCAGGACCGGGAACATTTCAGAGTGTTGCACCCCTTTTCCTGCCGTCATCCATTGTACGTCACCATTCCCAAAACGACCGGCTGCACCCATGCTATCCGCATGATCTACCAATCCTTTATTTACAACCGTAATGGTCTCAAATCCTCTATGGGGATGGGAAGGAAATCCAGGAACTTTTTGTCCATGATACATTCTCCATCCATCTTTTATGGTAAAATCGTTTCCCAGGGATCTACCTTCCAAGGAAGCATCAGGACCCAACTCACCATTTCCTTTTGGGTAGAAATCTTCATGAAAGGCACAGAATAGAAAAGGATCCTGTGTTTGCCATGGAAAGCCCAAAGGCCTTAAGTGCTTTATCGTTGTATTATTCATAGTTGAAAACCTCCGTGCTTACGATTAATGTTGCAACAATTATTGTTCCAAAATAAGTACAAATCTCCCTAGTATCAAATTATGAAAAAATGTCAGGACACTTTGGTATGGGTGCCATCACAGAATGGCTGGTTGCCTGTTCCTTTACATAGACAAAGCCATCTTGATTCTGATTTTTCTGCCTTGAAGACTTTGGGTTTCAGATCCGTCTTTTGGTGACTTCCATCGCAATAGGGTTGATTAGAAGACAATCCACATGCGCACCAGGCGTAGGTTCTTCCTTCTTCCAGGTCCACCTGCATAGGTGAGTCTCCTGCTCTTTTTGGGTCATTCATAATTAGAGAACAATATTGACTATGAATGGTTTACCCCCATCTTATAATTAGCCGAATTGAGATAATTGTTGTAAACACCTCAATCCTGACACTATGAATCACACTCCTGAAAGATGTCTCAAAAGCCATTCAAGCACCTCGGAAACCGCCAAAACTCACAATTTCCGAACTTCTTTTTTTGAAAAATAAACCGCTCCCAAATTCAGATCAGTGATCGATGAGAGCGGTCTAGTTTCATAGCTTAGTCTGAGAAATTATTCAATAAGCAATCTTGCTTTGTAAGTTCCATTTCCGTGAACTTCCATAGAGTAAACTCCTTTGCTCAGATCGGAAAGATCAAAGGAATGTACTCCTTCCGTAATCTTGGATTCGAATACTTTCCTTCCCAGTATATCATATAGCTTCATTGTTTGAGCCTCAAAATAATCGGGAACAGAGATGTTCAACACTCCACTAGAAGGATTAGGGAACACTTTGACCTGTGGATCGTTTCCATTTCCAAAAAGACCCAGAGTCATATTTACTACCGTGACTTCTACATATGAAGTGTCATTGGGATAATTTGGAGCGGAGACCACATATTCATAGGTGTACGTTCCATTTGGAATATTATCTGTGGTCAAAACACCATTTACCAATCCACCCGTATTATCTGTATCGATCCATGTTCCCCCAGGGTCCGGAGTTCCTCCCAAATGAGTAATCAGGTCGACTGTAGTATTTGACGCGTTTACGGTAACGGTTGTAGCTCCAGGATTACCTGCTCTTGGATAGCCAGTGAAGGAAGCAGTAAATGATAAAGTTGAGCTCAGCGCGCCACAACCATCGTCAGTCACGGTGATCTCCACAGTAAATGGCGTGGAGGAAATTATGTTTGGTTGGAAGGACAATGAATTGCTGATCGTATCTGCAGCCTGAACTCCACTCAAACTTTGAGTATTGAATTGATCAACGCCACCAGGCCAATTGATAAAATTCGAGGTGAAATTCCATGTCTCATTGGTCATGGGATGCATAGTAGGATCCGTGGATTCAAATTGAATTTCGGCTGGTGCTCCCGTAAAGATGATATCTGTACCATTCACGGTACTTCCTGGAGGATTGGCAGCGATAAAAGTGCTTGCTGGAGCTACATTGGTCGTACATGCTGTGACCAACATATGATATTGTCTATAGGAAGCACCTATCAACGTTCCATTTCTGTATTCTGAGGCCTTGACCCCAAAGGCATAGGTTCCAGCGTTAGTTGGATTCATGGTAATATCTCCGGAAACAGGGTCCAGTGAAACATTGGGAAATGGTGAAGAGGCAGAATAACCTGGAGCAAAAGCTACAGATGATAGGTTCCCACCTGCAGGGCTCGATGCATTAAAAGGAGCATAAAAATCATATAAGAGAGAATCTCCATCCGGATCTGTTGCCTGGTTGGCAAGGATCTTTGTATATCCGATGCAAGCCATATCAGGATAAATCGGTGCCCAGGTTGGACTGCTATTAATAAATGATGCTCCCATTGACTGAACCGCCGGGAAATCCAGGGCCAAAGTGATCCCATTGCTTGAAGGATTTACAATGTTAGATATTGAGCCTGTTAAACAGCAATTTGTATAAAGGAAGAAATAACCTGAAGGATCATTATATCCAGAATCAAGAAGTACTGTGTTGGAATATGTGACCACTCTCGTGATGTAATTATTAGAAATCACACAAGAAGTGGGCAATTGAGGAACTGTATCAATACTCTGAGTTGGCAGGTTAAAGGTTTGGACTAAAGCACTGTTTGATTTAGCGTAAGCTTCAACATTCAGAGTTTGGGGTGGCATTACTCCACCGGCATCAATGTATGTGACAACCTTCAGCTCATAAGAAAACCCGTTTAAGTGGTTTAAAACAATTTCACCGCCGTACAGATGAGAGGCTAAAGAAAGGTTAATAGAAAAAATGAAAGAAAGGCCTGTGAGTAAGAATTTCTTCATAGTAATTTTTTGAGTTTTTCAGTTTTCCGACATCAAAAGTAAAGAGCCTAATGTCTTAACCTATCACCCAAACCATGGTAATTCCTAGTAACGCACCTAAAAGAGCGGGAAGGGTCTCTTTTAAGCGAAAACCATGATCTTTTCTGGCTTCGAAGATAATAGTCATGGATATATACAAAAGGCTCCCGGTAGCGAGGCCATATAAAACCTGTAATTGCTCGCTTGAAAGAATCTCGTTATGACTAAGGGAGTTGCCCAGGTAGAGTCCGATAGGGCTCATAAGAGCAAATAAGCTTAAGAAAACAATTACTTTGAACTTTCCTGAAGATTCACTCATAACGCTGGCTAAAGCAATTGAAGCGGGTATCTTGTGAACCAGGATGGCTGCCAAAAGCCCCATCCCTGCCCAAGTCCCTGAGACTTCAAGATTCGGTACTAACATAGTACCTTCCACCAATGCATGTATGGAAAGTGCTACCAACAAAGAAACGCCTGAGACTATGGAGGCAGGATTTTTAAAGTGATGTTGGGCATGCATATGTCCATGCTCAACCCCATAAGTAAACCCTTCCAACAGCATCTGTCCGAATAGGCCCACAACTACCCAAGTTCCGAGGGAATGAGCATTTGGACTATGCTCAAAGATCTCAGGAAAAAGATGACCGCAGATCAGGGTTAGCAAATATGCTCCACTAAAGGTCAGAATGAACTTAAAACCAGGTTTTCCAGGCCCTTTTTTTAATAAGACCAAAAACCCTGGAAGGAAGGTAAATGCCAGTAAGAGTAAATAGGTCATTCCTGAGTCTTTTTGGATCTTATGATCAACCTGGGAGATTTGTCTTTTTCAAATTGTGGAAGATGGTAATCTCCATAGACCTCCATTATTTCAAAGCCAGCACTTTCCAAATATTGGCTCATTCTTTCCATGTCCAATAATCTCAATTTTTCATAAAAAGTTTCGTTTTCAACCCTTATCGCCTTTTCGAGGAAATCACCCCTGACCTCTTTTTTTATTTGAAATGATTTACCTCCTTTTTCTATTTCTTCTTCGTGGGGTAGGCATTTTTTTATGAAATCGATATTGAGGTAATCGATGACGAATTCCCCATTCGATGTTAATGATTTTTGAATGTTCTTAAGAGCTTTTTGATCCTCCTCGATGGTTTCAAAATAACCAAAAGAAGAAAAAAGGTTCAGTGCCAGTTCAAAACCAGCACCTGGAATAGGGTCTCTAATATCTGAAAGATAAAATTCGGAATTCCTTAAATTCCGCTTTTTTGCTTCCTGGATCATTCTTGGACTGAGATCTATGCCTGTAGGTCTAAATCCTGCCTGTTCTAAAAAGAGAGAATGCCTTCCGTTGCCGCAACAAATATCAAGGACCTTGCTTCCAGGTTTAACACCTAATTTTTCTATCAATTGACCGAGAAAAGAGGCTGATTCCTTCTCGTCATGGTCTTTGTAAAGCAGTGGGTAGTAAGGGGAGTCGAACCAGGTTCGAAACCATTCAGTCTTGGCAGTCGTCAATAGGCTTGGGGCATTGCAATTGCGAGAATTATGTAAATAAGGATAGGACTGCCTACGCCGGCCAGGGTAAGAACAATGAAGATTACTCTAACCAGCGTGCTATCCCAACCCAGATATTCTGCCAGACCTCCACATACCCCGAAGAGGACCTTATCACTTAGTGATTTGGTAAGCTTCTTTGTCATTCCATTACAGCGATTTCAAGAATGAGCACGCTATCGCCCTGGTATCTTTCAATTGAGAATTCACCCAGCTCATAGTCATTCTCTTTAGCAAAGTCTTCAAGCATTTGGTAAACCTTCAAAGGAACCTGAAAAACTGTATGCTCGATCTTGGCTCTTAATACATGCGTAGGATCCACCATCCTTTTCTCCCAACCAGGAGGCGGTGGAGCATCAGGATCATTGGGAATCACTCCCACAAAGGCTTTTAAGGGTCCATATTTATCATCCTTCCTCGGATCATTATAAAAGACAGCGGCTGAAATACCCTCCCGATAATGAGCACCCACCAAGCTGTCCATTTCCCGAAATAGGGCTCTTAATTGGCTACTTCTGTGTCCACCCTCATAATACTTTCCGATTATGGTAAAACCGGGTTCCTCGTGGACCGTGATATCAGGTTTGTGTTGATATTGAAGAACTTCGTATACGATGATAAAGATCAGAAGGAAGGACCCGCCTATCATCAACCATTTGTTGGAGATCTTCATTGTAATTCAGGTACGTTTTTGAATTGAAGTTCGTACAAGTTACGATAAACACCATTTTGTTTCAAAAGTTCTTCATGCTGGCCTCTTTCAACTATTTTTCCGTGGTCGAGCACCAGAATCTCCCCTGCTTTTTCAATGGTTGAGAGTCTGTGAGCAATAACCAATGAGGTCCTTCCCCTCATCATTTTCCCTATGGCTTCCTGTATCAACTCTTCTGTTTCAACATCAACAGAGGAGGTAGCTTCATCCAGGATGATTATTTCGGGGTCATAAACCATTGCTCGAATAAAGGAGATCAATTGTCTTTGCCCGACAGAAAGGGTCGCTCCCCTTTCCATGACATTGTAATCATATCCCCCTGGCAATTTCTCAATGAAGGTATCTGCTCCGACGAATTCTGCTGTCTCCTTTACTTTTTGAAAGGGGATGTGCGGATTCCTAAGTGTAATATTGTTAAGGATACTATCCGAGAAGAGAAACACATCTTGGAGAACGAGTCCTACATGCTTCCTCAGGTATCCCAGTTCATAATCTTTGATATCGACTCCGTCCAGGGAGATCTGTCCTTGCTGGATATCGTAGAATCGATTCAGGAGGTTTATCGTGGAGGTTTTTCCAGCACCAGTTGCCCCAACGAGGGCAAGGCTTCCTCCGGCTGGTATCTCGAATGAAATTCCCTTTAAAACCGGGTTTTCAGGATCATACCCAAATTGCACATTTTCAAATTTTACATTTCCCTCGATCCTTTCAGGTTTTAGTGAACCGGTATTTTGGATCTGTTCATCGCTATCCAATAATCGAAATATCCTTTCCGAGCTAACCACACCCATCTGAAGGGTATTGAAGCGGTCAGCGATCATCCTGATGGGTCGGAAGAACATGGAGATGTACATGATAAAAGCAACCAAAACTCCCAAGGTCACTTCCTCCGAAAGAACACCCTTTGCTCCGTACCAAACCAGTAATCCAGTTCCAGCTGCACCGATTACCTCAGCAACCGGAAAATAGATCGAATAATAGTTTACCGAATTCAGGTTGGCTCTTAAATGTTCCCGATTGATCTTTTCAAACTTGCCATACTCTCTTTTTTCTGAGTTGAAGATTTGGACTATGCTCATTCCGGTGATATGTTCCTGAACAAAGGCATTCAACTGGGCAACTGCATTTCTTACCTCATTAAATGATTTTTTGATCTTCTCCTTGAAAATGTAGGTGCTGATCAAGAGAATAGGCAGCATGGAAAGAGATACTAATGTCAATTTCCAATTGGTATTAAACATGATGATCAGGATAAAGACCAATTGAAGTAGGTCCCCAACGATAGCGGCAAATCCTTGCGAGAAGATGTCGCTTAATGTTTCTATATCTGAGATGTTTCGGGTTACCAACCTACCAATCTGGGTGTTGTCGAAGAACTTGACCTTCATCTTCATGATGTGTTGGTATAACTGAACCCGGATATCTCGGATAACGGTCTGTCCCAAAAGTTCGGATGAATAGGTGTGAAAATATTGGGCTATGGCTTGGATCACCAATAGCCCCAATAGGATCATGGTGAGTTCGATAAGTCCAGGGATATCACGGTTGGCGATCTCATTGTCGATCATCCGGCTGATCAGGTAGGGCCTAATTGGTGCCACTCCAGCAGAAAAGACCGTCAGAAAGACCACAAGGCCGAAAAGTCCTTTGTATGGGCGCACATATCCAAAGACTCTTTTCAGAACCTTAACATCAAGGATATTTCCCTTGCTTACGTTTTTCGAGTCATCCGCTGCGCTCAATCAGTAAAATTTTGTGGCCAAACTGAGGAAGTCTTCCCTTACCAACAAATTTTTATTCCTCTGGTTCCTGAACAATGCGAACTTTTGATGCTCTTTCAACATTTTATAGTTTCATCCTAAGATTTACCAGCCATGAAAAAGACATTCGATTTTCTAAAAAGACTCAAAAAGAATAACAACCGGGAATGGTTCAATGATAACAAGTCCGAATTCCTTGAATCCAAGGCAGAGTTCGAGGAGCTGGTGACGAGGATCGTTATGGAATTAGAATCCCATGACGTGGTCGATCATGCCAAGACAAAGGTCTTCAGGATCTACCGGGATGTCAGATTTTCTAAGGACAAGACTCCATACAATTCGTATTGGAGAGTGGCAATCTATCGCTCTGGCAAGGAAAGAAGAGGAACCTATTATATGCATCTGGAGCCAGGAGGGGAGACAGTGATCCTCGGTGGGTTTTACGGTCCTGAGCCAGGCGATCTTTTGCATATACGTAAACAAATATCCCTTGATCCTAGCCCTTTGAACAAACTGATGGCAAACAAAAACTTCAAGGAATTTTACGGGAAGATGGAAGGTGAAAAGTTGAAAACCGCTCCCAAGGGCTTTGAGAAAGACGATCCGAGTCTGGAACTGATACAGCACAAGAGCTTTTACTTTCGTCACGTATTTTCAGACCAAGAGGTCCTTGACCCAAATTTTCCCAAGAATGTAAGCCAAGGATGGAAGAAGATCAGGCCATTTTTTGATTACATGTCTGATATTCTGACTACGGACCTGGATGGAAATCCTATTTGAAAAAGTTTGGAGTGGGAAGAATGTAGTTTGAAAAGATCTTCCTACTCCCTACTCAAAACTCCCTTCTGGATAAATTACGCTTTGAAGGTATAATCCCTCCGCAGGAGCAGCCCCCCCCGCTTTGTTTCTGTCCTTTGAGAGAAGTATTGATGCAAATTCCTTGGTGCTGATCTTCTTTTGACCTACCTGGAGAAGGGTACCTACAAGTATTCTTACCATCCCCCTGAGGAATCTATTGGCAGAAATTTCAAAATGGATCTCATCGGAATGTTCTGACCAATAAGCTTCGAAAATTTGGCATTCATGGCCCTCTTGATCCACGTTGATCTTTGAAAAGCTTGAGAAATCATGTCTTCCTACAATTTGTCTGGAAGCCTCATTCATCAGAGCGATATCAAGGTCATAATTTATGAAGGTAGCTTCTTCGAAACGGAATGGATCCCGGCTTTTGGTGAACCTGTATAGGTAACTTCTTTTTTCCGCCGCGAACCGAGCATTAAAACCAGGATCTTTGGCTTTGAGGATAGACCGAATAACGATGTCATTTGGAAGATTACCATTCAGACCCAAAACCAATTTTCCTGGGTCAATTTTCTTTTGAGTATCGAAATGAGCGAATTGTTGGAGAGCATGAACTCCTGAATCAGTTCTTCCGCTTCCCTGAGTTACAATGGTCGTATCCAGGATTTTGCTAAGTGCTTCGTTGATCAATCCCTGAATCGTGACCGCATTTTCCTGCACTTGCCATCCATGGTAATGGGTCCCTTTGAACGATATCTCAAGGAAATATCTCATCTGGCAAAGCTAATTAAGCGGCAAGGGATTTCTATGGCTAATGCAAAAACTTGGATATTTGATGCGTGAGTAATGGCTTTGAAAATTTTTCATTGAATCCGCAAATCCTTAAGGCGGTAGACGAGCAAGGATATACTGCGCCCACAGAAATACAGGAGAAGGCGATCCCAAGAATTTTAAGCGGTCAACAGATCATTGGAATCGCACAAACAGGAACAGGGAAAACAGCTGCTTATATTTTGCCTATCCTAATGAGACTGAAGTTCTCAATGGAGGAAGGACCCCGAGCGTTGATCTTGGTTCCTACAAAGGAACTTTCCATACAAGTAGAACGGGAGGCAAGGAAGTTTTCCTCTTCTCTGGATATTAAGATCGTTGCCCTCTACGGAGGAACGCGATTGACCGAGCAAAGGAAAGAACTGGAAGAGGGCTGTGATCTGCTTATTTCGACACCCGGGAGATTAATGGAAATGTACAGAGATCAAAGAGTAAGACTTGATCTCATCAAGCATGTGGTTTTGGATGAAGCCGACCGTTTAATGGATCTTGGTTTTAAGCCTCAGATCAGAAATCTTTTGGAATGGTTGCCCCGGAAAAGACAGAATCTTCTTTTTTCGGCCTCTTATCCTGATTCGGTTGAGAGTTTTGCAGCTGAGTTTATCGATTTTGCGGAAAGGGTGGAGGTAACCCCTCAGTCCACCCCGGCCGAAACAGTTTCCCAAAGCGTTTTTCATGTTGAGAATTTCCAGTCAAAGCTGAATTTGCTGGTTTACCTCCTAAAACAGGAAGACAAGGGAAAGACTCTCGTTTTTGCCAGAACCCGTCAGAATGTAAATAAAGTAGCTGAGGTACTTGAAAAAAGTTTGAAACAAGATCTTAGGATATTGCATGCAAATAAGAGTCAGAATTCAAGGATCAATTCGATCCGTACTTTTTCTGACGGCGAAGTATTATTAATGGTTGCAACCGATGTTTCCGCCAGGGGAATTGATGTTGAAGATGTTGAATTGGTGGTCAATTTTGATGTGCCTCTTATGTATGAGGATTATGTTCACCGGATCGGTAGAAGTGGAAGGGCAGGCAAAAAAGGCAACTCAATAACCTTTGCCAACAAGGCAGAGCGAATGCATTTAAGAAAAATTGAAAAGCTTATCAAAATGACCATCCCTGAAATGAAAATCCCTGAAGAGGTTGAGCTCACAAAAACCCCAAAACAGGAGATCATTGAGATCGAAAGAGAGATCGATCGTATAAAAAGGAGAGATGACCCTAATTTCAAGGGAGCTTTTCACCAAAAGAAATTTCCAAAAGAAAAAAGGAAGAAATAATGGTCTTGTCTGAATAATGAAGTTTTTGGGATAGATTTAAAAAGTTATGAGAAAAAATATTTTAAATAAACCGTATCGAAAATTAAGGTCGGTTTATAATAGTTGGGGAAGTAAAAAGAAGTGTTATGTATGTGGGAGGACTTTTGCCTTTTTCCATAAATACAGAGATGGCATCAAGGATATCCCTGAATTCCGTCAAAGACTTCAATTCGTAGGAAGCGATGTTGAAAATTTTAGATGCCCTTATTGCACAGCGACAGATAGGGAGAGACACTTATTCATGTTCTTCGACAAAATAGGCCTTTGGCAAAAAGTTAAAGGCTCGGATGTTTTACATTTTGCTCCGGAACGAAATCTTCGAAAAAAGATCCACTCACTTGGACCAGGGAGGTATATCATGGGCGATGTGGCCCCAAAGGACGAGGAGATACAAAATATTGACGCCACAAAGATCCAGTTTGACGATGATTCGTTTGACCTGATCATTTGCAATCATGTGCTTGAACATATTCCGGAACATAAAACCGCGATGAAGGAACTCAATAGGGTTTTGAAACCCGGAGGAACCGCCATTCTTCAAACCCCCTATTCCAAAACTCTAAAAAGGACTTTCCAGGATGAAAATCTGAATACCGATGAAGATCGCTTGTTCTTTTATGGTGAGACCGACCACTTTAGGATATTTTCTGAAGAGCAATTTTTTGAAGAGCTTGAAAGCGCAGGTTTTAGGCTCAAAATTGTACGTAATGACGAGTTCTTTGACAAAAATGAGTCCTCATATTTTGGAATAAATAGTATTGAAGACCTGGTTAGAGTGGAAAATCCTCTCTGACAGTCTTCAGGGGTAAAGGCCATCTACGGATCTAAAAACCATCATTTTTTTACTGGGATCTTAGTATCACTCCGTGAATCCCTTTCATGAGCAAGGATTCTTAGAAATAGACCCGCGCTTTTCTGGGCTTCCATGAGAAGGAGCCTAAACCTGGGAAAAAACAGAGTAAGTATTTTTTACTCTTTTATCAGTATCTGGGATCTATACCTGGAATCATCAAGTAATCTTAGCAAGTACACTCCTTGATCAAGAAAAGAGATATCTACTAATTGATTATCCAAATCGATTCTTTGAATGGTTTTGCCTTGAAGATTTAATATTTCTATCGATCGAAACTCCCCGACCTTTCTTTGTATTGAAATAAAATCCTTGGCGGGATTTGGGTAAAATTTAAAATCCTCGATCGTTTTAATGATAGCAAGGTCGTTAACCAATCCGCTCAGATGTCTTAGTGTGGCTCCTTCTGCTGAGCCGGTTCCCCCACTGTAACCCGTAACCAGGATCTGATATTGATTGTCCAAAGCCAAAGCCATTGCTATATCGTCTCCTGAAATTCCGGTTTCGGCATAGCCGTCAAAATCAAAGCTAAAATCCTGGCTTCCATTGCTTTCCAGACGGGCCACTCCAAAGTTATTATTGAAGCCTCCACCGGTTGGTCCGGCTGTCAGGATCTTGCCATCTGGCTGAATCAGAATATCGTACCCCGCATCATCATCAAATTCGAAGCTCACGAATTTCTTTCCGTCGGAATCAAAACTGTTATCCAAAGATCCGTTGGAGTTTAATCTGCAAACACCCATGTCATTTTCCAAAACTGCATCTACATATCCTGTGGCTACAATCTTTCCATCCGATTGAAGGTCAATCCCCCGGGCACCATCATTCCCGCCAACCCAATCCACGTATGCTCTACCTCCTGAACCAAAAGTATTGTCCAAGCTCCCTGTAGTTGTATACCTGGCAAATGCATAATCATCTGCGCTGGAGTTTTGTTCAGCTATTCCGCAAACCAGGATCTTACCATCGCTTTGGATCTTTACGTCATAAGACGCTGATTCTGCTATTCCCATGCTGGTCTTAACCAAGCCAGAGTTCCCAAACGCTGCATCTAGTGATCCTGTTGAAGTGAACCTAGCCAAACCAAAGTCTGATCCTGCACCAACCCCACCTGTCATAACAATCTTTCCATCACTTTGAAGGGCTATTGACCTTCCATAAGCTGGAGGCGACCCAAAATTGGTATATGCTATTCCTGAAGTTCCGAACCCATTGTCCAGGCTTCCATCAGAATTGTATCTGACCAAAGCGAATGTGGCGGTACTGGCATCCCCGGTAAATCCCGCAGCAAGGATCTTTCCATCGGCTTGTAGGGCAATATCCCAGCCCTGAACAGAATTTGAACTCAACGAAGTATTTACGACTCCCCCGGAGCCAAAGCTGTTATCGTAGCTTCCATCCGGATTCATTCTAATGACAACAAGGTGGGTTTCGCGGTCACCAATGATCAGGATCTTGTTGTCAGGTTGTACGGTTATTCCCCTACTGACGAAGTAGTTGCCAATATTATGGATGACTTCACCGGAAGAACCAAAAGTATTATCAAGGGAGCCTGCCTGGCTGAGTGCCTTTTGAGCAATTAGCGAAAAGCAAAATGAAAGGATTAGGTAAGAGTTTCTGATCAATTCTTTGTGTTTGGTATTTCACACAAAAATCAGAAAATAACTCATTCAGAGTTTAGAAATACGTTAAAAGAAAAATGCCCTGAAAAAAAGGCATAGACTAACTGCGGGGCCTCTTTGGTTTACTATTGTAGTAGCTCCATATCTCGAACCAAGATCCTTCGTCGGTCGAAATTAATAACATTCTTTTCCTTCAATTCATTCAGGACAGTGGTCACGGTCTGGCGGCTTGTCCCGGTTAGGTTGGCCATATCCTGATGTGTGAGATTTGTTTTTATAAGGGTTTCAAAACCAACCTTTTGACCCATATCCTCACCCATCTCTTTAATAAAGTCAACAATTCTAGTTCTTGCATCCTTAAATACCAAAGATTCCAGCCTTCGTTCAGTTTTTTTCAGTTTTAATCCAATGATCTTTGTGATTTTCAATGCTAAATCTTTGTTATCCAGTAAGATCATTTCCATCTCTTTCAAACCCAAAGGGCAAAGCATGGTATCATTAACCAGGGCTTGTGCAAAATCAGCTCTTTTTTCTTCGCCCACCAAAGCTTGTTCTCCGAATAATTCTCCTTTGGACAAGACCGCCTTAATGATCTCTTTCCCATCGGGGCTATAAGATCCAATTTTGACTTTCCCTTGGTGTATGAAATAAATGGTTTCACTGGGCTCATTTGGGAAGTAGATAAACTCACCCTTTCCGTAACTATTCTTGTTATAAACCCCTGAGTTTTTCATTTTCTTAGGACAGAAAACGTTGAAGAGGTTTATGTTCTCCAGGTACCAGATGTTAGCGTTTGAATCCATTATTGAATGTTAAACAAAAATTGAAAAAAAGCTTCTTCAAAAAAGTTAAATTTAAACTTTAAGCGCATGTAATTTGTTACAACAACGTTCATGCTAATCCAGTTTTCCCAAGCCAAAAATATCTCTCTCTGCTCAAAAAAGAATGAAAGGCTTCAGATTCTCCAAGTACATCCCTCCTCTAAAAGGAATCAAGGGGGATTTTGAAGGTTTACTTAAAATTTTCAAACAAATACTTCTTGTTACTTCTGGTGAAATAGAGGAAGCTCTTTCCTGGCTTACTCAACTTGACAAGGAATATGGTCTGACAGATGGAAAGTACGGCATTGGGGATTTCATAGAAGAGTTAAAAAATGAAGGTTATTTGGAGGAAAATCCTGAGGACGGAAGCTTGAGTATGAGCTCAAAGTCCGAGATGGAGATTCGGAAAAATGCCCTTGAAGAAATTTTCGGGCAACTTAAAAAGGCAGGAAAGGGAGATCATAGATTACCAAAGACCGGAAGCAATGGGGATCTCACTTATGATGTGAGGGATTTTGAATTTGGAGATTCCCCGGATCAGATATCATTCACCGAAACCCTAAGGAATGCTCAAGTGAATCATGGATTGAATGATTTCACCATTGGAGAGGGGGACCTTAAAGTGGTTGACAAGGAATATCAGACCATAAGTTCTACGGTTCTTATGATCGATATCAGTCATTCAATGATCCTTTATGGGGAGGATCGGATCACTCCTGCCAAAAAAGTTGCACTCGCACTTTCGGAATTGATCTCAACCCGCTATCCAAAGGATACCCTTGATATAATCGTTTTTGGAAATGATGCCTGGCAGATAGCGATCAAAGATTTACCCTATCTCAAGGTTGGTCCCTACCATACGAATACGGTTGCAGGATTGGAACTGGCTATGAACATCCTCAGAAGAAGGAAGACCAATAACAAGCAGATCTTCATGATCACAGATGGCAAGCCCACCTGTATCAAGGAAGGGATCAAATACTACAAGAACAGCTTTGGTTTGGACCCCAAGATCCTGAACAAGACCTATACTCTTGCGGCACAATGTCGGAAATTAAAGATTCCTGTTACGACATTCATGATAGCCTCTGACCCTTATCTAAAGTCATTTGTAGATCAATTTACGAGGGTCAATCAAGGCAAAGCATATTATTCAAGTTTAAAGGGTTTGGGGCATTTGGTTTACCAGGACTTCAAGAAGAACAAGCGAAAGAATTTTTAATGGATTATCAAAAGATCAAAAGCAAGGATAAACCCCAGATCAGAACCCTTGGGGAACTAAAGGGTTCGGGCTACCAACCTGAGGGGATTAAAGATGAGTTAAGAAGAAATCTTCTTAAAAAGATCAGGAATGAAGAGGAATTGTTTCCTGGGATCTTCGGCTACGAACAAACCGTAATTCCGGAATTGGAAAGAGCCATTTTGGCCAGACATAGCATTAACCTACTGGGGTTAAGAGGCCAGGCCAAAACCAAGATTGCAAGGTTGTTGACTTCGTTGCTCGATGAGTATGTTCCGGCTGTGGATGGATCAGAACTAAATGAA
This sequence comes from Cytophagales bacterium, assembly GCA_965267505.1. Lineage (GTDB taxonomy): Bacteria > Bacteroidota > Bacteroidia > Cytophagales > CCMP332 > JANQHS01. Next base: position 1,680,008 of record OZ254081.1, read on the forward strand.
GATCCCTTGAGTCCTTTGACCGAAGGAGTAAAATCTGTTATTGCTGAACATGGTGATTCTACTCCAATCAAGTGGCTTCATCGAGATGAAAGGTACACAGAGAAATTAGCCACACCAGACGTAACGGTTGCTGACCTGATAGGAGATGTGGACCCCATCAAGGCTGCAAGTCTAAAATTGTCTTATTCAGATGAACGCGTGATCCATTATGGGTTGATTCCAAGATCACATAGGGGCATTTTCGTAATTAATGAGCTTCCTGACCTTCAGGCCAGGATTCAGGTTGCCTTGTTCAATATACTGCAGGAAGGGGATATTCAGATCCGGGGTTTCAAGATCCGATTGCCTTTGGATATTCAATTTGTTTTCACTGCAAACCCAGAGGACTATACCAATAGGGGAAGCATTGTGACTCCATTAAAGGACAGGATCGATAGCCAGATAATTACGCACTATCCAAACAGCCTGGAAATTGGAAAGCAAGTCACCCATTCACAGGCCAGCTATGTCACAGAAGCAAGGAAAAGGATCCATGTTCCTAATCTGGCGTCTGATCTTATCGAGCAAACCGCTGTTGAGGCAAGAGCTAGCGAGTATATCGATGAAAAATCTGGGGTATCAGCGCGATTAACTATTTCAGCTTTTGAGAATTTATTGGCTTCTGCTGAAAGAAGAATTGAGATCAACAAGGAGGAAAAAACAACTGCAAGGGTTGGAGACTTTTTAAGCATTGTCCCTTCAATAACCGGCAAGGTAGAATTGGTTTATGAAGGAGAACAGGAAGGTGCGGGTCATGTAGCGATCAGCCTTGTAGGTAAGGCCATAAGAAGTTTGTTTACTCAATACTTTCCCGACCCTGAACAATTCAGAAAGCAGAAAGAAGGGGATCTTACGAACCCATATTCAGAAGTAGTAGCCTGGTTTGAAAAAGGAAAGGCAGTTGAGATCTTCAATGATCTTCCAAGATCAGAATATGAGGCTATCCTAAACAGAATTCCTGGCTTAAAGGAGATGATCAATAAATACCAGGACAATTTGGATGAAGAAGAAAAATTGTTCTTTATGGAATTTGCCCTACACGGGCTCGCTGAGTTCAGCTTATTGAGCAAGAAACAAACCATTCAAGGCCTCGAATTTAAGGACCTTCTCAGTGGTATGTTATCCGGGGATCCCTCACCTGAAGAGGATGAGGAGGAGAATTTTAGTTAGAGCACTTTAGCAACTTCTTCGCTGACCTTTTCGGCTGCGGAGTAAAAGGCTTTTGAGCCTGCATCCTCAAAAGATCCGCCTCCACCCTTGAAGTTTTTGAAGCTGTCTTTATAGACTTCTTTTCCTTCAATATTATCGTAAACACTTACGGTAGCATCAACGTATGAAAAGTAAATACCACTTAACTCCCCACCTTTACGGGAAGAAGCATTTATCAATATTACCATCTCAGCCCGGTCTTGACTTTCAGTGTATTGATAACCTTTATCCGCCAATAGAGATTTTAGTTTCGATTCTACTAAAAGGACATCATTTGGCTTTCCAAAATTTAATTCTGTTGACCGTATCGCCACAAGAGATGGCTCAACTATTACAGGGATATTAATGGAAGGGACATCCGTATTCTTCATAATATTTTGATAGAAAGAATTATCGGGACTCATGGTAGTATACTTTTCTAGGTCTAGTTCAGCCTTAATCACTTGGTTTCTGAATTTGCCGCTGATCTTTTTCACCTTGCATTTTGCCAATCCACTTGCATCTGAAACCGAACGACAGTATACTGTTCCGTCGGCATTGTTGTAATATTTAACTGCAACTCCAGATCTGTTTTGTCCCTTGATCTGAACCTGGACCTTTAGCTCTTCTTGGAAGCCTCTTCCCGCTGTTCCTTTGGGTTTCCCATAATTTTGAGACTTTAAGGTCATGAAAGGGATTTCTTCGACCTTCTGAATATCAATGGGAATAATTACTGTGTTATTTTTTTGCAATTCGGATTTGTGTATCCATGCCTGCCCAGACCCCTGAAGGGCACCGTCTTTGTTTCTCACAAGGGAAGTGGAAACCTTTAACCTTTCGCCTTCATTCCAATAATTCCCCGTCACCTTATACGCAAAGTTTTCTTCCTGTACCCCAGTGAAGTTTTGAGCAAGGCTTTCACCCAATTTAAAGGAGAATTCAGATGCCATTCCGGTTTCTTGAAAAGTTATTTCCTCAAGATTAACTGTGGCACCCTCAACAAAGAATGACTGTTGCATTGCATTGGCAAGGATGAATCCCAGGTCATCAACAGTCATTAGGGGATTTTTTTTTAAAGCTTCCATTTTGGTATTAAATTCATTGGAAACCGGTGGAATCCTGCTTCGGTCATAGAAAGAACTATTGTCGGCTCCCAGTGCTAAAAGGATTGCTTGTGCTTCTTCTATTTCAAAAAGCAATTTGTACGACCGAGCGAGAACTTTGTAAGAATCCTTTAAGTTGTTACTGGCCAAATAGGTATCGGACTCAGACATAAAAACCTTGATCTTGGTTAGGTTTTGATCAATTAAATCGGCATAATACTTTGCCAAAGTCATTTTGTTAGCATAAACAAAAACTCTGGCAGTCTTTTTCTTTTTATCGTAGTATCTCTTGATCTCAAGCCCCACGACGTCAAGGCTTGCCTCAGATGTAGTGGTATTTTTATAAGAATCAGAAACCTGTCCATTGATATCAGAGAGTTGGGAGGTTGATACCGAAGACACCTCAACTCTGATTTTTTCAATTAGGTTTCCTCTTGCAGTTGTAACAAGGGCTTGAATTGCTGCCTCGGAATCAGAAGACTTAATTCCTGGCCTGGCCACGTAAGAGGAAATGAAATCCTTGTCAGGAAACATTTTTTTCCTGTAATCCTCATTGACCCATTCAGGTTGTGAAAAACCTTGAATTGCCCAAAAAAAGAGCAAGCAAAAGGAGAATGAGAATTTTAACAAGGATTTCATCTATGGCAACAATTATTTGATATCATCATTATGTATATAGCCCTCTTTTCCACCTAAGAGCTCAATTTTTACATAATCCCCTTCGCGACCCAAAAGAATAAATTCCGTGGCTCCAGGAACCATTGCTTCTACTTTTGATGACTTGTCAGCAGAGGCATAGGCCTTGATCCTGTCCTTCTTTTTACCTGAAGTTTGAACCCTTTCGGCAGTTTCTTTGGCTCCTTCTGAGGCATCGAATTCATGCCTTTCAACAACCACACCAATTTCCTTTAAAGAGTTTAGGGCATCTCTACCACTTTCGGCTCTTTTTAGAACTTTTTCACTTCTCTTTTTGCCTTCCAACTGATCAGCTGCTTCATAATACTTGATTGCATCTTCATAATTCCCTACTGCTTCATGGAGTATACCAAGGTCATGAGCCAACGCTGCTTCATAGTTATCAGCATCGTATAATGGTTTGATAACTCCATATGCTACGTCCAGATCCCCATCTTTGATTGCTTTTCTCGCAATTTTTGCCTCATCCTTGTATTCCTTAACCTTAGGTTTTTTGAAATCGTAATTTTCAACTTTGTAAACAGGTGTGAAATAAGAAACCAATGCATATGAAAGGTTCTTAAGTGCATCTGTTATAACAGTTTGATCGCTAGGGGTGGCTGCTCTTGCTGCAGATTGCCCTTTTGTGCTTGATCCGGTAACCTTCTTTTCCGCATTCTTCTTGGTGAAGGCATATACTTGACCAGTTTCCACAGATATGATCTTCATATTTGCTTCTGTCTTAGCAATTTTTTGAGCTCTATAATTATATCCTGTAACATTACCATCCTTATCCTTTATTTGAGTCCTTGAAAGGTCTGTTAAGGTTGTTTGATAGGTGAAGTTTCCAGTTACAATTACATCTAAGCCAAGAAGCTTACCTACAGAAGCTGCATCTCCCTCAGTAACTGCCCCACTTGCCGCCAACTGTTGTTCTTGAAGGATCTTGTCCAATTGACCTCTCTCAACCACGGTGTAAACATTGGTCTTGATTCGGTCCATGTAGTTACGGGTTTTATTTCCCGAAAGGGAAACCTTTGTACTTGTCCCAACTCCTCTATACTCTGCTAATAGGGCCATCACCATATTATCATTTAGAATCGAGCTATAATCAATGGTTCCAGTTCTTGCCCAATAGCTCCAATTGGATGTCTGAAGATCTTCAAAATTCAGAACCGCCACCTTTTGCATTCCAGGAATGATTTTTTCAGGAGCTTGAATTGAGTAACAACTTAATTGAGCTGTTGCCTGGCTAAAGCTGAAGAGTGCGATGATAGCAGCTAGCCAAACTTTGGTAGAATTTTTCATGGCTTTTTTGTTTCGAAGTTAAAAAATATTAGGCACCAAGCTTTGAAAAAATTGGATTCTGGCCACATTGAAAATTTTCTTTCTTCTTTCCAGGCCTAAGATTTTTGGAATCGATTCCGAGCCATTACTTTTACGCAATTTTTAAATCCAGCACATAAATGCCCAGGGATACATCCATCAATTCAGTTTTAATCATTGGTAGCGGTCCCATCATCATTGGGCAGGCTTGCGAATTCGATTATTCAGGCTCACAGGCGTCAAAAGCATTAAAAGAAGAAGGGATTGAAGTGATCCTTATCAACTCCAACCCGGCTACGATCATGACCGATCCGGTGACGGCGGATCACATATATCTAAAACCGTTGACCAAAAAGTCGATTGTTGAGATCCTTGAAAAACACAAGGTAGATGCAGTCCTCCCCACCATGGGTGGGCAAACCGCTCTCAACCTTGCCATGGATTGTGATAAGGCAGGAATCTGGGAAAAATTCAACGTCAGAATCTTAGGATCAGATTTTGAAGCGATAGCAACCACCGAGGATCGCGAGAAATTCAGACTCAAAATGCAGGAAATGGGTATTGGAGTCTGTAAAGGAAAAACAGCCACTTCCTTCTTGGAAGGAAAAGAGATCGCCCAGGATATTGGCTTTCCTCTAATCATCAGATCCTCCTTCACCCTGGGAGGAGCAGGGGGAGCATATGTAGAAAAGCCAGAAGATTTTGAAGAGGCACTTTCTGCCGGACTTCATGCCTCTCCCATTCATGAGGTTTTGATCGAGCAAAGTGTTTTGGGCTGGAAGGAATATGAGTTGGAGATCATGAGGGATAGGGCAGGCAATTTCATTGTGATCTGCTCTATTGAAAATTTTGACCCCATGGGAGTCCACACCGGTGATTCTATTACAGTAGCACCCGCAATGACCCTCCCTGATACCATCTATCAGAAGATGAGAGATTATGCCCGCAGGATGATGGAAGAGATCGGTTCTTTTGAAGGGGGTTGTAACGTCCAATTTTCGGTTGATCCTAAGACCGATGACATTATTGCCATTGAGATCAATCCCAGGGTTTCCAGGTCCTCAGCTCTGGCTTCCAAGGCTACTGGTTATCCCATAGCTAAGATCGCAGCAAAGCTTGCCATTGGATACAATCTCGATGAGTTGCCAAACCAGATTACGAAGAATACATCCGCCATGTTTGAGCCGGCTCTTGATTATGTGATTGTTAAGATCCCCAGGTGGAATTTCGATAAGTTCCAGGGTGCGGACAGGCATTTAGGATTGACGATGAAATCTGTTGGAGAGGCAATGGGTATCGGAAGGAACTTTCAAGAGGCTTTGCAAAAGGCATGTCAATCGCTGGAGATCAAAAGAAATGGAATAGGTGCCGATGGGAGAGAAGCGAAGGATCCGGATACTATTTTGGAGAGCCTGGAACATCCCAGTTGGAACAGGCTCTTTCACATTTATGATGCATTTAAGGTTGGAATGTCTTTTAGGACGATCCAAAAACTTACCAAAATCGACCCATGGTTTCTTAACCAGATTGAAGATCTCTTGAAATACGAAAGATCTCTTGAGCCCTATAGCAAGGAAACCATTACAAAGGAAATGTTGATCGAGGCGAAAAGGAGGGGATACGCGGATAGACAGATCGCACATCTTTTGGGTTGCCTTGAGTCAGAAGTGTATAAAAAGCGCCAGGAATTAGGAGTTAACCGGATCTATAAATTGGTTGATACCTGTGCTGCAGAGTTCGAGGCAAAGACTCCTTACTATTATTCGACCTTTGGAGAAGTAAATGAGTCGGTGAAGACCGATAAGAAAAAGGTTGTAATACTTGGATCAGGACCAAACAGGATAGGGCAAGGAATTGAATTCGATTATTCCTGCGTCCATGGAGTTCTGGCAGCCAAGGAATGTGGTTATGAAACCATTATGATCAATTGCAATCCTGAGACGGTATCGACGGATTTTGATGTGGCTGACAAGCTGTATTTCGAGCCGGTATTTTGGGAGCACATTTATGATATAATTCAGCATGAGCAACCGGAAGGAGTCATCGTGCAATTGGGTGGTCAGACTGCTCTTAAACTTGCTGAAAAGCTTGACAGATATGGCATCAAGATCTTTGGGACCAGTTATGAATCCCTGGACCTTGCTGAAGACCGGGGATCATTTTCTACCTTATTGAAGGAATTGGAGATCCCTTATCCGCCATTTGGTTCGGTTCAAACCGCAGAAGAAGCCCTTAACCTAAGCAAGGAATTGAATTTCCCTCTCTTGGTTAGGCCTTCCTACGTTCTGGGTGGGCAAAGTATGAAGATCGTGATCAATGAAGAGGAATTGGAGAACCAGGTTGTAGAGATCATAAAGCAGCTACCTGGGAATAATATACTTCTGGATCATTTCCTTGACAGGGCCATCGAAGCTGAAGCCGATGCCATTTGCGATGGAGAGAATGTAGAGATCATTGGGATCATGCAACATATTGAGCCCGCTGGTATTCATTCCGGTGACTCCTATGCTGTTCTTCCTCCTTTTAATCTTGGGGACTTAATTGTACGACAGATCGAGGAGTATACAAAGAAGATCGCCCTGGCAATGAATACAGTTGGACTGATCAATATTCAGTTTGCCATAAAAGATGATAAGGTCTATGTGATCGAAGCTAATCCAAGGGCTTCAAGGACTGTCCCTTTCATTTGTAAGGCCTACCGAGTCCCTTATGTGAATTATGTTACCAAGATCATGTTGGGCGAGAAAAAATTGAGTGATTTCGATATCAAACCTCATAAGGAAGGATATGCGATCAAAGAGCCAGTATTTTCATTCAGCAAATTCCCACAGGTTAATAAAGAGTTGGGACCTGAAATGAAATCGACAGGAGAGTCCATCTATTTCATTGATGACCTCTATGATGATTATTTCACAGAGATCTATCGTGAACGAAATCTATACTTAAGTCGTTAGATAGTCAGTATGATTAAAACGCTGATCTTATTCTTCCTGCTCTTTTACCTTATCTATCAGGTAAGCAGGTTTCTAATTCGTCCATTTTTGTTTTTTCAAACCAGCCGCTCAAAGGCTTATTCTAATTCTTCGGAAGGCGGGAAAGAAGGAGACATAAAGGTTGACTTTGTGCCTCCTAAGAAAAAACAAGGTCGAAAAGAGGGGGAATACATTGACTTCGAGGAATTAGATTAGGCCATTATCTAATTGAAATTCGAGTGATATAGACTTGTTGGGCCAGTTGACATTTCAACAGATAGATCCCTTTAGAAAATCCTGAAACATTTATTTTTCCTGAAGCACCTGGTTCAAGGATAAAGACTTCACCTTGGGTGGAGATCAATTCCACCTGATCTGGAGACGGCCCCGGCCCAAAATGTAGATTAACAATTCCGTTTGAAGGATTTGGATACGCCATTAATTTGTTTTGTCGCTTGGCATCCAGAAAAGAGGGAAGCGGCTTTGCAAGGCTATCCAAGGTATATCGGCTTAGAAATTTCCATATTTCCTCAGAGGCATTAATGTCCATATTACCAGTATATCCAGGCCAGTTATGCCCATCTCCATTCAACCTGAAGTGTTCAATTTCTGCGCCATTGGTAACATTTGAATAGATTATATGATCAACAGTGCTTCCATCCGCGCTGTCCAGATCTGGAAGCGAAATAACGGAAGCGGGAGTATCGGCTCCATTAAATCCAACCCAATAATCCAATATGGTATTAATAGGTCGGGAGAAGCCAGCACCTGTATATGGCACCGTATTGTCGGAGGTTCCATGGAATTGTAGGACTGGAGTGAAATGATCCGGATTACAATTATTAAAGGTTTGGGGCGTCATGGATCCTCCCACTGATGCAATAGCAGCAATTTTTTCTCCTACCTGGCAAGCAAGTTCAAAGCTGAAAAACCCACCATTCGAAAATCCAGTGCTGTAGATCCTGGACGAATCGATATTGTATTGAGAGGATAAGGAATCGATTAGAGCAAGGGTGAATCCAATATCATTAGCAGTACTTCCAAGAGTCCAGCCGCCAACATTCCAATGAGTATTGCCATTAAAAAGCAATCCCTGAGGATGAACAACGATAAATTGTGCGGTGTCAGCTATCGGTCTGAAATCGCTCCAATCCAATTGATCTTGTGCAGTGTTTGTGAAGCCATGAAAATTCAGGAGTAAGGGTATTGAGCTTGCTCCTGTGTATCCTAATGGGATGTAAAGAATGTAGCTTCTAGTGATGTTGTCATGAGTAATGGACCCATTAATTGTCTGCTGCGCTTGAGAAATAAAATGAATACAAAAAGTCAGTAAGATTAGTAGAGCTCTCTTCATTAAGTTTTTATTTTACCCAGGATGAATTTAATCAGTAAGTATTTGGAATACTTACCGACCGTGTAATTGATGAACTCCACAAAAAACTTTGTTTCAAATCTGGTCAGTCATATTCAGGGAAGATCATTGCCAATTTTCCGGATCATCCTGGGCCTGGTTTATACCTTTTTCTTTTCTAGAATGATTCTGAGAGGAAAGTTTGAAGCGGTTTTTATTGACTCTCAATTTCATTTCGCCTATGATTGGCTTCCTTCTCTTCCCATTTTTCCAGCCTGGTTGATCTGGACCTTGGGGGTAGGTTTGATACTCTCAGGGATCTTAATTAGCCTGAACCAGATGGTAAAGCTTGCCTTTGCCTTTGTGTTTTTAGTCTTCGGTTACTTCTTTTTTCTTGAAAAAGCACTTTACAACAACCATTACTTTCTTCTTTGGTTGTTTTCCCTAATTGGGTTTTTGATATTCCCAAATTCGGGTTCCATGGATCCCAGAAATAGCGAAGCCATGGAATTATGGAAGCTATGGGCATTCAGGGCGCAGATTATGATGGTCTATTTTTTTGGAGGGATTGCAAAATTCAACTCCGAATGGCTCAGTGCTAATACGACTAGAACCCTTATGGAAGCTAGGTTTGAGAAAATGCATCCCGAGCTAATCCAATCTCTTGCTTTTGGAATGAGCTACGGAGGTTTGCTTTTCGATCTCTTGATCCCACTTCTTTTATTGTTTAAACCGACGAGGGTCCCGGCAATTGTGGGCGTATTGATCTTTAATATCAGCAATCAGATCGTTTTTGAGATCGGGGTTTTTCCCATGGTTATGATCAGCTCTCTTATTCTCTTCTTGGATTCAGGTCTGAGTTTAAAAAAGATTGAAAAGCCCAATCCCAAGATGATCTTTATTTGTCTTTACTTTTTGTTCCTATCCATCATTCCCTTCAGACATCTGTTTTACCCGGGAAATGTGGTATGGACGGAGGAAGGGTATTTCTTTTCCTGGAGGATGATCTCTTCCTTCAAGAAAGGGAATGCAATGTTCAGGTTGCAATATAAAGATGGGAGCAACAGGATAGTAGATCCGAAAGCAGAGTTAAACCCTATGCAGGAACATGCGATGATTCGCTACCCGGAATTAGCTGCTCAATATTCCAGGCATCTAAGAAAGAAATATCGGAAGAGCGGTGAAGTTCCGATAGTGAATGCAAAGATTCAGGTCAAAATGAATAAACACGCCTATCAGTTTGTCTTTGATCCTTTGCTTGACCTTGGGGCTCAGAATTTAATACCCTTGAAATCGAACCCTCACATACTTCCCTTAAAAAAGTAAAGCTTAGATAAGGCCTTTCCTTGAAAGGATGGTCTCCATCAATTTGATGTCCCTTGGAGAATTAAAGACTTTATGAGGCAGATAGATCATTTGGGCTTTGTTTAAGATTAAAGTGAAGGAGTCTTTCCCCGACTTTGCTTTTTTGATCTGTTCCCATTTGATAGGCATGCCCTGCTTTGAACTCAACTTCATCAGAATTTGTCTCGAGTTGATCTCATAACTCATTCTTTCGAACAAGATCTTGGCCTGGTCTAACTGAGTCAGCCCGGTAAATTGGATAAACCAGAAAAGTCCGTACAAAAAGAGGCCAACTCCAGCAATTATGTAAAACCAGATGGTTTCGGGATAAATAAAGGTGAGTCCCGCTATCGCTAAGGCAATCAGAAATACCCACCACTGCTCTCGTACAACATTCATCATTCCCATGCCGATGAATTTCTTCTTGCTCAATTGATATTTTTTAGTGTTGATGTTCATTCTTTTACTGCTTTTAAACTCATATCCAGGCTGGAATAAGAATGCGTTAATGCACCTACGGAGATAAAATCCACGCCTGTTTCGGCAACTTCTACTATTGTTCGTTCTGTTATCCCTCCACTTGCTTCTGTATCAGCCTTACCGGCAATCAGATCTACACAGGCTTTCATATCGGTTGAGCTCATGTTATCAAGCATGATCCTGTCAGCTAATCCTGTTTCTACTGCCTCCTGAACCTCGGTAATATTCCTTGTTTCAATCTCAATTTTTAGATCCAGCCCAGAGGTTTTTAAGAATTCCTTGGTCTTCTTCAAGGCAGGTTTAATACCCCCGCAAAAATCAACATGATTATCCTTTAGCATGACCATATCATACAACGCAAATCTATGGTTCACTCCTCCTCCAATTTTGACGGCCCATTTTTCTGCAATTCTAAAGTTCGGCGTCGTTTTTCTGGTATCAAGGACCTTAGCCTTGGTATGTGAGATCATTCCTTGAAGCCTGTTTGTATAAGTGGCGATAGCACTCATTCGTTGGAGGCAGTTCAGAACCAATCTTTCACATGAAAGTATGGACCTTTCTGCACCTTGAACGATTAGTCCTAAATCACCTTTTTTAACTTGATCCCCATCCTTTTTCAAAACTTCAATTTTTAAAGCTGGATCAAAGCGATGGAATATCCTTTGAGCTAATTCAACACCGGCTATTATCCCATCCCCTTTGATAAGGAGCTGGGCTTTTCCTTCTCTGTTATCGCTGATCGATGCTTGGCTCGAGAAATCTCCCGGCCCAATATCCTCTGTAAGGGCGTCATCAATAAATTTCATCAACCTTACTTCTGTGAGATATCCCTCCATGCCACCAAATTAAACCGAGATATTAAGATTTGATATTTCTACTTTTCGATTTCCCGAAATTCAAGTTTGTAGAGTTCAGAGCCCATTTCAGTGGTTTTGAACCTTAACAGAACCCGAAAGTTCTTTCCATCGCTTCTGTACTGCCCAATTGAGTATTTTAAACTTTCATCATCGGAAGCACCCTGATGAATGAAGGAAAATCCTTGGGGAGGATTATTCTGAAAAAATTCTTTTAGAGCACTTGACGACTGGGTTTTGTTGTATTCCTTTCCAGTGATAGAAAGTTCAAAATTGCTGTCAAAAAATTTGCTTAACTCTGAAGTAGACCCTGATCCTATGGCGACCCTGGTAGCTTCTATGGTCTTTTCATGACTTTCCTGAGCCCAAATATTTTGCGCCAAAAAGCAACAGATCACCACCGGATAAAGAACCCTTTTTAAGCTCATTATGCAAAGGTCTGAAATTATTCTGGGACCTCCTCAAAAGGCTTTCCAGACTCCCTGTTTTTCTCTAAGAATTACTCTATAATCTGAGGTCAAATCGCCTTCTGTGGATAAGATAAAGCGGTTTTTTCTAGGATTTCAGGCATTTTTTGCTATACTTGACCGAAACCAAATCAATTATCATGAAAAGAGCTCTACTTTCATTTGGATTTCTTGCAATTTTTCTCGGTCCTGTCCTGGCTCAGGATCTCGAGGTTATGGAAAGTGCCAGTGACGGAAAACTGATGACCAAAAGAGGGGCACCGATTCTACCTGAAGCGGGAGATTGGGGTATCGGTTTGAATGCAAATCCATTCTTGGATTATGTTGGAAATGCATTTAATGGAAATACAGGCAATGCTGCCCCTACCTGGGGTTTCACTGCTCAGTATCCTATGACTATTTATGGACGTATGATGAAAACCGAGGATATGGCCTACAGAGGCCTTGTTAGAATCGGATTTTCAAGCACCAATCAAAAGTCACCAAATGCTTCTGATCCTACTCAAGAAGACGAATTCAAAACCTCTGCCTTTGCATTGACATTGGGAGCAGGTATTGAAAAAAATAAGTCTTTGATGAACAGGCTAAGAGGTTATTATGGAGCTATGGCCGCTGTTTGGATGACTCCTTACACCAATACCTCTACAGGTGTTGTAGGAAACACCACTCAGACGGATGCGGTAGCTGGGACTGAGATCAAAGAGACCGGTGGAAGTTCCTTTGGAGTAGGTCTGCGTGCATTTGTTGGTGCAGAGTATTTCTTTGCTCCAAAAATGTCCATAGGCGGTGAATTTGGCTGGGGCTTCGGATTCCAAAGTACGAGTGCTAGGGAACTAGATAATAATGGCACCACTTCTACCCTAATGGGTAGCAGCTCTGCCATAGTTCTTGACACAGATTCTGCGGGAGGAATTACCGGTGCATCTGGTACACTCCAATTATTTATTTATTTCTAGCAAGAAATCTTTTCTCAAAGACCCTCTTCCTGATGGAAGAGGGTTTTTTTTGTCATAAACTTTTAGAATGTTTGTCCTTTGAGTGTTTTGATGATCCGTCTACCACTAATCTTATTGTTTTCCTTGGCCTTGACCTCAGGTTTTGCTCAGAGGTATTTTGCAGCGGTCGTATCTGTTTATGCGTATAAAGACCTCAACGAAAAATTTGGGAAGACCTATCCAAAACTCACCGAATTATCCCATGATAAAAAGTTCGATCTTGCTTTCCTGGCTGATTCACTAGATAATTTTCTTTCCAATGGATATTGGAAGGGATTTCCCTTTGATGTGCTGGAAAGGGACAAGGTTGTTAACGAACCTCATTATCATGAATATGAGAGTCACTATTTCGAACAAGAAGACAACCCACAGGTTTCACTTGGCCACAAATACAAAATGTTTGTCCTAGAAGAAACCGATTATGAGAGCCATGATGTAGATGAACTGATTTCAATTTTTCCTTTCCTGAATAGCCTGATAACTATCTCATTAAAATTTCATTTGATTCATAACAACATTGATAAGGATATAATTGAGATTAAACCTGAAATGACTTTGCATTTTTGGGACTATAAAAGTGAAACCACCCATACCGCCAGCAAGTCGGTGGTTTATGTTTCCAAGATCCGCGATTGGGATCCGATTACCGACCATCCCAATGTTGAAATTCTTGAACTGGAATTACACAGAGCTTTAAACCAATTGATCGAAAACTTGGATGAGCATAAGGAAAAATTCATCCATAAGATTGAAAAGAAATTGATAGAAGCTGCCAAGGACTGATCAGTCCTCGATTTTAAGTGAGTTAACCGGATTCTGATTTGCTGCTCGAATAGACTGGAAGCTTATGGTAGCCCAGGCAACTACCATTGCCAGAATTCCGGACAAAGCGAATATCCACCAAGAAAGATCTATTCGGAACTCATAATCCAACAACCATTCATGCATAAAGTAAAAAGCTATTGGAACCGCAATAACGATTGATATCAGTATCAAACGCGTAAAATCCCGAGTCATTAAGAAGATAATGCTCGCAAAAGAGGCTCCTAGAGTCTTTCGTATTCCGATCTCCTTGGTTTTTCTTTCAGCAGTAAAGGAAGAAAGGCCAAATAATCCCAGGCAGGAAATTAGAATAGCGAACAAACCAAAGTAACCCGATAGCTTTCCCACTCTTATCTCTGAGGTATAGAGTCTCGCATAGTCTTCATCAAGAAAGGAATAATCAAAAACATAAGCGGGATTGTGTTGATTGTAAACCTCTTTGATCTGGTCCATGGTGGCAGGAACATTTGTCCCATTCAATTTGATATAGACAAACCAAGCGAAATCCGGATCATAGCGCATTATCATAGGGGCAATATCATTTCGAACGGATTGAAAATGAAAGTCTTTCATAACTCCAACAATCTTCCAATCGGAGCCCCAGAAGCTAATAGTCTGACCTATAGGATCTTCAAGGCCCATTATATCAAGTGCTTTTTGATTGATAACGACTGCCGAAGTGTCTGTAGAGTATTCTGTTGAGAAAAATCGTCCCTGGCTGATCTCGAATTCCATAAGATCCTTCAATCGGTGATCTGTACCGACCATTTCGAAAAGGATATGAGCACCTGGGTCTTTACCTGGCCAACTTACACCGCCGGAATTGTTGTTTCTCCCCTGGAAAGAATGAGAGCAAACGGCAAAACCCGTAACTCCAGGAACCTTCGAAAGGCTTTGGCCTAAAAGTTCATAGTCGTCATTCAGATTTCCTTCTTTGAAGAAATAAACGAGATTGTCTTGGTTGTAACCCAGGTTCTTATTCTGAATGTATTGGATCTGCAGGTAGATAACGGCGGTTGCAATGATCAACGCGATTGAAAGGGTGTATTGAAATATCACAAGCCCTTTCCTGACCAAAGACTCCCCGCTTTTCAAATGTATCTTGCCTTTTAGGACCTGTGCAGGGGCAAATGAAGAAAGGTAGAGGGCCGGGTAACTTCCGCTTAATAAACCTGTGAAAATTGTAATGAGAGCTAAACCAAGAAGGTATTTCCAGCTTACCAGATCTTCCAAGCCGATCTCCTTGGCAGTTAGATCATTGAAGTAAGGGAGAACCATGGCCACCAGGAATAAAGCCACCAACAATGACGAAACAGAAATGGCAATTGACTCTCCGAGAAATTGTCCAATGAGGACCTCTCTTTGAGCTCCTAAAGTTTTCCTGATCCCAACTTCCTTTGCTCTTCTGGCAGATCGGGCCGTGGCCAGGTTCATAAAGTTTATGCAGGCAATGATCAGGATGAAGCCCGCGATGATCACGAATATCCTCACATAGACAATCCTTCCTCCTGATTGAACTCCATTTTGAAAACTGCCTTTCAGATAATAGTCTTTGAAAGGAAATAGGAACAATTCGACTGAAGAATCTTCATTTTTCTGCTTGATGAAGTCCTTGATCTTATCAGTGACCTGCTCCATGCTGGCATTTTCATGAAGCTTTACAGTCGTCCTTGGTCCGTTGTTTCCCCATTCAGTGGTCCAGGGATTCTCCTTCCTGAAAACTTCGAATGGAATGATGAAATCAAAATCTATAGAGGAAGCTTCCGGAATGTCAGCAAGGACTCCGGTAATTTTATAGGGCGTGGTTTCATCGGAAAGGTGTTGAATGCTTTCTCCTAATACATTTTCTTTTCCAAATAGATTAAGAGCAGTTTGTCTGCTTATTACAATGGAAGTAGGTTCATCCAAGGCTGTTTCTGAATTTCCATGTAGCAATCGGAAGCTTAGAACCTGTAGAATGTCAGGATCTGCATAGCGTCCTGTAACTCTGATCTTTTTTTCCTGGAAGGTCAGTTGAGCTTCGTCAGGCCAGGTAATGGTATAAGCATATTGGATCTCTGGAATCTCTTTCTTTAGTGCAAGAGATAAAATCCCTGGAGTGGAT
Source organism: Cytophagales bacterium (assembly GCA_965267505.1). Taxonomy (GTDB): domain Bacteria; phylum Bacteroidota; class Bacteroidia; order Cytophagales; family CCMP332; genus JANQHS01. The sequence goes on from OZ254081.1 coordinate 1,695,728, forward strand.
TGCGTGGCAAAGACCTCATCAGAATAGGTTTGGAACTCCATGACCTTGTAGATCCTGTCAAGGTCGGAGTGAAATTGGTCCTTTGCTACCTCATCCAGGACCCATAGAAGAATTAGAATGGAGCAGCTTAATCCTGCTGATAACCCCAAAAGGTTAATAAGAAAGGAAGATTGGTGCCTTCGAAAATTCCTTAAAGCTATCAGCAGGTAGTTTTTAAGCATGCTTTAAACTAAAGTTTAATTTGACCTCCTTGAAGAAAGACTTGACAAACGGTGAAAAGTTGCAGGCTGCCTGAAATTTTTTTTTCAGCTCAATTCAGCTAGTTTAAAGGGTTGAAGAATACGGTTATGGTGAGATTTTACTACGCATTCCTTATCCTTTTACTGATAGTTTCCACAGGTTATACCCAAAATGGACTTGATCTGGATGGCATCGATGATGGAGCCAGTGCATTGAACGGATCGGCTCTGGTCGCGGGGAGTAGCACTATAACCATGACGATGTGGGTTTACCCAAGGAACCCTGCTGCCGGATGGCCTAATTTTGATGGCTTTGGAGGCATACGAAATGAGCTGAATGCGGATTTCTATTTGCTGCAATTGAATTCTACACAGGTAGAAGCAAGATTCAGGAATTCCTCAGGAACCAATTATACTTTCACCTTTGATTCCCTTCAGTTAAATGCATGGAACCATTTTGTGCTGATGTACGATGGCACAAATCTGATCGGCTATCATAATGGAGCTTTTGAAAAGCAGATCTCCGCTAGCGGAACCTTTACCTCAACCACAGAACCTTTCAATGTTGGTTTTGTCCCTTTCCAATCCAATCCGTTTTATACCGATGGACAGATCGATGAAGTCAGTTTATGGAGCCGTACCCTGAGTGCTTCTGAGATCGAGTGTATTTATTATAGTGGTATCAATCAGCCTGATTCATCTCTTGAGCTCTACTATAAAATGGACCAAGGAGTGGCAGGAGGAAATAATATTTCGATCACCCAATTGGTTGACAGCGCGGGAAATATCAATGCGCCTATATCGGGGATGGCTTTAACCGGAACCGCTTCAAACTTTGTAGCCGGTGTCCCTCAATACATCGATATCCAACAAGGTATCTGCAACGGTGATTCCGTATTGTTTGATGGGGTCTATTACTTTTCTCAGGGTATTTATAGAAATGTTTATGCTGCGGCTAACGGTTGTGATTCTATTAGGCAATTGACCTTGCAAGTTGGCAATCATTATGGAGCAACTGAATTCGATACGGTTTGCACCGGTTCTGACTATACTTTTCCTGATGGCACCTTGATCCAAAATGTTCAAAGCCCAACTAGCCATACAAGTAACATGCTAACCAATTTTGGATGTGATTCAATAGTGGTTACCAATCTGGCTGTATTTACCATTCCAAGCACCACAGTTAATGATACGATTTGTTCCGGGGAGGATTATACATTTCCCGATGGTACGACCCAACAGAATATCACCAGTTCAACCATGCAGACAAGTACAGTCAGTACCGGCATTGGTTGTGACTCAGTTGTGGTTACCGATCTTTTTGTGGTCAGCCTGGATACCTCGGTAAGTTTTACTCCGCCTGCCACCCTTACATCAAATATGAATAATGCCGCTTATCAGTGGATCCTTTGCCATGTTTTGAATCTTCCGGCCGTAGGAGAGGTAAATCAGAGCTTTACCGCAACAAATTCCGGAAGCTTTGCGGTTGTGGTTTATCAAGGAGGCTGCGAGGATACTTCGGAATGCCATGATCTAACCATCTCAGCGATTTCTGATGAATCTGCTTCGGTATTCAGCTTGTTTCCCAATCCTGCTGAGGACCACTTGGTTATTGAGCTGGCCAAAAGTGGAATTCATAATCGAGTGATTATCGTTGATGTTCTGGGAAGGAAAAGATTGGATATCCAATTAAGAAAGGATAGAACAGCATTGGATATTTCGGACTTTGAGCCAGGGGTTTATTACCTCGATCTTATTGTTGACGGCAATGTACTTACAAGATCGTTTCAGGTCAGGTAATGCGTAAGATCTTGTAATCTGTCCCTCTGAAAACCACGTTTTCTCCCTTCTTCTTTCCCAAAAAAGATTGAGCCAAAGGGCTTAATGGAGAGATGAGAAACAGTTCTTTTTTTCCGGAGATATCAAGCTGTCCAAAAGGAATAGAAATTAGAAAAAAGTTTTTTTGGGTTTCAAGTAAACTACCCGCTTGACAGACTTCTTGATTTGGCCGGGTTTTGATCTGTTCTAGGGAAAGGACCATTTCTTCTAGCTGTTGTAAATTTTTTACGAGCTGTTCTCTTTGAGCATTCACGAGCTCTGCTCCGGTTTCATATTTGTCCCCCATCGAGCTTTTTCCTTCACTTTCCCGTATTTGATCCAGTTGAATTACCTCCTCCTTAAGCACTTTTATTCTGGAGATTAGCTCATCTTTTGCCGCATTTAAAATGATCGCTTTATCCATGTAAAAAATTACATCTTTTTTGATTTGGCTTTTGTGTAAATTACCCGGTTCAAAATTATCCTAGCTAAGCTAACGTGTTTCGCCTAACTTCTTTTTCCTCAGGGATCGACAATTTAAAAAAGTACTGGAAAGATGACCTCAAGGCAGGTTTTGGGGTATCATTGATTGCGTTGCCCCTATGCCTGGGGATCGCCCTTGCCTCCGGTTTCCCCGCTATTGCGGGCCTATTTGCCGCTATAGTGGGTGGTTTTTTGGTATCCAGGATCAATGGCTCCCATGTTACCATCACCGGGCCCGCAGCGGGTTTGATAGTGGTGAACCTAACAGCAATTGAAACCCTGGGTCAGGGAGATACAGAAGCTGGGTATCGATACGCCCTGGCGGCTATTGTCGTCGCAGGAGTGCTGATAAGCATATTTGGCTTCTTAAAAGCGGGCAAGCTGGGCGATTTTTTCCCAACTTCTGCTGTTCACGGAATGTTGGCAGCAATAGGGGTGATCATCATGGTCAAGCAATTCTTTGTGGCGGTAGGAGTGCATGCTCATGGACATGAATTCTATGAGACTATATTTGAAATGCCTTGGGCCCTGAGGCATGCCAACCCGGAGGTAGCCTTGATCTCGGTTGTCTCCCTGATCATACTTATTGGGTATCCATACGTAAATGCCAGGCTAATCAAAATGATCCCCTCTCCTATTTGGGTTTTGTTGGTGGCCATCCCTCTTGAGTTCATAATGGATTGGGAGCATACCCACGATGTTGTCTTTTTGGGAGAGCACCACAAGGTAGGTCCAATGCTTTTGATCCACCTTCCTGAGAATATTATGGATGGAGTTGTATTCCCTGATTTTGGCAAAATAATGACGACTGCCTTTTGGATCTCGGTTGCCACAATTGCTCTGGTCAGTGCTTTGGAATCCTTGCTGAGCTCTCTGGCCGTTGATTCACTTGACCCAGCCCATAGAAAATCCAATTTAAACAAGGACATTAGTGCCATTGGAGTTGGTTCATCTGTGTCTGGACTTATAGGAGGACTGCCTATGATATCTGAGATTGTAAGGAGCTCAGCCAATGTTAGCAATGGAGGGAAAACCCAATGGTCAAATTTCTTTCATGCCGCCTTCCTGCTTTTGTTCATAATGTATGGGGGACCTGTGATCGATCATATTCCCATTGCGGCTCTTGCAGCCATGCTGATTTTCACCGGCTTCAGGCTTGCTTCACCCAATGAATTCAAGAATGTTTACTCAATAGGAAAAGGTGAGCTGGCAGTATTCGTGATCACTATGGTCATGGTTCTTGCTACTGATCTATTGATTGGGATACTGATTGGGATCATATTTAATCTGATTTTGAATCTGAGCAAGGGTTCTGGTCTTTCAGGCCTTTTTAAAGCTCATTATAGTATTGATGATACTTCTGAAAATGTCAACATAAAACTGAAAGGATCATTTACATTTTGCAATTATCTGGGGCTCAAAAAGGCTTTGATTAAGAGTCCCGACAAAAACATAGTACTTGATGCCAATGATGCGACTATGCTGGATCATACGGTTGTTCATCATTTAGGAGTTTGGGAGCGAAACCAAGAGCTAAAAGGTTTAAAACTGGAGATCATCAATGCGGATCATCTAAATCCTGTATCCGAGCATCCCTTGGCCGAAAGAAGAGCGAACGCGAAAGTGCTCGAGGTCAAGGAAAGTAAAAGAGATAAGGAGCTTAAGACATTTACCCAAAAGAAGGGATGGGCCTACAATCCGGGTAGCCAGGCTCCTGCTCGATGGAAATCTTATCCAAGCTTTTTAGGAAAACAGGTGAGAAGAGAGAACAATATTATCACTGCGCAATTGAAAGGTTATGAAACTACGATTGCGGATGTGATTGTTAAAACCGGCACTCTTATAACCGGAAAGTTGGATGAATTCACCGCCGCTCATATTCCCTTGAAAGGACTCCCAGTATTTACACTGGAAAAAGAAAAGGTCATTGACCGACTAATGGAGGGAAAGGGCATAAAGGATATTGACTTTGACAGTCATCCGGAGTTTTCAAAATATTATCTGTTGCAAGGGGAGAATGAGGATCAAGTTAGAGAGCTATTTAATGATGCTTTGTTAACCTATCTTGAGGGACATCAAGGATTTCATGTGGAAGCCGATGAAAACGGGCTTATGGTCTATTCAAAAAATAAGCAGTTAGAGCCCGAAGAGATTGAAAAGTTGAGTCAGTTTGTTGAAGGCTTTATTGAAAAATCAAAAGGCTAATCTTCAGATCTTCTATAATGGATATTTCTTTCTTCAAGATAGCTTAGGATATAATCAACATTTTCCTTTCCTGAGGCACCGATCAATTCTGGAGGGATGATCCCTCGTTTATCAAATTTTCCTTCAAGGATCAGGTTTGCCACTGCAGTAGCAGTATACCCTGTGGTTCTTGACATGGATGATAGTCTGGTTTCCTCATCATACCGATCCAAGAGATGATAGGTGATGGTTCTTTCAGAACCGTTTTCTATTCCTTGGATCCTTATTCGCATGGCAGTAAATTCTTTGTCATCCACTTCAAGTTGCCAGTCTTTGAACAAGACATTTGAGGTGAAGTCAATCGGTGTTATGGTCTTTCCATCGATCTCGATGGGCTTGGTGCTGAAAAATCCCGATTCCTTAAGCACCATGATATTCTGCGCGTGAGATGGATATCGAAGAGTCTTTTCCTTCATATTTGGGATGTGAGACATGGTATCCAGCAAGGTTCTTAAACCATCCGAATTAAAGGCTTCCAATTCTCCGATATCAGGGAAATTGATGATCTCCACTTCCGATAGAGCAGGGCGGGTCACTACTTTTCCATCTTCCATCAAGCGAGCAGGCCTTACATATTCTTCGATGACATCAGAAGGAGAAAATGGGGCTTTGTAGTTGAAAGGCCACTTCTTTTCTACTGGTAAGCCTCCAACCAAGCACTCAAAATCTTTAACTTCCATTTCAAGATCCCAATAGCCCAAGAGGATATTATCCATACCAGGTGCTACCCCACAATCCACTGCGGCTGTCACGCCATTTTTCTGTGCAAGGTTATCGAGATCAAGACTGTTTTCAGGAAAAAAGGAAATATCCACGATCGTTTTTTTCTCGTGAATCAGGGTCTTAAGGGTCTCGAACCCCATGGAACCAGGGACAGCGCAAATCACCAGATCAGAGTCGGAGACGAAGGCGGAAATTTGGCCTGAATCCTTAAGGTCCATCTGATTCACCTTGATATCAGGATTCTCAGATTTGGTGACGGCCAACGATTCCTCGCTAATATCAGCGACTGAAACATTATGGTTCTTAGCGAGATCGAGAGCCATGGCTGATCCAACCCTACCTGACCCAAGGACTGCGATTTTTTTCATGCAAACAAATTAGGTGTAATTATTTCTTGAAATACTGGATTTCAATTTTTGTAATGATGGCTTCTGATCCTTCTAGGGTAAATGACCCTATATCCTTCATATTTTCATCCAGAACATAGGGAGCCCCCTCCTGCCAATTTTTTTCATTGAAACATTCCAGCTTTCGACGATTTTTTCCTAGGGTGCTTATTCCAGGGATGCAACTTTGGCAGTCTCCTAAGTATTGGATGGTAATTTTTTGGATCTTCTTTTTGGGATCTAGCTCAACTTTAAGTGCTGCAGGCCATAACCCTAATCCTCCTTCGGCATAGCCCCATTCGCAGTATCCGCCAGGAGTGGTCCCCACTAGGGTAAGTGTATGGCCAGCAATTCTTGCAGGCTTGTTGCAGGAAGTAAAAACTGAATCCTTAAACTCAATTACTTTTTTAGATTGAGAATGTGCACTTTGAAAAGCACAAATGACAGAGAAGAAAAGAAATACTACTCTTAAGAAGATCAATAGGGAGATCTTTAATTCTTGATGAATTTCAAGGTTTGTCCATTTAAGCTAATCCAATAAAGTCCATTGGAGAGTTCATCGATCTCAACTCTGATTTTCTCATCATCCAAGATTTCCTTCCTCCCCCTGAAAGGTAGGCGCATCCCTCTTGAGTCCATGATTTTAAGTTCCATTAAACCAATTCCGGGTCCCTCAATTATTATTTCAGAATCAGCAGGATTAGGGTGAATAGAATAGCTGCTTGTATTGGAAGAATTGTTTATTGAAACAATTCCTGAGAAAGTTTCTGGGACTCCTGATTCTTCCTTTTTGATCCTGTAGTAGGAAATTCCACTCAAAGGACTTTCATCTATCCACTCATAACTGATAATCCCGGTCAAGTCAGGGTCCTGGTCAAAGTTTGCAAGTTGAGACCATCTTACACCATCATGAGATCTATAAACCTTGTATTTGGCCTGAAGGTTTGGCTCGGAAGAAAAGACCGTCCAGTTAAGTAAAACCTTGTCATTTTGAAGCCTTCCATTAAAAGTTAAAAACTCGACGGGTAGAGAAGTAGCCGAACTATTACTAGCAACTGTGATATAAGCAATCGAGTTGGCAGCGATATGTGTCGAATTAATTCCACTTATTATAATCGCTCCATTAGCCCCATTTGCAAAGCCCAAACCATCTCCGGGGCCAAGCGTAGTTGCATCAGCAAAATTATCATCTGTGTCCACCAGCAAACGGATGTCATTTATGTCAAATGCATCCGTGCTATCCCATAGGAACACGAATGAATAAGAATCTGCAAATGCTGTGTTGGTGAGTTTCCAAACTCTCTCGAACCTTGAATAGATCCCGGCTGGTTTAGAGAAGGTAGGGTTACCAATTAACCTACTTCCATTATGCCCTACAAGTATTCCGGAAACATCGTTGGTTATGGTCCCTGCATTTGATTGGTTATCCGCAGCCAGTGTCGAGATAAAAATGGTTAAAGAATCATCCAAGCTTATGGTTTGCTTTTGGAGTAATGCAGATTGATCATCCCTCATTATTCCAATAATATCGCTATTGTAACCCGTGTTGTCTGAGAAATCCCAAACCACTGTTTCATCTGAGGCGAAATAATCTCTCTCGTCAGTGCCTGGGGTAGAACCATTGTCGCTGCTTTCTTTACTTATTCCGTATTTGATCGCAAAATAAGAATGGACCTTTTCCTGGTCGAGAATTGAAGGTTGGTCTGTATAAATTGCTAGCTCTGCTATTTTTCCGTCAAATCTGCTGGAGGCTGGATTTCCATTGCTGTATCCAGCGGCGATAATCATATCGGAATTACTTCCAGTGGCATTGTCCAGGTTATTATTTGTACCAAATAAAGATCCATTTCTCCATAAAGATTTTCTCGTTCCACTTGGTGTAGACGTCACTGTACTGGTCGATAGGGTGAAAAGATTATATTCCCCGTAGTTTGCGCCCCAATTTGAATTAATCCTTCCTCCTGATCCGGAGCTTCCCCAATCAAGGTAAAGATTTTCATTGCTCCAAGGTGCAAGGATTGTCATCCATTCCCCACCATTCATATTTTCATGCAGAAGAGTATTAGTTTGATCTACATCGGTCGCCCAAACCCCGTAAATCCAAAGATTGTTGTAAGTCGCCGTCCCAATTATCCCATTATTGATTTGTAGATATTCAGAGTTCGCACTTGTGAAGTCTAGAGAAGGATTAAAGTTGATTTGGCCTGATAATAAGTCTGGCCCATTCCCGGGCACGGTTGCATCATGATTATTCAAGGATTGATCTCTCCACGCAGTAATAGGTGCAGAACCGGAAACTCCGGAATCAGCGCGCAACCATAATTGCAAACCCTGAGTGACATCTCCAGGTGCTTGTACATCCGCATTGTTTATTCCTATGGAAAAGAAAGCTCCTGTAGCAAAATTCACTCCAGTGAATGAAAGGCTATCTCCGACCAGAGAAGCCCCGGTGGTATAAATAGTAGCTCCCGAGGCAAATATTGTATCGGTGTCAATTAGAAGAGCATAATCCGCGACACTCCCCGTGTTGACCAAGCCGGCTTCATTCAAATTGATTGAGAATACAACGGAACCAGGAGTTCCATTAGTTTGAGTTTTCCAAATTCTATGACTTCTATCCGTATATCCAACTGGGACATCCGAGCTATTCAGGGAGGTTCCGCCATCATTACCCCAAAGCAAGAAATCAAGATCGCTTCCAAATGGAGCACTGGCAAGCATGGCTACGGCTCCATCTGGAGCATTATTTTTTGAAAGGGTCTGATTGAAATCTGAATTATCGTCCCTGCCAATTCCGGTAACATAATTACTATATATTGAATTGAGAGTATAATCCCAGATTACGGTTTCATCTGATGCGAAATAGTCCCTTTCATCTGTACCAACAGTACTAGTATTGTCCGCGCTTGCTTTGTCAAATCCATATTTGAGAGCCAAATACGAATGGACCTTTTCCTGTTGGATGGAACTGGGGAGGTCCGTGTATATTACTAATTCAGCCAATTTACCATCAAAGCGGCTTGCCAAAGGATTGCCCGAATTATATCCTCCACCTATATAGAAACTTGAATTGCTCCCGGTCCCATTTCGATTATTATCATTTGAAACAATGACGGACCCATTTAGGGAAATTACTTTTCGTGTACCATTTGGTGTTGAGGTAGATGTGCTTGTTCCTAGGGTGAACATATTATAGTTTCCATATGAAGAATTCCAAGCTCCATTTATTCTACCAGAGCTGCCCCCCCAGTCCATGTAAATATTCTCATTACTCCAAGGGCCTAAAATGGCTAACCATTCTCCCGAGTTTAAGTTTTCATATAGAAATGTGTTCGTCTGGTCAATATCTGATGCCCAAACTCCGTAGATCCAAACATTATTATAGGTAGCTGTTCCTATGATACCATTAACAATTTCTACATACTCACTATTGGAACTATTAAAGTCGACTACAGGGTGATAGTTGAGTTGGGTGTTGAGAAGGGTTGGACCATTCGCAGGAACGCTTGCATCATGATTATTCAATGACTGATCTCTCCATGCGCTTATTGGGGCAGATCCGCTAATTCCCGAATCGGCCTTTAACCATAGATGCAATCCTTCGGTTACATCACCAGGTGCGAGGAAGGTTGCATTTGCAATGCCAATCGCAAAGAAATCGCCCGTGCTGAAATTCACTGCAGTAAATGAAAGACTATCGCCAACTAAGGAAGCTCCTGTTGTATGTATTGTAGCCCCACTCGCGAAAACCGTATCAGTATCAATAAGGAGGGCGTAATCTGCCACATTTCCTGTATTAGGAAGTCCGGCAGCATTTAAGTCAATTGAGAATGTAACCGTACCTGGAGTTCCATTTAATTGTGTTTTCCAAATCCTATGACTCCGATCACTGTAACCCACCGGAACGTCCATACCATTTATTGAGGTCGCACCGTCATTTCCCCAGAGTAAGAAATCTAAGTTGTTTCCAAAAGGTGCAGTGGTCGCCATAGTAACCGCCCCATCAGGCGCATTATTTCTGGAAACCGTTTGATTTAAATCTGAGTTGTCGTCTCTGCCAACTCCAGCTACATAATTGCTATATCGGGAATTCAAAGAATAATCCCAAAGAACCGTTTCGTCCGAGGCGAAGTAATCCCTTTCATCCGTGCCCACGGTTCCGGTGTTATCATCGGAGGCTTTGGAAAATCCATATTTTAATGCCAAATAGGAGTGAACTCTTTCTTGCTCAATTGCAGATGGCCTTTGAGTATAAACTGCTAGTTCTGCAATTTTTCCATCGAAGTTGCTGGAAAGTGGATTACCTGCTGAATATCCTCCTCCAATTATGAAACTTGAATTGCTTCCTGTCCCATTGTCGTTATTATTGTTTGATACCAGTACCGAGCCATTTAGTGAGATCGCCTTTCTGGTTCCATTAGGAGTAGAGGTGGAAGTGCTGGTACCCAACGTGAACATGTTGTAGATTCCATAACTTGCATTCCAGGCACCGTTTATCCTTCCTGAAGCACTAGCTCCCCAATCCATGTAAATATTTTCATTGCTCCAGGGTCCAAGGACTGTCAGCCATTCATTTCCATTGAGATTTTCATGCAGTAAAGTATTGGTTTGATCTACGTCTGCTGCCCAAATGCCGTAAATCCACACATCGTTGTAGGTAGCGGTTCCAATTATTCCATTTACTATTTCAAGGTATTCAACATTTGAACTATTGAAATCGATAACTGGGTAATTATTTAATTGGCCTGGCAAGAGGTCTGGCCCATTACCGGTTGCAATTGCATCATGATTATTTAGAGATTGATCTCTCCATTCCGTAATTGGGGTTGAACCGCTAATTCCGGAGTCGGCTTTAAGCCATAGTTGAAGGCCTTCTGAAACATCACCAGGTGCGAGGAAGGTTGCATTCGCGATGCCAATTGCGAAGAAATCCCCTGAACTAAAATTCACTCCGGTAAATGATAGGCTATCTCCAACAAGGGATGCTCCGGTCGTATAAATTGTAGCACCAGAAGCAAATATTGTATCGGTATCAATCAAAAGAGCGTAATCACCAACACTTCCAGTATTTGGCAACCCTGCCGCATTAAGATCAATACTAAATGTTACTGTGCCTGGAGTTCCGGTTACCTGCGTTTTCCAAATTCTATGACTTCTGTCGGTATAGCCAACTGGGACATCTGAACTGTTCAATGAGGTGGCCCCGTCATTACCCCATAACAGAAAGTCTAGATTTGAGCCAAAAGCACCCCCAGCAAGCATTGCTACTGCTCCATCTGGAGCATTATTTTTTGATAAAAGCAGATTTAAATCTGAATTATCGTCTCTTCCTATACCAGTAACATAATTGCTGTACCTTGAATTAAGGGAGTAGTCCCAGATCACGGTTTCATCTGAGGCAAAATAATCTCTTTCATCAGTGCCCCCAGTCCCTGAGTTGTCCTCAGTGGCTTTATCAAAGCCATATTTGAGTGCGAGGTAAGAGTGAATCCTTTCCTGCTCTAAAGCTGTAGGCCTGTCCGTGTAAACAACCAGTTCTGCAATTTTTCCATCAAACATACTGGCAAGAGGATTGCCAGAAGAATATCCTCCACCTATATAGAAGTTTGAGTTACTCCCAGTTCCATTATCATTATTGTTGTTGGAAACAATTAGGGAACCATTAAGTAATATTGACTTTCTGGTTCCAATCGGAGTTGAGGTGTTGGTGCTTGTTCCTAGCGTGAACATATTGTAGTTACCATAGCTAGTTGACCAGTTACCATTTATTCTACCTGTGGCAGAACTTCCCCAATCCATATAGATGTTCTCATTGCTCCAAGGGCCTAAAATGGTAAACCATTCCCCCCCATTTAGGTTTTCATGGATTAAGGTATTGGTTTGGTCTTCATCTGCGGCCCAAACTCCGTAAACCCAAAGATCATTATATGTTGCGGTACCCATGATACCATTCGTAATCTGAAGGTATTCACTATTCGTACTGTTGAAATCAAGAGCAGGCTTATAGTTTATTTCATTGCTTAGCAAGGTAGGCCCATTGCCTGGGGCACTGGCATCATGATTATTCAAGGATTGGTCTCTCCATTCTGTTACAGGTGCTGAACCAGTAATACCAGAATCTGCTTTCAACCATAATTGGAGACCTTCTGTTACGTCACCAGGAGCTAGAAAAGTGGCATTAGCAATCCCGATTGCAAAAAAGTCTCCTGTAGAAAAATTAACTCCTGTAAAAGAAAGACTGTCACCCACCAGGGATGCTCCAGTAGTATGGGCTGTTGCACCTGTAGAAAAAATGGTGTCTGAGTCAATTAGCAAAGCATAATCGGCAGAACTTCCTGTGTTGGGAAGGCCGGCCGCGTTCAAGTCTATGCTGAATGTGATCGAACCCGGAGATCCACTTATTTGAGTTTTCCATATTCTATTGCTCCTGTCAGAATACCCAACCGGAACATCTGAATTGTTTAATGAGGCGGCCCCATCATTTCCCCAAAGAAGAAAATCTAAATTTGAGCCAAAAGCCCCGCCAGCCTCCATTGCTACTGATCCGTCCGGGGCATTATTTCGGGATTTTGTCTGGTTGAGATCTGAATTATCATCCCTGCCTATACCAGTAACATAATTGCTATATCTGGAATTCAAAGAGTAGTCCCAAATTACTGTCTCATCCGAAGAAAAGTAATCTCTTTCATCGCTTCCCACCGTACTTAAGTTGTCATCCGAAGCCTTATCAAAACCATATTTTAAGGACAAGTAAGAATGGATTTTTTCTTGTTCAAGAGCCGAAGGTCTATCTGTGTAGATTACCAACTCAGCCAATTTTCCATCAAATTGACTTGAAATGGGGTTCCCGGAAGAATATCCCCCGCCTATATAAAAATTTGAGTTACTCCCCGTGCCGGTTTTATTGGTGTTATTGGTTATGATTTGAGAGCCATTTAGGGAAATTGTTTTGCGGGTACCGCTGGGAGTATTGGTGGTAGTGCTGGTCCCTAGGGTGAACATATTATAGATCCCATAATTCGAAGACCAATTCCCATTGATCCTTCCTGATGAACCTCCCCAATCCAGATAGATATTTTCATTGCTCCATGGCCCTAATAAGGTTAACCACTCCCCGCCATTTAAATTTTCATGAAAAAGAGTATTGGTTTGGTCTTCATCTGTTGCCCATACCCCATAAACCCAAATGTCATTATAGGTGGCTGTTCCGATTATTCCATTGGCAATTTCCAGGTATTCGCTATTGGTGCTGTTGAAATCTAGTACAGGATTAAAATTAAGTTCGCCAGTAAGCAGCTGGGGTCCATTTCCTGGAGCAGAGGCATCGTGATTATTCAAAGATTGGTCTCTCCAGGCAGTAATTGGTGCAGAACCAGTAATTCCTGAATCAGCCTTGAGCCAAAGTTGGAGTCCTTCTCTGACGTCACCCGGTGCAAGAAAGCTTGCGTTGTTGATTCCAATTGAGAAGAAATCTCCTGAAGAAAAGCTAACCCCGGTAAAAGAAAGGCTATCGCCTACCAGTGAAGCTCCTGTGGTATGAATTGTGGCCCCGGTATTAAAAACGGTATCAGAATCAATAAGGATTGCATAGTCGGCAGCAGAGCCTGTGTTCGGTAGTCCGGCGGTATTAAGATCAATTGAAAAAATTACGGTTCCAGGGGTACCATTTAGTTGGGTTTTCCAGATCCTATGGCTTCGATCAGTATATCCTCCCGGGACGTCAGAATTATTTAAAGAAGTTGCGCCATCATTTCCCCAAAGGAGAAAATCCAGATTGGAACCAAATGCTGAGCTGGCCTCCATACTTACAGCCCCATCAGGAGCATTGTTTCTTGATTTTTGCTGGTTTAATCCGGAATTATCATCTCTCCCAATACCAGTTACATAATTGCTATACCTCGAATTGGAGGAGTAGTCCCAAATCGGAGTTGCATCCGAGGCGAAATAATCTCTTTCGTCCTGAACCGGTGTAAAGGGATTATTTGCACTTGCTTTGTCAAATCCATATTTCAAGGCAAGGTAGGAGTGAATCCTTTCCTGGTTCAAGATGGTCGGGACTCCAGTATAAATTATCAACTCGGCTATTTTACCATCGAATTGACTGGTTAATGGATTTCCTGCACTGTATCCCCCTCCTATGTAGAAATTTGAGTTATTGCCTGTTCCGTTATCATTGTTATCGTTGGAAACAATCACGTTTCCATTTAACGAGATTGTCTTCCTGGTTCCATTGGGAGTTGCAGTAGTTGTGCTCGTCCCAAGTGTGAACATGTTGTAAATACCATAGTTGGTCGACCAAACCCCATTGATCCTACCTGTGGAGCTTGATCCCCAGTCAAGGTAAATGTTTTCATTACTCCATGGAGCTAAAACACTTAATCTTTCACTACTACTTAAATTTTCGTGGATTAGTGTATTGGTTTGATCTTCGTCAGTTTGCCATACCCCGAAAATCCAGAGGTCATTGTAGGTATTGGCTCCAATAATACCATTCGTTATCTCTAGATATTCGTTATTCGAACTGTTGAAATCAAGAATTGGGTTAAAGTTAAGCTGACCATTGATGAGGTCAGGCCCATTAGCGGGAACACTGGCATCAAAACCATTTCCAGATTGGTCCCTCCATTGAGTAATGGGAGTGGCTCCGCTAATTCCGGAATCAGCCTTCAACCACAACTCGATGCTCGTACTAACCCCACCAGGAAAGGGTTGGGCCTTGCTTTGAGTTGGAGACAGGAGGTATAGTACCAAGCCTGCCAGAAAAAAACTTTTCAAAATCTTGTTTGTGACCCTCATTACGCAAATCTACAAAGAAGCGAAGATAAGATTTGAAGAAAAATTAAGCCTAGATGCTCAGGTAATCTGGCTCACTGCACCCTTAAACTGAGATTTATGAAGCATATTGAGGTAGATTGAATTCAAAAGTTGTACCCTGATTTGGTTGACTAATAACTCTTATTGTTGATTCATGAATCTCAACAATCTTTTTGGCAATAGCCAAACCTAAGCCTGCTCCGGCCTTTTGTTCTTTTCCTTTGCTCGCCTTTTTGAATCTTTCGAAAATAAAAGACTGCTCCTCTTTTGGTATTCCCGGTCCGTTATCCTGGATGGAGACTATTACATTGTTCTTGTCTGAGCGAAGTTCAATGGTAACCTCTCCTCCCTGAGGAGTGAATTTCAGGGAATTGTCCATTAAATTCTGAATCACCCTTTCTACGAGGCTGATATCCGCAAAAACCAGAGGTAGGTTCTCTTCGATATCCAGTTTGATGCCAATTTTCTTATTTTCAGCCAGTTGATGATACTTTTCATAGACATCATGAGCAAGGTCTGAAATTGCAAATGGCTCCTTTACCGCCTCGATCTGATTTGCTTCCAATTTTGAGTATTCAAAAAGCTGGTTGATCATTGAGGATAGCTTTTCTATGCTATTTCTAATGATTCCTAAGTATTTATGTTTTTCTTCTTCAGAGATCTGTTGACTTTTGATCTCAAGGGTCTCAACGTAGCCTTGCATGATGGCTAATGGAGTTCTTAGATCATGTGAAACATTTGCGATCAACTCCCTTCTTAACGACTCAACAGATTTCAGCTCTTCCAGATTTGCTACAAGAGTGTCTGCCATTTCGTTAAATGTGGTTGCCAAAGTTGATAGATCAGAATTTTCAGGTTCGGCGATTCTTGAGCTCATATCACCGTCCTTGAACCTTTTTACTGCATCAAGAATCTGCCTCAAGTTCCTTGTAAGGGTCCAAACGACTAGAATTCCGATCAGAGCAGTGAAAATTATACTCGCAACAGAAGCCCCAAGACCCAATCTGAGAAAATAGCTTCCAAACAAACTGCTGGTAACCTCTTCGAACTTTCTACTTGCCAATACTATATAGATGAAGCCTTGCTTACCATCAAAATCGTAGGGAGCGGCGGAGAAGATCTTCTTTTTTTCAGGATCTCTGGGGTCGTCACCCAGAATATATCGGTCTCCTTTGCAACCAACGAAATCAAGAATGGGTTGAACAGCCACCTGTGTCCGTGTTTCATTTTCCTCACTATGATCCAGAACCACTGAATAAAGAATGGTTCCCTCCTGATCCAGGAGATAGACCTCGATCCCTCTGTTTACGGCCATCATATCATGCATGATGTCACCAAAAATTGGCTTGTTGACACTCCCATCTTCAAGAAATGGGGATGAATTTTGAAACTTTTCTTCGATCAGGTGATTTGCAACCTCCGCATTCAGCTTTTGCGTACTCTCTTCAAAATACTTTGAGGCGAAATAAAATGTCATCAACACATAACTGATCCCTACCAGTAAGATCAAAAGCAAAAAGCTGCTAATTATCTTGAAGATCAATCTTTGTGATACAGTACCTTCTTTCATGCCTTCACCATTTCCTCATTAAAAGAATATCCTACACCCCAACTGGTAAGTATGTACCTGGGTTCATTCATGTCTTTTTCGATCTTGGCTCTCAACCTATTGATATGAGAATTGACTGTATGTTCGTACCCTTCGAAATCATAGCCCCAGATCAGGTTCAATAGTCTGGAACGGGAATAACTTTTGCCTGGATTTGAAGCCATAAGAACCAATAATTCAAATTCCTTAGGAGACAGGTCTATCTTTTTTTCTCCCAGCATCACCTTTCTTTTTTCAACCTCGATCCTCAAGTCTTCAAAGATCATGGGTCCCTGAGCCTTTTCCCTTTCTTCTTCTTCCTGATTTACCTGAGTTCTTCTGAATATGGCCTTCACTCTAGCGAGGAATTCCCGGATGCTGAAAGGTTTGGTCATATAATCATCAGCACCGATCTCAAGACCCAAAACCCGATCTATCTCTTCGCTTTTTGCGGTGAGCATGATGATAGGGGTATTGATCTCTTTTGAACGGATCTTTTGGCAGATCTCGATCCCATCCATGCCTGGCAGCATGATATCCAGCACGATTAGGTCGGCCGGGTAATTCAGGGCCTGATCAAGGCCTTCTTTTCCATCTCCTTTGCACTCTACCTCGATCCCCATATCCTTCAAATGGATACTGAGAAGTTCACAAATCTCCGGATCATCCTCGATGATCAGGGCTTTTTGTCCATTCATACTCACAAATAGCGATTTTAAGTATCACAAAAAGGTCACAATTCCATTCACAAACTGTCACGCCTATATCAATTAGAGAAAATTCATGAACGGATTTTGACAAAAACCTTGAAATAGGCGAAATAGGAGGATTTTCCCTGTGATGAAAAGTTTAAATCTCTGTGATACTGCCGCAATGATTCCCCAGGTCTTTTGTACCCGCAAAATCAAATCTGATATGAATTATTTAAAAACAACATTTATTCTATTGATCGGATGTCTGTGGCTGTCAAGCTGTAACGATGACGATGACAATCCGACTCAACCCACAAAGGGAACACTTACGCTAAGCTTCAACGGACTTGAGGCTTTAGGAGCAGGCTATGTTTATGAAGGATGGGTTATCGTAGATGGCAGCCCGGTTAGCACAGGAACATTTAGTGTTGATGCCAGCGGAAATCTTTCTCAAACCGAATTCAAGGTCAACAACTCTGATCTGAATAATGCGACCATGTTCGTATTGTCTATCGAGCCGAGTCCGGATTCTGATCCTGCTCCAGCTGACACAAAGATCCTTTCCGGAGCTTTTAGCAATAAGTCGGCTGACCTTAATACTGAGATTGTAGGAGATTTCAGCAGTGCTTCAGGAGATTTCTTCTTAAGGACTCCAACGGATGAGACCGGAACCAACAATGGAAACGATGAGAATGGAGTATGGTTCGGTACACCTGGAACGCCTCCAACCCCCAACTTTACCCTTCCTACCCTTCCTGCTGGATGGGCCTATGAAGGATGGGTTGTTGGTGATGCGGGCCCAATCACAACAGGAACCTTCACAGCTTTCGATATGGCCGATGATGCTGCTCCTTATAGTGGAACTTCCGCTTCAGGACCTCCGGTACCTGGTGAAGATTTCTTTAATAATGCACCTGCAGGAGAGACATTCCCTCTTGACGTGCGAGGTAGAACAGTTGTGATCTCGGTGGAACCAGTCCCCGATGATTCTCCAAACCCATTTGTTTTAAAACCCCTTTTGGGAACTGCCGGAACCGATGTTGCTCCCAGCACTCATTCCTTGGGCCAGAACCTTGGCAGTCTTCCAACGGGAACAGCTACTTTTTAATTCGGGTCACTAAGCCAAGTCAAACCCGGGCATTGCCCGGGTTTTTTTATACCCTTACCCCAATTACACAAACATCATCCAATTGTGGATTGCTACCTCTCCAATCTTCAAAGGCCTTTGAAATAGAAGCTCCCTGCTGTTCCATATCCTGGCCCTGGATACTTAATAAGAGCTTTTTGAAGTTGGACGACATGAATTTCTTCCCTTTTGGTCCTCCAAACTGGTCGGCCATTCCATCTGAAAAGATGTAAATGCTGTCTCCAGCATTTAAATCAATGCTATGACTTTGATAAGGCTCCAGTTTTTCATACAACCCAATGGGCTGCTTATTGGCTTTGATCTCCTCTACAGTGTTACCCCCAGCCCTTATGATCCAAAGAGGGTTATGAGCTCCTGAATACTTAAGCTTTTTTCCCAGCAACAAGCACAAGGCGATGTCCATCCCGTCCTGCACAGCCTCCTCAGATTTTTCAAATTCCTTGATAACCAGCTCTCTGGTCTTGTCCAGGATCTGGCCTGGATCAGTAAGGCCGAATTCCCTGACAGCCCGATTCAATCCATTGTTGCAAACAACTGAAACCAGTGCCCCTGGAACTCCATGGCCTGTGCAGTCGGCAGCAGCGAAAAGAATTGCGCCTTCATTCTCAAGCTTGATCTGTTCCATCCAATAGAAATCACCTGCAACAATGTCCTTTGGTTTATAAAGGATGAACGAATCATTAAAGGTGCTTTTGACCAACTTCAATGGAGGTAGAATCGCCCCCTGAATTCTTTTCGCATAACGAATAGAATCAGTGATCTGTTGGTTCTTTTCTTCCACTAAGTCTTTTTGCCTTTCAACCTCGGTTTTCTGGGTTTGGATGATCTGCTTTTGTCTCTGAGTGATCTTGAATCGATTGTAAAGAAATGCGCTAAAGATCAGAACGATCACAAGGCCAAGCGTAATAGAGGCGATGATTATGTTTTGTTGCTGTTTCTGTTCCTCAGCAATTTCTTTTTCATGCTGTAGATCGGCTTCATAATTTGCTTTTGCGATGGCCTCTTTCTTTTCATATTCGTATTTGAATTCCTGGTTAAGGATTTCCCTTTTATTCTCATCCCTTTGAAGGCTGTCCTTTAGGATAACATATCCCTCATAATACTGAAGGGCGGTTTTCCCCTGACCTAACTCCTTATAGGTTTCATATAGATTCAGTGTAGCATCCCGCTGCTCCTCAATAGCTTCCACCTCACGGGCGGAATTCAAGGCCTGCTTTCCCTTTTCTATTGCTAAAGAGTAGTTGCCCATTCTTCTATGCGTTGAAGCAATGTTTGTTAAAGCAGATGATTGTCCAACTTTATCCTGGCCATGGGTTCGTTTTTCCAGACTTTCCTCAAAAAATTGCATGGCTCTTTGCAGGTCATTTCTCTTGGAATATTCTGTTCCGATACCATTCAGTGCATCTGCCTCTTTTTCCGCGTCCCCGATCTCCCGGGAGATCTCCAGACACCTTTCGAAATAATTCATGGCCTTTTCAGACTCACCTAAATGGCTGTAATAAAGTCCCAGGTTGTTGCATGCTCCAGCTATTCCGGGTTTGAAGTCTATCTCTTCCTGGAGAGCCATGCTTTTCTTGTAGTACTCTCCAGATATTTCGTACTCTTCCTGGACCCAATAGATATTTCCAATGTTGTTGTACGCTATCGCCATGCCTTTTTTGGCTCGTGGGTCAACTGATTCCTGAGCTCTTTTCTCGTCTAGTTGAAGACTTCTTGTATAGTAGCTTATGGCTTTATCATAGGCTCCCTTTGAGTAATAGATGGCACCTAGGTTATTTAGGGTAGCTGAGATTCCCCTATCATCTCCCATGGCTTCTACGATTGCAAGGCTCTTCTTATAGTATTCAATCGCCTGAACCAACTCTCCTTTAATGTAATGGGTAGCTCCCATGGTAATAAAAGCCGATCCTTGCATCATTTCATTCCCTACCTTTTTGGCAAATTCAAGCTGGAGGTTTGCATAATAGAACGCTGAGTCTGGATTAGAAAACAAGAACCCGTCCCAGGCTATGGTCTTTATGGCAGATAGCCTAAGGGTATCAGTATTATCTGGATCGTTGAAGGCTTGCCAAAGTGAATCAATATTGACTTTGGCGATAGTTGGAGAAGCAAGAGCTAAGAAAAAAAGGATCGTTAGCTTTTTCATTAACCAGGTTTGGGTGCCAACAAGTTAGATAATTTTCCTCCTTTTAAAAGGCCTGCATGAATCTGATGGGGATTGTTGGAATTTTTCCTTCCTTTAAAGTTCCCAAATCCATATTGATAGTTATGAAAAATCTCTTTCTTCTCCTTGTATTAAGCGTTACCCCAATTTTCTTTAACTCGGCCTTCGCACAATGCAATAATTATTTTCCCTTGAAAAAGGGGGCAAGCTGGGACTACGACAATTTCAATGATAAGGGAAAACTGGAGGGAATGAGTAGACAGGAAGTGACCTCCTTCCAGGAAAACACAAATGGATTTTCTGCAGGGATGCAAGTAACGGCATTCGATAAGAAGGGTAAAGAAATTAGTCAAGGAGATCTTGTGATAAAATGTGAGAGTGGAAATTTGGAATTTGATATGAGGAATTTCCTTCCGGAGGAGCAATTGAAGTCATTGCAAGGTTATGATATTAGAGTGGATGCAGATAATCTGGATTATCCAAATGAATTAAGCCAAGGCCAGTCCTTACCTGATGGGAGCATTACAATTCAAGCTAAAGGAGCCCCAATGACTATTAAGATTCATTTGGATATCATCGATAGAAAGGTTGTAAAGAAAGAAAAGATCACAAGCCCGGCAGGAGCCTTTGATTGCTGGAAAATCACGAGCAGAATGGTAATGAAAAACCAAATGGGAGTAAATATGACCTTTGAATATACCGCCGCTGAATGGATAGCCGAAGGCACCGGAATGGTCAGAAATGAGTCTTATAAAAAAGGAAAACTTAACGGGTACACCCTTTTAAAAGCGATCAAGAAATAGATCATAGATAACTCAGTATGACGAGCTCCTTTCGCCCTGCCTTTAAGTTCGCATACCATCGGCAAGGAAAGTAAAGAGAGCTGACTACGAATATCCATACTGCATAGGTTACCCATAATGGAAATCCGGCCGTGGCCATTTCTCCGGAAAGGAATGAAGAAGTATCCATGAACCAAAACCCAATTGGGTACCCTGAAAGCGTAAATATTATTACTGCTAGGGTATGGATAATGTAAAAGTGCAGGACATAATAAAAGAAGGGGACCTTCCCAAACACGATCATGGGGTTCTTCCAGGAAAAGCTTTTTCCTTCCGCCCAGGCCATTAAGAGAAACGCTGGTCCCAGGGTCATACACAAGAACAACAGCGATGGAGGATACTTGGTAGTATTTAGGAAATCCAGAAAACTGAACATAGCTGATTTCTGAGAGGTCCATTCATATCCGTCCCCATAAATATTGAAAAACCTTAAGGCTACAAATGCAAGGCACATTGCCAAACCCCATTGCCATAGATTCCTGAACCGTTTTTCTGATGGGTATTCTTTCTTAAACCAGGCTCCCACATAGTACCCAAGTGCCATAACCCCAAGCCAGGGGATCAGTGGATAGGCAATGAATAACGCTCTTGGGCCTTGATCATAAACAAGAAAATTTTGTTGATGGAGGATAGACCATAAAACAGCTTGAAAAGAATCTCCTTCCATTTGGATTCCATCAAGAAGGTTATGAAAAAGAACCATAGAAGCTCCAAGGCCAATTCCAAACCAGTTGGGGAGAAAGACCAATCCTGATAAGAAGATCATGGAACAGCCAATGGCCCAGATCACCTGCAAAGCGGTCATGCTAAATGTGATATCATAGTCCCAGGCAAATCCTATGATCACGATTTCAACCACAACTAGCCACAAGCCTCTGCTTAAAAGAAACCGGGATAGTTGTTTTTTATTCTGGACCTTATTGCCGTACAGGAATGCTGCAGTCCCTGCAAGAAACACGAAAGTAGGAGCGCAAAAATGCGTGATCCACCGAGTGAAGAATAAGATGGGAGTTGTGGTGGCCATGTCGGTTGGATCCACATAGAAAAGTCCGAAATTGAAAAAATCCCGAACATGGTCTAATGCCATAATGATCATTACCAGGCCTCTTAAAAGGTCCAGACTCTGGACCCGGGTCCTGGAATAGGTTCTTGGTTGATCTTCCATCGAAACTCAATTTGGAAAATCTTTTTTAAACATCCTGTAAAGGCAAACGCACATTTTCTTTCCAGGTTAAGTTACTTTGAGGTCATGAATGATTTTATCAGCAGCTCCAGAAAGCTCTTTGAATATTATAGAGAGCTTGGAGAAAAAGCCTTGAATCAGGTTCCTGAAGAGCAGTGGTTTTGGAGCCCTGATGAGAATACGAATAGCCTTGCCATCCTCATTCAGCATCTTGCTGGAAACATGCGGTCTCGATGGACTGATTTCCTTGAAAGTGATGGTGAGAAACCTTGGCGAAATCGGGACGGCGAATTCGAACTACAATATGAATCAGCCCCTGAATTGATGGCCTTTTGGAGTGAAGGCTGGAAATGCCTGGAAATAGAAATGGCAAAACTTCAGGATACTGATCTGAATAAGGTGGTCTATATTCGTAACCAAGGACATTCAGTTGTTGAGGCGATTCAAAGGCAGATCGGACATATAAGTTACCATGTAGGGCAAATGGTCAGCCTGAGTAAATTGATCGTTGGAGAAAACTGGAAGAGCCTATCCATACCTAGAGGGAAATCTGAAGAATTCAACAAGGGGATGTTTGATAAAGAAAAATCCAGAAGTCATTTTAGCGATAAAAACTAGCATGAAAAAATGAAGTTATTTTTCAGGTCATTTCTTATCACAATCTTTCTTTCTAGCCTCGCACATGCTCAGGAAAATGGATCTAAGGAACTTGGAAACTGGCTGATGTATTTTGGCAATAATGCGTTTTCTAAAAAATGGGGGCTCCACACGGAAGCTCAGTACCGGTTGTTTAAAGCTTCCTCAAATCCGAATCAATTATTGCTTAGGATAGGAGTAAACTATTATTCGGGAAAGAATACTATGTTGACTGCGGGCTATGCCTATATAAAATCCTGGGCTTTTGTTGATCCTGATAACTACCTAGCAGAAGAGGATAGGATCTGGCAGCAGTTCATCGGAAAAACCAAATGGTTAAGTCATTTTCAGGAACATCGATTCCGATTGGAACAAAGATGGATAAGCCTGGCAGGAATTGAATCCTATAGAAACCGGATCAGATATAGGATCTTTTGGTCCATCCCTTTAAACTCTAAGGAACTGGAAAAAGGAACCTTCATGCTGGGATTCTATGATGAGATCTTCATCAATTACACAGAATCCGAGCTTTTTGATCAAAATCGACTCTATGGAGCCCTGGGGTATTATCTGAACGATCAGATTTCTTTCCAGGTCGGCTATCTTTTGTTAAGCACCAAGGCAGCTAATTTCAATCAGGTCCAGTTTGCCATCTTTTTCAATCCAAAATTGTACAAGGAGCTCGCAATACAGGGATAAATCTTAATTTTGCAGCAAAATTTTTGCATTCGTGGAATTTCCTAACATAGTCGGCTACGCGATACCCATGTTTCTGCTTCTGATAGCGATAGAATTTATCGTGAGCAGAAAGAAGCATAATGGCATATATTCTGTCAAAGACCTGATAGGAACTCTTAAGGTCGGTACAGGAGCCGGGGTAATATCGATCCTTTCAAAAGCATGGACAGTTTTCTTCTTTATTGCTGTTTACGAATTCTTTAATCCTGAAGTGGAAGGTCAAAGAATGAACTTTCTTGGCTATGCATCATTCGGCTTTGCCTGGTATGTCTGGATCATTTGCCAGCTTGCCGATGATTTTAGTTACTATTGGGTTCACCGCGCAAACCATGAGATAAGGGTGCTATGGGCAGCTCATGTGGTACATCATTCCTCTAAGAAATACAATCTGAGCGTTGGGGTAAGAAATGGATGGTTCACACTTTTTTATAAGCCACTATTCTATATGTGGATGCCGATGATCGGTTTTCATCCAATGATGGTATTGGTTTGTCTGGGGATTGAATCCTTATGGCAATTCCAGCTTCATTCTCAATACGTTCCAAGACTTGGGTTTTTTGAACGTTTTATGAATACCCATAAGCATCATCATGTCCACCATTCTTCTGACATAGAATACCTGGATAAGAATCATGGGGGTTACCTGAATATCTTCGATAAGATGTTCGGCACCTTTAAGGATCTTGATGACCATAAGCATGTCAATTTTGGAGTGCTTCATCCTCCGGGTTCTCACAAGGTCCAGGACATACTCTTTCATGAGTACAAACATATCTGGGAAGATGTGAGAACTGCTCCTGGTATCTACAATAAGTTTATGTACATTTTCGGCCCTCCGGGATGGTCCCATGATGGATCACGAAAGACAGTAAGGCAATTGCAGGAGGAGATTAAAGCTGAAAGAGAAGCCAATATGGCTTCTGAGGCGATCGCTGCCTGATCCTGAATTTTTCATCTTTTGGATTTCTTAGCCTTTGATTAAATTAAGGGGCTAAATAATCCTAACTATGAGTTCAGAGACTACAACACCTACAGATCATACAACACCTACTAAACCGAGAGTTACTGATGTAAAAAAGCCTGATGGGAGCTGGGAGGGAACCAGCGTTGCCGCTAAAGATGGCGAGGATTGGGACAAGGCCAAAGAGATGGACTTCACCTATACCAATCTTGATAAGTTCATAAGGTTAAGTTTGGGTGAGAATGCCCATTTCAGCAATGCAATGTGGGAGGGTGATTTTTCGATGACCCTTGAAGAAGCCCAATTCAAAAAGTACAGATTTGTCTGTGATCAATTAGGGATCAAAAAAGGCAGTAAGGTGTTGGACCTCGGTTGTGGTTGGGGAGGTTTCCTAAAATTCATAAAAGATGAGATCGGTGCTGAAGGTATCGGCGTCAATCTATCCCAGGGCCAGGTAAATGCCTGCAGGGAGAATGGACTTGAAGTTTATCTCCAGGATGCTCGCTATGTAAAACCTGAGGATTACGGGTTATTCGATGCCGTTACAGCCTTTGGAAGTTTTGAACATTGTGCATCGGTGAAAGATTATACAGATGGAAGGCAGGATGCTGTTTATGATGATTATTTCAAGCATATAGCCAACCTTTTGAAGCCGGGTAAGCGTTTTTACATGCAGACCATGACCTTTTCAAAGAACATGATCCCATACGATCAATTTGATATTAATGGACCCAAAGATTCTTCGGAATACATCCTGGCTCTTTTGACCAAGCATAATCCTGACTCCTGGTTGCCTTACGGACATGAGCATGTGATCAGGGTCGCAGAGCCTTACATGAAGAAGGTCTATTATAGCAGTGGAAGGCTTGACTATGTCCAAACCAACAGGGAATGGACCAAGCTCTTTTACAAGTTCAATTTGAAAAAGTACTTATGGTTTGCCTCACTGATCCCGAAATTCTTCACTGATAAGGAGTTTAGGTATCAATTGGCTTTGCTCAGGGTTAGACCCAATAGAGTTTGCTTTGAGCGTGAGATTATGGACCACGCAAGATTGATCTTTGAAAAGAACCCTTAAGATAAGGCCCCAATGGGGCCTTTTTTTGGCCTTATCCGTGATATTGATCTCAAACTCTTGTAAGAGCAAGAAGTTTGATTTTGCCTCTGCCTATAAGTTTTCAACGGTTAAGGTTTCTCCTTCTGTAAAGGAAAATTATTCGAATGAAGATACACTGGTTCAAAATCTGAGTGAATTTCTGGAATCTCCTGACGGAATTGAAAAAGAGTATAATTCAGAAAATGATCTAAGAACAAATTATGAACCATCTATAGATATTGATTCGATAGAAAAATCTGAGAACTACTATGAGGTGAAGGGAACTTATTGGTCAAAAGATGCAAATGGCGTATTTGTAGATACAAAGCGATTGGGGATTTGGTCCTTTATCGCAACCAATTTGAGTGTACTTAGCCTTCTTACAATTGCTGGATTGGGATTTACAGCCTTAGGTGTAATTATTGGAGGATTTGGGATGGTCTTATCTTTTACTCTTGGAGTAAAAGCCTTTACCCATGATCGGGCAAATCGAAGGATTTTTAGGGATTTGGGAAAAACGGTGAAATTTAGTGCCTGGCCAAAAATTGGTTTTTTTTATTCCCTTTTTTGGTTTGCTCTATTAGCAGCAATGGGGGTGGCCTATTTATTTGTCCTTTTAATTCTTTCAATTATTTAATTGGATTCAATTACGAATGATCGGAGTATTATTCGCTCCACTTCTCGGTCTTCCTCCTTCAATCGAAAATCGAGACTTAAGTATTTGTTGCCCATTTTTTTGACATAAGAGCGGGTTGCCATTCCAAAGGGTCCGTCGTAATGTGTATAGGAATAAAGGATCCAACCGTTTGGGGCTGCCTGATTCTTATCGGGTTTATGGTCCGGCCATAAGCCTCTTCTATCTCCTTCTTCCATACTCACATAATTGATCATCAACACCGGAAAACCATCCATTCGGCAATGGATCTCAGCTCCTTCCTGCTGGATTGAATAATTTGAAGGAAGGGATATCAAATAACCCAATTCCTGGTTTTTGATCTTAATGAACTCAAGATTTTTGACCGGGGGATGGTCCGGCGGTTCGTTTTGACAGCCAAGTAATAGCACTACCAGGCTAAGCAGCATTAGATTTTTCATAGCACCTCCAATTTTGACCTTAACGAAAGATAGGATGCTTAATTATCCCTAAGAATCGATTTTCTTCAAACGGAAACCTATGCCATGCTCGTTTTCGATCTGGAATTCCGAATGAGCTTTCATCATATTCCTAAGACGGGAAATAAAAACGTCCAGGCTTCTGCCCATGAAATAGTCGTCATCGCCCCACAATTCTTTCAGGATGTTTTCTCGTGGGATCAATTCATCTTGCCTCTCCAATAGGAATTGTAACAACTCGAATTCCCTATTTGTAAGCTTATGTTCCGAGGCATTTATTGCAAAGACCCTTCGGTCCGAATCCAAAGCCCAACTTCCTCCGACCACATCACTTTTTTCTTTTTCCTGGATCCCCGACCTTCTTAAAAAGACCTCCATTCTTAACAGCAACTCTTTCATTGAGAAAGGCTTTGTTATATAATCATCTCCTCCGCTTTCGAATCCTTTGATCCGATCTTCAGTAAGGTCTTTTGCGGTCAGGAATAATATCGGGGTCTGTTTATCCTTAGCCCTGAATCTAGTAGCGAGCTCAAATCCATCGATGTCAGGCAACATTACATCAAGAATTAAGAGCTGGGGCTTTTCAACATCGAATTTGCTCAAAGCTTCTTCTCCATTTTTCAACCAGTTTACTCCATAACCTTCCTCTCTCAGGTTCTCCTCAATGAGTGAACCCAGGTTCGGATCATCTTCGACCAATTGTATCAAGGTTGAATGTTTCATTACTTCTTTTTGAAAAGGATCTTGAATTCTGCCCCTTTACCCTCCTCGGATATTAACTCTAGCTTTCCATTATTCTTTTTGACAAGCTCATTGACCAGGAATAAACCAAGGCCGAAGCCCTTGCCTTTATAAATATTACCTGCAGGAACCCGGTAGAATTTATCAAAGATCCTTTTTTGATGTTCCAACGGAATACCTGGGCCCTGGTCCTTCACCGATATAATCAAATTACTTCCTTCGGATCTTATTTCCAGATCAACTTGTCCTTCGCCGTGGATAAAGGCGTTATCCAAAAGATTATGAATTACAGATCTGATTTCCTCTGGGTTTACTTCGATTTGTAGACCTTCATCAGCCTTTAATGTTAATTTCTTTTGCGGATCAAGTTTGTAGACTTCAAGGATTGATTCTGCAAGCTCCTTCAGATCAATGATGGACTTCTTTTGACCAGTCCCTGGAACATCAGATCTCACGGAATCAAGTATATGGGTCACTGTTCCTTTGAGACCATCCAATTCTTGTTTCAGAATTGAAATACTCTTTTTCTCCGCTTCCTGACTTAGGTCCAGTCTTTCCAGAGCCAGCGACATGCTGGTAAGAGGGGTCTTCATTTCATGGGTCAGGTTATTAACAAAGTCAGTGTGGATCTCCGAAAGCCGGCGCTGCTTAAGGATGATTATAGTTGCCCAGGCAAAGAAGATTATGACAAGTAATAAAATGACACTGGAGAAGATCCAAATGCCCATACTTCCAACGATCACAGAACTTGTTCCCGGAAAATAGACTGCGAAGTAATAATTGTCATTATCGAATTCCGGCTCGCTGACCTCTCTTTGATCCTGTCGGGAAGACTGAAAAGCATTGAGATTCTTGCTGTAAACCATTTGATCGCTGAGGCAATCATAGATTCCGTATTGGAAGTCAGCTTCGATCCCGAGCTCCCTAAACTTATTGATCAGCATTGGCTCCAGTATTTTGGGTTCGATCATATCATTGATCATAACCGCATAGTAATTATTGCTAAGCTGTTCTACAGGGTGGTAGCTAGGTAGCATGATGCCCTTGTAATCGGCAAGATCCAGGGCCACTTCCTTAAGGCCTGAGAAGATTTGGAATTCGAATTCTTTCTGTTTTGCCTGAAATGCTTGCCTGAACCAATATCCCTGGACCAGGAATATTCCAACCGATGCGAATAGCGCAAAACCCAATATGATCCTCAAAGGGAGGTTTTTCATTTTGTAAAAATAGCCTTTAAGAGGAGGGAAATATGAGCCTTAACATTTCATTAACAATTCTTAGGAAAGCATTAACAGCCCGGGGAACGGCCTGTATCCAGATTTGCTGAAAACAAATTTGAACAAGATGAAAACAAAATTTCAAACCACTATCCTTTTAATACTTGCAGTTGCAAGCTTTCAATTTCTTATGGCAGCGAACCCTATTGTAGGACCTGCTTTTTCATGGATAAGCCTTGAGCACAACTTTGGTACCATTGAGCAGGGTACCCCTGTTACTCACGAGTTTACTTTCACTAATAATGGAGATGAGCTCCTTTACGTGACTCAGATCAAAACCTCTTGTGGATGTACCGCTGCTGATTATAGCAAAGACGGAATAGCTCCGGGAGAAGAAGGTTTCGTAAAGGTGAAGTATAATGCCAGCAAAGCTGGAAACTTCCAGAAGACGGTTCAGGTGATTGGAAATACAGGGGATATCCCGGTACTGACCATTAAAGGAACAGTAACTACGGAAACCATCAACTGATCATTTGGAGGTCAGATCCGGATCCCAGGGAATGATCCTTGGGACCCATCTTCTAACGTTTCGGCAATAATCCTCATAGGGTTCGCCGAAGCGTTTTTTTAGGTCCGGCTCTTCCTTGAGAATGAAATAGCTGGTATTGAGAGCAAAGAAGAAGGTAGCCCAGCCCAGCAGCCAGAATGACTGAAACAGAAAAGCTTCCCCGATCAGTATCAATAAAACTCCTGTGATCATTGGGTTACGAACATGGCGAAAGGGTCCGGAGATCACGAGGTTCTTTGTTGGAGCCCAGGGTGCAAGGGTACCCTTACCTTTAGTTGCAAACAAGACGATGGTCCAGCTTAACAGGAAAAGCCCATCGACCAAAAGGATGATCCCCACTATTAGCCATGGGAATTCAACCCAGCTTGGTGTTTCAGGGGTTTTGCTTTCAAAGAATAGAAGGAATAGTGGAAGTGTAATGGTTACATTGAAGGGGAGGGTAAGGATGGAGAAAAGGTGCTTCATCCCTTCCAATATAATATAAAAAAGCCCCTTTCGGGGCTTTATCAGGCTGATGGTTTAACTACAACACTTTCCTGAATCATTTTCCATTGATCGCCTTCCTTAACCAGAATGTACATGGACTCAAAGTCCTGCTGTTCACCATCCAGGCGAACGTGGGCTGAGGCATAATTCTCAAAAAGCTCCCAGTCAACAAGTTCAATGGTTCTTGGATCTCCGCCCCATTCTTTGATCCTGAATTTTTCCAAGTAAAAATCCCGGGCAAATAGGGTGTGATCGGTTGGCTTGGGCCCGTTCCAGATCACTCGAAAGTCCTTGTGGGTACAGAAAGCCAACTTTTCGGCGTCCTGCCTGTCTGCCGCTGCGACAAAGGTCTCAATGGCTGCCATTAGTTGCGGATCTGCTTGAGCCTGCTCCTTGGGCCTGCATGAGAGCATGAAAACTAAAGAGGTAAAAAGAATAAAAAGGTTTTTCATTATTGATATATCAATTATAAGTGTAAAAAAATAGTTAAAGATTCTTGTTTGCCTTTTTCAATAGATGCAAGAGGGCGTATCGTTCTCCGCTGGAGAAATCTTGTGTTACTTGATCTCTAAGAGATTGTACCACAGGCATCATTTTCTCGACCAAGTCTTTTCCTTTTTCCAGGAGCTCAATCTCATTCTCCTTTCTGTTATGATCTTTTACCCTCCTCATCACAAGGCCCTTTTGTTCCAAAAGGTCAAGGATCCGCTTTATACTTGCCGGATCCTTGAATGTGGATTCTGCTAATTGGATCTGGCTTAAGGAACCTCCATCCCATAAAGCCTTCAGTAGGATCCATTGATCTACTGTTACCTCAAAACCATGGTGCTTGAAGCTTTCCTTGGTGATCTCCTTTGCTCTCCTCATCATTTTTTCGGCTTGAAAGAAAATCACATCGTCTAGCTTGGGCTCCATTGTTTATTGATATATCAACTAAAAATAATAACTGTTGTGAATTTTACAAAATATAAGTTGAGATTCCTGGCCTGGCTCAGGAAATTTCATAGGATGCAAAGCATTAACCCATGAATGCAGAATACATCCAAACAAGTTTTTCTTGCTCTCGGATGTAATCGCTCATAAGAGCATTGGTCCCTTCATCGCCCGCGCCATCACTTAGGTCAAGCAATTCCCTTTGAAGCTCAATGGCTATCTGAAAAGAATCCAGCAAAGACTGCACAGCCTGTCTGCTTTCTGAAATGTTCTTAGCCTCGGGAATCCGTGAATTTGAAAGGAAATCTCCGTAAGTGTGCATCGGAGTGAAGCCAAGGGTAAGAATCCTCTCGGCCACCTCGTCAATTTTTATCTGAAGGTCATTGTATAATTCTTCGAATTTTACGTGAAGCTCAAAAAATTTTTCACCTTTTATGTTCCAATGAAAACCTCTGGTATTCATGTAGAACACCTGATAATTAGCTAACAACACATTTAGTTTATCCGCCAGTTCTTCTGATTTTTCTACCGGCAATCCGATCATTGAATTTGTCATAATTATTTCCTGTTTACTTTATTAACATATCAACGCTATGCAAGTTCATCTTAAGTCCGTTTAATCCATTGACTTGAATTTTCTAAACTTAGGGGTATCGTGCCTCAAACCAAATTCCTTTGTTGAATTTTCCTTTGCCATTAAAAGAAGGGTTAATGGAATTGAGGCCAAAGCAATTATCCCTGTCAAGATACCATTCCACAATAATTTTTCTTCAATAAAAGGAAGTGGCATGATCTGGTAGAAAAAAATAAAGAGCACAGGAATGAACAAAAAGACAGCACTGAATAATCCTGGATGATAGATTCTCCTGGATCTAAAAATCAATGCAAGATGGCCAAGGACATTTCCAAAGGAAAAGACCATTAAACTGATACTCAAAAATGCCAGGTCTTTGGAAAAGTATATTCCTAGGATGAAGAAACCCCAGGTAATGGGCACATTTACGATCCAGGTGGAGAGCGGGTTGAGAGGGTAAGCAAGTGGATTTGATGATCCAAAGACCTCTCGATTCACCAAGCCTGGAAACCATCCAGGAAAGCCGTATTGTTCGAATTGATGAATGAGCAGAGCAAAAAAATTGACCCAGAGCAGGGCCTGGACCGGAAGATTCTGATAAAGGAAAAGAAACGCTCCGTAAATAAGAAAGAGCAAGGAAGCGATTCCTCCTAATTCATACCATCGGATCCAATTGTAGAAAGCGGGCTTCTCCTCTTTATTTTGAATCTCCCAATTTACCTTTTTCATTAAGGCAAAATAAGAACCTCCATGCTGAGCATCAAAGAACTTAGGATGGCCTGGAAAAGAATTTTTTGTAATAGCTCCTAGATACCCTGCTGATCAAGATTGAACCAATTATCGTTGGGACCAACCAATTCAACAGGGGCGGCCAGAAATTTAGATTTGTCACAGCAAAAGCGGTAGAGGCTGCGATATAGGATGCCCCCATTCTTACGATGTGACTAAAGAACCAATCTCTCTTTTGATATCTCTTGCTGGTCTTTCCAAGCCAAAATTTTTGAGAGTCCTGCAGGCTCATCAAAAAAGCGATTAGCCCAAAGACTCCAAGTACTATTGCCATCCCTGTAGCTCCTTTGTACAGAAATTGCACGGCAAGAAATATCATTCCCCCTCCAGTGATAAGTGTTATCCCTGTTGCCAAATGATCCATTGGACCTGGTTGATCATTTTTCCTTCTAGAATATCTAAATCCGGTAAATGCAGCGTAATAACTAAAGATGCCAACAGAGAATAGGAAGTAATCGGTTTTTGCTAGGGATAGAGGCACCGCTGTAAAAAAAACCAGGGTCATTCCAACAAAATAGATCATCCCGGTTCTTTTATGGAAGGTTCCGCCTTTTTGAGAGAGCATAGGACCAAGACCTGAAAAAAGAGCAACAAATCCGGCTGCAATGTGGACGAAACGAAGTATCTGAATAGGGTCCATATTACTTATAAATGGTGATCTTCTCCATGGTTAAAAAGCGATCAGCCGGTTCAATTGTAAAGGCATGCTTTACGTATTGATCAAAATGGCTGTGTTGTCCCCCCTTGTACGGTACATCCTTCTTTGAAAAAAGAAATAGTACATAATTAACCTCTTCCTCCTTCTCTGTCCAGGTGATGTAATCATGGTAGGGTACCATCGGGAATCGGGTTACAGTCTTTTCATTCAGAAGATTTGCCTTCTCAGAATCGTTTGGAAACAAAAGGAACATGTTGTTTGCTTCGTCCATGATAAAGACCTGCAAATAGCCTGTCTTATTGGGTTTCACTGAAAAGCGAAGGGGCTCCTCGTTCTTATAGGCTGGTTTTAGTCCCGCGATCTCGCATGAAAAGGAAGGGTCGGTTATGCTTTTGTACTTTTTGACCCTGGCATCAATCTCGACTTCAACTATGATGTCCTTGGTTACATCATCTACGTACATGTTTTCATTAATTAACTCATATTGGGTAACCGAACCCTGCGATTCTACCTGGGTGAGAGAAAAGAAATACTCTTCGAAAGCTTCCCGATCTTCCTTTTTATCATAGCTGTCGAATACTCGAACGATTTGGTCAACACCAGCTATCTGCAAGGCTTGGGCTTTAGCTTGTTCAATAGCCTTTGCTTTTGCAGTGGCAGGAGTGATGCCAACAACGCGCCACATTCCTTTTGCTCCTTTCACATCCTTTGATTGACCAATGCTATCTGCAGCCACAAGGAACAGCATGAGAAATATGGGAATTATACTTTTTATCATTCTTTTCGGGTCATGTAATTAACATGAGTAATCCAAAAATACTTATTCTGATTTGCTTTTTCTGGTCCAAACCAATCTATGAGTTGCTGGTTTATTTTCGCTAACAGCTGTCTTAATTTCTGGAGATCTAAGGATCAGACTATCACCTTTCAACATAAAAAATCTCAATTGAGTCTTCCCTATCCAATCGGGATGGGAGCTTGCTACTACTTTATGGTAAACCGAGTGGGAGCGGCAATCAACAGAGTAGTCGGCAGAATAGCTGAAGAATCCATCATCGGTTTTTTGCAACCTACCTTTCTTCATCAGGATCAGGGCCATAGTCCCATCCTCATCATAGCTAAGACTCCCAAAAGGGTCTTCGCCATATGGGAAGAATTGTTCTCCATTTTCCTTGGTACTAGTCCAGGATTGTAATTCCCAATGGCCAAGCAGTTGTGATTCGCAAGGGGGAAAGAGGATTAGAAATAGTAGAATTAGGTTCATAATGGGATCGGAATACCAAAGATCAGACCAATTACCAGTCCAGTAACTCCTACAGAGAGAGTCTTTTTGAAATTTTGATTTTTTGCCTTTCGAACATCTTTCATTAGAATTTGAACTTACTCAGGGTCTTCTTTTAATCCACCGTTCTCGCTAAAAAAATAATAGGCCCCTTTAATGGGAGAGAGAGCGAATAAGACCTGAACATTAGCTTAATCGGATTTTATACGGGTCGCAAATCAAGCAAATATTTAATAGAGATAGAGGGCATTAGTTTAAAGGACCAATGAGGGTTTTGATTCAACGAATCTTATTAGAAGAGCGGCGAACTCAAGGCTTTCAATATTCAAACGGTCCAGTTCCTCGGATCCCCTTTCAGTTAGGCGATATAGTTTCTTTATTCTTCCTCCGGAGCTGCTTTCCTGGCTTTGTTCAATTAACTCTTCCTGCATAAGTTTCTTAAGAGTTGGGTACAGTGCTCCTTCTGTGATATTAAAATTGTTGTCCGTTCTCCTTTCTATTTCTGCTTTGATCTCGTAACCATGGATAGGCCCATGGTCTTCGATTACGTTCAAAACCAAGGTTTTTAGTACTCCTTTAAGCAAATTATAGTTTAGCATGGCTAAATATATAATTTTCTTAGGTAATTACTTCGTAAACATTCAGTTTTGACCCTTTTCCTTTTAGAAGGAACTCGCCTTTAGGGTTTAGATGATAGGGAGAATCTGATCCCAATAAACTTTTCATCCTTTCTCCTACCAAAATTTCGGTTCCTAAATCTTTATTGAGGTGTTCTAGCCTTGATGCAATATTCAAAACATCTCCATGGAAGGCGATCTCTCTTTTTACAAATCCAACTTCAGTTACAGTAACATCCCCTGCATAACAGGCTGCTTTAAAACTTGGAATAATTCCATATGAATCCCGGTAATGAGCGGCCCGTTTTTCAAGTGTGGATTTAAAACTAAAAAACAGGTCAATGCTAAGTCTTGCGGTTTCTGGGTTAGGCGGATTCCAATTTAAAACTACTTCGTCTCCTACATATTGATAGATCTCGGCTTGATGATCTTTGATAAGCTTATTCAGATCAAGGAAACAATCCTGGATCATTCGGCTGTACTGAAGGTTTCCAAGATTTTCAGCATGGGTAGTGGAATTATCCAGATCGAGGAACATGAAGATCCTTTTTTCTTCAACTGGAAATTGATACTTGCCAGTTAAAAACCTTGTGATGTTATAGAATCCACTGGTCTCAATACTTTGTAAAAGGAAATTCAAGAGAAAAATCTGGAACACTATCCCACCGAAGATCATTAGGATCAGAAGGATTGAAACCGGATTCATTAAAAAATCGGTGGCAATGTCATCTTTATAAACTCCGGCGGCGTTAAGGATCAGGTATATGGTTAAGAAAGTAAGGAAAATTCCCAACAGGTAGGAGGAGGTTTTCCTTATGATCAGTTTACCAAATGATAGACCTGAGAATTTGGGCCTTCTAAAATACCTATCGACCCAAACAAAGCAGATCCCAAATAGGAAACCAAAAAGTGTAGACTCTAGATACTGCTGCCAGGACAGCCAGTAAACTGCCATAGGATCTTCAAGGAATTGAGATGGAATGCCTATGGTTAAGTTAAAGGTCCTGACGGATAGGACAGAAATTCCGGAAAGGAAGTTTACTGATAGGACCCAATAACCTACTAAAAATGCCTCCAGGGCGTTTCTGGAGCTTAATTTCATAACTATACCTAATTAACTTATATAAACCTGATCTTTGTTTGAAAATCTAAATTTCTGCTATTGGTCATATATTGGCCCAAAATTAGGATATACCCTTGGTATGAAAACGTTTTTCTCTTTTCTATTCTCGGTAATGTTTTTTTTGACTCTCAATGCTCAGCAAGGAGGCATCATGGAAACAGGAGGGCCCCTGATGCATGAACAGGCATCTTATGATGTTGTCTACCATGATTTGAAAATTCAGGTTTTTCCTGATAAAAAATTCATTGATGGAAGCCTTTTGATGAGAGCCAGAGTAATCAATCCTTTATACAATTTGGTAATGGATCTGGATACAACTTTTACAATCGAAAGTGTTGTCGAGAATAGAGAAAGCCTTGAGCCCAAGGACAGAGGTTTTAAAAGGGAGGAAGGCAAGATTTGGATAGACCTGGCACATACCCGCCAGCCAGGAGAGTTTGTTGAAGTTGTGGTTCAATATTCAGGAAACCCGCGTGAAGCCAGACATGCTCCATGGGATGGTGGTTTTTCATGGAAAGAGACTTCCGATGGGGACCATTGGATAGCAACTACCTGCCAAGGGGAGGGAGCGGACCTTTGGTGGCCTTGCAAGGACCATGTTTCGGATGAACCGGATTCAATGGACCTCACGGTTCGGGTTCCGCGCAATCTGGTTGCTGCCTGTAATGGAAAATTAGTTGGGCAAACGGATCATACCGATAGTACCACTTCATACCATTGGTTCATCTCTAACCCCATCAATATCTACAATGTGGCATTGAATATTGCGCCCTATGAGCTCATTGAGGACAGCCGGAATTGCATTGATGGAACCACCTATCCCGTACATTTCTATGTTCTTCCGGCAAGTAAGAAGAAAGGTTTTGAGCTCGTAGAAGACTTAAAAAAGCA
This sequence comes from Cytophagales bacterium, assembly GCA_965267505.1. Lineage (GTDB taxonomy): Bacteria > Bacteroidota > Bacteroidia > Cytophagales > CCMP332 > JANQHS01. Next base: position 1,732,474 of record OZ254081.1, read on the forward strand.
ATTGGATTTCTTCGAAAGAAATTTCGGCCCGTACCCTTTTAGAGCCGATAAATGTGCCATTGTCCAAACTCCACATTTCGGAATGGAGCATCAAAGTATTGTCGCCTATGGAGCTGGTTTTAGAAGGGGTGCCTACTTCAGAGGCAAAGACTGGGGATTTGATGGTTTATTGCATCATGAAATGGCCCATGAATGGTGGGGAAACCTTGTGACCTGTGCTGATTGGAAAGATGCATGGATTCATGAAGGCTTTGGAACCTACGCTCAGGCCATGTATATCGAGGAATTGCACGGGAAGGAAGGGTATTACGAATACATGAGAAATGTGAGTCCAAAGACCAAAGCACCCATTGTACACAAGACCCCCCAAACCGCTAGCGGAGGATGGAGTGGTTCCATATATGGAAAAGGGGCAAGACTTCTTCATACATTGAGATATGTAATGGGAGAGATAAATCTTAAACGAAGCCTGAGATTTATGGCTTATCCTGATCAGAGCCTTGAAAAGATCAGCGATGGAAGTCAATGTAGGTTCGTAAACACCCGGGATTTCATAAACATAGCAGAAACCTATTCTGAAAAAGACCTGGACTGGATCTTCGATGTTTATGCCTACCGTACTGATCTCCCAAAGTTGATCTACGAAAAGGGAGATAAGTACATAATGATCTCCTGGGACGTACCGGATGGTCTTTATTTTCCGATGCCCGTGGAGGTTAAGGTGGATAAGAAAATGTATAAGCTGGAGCTAAAGCGGGGCCCAGCTCAGCTCAAGGTCAAGAAAAACAGCAAGATCGAGATCGACCCAAATGCCTGGTTGATGTTCGACCTGATCGAAAAATAGATCCTCAGACTTTCTTTAAACCACTTTCAAGCTTTTCGTCAAGAAAGATTTTTTCCGGACCGCCAAGATTCGCAGTTCTTTGTCGGGTTTCCTGATTATTCCTTGCGATCTCCTCTAAGCTCTGATTTCTGAAAGCGTATTCCTTTGAACCTTGAAGGTTATCATAAGGGCCCTTAGGACTGATGAGTTTAACCAAAACCGGAGCAGTCTCCAATGCGATAAACAAAAGGATGAAAAAGGCATTCGCCCACCAGATAGCAGGGTGCCTTAAAGTCAATCTGCTCAGGGCTTCCAATCGAGCAGCCATTCCGTTGAAAGTTCCTCCTTCTATTGCTGCTAGCTCAGAAGCCATCATCGAATCGTTTTGGTTGATCTTCAATTGGTTTTCACCAATAAGAGCTTGATTTCTTTCATTCAATTGCTCCAATTCTTCTTCGGATTTGTCTGCATCCGCTTTTTTGATCCTATAGATCGGACCCGCATTCCTTCTTTTAGTTCCTCCCGTTCCGTCGGCTTCCTCCTGAGCAATTCTTCTTAATTCATCACGTTTTGTCTCTTTTTCCAGGATCTCCTTTTTCAAGCCTAAGTTTTCATTCTTTAAGGATTTCGAAGTCGGTTGATACCTGCTTTTTATCTCCTCCTCGGTGGACTTTAGGATCTCGGCGTTCATGCTGACCAATTCAGTATTGATCTCCTTTTCAAATATTTTAAGTTCCAATGGTTTGGTGATCACAACCGCGATTAGAATGGCTAGGATCATTCGCGGGATTGCGGTCTTGAATTCTAGCCAAAATGCATCTTTCTTTCTCATGGAGGAAACTATGTATCTATCAAGATTAAAGATCATGAGGCCCCAAAGTATACCCAAGGCGATGGAAATCCATATACTCTCAAATACCGAATGCAATGCAAATCCTCCTGCAAGAGCTGCAAATATCCCTGTGAAGAATATGGTGGCACCTATTCCGGCGTATTTTGATGCTTCTGATGGGCTGGCTTCCAGGAAAGGTTTATGTGAACCGGAGCACAGCCAGAAAAAATGTTTGACCTCCTTCATTTTTTTCTGGTTTGATTCGATAAAAACGGAATATAGTCTTCAATGTTATGGAAATCAAGGAATTAAATGAGAAGGCTTAAAGAATAAAGCCCCTAAGATTGGGGAATTGAGTTATTGAATAGTAACTTGTTACTTGAAATTCTAGCCTATCCCTGCTCGCTCCTTAAATATTCCTGCTCGTCCGGATAGATTCCTGATATCCTTTTTTACAGAACTTCTTTGGGTCATGGAAAAGTTGATCAGTGAGAAGAAATGCTGGAATACAGCACTTCCACTAGGAGTTTATTTAACATTTATGGCTCATGTCTCTCCTGCCCAGGAGCTTCAGTTTGGTCATGACAATGATGGGGATCAGTATGTATTTCTACCATTCAAGGGGGATCACCTAAGCGGTGAGTTGTTCAAGAATGAAAGAGATATGTATGCTATTTTCCTTCATTTCAAGACCAAAGAGGTTCATACACCGGAAAAGCCTCATTGCCAGGTATTTTTAAAGAAGGGAGATGAAGAGATTATCCTCAAACCCATGACCATAGAATACATTCACAATTCCCTGACAGATATTTCGACTTTAAGTGCTGCATTTTCCTTTGAAGATTTTTCGAGGATTGCTCAATGCGATGAGATCGAATATGTAACCATGGAAACCACGGATGGAGAAAGAAAAAGCTTTATAAATGTGACCTCCCATGAACGGAAAGTAATTCCCAATTCTGCGAGGGAATTGTTGAAGGTCAGGTTCCCGGAACACTGATATCAACACTCCTTATCTCCCTCCCAAATGGTGTTAAGCCAATGGCTGCCAATTTCATATGCTGCCTCGCCCATGGAAACCCAATAATGGTAAGGGTAAGAAGAATCGCGAAAAACAAATGAGTTAAAGCAATCCAAATTCCTCCCAGGAAGATCCAAAGCATATTCATGACGGTGCTAAGACAGCCAGTGCCTTTCTCTACTACTAACGCATCTCGGCCGAAGGGCCAAAGGGCAAGGCTTGCCATTTTAAGAGTTTGGAGACCAAAGGGGATTCCAATAATGGTGATCATCAATAGGATGCTGCAAATCAAGTATTCTAATGCAATTAGGATACCTCCAAAAATCAACCAGATCAAGTTTCCCAAGGTGTTCATGCCGCTTCGTCTTCTTGAGTAGGTAAATGAGGGGCGTCTTTTATAGCCCTTAAGATGGAACTTTGGAAACGCCTAAGGTTTATGAAAAGATCCGAGTTGGTGTTCAGTTTTCTGCGTTCAAAATGAAAACCCAGATGATGGTATCCCACTTTCACCTTTCCACCAGGTTCCTCCACCACAAGGAATTTCAAGGGCCAGAGATCAAGCATTAAGCTAGGATCAAGATCATATAATCTTTTTTCCATCTCTGCATCATTTACCAGGATTAGCCTTTCATTAAGCATTTCAAATCCGGCCTTTCTTCCGTTTTCCCCATGGTCAAGGGTTTTCTCCACCTTGTAACCCTCTTTGGAGATCTTCTCAAAAATCAACTGATAGCTGTCTCGAAAGTTCAAAGGGCTCGTCATCTTTCTTATTCCTTTGTTTCTCCCAAACCTTGCGTTTTGCACCAGATGGGGCTCTTTGTCGGTCAGTGAAGTTACAAGGTTCGAAAGTCCATTTTTGGCTTTTTCCAGGTTCGGATGGTCCTCAAGGCCATAAGCAGAATTGAGATAGCGCATTGAATTATAGCAAACAAAGGATCCACCTGAGTTATCATTGAAAATCAACATCCTTTGTGGGAGGTCTAGGCCCGTATATTGGCTCTTTAACATTAGTGGTGAGCCCAGTTTGGGATTTCCAAAGAATATCAAACTATAACCCAATTCTGGTCTATTCAGACGGTGGATCACCTTTAGATTGGGATTTTTTTCAAGGACAGCTTCCAATTTGTCCATATTAGACCCAGCATCTCCTTGAAGGGCAGAAAAGTTAATTCCTACAATCTTAGGAGCTTCTTTTGGGTGGGAGCTACAGGCGAAAAGGAATACTATTATTGATATGTAGAAGAAGCGCATAGGAAACTCAATTTCATAAAAAAACCGCTAAGATCTCTCAAAGCGGTTTTAATTTTCTCGGATCCAAATGTCAACCGGCGTCCCCGATCACTTCTTTGATATCCACCCTATTTCCATCCCTATATGATACGATCCATGCATCTTCAACTCCCATGGCAATTAGGTAGTCTTTAAATTCATTGGCTTCAAAATATTCCCTAAACATGCCCAGTGTATATTTTCTCATGCCATCCTCTTCCTCACCCTGAAAATTTGGGTGGTTGTTAAGGAATTTAGAGAGATCTTTCTTTTTGAAGGCTCCAATCTGAACCTTGAATAGAATTCCCGAATTTGGATCTCCTATTGCGTAAGGCGATTCAACTTTAGGAGGAGGTGCACTTTGTGCTTCTGCTAATTCAGCACGACATTTTTTAACTGCATTTGCAGCTTTTTTCAGCTCATCATCCTTAGCATTCACCTCATTCTGAAGCTCTACATTCTCATTCCTCAAAGAGGTAAGTTCTCTTTTACTTCTTTCAGATGATTCAACCATCTCCTTGAATTCAAGGGGATCCATTTGCTTCATCTTCTTTTTCCACTCCTTCTTAAGCTTTTTTTCTTCCTTGCTTGTTTTCTGAGCCATCAGTCCCGGGCTGGCCAGAGCCAGGGCTAAAAGGATCGTAATTATTCGCATAGCACTAGTTTTTCGTGACAAAATCTTTGGTTACCAAGCTCAAAATAAGAAAAATACTGCCTAATAACCTATTTCTTCATACTGCCGACCATGTTCTCGGGTACCACCCACTCATCGAATTGTTCACTTGTAAGTAAACCTAATTCAACGGCTGCCTCTCGAAGCGTTTTGTTTTCGGCATGAGCCTTCTTGGCGATCTTGGCCGCGTTTTCATAACCAATATGAGTATTAAGGGCGGTCACGAGCATTAGGCTTTTTTCCAACTTATCCTTGATCTCATCATGGTTGGGTTCAATACCGATTGCGCAACGATCATTGAATGATTTGCATGCATCTCCCAATAAACGGGCTTGGGTTAAAAGATTGAAGACCATCATAGGCTTGAATACATTCAGCTCAAAATGGCCAGTTGCTCCACCTACGGAAATGGCATTGTCCAATCCTATTACCTGGGCGCAGACCATGGTTAAGGCTTCGCATTGCGTGGGATTTACCTTTCCGGGCATAATTGAGGAACCTGGTTCATTGGCGGGGATGATGATTTCGCCAATTCCGGACCTGGGACCTGAGCACAACATTCTGATATCATTTCCGATCTTCATAAGACTAACCGCCAATTGTTTTAAAGCACCGGAAGATTCCACAATTGCATCATGGGCCGCAAGAGCTTCGAATTTATTTGGTGCCGTAATGTGTGGGTTCCCAGTTGATTCCGCTATTTCCTTTGCTACCAGTTCAGCATACCCTTCAGGAGTATTTAAACCGGTTCCTACGGCGGTTCCACCCAAGGCAAGCTCAGAAAGGTGGCCCAGAGTACTCTTCAAGGCCCTCATTCCGTGGTCCAATTGCGCTACATAACCAGAGAATTCCTGTCCAAGGGTTAAGGGTGTAGCATCCATAAAATGGGTTCTTCCTATCTTGACGACACCATCGAATGCTTTGGACTTGGCGTCAAGGGTATCCCTAAGTTTTTTGATCTTGGGCAAGGTTTGCTTAGCAAGCATTTCATAGCCTGCAATGTGCATAGCAGTAGGAAAGGTGTCATTCGAGCTTTGCGATTTGTTAACATCATCATTTGGGTGAAGGGCTTTTTCCTTATCCTCTAAACTCCCACCATTGATGACGTGGCCCCTGTTTGCAACCACCTCATTGACGTTCATATTGCTCTGGGTTCCAGAGCCCGTTTGCCAAACTACCAATGGAAACTGATCATTTAGTTTTCCTTCTAGGATCTCCTCACAGGCTTTTGAGATCAGGTCTGCTTTTGCCTGATCAAGAACACCTAAAGCCTGGTTGGCCTTTGCGGCTGATTTTTTTAGGTGAGCGAAGGCCTTGATCACTTCTAGGGGCATTGTATTTTCTCCTATCGGAAAATTCTCAACGGATCTTTGGGTCTGGGCTCCCCAATATTTATCAGCTGGGACCCTTACTTCCCCCATGGTATCGTGTTCGGTGCGGAAATCCATTTTTTCGTCCTTTTTGGCAAAGATAATTAACATCAATCTGCTTTTTGATGGATATCATCTCCTGCTCTTGAAGAATGAGTTATTTTGGTTCATCAATGAAAACGGCTAAGCTCAAAAGCACCTTTTTCTGTCAGTCATGTGGATATGAATCTCCAAAATGGCTTGGGAATTGTCCCAGCTGTAATGAATGGAACAGCTTTGTTGAAGAGGTGGTCGATCGTAAAGCGGGATCCCCAAAAGCAAACCCTGGAAGCCAGGGAAAAACTCCCAAACCCATAGCCTTAAATGAAATAAGCAAGGAGCAAGGTGAAAGAATCCCGACTCCGATTAATGAGCTTAATAGAGTCCTTGGGGGAGGAATAGTGCCCGGGTCTCTTGTACTTGTTGGCGGGGAACCAGGAATTGGGAAAAGCACTCTACTGCTTCAACTGGCCCTTGGAATGAAGAATAGGGTATTGTATGTATCGGGGGAAGAGAGCCCTGAGCAAATAAAACTAAGGTCTGAAAGGATCAGCCAGGACTCGGATTGCTTCCTGCTCCCGGAAACTTCCACACAGAATATTTTCAAGCAAATTGAAGTTTTTGAACCCGAATTGGTAGTTGTGGATTCCATTCAAACCATGGTATCCGCCTTCGTAGATAGCCCTCCGGGTAGCATTAGCCAGGTAAGGGAATGCGCTGGCGAATTTTTAAGATATAGTAAGGAAAGTGGCATTCCTGTAATACTGGTTGGTCATATTACCAAGGATGGACAACTTGCCGGTCCTAAAATCCTTGAACATATGGTAGACACGGTTCTTCAGTTTGAAGGTGATAGAAACATGGTTTTTCGAATCCTTAGGACAACGAAAAATAGATTTGGCTCAACATCTGAGCTTGGGATATTCGAAATGGGTGAAAAGGGCCTGAGTGAGGTTTCTAATCCCTCAGAGATTCTTTCGGGCTCCGGACTTGAACATGGTTCTGGTTCTGCATTGGGTTCTACCATAGAAGGAAGCAGACCATTAATAGTTGAAGTACAATCGCTGGTCAGCCCTGCAACCTATGGAACTGCTCAGAGATCGGCCACAGGATTTGACCAGAAAAGGCTGAATATGATACTTGCGGTCCTGGAAAAAAGGGTCAAACTTCAATTTTCAAACCAAGATGTTTTCGTAAATGTAGCAGGTGGCCTGAAAATTGAAGACACCGGGATGGACCTTGCTGTTTGCATGTCACTGGTCTCCTCTTATCTGGATATTGAGATTCCCAAAGAGATGGTTTTCATGGGAGAGGTTGGGTTGGGAGGCGAATTAAGAGGAGTTAGCAGAATGGATTTACGGGCGCAAGAAGCCGCAAAACTTGGATATTCCCAATTGGTTTTACCCATGCAAAACCAACAGGTGGAGAAATCCATAAATGGCAAAATAAAATTTCTTTCAAAATCTAAATTTGTGGACATCTACAGAGAAGTATTTAAAACTTAAACCAATGAAATCAATCGCAGCAATAGTTTTTTTCCTGATCATTTCGACATTTTCATTCGCTCAACTAATTCCAAAAGAGAATCGTTCTGCCGCATTCGTTTTTAAAATGAATGATGACAAAGGCAAGGAAGTTTCACTTTCAGATTTTAAGGGCAAGGTGGTTTACATGGACCTTTGGGGAAGTTGGTGCGGGCCCTGCATCAAGTCTATGCCCAAGAGCGAGACCTTAAGAGAAAAGTTCAATGGAGAGGATGGAATAGTATTTCTTTATGTAGCGGTAAATGAAAAGAGTGAGGATAAATGGAAAGCAGCCATCGAAAAACTCAATATAGAGGGAGTAAATCTCATTTCAATGGATAAAAAAGGCTCTCCATTTAGAAATGCCTATGATACAGGCTTTGTGCCCCATTATTTTTTGATAGATAAGGAAGGCAAGATGGCTGATTTTGAAGCCAAACAACCTGGAAAGAGCGGGTTAGAGGAAGATATCAGGGCTCTGCTGAGCGAATAACCGGACTTATATAGGTTCCGGCGACTTTCTCCTGAGGATTAAAGATTATTTTATCCTCAGGGTATTTTACCCTGTTCAATTGTTTCCTGACAGATTTAATGAAACTCAGATATTCCGGCATCTGCTCGTTTGGGATAGGTTTGGTAGGAGGAATCTTTTCCCTCATCGGATTTACCTGGTAACCATTTTTCCAAAACCTGAAACAACAATGAGGACCGTTTGCTAGGCCTGTCGAACCAACATATCCTATGACCTCTCCCTGCTTGACCACTTTGCCTGGTCGGATCCCTCTTTTGATCTTGGACATGTGAAGGTATTGAGTGGAATAAACTGAGTTGTGCCTAATCTTCACATAGTTTCCATTATACTTTGCATATCGAGCCTCGGTGATGACTCCATCTCCTACCGAATAAATTGGAGTTCCAGTGGGAGCCGCATAATCTGTTCCCAGGTGGGACTTGTATCTTTTCAGTACCGGATGATATCTTCTTCCAGAATATCTGCTTGAGATTCGACTAAACCTTAAGGGGGCTTTAAGGAAGGCTTTTCTCAGGCTCTCACCATGCTCATTGAAATAGTCTTCATCGTTATCAAGTGGGTAGTGATATGCTTGAAAAGCAGTATTCCTATGCACAAATTCTACCGCATGTATTCTATCGATTCCAACCGAATTTCCATTCACAAAAAGCTCATCATAGACCAATCTGAATTGATCGTTCATGTCCAGGTGGAAAAAATCAATTTCCCATGCATAGATCTCAGAGAGTTTATGGACCAATTCAGGATTGGCATTCAGGTCCATAAGGGTTACATAAAGTGAGTTTTTTATGGTTCCTGATAAGGTCCTCCAGACCGTATCTACCGGATTGGTAAGGTGTTCAACATAAAGGCTATCCTTTAGATGGAAGGCATATTCATCAATAGGATTTTCCTTATAGACCATTACCCGGGGAGTTGCGCTTGAATCTGCATTTCGGTAAAATACCAGCTCCTTTCCTGCCTTTATCCTTCGCATGTCCAAAATCTTTTTAGAATTCCTGCTGATTTCCAAAATTGATTCTGAGGGGACCCCCCGATCTGTCAAAAGATCAGCGATAAACTGATTCCTTCTGATTCTACTATTTTCAATGATCAAACTGTCTTCGGGAATTCCAAAAACCAACTTTTGGGGAGTGGGCAAAGGAAGCGTATCGGAATTTTTCACTTCCGGTTTTTGACTACCATTTTTTGTTCCGCAACCCGCGAAGAATAGCTGGGTTGCTATTAATCCAAGAATAAGACCTCGCATCTGGGATGCAAAATTACCACTCAATGGCTTCAAATGAAACCTCCGGAGTCTATTTGCGTAAAATAATTTATAATAGTATTATTGTGATATCAAAATAAATCAGTTATGAAAGAAGAGAATAATGTAAAGGCGATATCAGGGTATTTGATAGCCCCACTGGTGGCCCTTTTGTTTTTTGGAGGCCTTGCCGTTTTGATCCTATTCAAGAACCCTTGGGCACTTTTAATCCTGTTTTCAGGCTTACTTCTGGCCCCGGGCTTTTTCATTGTTTATCCTAATAAATCCATGGTGTTAACCCTTTTTGGGAAGTATAAGGGAACGGTAAAGGACAATGGATTCTTTTGGGTAAATCCGCTCTACCTAAAAAAGGGAATATCCTTAAGAGCTAGGAACTTTGATTCTGAAAAGGTCAAGGTCAATGACAAACTTGGAAACCCAATAATGATCAGCGTAATCCTTGTTTGGCAGGTTAGAGACACCTTTTCCGCTGCTTTTGAAGTTGACGATTATGAATCTTTTGTTAGGGTTCAGTCGGATGCTGCAGTGAGAAAGTTAGCAGGTCTTTATCCCTACGATAATTTCGATGATCATCAATCGGAGATCACCCTAAGGTCTGGTTTGGAAGAAGTAAACCATGCCTTGGAAGAGGAATTAAGAGATCGACTTTTAATAGCGGGAATCCACGTGATTGAAGCCAGAATAGCCTATCTGGCCTATGCCAATGAGATCGCCAGTGCAATGTTAAAAAGACAACAGGCTACGGCAATTGTTGCTGCAAGAACTAAGATTGTCGAAGGTGCCGTAGGGATGGTGGATCTGGCCCTTGATGAATTAAGCAAAAATGAGATTGTTGAGCTTGATGAAGAAAGGAAGGCATCAATGGTCTCCAACCTGATGGTTGTCCTTTGCTCCGACAAGGATGTAAATCCAGTGGTTAATACGGGCAGCCTTTATACTTGATCATGACCCAGGCTTATTATAAAGAAGAGCAATCCTATGCTCCCTGGATCCTATGGTTGGTTGGGTTGACTTCTATTCTGGCTGTTGTAGGATTAGTATATGCTCTTACTCTGGAGCATTCCGGTCAAGGAAAACCCTTTGGAAATGATAATTCCAATCTGCTCTGGATTTCGCTAATGTGCTTTTTTGCATTGCTGATTGCCAACCTAAATGTATTTAGTTCCAGGTTGAAGCTGGAAATCAAAGATGGTCAATTGAAATACAGGTATGTCCCTCTCCACTTTTCCTTTAGGACCATAAAAAAGGAAGAGATTGAATTCTGGCAGATCAGAAGGATTAGTCCATTGGTGGAATCCAGGGGATTTGGCTATAAATGGGGTTTTAATTCCATTTCCATTGTGATGAAAGGAAATGATGTCCTTACTCTAAAAGCCAAGGGAAAAAAGAAACTGAATTTGGGAACTCAGCGGCCCGAAAGATTAAAGAACCAAATGGAACTCCTTATGAACCCTGAGGAGTATTAAATATGGCTAAAAAGAAAGCCTTTGTCTTAAGATTGAATCCGGAAACCCTTGCGGCCCTGGAAAAATGGGCTGCAGATGATTTCAGAAGTATTAATGGTCAATTGGAATGGATGATCGACCGAGCCTTAAGGCAGGCCGGTCGATCTCCCAAAAAAAAATAAGGGTGATTAGTTGATCTTAAGAACCCAGTCTAGGTCGATATCGCTATCGCCAGGTGCACAAGTTCCATCCTTCAGGCCATCAGGCTGATGTTTCAGGGTGGTATTCATTGTCCCCATACCTGCAGTCCCTGCAGTCCAAGTCGTGATTAATCCGATTGGCAAACCACCTCCATCAGTATCGCTATATGCAACTGTAGTCGTGGTTCCTGTAGGAGTATAACAGAATAAATGCTCATCGGCTTCAGCTATGATCTCATTGGTAACTGTATCAGTCGGAGTCTCTGCTTCGTTTAACAATCCGATCATTACATTATAAACTGTTCCATTTGTCAATTCAACAGTGTCGAATTGAGTCGGAGCATTTCCACCCTCACCATCAGGATCACGGAAAGTAAAAACCTTGGTAGGTTCGACTCCAGCCAGGTCAATGAAAGTCATTGTCATGGTTGTGATCTCCTCTTCTTCGTTTTTCCCACCTGATGGTGCCGGATCATCGTCATCCTTACAACTCCAGAGAGTTATGCTTAATAAAGCAAGTAGTAGTACTGAAAGTTTGAACTTGTTCTTCATATTAAATTGTTTGTTTTAATGAAAAAGGAATGTTGATCTTAAAAGAGATATTCCTACCCAGGTCATCGACAAAATATCGATACCTATTCAGGTAATCCCTATAAGATGTATTTAAAAGGTTATTTACCTTAAAGAATAAATTGAGCGGTTGTTTGCCCACCCAAACTCTTAACCCGGCTTCTACATAGAATAAAGCATAGGCCTCAGGAGGCGGAACATATTCAGCCTCAGGATCAACTCGCCATTGTTTGAAAACATAAGTGTTCCCAATTCCAATGAACCCGTTCCTTTCTTTTTTCCGGTTCGGTAGCTTGTATCTAATCTGATTATCTATTCGATCAGCAGGGATGAATACGAGAAACTCATTTGTATTCTTGTTGAACGCCCTTACAATCGAGGACCTTAAGGTCCATTCTACCCGATCGCTAAGTTTTGCTCTGGACGATAGGTCAAGCCCATAATAATGCGCCGGAACCTGGTCGTAAATAAAAGTTGGGAAAGCTCCCCGAATGGTAAGTGTTGGTTCTAATTCGGGTTTTAGATAGATGTAGTTTTGAAAATTTATATAATAAGCTTCTGCGTAGAGATTTAGTCTTTTTGTTTTGTATTCTCCATCCAGGTTGATCTGGATAGACTTTTCTTCAATAAGGTTTGGGTTTCCAATTTCATAGGTAGCACTTCCGTGATGGACTCCATCACTATACATTTCATTTACATAGGGCGGCCTCCAGGCACTCCCTAGATTAAAACCGAATTTCCATTTTGGATCAGGGGTATAGTTGAGTCCTGCAGTTAGGGAAAAGTTTGAAAAAGACCTTTCATCGATGTACCCGCTATCTCCCTCGAAGAGGTATACTTTTTGGTTGAATACGTCGTATCGTGCACCTGCCTGAACTAAAAAATCCCCGAATTTTGCTGTTTCGTACGCGTAAATACCCAAACCTTCCTTTTCAAAAAATGGGATAAAGTATCTTCCCACAAAGGAATTTTTTTGAGCCATTCCAAAAACCCCAATCTTTCCTGAATACCTGTTGTTGGACCAGCTCTCTAAGTTTAGGTCTGCGGTATGAGTAGTTATCCTGAAATCCAACTCCGGGTTATCCCCATAACTTTTTGTTCGAAAGTGGGGCTTATCATATTCTTCTCTTAGGTTAAATTGCCTTCCGTACACCAGGTTCACTCTTGTATTCTCGGAAGGTTTCCAATAGGATCTAACCTTAAATAGTTCATGTTCCAAATGTTGGAAAGGTCTATTGATTTCATAACTAAAGGGCTTAATGAGAAAGGGTTCCGAACGAGAAAATGCTGTTTGTAGATCGGTAAGGTTTCCAATATGAGCAGCTGAAAGAATTGCTAGATCTGAATTGAACTGACTGTAAAAAAATTCAAGTCCAGCTCTTCTTTTTAAGTATCCTGCCGCCCATGAAAAATTGTACTCTCTTACTCCTGTATTTGTCAGGTTGTAATTGGGAGTTCTTTGGTCTCCACCCCTTTTCAACGTTCCCTGGATTCGATATGACAAGCCAGGAACCTTAGCCATAGAACCTTCTAAAGTCGCTGATGCCACTCCAGCCCAACCGTTTGAAAAGCCAGCCAGGTTTAGCTCCCCTTTCAGACCAGGTCGACTTGGCAAAGCCTTGGGCTGAATTAGAACCGCTCCTGCTATTGCGTCCGGCCCATATTGAACGCTTTGGGCACCTTTTTTTACCTCGATCTCCTGAGAAATATATGGATCCACTTCCGGTGCATGTCCATTTCCCCACTGTTGCGATTCATGTCGTATTCCATTGTTAAGGATCACCAAGCGCTGACCCGTTAATCCGTGAAGTACAGGCTTAGAAATAGTACCCCCCGTATTGATACTGGTCATTCCTGGAATGGACTTTAGGTTTTCGCCCAAAGGTTCTCCCCGGCTTAGTTCCATGTCCTCAGCCTTTATCTTTCTGCTGGAAAAGGTTGTCGGTTCCTCAAGTTTTTCTCCTCTTATCAGAACAGCGTGAAGCTCTTCAGCGTGGTGTTCAGGGGTAAATTCAATGAATTCGTTCTTATCAAGGTCCAGGGTGTCAAATACAGGGTCACAACCTACATGACTACAAATAATGACATAACGTCCAGAGCAAAGAGATGTGAATAAGAAATTCCCAAGGGAATCTGCAACTGTCGCTGGTCCATTTGGTTTGATCTGAATGGTCGCAAACGGAAGCGCCTCGCCCGTATGCTCATCCATAACCCTCCCAGCCAGCTTTAGGTCGCAATCATGGTTTTGACCTGAAGCAGAACGCATAATAAATAAGTAAATGCAAAGGGTTATAGCCCTTTTCAATAGAATTAGAGTTGGTGGTACAAACGAAAAAGCCCAGACCCAAAAGGGTCAGGGAAAAGAAAAAATGGGGGGATTATGAAATAGGGGGAGCCCTGCCGAGGTATAGATCTTCGAACCGAACAGGAAGGAACTCAGAATACGGTCCCTCTTTATAAAAGCTTACAAAAGCTGGATCGCCATGACCCTCAAAGTAGATTGATTCCTGGTCTGAGGATGCAATATCACAGATCTGACATTGCTCATCCAGGTGGGTTTCATGGCTATGACCTGTTCCCAATTCGTGGCCATGTGATTGTACATGAACCTGAATAGAAAGGAACAGAATCCCAAATAGGACAAGGAGGGTTTTAAAACGATATTTTTTGACCTTGTGGCCAATCATGATACAAAACTAAGCCTATTTTCTCAAATTTTGGAAATCGGGCTCTTTGGCGGCAAGATTAACATTTCTGCCTAGGAAGCCAGGCCCATTTCCTGGAGCATTTGCTTGCCCCCTTCTTCTCCCTCTAACCAGGGGAACATTCCCATTTTTAGGAAGATCATAAAAGGAGATCGATTTTCCATGGCAAGCTTTAGAAACTTCATTGAAGAGTCATAGTCGCCAGCACCGGAGTAGTATGCTGCTTTCACCATTTCCTCAGGCACGGCATGGAAACCGGGTTTAGCAGGTATGTTGCCGATGTGTTCTTCCAGAATCTCTACTGGCGTTCTGTTCATACCAGCCAGCCAAGCACAAACCAGATCTCCATGAGTAATATCGCATTTGATCTCCCCAGCCGATTTATCTCCCAGGTAATAATCCAATATCAATGGAAACCTTATGGTCTCCGGCTCATCGGAGTCCTTTACTTGGTGGTATTGAGAATAAAAATGATAGGCAGAATCGATGATTCCTTGCCTGAAATATGAAATTGAAAGCCCTAGGCGGTAAAGTTCATTCAGGGGGTCATCGTTTTTGTATTTATAAAAAGTGTTGATCGATCGGTCCCATTTCCCCTGCATACCTTGAATGATTCCCAATTCAAAATAATTCACGTAATCATAAGGTGCCATTTCCATGGACCTTCTAAGGTTTTCTTCAGCTTTCGCCCAATCATAGCTGAAGAAGAGATCATGCAAAGCCTGCGCGGTATAGGCTTCAGCAATCCCTTGTCTCCTTCCTTCCTGAACTATGGTCCTGATTCCTTTAACCCTGTCGGGTTGGGGTACGTATCCGTAGAAGATCAGATTTAAATCGTTTACCGCTCGATAGATCAAGGGCAGGATATTGGTTGTATCTAGCAGGAATGCTTCCTGGAAAAACCTGCTGGCCAGGTATCTGTTTTCCAGTTTGTACTTCCTGTAATTATGAATTCCTTTAAGAAATGATTTTGTCGCATGACCGTTCATCTCAAGGGGTACGTATTTTGTCCTCCTGGAGAAATTATTTGCCATTTCCCGGGTGATCTTTTCAACGGTTGAGAAGAAGCTTGCATAATTGGCATCATATTGTCCAGACCATTCGATCTTGAGATTGTTTATATCCAAAAGGTTAACCAACATCCTGAAATCATCCTCCCTGGCTTTTGGAAGAAGGGTAATTGAAACCACATAATCCAGGTCCAAATGTTTTTTAAAACCAGGATCACTTAATTGCTGAAGCCCTTTACCAGGCTGAAGGTTTACATAGCTCGCATCGATAACCTTAAATCCGGAAATATGCGAAATGCCTGTCATAACTGTTTTTTGAACCGCATCCATGATGCTTTCAGGAAGCATTTCTCCTGAAACGCGTGTCACGCCCAGCATTGCCACCCTTATTTGGGGATCGGCTCGGGTGATCAGGATTCCTTTATTCCAATCCTTGGTTCCATTTGAGAAAAGAAACTGAAAAAGAACCAAGCATAGGACCAGATTGCTTCCGAGAAGGGCAAATTCAAGCCTGGAAAGCTTTTTTCCGGGTTGGTCAATAAACCAGGAGCGGATAACAACCGCCACCAGACCGAAAAAGGCCATGGCCAGTGAAACTTCAATAAATGCAGAGTCCGCATGGATTTTATCGAGGTAATAGCTGAACAGCTCAAGAAGCCCCCACACTATCGGGACATAGATCAAAAGGGATATGATTACCCTTCTAAGTTTAATACTTAGCTTCTGGTCTAGCATGATGACTAATTCAAGATAAAATTACCCATGACCATACAAATTGCCAAAAATTTGAGGCTTTGGCAAGGCAACCAGTGAGAAATAAGACAAAGTAGTCCCTAAAATCGAACTCCAAATTCGAGCTCTTCTTCGCCTCTTTTAACCACTACTTGGGTGGAATCGCCCTTTTTGAATTGAGAGAGTGCGTTCATGTAAGCCATCATATCAACTACGTCAAGTTCTCCCATTTTCACGACAACGTCACCGGCAATCATACCTGCTTTGGAAGCTGGTTTTCCTTCAGAAACTCCGTCTATTCTCATTCCTTTTCCAGAAAAAGCATAATCTGGTACAACTCCAAGAGTAACTGAAAATCTTGGTGCCTTTTCATTATCTGAGTCCTTGGTTTTGGTGAATTCTAGTTTTGGATTGCCTTCAAGTACCACAACTAGGTCCTTGAGGTATTCGAAAATTCTCACCATTCCCTGGTAGTTGATAAGCTCCTCATCATCACTGGGTTTATGATAGTCAGGATGTGCTCCCGTGAAAAGATGTAGGACAGGAATATCCTTCAGGTAAAATGAGGTATGATCTGAGGGCCCAACACCATCTGGCTTTTCTTCGATTTTCAATCCGGTTGATATGGACCCATCAACCAAGGTATCCCAACTTGGAGAGGTTCCAACACCTGTTACAATCAGGCTGTTACTGGAGTCCATCCTACCGATCATATCTAAATTGATCATATAATTTGCCTTCTTCAGATCGATGGTTGGATTCTTTGCAAAGTGGTTTGAGCCCAGCAGACCCTTTTCTTCTCCTGAAAAGCCAATAATAACGAGATTGCTTTTGATTGGATTTCGAGCAAAATAATTAGCCAATTCAACAATCATAGCTGTACCACTGGCATTGTCATCCGCTCCGTTATGAATTTCTGCTTCCTCTCCACGGTATAAGGAGCCATTGTCGCCATATCCCAAATGATCAAAATGAGCTCCTATTATGACGGTCCTTTCTGAGCCATTGTCTATTAAGCCAATTACATTAGTTCCTTCATTGAATTTATCCTGGATTGAAACCTCAAGTGAAGTTTGCTCTCCTTCTTTCAATTTGGAGTTGTCATTAACAAAAACAACTGGGATATCGACAGGAGTCATTTTCCTGGAATAATTCTTCTTAGGATCCTCAGCCATTTCTCCGGGATTCACAAGAACAACCCCTATTGCTCCCATTTCTTTTGCAAGATTGCATCGTTCCCTTAGGTCATGGTAAGCTGAATATTTTGAATGAGGGTGAATGCCGTCGGGTGAAGAAACATCCATTAATGCAATGGCTCCATTCATATCTTTTCCAGCATATTCATCCAGGTCATGGTCTGGTGAAACAATGCCAAATCCGACTGAGATTAGTTTTCCTTCCACCTGACCAGAAGCAGAAAAATTCATAGGGAAGTAGTCTTTTTCCATACTTAAGGAAACCCCTTCTTGAGAGATCTCATTTTCTCCATCAAAAGATTTTCCAGCCAGGAATTCAAAGGATTGAGTGTACTGCCCATCCTTGCCTCCGGGGGTTAATCCAACGTTCGAAAATTCATTTACAAGATATTCGGCAGCTTTCTTTTCTCCAGGTTGGCCGGTTTCCCTTCCTTCAAATTCATCGCTTGCAAGAATTGAGATATGTTTTTGAAACCTTATGGTCAATTTGTTTGCGTCAAAATCATCTTCCTTTTTACAGGATATCAAAAGGCCCAAAAAAATTACGGGCAATAGATAGGCTGAATGTTTCATTTTCATTGATTTAAATCTTGCGCATCCAATTGGGGAACATTTTAATTCTCCAATGATTGTTTTATTCAAGGCAGCGAAATTAGAAAAAGGAAATTGGCTGAGATAACGGAAAAGGGATAAGAAATGTCTTGGATGCTTCTGGCTTTCAGCTTAGAAGCTCTGGGTAATAATTTTTCAGATCGTCTCTGTATTCCCTTTTAACAAAGTCTTTTTCAAATTCGTTGAGTTCTAACGTATAATCGGTTTTCTTACCTCTTGTATTTACCCTTTCCATGGAAAATTTAGAACCCGTTAATCTTTCAAGTTCGGGGATCCAGTCGTCCATTTCTTCCAAGCGAAAAACCTGAGGCGCCAGGCCCAGGTCATTTTTCAAATAGTCTGTACAGCTTAAGAGATCATTCTTTGCCCAATCCTTTAGCTTATTGGGTGAGCCTTCAATGTTTTTTATCAAAGCCTCTGGGCTGAGCATGTAATCTTCTGCTTTTGGACTATTGAAGACCCAGCTTGGCTCTTTGAAAAGCTTGAATCCTTTTCTTTTATGAAAGTGAAAGAAGGATCCAAAACGATCAAATGGATTCCGTACTATGGAAAATATGAAGTACTGGTTCCAGTTTTCGTTTGCATATCTTTTGGTTGCCTTCAGAAGAGTATCATGCTGTCCGTTCCTGTGGTCCCACACAACATCAGGAGTGAGATTCTTGCTGATGAATGTCCCTGCACATTTGGGTATGTGGATGAAAAGGATCTTTTTTTTCTTATCGATCAATTGCTTTCCTCTACGAGGGATTAAAATTGGTCATTAAAGCGATAATTCTGCAAATATTTGTTAAAAGCAATACGAATTCTGACTTCTGGGCTCGTTGTATTTGAATGCATAAGACATTTTCAAGAGATTTGGAGTAATGAAGAAAACTGTATTTCCTATAATCCTTTTCATTTTTTGTGTAGCTACATACTTGAATGCCAATGCTCAATCTTCTGAAGCGGAAGAGAAGGGTCAAAAATGGCTGGATAGATGGGTTGAGTTTGAGTCGCAGCGACTGGCTCCGAATGGAGAAGCTTATGAACCTCAGGTCTTTTTAGCAGAGGCCGTTAGGGAAGCGTCCAGAAAAAACTTGACTCAATCCAAAACTTCGGCTATGTCGAATTGGGTACCCATAGGCCCAATGACCAAGCCTCCAGGAGGTTTTCATTCGCTACTTCACGGTATGGGTAGGATTAATACCATGGCTTTTCATCCGAGCGATTCCAATACATTTTGGGTCGGTGTTGCTCAAGGTGGGGTTTGGAAAACAGTGGATGGTGGCCAATCCTGGACTCCTTTGACCGATGACCTGCCCATCTTAAGGATATCTGACATTGCTGTCGACCCAACTGATCCGGATATTATTTACATAAGCGTAGGGGATTACGCCTACATGGGTGTTGGACTTGACCTTGACGATAGAAAAAGACATTCCCATTACGGTCTGGGGGTTTATAAAACTACCGACGGAGGACTTTCATGGAACCCTACGGGCCTAACCTTCGATCAGGTTCAGAGAAATGAATCACTGATCAGAAGGGTATTTGTGAATCCCAGCAACAACCAAGAGCTACTCGCTGGAGGGATCAGTGGCATTTACAGATCAAGTGATGGGGGCCAAAACTGGTCTACTGTAAATGACAGCTTGATATGGGATATGGTCTCGGTTCCGGGAAATACTAATTCCATTTATGCTGCAAGTGGCTATGTAAAGAATCTGGACGATGGTTCTGCTGCGATCTTAAAATCTGTGGATTTCGGAAATACCTGGACCGCTCTGAATACTGGAATTCCTTTAACAAACCAGGTTCAGAGAATTAAATTGGCAATTGCTCCTTCTGATACAAGCTATGTATATGCTCTAAGTTGTAATATGACCAGGGGGTTTTATGGTCTTTACAGGTCAACAGATGCGGGCTCAACCTGGGTTCAAAGATCAAATTCACCTAACATCTTAACCTGGTCTTCATCGGGATCTGGATCCAACGGTCAGGGTACTTATGACCTGTCCATTATGGTTGATGCCAATGACAAAGAAAAGATCTACACGGGTGGGATAAATATGTGGGGCTCCGCAGATGGTGGACAAACCTGGGATGGGGCTTCCTATTGGACCGACCTTTATGGACCCAGTATCCATGCCGACCATCATTATTATACTTACAATCCCTTGAATCAGACCTATTATGCCTGCCATGATGGGGGAGTGAGTAAAACCAAGCAAATCAATATTGATGGCTGGTCCTTTGTCCAGGGTGGAAATAATTGGTCAACCAACTGGACCGACCTTATGGATATGCAGATAACCAGTTTTTATAGGATGGGAGTAAGTGCAAATAATCCCGGCTATTATATAGCAGGAGCACAGGATAATTCCACCTATTACAAAACGCCTGCTGGGTGGAGGAATCTCATTGGTGGTGATGGCATGGATTGCTTAATTCACCCCACCAACCCATCTACTTTGTATGGGTCTGCCCAGTATGGATATTTGGTAAGATCTACCGATGGGGGAGTTTCATTCAGCTACCTATCCTCTGATATGGATCAGGCTGGAGAGCAAGGGGCATGGACTACTCCAATTATCATGGACGAAGCAAATCCAAATACGCTATACACCGGTTTTGGGAATGTCTGGCAGACCATTGACGGTGGCGATTTCTGGTTCAAGCTTAGCAACTTCCCTGATATGGGTAATCAGAATTATCCAAGCCCCATTGTGGCCCTTGCCAATAAAGGAAGCCATATCTATGCTGCCTCCAGGATCTACCATAGCGAAAATGAACCCAGTAAATTTTGGGCCAGCGCAGACGGGGGAACCAACTGGAGTAACAGAACTGCTGGTTTGCCAGACTCTCTATTTTTTACATCTGTAGATGCCTATGGTAGTGGTTCAACTGTTTTTGTTGGAGTAGGTGGATTCCAGTCAGGAGCGAAGATTTATAAATCCATCGATGCTGGTACTACCTGGCAAAATATTAGCCTAAACCTTCCAAATGTTCCTGTTAACTCTGTGAAAGCATTAACTGTGGGCGCAATGAATACGATTTTTGCCGGAACAGATGTTGGGGTTTACTATCACAACGATACAATGAGCGGCTGGCAACCTTATGGAATCGGGCTTCCCAATGTGATCGTTTCTGACCTGGAGATTGATTATGCACAGGGATTACTGAATGTGGCCACTTTTGGAAGGGGCCTATGGGAGATCGATATTACTCCATTAATGGTTGGCCTAAATGATGATAATTTAGTAGCCAATTTTGATCTTAAGGTTTATCCCAATCCGGTCAAGGACCAAATTCAATTTGAGATCTCTGAGATCCCTTCAGGAAAAATTGAACTGGAGATCATTGATATGATGGGAAGGGTCGTATGGAAACATGAGCTCAATGAAAATGGTGTTCATTCCATTGCCAACGAGCTTCCTTATGGGAAGTATTTCCTAAGGATCAGAAATAATGGAAGATCTGTTTCCAGATCTTTTATTTCATTAAGAGATTAAACCCAGAGTTTAGAGGTTTGGGTCATTCCTTACCTCTATTCTTCCTTCGGTTTTTAAAGATCCTGTTCTAACTTCTACTCGATAGGAGCCTTCAAATGCTTCCGGGAAGAATAGCTTTTCAGGGAATAATTTGTTTCCATTTGAAAAGGATCCAAAATTGGAAACCATCCTTTTTCTTACCTGATTGAGTTGGTTCACATTTTTGCTGTCAACTTTTTTTAGGCTTTTGCTAATTTCCTTCAAGCTATCCGCCGCATAATAGGATCCGGGAACCTCAGCTTTTAAAACCTTTGCAACTTCTTCAAGTCTTTTCTTATAATTTTCAAGACTATCGGTATGAAAAGGAAGGGAAAAATCCCATTCGAATCGATTCAGGCCTTTCTTTCCTTCGACCTTTTTCAGGTAATGGAATTTGGTATTTCCCTCAAATACCCTGATCTCTACTGAGTCTTTAGGCTCTTCTTTCAGGTAGAAATTTACAAAGGCGGCGTTGGGAGGGTTTTCTCCTCTGAATTCAAATGCGGGTTGAGTTCTGCCATCGTAAACCTGGTACCAATGGGTGGCTTTTCTGGTGGAAGCCATGGAGATCCTTTTATTAAGGAATTTTTTATCCAGGTCTCGCAAGGGGCTAATATCATCCATTATCCAGATCGACCTTCCATGGGTCCCTGCAACAAGATCATGGTCCCTTGGATGGATCTTAAGGTCATGGATAGCAACAGTGGGCATATTTGCCATTAATGGAGTCCATGCTTCACCTCGATCATAGCTAAAACTTACACCGACCTCAGACCCAACAAAAAGAAGATCCTCATCGATCCTATCTTCCCGGATAACATACAAACTATTGTCGGGGTCCAACCCGCTTGAAATATCCTTCCATGATTTTCCAAGGTCCTCAGTCATGAAGACATAAGGTTTCATATCATCGTACCGGTGATTATCAAGGGTTATGTAACATCTGTTAGGATCGTGGTTGGACGGTTCGATCCTGCTGATCCAGATCTTATTTTCTTTTCCGAAGATCTTTTTGCTTAGCTCTTTCCAGGTTTTGCCACCATCTTCCGATACATGCAATAATCCATCATCACTTCCTGCCCATAGTTGTCCTTTTTTAATGGGTGACTCTGCAAGGCTTACAATTGTGAAATGATTTTCTCCACCTGTGACACTTCTGGTCAGGTATCCGGATTTACTGGGATTTCTTTTCTCAGGGTCGTTTCGAGTAAGGTCTTCGCTGATAATTTCCCAGCTATTCCCTTGGTCTTTTGATTTGAATACATGGTTTCCAGCAAAGTATACTGTCTTCTGGTCATGAGGTGAAAGGATCAGTGGGCTACTCCAATTGAACCTAAATTGGGGAGGAAGTAAAGGTTTGTCTAGAAATTCATAATAAAACCAATACTCTCCGGGATCAATGGTATATGAAATGGGCGTTTCCTTGAATTTGGGATCAAAAAAGTCATTGAAATTTCTAATGTTTTCAGGGTTTGGGGTAATGTAATTATGCTCCCTGCTGCTTAGGTCAACTCTGGCTGCAAAACCAACATGATTTACGATGTATGCAGTATTATTATCATCCTTGTCGATCTGAGCATGGAACCCATCTCCTTCTCCTAACCAGGTATTGTGCCTGTTAAGGATACCTCGGTATTCTCTTGAATTACTCGGTCCGATCCAAAGGCTGTTATCCTGAAGCCCCCCCACTACCCGATAGGGGTCGCTCATATCTATTCCAATGGCATAGTACTGACCTACAGCCATGTTATTATGGGAAAGGAAGGACTTTCCTCCGTCAACACTTAATCGTAGACCCTGGTCGGTGCACAGGTACATTATATTGTTGTCGGTAGGTGAGATCCACATATCGTGATCATCTCCACCATCCGTTCTCCAGGATCTTCTTTTAAAGGTTTTTCCACCATCCCTGGAAATCCTAAAGTCTCTTGATACGATGTAGATATTGTTGGGATCAATTGGATCGATCTCTATCTGCCCATGGTAAAAGGGTCTTACGGCATGCTTGAATTTGAATTGCCAACTATCCCCTCCATCCTCGGAAAGATAAACACCTGAGCCTGGTTTTCCTTTAGGAAGATTTTCATCTGCCTCAATAGCCGCTGCAATAAGGTCAGGTTGGCTTAGACAGATGCTAAGGTCTATCATACCGGTATGTCCTTCTGGTAAACCTTTGCTAAGCTTTTTCCATGACTTTCCTCCGTCTGTACTTTTAAATAGACCGCCAGCTTCACCTCCCGAAGTGTACCAATGTGGTTCTCGAAGCCGGTGGTAGAACCCAGCGAAAACGATATCAGGATTTCTCGGATCAAGGATCACCTCTGTACATCCAGTTTTTCCATCATCCGGGAGCCCTCCTCGAAGTTTTTCCCAGGTTTTCCCAGCATCTGTGGTCTTAAATAGGCCTCTTCCACCAGAATAACCCCATAAATGCCCAACCGCCGCCGCATATGCGATGTTGGTATCTCTAGGGTGAAGAGCTATTTCAGCGATGTGATGGGTGCTTTTAAGTCCCATGTTTTTGAAGGTTTTTCCTCCATTCTTACTAAGGTAGATCCCATCACCCCAGCCGCTACTATTCCTATTTGCGGACTCTCCGGTTCCCACCCAAATAATGTTCGGGCTCTTGGGATGCATACTAACGGATCCAATGCTACCTGCTCCATATCGGTCAAATATGGGCTCCCAGGATATTCCCGCGTTGGATGATTTGAAAACTCCTCCCGATGCCGATGCCATAACGACCCGGCGGTAATCAGTCGGTAGTGCTTCAACCGCAGCAATCCTTCCCATCATGTTTGCTGGGCCAATATTCCTCCACCTCAGGTCCTGGGAAAGGTAATTGTCTTTTTTCTGGGCTGATCCTACGATTGGGAATCCCAGTATCAGAAGGAAATAAAGATATTTCATTAGTTCAGGCCAAGAACGTCAGCTCCTTGTTTGAAGACTATATCCTTGGGAATTCCCATGGAATTAATCTTGTCCAGGCTTGCTTTCAAATCCGGACCTACCATTCCATAGCCTTCAAACAACGAAGCAACGCCCTCATAATTCCCGTCTCCCTGAAGAACCAATAAATCTTTAGATAGATCGGTCATTGCTTGCTGGAACTCATCGAAGTTTACAGAATACTTGCCTGAAGATTCATCAAAACTAAAGGCGTTTTTCTCCTTGAAATAATTGAAGCGAATCATGTTGGCCTGACCGTGAGCTGATGTTGAACCAAACCTGGAAGACCTAAATATTCCTGCAAGAAAGGTTACATAATAATCCATTAGGTTGTCATTTTCCAACTCTCCCCTCTTTGCCAATTCAGTTACCATATAAAGTCCCAGAATATCTGCCTTTCCTTCTTCAATTGCGCTTGATTTTTCTTTCAATGCCTTCCTAACAGTAGATGAACCATCAATGGTATTTTTTATTCCAAGACCATGAGCAACCTCATGAAACATGGTGTTTGCGAAGAATGCATCAAACGTAATGTGCTGTCTTTGTTCGGGGTCGATTAAAACATCAGCTATAGGGACCAGGATCTCATCAAATTTGGCCTTCATTGAGTTTTTTAGCTGTAGCCTTCTGGTTCCTTTGTTTAATTGAATTTCCTCATCATTTGGGAGATTTATTGCAATGGTTTTTGAACCCGAGTTGCAATCTCCTGCATAGTAAACCACATCATACGCATTTAAATCTGAATTGCTACCGGGCTTTTCTTGTTTATAAGCTTCATCTACGGGTAAGCCTTCCTGTAGTTCAGGAAGAAAGGAAGCATATTTCTCAAGTTTCTTACTCCAATCCAGATCTTTTATCAGAACATATGCTTCAAACGCAGCTTTGTAATTGTATTTCTGGTCTTCATAGTTCTCAATAGGGCCAATCACAACATCAATTGGATTGGTCTTCATGTCCATCCAGGCATTATCAGAGTTTTTATAGTTGTCTTTTAAAAGATCTTCAGACCTTGCAGAAAGGTATTCTTTAAAGCCCGGATCCTCAGCCAATTCTGATGCTTGTTTCAAAAGCTCAGAAGCTTGGGTCAATTCTTCATTGAATTCTTGGCTATAGGGGACCACCTGAAGACTTCCAGATTCATCCCTTCTTACCACACTATATAGGCTGGATTTCATGTCATCATCTAGGGCATCAAATTCTTCTTGCGTCATATCCTCGGGATAGAAAGTTGCTCCCAATGGTTTTTGGTCAATTCCTTCTACGAAAGATTGATTACCATCCAACCTGTCCCATGGGCCGTAATTGATCTCGATAAATCTTTTTAAGTCAGGGTCTGAAACCTGACCCAGGATTGCTTCTCTATCGCCATACGACTGTTTCCAGAAAAGTCCATCCATAATTTCAGCAGCCTGGATCAATAGCTTTATCATTTGCTTTTGTCCATCTGACAGGTGTGAAAGGTCACTAGTGAGAGCTACCTCCTTGTATTCTTTGACTTTTGCACTCATGTCGATTTTTGCTTTTAGCTCGATATTCTCCTCCTGCTTTTCTTCAGGGGCCGAGCATTGGGTAAATGAAACAATTACGAGTAGCGCAAAAAGTAGAAAGATTCGGTTCATTTTTTTTGGGTTTAGCTCCCAAAAGTGCAAAGAATAAGGCTTTGGAAAAAACCAAAGAAAATTTTCAGACCTTTGACAATTGAACTTTTTCGGCTTCGTTACGATTTCTAATTGTATCTTCTGAGACAGCATTGATGAAATTGGGTTTCTGCATCTTTCTTATTGGGCTCCAAATGACAGGATTGGAGTGCCTTGCAAAAGGCGATGCGGGGAAGCAGAAAGGTAAATGTGGACTTTGTATCCACAAGGAGCATTCGGCTCCGGCACCATATCATTTTTCTTTCAAAAGGGAGTTGCCCTATCTGGTTACCGGTGTAGGCTTAACTGTTTCAAGTCTGGTACTTCAAAACAACAATCCAATAAAACCCTACAAGGAACATGAGCTTGAGTTTCTTGATAGAAACGATGTCAATTCCTTCGACAGACCAGCGACTTATAATTGGAATCCTCGAGCTGCCCAAACCAGCGATATCGTTAGAACTGGGGTGGTACTTCTACCAGCGATCTTTTTGGCAAACCATCATACCCGGCAGGATTTTGGAGCCCTGTTGGTAATGGCTCTTGAGGTAGGGACTATTAATTATGGTTTGACAACCACGGTGAAGAACATGGTTAATCGTTTCAGACCCTTTGTTTATAATGAAGAGGCTCCATTAGAAGATCGTACAGGAAGTGAATCAAGGTTATCCTACTATTCGGGTCACACTTCGCATACAGCAGCTTTCTCCTTCTTTTTTGCCAAGGTGATCCATGACTACCATCCTGATATGGGAAAGGGCTCCAATATGGCATTATGGAGTTTTGCTGCAGTAATTCCGGCGATCACAGGATACCTAAGATTCGAAGCAGGCAAACATTACCCAACGGACATCATGTCAGGTTATGTGTTAGGAGCATTGACCGGAGTCCTGGTTCCCCATTTTCATAAAAAACCCTTGATAAAATCCACTTCCTTGAAAATAAGCCCTGTTTTTTTCGCTGGCTCCACAGGTTTACATCTGAACCTGAAATTCTAATTCACTTTTTGCTGTTGTGTTTCGGCATTTGCATGGTCTTTGAAGAAGTGAGACCTGTTTGAGTATGGAAAAATATTTATACCTGATCGCTGACATAAGTGGCTTCACAAAGTTTGTGAAGCAAACAGAGATCGATCATAGCAGTCATATCATCTCAGAATTATTAGAGCTCCTCTTGGAGCAAAATGAGATCGGTCTGGAATTGGCTGAAATAGAAGGAGATGCCCTTTTTCTTTATAAAAAAGAACCTGGTAACGATATTGATGCTCTGATGAAGCAGATCGAAAAAATGTTTCTTGCCTTTCATCAGCATTTAAAGGTTTACGAGCGAGATAGGATTTGTCATTGCGGAGCATGTTCTACAGCCAATAGCCTTGGACTCAAATTCATCATTCATTTAGGGGAGGGATTGCTACGCGAGATTGGGGGCAAGAAGCAGTTGATGGGAATTGATGTTACGGTGGTCCATAGATTAACAAAGAACCCTATTGATCATAAGGAGTATGTGTTGTTAAGCGGGACTGAAAATTCATCGTTGGGTAAAATTCCAACTGAGTGTTTTTCGGAGAAGAAACAGGAAGGTGCTGCCAGTTATGATGAGCTGGATGAAATTCAGTATTGTTTTTTCCCCCTTGAGAAATTAGTGGGGCAAATTCCCGAACCTCCTGCAAGAAGGTCAAATATTGAGAAGGTTGAAAATCCCATTAAGGTGGAGATAGAGATTGATCGACCTATGATGGATGTACATCAGAAGCTGATAGACCTTAATTTGAGAGGAGACTGGAAAGCGAAATCTGCTGGGGAATATGAATTACCTGAGCGAATAGGAACCCAGCATTATTGTGTGATACCCCAGGGAAGGGCGTTGGTAGAAGTCGTTGAAGCAGATTTCGAAAATGACAAGATCCTTTACGTGGAGAAATTTGAAAAGACCGGATTATTGGCACCGGAGTCAACCGAGATCTTCGTTCTAGAACCGATCGATTCTAAATCCTGTAGGTTGGTTTACGAAGCCCATCCAAAAGTAAATGGGGCCCTTGGCTTCATCCTTAAGAATCTTCTTGGTTCTGTTTCAAAAAGGTCACTTTTGAAATTCAAAAAGCTTAGCGAAGATCTAATACCAGCTTAAGAGGTGCCGTATATCACAAAAGCTACTATATAACTCATAATGGCTATTGCAAAGCCATACATGAATATGGTGTAGGCGATTCTGAGGTTCCGGTACTTTTTCCCAAGGATCACTCCCAGGTAATAAATGTCCTTGATCATACTGGAATATAGATAATCACTGTCCTTGATCATTTCCTGCATTCCCCAATCGAAATCATCAAGGCTGACTCGATGAAAATTTCCAAAGAATAGTAGGTTGGTCCTTTTTGCTCTGATGTCTTCCCTGGTAAACTTGCCTGAAGAGATGTTTGGTCTCGTTGCTCGGATTGCAAAAATTATGGTGGTAAGGCACACAGCCACCAGGATCAGAGTTGGTATGATCAGGTAGGGGTCTCCTTCAAGTTTTCTAATTAACATTGACACGATCAGGGAAAGCATAATAGCATTTACCGAGATCATAATATTGGCTTTATTATCCGCCATGTTTGATAACTCAAGATGATTCCTTGAGGTAATTCGGAACATGGTTTCTCGGCCCCTATCGGGTTTGATCTTGGGGTTAACTTTTTCCTCCTTTTTGGGAGCTTTTTTTTCATCTTCCATTTCCCTTAAAGCTTTTTTGGTGTCTTCCAGATTTTTCAATTTTCCTTTTTCCAATACATCCTTCCCATAATCAGTTTGGTACTTATGTTTTGAAAGGAATTCAATTCCCATTTTCATCCACTCCTTCTTTTTGAGCTTCCTATTAAAAACAGTCTGGTATTCCTTTTTGACGTTTTGAGATTGACTTAGGTAGGCGTCAGTAGCCAAATGAAAAAGATCGGCATCTACCAGGACCTTTTCCAATTCCGTTTTCGGATCTGAACCCATTTTTGTGGCCAGGATACATCCTCTTATCCTTTTAATTGATTCAGAATCGATGCTCCTGAGGCTTAAAAACTCTTCCATGATCCGACAACTTTCTTCCTCATGGTTTTCGGGCCCCTTGGCATAACCCAAATCATGAAACCAAGCCGCGGCAATAATTTCATTTTGCTCATCTTGGGAGTATTCACAGTGCTTCATGATCTCCTTAGCTGCTTCTACCACTCGTTCAGTGTGTTCAAGAGAATGATAGACATAGGTATCCGGCACATTAGCCTTGTGGTATTCTTGAGAGTAACTTGAGATCTCTTCAAGAAGAGCAGAATCTAGTTTCTTTGAATCCATTTATTGAGCAGCGTATTGGATGCTAACGGAGCTTAATTATTTTTACTAAAGTTAGAGAAACGAACTAAAATCCCATTCAATTGCAATTGGCGTTTTCTATTGCTGTTTTCCCTCTTATGAATTTGATGCTTTTCATTCAGCTGTTTCTTTTTGTCTCCTGCCTTGGTTCCCCTAAAGAAATGAAGGTACTTGGAAAGAAGATCCCCTACAGTTTGGATGAACCATCGACTAAATTTATTATGGGCTGGGAGCTAACCGAGATTTCCGGATTGTCCATGGATGGAGACAAAAATATTGCTTGCGTCCAGGATGAAGACGGTGTTATTTTTATTTACGATCCCCTCAAAAAGGAGGTTGTTGAGAGGATAAAATTTGGAAAGCCTGGGGACTATGAAGGCGTTGAAAAAGTAGGAAATTCCTATTTTGTTTTGGAAAGCAATGGGAACCTGACGAAGGTTGAAAAGCTTGAATCTGGCATTGAGGCCAAATCAATCGAGACACCAATGAGCCATAAGAATGATATGGAAGGAATGGGTTTTGAAAGGGGAAGCCTAACACTTGCTACCAAGGGAAAGGGATACATTGGAAACAATGAAAAGAAAGGAAAAGGAATATATGCTTTTGACCCGGGAAGGGAAATGTTGGAAAAAGACCCAAAATATTGGCTAAGCTCAAAAAAGATCAATAAGTTTTTTGAAAAACAGGGTGAAAAGAAATGGGATGGATCCATAGGAATTTCTGGAATAGCTTTTCATCCGGTTGAAAAACTTAGCTATTTGATCTCTTCTGAGGGAAAATTTTTGATCGTAATGAACCTTCAGGGCTCAATTTTGAGCTTCGCTAAGCTTCCTCGAAAGATCTTCAAGCAACCGGAGGGAATTTGCTTTTCAAAGGATGGCACCATGTTCATCAGCAATGAAGGAAGAGAAGGGGCTGGAAATATTTTAAAGTTTCAATATGAAATCCCATAGTTCTTTTTCTTGCAGAAGGGAACTTCAATTTATCCTTTCGATCCTCTTGGCAGGATTAGTCTCTTTAGGAGTTAAAGCGGATCCTGGACCTAGGCTCATCTTTATTGGAGATGCAGGAGAAATAAACCCCAGGTCCAAATCTCTTCTGGACCAGGCATCAGCATTGATGGAGGATGGATCTGATAACTACGTGATCTTCCTGGGAGACAATATTTATCCAAAAGGCCTTCCTGAATATGGTGCGAAATCAAGAGCAGAAGCTGAAAAAATATTGATGCATCAGGTTGATCCATTTATTGAAAAAAACGCTGAATTGATCTTTCTGCCAGGAAATCATGATTGGAAAAGGGGTAGGAAGAAGGGCTACCAGCAGATACTAAGACAAGGAAGGTTCTTGGATTCCATACAAGCTGGGAAGGTTCGAATGTCACCAGCAGACGCATGCCTTGGACCAGAGGTTATGTTATTAAAAAACGATCTGGTTCTTATCCTTATTGACACTCAATGGTTGTTGCACAGAAACTATCGCCCGAATGAGGATTCGGATTGTGAGATAAAGACCGGAATAGATCTCTATGCCAGGCTGGAAGGTCTGCTTAAGGAACATAGAGATCGTAAGGTCATCATTTGCGGTCATCATCCTTTAAAGAGTCTTGGGGAGCATGGAGGAAGATCTAATCTTAAGCATCATATTTTTCCTTTTACTGATCTTAACAAAAGCCTTTACATCCCCCTTCCAATAATAGGCTCCATTTATCCTTTTTTCAGAAAGTACGTTGGTTCGATCCAGGACCTTTCTCACCCAGCATATAGGGTTGTGCGAAAGTCTCTGGAGGAGCTTATTATGCAATTTCCAAATACCACCTATGTCTCAGGGCATGACCATTCCCTTCAATATCTTAAGGAAAACGAAACACATTTTTTGGTAAGTGGATCCGGGTCCAAAAAAACCTATGTAAAAAAGGCCGAAGATGGGGACTTCACCCTATCTGAATTGGGACTGTCTTTGATGGAAGTTTCAGAAGACGGCTTGGTTAACCTTGAGATTCATTCGCTTGATGAATCAGATAAATTGGTCCGGGTTTTTTCAAAAGAGCTGTATTCAAAACCTCCTGCCCAGGACTATTCTGACAAGAAAAGAGATCCTTTGCCCCTGACTTTAAAAAGGCCTGCTTCCAATCAGTATCTTACGGGGGATTTTAAAAAATGGCTCCTGGGTGCCAATTACAGGGAGGTTTGGGCTGAGCCTCTTGATTTTAAGGTTTTCGATATAGCGAAAGAAAAGGGAGGATTGAAAATCGTCCAAAGAGGAGGTGGAATGCAAACAAAATCCTTAAGGCTTCAAGCCGAAGATGGTAGGCAATATGTGTTGAGGTCCATTAATAAAGATCCTGCAAAGGCAATCCCAAGAGTTTTGCGAGGCTCGATCGCAGAAGATGTAGTCCAAGATCAGATCTCTGCAGCTCATCCCTATGGGGCTTTTGTTGTTCCAGGTTTAGCTGAAAAAGCGGGTATTTATCATACCAACCCCCAACCCGTCCTGATTCCACAAGATCCTCTTTTTGGAAAGTATCAGGATGATTTTTCAGGACTGCTGGCTCTTTATGAAGAAAGGCCGGCAGGTAACTGGAAAGGGACAGGCATGTTTGGTGATTCAAAAAAGATCATAAATACAACAAAGGTCCTCAAAGGGATTTGGGGGGATAATGACAATTTCGTCGATCAGGAATTTGTCCTCAGGAACCGATTATTTGATCTCTGGATCGGCGACTGGGACAGGCATGATGACCAATGGCGATGGGCCAGTTTTAAAAGTGAATATGGTAAGATGTACCGGCCGATCCCAAGAGATAGGGATCAGGCCTTCTTTGTCAATCAAGGCGTGCTACCAAGGCTCGCTTCAAGAAAGTGGGCTATGCCTAAGTTCCAGGGCTTCGATTATGAATTGAAGAATGTTCCCGGATTCATGTTCAATGCCAGATGGTTCGATCGATCTTTTCTTAATGGTTTGGAAAGGGATAGCTGGGAAAAAATAGCAGAAGACCTTCAGTCAAGATTCCCAGATGATTTCATTGAACAGGAGGTGAAAAAATGGCCAAATGAGGTCTATAAACACTCTGGAGAAGAGGTGAGCAACAAGCTTAAAGCCAGAAAAGCCAAATGGAAGGAGTATGCTCTTAAACACTATGAATTTCTGGCAAAGGAGGTAGATGTTGTTGGCTCTTCAAAACGTGAATTGTTTCAGATTGAGAGACTGCCAAATGGAAATACGGATGTGAAGGTTTTTAAGGTCTCTAAGAAAGGGAATGTAAAACAGAAGATATTTGATAGGGAATTCGTGCATAAGGAAACAAAGGAGATCAGGCTTTTTGGCCTGGAAGGAAAGGACAGGTTTGAATTTAAGGGAGAAGCAAAAAAGGGGCACAAGATCAGAATTATAGGAGGCGAAGGAGAGGATGAATTTGAAAACAAGGCCAATGTCATAGGCCTTTCCAAAAGAACATTGCTTTATGATTCCAAGAATGGGATCAAGGTTGATGGCAGAAAAGATCTAAGGAATCATAGCTCCAACAAGCCCGACGTAAATGAATACGATAGGAATGCTTTTAAATATGATCTGGCTTTGCCCTTGGCCTTTGCGGCTTTCAACGTCGATGATGGGATTTATATAGGTGGAGGAGCATTGGTAAACACAAATGGTTTTAGAAAGGATCCCTTTAAAAATCGCCATTTGATCAGGGGTTTACTAGCATTTAGGACGGGAGCATTTGATATCCGGTATAATGGAACTTTCAACCATTTTTTTAAATCACTTGACCTGGTTGTAAATGCCAATCTTGAGGGACCAAATTATACCCGAAACTATTTTGGCTTTGGAAATGAATCTGTCTATGACAGATCGAATTCCATCAGGTATTATTATGTAAGATTTGACAACTTCATTGGAGGAGCCCAGGTCCAAAAAAGATTGGGGGATTTTGTATCCATTAGGGCAGGCGGCCTTTATGAAAGTATTGAAGTTAGGAACGAGGAGGATCGTTTTATACGAGATCTGACTGATTCCTTAGGAAACACAGCAATATTTAACCAGAAGCAATTTGCAGGAGCGGATCTTGCCATCGAGGTCGATAATAGGGATTCAGAGCTCTTTCCAACAAGCGGTATCAGGTTTACGCTTTCTGGAAAATCCATGCAACCTATTGATGACCAGGCATTCTACTACTCCAGATTGGCGGGAGAGTTTTCCTTTTATCTTAATTTTCGTTCACCCAGGACAATTGTTCTCTCAAATAGGACAGGAGGTGTGATCACAGACGGAGACATTGAATTTTACCAGGCAGCCACCTTGGGAGGCACCGGGAAAGAAGCGAATTTGAGGGGGTATAGAAGGACCAGGTTTTACGGGGAGGAAAGCTTTTATAACAATACCGATTTCCGCTTCACTCTTTTTGGATTCAAAACCTATTTGTTTCCCGCAAAGGTTGGTTTCCTTGGTTTTTATGATATCGGGAGAGTTTGGGTTGAGGGAGAAAACTCGGAAAAATGGCACCAGGGTTATGGCTTTGGATTATGGATCAGGCCCTTTGAAGCTATGACCTTTGACCTTGATCTTGCCTATGGAGAATCCTGGATCCCTAGCTTTCGATTCGGGTTTCTTTTTTAGCTCAGCCTCTTGTAAACCTGAACCCTCCACGGAAAGTGCCTAGTGGCTTTCTCTAACTTGAAACCATTTTGATTGATCATCCCTTCTATTTCGGACCGTGAATGTATATAGGGTCTAAAAGAACTTCCTTTTATTCTCATCCAACTTGCCCCCAGCCAGGAAACAAATTTTGCTATCGGCCCACCCATGGGAAAACTAAGTGCCAAAAACTCATTGGTATGATCCATTGATTTCTTTAATAAAGCCCTGAAATCAGGGTAGCAGCAAACAACCTTGTCCAAGGTCACAATGCTGAATGTTCCCAAATTTTCTACGTCATCAACAAAATCTCCCTGACGGTAGCTGGTCTTCTCGGAAAACCCTTTCTCAATGGCTAATTCCTTTGCAACTTCTAAGTAGGCCACTGAAGCATCTACATCGGTGGTTTTCGATCCTCCCCTTGAAAGATGATCTAGTTGAAGAATTCCAATGCCCCCTCCAATATCCAGTAGATTTTTGTCCTTTCTAGGTATATCAGAAAGGAATTCGACTAGTTTTTTGGTAACACCGCTTGGCCCCTTTTTGGAGTACTTCCTTTTTTCTTTTCGAGCTGTTTTTAAGTCGAAAAGATCATTTGCATCATAACAATGCTTACAGGTCATCCTTCAACCACAACAGCTGTTCCACTGGCAGCAACCATTAGCATTCCTGATGCCTTCCCCAAAGTTTCATAATCGAGGTCAATCCCAATAACCGCATTGGCTCCCATTTGCTGGGCCCTTTGTGATAATTCCATCAAGGCTGTATCTTTTGCTTCTTTGAGAACCCCTTCGTAAGCACCGGAACGCCCGCCCACTATATCTGTAATGGAGGCAAAGATGTCTTTGAAAAGATTGGCACCAATTATGGTTTCACCTGTAACAAGGCCCTTATATTCCTTTATGTTTTTTCCCTGAATTGTGGGTGTGGTAGTTAAAATCATTGTTTTTTTTGATTCTGATTTCCAATAGGGCTAAATTTCCAAATTTTGGAGCAAGAAAAGGGATAGTTCAACCTACAATTCTGCCTTTTATAAAAGATATATAATGAAGTTCATTTACGCTTTCGCAATCATTTTCGGTTTTATCACTAGTTCTTTTGCGCTCACCGGAGCCGAAGAAGCATTAATTGAGGCCTCCAAAAAAGGAGACCTGGAGGGGGTTAAGACCGCGGTCACCAATGGAGCCAATATCAAAGCAGCCGATGCCGATGGTAATATGGCTTTGAATCATGCTTTTTTCTGGCCCGAGATCACCAAATATTTGATCGAACACGGTGCCGATCCAAATGAAGGTACCACCCCGCCACTGATCCCGGCTTGCAGTCATTACTCTACGGATGTAATTACTATTCTCTTGGGTGCAGGTGCTGATCCCAATAAAGTTGGAAAGATCATATATGATCCGGGAGCTGAGATTAGAGCCAAAATCGAGGCAGAAAAAGCTAAGGGCATGGGTGCAAGCAAGGGGAATATAGCCCAATGGGAAAGGATGCTTACTACGATGAAGCCCTCCCTTGTTGACGCGAAAGCTCTTGATGTAACAGTTAGACAGACCAACTGCGCTCCTTGCGTTGATATGTTGATCGCAAAAGGAGCCACCAACAGACCAAGGAATGATTATGGGCAAGGAACCTTCATTCATACCTTCATTACCTTCGGGATGGGTCCCGAAGAAAGAAGCAAACTCCTTAAAGATGAAGTGGGATCCTTAGAGGGATTAGGCTATATGGCCCCTGATTGGTTGACCAATATTCCGGCTGATAGAAATGTTTCAGAGACCAAAATGATAGCTTCATTGGTAAGTGCTGGGGTTGATATCAACGGAGCCAATGCAAGAGGACAAACAGCCTTGCACCAGAGTATGAATGGAGAGATAGGAGTAAAGGTGAATATGGTTCGTGCCCTTGTTGACAATGGAGCAGATATGAGCAAGGAGGATCCTGTTTATGGACCCCCACTGATCATGTCGTTGAAGTCCGGTGATGTTGACCTGATGAAATATATGGTATCAAAAGGAGCTGACATTTCCATGGAAACCAAGGAAGTAGATAAAGCCACAGGCCGGGAGCTCGACAAGATGACTCCGATCATGATTGCTACGCTCTATGACAAATTCGACCTTGTTAAATACTTAAGAAGCCAGGGCGCAGGATATACCCCCGGTGCTGAAGGCAAGTCGTACTTAGGTCCCCGTAAGTGCCTGGCACCTGTTAGAAACAAGAATGCCATCTATTTTGCTATCGATAATGGAAATATTGAAATGGTCCGTTGGTATGCCCAAGGTAGCAAAATGGGTCGTCCACCAACGATAATTGAATTCACTACTGAAGGTGCAGACGCAGCTTGCTTTGCCCCAGGGAAGTATAAGCCCTCATCCTATGCAAGGGCCATGGGTAAGGACGATATCTATAAGTTCCTGAAGGTAAAAGGCTGGTAGATCAACTTTCGTTTTTCTTGTTGAGGTCCATACCCGCGTAAAACCCAAGGTCTTTGTTCTTCAGGGCCTTGGTCCAAAATGCTATTTGGCCGGTGTGATAAGATAGGTGTTCTACCACATGGATGATAATTCCCTGTCCGCTTAGTTCAAATCCCTGAACAGATCTGATTTTCACGAATTCCTCTTCCGACAAATCTCTAATGATCTCGATCGAATCTGAAATCGTAGATCGAAGTCCGTCCAGGATTGTATCTGATTTTGGATTCACATCCGTTCTAAATTCCTGATCCCTCTCCCTGTTATCCCCTCTCCCTCCCAATGAGGAAAGGATGTATTGGGTAATGTTTCCATTTAGGTGAAGGATCAGATTTCCTATGCTATTCGAAGAACCATTGGGCCTTTCCCAAATTTCCTGCTCGGTTAAAAGCTCAGCACATTTTGATATCCTTTCAATGCTTTCTTCGATCCTGAGTACCGAATTGTCTTTAAAATCCTGGAGTTGATCTTCAGCCCTCATCTACACCGATAGTTTTACTTCTTCTTTCCATTAATACATTATCCTTCCAAACCCCCTTGTATTGACCAATTCTTTCCCTGATTCCGATCTTACGGAATCCTGCTTTCTCATGAAGTCGAATACTTGGGATATTATCTGAAAAAATTCCGGATTGAAGTGTCCAGTAACCTTTCTTTTCCGAGCTGTAAATCAAGGAGTTCATAAGGGCCATACCAACTCCTCTTCCCTGGCTGATAGAAGAAACATATACACTGACTTCGGCAACACCTCCATAGACACATCTGTCTGAAACCGGAGAAAGGGCTGCCCAGCCCAAGGTTCCAGAATTGTCATAGGCTATAAACCTACAATCTTTTAGATGGCTTTTGTCCCAATCTTCCCAGGATGGAGCAGAGGTTTCAAAGGTTGCAAGTCCACTTGCGATCCCTTCCTCGTATATCCTTTTGACCTCTATCCAATCCTCCTTGACCAATGGCCTTAACTCGATCATAGAACTAATTTGAAAATTTTTTCAAAATGAATAGGGGTATTTCCCATTTGCCCTGTCTCTTATTCAAACAACAAAAGAATGACAGGAACATTCCGGCATCTTATTTCAATTCTACTCTTCTTTTTGGCTTTGGGCGCAGTAATGGCTCAAGAGCTATCGCAAAATGTAAAAGGAGTAGTACGAGATCAGGCTTCCCAATATCCTTTGCCAGGAGTTGTAGTTTTACTTGAGAGCCCCGATTCAACTTACTATGGGCTAACAAACGTCGATGGTGAATTTGCTATTTCCAGAGTGAAGCCGGGGCATTATACCTTGAAATCGCAAATGGTGGGTTACCAGGAAGCGATAATTCAGGATGTCCAGGTGAGTACAGGTAGAAGCCCTGAAATCGACGTATTCCTTGGCGAAAGCGTCACTAATCTGGATGAAGTGGTGGTGAATTCCAAACAGAATGCCGGTTCTGCACAAAACAACTTTGCCTTATTGAGCTCAAGATCCTTTTCGGTCGAGGAAACCCAAAAGTATCCGGGTTCATTTGAAGATCCCGCGCGTATGGCTTCTGTTTTTTCTGGGGTGAGTTCCGACCCTCATGGAAACAACGATATTATAGTAAGGGGTAATTCGCCCAGGGGGATACTCTGGAGAATTGAAGGTGTTGAAGCTCCAAATCCCAATCATTTTGGAGGGGACGGAGCAAGTGGTGGGCCCATCAGTATGATCGCAAATTCTGTTTTAGCGAATTCAGATTTTTATACTTCTGCCTTTCCCGCTGAATTCGGAAATGCCAGCTCAGGAGTTTTTGATATCAAATTCAGGAAGGGAAATGATGAAAAAAGAGAGTATTCTGTAGACCTCAATACCCTTGGGGTTCGACTTTCGGCGGAAGGTCCCTTTAAGAAAGGAAAAAAGGCTTCTTATCTGGCTCATTACAGGTATTCCACCCTAGGATTAATGAACCAGGTGGGGATCATCTTGGCTGATGGTGGAACACCGAATTACCAGGATGCAGCATTTAAGGTCTTTGTGCCTCTCAAAAAGGCTGGATATATATCGGCCTTTGGTTTATTGGGTGAGGGTCATATAAATGTTGATGAAAAATCTACTGATGACCCTGAACTCACCATTTACAAAGGAAAGACCCAATACTATTCGGGGATTGTTGGGATCAACCATTTTTACTTTTTTGACCCCAACAGTTCTATAAAGACAAGTCTGGCTTTTTCAGGTATTAGAAATGCAACCACGGCAAATGAGCTGACCAGCAACCTGGTGGATTTCGCCAAGACCTATGACGGATCAATTGATAATGGGGCCGTTAGATTCCAATCCATTTACAATAAGAAATTAAATTCTCAGCATAGTTTTCAGACCGGAGTATTTGCCGACCAGCTACTTTATGCCCAGGATGTATTAGGGTGGGACTTTGAAAGCAATTCCGAAAAACGCTATATGGACAGCAAGGGCTCAACCTCTTCCTTAAGAGGTTTCGCTCAATGGGCTTTTAATCCTTCAGAAAAATGGAGCTTTAGCACAGGTCTGCATTACACCTACTTTGGATTGAACGGCAGTCAGGCTATAGACCCAAGATTCGGGGCTCGATGGAAACTAAGACCTAATCATAACCTAAGCTTTGGATTTGGACTACATAGCAGGCATGAAAATGCATCGATCTACCTTGTTGAAGTCCCGGATGAAAATGGAAATCTCTATCAACCCAATTTAGATCTTGGACTTAGTCGCTCATTCCACAGTGTCGCTGGCTATGAGATCTATCTTAACCCAAGTCTTCGATTCAAGTCAGAGATCTATTATCAGAGGTTGTTCAACACCATAGTCGAGGATGATCCAAACTCAACCTACGCACTTTTAAATTCTAGCGAAGGTTTCACTGATCGCAAATTGGTCAATGGAGGAGAGGGAGAGAATTATGGAATAGAATTCACTCTGGAAAAATTCTTTACCAAAAGGTATTTCTTTCTGGCTACAGCCTCTCTTTTTGAGTCCAGGTACAAAGCTAATGATGGGATCTGGAGGTCTACACGATTCAATACCAACATGGTCTCCAATCTATTGGCAGGGAAAGAATTTGACTTAAGTCGAAACGGAAAGCAGAAGTCTTTGACCATTAGCGGCAAGGCAGTTTTTTCCGGAGGACAGTACTATGTACCCATTGATCTTGATGCTTCTCAGCAATTGGGCAATGCGGTTTATCAGGAGGATCTTGCCTATTCTCAAAGGCATGATCCATTGGGAAGATTTGACCTTCAGGTAAAGCTGAAGACCAATAAAAAGAAATCAACACATGAGGTTTTGTTGGATATCCAGAATGTAACCAATAGAGAAACAACAGTTTCTTATTATTATTCCAACTGGGAACAGAAGATCAAGAAGAATTCACAACTTCAGATCGTGCCCATGTTGGGTTATAAGGTAACTTTTTAGCTAAGGATCATCACGACAACGCCAAACATATTAACCAAAATAAAGGAGGGTGATTCTTATGCCTTTGAACAACTTTTTAATTCCTATTACGAAGGCCTGTGCAATTATGCTTATAGGCTTTGCAAAGACCTTGATCAGGCAGAGGAACTCGTACAGGACCTCTTCTGCAGGCTTTGGGAGAAAAGAGAGAGTATTAGCTCAATGGAATCTCCAAAAGCATATTTCATCAGGGCTATCAGAAACAGATTTTACAACATCATGGAGCACGAGAAGGTGAAAGAGAAAGTAGGGAAAGAGATCTTCATGGAGGCTCCCAGGGCTGCTGAAGCAATCCCTGCCTTTGATCTACAAGATAAGATCAAGCTTGCCTATGCTCAGTTACCTGAGCAATGTGCAAAGATCTTTAGGATGAGCCGTGAGGATGGGCTTAAGTACAATGAGATCGCGGAAGAATTGGGCATCTCAGTGAAAACTGTTGAAAATCAAATGGGAAAGGGCCTAAAGATCTTTCGATCTGAGCTCAAGGAATTTCTCATCCATTTCTGGGGACTAATTCTATTGTTATGGTGAACTGGGAGAACATAGAAGAATTTTTGGCGAAATACCTTTCCGGGAATGCCACATCCGAGGAGAGAGCAGCTGTAGAAGATTGGATCAAAGAAAATCCAGCCAACCGCGAAGAATTCAATGCCTTTAAATCTGCCTGGGATCTGATCGATGAACCTATTCAGGTGGACAGGGATAAGGCATGGCAAAGAGTTTCAAACCGAATTTCTGAAGCTCAGGATATCAGAAATCAAACCCCTTTTCTCAGGATAGCCGCTGTCGTTTCCTTATTCCTGGTTTCTTCCTATTTCCTCTTTAGGTACCTCGATGGAAGCAGCTCTCAAAATTTCCAAAGCCTGAGATCTGAAACACAGCAGGAGTTGAAACTGGAGGACGCAAGTGTGGTAACCCTCAGACCTGGAGCAAAGATCTCATATCCCGAAGAATTTGCTTCCGATAAAAGGAATGTCAAACTGGAGGGAACTGCATTTTTTGATATTCAGCGTGATGAACAAAGACCTTTCCGGGTAGAGACCGATTATGGGAACATCAAAGTACTTGGAACTTCATTCCTCGTAAAAACTGATTCCGTTAAGGAAACCACCTTGGTCTATGTACAATCAGGAAAGGTTCTGGTCTTCCCCGATGAGGACCCCTTAAAGGGAATAGAAGTTACAGTAAACGAAAGTGCTGAGGTTCGACCTGGACAGGTCAGAAAGATCCAGGTTGGCAATACCAATATCATTGCCTGGAAAAGCAAGAAGATAAAATTCAAAGATGAATCGCTTGAAAAGGTTTTCAGAGACCTTGGAGAGATCTATGGGGTTAAGATCTCGGTACAAGACCCAAATCTTTTGAAATGCCGTTTTTCAGGAAAATTCAGTGGACTCGAAGTCAAGGAGGTATTAAAACAGCTTTCGGAGATCTACGGATTTGGAGTGAATAGGAATGGAAAAGAATTTGAATTGAGCAATGGAGGCTGTTAGGAGGATTATTGTTTTTCTGATCCTGGTTCTTTTTCAATTTCAGGTACAGTCCAGCTCCCTGGAGGACCCGATCAGTTATTCTTTTACGGATAAAGATTTTGGTTCGGTTTTAGGCGAGCTAAGTGAAATTGTCGGCTTTGATTACGCTTATAATCCGGCCAGCATTGAACCTGGGTTAAAGCTATCAGGTGACTATGATTCTGTTTCTGTAAAAAAGATACTGGAAGACTTAAGTAAGCAAGCCGGTTTAAAGTGGAATTTGTCTGGGTCTATCGTCAGATTCAGGACAGACTCAAAATTGAAGGAGAAATCAAGTTCTTCAACTGTTTCCGGTAAGATCGTTCTTCAGGGATCTGGGGGTATGAGTGCTTCCTCCATAAAAGAACCGAATTTGAATTATACCGGTGGAACCGACGAGGACGGGAATTTCGGTTTCTTTTTACCGGTTCCTGAGTATCCCTTAAAGCTTAGGATCGAGTCGCCAGGTTATGAAGAGAAGACGGTTCATTTCAACCCCAAATACCAAAGGTCCTTTTTCGTGACCCTTCAACCGGATACCAACAATCTTGAAAATGAAGTTGATGAAAACGAGATCTCTCCGGTTTATTCAGAGGGAGATAGTGTACGTGTTCCGGAGATCACTGATTATTTTCCAGCAAAACATTTGATTCCGGATCATCTGGTAAAAAATGCCCAATCCTCGGAATTCATCCGAGAACAGGACGTTCAGGGTAGTATTGTAGCCGGGACAGGTAATAATGGAGAAATGTGTGGAGTGTATAAGAACAACTTTTCTTTCAATCTCCTCACTGGGTATAGTGCTGGTGTTAATGGGCTTGAAATGGGAGCCATTAATGTTAATCGTTTTCATGTATCGGGGCTTCAGATTGGGATAATAGGGAACAGTACTGGTGGACAAGTAAGAGGAGCCCAATTCTCATATTTCTATAACCAAAGTTTACTCGGAACTACCGGATTGCAATACACAGGTTTCTATAATGAAAGCAGGCAATTTGCAAGGGGAATGCAGGCGGGCCTCGTAAATATGGTTTGGGGAAAGATGTATGGGTTCCAGGCTGCTGGTCTTTTCAATTATGTTGAAGATGAAACTTACGGACTTCAGGCTTCAGGGCTGGTTAATTATTCAGATACCAGCGTTTTCGGTATGCAGGCAAGTGGGTTGGTCAACTCCGCCCAAAATATTTATGGGGCTCAGATCTCGGCATTAAACAGAACCGAAGGCCTTTACGGTTTTCAGGCCGGAGTAGTGAACTATTCAAGGAAGAACAGTGGATTTCAATTGGGAGTAGTAAACATTGCCGACACGGTTCATGGAGGATTTTT
This sequence comes from Cytophagales bacterium, assembly GCA_965267505.1. Taxonomy (GTDB): domain Bacteria; phylum Bacteroidota; class Bacteroidia; order Cytophagales; family CCMP332; genus JANQHS01. Next base: position 1,775,121 of record OZ254081.1, read on the forward strand.
TGGTCTGGTAAATGTTTTCAGAGGAGGCTATCGAAGTATTCAAGCCTCTGCTGATGAGACCAATTCTGCTCAGCTGATCTTCAAAAGTGGATTAAGATCTTTCTACACCTTATTCGGTGGGGGATATTCTGTCCGGGAAAATAAGGATGATTTGTTTAAGGTCAGTGGAGGATTAGGCACCCAGATTCTTCGAAAGCTTCCGATCAATTTTCAATCTGAGCTATGGTATAGCCTTTATTTCAATGAAAATGAATCCGATCATCATTTAGGGACTCTATCCTTTTTGTTACAGATAGAGTTATTCAAAAGTGTGACATTCTTTGCGGGTCCTACTGCAAACTTTTATGCCTCTAGGGATGATGAGTATTTGGTTCATCAGATCAATAATCCACAGGGCAATACGGATTTCCGCCCTCTGAATCATCAGGGGTATATTCTATGGGAACAGCACGAACCTGATGTGTTCATGCAGGTTTGGGCTGGTGCCAGACTTGGGTTGGGAATAAATTTCTAGGAAAGGGCTAAAAGCCCTGTGAATTAGTCCTCTCTTGGATTAGCCTTTTTGACAACGATATTTCTACCGTCAAGCTCACTTTGATCAAGCTGCTCAATAGCTTTAAGAGCTTCATCATCATTAGGCATCTCTACAAAACCAAATCCTTTGGACCGACCTTGGAATTTATCGAAAATAATCTTTGATGAGCTGACCTCACCAATGGCTTCAAAATGCTTCTTTAATCCTTCATCGTCTGTTTGATAGGATAATTTGGCAACAAAAATATTCATACACTAAAGTTTGTTCATTGAGAGACCTTCCCCAGACGGGCTGAGTATGGAATGTTCAATGAATAAGTAAGGTGACTAAGGTATCTAAAATTCAGTTCAAAAATGAAATTCCTAAAAGATCTTTATTAGCTCCCCTGATTTTCCACTTGAGATTACTTCTTGATAAGCTTCAAACAGGGCTTCCATGCTTATGGGTTGATGTCCAGGAAAAAATTCCGCGTACTTTTCGGCAGAATCCTCAACAAGTCCAGGGCAAACAACATTCAATCGAATTTCATTTTCCATTTCACTGGCCGCGGCGTTGACAAAGGAATGCAAACCGCCATTGATCATGGATGCTATGCTACTTCCTTGGACGGGTTTAAAGGCTAGTATACCAGAGGTCAGGTTTATACTCCCCCCTCGTTTGAGCACCTTTGAAGCATTTCTGACCAGGTTGATTTGACCCATCATTTTACTTCGGATTCCCACGTAAAAGTCTTCTTGAGAAAGCTTCGCTAAATGATCCCATCTTGCTTCTCCGGCAACTGATATGACATGATCAATGGGTCCAAGTTTTTGGAACAGAGCAATTATCGAATTTTCAGATTCGATATCAATAGGATTTTCTGTATCCGACCTGGATGACGGGATCACCAGATAGTTTTCTGAAAACCTTTTATGCAGATAGCTCCCTAAGGTTCCATTTGCTCCGATGAGTAAAATTCTTTCCTTTTCAGTCATTAGCAACAACCATCACCTTGATAGAAGAAAGTGGATTCAGTGATCCTTATGTTGGGATCCTTTAGCACTTCTAGATTCCCGGCTGTTTTATCGCAAACGGATAATGGCTGGTTCTTCATCAGGACATGTCCTGCTCCATCATCGAAATACTCCTTTTGACCCCAATAGATAGCCGTTTTACCTGTGAAGATGCAAGGCCCATCTTCTGGAATGGGATCCTTGATTGCCGCTATCTCCACACTTTCAATAAAAATTGGGTCTGCGATAGCAAATTCCTTGTTTGACAAAATCCTGTATGGACGTTTTGCCCTGACTTCGATGGTCCCAAAACCGACCTCTGAAATCATTTGAAGGTACTCATGTAAGGGAAGTGCCCCGCTAAGGCATAGAGCTCTTAATCTGTCATCTTCCCGGAGATGAGATGGTATTTCTTCCTCACACACAGGGTCGGAGAGGACCAGCCTACCCCTGGGCTTAAGAACCCGATAACTTTCCTTAAGAGCTGTTTTCAAATCATCTTTTTTGAAGATGTTAAATAGGCAGTTTTGGGCCATTACATCCACTGAAGAATCTTCTTGAGGAAGGTCCAAAGCATTCCCTTTTTTTAGCTCGATCATGGAATTTTCAAACCAGGCATTCCATTTTTCTGCTTCCTGAAGGTTTTGCTGGCATGCTTCCAGCATTTCAGGAACCGGATCAATTCCAATAACCCCTCCTTTCTTTCTTGAGAAATATGAAAACTGAAGCAGTTCCATTCCTCCACCTACTCCCACATAAAGAATGTTTGGCTCATTATTAAGATCTGATGGATGAACTGTGGTACCACAACCATAGTTCATCTGCTGCATTTTCAAAGGGATCTCCAGGCCAGGAAGCTTCCACATTGGGGTGGTAGTACAGCATAATCCTTCCATAGGATTTTCTGCGGCCTCACGATAAACATTCTCCGTTGTTTCAAGATAACTCATGATGTGAAATACGCTTGATCTGCAAAATCAAAGGGTCAGATTGCTTACGAATCAAAGGAGTTTTTCAATTCCTGGTTTTTACGCAGGCTGTAAAGAATGGAGTGTCATTTCTTTTTCTTGCTGGATTTGGCTTTTGGGTTGAATTCGAGGCAAAGGTCAACCCAATATTCAAGGTCTTCTTCCAGATCGATGCCAATGGGTTCGACAAATACAAAGCCTTTCATAGGCCTCCCGGTAAAATCCATTTGCTTGCAGCCTTTTTTGCTTAATGCTTCTGAATATTTATCTGGATCAATTCTGGCCATGAGGCTATCCTTGACGATTCCCAAACACATCTTGTCATCAACCATGTAGCAAAGACCTCCCATCATTTTCTTTCCTTCATAGGGAATTGATCTTCTATCAAGGATTCCGGAAATCCTTTCTGCTAGGTATTCATCGTAAGCCATGGAAGTTCTTTTCTCAAATATCCAATTCGATCTGGTTCTTTACAAGGTCCTCAAAATCTTCTCTTTTTCTGATCAGGTGAGCTTTCTCATCCAACAGAAGGACCTCCGGTGGCCTAAGCCTGCTATTGTAATTGGAGGACATGGAATAGCAATAGGCCCCGGCATTGTTGAACTTGAGGATGTCCCCTTTTTTCACCTCAGGAAGTATTCTATCGATTCCGAATGTGTCGGTTTCACAGATGTACCCCACGACGCTATATACTTTTTTCTCTCCATCCGGATTTGAGATGTTCTCGATCTGGTGGTAAGCATCATAAAGCATGGGCCTTAGGAAATGGTTGAACCCAGAATCGATACCTACAAACACACAGGAAGTCGTTTGCTTAATTAGGTTGGCTTTGCATAAAAAAGACCCCGCTTCACTAACCATATATTTCCCAGGCTCAAAACAGAGGGTGTAATTTTTTCGCTGTTTCTCACAAAACTCGTTGAAGAACTCGCTGAATTTCTGCCCAAAGGAGGGTAGATCCGTATGAAGATCCTGTTCCCTATAAGCTACCTTAAACCCACTTCCGAAATCAATGAATTCCACCTCATCAAATTCTTCCACAACTGAAAAGATCAATTCTGCTGCTCGCATAAAGACCTCGGGATCAATAATGTCTGATCCGGTGTGCGTATGTATTCCTTCGACTTTGATCCCTAGGTTTTTCACTAGTCTTTTCAATAGTGGAACCTGATGAATAGAGATCCCGAATTTTGAGTCGATATGGCCAACGGAAATATTTCGGTTTCCTCCAGCCATAAGGTGTGGATTTATTCGAATCCAAATTGGAACTTCGGGGTAATTCATTCCAAGGTATTCCAGGCTGGGAAGGTTATCTACGTTAATCCTAATACCTTTTTCAATGGCCTCGGCATATTCACTTTCTGAAATACAGTTGGGCGTAAAAAGTATATCCTCAGGTTTAAAACCGGCCCTTAAACCCAATTTGACTTCTTCAATTGAAACACAATCCAGCCCGGAACCCATGGACCGGAAAAGTTTAAGGATTGAAAGGCTGCTAAGGGCTTTGCAGGCATAAAATACTTTCAGGGAAGGGACAGAAAAGGAATTATTAAAATTCTTGAATTGTTCCTGGATGTGATCTCCATCATATACATATAATGGCGATCCATATTCCTCCGTGAGAGAGATCATTGGGTTCATTTTCAATTATTTCATATTTGATCAATCTTCAAAATTATAGAGATGGATATTTATTGATGTATTTTTTATCTGGCTGAGGTAAACAATACATTGGAAAATCAGCCATTTTCAACAAAAAGAGGTGATTGGCTTTAATAACTTGCATTCGATTACCTCGCCTACAGGCTATGCTAAAAGAAATTCTCAGGAAACTAGAGAGGTATTTTGTTGACGAGCAATACCAGGAATCAGGTGAAAGAAGGAGAGTCCTTCTTACATTTTACTTAAACCTTACCGGTGGCTTGGCCACCTTGATCCTTCCTTTCGTTTATGTTGCTATAGGCTTTAACAAGGGCTTATATTTTTCCACTTTTGCAACTTTTCTTGTAGTCATCATGCTTATCATGATGCGGAAAGGGGTAAGCCAGGTATTTATTGGTAATTTTTGTGCCTTTTCCGTGATTCTTGACCTCGGTGCTCTTGTGGTCTTTACCGGAGGTATTGATTCTCCTGCACTTATATGGTTGCTTTTTGCTCCCATTACTGGGTATTTGCTAACCAATGATCTTTCTGGCAAGATCTGGTCCGGAATAACCTTTGGACTGATCTTAGTATTGGGATTTTTAATCCCAGATTCAGTTGAATTGCCCAGTCTAATTCCACAGGAATATTTCCGAATGGTTCATGGAATAAACTTCATTTTGAGTGTTTCTATCCTTTTAATAATTGTCTTTTCTTATGAAAGCAACCAGGTGAATGCCGTGAAGGAAATGGATCAATTGAACTCTGAGCTAAGAAGGAAGACCAGGGAGAAAGAAGAGTTGAACAAGAACCTGGAAGGAATCGTTGAGGAAAGGACCAGAGAATTAAAAAGAATGAACGAGGAGCTGGATCATTTTTCATATAGCATCTCCCATAATCTCAGAGCTCCACTAACTAGTATCCTTGGACTAGTGGAATTGGCTGAAAAAGAGCCGGAAAACCTTGATAAGTATCTGGGTATGATACGGAAATCTACTAGTAAGCTGGACCAGACAATTCATGGGATCAATTCTTACCTAAGAAATTACAGAGGTGAAGTGGAGTTGGAGGACTTGAACATAAAATCTTTGCTTGAGGAGATTATCAACGATCAGGCTTTTTCCAAGGAAGCCAGAAAAATGGACATTGAGCTAAAAGTTTCTCAGGACCTGAATATCAAGAGTGATAGGGAAAGGCTCAGAACAATTTTTTCCAATTTATTATCCAATTCGGTTAAATATTCGGATGAAGAAAAAGAAAAGAATTTCATCACTCTTAGTTCAAGAGCCAATGGTAATTCCTGTTATGTAGAAGTTGAAGATAACGGGATTGGGATTTCAAAAGAAAAGCAGGGCAAGGTCTTCAATATGTTTTATAGGGGAACTGAAAGGTCAAAAGGGGATGGCCTTGGACTTTACATAGTCAATGAAACCCTGATTAAGCTTGGAGGTTCGGTGAAATTGGAATCCAATGAGGGCGAGGGAACAAAGTTCGTTGTTCAGATCCCGAGTTAAGTCTATTCTTCGCCCATGAATTTCTTGAGGAGTCTGGCTAACTCAAGAGATTCTTTACCCTTTAAATTCACCTTCAATTCCTTGTCGATCTTTTCGAGGGCCGGAACCACTTCCTTCAGTTTTTTCTCCCCTTTAGGTGTTAAAGAGATCAATACTTCTCGTCTGCTTTCGGGCGATATCGCCCTTTCTACCAATCCTTTTAATCTTAACTTTTCCACCAATCTGGTAGTGTTTGCAGTCTGATTTAGAAGCTTCTTTTGAACCTGTTTAAGATTCATTGGTGCCTGGGCGATTTCCAAAATCTTGAGAACATTGAATTGCTCATGTGACAGTCCAAAAGGCTCCATGGCCTTCGAGAACTTCTTTTGATGGGATAAACCCGCCTTTATCACATTGATCGATGCGAGCACATGAGGTTTCATATTATAAATATAGCAATTGTTGAGTATTCAATTATTGATTGTATATTTGAGCAGTCAAAAAATGTTACAACAAATATTAAAACTATGGCAAAGAAAGTGTTGGTGACCGGAGCTACTGGAAATATTGCAAGCCTGGTGATACCGCAATTATTAGAAGAAGAAATATCCGTGAGAGCACTGGTAAGAGACCTGGAAAAAGCTTCCAGGCTCAGTGATATGGGTGTTGAGTTGATAAAAGGGGATTTTGAGGATACTCCTGCCCTTGAGAAGGCAACTGAAAACATCGATGGCGTCCTGGCAATTACAGCTCCTGGACCCCAGGCAGTTGATCAGGGGAGGAATATCCTTAATGCAGCAAAAAAGAATGGAAACCCTTATTATGTAAGAATATCGGCTATCAAAGCCGCTCCAGATGCTCCTCAAAATAATGGTCGGCTTCATTATCAAAGCGATCAGGACCTCATGGCCTCTGGCCTCCCTTATACCATTCTAAGGCCACATTACTTTATGCAGAACATGTTTATGTCTGTAGATACCATCAAGGAAAATGGGAACATGTATTATGGAATGGGGGATGGAAAGCTGGGAATGGTAGATGTTAGAGATATTGCGGATAGTGCTGCGAGGATCCTCATTGATGGCGATCATGAAGGGAAGATCTATACTCCTACAGGACCTTCAGCAATCACATTCCAGGAAATAGCAGATTATATCGGTAGCCAGCTAGGAAAACCGGTGAATTATGTAAAAATCAGTCTCGATGATGTTTATAATGCAATTGCTGATGCTGGATGGGGTGAATGGGGTGCGGAAGTAATGCGCGGTTATTCAAAGGCGTATAGTGAAGGTTGGGGTGATTTTGTTACTGATGATGTTGAAATCGTTACCGGAAAACCCTCAAGAAGTTTTCAGCAATTCTATCATGATCTTATGGCCCCGGCTCTGAAATAGAATTTTAGATTTTATTTGAGCAGGGAGATTGATCTTTTGATCAGATCAAGGTATTCCTGGTTCGAGAGCTTGGCTTGCCTAGGTATCGAATAATAAGGCATTTTCACATGCTTTACGGAACCCAGTGAGGCCATTTTTTCTTGCATTCCCTCATCGGCCTTGATAAAAAATTCTCCTTTTGGGCTGATCAATGCGAACATCCCTTTTTCATAAAAGATACCTACCCCGCCAAACATCTTTTTATGGCTGATTCCTTCCAAGGAATTAATTCTTTCAAGAACCTCTTCAGCTCTTTCTTCAGCAGAGCTGGAAAATTTTGATCCTTTCTCTCCCATTTTAAAATTTCTCTAGTTGAACTTCTCTTTGATACAGGAATAAAGGCAAGGCACCCGACAAGCCAAATAGCATACAGAGAACCCAGACCAGGTAGGGCTTGTTCATTCGGAGTTTAGTAGATTCTCTATAGGACCAAACAAAGAAGACCAGGACCACAAAAAGTAGATCTACAACAAAGGCCGTTGCGATATCATTTGGGAACATCCCCACCATGGTTTCCAGTGGCTTGACCCAAAAAAGGACATTGCCTGTTTCAAAGCTTTCCTTTAGCACCCAAATATTAGGGGCCACAAATCCAAGGACTGTAAGTATCAGATATAGGTTTTTCATTTTATTCTTTTGAAATGGGTTTAATTCCAGCAGCAAGGTGGATCTTGGTCATAATCGCTTTTTCGTTGGCAAGATGAAGCAATTTTACAGGGGTGGCTTCAGGTCCTCTTTCCAAGGGGTAAATAGGAATTTGACCATCCACGCCTTTCATTTCCATGATCATTGAATTTCTTACGGATTCTTCGAGCCCAGCACCCATCACTACAAGGTCAGCTTCCTTTCTTTCAAGAATTTGGAGAATCTCCTCGATCTTATTACTAGCTACTACCTGTCTACCCATGCGCTTCAGTTCAATGCTCAATACATCTATCGTGCTTTGAAGTCTTCCTATCAGTAATATCCTGGGTTCCATGATTCTCTACATTAAAATATTCTTTTCTGGTTTTATTGGTTCAGGAAGTTCGGTTTCACCCAACATTTCTCTTAGGTCTATCTCGATGGTTCTCGATAAGGAAGTTATTGGAACATCATTGGCTCCTCCCATAAACGGATTTTCCGTCGCTTCGCCAATCTTTTCCATGGTATGAAATACCCATGCAACCAGCGCACTAAAGGGGATGGTAAGCCAAACAAAATTCTCTCCTGCCTTTACAAATTCGGGGATCATTCCAAAGGGTACTAGCAAAATAAAGATCCAGACGAAATACAGATTGATGGTGGCAAATTGCCTTGGATATGGAAAATTTTTGATCCTCTCACATTTACCCTGGTGAGTAAAAAGATCCTTAAGTATGTTTTCCATTTCCATATGACGGAAATCATCCACCAATTTACTTTGCATTAGGTCCCTAAGGTCCTCACTTTGCTTGGAAAGGATCTGAGCGGCTGGATTTTGAGTTTTCATTACACTAGCCAGCTCTTCTTCTTCCAATATTCCTTCCATCTCGGGAAGCATTTCTCCATCTTGTTCCTGAACATAAAAGAGGCTTCGGTATTCTTTGTTATGGGGTTTATTAATGCTTTCCCAAACCCTTGAAGATCTCAGTTGAAACCTCAAGGCTGTAAGCCAGGCTATGTGTCGATAAACCAATCTTTTCCTGATTTTATTCAGTTCTTCATTGGGAACAGGATCCGGGTTATGCGAATTGGTCACATAATCTCTAGCCATAATTCCCCAGGTCCTGCTTGTATTTACTATGGCACCCCAGATCTGTCTACCTTCCCAGAGCCGGTCATAGGTAGCATTGTTTTTGAATCCAACCAGGAAAGCAACAGCAGTACCCACAAGGGCTATGGGCAACCATGGAATTGTGATCCAGGTGATGCCAACGAGGTCATAAATGATCGTAGGGATTGCTCCAATGATGAGGAAAACAAAAGTTTCTCTTCGGGTCCAGAAGATAACTTCTTTGAGGGTAAATTTTTCTCCAGCGTGCATGCTAGCCTGATTTTAATTGAAATCTACTATTAATTTTTTCTTTGTTTTCGCTTGGTCACTTTTTACGAAAGATTAGACCCAATGGTCAATAAGCCTACCTTCTTTTCTTTACCTCTCAGACCGATGTCCCCTAATTTTTCCCAACTCAAATTCTTTTCTAAGCTCATATATTTTGAAGCGTCTTCAGAAACCAGAACATCAACATCAAAATTTTTACATTGCCCTAAGATCCTGGAGGTAGTATTAAGAACATCACCACTAAAGACCACATCTTTTTTTACCACACCTATTTCCCCGGTAGTCGTGGTTCCAGAATGAAATCCAGCCCTAAAATCAGGAACCACTCCAAAATTCTTTGAGAATCCTTCTCGTTCTATTTCAAAGATCTCTTTCATTTTCAGATAGCAGCGAATAGGATCTGATTTCTTCTTTTCGCGAAGCGGCCAGGTAACGATCACCTCATCTCCCACATACTGGTAGATGGATCCGCGGCTATCCAATATGGCTGGAGTCATTATTTCGTAGTAGCGGTTTAGTAGCTTGAAATATTCAGTATGACCAAGCTTTTCAGCAATTGTGGTTGATGATTTCATATCTAGGAACATGAAGATCCTCTCTTCAACTCTTGGCTTATGGTATTTACCCAAAAGCATGTTTAGAAAGACTTCATGGCCTATATTTTCCCTGATCTCCAGGATAAATATCCCCAAGGACAAAATGGTCAGCGCATATATCAGTACACTCCAAAAGGCAAAGGTGCTGTAGAAGACGATCACACTATTTATTACAGGGTGCTCCCAGGGGGGCAGCTTATACCTGACAGAATTTACAATGAAGGTCAATATGAAAATGATTAAGCTTAATCCAAGGGTGTAGATTATGGTCTTGACCAGGATAGTTCTCCCGAAGGATGCTCCCTTTAAAAGCTTGTTGAAGATAAACACCTCCGTAACCCCCACAGCCATTCCTATTGCCGGCCCAAAAAATATCAGGGAAACAATGCTTTGAACAAAGTCATATGGATTTCCAGTTGCTGGATAAAGCTTATTGTCCCCTAATAATCCTCTTTCAACCAGGCCATACAATAAACCAAAAAAGGTCATGAATACGGCATAGTATATGACCTTTTGAATCGATATCCGTGTCCTTTGACTAATTGACATTTTTCTTGTAGAAATCCGCAGTCCTGGCTATTCCCTCTTCATAGGAAGTGGGTCTTACCTCAAAGGCTTTTTCGAATTTGTTGCTATCAAAGTGATAGGGAGAATCGACCTGGTATAGCATTTCCATATTCTCCTTTATTGCAGGGATGAAAATTCCAAGGATAAGTAGGAACCATCTTTTTAAGATCATGACCTTTGGATCAGCTCCAAAAGATTTTGTAGCTAATTCGATGTATTGTCTTCCAGTCAGTGGTGGAGCCGTGGGTAAATGCCAAATTTCTCCCAAAGCCTTTTCTGAATTCCCCAGAATAGCCAAGGCTTTTCCGGCATCTGGGGTATAGGTCATCGAATGGGATTGATCGGCATCCATCATCCATTGAGCTGTTTTTCCCTTATTGAGATTTTCCATAACCGTCACATTGAAAAAACTGAGAGGTGTGTTTGGCCCATAAAAATCAGCAGACCTGGCAATACAACCCTTTACTTCACCATTCTTTATGGCTTCCATTAATCTGTTTGCGATCTCGGCTCTTACTTCCCCTTTCTTGCTGCTGGGCTTATAAGGACTTTCTTCGGTCATTTTACCCTCGACCTTTCCATAGCAGTATACATTATCAAAGAAGATCAGTTTTGAACTTTCTCTTTTGCAGGCTTCAATGACGTTGTCCATAACCAGGGGCCAGGTTTCTTTCCAAACCTTGAGCTTGTATTCAAAACCAGCGCAGAGGTAAACAACCTGCGATCCTTTCACTGCATTAAGCACTTGCCCGGGATCCTTCAGATCTGCAGAAATCAATTGATCCTCCGGATGGATCTTTTTTGGTTTTCTGCTCACGAGCCTGATGGGCCTACCAAGAATCTTAAGTGCTTTAGCTGTTTCCCTTCCGATAACCCCACTCGATCCTAGTATTGTGTGCATATTAATCCTTGTTTTTGAAAAACTCTTATTCTGCCCTGTTCATAAACCTACTTACAAGGCTATGAAATTGGTGAACCCCTTGTTCCCTTTTTGGAGAAAATCGGCCTCTATCGTAATGGGGTGATCTGATTCCTTTTTGTACCGATTCCACCACTTCCTCATCTTCAATTTCTACCTTGTCAAGATTGCTTCCGGCTCCTTGGTTCATTTTATCCTTATTCAAAATGTAGCTATGGAAAACAACCTTGGTAAGCTCAGGAGAAATGGGGATCACATGGTTTAGAGAGATCCCCCACGGGTAGGCATTAATCATCAGGTTTGGGAAAAGCCAGAAGTAATAAGCAGAAATCTCCTTCCCAAAATCAGGATGTTCACTTGGAAAATCAAATACGGTTTCCTGATTCTTTGAATAGGCCACCTGGTAATTAAATCCCTCACCTAAACGAGTGCTATAACTGGGATAGTCGATCTCCTGATTAAGACCCCTATGAACAAAGGGAATGTGAAACCCTTCTAGGAAATTATCGCAATAAAGAGCCCAATGTGCCTTTAACTCAAATTCCTGAGATTGGTCAGGAGAGGAGCTCAAACTCTCAAGAGGTAGGAAACCAAGCATGGTCCCTAGCTCATCAAGAAATGGGTCTAATGAGGAGGCGGTTCCATCGGAGATAAAATTGAATGGACCTATGGATTTGAGCTCGTATTGAAAAAGTTCGTCTTCTTTACTGGGAAAGTTTTCTGCTTTCTCAAATTCTGGCATTGAAATAAATCGGCCCCCAAGTGAAAATCTTCTTCCGTGGTATTGACAGCGAATTTCCTTGCAGCTTCCTTTCTCGGCGACCAGCAAATTTGCTCGATGGGTGCATACATTCGAAAGGGCATGAACTTTACCTTGCTCATCTTTACTTAGAAAAAGTGGGTGATTCAAAAAGCCAGACAGAAGCTCAAAGGGAATAACATCTCCAACCTTTTGGGGAAACTCAAAGGGCAGCCATTGCCAGGACCTTCTAAAAATCTTTTCTTTCGATTCTTCAAAATGATTTAGATCCATGTAGAATTCGGAAGGAAGGGTTCTGGCCTTTTTAATATCAGGATCCACGTAGAAATCCCTGGCCATCAATGCAATTGTTCTTGATCTCGTGCTTCCTCAAGCAATTGGTTATAGGCATGGGAAAACAGTTTCCCCATTCTATCATCCCGACTTTGAATGATCTGGTAGAGAGATTCAAATTTATCCTTGAAATGCTCCGGATGAGGTCCATCCATCATAAAGCGAAATATACTTTCCAGGTCTTGATCAGAATACTCACCGCAAACCGGGATGATGTCATCCGGATCCTTTTCCAACCATTTATGCAATAAGAGATCCTGCTCAAGGTCTTTACCAAATTCAGCACCCTTTGAAAGATCAAGGACTTTTCGATAGACCAGGGGAGAGGGTACATTCTTGAGGTCTAGAAGGATGTAAATGAGATCATACTCTCCTTTCAGAATTCCATTTGATCCGAAGAATTTTTTATAGGTCTCCCAATCTGAGGGAAAGCTTCTCAAATATTTGAATTCAAGTTTTTTTCTGATCATCCCACGTTCTTCCCTGAGATCATCATGAAGAGATAGCAGTGCCTCTTTTTGCTCTCCAACAGAATTGAAATTGATATTGCTGACCCTCTTTTCCTCCGTACAGGAATTTATGAGAACACAGGATAATAAAAGGAAAGCTAATCCCTTAAAATGGTTGGTAAAGAATAGTGCTAGATTTTTCAGGTCCTTTGCCTTTTGTTTAGCTAAAATTAGGGCATGGAGCTCTAATTCACTAAAGCAGGGTCTCCCATTTTACCGGTCCGGTAGTTTTGGATGCATTGGTTTATCTCTTCCTTGCTATTCATTACAAAGGGTCCGTAAGAATAAACCGGTTCATTAAGTGGCTGGCCTCCTAATACAAGGATCTCGGCCCCTTCAAGACTGAACATATCCAAAAGGCTATTACCTCTATCGTAAAGAGCCAATTGGTTCCGTTTGATTTTTTTCTGGCCCTCTAATTCTGCATTTCCTTTTACCAGGTAAACCATGGCATTATGGCTTGGGTCAGTGCTGATACTAAGCCGACCATTGGGTTTTAGCTTGATGTGATAATAGAAAGCTGGTGATAGGGTTTCAATCTTTGATCTGGTACCGTTCAATTCTCCTAACACCACCGTAGCCGAATATTGCTTGTGTTGGATATGCCCCATATTCCCTCCATTGGCGACCTGGGTAGTAGGAGCCATATGTTTGAATTTTGCAGGAGAATTAAGCCAGATCTGAAATCCGTGATAGCTTCCTCCATGGTCTTTAAGGCCCTGGCCTGTTTCTTCCATATGGATCGCCCCTCGGCCTGAATTGAACATCATGAAATCTCCTTTTTGGATCTGGAAATCATAATTCAGACTATCCTTATGGTGACCGTTGCCCTCAAGGAAATAGGTGGTGGGTGTAAATCCTGCATGCGGATGAGCATTGACCCTTAAGGGAGCTGCTCCGGGTTCCATAGTAACCGGTCCAAATTCATCAAAAAGAACATAGGGTGATACAAAATCCAGATGGTTGCCGGCAAAGCCTCTTAGGATCGGCAATGTTCCAACCTTGGTCCTGTGCATATTTAGAACCTTCCGTACGGTCCTGGATGCCGGGCTTAGGATCATCCCAGAGCTGGCTCCAACCCATGATGGTATTGCTATGCTGGCTCCAAGGATCGCAGAGCCTTTAATAAAGTGTCTCCTATCCATGATGGAATTGAAACATAAGTTTTTTCAAAATGGTTTTCAGCGGTGCGTCTGGAAGTATTCCCTCATGGGATCAAGGTAATTGTCTCTCCATCCTTGTTCGTAATCGGGCTGGTCATCTGGAATATTGGTATGGATAAGGATCATTTCGCATCCCCCTTTAATGCTTCTAAGGTCGATCTCTAAAATTGAATCCGGATCGTTGTCTTGGAATTCAACGGTTCTCCAATGCTGAACTATCTTTTCGTGGGGGACCAGTTCCACATTTCTTCCGCTTATATATCCATCCCAGGCATCAAATTCAGCTCCATTGGATTCGCTGGTATTTGCCGCACCCCCCGTCATAAGGCTGTGCTCTTCGCTATTCAACCAAGCATGGTAGATCCTTTCGGGTTCTACCGGAAACTGGACTGAAATCGTAAATTCTCTGCCAGGCATACTCAATAATATTAAATTTTTTGAAGATTATCCCTTCTTAGATCGCTTTGAGTATCGCCGGTGTTAATGGTTTCCTTGGGTTCAAAAAGAAGCATTGAAACCTCATTTTTAGCTTTTGGCCTATGCTCAACCCCTCTTGGGACTATAATGAATTCACCGGGCCCGATCATTTTGCTTCCTGACCTGAACTCCATTTCCAGTTCTCCTTCGATCACCAGGAATAGTTCATCTTCGTTTTCGTGGCTATGCCAGACAAATTCCCCCTGACATTTGGCCAGTTTTACATATTGGCCATTCAATTCACCGGCTATCCTCGGATTCCAATGGTCATGGAATAGCTTTAGTTTATCCTGTAGGTTTACTACTTCTGGAGTCTCATTCATGACCTGTTTTTTGATCTTAAATAAATAAAAAAAGCCCTGAAGATCTATGAATTGATCCCCAGGGCCGATTTATGAATGGTAGGAACTTATTTCCTTTTGTAGATCAGGGTAATGTTTTTGAAACCATTTTTATAATCTCTTACTACGGTTTGTCCATCTATGACCCGCATGGTTTCATTTCCATACTTGTCCTGAATCACCGCGCCAGTATTGTGCTGAATGTCCCCATTGTCAATAAACCCACATTTGATCTTTGAAAGAACTAATTCGTCTACCCTTGGGCTGACAGTTGTGTCACACATTCCAGGATCATCCGCAACTGGTTCCCCGGTTTGACGAAGGGTCACTGAAAAATCCTTCCTGAACTCAATGCTGTTAAGATCAGTCTTACATGAATCCGGATATGCACTTACGCTGTCGATCCAATAATCGTCCAAAACATATAGACCAAGCACATTGGCATCACCATAAACAAGGCTCGTACTGACCTGAATAGGGCTTGCAAGATTCCTATTGTAGGTAAAGTTCATATTGGCACCTTCTTCCAGGAACGGATTGGGCTCCCAATTGCTTTCCGTTTTGTACTTGAGATCATAATAGAAGGTAGCGTCATTCTGATTGCCCAGATCGATGACCCCATTGGCATTGGGCTGCCCATCAAAGATCGCGTTGGTACCGCTGGCCCAATCGCTTGTGTTTCTATAAACCTTCACTGTTGCCAGGCTTTCATCAGGGTTATTTTCACCTGAATGAGCACAGGAATTGCTATTATCGATGGTGAATTTGATCTTAACTGTTGGCTCTGCTGCGTCTTCAGTATTACATGAAAAGGATATAGCAGCAAGCATTAATGAATAGAAAATAAGAGTCTTCTTCATATCTGGATAGAATTACAGCGGGCAAAAATCAGGAAAAATGTTCTAATCCAGTAAATAAGTGTAAGTCAGAAGGTCAAATTAGACTATTTAAGCCCCTCCAGTTTATCGGTTTTTCAAACTTTCTTGGTCAACCGGAAACTCAACATTCAGGGATTTTGTGCCGAAATAGACCATGAACCCACCACTGAAGAACATCAGAAGGCTATAGATGGCCGGGGCAATTGAATAGCTGATATTCCCTAGGAGTCCAATAGCCACTCCAAGGGCCAAAGTCCCATTTTGTATGCCCGATTCGATTGAAATACTGGTAGCTTGACGATTTGTAAGCTTGAAAAGCCTTGCGGAATAAAAGCCTACCAGCATGGTAATGACATTCAGAGTAAAGGCTATCCAACCTGCCTGGGCAAAATATCCCAGCATATTTTCTTTTTCTTTTATGACTATGCCCACTATGATCAGCCCTAAAATGACCATGGAGGCTATTCTGACCGGTTTGCCCATCTTATCAGAAAAACCTGGAGCCAGACGACGAACAAGCATTCCAAGGATCACAGGAATGATCACGACCATGAAGATATTGCGGATGCTCTCCATTTCATTGAGCTTTACCACAGTTCCCTCATGGATTAGATTCTCCAAAGCAAAATTCACTACAAAGGGGATGGTCAAGACAGAAATGAAACTGCTAAACGCGGTTAATGTGACCGATAGGGCCGTATCGCCCTTTGCCAGGTGAGTGATCAGGTTTGATGTGGCTCCACCCGGACATGCTGCTAGAATCATAACCCCAACAGCAATCTCCGGGTTGACCGGGAAAATATTTACCAGGGTAAAGCCTATCACCGGTAGCAGGATCATCTGGTTTACGAGCCCTACTACGACCGCTTTGGGATATTGAAATATTCTTTTGAAATCAACCGGGGTGAGTGAAAGGCCCATTCCCCACATGATGATCATGAGAGAGACCCCTAGGATAATGGTAGATGTATTGTCCATGGCTGGACAAGTTTAGGAATTTTTTTCTTAGAGCAGCATTACCGTTATCACGATGCCGAACCCTGAAACAATTCCGGCGAGAGTGGCTATTGTCAGGGCATTAATCGGTGTCCAGATCTTTTGTAACCTGTGGTTGTAAGAAACCGACAGCGCGAAAGCCGGAAGAAAATACAACAGGACTATGGGCAACTCTTTGAGTCCCATGAACTGCCAAAGACTTTTGGTTTCATGGTCCAGGTAGAATAAAAGATGAACGGCTATAAAGCATAGGATCCCCATTAGAATAATTTGGTTGCGTCTGGAGTCTAGTATTTGCATAGTCATGAAGGAAGAACGGAGTTTTCGGAACTGATATTTTAGAATTTCAATGCCATATGCATTACCGGGGTTCCATGCCTGATCCCTGGAGCCAGGGCTATTTTGTGGAACCATTTGCTCTTATGAATTTGGGGAACACCTATTCCGGCAACCGCACCAACCACATAACCGACAATAAGATCCGTAGGAAAATGTTTTCCGGCTTTCATCCTGAAATAGCCTGTGTAAATGGATGGGATACTGGCCAGGCCATATAATTTCCACCAATGCTTTCTTAAGTGCGGATGATAGTCGCTCAAAACTTTGACGATAAAAAATGTTGATGCGGTTACGGTACTTACATGGCCGCTAAAGAAGGAGTCTGTACTCTTTTTTTCTTCTTTTCTTTCATTGCCTTCTTCCGGATTGTAAACAAAGGGTCGATTTCGCCTAATAGGAATTGTAGCTGCCAGATAAAGGGCAGCATTAATCCCATGCGTCTCAAGGTACATCAACCCTATGTTCAGGAAGTTGCTTCTTAGTCTTCGATCTGAGATCATAAATACTAATGGGATAGCCGGAGCTATTCTTAATCCATAGTCAGAGAGTTCATGAGCCCGGTCCGCAAAGGCCGGGTCCTGTCGGGTGGCGATCCGGTCAAAGGGGTTAACATCCTCCGGTGTCAAATGACCATAATCTTTTTCCGTAAGGGTGGGAAGATCAAAAAGGTATTGCTGTCCCCAAAGATTAAACGCGTGGGTTCCGAGGGTAACAGGAACATCTATCCAATAATTGAAGGCATAGACAGAATCTATTCGCTTTGACTGTCCAAACGAGTTATTGGAAAAAAGCCCAAGGAGAATTAAGAGTCCAATGATCTTCTCGTACCCCATTAAGCAAACTCTTTTTTAACTATCACCAAACTTCTTTCAATCATATCCAAAGCCCTATCAATTGTGTGCTTTTTGGTCCTAAAAACCAATAATGCCATTCGAATTACGAATTTTCCATTCAAAGATGTTGAACTGAGGAAGACAGATCCGTCTTTATGGATCTCTTCCATTAATCTTTCATTGAATTCATTTCCCTTTGGATGATCATACCAAAAGAAACTAACACTTAGGTCTGGTTCAGGGCCAACCTGAAATCCCATTTCTTGCAATTTATACCTGAAATAATGGGTTAGAACGATCTTTTCCCTCAAGCAAGCCTTAAAAGGTTCAAGGCCCAAAAGTTTTAAGGGCAACCAGATCCTCAAGCCCCTGAAGTGCTTGGTTAACTCAGGAGAAACATCCGCGGGATTGATGACCTCTTCCTTTACAGCATCCTGCATGTAATTGGCCACATACCAATGCGATTTCAGGATAGCTTCTTTATTTCTTACCAGCACAGCTCCCACGCCATAAGGAAGGAACAGGCTTTTGTGTGGATCGGCCACCAAAGAATCCGCTTCTCCGATCCCCTTAAAATCTTCCTTCTTTTCTTCCAGAAGATTAAAGAAACCTCCATAAGCCGCATCAACATGGAACCAAAGGCCATTGGCTTTGCAAACTCTGGCAATCTCATCCAGTTTGTCAATGGCACCGGTATCGGTACTCCCTGCAGCACCAATGATCATAAATGGATTCACGCCTTTAGCCTTATCCTTTTTAATAGAGCTTTCCAGATCCTGGATATCCATTTTATATCTGGCATCCATTTTCACTTCCCTGAGAATGATCTTGCTAAGACCAATGATCCGTAGAGCCTTGTGAACACTGTGGTGAGTCTGCTTGGTGAGGTAGATCACGGACTTTGGTATGATCTCCCCTTCGATCTCATGATGATCCCTGGCAGCAGTCAATGCAATTAGGTTAGCTATTGACCCTCCGGATGCTAGGTTTCCAACCGCATCTTTCGGAAACCCGAAAAGATCCTTCATCCAATTCAGAACTTCATGTTCCATATGAACTGAACCGGGACTTGCGAACTTCATCCCGGCAAATTCATTGCTAACATCAGCTATGAAATCTCCCAAAGCCGAAAAATAGATCCCACCTCCTGGGATATAACCAATATGTCCGCCAGATGCTGGGTTTATTCCATAATGAAACACTTCCTTGTGAAGAAGATCCATTAGATCCTCCATGCTGTGTTGCTCGCCATCTATCTGGAAAAGCTCTGCTTTAGGGGATCCGCTTTGATAGGCTTTTACCTCCTTGATCTTATCCAGGAATTTCTCTGTTCCACTTTGGGTGATCTTTAATAACCTGTTTCTTTCCTGAGCATCTGGTTCGAGGGGGCTACTCTTTTGTTCCAGCTCCTGGATCTTATCTTCTATTTCACGGATATTCATTGGTATTAGTTGCTGGCTTTTTTTCTCCAGTGGCTCAGGTCTCTTTGCATGATCCCTTCCAATTCCTTTACCTCAGAACCTAACATATTCCAGATTAGTTTTCTGGCTTCTTCGTTAAGCTGGGTTTTGTCATAAATGGTCCTCTTGGTATTGTTGGTGATAGCCTTCCATAAGGCCGGAGTTAACTTTCGGATCACTCTTAAAAATAGGTTTGGGTTATCCCATTTCTTATGAACCCGTGTCCATTTTGATGTTTCGTTGGTGTGAGCGTTCTCATAATTCTTGAATCCTTCGAAATCCAAGCTTAGAAATTCGCTGACCTTCCTGATGTTTTTCTCTCTTTCCTTGTTGAAATCCTCAAATTCAAGGATCAAGATCTGCTCTCTGCCGAAGCGTTCTATAAAGGGCTTAATCTGTGTAGCATAGCGGGTGACATCAAAGAAAAATGGATCATTCCTGAGGGCATCCAACAAAGGCAGGTCTGTATATCCTCTCTCATACATATGGATATAACTTGAAAGAATCCTGCTTTCAGGATCCCGGACCATGTAAATGAATTTCAAATCCCGATTATACTCATAAAGATCATCCCAGATATTGAGATTCCTTAAAGGATAAAAGGTATAACTGGTTGAGCCTTCAAAATGCTTTTTTCCCTCTTCAAAATCGTATAGATCCTCATAACTCTTGAGCCCTTTTTTCCAGTCTGGACTTGTGCTGAAGAAATGGGGCTCCTTAAGGCGGCAACTCTTGGTCTGAGGATGCTCATCCAGAATGGCGTAAATGGTTGAGGTGGCGCATTTCTGTGCCCCGATGATCATAAAATCGGGCTTCATTTTTTTGGCTTGAGGCTTTTAACGTATTCCAAACTGGACGCGAAATAAACCATTATTTGTTCCCAGTCCGCCAATAATTCATCCGGCACCTTGGCATATTCCTTCATTACCCTGCCATGCTGAACATCTCTCTCGGTATTATGCTCTTTTAAGAAGTCTTCGAGTTGTTGCCTTTCTAGTCTTAGCGCAAAACTTCCTTTTGGATCTATGTAAGCAAACATGTGTCCGTTCAAAGAGGTAAAGGGCATTTTCTTGCCTTTGAGATCTACTTCCTCAAACTCATCTGTGATTAGCTTGAAATACTCACGGTTTTGCTCAAAACGATCTTCTGGCCTTTCCATTTCCTTACTTTTCTGCTAAACGAACCATGGCTTCCATGGTTTTGACATTCCTTGTAGTGGCTTGCACACCAAGCTTTTTTTCAAAGAAGTTATTGTTCATCTTGGCTTTGCCATATCCTTTGGGTGAGTAAAAGAAAACCGTATCCTTTTCCAAAATGTATTCCTCGGGCGGAAAGCTTTCTTTCTCGAGCTGTTTTGCCTTCTCAGGATCTGGAACTCCATTCAATAGGGTATAATAACAGCGATCCCTTTCCATTCCTTTTTCGAAAAATGGATTTGACTTTAAAAGAGATTCTATTTCCTCTTTTGTTTTTGCCAGGGTGGGGACTTCCCAGCTATAGATATCCATGATGAGCCTTTTAACGATTTCCTCTACCTCTTTTTTTGAGGATCCTTTCTTGCTCAAGAGCAGGTTACCACTCTGAACATAGGTCTGGGCTCCCTTGAAACCAACTTTTTCCAGATGGCCTCTTAATTCTGCCATTTTTATCAGCTTTTGCCCACTGACATTTATCCCTCTTAAGAAAACGATGTATTGATCCATGGATCTTTTAATAAGTGGATTTAAGTTACTAAATACCTAATCCTGATAATTCCTTGAAACCCCAAAATTGTAGGGCGTCCATAGGCAGGCCGGCTCTCCGATGAATTTCATTCCTTCATTCACCCAGCTATTGCAGGTAAAAAATATGGAAAAGGGACCCTTTGCCTTATAAAAACTATCATGTTCATGATAGCCGTCTTTCCTGACCAGGACCTTTTCACCGTTCAGGTCCTTTCCAAACTTGCGCTCAATGTATTGATTCAGGTAGTTCAATTGATCCTTGCAGATCATCAGCTCTATCCATTCCTCACCTGGTTGTTCATATCGCTCAATGTGCATCATGCTTTCGGAAAATGTAAATAGTGCGATCAATACATTTATGGTTTTCAGATCATTCCAGGTAGGGGTTTCCAGGTAGAATTTTTTGTCTCCCCAACCAAAGGCAACGTATTTCTCTCCCTCTTTTAAGTACAGTCCATTTCTTAGACCTGAATCGATGGCCTCAAGAGGAAGAACAATATCTGTATGTATAAGGGTGGAATTAAGGTAGATCCTTTCAGTCCTGTTGCAATCCTTATGCTGATTGCCTGCAGGGATATAGGTTAAGGTCAATGAGACTAAAATGAAAAGGAGGGGAAGTGCCAAAACCCAAAGCAGGATCTTCAACAACTTCCCAATTATCTTCATGGGGCTTAAGAGCGTTTTATCAAGGCCAAAAGCTCATCCTTTTTCATAAATGCGACGATAGCGCAGCAAACAAAAACAACCATAGCCAGTGTGAAAAGGGCTCCACCGTCATTGTTGAAATTGATGCCTATGATAAAAAGGTGTGAGAAAATCGCTCCAGAAATGATTCCAAGTCCTATTACCGAACCGATCGCAGTGGTTCTGGGAACGATCAATAAGATGGCCGTGATTAATTCCACAATCCCCAAGCCTATCCTTCCCCAGGGCTCAACTCCAAGAGTCGTGAATAGCAATACACTGTCTGGATGAGCAGAGAATTTATAATACAATGTTTCAATTAGGATGATCGCCGCAGCGATCGATAATACTCTAATGATGATGGTTTGTTTATTCATTTTTTAACTTTTGGCTTGGGCGATGCAAAGCAAATACCATAGTAGGGATAGTTCTCATCAAATGCTCCAAACTGTCGGGGAGCACACACTAATGAGCTGATTTTTAGGCTCAAAGTCTAAGAATTTTAAAAAACTTTCAAAAAAAATGAACCTGGCTCTCATTCGAGTGTATGGCGTTTTGGAGGTCAAATTTTATTTATTGATTATGAAACGTCTGCTTATTTTTTATACAATGATCCTAGGAGGGTTCACCCTCATGGCTGCCGCAGGACCAGAAGGTTTTCCGGAACGTCTTTGGGAGATTCATTCCAAAGCTTGGTACCAGGATCAATACAGGAATATCCAGGAGGTCCTTATAAGCGGAACCAGGGATGCCGGGAATGAAATCGATTTTGTTCAAGCCGGTTTATTAGCAAAAGTCTCAAGAGAGAAGATACTGGAAGATCTTGGCACAGAGGGCCCTGGAACCTCATTCTTAAGAGCCAAAGAAGAAGGATGGTCTGAGCAGGGAGTCGAGGCGATCAAGAGGTCATTGGAAGATCTGGATCCTTATGATCTATTCACAGAAAGGATCCTATTGGCTGAGTTGGAGGGCGATCTGGCCCAAAAGAAGGCCCTTCAGTTGTCTCTAACCGAAAAAAGCCTGATCCCGAAAAGCTTGATGGATTATGCATACAATACCCTTGTATCTGTTGAACCAAGCGGTTTGATCTTTATCGATGAGGATTATCTATGTATCCCAGTCTGGATGCTGCAGGATGTCCATGGAATAAGGGCAGATGTGAAGGTTTTATTTTCCGGGTTTTTCAATAATTCAAAATACCTGGACAGAAAAATGGATTCCTGGAAGCTCAACTGGTCCCTTCCGGACCCGGAAAGTCTGGCCAATATGGAAGAGTCTATCATCATGCCCAATAAGGGTCAAGGATTCTTCTTCAGCCTCAGCTATGAAGAGGAAAGGCAGAAATCGATCGAAAATAATCTCTACCTGGTAGGACTAACATCAAAATATAGTTCTGAGCCGTTCGACAATAGAAAGGTACTTGTTGAGCGATTGGAAAAAGAATTTCTTTTAGACCAACTCAAGGTTGACTTAAGCAGGGAGACTGGATTTTCGACTGGGAAGTACATGGAACCCAATTACATCCTGCCCTTTCTGACAGCCAGCAATTATTACTCTGAAATCGGGGAAAATCAAAAGAAAAGCTTTTGGCAGGACCAAGCCTATAAGATCGCTGAGCGATCTATGTTAAAAACACGCCTCAGGATGTTGATCGAAGATTCAAAAAGTCAGCCTAAGGAATTCGTAAAGACTGAACTGGATTATAAGTTCATCGACAAAGGCATGATGAAGATCAAGGATAATGTCTATGCCCACAGGGTTGAGGTTCGCAACAAAGACTATCAGGATTTCCTCAGGTACCTATCTGAAAATAATTATGATAAGCTTTATGAATCAGCAAAGATCGATCTTGATAGGTATGAGGGTGTATCCAGGACCATGAATAAAGATTACCATTTTGGTCATTGGGACCCTCAAAAGAAAGAATATGTTGAGGGCAGAGGAAGTTCCTTTTTGAAACACCCTGCGATGGATATGGATTTTGATGGAGCACTTATCTATTGCGAATGGCTTACTACCCAATACAATCAGCAGGAAGGAAGAAAATTCCAAAAGGTTAAATTCAGGCTGCCTAGTCAAAATGAATGGACCATTGCTGCCCTTGGAATGAGCGAACCACAAAGTTGGAATTGGGATGAGATCACCGTTAAGGCTCTACCCACTCCTGAGGATAAAAAATTACAGGAATTTAGCCTTAGAGGACAGGACGTATGGTATCCTTGGTTTCATGGGGGTTGGAGCGAATACCGATTCAAGCTAAAGAATAGACATGGATGCTATTTGGCCAATATTAAAACCCCCGACACCATATCCTGCCCTGCAGGCATCAAAGGGGATGGCTTTGTATTCACTTCTCCAGTTGGAACTTATTTCTCCAGCGACAATGGGCTTTATGATATGGTTGGCAATGTGGCAGAAATGACTCAGGAAAGGGGTGTTGCTATGGGAGGTAGCTATGATCATGTTGAAAAAGAGTGCACTATACGTTCTGTAAATAAATATTCAGGAGCGGATCCGAGGGTTGGTTTCAGGTTATTCATGGAGGTCATTGAAGAATAGATTGAAACTCTTCAGCTCATATAGCGATAAGTCCGATGAAGCCTTGATGGAATTGGTCCAAAGAGGCGATCATCGGGCTTTTTCCTCTCTTTATGATCGTTATGCCAACAGGTTGAAACGATTCTTTTTTAGAATGCTTTGGTCGGATTCTGACCTTGCTGACGATAAGGTTCATGATCTTTTTGAAAAGATCATTCAAAACCCGGATTCTTATGATCCTTCAAAACCATTTCAACCCTGGGTTTTTAGGATCGCTTCGAATATGTGTAAGAACGCCTATAGAAAAAGAGGATTTGAAGAGGAGTACAGGAGTCAACTTGAGGAGCAGGGGATAGAATTATCGAGGACCGAAGCCAAGATGGACGAGCGGATATTGAGGGACAGGATCCATCAACTGCTTGGACATATGGGAGAGGAGAGAAGAGATCTTTTCCTGATGAGATACCAACAAGAGTTCAGTCTGAAAGAATTGGCTGGGATCTTCGATACCCCTGTGGGAACAATAAAATCAAGGCTTCACAATATCAAGAAGGAATTGTCGGAAGCCATTAGTACAGAATTAAATCCATTATCATGGAAAAAGAACTTTATTCAAGATTAGAGATAGTTCTGAGATCAGGAGAATTTCAGGACCTTTCTGAAACTGATAAGAAATTGGTACAAGAGGAATTGGGTGGCGAAAAAGGCTTTACTGACTTGAGGAAGCTCATCCTTCAGGTAAAGGATGAAGAGGTCCCCAAGGTAAAAGCAGTGGTGAAGGAGGACCTTATGAAGAGTTTTTCTGAAAAGAACTCAAAGCCTTCAGGCATTCTGAGCTATCGGACTCCTATGGTAGCTAATCTGGCTGCAATGCTGGTAATGGGCTTGGTCCTTTGGTATTTCTTGCCTCGTCAGGTGGTGGAGAAAACGGTGGTTCAAACCATTGAAGGACCTTCTGTGGTAGATACCGTATTTATTGAGAGTCCTCCGGATACCTTATACCTTGAAAAAAGGGTTTTTGTAAAGGAGCCGGTTTATATCACCAAGGTGGTTGAGAAGGAAAGAAAGCAAAAAGAGATCAGGTCCCTGGAGGGCTTGCCATTGGAAGAGCAATCCGACCTCAGAGACCTGATCCTGAAGGGTAAGGAATAATAAATTATCTCACTCCTTTTTAACCAGGAAGAAGCTAGAGATCAATGTTACTATCATACCCACCAGGTAAACAGTAACAAACATGAGAACGGTCTGTAAAGGAATGTTAGCAAAGAATTCTTTTTGACCTTCCATTTCTAATTCGATACTTGCATGCTGTTCTGCTGGTGCATTCTCTTTGGCCTTTTCAAGAGAATACTCATAATACTTTTCTGAAAATGTTGGGTCAAGAAATTTGACATAAGCCACATTATAAATGGCGAATCCCATGGAAGGAAAAATTAGAATCAAAGCCCCGATCTTAAGGCTTTGGCCGAAGCTAAGTATCCCATTTTGTTCTTCATCCCTATACTTCTTGATTCCATAAACCACAAATAGACATGCAATTAAAATGGTTGAATACCCTACAACCTCACCCATACCATAAGTATCTGGGCCTGCCTCAGCTCCTCCCATTAGATAGAAGATCCCGATGGAAGTGATCAATAAAAATGCGGCTGAATAAATTCCGAAACGTACTATCAAGTTTTTCATAACAATTTGATTTTTTCTCAAATCAGCTTACGCTTGGCAAACTTGACCTCACCCAAAAGTATGATTTAAAGAATTCAATTCAGAATCACCCGAAAGTACTAGGCGATCAAACCCAATTCCTGGGCTTTCTTTATTGCTTCTGTTCGACGCTTAGCGTCGACCTTTATAAATAGGTTGGAGATATGGGTTTTAACTGTGTTTTCTGATACAAAGAGCCTCTCTGCGATCTCTTTATTTGAATTACCCTCAGCCATTAATCGAAGAACTTCCATCTCCCTTTCACTGATCCCCTGTTTTTTGGGTGCCTCTGGGTCCAGTTCAATTGAAACCTCCCTTTTTGGTTTTTGGAGAAACCTATTGAAAATAATGCCCAAAGCCATGAAGGCAATTGCCATTCCTCCAACTATTATTTCAGTATCAAGGTCCAGGTTTAGCCAACTGAACTTGGAAAGCTGAACCAGCAATACCAAAGCAAGGGAAATCAGGCCAACTCTTATGATGATCCTGGACATGAGTCAAAGAAAAAATATTCCTAAGAAGATGCCAATCAAATACCGGAGAGGTATGTGTTTTCTTAGGATGAAATAATGCTATTGACTAATATTTAAGTAATAAGGTTGGAGAAACCTCCATCTCTTCGAAAACCAGGATATATGTCCCTTTTGGGAATCTTCTAATATCTAAACTTCCATCCTCAGGGACATGACCCATTAAAAGGATTTTTCCCTTAGGATCTAAAATTTGATAATGACATCCAATAAGGGAGGAATTGCTTATTTGAAATTGTCCTTGGCTAGGATTTGGATAAACCCCAGGCTGAATAGTTCCAGTTCCTGAAAATATTCCCAAAGGAGAAATACTTATCCATGTGTAATTCTGAAATACGCCCGGCCTGGAATCGCATTGATCATTAATGATGTTAAAGAGGATGGTATCACCCGAGAAGCTGTAATTGTATTTCCCAGTATCGCTGGGAAGACAGCCTCCTGCAGGAAGGTCGACTATCCATACTTCGTTTGAGCTGTGGGTGTAGGTAGCGAACGAAAAGAAACTGACATTGTCAGAACTCAATGAAAGGGTATCATTTTCAAACTTGAAATAGCGGTAGAAGACTCCAGTACTATCATAAAGCTCATAGGTTTTTCCATCTATGCTTTGAGCAGATCCAAAGCTGGAAAAAGCAAGGATGATGAAAAAGATCTTTGTAAAAATTCTCAATTGCATTGAATTTGATTTTTCTGATCTAAATATGGACTGGGGAATTCTGTTTTTGACCTCATTCTATTTGAATGGCAGAATATTAAAGCCAATGGACCTTAAGGCTCCTATATTTCCTTTTCCTTCCATTTTCCCCGTCGGAACAGCATGATCCCCAGTATCCCTATGAAGGATTCCGCAACCAGGATGGACCAGTACACTCCATGAGGTCCCCAGTTTTGGTTTAATGCCAAAAAGTAGGCAAGAGGGATCTCAATCAGCCAGAAACCCACAAAATTAATCTTGGTAGGAGTCATGGTATCTCCCGCCCCATTGAAGGCTTGTGGCATAACCATTCCCCAGGCGAATATCAGATATCCATAGGATACGATCCGAAGGCAATCTGCTCCCCATCTAACTACTTCGGCTTCCTGGGTGAAGATTCTGACCAGCTCTTCATCAAAGAGTATATATACCACGGAAACAAGAAGAAGGAAAGTCATATTGAAATAACCAGTAATCCAAACAGATCTTTCCGCTCTTTCCGGTTGCTTGGCACCTAGGTTTTGACCTACCAGAGTCGCTGCCGCATTTGACATTCCCCAAGAAGGCATCAAGGTGAAAATGAAGATCCTGACGGCAATGGTATATCCGGCAATGGCCTCAGAGCCAAACTCTGAGACTATCCTTACCATGAATACCCAGCTAGAGGTCCCAATTATGAATTGGCCTATTCCCCCGAGAGAAGTTCTGACCAACTTCCACATGATTGGAAGCTGGATATCCATTTGCTCCCTTAGGATCCGGATATGTTTCCCGCCACGGAACAAAATGAATAACTGGAAGCTGACTCCAACTCCGCGACCAATATTGGTGGCGATGGCAGCTCCTTCAATTCCCATTTCAGGGAAGGGCCCCAGTCCAAGAATCAGAGCAGGATCCAGAAAAATATTGATGCTGTTGGAAAGAAGAAGTACCCTCATGGCAATGGCTGCATCTCCGGCACCACGAAAAATGGCATTGATGATGAAAATGAGCATAATAACCACATTTCCACCCAACATCCATTGAGTATAGGAATGCCCTTCGTTTATGGCCCAGTCATCTCCGCCCATCAGGATAAGGATCTCTTTTGAAAATATGAGCCCACTGATGGCGATAGGAATCGATGCGAAGATCCCTACCCAGATGGCTTGTACTCCAGCGCGGGCGGCTTCATCCTTTTTCTTTTCTCCTATCCTTCGGGCCACGAGGGCGGTGGTCCCCATTGCTAGGCCAAAGGCTACTGCATAGAGTAAGGTGAGTAGGGATTCTGTAAGTCCAACTGTGGCAACGGCGGAGGCTCCAAGGCTGGATACGAAATACACATCCACTACCGCGAATATGGACTCCATTGACATTTCCAGGATCATGGGGATAGAAAGCAAAAGGATAGCCCTTCCGAGGCTTCCCTCTGTATAATCTATCTCGGTACCCCTAATGGCATCCCTTAGGTCCCGGAGTATGTTCTTTGCTTTTGGTCTGCGGTATGAATTTTCTGACATCGAGCGGCAAAGGTAGAAGTCAGGTTCACAAATACATTTTTTTATTCGTCATTCCATGGAAGCCCCTACAAAGTCTTTCACCTTGTTTAGCCGTCATTAGCCAGGCCCTATGGGATCTGGGTAATCTTGTTTCAGCTCCTTCGTATTTGCCCTTAATGAAAGGCAGAGGCGGCTGTTTATCTTGATTGAATAAAGATTCTAATAGACTGAATCATGGTTCCAAGGATCAAAAAAAGAGCCCTTGGGCTCTTTTTATAGACGCGTGGAATGAAGTCCTTTAATAAGGAAAGGCCGCTTATTTTACCATCACTGGAACGGCAGTCCCTCCAGCCCTCAGAAAGATGACCTGACCACTGAATGCCCTGAGTTTTGGGACCTCGATCCACTCCCCTGCACGGGCGCGGGAAGGGACAGCTCCCTTTAGCTCCCGGCCCATGGAGTCATAAAGACTCAGGTCAAAGACATCCTCATCACCCTGGATCTGAAATCCTTCTTCAACCGGATTTGGATAAATACGGATGGCATCTTTTCCTTGATTCAGTCCCTGAAATAGGGAAAGCACAGTTCCTTGTCCTTCCAAAACCACATAGTTAGAATCAGCACTAAGATTTGCAAGGGTTTCCATATTCCCCGAAGGCCAATAGATGATCAAGGAATCAGCAATTGTGGCATCTGCCAAACCGAAATGAGCAGGCATCATATTCTGGCCACAATAGCCTGTTTGGGCCGATATCTCACGCATTTGGGTAATGCTCTGCCCTCCTATGGTGGCTTTCAGAATTACTCTTGCTCCAATTGCATCCATATTTGAGGGGCCTCCTTTCAAACGCACATTTAACCAGTGGTTTCCTATGCCCAGATCGCTTTCCAGGTTTTCGTACAGACTATTCTTCTGACCTCCATTGAAATTATTTGCGGCCATCAGGTCCAGATCGCCATCATTGTCCATGTCGCCAAAAGCGGCACCAAAGGTCCAGCCATCTTCGGTGCTTACAATTCCCGTATCTACCTTTACAAAACTTCCATCTCCCTGATTTAGGTAAAGCAGGTTATTGAGAGTAGCACCTGTTGAATAGGCATTCACAACCAAAAGGTCCTCATAACCATCGTTATTGATATCTCCCCAGTTGGTTCCAAATGATCTGGCCCCATCCATGGCCACGATACCTGTTGTTACTGCTGTGAAAGAATCAAGACCTTCATTCCTGTAAAGCACATTATTCTGACCAAAATTGCTGACGAATACATCCCAGTCCCCATCATTATCATAGTCCGACCAGGAACTGCTTTGGCTATTTCCAAGGTCTGTGCAAAGACCAGAAATGTTAAGTTTTGTAAAGGCTGAACTGTCATTCCTATATAAGGTATTTGCTTCATTAGCCTCATTTGTAACAAAAAGATCAGGATCTCCATCCTGATCATAGTCGATCCAATTTACCGATCGGGTTGTACCCGTCTCAGTAGAAGGAATTCCGGTCATCACCCTTGAAAAGCTTCCATTCCCATCGTTATGGTATAGGAAATTCTCTTTCAACCCATAGCTATTGCTTACATAGAGATCCACCAAGCCATCCAGGTCATAGTCTCCCCAAGAACCGGTTTCGGAAAAACCATTATTGGAAGCCACCACACTCGATGAAAGAGCGTTGAAAGCTGTTCCTCCAACATTTTCATAAAGCAGGTTATCCTGGTCATACCAATTGGCTACAAATACATCGGGATGGTCATCATTATTGAAATCCGCCCAGCTGGCACCATCGGAAGGATCCCCATCGCTGGTGATAGGACTTCCGGCCATATAGGTGAATGAACCGTTTCCATCATTCCTGAAAAGCATATTGTTCTGACCAAAGGATGGCCCGTTGGTGATGAAGATGTCCTGTAATCCATCACCATTGAAATCTACCCAGGCCACAGCCCTTGAATCGGTATTGGAGCTGGTTAGGGTCTGGACTTCCAGTTTTCTGAAGATTTGAGCCTCAGAACTGAGGAAAAAGAGTGAAAGGATTAGAACGGTAATTGATCTTTTCATGCGTTTTTATTTTTAAAGGAAAGGGGCCAAAACCGACTGAAAAAACACTTTCAACGGAGGTAGAATTAGGTATTCATATAGCGTAAAAAGTACTCCAATGCCATTTAGAGGCAGTTTCGGTTGCTTGTTGACCAAAGCCTGTCGTTGGTTGATTTTCCTGAATTTCAGCTCTACCATGAGGTATATTTGAAATGTGAATACGGGAAAGCAACAAATCTGGTTTCAACATGTTGGTGTCTGGCTGTTCTACTACCTGGTTGTTACCGGTATTGCTTCTCTCTATGAAGGAGACTCCGGACGAGCCATGTTCAGTTATGCTTTACAACTTCCGGCCATGGTCCTTTCGGGCTATCTTCTTTTCTATTATTTATTTCCAAAGCTCCGAAAGGATTGGACGACCATCATTTGGATAGCAGCTTCTATCATAATCTACCTGGCTACAACGCTTTTCAATAGATGGGTAATGGCCAGCTTTATTTACCCCGTGCTTTATTCAGGAGATCATAGCTTCGAATTCTGGAACCTCTACCGCATGGCCAATCAATTCTTATTGATCTTCCTTTCCCATGCATTGTTTGGGGTCTTCAAGTCCTATACTGAACTCCAGAAAACTCAAAAGGATAAACGGGCCCTTTCCGAGGAAAAAAGACAAGCAGAGGTGTCTTTCCTAAGAGCCCAGGTCCATCCGCATTTTCTTTTCAATAGTCTGAATGCTCTTTATTCTGAGTTGGTGGCAGGAAATTCAGATGCTCCCAATACCCTTCTTAGATTGACAGGTATCTATCGATTTATCCTGGAAGAATGCAACGAGGAAAGCATAGCCTTGAAAAAGGAATGGAAACTGATCCGAGATTATGCGGAGTTGGAACAAAAGAGATACGGTTCCAGATTAAGAGTTGAACTGGAAGACCTGCCTCAAAGAATCCAGGAAAATAAAATTCCTCCTTTGATCTATTTTTCACTGGTGGAAAATGCTTTCAAACATGGGGTTTCAGCCCAGGAGGCTGAAAGTTTTGTGAAGATCAGGATCCAGGAGAATCAGGGAAAACTGATTCTCTTCCTTCGGAATTCACTTTTTGAAGAACAGCCAAACCTTAATGGACACCAAGGTGGGATTGGCCTGGAAAACACCAAAAGACAATTGGAATTGAGTTTTGGAAAGGACTATTCCCTGGTTCAGGAAAAAGGAGAAAACGAATACTTAACTCGCCTGGAACTTCCTTTGAAACTATGAGCCAGATCAGATGCATAGCATTGGAAGATGAAGCTCCTGCCCTGGAGATCCTGAAGAATTATCTCTCTCATTTTGAGGATTTCCGGCTCCTTGAAAGCTTTGTCAGCCCCTTTGAGGCTCAGAAATATCTTCTTAACAGCTCAGTCGACCTTATATTCCTCGACATCCAATTACCTGGATTGAACGGCCTTGAATTCTTAAGGACTCTGAAAGATCCGCCCTTGGTAATCATCACCTCAGCCTACAGCGAGCATGGAGTAGAGGCATATGAGCAGGAGGTCTTTGATTATTTGCTCAAGCCCTATTCATTGGAAAGATTCGCCAAGGCCCTTAACCGGGTTAGAGAACAGGGAGCTTCTAGTCCGGGGTCCGCTGCTAAGGAATTCATCCTGTTAAGGGTGGATCGTCAGAATCGCAAGGTGGACCTGGACAAGATCCGCTATGTTGAGAGCCAAAAAGAATACGTGGAACTGGATCTTGAAGATGAAAAGCTATTGAGCAAGATTGGGATCACGGAGCTTTCGGATCAGTTACCCGATGATAGATTCATCCGTATCCATCGATCCTTCATAGTCAATAAGGACTTCATAAAAGGAATGGCTTCCAATCATGTTGATCTGGGCGATCAGCAGATCCCGATCGGTCGATTGTACAAAAAACAGGTCCAGGAAGACTGGAAAGGGACATAATTAGCCCGGCAGGGCCATATGTCGATTCAACCCCTGATTATGTAGCTTCAGCTGAAATCGCTTCTCCGCCCAGGAGCCCTGCTATTGGTTTGCATCGTGTTAAAACCAAAAGCAATGAAAAATCTAGCTCTAACCATCGCCTTGATCTTCATCAATTTTTTAGTCCAAGCCCAGGCCCTGACCCAAACCGTCAGAGGCCTGGTAATGGACGAGCAAAGCGGAACCCCATTACCGGGCGCAACCATACAGGTTCTGAATTCAGACCCGATCCTTGGCACCGTTACGGATTTTGAAGGGCAATTCACTTTGGAGAACGTTCCCGTAGGAAGGCAAAGCCTGGTGATCTCCTCCATAGGATTCCAGCCAGCGGCCCTAAATAACATCCAGATAAGCTCCGCCAAAGAAGGATATTTTGAGGTCAAGCTGCTGGAAAGTGTTACCAAGCTTCAGGAGGTGGTAGTGAGCTCAGAAAAGGATAATAGCCAGGCTTTGAATGAATTTGCTCCTGTTTCAGCCCGGCAATTTACCGTAGATGAAGCAACCCGTTATGCAGGTGGATTCAATGATCCTGCTCGTATGGCTGCAAACTTTGCAGGGGTTTCTTCGTCAGCGGATCTGAGAAACGATATAGTGGTCCGGGGAAATTCCCCAACCTTCGTTCAGTACAGGATCGAAGGAATTCCTGTTCCTAACCCCAACCATTTCGGTACCTTCGGCGGGGCAGGGGGTGCTATTTCTATGATATCGCAAAACATGCTTAGCAATTCGGATTTCCTCACCTCAGCCTTCCCCGCAGAATATGGAAACGTACTCGGAGGTGTTTTTGATATCAATTTCAGGAGAGGAAATGGCCAGAAAAGAGAACATGTGGTCCAGATCGGAATGCGTGGTCTGGAGCTTAGCACGGAAGGACCTTTTTCCAAAAACAGCAATGCCTCTTACCTGGTCAATTATCGTTATTCAACTCTTGGCGTCTTTGATGCCCTTGGATTGGATATCGGAGTTCCGGCGATTCCGGAATACCAGGATCTGAGCTTTAAGATAGATGTCCCTACCAAAGGAAAATTGGGCAGATTCACTGTTTTTGGATTGGGTGGACTTGCCTCAATCAATCTCAAGGATAGCGACCTGGAAGATCCGGAAGAATATTTCAATCAGGACAAGCCTGGAGATATCGACAATCAAACCAGGATGGCTGTAGTTGGGATCACCAACAATCATTTCTTCAGCAAGAAGACCTCCGGTGTTTTCACCTTGAGTTTCTCCAATTCAAGAGATCGCTTCACTTACGATACCATGACAGCACCTGACTTCACAGAAACTGCCCGCTATTCTGAGGGTACATTCCAGGAAATGAAGACCAGCATTTGGTATCGCCTGGGCCATAAATTTTCTGCTAAGGACCTCATCCAAACCGGTTTCCTTATTGATATAGCCAATTCAGATTTTTCGGAATCTGTCTATAGAAATGGATCTTATCAGCAGATCACAGACTACCAGGGGACCTATTACATGGTTCAACCATTTGTCCAATGGCAGCATAGGT
The DNA here is from genome assembly GCA_965267505.1 of Cytophagales bacterium. GTDB lineage: Bacteria > Bacteroidota > Bacteroidia > Cytophagales > CCMP332 > JANQHS01. The sequence goes on from OZ254081.1 coordinate 1,809,251, forward strand.
TTACCGATCGCATGACCTTGAACCTGGGCTATCATGGCCAGTATCATGAACTGACGGAGTCGGTTGCCCATGAGCCCAGGATAGGATTCAATTGGAATTTTGCTCCAAGGCAAAGCCTGAGTTTTGGGTCTGGCTTACACGCGCAGACGCTTCCGGCCTATGCCTATTTCCTTACGGAAACCCTTCCGAATGGAGAAACGGTTTACAAGAATCGGAACCTGGGCATGATGCGAAGTGGCCACCTGGTACTTGGGTACCAGAACAGTTTTGCACCTGATTGGAGGGTGAAGGTGGAGACCTATTACCAGCATCTTTTTGATATCCCTGTTGAAGTGATTTCATCGACCTTCAGTGCGGTCAATACCGGAGCTGATTTCAATGGATTTCCAGATGATCTGGCTCCATTGGTCAATGAGGGCGAAGGAAGAAACATTGGGGTAGAGATAACATTGGAGAAATTCTTCAGCAATAATTATTACATGCTTTTCACCTCTTCCCTTTTCGATTCGAAATACAAAGGCAGCGATGGAGTTGAAAGGAATACCGCCTTCAACCGAAACTATGTTTTCAATCTGCTGGGAGGAAAAGAATTCAGGATCCGCGGTTCGCAGAATAAGATCTTCGGGCTTAATGCCCGGGTCAACTGGTCCGGTGGAGCTCCTTACATTCCAATAAATCAGGATGCCAGCCAGATCGGGGGTCAGACAGTTTATGACTATGACCGAGCCTATGAAGAAAGCCACCCGGATTACTTTCGCTTCGATCTGAAATTCCATTATACCATAAACAAGCCCAAGGCCACCCACCAGGTATCATTAGATATTCAGAATGTGACCAACAGGCAAAATCTGTTTGCGGAAAACTATAATGTGACGACAAACAGCTTTACTCAGGAATACCAGACCGGTTTGCTTCCCGAGATCCAGTACCGCATAATGTTTTAATTTCGGATAAGAAAGCAATGAAAGTCATCAAAAAATACGGTCTTAGGGTCCTTATCGCCAGCCTTGTTCACATTTTTTTCAAGGTGACAACAGCCCCAAGTTTTGAGGAAATGGTCTCCTGGGACTCTGCATCATGGGTCTATTTCCTCTACACGCAAACCGTGGTTCTGGTGGCCTGGGAATTGGGGGATCGCTTTTACGCCTACTTCTCAAACAGGTATAAGGGGATATTCATGACGGCAAGGCCCTTGATCATTTTCTCTACAACTTGCTTTGTGGTGATCGGCATCTTCCTGGCGATAGGCACCTATTTTTTGATTTTTTATATCGAACCTGCATTTGGATGTCCCCAACCTGAGAATCTTCAGGCACATTATGTGGCTAAATTCATTTCCAGCCAGATGATCACCTTACTTTTTATTGCTGGATTCATCATCAACCATTTCTGGCAATATAAACAGCAAAGCCAGGTGCTCCAGGAAAGGATTATCAAGGAAAATGTGATGTACAAGTACGAGAGTTTGAAAAGCCAGCTTGATCCACATTTCCTGTTCAATAATTTCTCGGTTCTGACTTCCCTGGTCCATAAGAACCCTGACCTGGCCTCGGATTTCATTTCCCAGCTATCCAAGATCTATCGCTACGTTTTGGAGAATAAGGAAAAGGAATTGGTGCCAGTAGAGGATGAGATCGAATTTTTAGAATCCTACCTTTTTCTTCTGAAGATCCGTCATGATGAAGGAATTGAGGTGGATTATGACCTGAAACTCTTGCAGGGAGAATATGCTATCCCGGCTTTATCGCTCCAGCTCCTGGCTGAAAATGCTGCGAAGCACAACAACTTCTCAGCAGAGGCCCCTCTTAAGCTTCAGGTCTTTTCAGAAGCAGGCAAGTACCTGGTGATCCGGAATACCAAGAAGATCCGAAAGAATGTAAGGACCAGCACCAAGATCGGCCTGAAGAATATCGATGAGCGTTACAAACTGATCTCGGAGGAGGCTCCGGTGATAGAGGAGGATGATCAATTCTTCACGGTCAAGCTTCCATTGATCTCAAAAAGATCTGCCTGATGCGAGCCCTGATCGTTGAAGATGAAAAACTCACGGCCGAACGGCTTGAGGGCCTGATCAAAAAGGAATTTCCGGACCTGGAAGTTTGTGGAATGGCACATTCTGTTCAATCTGCTAACAAGTGGCTGGATGAACAAGAACATCCTGATCTGGTGTTCATGGATATCGAATTGGGGGATGGAACGGCCTTCGATGTGATCGAATCCAGAGATCTGAGTATCCCAATCATTTTCACCACGGCCTATGATGCCTATGCTATCAAGGCTTTTAAGTTTAATTCCATCGATTATTTGCTCAAACCAGTTGATCTTAAAGAACTAAGAATTGCTGTTGAGAAATGGAGAAACTCATTGGAAAAAGATGAGCAACCCAAATGGGAGGAGCTAAAAAGGTATTTTGAAGGCAATTACAAGAAGCGATTCCTGGTCAAAAGCGGTGATAAATTTATTACTGTATCGGTTGATCAGGTGGTTTATTTCTATTCTGAGCACAGCTATAGCTTTCTGGTGGATAAGGAGGGAAAGAAATGGATACTCGATTATACCCTGGATGATCTGAATGAGATCCTTGATCCTGGGGCTTTCTTTCGACTCAATCGCAAGCTCATCTGTCATATTGATGCCATCTCGGCTGTATCAAGCTATTTCAATGGCAGACTGGTGGTAAAACTCGAACCCGAATTCTCAGAACAGATCGTCATCAGTCGCGAAAGAGTAAAACCATTCAAATCCTGGTTGGATGGTTGAATTACGAAACTAATTAATCATTAAAGACGAAGAATCCCATTCCGCCAGGATCTCGAATAATGATATTATCGACCTCACCCTTATCATTGAAGATCGTGATCTCCTCGGTGATCGCAATCCCTGCCTCCCGAATTTTAGGGATCAAAACATCATTCTTTCCCCCATTGAAATAGGTAAATGAGGGGTTGAAGAAAAGATGTGGACATGAATTAGGCTTCATGATACTCACCCCCGTTCCATTCTCATGCATAAGCAATGCCCACCCTGAATTGGCATCCCCTTGAGCCAGTTCAAAACCCAAGCCACCGTAGAAGTCTATGGATCGTTGCATGGAAACGGTTTCCAGGCTCAGACCCATGAAGTTCCCAAATAAGGAGAAACTATTTTCTTCAACAGGATAGTCGGGCGGATTGTCATTCTCGATCAGGTACACCCAAACCCCGGATGGATCAGAAAGTATATAACCGCCATCCGTTTTGAACATGGGAAAGTCCTTGCCCATTTTATCGGCTGTCTCTTCCCAAGAGGCAGCTATGCATTTCATTCCGGCCCTGGCTGATCGTTCCGGATTGATTTCTAAGATTGCCTTGCCGTCAGTGACTATGGTTGGTTCTGCGTTTGACAAAGCTTTGAATTTTGCCTTGGAATAGAAATCTATGCTTTGATTCAGGTCAGGTGTCGGAGTCTGGAATATGGTCTTCATAGCATGAAATAGTTATGGGTTAAAAGTTATGGCTTTTCAATCAGCTAGACGAACCACCCGGCAAAAAGACTCATATTGTTAATTAATAATTCTTAAGGATTAATTATTAACTGGCTTTCATTACTGTTCAAGGGCAGTCCGTAGATAAAGGGGAAGGTGGCTTAACTCATTTAAAAGGAAACTTTGGATCATGTTTCATCAGGATTTCCGGTCCCAATAAAATCGGCAAAGCCCGATTCTACAGCTGAGCAAAAAATGGCTTAGCCATGTGAGGCAGGCAAGCCTGGAATGGCATTAACCATTCCTGAGTACAATTCTGATTCCATGCCTGTTTAATTCCGGTCTCAAGCTGGTTAAAATGGATCCTAGATCGACTTTCGAAAATTATACCGGAACATTCTTCGAATAATCTTATAGACGGTTTGGATAAGTCAATTTTTTACAGGAAAATTCTATGAGAATGGTATAGAAGCTTAATCCCTTTAAGCTTAATTTGTGCTAGACTATCGACTAAACTTGTGCAACTTTTACCAAGGACAATAATGATAACTGCCATTCTCCTTTTTCCGGTTCTGGCAGGCTTAGCTCAGGACATTAATTCTGCTGAGCTAAACGAACTTCTCCGGAAACAAGATGAGCAGATCAACACAGTCTTGTTTGGAGCCATGGTTCCAATCATCCTCGCCTTTGTGTTCTTGATTTTCATCTTCTACCGAGGCAAGAGAGAACAGGATGTCAGAAGAAGAGAGCTAGAATTGAAATTCGGTAAGGCCGAAATGGAATTGAAATCTCTGCGTGCACAGGTCAACCCTCATTTCATCTTCAATTGTCTGGCTTCGGTCCAACACTACCTCCAGGAACACGACTCCGAACAGGCAGAGGCCTTCCTTGTCAAGTTCTCCAGGTTAATCCGACTCACCCTGGAAAACACCGACCATTCCACCATCAGTTTAAAAGAAGATTTGGAAGCCCTGAAAACCTATATTGAATTGGAGCGCATCCGCTTCGACGAAAAATTTGATTACGAGATCAGGATCTCGGATGACCTCGAACCCGAAGAAGTATTTTTACCACCCCTGCTCATCCAGCCTCTGGTTGAGAATGCAATCTGGCATGGCTTATCAGGTCAAAAGAAGGATGGAAGAATTGACATCAATATGAAGAGGAAAGAGGATTTCCTTGAATGCACTGTGGAAGACAATGGTAGTCCGCAGGAAAACAAGCCCAAGGAACCTGTGAAGAGAAGGTCATTTGGAATGACGTTGATTAAAGAGCGATTGGATCTTTTCAACGATCTTCATAATACGGATGCAAATATTCAATTGCTTGACAAAGCCAACAGCAGTTCTAAACTTGCTAAAATTCTTATCCCAATAGAAATCGAAGAATGAATCTGGTCATCATTGAGGACGAAGAAAAGCAGCTGAAGAGCCTGGTATCGATGCTTGAAAAGCATCGACCCGATTGGAAGATACTTGGTTGTGCCGACTCGGTCATGGAAGGTGTTTCTCTGCTCCAACAATATCAGCCCGACCTGGTCATACTTGATGTTTTGATCAATGGGGGAACCTCTTTTGACATACTCCGGAAATTGGGTACTACAGACTTTGAAGTGATCTTCACCACCTCCTATGAAAAGTTTGCCATCCAGGCTTTCAGGGTCGCAGCCATCGATTATCTATTGAAACCCCTGGACGAGAAGGAGTTCGTTGAAGCCCTGGAAAAGGCAGACGAAAGGATTAACCAATCGGAAAATGGGGAGCATATCAAGCTACTATTGAAAAACCTGTTGACCGAGAAGGCAGATGCCAGGAAGATTGCACTGCCTACCAGCAAGGGCTATGCATTTGTGCCTCCCGGCGAGATTATATATTGTGAAAGCGAAAATACCTATACGACTTTCTTTCTTGAGAACGGGGGCAAGCACGTGGTTTCAAAAACTCTTAAGTCTACCACTGAGATGTTGGATGAATTCAGCTTTGTGAGGGTGCATAACCGCGTTCTGGTTAATATGGCCCATGTTCAGGAATACATTAAGGGTGAGGGTGGCCAAATCCGCTTAAGCAATGGTGAACTGGTCAATGTATCACGAAGAAGGAAGGATTTTTTCCTTCAGGCTTTCAGGAAAAAGCCTATTTCTTGATGTAAACGACCGTTTTCTTTGATTTCGCTCCGATTTCAAAAACTGATCCAAACCTTCCTTCACTTTTTGCTAGCATTAAAAAAAAATGTCATGAAAAAAGTGAAGATGTCTGCCTTTGTAGAAGATGGCGTTATGAGTGTTCGTATGAACGATGATATGGTTCTTCCAGGCAATGGAGGAGAAACAGAATTCAAGCTTTTGGAAGGAAAAAAGTATTTCCTGAATTGGTATATTGAGGGGGCAAGTAAAAGCAAGTTTAATATTTCGATCTCCTCGCCTCAGGAAGCACGATTCAATTTGAAAAAAGAGCTAAGCAAGGAAGGATCAGAATTTGGTTTTTACGAGTTTGAACTTTGAATCTAAACCAGACCTATGGCAGATTTTAGGACCGATTTATCAGAAGCTAATAGCTACATCCAGAATTTCATTGAGCGATTTCCGGAAGTAGCAAGTGACAATGCCCTGGGTGGAAATTTGACAAAGTCCGCCCTGAATGGGGTACTTCAGCCTAACAAGGTTGGTTCCATGAGTTGGTTTTGTTGGAATCCTGAATCACTGGGAGGATTCCCTGTTTTTTTTCTGGCTTATGAGGCACTGTCAAGTTATTCCAAAACAGAACCCCAATCTCAGCCTGAAAGTGAGACGCTGATCTCCCCGGGTAATAGCTTCGTTTATGAGGATCAACCTGCAAACGAATACCTCGAAAACCATCAATCCAACGTTTCCGGTCTGGAGAACGGAAGCATAGGGAAAGACCAGGTGGTTGATTTTAAGGAGAACTTCTCCTCACAATTCCAGGTCAATTCCGCAATACCCTATTCGTTTTTCGACCGCAAGGAAAGTTTTGACCTTGAGGATTTCATTCAGCAGGCCGACATGGAATATATAGGCTATTTCTTCGGCTATTCCGACGACCCTGCTTATGGAGATAATAAAATTCGAATAATTCTCGGCCCTTTGGGATCGGATGGAAGGGTGTTGATGGGAGAGGGTGCTGTCTATCTTCAAAGGAGCTTCCCTCCACCGCCTGATTCATAAATACTGGCCTTAAATTTTAAAATCATATCGATGCTTTCCGTCCTGGTTCCGATCGCAATGTTGACCTGGAACTTTAAAAGGATGGGATTGGACTACCGAATTTTTCTGGTATTCCTTGCTTACGGTTTTCTTATCGATGCATCGAGCTGGATTTTTTATATATCGGGGAAAAACCAGTGGATCATCGCCCTTCGGCATCCTTATACAGTCGTCGAATTGGGGATTTTCTTATATATAATTTTTCGATCCTTTCCGCAACCCATTAATAAACGCATACTGCCGGTTTTATTAATGATTCTGAGTTTGACCTGGCTATGGTCTGCCCCTTTTCTTGCATTGCAATTTTATAGAATAACGGTGGGGACATTCGAATCTTTTTGGGGAATGGTTATTTCCTTTTCTTCCGCCTTTTTGGTTTTGAAGCTTATTGAAAAGGAGAAAGAGCCTTTGACCAGCACTCGGATATGGGTAGTTTTTGGGATGTTTTTTTATTCCTTTTCAACCTTTTTCATTTTTGGTTTCCTTCAAACCGAATTAGGCACCGCGATTTATGCTTTGCATAGCATGATCAACATTTTTACCAACATAATTTTCACGGTGGGGTTCTACTTCCTCTATAGGCCCCAAAACCACATATAGTCCATTTTCACCAATTTCTGGCAGGAAATGTCCGGATTCTAATTGTAGGCTCGCAAAGTGTATTGAATAGCTTAAGCTTGTTGCTTGACTAGTTTAATCGAGCCTAGTTAGCCCTCTGAACATGATTTTGGTCAGCAAGCAGTTTAAGATTTGGCTAGCTATGAATTATCTGAACCATTAAACTGGACGGCCCCCGAGAACTATAGCCCAATTATAACTCGGGGGCTTTTTTCTTTCCAATTCTGCTTGCTACCATTTTCTGTTCAATGTCAACCAAATTCTAGTTTTCGGTCCGGAGCTATGGAATTTAATAGTAGACTGGGATTAATCTTGTTTTACAAGTTTATCACGTAGCAACCTGGAGTGGAACTTCCTTGTGACTCATGCTTTGGAGGATCAAATTTCGGGAAGCTGATCCCCTCCCAGGGAACTAATCGGCTTTAGCCGCTCCCTGGGAGTAAGGATTTTTCAATTGTAATTTTTGTCTTCTTAAGGAAGACCGACTTGCATGACAGTCATAAAACAAGTGACAGTTTTTGATCAAATTTTGCGTTGGTGGAGGAAATATAAAACCACTAAATGCAACTCCGATTTCACAAAGAGAAATGCCTTGTACAAAAACTTCCTGGAGATAAAAATTACGGTACTGGTATATTGGTTTTATGCTAATGCACGATTAAGAATGAAAGAAGATGGAAAAAGCAGAACTGATAAATAATACAAATTCCCCAGATCAAAATGGATTTGGCAATTTAATCTTAACCGTTGCGTTCAAACTTTGAATTGACTACTTAAACAAAACCTTAAACAGCTATGGCACTTGCACAACCCTGGACTACTTTCGCTTCTTACATTTCTTCGGATTCCGCAACACAAGATCGAATAGAAGATTTCCTTGAACAACTTCTTCTCGACTCAGAGATTGCTCTTGGTGATGGTTCAGATTACAACGATTTCGGCCGCCTTCTCGATAAAGTAAAACCGGCAGATGTTTCTCAGTTTTTTCAGAATTCTACTGGAAACCAGTTCGAATATTTCAAGCAGGACATTGCCGTTGATCTTGAAACCCAAATTCATACGGTTGCAAGCAATATTTTCCTACGAGAAACTAATATTGATACAGCCACTGAGAACAATCTGGATGCCTGGAATAGCTTTTTTAACTCTTTTCCTGCTGATATTTCTCAGGGAATTGAGGAGTTCATTAAAAGTTTACGAAGTCCTGAAGGAAGTAATCCTACGGTAATTCAAATCAAAGATTTATCTGATGTAGAAGGAGCAGGAGCTATAAATGTCAAAAACGAAATACTTGCTCTTGATGACACACATCTTCTTATTGTTCAATTGGCTGAGAGATTCATTAATCAGGCCAACGCATTCTACCAGACCATTCTGAGCAATTTTGAATTCGGCGTTTATATCGAGTATGCCGATACCAATAATAGATTGCCGGGAGAGAAAATAGATGTTGAGATTGAAAACTTAAAAATTGATGGGGACTTTGGACTCACTGCAATTCAATTTCCTCTCGGGACCTTCGAAACAAATGAAAATGGATTCTTCAAGTTTAGGTTTCAGATCGTTCAGGAGAACAAGGACCATTATCCTTCTGAGGTAAAGCTGAAGTTCACGGATAATGCCTCCAGCTTAACCTTAAGCCCAAGTACCATTGATGTACCGACAAGTCTCTCAGGTACCGCAGGTTCTCAGGATGGACCTAAAGAAACGAGAGTTTTTACGGTAGGGAATGAACCTTCGGGAGAAGAAACCACCAGGCAATTAAGCAATCTGGTATCAGGCTTGACTGCCTTGAATTCAAATGTTACTGCAATTACCTCTTTTGTAGATGATCTTAGCGAAACAGATAATGGATTTGATAATATCATTTCGAATCTTACTTACGCCAATTGTACACTTGAGAATATTCGGAGAATTGGTGGTTTCCAAAACACATTGGAATTTGAGTCCGAAGATGAAACTACTAAAGGTAATCTAAGAACAATCGACAGACATGCCTTTCTAGAGGGTATGGGAGTTGGACAAGCTATGTCTGAAGAATTAGACTCTGGTGATACCGGAATGAGTCTTGCAGATATTGCCAAAGAGCCTCGATCCAGAATGGTCGGTAAGCTCAAAACAGTAACAGGAGAAAATGATTTTTCAGCTTTTACAAAAAATGATGGGGTTACTGCGGCCATCAATTATGCTACAAGTTTTGTGGCTCAGTTCATGGCGGAGGATGCAATGGGTACCCCGGCTCCGGATAATGGAGCAAGCTCCTCAAGCTCAACTAATACAACTACCTATAACCGTATCAAAACCTTATTAACGCGAGTTTACAAACAGAAATGTGCCTGCAATGACTGCGAGACAGCTGTAAGTCCATTGGCCTATCTTCTGGACCTGATCCATTATACGGTAAGTTTTGTTGAGGACAATGGTTCAAAACTCAGCCTTTCCGATCTTAGTTCTACCTTCTTTCAGGATTTTGAAGAACTGCCTGCTGCCTGCGATATGGTAGAGGAAAGTGTCTCCCAAGCAAGGATGAGTGCGGAAAGCCTTCATTACAGGGTGGGAGATCCAGATAATACCGACATCGACTCCTACCTGACTGAAGTATATGAGGGGCTCTTGAGATTGCTGGGTACCAACACCGTTCAACTGCAGGATGCGATCAGTAACGAAGCAAAAAAGAAGAGTTTGTGTGAGCGATTGGGGCTTAAGTACGACTTAAGTTTTGATATCATTTCAAAACTAAACCTTCAGCTTGCCCCGAATGGAAGCGGTGAGTTTGAACTCACCGAGGATAATTTGGAAAAGCTCACTGGTCTCAGGAGTATCAGAGCTGATCGTTTTTCCATAGGATACAAGTCGGGAGATACGGGGGATAAGATAGCTCATTGGAAATTTGATAAGCTTAGGTATGGGCTAAATACCAATGCTACTGGTACGGTAAAATTATCTGTGGCTTATGCCAACCCTACTCGAACCGTTCAAATCAAATTAGATGATGACACGATAGTTGGTTCGGGAAGCATCGACCAGGAAACCGGAAATGTGGCCATCAAGCCGGAAGGCATAAACGGGATTTCCGGTGTGGTCCAGATCTCGGGAGTTACGGCAGCCGTAGACGCAGTAACGATTCAGGTCATACCTGAAATTCTGGCAGCCCAGCTATCCAATATTCGCAGTCAATGGCTCGATTCGGATTCCAATGAAGGACATATAATCGATCCGGATGTTCTGTTTCCACAAGACTTTAGAGACCCATTTGATACCACCGCTGACAGTGCTATGCAGCTTTGGGTCGACAGGAAAGATGATCTGGCTAGCATTAAATCGGCAATGGTCGAAACGGAACCTGGTCATAAAAGTGATCTATTTCAGTTCAAATCCAAGCAACCGGATGGAACGATAGTAAATGAAACCGCACCTTCTTTTCTTACGCCCCTGTCAATGACTGCAGATTTTGAAGGTAACGTGTACATTGCTGATAAGACCAAAATCTATCGAATTGATAAGAACAAGCTAAATCTTCCTACCTGGGATTCTACCAGCCTGGCTGAAAGTGATTTTGTTCAGCTGATTAAAGTGGATTATTCGCGAGCCTTTGATTTGGTATGCGTGGCCAATCAGGAGGATGGAAATCATTCCATTCAAATGTTCGATAGGGACGGGAATCTTAAAATTAAGTTAGTGCTTACAGGAACCGCTGAGGGCCAAATTGGGAATCCCAAGGGAGCGACAATTATGGCTGACGGAAGCATGCTCATCGTAGATGAAGGGGCCGTTCAGGGGGAAGGTTCTGATGTGTTCAGAGCACAAAAAGCCAAGAGACCCTCAGGAGTTCTTTTTCCCGAAGTCCCTGGGCTTGGAATTGAACCTTTTGACGGATTCAGGGGGGTTGATGATTTTGAAGGCCATGAGGTAGCCGCTTGTGCTATGAACTATTCGAAGGATTATTCGGGTGAACCTTATGCCTTTGGATTTAAAAGTGGTCAAAACTTCCCCTTGCTTCAATATCTGGATCCTGATGGAAACCCTGCATCTTTTTCTGATCCTGTCGACGTTTCTTTTCACCATAGCGGCATGTTATTTCTTTTAGATAAAGGGGCTAAAAGGGTGATATTCTTCAGCACGGAATTTGAGCCCGTTGGAAGCTATAACCTACCTGATGTAAGCAGAACTCCTATAGCCATTGGTGTATCGAAAAAAACCACCGAGAGCTTCTTTTATGTGGTTTATGAGGGACTGTCTTCCATTGATAGATTTACTTTTGAAATAAGCTCAGATCTTACGGTTACCACTGAAACCACTGATCATTTGGATACTGATGAAAGCAGTAATGAAGACATAGTTGTTGATGAAAATGGAGATGTATTTGTAGTTACGCCTACTAAGATTAAAAAGTTTGAAAGTGGTTCTACGACTGCGATAGATTATTACACAAGTAGCCAAACAGATCTAAAAAGCTTAAACATTAGGTATAGTCCTGATAATCAATTTGATGGTTTAATCATAGGCTCGGGATCAAGCGTAATTGAAATACTGAATAATGATGGCTCCAACCTGGGAGAAAAAATTGGAGAATTAACCGGAAAGAATAATTCCTGGATGGACCTAAGCAATCTTGGAGGCTTGGGATCCAGCAGGAACGGAGATATTTTGATGAGTTCCAGCAATACTGAACTCATGAAGTTCCATGCTCCCAGCTTTTTCTGGCATAAGAGCGGAGAGGTTTTAAATGATCTATACTTATCAAGCGGGGAAGAAGAGAGACTTTATGTAGGAACCGATACTAATGCTTACCGTTTGGATCCTAAAACTGCAGAGGTCCTCTTCGATTTTCAAAATGACAATACGGGAGTTCCTGTGGATTTTGATGTTAGATCTGTCTCGGAGGATGAGCACCATAATCTTATGGTGTTTACCAGAAAAGATGCTTTTACCTCCTACCTTCAAAGATTTAATAATGAAGGAATATTCCTGGAATCCGTAAGAATGGACGCAGCGACGAGTGCTCCTTGGACTCAGATTCCACGTGGCAATAACTACATAAGTCTTCCGGGGAGAAGGGGCTTGGTTGCCGCTTTTATTAATGAGGGTCATGCTGATAATAAACTTTATGAAATCGATCTCAGAACGGGGCTTAGCGAACTTCTGTCAACCTTTGGAACCGAAATCACAGACCAAGGAGAAGATCGGCTGGACGAAATTTTATTCGATTACGATGATTTTCTGTTGCTGGATCGAAATGAAAAGAACGGTATTTCCATAGAGGAGGATCTTTCTGGTTATTTCATGACCTATTCGGAATATAGGTTCCTCCAAAATATTGTTCAAAGAGAGTTGGGCAATGATGGATTTCCTTCTGGTGTGGATTGGTGGGACCAGGCCAAGGATATTTTGCTTAATGTGTATAAAAAAGCCAAGTCCTCGGATTGGGCAACCGAAGAAAGCAATCAGAGAATCCATATAGGCCCGGATCATTTCAACCTAATTGACAGAAGCTCTGAAAATGCCTTAAGCTTTAATCAATGGAGAGCCAGTATAACGGACCGCATTGATTTTAGAAATACCCTGGAAAGCAGAACTACCCAGGAGTCGGGGCTCTATGCTGCCAATAAATCTCTGGTTGAAGATCTGGAGAAGGATCATATGCCCAGCCTAAGGGATATCTACATAGAGGCTGATTCCAAGACCTCCTTGGAACTCGAGAACGAGCTACTCATGGACATGCATAGCACAGGTGAGGTCCGTTCCAACCGGATCACCCAGGCCATGACCACCCTGCAAGGCTTTTTATGGGGAGTAAAAAATGAGGTCTATGAAGGTGATGTGAGCTCAGATTATGTGCTCAACTCGGACCATTTCAATGAGGAATGGCAATGGCTGGGAAGCTATGCCAGCTGGCGTTCGGCCATGATGGTCTTTTTGTATCCCGAAAATTTATTAGCCCCCCAGTATAAAAAGCTGTTCTCTCCGGGTTTTAGAGAGTTGACAGTTAATGTTCTTAACTCCAGGCGTTTTGATATGAAGGATGCCTGCGCGGCTGCTGAAAGCATGGAGGAGTACTTCAAGGAGATCCAGGAGCTAGACCCAAGAGGGGGGGTATTGGAATACGTTTCCTGGTTTGAGGAAAAGGCCGGCTGCGAAAAGGTTGAGAAGAAAGACTTCAGGGTGGTCACTTTGGGTAAGGGGAAGAAGGGAGACTATTATTATTCCCTGCAACATCCTACCAAGGTAAAAATTGACGCCCTAAGCACCTGGAAAAAGCTTCCTGAAATCACGGCGGGTCATGTTTTGGCAGGGACTGTTACTGTAGAGGTTCCGGAAAAGAAGATCATGTATGTTTTTCACCCAACAGATAAAAGAGATGAATTAAAGGGGCTGTATTTTAACACTAAAGACTTAACCTGGGATTCAGATTTTGTGGAAATACCTGAAATCAAGTTTGAAAGCAAAAGATCCAAATATGGAAAAGTGACGAACAATAAGGGAAATAGTACGTCTCTTTTTAAAGGATTTTACGAAGATTCCTTTGAGGCAACTGAGACGCATGTGACGAACACCGAAACAGGAGAAAAGATATTCTTTACCATAAGAAGCCATCAAATGTCCGGAGACTATTTTATTCTTAAACACGGTGCAAATGGCCCGTTTTGGAAAACTATTAAGACCAAATCAAGAAAGATAATATTTGCAATTCCAGAGGAGGAGAGTCAGAACACATATCAGCCGTTTCATATTTTCTATCATGAAGATCATGATGAGTATTATGTTGTGTCCAGCAACGGCAAAAGACTGATTATTGATAGTCCAAGTTCAATTTATGGATATGTAAAGGACATTGCATTCGAAGGAAGTCTCCTGGGATTCTCCTTCCTCGATGACAATAGATTTTTTCTTCCGTTTTGGACAAAGGCTACGATTAACAATGAGGAACGAACAATAATTCAGCCATTATATTTTGATATAGTTGCAAAAAATAATATTGACGAAACTAAGCCAGCCATTAGCAATCAGATGCCTGATTTCCTCTGGTGGTTTCATTCGGTTATCAATACTTCATTCGTCACAGGATTTTCCAATCGTTTTGTGATCTATCATCACGGACAAACCAAATTGGCGGAGATCAATGAGACGAGTGACGTGATATCCTATCCTGTTTCCAGGTACATCACCCCATATAGGGCTAAAATGGAATTGGTGGATAATCCGCTGACCGGAAAATCCCAACCATCTCTAGAGCAGTACAAAAAGAGGGATGCCTTTGGTAAATTTTACACGGATGAGGCTTATCTGTTTTTCCCCTTGTTGATGGCTGAAAAGCTAAGGGAAAGAGGGCATTATGAGGATTCCCTGAAATGGTATGCCCAGGTTTACGATCATAATGCAGCACTTGAGGCAAGAGGTCAATTCGTAGGCCTAAAGCTTCAAAATGCAGATTCGGTCTACGCCAAAGATGAGAGCTGGTTAAATGATCCTCTGGATCCCCATGGATTGGCAAAAAAGAGGAACCGTTCCTACGAAAAGTACCTTGTTAATGGGATTGCACGTTGCCTGATCTCTTATGCAGACTCCGAATTTGGAAAAGATACAGCTGAATCGGTTCCAAAAGCTAGAGAACTCTATAAAGAGGCACTGGAAACTTTAGGCACAATTATGGACGTTGATCCGGAAAGCAATTGTGCTTCCATTCTGCAGGGCATCAGCATTACTGCCCCCAGCAATTTCCCGCAATGGCAGAGCCTGATCGACCAGGGAATATCCTATCTGGGGCTGGTGAAGGATAAGGATCAATTGCAGAGTTTCGTGGATGACGAGATCACAAATACAGGTGGACATGAGGATGATATTGAAGGGTCGGCCACTGAATCTGCTCTTCAGACCAATGTGAAAAACTTCCTGGAGGCGGTTTTGGATGAAGTACATGGGCAAAACGGGATCCTGGAATTCAATTTCCTTGAGATGTACGGCAAGAGCAATGAGAGCCTGGAAGCCATGCTAACCGCAGCAGTTACGGCTATTGATGCCGAAACCGGAGGAAATGGAATGAGCACGCAGGCCATTCAAAATGCTCAGAACGCTCTTCAAAACTCGATAGGAACCCCTGAAGACTATACGGATGGAACTACTTCTGGAACCTCTACCTGGCTCAATGCCACAACCCTGGGAAGGGTAAGCAATCCCAATTTTGAGGGTTCGGTACTGAACCTTGCAGAGGATTCCATAATCGATGCGGATTATTATGCAGGTGTGGTTGCTGTGCCCAATGACGCAGGAGAGCCCGTAGATCAAACTCCTGTGATCAATGATCCGGTTCATGTTACGACCCAAAATGCGGGAAATGGGGCTTCGGGATTTCAACCTACGGCCGGATTCGTATTCTGCATACCGCGAAATCCGCTTTCAGATCTTTTAGCCTTAAAGGCACAATTGAATTTGGCTAAAATCTATACCAGTAGAAACATTTCGGGCCAGGAAAGACAGATTGAACCTTTCAGTGCTCCCATAGATGCTACTTCCGGATTGGCTCTTCCGGGAATTAATTCCAACGGTGGCACGGATATCAATGATCTTGGGGTTTTACCCGGAATACATAGGTTTTCAACTCTGATTGCCAAGGCCAAGGAACAGGCCAATTATGCCATTCAGATGGAGAATTCCTTCCTAAGCCTATTGGAGAAATACGATGCCGAAAGCTTCTCCCTTTTGCAGGCAGAGCAAAACCTGAATTTGTCTTCAGAAAATATCAGGCTCCAGGATATACGCTTGAAAGAAGCCAACCAGGGATTTGGCCTATCCATCCTTCAATTGGAAAGAAGCCAGATTTCAGAAGAACATTTTACTGGTTTGATCGATAGAGGTCTGTTGGAAATGGAGCACGACACCCTTCAAAACCTACGGGATGCTCAAAAATTCACAGGTTTGGCGGCAGGATACATGGGGGCATCTGCAATTATGAGCGGCGCAGCTCAAGCAGCTGGTGTTATTTCGGGTGCGATAGGTTTTGATAAGTTTAATCCACTTACCTGGATAGGCGCAGGTTTGCATGTTGCGGCGGGTATTAGTGCTTCCATAGGAATTGGACATGGAGCAACCGCGAGTCAAAGGCAAATTGAATCTTCAATTTTATCTCAAAGGGCTTCTTTTAAACGACGCCGGGAAGACTGGGAATACCAGCAAAGACTGGCCAACCAGGATATCAAAATCGGAGAGAAGAACATCAATATCGCTGAAACACGGGTACATATCAGTAGCCAGGAAAAGCATATTGCTGAGCTTCAAAGACAGCACGCCAAGGAAAGCCTGGATTTCCTCAAAACAAAATTCACCTCGGTAGAGCTCTATGCCTGGATGGCGGAGGTGATGGAGGGAGTATACAGCTATTTCCTTGCCCAAGCGACCTCTACAGCTCACTTGGCCTATGCCCAATTGGGATTCGAAAGACAACAATTGCCCTCGACGGTTATTCGATCTGATTATTGGGATGAAGGTTCAGATGGTTCCGGACTGACTTCAGGACTGCAAACCGAAGGAGGAAGCGTGGATCGTCGAGGTTTGACAGGCTCCGCGCGCCTATTGCAGGACATCACGCAATTAGAACAAGAGGCAATCGAAACAGATCAACGTAAACTTCAGATCTCAAAAACGATCTCAGTAGCAAACCTGGACCCAGGCTCTTTCTATGAATTCAAGGAAAGCGGTGTGCTGAATTTTAATACTCCCATGAGTTTGTTTGACCGGGATTTCCCGGGCCATTATCTGCGCCTGGTGAAAAAGGTTTCTGTTTCTGTAGTTGCCTTGGTTCCAACAGCTGATGGAATAAAAGCCAGCCTTTCTAATGTCGGCCCCTCGAGGGTGGTAAAAGGCGAAATCAATCCGCAAAAGGTTGACGTCAATCGGTTGAACGAATCCATTTCCTTTTCGAACCCAATCGGTGCAAACGGGCTTTTTGAGCTGCAAGCCGACAATTCCAAATTGAACCCCTTCGAGGGCATGGGAGTGGATAGCACATGGAGGCTTGAAATGCAGAAAGCAGCGAACTTGATAGACTATAATGCTATTGCTGATGTTCTGCTGACTATTGATTACACAGCACTGGAGAATCCGAATTACAAGCAAATCGTTAGCAAGGATTTGGGGACAGATTTCGAAGGGGAACGACCCTTTGGTTTTAAATCCCATTTCCCGGATCAGTGGTTCGATTTGAACAATGCGGATCAATTTGCTACAGGGGATAAGTTTAAAGTGAAGCTGGAATTTTCTCCTCTGGATTTCCCCGGAAATCTTAGCGACATCCGCCTGGATCAGGTACTCCTTGCCTTTGATATTGAAGATCAGGAAAATGATCCTTTGAACATCTCGGTAAAGATCAACGAGGATATCTGTACCTCGGTGGATGGAAGAATTTCAACCACGAATTCAACCGGAGCCAATTGGCTTTCTCATATGGTTCCGTTGGGAACGGGCCTTGTATGGAACCTGGAAATAACAGGAATTAGGGATTCCAATGATTTGGATTTAACAGAAGCTCAAATGGAAAGCGTAATAAAGGAAAGGATCAACAATATGTTCCTGAGCCTTTCTTACAAGGGTACCACTCCAGCCTGGGCTGTTTAAGATCGAATAGCCATGAGCAATAAGTCAGGAATCGGAGATAATGTGATCTCTCTTCCTTCCGGAGGAGGGTCTGTAAGCGGATTGGGAGAAAAGTTTTCACCCGATCTGTTCACCGGAACCGGAAATTTTTCGGTACCCATAGCCTTGCCCGAGGGGAGAAATGGCTTTCAGCCTCAATTGACCCTGGGCTATTCAACAGGAAATGGAAACAGTCCCTATGGCCTGGGTTGGGGACTCTCCGTCCCTGGGATCATGCGCAAGACCAGCAAGGGAGTTCCACAATATTCGGATGAAAAGGATGTGTACATTCTATCAGGTTCGGAAGATCTCATTCCCATATCTGAATCCAGCAATACGGTAAGTAATGTAACCACTCATAGTACTATCTATAAACCCCGAACAGAGGGATTATTTGCAAGGATCACCCATTTTGAAGCAATAGATGTAACCGACCCTGAGAACCCCTCCTATTCGGATTATTGGGAGGTCCGCAGTAAAGACGGGCTGGTCAGTCATTATGGCAACCCAGACCTGGAAAGGGGAGATAGCGATAATACAGTCATTGCCAATCCCGGAGATCGAAGCAAAATTTTTGCCTGGAAACTCTACAAAACAGAAGATCCTTTCGGCAACCATATTCTTTATGAGTATCTGCGAGATTTTGAAGCAAGCGATCCTTCTCAAAAAGAAATGGGGTATGATCAGCTCTATCTGGATAAGATCAAATATGTGGATTGGGATGATTCGGGTACTACCCGCTACCTGGTAAGCGTGCAGTTCGATTATGGATCTTCTGACCGGTCAGACCCCTTCTCGGCTTATACATCCGGATTTCAGGTAAGAACCAAAAAGCTTTGTGAGGCAATCAATGTCTATACCCATCCGGAGTCGGGCGACCTGCCAGATAATTATAGTTCTACCGGATACCAAATCGAGGACGGGATAAAGACCAAGGCTTACCTGTTGAGCTATGAAAACTCAGCACATAACGGAAGCTCTTTGCTGAGCAGCGTTCAGGTAAGGGGCTATGACCAGGATGAAAATGAAGATGAGTTGACCGAGGATATGCCCGCCCTCCAATTCAAGTACACTGGATTTTCACCGGCTGAAAGAGATTTTTCTGCCGTAAAAGGAAAAGATCTTCCTGCCTTGGGCCTTTCCGCACCGACCATGGAACTCATTGATCTGGATGGAAACGGATTGCCCGATATAGTCGAGATGAATGGTAGCTTCGTCCGCTACTGGAGCAATAAAGGAGGAGGAGAATTTCATGTTCCCAGGCTCATGGAGGATGCCCCTTCGGGTTTGAGTCTGGAGGATCCTGATGTCCAGCTGGTGGATGCGGATGGGGATGGGAGGGCAGATCTCCTTTCAAGAAAACCCGGGCTCAATGGATACTTCCCACTGGATCATGGAGGCAAGTGGGATAAGGAAGGTTTTAGACCTCAAAGAATAGCCCCAAGTTTCTCCTTTGCAGATCCTGAGGTGAAAATGATGGATTTGACCGGAAATGGAGTAACCGATGTCCTTCGGAACGGAGTTTCCCTGGAATGTTATTTCCAGGACAGTGATCTGGGTTGGGATGAGCCCAAGATGAAGGCCAGGTCGGGTTCTTTTGATTTTCCCGAGATCAGCTTTGCCAACCCCAGGGTAAAGACTGCGGATATGTCAGGCGACGGCCTACAGGACCTTGTTTTAATACACGACGGCGGCCTTGAGTACTGGCCTAGTTTGGGTTATGGCAATTGGGGAGGAAGGAAGGTCCTTTCCTTTTCGAGAATTGGCTACGACTTTAACCCGGAAAGGATGTTTCTGGGAGATCTGGATGGGGATGGTGTGGCGGACTTGATCTATGTGGATAATAACAAGGTAAGTATTTGGTTCAACAAGCAGGGAGAGGGCTTCTCCGACCCTGTGGTGATCAACGGGACCCCTCCCGTATCGGACCTTGATTCCGTGCGCGTTGTGGACCTCTTGGGCCAGGGAACTCCCGGGATACTCTGGAGTTCTGATGGAAGCTATTCCACGGAGACCAGAATGTACTTTTTGGACCTTACGGCCGGAGTAAAGCCCTATGTTCTGGAGGAGATGGACAACCAAATGGGAGCCGTGACCAAGGTTAAATACGAATCCTCCACCATCCACTACCAAAGAGATCAAAAGATACCAACTGAACGCTGGCAAACCAGCCTGCCATTTCCCGTACAAGTGGTGAGCTGCGTGGAAGTCATCGACCAGATCAGCCAGGGCAAGCTTGCGACTGAATATAGATACCATCATGGCTATTGGGACGGAGGCGAAAGGGAATTTCGAGGCTTTGGAAGGGTGGATCAGCAGGATACCGAAACCTTTGAAGTCTACAATCAGGAAGGTTTACACGGTTCTCAAACTTTCGAGAGCGTTGCCCAAACCCAATATTCTCCACCCCTCTTGACCAAGTCCTGGTTTTATCTGGGACCCGTAGGGCCGGAATACGGCGAGTGGCTTATCCCTGATTTTTCTGGTGAATACTTCTCAGAGGATGACCAGGCTTTTGACACCCAGGAGGAATTAAGAGGGTTTCTTTCGGTATTACCCAGAAGAGCCAGAAGGGATGCGCACCGGACCTTAAGAGGCTCTTCCCTAAGAACCGAATTGTACGCCCTGGACGGCAGTGCCGATGAAAACCGACCCTATACCGTTACCGAACAGCATTACGACCTAAGAAAGGAGTTTCAACCCTCAGATTATGTCAGCGATGAGAATAATTCCTTTCCAGATAAAAAGAACTGGGGATCGGCCTATGTGTTTTTCTCAATGGCAGCAGCCAGCCGTACCACGCAATGGGAAAGAGGCGTTAAATCCGAGAATCACCATACTTTTTCATTTTCAAATAATTACGACAGCTATGGAAACCTTCAGGAAAGCATTGTGGTGGCAGTGCCCAGGGGAAGGGACTTTAAGCAAAGTCTCTCCTCCGCTCCTGGAGAAGCCTATCTGGTGACCTACAAAGAGAAGGTCTTCGGGTACAATGACACCGCAGGGGATACTTATATCGTTGATCGACTCTGCTCGGAGAAGGACTTTGAGATCACAAACGACGGAAAGGATGATTTGACCGAGCTGGTGGAAACCACTGTGTACGATACCAACAATCAGGAGCTTTTTCAACATAGCATCTACTACTACGACGGAACTGCTCTGACAAACATAAATGGAGCGGACTTTGGGGTAATCCAGGATTATGGGGTTTTAAAGAGGACCAAAAAGCTGATGATCAGCGATGATGTGATCACCAATGTCTATGGTTCCACTCCGGTTATTTATGAAGAAACGACAAGTTCTGCCTGGAATGATTATCCCAAGGAAGCACAGGATAAAATTGTTTTTACCGATCAAAGTGCAGGTGGAAATGAGGGTCATGTGGCAGGTTACTATCTGGATGTTTCCAAAAGACAGATCAACGACAACGGAACCCTCAAGCGGGATTACCTGGGAAGCCTGTTTTATCAGCGCTATGACTATGATGATTACGGATACAAGCCGGACCTGGATGTTAAATACCAGGGTGCTTTGGCTGGATTTTCAGCTACTTCTATCATTCAGACCGCTCTTACCCTGAATTACAGGACCCTGCAGTATGAGCAGGTATTCGATCCGAATCGGAATTACTCTAAGGTTCTTTTTTCGCCCCTGGGATTTGTCAAGGCCAAGCTCTTTGCCGATAAATCTACCTGGAAGGATACAGAAGCCGATCCGGCTGTGAAGATGGAATATGATTTTTTCAACTTCGTAAATAATTCAGATCCGGTTTATGTAAAAAGCACCACGCGCGAATGGCATAAGAACGATAGCGCAGAAGCCAATTACAATGAAAATACATTCGCGAAATACGAATATTCGGATGGTTTTGGACGTCTGGTACAAACAAGGCAACAGTCCGAGGATGTCATATTCGGGGAAACCACCAATGACAGAATCTTCGGAGATTCAGGCCTGAATCCAGACCCGGATGGAACGAGTGACAATGCTGAGGGAACCGAGAGGGATAGCCAGGAACCTTTGAATGTGGTGGTAAGCGGCTGGCAGGTCTACGACAATAAAGGCCAGGTGGTTGAGAAGTATGAACCCTTTTTCGATTCCGGTTTTGACTTTGCAGAACCATCCACGAATCAAAAAGGAAAGAAGGTTCAGATGTTCTACGATCCGAGAGGACAGGTAATCAGGACCCTGAATCCGGATAATACGGAGCAACGAGTGATATTCGGAGTTCCGGGGACCATAGCGAGTCCTGATCTGGACGATCTTGATGCCTTTGAACCCACCCCCTGGGAAAGCTATACCTACGATGCCAATGACCTGGGCGGGATCACTCATGCTATGGAGAGTGCCGATTATGATGATCATTGGTATACGCCTTCGTCGGTGGTATTGGATGCCCTGGGCAGACAGGTGAAGACCACCCAACGGGTGGATGGCATTAGCTCCAATGATATTGTGATGGAATATGAGTATGACATCAGAGGCAATGTATTGGAGATCACCGATGCACTGGGTCGGACTTTGACTACCAATAAATATTCGGAAGCCAATTGGCTGATCGAGGAAGATCATCTTGACTCAGGTAAAACCACCTTTTATTTCCATTATTCCGGTAAACCCAAGCATATAGTAAGAGCCAACGGATCGGAGAGCATGATCTTTTTCGATACGCTTGGAAGGGAAATATATGTTTGGGGAAAAGATTTTGTAGAGGGTGATTGGACCGTAAAGCAATTCACCTTTTATGGCGAACATGCCCTGGCTACCGGTCCCTCTCAATACAATATCAACATGAGGGCAAGGCCCTATCAGGTATTTGATGGAGCGGGTCTGCAGACCAATGTGGAGTTTGATTATAAGGGAAATCCCTTGGAGACCCAAAGACAGGTAGTCGAAGATTCCAAGCTTGATGCTTCCATTCCCGGTAACTATGAAGACCTAAACGAGGCCATGTTCTCTGCAGATCATACAGCTCTGATACCGGATGATTTTTCAACCAGCGGGGAGGTAAAACCCGATGCCACGGAATTAGATAATCATGTGAGTGATTATATGGAAGATCATGATTATAAGCATATCTACGAATACGATGCTTTGAGTCGTCCGGTTAAGATTACTCTGCCAACCAAGGAGACGACAGGAGATGGCATTCCCCAGCACATAAAATACAATGAGCGGGGTTTGGTTTCTGAGCTTGAGTTTGATACGGGAGAGTATTCCAAGGCCAATGTCCATTACAATGCCAAGGGGCAGAGGATCCTGATACTGAGCAATAAGATCATGACCCGATATGCCTATGATGCCGATACCTTCAGATTAAAAAGGATAAGGGCCTGGGCCTATGAGGAGCCCGTTGGAACCACGCATGAGTATGCCGAACTAAATACATCCAATTGGCACAAGAAGCTGGATTATAGTTATGACTATGACCTGGTGGGCAATATTTTGTCTTTGAGGGATAAATCCCCCGATTCTTCAGGGGTTGAGGGTCCCGGAGATCTTACCCGTGAATACGAGTACGATCCGATTTATAGATTATTGAAAGCCACAGGTAGGGAATGTTCTACCGGATTGACCACATCGACCCCCTGGGTCAGTGCCAATGCCTATCGCTGTCATGATCATACGGCCACCAATGAGTATGAAAGGAATTATACTTATGATAAGATGGGCAATATCACCCAGATGGATCATGATATTACTCAAGGGACCGGAACCGATTTTACCAGGAATTATATCTATCCGACTGGGAATGCCAACAACAAGCTTGAGAAGTTAGAGAACGCCTCTTCCACCAAGCTTGCCGATTATACCTACGATGATAGTGGGAACATGATCCAGGAGAATACAGAAAGGTATTTCACCTTCAATTCCTTTAATCAAATGTCCAGCTTCTACAACCAAACCAGCAACGGTAATGAACCAACAGTTTATTCCATTTATCTTTATGGAGCAGACGGGCAGCGAGTGAAAAAGTGGACTAGAAAAGATAATGATCTCATTGATGTTACCAATTACATTGGTGCAGCCTTTGAGCATCAATACGAAACTGACCATTCTTTGTCTGTTGATTCCAATAATGATTACGAATGGTTCAGTATGATGCTTGGCTCTGAGCGTTTGAATTCGGAGCGATATGGCAACGATGATAATGACAAAGCAGGGGCAGATGATTATTATGAGTACATCAATGATCATTTGGGCTCAGTGATCCTGACCTATAAGTCTGATGATGGGGCTTTATATTCGAGAGAAGAATGTTTCCCCTTTGGTGAGAATGCTTTTGGGGGCTATGCGAAGAAGAGGTACAGGTTCACGGGTAAGGAAAGGGACGATGGCAGTGGTTTATGCTACTTCGGTGCTCGCTATTATGCCCCTTGGTTGTGTCGATTTACGAGTGTGGATCCGCTGAAGGGGGAGAGCCCAGGATTATCGCCTTACCATTACTCAAGCAACAATCCAATCAATAGGATAGATCCGACGGGGATGAAGGATGAGAGTGCTTCAGGACCTTCTGCTTCAGATAATTTGTCAGGAGGAGCAAAGGGAGCAGAAAAAGCAGGAGCAACACAGGGAAATGGAGAAGGAGTTATCAAAGGAACAGCTGTAACGGGAGCATCCCCTGGCGGGGCAACAGAAGGTGTTTCAAATGCTCCTCCTAGCACAAGTGGGCCTTCAAAAGGTTCAGGGGAAACCAAAAGCTTTTCTGAATTTGATTTCAAATATGACACAGAAGGATTTATTGGCTCTCCTGATGTAGGGGGAGAATCTGGCGGGAGAACAGAAATGCCAGAAATTGAAAAGATAGAACCTCGAAAGGCAAAGCCTTTTGACGCTCCTGGCCCAAAAGCACCTGCTGAGATGCCATCCTCCTCTTGGAAGGGCGGAACGATGGAAGGATTGTCAATAAATGTTGTCCCAGGAGGAGGTTTTAATTTGGAACTAGGAAGAATTACCGATTCAAAAGGAAATAGTTCCTTTTATTATTCATTTGGTTTTTCATTTGGGTTTGACGCATCAATAGGATTCATAAGCAAATCGATTGAAAGGACTGATAACAAAACCTTTGATGTATCAGATATTGTTGGATGGGGGGCGGAGCATGAAGGATCGGGATTTAATGTTGATTTTATTTTTTCGGGTGGGGATGCAGACAGAAAAGAAGGAGTTTCAAAATCATATCAGAAAAATCTGAAATATAAGGGAATTGGATTTTCTTTAGGCACTCCCTTTGGGTATTCATTCCAATTTGGAAAAACAGGATTGATCCGATGAAAATAGTTCTAATAATCGTTTTAATTACTACTGTAATTGTTCTTAATATTTTATCGTATCACATAAAAGAAATATTGAAAAGCAAAGGATTTAAAGTTTATGCTTTTATGGGACATATTTCTGATTTAATCCGTTTTGGAAAAATTATCAAAAATGAGGAAGATTATAAGAAAAAATCCTATTACAAAAGAGTTTTAGCCTCATTACTGATCCTTTTGATTTTTTTATTGGCAAGTGTTTTTATGTTGTTTTTTGCATATGATTAATTTTCTCTAATCACGTAGGGCCCTCCCCCTCATCACCTAACCTCTCCAACGGAACAACAAGCAGAAAAGATCATATCCCCCATTTGAGGATTCAGTTTTGTAATCCCTTAGATACTAGCTGACTCTAGGACTGCGGCAGGTTTCCTACGCGATGTAAGGGCTTGTTTTAGGGGCTCAAATTCAGGAAATTTATTGGATGACAGAAAAGGAGAAAGCAAAACTCAAAGACAGATTACTAAGCTTTGCAATCCGAAATGAAGCAGCTATGTATTATGCAGACTTCTTTCTTAACAGGTTTGGCCCATGGGACGTAGACGATGATTTAACAATTGCACTTCTTCAACAAATAGAAATGGATGGAAATCTTGAAATTAGCTATGATTACACAACAAAAGATAATCCGAAAGATTTTAGGATAATTAAGAATTCAAAGGGTGTAGCCTTTTTAAACCACGATGGCGGATATACTAAGCAATACAAAAGTTTACAGGCGAAAAGGATTAAAGAATTCTTGAGGAAGGATCTTGTTGCTTGGGGCGGATGGATAGTTGCTATTCTGGCCCTCCTTCTCCAGTATGTTTTTTAACAAGTTTTCCCCTGCTCACCTTCGATTTGCCACAAACCACTTTTATCTTTGTACATGGCAAAGAAGGGTATTTCTCTCAAGCTTAAACTCAAGGCACTTAAGGCAAATCGCTCGTCCTACTTCCTACATGTTTACGATCCTTCGAGCAGGAAACGAAGACGGGAATACCTAGGGCTTTACATTCACACCAAACCAAGGAACCAGACTGAGAGGCAACACAATGTAGAAACCAAGAGAATTGCTGAGGCTGTATTCTCGAAGAGAATACTAGAAGCACAGCAAGGCAGATATGGCATAACCAAACCCAAGGAAACCGATGTTTCCTCCATTGCATTTGTTGAACAACTGATCGAGAAGAAAAAAGAAACCACTAGTGAAAACAATGTCTCCAACTGGAAATCTCTTCTAGCTCATCTGAGACGATTCACTAGCAGCAACTTGAAACTCTCAGAAGTGGATGAAATATTCCTGAATCAATTCAGGGATTATCTACTCACAAAGAATTTGTCTAGGGCAGGCAAACCTCTGGCAAGGAACTCCGCAGCATCTTATTTCGATCGCATCAAATCGGCAATCAAAGAAGCACATCGTTTGAAACTCATTCCTGAGAACCCAGCATCTCGTGTTCCCTCTATCTCTACTGTTGAAAGCAAACGGGAGTTCCTCACAACAGATGAAGTTCAGTCTTTGTTTCGCACTCCTTGTCACTATCCTGTTCTCAAGAGAAGTTTCTTGTTTTCTGTTTTGACTGGTTTAAGGTTCTCGGATGTTCAGGCATTACGCTGGGGCAATGTCAGGCACAGCAAAGAACACGGACATCATTTGGCATTTCAACAGCAGAAAACCAAGGCACATGAAATCCTCCCAATCAACAACCAAGCGTTAAAGCTGCTTGGGGATAGGTTGCCTGATGACAAACCTGTCTTTGAGCGACTGATCTACAGTGTGCATTGGAACGAGATGTTAGGGCGTTGGATCAAGGCAGCGGGGATCAACAAACACATCACCTTTCATTGTGCAAGGCACACTCATGCAACCCTATTACTGGCAGGAGGAACCGACATCTACACAGTTTCCAAGATGTTAGGGCATAAGCAAGTGCAAACCACAGCAATCTATCTCAAAGTCCTTGATGAAAGCAAGAGGGAAGCAATTGATTCACTTCCCTCGTTTTCTTGATGGAGTAATCCCAATCTCCCCATTCCAATTTCGGTATCAGTATTAAGGAGTTTAGGCGTCCTCTAGTAAATGATCTCCGTTCATTGAAGGAATTCACAAGAAAAGGGAGTTAATCTCAATACGGACTGTAGTTCAAGGCATGGCAATGGGCAATGGGTTTGGTCCTTCCATTTTTTGTGAAATTTCCAAAATTCCCCCTTAGGTGATTCCCTTTCAGATTTTAAAATAGTAAGGGAAAGTTTCCTCGTTTCCTCCTCTCAAATCAAACGCTTTCGGCAAGGGTTTTGGCAATCAATAAGGTCCTTTCAGGCAAGCTAGCTGGACGTTCTGTGTAGCTGTGACTAGAGTGCAGAATAAAAACGAAAAATCAGAGAATTCCCCTTATTATTTAGATTTTCAGAAATGGTATTTTTCCTAGTGCAACCCTTAACATTTACACCCAAATCTTCAGGTGCTTTTATAACCTTTCAAGAACCTTCAAAACCTAGGCACCAATCTCCAATTCTTCCTGTTTTTCTAGGTATATGATACCCAAACCGACAAAACGATGATAGACAAGATATTTGCCAGCTTAAACGCCTCAGACCTAGGATTAGAGTACTTTGAACTACCCGAAACCATCAAAGGATATGAAAAATCAAGGATTGGATGGGGAAACCAATACAAGATCAGAGGAATGAACCTCATACTCCAGGGATCAACACGAGATAACCCTCAAAGATGCACTCGACTAGTCCTAAATGGTAGCCTTGACAAGTTCTACAATGGCTACAATCACCTCAACACCTCAAGCTTAACCATTGCCCAAGCTCTTATGGTGCTTGATCGACTAATAAACTTTGATTCAATTGACTCCGAAACAGGAGAAGTACAACGGATCTCAGCAAGAATGTTCAACCTTCACAGTATTGAATTCTCCCTAAACCTACCCATGAGTGAAGAACCAAAGGAATATATTCCATACCTAGACAAACCAGATAGGATGCACAAGAACAGGAACAAAAAGAAAGTCGAGTCTCATGTGCGTTATGAAAACGATAGTCATTCAATCAAGTTCTACGACAAAACGAAGGACTGGAAGGATCACAAGAAGGACTACGAGGAATTCTTAGCTAGGAGCAAGGGAAGGATGACTTTCAAACCTGCTCATCCAAACCTCCTTAGAGTTGAAGTTACTGTCAAAAAACGAGCACATAGAGCCATTGGGATTGTGAAGGTTGGAGAATTGGGAAGGAAGGACAATCAACTGAAACTCTATAACCTGCTGAAGAAGAAATTTGGGCATGTGACAAAGATCAAAACTGCTGATTTGAACAAAGCTGACAGTTACACCGGCCTTAGAAATGCCCTGCTTTATAACGGTGTCATGGCAACTGGAGGGATGCAAGCCTTTTACAACAGAAAAGACATTCTAAGGAAGAAAGGAAAGCTAGTAGGGAAATACCATGACAAACTAGTCAAGGAGGTTAGGAATGCCATGAAACAGGATCACATTCTTGTGGAGAATCACTTAATGATTGAGCTTGACTATGTGTTCTTCGAGAGATGGAAGGAATCCAAGGATGGGTTCTACGAATGGGAGCCTTACCAGAAGTATGAAATACCTTCAGAAGCGGCCTAAATACAGGTTTTTGACACTTTTTTGCTCGTTTGTTTTCCAGATTAAAATTAACTTGCTGAAAGCTAGGACATTGAGATATTGGTTTACATTCTTTTATAGAATATGAAGCATTTCGGAAGGCTAACCCCCTTTACAATAATTCAATATTCTTTCGGTTAAGAACATTGTTGAAAAGCATGCTAGAGACAATTTATAGTTAATTGTATGAATGAAAGAGAAGTTCAATTAAAAGCAATTTCTGAGGGATTTGCCTTGTGGGAGGTAAAAATCAATAATCTAAATTCCCTAAACTTAACTGATGCAAATATCATTTCTGAATACTCAATCGGTTTGATTCTTAACGAAACATTTGGCTATGATTTGAAGAACTTAAATAGTGTTAAAAAGAACCAAGCTTCCTTGGATCTCGGGGATGAAACCAACAAAATTTCATTTCAAATAACTTCCATGAAAACTAGTAGGAAAATCCAAGATACATTGGACAAGTTTTTTGAAAATAAGTTGGATAATCAATATGATGAATTATTCATCTTCATCATGGGAAAGAAACAACAAAATTATCACGGATTCAGCCTAAAAGAAGGGTTTTCTTTTAACCCTGAAATACATATTCTTGATTTTAAATCACTGTTGCACTTTATCAGCTTTCTCCCAAGTAACAGAATTAGAAAGATTGGGAAAATATTAGAAGCCGAAAACATTGGCCCTGTTCGAAAAAAGTCCATAACTCCGCGAACGCGAGTCAAAAACAGCCTTAGGATAAAGAATAAGATAAAAAAAGCCTTACTTCATGATGATAGCACATTTGACAGGAGTCTGTTATTTGAACCTTACCAACGATTTCGGTATTATCAAATATTAGTACGTTCCATTGAAAATGACAATTTCCCAAGGGTTGATTCAAAGCCAGGTGAGGTTAGCAAATGGTTAAAATTTGATATTTGGGATTTTTATGATCGTGGCCTTGAGTTTATTGGAACAAATGGAAACGAAATAATTTTTGATAAAGATGGTTATTGGGATCTGGTTCTTGAGCCAGAAGATCCTAGAAAAAATGATCCTAAATTCAATTTAGTTTTAGCAAGGAATTTTTTTAGAATACCTTACGATTATATTGTGGATATAGATATGGATACCGACCCCTACTATGGATTGCCATCTCTTTATGTGGAATACATGAACGACGGCACACCTTACGAGGAAATAATTAATGGAATACCTGGTAGTTCTAGGAATCAGAAACTAACTCATTATTTCGATGAATCCATGAAAAGAATATTATAACCTTTTCGGTAAGAAATAATGTTATCCTATTTTCTTTAGAACAAGTTATTTATTTCCACCTCCAATGCTTCAGCAATCCTTTGAAGCATCCCTAGAGTTGTATTCGTAGTTCCTTTTTCAATCCTTCTAAGAGAAGAAGGTTCCATGTCCAGTTTGGCTGCCAGATCCACTTGACGAAGTCCTTGCTTCTCTCTTTCTCGGACGATGTTCTCACCCACTCGCTTTAGAAGTTCCTCTTGAGTCACACACGAAAATGTGCCCAGGAGTAAGATTCATTGCGAACATATATGTTCGGTATAAATAGAATTGAATAAATTGAACAGGTTAATCCATAGCTTATGAAAACGATTCAATTCCTCTTTTTTGCCCTATTCATATCTTCCTGCGGACAAGATTTCTGCAATCTTACTCCTGACAAACAAGTAGAGGCCCTTAAGCCTCAGTTAGAAGCCCTTTTGAAGGAGGGAGAACCCATTCTTACAGAATACAAAACACTCTCAGAATTCAGCTTTCATGCCTCTGACAAGGTAGAAATGAGAAACTGTTTGGAAAGAATACGAATTCGGAAAAATAACGAGGGAGGATGCCAAGCCACACTTACAGAATTGGAATTTATCAGAGGAGGAGATATATGGCTTGGTCCTCAAAGACAAGTTGAAAAATACATCCCACAGATCCAATTGGATGACAATGGAAAAATTGGGGCTATCAGCCTTTCTGTTTCGATCCAAGGAGAAAATCAAAAGGCAATTGAAGAACCAATCGGATTAGATCAGTTTGTGGATTTGGATAAGGTTCAGGAATGGAAAAGGGATAAGGAAGAAATGCTAAAGCAAAGGAAGATAGAGAGTGAGAAAAGAATCGCCCTTGAAGAAAAGAGGAGAATTGAAGGTGAGAAGCTAAGGGCAGAACAGGACAAGAAGTTTGCCAAGGAACAAAGACAAAAAGCCAAGGAAGAACAGAAAAGAAAACAATGGGAAGCCAATAACCCATTCCTTGTTCAAAAGGGACAATCTGTAAAGGCAATTGACATCTCCTACACCTTCGCTCAAAATGAGTACAAAGCCAATCAATCTTTGAAAGGAAGAAAACTAAAGGTTTATGGAAGAATAGCAGACATCAAGGTTTATGGAGGAGTTTCCGAGGTCCATCTGGAAGGTCATGAAGTCCTTCATTTCGTAGTCTTCAAGTTATCTTCTCAAAAAGGATTAAGTCATCTCTCCGTAGGAAGAGAAGTCGTACTAGAGGGGATCTGTACGGGGATGGATGAAGTGATGAAGCTATTCGTGGAGTTCGAGGATGGGAAGATTCTGGTTATTAGGTAATCCTCATTTATGGGGATTTTTTGCTTAATTAAAGAAACAGGACAAGAGAAAAGCCCCAAATACACTGATAAAAAGGCTATTTTTCACGATATTGAAGAAAAAAAATGGCAAAACGAAGAGTATTTATTAGCTACGATTATGAGAGCGACAGATACTACAAAAATCTACTGCTCGCTTGGGATGCGAATAAGCAATTTGATTTTCTTATAAGTGACCTTTCAGCAGATGTTTCAATTAATAGCACCAGAGCTTCAACTATTAAATCTACCTTGTCTAGATTTATAAATGATGCTACCACATTTTTAGTAATTGTTGGAAAAAATACATATAAAAGCAGTTGGGTTCGGTGGGAAATTGAAAAGGCGAACGAGCTCAATAAGAAAATTGTGGCTGTAAAGACGGATAGAGAAAATACAACACCTTCAGAGCTTTATGGTATTGGGGCAAGTTGGGCAATGTCATTCACCTTTTCTTCAATATCCCAAGCAATAAAAAATGCCTGAAAATCCCAAAAAAAAATGTTTTGTGATAATGGGCTATGGGCCAAAAATAGACTATGAAACAGGAAGAACTTTAGATTTAGATAAGACCTTTGAAAACCTAATTAAACCTGTTTTTGATAAACTAAAGATCGAATGTTTTAGGGCAAAGGATATTAGACATACTGGTGTAATTGATGTCCCTATGTATGAATGGATATATAGAGCAGATATTGTGGTGGCAGATTTATCAACTTTGAACGCAAACGCCTTGTATGAACTTGGAGTTAGGCATGCACTGAAGCCACATACAACTATTGTTATTTCCGAGGATCAATGCAAATATCCATTTGATTTCGATCATACAGTCATAGAGCGATATGAACACCTAGGTAAGGATATCGGAGTTTCTGAAGCAAAAAGATTTAAAAAGGAATTAAGAAAGAAAGTAAAGGAGATATTAGAAACTGAAAAAAAGGATAGCCCGGTTTACACCTATTTGCCTAGCCTTATCCCTCCAAAACTTTCAGATGAAGCTGAACCCAAGCTTAAGGATAGATTAAAAAATGAACCTACGCTTTCCGAATTAGTTCAGGATGCAGAGACCGCGAAAAACAATAATGATTTTCTTATCGCTGCTGAACTGTACAAGGTTTGTTTAAAGTTTGAACCAAATAATGTGTTTTTAAAGCAAAGGCTTGCATTAGTTACCTATAAATCAATGAAACCTAATGCAAAACAAGCACTAAAAAATGCAGAAAGGATTTTATCTGATTTAGATCCTGATGATACAACCGATAACGAAACTCTTGGATTGTCTGGGGCAATAAACAAAAGGCTATTTGATTTAACAAACGATAGGAAAAATCTTGAAAAAGCTATTGGATTTTATGAGAAAGGTTTTTATGTAAATGAAGATTATTATAATGGAATTAATTTGGCATTTTTATTCAATGTATTAGCCTCTGAAATCACAGATAACGCTGAGCTTTCAAATAGCTATAGTATTCAAGCAAACTTGATTAGAGAGCGGATAATTAATATTTGCAACAAATTAATAGAGGGTAAGGGATTTGAAAAAAGAGAAGATAAGCATTGGATATATCAAAGCTTGGCTCAGGCATATTTGGGAAATAAGAAGGAAGATAAAATCATCGAAATAGTCCCTCAGATTGAAAAATACTCAAATGGTCCATTTGATATGGATACTTTTAAGGAACAAAATGAAAAGCTTTTGGAATTAATAAATAATTAGCAATTCAAATTTCTATAATTGCCCCTCCCCATGCCCGCAATTCTTCCCCACATTCCCTAAATTGCTTCAATGCAAACGAGTTGCCTTTCCGGTTCATATTCGAGAGAAGAATGTTTCCCCTTTGGTGAGAACGCTTTTGGGGGCTATGCGAAGAAACGATATCGATTTACGGGTAAGGAAAGAGACGATGGCAGTGGTTTATGCTACTTCGGTGCTCGCTACTATGCACCCTGGTTGTGTCGATTTACAACTGTGGATCCATTGGCGATGAAGTTCGCACATCTCAGTCCATATAACTATGCAGGGAATAAACCGATAACACAACGAGATATTGAAGGGCTGCAGGGGGAGAATGAGGCCAGTAGTCCGCAAGGAGGGAATCCCACAGCCGGGGAAGGGTCTAGTGGGACAAATGAAATATTTGATTCCACAAAAGTCCATCTTGTTAGCAGTAGCTCAGGAAAATACTTAGGGAGCACGGAAGCCACAGAAGATGTAAAGCCAGGATTTTATAGTATTGGAGATAAAGCTTTCAGCGATTTATCAGAGAATGATTTTAAAGCCATAAATGCAGGAACTGGCTTTGAAACTTCGTTATCTGAAGATGCCAAAAACTTAACCATTAATACTGAAAAGATTCATTCAGATATGAGATCAATAATGACTCCCGAAAGTGATGCAGAGTATGGGAACTTTGAAAAATCTATGTTTATAATTTTTGATAAGGCGGCTAATGAGATCACTTCGATAGTTAATCCGAATACTGATAGCGAAGGAAGGCATAATACCGAAGAACGGTCCTTTTTAGATTTTGGAAGAGGAATTGATAAATCCACGGTTTCAGGAGAATCTGATAAAATTATTTTAGCGCAAATTCATTCACACCCAGAACCATCAAAACTGAATAAAAATCCTGGGGCTGGAATGAGCCAAGAGGATGTTTTGGCTGCGGTTGATATAAATGTTCCAATTTATGCCATTGGTACTTTTAGTTCTCAGCCTGGAGGGAATGGAGATATTTATGGAGTTATAGCTGGGCAGAAAGAATCAGAAACTACTGATCCAATTTCAAATGTAAAAGATGTGTTCTCAGGAAAATTTAATCTTGTTCATCATGCAATTCAATTTAGAAGGTGATGTTAAACGCTAAATATTTTTTTCTATTATTTGCTTCCGTTATTTTCTTTGAGAATTGTAATGGCCAAGTGGATAATTTATCTCATACTCAAATTCCGAATAATATTCACCGGACCGACAGGTTTATTGACTATGTATTTCCTTATGAGATAGATAGCTTGTTGACTATTTATTATAGAAATTCAAAACAGGAACATCCTTATATAAAAATCGCTTTCCCTACTTATTCTGGCTTACATCTAGTTTTGTTTTTAGATAATAATGCATATTATCGAAGCCTTCTAAAACCTGATAGTTTGGGTTCCCATTTTGGAAACAGTGAAAACATTTTCTATCAATATTCGAATAGGTATGCAGTTATCAATAAGGGAGAATTTTACGTCCCAATAGTTTTTGGATTGGATAATCAACTTTCTCCGGTTGGGGATCGGAGGGACTTTACGAGAAGGACTTCATCAACAGGCTGGACTCCCACAATTGAGTATAAAAGAACCGATCCATCAGAATGGGAAATTGATTGGGGAAATATGAAAATTGAATAGTTTCAACACGTAGGGCGCCACTCTATAAAACCTAACCTCTGCGACTAAACAACGAAGGCAGCAGAAGAATAACATATGACGTTAAATGCATAAAGGGCCTTTGTATGGATTAATTGGGTTTTTTAAAACAGATTCAATATGAATTGGTATAACTATATCTTGCTTGCAATTCTAGCATTTCTAGCTATTTCCTTTGTTCTAATTCCAAAGCTAAGAGAAGATGTAATTGCGGACAAGGGAGAAGTAAATTTTAAAGGTGTCTCAATAAAAGGAGGGGTTTATTTAGTACTGATTATTTCATCTGTCGGACTGCTAGTTTTTTTTAACCTTCCAACAGACACACCACTCCCACCTCCAAAAGATTTTTATGCTATAAAGCCAAGTGGCCAACTTACTAACCCTGAATTTAAGTTTAATAATCATATAGATGAACTTGGGATTGAGATTCAATCTGTAGGTTCTAATTTGCTATTCCCATCTGCTAGTTTTGAAATTACTAAAAAAGAAGACGGAAACTTTTGGATAATAAATGGAGACAAAAATTGGGGAAACCTTGGAACCAATATTCCGAGATTTTCAATTTCGGAAGTTTTTGAGAATCATAAAAAAATGACTCGACAGAAGGCAGAAAGATCTTGGAAAAAGGAAGTAAAATTATTCTCAAGCTTCAGAATAAAAATGTCGGGCACACGGAAGGATCCGGAGTACAAGATTTTTGATCAGTTGGTTAATGTTTATTCAACCACAAAGGGCAACGATGAGTTTGATAAAAATAAAACCTTATGGGTTCCCAAAGGAGGATATGAAAAGGATGGATTTATTTTTTTCTTTAAGGTTCTTGAGGCCGATGTGTTTGGGAGAATAAATCCAAAAAATGGCGAGGAGAAGGATGATTTTAGCTACGATGGCTGGTGTAGATTCATCGGAATTAAGCTAAGGCTTGAGCCGGAATAATGACGACTGATTCTATTGGTTATCGGGACATAAACCTGTATTACGAAAAGTACTTTTTTGTTAAGTAGAAAAATGTGACGTAGGGCCCTCCTCCCTTTTACCCAACCTCTCCAACTAAACAACATAGGCATCAACAAACCTTCTATACAAGTATCCCCCAATTGCAAGGGGCTATTTGTAATCCCTTGAATACAGGACGACTCTCAAACTACGGCAGGTTTTATACGCGATGTTAAGGGCTTGTTTAAGTGGAAAGGAACAACTTTCGTTTTCCTGCCGTTATCTTTTTGAATTAAAAGAATTTCAATAATGGCGTTATACTTCCTGTCCTATGATCTGCGGAATAGTAGAGATTATAAAACCCTTTACGAGGAGCTTGACAACTTCAATGCGAAAAGGATTGTCGAATCTACTTATTGTTTTGAGAGGAGTAACACTTCAGTTTCAACAATAAGGGAACATTTTAAAAAATATATTGATAGCGATGATGGGCTCATGGTTTCTGAGGTAAGCTACTGGGCATCTTTCAAAGTCGAAAATACTCCAAAGGACCTTTGATATATGTTCTAGGGGTAAAATGCTTTACAAGTTTTGCCCGTTTGCCTTCGTTTTACCAGAAACGAAACAGAGAGTAATCAGAACAATTACTCAACCTATAAATGATTTACAAATAGCTATTTTACCACACTTCTTATAGGTCGATTCTCTCTTTGGAACTTGTTATCTCTTATTATTAAGTGGTTTCTTTTTCAAGAAGAATAATCATTATTTGATGGCAGTTTACAGCTGAAGATGATAAATCACTTATTTGAAATCCCTGATTTAACCATTTATTAATCTCCTTTTTTACAATTAGGTCTCCTTCTCGATAATTTTCTTTTCCGATGCCAGGTCCTTCTTTGTTCGAGAATGGGGTATATGAAATATTATCCCTAGGATCATAAACTAACATTCCTTGTTCTCCCATGCAACCTTTTCCTGCGTAATGAACTCTTATCATTACCGTTTCCTTTTCCTGGGCAAAAAGCTTTATGGGACTACATAACAAGCACAATAGGCCAATGGATAATAAAATTCTATTCATGGTTTATTCTTTTGCTCTAAAATTAGTCATTGATAAGAATTAAAGATAAGATTGTTTTGCCCGTCACCTTCGTTTAGCCAGAATTACCCTGCGTTAGAAGAGAATTAGAAAAATTTGGCAGGGGCTGAGTGGAATGTGGGGGCGTTGGCAATCTTTTGGGTCGGCCTTGAGCCTTAAAATTTTCCAAGATTTTTTGCTTCGTTTTTGATCCTTCAAATATGAAGGAAAGAGAACCAGAATAGTTAGACTATCAGTTTGGCAATTACAATTTGAAAAAAAGCAGGTTAATTGAACATCATTATTCTGAGAGCGGCAACGGTAACGAACCGAGTGTCTATTCCATATATTTATATGATTCCAATGGACAGAGGGTGAAAAAATTCACAAGAAAAGATGCCGGATCCTATCCTTATGAAGTGACCAACTACGTAGGAGGAAATTTTGAGCATTTCTACGATTCTGATTCATCCTGGAACAGGGATAGTGACAATGATTTTGAGCTATTCAGCTTAATGTTGGGAAATGAAAGAACCAACTCGGAGAGGTATGGGGCCGATGAGGAAAAAAAGGCTGGCGACTATGATTCAGCAGACGATGTCCATGATTTCCTGGAGTACAGTCATGATCATTTAGGATCCTGCATTTTAACCTACCAGTCGGATGACGGGGTATTGTATCAGCGGGAGGAGTGTTTCCCCTTTGGAGAAAAGGCATTTGGTGGAGCGGATCGTAAGCGGTACAAGTTTGCTGGAAAGTACAAAGATGAACATAGCGGTCTGATCTATTTTGGGGCCAGGTATTGCTCTCCTTGGCTCTGCCGATTTACAAGTGTAGATCCGTTGGCTATGGATTATCCGTATTTGACCCCTTACAATTACGCTGGGAATAAACCGATAACACATAAAGACATTGATGGCTTGCAAGGGACGGGAGATACTCCAGTAAACACACAGAATCAAACCGGGACTTCTACAGGAGGGGGTGCTGGATCTGGAACAAAAACAAATACGGATAACTTAAAGCCAGGACAGACAATACAAGTTGGATCAGTTCCTGGACCCAATGGGAGTAGTCTTTCTAATGGAAAAATCTCCGGAAGCGAGCCTTTACCTCCACAGACATTTGCAAGCGACGCAACAAGTGCCGTGCTACAACCTACTTCAAATGACTTGTCCAATATCAATTCATTTGGAGAGGGAGTTGCAGATATGTTACGAAACACTCCAACGTTTGGAGATAAACCAAATCCATTCTACATGGCTGAAGCAATTTCGTTAGATGCCGGATTTTCACTTGTTGGGGCTGAAGGTGATAGAGGAAGTTTCTTCATTCTTGCGGGAAGTGAAAAAGGGACTTGGCAGCCATATTCCGAGATAGCTGGAGGTGGTTCGAATGAAGGTGGAGTAAGTATTGAGGTGGGAAGAGTTGACGTTTCTGGAAATCTTCAAGACTTTAAGGGCTCAGCAGATTTGTTTGGATCCAGAGATAAAGTTTGGTCAGGTGCCGGGCCAGTTTCTGGAAGCCGTTCCTTTGGAGATGCTTCCGGAAATAGAAAAGTTGAAACATCTTCAATTCAAGTAGGCTTAACAGCATCTCCAATGATTGTAACTGGAGGGGTAAATACAGGTAAAGTAAAGAAGCCAGAATGAAAAATCTAAACAATCGAAGCCAACTCTTACTGGGCGTATTTTTTGTCCTATTAGTCTTATCAATTTTCTTTTTGAGAAGAGGAAGTGTTAACTCTTATGTAGAAGATTTGAATAGAGAATACCCAAGATTGAAACTAGAAGATTCATTGAATGCAACAATTAAAAATATATATGCTCCCTCCGAGGAGTTTATTAGGACGAGGAGTGACTTTATCTATATCGAATTCAGTAATGATAAGAAGTTTTCATTTTTTGCTTATCCAACCGAAGAAAACCAGCTGGACATTTCAAACATAATTTCAAAAGGAGATAGAGTTATAAAATCTCCTGAAGACCCATATATAATGATAAAGCGAAGTTCTGGTGAAAATCAAACGTTCCTGATAAAGAAGGAGTAATCCACGTAGGACCCTCCTTCGTAAAACCGAACCTCTCCAACTATACAACAAGCTGAGAGGAACTTATCCCCTATTTGCCAAATGAGTTTTGTTCATCCCTAGATACTAGCTGACTCTAGGAATACCACAGGTTTCCTACGCGATGTTAAGGGCTTGTTTTTTGTCCTTTATAAAACCCTTGTTTTCTTTCAATTAGCTTGGGAAAAGCTTAAATTCCAATTAATAATTTATTCGTGAAAATGGCATTAATTTCTGTAAGGAATAAGGAAGGGACGGGGGATAATGATCCTCCAAGCACTTATTCAAGTTGGATTGAGTTTTGGGAAAAAGGCAAGAAGATGGAAGCGGAAGATTATGGAGAGTTTTTCTGCAAGAACAAAGCAGAAGTTGGAGGACACGTAATTAAATCTGGGGGAGGAGGAAAAGAGTATATCATCCCGATATGCAAATCTCATAACGGTTTTTCTAGCGAGACCGATTATGTTGTTTGGGATACGGATTTAGTTCCGGTAACCTAAAGGATTTACTTAGTCTTAGTTTTTGCCTGTTTACCTTCGTGCATCTATTTCCTTCCCCTCCGCAGATACACCGGCTATGAGGGTTCTATTGAAATTATTTCATGACAAGTCCCTTACTAGCGAGCTGTACTTAAATGAATAATTTTCAACTTTGTAGGAAATAAAATTTAGAAATAATGAGAAAACATGTCCTATTATTTTTGTTGGTCCTAATGACTTTTACTGCTTATGATTCATTCTCCCAGTCAAAAGACATGGTGGTAATTAAATTTGTAGAGATAGCTACAAAAAACCTTTCGCATATGATTATTGTTGCTCCAGATAATTCGATTTCAAAAGTAGATTTAGTGTTTTATGATTATAAGACCTTAGAAAAGGGCGGCGAAAACATAATAGCATTAAAAAATGAACTCGTTAAATGGGAGGAAAAAGGGTATACAGAACAGACATGGATTTCTGTTAATGATTTCCCTACGTGTTTTTTAAGAAAGAAAAAGGATTGATGGTTTAAGTGCGCATATATGCTGCGTTGATTAGTCTTTTCTTTCCCAATTCATAAATTCATGTTATGAATTTGAGCAGCACATTTTTCGAAAGGAAGTATTTGGATATTCCTGTTTTTGTCTAGATAATAGGAGCCGGGCTACTTCTATAGAAATTCTGAACAATTCTCTTCGGTTTACGGATATCTCAGAAAGAATGGTGGGTTGGCGGTCCACGACTCAAGCAGGTCATTTTGGGGAATGAGCGCAAGTCGGGAGTGGAAAATGACTTAGTCGTGGTCTTTTCTTTTGCTTCGTGTTCTTTGGCGAGGCAAAGAAAATGAAGGAATAGAGGCAGCTCAAAGAACATGTATCAAATGGCCGCAACCCTGGAATTCCCTTGCCCCGGTCTCAGAAAATCTATAGGGATGCCTCCGGGGAATTATTGAAGGGAATGAAGTATTTAACTGACCTTAAAAACATCGTCAAAGTATTTAACGATAAAATTTTTGTGGTTTCATTACCACCTAATTTTCACTTGGGTAGGGGCTTGTTTAATGGTTCGCGCTTTCCACATATAGATTTTTCCTAGGCTATCTACGTACATGAGTCTTTGTTTTTCATAGGTTTCGCCTCGGTAGTAGAATTGACGCGTGAACATTAGGATACTTCCATTCAATCCGTTGGAAGTGGATTGATTTGCGGTAGTGTGAATCGTATAATTATTTGTATGCTAAATTAAGACTCTCTCACCGTTAACTTTTGTAGCAAGTACACCTTTCCACTTTCGTTGGCGTAAGCATTAAAATCTTTCTGTTTAAAAATTCTTTGAAAGGTCGATAAGCTCCTCATTTCTCCAGGCTCCTCTTTTTTTAGCTTCTCCACAAAGGCAGAAAGGTTTGTGTCAAATAACACAACTTTCCCCTCACTAATCGCCACATAGAAAGATTTCAGATTTTTGTTCACTTGATCAAATATCGCTACTATTATTCAAATAGAATAATTATAATTATATTTGGTCATTACATTGCAAAAAGGTGAAACCATGAATTTTCAGGGCAGAAGAGCCTTTTTTGTAGACCACTTCCAGCGTTATCAAAAGGGTCTAAGCTTGATAGATTTATTTCCTAATACTGAAGGAAAATGCGGATGCGGATGCGGAAGAGAATTGAGTGTGGGAAGAAAACGTTGGAGTACCAATGAATGTCAGCAAAAAGCCCTGTATCACTTTTATGTTATTAAAGGCGATACCGAAGTAATCAGAGAGCTATTATTCGATGTTCAGGGAGGTTTTTGTCAAGCATGTGGAGTTTTTGATGAAAATTGGGAAGCCGATCACATTGTACCCGTCTTTCTAGGAGGAGGAGGTTGTTCCCTAGAAAATTTTCAAACCCTGTGTGAAGATTGCCATATCAATAAATCAAGGATTGTCGGGCGGCTTTTTAATCGAATCCCAAATAGCAATAATGTTCGTACACCCCGCTTCGATGTCTTTCCACCTTCTCTTGACACTTTTAGGGCTTTCAATCAGATTATTTCCAAAAACATCGTAGGAGATACATAATTTGTGTTTCAAATCTTCGGAGTCTTCCAATACATAATCTTCAATGAAGGAATAAAGTACAGTTGAAACATATTCACTTCCCTTCTCATCTAGGCCAAAAGTCTTCGCAATATGAATCTTCATACCCCCTACTAGACTTTCTCCATGTCTTTCAGTTCTTAAAATCAAATCTGGAAATACACTTACTTGAACTCCCTCAATATCCAGTTTTTTATTTTGACCAGAAAAATTTTCAAAGCTTATATCTTGAAGGTGAGAGTGATCAGAGTCAATAACTAGTTCGAGGGCAGCAATGGAACTGCGAATCATATCTTCTTGAAAATCGTTAGCTGGTTCTTTATTCTCTAACTCTATAATTGCATTTTCCAAATACGTTGAATCAAGGTGATTTATAAAGTAATCTTTAATCGCTTTTCTGGTTTCAGAATAAGAAGTGGAACCGTATCGGCTTTCTTTGGGATACTTTAATTGTTGTAGGATTCTCCTTTGGCGATATGGCTGTGCTGTCAAGTATTCTCCTAACTTGTTTACGGAAATTTTTGGATTATCTGAGGCACTCATTGAATCATAAATTTGGCAAGCAAGAAACTATCTGGCTAGGTAATAATCAATCCCCAGAAATAGGGATATTATAGTTTGACTTACCAATTGACCTTAATTTGGGTAGGAGCTTGTTTAATCGTTCTTGCTCTCCACATATAGATTTTCCCTAGACTGTCCACATACATAAATCTTTGTTTTTCATAGGTCTCTCCCTGGTAGTAATATGCACGTGTGAACACTAGGATATTCCCGCCTTGTCCGTTGGAAGTGGATCGATCCGCTGGCCCCCATGATTGAAGAAGTTCATAATCGTAGCGTCCAATCCAGGAGTCAAGCTTTTTAGTAGGAACACAAGAAAATAAAAGGATTAGAAAGAGTAACTTTTTCATAGTGGTTGGTTT
The DNA here is from genome assembly GCA_965267505.1 of Cytophagales bacterium. GTDB lineage: Bacteria > Bacteroidota > Bacteroidia > Cytophagales > CCMP332 > JANQHS01. Next base: position 1,851,723 of record OZ254081.1, read on the forward strand.
TGGTATGGTATAAAACAACGGCGTGGAACCCACTTACCGTTACCTAGGCCCAACCACGAGCCTTCATACAGATAAGCAGCCCCACGCCTGATCGTGAAGCGAATGCTCGTTCCTGCATGGTCTAATTGTGGTTGATTTAGGTAACAGAACGGCTAACGCCAGTATTTTACTACTAAAATACCACAGAAGCGGCAACCCTAAAAATTTCCTGATCTTATTTATAATTGTCATTACTTGTCTTACATTTGCTTACATGAAAACAAAATCAGTAACGTTCAGGATCAGCGAAGAGCTTTATGAAAAACTTCGTGCAGCTGCTGAGAAGCAGAATAGGTCCATTAGCAATTATTTAGAGAATTTAATCATTGACGCTACCAAATGACCAGGGAATTCGATAGCCTGTATGATTTACTAGAACACTTCACCAGTGAAGAGATCTGCCAGGATTACCTTGCTCAGATCCGCTGGAATGGAAAGCCTGAATGCACTCACTGCGGCCATGATCAGGTTTATAAGCTGAAGGGTAAGCAAAAGTTATACAAATGTTCAAGCTGCCAGAAGAAATTCTCTGTTCGAGCAGGGACCATTTTTGAGGAATCCAGGATCCAACTTCGTAAATGGTTTGTAGCTATCTATTTGGTTACTTCTCATAAGAAGGGAATAAGTTCTTACCAATTAGCCAAGGATATAGGTGTTCAACAAAAAACAGCATGGTTCATGCTTCATCGAATCCGAAAGGCTATTGAGCCAAAGGGTCAGAAGCTGTTAAAAAAGGTTGAAATTGATGAAACCTGGATAGGAGGAAAGGAGAAGAACAAGCATAAATCCAAAAGAACGGAAGGAACGCAGGGAAGATCCTCAAAAGTGAAAGTGCCAGTAATTGGTATTATGGAACGAAAGGGCAAAGTTTATGCTGTTCCAGTGGATGACACTAAGAGTAAAAGTTTGCTCCCCATTATTAGAGAGAAGGTGAGGCATGGCAATACTGTGTTCACTGATGAATGGCAAAGCTACAGGCCATTGTCCAGGTATTATGATCATCAGGTGATAAATCATTCAGCAGATGAATTTGTCAACGGTGATATTCACACCAATTCTATTGAAAGCTTCTGGGCCTCACTCAAGCGAAGTATTTTCGGGATATACCACCACACTTCAGAAAAGCATTTGTCGAAGTATGTAAATGAGGCTATTTTTAGGTTTAATAATCGGGAGTTGTCGGAGGGTTCACGCTTCGATATCATGCTAGCCAACTCCAATGGCAGGCTCGATTACAAAACCTTAATAGCCGATGGACAAAAGAGAAAAACTCAAAAAGCTTCATCCTGATATTAGGATTCCAGAAGAAGATGTTAAAGGAGGGAAATTGAAGGAAGGTTTAGTTAAAACGCTTAATTCTAAATCCAAGTCGTAATAAATGTTCAATTTCGAACAGAATTATGTCCAATTATGTTTAATGCCTATCTTGGTAAAGGCAAAGCAATTAAATCTACCTAATAACAATCTCCCTTGGCAACCGCCAGTACACTTGGATTTTTCTATAGGTCATTCATAAATCTTTTTGGCCTAATCTTTGTTTTTAATTCAAAAACCATTCAAGAATATGTATCATCCATTTTCCATAGCTAATTTCTTCGTTCAAAAATCCTTTGAAACAGGGGTGGAGCTTACTCCTATGAAGTTAGTCAAAATGGTATATATATCTCATGGATGGTATATGGCACTTTTCGATAGAGAGTTAATTAATGAGCCCGCCATTGCCTGGAAGTATGGGCCAGTTATCGAAAGCGTATATAATGGCTTCAAAAAATTTGGGAAAAGTCAAATAACAAGCTATTCCCCCGTTGTAAAAGTTGACAAAGAGCTTACTACAGAAGATAAACTTTTCTTAAATCGTATTTGGGAGGTATATTCTCCATTCGATGGATTGCAGTTATCAACTATGACACACCAACCCAATACACCTTGGGATAAAACTGAGAGATTTAATATCATTCCAAATCAACTTATAAAATCACATTTTAAGGAAAAAAGCCAAAAGCCTCGTGGCCAAGAAACCAGCTGACCAAGATCTTGAAATTATAATTGCTCCTTCTCAGACTGCATATCCACGGGATAAAAAGGCAGAAAAGGAACAGGACAAGGAATATAATGCACTGGTAAGGGATGAAAGGATAAAAAATGTTTTTCATTGGGGATTAGTTTGTTTTTTGTGGGTTGCAATAATTGTATTAATCTCAGTTTTTTTAGTTAGGGTGACTCATCTAATAATTCCAGAATGTAAATACTGGCTAACCGAAGATCAGTTAAGCTCTATTGATAGAATAATATTCAGTGGAGCAATTGGAGGATTGGTTACTAACCATTTAAACAAAAGAATTAATACATAACATCATCCTTTTCGCCTTAAATCTTCCTTACCCAAAGGTTCACACTTCCACTGGTCAGTTAAATACTTCATTCCCTTATTGAATTCAATAATTGTGGGATTATTTAATAGCGGAACTAGCCTATCCGTTTGAAAGCTTCTGTTTAAAATTAGCCTTCTGTAAACATTGAATAAAAGTCAAAAGGTATTCTGGAGGGAGTTTATTTTTGAGAGTAGCAGCGTACCAGCTGCGATGCATTCCGGCTCTCCCAATTGGAATTGCTGTGATATATCCTTTTTCAAGGTAGTTCTCAACAGCCCACCGGGCCATTATGGAGACACCAAGTCCAGACCGAACCATTTCCAGAATCACTTCGGTAAGCTGGACCTCAGTTAATTTAGCAGGTTCAACTTCATTATCAATGAAAACCTCCTTGTATGCTCGGCTGATGCAGCCCTTTGAAAGCAGGTAGGTTATAAAATGAACATTCGATAGATCGGAAGGCTTGACAAATTTCTTTGATTGCAGTGGATGAGTAGGATTGGTGATCAAAACCAGCTCATCATCAAATAGCTTAAAAAAAGAAAAGTCCTTGACTTCAGGTTTGTAGTTGAAGATCGCAATATCAAGCTTAGCCTTAGCCAGCCATTCTGATGCCGAAAAGGTGGCCTCCGGCATTATCTTAATATCAACCCCAGGATATAGATCCCTGTAGGCAGATAGCACTCCAGAAAGCCAGTTATAAAAGGTATAGCACTGGGCACTGAGTCTAATAGTTGCATCAATTCCACCGATACTGTTCCGGATGCGAGTTTCACTTTCGTGCAACTGGTCCAGAACAGAGCTGGCAGTGGAATACAACTGCTCACCAACCTGTGATAAGATCATTTTCTTGTTTACCCGAAGAAATATTTTACCCCCCAATTCAGCCTCCAGCTCTTTTAACTGATGACTGAGTGCCGACTGGGATAAATAGAGTTTTCGGGACGCTTTGGTAAGTGTGCCGGTATCAGCTACGGTCTTGACAAGTTTTAAATGGCGGATTTCCATATATGAATAAATCTAATGGAATACTAAAAATAATTTCATTTTACTAATACTAAAAGTTCGCATAGATTTATTATTCCAAGGAATAAATCCATGAATTATGATTAAAGCCTATCAAGGAAATATTTATCCCTGGCATTGTGATCAAATGGGACACATGAACGTCAAGTTCTATACAGAAAAATTTGATCAAGCAAATTTTCAACTCTTTGCACTTGTTGGAATGAATTGGAAATACTTTAAGGAATCAGATTTTGGAATGGCTGCGGTTGAACAAAATACCAGCTACCTAAAAGAGGTTTACCCTGGAGAGAACATTTACATTGAATCTGCAATAGTCGAATTAAAGGAAAAAGTAATGGTCAATAAGCATGTAATGAAGAAATCCGACACGGAAGCAGTTGCGGCTGAAAGTCAAATAGTCTGCGTGCACTTTGACAGGAAATTAAGGCAATCAGAGTCTTTCCCGGATTTTGTAAGCAAAAACCATAAAAGTCTATTCCCATGATAGCAAGGATTTGGAAAGGGCTGGCAAAACCTGAATGCGCAGATGATTACATCGAATATCTGCGAAATGATACGATGAAGAAGTTAGAACCTTTATCGGGGTTTAGGGAATTGAAAATTCTTCATCAGAATTTGAATCAGGGAGTTGAATTTCTTGTGATGACCATTTGGGATAATATGGCAAGTATTGAACAATTTGCTGAAGATCAAATCAACAAGGCTGTTGTTCCGGCAATTGTCCAAGAATATATGATAAGCTATGATCTTGAAGTATTGCATTACAAAATTGAGACATGATGCGAATTCTGTTCAATAATGTTTGAGGATGCTAAGCATGTCCAAAATTTACCAATTCATCCTGCTGATGGTTCTTCCCATACAGATTCACGCATTTGGTGAAATGGAACTAGAAATGGTGTTGGATGAATACCTCGTGTCCATCAACCAACTCAGTGGAAATGTTCTGGTGGCAAAAAAGGATCAACCCGGTATCGGGAACAAATTTTTTCAATTAGTCTTAAAGGAGTTGTCAGATGAACAAAGTAAATGTTGAAAGCTGTCTTCTGGAAATTGAGGATTATTGGAATCCCAGAATAGCTGCTGAGCTTAACGGGCAACAGGTAAGGCTTGTTAAAATATTGGGGACAAATTTTGAATTTCATAGGCATCTGATGGAGGAAGAAATGTTTTTCGTTGTCAAAGGTTCTATTGAACTGGAATTTGAAAAGAATTCTGTTCGATTAAATGAAGGAGAATTCCTGGTTGTCCCAAAAGGAGAACTTCATCGACCTGTTGCCCATCAGGAGGCTCACCTTATGATGTTTGTGAAAGAAACGAATATTAACACCGGAGATGTAAAAAACGATTTCACTCTGGAAACAAAATCACTTAAGAAGATATAAATGGCTTATGGAAAAGAATTTTGACTACGTCACAAAACTCAATGTAAAATATAAGCACATAGAGTTGATCGATATCCTCAAGGAGCTTGCGGCTTGTGAGGACAAATGGTTTAATCAAACCCTCACTCAGGTAAATGATAGTGTTGTTAGGCTGGGAATTGTGGAAGGTGAATACCACTGGCATATACATGAAAAAGAGGATGAGTTCTTTTTCGTTCTTAGCGGTCGATTGTTTATTGACCTTGAGGACCAAACTGTTGAACTTGGCCCAATGCAGGGCATAACCATAAGCAAGGGAATTTCACATCGACCGAGAGCAAAAGAAAAAACAGTGATGTTAATGGTTGAAACCAAGGAAATTGTCCCGACAGGTTCTAATTGACCTTTTAAATTCTAATAATGGTTTACCCATGATCAGATTTTCCCGTTCTTTTCAGGATTTAGACCTTGCCATCTAATCCCCGGCCATAATCGTTTATTGCTTTTCGCTTTAACTATACCCCCTCCCTATGTCCGCTTCACTTAGCAGAATTTGCAGTTAAGAACCGCCAATGGCTCTAAAACAATAGGATTGATTTAAGATTAGAAGACTCGATAGTAAAACTTCAGGGAGGATCCAAAAAAGAAAAATTCACCGGCATTTAATCCTGCGTCAAGGGAAAATCCCATTCGTTTGCTAAGATTAAACTCTCTTCCAAAATTCAGAAGGTAAAAACTTGGGTTGTATTCTTCTTCGGCATATTCCCAACGATTAAAATAAAAGCCAATCCTCGCATACCAGGGCCTTAAATATGAAAATTCAGAGCTCCCGGCAAAATTGAATATCAATTCAAAATGCAAAGAGTAGCCATCGGCCCAGAAATAAGTTGTATTTCCCACTCCAAAAGCAATCTGAAACGGCTTTAGGGGATAGCGAATATCTGCCTGAAAGCCTTCCGGATATCCTATTCCCAATAGAAAAACCGGCCCGGTAAAAAAGTCCTCCTTATTTCTAGTTTGCATTAATTTTTTTTCCTGATTTAAATGATAATCATAAGCGGAACTGGATGCGTTTCTTATTCTTTTAAAGTCTTCTTCACTATATAATTTTTCTATGATTTGTTGAGAATTTAGCCAAGCTAGCATTTTTATATTTCCACTATCAGCAGGGTAAAAAAGAGCTGAATCGAATTCCTCACTTTTAATAAATGTCAAGAGCTTGTATTTTATTTTTTCCTCTTGATCTATGGAGAATCCTATATTCTGACTTATTAACAAAGGCTTGACACCTTGAGAAAAAATACTATGATTCGGAAAAAAATAGGTATTGATTAATATCTGGACAAGAATAAAATATCTTTTCCGGGTTTTCATAGCTAGAGCTTCTGGAGAAAATTACCTTCTCTAAATTACATCAATTTAATTTTTATGTAAAGAATATTCTATGTAAAGAATATTCATTGCATATCAGGGAAATGCACTTGACATGAAATCATTATAGATGGCCGACAAATAAGAACAGGAGAGTGAATTTAAATTTGCCTTCCTTGTCAGCCTCCCTAGAAAAGAGCTAAGAAGAATATTAGTTATAAAGACATTTCTATACCGCGTATTGCCTACCCTTAACTAAAATAAGCCTCCGACCTCTTCTTTACACTGAGTACTGGCGACGGCAATCCGAGATTCTATAGTGGATAAAATCTTTCTGAATTAATTCAGGTCTTTCTATTGACCAAGGATTTTTGGGTGCTTAGGAGCCTTCATAGCCATTCCTTCTTGCATTAGCGATACAGTCTGATTTATTTATATATCCTTCTGTCGAGGCACCTACAATTTCTCCATTCGGAGCTGTTCTTCTCCATCGCCATTCGCCCGCCCCATCTTTGTAGAATTCCCATTTGTCATCTTTTCCAAGATTTCCCATGATTGCTTTTTGTTTGTTTTATACAAATCTGAAAGACAAACTCTTAGTTGTCAATCCTCATTTATGAGGATTTTTATTTCTCAATACTTTTAGGCGCAATTCTTTATGCCGGTTTCTATTCTAAATAGACCAAATTCTAGTTTTAGGTTACATTCCTATGTAGTTGTTATTAGCTTTTCTTTAAGATGTAGAATATTAAATTAATTTGTTGTGCTCAATCTGTCCGAGCATGGAAAGGATAGGAACTACATATCACCCCTTAATTCATTCTCATCTCCTAGAGGATACAGCGGAAAAGTCTATGACCATAAACCTTAAAGTTACCCGTAGGGAGCTCGAGGTTTTGTTCCTAATAGTTAATGGGTATTCAAATAAGGAGATTGCGGAGAAACTCTTTATTAGCGACCATACGGTGATAACCCATCGTAAGCACCTCATAGAAAAATTCAAAGCGAGGAATACAGCACAGATGGTGAAAAAAGCCTGCCAAGTTTATTCGTTCGACTAAATACCGTTTGTACATCATAACGTAAAAGCAATTCCCCACCCAGATTCTTTGCTGGGGCTACCGAAATCTAGTTCTGATTCGAGATGATTGCTAAACAGCATTGAGAAATCTATATTCATGATGAATTACTATAATTCTTTGCGCTAGTTGATGAATGTATATGGTTTTTCCATCGGTTTTTATAGGAGTATACCGGATAATCGATCGAAATGGTATGACTGACTTGCACTTATGGTAAAGGTTTCAATTGGGAGTGACATTTTATCCGGATTGTAATAGCAATGGAAAATTTAGAATCCAGACTGGATGAGATAAACGAACAACTTAAGGATCTCAAGAAAAAGAAAAGTACTTCGCATTTTTTTGAGGTTCTAATTCCAGGATTATCTACCGTGATTTTAGGGATTGTCAGCATTGTGGTCTCAATAAATCAATCTCAAATTTCGGAGCTGCAGGTTCAAATTCAGCAAAGCTCACATAGGGCGGATTCTATTCATACTGCTAACCAACTTCTTATTCAGGAAAATCAAAACAAGGCCAATCAGGATAGACAATACATTGCTTTGATCTATGAGGACGTTGTAAGTGGTGATCAGAAAAAGATCAATGCCGCCTTGAAGTTGGTGAAAAAGATGCGACCGGAAGTTGGGAGGGCTTTTTTAGAAATTTTGGAGGGCCAAAGCGATTCAAACACTGAACCCAGCAAATCAGATATCGAGGAGATTCAGGTAAATTATTCCAACAGCCTTAAATCAGAGAAGGTAACTATCGGTATTCATCGATTGAATTATTCGCAAAAAGATGAATTGATGGAGTTAAATAGCCAGTTTCAAAATTTGGGTTACGAGGTAATTGGGAATTTTAATCATAACCGAAGAGCGGCTTGGATGGCTACAAGGTCTACGGTTTTTTACTACGGCAACGAAAGATCAAAAGAGCGCGCAAATGAAATTGCCGAAATTTTAAATAAAATACTGAACGAGGAAATAATGGTGCAGAAAGGAGCAGGTTTGGGTGTGGATAAAAACCGGAAAAGCTTTCATCATTTTGTCCATATAATATCCTCTAATTAATATGTAATAGATAAACAAGACCATAAATTTTGGCATCAAAAAATTAATAGCTATGAAACATTTTTTCGATTTCCATGCTCATCCGACCTCCAAGGCTTTCCTTACACATGAAGAAATGAACAGGAAGCTTAGCCCCTGGAGAAAGATAAGAGGGGGAATATTCCAAGCCATTGCTCCAATTCTCAAATCCCAAAGTAATCTCACACAGTTTAAGGAAGGAGATGTCAGATTAGCTATTTTCCCAATTGTCCCAATTGAAAAAGGCTTTTCAAATTTTTGGTTGATAAATGATCTGTTGGGAGTTTTTACCGTTTTGAGCCGAGAATTCATCAACGATATTAATCGTGGGGAACATAGTTATTTTAAACTTTTTATGGATGAATTCAAGTTTCTCAAAAGGCATCTTTCCAACTCCGGGACCAGAGTAAATATACTCAGATCCATAGAAGACTATGAGAAAAGCGATACTGTAATCAACGGGATTATTGCAATGGAAGGCAGTCATTCTCTCATTGATCCTCAGAATAAGGGAGTAATACCCAACTTAAAAACCGTAAAAAATTCAGAGGAATTTTCACTCCTTTATTTAACACTCACCCATTTGACAAAATTAAACTTTTGCAATCATGCTTATGGTGCGAAAATTACAAGCCATGATCTTTTTAAACCGATCAATAGCAAAGGAATAAATTCAGTGGGAATTAATATTGCGGAAACCTGCTATGATAAGAAGTCGGGGAAAAGAATCTTAATTGATGTAAAGCACATGAGCGTTTATTCCCGATTTCAATTCTACAAATGGAGGAAGGAAAATAAACACGAGCGGGTTCCAATTTTGGCTACCCATATGGGACTTACGGGATTTCCTTTGGCCAACCTAGATCAAAAGATTAAAAATTTACAATACGAGCATTTTTATGCTGTTGTTGATTATCAGGAATCGCCCGGGATTCAAGGAGACCGTCGGAAATTTAACACCGATTTTAATCCCTGGTCGATCAATCTTTATGATGAGGAAATTAAACTGATAATCGAATCAGGTGGACTCATAGGCTTGAGCCTGGATCAAAGGATATTGGGTTTTGGGAAGAATACAGATGAATACTTTGCAAAGAAGGAATTTGATGAACTTGACGATCTATTGGCCTCTTTTAAAATAAATCCCCACGCATCTGGAATAGAATCATTTCCAGGTGAAAAACATGAGGAACAGTTTTTTGATGGACCTGATGAATTTGAAGACGAAGAGTACTTTGAAAATAACAGCAATTTGAAAGGGAGAAAAAGAAGGCACCTGAGATTTTTCTGCAACAACCTGCTCCATCTTGTCAAAGTTGGGGGCCCCAAGGCCTGGAAACATGTTTGCATAGGCTCAGACTTCGATGGCTTAATAAACCCAATAAATAACTGCAAGTCCCTTGCCGATTATCCGGATTTTGAAGAAGATCTGATTGAAGAATTAAAGATCATGGCAAGTGAAGGACCGGGCCCCTATTATTTGAAAAATTTGAAAGCTCAGGTGAGAGATCTGATGTTTAACAATGGAATGGAATTCCTAAAGAAGAATTTCTCTAAGAAAGCCCTTACCTAGTGAATGATTAGTGAAAAATGATTGCTTTGGGTAGAACTTTTTGTAATTTACTCGTGTCTTATATGCAGCTGGTATGTCAATGGCATTATTTAAATTCCTAAAGTCGTCCAAAGAAGAAGAGAAGGATGGGGAAAACCTTTCCCATATTCAGGTTGGTGATGAGGATCATTTGACCATCAATCAAAATGAGTTGTTCAAGCAGGAGAAAGTAAAGCGGATACTCAAAAAGGTTGAATCTTCTAAGGTTTTTGAGAATAAAAAAATGCCAGATGATGACATTGACTAAGCTATGCCCTGGAATCTTCTAGCCCTTCCTTTAGCCGGTGGGTATTATTTCCTTGTAAAGTCGAATTATTTCAAATTTCGAATGCGACGGGTTGAGCAGCAACGCTTGATCTTTGAAAGCGTGGTAGCTGGATTCATCGTTTTAACTGTTACCTATGTCCTACGCTTTTTGGGAGATTATCTTTTCCCAGACCAAATAGCTTCCCTGTACTCTTTGTTGGTTCCAAAAGGCTATACTTTCCTCGGGACCTCGACCGTATCCTTGGTTGGAAGCATGCTTCTGGTTCACATTTTAAATAGATGGGTTTGGACCGATATCAAAACCTATCAGATCCAGGCAATCAAGAAGGTTGGAAGTCAATTTGAGAAAAACCTTATGATATCGGCTCTTGAAAAACACCTAATGGAATTCACACTGACTACCGGGAAGGTCTACATAGGATTCGTCTCAGATTTGCCAATACCCAGAGAGACAAAAGTAGTTTCAATATACCCTATAATCAGTGGTTACAGAGACGAAAAAAAGAGATTGAGGCTTACCACCAGATATACCAATCTGGTTTCTGCTTTAAGCAAGGAGAATTTAGGAGAAGAAGAAAGGAATCTTAAGGAAGGGATTGATAGTGGAGAAATCAGGCTTGATATTCAAATACCATTTGAAATGCTTGTTTCGGTTTCTTTTTTCGATATCGATGTTTACAATGTTTTTAATCCGGAAAACCCCATCTAATGAAAGTTAATAGTGGGAAAATCCTAAAAAAATATAATAATCATTGGAATTCCTTTAGGAATTCTCTAACTAGAAATTAGGTTGTGCTCCTTTTCACCTGTATGGGAAGGGGCTTTTTTTGTATTGGCTATGAAAGACAGATTTATATACTACGCAACTTGGCTCATATTCTCTTGTTTTTTGGGGATTATTGAGTATTGGCTTGAAATGCTTGTCAGTTTAATTCGATCAGGAAAACAGGGATTTGTTTTCCTCCCGGATGATTTTTCCATTTCATTATTCTTGTTTTTTGCTTCGGGTATGGTGGCATCGGCAGCCTTTGATGTTTGGACCCATAGAATAGGCAATACCTTCGATATCACTTTTGTTCTTACCCATATAGTATTCCCTTTATGCCTTTTCGTGATTATCATCATTCTGTTCATCTCTGTTAACGGATTCGCTAAACAGGAAGAGGTAAAAGAGATTAATCCATTTCTGAGCTATTCGGTAGCAGGAGTGATCGTTCTGTCAATCATTTATGGAAGTTTTGGGGTATTCACGACTTATGACAATCGAATGAACTCTAGAATCCCTGAAAACCCAGAGGCATGAGCAACATCGGAATTTTGATAATTGTACTGATAGTAGTTGCGATTGCAATTAGTGCCTCAACCTTAATTTTCATTGGTTCTAGTGATGAGGAAGATAAGGCAAGGAGAATAAAACTAAGAATGAATCGCGCCTTCCTGATTATTGGCTTTTTGGTTTTATGTGCTACCATCTACTTTCTTGCAGAAGGAATTTCAAGAACCAACGAAGAGCTAAAAAAGGTTCAATTGGAGAAAAGGCTTCTTCAGAAAAGGAATAATAGTTTGACCAGGAAGGTTGGACTATTGAATGACAGTTTGGGATCGGTTTATCGTGATCTTGAAACGTACAAAAGCTCTTATGATTCATTAGGGGATAAAATGGAAATTCTTCTTGGGGAAGTTCAGGTAACGGAAGATTTGGGTCAGCAGAATAAAATGCTGAAGGATAGTCTTGAAAGGATATATGATGCATACAAAAGACTTAAGAATAATATTGAATATAGTATTGCAAAAAGGGACCGGATGTATGAAGAGATGTCTACTATTCAAGATTCTCTGGAATATGTAGCAGATAGTGTCGTTCATAAACTTCTGGAGAATCAATTGGTAATAGGTAAGCTGACCGCCGATGTAAAGGCACAGAAATATATTATCAAGGGCTTAGAAGAAGAGCGAAGAGGAGATTCTTTTAAGAAAAGTGAGAAAGCAAAGAGAAAAAGAGCATATCAGGAGGCCATAGTATTTTTCCGCAGGGCCAATTGTAATCCCAATGATAGCTATTATACCAGGGTTGTGGAAAAGCTTAATAAGCTATGATGTCTTTAGAGATTAAGAAAAGATAGAATGCGCCTAGCCTTTTTGTTGTCAGTGATATTATTGTCTTTGTTGTCGTCTTGTAGGCCGCATAAAGACAAAGAGTTCTTGGTTACGAGAATAAGAGCAGCCTCAAAGCTGGCTACAATGGAAGTGCTCCTTTCCAAGGTTATCATTTCAGATTTAAAAGAGAATAAGTTCCTCAAGATAATACCGAGGGAAGGGGTAAGGGTTGTTTTTAGTTCTGAAGCAACCGTAAAATATGGAATAAGACTTGATAAGATTCGAAACCAAAACATATCCGTCTGGAACGATTCAATAAGGCTTCTGCTCCCGCCCATTGAAATTTTGGAATTTGACTTTCCCCATGAGAAAGTAAAGGAAATATATCCCCTTTCGAATTTTGATGGAATACGAAATGACGAAGCTAAATTTCTGCAACTGGATGCAGTTCTGAGACTAGCAGAAGCAGATATCAGAAAGAAATTACGCTTGATGAATTTAGAGGAGGAAGCTAAACTGAAAACGATTGTTTTCCTTGAGCAATTTTTGAATAAAGCTGGTTACTACAATATCAGTATCCGGTTTCAAGATGAGAAACCAAAACAAAGCAATGAGCGGAGGGAGCCTTCGCCTAAAAAACAGGAAGATGCAATTTAGGTATGCTATTTTCTCTTGCGTTTTTGCTTTGCTGCTTTTTTCATGTAAGAAAAGAGTGAAGCTGGAGGATACAGTAATAACCATTGAAGAGGTAAGGAATATTGGGCAATTGATCTCAGCCGAATTCCAGGGGGAAGTAATTTCTTCCTTATCTATAATAGAGGATTCAACTCTTGCCCTCCCTGTCTTGAAGAGATCTTATGATTCAATAAAAAGTTTTCATTCAGGGCTGGTAGCTTCTTTGGCTGGTAGGGAGAAGCTAATTGATCTCAATAAGCGAAAAACAGACCTGAGCTTTTTTTTAAGAAACAACAGAATTGAAAAATCGGAACTGACAAAAAAGGTCGTTTACACCAGTACCTTGATCCGGAAAAACGAACTATTACTTTTTAAGCTGGATAGCCTAATTGATAGCATGAATTGGGGGAAGGAGCGAAAGGAGAAAAAGCAGGAAAGAAGAAGTTTGGCGGCGCGATTGAAAGAGGAAAAGAGGGACCTTAAAAAGTGGCAGGCAAGGCTTTCGGAACTCGAAAAGGATACCAGGAAAAATCGCAATGACAGCTTAAAGGTCATCGAAGTCTATAAAAAGGAATCTGAGAAAATCATTAAGAAAGAGAGACAAGAGTATATTTTAAACGAAAAAAAAGGTGTGCTCGCGGCTCTTCAAAAGGCTACAAAAAAGAAAAGAAAGAAGATCTACGAGGAGATAACGGCCAGCAATGATTGGGATGCGTTCTATGGCTTGAATGAAAAGAAAATCGACAATTATCTAAAGCGTGAACGGAAGGCCTATGAGGACCTGGCCTATCTGGCCCGTGGCACCGTTCGAGCAGGATATGACCTTGAAAAAATGGATGAAAGGGGAATTTTTTCTTCCCCCTATGGCGATACCTTGTACGTCTTGGATTTCAATCCGGAGATCTTTTCCGTCAGTGTTAACCCCTGGTTCTTTTTCTCAGAGGAAGAAGCACAAAAAGAAGCCGAGGACAAGAAGCTTGACAAGGCAGAATTGGACAGAAATCTATATGGATTTCAATTGATATACAGCAATACCGATAATAAAACAGGGCTTAAGTTTAAGGATGTCCAAAATCTGAAGTCGGAATGTAAACGAAAATTAAAAGAGGATGCCGTTCGGATGAAGATTCTAAAAAAGGCAAGAGAAAGTGCTGAAGATGTGCTGCTCAGCCTTTTTAATTTAATGACTTTGGACCCGAATCTGGCGTTGAGAAAAGTTATCATATCGCCATCTAAGTACTTTTTTGATCAAAATGAGATCTTATTCGATAGCCTTATTGATTTTGAGGAATCAGTTTATCTCAGGAATCTGATTCTGCAAGACTTGTCGGAGTTTGATTCTGTATCCTTCCCTCAGCAGGACCTTGCATATCAGAAATTTCATCTTGATCGGTTTGTAAATGAATTGGCGAATAAATCAAGCATAATGAAGAATGATACTGCCTGGGCCAGACTCTTGGCAGAATACAGAGATGTGAAAATTCAGGATAATTAAATCATTTCAAAATGATAGTAGAAAACAACATTATAAAAAAGGAATCTACCGATCCGAAGCACATTAATATCGAGGTAGATCTTGCGGAGAACTATTCGAAAAATGGTATAACAAAAAATAGCGGGCCGTTTAAAAAAAGCAGGGATACGATCGTTATCCACTATACTGGTGGCGTAAGTGCTCATGGAGCAATTGATGCCTTATACACCTCTGACAAAGAGGTTTCTGCTCACTTTGTTATTGATGAGCAGGGTAAGGTTATTCAGCTCATGCCCTTAAATTTGGTAGGATGGCATGCGGGAGTAAGTGAATATCGGGGCAAGAAGTATTTAAATCAATACTCTATTGGAATTGAAATTGTGAACCCCGGGTATTTAAGGAAGGGTTCTGGTGAGAACTATTTTACCTATTTCAATCGCAAAATTTCTGATCCGAGCAAGGCTGTATTGGCCAGGCATAAAGATGAAAATAGTGAAAGGTATTGGCATGCATATGAGGAAGAGCAGATTATTGCCACCGAATGGCTTTGCAAGAATTTGAGAGATAAACTGGGCATTCTATACATAGTCGGCCACGACGAAATCTCTGTTGGAAGGAAAGTTGACCCGGGACCTTTGTTTCCCATGAAGGAATTTCGCGACGCAATATTAAATCCAAGGAAGGAAGAGCTTGTAGTCAATCAAGATGATGACCCGAAAAAGGGATTTGTGTCAGCCAACCTATTAAACATTCGAGAATCCGGCATGTCAAATGCCAGAAAGGTTGCCTTACCCTTAAAAAAGGGTTCTGAGGTAGAAATATTGGAGGAAAGAGATGGATGGTTAAAGGTGAGGACAGGAATTGAAGGCTGGGTAAGCAAAGAATTCATTGACCGATGAGGACAGCCATATTCATATTGATTGTAATTGTCCTGGTTTTGGTATTTGTGATTTTAAACCAGGAATTCCAATGGTTTGATATAGGATTTCGTGAAATCGCAATCGGTACTGCTGGAGGGCTTGGCCCGGCTGAATTTATCAGGAGCAAGCTAAATTCTTCGTCGGTTGAAAAAATCAATGCAGAGCAACAAAGGTCCTTTAGAACCTTAGAGCGAAGAGAATTCGACCGCAGGAATCGAAAAAATCAGAGATCCTGGAAAGAGAGACAAAAAGACCTCTCAGGCTTTAAACAAGAGAATTTTGACATTGCCGAAGCAAAAGGTTAAATCATGAAAAAGAAATTTATCGATCACTTTACAAATAACGAGATGCTGCTAACCAGCATCGGGATATTCCTAATACTGTTCTTTCTATTTCTAATCGGAACACAGGTTTTTAGGCTGCTGAACAGATTTACCTTTAATAGGGAGGTGCCCAATCCCTATAGGTCCGAGACCTTGGGTTTACCCAATGGTACACTCAGAGGAGTGCTTACTCTTTCTCTATTGGTAGTGGTTATTATTATGATCTGCATGTCCATGGTTGTGAAATCGCTACAGGGAACCTATGATCATTTGTTAAGTGCTTTTGAGGTAATGTTGGCTTTTTACTTTGGTTCCAAGATCATGTCACAGGTTGCCGAAAAGGAAAAAGAGAAGGTAGTTGAAAAAAGCCAGGCGGATGCCGAAAAGGCTCGAGCAGAATCAACCACAGTTATTGTCGATAGCTCGGAAAAGGCAGATGGCTTTTTTGTAGAAGGTTCCAGCGGCTAAAGAAGTTTAAGTTTCCAAGGGCGGCCACTTCTTATATTTCTTAATGTACTTTTCTATGGGGTTGCTTTTATAGCCTGATTTCTTGTAGCGATCTTTTACACTTTTGTGTACGCTCGTAGGAATGCTTTTCTGACTCGGAATTTCTCTTTTATATTTTCCTAAGAATCTCATAAATCCTTTGTATTCATCATGTTGAGTAGCCTTAGGATTCAGTTTGGAAGGGCGCAAAAATTTATCAAAGGACAATCCCTTCGCTATTGCCTCATCCATTATCCAGCTTAAGGGAATATCTGCCAGGGAGCTGCCATCTCTGTCCTCTTTATACCCTCCGCCCACATCGCTGTGGACTCCGGCAAACCATACTTGTTTTAAGTCGACGGCTTTATTGGGTTTCCAAATAGTAGGTTCGAAGTCATCTCTTTGTTCGTCCAGGGAAAGAGCATGCCTCGCTGTAATCACATTGCTGCCCAGCTTGTTATCATAAAATCGATGTTGGTCCTTTATTAAACCAAAAAATGAGACGGGAAGTCCCATAGCTCCTACCGTGTCCCATATTCCGATGAAGTGAACTTTATGACTATCTGGTCTTGAATATTTTTTTCTCCAGTTGATGGTGTATTTATCCATGGGGTACCTATCCGGATTTTTGTAAAGATCAAAGGCTTCCTGAATTCTATTTGATTCTTTTCCTTTTAGAATATTGCAATTATTGATTAAGCCGCAAAGACTTCTGACCGTATAAGCTCCTCTGCTAAATCCAAATAAGAAGATCTCATCCCCTTGCTCATAATTATGGACAAGAAATCTATATCCGTCCATTACGTTTTTTTCGAGCCCTGCACCAAATCCACCTCCGGATAGTTTGTTGTGGTAGGACCCTATTCCCCAATCATAAAAAACCACTTGTTCAATGCCCTCGGAGTCTCTTGGGGAGATTCCTCTTGCCAGCTTTAAAACATTGGTTGGGACATCCTCCTCAAGATTTTCTTCAGGTCTATTCCAGGTACCATCTGAGCATATAATTATTCTTTTCATGGCATTAGTTCTTCTGCTTAATTATTTGGAAAAGTCATAGAAAAAAGGCGTTTTTCATCGATTAGCGGTGTTACAAGTACGTTTTTAGCTTCAATGAATTTGTGTTTATTGACAATCGGCATAGAATTTCTCTTCCATTCTTAAAATGCTATTGAATATAACAAAAAGAGGATTTATTTTCATTATTTCAAATGACTTTCATCAACTTTGAAGAAATGAAGTATCTGGTTTTCGGCATATTTCTTCTTTCATCCTGCTCCAAACCCATCTCCTCCCTTTTCAAGGGCAATTGCGTGAAGCAGAGCAATTCTCCCTATGTCTGCAGGGGGTTTTTGAAAGATTCGGCCTATTCATTTGAATCGGAGGGGAGGAGGGAAATAAAGCTGACCTATACGGGCTGTGGAGGTTTTTTTATTAGAAATGAGCATTCCGGGGTGCTTATCGATCCTTTCTTCTCTAATAAACGCTTCGTTCAAACCGGCATACTTCCTTTTAGAACAAGACCTGGGTTGGTAGAACATGCTCTTAATCCAATCTCGGATCTCCAGTCTAAGACCAAGGGGATATTCATTACCCATGCCCATTACGACCACCTCATGGATGCGCCCTATGTGGCCGTGGATTATCTCAATAATACCAAGCCAGCAATCCATGTTTCTACCTCCGGGGAAACGATGATTGATAGCATACCTGGGATCAATGTGGTGAACATCGAGCAGAATGGCTTTTCGCAATGGCATGGGAATAGGGTCGGCCAGCACTATGATTTTGAGAATGGCCCAGGCACATTGCGTGTCTGGCCTATCGCTACCACCCATGCGCCACATACCAAGAACAAGCGCTTCTATGACGGGGAATCAAAGAAGTCCAAGGCCCTTTCCAAGACCATGAGTTATAGTCGAGCTGGCCACTGGCGGCTAGGGCAGACCTTTTCCTTCCTCATCGAATTCCTGGACGCCAATGGTAAAAGGGAATTTCTGATCTATGTCCAGTCCTCCGCCGCTCCGCCCGACCATGGGTGGATCCCACCGGCCCTATTCGGAAAAGAGGATACCATAGACCTGGCCATTATGGGTGCGGCTTCCTATGCCAATACCAATGATTATCCGGAAGCCTTGGTGAGGCATTTGAGGCCCAAACGTATCATAATCTGCCATTGGGAGGATTTCTTCAATCGCTATAAGCGCAAGAAGAAGCGTCTGGTCCGTCGCACGGATATCGCCGGCTTCGTCAACCGCCTGAACGCAGTTTTCCCATACACCATCCATGGGGTGGAGAGGTTTGTGATGCCTATTCCAGGTATCACCGGGACTGTCTTTTATTAATGACGTTCTGGGCTGCTGGTGCCAGGGATAAATTTTATCACTCCCCACTCAAAAAACGAGTTGGGTTTTGGGTGGCGAGTCGCAAGGACTGGAAGCCTACAGTAAAGACGGCAACCAACAATGAGACCACAGCTGCCAAAGCAAAATAGAACCAGCTGAGGTCAATGCGGAGTATGTAGCTTTCCAGCCAGCCGTTGAGGGCGAACCAGGCGCAGAGATAGGCCAAAGCATTGGCCACAAGGAATAGCAATAAGAAAGGTCTGCTTAGGAGTAGTACAATGGCGAGGATTCGAGCTCCTAAAACCTTGCGCACAGCCACTTCCTTCAATCTTGCTTTTAACCATAGATGAGCCATGGCAAACATTCCAAAGAATGCAATAAACAAAGCTATAAGAGTAAGGCCATCTAAAACTTTGCTGAGCTTTTGCTCGGTATCATATAATTGGGCGAAGGTCTGATCAAGGAAATATGATTCTATGGCAGTGCCATTTGTAGCCTGCTTCCATGCCTGCTCTATGCCTTCCAGGGTTTTGTTCAGGTCTCCGCTGGCAACTTTTAGGTTCACGTAATTCATCTCACCTTCCCTCCAGAAAAACGCAAAGGGTTTAATGCCGTTTTTGAATCCGGCAAACTGAAAATCTTTCACCACTCCGAGCACCCGGCCCTTCACCAAGGTATCGGCATTGGTGGTTAGGGGTATGCGCCTTCCAATGTCGCCGTCTTTCAGGTTCAAGGCTTTGAAGGCTTCCTCGTTTAAGACCATATGCCATCCTTCTGCCTGGCTGGCGATTTCCCTGGAGAAATATTCTCCCTTGGCCAATTCTATATCCAGCGTTTTAAAGTATTCAGGATCTATCACTATGAAATTGACTAAAATAGGATCTTCTATGCCGAGGTTGGTGGTCCAGTTGAGCTTGCCAAGTTCTCCATTGGACCTCGCGACTTCCTCGACTCCGGGAACTTTGCGTATAGCATCCAGGAATTGCTCCTGGTTGTTTAAGGAACCGGCGTTTGGGATCACCAGAGTCTGCTCCGTATTAAACCCCAGCTCAGCATTTCTAAATAGATCCAATTGATCTTTTACAACCAGAGCGGCAATGATCATAAATATGCTGAGGGTGAATTGCAGGATGACCAGGCCTCCTCTAACCGCCTGCACGTTCTTCTTGCCTTCTCCCAAATTCCCACTGAATACATGAAGTAATTTTAATCGGGATAATTGCCAGGAAGGGAAGGTTGCCCCCAACAAACACAGCATGACAACGAGTGCGAAGAGTCCTAAAAGCAGGGGCAATAAGCCTAGCTCAAAGACCGATATCTTCCATCCCAGGACATCGCTGAATCGCAGGGCCAAAAATTCAGAAAGAAAAAGGGCCAGCAGAAATGCTATGATCACGAGAGTAAGAGTCTCCACCATAAACTGTCCGAAGAGCTCCGTACGCCCAACGCCAAGTATCTTCTTCATACCAATCTCCCGATGGCGTTTGTAGCCATTGCTTAAAGCGAGGTTCATATAGTTGACCAGGGATATAAGAAGTATGAAGATTCCCAGGGCTCCGAACATCAGCACCGTAGCCAGGTCCCCGTTATTTCCCAGCTCCCACTTCAGGTGGGATTGCAAATGGATATCCTCCAGATTCTGGGAATAAATGATATGATTTGTATTTGACTCTACCGACTGCGTACTGTCGTATAAGGGTTGGAGCTTGCTTTCAAAGTACTGAGGAGAAGCTTTGGGATAAAGCCTTACGTAGGTGTAATAGTTGTACCAGCCCCAGGAATCGAGTCCGCGAGAGAAATTCAGGGGTAAAACAATGTCAAAATCAAAATGAGAATGACGGGGTACATCTTTGAGGATTGCTATGACCTTGAAGCCCAGAGTATCGTCATTCAAGTGTACCTTGATAGTTTTTCCTAAGGGGTTTTCGTCGCCAAAGTATTTTTCTGCCATGGACTCACTGAGCATGACCTGATCGGGTTGAGTGATGCGGGTCGTGCCGCTGCTTTTGAGCAGGGGAAAATGAAAGACGTCGAAAAAGGTAGAGTCGACTCGTATGAGACTTTCCTCATAGAATCGTTTGCCGGAGGGCAGTTCAACCAGGTAACGAGAACCCCAGGAAGGGAAAATCCGGGTCGAGGCCTGAACTTCGGGGATTTGCTCCTTAAGGGCAGGAGCGAGTGCAGGAGGAGTGGTTGCATCTGCGATGCGTTCGCCTTCGGTGAAGACAAAATCAATAGCCACCCTTTTTATTTGTTTGTAGTCTTTATGAAATCGGTCCCATTTGAATTCTTCCAGAACATAAAGGGAGATGAATAGAAAACAAGCTATGCCCAGGGTGAGGCTGCCTATGTTCATCAGTGCATCCAAGGGATGCTTTCGCATTTGTCGGAGTGCAAAACGGGTATGGGTACCGTAATAAAGGAGAAAATCGCTGATCGGGTTCTTGCGCAATGCAAAGGGTCTGAGCATGAGGAAGACCTGTTTCCAGTACCAGACTTTCGCTTTGCTTGGTCCTTGGTTTTGCACCTCCTCCTGGAATTGTTCATAAAGGTCGCCTTGGAGGTGGTCTATGAGGTCCGGCTTGCAAAACCAATGAAAGAACCGGTCAGCAAGCCTGGGAGGTCGATATTCCTTGTTTGGATCAGCAGGCATAATTAAGTCCCTTGAGGGCGATCTCGGGGATCTGGTTCCAGAGTGAGTTTCGTTGCTCCTTGGCTTTGGCCAAAGCTCTTTTCCCTTCGGAGGTTATGGAGAAGATCTTCTTGGGCCGTCCACCCCGTTTGCTCGATCCCGCTTTTAGTTCTGATTGTAGGAATCCCTTTTCTTCGAGTCTGACCAATGCTGCATGGATAGCACCTATGGCTGCTTTGCGTCCGGTTTGCTTTTCCAGTTCCTCCCGGATGGATACCCCATATGCATCTGGATAGAGCACTCCGCATAGTAGCAGGACCAGTTCTTCAAATTCACCTAGCTGTGTTCCTTTCATCTTTTTGGTTTTTTCGTAAATGTAAAAATACCTGTTTTTCTACAAATGCGAAAAATGATGAAAGGCTGAATAGCAATGGTTAAGGATTAATTATTAACTGTGAGTGGGAGCTAGAGAATTCTAAGTACTGGGTATTTTAGGTGTGTCATCCCATCGCTAGCGTTTTGCATACAAAAGCACCCAAAAAGAGTTAGGTGGAATGATGGATTATGGGTCAATGCCATTTTTGAATCAGTCAATTGCATTGTTTTGATATTGCCAAGAGGAATGGATATTCTATTCTGCAATAAGAATCCCACTTAATTCTCTAAGGGATCCCACCCCTTATGAGGTTTTATATCCACTAATAATTCTGGGTTAACTCCAATTCTAACTCCCTCATTATTATAAATTTTCTGATCCCATAACGACATCCAATAATGCAGAGTTCTAGTTTCTACAGGTATACCCTTGACATCGTATGCTTCTTTAAATAAAATAGCTCCCTGCCTTTCACCCTTGTTACCAGACCATTGATTGAAATCTGCATCTTCAAGAGCAAATAATTCCCTTTCAGGACCAGAATGAAGACTTTCTAAATGTCCTGCTTGAACACCGATTCCATCTTCCTTACCATGTACCCTCTGTCTCCAATTCTTTTTAGAGGTTGATTTTTTAACTAAAAAATATAGGGGATGATCTTCTCTAATTTCTTCTAGCATATGCCTCATAAATTTGCTATTGTATTTTCTTTTAGCCCTTGAGGTTTGTGGTCCTCGTTCTATTTTGTTCTTTACTTTTTCAATTTGATCTTGGCTCTTTTTTCTAATCTTTCCTAATCTATTATTGTAATCTGAGTGATTTTGAATTTTCTCCTCGATCTTTAATATTTTTTTTCCAGACTCAATTACTTTCCTTGTCTTTGTCCCCACTTTTAGTGAGACTTTTGCTGCGGCGGTGGTGCCTGCGCTAATAATTGCAAATATTACTTCCACGAAAATGTATCCGATTATTTTGCCAGCCTCAAAACCCGCCTCCCATGGATTGAGACTGAATATTTCAGAAAGATTGTCTTGTACATCTTTGGAAATAGCAATCCATATTTCCTCCCAGCTGAGATTTATTATTTCGTCAAAATTCTCAATTATATAATATATTGCTTCAATTAGATCCGGTATAGTTTTGATCAAATCCCAAATAGACAAAGCAGCGCCCGAAATTATTCCACCAAGTTGTGCAATGAGGTATTGTGCTTTCCACCATGGGTCAAAAGCAAATCTAATAGCAAATTCCAACCCATCATTTTTGTCAATAAATAAGTTGAGTTTTGGGGCTTTGTGGTGTATAAAATTATATGCTTTTAGGTTTTTTCTATACGCTGCAAATGAAGGTAGATTTAGTTTTATGTATCCTGGTACAGTATCTTTATCTCTTAAATTATTTAGGTAGGTGACGTATTGAAAAAGCACCTTGGCTTCATGAGGGCCATTTGTCTGATATAATGCTTCCAGATAATTTAAGTATGGAAAATTTTTCTTTCCTTTTCCCCAGGTAATTTCGCCAGGATATTTGTCAATTTTATTTAGGCCCGTTGGGATATTTTTTTCCCTTAGCCGAAGGTATTTTATTTTGAATCTTCTTGGGTTTTCTGATATTGCTTTCCTGATAGCTAAAGAGCTAATTGAGTATTCTTCAGCTTTTTTAAGAAGTTTTAAAACTTTATGAGCATCCCTTTCGATTGCAATTTCATGTAAGAGAATAATTTTCTTGGGTACCTCAGCCATTTTTATTCCTGTTCATTATTAGGGGCTATTGGAGGAAAAAATACAGATTCTGAAGTTTGCTTTTTTAGGTGGTTTAGTTCTGCTATATTCCTATTCGTTTCAATATCTCTCCTGTCCTCCAGATATTTTTCCGTGGCTGCCATATTTCCTACTTCAGCTTCAAGATAATATGCTCCGGCGTTTATGTAGAAATCTTTAGGTAGATTAATTTGTTTCTCTTGAAATTCAAATGGTACTTGCTTTAAGTAGGCCATGGCTTCATTTAATTCTTCAAATAGGTTGTTTTTCTCTGCGGAATTTTTTGTCAGTTTTTTTGAAAAATTTACTATTTCTAATAATTCCATGTTTGGGACAAAGGGTTCTGGAATTCTTAATGCTCCGTTTCCTCTAGAAATTCCTGGTACTCCAGATAGGTAATTTTTAAAGGCTTGTCTTGCAATTATTGCTGATGTAAGCATATATCGTGGATTGTCTTGTTCATCCTGAAAAATTTTCCCAAACTCTTCAAGGTTAAATACTCTCATATCGGTAACAGTAGATCCCTTTATGATTTCCTCATTCATATCTACTACTATTTTAACATCCGTTAATGTTGTCTTTACATTATAACCGTTTTGGATTTGAAAGAATTGGTAATTCACAGTCCTTCCCATATTTGGATTTTCCAAGTTTACTGTTTCAGTTCTCGCATCTGAAGTTGATAATTCTTCTGTTGAACTTACTTTTATTTCTACTTTGTTTTCTTGTGAAGTTTCGTTAGCAACTTTTCTTATTGTATTACTTGTGTCTTTTGAAAATGCTTCTCGACTTTCTTTATTTGCTGTTTTTCCTGTTTGTTTTTGGCTTTTTTCGAGGGTATTTTTTCTTGTGTCTTTTTTTGTTTGCTTATTCTTTTTTTTGTAATTGAGACCCCCAGATATTCCTGGTATAATTTTGGGAAATTTTAATTTCATATTAAAATCGCTTGATTTTGTTACCGTATTATCTGAAGTGTTTTCGCTTGTAGATTTGGTATTATTTTCAGTGGTATTTTCAATTTCTTGCGAACTAGTTTCTTTAAGTGAAACTTCTTTTGATAGGTTTTCTTCGAAAGAAGAACTTGATTTTTGTGAGCTTATTTGAGAGTCTGCCCTAGATTCCTCTTGCTTTGAAACCAATTTTATAGTTCTTTCTATTTTTATTTCCTTGGATTCGTTGGGAAATAGGTTTTCTGTGTGGCTTAATTCTCCCAAATTGTATCCTTTCCACTCGATTCCTATCCTATACGTTTCAACAAATTTTATTACTGGTAAATCCTCTTCCACATTTAAAGCTTGTTTTGGGTTTATTACAGCTATGAATGCATCATCATTAATAGTACCATCGTCCTCCATTTTTGGGAAAATTGCAACGCGTTTGGCTTTATTGAATTTCAAAAATTCAAGATATGACTGTAGCGTTAATCCCTCTTCATTATAAAACCTGTCGCCAGAAAACTGGAAAAAATCTGTTTTCCATGGAGCTTCGCTAACTTGGTTAATATTTGTATTGCTTGTTTCATTAGGAAACTGAAGGGATACCAGTAAATCTGCCAAAGGATCAGCTTCTGGCATTACCTCGTTTTGCAGCGTTTCCAAAGCCCCGAATTGATTTGGATCGTTCCAATAGGCAATGAACTTTTTTCGTTGGGCAGTCATGCCGTTGGTCATTATTTCGTCCATTGCATTTTCGTGAAAGCGAACTTCGTTTTTGAATTTGTTTATGTCTTGTTGAATTCTACTTTTTGCTTCATTTAAGTCGCGAATGGATGCATCGCAAATGGATATAAGTTTGGCTTTAAAGGAGTGAATATTTATTCCAGTTGTTCTGTTGTACGTGAAACTACCTGTGGCATAAGACCATCCTGTATAAAATCCTCCTTTTCCTCCACTTTCATTATGTCGTACAACATATCTATAATTTGTTCTGTGATAAGTAAGAGTAATAGTTCTTTTCCAAAACCAACGACCTATTGTATATGAGCGTTTAATACTCTCACCCCAAGTCGAATATTCTACTTTTAGCGGACTTCCTAATTTTTGAAGCTTTGGCTTTTCTGAGTTTATGTGATTATGAAAATTTAAGTAGGATGATAAATTCAGTCCTTGGATCAATGACCTATCGGCTTCCCATTTTGTGATTTCTGAATCAATATGATCTTCCTGATCACCTAGTTTGCGAATGGTCTCCTCTGCCACTTGAATATCCTTCTCGAGCTTTCCCTTTTCTCCTTGAATCTTTTTATTTCCGGCGACAGTAAATAACTCATTTGATTGCTCAACAAAGGCCGCTTTCTTTTCTTCACTTAAGGCGTCGTGATTTAGTAAATATGCCCTAAATCCTCCCCAGAAATTATTCCAATCTGCATCATTTCCAAAGTCCATTTTCGGATCTAGGGCAAAGGGCTGGTATTCTTTCACCTTGGGACGTCCTCCAATTATTGCGAAAGAGTATCCTCGATCCTTCAGTTCTTGTTGAATTTGAAGTTGTCCATCAAAATACTTTTTCATTCCATTTTGGTAGGTATAAAGCAAGGGCGGATCGGTCGGCCGCTCAGCTTCCTCCTGATAAACCAAATTATACCCATTTAGTCTTAATTCCCCGCTAATGGCCTGCTGTGCATCCAATGCCTCATCCACTAAGGAAGTCGCTTCTTTATACTTTATTTGGTACTCATTGATTTGTTGAAGGCCATCTCTTATTTGTGAAAATTGAGTCGGTGGATCTTCATCTTCTGGTTCAGGCACAGGGGGAGGATTAAAGATGGCAGATCTTAGACTTTCAATTTTTTCATTAAACTTTTGAGCCAAGGAATTGAAATGAACTTCTTGTTGATAGGCTTTTTTCAAATTCCGATACCATCTTTTTGGCCTATAATCTAAGAGATAGGAAAATGTACTTGGAATATTTGAATCCGAAGCACCGGATGAATCTCCAGCTGGTGCTCGTCTTATTCTTTCTGTATAGACTTGCTGGAAATTACTAATGGTCAATTGATTACTGTCAGGTGTGAACCAAATTTGAAACCCTGTGGCTTCGCCTGATATATGAATGGAATGCACTAAATCACCGGTACCAGTATTATGGATACTTATTTCGCCTGGGTGAATTAGATACAGTAGAGAATTATCCGGAGAAACTCCTATAAACTGAGCTTTTTCGTCGTGAGGGTCTGTAAAAACAATTGTATCTGTATCGCCTCCTGAACATGTCCATTTTCTTATGGTTTTATCCTCAAGGTATGTGAAGATATGGTCAGATTGAGAATCATAACAGATGCATACGAATTTGGCTTGGTTTTGCTGATCGTCTTTGGGCCTTTGGAAATTTTTCTTGGTTCCATTTGAGATATTAAACTCTGTCAAATCACCCTTCTGATTTTCGGTTGCAATTACCCTTTCTCCATCTGCTGCAAATGTTACCTGTAGCTCTTCCTTGTCAATATTACTAAGCTGTGGGAGGTTGGATAATTGCTGAGTCTCGAAATTCCAAAGACTAGGAACTTTAAGAGCACCTGGAAACATTAATTTACTACCATCGGGGGAGGAGCAAAGTGGGCCAAATTCATCCTGAAGAAATCGTAGGTCAATGTTTATTTCCTTTACTGGATCTTCTATGACGTTATCAAGTTGATGGGCTTCTACGGAAAATTTTCTTATAAAATAGTTTCCAGAATTTGGATTAATAACCGCTTCTTGCATACCAAGAATGGTCTTGGTCGACTTGATTGTGCCAGTAACAGCATCCCATATATGAAGATCTCCCGCTTCATCAATTACCAGATAAGTTTTGCCGTCATTTGATACTGTCAGATCATCAATGTTGCTAATGGATGATTCAACACTTGTTGACATCACAGGGCTTGGGTCTAGAAAAAATGAACGGACATTTCCATGGTCCAGATCACCGAAAGGAATAATAGCTTTTCCGTCATCAGAAAATTTAACGTTATAGTCTAAGTTCGAGATAGCAAAGCTTGCTTGCTCAATCACCGCCTGACTATAAACTTTTATCCCTTGTGAGTCGTGAATTAAAAATTTTGAATTCCCTTTTACTAAATCAAAGCTTTTAATGTTATGGATTGGAACATTTGAAAATGTATTTGTCGAATCTGTACTAAAATCCCAGGTGCCAAGATCGCTTCCATTATAGAATAAGACTTTGGTATTACCTATTGGTACCGCCCACTGAATGTTTACGGATTTTTCCTTAAAAATTGCCCCGTCCGTGGCCTTTCGTATTTGAATGGAATTCCATTGTTTGTAAAAAACGAGATACTTTGAATCGGGCGTAAATTTGGGATCAGGAAATTCATAGTGATCAAGTTTTGAGAATTGCTGAATCGGAGTCCAATCTGAGCATTTATATAAAATGTACTTTTGATCTACTTTAATAAGACATCTGGACCCATTGTTTGAGAAGGTAAAACCATCAGTTGATGAAGCAAAGGTTAGCTCCTTCTTTAAGTCTCCAGTACTTCGGTCGTAAACCAATGCAACAGATGATTCTGTGGGATCATTTGGTTCGTCAAAATCAACTATTACATATTGCTCGTTTGTATCATTTGAGACCTTCACTGATTGGATTTCAATCATAGATTGACCGCTGCTTGGTGAACAGTCCATTTCGGTTAGAACTGATGCGTTTGAAGAATCAAGAACAACTATTTTTGATCTGAAGGCGTCAATTCCTACTAAGTAATTGCCTGAATTTGAGAATCCTTTCAGAAAAACATTGCCCGAATACAAGTTTGAACTATTAGTGGTATTGAGTACCTCTGAAATTATGGATGCTTTTAAAGAGAAAAGATAATCCTCTCCGACAGGTATTTTTCCAATGAGTTCATTGGTGGTGATTTGGGTTCTAAATTCTCTTATTGGTTTGCGATCAGACTTTGAATACAGCCCTGTATATATTTCCTGAAAAGGAAAATTTAATTTTTCAAAATCTTTAATACCTTTTGCGGATATTACTAAAAAATGACTTGGAGATAAATCGTAGGCGATTATTGCATCTCCGTTGAACTCAATATCAATTCCATCATCGTCCCCTTCATCCTGATTACTTTCTTGAAGTTCAATTGGTTTCTCTCCATAATTTCTGAATAGTGATACATAGAAACTATCGAGCGGCACAGTAAACACCTCATCAAATTCAACCTGGGTCTCAGATTTTGGTGCTGAGATTTTTAAATAATCTTCGAGCTTCTTTGAATCTTGGGTAGCTAGACTGTCTTCAATCTCTTCTTCAAGTACTGGTTCGAATTCATCTCCCTCAACCGATTCAGACATAGATTCCAGATTCTCGAAAATAAGGTTATTGAAGAGGCCTATTTTTGATTTGTTATTGTATAAGCCTAAGGGCGATAACGGAATTGGTTTATCCTCCCAGATGTAGATTTCTTCTTCCCCTAATTGGAAAGAAATATTGGACTCTATTCGAATTAATGTAAGCGATAGGGAGTATTCAGGATAATCAAAATCTTGAGAAAAAATGGATGAATAACTCCCACCTGTGCAATTTACTATCTCTATAGTGACAAGGTTGGCATCTTTCCTTTTGGCATGGAAAAGTGAAAAGTTTTGATCGTCCGAAAAGTGAAATGCTAATCCAAACTGACCCTCTGAAGGAAGGCTTAATTGTAGGGATAAAAGATCGGATTCAAGGGAATTGGGTTCAAGTATCAGTATAGAACCATAGTCTTTGTTTAAATCCCCGGTTTGCTGAATAGTATTGTCTGGATTTTTAATCCATTGCGATTGGTCAGAGCTCAAATCATTTACGAGCCAGGTGCTTGAATTCGCGGATTTTATTCTGTCATTAATTTCCATAGCTGTGAGGATTAAAAAAGCGCAACAATGTCTTGATATGGGATCCAATTGTCAATCCCTATTTTTTGGGATATTTTCTCACCGGAAGACCAATTTGATTTGAGACCCTGAAGTAGGTTTCTGTTCTTATATTTTCTCAATTGTATGAGTATGGCTGTTCCTTTTCAAACGTGATTGTTCACTTGTGACGGAGGTATGCCAGGCAACCTGGTGATGATGTATACCGATGGTTCGGGTTGGTGCTAGGAGGACAGATTCTTTCTCTTCTTGATCAAATAATTCTTCTCAAAAAGATTGGTACAAAGCTCAATGGCTTGGTCGTATTCCATTTTTGCTTTTTTGGTATCTCCTGACTTTTCGAAATAGCCGGCCCAGCTGCCATGATATAGGTAGGCACGCTGGCTTAAGGAGCTTGGGTCTATGCCATCCAAGAGTTTTTTAGCAGATCTAAGATCATCGATCTCCAGATAGATGTTGGCTTTTGCCAATAGTATGGAGTCAGAAGTCTGGAGTTTGAGCATTTCATCGTACAAATCCAAAATTCGTTTCCAATTGGTGTTTTCAAACTTTATAGCTCGGACATGCTCAGCAGCAATGGAAGCCTCCAAATGGTAGATAGATCGATCTTCGTAATCCAGGGTCTTAGTCAATGCATCATTTCCCAAAACGATCAGCGGCCTGTACCATTTACTTCGATCCTGTTGCTTTAAATCGATGGCGATTTCCTCACCTTGCTTGGATTCTAATCTTGCGGAGTGATAACAAAGAATTGCAAACAAGGCATAAAGGCTACCTGACCGGAAAGATTTCTTCTTTAGAAGCAAGCGACATAGGCGTATGGCCTCCCCGCAAAGATCCTTGCTGATCATGCTGTTTTCCTTTGTGGAATGAAACCCTTCGTTGAAGATCAGATAGATGATCTGCATAACTCCGGCAATTCTTTCCTCCACCTCAGCTGGATCTGGATAATCTAATTTAATGTCCTGGTCCAGGATCTTCTTGCGGGTTCTTTGCAATCTTTTCTTAATGGAATCTTCCTTTTGCAATAAGGCAACGGCTATTTCCTTCATGGAAAAACCCGAAATGGACTTCAGGGCAAAAGCGATCTGTTCTTCTTTGGCAAAGGCTGGGTGACAAGCTACAAAGATCATCCTCAACTGGCTGTCCTCTACTTCATGGTCAAGGAAGTACTCGTTCATTTCCTTGCTGACCGAACCATGTGGCACCGCCATTAAAGCATCGGCATGCAAGTTTTTTTGCCTTTCCTTCTGGGCATTGATCTGTCGGAATAGGTCGATGGCCCGGTTCTTGGCGGCCTGGGTGAGCCATGCTTCCGGATTATCGGGTTGGGAAGTCCGCCATTTCAGGCTGGCCCTGAGAAATGTATCCTGGACAGCATCCTCTATGAGCTCCAGATTTTGCAGTCCGAAGAGCCGGGTAAGTATAGCGACCATCTTTCCGTACTGATGTCGGAAAAGATGATCGACTATAGGTTTCGGGTTCTTATTGGTCAAACTTCATGACCTCGCGGATCTCAACTGAACCACCCAATTCGTAATCGGGAAAGTCCTGGGCGATCTCCACTACCTCATCAGCACTGTTTGCCTGGATAACATAATATCCACCTATAAGCTCCTTGCTCTCTACAAAGGGTCCATCGGAAACCACTCGCTCAGGGCCGGAGACGCGCTTAGCAGGAGCATGTAGTGCCTCACCACTTTTGATTATGCCTTTCGCACCCATTTTCTCACTCCAGGCGAACCATTTTCCCATTCTTTCCTGTATTTGTTCGGGCGACAGACCAAGTTCTCCATAGTCAGGCCCCATAAAAATCATCATAAACTCTTTCATCGTTAATTTATTTTTTTGTGTTCGTTGTTCTCCCCCTCTCCCAATTGAATCGGGACGGGGAATCTTAATTTATTTTTTGAATTGGCCTGCTCAAATTCAGGTCTTTTTCATAGCTCTGGTATATTCCTAACCTCTTTTTATTGGTAAGAGGCCAGGCATTTTTAAATAGCTTGTTAAAACTGAATTTACAGCAAGAAATATCCAAGAATTATTGAATTAATTATTTGAGTGGAAAGCAACTCGGTTACCTTCTGAATCCAGAAACTGAGCGAAGAATCCATGTTCCCCGATACTTGTCTTTGGAATGGTCACTGTTCCACCGGCATTCTCTACCCTTGCCAAGGGGACAGCAAGGTCCTCGCCTCCATTCAGGTAGACCATCGAGCCTTTGTCATTGGGTTCCAATCCGGGACCTTGGGCTATGGCTCCACCAACTCCCTTTTCCATATCGCTTGGGAAGAAGGCCATGGTCATGCCTTGCTCTTCCATGTTCACTGTTTCCATTTTGGCATCCAATACTTCTTCGTAAAAGGATTTGGCTCTATCAAGATCTTTTGCTGGGATCTCAAACCAGTTGATTGCATTTTTCATTGCTTTTGTGTGTTTGTTTCCCTTATGACGAGGCTGGGTTACAAAAAGGGGACAAGCATTAATTTTTTTTTAATTGTTGGTTGGGCTAAGGAAAAGGCCTTTTATTCATAAAAAACGTTATCCCCGGGGCAACTTTGGGCCAGTTTTTTTGGCCTCAAAGTGAACCCGAGGATCTTGATTCCTGATTTTGAATTAATTCTAATAGTGAATCGAGCCTCCTACGTGCTTGTCTTTTGGCGACCAAGGATTATCCGATTCGCTCCACCTTTGCAAATGGCTTGGGTGGACTAGTAAGCTCTCGGATAACAACGAAAGTAGGTGGAGGGTATAACGAACCCCTACTTCTGCTTTACTGCAGTCCAGACAGAGAGGAAGTCCCGGTCGATGGCGTGGGTGGTGCCGTAAAGCTTGTTGTCCTTGAAGTAAAAAGTGGAATTATAGCTTCCGGAATTATCGCCGCTAACCAATGCCCCATAGATGACCCCGGTCTGCGTATTGATATTGCCATTTTTCATTTTAACTCCATCGCGGTAAAAGGTCCCTTTCATTTCTCCGTCTTTTACGGAGTTGATGACCATTTTGGCATAATTGCTATCATCAGGATCCTGAGGACTCATATCCAGGATCCAGGATCCAACCAATACCTCCGGGTCGACTTTATCCTGAGCAAGAACAGGAATCGCGAAAAGAGTAAGAACAGTTATTAATATCGTTTTCATTTTTTAAATTTTTGCCAAACCTAAAGGCAGCAGGAAGGCATAAGCGTCCCAATTTTTTAATTGAAACCTTAAGAATTTTCTTTTGTGGTATCATTTTCTGAATTGAACCCTTCCATCCTTTTTCGAAGCTCATTGGGGGAGAGTCCCAGGTGTTTTTGAACCGCACGATTAAAAGAGGATTTGCTGTTGAATCCAGCGTCCATGGCCAATGAAAGCAAAGTGTACTTTTCGTTTTCAGGGTCCCTCAGTTTTGACTCCACTTCATTTACCCTCAGGACATTTACATAATCCGAAAAACGCTGATTCAAGATTTCGCTGAAGCAGCGAGACAATAGATAAGGTTTTACATCCAACCTTTCGGCCAAGTCCGAAAGGCTGAGCTCTGGTTCACTATACCATTTCTCCTCTTGCATCTGGGTTTTCAGCTTTTGGCTTAATGCTTCCAGCTGCATTCTTTCCTCATTGCTCAGTTCAGCTTTTTGCACAAGTCCTGGATCATCTTTTCTTCTGAATCCTTCCATACCTAACCAATAGGTTAGGAGGGCCAATCCACCGAAAAATGGATAATAGAAAAAGCGAGTGAAATAGAAATAGTTATTTCCCAGGGCTACATTGTAGATCAGCAGGTCTACTATGAGTATGCTGAGGACCAGAGAAAAATAGATGGCAAAAGCCCCTAGAATTCTTTTTATCCAGGACAGTCTTTTTTGATTCAGGCCCTTTCCGCTTTCTGGATTCCTGATCAAAAGCAGGGCTTTATAGGCATAAATGATGATCAATAAACTCGCAATCACATAAATGGAAGGGTAGTTCATCCAAACCACATAGCCCCAATATCCTGCCCAGGAAAGGCTTTCCCTCGTTCCGTCCCAATAAAAATTTTGAAAGCGAACGAAAATGCTAATTGGGATCTGGATGGCTAAGGGAATCAGGTGAACCAGATCCTTTCGATCGAATTTGAAATCCGGGAAAAGCTGAGATTTCACATAGAAAAAAAGCAAGGCTCCGTTTACCCAGCTATAGTCGAGGTGGAAGTAGTACCATGTATCGTAATATCCCAATCCAAACAAGCGCATGATCTGCACTCCAAGCCTGTAAGAGAAAAGGAATAGAATAACGGCCAGGAGTCTGTTGGGTATCTTGTTCTGACCCTTGCTACGCCAAAGAATAAATCCGAAAACCAGGCCTTGAACGGCTCCGATAGAATAAAGTATTATGGTCGAAAGAGTTAAAGATTCCATTTATGGCTTTAAAATATTGGGCCTTTATCGGATAGCCAGGCCAAAATTTATCATCTTTAAATTTTAAAATTAATTCCGTTGAAATACGCTTTTGGCATCCTCAATTTTCTTTTCTTATTGCCATTACATCTGTTTTCCCATGGAGGCCATGAAGCCTTCTACACCCTAGAAGAAAAGGGCGGAAATTGGATCTTGGTGGTGAAAGTGGAAGCTCACGATTTGGAAAGGGAGTTGAAGAAGTACCAGATATCAGCAGATAATCTTTCGGTTGGATTGGGCAAATATCTAAAGAATCGGTTCAGTATGAAGGTAGATGGCCAATTATTAGAACGAAAGTTTGAATCGAGTTATACTTCCAAAGGATACCTCTATTGTACCTATGACCTCGGGTCTGAAAACAAAGACCCTAAAAAATTGGAGGTAAAGAACACCTGTTTCAAAGGATATGATCATAATTATCATAACTTCGTAATAATCAGGATCGCTGGCCAGGAAGTACGATATAAGATGACCGATATACGGTCCAGCATCCAGCATAATTTTTAGAGTATGAAGATTCTAGCTACTATTTCCCTCATGGTTCTCTCCTTAGGAGCCATGGCCCAATGCAATCCAAGCAGCATTTTTTCCAATACCACCACCAATGCTGTTTGCACGGAAGTGATGGGAGCAGTCAGATATTTTTATAGCAATTCGCTTCCGGATCATAGCACCGGAACCTTCCCCAATGGAGGGAATCCTCATTCGATCTCAGCTCAGCAATTATCCATCACCCTTTGTGCTTATCCTGAAAACTCTGGTTCCCTTACCTACCTTGACCAAGGAAGCGGCAATTGTCCTTATTGGGAATTTGGGGTGGCCACAAACGGATTGGTTTTGGATCCCATTGCAGCAGAATATTTCGAAAATCCAAGCACTGGACAGCTCAATACCGACTGGAATCTGAATGCTCTGTCATCAAACAATAACCTGGGCCTTGACTTCAACGATGCCCATGTTCAGCCCAGCGGAAAGTATCATTATCATGGCTTTCCTGATCAATTAGCCGCTTCATTTGGAGTTACGGCCGGATCTCATTCGCCCTTGATCGGATATGCGGCTGATGGTTATCCGGTATACGGAAAGTATGGTTATTCCGATCCGAACAATGCAAATAGCTCCATCGCGGAGGTCACTTCCAGCTACCGACTGAAAAGCGGTACCCGTCCTGGAAATGGAACCACTGCTCCTAATGGGCCTTATGATGGAACCTATACCCAGGATTATGAATATGTATCCGGGCTTGGCGACCTGGATGAATGCAATGGCAGAACGGGAGTTACTCCTGAGTATCCAGGCGGAACCTATTATTATGTGCTTACCGGCGACTTTCCTGTGATCCCCAGATGCCTGAGGGGAAATCCAGATAATACATTCACAATCGGACCTGGTTCTCAGGGATGCGGAACCTCAAATGCAAGTTCCATTTGCAATATTCTTGGTTTGAATCAGGGAGCCTGGCTCGCGGATCAGATCAATATGTATCCAAATCCACCAAGTGAGGAATTGAACATTCAATGCAAGTTGGAGATTGAATCGGCAGAGGTATTCGATATGAACGGAAGGTCGGTATTAAGCTCAGAACTTAATGATCCCAGGATTGACGTCTCCCAACTAGAAGCGGGAACCTATTTCGTCCAATTCAAGCTTGGACAGGAAATGGTAACCAAAAGTTTTGTGAAGAACTAGGAAGCCCTTTTACAGGTCGGACAAACTTTACCGGTCTCGGTCTTGCGCAAAGTGATGCCCGAAACATGATTCACCACAAAATCCTGTATGAAGGCATGATTAGCTGAATGATTGTTCACATCGATCTGCTTTTCACGGTACATCTCACGGATCTGGTTATCGTATTCCTGTTCCCCCCAACAATTAGGGCATAGGCCATCAGGGCATTCGCCCGCGGTTTCAGATGCTTGTCTTTTAAAGAATGAAATCAAGGTTTCAATCATGGCTTTTGCATTTCCAGAAATTTAAGGAATAGCCAAGACCCTATTTGATTCGATCAAAGATATAAGGTCCTTCGGTTGCGCCCCAGACCTGTTGACCCAGGCTGTCAAAACCCTGATCCCAACTGCTAATTGCCTCTGGTCCGATCTCGACAATAGATGTAGCATAGCTTGCTCCTCTGAGCTTGCTTTCGCATTCTCTTTCGCGGGTTGAGCCAGCATAAATACCGTCCTCTCTTTTTTCAAGAAACACCGCACATCCATTTCTTTCTACCAATATACTCTCGTCGAATTGGTCAAAAAAGTCCGGGGTCTTCCATTTTCCGATGTAGATGGAATCTGCTTCCATGGCATAGACCGCTGAGCTGAATTTTCCGTCACCCAAGTCTTCTACCAAATAGATCCTTTGTCGGTAAGGGCGTTCCTGCATGGTGCCCAGAGCCTGCTCCACATAGAAATATGACTTTTCAGAATTTGGCCAAATGGAGGCCATGTGCAGACTGATGTGATAATAGTTTGTATCGCTAATGGATTGTTGCTCAGAACTGAATGAGCCCGTCATGAATTTCAATAATTCGGCTTTAGAACCTTCTTTCTCTTCTTGTTTGGGAGCTGAGCAGGCAATACAAATTGCCAAAAGGAACAGTAGATTTTTCATATGAACTTTTTAGAGTTCGAAAATTAAGAAGCCCTTTGGAATTATGCCTTCGTTTTGGAGCGGATTAGCTGATTGTCCAGGTATTGGAACACCCCGAAAAGGACGGCGATTCCAAATATCCATGGAAAATAGGCACCGATCTTGGAACCCATATCTCCAAAAATGACCAGCAATAATACCCCTAGCATGCCCACAAGGACAGTTAAGAGACTCTGAATGATCCATGCCTTGGTTGCTTGGGTCGTTGCTCTTTTTTCAACCCTTTTATTCAGGGTCAATTGGAAATTCTGACTCAAGGGAGTTTCCATTTCCTTCTTTAAGGAGCTTTTTAATAATTCTTCAAATCGCTCTTCATTCATATCAATCCAATTTCTTTTTCCAATACTGGACCGGCGAGGTCCTTTAATTTTTGCTTGGCCCGGAAAAGGTAATTCTTAACCGTTCCTTCGGGCATTCCAAGGGTGTCCACGATCTCGGCATAACTCAGCTCATCAAGATAATACAAGGACAAAACTGTTTGGTAGGTTGCAGGAAGTTGTCGAATAAGCGATTGAATAAAACTGGAAGCATCTTTTTCCTCCACTTCCTTATCCTCAGTACCCAGGCTAAACTCAATAGCGTCCAGGTCTTTGTTAAGTAGGTTTCTCTGATTTTTCTTCATTTTATTCAAAGCCATTCTATAGGCGATCTGTCCTATCCAGCTGCTCAGTTTGGAATCGAATCGAAAGCTCTCCAGTTTCTGATGAACCTTAAGGAACACATCCTGGATCACCTCCTCCCGATCCTCTGCATTGGCAACAACAGGTGCAACCATATGGATCACCAATCCCATATGCCTGTTGACCAGTAGGTCAAAGGCACCGGGATCTCCTCTCATTACGGACTTTACCAGCTGTCTATCGTCCATTCTGTTGGTTTAGACATTCGTAGTAAATGGAATGTTGCAATCTATCCAAAAAAATTTTCGATGGGCTGCAACATTTTTCAAAGAGGCCTTGTCTAAGGGAGAAACTAATTCAAAAATTATGAGTCCTGAATTGCAAGAGCTTTTGATGCCAATAGCCGTAATGGTCCCTTTCGCTGCATTGGTAGTACTTTTTACGAGAGCCTTAACTGATTATTTTCTGAAAAAGAGAATAGTACAAAGTGGCTTGAGTTCTGAAGAGATGAAAGAGTTGCTCAAGAAGCAGCAGCAAAGCAAATACAGCTCCCTGAAGTGGGGCTTGATCATATTGTTTGGAGGCCTGGGTCTGTTGGTGATCTCCGCGGTTCCTTATCAGCAAGATTCTCCTTTTCCCTTTGGAATACTGGCGGTATCCGTATCGCTTGGCTTCCTGATCTATTATTTCATGGTGAAAAAGGAAGATTCAGCAGAATGATCCGCAATTATCTTTTGATCGCCTTAAGAGGATTCTGGAAGCAAAAAGGCATTACCTTCATCAACCTGATCGGCTTGGCCGTGGGTATGTCGGTTTGCTTTCTGGTCATCCAGATGGTCCATGACCAGGTTTCCTATGACGATTTTCATGAGAACCGGAATAGGATATATCGGGTGACAACCATTGAAAAAGGTGAGTCGGAGATTTTTGAGGCAAGGGCATCATCCACCCCTTTGTTTAAAAGACAATTGCAGGATCGGGAAACAGGCATAGAGAAATTAACCTGCATGAGTAAGTACTTCCGAGGAGAGGTCAGGTCGGAAGAGAAAATACTCGAGTTCCAGGGATTCTATGCCGACCCTGATTTTTTTGAGGTTTTTGGTTTTGAGCTAATTGACCAGGATCCAAAAAAGGTCTTATCAGAGCCTTTTGGGGTTGTTTTGAGCAAGGAATTTGCCGAGCGGGTATTCCCGAACTCGGACCCCATTGGGAAGATGGTCAGTGTAAATGAGGACCAGGAGTATATTGTTCGAGCCATCGTAAAAGCCCCTCCGGGTAAAACCCACCTGAAATTCGATATGTTGGCTTCATTCTCCAGTTTGCATAGCCTGGTTGTCCAGGAAAAACTAAATGAGCGGGTATATAAATGGGAGAATGTGAACATGGCCTATAACTACATGCTCCTGAATGAGAACACAAGGCCTGAAGAAATAGAATCAAAATTGGATGAACTGGCCGAGGCAAATATGGATCTCAAAGAAGATCACCCCGGTTATGAATTCCACCTTCAAAGTCTTAATGATATCACACCTGGTAAGATCATGGCCAATGAGGTAAGTTTTACTTTGCCAATGATCTTCATTGGATTTTTCCTGCTTCTTGGATTGATCGTAATCCTGACCGCCACCATCAATTATTCAAATCTTGCAATTGCCCAGGCACTAAACAGAATAAAGGAAGTTGGCATCAGAAAGGTTAATGGGGCAACTCGCGTTTCGATCATCATTCAATTTCTTGTCGAGGCAATCCTGGTTAATCTGGGAGCCATGATCCTGGCGATGCTTTTCTATCGCTTTCTGATAGGTATGTTCAATGGCTTGTGGTTCTTCAGTTTATTGGAACTCCAATTTGAAGATAATGGATGGGCTTATATATACTTTTTCTGGTTCAGCCTCATTTTGGGGATGATTACCGGAATTGGTCCTGCCTTATACGTAAGCAGGTTTGATCCCAGTTATTCACTTAAGGCCGGATTCAGTCCAAAGACAGGGAGGGTTAAAAGATGGTACTCCTTTTCAGGCAAAAAATTTATGATCGGATTGCAATTCTTTCTCGCATTTATCCTGATTACTACCATTACCTTAATTAGAGACCAAAGCAATAAGCTCGTCAATTCGCAATATGGATTTGATGAGGAAAATGTATTTTTTGTCGAGTTGCAAGGCCATGATGCCGAAGTTCTGAGAAGTGAATTTTCAAAGAATAGCCAAGTGCTCTCCAGTTCACTTACATCGCATCATACTGCGGTAGGGAGAACCATGGAAACCGAGATAAAAAAAGAAAAGGAGGATGAGAACATTGATTTCAATTTCTTTTCTGTAGATGAGAATTACCTGGATCTAATGAAGATCCCGTTGATCGCAGGACAAAATATCAATACATCGAGCTCAACTGGTGAGCAAAGCAATATCCTCATTAATGAAACCGGCATGAGGCAGTTAGGATTTGATGATCCTGAAGACTGCGTAGGAAGAATGGTTTATCGTAATGACACCTCCCTGCTAAAGATCGTGGGAGTCGTACAGGATTATAATTATGAGATATTGATGAGGGATATCAGGCCCCTAATGCTTTTGTGGGATCCAGATGATGTTGAATTTCTGTACCTGAAATTACAATCTGCTGAGGTCGGCAAAACCTATGAAGGGTTTGAAGAAGTATGGAAGGAATATGACCCAAAAAGAGATTTCAAGGCTGGTTTTTTGGATGACGAGATGGATGAATTCTATGCTGTCTTTGCGGACCTGGTAAAAATACTTTCAGTTATTGCATCACTGGCAATCATTATAACCTGTTTGGGATTGATCGGTATGGTTGATTTCGCTACCAAAGTCCGGATCAAGGAAGTCGGAGTTCGAAAAGTATTGGGTGCAGAGCACGGAAATATAGTTTGGATACTTTCCAGGGAATTCTTGATATTGATCTTGATCACTGTAGGCGTTGCCACACCTCTGGCATTATTTATCAATTCCCTTTGGCTAAACCTTATGGCCAATCACATCGATTTTACCTTTTCGAATACTGTGCCTGGCCTTGCACTGGTATTATGTATTAGCACGATTGTGATCTTATATAAAA
Source organism: Cytophagales bacterium (assembly GCA_965267505.1). Lineage (GTDB taxonomy): Bacteria > Bacteroidota > Bacteroidia > Cytophagales > CCMP332 > JANQHS01. The sequence continues at coordinate 1,891,630 of OZ254081.1, forward strand.
CGGTTGCGGCGTCCAGGTCGAATCCTGTTATGCTTTTACGCTCTGAGTAATTGTTAAATATTAATTATTAGTTATTAACTATTTCTCTTTGTCGATTTAATAATTGAGGTCAGGATTTTGAGAATTTCGGTTCCATTTTTTGCAAGTTTTTGAGAGGAACTTTGGTTTAAAAATTCTCCTTCCTTAAGTAAGTCTACCCAGTAGAGAACTTCATTGCATTCTTTTTGCGCAATACTAAGCTTATGAATAAAATCAGCTCTGCTTTCTGCATATTCAGCTTCGTAAACATTCGCCCCAATAGAAGTACCAGATCGTAATAGTTGTTTTGAAAGGATGAATTCCTTTTTGTCTTTTATCAATTCTTTGAAAATTATTACTACTTCAATTGCAAAAGCCCTGCTCTTATCCTTTAAGACATTCTCTCTAATTGAGAAAGAAAAATTAATCTGGTATTGAAGAAATAAAAGGATAAATTTTACCAGGACCCATTAATAATTAATAACTAACAATTAATAATTATCAAGCAATTCTCTCCCATTTATTATCCTCAATCCTGATTGAGTGGTTGCCGATTTTTGTTGAGAATCTGATCTCCATATCATTCACAAGACCCGGTTTCTCAGTTGGAAGCCAGTTTCGACCTATTATAGTTGAAAGGAAAACACCTTCCCAATTACCGACCCAGCAAAACTCCTTGTCAAAGCGACCAGGGTTAATTGGTTCGATTCCAAATTCGGAAATGAGCTTTTCAGCCATCTCTTGAGGGTCATCATTTGGCAGGCTGATCTCATTCAAACATATTACTTCTCCAATGGAGAAGTCACCGGCAGCAGTTCTGTCCTTTACAGGCCTTTCAATGAACTCCGCAATATTTCCATTTGGGTCATAGAAATAACAGCTTCGGCCTTCGTCAAATTGAATGATCTCGCTGTCCTGGAAAGGAAGCAGAACTATGTTACGTTCTTTTAGAAATTTCATGCACGCTTCTAGTGCTCCAACCGGGATCAACCATGCAAAATGATAATAGTATTCAACCCGCCTTAAAATCCATGTCATTTGGGTTTGACCACAATCAAGAGTGAAGGAATCCTCATCTTCCCTGAGGATCCTGAATCCAAGTACTCCTGAATAGAATTCCTTTTGGGATTTAAGGTCGGTGCAATAGAGTTTTATTTCGTGGATCTTCAACTTATCTGATTTGGTAGCTAACAATTTGTACCAAAACTAAAGTAATTGGAGAGACCAATTTCCTAAGGCTTTTCAGATGCTACGGCAATAGTTGAATTGATTATTTGCAATGCCTTGGTTTGTCCAGAAGCATTTCGAAGTAAAAATTGCCCTTGGACGTCCAGCTCATAAGTGGGAAAGCCATTTCTGTTTGATCCAAAAAGGGCGGAGCTAAGAATTTCAAGATTGCCCGATCCTGGTTGTGCATACCATTCTTGTCCATCCAAGGTCATGAAGAGCTCCATCACGCGTTCGCTTTGGGGTCCATTGGAAACTGTTAGTTGATATTCAGAGCCATGATTAAAATTTCCTATGCAGCTGGTCAGGGGATCATAACTTACCATTAAACAGGTATAATATTTTTGATTTAGGGCATCCGTAACCTCGAGGCAAATGTTTTCCTGAGAAATGTTGTTCGGAGCTTGAAACAGGATGCTGGACGTGGATCCCATAATTCCTGATCCTAAAGACCAGTTATATTGAACGGGATTAATTCCATTCGTAGTTGCTTCAGCCTTATACAAACCGGTTGAATCCAAGGAAAATATAATTCCAATTTCACCATTCAGAGAGGGATTTAATAAATAGCTCTGGTTTGAAGTACAGCCATTGGAGTAGTAAAATGTTGCTATAACATTATAGTAGATATCTGCCACCAGATAGTCATGAATGGGGTCTAATCCGGATCGGAAACTTCCATCTCCAAAGTCCCATACGATGCTGTCCAAAGTTTTTCCTTGTTGAGGTGAAGAAGAAAAGGATACCCGATAAAATTCATTTGTGTCGAGAGCCGACGCCCCTGTAATGCCAGGTAGGAGAGTACTATTTGGATCAGCATTTGCCTGAGTTGAATTTAGATCTCGGAATCTGAATTCAATGGAAGGAATGGAACCAGGGTCAGAGCTGGATTCCATCTTGCCTTCAAACCACCTTTGTCCGTAGTTATCCAGAGAAATGGCCGTGTTCATGAAGTAAGATGATCTTCCCGCCTGGAATTCAAAGGGTTCTCCATCAAGAACGCCATTCACAATAAACTTTGATTCAGGATCAATGGGCCTTGGTTCTTCTTTTTCCGTACAAGCTGAGAAAACCACGGCCAAGAGAAAGACCTTAATTATTTTGTTCATTTCCTCCATAGGTAATACGTCATTCCGAGCCTCAAATGATTTTGGTCATTTGAACCTCCTGTTTTTGAAATAGAACTAATTCCAAATCTCGCTTGGAGATCAAATCTGATTCTGCTGTTTGGTTTATATCCCAAACCGGTCAGAATTGAAAATTGATTCTGGTTAAAACCTGCCCTGTATCCTTGAATTAAGGATTCCTCCGTACTAGTTTGAGGAAGATCTTGCTCAGAACGGCTTATTGTCTGGTGAGAATATACCTGAAGCAGTCTACTAAATTGAAGGCCAATAAAGGCATCAAATCGTGGATTTAGTTTATGACCCATTTTTGCTGCCAAGGATAAATAAGAAACATTCCTATCAGTCAGATCATAAACCTGCCTCTTGTATCCATAGATATATTGATTTTGTTCTATTGATCTTGCATTGTGACTTAGGCCTAAAACTTCGTACTGCAATGCTAGCCCCGCATAATTTTTTCTTGAAAACTGATACAATACTTCAGACCCCACATAAAAAGGGATCAGTTGTGAGAGCTTTTCGCTTTCTGTAGTACTTGGTGCAAGACTAAGCCCGGCAAAAAGGTTGACGGACCATTGCTTGAATTCTGGTTCGTCAATATCCATTGGGCCTTTTTCTCTTTTTGAATACTTCAGATTAATTGCTTTAGCATCACGGAAATCAACTTGTTCTATATCCATTGAATAATCTTCATCCTCTATCAAACTTGAAGAGCTCATGGAGACTGCGCCATCATCCAAATCTTCAGATCCGGAAAAAATCGGAGGAATAACGGGGGTTTTAGAATGATGTACGACTACAGCCTTCTCCGCTTGGGGCAAAGCATTATTTGATACCGGAATTATTTTGGCAGAAGGGTTCTCCCCTTCATTTTTATTTTGCTCTCGTTTTGCATTTGATAGGTTGTTCTTTTTCAGTAATGGTAAGGCCTCCTGTTTCCGGGTAACCTCAGGTAAGGGGCTTGATGAGCTTAAACCATTCAACTGAAAAGGTTCCACCAAAAGAGTGGAAACCGTGGCAACCAAAACCACTCCAAGGGAAGCAAAAAAGATCCAAAAAGGTCTCTTCTTCTTTTCCTTGGCCATAAGGGCTTCCATATTTTCCCATGCCCCTGGTTTATAGCTTCCCTGAAGCCCTTCAAGTGAATTCCGTATTAACTTATCATATTCTTGTGCATTCATTTGGCAACAACTTTTTGATAATTTCTTTCTTGCTTTTTCATCATGCTGATCATCTTGATCCTTGCATTGTTGACATGCCACTTAGAGGTTCCCTCTGAGATATCCATTAAACTTGCGATCTCTTTATGTGGGTACCCATCCAGTGCATAAAGGCAGAATACTTTTCTGCTTACATCCGGGAGCTTATTTAAAAGACCCAGGATGCTTTCGGCTTCCATTTTTAAGTCCCCCTCATTCAAGCTGAAGAGCTTATCATTCATTTCGGATTCTTGATTGACCGGATTCATCATGGCATTTTTAGCCACTTGACTCTTTCTGAATTCGTCAATGATTGTATTAACCGTGATTTTCCTAAGCCAGGGTTTAAATGGATTCTCATCCTTGTAGTTTTTTATGTTTTTAAAAACCTTCAAAAAGCTTTGATTTAAAATGGCTTCCGCATCACTTTCATTTCTATAATAACTTCTACAGATCCCCATCACGTAGGCATAGCACTTTTTGTAAAGCTCTGATTGAGCCTTGCTTTTATTCTTTCTGCATCCCTGTATGATCTTCGGATCTATTAGCATTAAGCTTTAATAACCTCTTCTTATGACTTAATAATTTTTAATAACCTTGTTTCATAGATGCCTTCAATTTTAATGTAGTAAATCCCATCGGGATGATCTTTAGGAAAGATCATGATGAGGCGATTGTTCTCATAAACCCAATGGGCATTAATCTTTTTCCCCAGGGAGTTATAAATCGAAATTCCTGTTGGGGGCTCATGTACTCCTTCGACAGTTAGTTTGGATTCAAACGGATTTGGATAAATGCTATAGATTGGATCTGAGGATATACCAGAAATTAACCAGCCCCCATTGATGGAAAAATTAGCTTCATTTTCAGGATTTTGCGCAGACAACTGAATGAACTTTTTCAATGTTGGGATTCCTGGTATATCTGCACCCAGCCAATAATCTCCATAGGGTAAAGTGGAGAATTCATAACCTCCAAACTCGTTTGTTACAATAAATTTTTGAATATCTCCTGAGCTATTTTCAAGCCCTACAGTTGTATTAACTAAATCGTTACCATCTTCATCCTTAATGGTCCCAAAGATTTTTCCAGATCCCCATTGTAAAGTTCCTGTTTGGACCAAAGTGAAGTTCAGATTTTCAAGGTCTTCACTTAAAATTATGGTTGCCCCTTCATCCCAATAGAAACCGTTGGGCCAATAGGTAGGGGATTCAGATGATACGGTATCGATGAATCCCTGTACGAGGTAACTTCCGGGATCCAGGTTGTAAAATGCGTAATTTCCATTTCTGGTAGTAAGTTCCTGAATCGTACTAAATAAGTTATTGCTGTCTTCCAGAAGTAATCTTGCATTTATACTTCCAATACTTGGAGCATTCAGACTTACATTTCCCTTAATACTTATTGCAGAGCTATCATAGTTTATAAATAGTGATTTGCAAGTATTGCTATTACAGGAAAAGGAATCTGAATAGGTCAAGCACACTTGATAGAGCCCTCCGGATGAATAGGTATGGAACGGTTCTGGCTCAAAGGAATTTTGATTATCCCCGAACTGCCAGAAAAAGCTGCTAGTTGGGTTTGCTCCAAGGATTGGTTCACTGATGAATTGCACCTCCGGCCCATTTGCCTGATAGGAGAATTCTATTTGGCAATACAGAGAGGAATCGCAAACCTCATAGATACCAGAGAGTGTATCTGAAACTTGGGGTACTATGGAAACAAATGTCTTGTTTTGGTTATCGCAGTTTGGGATGGAAACTATTAATTGTCCAAAAGGGGTAACATTGGTTAATAGAATCTGAAAAAACCCTGATTGATCAGTCGAGGTAGGGACAAAAATTGAGTCGTTGGGGACATTTATATTAACAGGCTTATTTGTTAATGGGATTTGGGTCAGGGAATCTCTGACTGTTCCGTGGACCAGTAGGGTGACCTGTGCCTGCACACAGACCCCTATAAAAAAAGAAATTAAGAACAGTAGAATTGCTCTTATCATAAACCCAAAGGTTAAAAAAAGGAGCCACCCGAAGGCGACTCCCTAAACTAAAAATTGGACCAGTTAATCCTTAACTATGTTGATAGTTTTGGAAAAGCCGTCGACCTCGAATCGAAGAAGGTAAAAACCTGAATTCAATTCGGAAATGTCAACAACTTTTCCATCAAGCAGCCCTTCGTTACTCCTTAATACTTTGCCGGTTAAAGAGATAATTTCTAGGGTAAGATTTTCATCACTCAATTCTGATGGAATATCCAAGACCAATACATCCTTAACAGGATTGGGATAAGCTTTAATCCCTTCAAGAACCTTTGTGTCCAGGAGGTTCAATACTACCGAGTTGTTTCCGACTAGGAATGTTACGTCATCTGTTGGAATTCCAGAGCTCAGAATTATAGTATGTACTACTGAAGTGATCCCAGCAATTTCAACTCTCAGCTCGTAGGTTCCAAAATCGAGGTTTGAGAAATCGAAAGATCCTGAGTTATCTGACATGAGGAAGGTCGTCTCATTTCCACTTTGATCAAATAATTGGACCTGAATATTTTCCATAGGCATACCCGGATTCATAAACCCATCATCGATTACTGTTCCGGTAATAGAACCTGATCCCACCCTGGGCAGAATGATCTTTTGCAAGTCGATATCTGCATTCAGAAAGTTTGAATTAAGGTTAATGACCGTACTGCTTACCCAAGAGGTGCTATTGGTATAATAGGTTGGGAAGAATGCATTAAAATCAACATCACTTGGATCAAGCATGGCAACAACATGATAATTTCCTGCGGATAGGCCACCGAAGTAATAGTATCCACCGGAATCCAAACTGGTGGTATCGATAGCATTCCAAGCCCCCGTAGGGTTGTTGGTATCAGGTTGAAGTAAAACTGCTGTTCCTTGAATTCCTTGATCGAAAACGCCGTCTTTTAATACCAGGCCTCCGAGGGAATAGGTAGGATTTGAAGTACCTACGATTACTACACCACAATAGGTAAAGGTGCAAAGCGAGCTTGAGGCAGTAACACATACAGTATAAGTACCCGGGTTTGCATAAACATGATTTACTGTGGTTCCAGTAGCATTGGAACCGTCTCCAAGGATCCAGACATAATTAAAATTAGTGCCTGGTTGGTTGTTAAATGCAGTAAAGGAGATAGAATTTATGCCATTGGATATATAGGTAAAGCCTCCAGAACAGGAATTCATTCCGCCACACATAAGGAAATCCGAGATAAGCGTGTCTCCGTTGATCCATTGACCTCCATGGAAATTGTAATAGTAGCCTGAACTATCGCAATCCAATGACATCACAGTTATGGAATCTCCCGAAACAACCCCGATCGAATCTGTATATCTACCAAAGGAATTTGTGGTAGTCCATAATCCCAAGGGGTTTGAGCTTGAATAGATCTGAACCGGATTGTTCCCGATAGGGTTTCCAGCTGAGTCTGTAACCATTCCAGTTACAACTAATGCGACAGATTGAGAAAAGGAAAGAGAAAATGAAAGAAGTAAGAAAGATATAATTAGGTAGATCGATTTTTTCATTTTTTGAATTTTCGAAACCGAAACGAGAAATAATAGTTCATGGTTGGGCGGCCGGGAAATTTTTTTTGGAGATAGAAGTTTAAGGCCCTTTACTAAGTACTGAAGGGCATCTTGAATTCAAAGAATTATTATTTGAAGGGGGAAGGGACATATACGGAAGAAATGCGCCGGGTACAAATTGACATGTTGGAATAAAATGGTTTGACGATAGACGCGATCCTTCAACCCATCCAACAAATTAACCGAGAGAGGAAATAGGCTCTACCTTTTTATTCCCTCTTCATAAAACTTTACCCATTCTTTTACTGAGATTCGCCTAACCAGTTCTCCAATAAGGTCAAAGGGAATAATTTCTGGCTTCTTAAATCGAACACAACTTTTCCCCATATCGAGTTTAGTTGGAACCACCTTTGCATATTGCTCCTGCCACCACTTGAGTTGTTCCGGCATGGAATAGAGGCCCATGTGGTAAAAACCGATATGACTTTTTTGAGATGCTATGCTTATAAAAGGCAAGGGCAAAGAAGGGTCAACGTGATAGCCTCCTGGATAAATTGAATGAGGGACAGAATAGGACGGCATTCCATATTGCATAAGTTCCTCAAATCCTTCGGGAAGATTATCAAGAATAACCTGTCTCAATTTTTGCATTGCTTCCTTCCTTTCTTCAGGAATGAAATGAATGTAATCTTCTACGGTTTTTATAGCTATGTCTCCCATTATTTTATCTTTTTCCAGGTGAATTCAAAGGTTGTTGGCCAATACCCTTCCTTGTCGGTTTTGTAGTGGTTGCTTTCCTTGCTGGTGATGGTTTGGCCGTCCTCAGAGATCATCCACTCAACTTTTTCCTCGGCAGGCACGCCCCCAGAGCTTGTGAAGAAATCCCTCCCCTCAAATTTTTTGGTGCTGGGATCATAGATCAATTGATAGTTTACCTTGCCTGGCCAATCATCATATAGATAGAGGATATCATAATTCCTGCTTCTCCTGTCGTAGTTAAAAAATGTCCTGAGCTCCCTGCTTTCTCCGGTAGACTGGGTCCAGGTGGATGAACATTCTATATAGGTGCCTTTTAAGGCCTGGGTACACGTAACTTTTACAGTTTCTACTCTATGACCCCTGCTTTTGTCCCGTGGTTGGTATTGGGTTGCTGTTCCTTCCCATTCCCCTATCAGGGGAGCAAGTAAACCAAGAGATTTCTGAGCCTGACTGGGTTGACAAATGAACACCAACAGGATAAGGCCGAATAGATATTTCATGAAGGAAAATTTACCTGAATTTAGGAAAGAGGGAAGTTTTGGGCAATTGTTAGTAACCCAAAAAAAATAATCAGGAGGCAGCTCGGTATTCTGATGGACTCAGTCCAAAATGATGGGTGAAGGTATTCGAAAAATGTGCCAGGTCATTGAAACCTGAGTCATAGGCTACTTCCGAGATCCTTAGATTTGTTGACTTTAAGAGCTTAGAAGCCCTCTCTAGTTTTTTGGTTCGGATGTAATTTGCAGGAGTATCATCATAGACGGTTTTGAATCTGCGCTTAAAGCTGCTAGTGCTCAAACCGGATAGACCTGCCAATTCTTGAACACTCAGATTATCGTAAAGATGGCCTTCAATCACCTCTCGGAATTGAAATTGATCTGGATTGAACAGATCCTGGAGGATCTGGGTAATGGTATTGGAATCATCGGTTTTGATGAGAAGCATAATCAATTCCCTTAGTTTCAATTTAATCAACTCCTCGTTTACAACGGAAGGATTGTCAAAATAGGATTGCAGGCTTTCAATGTAGTTGTTGAATAATTTATCAACGACCACCTTTTTCATGGCTACGCTCTTGCCTTTCCTTGCCTGTTCCAGAAAGGCCGGCAGATCATCCCCGAACACTGCCTTCAAAACTTCGGGATAGAAATGAACCCCGATCGCTTCGCAATGTTGGGCCTCTGAATTCTTGAGAAATTTCTGGAGGAAATTCCCACATTTCGCTACAAGGCCTTCCTTTTTGTTCAGGGTTACTGTTTCCGTTGAGGAATAAAGCATGGTGTTCCCTTCAATTATGTAAAGGAAACAGGCTTCATTGTCGAATGTGGTTGAAATGTTAAAGGGAGGCTGAAGAACGACCTTCTGGAAGATCAGTTTTTCCTGTAAATTAAAGAATTTGTGGTCTTTGATCATTACAGGTCCAAAGTAGGAAATTCAGCTATTCCCTTATTTGTGTATTTGGGTCAAATTATTGTGAATCCAGCCTTTTTGGCTAGAAAAGTTCAGTCTGTCTTTCCAAATTCGAGTAGGACTTTTCCACTCTCATCTAAAAGGCTCAACCACTCTTTTTCGACCTTCCAGGATCTAACTTTTTCCAAAGATTGAAGGTATAGATTTTCCTGCTCGCTGCTTCCCTGGCAAAATTTTCGTGTGCTCATAGCGGGTCCAAATTGCACTTCTGAGTCGCTTAGTTTAGAAACCTTTCCAGAATAATTATTGCATCCTCCATAACCAAGGAATCGCATTTCCTTGACGTAGATCTCCAGTTGGACAGGGCTACCTTCTCCCAATATGGCTTCTTTGCCATCAATTTTTTCAAGGATCCATATATCATGCAGGGTACTACTTTCCTGCTCAGGGGAGCAGGCCATGCCTACTCCCGCAAACAAGAAAAATGTTAATAATGCTATAGATTTCATCTACTTTGAACTTTCAGTGCTTTCGCTTTCCCCTTTCAAATATTGATCTAGGAATACAAGGATCTTGCCATATCCATCGATCTCATTTTCCTTTTTCAAAAAGCCATGGCCTTCATCAGGAAAGAGAACATACTCTACGGTCACTCCATTTGCTTTAACCGCTTCAACGATCTCATCGGATTCTACTTGGAGTACCCTTGGGTCGTTGGCTCCCTGCAATACCATGATCGGGTTCTTCACGTTCGATGCATGGAATAGAGGAGAGATATTATAAAGCCTGACAGAGTCTGCTGTGAAAGGATCACCCATCTCATCATATAGTGCTTTTCGGAAAGATTCCCAGAATGGAGGAATCGATTTAAGAGTCCTCAACCAGTTGGTTACTCCAAAAATATTGACACCGACATTGAATTCATCAGGGGTAAATGTCATAGCTGCCATGGTCATATAGCCTCCGTAACTTCCTCCGATGATACCGATCTTTTCAGAATCTATATAATCCTGTTCCTGCAACCATTTTTTTCCGTAGATGCAATCCTGAAGATCCTTGTCGCCGTGGTTCTGATTATCCATGGTAAAAAATGTTTTTCCATACCCACTGGATCCTCTATTATTCACGGCCAGGATAGCATAACCATGATTAACAAGGAATTGGATCAGGGCGAAATAGCCAACCCTACTTTGTCCTCCGGGGCCGCCATGAACCCAAACCAGTGCAGGAACCTTGTTTTCGGCTGTAGCGGTAAGTGGCTTATAATAGATTGCAGGGATCTCCAATCCGTCGAATGACTTATAACGAACCACCTCCGCGGAAACTAAGTCATCAGGATTGATCTCAGAGCTTAGATTCTCAGTCAATTTCTTCAACTCTCCTGACTCTATATTGAACACGTAAAGGTTTCCCGGTGCCTTTGAGGTGGAAACATATAGTCGCATTAGTTTTTCGCTTTCAGAAATACCCACAGAAGAAATGTCTCCATCTTCAATTTCAGGCAGGTCTACCTCCTGACCAGTTGTATTGTCAATCATTACTAGCGTATTCTTTCCATCCTCATTAATCGCCGTTACTCTGAACCTTTCATTTTCACTCAAATAGCTGTAGCGGACATCCCAATTGGTTTCAAAAAGAGTAGTTCTTTCTCCTGTTTCTATCTCATATTGAACCAGGTAACTGAATTCCTTCCCGGCATCAGTGGTGTAGTAGAGATATTTTCCATCCTTGCTAAAGCCAGAGGTACCATAGCTACCTGGATCCTCATCAGATGAGATTTCTATGGTTTCTCCACTTTCTCTTTCGACCAGGTAAAGTTTTGTCTCCGTTCTGGTAATGGTCCTTGAGGTTGTGAAATACTTTTCATCCTCTGAGATCTCCTCAATATCCAACCCATCGTCATTTTGATAGATCATTTCAGAACTCCAATCCTCAACCTTCATTTTGTAGAGGTCAAAGAATTTGGGATCCCTTTTATTGGAGTAGTAATACATGGCCTGATCGTCTGCAGTCCACCCGCCAAAAAAGGTCTTTTCGTTTTCTCCAGGGGTCAGATCAGTCGAGCTTCCATCATCATTCAGAAGATAGATGTGATCGATCTCATTTCCTCCTTTATCGGCGGAGTATAATACTTGTCCTGTTCCAGGAACATAGTCTACAACGAAGTAAGACTCTTCTGTAGAATTGGTTAGCTGTGTTTTCGAACCGTCTGTGATACTTATCTCATATAGGTTGAAAATGCCAGATTCGTCACTGTGGACAAGAAATTTGGTTTCATCATTTGAAAAAGCACCCCCACCAATACGGGTATTCTTATAGAATTGATCGATGCTATACTCTTTTGGGACATAAACTTCTTCTTTGGGTTGCTCCGAACAAGCCGATAGGATCAAAGAGGCAACAAGGATTGAAAACAGATTTTTCATGGTCAAAAAAATTTCGTTCGAAAAGTGAATTTAAGCTAAAATGGGCTTAGTCCTTGGATTCCAAATGATTTATGGCTTGAAGTATCTTGGAATTCCTGCCGTAGATATACATTAGATTGTTGATACGCCGATTTTCCGTATCCTGGTTACAGGTCTAATAGGTTAGTAAAACCGACTCTTTTCTTTAGACTGATATCTCGTGCTTCCTTAGCTTCAAGGAGCTCCCGGATCTTATCAGGTCGATCCGGCTCATGCAAAATAATCCATCAGCCAGTAAATTGAGAAAAATCTTGTTAACGCCTGATCTTAAGCTTTTCCCAGTTTTTGTCTGCTTGAGCCTTTAGTTTTTCCGGTCCTTCGCTCTTCCAACTTTTTAGGGTGTTATTGAAAAAAGCATCGTAGAAAAGGTATAGCTTGCCGTCCCTGATTTCGAAGGTTTCGGGATTGACACTGACCTTATCAGCCTTGGCTCCCATCGCATAGGCACACCATCCGCCATATTGGGGCAGGTATCTTTCAGGATCTGATTTGAATGATTCAAGATTCTTGCTGCTTGAAAATTTGTAAAGGACCCCATCATAGGTAATGGAGATTTTAGAATTTCCTTTTACAGCTTTGTTGTTAAAATATTCTACTAGATCATAGCCTTCAGCACCTGCACCAGATTGTAGATTGTAATCGATGCTTTGTCCATTGGACGAAAAAGTAATAATCAAGGAGAGGATAAATACTGATCTTTGAACGTTGGGTTTCATTGTAGGTATAATCTAATCGGATTTGAGCGAGGAGCAAAAAGAACAAAAAAATCCCTCGATCAGCAACCGAGGGATCTTTTGACTAGGCTAATTCAAGCTCAAGTTCATGGGCAAGTGGAAAGTCTATTTCTATATCCGTGACTCCATTAAGAAAGTTGCTGATGAACTTCTCTCCGATCACCATTACGATATCGACCAGATTTGCTTTGTTGTAACCTTGTTCGAAAAGGGCTTCAACTGCCTCCTGGCTAGGATGGCTTCTGTTGATCGTTATGCTTTTTACGAATTCAGCCAATGCATTCAATTTGGTATCCCAGCTCGCTTTTCCCTGACGTAGATCAAGAATTTGCTCGTCGGTGAAGCCATTCATTTTTCCAATAGCTGTATGAGCACTTTGACAATACCTGCAATCATTTACCTGGCTAACCACCAAGTTGATAACTTCCTTCTCCTTGTTGTTAAGGGTGCTTTTCCTTCCAGAAAGGCTAAGATAGTCTCCTAATGCTGTTTCGTTGTATGCGTAGGTCGCATAGAGGTTTGGTACGAATCCTACTTGCTTTTTAAGTTGATCAAAGATCTGCTGATTGTTCTCAGTTACTTCGTCTCTTGTGGGAATATTAAAAGTTTCCATTGTTCTTTTGGTTTTGATTACAATGCAAATTTTGGATCGGGGAAGAGCTTAAGGCCAATCCATTTTTCCCTGCAGACTGTCGATTTTTCCCTAAGCCGGAATTATTTGTTTTCTGAATTCCCCGGGGCTCGTACCAGTATTCTTTTTGAATAGTTTGAAGAATACTCCGGGCTCATTATATCCCAGTTCAAACGCGACCTCGTTCACATTGAGGTCTGAATATTTTAAGAGCCTACTTCCCTCAAGTATGACCCGGTCATGTATGATCTGTAATGGGCTCCTTTTTTCCTTTTTGGAGAAGATATTGGATAGGGTTTTTGGAGAGCGGTTCAGAAGGTCGGCATATTCTGCGACGGTTTTTAGCTCCTTGAATTTCTGGTCGACAAGATAATTGTATTTGCGAATGATCTCAAGATCCTCATGAGGAAGGGAATCCAATCCTTGTTGAGATTTCGCAAGTCGGGTACAAAGAATGATCAGGCGCTTTAAAAGGACCACGAGCATCTCTCCTTTGATGTTGTCTTCCTGAGAGAATTCATCCTTAAAGACCTCCAGTAGCAGGTTGAGCTTTTTGGAATATTGCTCATTAACCTGGATGAGTACTTGTTTCTGTGCACCAAAGAATATGACACCATTGCAAGAAACTTCAGAATCATGGTCCCTTATGCAGTAATAATCCCTGTTGAAGGAAAAGATCACCAATTCCTTTGAATAGTCTTTAACCTCAATCTCATTGTTATAAGTCAGTGTGATTATAGAATAAGGTTCAAGTTCCTTTTCACTACCATCGATAAGCAGAGGAACTTGTCTTTCTGATCTATTCCAAACTATATGGATCAAATTCTCATTCTTGGCTTTGGTCCAGGAATAAGAAGGGTTTTCAAAGTGAAGGAGAAATTTTCCTTTCTCGGAATTTATACTGTGCTCTAAGGTCATTGCCAGATTTCGTTCAGGTCAAAACCCAATAATCAGGAAATGAGTTTGTATTGAAGGCCTGGAAAATAGGATTTGTCTGAAAAGCGACCTGTTCAGGCTTCTACTTCCCGGATTTCCCTGGTTTGTGAAGCGATCAGGTCTGTGCTCATCATTTTTGATTCCAAAAGATCAGCCCAGGATTCCAAGTAAAGAACCACGTCCCCTTTTTTATTTTTCTCCAGAAATCTTTTTCCTTCAGGAAGGAAATCAAGGACCTCTGGATCTGATGTGTATTCCAAGTGTCTAAGATCGTTTCGGGTAAAACCAACTTCAAGGAGTGAATCGATCAGGTCATCCATTAATAGACCGCTGGAGGGACAATAATCATTTAATTGTTCTGTCCAGTCCCCATGCCCCGTCATTGCCCTTTGATGGATCTCGGTTTTGCTTAATCGAGTGACTTCCTGAGCAAGGAAACCGCAATTACAGGAGCCCATATGGCCCCATTGATAATTTGAGCTACTCGAAAGTTTTTTGGCTGTTTCTTTTAGAAAGGAGATAGTTTGCCTTGATGCAAGTGCCATGGAATTAGATGGAATTGATAATGAACAGAAAAATAAAAATAGATCCGATGGTAATTACTCCGTTCAATGCCAGAACCTTTATTCTGTGGATCCTTCTTTTCCTGTCTTTCAATTCTTCCAAGGCGAAGTTTCTTGATGTATTGGAACCAGATTTCCGTATCAGCAAGTTGACCTTCTCACCATAAAGTTCCTTTATGTTTCCAAAAGAACTTTTTGGTTTTGTGGTGAAGTCTTCCCGTCTTAAACCGAAACCGTGGTATCCCATAACTAAGACTTTCCTATTGATACGGGAAATGGAAAAAAAGTGTTCTTTATTCTGAAAAAAATCTAAAAAAAGGCTCTGATGCATTTTCAGGGCGTGTCGTTTCTTAGTTCAATAACAACTTTGCCCTGCCGGAGTTTTTAAGTCTCAGTATCTGTATACCTTCCCTTTCTTCTCCACCCAGTCTTTTGCATCCTTCCATTTTGGGAATTCATCAGCTTCCATGCTTAGAATCTTGATCTCAGAGGCGATCTTTTTAGCATTTTTCACAGCTTTCTTATGAGCTCCATTCCTTGAAAAACCTCGGAGCTCCTCCATGTTGTTCCAAAGGCTAAGGGTATAGTGGTGTTTCAGGCTGACATTGGCTTTGAAGTCAATGCATTTGGACGAGTTCAACTGCTTGACAGATTCTGCTGTGTAAGCCATAAAGGAGAAAATCTTCCAGACCGATTTAAGACGGATGTATGTTATCGATAAGATCAATTAATACCTGACGTGGATTTATGATTGGTCTTCCAATATTAAAAGAAGCTATTTAGAATCGAATTGTTTTTCCTATGTCTTTTTTACCCGGCAGGGCTGAATTTTTCAGATCAAGGAAAATTGGTTCAGGGATATGATCCTTCATTGTTAAAATTAGTTGACTGGCCTCGTCCATTAGGGTTTGATTTGGCCCTGTGACCTGGCCAATAAGTTCAACGCCATGGGCTTTTGCCATCCGGGGAAATTGCAATGTCAGGACTCTCATAAGCCATACCAGTATTCCAGGAAACTTTATTCCCACCTTGTTTAGATCACCAGGATCGGAATAAGCGATGGAAACCACTTTCTTTGGTTGGAGTGTTATAGATTTTTTTAACGTGTCTTTTCCAATTATATCAAAAATGTAATCCGGTGGATTGTCTTTTAGCGTTAAAGAGAAATCCTCTTCCTTGTAATCCAAGAATCTATCGATCCCGATTGTTTCAAGCCTTTCTTTGTCACGTGCAGAAGCGTTGACAATAACCCTTAATCCCATAGCTTTTGCCACAAGAACCGCCATATATCCGACTCCTCCTCCTGCACCATGAACAAGAATGGAGCAGCCCGGTTTCGGCTCTAATTTTTTTATTGATTCATAGGCGGTGAGAAGTGTAAGGGAAATGGACCCGGCCTTATATAGATCAATACCAGAAGGGATCAGTGAGACCTGAGAAATTGGGACTGAAACGTTTTCTGCCCAGGTTCCAAAATCATTGAAGTGTCTATAGATAGATACCCGGTCGCCCTCTTTAAATCCTTTGACGTTTTCTCCTCTGGCGATGATCTTTCCCGCACCGTCAACCCCACATATTTGTGGGCTCTTGAATTTTGCAAATGGCATACCATTCACCAGGCTTAGGTCAGCAGGATTGATTCGAGAGGCATGCATTTGTACCAGTACTTCATCGGGCCCAGGTGAGGGGCTTGGAACATCAACCAGACCAAGATTCTTAAAGTCTTTTCCTGAGCCCTTCCTAATAATTGCTTTCATCTGAAAAATTTTAACAAAAATGCTACCTTTGGTATGATATTTACAAGTAGTCACAAAAAAAATATATAGTATTTAAAATCATACTAATATTGAAAATCAATTATTTATGAAAGAAAATATTGGTGAACCTTGTCCCGTTACGCATTGTATGAAAATTATTGGGGGGAAGTGGAAACCTATTATTATTTATCTAATTGCTAAAGGTGGAAACAGATTTGGTGTTCTACAAAGGGGCATTGAAGGAATAAGCAAACAGATGCTTAGCAAACAACTGAGGGAGTTGGAAACCGATGGAATTTTAAGCAGGAAGATTTATCCTGAAATACCACCAAGGGTGGAGTATTCAATCACTGAAAAAGGGAAAAGTCTTTTTCCGGTCATTAATAACATGAGACTTTGGGGAGAAAGAAGCCTTGGGATCAAGAGCCCGGATCCACAAAGGTCACCAGAACGGCCAGAATAAAATAGAATAAAAGAACCAATGACCTAAACCAAACACGATCATAAAAAGCGCAAACCACTCCTAATAAAAGTCCCATCGGCCTCCTCCAAGCCGGAGCATTGTCGTCAAAGACAAAGAATGCTACCAGCAAGTTAAAAATTGGAATTCCCGTTAAGATTAGAAAAAAAGGTTTTCTAATGCCTTGAAAATATTCTTTTGTGTTTAAGTGTTTTTCCTCTGGAGTAATGAGACTAGCAGCCTGGGCGTAAACTATTGCCTGGCCGATAATGATAAAGAAGTTGATATTGGAATCCACGAGAGCTCCTAACTTATTATACAATTGAGCCCAGGTGTTTATTATTACGATCATGAGCAAAATACCCCAGCCGGTTATTTCCCAATAAGTGGTTCTGGACTTAAAGACCTTCAAAAGATCAACAATTGCAACACCATAAATGATGGCTGGTATTAATAGAAAGAATTCCTGTTTGTCCATAAACTTTAGTGCCGAGCGATATTAACTATTTCCTGAAAAAGGGTAAAATCAAAGGACTTAGTCTTCAAGAAGGGATGGTCTGTCTCTGTTTACCTTTAGCTGTGTCACGTCTGGTCTTGAATAATGACCGACAGGATCGAAATTCTGCCTTTCTTCGTATACCTTTTTCAATTCCAGATTCGCGTAGAATAGTCCTTCTGATCCCACCTGGGGTTCAATAAGCCATTTTCCATCCGGTCCCGCCAGGCATGACCCGCCGTCGGCCAGGATATCCGGAGCCTGTTCATAAAGCTCATTGTAATGTGGGATATCCTTGGGAATATCTTCCTTTCTCATGTAGGAAGAAACCGAAAGGACAAAGGATCTTGACTCTTTGGCAATAAAGGGGGTAATATCTTCCGTATTCCTTTTGGATCCGGGCCAAACGGCTACATGAATGTTTTCACCCTGGGCATAAAGTGCCGTTCTGCTTAATGGCATCCAATTTTCCCAGCAGTTTAATCCCCCGATTTTGAACTCCTTTAAGTCATGGACTTGCAAGCCATGGCCATCCCCGGGTGCCCAGCAAAGCCTTTCTTCATATGTGGGTTGTAGTTTTCTGTGAACAGAACCTATTTCACCTTTTTGATTTATGTAAACTAGAGAGCAATAAAGACTATGCCCTCCACGGTCTGGTGCTCTTTCCATGGTTCCCAGGTAAACCGCAAGGTTCTTTTCCGACGCAATCTTTTGGACTTCCTTCAGGTCAGCACCTTCAATTTGGATTCCTTGATCCAGGTAATGTGCATGTAGCTCTTTTTGAAAGGAAGATTCGAATTTCGAACCATGGGTATAGGATAGCCAGAAGGGATATCCTGGTAAAAGAGCTTCACCAAATACGATCAATTCAGCTCCTTGCCCAGCTGCTTCTTTGATTTTTTCCGCAACCTTTTTCAAGGTTTCTTTCCGGTTTAGCCAGATGGAGGAAATTTGAGCGAGGCAGACTTTCAATTTTAAGAGAGTATACTTTTTACCTTTGACTCAATCAGATCTCTGACTTGATTAAAACCATCTTTACTCATCTCTTTTGGGTCAGGGATATCCCAATCCAATCTATTCTTTGTTGCCACCCAGGGGCATGCATCACCACAGCCCATTCCTACCACATAATCATAAGGTCCATCCGGGATCTGCTGAAGTGATTTGCTTTCATGCTTTGAAAGATCATATCCCAGTTCAGCCATGGCTTCAATAGCCCTGGGATTAACAACACCTGAAGGAGCTGAACCTGCTGAGTATGCTTCAACATTTTCTCCGCCATGTATCTTGGCAAATGCCTGAGCCATTTGGCTTCTATTGGAGTTCTCGATGCAGACGAACAAATAGCGTTTCATTAAATCTATTGATTGGTCAAAAATGGAAAATCTAAAATTGGAATTTTAAACAATGATAAATAAGTCTATTCTTTGTTATCGTCCTGGATTCTGATCCATTCGGAAACCACCTCTCTTAGAGCCTGTTCTTTTTCCTCGATATCCTTCATATTTTGGAACCTAGCTACTCTGGCTTCTTTACCATCCCCTTCTAACAATCCGGTAATGTCGGCAATGATTGCCCCTTTATGGAACATCAGGCTCACAAGTTTTTTTGCATTGAAAAAGAAGGAGGCCATGTTGCCCTTGTACATGAAAGTTGGAGAGCTCCACTTTATTCCTTCTGTGATCTTATTGTCGGTTGACAGAATTATCTCCCTCACCTTATTCATTTCGACTGTAAGCGGGTGCTTTTTTTTCTCAAGGAATTTATCCACTTCTGGATTCTTATTCATAGCGGTTCAATTTTCTATCAAAGTACAAAGGCTACATAGGAATAGGAAACAAGGTTTGCCAAAGCATGAGATATCCATCCAGGAATGATTGATCCATTGGCTAACTTCTCGTTCAGGTAGGCTGATACATACGCTCCCAAACCCGAGAACAACAAGATGGCGATAGGAAAAAATACGCCCTCCGACAGATTGATAAATAGGATAAAGTGTATGATTCCAAAAATAAAGGCCTGGGTAATGTTTCCTGCCTGATAGCCAAGCCAGGCGATTAATCTTTTTGTAAGAAACCCTCTGAATAGGATCTCTTCAGAAAGAGAGGTTTTGATGACAGCGGCTACGACCAGAACCAGTAAGGTAGAGATTCCGGGACCCATTGCTCTGAATTTTCCGGTCATAGTTGAAGGCTCCATTAGGGTTTCTTTGAACTCCGGGCTGATCAAAGAGAAGAGCATAGGAGGTATGAGAAAGATCAGGCTTACCAAAATAGCCATTAGGTTAGCCTTACCGGTAGACTTTTTCAAACCTATCCAGTCAAAAAATCCACTTGCTTTTCTTTTTAATATCAGGTAAACCAGAAAGGGCAACAGGGAAAAGGACAGCAGTTGAAGGACAGCACTGAGGACGTCGGTGAGCATAAATAAATTTACCTCCTTTTCATTTTAATGTAAAAGGGCTGATGCAAATTTTCCAACTTATTTTTTGGATTTAGCAATCCTAAGCGGTTAAAATATTGAGCTTGGATCAGCCTTGAGTTCATTCCTTTGGTAAATAGACCGTCTGTAAAAAAGAGTAGGCGGAATCAACAGCTCTTTCTATTTTCGATGTCAAATTTTTTTGCGATGAGATCAAGAGCACTTCTTCTAATAGTATTTATTGCATTTTCATTTCCTGTCTTTGGACAGAAGGTCAATATGGACCTGTTCAAGGATATGAAACCTCGAAATATTGGACCTGCCGGAATGTCTGGAAGAGTCACCTCGATTGAAGTTGTACAATCCCAGCCAGATCTAATTTATATCGGAGCGGCTTCAGGGGGTGTTTGGAGATCGGAGAATGCAGGAATCACCTGGACCCCGATCATGGACAATGAAAAGGCTCATTCCATCGGAGCCATTGCCGTTAACCAAAGCAATCCAGATGAGATCTGGGTTGGAACGGGGGAAGGTAATCCAAGAAATAGTCAATCTTCTGGATACGGGATCTACAAGTCGATCGACCGTGGAAAGACATGGCAACACATGGGGCTTGAGAAGACAAGAAATATTCACAGGGTGATCATGCACCCTAACGATCCAAAAACAATATACGTAGGTGCTCAAGGTTCTGCCTGGAATGAAAGCACAGACAAAGGCGTTTACAGAACCACCAACGGCGGTGAAAGTTGGGAAAGGGTGCTTTATGTAGATAAGAAAACCGGGATAGCGGATCTGGTCATTGATCCTAGTAATCCCAATAAGCTTATGGCCGCCATGTGGGAGTTTCGCCGTTGGCCTTACTTTTTCAAATCTGGAGGCCCTGGCAGTGGGTTATACGTTACTTATGATGGAGGTGACAATTGGAAAAAGAGAACCGACAAGGATGGACTTCCAAAAGGAGAGCTAGGGCGAATGGGTCTAAGTATTTCGGCTTCCAACCCAAGAATTTGCTACGCCTTTATTGAGGCAAAGAAAAATGCTATCTATCGATCGAATGATGGAGGAGAAAAGTGGTTTAAAGTTTCGAAAGCTGGAAATTTTGGAAACCGTCCATTCTATTATGCTGATCTGTATACAGACCCTTCCAATTCAGAGGTGGTCTATAGCATTCACTCCATAGTTACTGTTTCCAGAGATGGAGGAAAAAACTGGTCTCCGTTTACCGCTTGGTCAACAGGTGTTCATCCCGATCATCAGTCTTTTTACATAAACCCAAATAACCCCTTACATGTGATCACAGGAAATGATGGAGGATTAGCTCAGACCAAGGATGGAGGAAAGTATTGGACCTTCATGCAAAACCTTCCTTTATCGCAATTCTATCATATAAACGTAGATAAAGATCTGCCGTATCATGTTTATGGAGGAATGCAGGACAATGGTTCCTGGAAAGGTCCCGGATATACCTGGAAGAACGGAGGTATTCTGAACAATGAGTGGCTGGGATTGATGGGAGGCGATGGATTCGATGTTGTACCTGACCCGGATAATTCCCGCTATGGTTATGCCATGTGGCAGGGAGGAAATCTAGGACGTTGGGACAGTAAGACGGGCCAGAATCTTACTATTAAACCTATCCATCCAGAAGGGAAGCCGTTAAGATTCAATTGGAATGCAGCTATTGCTCAAGACCCTTTCAATTCAGGTACTATCTATTATGGCAGTCAATATGTTCATAAGAGTACAGACAGAGGAAGATCATGGACCATCATAAGCCCTGATCTGACCACCAACGATACCACCAAGCAGGATCAGGAAAATAGTGGAGGCTTGACCCTGGATGTAACAAATGCGGAAAACTATACGACCATAGTTTCTATTGCTCCAAGTACGGTTACCAAGGATGTGATCTGGGTTGGAACAGATGACGGCAACGTACAATTGACTAAGGATGGAGGAAAGACATGGACCAATTTCACACCTAAGATGAAAGGTCTTCCTAAGAATTGCTGGGTTCCACAGATCGAGCCATCAAGGCATAACGATCAGGAGGCTTTCGTGGTGATCAATAACTATCGACAGGGTGATTGGACGCCTTATCTATATCATACGGCAGACGGAGGCAAAACCTGGAAGAATCTGGTGTCTACCGAAAAAGTCTGGGGATATTGTTTGAGTGTGGTTCAGGATTTTAAAGAGCCCAATCTTTTATTCCTTGGGACAGAATTCCATTTGTACGTAAGTTTTGACAAAGGGGCAACCTGGAACAAGTGGAAGCACGGATACCCAACCGCTTCAACCATGGACCTTAAGATCCAGGAAGCCGAATCGGATCTTGTGATTGGGACCTTTGGCCGTGCTGCCTGGGTTATAGATGATATTTCTCCTTTAAGGGCGGTGGCAAAGGACAGATCGGTTCTCAATAAGGACCTTTTGGCTTTTGAAGCACCAACCGCTTACAATGTAGAGACCAACTTTTCAAATGGTTTTTATTTTCCCACCAATGATATGTTTAGAGGCGATGATAGAAGCACAAATGCCAGGATAAGGTATTATGTAAAGCAGGGTGCAAAGGGTAAAAAGAAAGCTGCTAAGGACTCTGGTTCAAAGGATAAAAAAGCAGAAAAGCCAGAAACAGGTGCTCATCCGGATAGTGTTTATTTAAGGATTTATAATGGAGACAATTTGATAAGAACCATCAGGCAATATCCTGATTCCGGGATCAATACAATCTCATGGGGAATGGATGAAAAAGGTCCCTATTGGCCTAGTTGGGAAGAACCGGATAGGTCAGGACAAGAAAGGAATGGTAATTATGTCAAGCCGGGGAAGTTTAGATTGGAATTTAAATATGGGGAGGCAAGCTCAGAATCCAGCATTGAGGTTAAGTTGGATCCAAGGATCGAGTATACTCAAGCTCAGATCGACGAGATATATACCTTTCAAAGAAGTGTGGAATCTTTGATAGGCAATACCGCCAAGATCATGGATGAGCTTAGAGCAACCAATAAGGAGTTGGCCAAGGTTGAAAAGCTTATGCCCAAAGAGGATAGCGATAGTTCTTTTGCCCAGCTTAAGAAAGACCTGAAAACCAATAAGGATTCTGTCAATCAATTGATGGAAATGGTCATGGGGAAAAGAGAAACCAAAGGAATAGTAAGATGGGGCCATAAGGTCTGGCATAAGGTTTCTTCGGCAAATGGTTCTGCTTACAGTGCCTATGACCCTCCAAATCAAAATCAGAAGAGATTGATGAAAGAGGCTAAGGAAGCCTATAACATGGCTGTTAATAGGGTGAACGCCTACAAAAAGGATATCTATTCTCCTTTCAAGAAGTCAGTCGATAAAGCCAATCTTGAATTGTTTTCTGATAGGGAAGCCCTTAAAAAGGTAGAATAGCAAGTAACTTTCAAAGCATAATTATCACAAATAAAGCTTCGCAGGGCCTTGATTCTTAGAATTATGGCCTAAATAAGTTGTATCTTCGCAGCCGAATCCGTTGAAGGTCCGAACGATCGGGCTCTTCCAAGGAATTTAGCCCATGAGTGTACTTACTGCAGAGCCAAAAAAGCAAACTAAAACCCAACCTCAGGAAAAGGTCACATTTGAGAAACTTCAGGATGATGGTTTTCAAAAGGATGTAAAAAGGAGGGTGGATGAGTATTTTGCTACAAATAATTTATCCAAGAATGCCAATTTTGAAATGGTCTTCAAGACCCTTTTCATTCTCGGAGGTTGGATGGGTACCTACACACTAATCATTACCAATTCGGTAACTCCGATGGGAATGTTGGTTCTGGCGTTGATCCACGGATTCTTTACTGCCATGATCGGCTTGAATATTGGCCACGACGCAATACACGGGTCATATACCTCCAATCCCAATGTGAATAAAAGGATTGGTCTATTCTTTAATCTTGTAGGGGCCAATGACTATGTATGGAGCATCAGCCATAACATCGTGCACCATACCTACACCAATATTCCTCATCACGATGAGGACATTAAGCAGCCTCCAGTTTTAAGGATTGAGCCCACCCAGGACCTATGGTGGATCCACAGGTTTCAGCATATCTATGCTTTTTTCCTTTATTCTTTTGCCTCAATTTCCTGGGTGTTCGTGAAGGATTATGTGAAATTCTTCCAGCACCAATTGGGTGGACACTACCGTAAGACCTTTCCAAGAAAGGAGATCTTTCGATTGTTCTTTTATAAGGCAATCTATTATACCGCTTTCTTAGTTGTTCCTTTGATCCTTGTTGATCTGCCCTGGTATTTTATCCTTTTGGGTTTCATAGCAGCTCATTTGGTAGAAGGTTTCACCATGGCTATAATCTTTATGCTGGCCCATATTATCGAAGGAACAGAATATCCTGAGCCTAATGAAAATGGAAGAATTGAACTTCCGTGGGCTGATTTCCAGATGCATACCACCGCCAACTTTGCTATCAAGAATCCGGTTGTCAATTATCTTTTTGGAGGCTTGAATTTTCAGGTTGAACACCACCTTTTCCCAAAGGTGTGTCACGTTCACTATCCAAAGATTGCGGGTATTGTTAAGGAAACTGCAAAGGACCACGGACTTCCCTATTTGGAGCATAAGACCTTTTTTGGTGCCATTGCTTCACACACCCGTGTCCTGAAAAGGTTCGGTTCCCCGAATTCGGTATCTGAAAAGTAGATCTTCCTTCTATGAGTTCCAGGAGAAGAAGAAGCTTCATTGTCTTTTTTGCGGTTGCCGTGGCTCTCGGAACCTATTTCATTTCTAATCCTGGCAAGAAGAAAAAAATAAAAGGAGCTGGAAAAGACTACAGCGTACCCTTTAAGAAGGAAGGAAGCTTGGCCTTTCTAACACAGGAAGGTGATACCATTAGAACCATTGATATAGAGATCGCTGAATCGAGCGAAGAACAAACCCAGGGATTAATGTATAGGGGCTCTATGAGCGATGATCAGGGAATGCTTTTCATTTTCCCTCGAGAAGAGCCGCGTTCTTTTTGGATGAAGAATACTTATATCTCCCTCGACATTATATTCGCCGCTGCCAATGGGGATATAGTTTCAATTTCAAAGAATACCATACCCTATTCAGAATCGCAGGTACTAAGCGACGGAAAAGCTCTTTATGTAATAGAAGTGGTTGCTGGATTCTCCGATCAATACGGAATCACTCCTGACAGCAAATTCATTTTTGAAAGGCAATAAAAAACCCGGCCAAACAAATGATGTCGGGCCGGGCCTGTTACCAAGGAGTTACCCTTAATTCTTTTCTTCTTCCATTGGGGTTACAGAAACAAAGGATTTACTTCCTTTTGACTTTCTGAATTCCACCATTCCGTCAGCAAGGGCAAAAAGAGTGTGATCTTTTCCGATGCCTACATTGTTACCAGGATGGTGTTGTGTACCCCTCTGGCGTACAAGGATAGCTCCTGCAGATGCATACTGGCCTCCAAATACTTTTACACCTAGTCGTTTACTTTCGGAATCTCTTCCGTTCTTACTACTTCCAGCTCCTTTTTTGTGTGCCATGGTATTTTATTTAATGCCCTCGATTAGTACCTGAGTGTACTCTTGGCGATGGCCATTTTTAGTTTTATATCCTTTTCTTCTTTTTTTCTTGAAAACAACAACCTTGTCACCTTTCACATGGGCTTCAATCTTGCCGGTGACCTTTGCTCCTTTCAAGGTAGGGGTACCCACCTGGGCTTTTCCATCTTTTTCGATGAAGAGCACCTGGTCGAATTCCACTTTGGACCCTTCTTTACCCTCTAACTTATCAGTATAAATGGTCTGCTTATTCTCGACCTTATACTGCTTTCCTGCGATATCTACGATTGCATACATTTCCAAGCCATTTTTGAAAAACGGAGTGCAAAGATAAGGGTCTGACAATTCATTAACAACACCCCTCTAAGAACAAATTTTCCAAGGGCCTGTTTTTCAAGTTATTAACAAAGTTGTCAACAGCCTAAGTTTAAAAGTATTTTTTTCATTAACAATCTTAATTAATTGAAAATCAGAAAGCTATCGTAGTTATCCACATTTTTGTATGTGAATAAGTGGGGTAAAAATTTTTTTGCGAAATGTCTTTGAGTTAAGTCTGAGGTTTTTAATATTTGTATCCGCCTGACGCCTAAGTATTCTTAGCCTATTTTCTTAGTTACCTCCAGCCGGGAGTCAAAAATCCCAGACTCGCGGACAGGAAGACTATTATGTTTTTTGTGTGAACTAAAACGCAACAATGGATTACCAGGATGAAATTTTGTTGAGGCAGGACAAAAACGACAAAAAAAGGTTTGTGCTCTTTCCTATTCAATATGGGGATATATGGGAGATGTACAAGAAAGCGGAAGCCAGCTTTTGGACTGCAGAAGAGATTGATCTTAGTCAAGACATCTCGGATTGGAAAAACCTAAATGATGGAGAAAGACATTTTCTTTCTCATGTGCTCGCATTCTTCGCTGCCAGCGATGGAATTGTAAATGAAAACCTAGCCGAAAATTTTCTTCATGAAGTTCAGCTTCCTGAAGCCAAATGTTTTTATGGTTTCCAGATCATGATGGAGAACATCCACTCGGAAACCTATTCCTTACTTATCGATACCTATATTCAGGACCCAAAGGAAAAAGACCATCTTTTTAACGCCCTTGACACGGTAGATGCCGTAGGAAAGAAAGGGGAGTGGGCCTTGCGTTGGATCGATAATGGGAATTTTATTGAAAGACTTGTTGCCTTTGCTGCTGTTGAAGGCATCTTTTTCTCCGGAAGCTTCTGCTCGATCTTTTGGATGAAAAAAAGAGGTCTCCTTCCCGGTCTCAGTTTTTCGAATGAATTGATCTCAAGAGATGAAGGGTTACATTGTGACTTTGCCTGCATGCTGTACACCAAGTATATCAAGAATAAAATGCCAGAAGAAAAGGTAAAAGAGATCATTCTGGATGCAGTGTCGATCGAAAAAGAATTCATCACCGATGCACTTCCTGTTGATCTGATAGGAATGAATTCGAAATTGATGGCCCAATACATTGAATTCGTAGCTGACCGACTTCTATTAGAGCTGGGCTGCGATAAGGTATTCAATTCAACGAACCCTTTTGATTTCATGGATATGATCTCTCTTCAGGGAAAGACCAACTTCTTTGAAAAGAGGGTAAGTGAATACCAGAAAGCTGGTGTAATGGACACCGGAGGGGGAGCTAAATTTTCTATGGACGAAGACTTTTAATCATCTACCAAATCACTGAATTATGCTGGTAATAAAAAGAGATGGACGGAAGGAGACCGTCCGCTTCGATAAGATAACCGCCAGGGTCGAGAAACTTTGTGAAGGCCTTGATATGAGATATGTTGATGCTCATTCGGTTGCAAAAAAGGTGATTGATGGGCTCTACGATGGAGTAACCACCGTAGAACTAGACCACCTGGCTGCCGAAACCTGTGCCTCAATGGCGACCCAACATCCTGATTATGCAAGACTTGCTGCCAGGATAGAGGTATCGAATCTGCATAAGAACACTAACACATCCTTCTTCAATACCATGAAGAGGTTGTATACCTATGTAGACCCAAAAACCGACGAAAACGCACCCTTGCTTTCAAAAGAAACCTTTGCTGTGATCCAAAAGAATGCAGCAAGACTTGATGAGGCAATAGATTATAAAAGGGACTACACCTACGATTTCTTTGGGTTTAAGACACTTGAAAGGTCCTATCTAATGAAATTGGATGGAAAAATAGTTGAGAGGCCCCAGCACATGCTGATGCGGGTAGCTGTTGGAATTCATGGCGAAGACATTGAGGCGGCAATCGAAACCTATGAGCTGCTTTCCGAGAAATGGTTTACCCATGCGACCCCAACCCTCTTTAACGCCGGAACGCCGAAACCCCAGCTTTCTTCCTGCTTCCTTCTTTCTATGCAGGATGATAGCATCGATGGGATCTATGATACTCTTAAGCAATGTGCAAAGATTAGCCAGAGTGCTGGTGGCATCGGGCTAAGTGTACATAATGTAAGAGCAAAGGGATCTTATATCCGTGGAACTAATGGAACTTCCAATGGCATCGTTCCAATGCTTAGAAACTTTGATATGACAGCGCGCTATGTCGATCAAGGAGGAGGAAAAAGAAAGGGGTCCTTTGCAATTTATATAGAGCCTTGGCATGCCGATATTGATGCATTCCTTGATCTAAAAAAGAATCATGGAAAAGAAGAGCTTCGTGCTCGTGACCTTTTCTATGCGATGTGGGTGCCTGACCTTTTCATGAAAAGAGTGGAGAGCAACGATGTTTGGTCTTTGTTTTGCCCAAATGAAGCTCCGGGACTTCATGACTCCTATGGCGATGAGTTTGAGAAGCTATATGAAAAGTATGAAAGGGAAGGTAAATACAGGGAGCAGATAAGGGCTCAGGATCTATGGTTTAAGATATTGGAATCTCAAACAGAGACAGGCACTCCTTACATGCTGTTTAAAGATCATGCTAACAGGAAGTCCAACCAGAAGAATTTGGGTACGATCAGGTCAAGTAACCTTTGTACCGAGATCATGGAGTATACTTCTAAGGATGAGGTTGCTGTTTGTAACCTGGCTTCACTAGCTCTTCCCAAATACGTTAAGGACGGTGAGTTCGATCATCAGAAGCTTTATGACATTACCTATGTGGTAACCAAGAATCTGAACAAGGTGATTGATGTGAACTATTATCCCGTTGAAGAAGCCCGTAATTCTAATATGAGGCATCGTCCAATTGGAATTGGGGTTCAAGGACTTGCAGACACCTTTATTCTGTTGAAGATGCCTTTTGATTCTCCGGAGGCCCGTCAACTGAACAAGGAGATCTTCGAAACCATCTACTTTGCGGCGATGACAGCCTCCAAGGATGTTGCCATGAAGGATGGTGCTTATGAAACCTTCCAGGGAAGCCCGGTCTCAAAGGGAATATTCCAATTTGATATGTGGGGAGTGACTCCGGATTCAGATAGATGGAATTGGGAGGAACTTAAGAGGGAGGTTAAAAAGCACGGAGTCAGAAACTCTCTACTTCTTGCACCTATGCCAACAGCTTCAACTGCCCAGATCCTTGGTAATTGCGAGGCTTTTGAGCCTTACACTTCAAACCTATATGTTAGAAGGGTTCTTTCAGGAGAATTTGTAGTGGTGAACAAACATCTTCTAAGAGATCTCATAGAAGAAGGATTGTGGAGTGAGGAAATGAAGCAAAAGATCATGAGAGCAAATGGATCCATCCAGGAGATCACTGAAATCCCACAAAATATCAGAGATCTGTATAAAACTGTATGGGAGATCTCACAAAAGGGGATCATTGATATGGCGGCTGATAGAGGAGCTTATATCTGTCAGAGTCAGAGTCTGAATATCCATATGCAAAATCCAAATTTCGGGAAACTGACCTCCATGCACTTTTATGCCTGGAAGAAAGGTCTAAAAACCGGAATGTATTATTTGAGAACCAAAAGTGCGACCGATGCTATCAAGTTCACTCTTCAAAATGAGAAGAAGCAGGTGGCTGTAGGAGCTGCTGCTGGAGGTTCTCAGACTTCACAAGTCGATCAGGCAACTATGAGGGAACAAAATCAAAGCGATATGGCTTGTTCTCTGGATAATCCTGATGAATGCGAGGCTTGCGGAAGTTAAAGATTCATAGCTGTTGTATTTAAAAAAAAGGACCCCGTTGCTAACGGGGTTTTTTTTATGCCACCTTTAAGACATCTGTGGGGGTCTTGACCACTATAGCCTTTTTTCCTTTAATAGCGATCGGTCCCCTTAATAATTCCGGAGTATGGCAAAGGATCTCAAGGAGTCCTGTCATTGCAATTTCATGTCCCTGAATATGTTGCTGATAATAATCAGAAGCTTTATCCATAACATCCTTTGGTTGCAGTTTCAAAAACCCTAGTATCTCTTTCCAAACCGTATTGCTAAGCTTTGTGTGGTTCCAATCAACATCCTGTACGTGTCTGGTTATCGACTTGGCATAGGCAAGGGTTTGTTTTCCTATCCCCGTCTTAGGATCATAGTACAGATACAACTCATTTGGGTGTAGTTTCATAGCATCTGAGTTTAACGGGAGGTATAAGATAAGGAATTTTGACCATTCCCTAAAGGATTAACTCTCCTGGCGAAGCTGTAAACCCTTGATCATCAGGCCAAATTCAAGAGCTATGCCAGGATCTTCCTCCAGGATATTTCCAATAACGAGGTAATCCGCACCGGCTTCAAATAACTCTTCCGCTTTATCAGGGTTTCTTATCCCTCCACCCACGATCAGGGGATTACTGGTTTGTTCTCTTACAGCTTGAACCATTTCAGAAGAAATTGGTCTTTCTGCCCCACTCCCCGCATCTAAATAGGTAAGGGATTTCCCCATGTATTCGCCTGCTAAAGCAGTAGTAGCAGCAATTTCAGGTTTATTATATGGAATAGGAGCAGTTTGGGTGATATATTCAGCAGTGGTGGCTTGTCCGGTACCTATCAATAAATAGCTACTGGGAATTACTTCTAAACCGCTTTTCTTCAGGTAAGGTGCAGCCGCCACATGATGGCCAACCAGGTATTCCGGATTCCTTCCAGAGAGCAATGAAAGAAATAGAATAGCATCCGCTCCGGGATTAACATGCATTGAGTTAGCCGGGAAAATAATTACAGGCAAACCGGTTAGCACTTTTATTTTCTTCAAGGATTCTTCGGAGATATCTTTATGGGTCATACTTCCCCCGATGAAGATCATCTCCGCGAATTCTTTGGCAAATTGAAACCTTTGATCCTTACCTGGTTGGTCCAACTTATCGGGATCTACCAAAAGGATAAGGCCTTTTTTCCCCGAACGGGAATGCTCCTCAAACTTTTTCCTTAGTCGATTCCCCATTTAAAACCGTGTTTTCTTTATCTTCCTTTCCTGGTCTTAGCACATCGAATAGAATTTGAGCAGCAAAAGGACTTACCATTTTTCCAACTGCTTTTCCAATTCTTCCTTTTTTTGGATTCTTCCCTCCAATAAGGGAAGCCAGACTTGAGCCCAAGGCCCAAACAGCTAGTCCAGCAGCTCCGGCAATCAATGCCCCTTGCACATATTCACCTAGCTCCTCCTTAAGGCTGATGGTGTTGTCCTCGATCTCTTGAAGGTGCTTTTTTTGCAATTCCCTCAGCTCTTGTTTCCTTTTCTGGATCTTATTCATCAATCTTCAACCAAGGAGCCAATAATCTTTTGTAGAAAACGATTCCCTGAATTAGTGAACTTTAGCAAGCCAATAAAAACAATCATCAAGAAAAGAATTCCTCCCACGATTAAGAATCCTGCATAATTGGAGTTAAGCATTGCATTTAGCCATAAAGCAGTTCCGAATCCAAGGAATAGCAACATAAAAAGGCTGAGCAAAAGGAACAGACTGATCAATACAGCCTTGATCAAAAAACCGGCAAGCTCTTCCCTTAGCTCCAGTTTTATCAATTCAAGTTTTGCTTCCAGATAACCGGAAGCAGAATCGATCAGCTTATCAATGCTTTCGAGTTTCAAAGTCCCTTTTTTGGCCAAATATCGTTAATAATCCCTAGAATTAATTGAAATCAAATCCTCCGGAGACAATGATCAAAACAAAGGGCAGTAAGAAGAAAACCATCAGAACGTATAAGAATCCCAATAGTCTTTCTTTTTTCACCAGATCACCCAGTCTCTGAGAAATGAATTCATGAAATCTTCCCAGAGGTAACTTGGGGAAGAAAAGTATGGCAGCATAGAGGTTGAAGAACAAGTGAACCAGAGCTACCTCCTGAGCTTGAACACTTTGTTGTAAGGATGCGATCAGAGCTGTTATTGTAGTACCAATATTTGCTCCGATAATGAATGGAAGAGCATTGCTAAGAGAAACCCTTTTTGTGGCCACCAGAGGAATGGTTAACGATGTTGTCAATGAACTGGATTGCACCAATGCAGTTGACAGGATCCCATTTCCAAGGGATCTGTATTTATTTCCGAAGAAGCTCCTCTCTAATTGCCTTTGACTTTCCCGGATAAAGAGTTTACGGATCAGATTGGTCATCGACCGAATACTTACGAATATCAAAACCATAGATATCAAAAGTAGGATCCAGGCATGATGCCCAACAGCTGATAATAATAGGTCGCTGAGTTTATCCATGGTGGTAATTCCTTTTTCTAATCCGGAATCGCTTCCTCCCCTAAGGCCTATAAGTTTTGTAATCTCTTTTGCCGGCATTGAAAGGACATGGAAATAATACTCAAGAGGAAATAAGAGGGCGGTACCTAAAAGGTTAAATAAATTATGAGCCGAAGAGGTTGCGAAGGCCCTTCCAAATTGATTCCTACTGGTCACATGTGCCAGAGCAACAAGGTTGCTGGTAAGTGTAGTTCCGATATTGGCCCCAAGAATTATGGGTATAGCGGCTGAAAAATTCAATGTTCCCGCCCCCACCAAAGCCACTGTCATGGAGGTTACTGTTGAGCTACTTTGAATTATTGCTGTCGCTAAAAGCCCAATAAAAAGAGAAATGAATGGGTTTGCTGTTGCGTTGATCAATTTCTCGACCACTGTGGAACCAAGATTTCCGGATGAAAAACCAAGAAGGCTAACCGAAAAAAGAAACAACCAAATTGTCAGAGCTAGGAGTATAATATTTGTCCAAAGGCGATCCCTCATAAATGCTGTTCAGGCATAAAATATTAGATGGCAAAAATGATAAAAAAGAAAGGCAAACCAAGAGGCTTAACTGTCCCTTTGCTTATCATGTTGATCCATTATTTGCCTTGTAAAATTTTCATACAATTCGACTAACTCAGGTCGTCCTGATAAAAGTCGCAAATGAGAATCAATGGTTTCAAAGTCTCCTCTAAAAGCCGGTCCCGTTTGTGATTTATCTGGCCCCAGCTCAAAGGCCTTTTGGATGGTCCATTTTACCAAAGGCTGCAGAATGTCAAGCTGAACATCATTTGATCCAAGAATCTCTTTGGAAATAGTGAGTAAATGGTTGCTAAAGTTGGAGGCAAAGACTGCTGAAAGGTGAACCGAATTTCTTGTTGCTTCATTGCTTTTGATCACCTTGTTGCTTAAGCTCCCGGCCAGGTCTTCCAGTACATCATTGATTTCATAGTCATTGCCTTCAATTAGGATAGGAATATCTCTAAAATTGGCTTTTTGACCTTTAGAAAAACTTTGTAAAGGATAAAATACCCCTGTTTTCGAACTTAATCCTGAAATGCTATCCATAGAAAGGAAACCAGAACAATGGGCAACTATAGAACCTTCAGGAAAACTGAATTCATGATTGGCTTCCTGAATTACATCATCCTTTATTGCTAAAAAGAAGATCCCGGATTCTGATCCTTCAAAATCCTGCTCATCTGTAGGTACCGCATCGTATAGTTCCCCACAAAGCTTTTCGGCATTTTCTAATCTCCTGCTGTAGATCTCTCTTACATGATGTCCGGCATCCTCAAAATTTTTGGCAAGGCTCCAAGCCATGTTTCCAGACCCGATGATCGATATCGAATAGCTATTAGCCATTATTAGTCTTTTGCAGACCGAAGATCTTTAAATCTTCGATTCATGGAAAGGATCATTCCAAAAAGGCAAAGTAATGTCCCTCCCCAAAGGAGGTTGATCCAGGGTTTTTCCATAGCCTTCAAAATCACATAATCCGCCTGAGTGGTTTCCACGGCGAATTTGAATTTGTTCTCTTCCGGGATAATTTGTTCTATCAGGATCTTTATTCCCAGACCCCGTGAGACTGCCGGTACCCTTCCGATCATATTGTCATGAATAATGAATATTGGCTCAAGGACCTCCTCCTGGCCTGGACCAAAAACCCTAATGAAGGCTTTTACGCCTACATCTCCTGAGTCCAATCTATGACCGGCTATCTCCGTCATAGTTTCAACCCGTTCAAAAATTGCTGGATGATCCTTTAGAAAAAGGTCTTCTCCCATCCCGGCCATCTGAGGTGTTTTTTTCTCCCACTCTGGTGGATCATTTGGATCAACTATGGATGAAACGTGAGCATAAAGATCCTTGGAGAAAAACTTCTTGATATCCGGAGAAGCAATAAGGCCTCCCATATCCGGATTGATCTGTGCCCTTGGAAACAAAGTGAAGGCCTTAACGCTATCCCTGAAAAATTGAAGCTCATAATAATTATCAGCACCAAATATTCGTACAGTGTCATTTTCTTTTCCGAGAATGTCTGCAGGAGAAGGAGGGTCATAATTCAGAATTACTTTATCCGGATCCGATGTATAGGAAATATTATCTCTGTCCAGCATAAATCCCCCTTTCCTTGACTTTACCCTTGGACCCACATAGGTCAAGGTAAAATCATCCATAGGAAGGGTTTTTCCTCTCCAGAGCAATACATTTTTCAGGTTCAGATCTTCTGGGAAGTCTTCATGGTAGATCTTTCCGCTTAGATTGTTTGATACGATCTTAGAATAGCCAGAGGAGAATAAAATACCTACTAGCAATATCCCTAATCCAATATGAGAAAGAGAGCCACCGGTTAGTTTCAATCCTGCTTTGTAAAGCTTTTGTAAAGTGAACAAGTTCGCGGTGACTGAGAAGATTCCAGCTGTTAAAAGGAGAATGTAGGGAATGTTCTTTATGCTCGAGCTGAGTAGAACAATTCCAGAGATAATTAGAGTGATTACCACAGCTGGTGTAGCCAGGTCTTTTAGCCTATTCCAATCTAATTTGTTCCACCAGTAGAATGGCCCCAATCCTGAAAGGATTGCTACTCCAATGGCAAACCAGATCTGAGCATTTCCATAATGTTCCATTGGGTCGGCAGGAGGAGCTAGATTTGAATTCATGCCTAGTGCTTCCCAAATGGAATTGAAAACCGGGATAGAAGTAGTAAAAAAGACTTGCAGAGAAGCCAGGAGTAAAACCGTTGCTCCTGCAAAAACCCAAAATTCTTTTGAGTAATAATTGATCTCTTTTTTCTCATCTGGAAGATGTTTCCAGGCTCTCGCGATCATGAAGACCGAAAACCCCAGGAAAAAGAGGAGATAGATCAGGAGCTGTCCTGAAAGTCCCAGATCTGTAAAGGAGTGTACAGAGGTGTCTCCAAGAATTCCTGATCTTGTGAGGAAGGTTGAGTATAGGATTAGTATAAAGGTCGCTGTGACCAGGACCATACTCACTCTCAACGCAGTACCATATCTCTTTGAACTAAACAAAGTATGGACAGAGGCAATCAGGACCAGCCAGGGGATATAAACAGCATTTTCTACCGGGTCCCAATTCCAGTATCCTCCAAAGTTCAGGGTTTCATAGGCCCAATATCCTCCCATGATTATTCCAAGTCCCAAAAAGAAAGATGCGAAGAGGGCCCAAGGTTGTGCATACAAGATCCAGCCTTTGTAATCCTTTCGCATGATTCCTGCGATCATGAACGAGAAAGGGATCAGACAGGCTGCAAATCCTAAAAATGTGACAGGCGGATGGATCACCATCCAATAATTCTGAAGCAAAGGATTTAGTCCGGTTCCATCTTCCGGGATGAAATTGGGATTTGAAGCAAAAACCGGTGCTTCCTGCATAAACTCTCTCAATAGGATAAAAGGAGAGCTTCCAATCTTAAGGTCAATTCCTGGTGTTACAACTCCCAGGATCATACTTCCAAGGAAAGCCTGGACCATGAGAAAAACCATCATTACTTCGGCTTCCCATTTTGGGTGTTTTATTACCAGGACTGCACCAAGAATCAAATTCCAGAAGATCCACAACAAAAAACTCCCCTCTTGACCTTCCCAGAAACAGGAGATCATATAGTAGACAGGAAGGTTGTTTGATGAATGAGACCATGCGTAATGGTACTGGTATTGGTGTTGGTAAATAATAAAGAATAGAGAGGCTATGACCCCAAGGGCGGAGATCCCATGAAGGATAAAAAGGACCCTTCCGAATTTTCTATATTCTTCCTTACCATTTTCTGATGAGAAAGAAAGATAATAGGCAAATGCTGCGGCGAGTGCAAAAATAAATCCGCTGACAACCAGGAGATGACCTAATTGCCCCGAAAAGAGATCAGGCATCAGGAAGCTTCAGTTAGTTCTGTTTCAACGTATTTGGAAGGGCATTTCATGAGGATCTTCTCTGCTTTGAAATTTTCACCTTCCATCTTTCCGACAACCACAACCTTTTCGGCTCTTTCAAAATCTACAGGCTTAGGTTCATTGTAGATCACACGCCCCTTATTTTGCTCTGCATCCAAAAGGTCAAATGAAAAGCTCAATTTGCTGGACTGATCCATTCCAAGAATATTACCATCACTATCCTTTGGAAGTTCTCCAACCACATGTACCAATTTTGTATTCCCAGCGTCAGCCAATTCTCTGGCCTCATTAAAACCAACATATTGGCTTGCATCTCCAGCTGTAGAAAGTATAATTCCGATGCTGACAGCTATGATTATCAATATGAAAATGTGAGTCTTTTTCATGATTCCTTTTCGATCTCCTTTAACTCCTTTTCAAGTTTTTCAACCTTTTTACCGGTCTGAAATAAGTAAAACAAAATTCCAGAAAAAATGATCAAAATCACTCCAACAACCACATAGATTTTACCATTCGATCGCATTAGATCTGCCATTTCTGGCCCTTGGCTAAAACCAATGACGGGCACTAACAAAAACATGAACAGGTTCAAAATGTATTTCCTGAATTTCATTGGATTGAGAGTTCTTTGATCTTCAAGCTAAGGGTAGAGATCTTGATTCTTACCCGACTCATCCAAATAAATAGAAAGGTCCAGGCCAGTATTGATGGGTAAAAAACCAATCTCATATTATTGTCAAGATCATAAATATTGAATCCTGGGTTGCCACCACTACCCGGATGAAGCGAATCAGTTAATCGGGGAAGTATATATAGCAAGGGCACCAGAGAGGAGAAAGCAAAAATATTGTAGATGGAAGAAACCCTGGCTTTTACGGTTTCGTCCTGAATGCTTGCCCTTAGAACAAAGTATCCCAAATAGATCAAAATTGCTATTGCTGCTCCATTTTGCTTTGGGTCAGAGCTCCAATATTCTCCCCAGGTGAATTTTGCCCATAGGGCACCGGTGCATATTCCAAGGATGCCCAAAACAATCCCAGAGTTTGCATATTCTACTGTTCTAATATCCTGGTCAGGATTTGAATTTCTTAGGTACTTGATTGCCTGAAATACGGACATACTCAAGAGTATCATCATGCTAAACCACATACTAACATGGAAATATTGATTCCTGATGGTTTCATGAACTATTGGCACCTTGGGAACCGGAAGCAATAATCCTCCGATCAGGGTGTAAAGCATGAGAATTATGGTAATTGCCTTAAAAGCGGGGCGGTCCAACGCGATAAATTAAGAGCGCCAAAGATAAGGAAATAGGAGGTAGGACATGCTCAATAATATGGCGTCTATTGCTAACAAAAGCAGGATCGAACCCAAGGCTTCGGTCCATCCATTGACCAGGAAACAATATTCCGAGATCTTAATGAAAAGAAGAATCTGCGGAATGACAATGGGAAATCCCAGAACTACCATTAGAGTGGCTTGATTTGAAGTTTTTGAAGCAATTCCCGAAATGAGGGTGAGGCTTGTTCCTAGTGAAGTCGATGAAAGGAAAAGCACCATCAAAAACAAACTGTTGGAGTTTATGGGAGAACCAAAGAACAACACAAATAATGACCAACTAAGTAGACTAAGAAAAGATAGAATGAAAGTGTTGTAAAGAATCTTGGACAAGATCAATTCAACCGGAGAGACCAGTTGAAAGAAAAACAACTTGGATCTGCCTTCTTCCTTTTGAAAACTGCGAGAAACAAATCCTGTGGCCGCGAACAAGAGAATCACGAAATAAAGTGAAAGCCAGGTTGCCTGGTTGAAGGGAGCAAGAGAGCTTTCAAAGCTCAAGTAGCTGACAAAAATTGAAGAAAAGGAATAGAGTAGAGCGCCGGAAAGAATATAGCGGTTTCTCCATTCGATAGAGAAATCCTTTTTAAAAAGAGCTAGAAAGGAAGAGAACAAATCAGGGTTCCTTGGTAAGCTTGCCAACATTAGTGCTGCTGGTATACCTCATCACATTGCCTTCAATACTATAATTCCAGGTTGGCCCAAGGAATGTGGTGTCGATCTTCGTCCCATTTTCCAGTAGGTAGCCTTCAAATGTAAAGACGAGGATCTCGTTGTTAAATACCTCATAGGTTCCCCAGGAAGAATCAAGATTTAATGTGTCAAACGGATCATCAACAAGAGCCTTTTTACCAAAATCCATGGATTTATCGAAGTTGTAACGCACCAAATCATCTGACCAGTTGCCAAACAGGTTTGCATCTTCTGTAACTTCATTTTGCTTACATGCCTGAATGCCAAGCAATAAAAGAACTATTGCTAAAACTGTTCTCATTTAAAAAATGTAACCAATTGAAGGTTGAAAATATACTGACACTAGAATTTGATCAAGAGCATCCTGATTTATGTCTACACCCAATTTCACATTGGCTATAACGATCTTGGGAACAATTGTCGCTTGAAACCCTGCTGCGACTCCACCACCGATTGGTTTTGGTTTCCTTATCTCAGCAGGTTGCCCGTTTACCTCACCCCGATCTTGTGTATAGAGCGTGAATGGAATTGGATTTCCATCATAATACATGATTGTATTGTAATGTATCTTGGCTTCGCCAAAAAAACCAATTGGTGCAGAGCCCTTGAAATAATATCTTCCGAAGGCTTCCAGCCTATATCCGTATTCCTGGTATTCTTCAGGCCTTTGAGTTGAAGAACTTGCCCCATAGCCATTTCCATATTTCCACATTGCAACTCCTCCAAATGACAATTGATTTGCCGGATACTCAAACTCAAAACCTATAGTGGAGTACATCAGAGAAGGAATGAGTTTCAGATTAGGGGTAGGATGTCCGAATGATTTTGTTGGTGGCGGAGGGGGCACCAAAAAACTCGCCACAGGAGTTTCAGCCCAGGTGTGTCCGGTGATTCCAACAGCCATGAACAAGGTCAGGCAAAAACAATAGAATTTCTTTTTCAGGCCCATTGTATCCCCAAATATAGAAAATACAGAACGATGTACTCATTATTTTGTTTCGCAATAATGCCCAAAATTACATCGGACTGACATGCTGGTTATATTTGCAGTTCATGAGCGTGGATGTAGATAAATTAAAGGAAAGCATTAATGCTGCCGTCCTAGATGGGGCTGAGGCTATTGAGAATTTCAGATTGGAATTCTTGAGTAAAAAAGGAAAGATCCCTGCCCTTTTTCAGAATCTAAAGGATGCAAATCCGGAGGAAAGGAAACAGCTAGGGCAGTTGATAAATGAAGTGAAGAACCTTGCCCAATCCAAGTGGGAAGAAGCCCGAGATTCTTTTGAGTCCAAATCAGCAGGCTCGAAAGCTGAGGATTATGATTACACCCTGCCAACCATTCCTGGGCAAGTCGGAGGAAGGCACCCTATTTCACTGGTTAGGGATCGAATGATCAGGATCTTTGAAAGAATAGGTTTTAATGTCTCGCAAGGGCCAGAAATCGAGGATGATTGGCATAATTTCTCAGCATTGAATTTTCCCCCTGACCACCCTGCAAGGGAAATGCAAGACACTTTCTTTATTGAAAAAGATCCTGACATCGCACTTAGGACCCATACCAGTTCAGTGCAGGTCAGGGTCATGGAAAATGAGCGTCCACCGATCCGAACCCTATCTCCGGGTAGGGTTTTTAGGAATGAGGCCATATCGGCAAGAGCTCATTGCATCTTTCACCAGGTAGAAGGATTATATATTAATAAAGGGGTAAGCTTTGTGGACCTTAAACAAACCCTTTATCATTTTGCCACAGAATTCTTTGGCCCGGACACCAAGATCCGTTTGAGACCATCTTACTTCCCTTTTACTGAACCTTCGGCGGAATTGGATATATCCTGCCCTTTTTGTGGGGGTAAAGGATGTAAAATTTGTAAGGGGACTGGCTGGGTTGAAATTGGAGGAGCTGGAATGGTAGACCCTAGAGTTTTGAGGAATGCCAATATTGACCCTAAAGAATACTCAGGATTTGCCTTTGGAATGGGCATCGAAAGGATAACCATGTTAAAATACCAGGTAAACGACATCCGTTTATTCTTTGAAAACGATGTTAGGTTTTTGAGTCAGTTTCAAGGCGAAATATGAAAAACGGATCTCCTTTAAAAGTTTGTGTTTTAGGGGCAGGAACCATGGGGCGAGGAATCGCTCAGGTTGCCGCGGTAGGTGGTGCTCAGGTCCAGCTTTTTGATGTGGATAAAGATATCCTTGCGAAGGCAGTGATCGGGATAGGCACAAGCCTTGACAAAGCGGTTGAAAAGAAAAAGCTTAATAATGAGGAAGCGGAGAAGGCTAAAAAGAGAATTAAAACCCAGCTCAGTCTTTCTGGGTTAAAAGCGGACCTATTTATTGAGGCTGTTTTAGAGGACCTTGAATTAAAAAAGAAACTGTTCTCTGAATTGGAAAAAAACAATTCAGAAAAGACCATCCTGGCCACAAATACCTCCTCGATTCCAGTAACAAGTATTGCTAAGGAATTAAAGAATCCAGGTAGAGTAGTTGGAATGCATTTTTTCAACCCTGCCCAGATAATGAAGTTGGTTGAGGTCATTTCAGGTGCTGAAACCGAACCGGAGGTGGCAAGCTTCATTTTTGACCTTTGTAAAGAGTGGGGTAAAACCCCTATAATGGTAAAAGACTCACCGGGATTTGTGGTCAATCGGGTGGCAAGGCATTTTTACGTTGAGGCCTTAAAGATCCTTGAAGAAGGAACGTGCTCCCATGAAACGATAGATGCAAGCATGGAGACAAGAGGTTTCAGAATGGGCCCCTTTAGATTAATGGACCTTATTGGTGTTGATACCAATTTCAGTGTAACCTCTTCGATGTATAGATCTTTTCATTACGATTCAAAATTCCGGCCCAGCAGAATCCAGGAGCAAAAAGTTCTTGCAGGACATACAGGTAAAAAATCAGCGAAGGGTTTTTATGATTACGAATAGGTCAATTCTTCCTTTATCATTCTTGATATTTCTGGGAAGTTGTCAGGACGATGCTACCGAAAACGCCAGGTTAAGAGATATACTGGTTGAGTTTAGTACCAGCATCGATTTGAATGATCCTGATTACCAGGGGCTTGTGGTTCCAAACGCTTTTAGATATATCGAAGGAGGGCGTCGGGGTGTAGTTCTAATAAATCTCAATGGAGAAATTGCAGCCTATGAAAGGAATTGTACTTTTCTTCCTCAATCGCCATGCGCGCGGATCAAGATGCATGCCACTCAGACCTTTTTTGTAGACTCTTGCTGTGGTAGTCAATTTAGCTTCTCAGGAGAGGTTCAATTGAATCCGGCTTCAGAACCTCTTGTTCAGTACCGGACCTTTTTACAGGGAAGTGAGCTGTTTATTTCCCACCCTTAAACAAGTGCATTGATTATATCACGCAGGGTTACATTTTCCGATTCAGCCCTGAAATTCCTCACGATTCTATGTTGTAGAACAGGAAGGGACATTTTTTGAACATCTTCGATATCAGGAGAGTATTTCCCCTCAAATAGTGCATTGCATTTTGCTCCTAGTACCAAAAACTGCGAAGCTCTTGGCCCTGCTCCCCAGTCAAGGTAATTTTCAGCCATCTCATGACT
The DNA here is from genome assembly GCA_965267505.1 of Cytophagales bacterium. GTDB lineage: Bacteria > Bacteroidota > Bacteroidia > Cytophagales > CCMP332 > JANQHS01. The sequence goes on from OZ254081.1 coordinate 1,933,075, forward strand.
GCCATCTCTTCCTTTTCTGGTTTTCGCCACTAGACCTACGGCATATTCGATAACATTATCTGGAACGGGGACCTTTCGGATCAATTCCTGGAAATGGATGATTTCTTCGGCCTTAAGAATCTTGTTTATCCTCTGCTCGTTAATAACGGTAGTAGATTTTACGATCTCAACTTCAGAATTGAAATCCGGATAATCCAGGTTGATCTCAAACATAAACCTATCGAGTTGGGCCTCAGGTAGGGGATAGGTTCCTTCCTGTTCTATTGGATTTTGAGTTGCTAGAACAAAGAAGGGAGCCTGCAGATTATAATCCTCACCTGAAATAGTAACCTTCCTTTCCTGCATGACTTCGAGAAGGGCCGACTGTGTTTTTGGCGGTGTTCTGTTAATCTCGTCGGCAAGAATTATGTTGGCGAAAACAGGTCCCTTAATGAATTTGAAATTCTTATTTGCATCCAGAGTCTCCGATCCAAGTATATCAGAAGGCATCAGGTCTGGCGTGAATTGGATGCGGTTGAAATCAAGATCCAAGGCAGAAGAGATTGTTTGAACCAGCATAGTCTTGGCCAGTCCGGGAACTCCAACCAACAGACTATGACCATTACAGAAAATAGAGGTTAGAACTAGCCTAATTACATCTTCCTGTCCAACAATGGATTTATGGATCTCCTGAGTAAGGTCCTTAATTACTTTTTGAAAGGCGTCTGCTGACTCTACGTCTGATTTGAATTTTTCCATTATTCTTTTCTCTCGAGAATTTCACAATCTGAATAATCCTCATCTATGTCCATGAATACTTCATCCTTGGTCCGGATGAACCAATCCTGTTTGGCAAGGAACTTCTTCTCATCCAGAGTGGCCATATAAATCTTTTGATAATCATCTTTCAGATTGGCTCGGTGAGGGCTGACCTTTGATTTGAAATAAACAATTCGTAACGCATCATCACCCTCATAAGTTCTGTAGCGAATTGGTTGGGATACGTCCCCTACATCCATAGTATCAAGGATGAAAAATAAATCCGTATCCACGTTTTCCATAGCGATTCTCGTTCCGCCACTGTTTCGGTCAGTAAAAATTCCACCATTCGAAGCGGTAACAATATCTTCCGAGAAATCCTTAGCAGCTTTTTCGAAAGGAACAGAATCTACCACTATCAGATTTCTGATACTGTCCAGATAGTTGGCAGCATGAATGATGTCCTTATCAGAGAAACTTGGCCTTAACAGGATATGCCTGGAGTTAAATTCATTTCCCCTTACTTCAATCAATTGAATTAGATGGAAGCCAAATTGGGATTCTACAACGTCGGATATTTGTCCAGGCTCAAGAGCAAGAGCCGCAGCCACATAATCAGGGTCGAGGTCAGATTTTTTCCAGAATCCTAAATCTCCACCTTTATCCTTATTTCCTGGATCCTGTGAATAAAGCCTGGCCATTTCACCAAAGTCAAATCCGGCTTCAATTTTATCCTTGATCTCACGGAGCTGCTGTAGGATCTCCTTTTTTGAGCCTGAACCTTGTTTTACCTTATGTACAATTTGACCGACCTCTACCTCGGTGGAAAAGAAGGGAAGGCTATCTTCGGGAATCTTTCCAAAGAATTCTCTGACCTCTCGGGGGGTGATTTTTATTCCTACCGTAATTTCTTCATCCATTCTTTGAATGATCAACTGATCCCTCACCTGATCCCTGAACTCATCTTTGAATTCATCAATGGTCTTCCCATAGTATTGCTCAAGTCTTTCCTCACTTCCGAATTGGCTCACAAAGACCTGCATTCTTTGGTTAAGATTACTCTCAACCATTGACTCATCCACAGTAATAGAGTCGATCTCTGCTTTTGCAAGAAGAAGCTTATTGATGATCAGACTCTCAAAAACCTGACATCTGACATCGCCGGAAATATCCTGCCCACTGCTGAGGTATTGAAGGTAGGCAAGCTCCGCCTCTGATTTCAAAACAATGAAATGGTCCACCTTGGCAACGATCTTATCAACCACAACCGATTCGACTCCCTGTGCATTTATGCATTGAGGAAATGGAAGCAAACAAGTAAAAATTAAAAACCTAATAAATTTCAAAGCTGCTGTTTTGTCTTGCTTCCAATAGAATCTGGTCCTCCAATTTTTCACTTAGCTCCACCTTTCTTTTGTTGATCAGAATTTGAACAATTTGATCACGGACGAACTCCAATGGAGAAAGCTGGTCTTGGATCTTATAATTTTTAATAAAGATGGTGTACTGAAAAAGGGAGTCTGAGGCTTCCGCGAATCTGTTGTTTTGTAAAAATTGAACCTTATTGGGAATACTTTGAAAGGGAGTATTTAAAATAATATCCTCGAAATTGATCCAAGTGGTATCTTGTAGGTTATAGGAGGTGGCGAATTGAATACAAAAAGACTTTAAGTTTTCAATTTCATCTTCCTCATCGCTTTTTACCCATGACCTTGCTTCTTCAAGTTTTGGTGCCTCTTTGGAAGCTTGGAAGTATCTTCCTCGAATAATATTCTGTTTTAGAAGGAAGTTATCCAGGTGGGAGTCGTAATATGCCTTGATCTCCTCTTCGCTTATGGAAGTGTCAAGATTCTGATTGAGAAACTTCTTCTTGAACTCAAAGACCATTAAGGCATAGCGATAATCGTTTACCTTCCGATTAATCTCATCCATGTTGAAATCGACCGATTCTTCAGCTTTGCCTAGGAGCAATTCATTCCTGACCCAGGACTGAATATATCTGTTTGCAAGGTCAACGCTATCCGATGAGCTGCTTGCACCAGAGGTGATGCTCTCCAGGTCATCCTCATAAAGAAAATCTTCACCAACTCTTGCAATCTTCTTCCTTTCTGTTTTTTCTCTGTCCTTATCAGGGAAGAAAAGCTGGCAAGCAGAACATGCCAGGATCATCAAAAGGAATAAGAAAAAGGACCTCAAGGATTGGCTTTAATTAAAGTTTTGAATACTTCCTCGTTTTGTACAACCGGGTATTTTGCTTTCAATTCCTTAATCCACTCTTTTTCTAAGTGATCCTGGTAAGCGGAAATTGCTTCACCCTTTACTTCGTCAAGTTTCTTGGCCCGTGGTTCCTCGATCTCAAAGATCTTAATCCTTACCTGCCTCTCACCATTTGGAACGAGATAGGTTCCTTCTTTCCATTCTACCTTGTCAAGGAAATCATTGTCCCCTTTTTCAAATTTTCCAACTCGGGCATTTAGACTTAAGGGGGCTTCTTTGTTTAAGTTAGCCTGAAGATCCTTGGGGTTTACAGAATTAAACAAGAGATGAACCCTCCTTGCCTTTTCCAGATCCTTTTCATCTGTTTTTGTACCACCATCAACAAACTTAATTGACTCCATCGCAAGTCCTTCATCCTGGAATTTCTGCTTCAAAAACTCAATTCGATCAGAATTTATCTTTTTGTTGCTACCGGCGGATTCTTTTGGGTAGGAGTAAACCGTAAGTGTTGCTCTTAAATCTTTCTTGTTTGTCAATGACTTTAGTCTTGCGATAATATTCTTCAGATCTTTTTCTTCGACCTCTTTTTTGCGGTAATTATAGTAGAAGGTTCCAGGGATTGGTCTGGCGACCGAAAACAATCCTGTTTCAATTTCCCTGTCCACTTGTTGCAAAATCTTTTTGCTTTTGCAATCCATTATCCATGCATCTGCTCTAGATCCCCATTGGAAGTCCTTCTCCCTAGAGTTGAAGAATTCTCTAAGCCCTGCAGTGTCTCTTGTAGACTCATTCCAAATCTTTTCCTCCATCAAATTGAACATCAGTATTCCATCATGATATTCTTCCATCAGCATCTTAAAGTCGTAATTATTGTCTTCAAGATGATCCTCCTCATATTGTATCAAGCTTGCATTTGCATAGTTCTGGAAATGGTATTTGACGAAATATTCGGGAGAAATATTGGTTTTGGGCCTCTTCATTTTTAGGTGTTCCAAGTAGTCCAGTGAGGTGTAAGGTTCCTTGTTTATTGAAAACAATGGCTTGGAGTATCCTTTATTTGTTTTGTTCGGAATGAAGCTACCCTTCAAGATCGAGGAATCGACATTTTGGGAGAGCCAAATAAGATTTTTTACATATTCCTTGTAGTTGTTTTGCCCCTTAAGTCTTTTTGCCAAAGCTCTTTTAGACATTCTGGAACGGCCGTCTTTTTCAACCCAGTTGCGGATCTCTTTTTCCATCTCATCAAAGCTTTTCAAGTCTTGCCTTGAGATAAATTTAATTATGTGCCATCCGTAAGGAGATAGAAATGGCTCTGTAATTTCACCTGGAGGTTTCAGGGAAAGTGCCGTTTCTTTGAATTCAGGCACTATTCGGGCATTGACATCCATGGGATCTAGCTCACCTTCCTTGGTCTTTGAATATCCATCTTCAGAGTACTCAGAAACCATCTTCGCCCAATCCGCTCCATTCTTCAATTCTTTATAGATCTCGTCGACCTTTTGTTTTGCGGCTAAGGAATCTTCTGAATCCATTCCTGCACTTGCTCTGATCATGATATGAGCAACTTTTACTTTTCCAGTACTAGGCCTTCTACCAGTTACTTTAAGCACATGGTATCCAAAGTCAGTTCTAAAAATGCTTGAGATCTCACCCACAGGGGTATTGTACGCCTTATTCTCAAAGGAGTAAACCATGGATAGTGAAGAAAAATATCCAAGATCACCGGAATTTTGAACCGCTGAAGGATCTTCAGAATAGGACCTAGCGATCTTGGCAAAATCAACCCCTTCATCCAATTTATCTTTCAGGCCTTTGATTTTCTTGTAAGCGGTTAAGGTATCTGCAGGATCATCCTCACGCAAAGTTTTGATCAAAATGTGTGAAACCCTTACTTCTTCTTTTTTCCTTTCGTAAGCTTCCTTAACCAGTCCGTCTATTGCTTCTTTGGAACTTAAGTATGGTTGGGCAGCCTGGCTACGATATTTTTGAAGTTCTTCAAGGAAAGCCTCGGAAGTATCCATTTTTAACTCCTCTGCTTCCCTGATCTTTAATCTGAAATTTGTGTAGAGATCAAGATATTCTCGTAAGCTTTCTTCGGTATACGCGTCATCCTGTCTTCCATTGGATTTGTTATACACGTATTTGAATTCTTCGAGGTATACGGGATCACCAGAAACGGTAAATAGTACCTCCTTCTTCTCTTTTTTCGGGGCCATTGCCGCACCCACAAACAGCGCAAATAGGATGATTAAGGATAATCTCTTTCTCTCCATTTTGAATTATTAATCTTCTAGTTTTTTAAAAGGACTGCAATTTTAATGATTTTCATATCCTAAATGCAGCTCTGGGCAGTTTTTAATAGATGTTGTGATAGAAAAATCTTGTTTTAATGCATCAACTTGGCAAAGATTCTGCCAGCTTTTTATAATTATTTAAAATTGCTTGCCAACCCTGTTTTTGTAATTCTTCTTCCGCATTTGGATCAGGATCAAAACGTTCGAGCACATGAGTATATTTTCCTCTTTTATTGAAATAAACCTCAAGTTTTCTCCCGTCATCCAATACCGAAAGGATTCTCGACTGAAATTCGATTTCCGAATGATGGCCTGAGAAATCAAATCCCATGCTTCCATCCTTTGCCCCCATGCGATAACTAAATTTTCCTCCCTTCACAAGATTGTTATCAGCTTTGCGGCAAGCCCAATCTTCTGAGGCAAAGTTCCAATCCACTATGTATTCTGGCAGTGTCCATACCTGCCAACATCTTTCTAAAGACGACTCGACCAATACCTCTGTCTCCTTCATTTATCGGCTATAGTTCGGTGCTTCCCTGGTAATAAAAATATCATGAGGATGACTTTCAACCGATCCTGCAGAAGTGATTTTAACGAATTGAGCTTGTTTTAAATCGTCGATAGACTTTGAGCCACAGTACCCCATTCCTGCTCTCAAACCGCCAACCATTTGATAGATCACCTCGCTGGCCTGGCCTTTGTATGGGACTCTACCTGCAATTCCTTCAGGAACTAACTTCTTGAGATCGTCTTCTACATCCTGGAAATATCTGTCTTTGGACCCGTCCTCCATTGCCTCCAAAGAACCCATTCCTCGGTAAGACTTGAATTTTCTACCTTCATAAAGGATCACTTCCCCGGGGGCTTCTTCTGTTCCAGCAAGTAAAGAACCTACCATGACCGTATCTGCTCCTGCGGCAAGGGCTTTAACAAGGTCTCCACTATACCTAATTCCACCATCGGCGATTATAGGAACTTCAGATCCCGCAACACCTTTTGCAGATTCGAGCACAGCCGAAAGCTGAGGAATGCCGACCCCGGCAATGATTCTGGTGGTACAAATACTTCCAGGGCCTACTCCAACTTTTATCCCATCCACCCCTGCTTCCACAAGAGCTTTTGCTCCAGCTTCAGTGGCCACATTTCCAACTATCATATCCAGATCAGGGAAAGTCTTTTTTGCTTCCTTGAAAGCGTCAATTACACCTTTAGAATGGCCGTGGGCCGTATCGATTCCAATAACATCAACTCCTGCATCAACCAAGGCCGATATCCTTTCAAGGTAATCCGCAGTCACTCCAATTGCTGCTCCCACTCTAAGCCTTCCAAACTCATCCTTGCAGGCATTGGGTCTGTCTTTTTTCTTCAGAATATCCTTATAGGTTATCAAGCCTATGAGCTCCCCGGCTTTATTTATTATTGGCAACTTTTCGATCTTGTGTGATTTTAAGATCTCTTCTGCTTCGCCAAGAGTGATTCCCTCAGGGGCTGTTATTATTAGCTCCTTGCTGGTCATGATCTTTTCAACGGAGACATCAAGGTCCTTTTGAAACCTTAGGTCTCGATTGGTAATTATTCCAACCAGTTTATTATTTGAATCGACTACAGGAATTCCACCAATCTTGAATTCCCTCATGATCCTGTTTGCATCGGCAAGCCTGGAATTCTTTGAAAGAGTAATGGGGTCCAGGATCATTCCACTTTCTGACCTTTTTACCTTTCTGACCTGTTCTGCCTGGTTGGCGATCTTCATATTCTTATGAATAAAGCCAAGACCACCTTCTCTGGCAATTGCTATTGCCATCTGGTATTCAGTAACCGTATCCATGGCTGCAGATACCAATGGCACATTTAATGCTATGTTTCTTGTAAGTCGAGTTGACGTTTGGGTGTCTCTCGGTAGAACCTCTGAATATGCCGGAGAAAGAAGGACGTCGTCGTAGGTTAAAGCCTCGTAGCTAACCTTATTTGGAAGGGTGTTCATCGCAAATAAATCTTGAATCTATTTGCAGTGCAAATATAGCTACTGGGCGGGAGAGTAGAAATCCTTGGCGGGATTTGTTTTCAATTGTCAATGGAATGACAGCCCAATATCCAGTTCGATTTTTCTTTGCATTAAAATATTTGGATATGCTAAAAGCCATAATAGCCCTAATTATTGCCCCTTCAATTGTTATGGGTCAGGATTTTTTTGGAAAAGCTGATAAGTTTTTCCTTTCTGCTGTTGAAGAAGGATCTGTAAAATACGAGCAGGTAAAGGATCAACCTGCAGAATTAAATTCCTTGATTGAGCAGGTGGAATCATACAAGGTGGATGGCAAGGATAAAAATGAGCTTTTGGCATTTTACTGCAATGCGTACAATCTCCTTGTGATCAAGGGGATCACCAATTCCTACCCGGTAAAGTCGCCAATGGATATCCAAGGCTTCTTTGATAACAAGAATTACACCGTTGCTGGAGAGAAGTTGAGCCTTAATCAATTGGAGAATGAAAAGATCAGGCCCTTCGGAGATGCCAGGATCCATTTTGCATTGGTTTGTGCTGCTAAAGGGTGTCCCAAGATCAAGGCCGAGGCATTTACACCATCTAAGGTCCAACAACAGCTGCAAAGCAGGACCGATGGGGCAATGAACGATGGGTCTTTTTTAAAGTATAGATCAGGGGATAAAAAAGCTGAGATATCCAAGATCTTTGAATGGTATGCCTCAGACTTTGAGGGTAAGGAAAATTTCAAAGCATTTATCAATAAGTATAGAGTCAAACCGATTCCGGATTCTGTAAAACTTGAATTCTATGAATATGATTGGGCTCTGAATGAAAAAAAGTAAAGGGGACTCTGATCGCTGATCCTGCGCCCGAGGCCCAAGAAATTCCTGAGGATCCTAAACCCCAAAATCTCCAAACCTATACGCCTTCGATAGTTTTATCCAAGGGACAATGGGAATTAAAGGTTTTTAATAGTCTTTATACTGAAACTCAGGTTTTCAGGCCTGAAGGAAAATTCGAACTAAACGCTAGACAGAGCTTCTATACGGTTCTGAATCAATTTCTTCTTGGGGTAGGGAAGAGAGTGAATATCGGTGCAGATCTATGGCTGAGATCATCGAGACAAGACACATTTTCTACGGGGTCCGCCTTTGATGTTTTCAAATTCGAAGGGGCACCAACTCAAACCTATGGGGTCACTGCATTTGGCCCCAAGATCAAATGGGCACCATTTGAGAGCTATCAGAGGTTTTCCATTCAATCCGGTCTGTTTTTTCCCCTACAGAGTGACCTGGAAAGAGTAAATAGCAACGAACCTTTTCTGGCTATCGACCGAAACTTCTTGTGGCTTAGTCATTTCTTTCTTGATTATTCGTTTGCTCAGAAATTTCAGGTTTTCAGCCGTTTTTCCTTCTGGTACTACAATTCAAGGGATTCCTTTCGAGAAAATAGCTACCTGGAAACCCCATTGAGTGTTTTCCTTTCCTATTTCCCGACCAATAAGATCACTCTTTATGCAATGGGCGAATACTGGCCTACACATTACGACGATAGAGAGCAAAAAGCAGACCTGTTCAACCAATATTTCTTTCAGGCTGGACTGGGTGGAAAATACCAGATCATTCCCGGACTATTGGAGGGAGAATTGCTTTATACTGGCTTTCTTGCAGGTTCTGAGAATAAAGGGGTTGGAAGGACTTTTAATTTGGGCATCCGGATCATTCACTGACCGATCTCAAAGTATTCATCATCCTCAAGTTCGACCTGCTTCTCCTTTTTCTTTCTACGAAACAGGTCAAAAGCTTCCCTTGTTTCCATGAAAAGCCCTTTTTTCACTTTGGAAAGTAAGAGTTCGGTATCATAATCGATGTTATAATCAGAAGGATTTCCCTCAATCTTTAGCAGGATTGAACTGACCCCTGATGCCTGCTCGACTATTCCAAAGCGCTCATCCTTGTCCTTTTTATTTTTCAGAAGAACAGGCAGTTGAAGATGGTATTCAAAGTCGTTATTGAATTGGTGAAAACCATAAATCGATGCATTTCTGACGTTGGTTCTGATATCCATTTTTGGGATCATTAGCCTTTCATCCTTGATCAAAAAATTATTGGTCAGCTCATCGAAAACTATGTGGTCAAGCTCCGCTTTGTTGCCAACATATTTTCTAAAGTTTTGTGCGGGTTCAAAATTTACAAGGGCTCCATTTTTCACACTTGCATCGACAGTTGAGCTTAAGGTTGCAAGGTCGTAATTCAAGTATTTGTCCGATTCCAATACCAGTCCACCTGAGGCACTTAGCCTGCCTTCCAGATGTTCACTTCTTAAAAAGGATTGGCCGAAATCCTTGAAGTACCAAAAAGTAGAATCCAGAAGAAGATCCTCAAGTGCAAAGTCTGCTATCCAGCTATAGGAGGTGGAATCAGAGGCATCAATCTCAAGATCTAATTTCAATTTGCCGTCAGACATATCCATGCTGACATCCCGGGCCATGATCTTGCTGTCCTTCATTTTCACTCTTCCGGAAATATCGCTGGCATAAAATCGATTGAAGTGAAGGTGGTCTATTTGCGCATTGATCAAAGTGGTAGCTAATGGATTGAGATCCATCACGAATTGCTCTGAATCACTTTCATTTGCTAGCAACTCCTGTAAAAAGAGATGTTCTGATGTAATCTTCGTTTCTAGCTGGATGGGTTGGTTCTCCAGGAACATGAAGTTGATGAAGTTTAGAACAAAACCATCGAATTCAATATCCGAATGACCAAATCTTGTCTTTAGATCGCTAATTGCCAGCACCTGTTTGTTGAATTCAATTTTTCCTGAGTAAATCTCGGCTTCAAGATCTCTTTTGTCGATCTCAAATTTCAATCCCTTCAGTTCCGTGGACCCTCTTACTGAGAATTTTTCTTCAAGCCCATATTCCTGTTTGAAAATTTCACCTGCATAGCTGAGGTCGAGATCAATACTTCCCTCAGGTTTTATCAGGGCCTTGATCTTGGACATTTCAAGAATTGACCTGAGTTTGACTGTCCCTGCAATTTTTACTCTAGCAGAATCCTCCTGAATATTTGGAAGAATCAATTCCCCCGTGACCTTTTCGTTTTCCCATTCTAATTCAACCTCCTTTATCTCAAGTCGATCCTTGCCTGTATTAAAGAAATCGGGAGAATAATATCGGAAGTTTCCTGTCTCGATTATGGGGTTTGAGCTTAGGGAATCAAAATAGGCAAGCTCCACATTCTTCATGGGAACAAGAATCTCCGCAGCAGGATTTGACTTTTCTGAGATCTCTCCTTTAATGAGAAATTTGCCTTCGGTCTTTCCCTTAAGGTTTAACCGGGAAACGATCTCAGCTATGGCATCTGGAATATGCTTGTTGATCTCACTTATCGGTGAGGATTCTACTTTGGAGATCAGGTCCACAAAGGTTGCTTCTTTCCAATTTATCATAAGATCATTTTTGACCTTTACTCCCTCCAGGTCAAGGTTTAGATCTTTGGTTGAGAAAAATTGCTTTTCGAGGTCTATGGTAAGAAGGCCTTTGAGTAGGATATTCTTCTCCTTTGCGTAATTGACCCCTTTTACACTCACTGCATTTGTTGTTCCGATTAGATTGACCCCGGCTTGAAAAATAGATCCAGAGGATAAAAGGTCTGCATTAAAATTTTTTGCCCATACCTCAACCCTAATGTCCTTATCGGGAACCAAATATCGAAGATCCATATCCAGAAATTGAATGTCTTTAATCTCGATTCCTTGTATGCTATCCTTTTCAGAGGATTCTTGAGGCACAGTTTTGAAAAGCTTTAAGTTGCTCATTCCATTGCTGGGAATGATGAGATTAACCTGTCCATTTTCAAGGAATAGATGTGAAATAATCAGATCTCCTCTTATTAGGTCCATTATCTCTACTCCAAAAGACAAGGTCTTTAATTCCAGAAGGGGATAACTATCAAAGCTTCCAGACCCCGAGGTCTTTACATTTTCCAGTGATAATGCAATCAATGGGAATTTGGAGAATGGATCGATTCTTGAATTTTCGATCTCAACAGGTACGATCAGCTGCTCGTTGATCGATTTGATCAATGCCTTTTCAAGGTCTTCCCTGTTGAGATAAAGCCAGGCTCCAAAACCCAAAATGGCCAGGGTTATAACGAGGAGAAAATAAAGGAAGATCTTTTTCAGCATTGAACGTCAAAAATAAACGCCAATGATCTTTTTATCTTCATTTGAAAATTTTATCGAGAAAGAATTTGAGAATTGGAATTTTGTCTACTTTTGCAGCCCTAATTGGGTTCTTAGCTCAGTTGGTTCAGAGCACCTGGTTTACACCCAGGGGGTCATAGGTTCGAATCCTATAGAACCCACCGATGAATTAAAAGCCACCGCAAGGTGGCTTTTTCTTTTTCCCCCGAAACCATTTGTGTTGGCCTTTCCTTAATTAGTGTTATTCTTTTCTGTATCTATTAATGACTTTTGAAGTCTGGATAAAAGTTATGGAAGGAGAAATACTGAAGATAAAGTCCATATCGGAGTTGCATGAAAAATTGGGATTTGAAAAACCCAAGCACCCGCTAATTAGTGTCATCGATGTTTCTGATCTGGTGATCACTAAAGAGATGCTAAATATTAAAACCGCAACTAGCCTTTATTATATAGGCGCAAAGAGTGCGGATTGCGGAATTCAATATGGAAGACATCATTATGATTTTAATGAAGGAGTTTTAGCCTTTCATGCCCCTGACCAGGTATTTTTTGCAACCTCAGAGGCTGAGTTTGACAAAGAAACCGGATGGATGCTATTCTTTCATCCTGATCTGATTCGATCTACTCCTCTTGGCGAGAATATTGATGATTACTCATTTTTCTCATACGATGTGCATGAAGCCCTCCATCTCTCAGAAAAAGAAAAACAAACCCTTCATGATGTTGTATCAAGAATCAAAGAAGAGTATAACGAACGAATAGATAATCATAGTCAGCGGGTCTTGGTTTCAAGCCTGGAGCTTTTGCTTAACTATTGTTCGAGATTTTACGAAAGACAATTCAACACTCGGTCGGCTCAGAACAAAGACATGGTTAGCCAGGTGGAACGCAGCCTAAAGAAATATTATAAGACTGGCCAACTACTTGAATACGGTCCTCCCTCCATTCAATATTTAGCAGATAAGGTGAATCTGAGTCCAAATTATTTAAGTGACTTATTGAAGAAGGAAACAGGGAGAAGTGCAAAAGATCATATCAATGATTTCCTGGTTGATAAAGCGAAGACCCTATTGCTTAGTACCGAAGATTCTGTTTCAGAGATAGCATACAGCCTAGGTTTTAATTACCCTCATTATTTCAGCCGCTTATTCAAATCGAAAACAGGCACCACTCCTCAAAAATACAGGGAGCTTAATTAAACCCTATTTCGATGATTTGTGTTTTTCTCTCAGGATTTGGTGCCAATCATTGAACACAGGTATCCGGTCCTTTGAAAGGTCAATGAAAAAGAAATATGAAAACGATAGATAAATCCAAACCAGTAATGGTCACAGGTGCCAATGGCTATGTTGCCAGTTGGCTGGTAAAACGCCTTCTTGATGAAGGGCTGACAGTACACGCTGTAGTTAGAAATCCTGACAAGAAAGAAAAAATAGAACATCTGATCAAAGAGGCAGAAGCTTCCAAAGGAGAGATCAAATTCTTTAAGGGAGATCTTATGCAACCCGGATCCTACAAAAGGGCCATGGAAGGATGCGAATTGATCTATCATACGGCTTCTCCTTTTACTATTGATGTTAAGGATCCACAAAAAGATCTGATCGATCCGGCGGTAAAAGGGACTGAAAATGTGCTGAATTCTGCCAATGAGGTAGAATCGGTAAAAAGAGTTGTCATAACCAGCAGTTGTGCTGCCATATATACCGATGCGATCGACACGGTTAATGCTCCAGGTGGGCAACTGACCGAGGAGGTTTGGAATACCACTGCCTCATTGGATTACCAACCTTATTCTTATTCCAAGACTCTCGCAGAGAAAACAGCCTGGGAAATGGCCAAGGCCCAGGATCGTTGGGATCTAATCGCTATGAATCCTCCAGGAATTTTCGGACCTGCCTTAAACCCCCATAACACAACTTCGGAAAGTATGAACATCATGAAAATGTTGGGAGGTGGAGATATGAAGATGGGAGCTCCGAAAATGGGGGTAGGGATCGTGGATGTTCGAGATGTTGCAGAAGCTCATTTCAGAGCAGGATTTACTCCCGAGGCCCAGGGGAGGTATATAACAAGGGGTCATAACTCAGATTTTCTTGAGATGGGGACTGTGCTGCTGGATAAATACGGCGACAAATTTCCATTGCCTCGAAAGACGGTCCCAAAATGGCTTTTGATGATCGTTGGACCAATGACTAACAAGTTCTTCACGAGAAGATTTATCCGTAATAATGTCAATGTCCCCTGGAAGGCGGATAATTCCAAGATCAAAAAGGAATTGAAAATGGAATTCAGGCCTCTAAAGCAGACCATGGAAGATTCCCTTCAGAATTTGATCGATGTAGGGATTCTCAAGGCGAAATAGAAGAAAGCCACCCATGGGTGGCTTTTCTTTTAGGCGTTCAATTCTTTGTATCGCTTAAATGCTACAATCCCAGTAAAGGCGGCAAAGGTTAATGTAACAAGGCTCTCGACAGTCTCTCCTCGAAGCAAATGAGTTCCAAAAGCTCCAAGCATAATCACAGTTAACCCTGCGGCTGCCAATGGAATAAGAATTTTTGGTAAAACTTTGATGAAAAGAGGTAGAAGCATCCCCAATCCACCCAATAGTTCTAATCCTGCAATTACTTTTATCATAATTGGGCTAAAATCTACCGCCCATGGTAGTTCCTTTACCAGCTCTTCGTAAGGACTTATTATTTTGCCTAATCCTGCCCAAAGTAGCATTGCTGCCATACCAATGTGCAATATCCAGATAGCGATTTTCATAGTTAGAACAATTGATGTTATAACAAAAATAAGAATGTTTTTAACCTTTTTTTAATACGTAAACCCGACCTTCCTTTTGGAAGGTAGCGGACCCGGGTTCCATGTTACTCAAAACCCATTGATCATATTGTTCATCTTCCTTCAGCTGAATTACTCCTTTCGGAGACCGCAAAACTGCAATTCTACTTTTTTCAGAACCGATAATGCCTAATAGTTCCAGTGGAGGCGGATCTTGAAGAGCTGGGATGACTTTTGGTTTGAGAACTTTCTGCTTTGGTTTGGAGTTGGTTTGTTTATGGATTTTAACATCCGTATAAAACGGGTCTGAATAATTCCTGGACAATGTCCAATTGGTATTGGAAGTTATTTTTTCTTCTTTTTTTTGATTTACTTCTCTAGGGTATTTTGATGGGCTTTTTGAGCTGGGATCAAATACTAAAAAACCAATTTTCCCATAGATGATAAGAGCTGTTATGAACAACAGAACCTTGAGCTTTTTCATTGTAAGCTGTCGATTTTAATTTCTCTAGTAAAGTACTTGGTTTGGTACCCGGAGTTTTCCGCTCTTATTCTCCATTCAAATTTTCCATAATCCAATCTATGCTTGAGTCCTGGGCTGTTCAAAATTGTGTCCAGGACAATTAACTCAGGTGAATCAAAATTCGGTTTTGAAATCGAGAACCTGTACCTGCTGGCTGAAAGGACTTCCTCCCATAGGAAGAATTGTTCGCTTTGATTGGTTATCATTGAATCGCCCGGACCAATTATGTTTATTGTAAAGGAAGAAATATCCTCCACTATAATATCTGTGCAGGAGGAAATGAAGAAAACAATGCCTATAAAGATTGATCTACAATACCTCATTTCCAATGTTCAGTAGTTCCATTAAATATTGAATTTTTTCATTTTCAGATTTTGATAATTCTATGGAGCCTATTCTGAGAGAATTTGAATTTGTATCTACTGAATATTGAAATTCAAGTAGGTCAAAAAAATCACCCTCCAGTAGAATCGATTGCCTTTCAATTTGAATTCCATTTTCCCTGGTTTCAATAGTTCCAGGCTCAAGTTTGATTATCTGAATGTTTTTATTGGTTTCTGAAATTCGATTCCAAAAAGAACTATCATTAGAAAATAGGATTGAATAATGCTTAACATAATTGGTCGCAATCGGTTTGTCATTGATCAGCTTGTTGCTCAATCGAAAACCTGGTATCCAGAAAAAATGCATCTGAAGAACCAGGAGAATTATTGCGCCAATTGAACTAGTTGCTAAATTTTTCTTCCAACTAAGCTTGAATTTTCTCATCTATTACGAATTTTAGTTCGAATTGATAAAAGCCACCTCTCAACCTTAGCAACCTATCCAATTCTGCCGCATCAGATTTGATTTGCTTGTTGAGTATGTCTAGAAATTCAATTGTTCTTTCCTGATTCATGGATTTTCCCGATAAGGTGATCTCATATTTTTTTCCTCCCAGATGAGATATTCTCAATTTTGAGAATTCAATATCAGCTGGCTTTAATTGTGAGATATTGTCAATAATTTTTGAGAATTCCTGTCTCCTGCCGAACCCTAGATCTATCAGTATTCTATTTTTTGATTGTATTTCAATTTGTTTGGCTTCGGATAGGGTTCGCAGTTTCCTTTGATCCAATAAATTATTCTCTACGGTTTCGATTTTGTTGTTGATGGTATGATTTATGAAAAACCCAAGCACTAAAAACATTATTAGTATTGGATAAAGCCATATTAATATTTTGAAAGTAGTACGCTTTAATTCCGCTTCAGAATGATCGTAGGAGAACTTCAAATTTTGTGGTACGCTCTTCTTTAAATAGGAATTTGCCCAGAAGGCCAACTCTTCTTTTTTCTCAAATACTCCTGCGACTTTTAGAGCATCCCACCAAAATTCTCCAACCACGGAAACATTGTTTTTATCGCAATCCGCCAGTATAGTCTTAAGCTTTGTTTTTGAAGTAAAGAATATTAAATCTGTTGATTCGAGTGATTTGATATTCGGATTGTCTCTTAGGACCGATTTGTATTCGGATTTCTTTTTGTGGATCACGGGCCCTTCAAGACAAAGAATAAAATCTCTATTGGTGTTTCCAGGTAAATTCTTTTTCCATTTAGTTTTTCCTTGCTGAGGGATACAGTGAAGATATTCCCAGTTTCTACCATGCGTATCCTTGGATTTGCATAGAATAATGCCCTGTCGTAATTTCCATTTACTAAGCGATATAACTAATTCATAGAAATTCAATAGACTATCGTTGGCTTAATAAAGACCAGGATTCGGGTTTCCCCTTTTCCTTGGTTTACCGAGCTAAAGATCCATTTAAGAACTGGCAACCTGGAAAGAAATGGAATTCCTTCTGTTTGACGTGTTTTTCTTGTTTCTTCTAACCCTCCCAGAACGATCATTTCTTCATTCCTTACCCTAATTATTGACTCAAATCTTCTAGTAGATTTTCCTGGTGGACCATTAATAACAAACGGCTCGGTAAAACTTGAGAATTCGGCGAGTATCTTGAGTGTTACATGATTATCAGCAGATACTAAAGGATCGATGGCAATATTTAGATCAGCATTAATTTCTCTGAATTGAGGAGTTACTGTCGTGATTGGATTGTTTCCACTCTGAATGTTTTGAGTCTGTTCTAAGTAGTATTCGGTCTGGCCAATTGTAAGATTTGCCTCATGTCCATTTAGAGTTGCAAGTTTTGGAGTGGACCTGATCTTGATATGATTGTTCTTTTCCATCGCCTGTAGGGTGGCATAGAAATTTGGGTTGACCTTTCCTAAGTTTATTAAACCCTTGGTATTAATTGCTTCGCTTAGATTATTTATGGAACTGGAGCTGAAGGTAAAATTCAAACCTGGAAGTAGCGAGCCCCCTGTCTTAACACTATCAGAGATGCCTGCCTTAATACCTGTCTCCACATCTCTTCCTTTTTTTACATCTATTGCCACAACTTCTATAAGAATCAAGGGAACAAGTCTGTCCAAGGGCTTGATAAATTCTTTGATTTCATTGATTCTTGGTTTACTTCCGCTTACCAATAGTCCATTCAGTTCCTCAAATACCTTTATCTCTACTTCCTTACCAAGATCTTTTGGAATCATGGCAAGCAGATCCTCAACAGATCTGTATTTGAACTGGACAAGTTCCGAGGATCTTAACCCTTCCTTTTTTCTTTCGCCAATTAAATAGACGTCTTCTTTTTCTGCATAAGTGAAATTTGTCCCTTGAAGTAAATAGTCAAGGAAACAATCATGGGGCAAGTCATTAACCTTAACGGTAATCAAACCCGGGGGTGAGCCAAAAAAAATATAGTTATAGTCAGAGTGGTTTACCAGCTCATTGAGTACGTCCTGTATTGATGCTTCCACTAGTTCTGCATCAATCAATTGATCCTCAGAATTCTCTTTTCGAACATTGAGAAATAGCTTTGGTCTGGAGACCCTTGGGCTTCCAAAATTTCTCCCGGCAAGATTTCTTGTATTGGATTTTGCTTCTTGCTCAAGTAGATTCTCAAGAATCCTAAACGTGCCATCACGGTCTTTTTCAAGAATCAACCCATTTGCAAAAGCTAGTTTTTCGAGGGCAGCTTCAAAAGGAAGCATAGCCAAATAGATGCTAACTAACTTCTCCCTAATTGAAGGAGCGGGAATAATATTTTTCCCTGATTGATCAATGATCTCCCGTATCAAGTTTTTTAAGGTGTCATTGGAAGCTTGAATCCGGATTTGGTTATCATATTGCCTAAATTCAACTTGAAATCTCTGTATTGGTCCTTTGGGTTTTTCATCCGGTTTTTTCTGGTCAATTGAGATTATTGAACCCATTATCTCAAGATTCAATTCATATTCCTGGCATAGAAAAAGCAAAATGTTATAAGCCTTTTCTCCGTTGAAAGTATTGTTTACCTGACCTCTTATTTCATTGTCAATATGCATGTTCAGATTAGCACTTTCCCCTAAAGCCCTTAGGAATTCTTTAAGGCTAATACCTGAAACGGTAAAGTCAATTTTTTCCTTTAGCCCAGGAATCTTTTTCTTAGAATAACTTTCAAGCAAAGTCGCAAGGCTATCTATTTCTTGTTTGATTACGTCGCCAAACGCAATACTTGGAAGTTGCATTATTGTAAAAGCGAGAAAACATGATAGGAAGAATCTATTCATAAGATAAAATCGAAAGAACTTCCTGATGGCTAGTCTTCCCTTCCTTTAGAAGAGAAAAAGCTTGATCTTTTAATGTAGGGTATCCTTCCCGATCCTTTTTTGTCAGGATAGAGATTGCCGCTTTTATTTTTTCAGAAATTTTTCCGTTCACGGGAATCATTTCAAAGATTGCGACTCTACCTAGAAATCCTCTTTGGTAACACTTAGGACATCCTTTTGGAGTATAGACCCATATACCCAGTTCATGATTCAAAGACCTTTCCTTGCAAGAATCACATAGCTTCCTTATTAGCCTTTGTGCAACCAGCAGCTTAATTGTGGATGAAAGGAGAAAACGTGGTATTTCAAGATCAACCAAACGATCAACTGCTGCCCACGCACTATTTGTATGAAGAGTGGATAAAACCAAATGTCCTGTCAAGGCAGCTCTAATGGATAAGTTTGCTGTTTCTGTATCCCTTATTTCGCCCACCATGATTACGTCAGGATCCTGTCTAAGGAAACTTCTTAAAGCCGAAGAAAAACCCAGACCCAAGGATTCATTTACTTGTACCTGGAAGATGCCAGGGACCGTATATTCAACTGGATCTTCAACTGAGATGATATTTACGTCGGGCTGGTTCAAATGTTTTAGAGCTAGGCTGAGGGTTGTTGACTTTCCGGAACCAGTGGGCCCTGTTACAAGTATCAATCCATGGTTGTTTCCCAGTCCGCTCTTAAAAAGCCCTTCCTCCAATTTGCTCATACCTAATCCAGAGAAGGAAAATCCTTTTAATTCTTTTCCAAGTAATCTAATTACCAGTTTTTCACCATAGATGGACGGAATGGTGGAAAGTCTTAAGTCTAGTTTACTCCCGTATTCAACCATTGAGATTCTTCCATCCTGAGGTATTCTTTTTCGCGTTATATCTAAGGAGGCTAATATTTTGAATTTGTTTATCAATAATTGATGATCCTCTGTATTTATCCTATGCCTTGGAAGTAGCTTTCCATCTATACGCATGCGTATCAGGGTATGGTCAATATTTGGCTCAATATGGATATCTGAAGCTTGAAGCTTTTCTGCTTCTTGAACTAATTGGGTAACAGGATTAAAACCTGCATTTTCATCCAGGTTTAGAATTGTGCTATAACTTCTGTAGGAACGTGACAAAACTCGATCAACACGTTCAGGATCCGGCTCATGTACATTTACTGTTTTCCCGGTAAGGACTTCCAGTTCAGAAATCGTTTCAGGGTCCAACTTTTCTTTTGGAACGATGCTTATTTCTTCATCACCTGCTTCTATTTCAATGAACCCAAACTCTACCTCCAATTGAATGTGGTTTTCTTTCGAGTTCACAATTAATTGGGGTCAATTAGAATTTTATCATAGGTCATATCAATCTCCATGGTTAACCACAACAAGGCCTGAATGCTTACTAATCCGGCCAGAGGGACCGTTGCTGATTTTCTTTTTGAGAACTGGAATAAAATCAAGGCAACTGCGCAGGATAGAGGGAAAAAAGCACAGAAGTCTTTAGAAAAAAAATGAAAAGAAAGGCTAATGGGTAAGAGTAAATCTCCTAGGCCAATTTGATCTTGAAAGATGTCTTTGATTGATGTCCCTTTCAAGCTTTGTATTAGGATCAAGGTCCCGAATAGTACTGCTAGATAAGAAAGATTAAGAACCAGATCGTTTGATTTTATCTCCTTGGTTAAAACAAGCTTTAAAAGCCCTACAAGGAAAATTCCCAGCAACCAAATGATTCTAAAGCTTCTGGTTTTTAAATCCTCGAAGAATATTGCCAGCGAGAAAATGGCAAAAAGTATGAATAATAATATTTGGAGTGGATTAGTCAAGAATTACCTCCTTTGGAATAAGATCCTGATCAATTTCCCAAACATTAAAAACCCCGTCTCCGTCAAAGTCAACAACTGATGTTGCTTGAGCTAAAAAGGATTTGGAATCTGCTTGTATGATCTCAATTTTGTAATTGGCTCGCCCATTCTCAGATTCACTTACAAGAGGCTCTTGAACATAGGATAGTTTTTTCAGGTCCTTAGTGAACCTGGAAAACTCTAAAAAATGAGCCCTTTCAAGTTGGGCAAGATGCTCCAACTGGATCTTAGCCTCGGTACTCTTTGCCCTAGTAATGAGGGGAAGAAAATTGGGCAAAGCTAGAAGCATTAGGATCCCAATAATTACCAAAACAATCAAGAGCTCTTGTAAAGTGAATCCGGGAAGTCTGATCATGTTTACTACATTTTAAAAGGAAGCCTCAAAGTGGTAAAACCTTGTTTGGAAATAGCCGTACTTTTAGTAAAAACCCATTATTGTTTGACCCAAAGCTTTCAACAATTAAATTGGGGCCCGAAAACGGAGAGAAATCAAGTGCCGGCCTCCTCCTTTTGAAATTCGCCAATGAATCCTCTTTATAAGAAAATATTAATCCCCCTGATGCTCATGTTCATTTTCTTTGCGAGCCTAGCTCTCTTTGCCAGGTTGCGTTATGGGGGAGGGGAGTATTATCCTGATCTTTCAGGTGAGCCCAAATTGAAGCCAAGGGATCTTGAAATAGTATTTGGATACGATGAGCCCTTGGGAAACATAGCTGTTTCAAGAGATAATAGGGTGTTTTTCACTGTCCATCCGGAATCCAGGCCCGAAAATCATAAGGTGCTGGAAATAGTGGATCGAGAAGCTCGGCCATTTCCTGATCAGAAATTTCAGGATGAGCATTTTGGAGAAGTGCTAGGATTGGTGATCGATCCCATTAATCGACTCTGGGTCATTGATCATGGCTTTCATGGCTTTGATGAGGTAAAGGTGAGTGCCTTCGACCTTAATAGCAATGAGATGGTCTATGAGCATGTATTTTCAGGAAGGATAGCAGAAAAGGGTTCTTTCTTTAACGACCTACAAGTAACCAATGATGGGCGTTATGTATTCATCGCAGATGTGAGCTTCTTTGGAAAAAATCCAGCCCTGGTGGTTTTGGACACAAAAACAGGGAGGAGTGAAAGACTTTTAGAAGGTGATCCTTCAGTTACTCCCCAGGATTGGATCATCAGAAACCCCATGAAAGAAATGAAATTTGTGGGCGGATTGATCGCTCTTAAACCTGGGATTGATGGAATTGCCCTCGACCCTAAAGGGGAATGGCTTTATTACGGGGCGATGGCACATGAGAATCTTTATAAAGTACAGGTTCATGCCTGTATCGCAGGCCTGGATGGTGAAACAGAGCCCAAGGTTCATTTTGTCGGAAAGAAACCCTTGAGTGATGGCTTAAGTGTGGATACTGCAGGTAGAATTTATATTACCGATGTCGAACACAGGGGTATTTCGGTCATGGAACCCAATGGAGAGCTTTGGACCCTTTTGAAAGATGATAGGATCATCTGGGCCGATGGTTTGAGCTTCGGGGGAGATGGTTATTTATACCTTACCGATTCAGAAATCCCGAACCAGATGTTAAAATCTAGGGCCCATATGGAATATCATGCTCCTTACCAGATCTTTCGGATGAAGCCCGAACACAGCGGAATGGCAGGACGGTAAACTAAGCAAACATACCTTCTTCCTGCATCCGGATGAGGTTGGCATAAACCCCATCTCCTTTCGAAGAAAGCTCATCATGCTTACCTGACTCTACGATCTCTCCATTTTTCAGGACCAGTATCTGATCAGCCTTTCGGATGGTCCCTAATCGATGAGCGATTATCAATGTGGTCCTTCCTTTCATTAAAGTGTCCAGGGCCATTTGAACCAAGTGTTCTGACGCAGCATCCAGGGAAGAAGTAGCCTCATCAAGGATAAGGATCTTTGGATCCCGAAGGATGGCTCTTGCAATGGCAACTCTTTGCCTTTGACCTCCGGATAGTTTAATTCCTCTCTCGCCGACCACAGTATCCCAACCTTCAGGGAATTGTTTTATGAATTCCCAGGCCTGTGCTTTTTCAGCAGCTTCCCTGATCTCTTCATCCTTGGCTTCGGGTCGGCCATAGGCAATGTTCTCCTTTATGGTCCCTCCGAATAATATGATCTCCTGAGGAACAAGGCCAATATTCGATCTGAACTCATGAAGGTCAAGTTCGAGTATATCCTTTCCGTCTACCCGTATGACTCCTTTTTCCGGTTCGTAAAAGCGAAGGAGGAGTTGAATTACAGTGGATTTCCCCGCTCCAGAGTGGCCTACCAAGGCTATTCGTTTTCCTGGCTCAAGCTCAAAAGAAATATCCTTTAAAACCTGTATCTCAGAACGTGTTGGATATGAAAAATCCACATTATCGAATTGGATTCTCCCCTCGATATTTAGATCCCCTTCTCTTCTTGTTCCCCCTTCTTTTTTCTTGCTTCCTTCGGCTTCTTCTGCCAAAATCTCTAAAATCCTTTCAGATGATCCTATGGCCTTTTGCAGTTGTCCGTAAAGGTCTCCAAGTCCTCCAACGGAAGCACCGATGAACATGGTGTAAATGATAAAGGAAGTCAATGCTCCAATGGTCATTTCTCCCTCGGATACCAATCCTGCTCCGTACCAAAGAACAAGAACTATGGCTCCAAAAAGACCAAAGACAACAAAAGAAAAGAAGGCTCCGCGGTATTTGGCTGTTTTCAGAGCAAAGGAGATCACTCCTTCCAAAGAATTGCTGTACCGCTTTTCCTCGAATTTTTCATTTGTGTATGACTTCACCACATTGATCGCCTGCAGAGATTCCTCCACAACCACGTTGGTATCCGCCAATTGATCCTGTGTTGACCTTGACATCTTTTTTATAAACCGACCAAAGATCAAAGCCCCGATGACGATAACGGGAAAGACAGAGATCATTACAAGGGTAAGCTGTGTTGATTCCCATAGGATTATCCCCATTCCGATGATGAAAGTTGTTACCTGCCTGAAGAATTCTGCAAGGGTAAGTGATAAGGCTTCCTTTAAAAAAGCTACGTCATTCGTTATCCGACTTAGAAGCTCGCCTATCCTTTTTTTATCGAAGAAGGCAAATGGTAGAGAAAGCAATTTCGAAAAGAGAGTCTTCCTGATATCCGCCATGCTTCTTTCGCTCACCTGTGCGAAAAAGTAGACCCTTGAATAGGAAAGAAAACTCTGAATCACCAGGATCCCGATCAAGGAAAGCGCGATCTGGTCCATGTCTTCTAATACCCAATCTGAAGTTCCGGTAGCGGAGTCTACCAGCTTTCCTGTTATGTATGGAAAGGACATAACCAGTGCTGAGGAAAGGGAAAGTGTAAGAAGTCCTGCAAAAAAGTACCACCTGTATGGCAGCATGAATCGAAAGATCCCATAGACCTTTTTCAGGTTTTCCCGGTTGAAATTTCTTTTATCCTCGGGAATTCTGTCAGATGCCCTTTCTCTTGCCAATTATGATTTTTTAATGAGGTCCTTTAATTCGTACCACTCATCTCTGAGCCTGGCCGCTTCAATGAAATCCAATTTGGAGGAAGCGGCCTCCATTTCCTTCTTTGTTTTTTCTGCCAGTTTTTCCAATTCCTCTTTAGGCATATACTTGATGATCGGGTCAGCGGCCAGACTTGGCTTATCCGTTTCTCTATAGATTTTGACCTGTCGTTTCTTATCTGCTACACTGGTTTGACCCAATATTGCCTCTCTGGATTTCTCCACGGTTTTCGGAACTATGCCATGTTCCTTGTTATAGTCTTCCTGTTTTTTCCTTCTTCTATTGGTCTCTTCGATCGCCAACTGCATGGATTCAGTGACTTTGTCTGCGTACATGAGCACCCTCCCTCTTTCATTCCTTGCGGCTCTTCCAATTGTCTGGATGAGGGACCTATGGTTTCTTAAGAAGCCTTCCTTATCTGCATCCATAATAGCCACAAGAGATACTTCAGGTAAGTCGAGGCCTTCCCTTAGTAGATTTACCCCTACCAATACATCTATCTCTCCAATTCTGAGATCTCTTAATATTTCTGTTCGATCAAGCACCTTTACCTCGGAGTGGATGTATCTGGATTTGATGTTCAGCCTTGAAAGGAATTTGAACATTTCCTCAGCCATTCTCTTGGTAAGTGTAGTCACAAGAACACGGTCTCCTGATTTTACCACTTCATCTATCTCGTCCAATAGATCATCTATTTGCCCTTTTGAGGGCCGGACTTCGATTTTTGGATCCAATAATCCCGTCGGTCTGATTATCTGCTCTACCACCACACCTTCAGAGCTTCTAAGTTCATATTCACCGGGTGTTGCAGAAAGGTAGATCACCTGGTTGATCATGGAATCAAATTCGTTGAAGCTTAGAGGTCGATTATCAAGAGCGGCGGGAAGCCTGAACCCAAAATCGACCAATGCCTCTTTTCGGCTTCTGTCTCCGCCCCACATGGCTTTAACCTGAGGCAGGGTCACATGGCTTTCATCTACCATCATCAGATAATCATCCGGGAAATAATCCAGAAGGCAAAAAGGCCTTTGTCCTGCAGAACGTCTGTCGAAATACCTGGAATAATTCTCAATGCCTGAGCAGTAGCCCAATTCATTGATCATTTCCATGTCGAATTCTGTTCGCTCTCTTACCCTCTTGGCTTCCATAAACCTTCTTTCTGATTCAAAGAGGTTTACCTGAGCCTCAAGATCTGTTTCCATTTCATGGAGTGCATGGTCGACGGTATCCCTGCTGGTTACAAAAAGGTTGGCAGGGAATATCGTTATTGATTCTTCATCTGAAAGTTTTTTTCCGGATTCGGGATCAATCCTCTGGATGGTCTCGATTTCATCTCCCCAGAAAATAAGTCTGTATGCGAAATCGGCATAAGCAACGAATATATCAACCGTATCACCTTGAACCCTGAAAGTTCCTCTTTTGAATTCAGCGGAGGTGCGGGCATAAAGAATGTCTACGAGGCTTAATAGAAGCTCTTTTTGAGAAAACAGTTGGCCGACTTGGAGAGGAAGCATATTCTTTCCAAACTCTTCCGGATTTCCTATACCATAAATGCAGGAAACAGAAGCCACAACGATTACGTCCCTTCTACCCGACAAAAGAGATGAGGTGGTGCTCAGCCTCAGTTTTTCGATCTCCTCATTGATGCTGAGGTCTTTTTCAATGTAAAGATTATTTACAGCTATATAGGCCTCTGGCTGGTAGTAGTCATAGTAAGAGATGAAATATTCAACTGCATTGTCAGGAAAGAAAGATTTAAATTCTCCATACAATTGTGCAGCAAGAGTTTTGTTGTGGCTTAGGACCAGGGTTGGTTTGTTTACCTGGGAAATGACATTGGCCATGGTAAAGGTTTTACCAGTACCAGTGGCTCCAAGTAATACCTGGGACCTTTCCCCCGAATCCAGGCTGGATCGAAGTTGCTTAATGGCTTCCGGCTGATCGCCGGTAGGTTCGTATTCTGAGTTTAATTTAAAATCCAATTTCCTTCCAGATGTTCCAGGATGCTTCGGCCTGTAAATTTAGCATCTCCAAGCCGTTCTTTGTCCTGGCCCCCTTGCTTTCTCCCAGTTTCAAGAACCGGGTCTTTTCAGGCTTGTAAACAAGATCGAAAAGAAAAGTGTTCGCATCAATTAAAGCTTCTGGAATTGGGGGACAATTATCCACCTCAGGATGCATACCTAGAGGAGTTGTATTAACGATCAGCGAATATTCACCCCCTGAAAGGTCAAGCAGGTCTGAATAAATTAGATCAGCCTTTGATTTTTGCCTTGAAACAACTTGAAACTCCCAACCTAGTCGGCTTAAGGCAGTGCAAACCGCTTTGGAACTCCCACCAGTGCCAAGGATCAAGGCTTTATTTTCCTTAAATATTTCCTTTTCAATGGATCGGCTGAAACCTAAAACATCTGTATTGTATCCCCACCACATATGGTTTTTTCTGACCACAGTATTTACGGCACCAATTCTTTCACAATCCGATTCCAATTCATCTAAATATGAAATGATCTCTTCCTTATGAGGAACAGTAACATTAAAGCCAAGGAGCTCATTTTTCTCTGCCAGAGGTAGGATATTCCTCGCCTCTTTTACCGGAAATAACTCATAAGAACAATTCGGAAGATTTTCTAGCTGAAAAAATGAGTCAAAGATCTTAGGGCTTAAGGAATGACCAAGAGGGAAACCGACCAGCCCTAGCTTCATTTTTCTGGTTCTGGATTTCCAAATCTCTCCAAGAGGAATACAAGGCCAAATCCAATTAAGGCAAGAATAACAGCCCAGAACAAATGTGGTTCTCCAACTGATTCCCCGAAACTTTGTGGCAAAAGGTTCTCTTGTACTAAAGGGATCTCTTCACCATGTCGATTCAAAGCTGTCTCGACCGTGATCTTCCAAGGCCAAACCTTGTTCAAGGATCCTATCATAAAACCTGTAAGAGCTGCCATGGTTGGATCATGAGCCTTTTTAAAGACCCAATTCAATAATCTTACAAATGAAAGAAGGCCTATTACTGCCCCTACTACAAATACACCAATAGTAAGCAAAGCTGAATCTGGGTTTGTTGCCAGTCCACTTATCGATCCCAGGATCATGGAATAAGATCCCATGAGTAGAAGTATGAAACTTCCTGAGATCCCTGGTAAGATCATCGCACAGATCGCGATCATACCAGAGACGAAAATGTACCAGAGAGATTCGGGTCCCTGTGCAGGGGAAACAACCGTAATGAAAAATGCAATTCCGGTCCCTCCAATCAGACTTAAAATGTTTGCAAGATCCCAATTTGGAATCTTCCTTCCGATCAATAAAGCAGAAGAAAGGATCAATCCAAAAAAGAATGACCAGATCAGAATAGGATGATTTTCAAGTGTCCAGGTCAGTCCTTTAGCCAGACTTAAAATACTTAGGCCGATCCCCGATAGGAGGGAAAGCAAAAACCAACCATCAACCGCATTCCAGAAGCTAAGAATACCCTCAGAGAATAGGGTTCTAAGGTTTTTCAAATTGATGCTTTGCAAAGCAGCAAGCAACCTTTCGTAGATCCCAGTGATAAAAGCAATGGTTCCACCACTTACACCCGGAACCACATCTGCAGCACCCATGGCCATACCTTTAAGTAGGATTATTAGGTACTCTTTCAAGTAGATTGATTTAGTCTTTTAGGAATTGGTTGAATGTGTCACCTCTCAATCCAAGACGAATGGTTTCCAATGGAATGACCTCATTTGGAGCAATATTACCCAGGTTAACATTTGAACCGAGGAGTTTGATGAACCAAACCTGTTGAGCTTTTTGTGGTGCTTCCCAAATAATTTTCTCGAAAGGGATCTTGGTAAGGATCTCCTCCACCAATCCGGAACGGACCTCACCTGTCGATCTAAATAGACCAACATTTCCACCTTCCCTTGCTTCACCTATAACCTTCCAGGCCCCTGCGTCAAGTTCTTCCTGCATCAGTTGTATCCATTTGTACGGAGGGATGATCTTCTCCGCATCCTTGGAACCTACCTCTGAAAGAACGGTTACCTGTTTCGCCAATTCAGAAATTATCTGGCATTTTCTATCATGCGGAAGTTCAATGGATCCATCAGAAACCTCGCAATACTCCATGCCATATTTATCCAGTACCTTTTTGTATTCATTCAATTGGCCCCTGATTTCAAAGGCTTCAAACAGGGTGCCTCCAAAATATACCGGAATGTTGAAGCTCTTGTATACCTCCAGCTTCTCTTTCAGCTTCGGGGTCACATAGGAGGTAGCCCAGCCGAGTTTTACAATATCCACATGATCGGAACACATTTCCAGAAAATCCTCAACTTCCCTGGGGCTAAGGCCTTTATCCATGGCCATTGTGAAACCGTAATCCCTAGGTTTTGTAGATCTCTCAGGGATGTTTTTTAAAGCATAGTTCATTTCTGAGACTTGTAATTTTGGATGATCTCAAACAAAATGGGGTTCTTTTTAAGATCAGGAAAATGCTTCAGCAGGATCTCATGTTTGTCATAATCCAATGCAAGGGCACTTTCCAAATGCATTAAAGCTTCTTTAGGCTCTCCAGCTTTTAACTGAGCTGCTACTAACTCGTAATAGAGACGAGCATCTTCAGGAAGTTCCCAGGTTCCTTTCTTTAATACCTCGGCAGCTTCCTTGAACAGACCTTGCTCGTTGTAAAAACTGCCGAAGTTCAGGTAATTATCAGCATCATCGGGATTTAAAAGTAGAGCTTGCTCGTAAGAATCCTGCGCTGAGTTATAATTTCCAAGATTATTTTCTGCGCTACCCAAATGAGCCCAGAAATGATCCTTTTCGGGTTCTATTTGAGTGGCTTTTCTAAAGAAATGAGCAGATTCCAGCCATTTTTCCTGGGCCTCCATGATCTTTCCAATGAAGAACCAGGGATCTCCCTGACCCTGGTCCATCTCCAGGGCCTTCTTATAATAGGTTACAGCCTTGTTGAAACTCAACTTTTGCAATTCGCAATGCCCCAGATTCATGAAAAGGTCATAATCTCCTTCTTCCTTTTTTAATACCTGGCTAAAGCTCTTTAGGGCAGGATCAAATTGACCAAGGCCCATTTGGACTTCGCCAAGTTGAAACAAGGCTTCCGTATTTTCTTTGTCGATCTGATAAGCATATTCAAATGCCTGTTTTGCTTTTAATGGCTGATCAGTTCTCTTATAAACAAGACCAATATTGAACCAAGCGGGTCCGAAATAAGGATTGTCCTCAATGAATTTTTCAAAGAACTCTACTCCTGATTCCAATTGACCATTAACTTCAAGATTATAGAGGAGTTCATCGAGAGCATCTTCATGCTCAGGATTTTCAACAAGGGCTTTCTGATAATAAGCAATAGCTTCTTCTCCAAAACCGTTTATCTGGTAGGAAAAGCCGATGTTGAAAAGGGTCTCATCCATTTCATCGGTAAGATCTATGAGTCTATCGAAAAAAGACTTCGCTCTTTTTAGATGTTGGCTTTGCAAACAAACGGCACCAAAGACAAAAAGAAGGTCTGGGTCATTCGGGTACATGCCTTCTGCTTTTTCAAGAAGGTCGAAAGATCCCTGGTGATCACCTGCGCTAACCATCATTTGTGCATTCAAAAGCATGAGGTCAAGTGAAAATGGATGTTGCTCCAATCCTAACTGACCGGCTTTGAGAGCTTTTTTTAGCTTACCTAATCCCTGGTAATAAGAAATAATTGATTCAAAGTCTGTGACATCAAAGAAGGGAACGTTATCGCTCCTTAGCTCTCTCTCGTAGAGATCTACAATCAATTTCTGATCCTTGCTATTTTCGGGTTCTTCAAAGTGCATGCTTGAGGGGTCTTGTTCCCAAAATAACCAATATCCCGACCTGGAAAGTTCAGGCTTTTGTCAAGTTATCCACATTAATTTGCTTCATTTCCTTCGCGATCCATGATAATGTATCCTCAAGTGGACGATATTCAAAATCATACTGTTGTTTGAACTTCTCCGAAGAAAATTTGTGCGAAGAAAAGGAATTATTGATCATTTCTTTAGTCAAGAGGGGGTCTTTGGACAATAAGAATGACAAAAAATTCTCAGGCCATTTGGCCAGTCTAAGAATTCCCTTGGAAACTTTAATTGAAGGTGCTTTTTTCTTCATAGCCTTGGCAAGGCTTCCAAAGAACTCCTGGTATTTCAGATGGTGCCCACTAAGAATGAATCTTTCACCCCCTTTTTTGGACTGCAAAAGTTTTATTGCAGCGTCGCAAACATCCCTGACGTCAACTACATTGATAGATCCATCTGTTAAAAATTTCTTTTCCTTTTCTACGTATCCAATGATCTTTCCACTGGATCTTTCCATTGATCCGGGGCCCAATACCACAGATGGATTTACCATATCCGCAACCAAACCTTCCGATATTCCTCGCCAAACTTCCTTTTCTGCAAGGAATTTTGACCTTGCATAGTTCGAAGTATAGGAGCTTTCTTCCCAATCGGTTTTCTCATCTATCAATAGCGCATGTTGAGGCCTGCCAATTGCAGCTACCGAGCTAATTTGTAGGAAATAATCTAACTTCCTTTCAATTGCCAGGTCAACCAGGATTCTTGTTCCGTTAACATTGGCTTCCATCATGTCGGGTTTGTCCTTTTTTCTGAAGGATACCATGGCAGCTGAATGAACAATCACCTGACAATCTGAAAGATGATCCTCAAGTCCCAATGGGTCCAAAATGTCTCCATCCACCCATTCAAGATCTTGGATTCCTTCTAGGATATAAGGAATAGAACTTGTCTTTCTTTTCAGGGCTCTTACCCTTTTTCCATTTTCCAAAAGTGCCTTACAGAGTTGGGATCCTACAAGTCCGGTGGCTCCAGTCAAGAAAATCTTATTCACTTATTCCTGAATTTGAAAAGAAAGAATTTTCAAGAAGGTCCATAGTTTTCGAAGGCAAGGGCTTGGTCAAAGCTTCAAATTGATTCGGTTTATGGCAATCAGATCCAATAAGGCCATAGTAACCCTTTTTTAGGAAGTCTAAGGCTGTATCCCTGACCTTATCTGCATAATAACCCGAAAGAGAAAGGAAATTGAGCTGGAATATCATTCCTTTTTCAAGATAGCTTTCTGCAATTGCAGGGTTTTTATGAATGTAAACATACCTTTCAGGATGCGCGAAAACCGGATTCAAACCCTGACTTTTTAATAGGAAAACAACCTCATCGAAAGCAAGGCTGGGTTCCATAAAACCGGTTTCAATAAGGATGAGGTTTTTTCCAAAGGTCAAAAGTGGCTTGCCCTCCTTTATTTGATTCAGGAAGATCTCATCCACATAGTATTCAGCAGCAGCCTGAATTTCAATGTCGAGTCCATTTTTTTTGTATGCTTCCTTAACAAGTTCGAGTCCCGAAAGGATATTTTCAGTGTTGTTGTTGTATACACCAGGATAAATATGTGGGGTGGTTATGATCCTTTGATATCCAAGGTCTTGAAATCCCATTGCTATTTGTGTTGATTCCTCCAGGGTTTTTACCCCATCATCGATCCCTGGGATCAAATGACTATGCAGATCTGTTTTTAAGTTCGAAAGAAACCCTGCAGGGGAGATCTTTTTTTTGAAAAGCCCAAACATATTAGAGCCCAAGGAAACTTTTCAGGGATACTTTTTGATTTGCCTCTTCATAGTATCCCGCACCATAACCGTAACCATACCCATACTTCGATCCAGATCCGGATGGCTGGCCATTGAAGATCACAGACAGGTTTTTGATTTGGTTCTGATTGGTTAGGTTTTCAATCACTCTATGGAAACTCTTCTTTGTGAATTGAGCCCTTACCACATACAAAGGGATGTCCGATTTTTTCATCAAAAGGACCCCATCAGTAACCAAGCCTACAGGGGGTGAGTCCATTATGATCAGGTCAAATTCCTCTTTCAGATTCTGTAATAATTGTTGAAAGGAATCGAGAAGGATAAGCTCTGATGGATTTGGGGGAATAGGACCTGAAGGGATATAAAAAAGATTCTCAAGATCAGTTGTTTTTAAGCAATCCTGGAAGCTGTTTCTTCCAATGAGAATATTGCTCATTCCCTTTTCATTGGTACCACCGAAAGCGTGATGGACCTTAGGCTTTCTCATATCAAGGTCCAGGATCACTACCTTTTTATTGGAAAGGGAAATGATCCCTCCAAGATTAACAGCTACAAAGGTTTTTCCTTCCCCGGAGACCGTGGAAGAAACCGAAAGCAGTTTGGTTTGTCCATTGGGAGAGATAAAATCAAGGTTGGTCCTAATCGTTCTAAAGGCTTCGGAAATCACCGATTTTGGATTCTCATGGATAATAAGTTGAGAATGGCCGTTTCCAAGTCTTTTCTTCTTAGGAACAATCCCCAGAATAGGTGTTTTAACAAGGTTTTCAAGCTCATCAACTGTTTCAAAGGTGTTGTGCGTAACAAATCGGATGAAAACGAATATTAGGCTAAGGGCAAAAGCTCCCCCGATTCCTGATAAGTAGGCCAATCCAACATTTGGGCTAATTGGGAAACCCGGAAAGTTTGCAGGAGAAAGAACCTGAAATTCGGGAACGGTTCCAGCCTCAGAAATCCCGTATTCAGCTTTTTTATCCATCAAGAGAAGATAAAATTTCTCATTAAGGTCGTAGTACCTTTTTAGTCGGTTGTATTCTGTCCTTCTTTCAGGTAGAGATTCTAATTCCTTTTCCAGTTGCCTAGCTCTTTTCTGCTCATAAGCCATTTTATCAAGAATCCGGTCTTTCTGTTCTTCTAACAATAAGTGGAGCCTGTCGACAGCAGAGTTGTATTGTTCCTGTTTTGATTGGTAGGCAAGAGTAGTCTCCTTTGATGAATACTTAATTTTCTGAAAATCGTGGTAGATAGTACTTAGCTCATCAGCAGCCCTTCTCAGGGCATCAGAAGGAAAAATGCCGAATTCTATGTAGTTATCCAGGGAATCGATATTGGCAAGCTTCTTTTCGAAGTTCTGGATCCACTTAAGTTCCATTCTACTTTTCTCAATTTCCTCATTCAATTCTTCTATCTCAATAGAGATCTGGTCAACCTCCTGAAGGATGTCAGTGGTTTTGTGTTCTCTGATAAATGACTCGATCTCCTGTTCGGAATTACTAAGTAGACTGTCAGTCCTGGTAAGTTGGAGATTGAGGAAGTTAATGGTTTGTGAAGAGGCTTTATTCTTTAATGCCAGGGTCTCACTTAGGTAAACAGCATTAATAGTATTTACGATTGCCCTTGCTTTGAATCTATTCGGATCGCGGAAAGAAATTTTGATGGTATTTGCATTGGGATTAAGGGTTTCGACAAGCAGGTTATTCTTTAGATAGGAAAGGAGCGCGTTTCTACTATTTAGAATGAAGTAGTATCCTTCAGAATTGAATTCATCCAGGTTAATGTCCTTTATACTGACCTTGAAATCGGCGTTATCCCCCTTGATCCATTTTCCAAACTCAAAAGTTTGTTCCGTTCTGGCCCCATCCATTTCCAGCTCTAATTCAAAGTTCTTGCTGTCAATAATTTGGATATAAATAGGAACATCCATTGGTGGGGACCTAAGATTTGATACTTCCACCTTAAACGGGGAATTCAAATACTTCTCTTCATCCTTGATCTTTCCTTTAGCATAATAAGAGATAAGCAATTCGGGAAGACTGTCTATTACCAGGTTGTGAATCAGGTCAGATTTTATCAATTCAATTTCTCCACTCAAGCTATGAGAACTTCCCTGAGCTCTCGAATTTGTTTCCAGACCAAGGATTCCGGAATCCCTTTTTATGTCCAGCTTTAAAATGGAGGCCGATTCAAACATGGGAACTGCATAGCGCAGAAATGCCCAGGATCCAAGCACTCCAATTAAAAAGAAGACCAATATGAAAAGCCAGCTTTTTCGGGTAAGTTGCCAAAGCTTGGGAAAGTCAAAATCTCCCATCATTTGTCCGCCACCAAAGGAGCTTGGAATATCATTATGTTCTCCTTTGGGGGAAATCATAGATTTATTATTACTAGGGTTATTGCTAACAAGCTTGTTGCAAAGGACAAGATCGGGGCTACATCACGGATGGCTTCGTTTGCAACTCTTCTAACAGGTTCAATGTAAATAATATCATTAGCCTTTACCAGCCCACTTGCCATTTGCATTCCCTGAACCGTACTTAGATCCATTACTTCCACATAGGGGTTGTCTAACGGTCCTCGAATTAACCTGATGTCTGAAACCTTTGTGTCATCGTTCAATCCACCGGCAAGGGCAAGAACCTCCAAAACCGTCATCGATTCGTTGTTTAATGGTACTACTTTGGCGGTTTGTCCAACAAAAACGGAAACTCTTCTATTTGAAATTCCCGTTTTTACGAATGGCTTTTCGTAGAACTGCAAATATTGAATAGACAGAAGCGAATCTACTTCGCGCAAGGTATAGCCTTCAAGTTTTACTCTCCCAACCATGGGTAGGTTGGCTTTACCGTCAATGTCGATAAGATATTCAATGGGTTCCCTGGTTTGTTGGTTCTGATTTATGTTCCCGCTGAGTTCTCTTTGCATTTGAAGGTTCGGATCGATCAAAGCTTCTCCACCGTTAGTTTCCACAACCAGCGTTATTTTATCATTGATCTTTAGAACATAGTTCTTTTCAGCTTTTTGCATTTCTTCTGCAACGGCTGGATCATTCTGGAAGTCCTCCACCTGCAACATAATATTTGACCTGTAAGTCTTACAGGACCATGCAAAACATAGCAATAAGGGAAGAAAGTATGGTGTCAGGTTTACTTTCATTGAAATAAGCTGTTAAATTCAGCAAAAACGGGCAGAATCGCATCTTTTTCTGAGATCATAGGATCTGATATTCCCCAGTCAATCCCTATTTGAGAGTCATTCCAGAAGATACCGGCTTCTGATCCCTGGTTATAGAAATTAGTGCATTTATAAGATAAGTTACTGTCTTCAATGGCAAGAAAACCATGGGCAAATCCCGCGGGGATAAACACCATGTTCCCTTTTTCACCATCCAATAAGAACTTTTCATACTTCCCATAGCTTGGTGAGTTCAATCTGATATCCACTGCCACGTCCAACACTTTTCCCCTTGGCACAAAAACCAGCTTTCCTTGCTCATGAGGAGGATTTTGAAAATGAAGGCCTCGGAGCACTCCTTTATGGGAGAAGGAATGATTATCCTGAACGAAATTCAGGTTAAGTCCCATTTCTTCAAATCGATTCTGATTCCATCCCTCGAAAAATCTTCCTCGATTATCCGGGAAAATTCTTGGTTGAAT
Organism: Cytophagales bacterium; assembly: GCA_965267505.1. Taxonomy (GTDB): domain Bacteria; phylum Bacteroidota; class Bacteroidia; order Cytophagales; family CCMP332; genus JANQHS01. Next base: position 1,968,146 of record OZ254081.1, read on the forward strand.
CTCAATGATACCTTTTAGCTTGCCCTCCTTAATTTCCATTGCTGTTTAAGCTTTGAATCGCCTGATCATATTTTTTTATTACCAACTCTTTTGAAAACTCCCTGGCAACCAATGACCTTCCCTCTTTTCCCATTTGATAGATATTCTCCTTGGTTAAGTTCATGAGTTCTGTCATTTTTTCTGCTAGGTCTCTGCCATCCATTGGGCTGCAAAGGAAACCATTTACGCCGTTTTTTACCACATCCCGACAACCTGGCACATCGGTAGTAATTAGGGGCAATTCCATTGCTGCTCCTTCTAGCAAACTCTTCGGAAGCCCTTCCCTGTAGCTAGGAAGAACGATGCAATCAGCCATGGAGTACGCCTGCTTTGGGTCTTCGTAGAAGCCCAAATATTCCACGCCAGACTTAATAGCGAGTCCATCAAGTTCCTTTTCCTTAGGCCCCAAACTGGATTCATCTTCTATTTTTCCTGCTAGTAAAAATCTGGAGTTTTTTTCTTTTAACAGACTTGCGGCCTCAAAGTATTCCCTTATTCCCTTGTCATAAATAATTCTTGAAGGCATCAAAAAGGTAAATGGACCATCTGAGGATCTTTCTTTGGGCTTGAACTTATCCAGGTCTATCCCGGACCCCTTGATCCTGGTTCCTTGACCATTTTTGATTAGACCCAGGTCTTCAAAAAGTTCCAGGTCTTCCTGGTTTTGGAAGAAGGTCGTTGAAAAATTCCTGGTTGACCTTTTATATAATTTTTGAGCAGCAAGGGAGCTTAGATTCTTCCTGATAAATGTTGTTCCCAATCCTGAAATGTTGGCAATAATGGGAACCTTGTGAGTAGGATAAAACAGCCCGGAATAAACATTTGGCTTGATGGTATAACTAAGAAGAACATCGATCTTTTCTTTCTTTAAGATCTTACTCAGTCGCCAACCAAAAAGAAGATCCTTGATCGGATTAGAACCCTTTGCCTCTAACTTAACGGGGTGAAAATGGCAACCCATTTCGATCAATTTGAAAGAAAAATCATCCCGGGGTGCTATGCAATGCACGTCATAGCCTTTTTCAAGAAAATGATCGATCAATATCTTTCTGAAATTGAAAATGTTCCAGGATGTATTGATGCAGAATGCGACTCTCACCGAATAATCTTATAAATTGAGTTCAAAGTTCTAAACAAATGACACCTAACCAATGAACATTGCATCATTTCCTTCCCCTTTTAAAATTTTTAGCCTGATCATCCTTTCCCAGAGCTTAAATGCTCAGATGTATTTTGAAACCAAGTTTAAAACCCCTTTTGAAAAATCCGGAGGAATCAGGACAGCAACTTATGAGGAGATCATATATCATTATAAAACCCTTGATGAGACTTATGATCAGGCCAAGCTGATCTCTTTAGGACCAAGCGACGCGGGAGACCCCTTACATCTTTTTTTGGTCTCGCAGGACATGGTATTTGACGCAAGACATCCTTCCAGAAGGAAGAAGACCGTTGTCATGATCATGAACGGAATCCATAGTGGAGAGTCCGATGGCATCGATGCGAGTATGATGTACTTCGATGTGATCCTGAAAGCTCAAGCGGAGCGCAAAGAATTCAAAGACCTGATCTTTTTGGTGATCCCTGTATACAACGTAGGTGGAGCAAAGAATCAAGCTCCATTCAGGAGAGCCAATCAAAGTGGACCGGAGAATCTTGGATCAAGGGGCAATGCAAAGAATCTTGATCTAAACAGAGATTTCATTAAGGCTGATTCCAGAAATACTTTGTTGTTCCAAAAGGCATTTAATGATTGGAAACCTGAGTTATTTCTTGATATACATGTCAGTAATGGAGCTGATTACTCTTACACCAATACTCTTCTGAGTACTACTGCGGACAAACTGAGTAAGGGTCAATCGGAGCTTCTAACAGAGAAGTTGGAGCCCTATCTTTTTTCGAAAATGAAGAAGGCCGGGTACGAAATGACTCCTTATGTAAATGTTTTTAATGCGGATCCAAAGGATGGCTATTCTTTCTTTTTTGATAGCCCACGGTATAGTACTGGATTCGCTGCTTTACACCATACCATTGGCTTTATGTTGGAAAATCATATGCTCAAACCCTATAAGGATAGAGTTTACTCAACGTTTGAGTTTCTTCTTGATTTTGGAACTATGGCATTGAAATATGCTGATGACCTTAAAGAAAAAAGAGAAGAGGCTCTAAGCCATTATAGTCAAAATGAGTATCTCCCGATTCGCTGGAAACTAGATGAGAACAGAAAGCAAAAACAAAAATTTAAAGGATATGAGAGGGTTCCGAAGATCAGTTCTGTTACTGCGGACACCATTTGGACATTTGACAGAGAGAAGCCCTATACTGAGGAAATAGATGTTTGGAAAAATTTCAATGTCCTTGACTCAGTAAAAAAACCCTACGCTTATATCATTCCATATGCCTATGAAAATATAGTTCAAAAGTTAAAGGCGAATAAGATCATGGTTGAGAATCTAGGGCCGGATAAAAAATTTCAGACCAAATCGATGAGCATCAAGGATCTTGAAAGCTCCAGGAGGTTGAATGGTGGTCATTACATTCATCAAAGCTTTGATATAGACTATGAAGATTTTGAGTATAAGTCTGGACCCAGGGATTTTCTGGTAAGGACAGATCAGGAAGGAATAAGATTTATCATCGAAACGCTTGAGCCCAAGGCCCACGACTCATACTTCCGATGGAATTTCTTTGATGGCGTTCTGCAGGGTCATGAGTGGTTCAGTACTTATGTTTTTGATGATTATGCCTCATCTCTTTTGGAAAAGAACCCTGAATTAAGAAAGGAATTTAAAAAGCGGAAAAAAGAAGAACCTGATTTTGCGAAAAGTCAATTCGCTCAATATTATTTCTTGTTCAACAAAAGCCCTTACAGAGAACCCGAACTCAATCGCTATCCCATTTATAGAATCGAGGCCGAATCAGATCTCAATTGATCACTTCTTACTGATGAAGTAAACTCCTAAAAGGATCATAGCCATAGAAAGGATGTAGATCAAATACAATCCTTCTCCATCTGCAATTCCCCAAATGAGAGCTACAATTGGGATCAGGTAGGTCACCGAACTCCCAAAAATTGGATTTGACATCTTGAGTAGGCGATAAAACATCACCAATGCCAAGGCTGTAGAAAGGACCCCAAGGAATAATATGGCCCAAAGAGATGAATAGGATTCTGGATTCTCGATCAGGATCTCAGGTACTCCAAGGTAAAAACATAGAAAAAGTCCAACCGGGCCTACGGTTAAAAGGCTGACTGATGAGGTCACTTTTGAAGGAAGATCCTTAAAAAAGTGGTTTACAATATTGACGCTGGTTCCGTAGCAAATAGTAGCCAGAACAACCAATAGAGCGTAAACATTGAATCCTCCAAGTTGTCCATCGCTTCTCATAAAGATCAGTAATCCACAGCCGATCAACCCAATGAGGATCCCCCAGATCCTATTTCTTTGAAATCCCTGATTAAAGAAGAACCCACCTACCAAGAGAGCAAATACTGGGGTAAGTCCATTCAGTATTCCAGCCATTGAACTTGGGATCTCCGATTGAGCTGAAGCAAAAAGGAAGGCAGGGATCAAACTCCCAAGAGCCCCAATGCTCACCAGGGGAAGCCACTGTTCCTTTTTTATCATTTTGAGATTTGGAATCGAGATTGGGCTTAAAACCAGGGCCGCAGCAAATATTCTGATTGCCGATACCTGCGCAGGGCTAAAGTGATTCAAGCCATACTTAATCATAATGAAGGAAGACCCCCAGATAATTGCGAGGAGCACCAATAAGAACCAGGCTTGAAATCCAATTTGTTGGCCCTGATCCTTAGCCAAGAGCCAGCTCCTCCAGTTTAGAGAATTCTATGCTGTTAAGAATATCTCTTATTTCATTGGGGTCCAGCGATTCGACCAATTGCGTTCTGATGGGTTTGAAATTCGGAATTCCTCGAAAGTATTGACTATAATGCCTTCTCATTTCAAGAACTCCGAGTCTTGGGCCTTTCCATTCAATTGAAAAATCGAAATGCTTAAGACAAACCCTAACTCTTTCTTCTATGGAAGGACCTGGAATAATTTTACCTTCTCTTAGGTATGTCTTTATCTGATCAAAGATCCAAGGGTTACCGATTGATGCCCTTCCGATCATTATCCCATCGACTCCGTATTCGTTTTTATACTCAAGTGCTTTCTCTGGTGAATCAATATCACCGTTTCCAAAAATCGGAATATTGATTCTAGGATCATTTTTAACATCAGCAATATGACTCCAGTCAGCTACACCCTTATACATTTGCTTTCGGGTTCTTCCATGAATAGTCAATGCCTTGATACCGGCATCCTGTAGGCGCATGGCAGAATCTCTGATGTTCAAGGTTTTGTCGTCCCAGCCCAATCGGGTTTTAACAGTTACCGGAAGGTTGCAATTCTTGATGATCTCCTCGGTCATTTTTTGCATTTTCGGAAGGTCAAGGAGAATTCCAGCTCCGGCTCCCTTGCAAGCCACTTTTTTTACCGGACATCCGTAATTGATATCTATAAGGTCTGGGCCTGCTTGTTCAGCTACCATGGCGGCTTCCCTCATTGAATCGATCTTGTCACCGAAAATCTGAATCCCAATTGGCCTTTCGTATTCGAAAATGTCGAGTTTCTGGACGCTTTTTGCAGCGTCTCTAATTAGTCCCTCAGAAGAAATGAACTCAGTATACATCATGTCAGCTCCAGCCTCCTTGCATACCGCTCTGAAAGGCGGATCACTTACATCCTCCATGGGCGCAAGTAATAATGGGAAGTCCCCCAGCTCTATGTTACCAATACGGACCAAATCCTTTATTTTGCCGCAAATTTACTTCTTTATCGTTCTATATGGAAGGTAATCCCTTATATCCACGCGGAACTTTATCAAAGATCTTGGTTTTTGTCGCCTTCCTGATCGGTTCCATGTTCATTGGAAACTTTCTGGGAGTGGCTATCGCGCTTCCATTTACAGATTTTGAGTTGGAAAAGCTTATTTCTCTGATGAACAGCCCTGCTGAGAATCCCGAGTTTAGAAGCCTTCTTCTCGGAATGCAAGGTCTTATTGCCCTGATAACATTCGTAATAGCCCCATATTATTTTCTGAAATATTTTGACCTTCCACTTTGGGATGAAATTCGGAAGCCTTCAAAGAATTCACTTCAGGTTTATTTGGGCATGGCCTTGATAGTAGTTGTATTTATGCCCTTTTCAGCATCTTTTATAGAATTGTTCCAACCAGAGAATTGGCCTGATTCATTAAGGGGACTCGCTGAAAGTATGGAATCCATTGACAGCAGGTATGATGATATCGCTGGTTTCTTTGTTGATTTTGATAGTTATGGAGAATTTTTCCTTGCCATAATTGTGATGGCGGTTTTGCCTGCAATTGGAGAGGAGTTTGTCTTTAGAGGGGTCCTTCAGCCTTACCTGGTAAAGCTTTCTAAGAATTCAATGTTAGGAGTGTTAATCTGCTCTTTCATATTTGCGGCATTTCATATGCAGTTTTCCGGTTTTTTCCCAAGGTTCCTTCTTGGGGTGATTTTTGGTTTGATATTCCTTTGGACACGAAATATATGGCTGCCTGTTTTGGGCCATTTTCTTAATAATTTCATCACTCTTCTAATGGCAGGGGCCTATCAATTCGGGCTTACAGAAGTTGATATGAACGAAGATGTGGAAATATCCCCACTGATAGCCTTGCTTTCTGTTATACTTGGGGTTATTCTTATGATCTGGATGCGAAAGGCTACTCTTCTTGAATTGAAAGAACCGGATGAAGGATTGGCAAGTGGCATATAAGACTACAGTCCGCCACAGGGCGGAGATCGTTGTGGCAAAACTTGAAGAGTTTGAGATCAACGCCGTGATCGTTAATAAGAAAGATAGCAACTACCATTTTGGAACTTTTGAAGTTTATGTTCCTCAGGATTTGGTCCTGAAGGCTATCCAGTGCATTGAAAAGGAGGTTAAGTTTGAATAAGCTCTCAAACCTTCAACAGAGATTATTGGTGGGGATCCTGGGTTCAGCGGGTATCTTGTTCCTTACCTTTTACCACCCCCTGGGTTTTCTGTTGTTGACCATTTTTCTTACGATTTATATCCAGCGCGAATTCTATTTATTGGCGGGTGTTGATGGCAAATTCCCTCTAAAGACCTATGGTACCTTGATCGGAAGCTTGATCGTTTTATTCACTTATCTGATAAGATTGGAATATGTGGAGCCCCATTACTTTCTCGTTCTGTTCCCATTCATTTCCCTGGTCTTTATCATCAAGTTGTATCAGAAGGAATTAAAGCCCTTTACCAACATAGCCTATACTTTTTTGGGGATCGTTTATGTAGCACTTCCCTTTAGCCTACTGGTCTGGACTTCTTTTAATGGGGGTGAATACCGACCCTTCCTAATGGCTGGGATCTTCCTCCTCCTCTGGGCTAGTGATACGGGTGCATATTTTGCCGGTAAGACCCTAGGCAACCGAAAGCTTTTTGAAAGAGTTAGTCCGAAGAAAACCTGGGAGGGATTCTTTGGAGGTGCGGCTTTGGCCTTAGCCATGGCATGGGTCCTTTCCATTTATTTTCAGGATCTGATTTTTTGGCAATGGATGTTCCTTGCGGGAATTCTTGTGGTAATGGGTAGTTACGGTGACCTTGTTGAATCACTATTTAAAAGAAGCCTGCAGATTAAAGATTCTGGCTCAGGACTCCCTGGTCATGGGGGGTTTCTGGATCGTTTTGACGGCCTGCTACTATCCGCACCATTTATTGCAATTTTTATCGAGCTGATTTAAGATTCAATCAGCTAGTCTACCTAATTTTGGCATTTTATTTTTCAATAAGGAATGGCATACATCGAACCCGCTCCCATTAAAGACCAGGAGAATCCATTCGAGTCAATGATGTCCAGATTTTCAGTTGCGGCTGAAAAGCTAGGTCTGGACCAGGAATTATATAACGTATTAAAAAGCCCGGCCAAACAGGTAAGTGTTCATCTTCCGATCACCATGGATGATGGCTCTTTGAGGGTGTTTGAGGGGCACCGTGTGGTCCACTCAAACATCCTGGGACCTTCAAAGGGCGGAGTTCGTTTTGACCCTAATGTCAATATTGATGAAGTCAAGGCCCTTGCTGCATGGATGACCTGGAAATGCGCCGTAGTGGATATTCCCTATGGCGGAGCAAAGGGGGGCGTGAATTGCAACCCCAGGGAAATGTCTAGTGGTGAGGTGGAAAGGCTGGTAAGAGCTTATACCAGCGCAATGATTGATGTCTTTGGCCCTGATCGGGACATTCCTGCTCCAGATATGGGAACGGGCCCAAGAGAGATGGCCTGGATGATGGACCAATATTCCAGAGGGCAGGGGATGACAGTTAATGCCGTTGTCACTGGAAAGCCTTTGGTTTTGGGTGGTTCACTTGGAAGGGTCGCAGCCACAGGTCGTGGAGTTATGGTTTCAGCCCTAGCAGCCATGGAGAAATTGAAAATGGTCCCAACTAAGGCCACAGCCTCCATTCAAGGCTTTGGTAATGTGGGGGCTAATGCTGCCCTACTCCTTTCGGAAAGAGGCGTAAAGGTTAAGGGAATTAGTGATATATCAGGGGCCTATTGGAATGAGAATGGGATAGATGTCCTGGATGCAATAAGATTCAAAGAAGCCAGAAACCATACCCTTGAAGGATACGAAGGGGCAGAGATGATCAGCAATGAAGAGCTAATTGAATCTGAGGTGGATGTTCTCGTACCTGCTGCAATGGAGGATGTCATCACTGAGCAGAACGCAAATAATATAAAAGCCAAAATGATTGTAGAAGGAGCAAATGGCCCAACTGCCGCGAATGCAGACTCAATCATTCATGAAAAAGGAATTTGGGTAGTGCCCGATATTATGGCAAATGCCGGAGGAGTAACAGTTTCATATTTTGAGTGGGTACAAAATCGCTTGGGGTATAAATGGTCCGCCGAAAGAGTACAAAGAAGATCCGACCGGATCATGAAGGAAGCTTTTGATAGGGTTTATCACAAGTCAATTGAGCACAAGGTGTCATTGCGAATTGCAGCCTACATTGTTGCAATCAAAAAAGTTGCCGATACCTTCAAGCTAAGGGGGAATTTCTAATGATCCACAAAGAAGGCAGATCGTTCTTAGTGCTTCTTTTGGCCCTTTTGTTGGTCTTGAATATCGCTATTGATCGATTTCTTTCTTTGCCAGATTGGTTAGGCTTTTCAATTATTGGAGTATCCGCAATTCTTTTTCTTTTCTTCCTTCAATTTTTTAGGAATCCTTCCCGAAAGATCACGAAAGGGGATGATCTGGTGATAGCACCAGCCGATGGAAAGGTGGTGGTTATTGAGAATACCAAGGAAGAAGAGTTTTTAAACTCGGAGCGCATCCAGGTCTCCATTTTCATGTCCCCATTAAACGTTCATGTAAACCGAAGCCCGGTTGATGCTACCATTAAATACTATCGCTACCATAAGGGCAAATACTTGGTTGCCTGGCATCCAAAGTCCAGTACTGAAAATGAGCGGACGACAGTGGTCTTCGAAAAGGAAAATGGAATTCAGATCCTATGCAGGCAAATAGCTGGAGCAGCAGCAAGAAGAATCAAGTGCTATGTAAAGGAAGGGGAGTCAAGGATTCAGGGTGAGGAATTTGGCTTTATAAAGTTTGGTTCCAGGGTGGATGTTTTTCTTCCCATTGGTACTGATGTCCTGGTTGGACTAAATGAAAATACAAAGGGAGGGGTTACCCCTATAGCCAGGTTAAAGTAGGCTGCTTACCACTTTCCCTATTTCTTCAAGATATTTCTTGTCAAGTTCAGAGAAATTATTCAATTGATCTGAGTCGATATCAAGGACCATTCTGGAATTGCCTTCCTTGTCTTTAACCGGAATAACGATCTCAGAATTTGACAGAGGGCTACAGGCAATATGTCCAGGGAACTCGTGTACATTATCGACAATCAAGGTGATTCCGGATTCAAAGGATTTCCCACACACTCCTTTACCTATTCCTATTCTGGTGCAAGCCACCGGACCCTGGAATGGCCCTAAAACGAGATCGGATTCTCCTTTGAGATAGAAGCCCACCCATAGAAACCCAAACTCTTCCTTAAGAGCGGCAGCAATGTTGGATAGATTAGCAATCAGATTAGGCTCTCCTTCTACAAGAGCTTTGATCTGTGGTATTAAAGATTTGTATTGGATATCCCTGGAATCCGATCCGCTAATCGTAAAATCTTCAGCCATAAAAAAACCCCAAAGTTAAAAGATAACCTTGGGGTTTGTTAGAACTCGAATAAATTACTGAGTTTTTGGGAAGGCTTGCATATCACCTAACTGGTAGGTAGAGCCTGGCCATAGATTTAACTCAATTCCTTCTGAGTTATTGATTGGCTGAATATTGTAAAGAATGATCCTGTCTTCTCTCCCCGGGGTTGGATCTGGCTCAGCAACATCTTCCATGAAGAACCTTGCCGACAACATTCCGTTAACAGTTCCAGGAAGTAAATCTTGCATATTGATCTGGCCTAAAGCATTTGATTCCTGCCAAATGGTATTGATCTCCATGTTAACATTGGTCAGAGCACCATTTCCATTGCCCATAGGGTAATCATCTCCCAATTCATAAACCACAAATACTTTGGTTCTCCTTGTGAATTCTCCAGTAGACAAGTTTGGAGGATCAACACCCGGAGGAAGAAGTCCTTGATAATCTGCCCAAATCCTTCCTTGAACACCTGAATTTCTTTCGAAAATGGTAACGGTGCTTGAAGAATACCTGATCTGTTCAACATCAGTATTTACCTCACCTGCATCAATGTTTGCGGTAAAGTTCATGGTGATGTAATCGGAAGTGGCAGGAGAGAAAACCGTACCAGTTACCGTTCCATTCCACATATCAGGAAAGTTAGCAATACCGGATTGGTCGGTTACCGCTGTAACTACCTCATTGTTTTGAGTAAGCTGAACAGTAGCACCAAGAATGCCCGCAGCCCTTCCTTCATCGCCTAGGTTTCCAGGAACGACTTGGACGCTGTAGTTAACTTTGAGAGTTCCATCGGGTACATTGTTCTCGTAGTTGATGGTGGTTGTGGATGGGTTATCATCGCTATTGGAGCAAGAGTATAGTCCAAAAGCAGCTATCACCAGTAGAGAAGATAAGTAGTGAGTAAATCTTTTCATTATAGAATTTTTTGAAAACAGGCGCCAAATATACAATGATTTCAATTTGGAAGCTTATTTGTAATTAGTAAAAGTTCAGTATTCCTTACATAAAGTCTTTTCTGAGGTTCAAACTCCAATTTTGGAGCCTGAACAATCCCATTAATTTCCTTTTCAGATGTGAAAATAAGAGCTTCATCCCAAATTCCAAGATCAATAAATAGATTCAGGGTCTTTTTTCCCCCTTCAACCATAATTGACGAAACTCCTTTTTGAGCCAGTTCTCCTAGGCCTTTTTTTGGATCTGAAAAGTTAAGAGCTCCTTTCTTTACTTGCTTCTGGTTAAGACTTAATTCAATAGGCTCATTCAGATTGTTTGTTTCGTGTAAGCCGGAAGTTTTGTTTAAAACCAAAGCTTTAGGAGAGGGGCCTGGCCACAATCTGGTAGTTAGTTTTGGATCATCGGTTCTTACTGTTTCGGCTCCAACCAGTATTCCATCGCTTTGAGCTCTTAATTTATGAACCCATCGATCTGACAATGGATCTGTAAACCGAATTGGTTCTTTTCTTTGACCTGAAAGGAAACCATTTTTTGATTGAGCCCATTTAAGAATAATATAAGGACGGTCTTTTTCGTATGGGGTAAAGAAAATCCTGTTTAACTCCTTACTTTCCTTTTCTTTTACTCCCAGCCTTACATCGATCCCGGCATTTTTTAATCTTTCCAAGCCTTTTCCACCTACCAACGGGTTTGGGTCTTTTGTTCCTACTACAACTTTTGGGATCTTCTTTTCAATTATTAGATCCGAGCAGGGAGGTGTTTTTCCTAGATGTGAACAGGGTTCCAGATTAACGTACAAAGTAGCTTCTTCTAGATCCTTGTGATCATTAACAGAATTGATCGCATTAACCTCTGCGTGTTCTTCTCCATATTCTCGATGCCAACCTTCGCCAATAATTCGATCGTCTTTTACGACGACCGAACCTACGAGAGGATTTGGGTGGGCCAATTCTGATCCCATTCTTGCCAATTCAAGGCAACGGGCCATATAGGATTCCGGATTCAAACCTTATATTTTTTTCAATTTTGGGCAAAAATGAAGCTGGAACCAAAAAAAATATTCTCCAATGCAATGGATCGACTACCTGATTTTTATGAAAAGCAGGAGAAAAGGGAGATCGCATTTCAAATGATGGAGCAGTTTCTGGAAATTGAAAGGAATCTTGTTATATCAGATCTCGAAAAAGAATCAGATCAAAAACATTGGGAAGGATTTAAAAAGGGGATGTACAGACTGGAGTCTGGAGAACCTCTACAATACGTTTTGGGGAAATCGACCTTTCTGGGACTTGAGTTGAAGGTAGACCCTTCCGTTTTGATTCCCAGACCTGAGACTGAGGAATTGGTGGATTGGCTCCTGGAAAAGAATATTGAACAAAAAAAGCGTGTTCTTGATATCGGAACGGGAAGTGGCTGCATTCCTCTTGCTTTGAAAAAGAGTAGGCCAGATTGGCAAGTTCTGGGAATGGACATTTCTAAAAAGGCACTTGAGATCGCAGAGGAAAATGCTGCAGTGCTTGGTCTTCCCGTTGAGTTTTTTCAAGATGATATTCTTCAAGATCCTTCTGACCTTGGGAAGTTTGATCTAATAGTTAGCAATCCCCCTTATGTTAGTCAAGAGGAAAAAAATGAAATGAGACAGAACGTTTTGGACCATGAACCTCGTTTAGCTCTTTTTCCAGAGGGAACTGACCCTTTGATCTTCTATAGAAAGATCATTGAGTATTCGCTTTTATCATTGAACTCAGGGGGAAGCCTCTTTTTTGAATTGAATGAAGGCTATTGGGAAGAAACAAGATCCCTTTTTTTAGAAGGGGAATGGAAAAGTCTTGAGGTCAAGAAAGATATTTTCGGGAAATACAGGATGCTTTCAGCGGTTAGATCCTAATTGAATACCAAGCCAGCTTGCCTGCTTTGGAAAAAACTCAAAAACACCTTCCTCGAGGACCTTATATTGACCCTTTGATATCTCTTCAAGAGCCCCCTCAAACTTTATATCTTCTCTATTGAATTCCAAAACCCAGCCCTTAGGCAGGAATTTTTTTAGGTCTTTTTTTATCCTGAGGTAACGGGCCTGCGAGCAAATGAACTCCAAATCTTTTTCCATCAACCTTTTGGGATCTAAAAGATCAATAATGGATTCTGAATCATTCAAGATCAGAATTGAATTGTTCTTTATCTCCTGGATCATTACTTCAAGGTTGTTATTGCCTTCCAGGCCATTTATCCTTTTACAATGTGTTAGGATCTCAAATTCAAAATTTGAGAGATCCTCTTTAGTAAAAAGAAAATCAACGGGAATATTTTCTTTAGATAAGTGATCCAGGACTTTTTCTACCGCATATACATTTGGTTGCCATCCCAAATACTCTTCCCAATATTGATTTTCGGGAATTCCCAGGATCAATAAACTGTATTCCTGACCATCTTTTACAAAATAATGAGATGACATAAGACCAATTTAAGAGCTGTAGATGATGAAGCCTAAATTGTGAAAACTATCTTTGCGGCCATGGCAGGAAAAGCAAACAAACCTCAGGAAAATGAGGTCATGAAAAATATCGTTTCTCATGCTAAAGAGTATGGGTTCGTTTTTCAGTCTTCGGAGATCTATGATGGCCTTCAGGCAGTATATGATTATGGTCAGAATGGGGTTGAATTAAGGAATAGCATTAAGGAGCTATGGTGGAAATCCATGGTTCAGATGAATGAAAATGTAGTAGGTGTTGACTCAGCTATTTTCATGCATCCTACCATTTGGAAGGCCTCGGGTCATGTGGATAGCTTCAACGATCCAATGATCGACAATAAAGATTCCAAGAAAAGGTATCGTGCGGATGTGCTGCTGGAAGAAAAAGCTGCCCAATATGAGAACAACGGAGATCCGGATAAAGGCAAAGCATTGCTTGAAAAAGCTGGTCAACTATTAGAAGCAGAAGATCTTGATGGGGTCAGGAACCTGATCCTCGAAGAAAATATTGTTTGCCCAGTATCTGGCAGTGCAAATTGGACAGAGGTACGACAATTCAACCTCATGTTTTCCACCAAGATCGGATCCGTGTCAGATGCTTCCGATGTCATCTATTTAAGGCCAGAGACCGCCCAGGGTATTTTTGTCAATTACCTGAATGTTCAAAAATCGGGAAGGAAGAAAGTTCCATTTGGGATCGCCCAGATCGGAAAAGCTTTCAGAAATGAGATCGTTGCTCGTCAGTTCATTTTCCGGATGAGGGAATTTGAACAAATGGAAATGCAATTTTTTGTCAGGCCTGGTACCGAGATGGAATGGTATGAGGAATGGATGAAGAAAAGAATGGCCTGGCATAAGGCTTTAGGAATAGGGGAGGATAATCTTCGATTCCATAAGCATGAGAAGTTGGCACACTATGCAAATGCAGCTTCGGATATAGAATTCAAATTTCCATTTGGATTCAAGGAGATCGAGGGAATTCATAGCCGAACGGATTTTGATCTTAAGAATCACCAGGAGTTTTCACGGAAGAAGATCTCTTACCATGATCCTGAAACCAACCAGAGTTATATTCCCTATGTGGTGGAGACTTCTGCCGGTCTTGACCGACTTTTCCTGATGCTTTTGAGTTCTGCCTATAAAGAAGAAGAGATCCAGGATGGGGATAATGTTAAGAAAAGGACCTACTTGAGATTCCATCCCGCTCTTGCTCCTAACAAGTTGGCCATATTCCCATTGGTTAAAAAGGATGGACTTCCGGAATTGGGAAGGAAGATCCAAAGCGATCTGCAGCAGGATTTTTCTGTTGTCTATGAAGAGCAAGCCGCTATAGGAAAAAGATATACCCGTCAGGACCTGATCGGGACTCCTTATTGTGTTACTGTTGATCATGATAGCCTTGAGGATGATTCTGTCACTATCCGGGAAAGAGATAGCATGGCACAAGAAAGGATCTCCATTGATAAGATCCGGGATTACATCGAGGACAAGGTCAGCATGAAAAGCATACTTTCAAAGATCTAAGCTTGCTTTACCTGGTTCCAACACCGATCGGAAATCTTGGGGATATGAGCCCCAGAAGTATAGAGGTCTTAAGGAACTGTGAAAAAGTTTATGCAGAAGACACCAGGGTATCAGGAAAACTCTGGAATCATTTTGGAATAGAAACCCCTTTATCAAGTTTCCATGCTCATAATGAGCATAAACGCCTGGATTCAGTCATCAAAGAATTGGAGGGGGGGGCTGAAATAGCCTTCATATCCGATGCAGGCACGCCGGCAATTTCCGATCCTGGATTTTTGTTGGTGCGAGCTTGCAAGGAAAAAGGAATAAAGGTCGATTGCCTTCCGGGACCTACTGCTTTTGTCCCAGCCCTTGTGGAGTCCGGGTTCCCCATAAATTCATTTGTCTTTGAGGGATTTCTTCCACAGAAAAAAGGAAGACAAAGCAAGATCATGGAGATTCTGGAAGAAAAGAGAACCGTGGTTTTGTATGAATCTCCTTATAGGATCATCAAGCTGCTTGAGCAATTGATCGACCTGGGAGTGGAGGAAAGGCCCATTTCTATTTCAAGGGAACTCAGCAAGAAGTTTGGAGAAACGGTTGGGGGAACTACGTCTGTATTATTGGGTCATTTCAGAAAGAAAGAGCCAAAAGGTGAATTTGTGGTGGTTTTAGGGCCGAGGTAATTTCCAATTAGTGCGCCTCAAGCCAATTCTTCCCGGTTCCTGTTCCTACCTCCAAAGGCACTTTTAATTTCATCGCTCCAGACATTAGCTCAACCACCTTTGGAACAAGAACTGATTCTTCCTTCTTGTCCATATCAAATACCAATTCATCATGGACCTGAAGGATCATCTTTGACTTAAGTTTTTCTTTCTTCATCCAATCATGAATATTGATCATAGCTACTTTGATCAGATCGGCTGCGCTTCCCTGGATGGGGGCATTGATTGCATTACGTTCCGCAAAACCTCTTTGAGTTTGATTTCTTGAATTGATCTCTCTTAGAGTTCTTCTCCTTCCAAGGATGGTTTCTACATATTCATTATCACGGGCCGTGGCAATGATGTCATCCATGTATTGCTTGATCTTAGGAAACTGCTTGAAATACTCTTCGATCAAGGCACCGGCTTCCTTTCTTGGAATATTAAGCCTTTGGGAAAGACCAAAAGCAGAAATGCCATAGATGATCCCAAAGTTGGCCACCTTGGCTTTTCTTCTCATATCATCTGTTACATCATCGAGGCCTACATGGTTGATCTTGCTTGCGGTAATGGAGTGGATGTCCAGACCTTCCTCAAAAGATTTGATCATGGTCTCGTCTCCTGAAAAGTCTGCCATGATCCTTAATTCGATTTGAGAATAATCGGCAGAGAAGATCAGGTTGTTGTTGGAGGAGGGGATAAAAGCTTTTCTGATCTCCCTTCCTTTTTGAGTCCGGATCGGAATATTCTGGAGGTTGGGATTGATGGAACTCAATCGGCCTGTTGCAGCCACGGTTTGATTGTATGATGTATGGATCCTTCCATCTCTCGTTGAGATCAGGTCCGGTAAAGCATCCACATAAGTGGATTTTAGTTTTTGTACCTCCCGAAAGTTCAAAATATCCCTAACGATTTCATGCTCTCCTTCCAATCGGGACAATATTTCCTCACCTGTGGCATACTGACCTGTTTTGGTCTTCTTTGGGTCCTTGAGGATCTTCATTTTATCAAAGAGGACCTCACCCATCTGCCTGGGGGAATTGATATTGAATTCTTCTCCGGCAGCATCGTGGATCTTCTTCTGAAGTGATCTTGCTTCGGATTCCAGATCCTTGCTCATTTCCTTCAAAGCATCGGTATCGATTACAACACCTGTATCTTCCATTTCGGCCAGGACATCAACCAGAGGAACTTCCACTTCTTCTAAAAGCTTCCGGATCTTATCGTCTCCCAAAAGAGGGTCCAGGGCTCTTTTAAGCTTTAGTGTAATGTCAGCATCTTCGGATGCATATTCTTTTATCTCCTTGAGAGGAACATCTCGCATGCTACTTTGCTTACTTCCTTTTTTACCAATTAGTGTTTCAATTGAAACCGGTTGATAATTAAGGAACTTCTCAGATAAGAGATCCATATTATGCCTGCCTTCGGGGTTGATGAGATAATGAGCCAACATGGTGTCGAATAAAGGACCCTTCACATGGATATTGTAATTCCGAAGCACCAGGATATCATATTTTATATTCTGGCCGATCTTTAAAATGCCTTCCTTTTCCAAAACCTTTTTTAAGGGCTCCAGGATCTTTAATGCTTCTTTTCGGTCTTCAGGAATGGGAATGTAGTAAGCCTCCTTTTCATAATATGAGAACGAGATGCCGACCAATTCTGCTTCAGAAGGATTGATGGAGGTAGTTTCCGTGTCAAAGGCGAATTCCTTTTGCAGGTCCAGGTATTTGGCTAATTCCTTGATTTCCTTTTCCGAGGTCATCGCCCGATAATCATGGGTAATGGTATTGATAGAGTCAAGACCTGTTGGTTCGGCCTCGGCGGCTTCCTCCGTACTCTCTTTTGCCTGATCGAACATACCCAATTGAGAGTCTTCTTTTTTGGCACTGGCACTGGTTTTTGAGGGAGTAGCCTGGCCGGAATCTCCTCCAAATACTCTTCTGGCTATGGTTCTGAACTCCAACTCCTCAAAGAGAGCTTTTAGTTTTTCTTTATCAGGCTCCGCCATCTTCAACTCATCGGCATTGAACTCAACCGGAGATTCCGTATCGATTCTGGCAAGTTTTTTTGAAAGGATCCCTAGCTCAGCATTATCCCTGATCTTTTCTCCAAGTTTTCCTTTGATCTCATCCCCATGGGCTATGATATTTTCAACGGTGTCGTATTCTGCAAGAAGTTTTTGGGCGGTTTTTTCCCCAACCCCTGGAATCCCGGGAATATTGTCAACGGAGTCTCCTTGAAGTCCAAGCATATCCACAACCTGGTCTATTCTTTTTATCTGCCATTTTTCCAGAACCTCCTTAGGTCCCAGGATGTCAACACCCTTACCCATAAAAGCTGGTTTATAGAGGAAAACATGATCCTTGACCAGCTGGCTATAATCCTTATCCGGGGTCATCATGTACACATCAAAATCTTCAGGGGCTTTCCAGGCGAGGGTACCGATCAAATCATCTGCTTCATATCCTTGAACTCCAAAAAGAGGAATGTTGAAGGCTTCAACAATCTTGATTACATAAGGGATATTGAATTCCAGTTCTTCCGGTGGTTCGTCCCGATTTGCTTTGTACTCAGGGAACTCCTCGTGTCTGAAAGTGGGCCCTTTCATATCGATGGCCACCCCTAAATGACTGGGCTTTTGGTTTAGGATGATGTCCAGTAAAGAATTGGTGAAACCAAATGCAGCCCCGGTATTTTGTCCTTTGGAATTGATCCTAGGGTTTTTGGAAAAGGCGAAATGTGCCCTGAAGATCAAGGCCATGGCATCAAGGAGGAAAAGCTTGTTTTTGGGTTCGGCCATCTCAAAAAATATAGTGGAGAGCTAAAATTAGTATTATTGGGACATTGGCCCCACAGCATTGAAAGAAATAAAAGAACTAATCACTTCTTTAGGTTCCAATCGGATTTTCAGCCTCTTTTTATTGGTCTTGTTCCTTGCCATAGGGCTACTATTTTCGGATTTCTTTCAAAGACCTACCTATCATGATGAAGGGCATTTTTATGAGGTTATTAAGGATTATTCGGAAGAGTCCTTTACTGAGGTAATCCTGGATTATCCAGAAGTTACTCCACCCTTCTTTTATTATTTATATGCTGGTTGGGGAGGAATCTTTGGGATGAGTTTGCCTTCACTAAGAGTTCTGAGTTTCTTATTGTCAATGACATTTCTTGCGGGTCTTTTCTTTTTGTTTTCCCTGGTTCCGGTCATCAAGGATTGGAAAAACTGGCTACTTCTTTTGATCATTATAAATCCCTATTTCCTTGGTTCTTCATTCCTGATTTACACCGATATCCTTGCCTTATTTTTCTTGATGGTATTTCTGTTTGGAATCTATCTGGGCAACCAGTGGATGTTATTTATTGGATTGGCTCTTGGGATCCTGACCCGACAATATCTGGTATTTATGGGTTTGGCAGCGGGCCTCCAATTTCTTTGGGAGTATTATAGGTCAAAAGAAACAGAGGAGCTGAAAAAGGCGTTTCTGTTGGTTATCGCATTGCTCCCATATTTGGCCCTTGTAACAATATGGAATGGGCTTGCACCCCCTAGTGGACTTGAGAAGTGGCAACCGGAAGCAGATTCAGGATATCATCTTCATTATCTCAGCACCTATTTTTCGATGATATTCCTGTACCTGTGGCCTTTATTGATCCTTTTCAGATTTCAATTAAAATGGAGACAGCTGATCTTCTTAGGGCTTGGGGTTATTTGGTTTTTAGTTTTTCCTGTTGAGTCTTCAATTGCAGCCCAGGAACAGATTGGATTGGAGACAGTAGGCTTTGTCCATAAAGGGCTTTTGGCAGTTTTTGGAAAACCCCTGAGCTATTTTATTCTGATGGTCTCCAGTGGACTTGGTTTAGTCTGGGTCTCAGATTTGGTGTTTTCGGCATTTAAGTCAGGGAATTGCATTAAAGAAGTGCTGGCACTATCAATCCTTTGTTTTCTTTTGATCATGCCTCTTTCTTATCAGGTCTGGGAGAAGTATTTGCTGAGCTTAATTCCTTTTTTTCTCCTCTTGGTTCCAATCAGTTCATCGGAATCAATTGTAGCTGATAGCTCTCAGAGCCAAGAAAAATAATTTCCTTTTTGAAATCCAGATTAAGGGCTTCTAAGGTTCCATTTGACATTAGCAAACTCATTTCCACCGACGATGAAAATAATGGGTTATCATCAATCCGAATTGATTTTATCAGGACTTCCCCATTAGGATTATTGGAAATACTCTGAGATTTTACCTTAAGGTTTTGATTCTCTTCCTTCAAAATAAAGGTCTGATTTCGCTCTTGATTTGTGATTTCATACTCGCCTGAATAGGCACTTTTGTCCAGATCAAATTCAGACAGGATTTCCAGTTCCTTTTCCCAATCAGGATCAGTGATTTCCTGGTTTTGACTTTCTTCATCCTTGGTAAGGATCTTTTTCAAAAACCGCCCTTCTAAATTCTTACTCAGCACAGATTTAAGGGAGTCCATGGAAAAGAACTCATCTTGGCTGCTAAGATTTTCCGGACTCTCACAGGCAAAAAGGGAGATAGAAAGAAAGAAATAAAGGATCCTTTTCATCAAGCTTTTCCCTGATGAGCCACCTTGTTCATTGCATTTGCAATTGCTTCCTGGTCGCCCAGGTATTTGCTTCCCAATACATTAAGCTCATCATCAAATTCATAAACAAGAGGAACACCTGTAGGCACATTTACTTTTAGGATCTCCTCGGGAGTCTTTTTATCAAAGTATTTGATCAAGGCTCTTAAGGAGTTTCCATGAGCTGAAATAATCAATTTTTTATCTGCCTTTAGATCTGGAATAAGGACATCATTAATGAAAGGCATGAGTCTTTCAATTGTGATCTCCAGGCTTTCAGTCAGAGGTAATTCACTTTCTGAGAGGCCCGCATACCTTGCATCATTTCCAGGATATCTTGGGTCATTTTTTTCAAGAGAGGGGGGAGGAGTATTAAAACTTCTTCTCCAGATCAAAACCCGGTCTTCACCATATTTCTGCGCTGTTTCGGACTTATTCAATCCTTCAAGTGCACCATAATGTCTTTCATTAAGTCTCCAGGTCTTTTCAATTGGGATCCATAACTGGTCCATTTCTTCCAAAGCAAGATTTAGCGTCTTGATCGCTCTCAAAAGAACAGATGTGTAAGCTTTTTCAAAAAGAAAGCCTTCTTCTTTGAGGATCTTTCCTGCTTCTTTTGCCTGGCTTACTCCCAGGTCGGTGAGTCCTACATCCTTCCAGCCCGTAAAGCGATTCTCTTTATTCCAAATACTCTCCCCATGGCGGATCAAAACCAATTTTTTCATGCCTGAAATTTTTTGCAAATCTAGGTAATGCCCCTTTGGAATTAAAAGATCAGACCCAAAAGAACACCCGCTAAAATGATGAAAGGGGAGGGGATCTTTGAAAATGCCAGAAGGAGGTAGGTCAGGAGGATCAAACCAATATTAATGACTGTAACAGGGATTTGGTCGAACAGAATAATTGCCGCCGCAATGACCATTCCGGATGCAGCGGCATTTATTCCTTCCAGCGATGCCCGAATGATCCTGTATTTTTTTAGCTGCTCCCAAACCCCGGTAGCAAAGAAGATCATGAAAGTACCGGGTAGAAATATTCCGGCACAGGCCAGGAAGGCTCCTAGCACCTCTCCTGGAATTCCATACTCTCGAAGGGATAATGAACCAATGAATGCTGAAAATGAAAATACAGGTCCTGGAATAGCCTGGGCAAAACCCCATCCTGTTAGAAACTCAGAAGAACTGAGATAATTTTTGAATTCAACAAATTCGGTATGCAAGTATGGGATCAATACCTGACCTCCCCCGAAAATGATGGTTCCGTTTCGATAGAAATTCTCGAAGATCAGGACGAAGCGGGACTTGGTATAGGCTCCCAGCAAGGCGGCAGCAATACCAACAGCAAAAAACAAAACCAGGTTTCCCCACTTGAAATTCAACTTTTCTTTTTCCTCAATTGGGTGGCTTTTATAGTTAAGAGCGGTGATCACACCCCCGGAAACGATGAGGATCGGGAAGACCCAGGGATTGGGAATGAAATAGGAGATGACAGCGGCCAGCACTAGCAGTGCTCCTCCCAAATTTGATTGAATGGTTTTGGAGCTGATCTTGATAGCGGCATAAGCCACGAAGCCTACAGCCATAGGCATAATGAATTTGGCAAAATCCAGATTGCCGCCGAATTCTCCTAAATAGGAAAGAAAAAGACCTGCACAAGTCATCAAGGCCATCGCAGGTATGGCCCAAACCAATAAGGTCAGGTAGGCCAGGTTGGCTCCTCCTTTTTTGTAACCAATAGCAGTCAAAGTTTGAGTTGAGGTAGGACCAGGAAGAACCTGGCAAAGAGCAATGAGTTCGATCAGCTCCTCTTCACTTAGGTAGCCTCTTTTTTTAACCAGGACATCAAGAAAAAGGCCAATATGAGCTTGAGGACCTCCAAACGCTGAAATGGAAAGGAGGAAAACATCTTTTAGGAAAATAATATTTCGAGTCTTTCGCAAGAGCTTTAATTATCTCTTAGACCGATCTCTCTTAACCTTTGCTCTAAAAATTCTCCTGCGGTTGTATCTGGAAATGATTTTGGATGCTCTTCATCAATGCAAGAAGGCAAACAACTTAGATCCATCTCTGATCTTGGGTGCATAAAAAATGGCATTGAATATCTAGGGAGATGAAGTTTCTCCCTTGGGGGATTTACCACCCTATGAAGGGTTGAGCTAAGGCGTTTATTAGTAAGCCGTTCAAGCATATCCCCAACATTGACCACAATATGATCATCCAATGCAGTTATTGGGATCCATTCTCCATCCTTCCTTAATACCTGAAGGCCTTCAGCACTTGCACCCATTAATAAGGTGATCAGATTAATGTCGCCGTGTTCAGCTGCCCTAACCGCATCGGGTTCTACTGAATCCGGATCCATGATAGGGAAGTAATGGATAGCCCTTAAGATGCTGTTCCCGTTTTGAACCTTTGGCTCAAAGTAATTCTCTTCAAGGCCAAGGTATAGGGCTATAGCTTTAAGAAGTTGTTTTCCCGAGCTTTCAAATTGTCTGTAGACCTTTTCCGATACCTCTTTTATCCCCTGGATCTCTTCAGGCCAAAGGTTATCAGGATATTCTGAAAAAATGGAATCTTCCCCCTGCTTCAATTGCCCAAGCTGGAAGAATTCTTTTAGATCCCCTACATTCCGTCCTTTTGCATGCTCTACACCTTTGGAAGTGTAGCCTCGCTGCCCCGCAAGATTAGGAACCTCGTATTTCAGTTTAGTTGAATCGTCCAAGGCAAAAAAGTCTTGCCAGGTTTTGTAAAGTTGATTCTGAGTTTCCGGATCAAGACCATGATTCTTGACTGCAACAAATCCTATCCCTGTAAAGGAATCACCTAATTTTTTAATGAATTCTTCCTTCTCTGAAGGACTCCCTGAATTGAATTTTTCCAGGTCTACTGAAGGAATCTCCGTAAAAAGTTCGTTTCCCCAATTATTTCCCATAAAAAAGCTTGTTTGGTAGCTTTTTAAGCTAGTATCTCATGCAAAATAGGAAGGGATTTTATTTCATTGAAATTTTCAAGGTTTAACTTATAGAAACCCAAAAGAAGATCCAGAAGCTCTTTTCGCTCTGAACCGGACTCAATCGAATCAAAATCCCCATTAATTAGTTCCTCAACCCTCTCTTCTTTTACCAGCGTTTTTGCTGGTAGATATTCTGTGAAATCCTCTTTAGAACTGGGTCCAAAGCCTAGCAAATGGGATAACTGAAGCAGGAAAAAAAGGGGAAAGTTTTTAAGCTGGCACTCTTCGGAATCAAGCTCCTTTATACAGGCTGAAATGAAATGGAATTTCTCCCTGTTTCCGGGTTCTTGCCTAAGGGCATGACTAAGGACCTCAGAAAGGAACATGGCAATGGCCGATCGGGTGGTATCGAATGGAATCCTTTGAAATGAATGGCTGAATTTCATTTCAGAGATCCTACCCAAGTCCCTGTTTTCCTTATGGTATACAACGAGATCAAGAAGACTTAATGGAAGGAAATAAGCCATCTTATTGCTCTTTTTGCTGCTTTTAGCAGAGCTCTGGATAAAACCTCTGGATCCGTATTCCAGTGTGTAGATCCTTACAATAATTGAATTTTCCTTGAAAGGAATATGGCCGAGAACAATTCCAGAGGTTTTGGAAAGCATCAATTGATGATTGCAATCTTGGCTAAGATGGTTTCTTCGCCCTGAGTATCAGATCCAAATATTGTATAAACTCCGGATTTCGGTTTATTTCCGTTGTAATCTCTGCCATTCCAAGCTGCGGTTCCTCCTGCTGCCCGAGTCTCATAGAAGATCTTTCCATTGAGGTCTACGATCTTTATCAAAGAGTTTTCAGGAAGGCAGGTTATCGTAATCATGCCTGAATAGTTTGGTGGAACCGGATTGGGAAATACCTCCACACAGGATGTTTCTGATGAACCCTCAGTTGCAGTACCCCGATACGAAACCAGACCATTTTCAGTGACAAAGAAGACCTCTCCATTTTTCGGATGAATTCCTATGTCAATGATCTTATCAGATGGGAGCGGGGAATTATTGGCTCTGAAGTTCTCAATTACCTCAGACCCATCTGGGTTGAATAACCAGACTCCATTTTGGGTTCCTATCCATTTTCTATTGCCCCCATCTACCGCGATGGTAGTAACCTTTTCAAATCTTAATAAAGGCCTGTTTTCAAAGATTGGTGTAATGGCATCACTGGAGGTTGGGCTTAGAATAGATTCTGGGGAGAAGAATACGGCCACCCCGTCATCAGTCCCTACCCAGATATCTCCGTTTTTGTCCATTTCGATAGCATTCACTCTATTGCTGGGGAGATTTCCGCTTCCTGAGTTGGTCCCGAGTTTTTTTGATCCAACCCCTTCTTCAAAAACAAGAATTCCACCACCACGATTGGGTAGTCCCCTGATCCATTTTTGACCGGAATTATCGATCAGCAAATCAGAAGGTTCAAAGCTCGAGAATTCAAAGCTCTGCCAACCTTCATCTGGGTGATACTTGTTCAGGTCATTTCCAACAAGGGTGTTTGTAAGCCATAGGTAACCTTCAGAATCCGGGGCGGCATCCAAAACCCTGACGGCTCTATAGTTATTGGTTGGATCCTGGTTTTCCAGTGGGCTATTTTTTTCATTGAATAAGATCCAATTATCCTCTTTATCTCTCGAAATAAGACCATAGCCATTCGAGCAATAGTAGGTCATCCCTGTAATTGAGTTGTAGGTGGAACTGACCACATCTCTTACAGGAAATGGGATCTGTTCGGTGTTGGGGACATTGAAAGGGTGAAAATTCGTCCATTCTCCTCTATCAAATTCGTAGAAACCCGTGAACCTGCTTCCCTCTTTAGAATTATCTGGATTATAGGATCCTCCGGTAATGACCATTTTGTCCTCAGTATATCTTGCTTGCTGAGCAAGGTTTGAAAATGGACCGGGTGGCGAGTAGTTTCTGTACTCTCCCTCCAGATCTGACTGCAAGCCAAGCTGGAAACTTCCTACCCAATCCTTTGCATTGGGATCAAGAGTGTAAGCCTGGGGGTTGGGTATGGCCGGATCAGTGATCTCTCTCACAAGTCCATCCTTATTCCATATTTCAATTCGGGGACCAACCACAACAGCAAGTTGGTTTCCTTCCACGGTCAATTGTTTCACTCGGTTGTTTGGATAGTATCTTAATCGGGTCCAGGAACCATCATAGTATTGAAGAGAAACGCCCCCAGTATCAATTATGGAAGCATAAAGCCTATCTTCATATAATTCCAATTGCTCAACACCCGTAATCACTGCACCTGAATCATTTTCAAAGAATTTCCAATTGGTGCCATCCTGAAGGTTAACATCTGGTCTGAATGGAGCAACCATCAATCCTTTTTGGGTTGCTACAAAAATGCTGTCACGGCTTTCATAAATCACTGTAGAGGTAGCGGGATTGTTTCCCACCGTATCGCCTCCAAGGTTTCTGTAATCTTCTGGTATTTCTTTTTGTACAATATCAAGCTTGACTACCCCAAAATCGCAGGAGAGAAAAGCAAAATCCCCATTATAGTGAATGGAGTTGATAGACTTGGAACCAAGAATCGATTGGGAATTGATTATATCCGGGATGTTTCCGACCAGCCTATCATCCTCAATATAATCTAATTGCCCGTTGTCATATCCCAAAAGAAGAAAGCTCCTTTCTTTCTGGTATTTCATGGTTTGCAATCCCAGACCGGAAAAACCCTCATCCTTAGTCAGCCTTTCAGATTGAAAATTTTCCAGGTCAAAACGAAAGAAACTATCCGATGAACCCGAGTAAACGAATTTCAGGTTTGATTCAACGGTTGTGGAATTATAGTAGGAGTAATGTGTTCTCC
Organism: Cytophagales bacterium; assembly: GCA_965267505.1. Taxonomy (GTDB): domain Bacteria; phylum Bacteroidota; class Bacteroidia; order Cytophagales; family CCMP332; genus JANQHS01. Next base: position 1,993,503 of record OZ254081.1, read on the forward strand.
AAGTGCCTACCGGGATCATTCCATTTTGGGCAAAGGAGGTCTCAAACCATAAAAGGGCGGTTAAAAAAAGCAGTAGCTGAAGCCTCATGAAAGCCAAACGAAAAAGCATTGATTTAATTACTTTCAAAAAAGCAGGATCGGCATCTTGCTTCATAATTTTCCTTTTCCCCTAGAAGGAATTGGTCTTTAGCTGGGTTCTTTCGGTACGAAAATGCCGCCGGTGCCCCGCATTTCACGCAAATTGCATGAAGTTTTGTAACATAATCGGCTTCTGCCATTAGGTTTGGAACCGGTTCAAAAGCCTTACCGGTGTAATCCTTGTCGAGGCCTGCGGCCAGAACTCTCTTTCCCATTTTTGTTAATTCAAGGATGATCTCAGATATCTCAGGATCAAAGAACTGAACTTCGTCGATTGCTATTACATCCTGGTCCTTTACTAATCCCATAATATCCGAAGGGCCGTCAATGGCTTTTGAAACAAGGAAGTTTTCGTCGTGTGATACCACATGGGAGCTGTGGTATCTTTCGTCCAGCTTTGGCTTCACTATTAAGATCTCCTGACCTGCGATCTTTGCCCTTTTCAACCTTCTGATCAGTTCCTCAGTCTTACCTGAAAACATAGGACCAACGATGATCTCAAACCATCCGGGAATGGCATCAGAAGAAGTGTTTTTTAGGGGAACAATGGGTTCGTTATACATACCTTAATCTAAAAGTTGATTATGAAAAGGATTAATATTTTCTTTCCGTAACTTTCCTTAAAACAATACAAAAATCTGGTTTTATTCGTTGTGAAAACTAGAAATATGGAGACTCAAATTAACTCAAACGAATTAAAAAGCTATTGCAGGGATGTAGCGGAAATTCTCATAAAGAAAAATTTAAATTCAGAATCGTTGAACGGAAATCAGGTCATAGGATTTTCCGGTTTAGATCAGGTTGATCGTTTCATTCTAAAAGAAGTTTTTAAGTCATGGGAAGTTCAAATGGAACAGAGTAAGAGTCCTTACTTTGATTTTGAACACCCTGAAGTGAATTCTGCATTTAAGGAATTCGCCAACAAGCTTTCATTTCACATACGGATCCCAAAATCCAAACTCTCTGAGATCCTTGAAAAAGCAATTGAACAAACCCTGGTATTTTTCTTTTTCCCTGACCACTATCTCTCTCAGAGCTATGGGGGTTCAGGAAATGCAGCTTTTCAAAGGGAGAAGAAATACCATGTTTTTTACTCTTCGGAATTAGACACTCTTACAGGGGGATTAAAGGCGGGAAAACAGGTGGAGGATGTTCTCAGTGGAATTGAATTTGGTGAAGAAGATCAAAGTGGGATCGTTCCACTTGAAACTATAAAAGAGTTGGATCTTGAAAAGATCTTCCAGGTTGAAAGATCTCAAATTGAAAAGTCGGAGGAGCAGGAATTTGTTGAGCAAGAAGTTGCTGCCGAAGAGCCCGTTTTTCAAGAGGTGGTAGAAGAGCAACAGCCCGCTTCTGAACCGGTTCAGGGAAAGGTCTTTGAAAAATTCGAAAAAGAAACCAACCTCCATGAAAAGTTCGCAGGGAATAATACCAAATCAGAAGATGATCAGGAGGAAGGATATGACCCCATGGATCTCAGAAACTTGGGCTTGAATGAGAAGCTCTATTTCTCAAAATCATTCTTTGGTGGAAATAAGTTTCAATTCGAGGAATTCCTTCAAAAGATATTGAATTCTGATAGCCTTCATCAAGCCAGGGAAAAGTTTAATGCTGACGATAATATTCAGTTAGAGGGAAAGGAAGGCATGGAGGCAAGAAAAAGATTTTTCTCCGCTCTTGAAAAGTGCTTTTAAGATCTACCCAATACCTGCATCCTATGGGCATCAAGCTTGAGGAGAGTAAAAAGCAATAGGGAAAAAGAGATCAAAGCAGAACCACCATAACTAAAAAACGGAAGAGGTATCCCGACTACTGGAAAAAGTCCAATTGTCATCCCTACGTTGATGGAATAATGAAATAGGATAAGGGAAAAAACAGCATAGCCGTACACCCTTCCAAAAACTGTTCTTTGTCTTTCGGCAATTACAATGATCCTAAAGAGGAGAAACGAAAAGGCAACTATCAATAATCCCGAACCCACAAAGCCAAGTTCCTCACCAATGGTGCAAAAAATGTTATCTGTGCTTTGGTCAGGAATGAAGTCAAATTTTGTTTGGGTTCCTTTCAGATATCCTTTACCCCAAAATCCTCCTGATCCTATAGCGATCTTACTTTGCGTAACTTGCCAGCCCGCTCCGGTCGGATCGGCATTTGGATTAAGGAAAACAGCAATTCGATTTTGTTGGTGTGGCTTTAATACATTCTTGTAAACAAAATCCACGCTGAAAATCATACCTGCTGCCACCACAAAACCCGCAATAAGGGCAAATAGTCTGGTTCTATTTCTAAATACCAGGGTCAGCAACAATAGGAATAACCCTGCTACAATTAAAAGCATGGTATTGAGTCCAAGCAAAAGGGTACCCAGGAATAAAACGAATGCCGCGATTCCAAGAAAAATGAAGATGCCGCTTAATCCTTCCCTGAAAAAAACCAGGAAGAAAGCCGAGAAAACCAGGGCTGAACCCGTATCTCCCTGAAGAACAATAAGAACCGCTGGAAGACCAATTATGCCACATAGCATCAGAAAGGACTTGGGTTTTCGGATATCAAAATTCAGGCGATTCATTGTGAGAGCCATGACCAAAGCGGTTCCATATTTTGCCAATTCGGATGGCTGGATCCTTATTCCAGCTACCTGAAACCAACTTTTGGATCCTGAAACCTCCGTGCCCGTTAGCAGGACTAATACCAATAAAAGGATCCCAAGCACGTAAAGGGGAACTGAAAATGTCATGAAGAATTTATAATCCATGACCAGAATCAGAATCGCAAGGACAAGAGAAATAGAAAGCCAGATCAATTGTTTGCCCGATCGTATTCCAGGGTCGAAAGGAGACATAATACTATCCGCCTCATATATTGCTGCATGGATCGTTAACCATCCTCCTAAGGCTAAGCCCAGGTAGATGAAAACCGTCAACCAGTCCAGATTTTCCACTATCGACTCCCTTCTATTCAATAGATGAATTCTCCTTTTTTGATGTAATCTTCCAGGTAGGTCCTTTGGATCTCTCCCAAGAGATATTTTTCCATTACCAGGCCTGCTATTCCAGCAGCAGCTCTTGCACCCTGTCCTGAATTTTCCACGTAAACAGAGATTGCGATCTTGGGGTCATCCTTTGGAGCAAAAGCCATAAACACAGAATGGTCTTCTCCATGTGGATTTTCTGCCGTTCCTGTCTTTCCGCAAACCTTAATCCCGGGAACCGCCGCTCTGAATCCAGTGCCCGATTCAACCACTTTTTCCATGGCATCCACTACCACTTGAAAATGGTTTGAATCAACCATAGTGTATTTCTTAGTTTGGTAGGTCTCCGGTATGGCTTCTGGTTTTCCGGCGATTGATTTAATAAAATGAGGAGGATAGTAATTCCCTCTGTTGGCAATTATGCTGGCTAGATTTGCCATTTGGATCGGAACCACCAGGATTTCGCCTTGACCGATTGACAAAGAATATATGGTGGAAAATTTCCAGCTATTCCTTCCATAAAGCTTATCGTAATAATTACTTGAGGGAATATTTCCTCCTTTTTCATTGGGAAGGTCTATTCCAAGGGGTGAACCAAGCCCAAAGGAGGTCATCATTTCTCTCCAATCCTCAAATCCTAGGCGGGTGTCCTCAAAAGTATTTTCCGATCTGTTCTGATTGAGGACGAGCCTGTAAACCTGTCGAAAGTATGGATTACAGCTGTACTGGATCGCCCCCCTTAGATCCTCGTAGGTATGAGAACCATGGCAAGCAATTATATTTCTATTACACTTAATTCTTGTTGATGGTACGATCACTCCCGATTGTAAGGCGACCAAAGCCTGAACCATTTTAAATATTGATCCGGGAGGATAGGCAGCCATTAGAGGTCGATTGAATAGCGGCTTTGCCGAATCTAGGGTGAGCTGTTTGAAATTATCACCAAGGTCCCTTCCTGTCAGTAAATTTGGGTCATAAAAAGGTGCAGAAACAAAGCTAAGGATCTCACCGGAGGAGGGTTCAATAGCGACAACGCTTCCTCTCTTACCTTCCATGAGGTATTCTGCATATTTTTGGAGTTCTAGGTCTACGCTGATCTGCAATTGTTTTCCAGGGGTAGCAGCTGAATCGTATTGGTTGCTTTTAAAGGATCCCTGAACTTCTCCTTTTACATTCACCATTTCATACCTGACACCCTTATTGCCGAAAAGATCATTTTCATATTGCAATTCTAAGCCGCTAATTCCGACCATATCCCCTTGCTCATATCCCAGTTTTTTTTGTTTATCAAGTCTTTCCTTGTCGATCTCGGCCACATAGCCCAATGCTCCAGACAAACTGGAATGAGGATATGACCTTCTTAGGATTGGTTTTACAATGAATCCATCGTAGTCAACAATAAAATCCTGAAGGGCTGCAAACTCATTTTGAGGTAGTAGGTTGACAAAATTTGAAGGTTTATACCAGGAGAATGATTTGGCTTTTTTGATCCTCGAATCATATTCCTCCTGATCCAGCGAAAGCCATTCCATGATCCCGGCTTGCTGCTTGGAGTTGACCTGCTTTGGTATCACTTGAAGGGTAAAGGAGGGAGTGTTTTCAGCAACAATCCTTCCGTCTCTGTCTAATATGAGACCTCTAAAGGGGAACTCTACATTTCTTTGAATGATATTATTTTCTGCTTCACTTCGGTAGGTGGAATCAAACACCTGTAGAAGGGATAACCTTCCCAGGAATACCAGGCCAGTGAAAAGGACCAGGGCGAAGAAGAATATCTTCCGGTTGTCGTTCATCTTTTTGGGAACGAGCTAAGAAGAATAATAATTGCAACCGACGTCCAGGTGAATAAGGTACTGGTTAGGGAGTTTACCAGGATCAATCCTATGAATCCTTTTGAAAAGATCTCAAGGGAAAACACCGTGAGATGGTGGACCAGGATCAAACTGAAAGAATAGATTAAAAACCAAGGCCAGCCCATATGAAAAAATGTTGGGGATTGACTCATTTCATAACCTCCTCTAGGCGTCATAACTTTTAATAGGGAAGGTCTGACAAACATGAATATGGTACAGGCTCCTGCATGAATTCCAGGCACTGAAAAGAAAAAATCTATTATCAATCCACAAACAAAACCAATTACTATTCCCGTTCCAGCCGTTGTTTCCAAGGGAAGCAATAAAAGAAACCAGAGATAGATAAAAGAAGAGGCGTGTCCTCCCAGAGCTACATTCTTAAAGAATACCACCTGAATTATCAAGATGATCAGGAACCTTAGGAGCAATATAAAAGGTGAAGTTCTCATTACAGATCCCTGGTAATTAATTCAAGCGTATCCTTTTCAGATTTCAATCGATCCCCAACCACATAAACCATATCGGTTTTTTTGAAATCGTGAAACATAACTATTCCGATGTCAAAAAAAGACTCACCCTCATTTTGGGTAACGGTTTCCACGATTCCAATTGGGGCTCCATCAGGGAATACTGCGTTGAAACCGGAAGCTATCACGGTATCTCCTATTTTGACATCCAGATTTCGAGGAACATAAAGGACTTTAGCCTGGTATATATTGGTCCCGTCCCAATTTGTTGTGCCCTGGATACCTGTTCTTTTGATCTCTGAAGCAACGAGGAATCCAGGGTTTAAGATCGATTGTGCCAAGGCAAAATTTGAACTTGAGCTGACCACTTTGCCAACGATTCCCTTTTTCGATATTACTCCCATTCCTTCTACGACTCCATCCTTCCTGCCTTTATTGAGGGTAAGGAAGTTGTTCATTCTCTCTGTACTCTGGTTTACCACAGTTGCTGGAATAAAATAATACCGATTCAGAATTTCAGGTGGAAGATCAGATCTTGATCCCTGGCTGGGCTTAAGATTTCTTAAGGCTTCTTTTAATCTGGCATTTTCTTCCAGAAGCTCTTCATTTTTTTCTTTTAGTTGAAGGGTAGAGACGATTGAATTTCTGAATTCGTCTATCTCCGAACTCCAGGAAACGGAAACTTTGTAAAATGCAGCTTGCTGGTAGGCATTCTTATTCAGGACCAACCAGACCGAAATAAATTCGAGAATAATAAAGGTGAAGAAGACCCTGTTTCTGGCAAAAAATAGAAACAGTCTATTCATAGGCCTTTTACCTCATCAATATTGCCTTGTATCTGTCCAGGCTGTTAAGTGAAAAACCAGTTCCCCTGACCACCGCCCTCAATGGGTCATCTGCTATATGAACCGGAAGTTTGGTTTTCATGGAGAGCCTTTTATCCAGACCTCTTAGCAAGGCTCCACCTCCAGTAAGGTGAATTCCGTTGTCGTAGATATCAGCAGAAAGTTCAGGTGGTGAGATCTCCAAGGCCTTTAAAACCGATTCCTCGATCTTACTAATGCTCTTATCAAGTGCAAAAGCTATCTCCGAATAGGAAACCTTGATCACTTTTGGAATCCCGGTCATTAAGTCCCTACCTCTGATCTCATAATCAGGTGGATCATCGTCCAATTCTGTAAGGGCAGCCCCGACTTCGATCTTCACTTTCTCTGCCGATCTTTCTCCGATCAAGAGATTATGCTGTCTTCGCATGTAATCAAGAATGTCCTTGTTGAAAGTATCACCAGCCGTCCTGATGGATTGATCACAAACAATTCCTGATAGGGCTATTACGGCAATCTCCGTTGTCCCACCTCCAATATCAACGACCATAGAGCCCACAGGCTGCTCTATATCAATCCCGATCCCCAATGCAGCTGCAATGGGTTCATGGATCATATAAACCTCTTTCGCATTGGCATGTTCTGCTGAATCTCTTACCGCTCTTTTTTCCACCTCGGTGATACCTGAAGGAATGCAAATCACCATCCTATGACTTGGTCGGAATAAACGGTTTCCCTGGTCAATCATTTTGATCATTCCACGGATCATTTTTTCAGCTGCGTCGAAATCCGCGATTACTCCATCCTTAAGGGGGCGAATGGTTTTGATGTTTTCATGGGTCTTTTCATGCATTTGCATGGCTTCACGGCCGATTGCCAGAACCTTTCCATTCACCTTATCAATTGCAATAATTGATGGCTCATCAACCACAATTTTTTCCTTATGAATGATCAGAGTATTGGCGGTACCCAGATCAATTGCAATATCACTTGTCAGAAAGTCAAATAAACCCATAAAGGCAATAAATCTTTAAAAGAAAGGAACCCTAAAATGCAAGCCGCAAATATAGTTCAATGTTTGAAATGCCTTGTCCCTGTTGTAACCATTGCCATGCCTTTTGAATCACAAAAATCAATGGATTCCTGATCCCTTATTGAACCTCCGGGTTGGATGACCGCGGTGATCCCGACGTTATGAGCAATTTCCACACAATCAGGAAAAGGAAAGAAGGCATCTGAGGCCATCACTGAGCCTTGAAGATCAAAGCCAAATTTTCTTGCTTTTTCAATGGCCTGGTTAGCTGCATCCACTCGAGAGGTTTGACCAACCCCACTTGCCAATAGTTGACCTTCTTTAGCCAGGACTATAACGTTTGATTTGGTATGCTTTGCAAGGATGTTTGCAAAGATCATTGCTTCCTTTTCTTGTTGGCTGGGTTCTCTCTTTGTTACTGTTGTAAGATCTGATTCGCTTTCCGATTTCAGATCCTTTTCTTGCCATAGCGTTCCATTCAAAACTGTCTTTACCATGCCGGAACCGGGGATCCTTCCTTTTTTTATTAGGATAATGCGATTCTTCTTGGATTTTAAGATCTCCAAAGCCTCTGGTTGATAAGAAGGAGCAATAACCACTTCAAAGAATAGCTCATTCAATTTTTCTGCGCAGTCTTTGTCTATTTCGGCATTTGAAGCGATTATTCCTCCAAAAGCCGATACAGGATCTGCCTGCAATGCTCTTTCATATGCCTCCAGAGCTGAAGAACCCAATGCCATTCCACATGCATTGGTGTGTTTAATGATCGAAACAGCCGTTTGATCAAATTCTTCAATAAGACCTACCGCTCCATCAATATCCACCAGGTTGTTGTAGGAAATCTCTTTTCCATGGACCTGTTCAAATAATTCATTTAGGTCTCCAAAGAAGACACCTTTTTGATGAGGGTTTTCTCCATAACGTAATGTTTTTGACTCCATCTCACTTACTCTTAAGTGAGGTTCCTGCATTTCCTGATTGAAATAATCGGATATCCTTGAGTCGTAATGAGAGGAAACAGCAAATGCACGAAAAGCAAATCTTTTCCTTTGTTCAAGGGTTGAATTTCCTTTTTGGTTTTCAAGAAGCTCCTCAAGGTCTTTGTACTCATCTTTTGAAGGAACAACCAATACATCTTTAAAATTCTTGGCAGCCCCACGGATCAAAGAGATCCCGCCTATGTCGATCTTTTCAATTATGTCAGATTCATGGGTGCTATTTTTTACTGTTTCTTCGAAAGGATACAGATCAACAATTACAAGGTCGATCTCTGGGATCTTAAATTCCTCAGCTTGTTTTTGGTCGTCCTGATTTTCTCTTCTGAAAAGAATTCCACCAAATATGGCTGGGTGGAGTGTTTTCACTCTGCCACCAAAAATTGAAGGGTAGTTTGTCAGCTCTTCAACTGGTGTCACTGAACATCCTTTTGATTCAAGGAAACTTTGAGTTCCTCCAGTTGAATAGAACTTTACGCCCATTGAATGGAGCTGTTCAACTATTCGGTCCAATCCATCTTTATGAAAGACTGATATCAGAGCCGACTTTATTTTCTTTTCACTCATTAATGCCTGAATTTTTTAGGACCCTTTCAACAACTTCCGGAAAATGTTTATGCTCCAATTCATGGATTTTCTGTTGAAGATCTTCCGGGTTCCAATGCTTTTCTATTGGAGTTTCAAATTGAGCAATTATTTCGCCTTTATCATATTCCTGATTGACAAAATGTATGGTTATTCCGCTTTTTTCTTCCCCTGCTTCTAACACTGCCTTGTGCACATTGGATCCGTACATTCCCTTCCCTCCGTATTTGGGTAATAGAGCAGGGTGAATGTTTATGATCCTATCAGGAAAATGCTCGATCAAAAAGGCTGGGATCAAAAGAAGGAAGCCTGCAAGAATGATGTTATCGACCTGATTTTCTTCAAGGATTCCTAGTAGGGTGCCAGGATCGTTGAATTCCGTTTTGCTTAACACCTGGCTGGGAACTCCTAATCTGTCAGCCCTCTCCAGAACACCTGCCTCTTTCTTATTGCATAATACCAAAACAACCTTGGCGGCTTGATTTTCTTGGAAGTACTTGATCAGGTTCTCAGCATTGCTTCCTGAACCGGAGGCGAAGATGGCTAACCTGAAGCTCTTGTCCTTTTTCATAATCCAACCGGGATTATGGACAAAATACCAAAAGCCAAAACCAATTTGGAATAAAAACTAAGCCTTTTGTACTCAGATTTCGTATCCGCTTTTTGAAGTCTGAAAAGGAGGTAAAGAATCATGATCGAGATTGCTCCAAACAATACCCAGAAATTAATCTCGTCCAAATAAAAGCTAAAGGATAAAAGGCTAATGATACAAAGCAGCCCTACTGCAATGATTATCTTCTTGGTGGCTCGGACCCCGTATTTCAAAGGAAGAGTTTGGTATTGTTCCTTTTCATCTCCTGGAATATCCTCCACGTCCTTTATGATCTCCCTTAAAAGCATTACCAGGAAGGTTATGCCACCATACCAAAAAACCAAATCCTGATTTTTTGGAAATACCAGCCCCAGAAGGGCTATGCTAACCAGGGAAAGGAAAGAAATGGTAAGATTCCCTATCAGGGGTAATTTTTTAAGTCTTATGGTATAATACCAAAGCAAGACCGCGGAAAGGGAATTGACCATAAACACAGCTGGTGAGATCAGTATTCCACATAGTAAGCCAAGGAAAGTAAAAGACCAGTAAATGATCAGGCTTATCTTTTTTGAGATCTTATCACCTATGATAACCTTATGGGGTTTATTGACAATATCGGTTTTGATATCATGATAATCATTAATCAGGTAGCCTCCTGAAGCGATCAACCCTGTCCCCAAAACGATCAGGAGGAATGCCATGAATTGATCACGGCCAGGATCATAGACCTCCCCTTCGAAGATCAAAAAGTAAAATACCAGGATCTGTCCACAGGCCAATAACATGAGATTGGAGAAGCGGATTGATCTAAGAAGGTAGCCTATAAATGGAATTGGATTCAAACGCCTGTCTTGTAGTTTCAAAATAACTCATTCTAATCCTTTGTTTTTAGCCAGGATGGAATTGGGGCAAAAAGGGAAAAGTTTTTCTAGAAAAATCCAAGTTTTTGCCTCCATCCCAGCGCAAGGTTAAGTCAGGATTAACTGGGTTAATCCAAGATTAACAGCAACTAAAATCAAGAAAGATCTAATAACAGAATCGTAACAATATTCATGTCAACAGTTAACGGTAGAACCGAATTTTTGCAACATAAATTTTTGAAAAAATTAATTCCATGAAGAAGATCAATTTACTACTGTGTGGTGTGCTTCTGAGCTCTTCCCTGATTTTTACAGGTTGTAATGACGATGATGACCCCGTTACAAACCCCTCGAACGAGAGGAGAATAACAGCTAATATTACTTCAAACACTACCTGGAACAAAAGTAAGGTGGTTATCCTGACTCAAAGGATCGCTGTTGAAGCTGGTGCTACTCTAACAATAGAAGCGGGAACTATTATTAAAGGCGAAGCTGGATCCGGAGCTAATGCTGCTGCTTTGGTTATTGCACAAGGCGCAACCATCAATGCTGAAGGAACTGCAACAGAGCCTATCATCTTCACTTCAATAGCTGACGAGATTTCACCTGATGACATTGCCAATGGTGATTTTGCTTCGCCTAACCTTGATGCAAACCTAAATGGCCTTTGGGGTGGTGTATTGATCCTTGGTAACGCTCCTATCTCTGTAAAGAGTAACGCGGATTTCGAGCAGATTGAAGGTATTCCACCTTCAGATCCTAACGGAAGATATGGTGGAACTGATGCAGCTGATAATTCAGGAATATTCAAATATGTTTCTATCCGTCACGGCGGATCTAACATTGGAGAAGGGAACGAGATCAACGGGCTTACGCTTGGTGGTGTAGGCACGGGAACTCAGATCTCTCATGTTGAGATCGTAGCAAACCAGGACGATGGAATCGAATGTTTCGGTGGAACTGTAGATGCCAGCAACATCCTTGTATGGAATGTCGGCGATGACCAGTTCGACATGGACCAGGCTTATTCCGGTACTATCGACAACTTTATCGGTATTGCTGGGTCGGAGACTGATCATATGATGGAGTTGGATGGCCCCGAAGGATCAAGGAATGGAGCATATACCCTTACAAATGGTTCCCTTAAACTATGGAACGATGGCGGGGTTGATGGTGGTGAATACGCAGACTTAAGGTCAAATTGCCAGGCAAATTTGTCGAATATTTATCATTGGAATGGCTCTGAATCATCAGATTTTGAATTAGATAATAACGGGGTTGCCCAAAATTATCTTAATAGCCTAATCAACCTTTCAGATCTTCAATTTAACGTCTCTCATCTTACTGCAGGGAATCTTACGATTGGTGAGATCATTGTTGAAAAGGCTGATACGGATAATGGAGAAACAGTATTGGATGTATTTACTACAAAACCATTAGATGCTTCTAATACAGTTGTATCCGCTGCTTCGGTTGGTGCTGACAAATCAGCTTTTGCAGGATGGACCTGGGCTTCTGAGGCCGGTGAGCTGACGAATTTTTAGGTCAAATTGAACTAACTCATGCCCGGGCTTTGTGTCCGGGCATGTTAATAAATGTGGAAGACAAATTAACAATATGTTAATCAAGGGATTAATATCCAAGGGTGGTACCGACCCTAGCTTTGCATCCAAGATTTTGATAACGAGGATGAACAGGTTTTTAATCTTTACTTTTTTGGGAGTTTTCAGCTCCCTTCTTGCGTTTGGCCAAAAAGGAACCATTCGAGGTAAAGCCATAGATGAGGCAACGGGAGAACCCATGTATGGAGTTACTGTTGTTATAACCGGAACAACTATTGGAGGCATTTCAGATTTCGATGGAAATTTTCAGATCCAGGTTGAACCGGGATCATATGAACTCCAAGCAAAATTTGTAAGCTTCACTACGATAACAATCACAGGGGTTGAGGTAAAGGCTGGAGAAGTAACTATTCTTGATCAAATAAGAATGGCCGAGGATGTACAGGAGCTTCAAGAGGTGGTAGTAACCGCTGAAGTTATCAGATCTTCAGAAGAGGGCATCCAAACCATGAAAAGGAGATCCGCCAATGTAATGGATGGTATCTCTGCCGCCAGCTTCCGGAAAATAGGAGATTCTGATGCTGCTGGAGCTATGAAAAGGGTTACAGGTGTTTCGGTTCAGGGTGGTAAATATGTCTACGTTCGAGGTTTAGGTGATCGCTATACCAAGACCACCTTAAATGGAATGGATGTCCCAGGTCTTGATCCGGATAGAAATACCATTCAGATGGATATTTTCCCCACCAATGTCATCGAGAACATCATGGTTTCCAAGTCATTCACCTCAAATCTTCCTGCCGATTTCACGGGAGGGGTGGTAAATATTGAGACCCAGGATTTTCCATTGGAAAAATCGATGAAAGCTTCCTTCGGGATCGGATACAACCCAGCAATGCATTTCAATGATCAGTATTTGGACTATGAAGGTGGAAAAACTGATTTCCTTGGATTTGACGATGGAACCAGAAGCATGCCAACAGATAGGAGAACTGACATTCCTCAATTTCCGGATGCTCTTTCTGATCAGGGGACCCCTGGAAGTCCTGGAGGACCAAAATACCAGGAGTACCAATCTCATCTAAGAGGATTTAATAAAACCATGGGAGCTGATCGCACCAGAAGTTTTATGGATTACAATTTTGGTTTTTCAATAGGGGATCAGAAAACCGATGAAGAGAAAGGAAAGACCACTGGATATAATTTTTCCTTTACGTATAGAAATGAAACCAAATTTTATCAGGATGCTGAATTTAACCTTTATGGAAAAGACCAAACCAATCCTGAGATCTACGAATTAACTCCGTTGAATCTTTCCAAAGGTGATTTAGGTGAAAACAACGTTCTCTGGGGAGCGATGCTCGGATATACGGTCAAGAAGGGAAGATCGAAATACAAGGCGAACATCCTTCATCTTCAAAACGGAGAATCCAAATCAGGTGAATTTGACTTTGTATCAACAGATCTTGGTACAAATTTTACGGCGGACCAATACAATCTTGAATATGGACAAAGGAGTTTAAGCAACCTCTTAATTAATGGATCACACCACAATGAGGATGGAAGATGGTCAATTGATTGGAAAGTGGCTCCAACCGTTTCCATTATCAAGGATCCGGATATCAGATTCATGAGATTCAGAACTGATGTTCCTAATTATCCTGTGGGAACAGAGGTAGGACTTCCGGAAAGAATTTGGAGAAATCTCTTTGAATACAATGTTTCAGGAAAGGTTGATGTAACTAGGGAGCATCTTGCTTTGGGAAGTAAAGCTAAATTCAGATTTGGTGGGCTTTACACCTTCAAGGAGAGGGATTATGAGATCCAGAGCTTTCAATTCTCTGTTGGAAACACAAAATTCAATGGGGACCCCAATGAGCTATTGCTTGATTCAAACCTTTATTCCAACTCCAATATTAATGGAGTTCGTCATAACCCAACCTTTATTCCGACCAACCCAAATAAGTTCAATTCAAATGTGAATAATGTAGGGATTTATGTGTCTGAGGAATTCAATCTGAATTCAAGGTTGAAAACCATAGTAGGGCTAAGAGGAGAGATGTACGTCCAGAGATATACCGGACAAAATCAAACCGGCACGAGAGTATTGAATAATGACAAGGTTTTGGAAGATATGAATCTTTTTCCCACAGTAAATATGATCTATGCCTTGACTGAGAAACAAAACCTGAGGTTTTCTTATTCAAGGACCATAGCCCGTCCTTCATTCAAGGAAATGTCTTATGCTGAGATCCTGGATCCAATCACCGGGAGAACATTTATTGGCGGACTATTTGAGGATTCTGATCCTTCAACTGGCAATTTGGTTTGGGATGGAAATCTTAGATCAACCAATATTAACAACCTGGACCTAAGGTGGGAAGTATTTGGAAAAAGAGCTCAGACCTTTGCCATTAGTGCTTTCTACAAGACATTTGAGAATCCAATCGAGATCGTTCAGTTTGTTCAGGACCCTAATAGCTTCCAGCCAAGGAATGTAGGGAATGCAACGGTAATCGGAGCTGAGGTTGAATTCCGTCAAAGCCTTCAACCGATCACGGCTTCCTTAAGGAATATCTTCTTAAGTGGTAATGTTACAGTCAACCAAAGTCAGATAAAAATGTCTGAATCTGAATTTAATTCCAGAAAACTTAGCGCAAGGGCAGGAGAGGAAGTAAAGGATACAAGACCTATGGCTGGACAAGCTCCCTATATAATAAACGCAGGTTTAGGCTACCAAACAGACGCTCAGGATTTTGATGCAGGGATATTTTACAATGTTCAGGGAGAAACTCTGGTATTTGTAGGATTTGCAAACAGAACGGATGTATATGCTGTTCCTTTTCACAGTTTGAATTTCACAGCGAACTATCGTTTTGGTCAGGATGACAGATTAGCACTTAGCTTCAAGGCGAATAATATACTTGATGACCTAAGGGAGCAGATCCATAAGAATTATAACGCTCAAGACCAGATCTTTAGCAGGTTAAGACCGGCTACTGCATTTAGTCTGAAATTTGGTTATTCATTCTTTTAAAAAGAATTGCCCCGAAAGGGGCTTTTTTTTGCAACCTTTTCTTTTGGTTCTTGTCTTTGTAAAAAAAAGTTCATGAAAAGCTATTCAAAATCAATTATCCTGCTGGTGGCCTTTTTGACCACGGCAGTGATGGTCCAGGCTCAGACCAAGGTTAAGGGTTCCGGGGAGGTCAAATCCGAGACAAGAAAACTTGATTCATTCAAGGAAATGAGAGTAGGGGGTGCTTACGATGTAGTAATTAAAAAGGGATCTTCTAACTCCGTGCTAGTTGAGGCAGATGACAATATCATTAATCTTATTGAAACAAAGGTATCAGGTGATGTTTTGAAAGTCAGGACCAAATCTGGTTACAATATTCAGAATAGCACCAAGATGCGTCTGGAGGTAACCTATGTAGAACTTACAAATCTTGATGTAAGTGGTGCTTGTAACCTTAGAGCTGAAGGTGTTGTTGAGTCTGACGATTTTACGGTAGAATTATCTGGGGCAGGGAAGATTGAAATGGAAGCTAAGACCAAGAGATTTTCAGCGGATGTATCCGGAGCAGGGACTATGAAAATCTCTGGATTTACGAGCAATTTGAATGTTGATTTAAGCGGGGCATCTTCTTTCAAAGGATATGACTTTGAAGCTGAAAATGTAAATGTTCATGCAAGTGGTGCATCATCGGCAAGAGTGAATTGTACCAATAAAGTGGAGGCACATGGAAGTGGAGCTTCGTCAATCAGATATAAAGGAAAACCCAAGGAAAAGGATGCCCATAAATCGGGGGCTTCTTCGGTTGAGGGAATAGACGATTAGTGTCTTGGTTTGATCCCCTGGTTTTCGCGATCCAGGGGATTTTTTTTACCCATTAACATGATTTTGCTCCGCTTAAACCAATAGCTTTCTTTGTTGGGCTAATCCTTGCTTCTTTCAGTATTGATGAACAAGCAGAAGGCCTATTATCTGGTTCAACTCGGGGTGATCCTCTTTTGGGTGAGCCTGACGGTCGTGATAACCTACCTGGGCGGAGGTGTTCAGGCCAGGGCTATCATAGATGCATTCATCTATGTTCTTTTCTTCGTAGGACTTACTCATCTGTTTAGAGAAATAATAATCCGTAAGGATTTCTTTCAATATCCCATTTGGAAGCTTATCTCCATAGTCCTGAGTTGTTGTCTTGCCTTTGCCTTGCTTTTATACCCGTTCAATTCGATGGTCTCTGTTGGACTGGGATTGTTGGAGTGGGCCAAGGTTTTTTCATTTCAAAATTTCATACTCCAGGTATTGGCCAATGGCATGTTGTTTCTGGGCTGGTCTCTTTTCTATTTCTCGTTTCATTTTTTCAGGAGCTATCAACAGAGCTTGAAATGGGAGGCCTACAAGATTGAATCTGAGCTCAATCATTTAAAAAGCCAGTTAAACCCACACTTTCTTTTTAACTCTCTTAATTCAGTTAGAGCTCTCATAGATGAAGATCCGAAAAAGGCTAAAAATGCAATTACCCAATTGAGTGGGTTGTTAAGGAAAGGATTGGAAACTGGAAAGCAGAAACTGATCCCTTTTTCTGAAGAGCTTGCCACAGTGAAAGATTATTTGGAGCTGGAAGCCATTCGGTATGAAGAAAGGCTTAGAGTGGAAATTGATTGCGATGAAAAAACTTTCGTTTGTAAGGTTCCTCCCCTATTAATTCAAACCTTGGTTGAAAACGGAATTAAACATGGGATCTCCAAACTGAAATCAGGGGGAGACATAGTGATTAGCTCAGGTCTAAAACCTAGTGGAGAACTGGAGATAACTATTTCGAATTCAGGCTCCTTAAATCAGGCAAATAGAAATTTTCAGTCCTCAGGTTATGGATTACGAAATTCCAGGAAAAGGCTGGGATTGCTATTTGATGACAAAGCCGTACTGGAGATCAAGAATGAAACGAATAATACAGTAAAAACAACATTGATAATTCCTCAAAAATCGATCTTATGAAAACTTTAATTGTAGATGATGAAAGACTGGCAAGACAGGAATTGAAAAATCTTCTAAGCCAGGTCGATGATATAGAGATCATCGGAGAAGCAACCGAAGCAGATGAAGCTTTGGAACTTATCGAAGAGAAAAAACCTGAACTGGTCTTTTTGGATATCCAAATGCCTGGAAAGGATGGATTTCAATTGCTTGAAGAGCTTACATTTTCTCCAAAGGTCGTTTTTGTTACTGCTTATGACGAATACGCCATAAAGGCATTCGAAGTCAATGCTCTTGATTACCTCGTTAAGCCTGTAAATACCGATCGATTAAAAGAGGCTGTACAAAAAGTCAAACAAAGCCTTGAATCAGAGGGAACGAAAGATTCAAAAGGCTCTTCGTCCAGCCTTACGGGGGAGGACCAGGTTTTCCTCAAGGATGGAGATAAATGTTGGTTCGTGGCTTTAAAGGATATTCGAATGTTTGAGTCTGATGGAAACTATGTGAAGGTATATTTCCATAAGTTCCGACCCTTGATCCATAAGTCTTTGAATGCATTGGAGGAAAAGCTGGACAAAAGAGAATTTTTCAGAGCCAGCAGAAAATACATTATCAACCTTCGCTGGGTTGAAAATATAGAGAGCTGGTTCAATGGTGGTTTGATGGTGACTTTGAAAGGCGGAGAGCGTTTGGAAATATCCAGACGTCAGGCTGTGAAGTTTAAAGAGATGATGAGTCTTTAGGGAAGTCTTTGTACCAGGTTTGGGTCCCCAACTCAAGCATTGGTATATCTCCTTTTGAATTCCCAAACACCAGGATCTCATCAAATTCCTTGAGGTTAACGACTTCTTTTATCCTTCTTACCTTTTCAACTCCCTGGCAGTTCTCTCCTTCGAATTTGCCGGTGAATCTCCCGTTTTTGAATTCCAATCTTGTTGAGATGGAAGCAGCACCGATCAATTCTCCCAAAGGCTGAACCCATATTTCAGGAGAAGCGGAAACGATTAAACTGGTTCCCCCTGCATTATTGATCTCCCTTAATTTGTCCAGAATGTAAGGACGAAGTTTTCCCTCCAAAACCTTTTCAGAAAAGGCTGTCCCAATCTCAAAAAGCTCTTTTTGTTTTCTTTTTCCGGTAAATGACCTTAATATTTTTTCCTTGGCAGCAGTTGTACTTATGAAACCCGCTTTCCAAAAAACAAGAACTGGAATAGCCAGGATAGACCTGAAAATGAAATAAGCCCATGAATTTGAAGAAAACCAAAGAAATAACAGAAAGGAATCTCCTTTGATCAATGTGCCGTCAAGGTCGCTGATTATGAGACTTCTACTTCCCAATGATCAGATCTTTGTTTTCAAAAAAATGAATTCCGGGATGTTCCTAATCACAAGCATTACCCAGTACCAAATAGGTCCAACATAGAATCTTCTTCTCCCCCTCTTGACCTTTTTCAAGATCATCTTTGCGGCCTTCGATGGAGGAAGAGTTAAAAATCCCGGGGTCTTTTCAACAAGCATTTTGGTCTTGATAAATCCTGGGATAACCGTCACAAAGCTTAAGTTGGAACCGGTGTAATAATGTCTGTATCCATCCATCAGTGTGGTCAGTGCAGATTTAGCACTTCCATAGAAGAAATTCCCTTGTCTACCTCGGTCACCTGATACGGATGATATAGCTATTATCTTACCTCTCTTGCCTTTCATTCTGTTGGAAAGCTCTTGAATGAGGATGGCTATACTTCTAAAGTTTATGTCAATAATTTTTAAGACCTCCTTTGGGTCATTGATGGCTAGTTCATGATTTCCGAGGTAGCCAGAAAAGATAAAGACCCAATCAGGTGTCTTTTCCAGGTTCTTAACCAGCTCTGTGGCAGTACTTGGATCCTGGCCATTAAAGCTCAATGCATTATCCTTGATTGAGCTACTCGCTTTCAATACTTCAAATTCTCCTTCAAGTAGGGGAATCATTTCTTTTGCTAAATCAGAATTTGCTCCAATGATCAATGCCGTTTTCATGTAATTCCTAATCTATTAGAAAGCTGTGAGGAAAATGTATTGCTCGAAATAAACTTCTTAAAATTCTCTAGTTCAGGGTAACCTTTTTCAAGATTTTTTGGATTGAGCCTTGAATCTTTTGCCAGGTAAACCCTTCCGCCCATTTCATGAACGATTGCATCAACTCGATCCAATTTTTTAAAGAGCCCCGATCTAACAGGGAAGTCCATGGCCAGGGTATACCCTTTTATTGGAAAGGACATAAACCCTCTTCCATCTCCAAGAAACTTTAGAACAGTTAGAAAAGATGATAGACCTTCTTTTTGAATTTCCTTCAGGATCTGTGAGACCCCATTTATCCCGTGTTGGGAAGGGATCACCATCTGGTATTGAACAAAGCCTTTTCTGCCATAAGCTCGATTCCAATTCCCAATAGCATCAAGAGGGTAAAAGTATTTGTCCAGATCAATCAAGCCTGAGCTGTCACCTTTAAAATAGAACAGCTCATTGAAAAGTGAATTGTTAAGCTTGTTCATAGCAAATGAGGGCAGGAAAAAGGGGAGGGATGAAAGGCTTCTGGATCTGAAATCCATTTTGCCCATTAGCTTTTGGTCCTTTAGATCAGAAGTGGTTGCATGATGACCGAGGTATAAAATACCCCTTCCGAAATTCTTGCCCGCTTTAAGTGAGTCCAACCAGGCAACCGAGTAGGGAGCATTTGAGTTTTTCTCAAAAAGATTCAGTAGCTCTTCAAGATTTCTTCCCTTCTCTATTTTTTGAACGATCTTATTGCTCTCTATTTTTTTTAGCCTGATACTTGCTTGATCGATAACCCCTGTAAGGCCCATGCCTCCACAGGTCCAGTTAAAGACGTCGGAATTGGAATTCTTTGAACAATTAATTGAGATACCAGGGGAACTGATCAACTCAAGCCCTTCAACAAAGTTTCCTATTGTTCCGTCCACGTGATGGTTCTTGCCATGAACATCCGCGGCTATTGCTCCGCCAAGTGTCACATATTTTGTTCCGGGTGTAACGGGCAGAAAATATCCTTTTGGGACAATGTATTCCAGGATCTCCTTCAAACTGGTCCCAGCCTTTGCTTTTAGGATGTCATTATTTAGATCAATAATCCCTGAATTCTTCAGGGTAGACAACATGTTTTTCCCAAGAGACGCATCTCCATAGCTCCTTCCCAGACCTCGGGCAATGATGGACTGGTCATTCCATGATGCCTGCCACCCGGATTCCATTTCCAGGACTTCTCCTTCAACAGTCGGAAAGTTTCCCCAATTAGAGATCTTCATCAGCTGATCAGTAAAGAATCCAAAAATTCAAGGCTAACCAGCCAAGCAAACAAAATTGAAGAATGCGGTCCTTGAAAAGCAGTTTTACTGGCTGACTTGAATTTTCAAAAACCAAACTTATTTGCAGGTATCTAAGGATTCCAAAAAGGACAAATACACTGGTAATGATATGGTACTTTCCTTTGGGATCGGACCATCCTTGAGACTGTGAATACATCACATAACAAACTACAAGAATTGAGGCAAGGATGGACAGGGTGGTGTCAAGAAACCTCAAACTATAACTGCCAACAGACTTCCTTTGAAGACCAGGATCCTTGATTAGTACCAGATCCGACCTCCTTTTAGCAAATGCTATGAACAAAGCCAGAAGGAAAACCATGAGTGTGAGCCATGGGGAGATAGGTACCTCAGCAATGAATCCTCCTCCCAATACCCTTAACTCAAAGCCAATCGCAATTATTAATACATCCATCAGGCTTACATCTTTCAAGTAGAATGAATAGGAAAGATTTAAGAAGAGGTAAATCAAACAAACCATAGTGAATTGAGGATTCAGTAGAGCTGCGAGGGCAATCCCTAAAAATGAGGAGATAATGGAAAAACCCAAGGCTTCTCTTTTGCTTACCAGACCTGCAGCTAATGGGCGATTTTTCTTTTCGGGATGGATCTTATCGTATTCATAATCCCTGTAGTCATTCAAGGCATATATACCCGAACTGATCAGACCAAATGAAAGAAAGCCAAAACCAAGTTTGATCAATAACTCTGGATCAAGAAAAACCTGGGCAAAGAATGCAGGTACAAAAAGGAACAGGTTTTTACTCCAATGGCTGGGTCTACCAAGTTTGATCAGGGATATGAGTTTGGATGCCATCGATTATTTCTCCAAAAATAAGTGGGAAACGATTTCATCGGACTGAAACCAGCCTATAAGAGTCATTCGTAAATTATTTCTTTCGATCTGTATTAGTTTTTGTTTTTCAAGTTCCTGAAAGAATTTGGAGTGCGATTGGAAAAGATCAACGCCGAATTCTTGTCGAAATTCCATCATATCTATCCCTTTTTTTGTTCTTAAGCCAGTCATCAACCTTTCATTAGCCATGTCTACCATGTTCAGAAATTCAGAATTCTGGGGGATGTTGCCTTTATCGAGTGATTGCAAGTAGGAGCCATTTTTAGAAATATTCCAGGATCGCTCTTTGCCATTATAGGAATGAGCAGAAGGCCCAAATCCATAATAACTATGCCCTTCCCAATAGCTGGTATTATGTATAGCTTCCTTTCCTGGTTTAGCATAGTTTGATATCTCATAATGATTCATCCCTTTTGCGTCCAAAGTTTCGTGTATGGCCAGGAATTGGTCAAGGTATTGCTCATCATCTAAAACCTTGATCTGACCTTTTTTTTGATCCAGGCCAAATTTTGTTCCCTGCTCAATAGTTAAAGAATAAGCGGATATATGTTCCGAATCAATAGAAGAAAAAGTTCTCAGGTCTTCTTCAAATCCTTTTTTATCGTTGAATGGAATGCCGAATATCTGATCGATGCTAAGATTTTCAATTCCTCCTGAGTAGACTGCTTCGATCGCTCTAAGTGCTTGCGCTGAACCATGATTTCTATTGAGCTTCCTTAATACTTCATCGTTGAAGGATTGTATTCCCAGGCTAATACGGTTTACCCCCAATGCCTTTAGTGACCTGACCTTGGATAGGATTAAATGTTCAGGATTGGCTTCAAGAGTAAACTCTTTTAACCCTTTCAGGTCAAATCTCTTTCCCAAAGCTAAAAGGATAGATTCCAATTGAGCCTCATTCAAGATTGATGGAGTACCTCCTCCGAAATAAAGAGTCTCAATTTTTTCTTCGGAGCCAAGTTCTTTTACAGAGATTTCCTTAGCAATTCCCTGTACTATTTCTTCTATTCCGGAAAGGTTAACCGTGAAATGAAAATCACAATAATGACAGGCCTTTTCGCAAAAAGGGATATGGATATAGATTCCTGCCATTATATTGAATTCAGAATCCTAATTTTACCAGCCAAAATTCTTCCGTTTTGATTTCAAGCCCTTATGTTCTATCAGATTTTATTCTCCCTTTTACCTGGGCTTTTATCATATCGGTGTTCGCTATCCCTTCTATAATTTTTGTGGCCCATGTGAAAAACCTTTTAGATGAGCCAAATGTAAGGACGGTGCACCATTCTTTAACCCCCAGGCTTGGAGGAGTCGCGATCTTTGCGGGTTTCAGTTCAAGCCTTACCATATTTGGTTCTTTCGATCATGGAATCCAATTTTTAGTCGCTGGCTCCATTATTCTGTTCTTTATTGGAGTTAAAGATGACCTGGTCTCGGTCTCTGCTTTCAAAAAGTTTTTTATTCAGATTCTGGCTACAGGGATAGTAATGTTCTTAGGTGACATAAGGATCACCAGCTTTCAGGGGGTACTTGGAATTCATGAGTTAGATATAGGAATGAGTTACGGGTTCACCTTTTTGGTGATCATGGGGATCAGTAATTCCATAAATCTAATTGATGGATTAGATGGATTGGCCGGTACCATCCTTACGATTGTCGCTACTACCTTCGGACTTTTCCTTTATCAATATGGGGGAGAAGCATTTTCCCCATATTCAATTGTTGCAATTTGCTTGGTAGGAGCCATTCTTGGCTTCCTTCGGTACAACTTACACAATGCTGTCGTTTTCATGGGAGATACCGGGAGCCTGGTTTCCGGATTAATAGTTTCTGTTCTTGCCATAAAGTTTATCGAGATGGCAAAAGTGCCGGCAGGTCCGTCAATGGCCGTCTGCGTTTTGATCGTCCCGATATTTGATACACTCAGAGTATTCTTCATAAGGATATTTAAAGGGGTATCTCCTTTTTCACCTGATAAGAATCATATCCACCATCGGTTATTGGCAATTGGTTTCAACCAGATGCAAACCGTTTTCGGCTTAGCGGTTTTTAATTTATTCATGATATTCTTTTGCCTTTGGTTTTCCTACCTGGGCAATTCCTTCATGGTTGTGTTTATTTTCTTCTGCTTCCTTTTGATCAATGGCCTTATTGAAATTTTTGGTAGGAACAAGGTGGGGCAGGATGATTAATAGGGATTCTTTCCTGAGGTTTTTTTTGGTTTTTTTTCTCCTTCCTCTTTCTCTATGCGGAAAGGAAAGACAATCTTCTTCCCTGGATCTTGATTTGGGATCAGAAATGAGTCTTGTTGGCATTTGGGTCTATGCGGAGAAAAGCTCTTTACTCGTAGTCTCTGATTCCTTGGGTGTGGTAAAAGTCATTGAAGAATGTGATAGTGCTTGGTTTGACAAGGATTTTGAATTTTTTTCAAACGATTTGGTTCTAAGTATTATTCCGGATAAGGCCGGTTTAAATTCTTGGAGCCTGAAAAAAATCTTTCAAGACAATGATCTGGGGCAAACCCAACAATATCCTCTTATTGTTAAAGAAAATGCCGAGACCGGAGCTTTGGTAATCGTGCTGGTAATACTCCTTTTCATTGTTGCCCTTATTCGTGTAATAAATAATTTCTCTTACTCATTTTTTGTACAACCCTTTTTGGCACTGGGAAAGGTTTCCTGGTTGGATCAATATTCTTCTGGAATTTTTCCAGTAGTTCTATTGAGCTTCTTATTGGTCTTCTCCTTTCTTATGGGTTGGACCCTTGATCTGTGCCTTAGTCCGGATTCTCAAATGAGATTTCTAGGTTATGGCTTTTTATTTTCAGCGTTGCCCTCAAGTATCTCGCTCCTCCTTTTTACCCTGGCTTTTATTTTTTTCAAATTCCTTGCCTATAACTTTCTGGGATATTTATCCAAGGATAAGGAATTCTCTAACTCCCTGTTTACCACCTTTCTAGTATTGGCAAACATCCTCTTGCTGCTGATGAATCTATTGATCGTACTAGCTGGTTTTAGCCATTTACTTTTAGACCAACCGGAAATTGTACCTATGATATTTTTTATATTTGCAGCGATTTTTGGAATCGGGATGATATTTAGCCATTTGAACATTGGAGGCAGCATCCCGATTTCGATCAGGTTTTTTGGGATTGTTGCTATGGAGATCCTACCCACAATATTTATTGTAAAGATTTTGTTTAAAGGATAAGAGCTTTATGGCGGTTAATGGAAGCGAAGTGAGCAGTATTAAAGATAGGATGAAGGTTGTCAATTCGGTATTGGTTTCTCAGCCAAAACCTGCTAAAGAAGACTCCCCGTATCATAAATTATCGGAAAGGTTTAAGATTAAAATTGATTTTAGACCATTTATTGAAGTAAAGGGTATTTCATTCAAGGAATTTCGGAAAGAAAAGATTGATATCCTTGATCATTCGGCGATCATTTTTACAAGTAGAAATGCGATTGACCATTTCTTCAGAATCTGTAAGGAAGCTAGGATCGAGATGCCGGCGGAAATGAAATACTTCTGTATTTCAGAGCAAACCGCGTACTATTTGCAGAAGTATATAGTTCTCAGGAAAAGAAAATTGTATACCGGTCATAAAACTGTTCAGGAGCTAACCGATATTTTGAGTAAGCATAAAGAAGAAAAGTTCCTTTTTCCCTGTTCGAACATTAGAAAAAATGACATTCCTTTATTTCTGCACGAGAATGATTTCAATTATACCGAGGCGGTCATCTATGAAACCGTTGCTAGTGACTTAAGTGATTTGGCGGACATAAAGTACGACGTAATTGCATTTTTTAGCCCTAGTGGAATCAATTCTTTATATGTCAACTTCCCTGATTTTAAGCAAAATAATACCCGAATTGCGGCGTTTGGGCCTTCCACTGCAAAGGCGGTAAGGGATGCTGGATTGGTTTTGGATATTGAGGCTCCATTGCCCGAAGCACCGTCAATGACAGGAGCTTTGGAGAAGTACATTAAGGAAGCAAATGTTTAGAAGTAGGATTTAGGTGGATTCTATTTTTTTTTCTACTCACATAAATCCATAGTTTAGCGGCTTATTTTATTTTCTGCCAGAGGAAAATCATTAACATGAAGAAAATATTACTCCTTACTCTCAGCGTCCTTGCCATTACTACCAGCAACGTTTGGAGTCAACAAGATCCTCTTTTCTCTCACTACATGTTCAATAAGCTCTACTATAATCCTGCCTATGCCGGGGTTAATGGGGATATGGACTTCGGACTCACCTACAGAAACCAATGGGTAGGATATGAGTCTAGTTTTGATGAAGGAGGTTCGCCCGGAACAGGATTGTTTTCAGTGTCGACTCCTGTTTATCATAAAAAGCATGAAGGTGGGATTGGAGGGTTACTCCTTTTCGACCGTTACGGCTTTACTCAGGACGTCCAAATTCATGTGACCCCTTCTTATCATAGGGCTCTTGGCCCTGGAAAGATCGCTTTTGGATTGAAACTTGGTGCCATTTATAAATCCGTTGATTTCTCAAAGGCAAGATTGGTTGATGGAAGTGATCCTTTAGTTCCATTGGGACAAGAAACAAGGTTAGGAGCTGACCTTGGCCTAGGTATTTGGTATGAGTCTCCAAAGTATTTTGGAGGATTCGGTATCAATCACCTTCTTCCAACCACCTTTGACTTTGGAACAAGAGGCGTAACTACACAAGGTGTCGAATCTGCAGAGAATAAACTGGTTCCACACTACAATATTCAAGGAGGGGTTAATATTGAAGCTTCCTATGAGCTTACCATTACTCCTTCATTCATTGTCCAATCAGCAAATTTTGACCAAACCATTTGGGAGGTTAATGCCATGGCTACTTATCAGGACAGATTCTGGGGTGGCTTAAGCTACAGAAGTACCACTGATATAGTAGCTCTTGTAGGTATGGGCTTCCTTGAGGACAATGTTTTGAGAATTGGATTAGCCTTTGATGTCGGATTGGATGCTGAAAAGAATCAGGCACTCCAACCTGTCTCGCCTGAGATTTACGTCACCTATAAAATACCTTCGGTAGGAGCTCGGAAGAAACCTATTGTCCGTACTCCCCGTTACAGGTTCTAGTAGGGTAGTAATCTGCCTCAGAGCTGTTCTTATTTTGAATTATTTTTAATTCAAATTAGCTTTGAGGGGTACGATCCACAATTTTTTACGTTTATTTGAGTTAAACTATTTTTGCTTTTTGGTTGAACAGGTTTCCGCTATGAAGAAAACACCTCTTTTACTCTTCACTGGCATACTGCTGGTAGCTCTGGCTATGTCTGGTTGTAATAAGCTGGGAACCACCGATGACAATGGTCAATTGGTGGGCGTTCCTGACAGGGACAGCTGGCAGATGATCACCCCTTACGGGATGGTCTATTGTCCTCCTGGTACCTTTCACATGGGACAGGCTGATGAAGATATCCCTAACACACTGATTAACCTAAACAAGCAGGTTACAATCGGTGGATTTTACATGGACGATACTGAGATAACCAATAACGAATATCGTCAGTTCATTTTCGCCATGGTTGAGGATTCACTCGACATCTTAGGTGAAGATTTCGTTTACGAGGAGTTGTATCCTGATACAGCGGTTTGGGTGGAAGATTTTACCCACCACATGGGCGATCCATTGACCGAGTATTATTTTTATCACCCCGCCTATGATGAATATCCACTTGTTGGGGTTGATTGGGTAGGTGCAAAGTACTTCTGTGATTGGAGAACAAAATATCTGAACCAATGGAGAGAAGACAATGGGTTGTTCAAAATGCCAAATTTCAGGCTTCCTTCAGAGGCAGAATGGGAATATGCATCAAGGGGTGGTCGTGATATGGCCATGTATCCTTGGGGTAATCCTTATATAAGGAATGGAAGAGGTTGTGCCTTGGCCAACTTCAAACCTGGAAGAGGAAATTATTATGATGACGGTTTTGCATACACTGCACCTGTGGCATCATACTTTGCAAATGACTATGGTCTTTATGATATGGCTGGAAATGTTTCTGAGTGGTGCGAAGACGCTTTCTTTGAAGCAGCTATGCCAATCGTTTGGGACCTGAATCCGACTTATTTCAATGATAATGAGCCGAGGAAAGTAATTAGAGGTGGATCTTGGAAAGATGTTGCTTATTACCTTCAAACGGGTACCAGAACATTCGAGTATCAGGACAGTGCGACCTCTTTTATAGGCTTCCGTTGTGCGATGACCTTCCTTGGAAGATCTTCCGGAGCCGAATTCTAAAATTGATTTTATATTTAAAAGAATAAATTCTACTAAACAGGTTTAATTATGGCACACAAAGGTGGTTTTGTTGAAGTCTTCTATAAAAAGATCATGCCGATGATCTATGGTATTGGTGCGGCGATTGTGATCTTAGGAGCAATGTTTAAAATCCTTCACATTCCAGGAGCAGCTTTCATGCTTGGCGTTGGAATGTCTACGGAGGCGGTTATTTTCTTCTTATCGGCATTTGAACCTCAGCATGCTGAAATTGACTGGACCAAGGTATATCCCGAATTAAAGGAAGAAAGTGATGATTTTGACGAAGAGGATGAGTATGGTAACAAGCCAGCTACTGCGGAAAACGCTGTAGAGAAATTGGATGACATGCTCGAAGAAGCAAATATCAACCAGGAACTTTTGGAAAAATTAGGAGCAGGATTTCACAATCTAAGTGAAAATATTGGCAGCATGGCTGACCTTTCAGATGCCGCTGTTGCTTCTAATGATTACGCAGATGAAGCGAGAACCGCAGCTTCTAAATTGAATGATCTTAATTCCTCTTATGAGTCTACTGCACAAGCTCTAAGCCAAATGGCATCAGCTGGAGCCGATGCTCAGGAGTATCATGAGGCTATCCAGAGTATGACTAAAAATCTAGGAGCCTTGAACTCTGTTTATGAAATGGAGCTTCAGGATGCCAATAGTCATTTGAAAGCTCTTAACAAGTTTTACAGTAATCTTTCTACGGCTCTTGATAATCTATCAGAAGCATCTAAGGATACTGAGCACTTTAGAGATGAATTAGGAAGATTGACCAGCAATTTGACTAATCTGAATAATGTATACGGCAGCATGTTGTCGGCGATGCGGGCTTAATCTTTAACTAAGAGTCTAACAAAATGGCAGGAGCTAAAGAGACACCAAGGCAAAAGATGATCGGTATGATGTACCTGGTGCTAACCGCACTGTTGGCACTTCAGGTATCTAGTTCGGTCATGTATAAATTTAAATTTCTTGAGGACCAAATGGACTACGTAGTCAACGAAACTCATGAAAGAAATGTAAATACAGAGGTCAACATCAAAGCAAAGGTTGAGGAGAGAGGTAATAAGGATAATGAGGTTGAGATTATGAAGAAGGCCGAACTGGTCAGGAATCATACGAAGGAGTTGTTGGATTATGTTAACGGTTTGCAAGAGGAACTTGTAACTGAATCAGGCGGACGTGATGAGCATGGTTTTTATTTAGGTGCCAAGAATGAAGACGTAGTTCAGGTAATGTTCATTGGACCAACAAAGAATGGAAAGGGGTATGAGTTAAGGGATAAATTGAATAAATATGTTGAAGAGGTTGAAGCCCTAGCACATAATCCCAAAGATTATCCTCCTTTTGCTTTGGATGGAAAAGATGATCCTCTTTTCAAAAATATTCCGGAACAAAGGGAAAAGGATTTTGCTCAACTAACTTTTGAAAACACTCCAATGGTTGCAGCCGCCGCCGTGTTGTCAGAGATGCAGAGTAGAATCGTTCAGATTGAGTCTGAAATTCTTTCTGAGCTTGCAGCAGAGGTAGGAGCGGCAGACTTTAAGTTTGATGTTACTCAAGCTATGGTTAGACCACAATCTAAGATTGTTGCTGCTGGTGCTGATTATGAGGCTGAAATGTTCATTGCAGCTTTTTCTTCGGCTATTAAGCCACAAATGAAGTTTGCTGGAAAAGATATCCCGGTTGAAAATGGTATTGGTTCTATCAAATTCAAAGCAACTCCTGGAACCTATGACAAAGAAGGTCTTGCAAAGAAGACCTGGAAAGGAGAGATCACTCTTCCAAAACCTACCGGTGGTGACACTACTTTCGTTGTTGAAGAAGAGTACTTTGTTGCTCGTCCTGTTATTCAGATCCAGTCTGCATCTGTTCAAGCCCTTTACAGAAACTGTGGAAATGAATTAGATGTTCAAGTACCTGCGTTAGGAACCAGCTATAATCCTTCTTTTAAAGCTACTGGTGGTCAGACGATCTCCGGCTCTAAGAAAGGGATTGTAATGGTCGTACCTAAATCAAGGAAGGTTAAGTTGAGTGTTTACTCAAACGGTGATCATATTGGAGACCAGGAATTTAAAGTTCGTGGAGTTCCATTGCCTACTCTTGTGGCTATTGCTAATAAGAGACCAGTAAATATTAAAGACGGTGTTTCTGTGCCAGGTCCACGTAAGATCGATGTACAGGCGCAACCGGATAAAGACTTTGCTGCTTTCCTTCCTAAGGATGCAAGATATAAGGCTGTTGAGATCGATGTTACCCTTGCAAGAGGAAAAAGGGCGATTAAAAGACAAACCTTTAAGTCCAATAATTTGAGTTTGACTTCATTTGCCGCACAGGCAAAGCCTGGTGACAGGTATGTTATTGAAGTTAAGCAAGTTGTTAGAAGAAATTTCCAAAACAGGAATGAACCAGTTGATATCCCCGTAACTTCAAGGATTATCACCATTCCTCTTAATTAATATGACCAAATGAAAAGTTTTGCTTTTTTATTTTCAGTAGTTCTTGGATTTGCCTTTGTAAATAGCTCATTTGCCCAGGAGAATCTGAATGAAGGATATAATGACCTTTCGGTAAGGCCAATTCATGCCTCGGACATAATGTTCAAGAAAAGGGTGTGGAGAAGGATGAACCTGAAGGAAAAGCAGAATCTTTCATTTTTTGCTCAAGGAAGAGAGCTTTCTAACCTTATCCTTGATGCAGCTAAAAGAGGAATAATTACTCCCTATGAAACAGATACCCTTGGTACTCCGATGTCAATGGAGAAGTTGTTGGAAAATATGACTGACCCATTGTTGGCGGAAGAGGAAGAAACAGGTGGAGAAGGAGGGGGAGATGACTGGGGTGCTGCTGATGATAGCGGTGGCGACGATTGGGGCTCAGGAGATGACTGGGGTTCCGGGGGAGATGAATGGGGGTCGGAGGACTCTGGCGATGATGGATCTGGCGATTTAGGAGCTGAAGAGGAAAGTGCGGATGCAGAACCGGCTGGCCCTTCTGAGGATCAATTCTACCTACCCAGACAGCTATACGTGATCGAGTTACAGGAAGATGCCATTTTTGACAAGGAGAGATCCAGAATGTACTACGATATTTTAACAGTTAAACTGGTTGTGGATGGTACGGAGCGTCCTGATGGAGTAGATTTCGATGTTGCTGTTTTCTCCTATAAGGAGTTGACAGATAAATTGTTTAAGGATAATCCTGAAGCAATTTGGTATAATCCTGAAAACAGTGCGGCTCACTTGAACCTTCAGAATGCATTTGATCTTAGATTATTTGCATCAAGGATAGTCAAAGTTGGAAATGCGGAGGATGAGCATATTGCTGACATCTTTGATAGTGATCCAGTTAAGACCCTCTATGGTTCAGAGTGGTGGGAAATGAAGCTTATGCAATATGAGCACGAGCTCTGGTCCTACTAGGAGAAAGACAAAAAATTTAAAAGGCACCTATATGGTGCCTTTTTTTATGGCCTCGAGGATGATTTTGGTTTTAGAATTTCCTATTAGTTTAAGCAGTTCCTTTTCGTTGGCTTCCTTCACTTTTCTGATGGAAGAATAAGCTTTTAACAAAACTTCTTCTGTTTCCTGCCCTATTCCCTTAATAGAAACAAGCCCAGTTTTCAGTGCCTCTTTACTTCTTCTATTCCTATGATGCTCAATAGCAAAACGGTGGGCTTCATTTCTTAGCTTTTGTAACAATTTTAAAGCAGGTGATTTCTTTCCGATCATTAAAGGAAAGGGGTCATTGGGTCGATAGAGTTCTTCTAACTTTTTTGCAATTCCGATAATTGGAATCTGAAGTCTTAAAGCCTGTAGAGATTCAAGTGCAGAGCTTAATTGCCCCTTTCCTCCGTCAATAACAATTAATCCGGGCATTTCTGTTTTTTCTTCTTTCACTCGCCTATACCTCCTATAAACTACTTCTTTCATAGAACCAAAATCATCTGGCCCCACTACCGATTTAATATTAAAGTGCCTGTATTCCTTCTTTGCGGGAAACCCGTTCTTAAAACAAACCATGCTGGCCACAGGATTTGTGCCCTGGATATTGGAGTTGTCAAAACACTCGATTCGAGTTGGTAGCTGATCAAGTGATAATGCTTCTTTTAATTCTAATAGCCCCGGGTTGATTTTTTCAGGCTTCTCTGTTTTTAGCTTTGTTAAGAAGAATTCTTTTGAGTTCTTGAGAGACAAATCAACAAGGGCCTTTTTCTGTCCTCTTTTTGGATTGAACCATTTCCCACTATTCTCCAGCTCTACATTTGTCAATACTTCTCTGAATGAAGTTCCTTCTTCATTCTCAATTGATTCCCGCGCGATAGTTAGAATTTCTTCTTCCTCTAATGATAAAGGATTCTTAATAACGAAATTTTTGGTTTTGATTATGGATCCTTCTGTAATCTTCATGTAGTTGCAGAAGAATTTATTCCCCTCTCTAAATAAGGTTATGATCTCGTGTTTTTCAGAGGTAAGATTTGTTACCAATGATCTGCTCCTGAATAATTCAAGATTTTCAAAATATCCTTTGAGTTCCTGTGCTTTTTCAAAATTCAGATCATCGGCGGCTTCCTTTATCTTTTCCTGGAAGAATGTTTTGACTTCACTCCATCTGCCTTTAAGGATCTGCTTGGCTTGTTCAATTTTTTCCTGGTAGTCCTCTTCGGTTTGAAACCCTTCACAGGGGCCAAGGCAATTGCCCAAATGGTATTCAAGACAAACTTTGAATTTGCCTTCCTCAATGTTCTTCTTATTTAAGGGCAAAGAACAGGTCCGTACCTTGAACAACTTTAAAAGGAAATCAACCAGAACTTTCTGAGCCTTTACGTTTGTATAGGGGCCAAAATATTCTCCTTTAAGTTTGGTTTGGTTTCTAAGCTTAAAAAGCCTTGGGAAGGACTCGTCTGAAACAAAAACAAAAGGAAAGCTCTTTCCATCCTTTAACAGTGCATTGTATTTGGGTTGATGTTTCTTGATCAGGTTGTTCTCAAGGAACAGGGCATCGGTTTCGGTTTTTACAACGCTAAATTCAACCCTCTTGATCTGGCTTACGAGCCGGGCAATTTTGTTCCCTTGAGAATAGGACTTAGTGAAATAGGAGGATACCCGCTTCTTTAAATTCTTTGCCTTCCCTATATAGATAATAGTATCCTCAGAGTCATAGTATCGATACACTCCAGGAGCAGTTGGAATACTATTTAATGGGATCGGTGGCGTGGTTCCTTCCAAGCCTGAAAATTAGAAAATATCCTTGTCCGGATTTTCAAATTGGGACGGATCGATCAGATTAAGACTATCCTCAGGATTTGCATTCAAATACTTATTGCAATCCAATTCAATTTCCAGATCTTCTGGAATGTCAAGATTGCCCTTGGTATAAATACTATCCTGGTAAACCTGTTGCATAAATCGTCCCCAAATAGGCATGGCCATACGAGCCCCTGAACCTAAAGAGATCGTTCTGAAATGAATTGATCTTTCCTCTCCTCCAACCCATGCCCCGGCAACCAGATCTTTTGTTATTCCCATAAACCATCCATCTGAGTAGTTCGATGTAGTTCCGGTTTTTGCGGCGATCTGATTGTTGTTTCTAAGATTCCATCTGTAAAGGCCTAGGCCTGTGCCTCCAGAAAGTTCGGTTGAACCCCTGAGCATATAAAGCATAACTGAAGCACTTTCCGGATTGAGAGCCTCTGCTGTTCTAGGAACGAATTCCCTGATCACATTTCCATATTTATCCTCTATCCTTTGAATATAGTAGGGCTCTACCCAGATCCCCTTATTGGCAAATGTTGAATAGGTTCCAATAAGCTCATAAAGAGAAACATCACTTGTCCCCAGACAAAGCGAAGGAACGGGAGCAAGCTGAGAGCTAATTCCCAGTTTCCTTGCATAATCAACTACGACTTCAATCCCCACCCGTTTAAGCAGATTAGCTGTTGCTGAATTTACCGACCTCGCCAAAGCCTGTCGAAGCGTCAATTTTTCATAGCTAAACCTTCCATTCGCATTATTGGGAGTATAGCTATCCCCTTCAGGTAAAACAAATGTTACCGGCGCATCCTCCAATTCAAAGCAAGGAGAGAAACCATTATCTATTGCAGCAGTGTATACTATTGGCTTGAAGGTTGACCCAGGCTGCCTTTTTCCTTGTTTAACATGATCGAATTTGAAGTATTTATGATTAATTCCACCCACCCAGGTCTTTACATGCCCGGTATATGGGTCCATCGCCATAAAACCTGTATGGAGGAAATGTCGATAATACTTCAAGGAATCATAAGAGCTGAAAACAGTATCGATCTCACCGTTCCAGGAAAAGACCCTCATCTTTCTCTTCTTGTTCAAATAGAATTCTACACTATCCGATGAATTTGGAAACTTCCTTTTAAGCCGCCTGTAGTTCATGGTTTTCCGAATAGAATTCTTGACATAATCCTTCAGGGGTTTAAATTCCTCATCCACCCAGGGTTCGGCTCCTTGCCAATGGATATTAAAGGTGTCTTGAAGTTTGACCATCCATTCGTTCACGGCTATTTCAGCCATTTTTTGCATTCTTGGATCAATAGTCGAGTAAATTCTTAAACCATCAGCGAACAGGTCATAACCATTTTTCTTACACCAGTTCATTAATTCAACCTTAACCCTAGTTCTGAAATATGGGGCCAATCCTTGATTTTGATTTTCAACTCCATAATTATCCAGATTTATGGGCATTGCCCGTAATGAGTCAGCTTCGACCTTGCTCAAGAATTCGTATTTCTCCATTTGGCTTAAAACCTGGTTTCTACGGGCAAGGGACTTATCATAATTATATACAGGATTGAATCGACTTGTAGCACCCAATACTCCCACCAAAACTGCTGCTTCTTCGGCCTTCAAAGTATCAGTTGTGGACCCAAAAAAGGTCTTCGCAGCTACTTTGATCCCGAAGGAATTTCCACCAAAATCCACAGTATTCAGATACATGGTTAATATCTCCTCCTTGGTATAAGCTCTTTCAAGCTTGATTGAAGTGATCATTTCTTTAGCCTTCGATATAATGGTATTCAGTTTAAAGACCCTTATATTTTTTAAGGCTCCATTATTATGGTCGCCTCGAATTTTATAGAGATTCTTAGCCAATTGCTGGGTGAGTGTACTGCCTCCTCCCCTTTGACCTAAGAAAAATACCGCCCTTAGAATGGCCTCCAGATCAACTCCTGAATGGTCATAAAAACGAATGTCCTCCTGAGCCAACAGAGCTTGCCTTAGGGGGTCCGAGAGTTCATCGAAAGTTGCAACCTGCCTATTGAAGCGATAGTATTTTCCTATTAGGGAACCATCAGCAAAGTAGATCTCAGAGGCAAGTTCACTTTCAGGATTTTCAAGGATCTCAAGAGATGGCATAGACCCGAAAAGACCCATAAAATTGGTGGCCACGCCCCAGAAGAAAAATGTGAGACCTCCTGCTCCAAGGATCAGGATCACCCAAAGAGCAATGGTGGCTTTCAGAAAGATTCTTTTCAAGCTAGAGATAATTTTTCCGGAAAAAACTCAAATATTCATCCACATTTTTGGATTCATATAGCAAAGGAAAGTTTTTCGAGCTTATCAAGAAAAACTGTGGCTGGAAGGAATCGAATTTTTTTATTGGGGAGTCTGAACCCTGAGATTTTTCATAATACCTCTTGGCTTTCTCCATATCATCAAATTCCCGAATTGAGAACAGAAATTTCGTGTCTGTCAGCAGAATCTGGTTTGCGCTTAGTTTTAGCTCTTTAAAATAATTGTTGTTGAATTTTGAGAATTCCAACATTACCTGGGTAGTTTTCAATCCTTCGGCATCAAGAACAAGTACATAGAATTGTGGATCCGATTCACTGTAGGTATATGTACTTCCCGGTTCTTCACCCTCTGTGGAACCGGTGGATTCTGACACCATAGGGGTTGATCCCCTGACCGCTGCTTCCATATAGCTATTGCAAGCTTTCAATAACTCCTTAGCAAATGGAATTAGATCGCTTTGAGCATAGGTCTCAATAAACTCCTCCAGCTTCCTTTTATATTCCACCCAATCTCCGGTTTTTCCAACGATCATAGCTAAAAGGAGCATGCTTTTGTCTACATAAGATGATTCAGGATAGGATTGAACAAGGGTCTGCAGCTTATTACTCGCTTGGTGTAATCCTCCTGCAAGATATGCCTGATAGGCTTCATCATATAGTGCTTGAGCAAACTGATCCTCTTTTTCCGAATCCTCAATATGGTTCGGATTCAAAATGAGCTTGGCATATACTGAGCTAGGATAATTGTTCAATAAGATGTTCTTGTATTTATCGGATAGTTCGGGGTTTCTTTCAATATTCATCCTATACAGGAAATACATTACCTCTAGTTTATTTTCAGTTTCCGGGAATCTGTCCAACAAATTCAAGAAGGTCTCGGTAGCATTGGCATATTCCTCCAGGTGGAGATTATAGATTTTACCCAAGAGATACAGTGCAAGTTCCAACCTTTCGTTCGAGGCTTGCATTTGTTCGGCTGTAAAAGGAATAGGGTTTAAGAGTTCTGCCTTCCTTTTTTCCCGTTCAAAGGCTTCCTTGGATTCGTACTTTTCAGGGTCATATTCTTCAAAGCCAGGAACTTCTTCCCCTGCAAGGCTTTCAGGAGTTATATTACTGATTCCTTTATTAGCTCTTCTCCAATGGTCTTCAAGCTTCCTTTGTCCCCAAACCCTGATAAAATCTGTTTGTCCAATGCTAACGGCGGATGCATCATAAAAATACCAGTCCCCTTCTCCGGATCCATTGAGGTTGAAACCTCCTTCGTCGAATGGGTCTGTAAAAGAAGAGGCCAGGGCCTGTCTGGCTAATTCTTCTTCTTTGGCCTTTTCTTCTGCTTTAATAATATCATCGATCATGGCCAAAAGTTCGGTTGAGTCCATTCTGGCTAGATTCTGAAGGCTATCTTCGGTCCTTACAATATCCAATTGGGTGGTAAAGTCGATTAGGATCTCATGTCTCTTTTTTATTGCCTCGTAGTCCTTATGGTTAACATCCAAAGTTTGAAGTGTGGAATCATAATAGGCCTTTGATAGCTCGTATTTTTGGACCCTCTCATAATAGAGTTTAGCCAAAAGCAGGTAACTATAGGCTTTTTGATTTTTGTTGGAGACACTGGCTTTTATCGATTCATTTAGATAGGCTATTGCGCCCTTAACGTTGTCTTGTTTCAATTCGAACTTGGCCATCTCGTAATAGATCTTATCTCGATATTCAGTATTCTTCCTATCCTTAAGAAGCTTTAAAAAGAACTTCTGGATGGTCTTGGAATCGGCATCTGAATCCAATCCTGTAACCTGAGCCAGGTATAGTCTTGAATAAAAAGCAAGCTCGTAGGAGGGATTGCTTTTTAGAGCAGCGTGATAATGTTTTTCTGCTACTTCGTCATATCCAATTTCCTGGGCGATTTGAGCTGTAATGAAATGGACTCTTGATCTGGCCCTTTTGGGTTTGGTATATTCCGTAGCCAATTCGATGTTCTCCAAAGCAGATTCCAGGTCACCAACATTTAAGAAGTAGTGGGTTCGGGCAAGTGTTACTTCACTCACCAGTTCTTTGTTTAATCCTTCCAGGGCTAAAAAGTCGGAAACCGCCCGCGCATTATTATACTCCCCTGTTTCTATAAATGATCTTAATAACCATGCAAGAGCTTCATGGCGAGCATTTTCGTCTTCGCTTTTTGTATTGACGTATTTAAAGGTTTGGATAGCATTTGGGAAGTCCATTTTATAGAACCTGGCCCTTCCAATTAGGATATAGCTATCATCTACCCATTTACTATTCTTATGGTATTGGATAGGTAAAGAGCCTTTCTTAATAGCTTTATCTGCATAAGTATTTAGCTGAGTAGACATTTGTTCGGTCATCGGGTCATAAACCTTGAGGATCTCATTATAATTTTCCTCTCTGCTTTGATCCATGATGTATTCTGCCTCCCTTAGTTGCTCCCTGGCCATATAATAGGCGTTATAATGGGCTGTGGTATTATGATAGGCCTTTGAAACAAGATTATTCCTTTCAGCAGAGCAGGAGCTCAGCAGCCATAGTATTAGCAATGAAAATGACTTGAAAAACCAGTTTCGCATGTGGAAAGGCACTTCCTTCAGAAATAGAGATATTTACCGTCCGTAAAGGACAATAGCTAAACGCTATTTTTTGTTATTAATTTTGTTCAAAATTACTCTATTCGTTGCGCGCAAAAAAGACACTTAGCTCCTGGCTTACCACCAGATACTTACTTGTCATAAGAAACGAGGAAAACTTTGCAGAGAAAAGCTCCTTCAGCTTCAATTATGCAAGGGTTTTGGTCCTGTTGGTTCTAGCATTTTTTGCCCTGACCATAGGGAGTATAGTCTTTTACGACAAATGGCTCAAGGATATTATTTTTCCCATTGAGGATCAATTCAGTCTTCAGAGGAGTCTGATCCAGTTGACTTCGAAGGTGGATTCCTTGGATAGGGAGGTAGAAAGGAAGGATGAATTCATAAATAGCTTTAAATATCTTTTAGGGGCAGAAGATCTTTTGGCGGATACCCTTGAGGAAGTTAATGAAGGAGTTGGAGGAGAAGCCAGTATAAAAGATGACCTAAGCAGCCGGGAGATAGATTCCCTGTTTAAGCTCCAATTTGAATCTGGAAAGGAAAAGGTTAGCCTTGTAAGATCTTCCTTACGGGATGAGCTGCCACAAATGTTCTTTTTTCCTCCTGTTACTGGGATAATTACGCGTAGATATGATTCCAAAGAGGAACATTGGGGCGTTGACCTGGTTGCTAAGGAAAATGAGCCTGTAAAAAGCGTTGCTGATGGAACCGTAATTGTTTCTTCCTGGACTGAAGATTCCGGCAATGTGATCATCGTACAGCACAGAAACAACCTTCTTTCGGTTTATAAGCACAACTCTGAGCTTTTAAAAAAAGTTGGTAATTTTGTTTCCGATGGGGAAATTATTGCCCTCATCGGTAATACAGGGGAATTGACTACCGGACCTCATTTGCATTTTGAGTTATGGTACAATGGGAATCCGGTTAACCCTGAAGAATTTATTTCGTTTAACTGACCACGAATATGTTTGGACCAAAGGATAGCAAGGAAATGACGGAACTAAGAGACTCCAGTAACAACATTGGAAAAGGTACCGTTCTTGAAGGTGATATTCAGACCTACGGAAATATTAGGGTTGAGGGGAAAGTTGTAGGGAATATCAAATCTAAATCGAAAGCAGTTCTAAGTGATACTGGCTCTATTGAAGGAGACATGCTTGCTCAAAATGCTGAGATTGCAGGTGAGGTCAAAGGAAGTGTAGAGGTTAGCGAGATCCTGATCCTAAAACCATCGGCAATTGTACATGGCGATATCCTGACCAATAAGTTGGTCATTGAATCTGGGGCCAATTTCAACGGAAGTTGTAAAATGGGTGCTGTTGTAAAGGATATTACTATTGAACCCGAATCAGACAAGCAAGGGCAAGAGAAATCCGCCTAATCATTTCATTAAGTACTCCGGGCTGGCTTTCCAGCTTTTAATCACTATTACGGTCTTTATTGGCCTTGGCTATTTTATTGATTCTAAGCTTAGCTTAGGTTTTCCTGCTTTTACTATAGGATTCGCATTGGTAGCCTTTCTAGGGATCTTTTATAAGTTATTCCAGGAGGTTAAAAAAAACCAGTGAAAAGGACCGTCAGAATAGTATCGTTATTCTTTTTTGTCTGGTTGTTGTGGAGTGTATGCGCTTATTTTATTTCTAGGGGCCTAGCTGCACAATTCCACCTATTTGCTTTTTCTATTTCCGGGCTGGTTTTGGCTTTGATTTTTGTCTATTCCCGCTCAAATGAAATCCAATCCCGGAATGAAGAAAAAGAGGATTGGTTAAGAATAGCAACCCAGGGAACACTAACTAAATTGCTTTCAGGAATCCTGGCTGTTGTCGCCCTGTATTTTTATGATAGCTCGCTACTGGCCTCCGGCTCAATTTACATTTTGGGTCTCTTCTTTTTCCTTAGCTGTACCGATCTGATTTTAATCCTTCGAATCGATCAAAAAGTCTAGCATTTTTTTTCTCCAAGAAATTTAATTTCTACATTTGCAACCGAATTTCACCCCTGGAGGAATTTGAAGTTGTAATTAGTTGAATAACAAGAGCTTACAATTGGCAAAAAGAAATTTTACTTCGCTGCTTTTTTCGGTTTTTTTTCCTCCTATCCAGTATTTCCGTATCGACTGCCAGTGATTCTTCATCTGAGGAATTCAAACCAGGAGAAATGATCCTTCATCACGTGCTTGATGACCATATCTGGCACTTCTGGGATGGTCCTTTTGGAACCCTTTATCTGCCAGTAATTGTATACTCCGAAACTAAGGGAATTGAAATGTTTTCATCATCAAACTTTTATGATGAAGACCATAAGATTGTTGACTATAATGATTACCGATTGAACCATGGCCACATTGAATTAATTGATTCGGAAGTTGCCGTTTGGGATTTTTCAATAACCAAGAATGTAGGCTTTCTTTTTCTGAATGCTGGATTGATGCTTTTCGTATTCCTTTCAGTTGCAAATGGCTACAAGAAAAATGCGGGAGGTCCTCCAAGAGGGATACAATCCTTTTTCGAGCCGATCATCATTTTTATTAGAGATGAAGTTGTTAAGCCAAATATTGGACCTAAGTATGAAAAGTTTCTCCCTTACATGCTTACTCTGTTCTTCTTCATTTGGTTCGGGAATCTTCTAGGTCTTATGCCGGGGGCAGCAAATTTAACAGGTAACATCGCGGTGACCTGTGTTCTTGCTGTCATCACCTTTATCCTTACCACCGTGAGTGGAAATAAGAATTATTGGGGTCATATTTTCAATACCCCTGGAGTGCCAATGGCACTTAAACCAATAATTGTTCCGGTTGAGATAATTGGAATGTTCACGAAGCCGATCTCACTAATGGTTAGGCTCTTTGTTGCCATAACCGCAGGTCATATTGTGATCCTGAGTTTGATCAGTTTAAGTTTTGTTTTTGGAAGTATCGTGGTAGGCTTTGGAAGTTCATTGATTGTGATCTTCATCAATTTGATCGAGCTACTGGTTGCCACAATACAAGCATATGTTTTTACAATGTTCTCATCACTGTACATAGGAATGGCAGTGGAAGAACACCATTAAGATTAAATCCTAAATATCATGTTATTATCGATCATTTTGGAAGTTGTTGGATTAGCCGTTATGGGTGCTGGAATCGGAGCCGGATTGGTTGCGATCGGTGCCGGAATCGGAATTGGTAAGATTGGTGCTTCAGCAATGGAAGCCATGGCACGCCAACCTGAAGCTTCAGGTAAGGTACAAACTGCTATGCTTATCATCGCTGCCCTTATCGAGGTAATTGCCTTGTTCGGGGTTGTACTTTGTCTATTGATTTCACTGGGTTAATCAGCAAGGGGTGCCCGGTATTCAGGTGATTGACCTGATCCGGGCACTTTTAAAAATTTAATTATGGAATTACTTACTCCCGGAACCGGATTAATTTTTTGGCAGGCTTTTACCTTCCTGGCAGTTGTCTTTATCCTAGGGCGATTTGCCTGGAGACCTATCATTGGATCTCTGAAAGCCAGAGAAGATTCAATCGAAGATGCTTTGAAGGCTGCTGAATTGGCTAAGGAAGAAATGAAGATCCTTCAAGCCGATAACGAAAAGTTACTTCAGGAAGCCAGAAAAGAAAGAGATGAGATCCTTAGAGAAGCTCAAAATGCTTCAAACAGGATCAGATCCGAGGCAAAGGATCAGGCAGATGCTCAAGCGGCGAGAATCCTTGATGATGCCAGAAAAGAGATCATTCAGCAAAAGGATAAAGCCCTTTCAGAAATGAAAGGAATGGTTGCTACTCTTTCTGTTGATATAGCAGAGAAGGTTTTGAGGAAAGAGTTAAAAGACAAAAAATCTCAGGAGGAGCTTGTTGATAAGCTTCTTAAAGATGCGAGTGTAAACTAATGTCGGATTACAAATTAGCATACCGGTATGGAAGATCCCTGCTTGAACTAGCAGAGGAAAAAGGTAAGCTCGATCAGGTAGCTGCTGACATGAAGTTATT
The DNA here is from genome assembly GCA_965267505.1 of Cytophagales bacterium. Lineage (GTDB taxonomy): Bacteria > Bacteroidota > Bacteroidia > Cytophagales > CCMP332 > JANQHS01. Next base: position 2,034,978 of record OZ254081.1, read on the forward strand.
TTCTGACACCTGCTCAAGCAGCAGAGAATTTGATCAGCTGCTTAAAAAACCAATCGTAAAACCGCATCAAAAATTAAAGGTCTTAGAGAGTCTATTTGCAGGAAAGGTAGATGAAATAACCATTTCCTTTTTCAGGTTGATAACTAAAAAGGGAAGGGAAGCATACCTGGGTGAAGTGGCATACGAATTCCAAAAGCTTTGGAAAAAGCATAAAGGAATTGTTGAGGCAGAGATTGTTAGTGCAATCGCCTTAACCGATGAGATGAAAACCAAAGTTGAAGGGATCATTCAATCGGTTGTTAAAGGAAAAATTGATCTACAGGTGAAGGAAGATGAGGATGTGGTAGGTGGATTCTTATTAACCATAGGGGACCGTCAAATTGATGAGACCCTTAGAACAAAATTAAATAGAATAAAAAGGGACCTTGCTTAAGGTCCATAAACTGAAACAGAATGGCAGAAGTTAGACCAGACGAAATTTCAGCGATACTTCGTGAGCAGCTTTCCAACTTTAAGTCGGAAGCTGAACTGGAAGAAGTAGGTACCGTACTTCAGGTTGGAGATGGTGTGGCTCGTATCTATGGATTGACCCAGGTACAGGCCGGTGAGCTTCTTGAATTTGAGAATGGCTTACAAGCATTAGCGCTAAACCTTGAAGAAGACAATGTTGGTGCTGTAATCCTTGGAGAATCTCAGGATATCAAAGAAGGAGATACCATTAAAAGGACCAAAAAGATCGCCTCCGTTGATGTCGGTGAAAAGATGTTGGGTAGGGTTGTAAATACTCTGGGTGAGCCAATCGACGGAAAAGGACCTATTGGAGGTGAGCTTTACCAAATGCCATTGGAAAGAAAAGCTCCAGGTGTGATCTTCAGACAACCAGTAAACGAGCCTTTGCAAACAGGTATTAAAGCGATCGACTCTATGATTCCTATTGGAAGGGGTCAAAGGGAATTGATCATCGGTGACCGTCAGGTTGGGAAAACTGCTGTTGCCATTGACACCATTATCAATCAAAAAGAATTCTTTGATAAGGGTGAGCCTGTTTACTGTATCTATGTTGCAATTGGACAAAAGGCCAGTACCGTAGCTCAGATCGTTAATACTCTTGAGGCGGCCGGAGCAATGAATTATACAGTTGTGGTTTCAGCATCAGCTTCTGATCCTGCTCCGATGCAATATTTTGCTCCATTTACAGGAGCGGCCATTGGAGAATACTTCAGAGATACTGGAAGGCCTGCATTGGTTGTTTATGATGACCTTTCAAAACAAGCTGTAGCTTATCGTGAAGTTTCTTTGCTTCTAAGAAGACCTCCTGGAAGAGAAGCTTACCCTGGTGATGTATTCTATCTCCACTCGAGATTGCTTGAGAGAGCAGCAAAAGTTATCAATAACGATGACATTGCTAAAGACATGAATGACCTTCCTGAGTCTTTGAAAGGAAAGGTAAAAGGTGGAGGATCCTTGACGGCACTTCCATTGATCGAAACACAAGCAGGTGATGTATCAGCTTATATCCCTACCAATGTTATCTCAATTACCGATGGTCAGATCTTCCTTGAATCAAACCTTTTCAACTCTGGTATTCGTCCAGCCATTAATGTTGGTATATCGGTATCCAGGGTGGGTGGATCAGCACAGATCAAGTCCATGAAAAAGGTGGCCGGTACTCTAAAACTAGACCAAGCACAGTTCAGGGAACTTGAGGCGTTTGCAAAGTTTGGATCTGACCTTGATGCCGCGACCAAACAAACCATCCATAGAGGAAGGTTGAACCAGGAAGTCCTCAAGCAAGGGCAGTATTCTCCGGTTTCTGTTGAGAATCAAGTTGCCGTGATTTTCGCATCGACCAAAGGATTCATTGACAGTTTAACTGAGGAGCAGGTAAAGCCATTTGAGGCGGAATATATAAACGCCTTGGAATCTTCTCATAAAGATGTGTTGGACGCATTGTCAAAAGGTGTTTTTGATGAAAATGTAACCTCCACTTTGGAGAAGGTCGCAAAAGAAGTTGTTTCAAAAATTGCTTAAGGGAATTAAGAGATGGCCAATCTAAAAGAAGTAAGAGGTAGGATAGCATCTGTAAAGTCTACTCAGCAGATCACAAAAGCCATGAAAATGGTTGCTGCAGCGAAGCTTAGAAAAGCCCAGGGAAAGATCACTCAGATCAGACCTTATGCTGAAAAGCTTAATGAGATCCTTGCAAATGTTACCTCCACTTCAGAAGACGCCTTAAATCTTGATTTTTCTGAGATTAGAGACCTTGAAAAGGTGCTGATCGTTCCGGTAAGCTCAGATAGGGGACTTTGTGGGGCTTTTAACAGTAATGTTAATAAAGCGGTCCTTAACCTGATTGAGGAATATCAATCTGAAGTTGGCAATGCTGGGATTACCATTCTACCACTAGGGAAAAAGACAAGGGATTTTTTCGTAAGAACTGACTTTGAGGTGAACGAGGAGTTTTATCAGATCTTCGAGGACCTGAATTTTGAGAATTCCCTGGCTGCTGTAAACCATGTACTGAATTCATTCAAGGACAGGGAATATGATAAAGTATTCCTTGTTTATAATGAATTCAAAAATGCAGCTGTTCAGATCATTCGCTCTCAGCAATACCTTCCGATCCTTCCCATAGATCCTGAGACCTCGGAAGCCCCTAAAAACCTTGATTACATTTTCGAGCCATCGGCCGAATATATGGTTGAGGAGTTGATACCTTATTCTTTAAGGATCCAATTCTTCAAAGCCTTATTGGAATCGAATGCTTCCGAGCATGGAGCGAGGATGACTGCGATGAATCAGGCAACTGAAAATGCAGGAGAGCTGTTAGGAGATCTTCAACTTACTTATAACAGAACCCGTCAGGCAGCCATTACCACTGAGATCCTTGAGATCGTAGGTGGTGCAGAAGCCCTTTCTCAAGGTTGATCTAATATTCTATGATTTCTCCATCGGGGGAAGTGATCGAAAGCCGAGGAGTTGCAGATTCCTCTACTCTCCCAATAATTTTTGCCTCAACTCCAAAGCCTTTGGAAATCTCTATTATTTCAGAAGCTTTTTCTTCCGGGACATATAATTCCATTCTATGCCCCATATTGAAAACGGAATACATTTCCTTCCAATCTGTATCGCTTTCTTTTCTGATCTGATCGAATAGGATTGGAGGGTCAAAAAGGCCGTCCTTTATGATCTTGTTCTTCTTTATGAAGTGAAGGATCTTGGTTTGAGCTCCTCCAGTGCAGTGTATGCAACCATGGACGTCTGATCTCATCCTGTTGAACACTTCGAATAAAATGGGAGCATAAGTCCTTGTTGGTGATAGTACAAGTCTACCGAAATCAACATCATAAAGCCCAGGTACTTTTTCATTTAGCTTTTTTGAACCGGAATAGATCAGGTCCAAATTCGTATTTGGATCAAAACTCTCGGAGTAAGACCTATAATCAGCGGAGAACATATCATGTCTTGCTGATGTAAGGCCATTGCTTCCCATTCCCCCATTATAATTATCCTCATAGGTCGCTTTACCAAAAGAAGCTAAACCTACAATTACATCACCCGCTTGAATGTTATGATTGTCAATGATGTTTGACCTAAGAGTCCTGATGGTCATCGTGTTATCAACCACTATGGTTCTGACCAGGTCTCCAAGGTCGGCCGTTTCCCCGCCAGTATTGACTATATTGATACCCAGATCGTTCATCTTTGCAATGAACTCTTCTGTTCCATTGATGATCTCTTTTAGGACCTCCTTTGGGATCAGGTGCTTATTCCTTCCAATTGTAGATGAGATCAAGAAATTCCCAGATGCTCCAGAGCAGATCAGATCGTCCAGGTTCATTACAATGGAATCCTGAGCAATTCCTTTCCATACAGATATATCTCCTGTTTCTTTCCAGTACAGATAGGCAAGTGAACTTTTTGTTCCGGCCCCATCAGCATGCATGATTGTGCAGTATTCCGGATCTCCTGCAAGATGATCCTCAATTACCTTACAAAATGCTCCCGGGATCAAACCCTTATCAAGGTTCTTAATGGAATCATGGACATCTTTTTTGGAGAATGAAACTCCTCTGTCCTCGTAACGATCTGACATAGGGAATAAAAATAAAAAAGCCTCCTTGAAGGAGGCTTTTATGAATTAACCTTTGTTTCCGTCGTCAGCAGGTTTCTCTTCCTGCGGTTTTTGTTCGGGGGCTTGCTCAGCATCGAAGCCCAGGATCTTAAATTCTGTTCTCCTGTTTTTCTGATGCTCTTCTTCACTGTTCGCATTTTCTACGATCAGTCTTGACTCACCATATCCTTTTGGAATGATCCTATCATCTCCAATTCCCCTGTCAACAATATATTTCTTAGCACTCTCTGCTCTCTTTTGAGAAAGCTTTTGGTTGTATTTGGCATCACCTCTTGCATCCGTGTGTGAACTAAGCTCAATTCTCATATCGGAGTTATCGTTCAAAAGGGTAAGCAGATTATCCAATTCTTCAGCTGCATCATCTCTAATATCAGCAGAGTTATAATCGTAATAGATATTCTCTAGAACAATTACGAGGTTAACCTCTTTCTTGATCATTTTGATCGTGGTAGGCAAATCAACATCGTTTTCGAAATCAGGAAGATCATCTTGGCTCAACGTTTTTCCGATGGTTGAAAATACAGTGTTAGCTGTCAAGTGATTTGCATCCTCGGTGATTACCGTATAATTCTGACCGGTGATTACCTGATATCTGAATTTTCCTTCTGCATCAGCAGTTCCTTCAGTTACTGGATTACCACGGCTATCAAATAATTTGACTTTCGCATTAGGGATTGGTGTTCCTGAAGCATCGTCAACAATTGTAGCAGCCATATAATAATAGGCAACCTTGAAATCAGGACTGTTGTTAATGAATTTGTAAATATCATCGTCTCCTTTTCCACCTTCACGGTTTGAAGAGAAATATCCTTCTTTTTCATTGATGAAGGTAACTCCAAAATCATCAGAAGAAGAATTCATTGGAACACCCATGTTAGTGATTGTTGTCTTTTTCCCTTCTCTTACTGCTTCAAAAAGGTCAAGACCACCAACACCTGGATGTCCATCAGAAGAGAAGTAAAGTTTCCTATCATCAGAGATGTATGGGAACATTTCGTTCCCAGGAGTATTGATGGTCTTACCCATGTTTCTTACTCTCCTGAAATTTCCTCTTCTATCCATTCTTGATTGGAAGATATCTGTTCCTCCTCTTCCTCCTTCTCGGTTGGAAGCGAAGTAAAGGGTCTTTCCATCAGGTGAGAAAAAAGGGCAAGCATCCCATGCATTAGGGGCACTAATCTGAAGGAGCTCAGGCTCTGACCAAGCTCCATCTTTGAATTTGGAGATATAAAGATTTACGTCCTGGTCTCCTTTTTTCCTTCCGTCGTTTCCTCTGGCAAAGATCATGGTCTTTCCATCCTTGCTAAAAGTAGCACTTGCTTGATGTCTTTTAGGAAGATTGATGAATTCCCCGAATGGAACCGCTACTCCAGTTTTCTGGGAGGCATCATCAAATTTGAAAGTGTATAGGCCTGTAAATCCTTTTCCGTCTCCAGGGAAAATGTCAGTTGAGTTTCTGGAAGTTGTAAAGATCAATTCCTGGTTAAAGATCACAGGTGAATATTCTGCTTCAGGGGTATTTACTACATCCACATTGCTGATCTCGTAGTAATTTTTCCTTGTTGCAATGGCATTGACCTGATCAAGATTTTTGATCTGCATTTTTGCCATATTCTTTCTGGAAGTACTCCTTCCTTCTTTCAGGTATTGGCCGTAATACTTTTTGGCCTCATCGTACTTTCCATTAGCTCTTAAAGCTTCAGCGTAATAGTAAACTGTTTCAGGATCACCTTTTCCATTTTTTACAAGGTACTCGAAGTAAGGAAGTCCATCTTTAAGCCTGTTGCTATACAAATAAGCTTCACCCATATGCTTTGCAGCCTGGGCGGTGTCAGCTCCATCAGCTAGAGCTTCATTATACTTTTCAATGGCGGTTTGATATTCTCCTCGCTTGAGTTTTTTATCTCCCTTTTTGACATATTTATGGAGACCACCAGAACAAGCAAGCATACTAGCGGTTATAAAAAGAAATAGTATCCTATTCAAAGACTTTTTCATTTGAAAAATTTATTAGAGCGGTTTTTCAAAACAAGACTGCAAATTAAGCAATAATTGTGGTTGTAATTACCCTAATGTTAGAAATCAGGGGAAAATCACCCTTTTGCAGATTCAAAGGGTCTAGGCCCTAAAATCGATAGGGCGGGGGCGAAAAACTTCGAATCAAAATCCACTTTTGTATTTAGCTGACTGTTAAGGACCAAAGTGGCCTCATTAAGCTTTCCTTCAGCAATACTCTTCTTTAGATCCCGGAAATCGATTCTGTTTATTTCTTCATTGTTTCGGAAATAAATTCCGGCATTATCCATGAAATCCACCTCAAATTCTTTTGAAAGATTTGAGATAAAATGAAATAATGTATCGGTTGAGCAACCACTTGGGGCTCCTCCATTTGTTTCAGCTCCTATTATCAAAAACTGTTGGTGCTCAAAAGAAAAAGCACCCTTGACCTGGTCTCCATGACTCAGCCATTGGTCAAGAAATTGCCCAACGTGATTTTTAAAGCTTGATGATTCAGATTCTTCTATAGGTTTTGAGCTTTTAAAGAGCCATACTTTGGCTCCTGGGCTTAGTTTTTCGAATTGGACGGTCATTTATCCTCTTTAATGCTTTGTTGAACTAGTTCTACTACATCAAACACCTCAACCTTTTCCTTTGGTTCCTTTTGTTTTACTCCATCCGACATCATGGTCATGCAAAAAGGACAGGCTGTGGCAATCACTGAGGCTTTTGTCCCTAAAGCTTCTTCTGTTCTTTCAATATTGACTTCCTTATTGCCGGGTTCTGCCTCCTTGAACATTTGTGCTCCTCCCGCCCCACAGCAGAAACCGTTCTTTCTTGATCTTTTCATTTCTACGAGGTCTGCATCTAGGCTCTCGATCAAGGATCGGGGGGCTTCATAAATATTATTTGCCCTGCCGAGGTAACAGCTATCGTGGAAAGTGATCTTCTTTCCTTTAAACTCGCCTCCTCCTTCTAACTTTAGTTTTCCCTCTGAAATAAGTGATTGGACTAATTGGGAGTGATGTATCACTTCATATTCTCCCCCAAGGGCAGGGTATTCGTTCTTAATTGTATTAAAACAATGAGGGCATGCCGTAACGATCTTTTTGATCCCATAGCCATTAAGGACCTGGATGTTGCTTAATGCCTGCATCTGAAAAAGAAATTCGTTTCCAGCTCTTCTTGCAGGATCGCCAGTACAAGTTTCCTCATCTCCTAGAACAGCATAATTCAAGCCTACCGAATTAAGGACTTTGGCAATTGAAATCGTTACCCTTTTGTATCTGTCGTCATAGGATCCTGCACAACCAACCCAAAAAAGGATCTCAGGGCTTTTCCCTTGGGCTGCTAAATCTGCTACTGTGGGTATATTCATTATTGAGTTTGTTCTTTTAGATCTCTTCCCCATTTGAACCTGTCCGCAGCCGGGAAGGCCCAGGGAGCAAAATTATTTTCCACATTGGTCATCATGGCTGTCCACTCCTGAGGCGATTTGGATTCTTCCATTACCAAATATCTTCTCAACTCCAGGATAATGTTCAAAGGGTTTATTTGGACTGGGCAAGCTTCAACACAAGCCTGACAAGAAGTACAGGCTAGGATCTCTTCCTCGGTAATATGGTCTCTAATCAGGAGTTTCTCTCCCTTTACGAATTTTTCCTTAGATGCATGGTATTCCATTCTATCCCTGGTATCCATCATGATCTTTCTTGGAGATAGCTTTTTCCCGGTTTGATTTGCCGGGCATTCATCTGTGCATCTTCCGCATTCTGTACATGAAAAGGCATCCATCAAACTCTTTTGCGATAGATCTGAAAAGTCTTTAGCCCCAAAACTTTCGGGTGGAGGAGCATCTCCTCCCTGGGCTGTGCCTAACATGATCTTTACCTCATTGGTAACCTCATCCATGTTCTCCATTTTCCCGCTTTGGCCAAGGGAAGAATAATAGATGTTCGGAAAGGAAAGGAAAATATGTAGGTGCTTTGAGTAGGTTACATAGACTGCAAACGCGAGAATTCCAATAATATGGAACCACCAAAGGCTTCTTTCAGCAACCACTAAACCGCTATCTCCCCATGAAGTAAAAAATGGCTGAATCATTGAGGAGATCAGAAAAGGTTGGGTTTGAGTATAACCCGCAATGTTTCTTTTTTGAGCCTCCAGGTCAGCTGCATCCAAACTCAGGATTGCAAGCATTAAGATGATCTCGATAGCCAGTATCAGGTTTGCATCCAATTTTGGCCAGCCAGCCATTTCCACTTTATTGAATCTGGATACGCTCATAAGATTTCTTCGAACAAGAAATACCAGGCAGGATATGAGAACCAATAAAGCAAGGATCTCGAAAAACCCAATAAGAACTCCGTAAAAGGAACCTAACACGGGCGCGAATAGACGATGAGTACCCAAAATACCATCAATGATGATCTCAAGGATCTCCAGGTTGATCAAAATAAACCCGGCATATATAAAAAAGTGCATGATGCCCAGAGCAGGTCTATCGAACATCTGTTTTTGACCAAAGGCAAATAGTAAAACCTGCTTGAATCCCTGAGCAGGATCAACTTTATTTTTTATGGGTTTCCCCATCAGAATAAGCCTCCTAATCGTCGAAAAACGCTTGAAAAGGATGAAAAACGCTCCGGCTAGAATTAATAAAAAAACAAGGTTGGGAATTAGACTCATAAATTATCTACTCTGGACTTGCAGCAATTCAATTATTGGGTAGTTTTGCACACTCAAAATTTTTCGGTGATGTAGCTCAGTTGGTAGAGCAACGGACTGAAAATCCGTGTGTCGGTGGTTCGATTCCACTCATCACCACAGGGCCCTTCATGGGCCCTTTTTTTTACTAAAACTAACTAAGTTCATTTTAAAAATTTTAACCTGATGATTTCTTTTTCAGTCAGGTTCCTCCATTTCCCCCTGGGAACATTCTTTTTTGTCAAGCCTGCATAGGTCACCCTATCAAGCTTATCAACCTCATAACCCAAATGCTCAAATAATCTCCTGATGATCCGGTTCTTTCCCGAATGGATCTCTATTCCCCATTCCAACCTACTTTCATCCAATTGAGCAAGTTTATCAGGTTTAAAATTCCCGTCCTCCAATTCAAGCCCTTCAAGTATATCCAGCTCATGCGCCTTGGTCAATTTCTTAGTTAAGACAACGCTATAGATCTTAGGTACCTGGGAAGAAGGGTGAGAAAGTTTTTTTGCCAGATCTCCATCATTGGTCAGCAAAATGAGTCCGGTTGTCATTCTATCCAATCTTCCCACTGGATAGACCCTTTCCTGAACATATCCTTTTATCAGATCGGTGATGATCCTGCGGCCATGGGTATCTTTCAAGGTGGTGATAAAGTCCTTTGGCTTGTTAAGGAGTATATAGACCTTTTTTTCTCCTTTAATAGGTTTCCCATTATGGGTAACCTTATCATCCTTCATCACCTTAACACCAAGCTCTTTTACTTTTTTTCCGTTGATAGAAATCTCTCCAGCCTCGATTAATTTATCTGCTTCTCTTCTGGAGCAAATACCGGCATTGGAGATAAATCGATTGAGTCGAATTCCCTGATCGGGTTCAACTTCGACCTTTTTATTCCCGGCCTTCTTCTGGTGTTTGGGGAGGGGTTTCCTCGGTTTCCTGGGGTTCCTCTGGGCCAATTTGGTTTTCCTCTTTTTTAAAATCCTTCAGGGTAGGAAGTTCTTCAATATTATTAATCCCAAAATAGTCAAGGAAGTTTTGGGTGGTTCCGTAAAGGATCGGTTTTCCAACGGTATCAGCTTTGCCCTTGATTTCAATTAACTCCTTTTCGAGTAGTTTTTGAATTGAATAATCACATCCTACTCCCCGGATCTGTTCAGCAGCAACCTTTGTGATCGGTTGTTTGTAGGCAATGATTGATAGGGTCTCAAGGCTGGAATTCGAAAGCCTTTTCTTTGATTTTTGCTTTAGAAGGATAGAAATAGAGCTTTGGTAGGCGGGTTTGGTGAGAAATTGTAGGCCTCCGCCCGACCTTATCAATTCAAAAGAAAATTCCTCGGCCTTATATTTTTCCTCAATTTCAGAAACTGCCTTCGATATATCCTTTTCAGGAACAGCGGCGTCAAACATTTCGGTGAGACATCTTTTAATTTCTTTCTCACTAATCGGTTCAGGAGAACAAAAAACCAATGCCTCTACATGGTTTTTTAAGAAATCCACCTAGTTCTGCTTCAGTTTTGCTTCTATGGAATGTCTGGTATGCGGAACAGCTTTAAGCCTTTCTTTCGAGATCAACTTTCCTGTTTCAATACAGATACCGTAAGTTTTGTTTTTAATCCTTACCAGAGCATTTTCCAATTGCTGGATAAACTTTATTTGCCTTCCGGCTAGCTGGTTTAGGTTTTCCTTCTCAGTGGCTTCTGCTGAATCTTCCAGGACATTGATGTTATTCAAGGAGCTATCTGCTCCCTGATCATTCTTTCGGCTGATACTCTCTTTGATGTAATCAAGTTCCTTCTTAGCCTTATCGAGTTTCTCATGAATGATCTCCTCAAATTCTTTCAGCTCTTCATCTGAATATTGCAACTTTTCTCCCATATCCTGGAAATTTGAGTTAATACTAAGACCTCACATGCTTAATGCCTGGGAGGATAATTGAAGCGCAAATATATTTATTTGTATCATGAAATTGTTTCCGAATATCATTCTATCAATTTTTTTGCTTTGCTCAGTCATCGCATATGGGCAGCAAAAAATGAATAAAAAAGCTGTCTTGGTAATCCATGGAGGTGCCGGTGTAATAACCAAGGATAAATTATCCCCTGAAAAAGAGAAAGAATACCGAACCACAATGGCTAAGGCTCTTCAAAGCGGTTATAAGCTTTTCAAAAAGGGGAAAAGCTCTGAAGATATTGTTGTTGAAGTGATCTCATTAATGGAAGATTCTCCCTTATTCAATGCTGGAAAAGGGTCTGTTCTCAATGCCAAAGGAGAAGTTGAAATGGATGCTTCGTTGATGAATGGCCAGGACCTTTCCTGTGGGTCTGTTTCCCTGGTAAAAAGGTTAAAGAACCCCATCCAAGCTGCCCAATTGGTAAAAAATAAAACCAAGCATGTTTATCTCGCGGGGGAGGGGGCGGACCATTTCGGTGAGAAAAATGAATTGGCTGTAGAACCTCCTGAGTATTTCCAAACTGAAAGAAGACTTAAACAGTTAGAGAACAAAAAGAAAAAGGCGAATGAGCAGGGCTCCCTAGAAAATGGAATGAAAAAGTATGGTACTGTTGGAGCTGTTTGCTTGGATGTAAATGGAAATATCAGTGCAGGAACTTCTACCGGAGGAACTTCTAATAAATTAAAAGGCAGGATCGGGGATAGCCCTATTATCGGCTCCGGAACCTATGCAAAGAATAAGGTTTGTGGTGTTTCCTCAACCGGAGATGGAGAATATTTCATCCGGTCCCAGGTGGCTATTTCCATAGCCCATTTGATGGAGTACAAGGGGTTGGGAATCGATGCAGCTATGGATCAAGCCATTAAAGATGTTGGCGACCTTGGAGGTAGTGGGGGTGTCGTAGGTCTGGATTCAAATGGCAATTACAATTGGAGTTTTAATTCTCCGGGTATGTATCGCGGCGTGATCTTTGAAGATGGGGTGATCCTAATACAGATCTTTCAAAACTGATTGGTTCCTGACGAACCTGAATCCGATACCCCATTCAGTTAGGTCGGCGATAAATCCTTCAGTTGTTTTTAGAGAAAGTCGGGCAAAGACCTTTTTAGAAAAATCATAACGAAGACCAACCCTGGCCCAAACACTTCCTTTTTCATTTCCGGAATACAGATAAACTCCCAGCTGGGTCACCAACGCAAATCGGTCCACCAGAAGATCATGGCCAATATGGATCCCAACATGTGAGTAATTGGTCCAATTGAATGAAGAGTCGGGATAGACATAATTCAACCATCTTTCCATTGACCCATCATAGAAATAATCCACCCCGGCTCCAAGCTTGCCTTTATGGCCATATTTTTTTGCCGCATCCAGAGTAAAGGTGAAAACAGGGTGATAGGTATCCCTGTCATTGATATCTGCTGATGTGGTTTTTAATCCCCCGGAGATCACAGAATAGAATTCCCAATATTTTTCTGGATTAGGTAAAGAGATCAATTTTGGTCGGGCTCTTTTGAAGGATGATCGCTTTCCCTTTGTATCTAAATAATACCTGGCACCTAAGTTCAGTCCATACATATTCAGCCCTTTATTAGGCGTTCTTATGGCTCCATTTGAGAAGTGAGTAAAATCAGCTCCAAAAGAGAGATCGAGCCTTTCGCTCAATTCATAATATGCGACAAGACCCAGATTAAAGTAGATATTGACCTTGGATCCCAGTACATCATTTCGTGGGTTGGTAATTGAATCGTATTCATTGAAGTTAAAGGCTACCCCCGAGGCAAAGTCATAATTCAATCTCAGCTTTCCTCCCGTAACGATGGGTACATTAAAAAAGGCGAATAGGGCAAATGGATTACCTATTTCGCGGGTATTATTCATGTTGCCATAATAGAGGCCAAATCCATAAGAGGGTAGCTTATACCCATGTTGCCAGTCCTTTTTGCCCAATGATTGAAATCCGATTCTTAGCTCTCCGCTTAAATAATTGCCTTTAAGTTCCTCGCCCAGGCTATCAGTATGGCGTACAAAGGCTCCAAAATGAGGTCTGAATTCAATAAAATGATGAGCTCCTTCCATCCGTTCAATTTCCTGTCCCTGACCAAATACTGTGTCGGAAATCAAAAAATTTAAGCTTATCAGGAGCACGGAAAATTCGAAGATCCTTCTTCCTGGGAATTTGAACATCTAAGGGTTTTCTTTTGGATCACGGATTTTTAAATCCTCCAATTCCTACAACCTTCCTTAATTGCTTGTTGTTTCCTGAGGGATCAAAAATCCGCACCAAAACTAGGTAATTTCCAAAAGCGGACTTTTGCCCTTTTTCATTAATTCCATCCCAGAAGAACATGTTTTCATTTGAAAGCTGCTGACCGGAAACAAGCCTTTTCTCAAGAATTCCTTTTTCTGAAAAAATATCTATACTAACAGAAGCTCCAATGTTCTGCTTAGGGATACTGATTTTCAAAATATCCTGAAACCCATCTCCATCGGGACTAAATATTTCCGGCTCACAGACCAGTTTTTGATGTGATCCTAAAGGTGATTGGAATTGACTATTTGGCAATCCGGGCGTTCCAAAACCTGAATTTTCAGAAGCAGAGGTCCAATTGCCTCGCCTATTTGCATTATTGCTTAACGAAATCCTTTCCAGGCTGATGCCTTTGGTTTCTTCTAACAATTCAAAATGAAGATCCTCGTCAAAACTCAATTCTTCAAAATGATGTGCTCCTTGGTAGGTAAGAGTGATCTTGCCCTCATTTTTTGGCAGAGAGATCCAATTCTTGGGTTGCCGAATTGATACCTTGGGTGTTTGTGGATGACGACTCAATAGCCTAGCACTATCCTCCACAAAGACGAGAAACTGGTTTGCTCCAATAAATGAAGGGAAAATATCCAAACCTATAGAAGAACCGTTTTGATCCACCAACTCTAAATCTTCAAGCCAAACCGGGTGCTTAGAAACATTCACTATTTCAATGAACTCACTTCCATTCTCCAGGGGGTCAAATAGGATCTCGTTGATCCTAAGGTCCGCTGTTCCTGGAATTTTTGGAGTGGTTATTGGAAATGAGCCTATAGGGAGCTCTTTTTCAGAGCATGAATAGAATCCTCGCAACTGTATTTCTTCCAGACCAATTACTCCTTCGGTTTTAATTGCAAAAGGAAATTGCGATTCAACTTCCCAGGAAATCGTTTTGCTCCATTCATCTAACGCAAGGCCGTTTTGCATAGTTAACAGGCTATCTAACTGTACCTGGAAAAGTATCATTATTGAATCATCTTTTTGAATCAAGTACTTGGGCACCGGAAGATTTTCTTGACTCTTCTTGAAAGAATTCCTTTTCCCTAATTGATTTGATCCCGGGCCATTGTATAGTTGCCAGGAGCCTGAGGGGTCACACCAATTCGCACTATCCATCAGATAAATTGATTTTCCTTCTATTGCATTAGCACCACCAAATTGGTTTGGATCATAAATGATCTTGTGGAGCAGTCGACCATCCTGGTTTAAAAACATTATACTGTCTCCGGAGTTATTGATCGAAGGAACATCTGTTATAAAAGGATCAAAAAATTCGGAAGTCGAATTTCGAATACCTGTTAGAAGAAGTACCTCACCGGGTTTTATGTTTTTCTCCGGCAGAAATATTCTCTTACTCGGATCTGAAAATGAGGATCCTCTAACGTTTAATACCGAGGATGATAAATTTTGGATTTCAATGGATTCACTTTGACTACCATCCGTTGGAATAGGAAGGTATTCAGTGATAATCAGCTCTCCAAACTCTGGTTTCTTTCCATAGGGGAGGTCTGTTATTGGGCTGAAAAATTGATTTTCGAAGCAATCTGTTAATGTATCCAGCTCAATAAAGTATTCTTTTCCGGGTTCAAGAGGGGTTGTAAGAACACCCATAAAAATAGATTGATCTAAACTGTCAAAAGGATCAAGGGTGCTAAAAAGGATACTATCGGAAACGGTGAATTTTTCTTGAAATCCGGGAGGGTTAAAGACTCCTTTTTCAAAATGTAGTTTGATGAAATAAGGATCCAGGATTTCGACCTTTTTTAGATCATTACCGGACATATTAAATTCAGGATCGAATCTAGAATTCTGGGCACCTGGACTTGCCCCCTCAGGAGAAAGTGATCCATCCCAATTGTTGGATTCGTAACATCGATTGTTTGGATTTTTTTGCTCGAGTGAAACCCCTCCACTGGATTGTGAATTATTGGAGAATAGCTTCTTATCAAAGAATACCTTATCCAAAACCGCTCCCTCCCTCTTGATGAGTTCAATCTTTCCCCCTGAATTCAATAAAGCCGGAAAATTTGCTAATCCTTTAGTTCTTCCCAGGAATTCATATTCCAAAGAAGCTTGTTCATCGCAAAGAATAAGGTATTCTCCTGGCTCCAAAATCCCGTCGCCAAGCTCAATCGATTCACTCCTGTATTTTATTGAAAGATTCTTCAGGGAAATAATTTTTGAAGTTGTATTTAGGATTTCAATGAATTCATATTCAGGCATACCGATCTGTGGACTTGGGTCAAAAAAGATCTCGTTGATCTGGAGGTCCCGATATTCAGGATTCTTTAATGCAGCCGTGAATGAGAGAATTTGAGGGCTCATAATATTTCCCTCATAGTCCCATAATTCACCAATTCGTAATTCCTTTTCTCCCAGTACAACAGGGTAAGGGAAATGAAGAATGAGTGAAGATGAATTGGAGGAATCAATTGAAATTGTTGTTGGATGAAGAGAATCAGGTATCAAAAGGAACCGGCTATGATCATTGACCAACACGCTATCAATTTCTGAACTTAGCCCAAGTCTGAGCGATGAATCGGATTCTAATTCAACTGATAATGGAATCAAAGGGCCATTCTTGATTTGAATATTGTCAAGGAAGAAGCCATCCTTACGCGTGCTGGTGTGGGTAAATTCAATCCCAATTTTTTCCGATGAAAGATTTAAAGGGAAAGAATCTGTACCCTGAAATAAAGGGTCATTAAAATTGAAAGAAGAATCTATCCACAAATGCCACCTATTTGTTGGTTCCAGCTCAACCCTTACTTTCAGCTTTGCGCTATCCTTTTGGAAGAAACCAGGGTTCCCTCGAATCAAGCTTTGAGTTCCGGTGGAATCCGAAAAAAATAATTCAACTGCATCCTGATTTCCTGATTCACCTCCAAGTTTTAGATAGACTTCCGATTCCTGATCTGAAGCAAGAATGAATTTGGAAAAATTGCTGGAGCTGGGTGAGAAATGGTATTCGAAATCAAAACTCCAGATCTGGTTCTTCAGCCTTTTTGAAGGCGTGTGAATTAAAATTGATTCAGAAATGGCTTGGCCACGGGAGTTTAATTTATGTAATGGATCAACCCAAAAACTTGCCGTATCTCCAGTCCATAATGGATTGGAGTTGATGTTGCCATCTGAAAAATTCTCCAAGAATTGGGCTTTGGAAAATCCTGGTAAAAGGCAGACCAGGATCAGGCTAATACATTTGGACATGAAGAAATATAGAGTTTCTTTTTTTCCTTTGCGCGATGGAAAAATTAAGGATCGCTGTAGTTGGAGCCAGCGGAAATGTTGGTGAACTGATGTTGGAATTGATCCCAACTTTTCTTGGGGAAGGACATGACATTATTGGTGTTGGCTCCGAAAGCTCTGTAGGAAGGGTTTTGGAGTCAAAATCAGGGAGGATCACCATGGAATCAATCGATTCTGCTTTGGAAAAAAAACCTCATCTGACCCTGTTTTCTGCAGGTGCAAAGGCCAGCAAGGAGCATGCAGAGAAATTTGTGAAAGTCGGTTCCTTTGTTGTAGACAACTCCAGTGCCTGGAGAATGGAGCAAGATATTCCCTTAGTTGTACCGGAAGTAAATGCGGGATTGCTTAGCTCCAATAAAAAACTAATTGCTAATCCGAATTGCTCCACCATCCAGCTCACTCTTGTCTTGAATGCCCTTGAAAAGAACTTTGGACTTGAAAGAGTAGTAGTTTCCACTTATCAATCCGTTTCCGGAGCAGGGCGGGATGCCGTAAAGCAAATGGAAAACGAAAGGAATGGGGCAGAAGGCGTTGACCCGAAACCCCTGTTTCAAACCATTGACCAAAACCTTGTTCCTCATATTGATAAGTTCCT
This sequence comes from Cytophagales bacterium, assembly GCA_965267505.1. GTDB lineage: Bacteria > Bacteroidota > Bacteroidia > Cytophagales > CCMP332 > JANQHS01. The sequence goes on from OZ254081.1 coordinate 2,051,923, forward strand.
TGATAATGGGTACACCAAGGAAGAATGGAAGATAATAGAGGAAAGCCGGAAAATTCTTGGATTACCAAATCTCAGAATAACCGTCACTTCGGTAAGAGTACCCGTTAGGACCGGCCATTCGGAGTCCGTAAATATTGAATTGTCAAAGGCATTTCAATTGGATGATCTGACAAAGGTGCTTTCGTCCTTTTCCGGTATCACTGTTGAGGATTCGCCAAAGGATAAATTATACCCTATGCCTTTACCGGCAGAAGGTAAGGATGATGTCTTTGTGGGAAGGATCAGAAGAGACGATAGCATTGAAAATGGAGTCAATCTATGGGTGGTTTCAGATAATCTTCGGAAAGGAGCAGCAACCAATGCCCTACAGATCGCCAGCCTTCTTAAGCAAAACCAATGGCTTGGGGTTGGCTAGAAACCCATGAAGATCCCGATGCAAGGAAATTCTTGGCCGAGAATATGGACAAGGACCCCTCGGTCTTGATTCTTAAGATTCCAGGCTCAATGCCATGGAACCGGGACTACCTGCACTCCCAACTTGATGGGAAAAGACGCTTTGAGAAAAAATTTCCCAGTCTTTCTGGAATTCCTGGATTGATAGTCCCCCCCAAAAAGGCAATTGAACAAGCCACCTCCGAAAGGATCTCGGACTTTCTTTCCAAGGGATTAAAAGGCAAAAAACTTGTTGACTTAAGTTGTGGAATGGGAGGAGATTTCATTTTTCTGGGAAGGAATTTCGAGGAAAGTTTAGGATTTGAGCTTGATCCCATCTTGTTTGAAATAGACCAGCATAACCTGAAGGTTTTGGGGAGAAATTCAACCATTAAGAATCAGGATGGACTTGGTTGGATATCATCAAATGAAAAGGTAGATCTAGTGATCGTTGATCCAGATCGACGATCGGATGGAAAAAGGATATACAGGTTCCAGGATTCAAGCCCAAATCTTGTAGGCAGAATTCCAGAACTAATAAAATCAAGTGAACAGGTCTGGGTTAAGTCCAGCCCTTTCCTTGACCTTGATTATGGGATCAAGGAATTGGGAGATCCAAAAGCCATAAGGGTAATTTCGGTTAATCAAGAGTGCAAGCAGCTTCTTTTCCAATTTGGAGATGATGAAAAAGAGCTGGGGATTTCCCTTGATTGGTTGGATAAGGGAGAATGGGTTAGTGAAAGTTTATCTTGGGAAGATTGGAAAAAGCCAGTTTCAGAATTTGAGGACCCCAAAGCATATTTATTGGATCCAAATCCTTCATATCTAAAAACTCAGGCCTTTGCTCATTTGACAGAAAAGTTTGGGGTTAAAAAGATTTCCAGGGATACTCATCTGTTCTCTTGTTCTGATATCCCGCGGTCATGGCCTGGAAGAGTTTTTGAAATCGAAAAGGAAGGGAACCAACAAAATTTGAAGGAGCTTAGAAAGGGAGAATTTGAAATTTATTTGAGGAACTACAAGGGAGATGCGGATCCTTTGAGAAAAAAACTTCAAAACATTCCCTCAAAGAAAAAAGCGCTCTTTGTATACTCAGATCAAAGAAATAAGACAAAATGGCTTTTGACCAAGCCTAAATAACCCCCTAATTGGGGGATTTTTTGTGAATCCCATTCAGCAATGTTTGGTTCTTTTGCGTTAAGGATATAGACAGCCACAAAAATGTTCAGAAAAAAACCTTTTTTATCCTTTCCGACAGCATCCTTGACCTTAGTGTTGTCGATCCTTTTTTCCGCTTCAAGTAGCGATCTTTTTGGACAGGCCTTTGCCTATCAATTAGAGTCTTCCTCAAAGATAATCGTGGGCTCGGATACCTTGAAGAACGCCTGGGGAAGGGGTTTAAATAATCCTCAAATTCAAACAATTGATCTGGACCATGATGGGAATCTTGACCTATTGCTTTATGATAGAGGAGGTTATGATTTTCAGACTTATAGAAATATTGGAAACGAATGGGTCTATGATCCCCGATACGAATCAAGTTTACCAAAGCTTTTTGATGGCTGGGTGGTGGTTGCTGATGCTGATTGCGATGGAGTTGGGGATTTGTTCACCTATGCGGGGGCTGGCCCAAGGGTTTATAAGAATTTTGCAAATGGAAACTATTCAAACTGGCCGGTTATTGAAGAGACCCTTTACTATTACGATTCGGCATTTGGATGGAGTAACCTGATCATAAACGCAAGTGATTACCCTACAATTATGGATGCTGATGGAGATGGGGATACGGACATTTTTGCCTTCGAATGGTTAAATGGTGGCTTTATGCACTATTACAAGAACATGTCGATGGAGATCAATGGAAATTGCGATAGCATGATCTTCTTCAGGGATCAATATTGTTGGGGAAGATTCCATGAGTGCCAAACCTGTGGAAAGTATGACATTGACTTGGATGGGAATTGCCTGGTAGGCGGAACGACCATGTATTGTAAAGCTAGACATGGGGGAAGCACCTCTGTCCATCTTGACCTGGATGGCGATAGCCTTCTGGATGTTCTTCTTGGTGATCTTGGATGTAATACCATTGTTTCAATGAGAAACAAGGGAAGCTTTGCTTTGGACCTAATGGATTCCGCACAAACCGGATTTCCTCAATATGATACTCCTGCTGAAGATTTCTACTTTCCATCTATGTTTAACGTTGATGTGGATTTTGATGGAAAAAAAGATCTTTTGGTGACAGCCAACGATCCGGGAAATCCTGCCAATCTCTATCGCCTCGATCAAAGCGTTATTTTATATAAAAACATTTCTGCGGTTGATACTCCAAATTTTAATCTGACCAAAAAGAATTTTCTTCAGGAAGAGCAATATGACGTTGGTGAGTATGCACACCCTGCATTGGTTGACTATGATGGAGATGGAGATCTTGATCTTTTCGTTGGAAACAGGGGAAGAAGGATAGGAACTGACTTCTATTCGAATATTTCTTACCTGGAAAATATTGGAGACGCTTTCAGTCCAGACTTCCGGGAAACAGAATGGGATTTTCTGGGGTTAGCCAGCCGACGTCTTCAAAACCTCAAACCCTTTTTCACTGATCTTACAGGAGATGACATTTTGGATTTCTGTTTTGTGGGTTTGGATTCTCAAGGGATCAATCCAATATTTCACTATTTCGAAAATGAAGGAATCTTGGGTGGGCAAATGGTCTTTAATTCTTCAAACCTCTTAACCTATCCTGGGATGGACACCATTTTGTTTAGGAATGATATGCCTCACTTTGTGGATATAAGTGGTGATGGGATCTCAGATCTTTTGGTAGGAAGAGATGGACAAGGAAATGTTTCCTACTACCGAAATACCGGAACCATGGTTTCACCAAACTTCACTTTGGAGATTTATTATTTGGGAGGAATTCTAAATCCTTTTGGAGACCAGGCAACAAATGTAATTGTGGGAGATTTCAATGACGATTCTTCTCTGGATATGGCCTTGGGCAGTGAGCCTGGATTATTGACAATTTATAGCGATTTCATTCCTGGTATTTATGGAACTCTGGATGGGTATGTTAATCTCACTTATAATTCCCTGATAGACTCTCTTGTAGGAGATATGCTGGGGTCTTCAATTCATTTGGCAGCTGGAGACCTTGATGGAGACCTCGACCTTGATATGATTATTGGAAGCCATACCGGAGGCATTCAACAATTAAGATTTGATACCTCCCTTATTTCAGGTCTTACAGATTTTTGGGATAATGGTTCAGATCAAAACTCTATGAAAGTTTACCCTAACCCTGCTGATGAACAACTATCATTTGAATTTTTTGGGGAGGTAAGAAGAGTTCAAGTATATGATCTTAACGGACAAATTGTGGTCGATTTGGATTTCAATACAACCATGGAAAATAGGATCGAAACAAATCAATTAGAACACGGGATGTATATTCTGAAAGTAATTGGCTACGAGAGAAGTTCGGCGGCCAGGTTTATAGTTTCCCATCAATGATGGTGAAGCTATCCCCGTCTCTCAGGATCGGAAATTTCTTCCGGTAAGCTAGGAGCTTTGAATTATCAAGGGTGTAATGAAAAAAGAAATCCCCTTCAGATTTAGTTTCAATACTGGTACCAAGCTGATCATAAATAGCCGTCCCTCCCAGGTAAGAGATTCCCACTTCATCCTTTCCGATTCTATTGATCCCTGCTACATAACAAGCATTCTCAATGGCTCTTGCCGGTAAGAGTTTGTCCCAAGCACTTTGCCTGATCATAGGCCAATTAGCTGTATACAAGATCAGATCAAATGGATCATCAGGATTGTTCCTGGACCAAATTGGAAATCTTAGGTCGTAACATATCAAAGGAAGGATCTTCCAACCCCTGAACTCAACAACAATCCTTTCTTGACCTTTTACAAAGTACTTATCCTCTTCAGCAAAGCTGAATAGATGTCTTTTGTCGTATTGATATTCCTTTCCTTCAGGAGTGATAAAATAGAACCTATTGAAATGACGGCCAGCAGATTCTCCGATCATGATGCTTCCAGCAATTGCCGCATCATATTTTCCTGCCATAGAATGCATCCATTCCAAGGTTTTTTTACCGTCCTCCTCAGTAATTCCATCGACATTCATGGAAAAACCAGTTGTAAACATTTCCGGAAGGGCTATCAGATCTGACTTAGGGAGTTTCTCAAAAAGGGTTTCAAAGGCATTGAGATTTCCCAATGGATCCTCCCATACCAAGTGGGGCTCAATTAAGGTTATGGCTAGATCTGACATAGGATCTCAGCGGCCCTTTCAAGGGTCTCATCTTTTTTGGCAAAACAAAACCTTAAGACTTTTTCATCTCTTCGGCTTGAAAAGAATACCGAAACGGGAATCGATGCTATTCCATTTTCTATGGTCAGCCTTTTTGCAAATTCCAGATCTCCTTCATCTGAAATGGATCGGTAGGAAAGCAATTGAAAATAGGTACCTGAGGAAGGAACTACCTCAAATCTAGAGCTCTTGATAAGGGAAAGAAATTTATTCCTTCTTTTTTCATAAAAAGCAGGGAGGTCCATGTATTCCTTTTTGTTGGAAACATAGTCCGCATAGGCCAGTTGGCTTGGAGTATGGGTGCAAAAAGTATTGAATTGGTGGATCTTCCTAAACTCTTTGCTTAGGTTTTCAGGTGCTATGCAATAACCTACCTTCCAACCTGTAGCATGGAAGGTCTTTCCAAACGAGGCGATAAAAAGGCTGCGTTGCTTTAACCTTTCATGAGCCAGCACACTCTGATGCTGATTGCCATCAAATATGATGTGCTCATAAACCTCATCACTTATAATGAGGAGATCATTTTCTTCAGCAATGTTTGCAAGGACTTCAAGATCCTCCCTTCCATAGATAGTGCCGGTAGGATTGTGAGGATTATTGAGGATTATCATCCTTGTTTTAGAATTGATCCTTGATCTTAACTCATCCCAATCGATCCTATAATCAGGATAGAACAGTTCAATGGGAACTCCTTTTCCCCCAGATAACTCAATTACCGGGATATAGGAATCATAAGCCGGCTCGAAAACTATAACCTCATCTCCAGGGTTAACAAATGCCGTAATTGCACAAAAAAGGGCCTCAGTTGCCCCTGAAGTGACTGTAATTTCTTTGTCTGGGTCAAAGAATACCCCATAATCAGCTTCTGTTTTTTCTGCAATCCCTTGTCGGAGCTTGGGATGACCTATGGGAGGACAATATTGATTGTGTCCTCTTTCCATGTATCGGTTTACCAGGCCAATTAGCTTTTCTGAGGGATGGAAATCCGGAAATCCCTGGCTTAGGTTGATAGCACCGGTCTGCTGAGCAAGACCAGACATCACTGCGAAGATCGTGGTCCCTACATCAGGAAGTTTTGATTGGAACTCCATACTCATCCCTTTATTGGAAATTTCATGGTATAATCGATCTTCACCTTTCCTTTGGAAATATTTGAAAGCTTTCCTTTCAAAAGTCTCTTCTTTAAACTGCTTAAATGGTCCGTAAATAATACACCTTCCAGATGGTCGTATTCATGTTGAATGATTCTTGCTTGAAGGCCTTCAAATTCCCCTTTCCTTTCTACCCAGTTTTCATCGAAATACTCGATGACAACCTTTTCTTCTCTCTCTACATCCTCCCTGACATTGGGAATACTCAGACAACCTTCCTCAAAAGCCCAGGGCTCGCCGGTTTCGTTAAGAATGGTTGGATTAACAAATACTTTTTTGAAGCCCTTGAGCTCGTCTTCGCCCATGGGCTCTCCATCTACGACAAAGATTCTTATGCTTTTACCAATCTGAGGGGCGGCCAAACCAACTCCATTCGCATTGTACATGGTATCGAACATATCGCCGACCAATGATGAAAGATCAGTTCCCTCAGGAATATCTTGGGCTCTTCTTCGAAGAACAGGGTCGCCAAATGCCACAATGGGGTATACCATGCTTAATTCCTATTCAAATAATCCTGCAAAATAATAACAGCAGAGGTTTTGTCAATATTTCCTTTTTCCTGTCTGGCCTTCTTTTTTGTCCCTGCCTGGATCATTGCTTCCAAGGAGATTTTAGAAGTGAAGCGTTCATCTAGAAGTTCAACAAAAAGAGTGGGAAAATTATTCTTCAAGCTTTCGGAGAATTCTTTTACCTCATTGGTCCATTCGTTTTGTTCGCCATTAAGAGAAATAGGGAAACCAACCACAATTCCTTCAACATCCTCATCTTGAACGTATTTTTTTAAAAAGCTCAATAGATCCTGATTTTGGACATAAGTAAGAGCTGTGGCTATGATCTTTAGAGGATCGGTAACTGCAATTCCAACCCTTTTTTTTCCGTAATCCAGGGCCAGGATGCGTCCCATTAGTTCAGGATTATTAAAGGCTTGATATGTTTGCGAAACCTTCCTTCCAGTCCAATTAATAATGGAAAGAAATGGTCATTTTCCATTGCTGAATGCCTTCTTAGGTCTGATTCAAATTTCTTTAATTCGAAAAAGACAACCTTTTGAGTTAAGCTGGCCCCCGGTGGAAGCAAATAGTTATTTGTTAGATTCCTTATCCCTTCCATTTCGTCATCTTCTTCCCTGTGATGGTGTGCTAGCTGTACGAGATCCATTTTTGGCTTATAGTAAGCTACTATTGCCGGATTTGATCCTTCGCTCAAAACCCGGTCAAGCTCAATTGCATAATTGAACAATTGTGATTCTTCTTTCTTTATATGACAAACAAAATCTTCGTAAAAAAGCGGGAATAGAAGCTTAAGGTCCAATCCCATTTGAGGATCAAAAAATTCATTCGGGCGGGAACTGTGGATCAAAAGGTGGAGAAAGGGTAGTTTTTCCTTGTAGAAGAATCTGTGAACCATTTTTAGCTGATCTAAAAGCTCAAAAAGCTCAAAACTTTTTGAGTCAGTGCAAAGAGGATCATAGTTTTTGATCTTGTTCAGATTCTTCTCAACCCAATCCCTCTGAATGCTCTCATGAAAGCAGGCTTCGGAAAGGGAAATTGAAGAATGATCTTTAAAAAACAAGCCGCTCTTATACAAAGCATAAGCATTGCTTAGATCTTCTTCGATCAACTTTCCGATCTTTTGTTCCTGCATTCTTTTTTACGGGACTAAGTGCTTTCAAAATTAGATAAATTAACTTTGACCTTCTTACAGATTTAGGAAAGATGAGGGGAAAATATTCAGTTTTAAAAACAGCTTTACTTCTATCCTTTTCAATTGTGGTCGGGGTGATCATTGGAGCGAGATTTCCAGGTGATGAGGATAAAGAAGAACTGACAAACTCTTTAGAGAACTTAAAAGAGATCCTCTATCACGTAGAGCAGGATTATGTTGATACCGTTGACCTGGAAAAGTTGACGGAGTATGGCATTAAGAAGATGCTAGAGGAATTGGATCCACACTCGGTTTATATCCCACCCAAGGATCTTGAGATGGTTCAAAGTGAACTCCGGGGAAACTTTGAAGGGATAGGAATTGAATTCTCGTTGATAGAAGATACAGTTTATGTGGTTAGTCCACTTACCGGAGGTCCGTCGGAAAAAGTTGGTATCCTGGCAGGCGACAGAATAGTTACAGTTGATGGTGAAGCTTTCGCCGGAACAAATCTTTCAAACTCTGATGTCATAAATACCCTCAGGGGTCAAAAAGGTACAGAGGTTCTGTTGGGAATCAGAAGAAGAGGACAGGATGAACTCTTGGAATTTCCCGTTGTCAGAGATAAAATTCCTACCCACTCAATGGAAGTTGCCATAATGGTTGATGAAAAAACAGGATATCTCAAGCTATCCAGATTTGCTTCCACCACCTACAATGAATTCAAAGAAGCATTGAACATGCTAGTAGAAAAAGGAATGAAAAATTTGATCCTTGATCTAAGGGATAATCCTGGAGGTTATTTGGATAGGGCGGTAAACATTGCCGATGAATTCATTGATGGAAACAAGACTTTGGTATTTACCAAGTCGAAGAATGGAAGGTTTGATCAAAAATTGAATTCAGGCAGGAAAGGAATTTTCGAGGAAGGAAACCTGATCATTCTGGTAAATGAAGGAAGTGCTTCTGCCTCGGAGATCGTTTCCGGAGCCGCCCAAGATCATGATCGAGCCATTATAATTGGTAGAAGAACTTTCGGAAAGGGATTGGTGCAGCAGCCCATTCCTTTGAGAAATAGAGGGGAGCTGAGGTTGACTATTTCAAGATATTATATCCCAAGTGGTAGAAGTATCCAAAAACCATACACAAAGGGAAGAGGTGACTATTCCAGAGATATTTTAGAACGCTATCAAAACGGTGAATTTTTCCATGAGGATAGCATCCAACTGGATGACAGCTTGCTATTCTACACGGATAACGGTAGAAAAGTATTTGGTGGTGGAGGTATTATGCCTGATGTTTTTGTTGCTCAGGATACTTCAGAGTGGTCTGCAACTTTAGGAAGGCTTTATGCAAAGAATCAGCTTAGAGAGTATGCCTATAAGTATACGGAGAAGAATGCTGCCGATCTTAAAAAGTTCGACGAAACAGAATTCGAAGAGAAGTTTTTGCTTTCTGACAAAGAATTTGAAGAATTCCTCGAGTTTTCAAAAGGAAATGGTGCCAAGATCGAGGAAGAAGATCTTGATAAATCGGAGTCCAGGTTGAAAAGGGAGATCAAGGCATTTATTGCAAGAGGCCAATATGGAAATGAGTCATTCTACCGAATATTCCTTTCCGGGGATAAGATCTACCAGGAAGCCCTCAGTAGAATAGGAGATACCGAGAAATTACTTACAAACAATTAGGATAATGTTTTACCACAAACTGGGAAATATTCCACCAAAAAGACATATCCAGTTCAGGAAACCGGATAACAACTTATACGCTGAAGAACTGGTCAGTTCTAAAGGATTTTCAGGAATCTATTCCAATCTCTATCATCATTTTCTACCTACCCGCATTGAATCAATGGGTAGGGCCGAAAAGTTCGGTTGGGAATATTCAGAGGACAAGGAGCTTAAGCCTATTCACCTTAATACAAGCAATTTCGGTAAGACCGGTAAGGATCACCTTTATGGTAGGAAGTACCTCTTGGTAAACAATGATGTGGCTATTGCCATTTGCAACCCGGAAGATCTTAAGACAGATTACTATTATAAGAATGGTGAGTCTGACGAGATCCTGTTTATCCATGAGGGAAGTGGAACCCTTCATACCCAATTGGGCAGCATTGACTTCAAAAAATGGGATTACCTAGTTATCCCAAGGACTGTCATTTATAAGATTGATTTCAAGGAGGAGAGCAGGGTACTGCTGGTTGAGTCAGCTACTCCCGTGGAGACTCCTAATCGTTACCGAAATGAGGTGGGTCAGTTATTAGAGCATTCTCCTTTTTGCGAGAGGGATATTAGGCCACCCCATGAACTGGTTACAGAAAAAGAGGAGGGTAATTATGAAGTTCTGGTCAAGAAGTTAGGCCAGCTTCACAAATTCAATTACAAGAACAGTCCCTTCGACGTAGAAGGATGGGATGGTTTTCTTTGGCCTTATGCCTTCAATATCCTTGATTTTGAACCGATCACAGGAAGAATCCACCAACCGCCCCCTGTACATCAGACCTTCCAGGCCTGGAATTATGTCATTTGCAGTTTTGTGCCGAGGTTATTTGATTACCATCCTTTGTCAATTCCTGCTCCCTATAATCACAGCAACATTGATTCTGATGAAGTTCTCTTTTATACCGATGGAGATTTCATGAGCAGGAAGGGAATTGATAGGGGTTCCTTTACCCTTCACCCCGGTGGCATACCTCATGGCCCTCACCCTGGGACTGTTGAAAAAAGCATCGGGGCTAAAGAGACTAAAGAGATAGCCGTGATGATCGATACCTTTAAGCCCCTGTTTCTTACCAAGGACGCGGAGTCCTTCCTGGATCATAATTATCCTAGTTCCTGGCAGGAGTGATAAAAACCTTGCTGAAATTTATTGATGGTCCCTAGGACTAAATTTACAGGATTAGTAATTTTCATTTCACCGTGAATTCTCATGAGTTCATGAACCATGATCTATGATTGAATCTCTATTAGTTGCCATTATTCTTTTAATCATCCTGGGCTTTTCGCTTGTTTATTTTAAAGGCAAAAAACAATCAAACCATGAGGTTTCAGAAATCAGTCAGACGCTTCAAAAACTAGAAATAAGTTTTGGAAATATTGAAAAGTCCCTGAAGGACGAATTTCAGAGAAACAGGTTGGAATCAAATGAAACTGCTAAAAATAACCGGGAAGAGCTTTCGAAATCACTGTTAAATTTTTCTGAAAGATTTGAGAAAAACATTAACGAAATAAAAAATGCCATTGAGAACCAACTAAGGAATATTAGGAATGACAATTCAAAGCAGCTGGATGAAATGAGAAAGACAGTAGATGAAAAGCTTCAAAAGACTTTGAATGAAAGGCTAAGCCAGTCTTTTGAGACTGTCGGAAAACAACTTAATGCCGTTCAGTTAGGACTCGGAGAAATGAAAAATTTAGCCTCTGATGTTGGAGGACTAAAAAGAGTATTGAGCAATGTAAAAATGAGAGGAGGCATTGGAGAAATTCAATTGTCAATGCTATTGGAACAAATTCTGGCACCAGATCAATATGAACCAAATGTTAAAACAAAGCCTGGTAGTTCTGAAAGCGTGGAATTCGCAATAAAGCTACCTGGAAAGGATGATGACGGAAAAAATGTTTGGTTGCCAATTGACGCAAAATTCCCCAAAGATGTTTTTGAGCAGTTACAGGATGCATACGAGGAGGGCGAAATTGAAAGAATAAGTACGGCTCAAAAAAACCTTGAAAATACCATCAAAAAAATGGCAAAGGATATTAGCGGAAAATACCTGAATCCGCCTCAAACGACTGATTTTGGGATAATGTTTTTACCTTTTGAAGGAATTTTTGCCGAAGTAGTTCGGAAAGCTGCCCTTTTGGAAGAACTCCAAAGAGATTATAAAATAATTGTAACAGGCCCTACAACATTGGCAGCTATTTTAAATAGCTTACAAATGGGATTTAGAACCCTTGCAATCCAGAAGAGAAGCGGTGAAGTTTGGACAATTTTAGGCGAGGTGAAGAAGGAGTTCGAAAATTTTGGAGGAATGATGGAAAAAGCAAAAGCTAATTTTCAGACTGGCTTAAATCAATTGGATAACGTAATGGGCGTTAGGACCAGGGCAATCCAAAGGAAATTGAAAGGAGTTGAGGCATTGGAAGAGGGAGAAGCAAAAGCTATCCTTCCTGAAATTTCAGATTCCAAACAGGTTTCAAGAAACCAAAATGATGATTTGGAGGATGATTCATAGTTGAAACTAATTCAATAAAATATTGCAAAAGATTATTGTAGTTGGAGACAGGGTCCTAATAAAACCCAAATCCAAAAGTGAAAAGACCAAATCTGGCCTATACCTTCCTCCAGGAGTTCATGAGAAGGAACATGTTCAAAGCGGCTATGTCATGAAGGTGGGCCCAGGATTTCCAATCCCACTACCGACGGATGATATTGACGAGCCCTGGAAAGAAATAGATGAAAAGGTTAAATACTTGCCCTTGCAAGCCAGAGAAGGAGACTTGGCAATCTTTCTACAAAAGGGAGCCATCGAGGTGAAATATGAGGATGAGAGGTACTTTATTGTACCCCAGCACTCAATTTTACTCTTGGAAAGAGAAGAAGATTAATTTTCCAGGAAGGACTTCAAAGACTCCACAAACTCTTTCGGCTTTTCAGCATGAAGCCAATGCCCTGCACCTCCTATGGTTTCAAGCTTGGAATCAGGATATTTTTCCTGGATCGTTCGCCAATCTTCATCCAGTATATACTTGGATTTTTCACCTCGAATAAAAAGTGTAGGTCCGGAAAAACCCTTCCCATCTTCTTGTACTTCTCCTACCTCAGATATCTTTTGGGTGATTATTGGAAGGTTGATCTTCCAATAGAATTTTCCTTCCTGATCTCTTCCTAAATTCTTCAGAAGAAAAGCTCTTACTCCCAATTCTGGAATGTACGTTGAAAGAGATTCATCGGCCTCTTTTCTTGACTGAACAGCTTGTAAATCCAGGCCATTCAATCCTTCCAGGATACTTTGATGGTGAGGAGGGTAAGCCTTTGGACCTATGTCAGCAATTACCAGTTTCTCAATTTCTTCAGGAAACTGGGTAGCATATTGCATGGCTACCTTTCCTCCCATTGAATGACCTAGCAAAAAGAACTTGCTCAATCCCAGATCGGAGCAAAGGCCTTTCAGGTCTTGAGCCATTAACTCATAATTCCAATCGCTGGAATGCGGGGAGTTTCCATGGTTCCTTAGATCGGGAAGGATAATTCGATAGTCACTACCCAATACTTTAGCAATTGACATCCAATTATCAGAGCTTCCGAACAGACCATGAAGAATCACAAGTACAGGTCCATTTCCATATTCTCTGTAGAAAAGATCCATTAGCTCAATTCTCTTTTATACATGTTCAATGCGTTCTCCAATCCTAAATAGAGGGAATCACTTATCAAAGCATGACCAATTGAAACCTCCAACAATTCAGGGATGGATTCTTTAAAGAATTTTAGGTTTTGCAGATTTAGATCGTGACCGGCATTAAGACCTAAGCCGACATTATTTGCTTCTTGGGCTGTCTGAAAAAATGGTTCAATGGCTCTATCCTTATTCAAGGGAAATTGTTTTGCATAGGATTCAGTATACAATTCGATTCGGTCAGCTCCTGAGTTTTTTGCAGGTTCAACCATTTGGGGATCAGGATTTAGAAATATTGAAACCCGTATACCTGATTCCTTTAGTCGATCACAGATATCCTTTAGCAGTTCTCCATTTTGAATGGTATCCCATCCAGCATTAGATGTCAAGACATCAGGTGGATCAGGTACAAGGGTTACTTGTTCTGGTTTAACTTTTTCTACCAGTTCGAGAAACTTCTCCCCAGGGTATCCTTCTATGTTGAACTCGGTTTTTAAGATTGGTTTTAAGTCCAGCACATCCTGATAGCGGATATGCCTTTCGTCTGGCCTTGGGTGAACGGTGATACCTTCAGCCCCATAACTTTCTAGGTCCCTTGCTGCCTTCAAAAGATTTGGGATGTTGCCTCCTCGTGCATTCCTAAGGGTCGCTATTTTATTGATGTTTACGCTTAGTCTTGTCTTGGACATCAATGCCTAAATTTGCATTCCAAAATTAGCCCAATAGCTACAGAACCTATGAGTTTAAAAGAAGAAATTGACAAAAGCATTAAGGAAGCTATGCTCAATAAGAAGAAGGATGAGCTGACGGCACTTCGCTCTATTAAATCCCTTATCCTTCTGGAAGAAACCAAGGAGGGTGCTTCTGGAAGCATGAATCAGGATCAGGAGATGGCCATTCTGAAAAAGGCTGCAAAACAAAGGAAGGATTCTATACAGATCTATGTGGATCAGGGTAGGGAAGATCTGGCAAGTACTGAAAAATTAGAGTTGGAGGTGATTGAAAGATTTCTTCCAGAGCAAATGTCTGAGGAAGAGATTGGCCAGATCGTTTCAAAAGCCATTGAAGAGGTAGGAGCTGAGGGTATGGCGGATTTTGGAAAAGTAATGCCTGTGGCTATTCGACTTACAGCTGGAGCCGCTGACAATAAAGTTTTAGCTGATCTGATAAAGAAATCCCTCGCTGGCTGATATGGTGGCAATGGACCTGGTCTATATCGGCCTTTTGATCCTTGGAGCTTTTAAAGGATTCAAAAAAGGTTTGATCCTTGAGGTATTCAGCATTCTGGCTTTGGTGTTGGCGGTTATTGGTGCCTTTAAACTTCTTGATGAAGGGATAATCTGGTTGACCCGGTCATTTGGGAAACCTCATCCTTTCATTCCATTTCTCTCATTCATAATGATCTTTATAGCGATCATTTTAGGAGTGAATGTGATTGGAAGATTAACCAAGGGCCTTGTGAATCTGGCTTTTTTGGGTTGGATTGATCAGGTTTTTGGCTCTGTATTAGGGATAGTAAAATGGACCTTTGGGATCAGTCTGGTACTTTGGTTGATGCATTCCTTCCTACCGGATCTTTCGACTCGCCTTTCAAATGAATCTGAGATCTATCCTTACCTCATGCCTTTTTGTACCAAGGTCTTTCATTTCTTGAAAAGCTTATTTCCCTTTTTGGATGATATGGTAAGAGAGATCGGACAATACCTGCAGTAATTTGCTCTTATTCATCGATAACTTTGATTCTTTCTCCTTTATCCTTTTGGATTATCTAAAAAAGTTTGAGGAAGAAATTGAAGTGGTCCGAAATGACATAAACTTGGAATCGGTAGAGGCCGAAAATTATACAGGTCTTGTGGTTTCACCTGGTCCTGAAGCTCCCAAAAAAGCGGGGAACCTAATCCCGTTGATGGAGAAGTTTATTGGAAAAAAACCGCTTCTGGGCGTTTGTCTGGGACATCAGGCGATAGGGGAGATCTATGGGGCAAGGCTTGAAGAAGCTATTGAGCCAGTACATGGTAAAACATCATTGGTTAAACACCAAGGCCATTCCATTTTTTCCAATGTTCCAAACCCATTTGAAGTTGTTAGATACCACTCCTTGGTTTTAAAGGAGGTGCCAAATACTCTTGAAATTATTGCTGAAAGTGAATTAGGCGAGACCATGGCTATTAGTGACAAAGAAAATGACCTGGTTGGACTGCAATTTCATCCCGAGGCCTATCTTACCAAGGATGGAGAAAGGATTCTAAAAAATTGGTTGGAATCCATCTAAAAAACCGATTGCATAGAACTATTTTGTAATTTTCACGCTTTCAGAATACCGAAAGGAAATGGAAATTCAGGTTAGACAGAAGGGTAAGTTTGAATACGTCGATGAAGGCCAGGGAAAGGTCTTGCTTCTGCTCCATGGACTATTCGGTGCTTTGAGTAATTGGAATAGTGTAGTTGATGAATTCAAACAGGATTTCAGGGTGATCATCCCTTTGATGCCTATTTATACTATGCCAAGAAGAAAGGCTTCAGTCGAGGGACTTGTTGACTACATCGAAGAATTTGTGGAGGAGATGGACCTCAAGGATATGGTCCTGTTAGGAAATTCTTTAGGAGGACATGTGGCCTTGGTCTATGCACTTAAGTATCAGGAAAATGTTAAAAAGCTGGTTCTTACCGGGAGTTCTGGCCTATTTGAAAATTCTCTTGGGGGATCTTTTCCAAAAAGGGGAGACTATCAATACATAAAAGAAAGGGTTCAGTATACTTTCTATGCCCCTGAGACTGCAAGTAAGGATTTGATAGATGAGGTATTTGAGATCACCTGTTCTATTCCTAAATGCTTGAATATTGTTGCTATAGCCAAAGCAGCACAAAGACACAATTTGGCTGGGGATCTTTCCAAGATCACCATCCCTACTTGTTTGATCTGGGGTCTCAATGATACCATAACACCGCCATCAGTTGCCTATGAATTCAATAACCGGATTCCGAATTCAGAATTATGGTTCATTGATGAGTGTTGTCATGCACCGATGATGGAGCAACCCAAAAAATTCGGAAATATCCTTTCTTCCTTTTTACGAAACGGAAAGCAATGACAGCCCGGGATCTGGTAAATGAATTGATCCTGCCGCTGGAACTTAAAAATTCTGCCGTCGATGGCTTGAATAGAATGGATGAGTTTCGAATTACCTCCCTTCCGGTTATTGACCAAGGATTTTTCCTGGGCATGCTTTCAGAAGATGAGATCTACTCTAAAGCAAATTTTGATCATCCGGTTTCTGAATACGAGCTTGATCATAAAGAGATCATAATAAGCGAGGAGATTCACCTTTTTGAAGTAGTGCAGGTTGCTGTGGAAAACGAGGTGGATGTTATCCCGGTTGAGGACTCAAAGGGGAGTTTTTTGGGAGTAATTACATTGGCAGATACTGTTTCAGCCTTTGCCAATATAACTGGAGCTCAAATCCCGGGAGCAATTTTGGTTCTTAGCATGGATGCCAAGGATTATTCTCTTTCGGAGATAAGTCGATTAGCAGAAGAGGACCAGTTTAAGATCATAGGTAGTTTCCTATCCATTGACCAAAAGGACCCAAAAAAGGTCAAGCTTACCCTGAAGCTCAACAAAACTGAGATTGACCGGTTGATAGCTACATATGAACGGTTTGGGTATCATGTGATCTCAAAATTCCAGGAAGTTGAAGGAGAAGGTGTTGAGAAGGAGAGACTGGATATCCTTTGGAAGTACCTGGAAATGTAAGGTTATGAAGGTTGCGATCAATGGCAGGCCATTCAATAAGGAAGTCCTCCCCTTTATAAAGGAGTTCTTTCAAGAGATAAGCACCTATAATGCTCAAATTTTTATCCAAGAAAATTTTTGGTCGGAGTGTAAAAAAGCTGGTATTGGGACTGAAGAAATCAAGTCTTTTTCTGACCTATATGGACTTCCAGAGGTGGACATTGCCATAAGTATTGGTGGGGATGGGACATTATTGGATACCGTTACTTATGTCAGGGACAGAGGGATTCCAATTTTTGGGATCAACACAGGAAGAATGGGTTACCTCGCGACAACTAAGAAGGAGGAATTCAAAGAAGCCTTGAATATGGTAATGCAAGGAAAAGCTCCCAAAGAAGAAAGAAGCCTTGTTACGGTCGAATCCTCAGATCCAAACCTATTTAATAAAGACAATTTTGCCTTGAATGAGGCAGCAATCCTGAAAAGAGATTCTTCCTCTATGATAGTTGCTCATGCTCATCTGAATGGTGAATATTTAACTTCTTATTGGGGAGATGGAATTCTCGTTTCAACTCCAACGGGGTCAACAGGCTATTCATTAAGCTGTGGAGGGCCTTTGGTCCTTCCTGATTCAAAAAATTTAATAATCACCCCAATTTGCCCCCACAACCTCAATTTGAGGCCTTTAATTGTTCCTGAGGATTCCGTCATTGATCTTGAGATCGAGGCTAGAGCAAATAATATTTTGATCAGTTTAGACTCCAGATCCGTTTCTGTTCAGAGTGATATAAAGCTGAAGGTTAAAAAGGCAGCCTTTTCAATTACCTTATTGGTACCTGACGGAATAAATCATTTTAACACCCTAAGAGAAAAATTATCATGGGGAAGGGATATCAGAAATTAGCTTGGCATTTGAAGGATTTGGTTATTTTTGTGCAATCTGAAAAGAAGAGTCCATGAAAAAATCAATCTGGATTGGTTTTGCTTTTGTTTTTTGCCTGTTGTCAGTAGTTGACACCTATGGGCAATTCTTTAGCCGAAGAAAGCACTACACCTTTGTTGGTGGAGGAATTAGTGCTATGAATTATTTCGGAGACCTTGCTCCTTCAAATAAGATCGCCTCAGCTGACTTTTCCTTTACAAGGCCTTCAATCAGCTTTTTTGCGGCAAGAAGATTCCATCCAAGAATCTGGGCTAAGGTTCAATTAGCGGCTGGACGTCTTCAAGGCGATGATTACGCTTCCGCTGATCCTACTGATGATGAATCAGGATTTTTCAGATACGCTAGGAACCTTCATTTTAGAAACGACATTATTGAGGTCTCCGCCGTTGGCGTTATTGACCTCTTTGAGAACAGAGGTACTTTCCTAAAAAGACCGAAGCTAATCCCTTACTTCTACTTGGGAATTGCAGGGATCTATCATAACCCAAAAGCCAAAACTCCGGATGGCGAATGGATAGCTCTTAAGCCACTTCAAACCGAAACTAAAACATATTCAAGGTTCCAGCCTGTAATTCCTGTTGGGTTGGGTGCAAAGTTGAAAGTGACCAATAACATAGATGTTTCATTTGAATTTGGCTATAGATACACCTTCACCGACTACCTTGACGACGTAAGTGGAAATTATAAACCTTTAGATCAATTCGATGATCCGTTAGCCGCAGCCATGTCTAACAGAACGGGAGAATCTCTTGGTGGAGCAAAACAAGGTGCCAGGGATATGGGTGCTTTATTGGCCCACTATGGTGGAAGACAAGATGTCTCAAACCTGCCTTATTCCTGGGCTTATCCTGGTCAGGAGCCGTTGAATGGAATTGATCAAGGAGAGAAAAGGGGCGGAGAAGCCAATAACGACCTGTATTTTGTTTGGGGTTTCCATGTTTCTTACATCCTCGTAAAGGGTATCCAAACACCGAAATTCAGATAAAATTTCCTTCCTAGTTTTGCGTTTGAAAAAGGCATTCCTTATGAAAAGCAGGATACTTTTTCTACTAATTATTTTTTTTCCTTTTGGGTTTTCATTTGCTCAATCAACTGAAATTGGAATTGGTGTGGGCGGAATGAATTATAGAGGCGATGTTTCTAAATACATTGATTTTCTCAATTTTAGACCAGGTGGACAGATCTTCATTAAGAGGAACTATAGCCCTGTAATATCTGTCCGCCTTGCTGGTTTAGCTGGAAAAATTACGGGAAACCAGGAAAGGTATAATGAGGCCATGGCCAAATTCAATGAGCTAAGCTTTAATACCTGGATTTTCGAAGGTTCGCTTACCACTGAGATCAATTATTTCAACTTTAGAGATAAATACAATCGTCCTAAAGTGACCTTATATGTATTTGCCGGCTTGGCTGCTTTTTACAATATCCAGGTTCCTTCGCCCGAACCACAACAGGGTTCTTTAATAAAACCAGCCATACCATTTGGCTTGGGTGTTAAAGCAATGGTTGGAAAAAGAACAAACCTGGGCTGGGAATTAGGTGCCAGAAAGACTTTTAATGACATGATTGATGGAGCCCATGACGTGGATCCGGCAACCGGGATTCAAAGAGGTTACCGATACGATAATGACTGGTATTACTTTACCGGATTTACCTTAAGTTACATTATTACCAAAATCCCTTGTCCCTATACTTACGACGGGATTTAGGCGTTACTTTTTTTTAGATTTGCACTCCAATTTTTGGAGCTGAGATGGAATTATCAGAATTGGCAAAAACGGGCCAGGTGCCAAGGCATATTGCTGTCATTATGGATGGCAATGGAAGATGGGCTAAAAGCAAAGGAGCCAGAAGGGTATTTGGGCACCAAAATGCCGTCAAGGCTGTAAGGGATACCACTGAGGGTGCTGTTGAGCTGGGAGTTGAGTTTCTAACCCTTTTCGCTTTTTCTACGGAGAACTGGAATAGGCCGAAAGGAGAGGTAGACGCATTGATGGATCTTTTGGTATCCACCATCAGAAAGGAAACCAAGACGCTGATGGACAATGGGGTAAAGCTAAATGCCATTGGAGATCTTGGAAGCCTTCCAAAGAGTGCTGCAAGAGAATTAGATGAAGCCTTGGAGATAACCTCTGGAAACAATTCAATGACATTGACCCTAGCTCTTAGCTATAGCGGAAGGTGGGATATTATTGATGCGATCCGAAAGATGGTTTCCGAGGTTAAGGTCCCTGAAGAGATCACCGAGGAATTGGTTTCATCCTATTTGCAAACCACGGGTATCCCAGATCCTGAGCTAATGATCAGAACCTCCGGTGAATACAGGATCAGTAATTTCTTGTTGTGGCAGTTAGCCTATACTGAGCTTTACTTTTCAGATAAGTTCTGGCCTGACTTCCGAAGAGAAGACCTCGCTTTGGCAGTCGAAGATTATCTCAATCGAGAAAGAAGATTTGGAAAAACAAGTGAGCAAGTAAAAGCCTGATGACTCAAAGGATCCTACTTTTTTGGTCCCTCATTTTTATTGCAGGATTTGCCCAGGCTCAAATCCTAGGTGGATCAACCGCGAATTCTTTTAAACCCAGTTATTCTAATCCACAAGAGTTTGAAGTTGCAGGAATTGAGGTTACAGGAGCAAGCTCATTGGATCCGGCATCAATTATTTCGGTAAGTGGAATTAAGATAGGTGACCAGATCAATGTACCCGGAGAAAAGATTAGCGGTGCGATCAAGAAGCTCTGGAAACAGGGAATTCTTGGAGACATCCAGATATTGGTGCAAAAGGTGGAGGGAAATTACATCTACCTTGAAATAAAACTGGCTGAAAGGCCGAGGCTTTCAAAATTTGGATTCAGGGAAAAGAGAAAAGGTACTGTTGAAAACCTGAAGAAAACTGAAGCTGACGAGTTAAAGGAGAAACTTCACCTGATCAGGGGTAGAGTGGTAACAGACGCCCTGATAAGAAATTCTGAGTTAAGGATTGAAAAGTATTACAGAGCAAAAGGGTTTCTCAACATAAAAGTATCAAGTAATCAAGAGCCTGATCCAATACTTAAGAACTCGGTGATCTTGAATTTTGAGGTGGATCGGGGAAGGAAGGTCAAGATCAACGAAATATTCTTTACAGGCAACGAGAAGATTGGAGGGGAACGCCTGGAGGCTAAAATGAAAAAGACCAAGGAAAAATTAAGAATCAGCCTTGGGAAGAACTTAAACCGTGATCTTCTTATGCTTGACACCATAACCTTCAAGAAGGTTGTAGCCAGACTTAAGGAGGTGAAATTGAGTGAGGTAGGGACCTACCTCGGGAAGAACCTGAATGTTAACATCTTCGGTAGCTCGAAATTCGATCGTAAAGAATTCGAAGGGGATAAAGATCTGGTTGTCACTTATTACAATGCCCAAGGTTATAGGGATTCGGAGGTTCTTTGGGATTCTATCGTACAGGTTTCACCCTATGACATTGACATCTACATAGGAGTAGACGAAGGAAAAAGGTATTACCACCGGGATATAATATGGAATGGGAACTACTTGTATCCAGACAAGACATTGGGTAAGATACTGGGGATAAAGAAGGGAGATATTTATAACAAAGATCTTCTTGATAAACGATTGAATTTTAACCCTACAGGGTTGGATATTTCATCACTATATATGGATGATGGCTATCTATTCTTTAATGTAAATCCAGTTGAGGTTGCGGTAGAAGATGATAGCATTGACCTTGAAATGAGGGTTTATGAAGGTTCTCAGGCTACAGTAAATAGGATAAGCATTACTGGGAATACAGTTACTTCAGATGAAGTTATTCTTCGGGAGATAAGGACCTTGCCGGGATATAAATTTTCAAGAAGAGATATTATCCGTACTCAAACTCAATTGGCGCAAATGGGCTACTTCGATGCTCAACAGATTGGGATCACGCCAATACCAAATCCGAATGATGGTACCGTGGATATCGAATATTCTGTGGTCGAGACTCCAAGTAATCAGATTGAGCTGTCTGGTGGATGGGGAGGAATATTTGGTTTTGTCGGTAGCCTTGGGCTGGTGATCAACAATTTCTCATTGAAAAAAATGACCAAACTAAGTGAGTGGAATCCATTGCCGAGTGGAGATGGACAAAGGTTGTCGATAAGGGCACAGGCAAACGGAAGACAGTTTCAGTCGTACTCCCTTGCTTTCACGGAACCCTGGCTTGGAGGAAGGAAACCGAACTCATTTACGGTAAGCTTTAATCATTCAAGGCAAAACGATATTAGAGGAAATTTCAAGGTAGGTCATCTTTTTATTTCAGGGGTTACTTTGGGGATTGGAAAAAGACTTACATGGCCTGATGATTATTTTGTTTGGAATAACAGTGTTTCCTTCCTTCTTTATGACATACAGAATTCTTTCGCATTCCCAGGATATAACGGGGCGGCAAGGAATATTAATTTCAATACCACCTTATCCAGGAATAGTGTGGATAACCCTACCTACCCGAGGTCTGGCTCAATTATTTCGTTAGGAGTGACCCTTACTCCACCCTATTCTTTCTTCAGAGATGCTTCCCAGGAAGGCGAACCTATAAATGAATTTGAATGGATCGAATTCAATAAATGGATGTTTGACAATGCTTGGTATGTGAATCCTGCGGGGAATCTGGTTTTGAGTGGTAGGATCCATTTTGGATTCATAAATACATATGGGAGCAACAATATTGGGCCATTTGAGAGATTTAGATTGGGAGGAAGTGGTCTTGCAGGGCAAAACCTTTTATTGGGCACAGAGGTGGTTGGTTTGAGAGGCTACGAGGATAATAGAATTGTTCCCCAAGATCAAATAGGTGCACAGTTTGGAGGCGTTGCTTATAATAAATATGTTTTGGAAATGAGATACCCCCTTTCACTCAACCCTGCAGCAACTATATATGGCTTAACCTTCCTTGAGGCTGGAAATAATTTTGGAGAATACCGTTCGTTCAATCCGTTTAAGAATTATAAAGCGGCCGGATTTGGGGTCAGGATATTTATGCCAGCCTTCGGGTTGATCGGGTTTGATTGGGCTTATGGACTTGATCCTCCGCCGGGTAGAACTCAGGTTTCGGGTTCACAATTCCATTTTACCATTGGCCAGCAAATCCGCTAATTCAAGGAAATATGAAAAAGTTCTCATTTTTTTTAGCTTTGGCGGCCCTTTTGGCATACAATTCGTATGGACAGAGGTTCGGGTATGTGGACGCAAGGTTTATCCTGAGTCAAATGCCCGAGTATACTAAGGCTGAACAGGAGATCAATGCCTTATCAGAATCTTGGCAAACCGAAATCTCAAACATGAGAGCCAACATACAACAGATGTATGATGCTCTAAAGGCCGAAGAGGTCCTCCTAACTAAGGAGATGTATGATCAGAGGTTTAAAAAGATTGAGGATAAGGAAGCTGAATTGAAGGAGTACCAAAGAAAAACCTTTGGTTACGATGGCCTTCTTTTCTTAAAAAGACAAGAACTGATCAAACCACTTCAGGACAAGGTTTACGAAGCGGTTGAGGATGTTGCAAAAAAGAAAAGGGTGCAGATCATTTTTGATAAATCAAGTGAAGTCGTAATGATCTATACCGACCCGAGGTTCGACTATACAGACTATGTATTGGAGGAACTGGGCTTAAAAGAATCGGATGAGGACAAATTTTAATATTAAATTCAGATCAATGAAACGTGGTTTTTTTATTGTAATGCTGCTTTGCCTTGGAGCAATGGGCGCACAGGCACAAGGGATCAAACTTGCCTTTGCAAGCCCCAATTATATTTTGGCTAATATGCCGGAAAGCAAGCAGATAGAGGCAGAATTGGAAACTTATGGAAAGCAGCTTGAAAACCAGTTGCAAAGCAAGGTTCAGGAATTCGAACAAAAATATCAGGCTTATGAGGCTGGTAAAGGAACAATGACCGAATTGGTTCGTGCCGATAAGGAAAAGGAATTGCAAACCCTTCAGCAGTCAATTCAGGAATTCCAACAAAGTGCTCAGTCTGATATACAGAGAAAGGAAACCGACCTTTTAGCCCCGCTAGTGGATAAGGTGAACAACGCCATTAAGCAAGTGGCTACCGAAAAAGGTTATACCTATATCTTTAGTGCTGACGCAGGAATGGGTGCTTCATTCATCCTTCATGCTCCTGAGCAGGATGATGTTTCTGACCAAGTATTGGCCAAACTCGGAATCAAGAAGTAAGAAAATTACATCCTTGAAAGCCCGGATCGTAGCTCCCTCTGGAAAGGTCGATAGGGAAAAGCTCGAATCCGGGCTTTCTTATTTAAAGGCCAAAGGCTTTGAGATAAAATGCCCTCCTGAGGTATTTGGGGAGTATGATTACTTCAGCGGAGATGATAAAACTCGCCTCAAATCTCTTCAAGAAGCTATTAATGATGCCGGAATTGAGATTGTTTGGGCAGCAAGAGGCGGCTATGGTGTAGGCCCAATAATTGACAAGCTTGATTGGGCACAATTTCAAGATAATCCCAAAACCCTGATTGGGTTCAGCGACATTAGTCTTTTGCATCTTGAGCTTTCCAATAGAGGATTTCTAAGCATTCATGGACCTATGGTACAGAGTATTTCTGCACCATATGAGGATGCCAGGATCGATTTGATAAAAGGTATTGTCATCAAAAAGGAATACCGCTTTGAATGGGAAAGCGGCGGTGTTGAGGCAGAAGTGGAGGGTAAGGTTACGGGTGGAAACCTATCGCTAGTAGTATCGAGTATTGGAACCCAATCTGAACCCGACTGGGGAAGGTTTATTTTATTCCTGGAGGAGGTCAACGAACCCTTCCATAAAGTGGATCGAATGCTTGATCACTTAAAAAGAAGAGGGGTGTTTGAAAAAATTAAGGGATTGATCCTTGGAGATTTTTCAACAGGAGATTATGAGGCTTTTGATCTTGAATCTCTAATAGGAAACAAGATCGGTTCAGAGGATTTTCCTCTGGCCTTGAGGTTTCCGGCAGGTCATGTGAAGAAAAATGTCCCCATTCCCTTTGGAATGAAGCTACGTTTCCGCTCTGGAAAGAGAGCCTCGTTAGGCTCTTTTGAATAGAATATTGCTTATATTTGCAGTCAATTAGCCGGGAGGGGACATTTTATGTCCCCTTCTTTTTTGGAAAAATGGTGGAGGAAAAAATAAGTGAAAAACTGAATTCGATTCTTAACGAATTGGATTACAAGGACTTATTTATTCTATCCGTGGTTCAAAAAGGAGTAGGGCAAGGAAGCGGAAGCATTAAGGTTTTCGTTGACGGAGAGAAAGGAGTTTCCATTGACCAATGTGCCAGGATTTCAAAGGTTTTTGCTCCCTGGGTTGAAGAGGAGGGTTTTTTTACCGGGCGATACAATCTTGAAGTATCTAGTCCCGGAGCAGATATGCCGCTGGTGGACAAAAGACAGTTTCCCAAGCATGTTGGAAGAAAACTAAGTCTTGAACTAAAGAATGGGAGCCATTTGGAAGGTTCGCTTGAGAATGTTGAAGAGACAGGTATCAAACTGAATTCCAAAGGAGAAAAAAGAGATTATAGTTTCGAAGAAATAGAAAAAGCTAAAGTGTTGATTTCAATTTAAGATGGACAGCAGAACATTAATTGAGTCGTTTCAGGAATTTGCAAAATTCAAGAACATTGACAGGCCAACAATGATCAGGATTCTGGAGGATGTATTCAGAACATTGATCAAGAAGAAGTATGAGGAGGACGAAAATTTTGATGTTATCATCAATATTGACAAGGGTGACCTTGAGATTTGGAGAAATAGAGAGATTGTGGCCGATGACGCGGAAGAGATCGATCCTGTTACTCAGATCCCTTTATCTGAGGCCCAAAAAATTGAAGAGGATTTTGAGATCGGTGAAGAGGTTGCTGATGAAGTGAAATTTGAGGAATTCGGAAGAAGAGCGGTTCTAACAGCAAGGCAAACCCTTATCCAGAAGATCAAAGACCTTGAGAAAGATATTCTTTATCAGAAGTATAAGGATCTTGTAGGTGAGGTTGTGACCGGTGAAGTTTACCAGGTTCTTGGCAAAGAGATCCTTTTGGTAGATGGAGAGGGGAATGAATTGGTGATTCGCAAAGGGGATCAGATCCCGAAGGATAGATTCAGAAAAGGAGATACCGCCCGTGCAATTGTAGACAGGGTAGAGATGATCAATGGTTCGCCAAGGATCATGTTGTCAAGAACATCTCCAAAATTTCTTGAGCGTCTTTTTGAAAATGAGGTTCCCGAAGTCTATGATGGATTGATATCGATCAAAAAAGTGGTTCGAGAACCTGGAGAAAGAGCCAAGGTTACGGTCGAGTCTTACGATGACAGAGTCGATCCTGTCGGAGCATGCGTAGGAATGAAGGGGTCAAGGATCCATGCAATCGTGCGTGAATTGGATAATGAGAACATCGATGTTATCAACTTCACAGAAAACAAAGAATTATTGATCACCAGGGCTTTGAGTCCTGCAAAGATCAGTAACATCACCATCAACGAAGAAGAAGGAAGGGTAGCGGTTTATCTTAAGCCCGACCAGGTTTCTCTGGCGATCGGAAGGGGAGGCTTGAACATCAAACTAGCTTCTAAGTTGGTTGGAATGGAGATCGATGTGTTTAGAGAAATTGGTGAAGGAGAAGATGATGAAGATGTTGATTTGATGGAATTCTCTGATGAGATTGAAGATTGGGTGATCGAGGCTTTTAGAAAGATCGGTTTGGATACTGCAAAAAGCGTAATTAACACTCCCGTTGAAGATCTTATTCGTAGGACTGACCTGGAAGAAGAAACAGTTCAGGATGTAGTGGGAATACTTCAAAAGGAATTTGAATAATAGATAGTCGAGAATTAAAGAATGGCAGAAAAGACCCTAAGGTTAGCTAAGGTTACAAAAGAACTCAACGTAGGGAAAGACACAATCCGTGATTTCCTTGAAGGAAAAGGGTTTGAGATTGATAACAATCCAAACGCCAAGATCACTATGGATCAGTATTCCTTGCTGCAAAAGGAATTTGCTGACTCAAAGGCAGATAAGGAAGAGGCATCTGAGCTTACCATTGGGACTAAGTTCAAGGAGGAGATCCATGCAGACGATGTAGGGAAAACCGAGAGGAAGAAAAGTGAACAAGAGGAACAGATCCTAATAAAGGATAGTGCTCTTGGAACCACAACTCCAGCTGAGGAGGAAAAAGAAGTAATCAAGGCGGAAGCCAAATTGAAAGGCACCAAGGTTCTTGGAAAGATCGATCTCGAGAAAGTATCTGGAAAAAAAGAAGCGAAGAAAGAGGAGAAAGAAGAGCCGAAGAAGGAAGAAGCTCCAGTTGAAGAAAAACCTGAAGCCAAAAAGGAAGAGCCAGTTGAAGAGGTAAAAGCCGAGGAGCCAAAGGCTGAAGAAGAAAAGCCCGCCGAAGAAGCAAAGATTGAGGAGCAAGAAGTTGAAGAGGAGAAGAAACCTGAAGAAGCCCCAAAAGCTGAAGAAGAACCTGCTCCAAAATCCAGTACTATCCAGGCTAAAGCAGATAAGCTAAAGGGACTTAAGGTTCTGGGTAAAATTGAGCTGCCCAAAAAGAAAGAAAAAGACGGAAAGAAAGCTGAGCAGGTTGCTTCGTCCGATGCAAACCTGGGTGATGCCAACAAGAAGAGAAAGAGAAAAAGGATCCGCAAAGGCGACGAAAAACCTCAGGGCAGAAGAGGGGATGGAAAAGATAAGAATGAGGAGCTCAGCGATAAGGAGATTCAGGAAAAGATCAAGGAAACCATGGCCAAGCTTTCCGGTGGGAAAGGATCGGCCAACAGGGCAAAATATCGTCGGGAAAAAAGATCTGCTGCGGCTGAAAACCAGGCAAAAGAAGCCGAACAAGCTGAAGTGGAATCTAAAAAGATCAAGGTCACAGAGTTCGTTTCTGCAAATGACCTTGCGTCCCTCATGAATGTTTCTGTTAATGATGTGATCAGCACCTGTTTGTCGTTAGGTCTGTTTGTTTCCATTAACCAGCGCTTGGATGCGGAAACCATCACAATTATTGCTGATGAATTTGGGTACGATGTGGACTTTGTTTCTACCGATGATGAGAAACCTGGAGACATTATTGAAGAGGATAAGGAAGAAAATCTCAAGGAAAGGGCACCTATCGTTACTATTATGGGCCACGTTGACCATGGGAAGACCTCTTTGCTTGACTATATTCGTGATGCCAAGGTAACGGAGCAGGAAGCGGGGGGTATTACCCAGCACATTGGTGCTTATGACGTTGAAACCAAGAGTGGGAAAAGAATTGTATTCCTGGATACTCCTGGTCACGAAGCCTTTACCGCCATGAGGGCAAGGGGTGCCAGAGTAACGGATATTGCCATTATTGTGGTTGCCGCGGATGATGCTGTTATGCCTCAAACAAAGGAAGCTATCAATCACGCATCTGTTGCTGGAGTTCCAATAGTATTTGCACTGAATAAGATCGATAAGCCAAATGCTAATCCAGATAAGATCAAGGAGCAATTGGCCAATATGAATTACATGGTTGAGGACTGGGGTGGAAAATATCAGTGCGAGCTGATTTCTGCGAAAAGTGGACAAGGCGTAGATGATCTCCTCGAAAAAGTTCTTCTTGAAGCAGAACTCCTGGAATTGAAAGCGGATGGAGATAAGAGGGGACATGGAACCGTGATTGAAGCATCCCTTGATAAGGGTAGGGGTTATGTAGCCACCATCCTGAATGAAGGAGGGAACTTAAATGTTGGCGATTCCTTATTGGCAGGAGCCAATTTTGGTAAGGTCAAGGCCATGTTTGACCATAGAGGTAAAAAACTTAAATCTGTAGGACCTGCGACACCTGTTCAGATCCTCGGACTGGATGGAGCTCCTCAAGCGGGAGAACTCTTTTCGGTAATGAGTTCCGAGAGAGAAGCCAGAGAGATAGCCACAAAAAAGGCTCAGATATTAAGAGAGCAAACCATCCGAACCAAAAAACATATTACCCTTGATGAGGTGGGAAGAAGATTGGCGATCGGTGGATTCAAAGAATTGAATATCATTGTGAAAGGTGATGTGGATGGATCGGTTGAGGCCCTTTCGGATTCCCTGTTGAAACTTTCTACTGAGGAAATCAAGGTTAATATCATCCATAAAGCCGTAGGTCAGATCTCAGAATCTGATGTACTGCTTGCATCTGCATCTGATGCCATCATCATCGGTTTCCAGGTAAGACCATCCGGTTCCGCTAGGAAGCTTGCGGAAACTGAAGAGATCGATATCAGAATGTATTCTGTGATCTATGATGCGATCAATGAAGTAAAAGATGCAATGGAAGGTCTTCTTGAGCCTACGGAGGAAGAAGTTGTTACAGGTAATGTTGAGATCCGCCAAGTATTTAAGATCTCCAAAGTTGGATCCGTTGCCGGTTGTATGGTTACAGAAGGTCATATAAACCGGAAATCTCCCATGCGAGTTGTCAGAGAAGGTATTGTGGTATTCGAAGGAGAAGTTGAAGAACTAAAACGTCATAAAGATGATGTGGCAGAAGTTAAATTCGGCTTCGAGTGTGGTATTAAGATCAAGAACTTCAATGACATTAAAGTTGGAGATATTATTGAGCCATACGAGATCAAAGAAGTAAAAAGGACTCTGAGCTAGAGTCCTTTAGTTTCCTTATTCAGCATCCATAAACGGATAGCGATAATCCGTTGGTGGAACGAAAGTCTCCTTGATCGTTCTTGCTGATATCCATCTTAGTAAATTCATTGAGGAACCTGCTTTGTCATTGGTTCCGGAGGCTCTGGCACCTCCAAAGGGTTGTTGTCCCACTACGGCCCCGGTTGGCTTGTCGTTGATGTAGAAGTTGCCAGCACTGTTCTCTAGCCTTTTAGTTGCAAGGTCGATCGCGTAGCGGTCCTTTGCAAAGACAGCTCCGGTAAGAGCATAAGGTGAAGTCTCATCAACCAGCTTCAGAGTATCTTCGAAGTTCTTATCCTCATAAACATAAATAGTGACCACCGGCCCGAAGATCTCTTCACACATAGTTTTGAACTGAGGATCTTCAGCAACAATAATTGTAGGTTCTATGAAATATCCTTTGGAATCGTCGCAATTTCCTCCAGTTAAGATCTCTGCATTTGGATCCTGCTTTGCATGATCAATGAAGCCTTTGATCTTATCAAAAGCCCTTTTATCAATCACCGCATTCATGAAATTCCTGAAATCCTCAGGGTCTCCCATTTTTATGGTTCCAATATCTTTTACCAGCATTTCTTTGATTGCTGGCCAAAGGCTTTGGGGTACATACACCCTCGAAGCCGCAGAACATTTCTGCCCCTGGAATTCAAATCCACCTCTGATAATTGCGGTTGCAAGCTCATCAGCATTTGAGCTTGGATGAGCAACGATGAAGTCTTTTCCACCTGTTTCACCAACTACCCTTGGATAGGATCTATAGTTCTCTACATTCTTTCCAACTTCTTTCCAGATATGCTGGAAAGTCTTGGTGCTTCCGGTAAAATGTACACCTCCAAGATCCCTGTCATTTAATAGCATATCGCCTGTCATTGGACCATCGGTATAGATCAGATTGATAACCCCAGCTGGAAGTCCCGCCTCCCTCATGATCTCCATAAATGCCCAGGCAGAATAGATCTGGGTTTCTGAAGGTTTCCAGATCACAGTGTTCCCCATCAAAGCAGGGGCTGCTGCCAAGTTGGCTCCGATACTGGTAAAGTTGAAAGGAGTGATCGCAAATACAAATCCTTCTAATGGTCTGTATTCCATCTTATTCCAGATCCCTTCCAAAGAATCAGGTTGATCTGCATAGATCTCCTGCATGTAGTAGCAGTTGAATTTCAAAAAGTCGATCAACTCACAAGCTGCGTCGATCTCTGCTTGAAAAATATTTTTTGACTGACCCAACATGGTGGTTCCATTTATCAGGTCTCGGTAAGGCCCAGCTATTAGGTCAGCTGCTTTTAAGAATATTCCGGCTCTTTCATGCCATTCTAATGCAGCCCAATCGGCTTTAGCATTTTGCGCCGCTACCAATGCTTGCTTTACATGTGATTCATCCCCTTCATGATAATTCCCAAGAAGATGAGCATGGTCATGAGGTGGGTTTATTGGTATTAGCTTTCCAGTCCTTACTTCCTCACCACCAATGAACATGGGAACATCCATTTGTGCAGATTTAAGCTCTTTCAGTTTAGCCTTGATACCTTCTCTCTCCTTAGAACCAGGAGCATATGATTTTACCAGTTCGTTTGTAGGATATGGGATATTGAAACCACCTTTTGCCATAGTCTTAAACTTTGTGCAAAGCTAAAAAGCAGGGCCTTATTCTTAGTCTCTTAGAGAATGTTTTTTAGCTCACTCAGATGTTGGATCTCATGCGTGGACCCATGCTCATTATGAGTATTTTCTGGATTGTAGAAAACCTGGTCTAATCCCGCATCAATTGCACCCTTTATATCTGTATGGGGATTATCCCCAATCATAATTGTATCCTCCTTTTCAGAAGAGGTCAACTCCAAAGATCTTTCAAAGAATTCTACCTGAGGTTTTGTGACCCCTAGTCCTTCTGAGGTAAGTGTTTTGAGGAAATAGTTTTTTATACCTGAGTTTTCCAATTTTAAATGGGTTGTTTCCTCAAATCCATTGCTTAAGACATGAAGTTCATAACCCTTGTCTTTCAGATAATCTAAAATCTCAATACTTCCGTCAATAAGGTGAGGCTTATAGGGACATCGATTTAGATAGAATTCCTCTAGTAAAAAAGGTTCAAGAAATTTATCAGCCTGAAAAAACTCGAGGACAGTTTTAAATCGAGTCTCTCGTAGCTCTTGTTTTGAAATCTTCTGCCGATTGTATTTTTTCCAAAGGGCTGCATTTACCTTGAGATATTTTCTGGCAAAAGGGTCAAATTCAATTCCAGCGAGCTTATAGAGCTGGAAATGAGACCAAACATCTTCTAGTGTTTCCATCGAATTCCTTTCGAAATCCCAGATTGTGTGGTCAAGGTCAAAAAAGACCGTTTTATATGTTTTCACCTTGAAGTTTTCTGAAGCTGATCTTATTGGAAGATAACTCTCGATTGGAATTAAGGGTTTCCAAATTTTGAAGGTCCTCTTTTAGTACACTGTCTTTTTCGATATAGGAAACCAAAACCGAAATAATCTCTGACCATTCATCGTTGATGGAGTAAAAGGAATAGTTGTCAACCCGTCGGTTTTTTATTAGGCCAGCATTCCTCAAATAACTAACATGTCTGGAGGTCTTAGCTTGTGAGTAATCAAGGATCAATTCAAGGTCCGTTATGGTAAGCAAGACACCTTTTGACATAACATTTAAAATGCGAAGTCGAGCTTCTTCAGAAAGGCATTTGAAAACCTGCGAACCTACCGATAGAGAAAAGTGTTTGATCCTCATAAATTGAAAGCGGGAGAGAGTTTTGTGCTTATTTTTGTTTTCCCATTCCAAGATACAACCTTCTTTGACTCGGATTAAAATCATATTGCTTCTATTGTTGGGACTGTCAGTCAACAATGAATTACTTGCCTCGGAAGAGGAAGAAGGTAAGGATAAGGTGATTCAGTTCAGTGGTTTGGTGGTTACTGGAGACAGTTCCTATGGAGTCCCCGGGGTACATATTTATGTACCTTCGGTGGGAAGGGGAACAACGTCTAACGAGGTAGGATTTTTTACCATGCCAGCCCTTGTTGGTGACTCTATATTAATTTCCGCAGTTTCCTTCAAGAAGAGGTATTATGTAGTGCCTGATATTAAAGGAGATCATATCACTGCATACATTGAATTGTTTCAGGATACGATCAAGCTGCCTGAACTGCAGGTTTATCCTTGGCCCACAGAGGATCTTTTCAAAGAAGCATTCCTTGCAATGAGCCCTACCACCGGTGAGGAAATGTTGAAAAGGGGTCAACTAAACGAAAATCTCCTCCTAAGAATGAGGTATACCATGCCTATGGATTACCGTATGACCTATTACCAATACATGGACGATTATTCTTATCGTCAGGCAAATGAGTACATGGGGCAAACCACCGGTTTTGTTGACCCTTTTGCGTGGAGGAGATTCATTAAAGGCTTAAAAAAGAAGAACTAGGATTTTTTCCAATTCAGGAAGTGGAAAATGCTTTCTGTTTCTTTTTCAGGATCCAGCCAATAATTTCTACTATGTGAAAAAGTAATTGGCCAGTTTTTTCTTTCCATTTCGAAGGGTCCATAAGCAAAGAAACTTTTCGAAGAACTGGCTCTGAAATAATCCTGGTCATCGGTCCTAACAGCTATTGCACCTTCTTCTGAATCTCCGACTATAAAATCTGCAAAGGGAATAGAATCATTCACTTTTGTACCTTCTTTCTTTACCCTTTTTATCAATCCATCCTTTAGGAATATGGTTTCCTCTTTTGCAGGATTGATTTCCCAGATCATTTTCTTCTTTGATTTTGAAATATCTCTGCAATAGCCTAGGTACTCAAAGAACAATTTCGGACCAAGATTTTGAAGGTGGTCTGTCGATATGAGATCAGGATTAAGACTCGAAAAAACAATAACCTTAGATCTTGCCCTGGTGATAGCAACATTTAGTCTTCTTTCTCCGTGCAAGGCATTAAGGCTCCCAAACTTTAATTGAAACTTTCCATCGGGTCCCGGAGCGTAGGCAGGAGAAAAAATTATCACCTCCCTTTCATCACCTTGAACATTTTCCAGGTTTTTAACAAATAATTCTGAAGGGATCGATAAACCTTCTTCCTGAAATTTTATTTCCAATAGGTCCTGGATGAGCTGTTGTTGCTGAAAGTTAAAAGTGATTATCCCAATGCTGGATTCTTCTTCTTTTATCAGCTCAAAACACCTATTTACAACCTCCCGGGCCTCAATTTCATTTTTATTTGACTCCCAGACTCCATTTAGGATCTGGTGATATTCCATGGACCTTTCTTTGCTTTTGTAGGTCTGGAATTCTGGAACAGTGCTCAATTGACCCTTGTAAAAGTGCTTATTTGAAAATCCGATAAGTTCGATGGATTTACTTCGATAATGTTCAGTCAATGGGATCTCCATCAAATAATTAGCACTGAGATCTAAAAGTGACTCTGCTTCAAGATCTATACCTTCCTCTTCAGGATCTTCGTATCTGGCCTGATAAAGGTCAAAAGGACTTAATTGATTTTTATCTCCAAAAACTCCCACTTGCTTTCCTCGGTAGAGTGCTGGGATTCCTTTTTCCGAAAAGCATTGAGATGCCTCGTCAAAAAGGATCAGATCGAAAATTTGCTCAAGAGGAAACATTGCTGAAACCGATTCCGGAGATGCCATCCAGCAAGGGACTAAGGCAAACAGCTCATTATGAAATTCAGCAATAACCTTCCTTAAGGGCCAGATCTTCCTTTTTTTGTTCACTTGGTGTCCAAGCTCCCTGTAGGTGATCCGATTATTGAGTCGGTTGTATTCAAGGTCTTTAAAAGTCCTTTCCCTAGTTCTAAGAAGAACCAACTCTCTGGTCAGCTCATTCTTTTTTCTCAGAGACCTTTGCAGTTCCTCGATTTTTTGCTCCATTAATTTTGAAGAAACCAGGGAAAGAATGGGGTATTTTTCTTCGAGATGTTCTATCCAATCGAGATACAAAGAATTTTTAAGGGTTTTCCAAGGATCATTTTGGACTGTTTCCTGAAGAAAGAGATCAAAAAGTGATTTGTGATTTTTACTCAAGGATTCAGATAATTTGTCAAACTGCACCAGATCAGGAAAATCAGATCTAAGGTCCTTTTCAAGCTCAGATGCCAGAGTATTATTGGCCAGAATGGAAAAAATCTGATTTAGATTCAGGTATTCCCCCCAGTTCTCAACTTTTTCTAGGGTTCTCTCAGAAAGTTCGACCAGTCCATTGATCTTCTGGACCAGCTCATCTCTACTCATTTTTTGAGGATCAAAAAAGTTAGCAAGAGATCGAAATGAATTGAATATTTCAACCGCCTTTATGGCATTTCCCTGATCCTCAAACCATTTAAGGTATTGATCCCTCAGTAATTCCTTTGGCAGTTGAGAAGTGTTTATTGATGCCTTTCGAAGTATGGATAGATTGTGTTCCAGATTCATCCTATTGGAGATCTTCCTTTCCAGATTGGAGAGTCCTGAAAGGTTGTCCTGAAGTTTATTGGTTTTCAACCAATCGGATAATTCCGGGTCCTTATTGAATCCAAAAGCAGAAAACAGTTTATAAAATGGGTTTTTCCTTCTTTTTATTGCCTTTGATACCTGAAAGAAAGCCCGATCCAGATCAGTGCGAGAAATTGAAACCTCTGGCCCGGGGGCAATAAAAAAATCCAGGATTATCTGCTTTCTTGTTTCGAGCCAGGTCTTGTCCTGGGGTTTGCTTTGTTGTTCTATAAAAAGCTGGTGGATATGGTCTTGCTCAATTAATCGAATGAATTGGGTAATCTGTTTTTTATGGTCTACGAGTGCCTTGTGTTCGTCATAGCTGATCCCCATTAGAAGGAAATCTCGCACTTCTTCATTTACGGAAGATTGAAAAACGGGAATCTCTTCTAAAATTTTGTGAATAGCCTGCTGGTCTTTCGCACTGTAGTTGGCAAATGATTTCCGTTCTTTCCAGGAATATTTTCCATCTTGAAACCTCCTATGGTATTCTGAATAGGACTTAAAATTTTTTTGAACTCCGTCCAGCTCATTTAGTCTAAAAAAACTGAATAGTTCCCCAGTATCAAGATAGTTCAAATTGGGGTTTGAGCTCAGATATAACTCTTTGGGGCTTATTCCGCAATCCTCGGTATTGAAAAGAGCTTCTTTGTACTCATTCAATTCCTCTTCTATCTGGTCGATTGCCTTGCTTGCCTGAAGGAAATTTCTCTCTAAGAAAATAGTGTCTATTCCAGAATTCGATTGCTCATATTCGGGAATAGAATCTATTTGATCCGAAATCTTGGAGAAGATTTTTGCCCTGTCATTTTTAAAGTCACTTACCCGGGCAGCAAATTTTTCCAGACCAAGTTCTGACAGCCTTTGAAAAACCACATCAAGTGCTACCCTTTTTTGGCTCACCAGCAATACCTTCTTACCCTTTGCGATGTTGTCACAAATCAGATTTGTGATCAGTTGGCTTTTTCCAGATCCCGGAGGCCCCTGAACAACTATTGAATGCCCTTTTTTTATTGCTTTCAAGGCATTTTCCTGTGAAGAGTCAATAGCAAGGGGATTTAAGACTTCTTCTTCCTTTACCCTGTTTAAAAATGCCCTTCGATAATGAGATCCGGTCTGCCAGGAATCCTGTTGTTCCGGAAGTCTCTTACTGGCAAATAGGTCTTCCAAATCCTGGAATTCTTCACCCTCGATCAATTTTTCATAATCGGGAACCAGAAATGATCCGGATTGGGGAAAAATTCCCAGGACTCCGTAGTCCTTTGTATCGTATTCTCCCGGCTGGAAGCTCTTTTCAAAGTCTTTTTTCTTGATCGGATGAAACTGACCATGGTTTTGCTCAAACAACTTTGATCCAAAATGGATTTGAAAAGGAGAATTTTTTAGTTGTTGAAACAATCCGCTGATGAAAGAAGTAAGATCTCGGTCAAGGTCTTTCAAGTCTAGTTCAACCAAATCATC
This sequence comes from Cytophagales bacterium, assembly GCA_965267505.1. Lineage (GTDB taxonomy): Bacteria > Bacteroidota > Bacteroidia > Cytophagales > CCMP332 > JANQHS01. The sequence goes on from OZ254081.1 coordinate 2,088,176, forward strand.
GGGCAGGGAAACCTTGTTATGAAAAGAATAGGCAAGCAAAAGGCTCTTGTTGAAATTGATTGCGGATTCTGATCTTGGTTTTAACTCCCATTGATTTCCCTCCAACTGAAGCTCGACCGGGAAAAATATCAGAGGGGCTCTAATTGGAGAATCCTTTTTTGCTAGGCCCTCGACATAAGGCCAGCCGATGTAAAGATCCTTGGTGCCTCTTTCTTCGGTAATAAAATCAGCTTGCCTTTTTATTTGTTTCAACCTGGAGGAAAGCTGGCTGACACTTCCATGATTGGGATCAAGATGGTCGCAGATCTTAATTGATTTGTTTGAGAGAATTGATTCTATCAATTTGCCTTCATATTCTCCGGAATAAGCAAGCAGCTCTTTCATGCTTATATCAAACCTTTTTGAGAGCTTTCCCAGAAATATTGATCGATTTCTGGAACTTAGATTTGTAAGCCGATTTTGGAAGGATAGAAGTAAATCTTTCATGTACTGCGAAAGGGAAGAGCATGGTATCTTCCCGAATCAATTTTCAAATAAAAAGATACCAGGGTTGATTTACACTTCTACCATAAAGAAAATCAAACAGGCAATAGCTGCTTGTTTATTCCTTAAGCCCTAATAAAGAGCTCTTTCGCACGGACCAGGCCATAGAAGTTAATAAATCCATGCAGCTAAAATCGGGATTCAGCTTTTACTTCTAAACAGTATCCCTATCCGAGAAAAGGATTTTTTGACAAAACTGATAAAGAACTTACTCTGACCAAAAATGCTTCCAACCAATATTAGCATTGCAAAATATATTGGGAGAATAAACAAATAATAGAGGGTCCGCCACCATACCGAGACTTCAGAAAAGTCAAAACCAAGCAATTCGAACACAAGCCTCTTGATCAAAACAATGGTGGTCCCGGTAATAGCGAAAACAAGCAGGATCACAAATACTTGTGCATTGCTTTTTACATCCCATCGTTCTTTAAGCTTATCGATCATTTTTAAGCGTCAAATCCTTTAAAATCCTGCCAATATCCATTGTTTGGAACCGGGCATTTTAGTTCCAATGTTTCTTTTTTAACAGGATGCTCAAAACTTAGTTTTCTGCAATGAAGGCAGATGCTTCCGTCGCGATTTTGCTTACCGCTTCCGTATTTTTTATCTCCCCTTACTGGCATATTCAGAGATCCGAACTGGGCTCTGATCTGATGATGCCTTCCGGTTTTTAAGTCTATTTCAAGCAAATTTCCTGAACCGATCTTTGCCAGGAGAGAATAATCCAATTCTGCTCTTTGGGCTCCTTTTTTCTCCTTTTTGAATACATGAACCCTGTTCTTATCCTCATTCCTTAAGATCCAACTGATCAGGGTCCCTGATTCTTTGCCCTCAAAGTTTTCAAGAATGGCCCAATAGGTTTTTTTGATCTTTCGTTCGCGGAAAACCTGGTTCATCCTTTCTAGGGCTTTGCTCGTCTTTGCCAGGATCACCATGCCGCTGGTGGGTCTGTCAAGACGGTGAACCAGTCCGCAATAAACATTGCCTGGCTTATTGTATTTCTTTTTGATGTATTCCTTGGCCTGGTCAAGGAGGGTGTTGTCGCCGGTTTGATCACCTTGAGAAAGAAGCCCCCCGGGTTTATTGACTACCAGGAGGTGATTATCTTCATAGATCACGTGGAGACCTTTTCCCATGGCGCAAAAGTATACATAAGAACCTCAAGAGAAGGCTCTTTTTCAATTACTATAAATGGAATTTTCTTAAGCTCTTAAGAGGGATCTTTATGAACGTGAACATCCATTTGAGGGAATGGAATATTGATACCTTCCTTGTTGAATGTCTCAAAAACTTTTTTGTTCATCGAAAAGAAAACGTCCCAATAATCAGGAGCATTGACCCATGCTCGCAGCACAAAATTTACCGAGCTGTCCGCCAGCTCTGAAAGTGCGACAAATACTTCAGGGTCCTTTAATATTCTTGAGTCCTCATCAGCAAGATTCTTCAAAAGGGCCATTGCTTTTTCATGATCATCTCCGTAACCGATTCCAAAGGTCCAGTCCACTCTTCTCTTTGGTTCCGTACTATAATTCACCATGGAAGAGGTAGACAAACCGCCATTAGGAATGAATATTGTTTTGTTATCTGGGGTCTTCAGTATGGTATTGAATATCTGGATCTCTTTTACGCTGCCGGTAAATCCCTGGGCCTCGATCACATCACCCGGCTTAAATGGCTTAAAAACCAACAGCATTACCCCACCTGCAAAATTTTGGAGAGTGCCTGATAAGGCCATGCCTACCGCAAGTCCTGCCGCACCTAAAATTGCGATGAAGGATGTCATTTCGATCCCAAGCATTCCCAGCACGCTGATAACAAGCATTACCCTCAATAGGGTATTGGCAATTCCTTTTATGAAAGGAGTTAATGAAGCATCCGTGTTGCTTTTGGTTAGAACTCTACCAATAGCAGATGAGATGGCTTTTATTACCCAAGAGCCTATAATATAGACTGCAAGGGCTCCCAAAACTTTGGGTCCATATTCTATTCCAAGTTGGATAAGCTGGTCGAGCAGGTTTGAGATTTCCATTATGCTAAGTTTTGTTTTCTCAGGAATTAATTGGCCGGCAAATTTATTGCAAGCAGGAAATTTCAAACCATAAAACTCAATCTATTAAGGCCTTACATAAGATTATTCCTTTTTTTTCCGTTTTCAACTTCCAGCGAAAGGACTTCCAAATAATCCTACCGCGAGCTCTCCCCAGATAATAGCCAAGGTCAAAACCAATAAGATTATCAGGAGTATTCTCCTTTTTGAATCTTTTACGATCGCATTTATCAGTTCTCCAACACCAATTGTTCCAGTCAATAATATTCCTGCCACCAGAAAGTCCATTCTGCTCCAATTTACTTCTGAGGAAAAATTCATGCTTATCAATGGAATGAATAGGATGCCGCTAATGACAAGGGTCCATAAGATCAATCTGTGTTTTAATATGTTAAAATTCATAGCTGTTGTTTTTGTTTTTAGATAAGTAGTTTCTCAATTGCCTTGAGATGTTTTTTGAATGCTTTTTTGCCCGTTGATGTGGCGAAGTATTTTGTGTTTGGCTTTCTTCCTAAGAATTCTTTCTTGAATCCTATGTAGTCCTGTTTTTCAAGTGCTTTTAGGTGACTGGCAAGGTTTCCATCCGTTACTTCCAGAAGACCCTTTAGAGAGTTAAAATCGATTTGGTCGTTGACCATCAGGGATGACATAATGCCCAGTCTAACCTTATTTTCAAAGGCCTTATCAAGGTCCTGCAGGATATCTTTCACGGTTTCTTGCTCAGGTGCATCATCACTCCATAAATCATATGTAGCAATCCAAATCCTATGGCCCAAATGGCAATTGAAAGTTCAAGGAAGAGGAACGAGATCAAGCCCAGGCATAATTCCAAAATTCCAAGGCTTTGGATCTGGGGTAATGTGAATTTGCTGGCATTTACCAGGGCCAATCCATAAAAAACAAGGGTAAATGGAGCAAGGAGTGAAATATATCCTTGCGAAAGGAAAACCAGACATATTATTCCCCCTGCTAGTAAAGGGAGGGCAAGGTGAAAAAGCAACCGTTTGGTATGAAAGTCCCAGGCCTGTTGTCCCTCTTTTTTCGTCTGTCTTGTGGTAAGAAAGATTACCGTTCCAATTGACAAAACCAGTGTAATGGATGCGATGACCAAAAGATTTGTGGATCGGGTAGGGATTAGAATAATTCTTTCCCAGCCTAAAGAATCGATTGAACCATAAACAGTTCGGTAGGAAAAGAAAGCTGCGATCAAAGCATAGATTCCTACGAGTATTCCGGAAAGACCACTTAGAGAAGCAAATCGTGAAGATTTGTTCATGATATCCTTGATCTCCTTTATGTCCCCTATATATTTTTCTTTTTCCATTTAAAAGTACTTTGAAATACAAAGTAAATGGAAATTATGATCATAAGCAATAGGCTCAAGGACTAAATGGGTAATTTTAAGGAGTATGATCGCAAGATTTACATACTGTTTCCTTTTATCTCTGGGGTCTCTTTTTGGCCAGGGATATATCGCTGGTCAATCTTACTTAGATACTACGGGTTATGTAGAGTACCTGCCCGGAACAATGCCAATCATTATATCAGCCCCTCATGGAGGTTATTTGGAACCAGCACATATTCCAGACAGGAATTGTACGGGCTGTGTCTATGTCCGGGATGGATTTACCCAAGAGTTGGCCAGGGAAGTTAGGGATGCGTTTGTTGATGGATATGGGTGTGCACCACATGTAATCATTAATCTTTTGCATAGAAAAAAATTCGATGCAAATCGAGACATAGTGGAAGCGGCGAATGGAAATCCAACCGTCGAGGCCAGCTGGTATGCATACCATCAATTTATCGATACGGCAAAATCGCTGATCCTTCAAAATCATAATAGAGGCATTTTTTATGATTTTCATGGTCATGGACATTCGATTCAAAGACTTGAAATAGGATATACCCTGAGCAAGGCTGAGTTACAGTTAGCTGACTCTGTATTAGATACACAAACATTGATACTTGAAAGTAGCATCAGGTCTCTTGCCGATAGCAATCAAAATTCGTATTCTCATTCGGAATTGATACGGGGTCCTGATAGTTTTGGAAGTTTACTCCACAACCAGGGCTACCCCGTAGTTCCAAGCTCTTCAATTCCTTTCCCGCTTAATTCAGAGCCCTATTTTACAGGGGGATACAATACCCGCCGACATGGATCCAGATTTTCTGGAGTTTTTGATGGGATTCAAATTGAATGCAATCAGAGCATCAGATTTGATGAGGTGGCAAGAGCTGATTTTGTCCCAAATTTGACAAAGGGAATTTTTGAGCACTATATCACACACTACGATTCTGTCTTGGATCTAAATCCGTGTGGGATAACTGCTTTGGTTGAATCTCAGTATCAGGATTACTCAGTAGAGGTGTTTCCTAACCCTTTTGCAAATGAAATAGTATTGGATGGATTGGATAATGATGCTCAATTGTTCCTTTATGATTTGAATGGTAAAAAATATTCTTACCAGATTTCTAAGGATGAAAAAGTTCTTTTAGAAGGAATTCCTTCAGGTCCCTATTTGGCGATTATTTCAAGAGATGGAGTAAAAATCTTTTCCAGGATATTGATCAAACGACCATGACAAAGCGACTTTTTATTGAAAAACCTATAAGTATGAAAACTCTTTCATATGCTTTGCTTCCTTGATTCTTGCACCTTGCTCCTAGATGAGAGATTCAGCCATAATTCGATACCTAGAATCAGCAGGTGTAATTGGTGTTGAAAGTCAATTAATTGTTTCAAAGAATGGAGAGGAGCTGAAAGTATTAGCCCTCAATGATATTGGTACCGGAAAAAAGCAAGGGCATATATTTCCAAGGTCTGCATTCTCCATCAAAAGGTTCTACTGTAGTTAGTTGACCAGTGGACCTAGATCAAAATTGCTTGATTATTAGTGGATCAAATATGACCAACAGTACTTCATTCATTTCGAATTTTGACGTTGCACTATTCTTTGACAGATAGATTCATTTTGTCAAAATCCAAAAATACACTGTACGGTCTAAAAAATGAGTGAGAGATCAGTCCGCCAATCCTATACCCTTGAGAATATTCCAAAGACTCTGGAAATGCACCATACAATCCTATGATTGGCCCCTTACTTTTTATTGGACCCAATGAAAGCTCGTTTATTGAAAATGGAGTTACGCTCACAGTTCCTCCTCCACCCTGACCTTCGAAGGAGCCTTCAAGATTCAATTTGATGTCTGCATCTTTTAATGTTGAAAAAGGACTGGTAAAACCAGCACCTGCCATCCCATTATCCACTATGAACAACTGATCTGGAGAATTATTGATGCTCCCTCTCGCTAAGATTAGGTGGTCGGCACCCAACCAAAATGGAACCATCTTTTCCTGATCAGAATTAAATGGAAGACCCCGTTGATAGAGTTTTAAGTATCCGTTTTTGTAATCAAGAATTACATTGAAATGATACAATAATGTGGTTCCCAGTATTCCTGAAACTACCTTGCCTCCAACAGCCGGAGAGTATTGCTTTGTGCTTTGAATGTGAACTGGAAGGTTTTTAATTTCTAACTCACCTAAAGAAAGATCCCGTAAAACTCCATATTGAAATTTTGCTTTCTTCCCCGCGGCATAAATCCCTTCTGTTTCCCCAAAAACTTTTATCTCAACTTCTTCAGCAACATCAGTATCGATTATTGTTTCACCAGCTCCGGTGTCTATTATGAAGAGATACTCTTTTCCATTGATGGTAACTACTACTGAAGGAAGAAAATCGATGGTTTCCAGCCTTAGGTTAACTTGCTTAAAGTCTCTTTTGAAATAGTTTGGAGGAATTTCCTGATTCGTGATATGAGTTAGTTGCTCCACTCTCGACTGATTTCCAAGCCTTTTTAGCATAGGAAGAAGTTCCTCAAAACGGTCTTTTCGATAAAGGGCTTCAATCAACAGTTTGATTGCGGAGGTATCATTTGGGTTGATGGTTAAATGACTTTTTAGTAGCTCATAACAGTAATCAAGTCGATTAGCCAGCAATAAATTTTGAGCTCTTAATAAGATAGCATCTCTTGATTCCAGGTCTTTAGTTTGGGGTTGTTCAAGAATCTCTAGCGATTTTGAAAAGTCTCCTGAAGAAAAATAAGTTTTTGCCGAGTCCAGCGAGTAGTTATCCTGAGCCACAAGTGATTCGGAAAACCAAACAAAACAGTAAAGCAGGGTTGTTATTTGTAGATGGAAAGTCCTCATAGTGTTTTTTTCCTTCCAAATAATTAGATAGCCATTTATCTCTTAAAGATTTAATGTTTCTTTTTTGTTGATTTAATTAGAATAGAACAAAAGGCTTATGGACTTTCAGGAACTAAGGAATTCAGATTTTATTATTGAGTCCAATATTCAGGTTTTTGGCTCCAGAAACTCAATAAAGATTGGCTCCGGCCGGGAGATTCGATTGCAACCTAGACAGGTTTCGGTGCTCGTTTTTTTATGTTCCCAAGCTGGTAAGATGGTTTCACGCCAATCTCTAAGGGAATTTGTTTGGAACGATTATTATACCGGTGATTTAGCCTTGAACCAGGCCATCTCAAAACTGAGGAGTTTGTTCAAAGCTGAGGGTATTCATGATGAACTCATTAAGACCATCCCCAAGAAAGGGTACATGCTGTGTAAAAAAGCAAAAAGGCTTAATCGGAATAAATACAAATTGGTTGCTCAAAGGGGATTTGCACTTATTGGGCTGATTTTGGTCCTTGCAATGATCTCACTAATCTTCTCTGTTAATGATGTTAGAAGCGTAAAAAGAACCAAAGAGGTCTATGTCTTCAAATCGGGTGATCATAAATCCAATCAAAAAATCAATAAAATAGTAGGGAGCTTGGACTTTGAAAAAGAACCTGAGGATAACTTGGAAATGGTAATAAAAAGCTTGAATTCTGATTCAACTTACAAGATCTCCGAGATAGGAGAATCACAGTTGCTGATCGTAAACTGAGAAAAGTATTTTCACCTAGTAAGATTCCTTTTCCCCAGGAAAATCTCCTGACTTCACATCTTTAATATAGGCACCGACGGCATCCAGGATGGTATTCTTTAAGTCAGCATATTGTCGTAAAAACCTTGGCTTGAAATCCTGTGTAATCCCCAGCATGTCGTGGGTAACAAGTACCTGACCATCGACCTCAGATCCTGCTCCAATACCGATAACCGGAATTTTTAAATTCGAAGAAACTTCCTTTGCCAGGTGACCAGGAATTTTTTCTAAAACCAATGCAAAGCAGCCGCATTCCTCGAGAAGCTTAGCATCTTCAACCAGTTTTTTTGCCTCTGCTTCTTCCTTGGCTCTTACTTCATAGGTTCCGAATTTGTAGATCGACTGAGGTGTTAGCCCCAAATGACCCATAACCGGAACACCTGCACTCAACACTCTTGAAACCGATTCTTTCACCTCGACTCCTCCTTCCATTTTTACTGCATGGGCACCGCTTTCCTTCATTATTCGTATTGCTGATCTCAAGGCCTCTGAGCTATTGCCCTGATAAGAACCAAAAGGTATATCAACCACTACCAATGCGCGATCAACTCCACGAACCACTGATGAGGCATGGTAGATCATTTGGTCCAGCGTAATGGGCAAGGTTGTTTCATGACCCGCAATTACATTGGAGGCTGAATCCCCTACAAGAAGCACATCAATTCCGGTTGCATCGAGAATTCCAGCCATAGAGAAATCATAAGCTGTGAGCATAGAAATCTTTTCCCCACGCTCCTTCATTTCCATGAGGCGATGAGTGGTGACCTTCTTTTCTCTGTTATTAGCTGCAGACATAATCCGTGATTTGAGGCAAAGCTAATACCTATTAAAGGGAACTATACCTCCTTTTTTGGCAAATTTCAAGGATTATTTATGTTCATAATCGACCAAAATTGTACATTTTTGGACGCATTTTGGGTTTAACAAATAATCTGAGCTGCCATTTTCTTTATTTTTTGGGTCTTATGCCCTTGGCACTTTTTTTATTGAAGTCCATTAAAAGATTAGATTTTGAGCGAGAAAAAAGGAAAGGTCCTTATCGTTGACGACGATGAGGATGTCTTATTGGCCGGAAAGCTTTTATTAAAGAAGCAGGATTGGGATGTGGATATTGAAAAAAATCCGAAGAAGATCCCATTTCTTTTAAATAATGACAGCTATGATGTGATCCTGCTGGATATGAATTACAGCAAGGACACAGCTAGTGGAAAGGAGGGCTTTGAGTGGCTTGCTAAGATCATGGAGATGGATCCCAATGCGGTGGTGATCATGATCACGGCTTTCGGGGATGTATCCATGGCTGTAAGAGCGGTCAAGGAAGGTGCTACAGATTTTGTTATGAAGCCCTGGCAAAATGAAAAATTGCTGGCTACCATTTCCGCAGCTCAAAAACTGAGGAAGTCCTATAAAGAGGTCGATAACCTCAAACAAGCGAAAAAAATACTGGTGGAAGACATTATTCAACCCAAGGAGATCCTTGGAGATAGTGATTCCATGAAGAATGTTTTCAGTATAATTTCCAAGGTAGCAGGAACAGACGCAAATGTTTTGATCCTTGGTGAGAATGGTACCGGGAAAGAACTGGTTGCAAGGGAATTGCACAGGCAATCCATGAGGTCTGAAAATCCTTTCGTCACCGTAGACATGGGGGCCTTAAGCGAGACTCTGTTTGAAAGCGAATTATTTGGCCATAAAAAAGGAGCCTACACGGATGCCAAAGAGGATAGGGCAGGCCGTTTTGAGGTGGCCAATGGGGGTAGCTTGTTTCTGGATGAAATAGGGAATCTTACTCCTCCACTTCAATCAAAACTCCTGACTGTTTTGCAGAACCGCACTGTAACGAGATTGGGAACCAATACCCCAATTCCAATTGATATTAGACTTATCTGCGCCACCAACATGCCATTGCCAGAAATGGTAGACAAGAATGAATTCAGGCAAGACCTATTGTATAGAATTAATACTGTAGAGATTTACTTGCCACCATTGAGACAGAGATTGGATGACATGGAAATGTTGGGAGACCATTTCCTCAAGACCTATTCGGCCAAGTATAGAAAACCCTTCAAAAAACTTGGAGCCGGTACCATAAAAAGTCTCAAGAGTTATCATTGGCCTGGTAATATCCGGGAATTCCAACATGCCATTGAAAGGGCGATTATTATGTCGGAGAGTGGAGACCTTAGCCCGGATGATTTCTTCTTTTTGGCTCAGAAACCAGAGAGCAAGATCGAAGATGCGATCGATTCTTTCAATCTCGATAATATGGAGAAGGCATTGATCCAGAAAGCGATCTCTAAGCACGGAGGAAATATTTCCAAAGCTGCAAAAGACCTGGGACTGACAAGGGCATCCTTGTACAGGAGGTTAGAAAAGCATGGGCTTTAAGGACTTTCGAATCCTCATATTGGTCAGGATTCTAGTCCTGGCCTTTACCATTGGTGTTTGTGCATATCTGGCTCTCTATACAGAGTATTATGCAACCTTCATTGCTGCTCTTATATTCGTGGTTGTTCAGATAGGCTTATTGGTCAATTTCCTTGATAAGACCAATAAGGACATTGCCAAATTCCTTAACAGCATACGATTTGATGATTTCAGCTATTCCTTTCCTGATGACCAGTCAGGTTCATCCTACAATAAATTGAATAGGGAGTTCAATTCGGTGCTGCAGAAATTTCGTGAGATTAGGGCTGAGAAAGAAGCTCAGTATCATTACCTAAAAACGGTAGTTCAGCACATTGGTGTTGGGCTTATTTCCTTTCACCCAAATGGTGACGTGCAGTTGAGTAATGGTGCCGCAAAAAAACTTTTGAGGCTGGGGAACATCAGGCATTTGAAAGATTTGGAAGCACTGGATCCTGAACTGCCCCAAAGAATTGAATTTATGAAGAATGGAGAGAACGATCTTGTTAAGATCTATAGGGGTAACTCCGAGCTTCAACTGTCTTTACAAGCGACTGTCTTTAAATTAAGGAAAGAAGAATTCAAATTGGTCTCGTTCCAGAACATCCAAAGTGAGCTAGAGGAAAAGGAGATGGAAGCCTGGCAGAACCTCATTCGGGTTCTGACCCATGAAATAATGAATTCGGTAACCCCAATTTCTTCTTTGGCCTCTACTGTGGATTCCGCAATTGGAGGACATATTGAAGGATCAAAAGATCCTCAATTGGTGGATGCTGAAGATCTTGAGGACGTTCATATGGCTGTACAGACCATTCGAAGAAGAAGCGAGAGTCTGATCAAGTTCGTTTCTGACTTTCGCAACATGACAAGGGTGCCTATGCCTACCAAACATATCTTCAAGGTTGAGGAAATGTTGGAGCATATTAAGCAGCTTCTTAAACCTGAGATGGATAAAAATGAAATTGATTGCTTGGTGGAAGTGAATCCGAACAACATTCAGCTAAATGCTGATAGAGAGCAGATCGAGCAGGTGATCATTAACTTGATCAAGAATGCTCAGCATGCCCTGGAGGAAACCAAACCCAAGAAAATTGAGATCAGATCCTGGGTAGATAACAATAGCCGGATCTTTATTTCCGTTGAGGACAATGGACCTGGCATTGAAAAAGAAGCCTTGGAAAGAATTTTTATACCATTTTTTACCACTAAGAAATCTGGCTCTGGAATAGGTCTAAGCCTTTCCCGCCAGATCATGCGATTACACAAAGGGAACATTACCGCGGTTTCTGAACCAGGAAAAACAAGATTTACATTAAAGTTTTGATTTGATTTGCAGTGAAATTGATTGTCAATGGAAGTTAGAGAAAAGGTAGTTGAGATCCTGGTAAATATGCTGGGAATAGACTCATCGGAAGTTACAGATGATGCAAACCTGATTCGGGACCTTGGAATAGATTCCCTGGACTATGCAGAGCTGGTTATGGAATTCGAACAGAATTTTGATGTCAAAATACCCGATACCGATGCAGAGAAATTGCAAACGGTAGGTGGGATCGTTGATTATTTAAATAGCAAGCTGGAAGGATAATCCTTTCTGCTTTTTTGGAGGTTACTAGCTATGTCTAAAAAATTTCTGGGGAGCCTTCTCTTGCTCCTACTTTTCGGTCAATCCACCTGGGCCCAGGAAAAACATGTCTTTAGTGGCTATGTTCGGGATGGTTCGAACGGTGAAGAACTCATTGGTGCCACCATAGTCATTACAGATATTAATTCTGGAGTAGTCACAAATCCTTATGGTTTCTTTTCTATCACTCTACCTGAGGGCAAATACCTTGTCAAGGTAAGTTATATTGGATTTAACGCTATTAATTTCCCGCTGGACCTGACTGAGGATGTAACCAAAAACTTTGAATTAGGTTCGGAATCAATAGTCACAGATGAAGTAGTGATCAGCTCTGAAAAGCTTGATCAGAACGTAAGCGATATCGGTATGTCCAAGGTGAAAATGGACATCGAACGGGTAAAGAAACTTCCGGCACTTTTTGGTGAGGTAGATATTATTAAGAATGTCCAGATGATGCCGGGTGTGATCTCAGCAGGGGAAGGAACAGCAGCTTATTTTGTTAGGGGAGGAGGTGCTGACCAAAACCTTATCCTGATCGATGAGGCCCCTGTTTATGACCCATCCCATTTGTTTGGTTTGTTCTCGGTTTTCAATCCGGACGTTGTCAAATCTTCTGAACTCTACAAGGGAGGGATCCCTTCTAAATATGGAGGTAGACTTTCTTCCATTCTGGACGTCCGCTCCAAGGACGGGAACATCAAAAAGACATCAGTTCGGGGAGGTATTGGTCTACTTGCTTCCAGACTTATGGTCGAAGGCCCAATTAAGGAAGATAAAGTTTCCTTTTTGCTGGCAGGAAGGAGATCTTATGTAGATCTTTTCTTCCCCTTGATTCCTGATATCGATGATGGGAACAGTGTTTACTATTATGATTTTAATGGCAAACTGAACTTTAAGGTCAATAACAATAACCGGGTATTCATTTCTACCTACCTGGGCAGAGATGTTTTCAAATTCAGCGATGAGTTCCAGTTTGATTGGGGGAACAGAACGGTCTCGGTAAGGTGGAATCACCTATTCAATAAGAAGTTGTTTCTCAATACTACGGTTGTCGGAAGCATCTTTGACTATGGACTAGAAAGCTTCGATGACATTGGAGGGTTTAGGTGGGACTCTAAAATCCAGGAAGCTAGCTTGAAATTTGATTTTACTCATTTCCTTTCCCCAAGCATTGGCTTGGAATATGGTTATCAGGGAACCTACAGGAATATCCTACCAGCGAAGCTTGCCCCCAATTCCAACAACTCGATTTTTCAAAGCATAGAGCAGCAAAAGCAAAGAGCCCTTGATCATGCATTTTATGTGAGTGCTGATCATAAGGCTACAAACCGCTTGAAAATGCAGTACGGTTTGAGGTTAAGTGTATTCCAATCAGTGGGTGAAATAGATGATTTTGTATATCAGGATCCGAGCGACAATGTGAGTGAACCCGCTTTGAATATTACAGACACGATTTCATACAGCATGTTTCAGCCCATCAAGACCTATGTTAATCTTGAGCCAAGGTTTTCTGCCCGATATATGCTTACTGAAACCCAATCTGTGAAGTTTTCCTATAACCGTATGGTTCAGAATGTACATCAGGTTTCAAACGGAACCGTTCCGTTACCCTTTAATACCTGGACAATTAGCAGCACTTACCTCAGACCTCAGATCGCTGATCAGGTAGCATTGGGTTACTTCAGGAATTTCAACAACAACACATATGAATTCTCTGTTGAAGGATATTACAAGGACATACGCGATGTAACAGATTTTGCCGACAATGCACAGTTGTTTTTTAATGAACACATAGCGAATGAATTCAGGCAAGGAACAGCCTATTCCATGGGACTTGAATTTTACCTGCTAAAGAAAAGAGGAAGGTTTACCGGATCAGCTAGTTACACGTTATCTAAAACGGAACAAACCATTCCAGAAGTTAATGGGGGTAGACCATATAGGGCTAACTATGATCGTCGGCATAACCTGAACCTTCAGGCGGTTTATTCATTCAATGATCGTTGGACCTTTGGATCAAATTTCACCTACACCACCGGTCGACCTTTGACCCTGGGAACCGGGTACTATGGGGTTCTCCCGAACCACATTCCTCCCTTGGTCACAGAAAGGAACGGGTACCTAATGAAAGACTATCATCGCATGGATATATCAGCCACCTATACTCCTAAAAGTAATGAAAGACATCGCTGGAATCATTCCTTGGTGTTCTCTATCTACAATATTTATAACCGTTTTAATCAGTTCTCCGTCTTTATCAGGCCTGTTGAGGATGATAATGGGGATGTTGTTGAGGGAGCTGGTTTGGAGGCAGTTCAAATCACCTTGTTCGGAATCCTTCCTTCCTTCACTTACAACTTTGAATTTTAGCCATGAAAAGATTTATCATTCTTATCCTACCTTTTGTGTTTGCTTGTACCGAAGTGATCGAATTGGATGTAAATCAAACCCCGGATAATGAAGTTGTAATTCAGGGACTGGTAACCGACTCATTTTCAAACAACCTCGTAGTTATCTCAAACTCTTTAGGCCTTTATGACGATCCTGAGTTTAGAGGTATTGCAGGTGCCGAAGTTTTTGTTGAAGAATTTGATGGTGAAGGTAATTTGCTGGACAAATACGATTATGTGGACTTAGGAGCTGGTAGCGATACCGCAGCGGGTTTTTATTTTTCCTCGGTCCCCTTTCGTGGAGTGGCTGATAACATCTACAGATTAACAGTTAACCTTGCTAACAAAACCTATACTGCCGAAGATCAATTGAGACCTGTAGCACCAATGGACAGCTTGGTGGTAGAAATTGACGAGGATCGAAAAAAGGATCTTGAAAGCAACGAAAAGATTGATTCGCTCCATGAAGACTTTGGTAGGTATTATCAACTCTTGCTTTATGCGACTGAGCCTCCTCAAACCATAGATTATTACCAATGGAATTTCTACAGAAATGGAGAACTTGAGAATAATGAGGGAAGAAGCCTATTTTATTCTGATGACAAGCTTATCCAGGAGTCCATCAACGGTTTTCCGGCACCTGTCTATTATGCAATGGGTGACACTTTCTATGTGGAGCAATTAAGTCTGACCCGAGAAGGATATATTTTCATCAGTGATCTTGATAGGGCTATGAACAATGATGGAGGAATGTTCAGCCCACCGCCTGCAAACCCAAGAACGAATATCTCAAATGGAGCCTTTGGGTTTTTCCAAGTTTCCAGCGTAGATGCCCAATGGGGCATCATCAAGGAAGACTAAGTAAGCATTCCTCCGTCTACCTGGATCACCTGGCCGGAGATATAGCTTGAATCATCTGAAGCGAGAAAGCAAACAGCCTTAGCTACGTCTTCTGGAGTTCCACCTCTTTTGAGTGGAATGGCATCTTTCCAAGAATCCACCATGGCCTGATCCAGTTTTTCTGTCATTTCAGTTTCAATGAAGCCAGGGGCTACAGCGTTGCAGCGTATATTTCTGGATCCCAATTCAAGTGCAACAGATTTTGTAAAACCGATCATTCCTGCCTTTGAAGCAGCGTAATTTCCCTGACCCGCATTTCCTTTTATCCCAACAACGGAGGTAATATTGATTATGCTTCCCCCTCTTTGTTTCATCATTTGACGATTGACTGCTTTCACCGTATTGAAGCAAGACTTCAGGTTTGTTTCCATAACCTTGTCCCACATTTCTTCCGTCATTCTCATGAGCAGGTTATCCTGGGTAATTCCGGCATTGTTGACCAGAATGTCAAGGCTTCCGAATTCTTCAATTACTCCATTGATCAATGATTCAGCCTGCTCGAATTGAGAGGCATCGGATTTGATGGCTTTTGCTTTTACACCCATTGCCGAGATCTCAGATTCGATTCCCTTTGCCAATTCCTCACTTGAAAGATAGGTGAAAGCGACATTAGCACCTTCCTTGGCCAATTCCATAGCTATTCCTTTTCCAATTCCCCTGGTTGCACCGGTGACAAGGGCATTTTTTCCTGCTAGTTTTCCCATCCGTTTTTTTGCTTCAAAAATATAAATATTCCGGTCCCTAAATTGTTCCAGTTTCCTTCCATATGGGCTCAAAAATTTAAAGGGATTTCTACCTTTGCGAGCCTAAACATTCATCGACTATGGCAACGAATTATGATCTTCTTGTTTTGGGTAGCGGACCTGGCGGATATGTAGCTGCGATCAGAGCATCACAGCTTGGAATGAAGGTAGGGGTTATAGAAAAAGAAAACCTTGGAGGTGTTTGCCTCAATTGGGGTTGTATCCCAACGAAAGCCCTTTTAAAGAGTGCCCAGGTTTTCGAGTATGTACAGCATGCTAAGGATTATGGGATCAGTGTTAGTGGAGCTAAAGCTGACCTTAATGGAATGGTTAAAAGAAGTCGTGATGTCGCCGATGGAATGAGTAAGGGTGTTCAATTCCTATTTAAGAAAAATAAGATAGATCATATTCAGGGATTTGGTAAACTTCTGAAAGGAACCAAGATTGAGGTTACCGATGAAAAAGGTAAGAAGGCTGAGTATGCAGCCAAAAATATAATCATTGCTACAGGGGCCCGGTCCAGGGAGCTTCCAAATCTTCCAATTGACGGAAAAAAGATCATCGGATACCGTGAAGCCATGGTTCTTGAAAAACTTCCTAAATCAATGGTTATAGTTGGATCTGGAGCGATAGGTGTTGAGTTTGCTTATATCTACGCTATGATTGGCGTTGAAGTAACCATAGTGGAATTTCTTCCAAGATTGGTTCCGGTTGAGGATGCGGATATTTCCAAGGAGCTGGAAAGGTCCTTCCGTAAATATGGAATCAAGACGATGACTTCGTCAGAAGTGACCAAAGTTGATACCAAAGGAAAAGGTTGTAAGGTAAGCGTGAAGGGTAAGAAAGGAGAGGAAGTGATTAATTGTGATGTTGTCCTTTCGGCGGTAGGGATCAGTCCAAATATTGAAGGAATTGGCTTGGAAGATGTAGGGATCAAAACAGAGAAGGGCCGAGTGCTTGTGGATGATTTTTACGCCACAAATCAAGCTGGATACTATGCAATTGGTGACATTGTTAAAGGCCAGGCTCTTGCCCATGTAGCTTCAGCTGAAGGTATTACCTGTGTTGAGAAAATAGCAGGGCATTCCCCTGAGGCCATTGATTACAATAATATTCCTGGTTGTACATATTGCTCTCCTGAGATAGCTTCTGTTGGTTATACAGAAGAGCAAGCAAAAGAGGCCGGGTATGAGATCCTTGTAGGGAAATTTCCATTCACTGCTTCAGGTAAGGCAAGTGCTGCCGGAGCAAAATCGGGCTTTGTCAAAGTGATCTTTGATAAAAAGTACGGAGAATGGCTAGGAGCTCATATGATAGGTGCTAATGTAACTGAGATGATTGCTGAAGCTGTTGCAGCTAGGAAATTAGAAACCACTGGTCATGAGATCCTTAAGGCTGTGCACCCTCACCCTACTATGTCTGAGGCGGTGATGGAAGCTACCGCGGCAGCTTACGGAGAAGTGATTCACCTTTAATCTTCATCATCCATACCGGAGTCAAAAGAAGATTTACACTTCTTAAAGGCTTTCTTTCCGATAAGTTCCTCAACCTGATCACTGAGGTTTATCAGCTTGTGTAATTTCGATCTGTGATAAGAGATCATAATGATCTGGCTCATTTGATAGTTGTCTTCCACGCACATTTCCTTGAAATAATTGTACAGCGGTGCATCTTCATAAACCCAAGAATTCCTGATATAGTTACCCAGGCTCATGTTATATGCCCGCAATAATGATTCTTCATCATATTTAAGAAAGCTTTCCTGATCTTCTTCATTAAGGAAGGCATCCATTTCAATGAGGCATTCCTTAAGGTTTTTTGGAACTTTAGCCTCAGCTTTTGGAATTACCAAAAGGAAAGAAATTACTACAAGCAGTATTTTCATAGCTTGATTTTCTTTTTGTTTGAACTCCAACATGCAAACAATCTGCCAAAAAAGAAAATCGTTGCATAGCTAATGGCGGAACAAAGAAAGACAAAAGGAATACCGTTTGGAACGTCCATGATGGATGTTTATAGGAATAAGGCTACTTATAAATTAATAGTCCTATTTACTGCTCTTGCTATTGGGGGGATATCTCTGGTTTACACAAATTTCCTTGTGAAAAACCTTGAGGAAAGGGAAAAAACCTTGATCGACCTCTATGCAAAATCACTTGAGTATTTAGCAAATGCCTCCCTGGATGAAAATGTAAACTTTATTAGCTCTGAGATAATTGAAGTAAACACTTCTATACCTGTGATCCTTACTGGTGAAGACATGATCCCGTTGGGGCCAGAAAATTCGAGGAATATCAAGTTTCCTAAAAATGCCAGTCCGGAAAAGATTCAAGAGATTCTGATGGAAGAATTGGAATTGATGAAAAGCGAGAATGATCCAATTCCTGTTGTTGCCTTTGGAATTACTCAATACATATTCTTCAGGAATTCTGATCTGCTTTATCAATTAAGGTGGTATCCATATGTCCAACTTTCAGTAATAGCTGTCTTTGCCTTTGGAGCCTATTATTTGTTCAGTGTCTCAAGGAAATCGGAACAAAATCGAGTTTGGGTTGGACTGGCTAAAGAGACTGCGCATCAACTGGGAACTCCATTATCTTCTTTAATGGCATGGATAGAATACTTCAAATCCAAAGACCAGTATAAAGATGAACCAGCACTTGAAGAGTTAGAAAAGGATATTGAAAGGCTTGAAGTGGTTGCAAAAAGGTTTTCCAATATTGGGTCGGTTCCAAAAATGCAGAAGGAAAATGTGGAAGAATCAATCCAGGGGATCATTAACTATCTGCAAAAAAGAATCTCATCAAAGATCACCTTATCATTTAAAAGCGATCTTCCCTTGGGATTTGAAGCAAAGCTCAATCGGTCCCTTTTTCAATGGGTGCTTGAAAATCTTTGTAAGAACGCTGTAGATTCTATAGAAGGTGGTGGAAAAGTAGATCTCTATGCCTTTGTTCAAAATGGCCAGTTGGTGCTAGATGTGGAGGATACTGGAAAGGGTATTGCCAAATCCAAGATCGGTGAAATTTTCCGGCCCGGCTACAGTTCAAAAACCCGGGGATGGGGCTTGGGTCTAACCCTTTCGAAAAGAATCATAGAAGAATATCATAACGGGAAGATTTTTGTAAAAAGCTCCCAACTTGGCAATGGAACGACCTTCCGAATTACAGTTCCGGTATAGCCAAAATCTGGTCTTTAAATCGTAGTATTTTGTTGGTAATAATTGGCTAAAAAAATTACCTTTGCAGCCGATTTTTTCAACCCGCTCAAATTGACAAAAAACCTATGTCACAGAAAGGAAAAGTAGTTCAGATCATCGGCCCGGTAGTAGACGTTGCCTTTGAAGGAGAAAACGAGCTTCCAAACATTCTGGATGCACTTGAAGTAAAAAAATCCGATGGTACCAATCTGGTATTAGAGGTTCAAACCCACCTTGGAGAAGATACTGTTCGTACCGTTGCAATGGACAGTACTGAAGGACTTAGTAGAGGCCTTGAGGTCATCAACAAAGGAAACCCGATCACAATGCCCACTGGGGATAAGATCAAGGGAAGACTATTTAACGTTGTCGGTGATGCCATCGACGGAATCAATGAGATCAATGGTGAAGGTGGAATGCCTATCCACAGAGAAGCACCCCAGTTTGAGGAGTTGTCTACTTCGACAGAAGTATTCTTCACTGGAATTAAAGTAATTGACCTCCTCGAGCCTTATGTAAAGGGAGGAAAGATCGGATTGTTTGGTGGAGCTGGTGTTGGAAAAACGGTATTGATCATGGAGTTGATCAATAACATTGCTAAAGCATACGAAGGACTGTCTGTTTTCGCAGGAGTAGGAGAAAGGACAAGGGAAGGAAATGACCTACTGAGGGAGATGATCGAATCCGGTGTAATTAACTACGGAGAAGATTTCTTGAAGTCGATGGAAGAAGGGAACTGGGACCTTTCAAAGGTTGATGAAAAAGAATTGGAGACCTCACAGGCTACTTTGGTCTTTGGTCAGATGAATGAGCCTCCAGGAGCAAGGGCAAGGGTAGCTCTTTCTGGCCTTACCGTTGCTGAGCATTATCGTGACGGTGATGGAGAAGGAAAAGGAAAAGACATCCTTTTCTTCATTGACAATATTTTCCGTTTCACTCAGGCTGGATCTGAAGTATCTGCTCTTTTGGGAAGAATGCCTTCTGCGGTAGGATACCAACCGACTCTAGCCAGTGAAATGGGTGCTATGCAGGAAAGGATTACCTCTACAAAAAGAGGTTCCATTACTTCTGTTCAGGCGGTATATGTACCTGCTGATGACCTTACTGACCCAGCACCTGCAACTACTTTTGCTCACCTTGATGCCACAACTGTACTTTCAAGGAAGATCGCAGAGCTAGGTATCTATCCTGCGGTGGATCCATTGGATTCCTCTTCTAGGATCATGAGCCCAGATGTGATTGGTGAGGAGCACTATAATACTGCTCAAAGAATCATTAACATCCTTCAGCGATACAAAGAACTTCAGGACATCATTGCCATTTTGGGTATGGATGAACTATCTGAAGAAGATAAACTTGTCGTTCACCGAGCGAGAAGGGTTTCGAGATTCTTATCTCAGCCTTTCCACGTTGCAGAGCAATTCACTGGAATTCCAGGAGTATTTGTGGATATCAAGGATACAATCAAAGGATTTAATGAAATCCTGGATGGTAAACATGATGACCTTCCTGAAGCTGCCTTTAACCTGGTAGGTACCATTGAAGAAGCAATGGAAAAAGGAAGAAAAATGCTTGAGGAAACCAAGTAAGCATGTATATCGAGCTAGTTACTCCGGAACAAGTAGTTTATGAAGGGCAGGTAGAGGTTGTTACCTTGCCCGGAACTGAGGGATCTTTTCAGATAATGAATAACCACGCTCCGATCATTTCAAGTTTGAAAGAAGGAGAATTGGTTATCAAGATCGAGAAGGAGGAAAGATTCTTCCAGGTATCTGGAGGAGTGGTTGAGGTTCTTCAGAACAAGGTAATGGTTCTTACGGAAAAGGCTGAAGAAAACTAAGCTACTTTCCTATTCTATACCCGAGGTAGGCCAAAAAGATTCCTACCCCAACACTTCCGATTAGATATCCGGCCAGCATTAACCATTGGCCGGCTTTAAATAGTTCATTTGCTTCTACCGAGAAAGTGGAGAAAGTAGTAAACCCTCCGCAAAAGCCGGTGCTCAATAAAAGTGTGGCATGATCTCCCAGCCATTTCTTGGTCTCAGCAATTCCGAGGATCAATCCAAGAAGGAAACAGCCTATTAAATTAACAACAAGGGTTCCAATTGGGAAGTAGGGATGGAAGGATTGAAGAATCCAGGCACCTGCATAAAATCTCAAAGCAGAACCCATTCCACCTCCAATAAAGACCAAAAAGAAATCAGAAAAATTTACCATTAGCCACTCTGAAGAATAAATCCTAGAAACTCTTAAGTAGTGGGAAAGATATCTTAAAAATTCTTTTTCATATTCGAGTATACCGAATTAAGGAATTGGGAATCTATTTATGGTTTTTTGGTCCTCGGTTTTGTTTGTAAAGCATTTAAGTGTTTTTTTGAAGCTTGTGGCTATGAAGTGGCTTGTTAGAAAATTTACCTTAGCGATCTTAATCTGCTCCGTGTGGGCATGTAATTTCAATCCTGACCAATTGATTCCACCCCAATGGGACACGAATTTTATTGGTCCTCTTGTTAGAGTGAATGCATCTCTCGATGATATATTGAATATTGGTGACCAGCAGTTTTCGGAGAGCTTTAGTATATGTGACCTCCTAATGCAACCCAATTGTTCAGGAAGCATAATAATCCCTCCTATTCCTTCTACCGACCTGCCTGAGAGTGATATAAGCTATACAGATATCTACAATCTTATTACCCTTGACTCAGGGATTATCAGTCTTACCATTGATAATGGTTTACCTATCAATGTTACCAGTTTGACAATCGAGATCAGAAATGACGATAATTCCCTTGTTGTTGGGTGGAACTTAGATTCAGTACTTTCTGCAAATGGGGGTAGCAGGACATTTTCGGATGACCTACAAGGAAGGACCCTTACATCCAACTTCAAGATTCGCTTTTTGAATTTCTCCTCAGATGGATCTGGTGGAGTGGTCAGTATAAACCCAAATCAAAGCCTGGGATTCGTTTTTGATGTCATCGCCTTAAAAGTTGGAGAAGTAAATCTTGTTCCGGGAAACAGATTCTCACTTGGAGATACTACAGAATTTGAATTGGATGATGGGATAATCATTAATTCAGAGCCCCTTACTGGTAGTCTGAATTTTATTTGTGATAATGGTTTCCCTGCAGCATTTTCAGTCCAGGCTTACTTCTTAAATGAAGCCAAGGATATGGTATTGGATTCTCTTTTTCCGTCAGGAATTGTCTTTCCAACCCAGGCGGATTCGGTTACCATATTAACCACCGAAATAAATGAGGAAAGGATATTAAAAATGAAGGCAGCTTCATTTGTTGTTTCCAGGATGGATTGGGTTGCAGTCTCTGATCCTCCAGGTCTAAACCAGGCCATATTGGATAAAACGGATTCGCTCAAGATCACGATGGTTGCGGAAATAAAAGTAAGGGTCAAGCCATGAGAAGTATAAAAAATATTGTTGGCCTTTTCTTTTTTATGGTTTCGTTGCCTGTATTGGGACAGTATAATATTGGAACTACTTATTGCGAGCATAATGACTTAAATGCTTCAAGGTATCAACCTTCAGAGATGGATTTCGGCGATCGAAAATTTCAGATAGGCTTTAACTATGATTTTTTCGTGGGTAATCGATTCATTAATTATGATGAGCTGAGGAATTACTATCGTGAAAATGAAATTGACCAGGAAGGAAACAGCGTATTGGTCTTTGAAAATCAAGGTGATAATGTCATAGGTTTTGGCCAGAATTTCCAGTTCTTTGGTCTTGGATATCAGCACCGTACCAAGGAAGGTAAGAAGTATGATTTTGCGTTCCAAATAGTGGATAAGGCTGCTGGAAACTTCGATGTTTCTGAAAATTTTACCACACTTATTTTTCAAGGGAATAACAACTCTACGTTCCGTGGTAAGTGGGTGGACCTTGGTAAGACCCAATTGCAATTGAATTATTACAGGGAGTTTGCAGTGAACATGGCAATCCCAATTCTTTTCCGAGATCAAGATCATGCCTTAAGGCTGGGATTAAGACCAAAATATATCCAAGGCATAGGTGCCATGAGAGCTGAAAAATCAGAGGTGAACATGTTTACGTCTCAAAATGGGGATGAAATAGGAGTTAAGTTTGACTATAGATATCAAACATCTGGTATCCTGAATTTTAGTCCGCTGAATTCTAATGGTAGGGGTTATGGAATAGATCTAGGCGCAACTTGGTTCATAAACAAGAACTTTGAGGTGGTTGCTTCTTTCCTTGATATTGGAAGCATTAAATACACAGATAATATCACAAATTTCCAAAAGGCGGGAGATACTACCTTTACGGGAATAGATGCAGAAAGCATATTTGAAAACCAGGGTAGTGGGTTTCAGGATTTTGTGAATGACCTTCAGGCACAATTAGAACCTGTAGAAACGACAGGAGGAGATTTTGTTATGGGCCTGCCTACAAGATTTAGTATTGAAGTGCAATACAGGACTCCGGAAAAGAAAAGAAGTGATAGAAGGTATGTTTCAAACTCAGTTTTTCTAACCTATATCCAGGGAGTTAATAATAATCCTGGAAATACTACCCGACCATTTGTCTCATTGGGATATATGCATGACTTCCATTCCTGGTTCGATATTGGAGGATTGGTTTCTTATGGAGGGTTTAACAATCTAGCCGTCGGAGCCTTTTTTGCGGTAAATATTCTTGAGTCTTTTAAGTTCGGAATTGCTTCTGATAACCTTACTGCTTGGGTCTTGCCAAAAGAAGGTACGGGTTTGGATATCTCTACAAACCTTTCATTCTCATTCTAAGAATTGGGCATAAAAAAAGCCGCCAATTATTGGCGGCCAGTATTTTGGGGGTGCGTTATTGGAGACCTTTCAAATCCAATAAGGGAACAAAAGCTATCCCCGCAATCGTTCACTGACACCCCCATTCCTCCGTTTTCATTGCTAAGATAATTTTCAATGGTACATGACATATCCCCATATTTGGGGGATATTTCATCTCACAATTCAATTTTATGTCGGTTCACTGACCAAAACCATGAGTCCCGTAAGATCAGGGCGTTTATTTTTGAAATATGAGAAGTCTTGTAATAGTCGCTTTGATAGCCTTTGTTGGAGTTTCGTGTTCTTCTTCAGAAGATCCAGATCCAGTAAATGAGGTGATAATTCCTTCGAATCGAGCAGATGCACTTGCAGCCTTAAATGGATCAAACATGAAATCCTGGGTAACCAAGAGATTTACTCTGGCTGGAGTTGAGTTGGATTGCAGAGCTGATGATGTAATCATGCTTCATGCTGATGGAAAATTTGACTACGATGGAGGAGACAACCTATGTGGGCTTCAGGATAATAGCCGAACAAGAACCGGGGTCTGGGAACTTGACCTTGAGAAAAGAACCTTCACTGTTGAACTAAATACAGGAATAATTTATTCAGGTGAATTCCAAAAGATCACTGAAAACGAATTGATCATGACCGGAAACTGGGGGGGGATGTCGATCCGTGCAACCTTTGTCCCTTCAGAGTCTTAGATCAACTTATCCTTCAAAGCTTTTTCTATTGCCTCGGCTTTTGAATGTACCTCAAGTTTGAGGTAAATATTCTTGATGTGAGTCCGTATGGTTTCCTTATCTACGAAGAGCTCATCTGCAATCGTACTATAGCTTTTCCCTTTTGCCAGATGTTCCAGGACTTCAGTTTCTCTTTTTGTCAGAGGTGAATCCAAATTCTTTTGGAATGAACTCACCACCATCCTTGCGATCTTCGTACTCATTGGAGCACCCCCGGTGTGAGCATCCAAAATGGATTCTATCAACTTTGAAGGGCTAATGTTCTTGGTTAGGTAACCAGTGGCACCTGCACAAAGGGCTTCAAAAACCAGATCATCATTCTCATGAACAGTGATCACAATGATATTCAGATTGGGCTGGATCTGTTTAATTTTAGGGATTCCCTCAATACCGGAAATCCCTGGAAGCTCAATATCGACCAAAAGCACATCCAGCAAATGATTCTCGATATCCTTTATTGCTGACTCGCAATCCCCATAGGTCACAATGCATTCACAATTTGCTTCAGCATTAATTAGTTGGTTGAATCCCTCACGGATTAGTTGATCATCTTCAATGATCCCAACCTGTATCTTTTTCTGGCTCATCGTATTCATTAGGCTAATTTTTTTTCTTCTCTGCTTATTCCAAATTCATTTTTCAAAAGGATCTTAAGTCCCTTGGGGGAACGTTCGATCACTGCAAATTCCAACTTGGATTTTGCAGCTCGTTTTTTCATGCTCTCAAAACCTTTTCCCGAAATCTTTCCTGATTCCGATAATCCCACCCCATCGTCCTCAACAGATATTTCCCAGGTCTTACCATTGGGGTTAACAAGGTAATCAAGGACAACATTTTCGGCTTTTGAATGCTTGGCTGCATTATTCATGGACTCTTTAAAAAGAAGAACTACTTGTCTACAGACATCTGAAGGAATCTTCATACTTCGGTGACCTGAATTTAATTCGGCTGATCTGAAAGTGATCTTTGATTCTTGGAACAAGTCGTCGCCAAAATCTTTCAACCTCACCATTACCTCAAAAAAGTTATTTGTTTTGGGATCAAAGGTCCAAATAAAATCTCGCGTACCCTGGTATAGAGATCGACTTTGGTCTCCGATTTTTTCAACCAAACTTGAAACATCTTCTTTTTCAGGATCGATCTTTCCTTTAAGCAACTCAGTTAATACAGAAATCCTGGTCAGGTAGTGCCCCATCTCATCATGAAAATCTGCGGCGGCTTTTTTCCTCACGGCTTCATTTTCCTTTTGCCTGATCTCCTCGACGGTCATCAGGTATTGTAGTTTTTTTCTTACTCTATTCCGATAGATTAAATAAAGTGAGATCATCAGGATTCCGGCAGCGATAACATAGAAAATGCTACGTTGCCAAATAGGAGGGATTATCTCAATTTCAAAGCTTGCTGCTTCTTTGTTCCAAACCCCATCATTATTAGAACTTGATACTTTGAACACATATGTTCCAGGCTTTAGTGCGGGGTAGTCGACAGTCTTTTTTGAAAACGCCTGGGTCCATCCTTCATCCAAACCTTCGAGCATATAGGAATATTGGTTTTTTTGGGGATTCTTGAATTCGAGAGCAACGAAAGAGAATTGTATATCATTCTGATCATATGATAGGGAGAGCCTCTCTTGGTTTTTTATTGCATAAAGATTAAGCACTTCTTCACCTCCCTCATGAACCGAGGTTATTAGTGTTTTGGGGAGATTGGTATTCAATCGGATGTCTCGAGGGTCGAAACGGGTCATTCCCCCAAGACCACCAAAGTACAATAGCTTGTTGCTCGATTTAAGAAAGGATCCCTGATTGAATTCATTCCCCTGGACCCCATCCTCCTGGTCAAAACTTCTAAATGTTTCGGTTTCCGGATCGAACTCTACTATTCCCTTGTTGGTGCTCATCCATAGTTTTCCGGCCTCGTCTTCCAGAACTGAATAGATGAATTCATTACTCAGGCCATCTCCTTTTCCGTAATATGTGAATACCATTTTGCCATTCTCGTAGACCATTTTATTTAGTCCTAGCTTGGTACCGATCCAATATCTTCCAATCCTATCCTGATAGATATAATTCACCCGATCTGAGCAAAGAGAATTCTGATCCTCGGGATCATTCGAAATTCTGGTGAATTCAAGTTGGTCTTGATTAGTGATGTTTACAAGGTGAATTCCGTTATCACTTGACAACCAGATTTGTCCGCTTCGATCCTGGAAGATTGAATTGATTTCTTTTGCGTTAAGCCCCTTGGTTTCGAAAGGTGAATTCCCAACATCCTGGCTTGTCATCTCTTCTGGGTCCACAATTATTAATCCTTCCGTTGTCCCAGCCCAGATCCTATCGTTTGGGCCCTGGAATAAACTATATACCACAGGACTGACCGATCTATTAAAATCATCTGTTAAAGGCCACTTTTTGGTATACTTCCTCATTGATTCCGGATTCAGATCAACAAGCCCTTCTTTTTCAATCTCGAAGAGTCCCGATTCAGTTCCAAACCACAGATTCCCTTGTCTGTCCTGATGAATAGAATAGATAAATACCTGAGTCAGTTCTGAAAACTCTGAAGCAGATTGAATTTCTCTGAAATTTTTGATCCCTCCTGCCTTGCTCAAAACACTGAATCCTTTGAGGGTTCCTATCCAGATGTTTTGTTTATCATCCTCTTCAATGCTGAATACTGAACTGTTTGCAATCTGGTTTTTTGAGCCTGGTTTAAAACTGAAATTCTCAAAGGGTTTGCTAGCGTAAACGATCTTTTTTAATCCATCAATGCTGGTTCCTGCCCAAAAGACCTCACTGGAAGGATCATGAAAAAAACTTTTAAAGCCAATTACATCTTGCCCTGTAAAGGAAGCACCCAGATTGATCTCTTCAACCAGAGAATTAAGATCATTGAACTTATAAAGCCCATTGCCAACTGTTCCAGTCCAAATGGTTCCATGATGATCCTTTTGGATAAAGTCGATTGCCTTATAACTGAAAAATGATGCGACTGGGTTACCTAGGGGGGAAAAGCCTAGCGTTGTTCTTGGAGAGTTGATCTTTTTGATCCTTTCAATTGAGAAATGAAACATTCCTGCAGGCCCACCACCAATTATCTTTTTATCAAATACTTCAATCGTGGACACCTCGCCGAAACTTGTTGTAGGAAATCTCAGTTGAACTATGATCCTATTGAATTTGAATTCTTTGTCGTCCGAAGGAGCAAAGAGAATCAAGCCTTCCCCGCATGCTATCAGGATCTCTTCTTTATTCAGAAAGATCAGGTCATTGACTTGGTTGATCCTGTTGCGGTCGTCGAAATGATGGAAAAAGAAAGTTTCGATGCTGAAGCTGTCAATGGATTTGAATTCAAGGCGATTCAAACCAAAATCAGTTCCAATCCAAATGTTTCCGAAACTGTCCTCTTCAATAGTATTTATGTTGTTGTTTGAAAGACCGCGATCTTCAAGGTAAGGCGCGCTATGAATGCGAAAAAATGATTCTGTCCCCGGAAGATAAAGATTCAACCCCTGGCTCTCCGTCCCTATCCAGGTCCGCCCTTTTGAATCGACCAAAATGGATGAAATGAAATTTCCCGAAATACTCGTAGAATCAAAAGGAACAGGTTTGAATACATCAAAATCGTATCCATCATATCGATTAAGGCCATCCCACGTGCCTATCCAAAGGAATCCATCATGGTCCTTTGCAATTGCGTTAACCTGGTTTTGACTCAAACCGGCTTCAACCCCAATGTGTTTTACCTCCAGGGTAGGTTCATAGTCCTTGGAGACAGAAAAAAGGGGAAAAACCAATAAAAAAATCCGAAAAAGGATATTTCTCACGGTCCTAAAGATATTGATTGGTTTAATAATCATAATACCTCATTTTGGAGGAAAAATAAGCAATTGAACAAGCGTTCTCATTTACTTCCATTTTGGATAGTACTGGCTTTGTCCATCGGGATTTTCATCGGATTCTTCCTTATAAGGGAGAAAAAAGTAGATGGCCTTTTAGAAAAACGATTGGATGAGGTTTTAAGCATAATTGACCAGAATTATGTTGATGAGATCAATGAAGAAGAATTATTGGAAAATGCCCTTGTTGGGGTTTCTAAAGCCTATCCAAATAGCCTTGTACTCAAAAAAAAGGCTTTGGAGCAATGCAAAAAGGTAAGAAAGTATGGATTGGTTCTGATTCCTTATGGTCAGGATTTCTTGGCAACAAATATTTTTCCGGGCTCAGTACCGGCCATTTTGGGAATTAATGCCGGCGACCGCATAAGCTCGATCAGATTGGGTAGAAGAGAGTTGAAATTTGACTTGGTAAGGTCCGAAACGAAAATATCACAGGAAATTCAGATACCCGATAGCCTGGCATTCTTTGATCAGGATATTTTAGAATATGGACAATCCGGGAGTTTTAAGTACTTGCTTTTTCTCTCCCCAGGAATCGATAATGCTCTAGAAAGTTTGAGGTCATCCGAAAATGAGGATCGGATATTAGACTTACGGTACTTTTCTAATTATGAAAAAGTATCGGTTGAAAATGGGGATTGTCCAGTTTCAGAAAAGGATTCGGCTTTGATCAGCACGAAAACAAGAGGACTAGGAAGGTTTATCCTGGATAAAACAAATGGGGATAAGGATAAAAGGTTTTTCCTTTTTGAAACCGATAGATTTTTGGTTTTTAATGAAAGCTACGAGTTTCTTGAAGCTGATTCAATTCCATCGCAATTTGTTTTCGCAGACCTTCCAGAATTAAAAGAACTGTCAAGGATTGTCTGTGGAGAGTATCTAAAAAAGATTTTTGAAACCCTGGATTCGAACAAACGCAATCTGGTAGCGGACCCTTATTCCCCATATGGTCAGGCGCGAATAATGAAGGAGATTAAAAGAAAAGGGCTCAAGGAGGCATACAAAGAGATCATATGAAAAGAGTCCTTTTTGTTTGCCTTGGAAATATTTGCCGATCTCCTGCAGCTGAAGGGATTCTTCGAGAAAAGCTAAAAAGAAGGGGGTTGGAAAGCTCCTACTTCATAGACTCAGCCGGAACCGCGGCTTACCATATTGGAGAGTCACCTGATCATAGAATGAGAGAAATGGCTATTTCATATGGCTATCCTCTACATGGAAAAGCCCGCCAATTTGAATCCAGAGATTTCGAAGAATTTGATTTGATCCTTGCCATGGATCAACAAAATTTGAGAGATATGGAAAGGCTGAACTCAGGTGAAAGAAAAGTCAAACTATTTAGAGAATTTGACCCTAAAGCCCAGGGAGATCTATCAGTGCCTGACCCATATTTCGGTGGTGATGCTGGATTTAGAGAAGTGGTAGAAATAATCGAAAGAACGGCCGATCAGATCATTGACCATTTGGAATCTCAAAAGTGATCTTTCGATCTTCCGGATTTTCAATCAAAATCCTTGAGGTATTTCTGGTCTTCTGCTCCAGAAGGACTGAATATGTTTTTTCCACATTCATTAAGATCTCAGGAGTATAATTTTTTATGGTCAATAGACTCAATCCAAAATTATACTTGCAATGGAAATCACCGTCCAGAGAATTGATCAGATTTATGATCCTCTCTTCATGAAAATCTGCCACCACAGAAAAAGAGATTGCGGAACTCTGGGTAAGATTTACTGATACAGCCAGGTTTTGAACTTCACTAAATATCAGCTCTAAGTGATAAGACTTTATAAATTCAAAGTTCTTGGTTGTAAAAGAAATCAGAGCCTGGTTCTTTTTTAAGATAAGTGTTGGCACCTCTTTATGATGACTCCTTGTACTTATCTCAGTTCCTGGACTGTCCTTTTCAAAGAATGATCTCACAAAAATTGGAATATTCTTATTTGCGAGGGGCTTGATAGTCTTTGGGTGGATAACGGTTGCTCCATAATAGGTAAGCTCACTAGTCTCAAAGTAGGAAAGATTTGAAAAGACATAATTCGGGTTGGAGATCTTCGGGTCGGAATTCATGATTCCCGGAACATCCTTCCAAATAGTAAGAGAAGGGGCATTAACCGAAGACGCGAATATGGCTCCTGAAAAATCCGAACCTTCTCTACCTAATGTGGTGGTATAATCTCCTTCGAATGTGCCTATGAAACCTTGAGTAATAAAAATCTTTGCATCTGAGTCTTCTAATCTTCCCTGAATTGCTTTTTGAGTTCTGTCCCAGAGTACGCCTCCATTTCTGTTTCTGGCATTAGTAAATACAACCTCACGGGCATCAATAAACTCTACGTCAATTCCTTCCTTTTGCATTGCGTGATAAATGATTCTTGTGGAAAGAATTTCGCCAAAGGACACGATCTGATCATAAATAAAATCAAGCTTTCTCAACCTTTGCTGCATGAGGTCAGTCATCAGGGCTTTGATTTTTGAATCGACTTCAGAGATATCTTCTTGAACCTCTTTACTATCTCCACAAAGCTCTTGGGCGATTTCAAGGTGATCGGCCAAAATTTTCTCTAGTTTTTTTCCGAAATCGCCTGCCTTGAATCCTATCGAAACAATCTCTTCAAGAGCGTTTGTGGTCTTTCCAAGTGCAGAAACTACATTGATGATCCTGTCTTCTTTGCTTTCTGATTTTACGATTTCGATCAGGTGGCGAATGCCATCAGCATCTTTTACGGATCCACCTCCAAATTTAAATACCCTGGTCATGAGACAATGGCGGCAAATATACCTTCTAAATTTCTAATTTTGGCCCTTCATTTATGGCAGAAGGATTCGATTACAAAACATCGGTCGGAGTTACCCTGGACCGATTCATTATGGAAAATCAGGCGGATTTTCCATTTGCAACAGGAGATCTCTCACAGCTGCTGAGGGATGTTGCTTTTGCAGCTAAAATTGTCAACCGGGAGATCAATCGGGCAGGACTTTCAAATATTGTTGGTTCCATGGGAGCCACTAATGTTCAAGGGGAAGATCAACAGAGATTGGATGTCATAGCAGACTTTAGATTTACCCAGGCTCTTATTCAGGGGGGCGAAGTTTGTGCCTTGGTTTCGGAAGAGGTGGATGATATCATCTATACTGACAAGAACGATGCAAAATATGTTGTTGCAATGGATCCCCTGGACGGCTCATCAAACATAGACGTGAATGTTGCCATCGGTACTATATTCTCAATTTATCGAAGGAAGAGCCCTTTGGGTCAAAAACCCGGACTTGAAGATGTGCTTCAAAAAGGTAGCGAGCAAATAGCTGCTGGTTATGTGCTTTATGGAAGCAGTACCATGTTGGTTTATACAACTGGAAATGGAGTAAATGGATTTACACTCGAACCATCTTTAGGTGAGTTCTTTCTGAGTCACCCTGCTATGAAGACCCCTGATATGGGTCGTCTTTATTCGATTAATGAGGGTAACTATGATGATTTTGAACAATCGCTGAAGGACTACATTGATCTGTGCAGAGAAAGAAAGTATTCAGGCAGGTACATTGGTTCTTTGGTGGCTGATTTTCATAGAAATCTTCTAAAGGGTGGGGTCTATGTTTATCCAGCAACTAAAGGAAGTCCGAAAGGCAAGCTTCGATTGATCTATGAATGCAATGCTCTAGGATTCATTATTGAGCAGGCAGGTGGAAAAGCTTCGGATGGAAAGAGTCGGATTCTTGATATTGAACCTACAGAGCTTCATCAAAGGGTTCCCTACTATGTGGGATCGGCTAAAATGGTTGATGAGGCTCTTGGAAAAACTTGATTACTCTTCCTCTTTTTCTTGTTTCTTAGTATCTGTCCTTTCATCAATTCTAAAATCCATTTCTGGATTTATAGAGATCAAAAGGTTATACCAGGAAAAGAATTTTTTGAGGTCAGAGGGATAGATCCTTTCGTCATCATACTCGGGTAGGATCTTGCTTAGACATTCATAGAGATCAATAGAGGGATCGGAAGGATTTTCAACCACCAGGCTACTATTATCCTTTATTTTCTGAAAGAGATCCGAGATAGCTACAGACCCTTCTGCATCATTTGTGTATAGGCTGATCTCTTGCAAAAATGACACTCTATGTTGGTTGCCTAGAACCAATTTCTTTTTCGTGCCATCAAGATTTTCCGCAATGTATCCGTTCTTGCTTGCTTTAAGGATTCTAAAAAGCCCGGGTTTCCCTGCTACTGTGATAATCTCTTCAAATTTCATCGCCGCAATTTTAATTCAATTTTGTCGAATCCAGAACTGATTGGATATAATCCAGGATCTCGTCCTTTCCCACCTTTTTGGAAGATGAGCTTAAAAACATTGGAGGCAGCTCTTCCCAATACTTCAGCAGCTCGGTCCTAAATCCGGAAATATTTTTTGAGGTGTCGGACTTTCCTGGTTTATCGGCCTTTGTAAATACAATGCCCAAAGGGATCTGGTTTGATCCAAGATCATTTATCATATCAAGATCAATCTGTTGAGGTGGTATTCTGGAGTCTACCAAGACGAAGACCATGTAAAGCTGATCTCTTTTTTTAAGATAAGAATGGATTAGTCTTTGGATTCTTTCTTTTTCTTTTTTGCTAAGCTTGGCATAGCCATAACCGGGAAGGTCGGCTAATGTCCAGTTTTCATTGATCTCAAAAAAATTCACCTCTCTGGTTCTTCCAGGAGTAGAAGATGTACGAGCCAGTTTGCTTTTTCCTGTTAAAAAATTTATCAATGACGACTTCCCAACATTTGACCTTCCAGCAAATGCGAATTCCGGCATTCCGGAATCAGGAAACTGATCTGGCTTGGAACTTCCCAGTACAAATTTTGCGCTTGAAATCTTCATTTATTAATAGCTTGCAAATATGAGGAGGTATGGCAGATTTACATAAATTTACAGCCGTGGACCTAGTACATGTATGAATAGGATAGCTGCCTTAACCGTTTTAGTTTTAATTTTCTTTGTCGGAAGCTCTGAATTGGCTGTAAGCCAATCAAAAGACGCGAAAAAAGAAATGAAAAAGATTGAGTCCGATGCAAAAGAAATGTATCGTGTTGGAGAATATAATCTTGCTTTTCCCCTTTATCGAAAATTAGATTCCCTTGATCCGAAAAATCCGGAATATAATTTCCGGCTGGGGGTTTGTTATCTGAACTCACATGAAAAGGCCAAGGCTCTTCCATTTTTTGAAAGGGCAAGGAACTTTAATTATGAGGACGAGAAGCTGGGGTTCTATTTGGGTAGATCCTATCATTTTAGTCATTACTTTGATTCCGCCATTGCCCAATATGGAACTTATCTTGAGCATCTAAAATCGGAAGGTGGTAAAGATGAGGAGATCGCAGATTTGGAGAAGTATATTAAAGAATGTTCCTACGGAAAAGAACTGATAAAAGATCCGGTTGATGCCAAGATCGAAAATATGGGTCCCAGGGTTAACACCCGATACCCTGAGTATGGTCCTGTTATCTCCGCTGATGAGGAGGTTTTGATATTTACATCAAAAAGACCAGGTTCAACAGGAGGTCAATTGGATTACGAGACCAATTCCTTTTTTGAGGACATGTACATATCAACTAAAAATGATGGTGAGTGGTCAGATCCTGTTCAATTGCCTTCAAACATTAATTCCGCTAGCCATGATGCCAGTATAGGCCTATCACCTGATGGAGCAAGATTATTTGTTTATAGAAATAATGATCACGCCTCAGAAAGATCCGGTGATATCTATGTTTCTAACCTGAAAGGAAACGATTGGTCAGATCCAGAAAAGATGCCTGAGCCTGTTAACTCCAAAGGCTGGGAACCCAGTGCAAGTACTACTCCAGATGAAAAAGTGATCTATTTCAGCAGTACCAGAGAAAATGGTTTCGGTGGGACAGATATTTATCAGGTCAGACAACTGCCTTCTGGTGAATGGGCGGAGCCTGTTAATCTTGGGGACAAGATCAATACAGAGCATGATGAAGATAGCCCCTTCATTCACCCTGACGGAAAGACGCTTTACTTCAGTTCAGCAGGACACAAGACAATTGGAGGTTTCGACATTTTTGAAACTGTTTTCGACGAGGATTCTGGCACATGGTCTGAACCTAGGAACATCGGCTACCCGATCAATACCGCTGACGATGATATTTATTTTGTGCTTTCAGCTGACGGTTTGAGAGCATATTTTTCCTCAGTTAGGGAAGACACATATGGGGATGCTGATGTATATATAGCGCACCTTCCTGAGAAATCAGTTCCGATCATTCAGTTTAAGGGGCATGTATTCCGTAAGGATACCGAGAGACCTGTGGCTGCAACAATTACGATCACAGATAACGAAACCAAGAAACTGGTTGGAATTACAAACTCAAATAGTTTCAACGGCCGGTTTACTACGATCTTACCTCCAAAAACCAATTATAATATCACAGTCGACCTTCCTAATTTCCTATTCTTCTCAGAGAATATTGATATTCCTGATCAGGTAGAATATTATGAAGTAAGTAGGGAAATCTATCTTGAGCCCCTTAGTACTGAAGGAAGTATTTCTGCAATGAGAAATATCTTTTTCCTACCCGGAGAGTCTGAAATAAGAGTGGAATCAGAGGTTGAGCTAAACAACATCTATAAAAAGCTTGCTGCCGATCCGGACCTTGAGGTTGAGATTGCAGCTCACACTGATAATATGGGAGATCCCATGGTGAACAAGCTCTTGTCTCAAGCAAGAGCACAGGCGGTCAAGGATTATCTTATTGCCAAAGGAATCGATCCAAATAGAGTACTTGCTGTCGGCTATGGAGATGAGTTCCCAGTAGCAGATAATAAAACAGAAGAAGGAAGGAAGAAAAACAGGAGGGTAGAGGTCATCACTATTCATGGACTTGCAGAAGGCTTTAATAATGATCCTGATGAACATGGTTATTATTACCGTTCTGGAGCATCACCATTTGACGAAGATGGGGAAGGGAAAGACATTGTTGCTTCTGGTGCTGAAGCTGGACTTCCACCTGCATTTAAATCAGGATCTCAACTTGAAGATACCCGCATAAGATTCAAATTTGATTCTGAAAGGATTCAAAGGAAGTATTACAAGACTTTGGATGGTGTAATTGAATACATGAAAAAATATCCGAAGATTGGCTTTGAGGTTGCAGGTTATACATGTGACATTGGACCTGAAGATTATAACCAGCAGCTTTCGGACCGTAGGGTTAATTCGGTTGTAAACTATTTGGCTCAAAGAGGCATAGATCCTCAAAGAATGGTCAGGAAGGGCTATGGAGAGGCAAATCCAGCTTTCCCAAATAATTCTCTTGAGAATAGATCTAAAAATAGAAGGGTTGAGTTTATCATGAGAAGGCTGGATTAAGGGCTTCTTTTGAATTAATTTTGCATTCCAATTACAGGAATGCCAGTAAAACCTTATTCCCAAATACAGGGCACCAAAAAGAAACAAGTTGAAGAGATGTTTGACAACATCTCTTCTTCCTATGATTTCTTAAATCATTTTTTAAGTCTGGGCATTGATAGATCCTGGAGGAAGATCGCGATCAAAAGATTAGCTTCTCTTAAGCCAAAAAGAATTCTTGATGTAGCTACTGGTACCGGCGATTTTGCCATTGAAGCTTCCCGCCTTGATCCGGAAAGGATAGTCGGAATTGATATCTCTGCAGGGATGTTGGATAAAGGAAGGGAAAAGATGAAGAAGAAAAATCTTTCAGATAAGATTGAAATGATCCAGGCTGACAGTGAGAACCTTCCTTTTGATGACAATTATTTTGATGCTGCAATCGTTGCCTTTGGAGTGAGGAACTTTGAAGATCTTTTAAAGGGATTAAAGGAAATAAATAGGATATTGAAGCCTGGGGGGGGATTTATTGTTTTGGAATTTTCCAAACCCAAGGGCCTATTTAAACTTTTATTCAATATTTATTTTAAAGGCCTCCTTCCCATAATCGGAAGAATGATATCTGCCGATAGAAGAGCTTATAGTTATTTGCCAGAATCTGTTCAGGAATTTCCTGAGGGAGAGGACTTTTGGGAGGTGATGAAAGCAGCAGGATTTAAGCGCAAAGAGGAAAAGAGGCTGACTTTTGGAGTTTCTAGCCTTTACTTTGGATTGAAGTGAGAAGATTAATGATCATAGTGCTGTTTAGCATTCCTGTACTGGCATTAGGACAGCGTTTTGCCTATGATCAGAATCTGCCCTACTATGATGATAAATGGTTTCGTCCGGGTTTCTTCGTGGCAATGAATTATGCTACCTATAGAATAGAGCATCATCCGGAGTTTTTCCTTCCCCAACGATTGGACTCTGTTAAAGCCATCAACCCGATTGGATCTCCGGGAATTACATTAGGATTTATTGCCAACCTTCGTTTGCATGATCAGGTTGACCTTCGGTTCAACCCTGGTGTGAGCTTCATGCAAAGAGGAGTGGAATATGATTTTGCCAATGGGGATGTGATCAGTGAATCAGTAGAAAATACCTACCTGGAATTTCCTCTATTACTGAAAGTAAGGTCAATGAGAAGGGATAATTGGAGAGTTTATTTGGTGGGAGGAGCAAAGTACGGAGTGGAAGTAGGGTCAAGAAGAAAGGAGAGAACGGAAGAGCAATTAAGGACAACCCCAAATGATCTTACCCTGGAATTTGGCTTTGGTTTCGACATCTACTTTGAGATGTTCAAATTCGCTCCTGAGATCAGGTTTTCACACGGATTGGTCAACCTACTCAATGACGATCCAAATATTTATGCCCAGAGCCTTTTACATTTAAAAACACAAACTGTTACCTTGTACCTCAATTTTGAGTAAGCTTTTATGAAGAGAACAGCTTTGGTCACAGGAGCAAGTTCTGGAATTGGAAAAGCGATAGCAAAGGAACTAGCCGACCAGGATTTCAATCTGGTATTATGTGGAAGGAGAAGAGAAAGGCTTGAGTCCCTAGCAAATGAACTTGGCTCCCAGATCTCATCCAGGATTTTAGTATTTGATGTAAGGCAGAGTAAGGATGTCTTTGAAGCAATTAAATCCTTGAATGAAGGCTTTGAAAATATTGACCTCCTAGTCAATAATGCCGGCAATGCCCATGGTTTGGCCGAGTTTCAGGATGGAGATATCGATGACTGGGATGCCATGATCGACGGCAACGTCAAAGGCCTTCTTTACGTTAGCAAAGCTGTATTGCCTGGTATGATGGAAAGAAAAAAAGGGATGATCATCAATATAGGTTCAATAGCTGGAAAGGAAGTTTATCCCATGGGAAATGTGTATTCTGCATCAAAATATGCAGTCGACGCAATAAACACTGGAATGAGGATCGATCTTCATAAATATGGAATAAAGGTTTCCTCCATTAATCCTGGATTGGTCCAAACAGAATTTAGTGAGGTGAGATTCAAAGGAGATTATGAAAGAGCCGAAAATGTTTACAAGGGCTACAAACCCCTTCAGCCGGAGGACATAGCATCTTTAGTTGGCTATATGGTAAAACTTCCCGAACATGTAAACCTTGCTGATATTCTAGTCCTTCCCCAGGACCAGGCTTCAAGCACATTGGTGAATAAGAAATGAAAAGCAGAAAGGCCTATATCGCCGTTTCACTTTTTTTCTTCTTTGGAGTATTTGGATTACAATTTTGTTCAGAACCTGAAAAGGAAAAGGAATCTGATGAGCTATTGGAGTTTCTTCAGGATGAGCAAATAACCAGAAAGCCCCAAGAGCATCACGAGTATATTGGTTCCAAAGCTTGTGCTGATTGCCATTATGAGATCTATGAATCTTTTCAGGAAACTGGTAAAGGAAGAGCATTCCATTACCCAAGTTCTGAGGACCCTCTTGTAGATTTTTCGAACATCCATGTTTACGATCGATATTCAGATTTTCACTATACCGGTTTTTGGAAAGAGGGATCTTTTTATGTTAAGGAATATAGAATTCGATCAAAAGACACCCTTCATCAATTGACTCGCCGGGCTGATTTCGTAGTGGGATCAGGAAATCAAACCCGCTCCTTCCTCTACCATAAAAATGGATACCTATTTGAAATGCCGATCACCTGGTATGTTAAGAAAGGGATCTGGGACCTTAGCCCAGGCTATGAAGACGGAGCCAATACACGTTTTGACAGAGCCATGGGCCAGCAATGCATCAATTGCCATAACTCAGGATTTGAGTTTGTTGATAATTCTTTGAATCTGTTTCCCAAACTTGGAGTGGAAGGAATTGGCTGTGAAAAATGTCATGGGCCAGGAGGATCTCATATGGATCAAATGCTACTGGCTGAAAATGAAAGGGGAGAGGATCCAAAGATCGTCCACCCGGGCAAACTTCCTTTAGATCTTCAATTCGATGTTTGTCGGCAATGTCATCTTGAAGGGGTAACTGTTGAAAAGGCAGGAAAACATTTTATGGATTTTAGGCCTGGCGAACCCTTGACTGATTATTGGGAAGTATTTATTCCTACCAGCTCAAAAACCAATGATTTTGGATTCGCTTCTCATGTGGAGAGGCTACAAAAAAGTGCATGTTTTATAGGTTCCAGTGGAGAGATGAATTGCACCACCTGCCACGATCCGCATAAGGCCTTGCCTGATGACAAGGTATTGTTTTATCAACAACGGTGTTTGAATTGCCACCAAATGGAAGATTGTGGGGAAGAGCATTTCTCAAGAGAAGAGCAAGGAAATAATTGTGTAAGCTGCCATATGCCAAAAGGAGGAACAACCGATATTCCCCATGTTTCATCTACAGATCATTTTATCAGGATCGTTGAAGAGGGTTCTATAGAAGATCAGGGTTCTGGTGATGGCTTAAAGGAATTTCTGATATTCTCGTCTTCAGGCGCGAATACCAGGGATATGGCCATGGCAAATCTTGAGTATTATGAGAAGTTCTCCCAAGAAAAAGGATATCTGGATCGGGTGGCTAACTACCTGGAGTCCATCGAATGGAAGAGCCAATTGAAATATTATTATTTCAGTAAAGCTCCAATTAAGGACCCATCTATCATCAAAATTCCGGTTGACAAGATCGATGATCCTTATTCTGCTTTTTATATCGCTGAATTAAGGAAAAGGCAGGGCTTGAGTGGATTATCCTATTATAAGAAAGCAAGAGAATTGGCTCCACAAAATGTAGACTTCAATTTTCGTTTAGGCATGGCTTATCTGGACATTAACGATTGGAATGAAGCCAAAAGATATTTTGAAGATGTATTGAGCAAGATCCCATGGCATGAAAAGGCCCTTGTTAATTATGGGTTCATCCTATTAGGAGAGGGGCATTATGAAAGCGCACTCCATATCACTCAAAAGGCCATAGATAATAACCCTGATTACACACTCGCCCGGGAAAATAAGGTCAACATCCTATTAAACCTGGAAAGAAAGCTTGAAGCAAAGACCGAGTTGGATATTTTGATCTCCCAGGATCCAAACAATGAGCAATACTTAAAACTCAGGAGCTCTTTGCTCGAGGCGGGTTGATCACATCAGGCTTTCAAGAATTTCAGGGTATATTTTGTGTTCACCTGAATAATTGATCCATTCCAAATTCTTCAATCCTGAGAATTTTTCCTTAAGCCTTGAGATCTCATCAGTAGGGAAAAACTCATCCTGATCTCCAATAAAGATCTTAACAAGTTTATCCTTTCTATAATTCTGTAATTCTTCATCCTCCAGGTCAGGAGGGAATTTGCAGCCCCAAAGGATCAATTCATCCGCTGCGTCAGGATTATGGTCTGCCCATCTGGCAATGGTGGCACCACCTTGAGAAAATCCGAAACCTATTTGGCTTGCCTTTGGAAAATTATCTAAAGCATAATTCCAAACAGAATCGAGGTAGGCATTTTGATTTTTGATATCCAGCAAGCGATGGTAGCGCGTCATCCACGAACCTCCTACATCCCCCCTGTGACCTCTTTTGTAGAATCTGGAAAGGGATTCCGGAAAGAGAAACAACTTTTGTTTGCTGTCAATTTCCTCAAACACTTCTACAAGGTCTTTTGCAGTTTGTCCATAGCCATGACAACAGATCCAGACCTCTTTCGGATCAGAGTCATTTCCAATTGAAAAAACCGGTTGGGAATTTTTATATGAAATCTCGAATGACCCCAATGCTTAATCAGGATTAAAAAGCTGGATGATCTCCTCTGAGTTCAAAATGGAGTCGATCTTAGCCTTATTTATTGCAGCGGTGGGCATAGTATCCACCATGCAGTCTGATGGATCCTGAATTATGGTCTTTCCACCTAGCTTTTTTATTGATGCCATTCCTAAGGCACCATCCTCGTTTGCACCGGATAAGAGTATTCCTGTTACTTTCTTTTTCCATGCTGAAGCCGCCGAATCAAAGAGCACATCAATGCTTGGTTTAGAGAAAGAATGGGTGCTATTATCATAGCTAAATCTTCCATTTTGATCAATGGTCAAGTGGGTACTGCTGGGAGCCAGGTAAACCTTACCTTTTTCCCATTCCAGCCCTTCATGA
Organism: Cytophagales bacterium; assembly: GCA_965267505.1. GTDB lineage: Bacteria > Bacteroidota > Bacteroidia > Cytophagales > CCMP332 > JANQHS01. The sequence goes on from OZ254081.1 coordinate 2,128,960, forward strand.
GGTTCTATCAGATCCATTGGGCATTTGTTTCCAAAAACCTGGTGTAGTTTATCCTGTCCCTCCCTTGGCCTGTGTAATACCAGAAATAAGGATAGAAAATCAGGATTTTTTATTCGACCTAGTATAGCTAATATGGTTTTAAAACTACCCGCTGATCCTCCAACCAGAACATGTTTGCCCTTGATATATTTCTTAGCAGCCTCCATTTATGGTCTACGATAGATTTTTCCGGTTTGGCTGATCACTTCGAATTCGTTTGCGATATCACACCACAGTAAGGATTCCTTGGTTCCAATGGATAGAAAACCTCCTGGATTCAATGAATCATAGATCTTTTCAAGGACCTTGTTTTGGAGACTTTGGTTAAAGTAGATCATCACATTGCGGCAAAGTATCAGATCGAACTTTTCATTGGGAGGATTCTTGACTAAGTCGAAGACATCAAAATGTACCTTCTCCAATAGCCCGGGGTCCATTTGCACTCGGTCGATCTCAGTTGAGTAATAATCCCCTAGTTTTTTTTCTCCCCCGCTGGCCTTGTAGTTTTTTTCATTCAGATCCATTTTGTTAAGGGCATATTCTGCCTTCATTGCTTTATTGATAATGGTCTGATCAAGGTCTGAAGCTCGAATACTGGTTCGATCCTCCAATTGCATTTCCTTAATTATTATGGCCATTGAGATCACCTCCTCGCCCGAGGAGCAGCCTGCATGCCAGATCTTAATTTCTTTTCCCCGGTCCCTAAGCTTCGGAATAACCTGTTGGCGAATAAGCATCCAAGCTTCAGGATCCCTGAACATTTCAGTTACATTTACTGTGATCTGGTCTAGTAATTCATTGTGAAACCAATCCTCGCCATTGATCTTACCAATTAGATCAGCTACGGACTCGATCTTTCTCGTGTCCATCAATCGTTGGATCCTTCGGGCAAGGGATGAATAGGCGTAATCCCTAAAATCAAGACCATATTTCTCCAAAATGGCCTCACCTAATAAACCCAGGTCTTTTTCACTGATCATTTATGAAAGATATTCTTTGGTAGGAAAGAAACTTTTTTTTGGTTTACGGTGATTTTCAGCCACGAAATTCAATATCTGAAACTTTACCCAATAAATTCTTGAAGAAGCAGATTTTTTTGATCGGAGCAGGTCGCTCCGCCAACTACCTGATTTCCTTTTTATTGAAAGAAGCTGAAGCCCATGATTTTGAGCTTTTGATAGGGGATATGAACCCGAACCTTGCCGAGGAAAAACTTCAGGGAAGTCCTAATGGAAGAGCTATATCTTTTGATATCCAGCAAGAGGAAAAAGCCAATGAATTGATCAACAATGCTGACCTCGTCATTTCAATGCTTCCTGCCTCCCTCCATAGCAAAGTTGCCAGGATCTGTTTAGAAAAATCAAAGAGCCTTCTTACGGCAAGCTATAACACTCCTGAGATGATGGAGATGGATGAAGAAGCAAAGAAGAAAGGGATCATCTTTTTGATGGAAATGGGTTTGGATCCTGGAATCGATCACATGTCGGCCATGAAGATCCTTGATCGATTAAGAGGAGATGGTATGGAGATCCATGCATTTGAAACCTTTGCAGGAGGTCTTCTTGCTCCTCATCAAAATGACAATCCCTGGGATTATAAATTCACATGGAACCCAAGAAATGTTGTCACCGCTGGCCAGGGGATAGTAAAATTTGTCCAGGAGGGCAGGTTCAAATACATTCCATATCACCGCTTGTTTAGAAGGACCGAAAGAATTTTTGTTCCGGGGCAAGGCTATTTTGAGGGATATGCAAATAGAGATAGCCTGAAATACCGAGAGATCTATGGTTTGCAGGATGTTCAGACCTTATACCGTGGCACCTTAAGGAGGCCTGGGTTTTCAAGAGCCTGGAACAACCTTATTCAACTTGGAGCGACTGACGACAGCTATGAGATGGAAGGTGTGTCAGGCATGACTCATAGGGATTTTACAAACAGCTTTCTGCTTTATAATCCTGATGATTCTGTAGAGTTAAAGGCAGCTCATTACCTCAACCTTGAAATGGAAGGGGAAGAAATGTTCATGCTTCAATGGCTTGGCCTATTTGAGGATACACCCATTGGAATCGATAAAGGAAGTCCCGCCGTTATCCTTGAACATATCTTAAAAAAGAAGTGGACCCTTGATCCGGATGATAGGGATATGATCGTCATGGTCCATAAATTCGTTTACCACCCTAAAGGGAAACCTGGCGAAAAGAAAGAGCTAAGGTCCAATATGGTGGTCCTGGGAGAGGATGAATACAATACCGGAATGGCAAAAACTGTAGGTCTTCCTTTGGCTTTAGCCGCACTTCTGGTTTTAAAAGGAAAGCTTAATGTTTCAGGTGTTTGTCTCCCAATCAAGAAAGAGATCTATGAGCCAGTTCTTGAAGAATTAAGCAAGGTGGGGATAATTTTTGAGGAGCAGGAAGTAGAAGAGGAGGCCTAAATACTAGCTTCATAGCCTTTATCGATCATAAAGGGCCCATTTTCTGAACCATCTACGGCTAGTTCATCGCATCTCTCATTTTCAGGATGGCCTGCATGACCTTTCACCCAATGCAAATTCAGGTTTTGGAATTTCTCCAGTTCAAGGAATCTTTTCCAAAGGTCCGGGTTCTTTTTCTTTTTGAAATTGGTTTTTGCCCAGGAAAAAACCCATCCCTTTGTATAAGCATCCACCACATATTTTGAATCAGACCAAAGGTGGACTTCAAGATCTTTCTGCTTTAATGCTTCAAGGGCCATGATCACAGCTCGCAATTCCATCCGGTTATTGGTGGTCTTCCTGTAGGCTTCTACAAGCTCTTTTTCATGCTTTCCAGATCTCAGAATTGCTGCTGCCCCTCCTGGTCCTGGATTGCCTTTTGCCGATCCGTCGGTAAAGACCTCAACTCTTGCCATGCTTATGAATAAGGTATTGCAATGCCATTATATATCCATTCATTCCCAGACCTGAGATCATTGCATCGCAATAAGTTGCCGTGATTGAGGTTCTCCTGAATTCCTCCCTCCCAAAAATGTTAGAAAGATGGACCTCAACTTTTGGGATCTTGAGATTGGCCAAAGCATCCGCAAGAGAAACCGAGCTGTGGGTTAGCCCACCTGGATTAACCAGCATGGCCTCAAAGCCTTCTCCTTCCTTTTGAATGTAATCTATCAACTCACCTTCATGATTACTTTGGAAAATGCTTAGCTCAACATCAGGATACTTAGACTTGACCATTTCTTCCAGGTCTTCAAAACTCGCTTTTCCATAGGTATCTGGTTCCCTCTTGCCGGTCAGGTTTAGATTAGGGCCATTTAGAATGAGAATTTTCATAAGGCTTCAAAGATATCTGTTTTAACTTTGGATGTGGCCTGGGACCTCTTACTGAAACAATTCAAAAATTATTTAAGTCTTGAAAAAGGACTAGCAAAAAATACCCAGGAGGCTTATTATAATGATGCTGCAAAATTGAGGGTGTTTTCAGAGGATTCACTCGGTACGAAGGTCCCTGAAAAGATCAATTCAAAGGAGCTTTCCGATTTCATTCAATCCCTCGCTGAAATGGGAATATCTGCTCATTCCCAAGCCAGGATCATATCTGGCATCAAAGCATTCTATTCCTTTCTTTCCCTGGAAGGAATGCTTGAAAAGGATCCTACGGAATTGCTTTCCGGTCCAAAATTAGGTAGAAAGCTACCAGAGGTATTGGAGGTTCATGAGATAGATAAGTTATTGGAAACCTTCGCTTTGAATACAGATGCCGGAGTCAGGGATAGGGCCATGGTGGAATTGCTTTATTCTTCAGGCCTGCGAGTTTCTGAATTGGTTGGGCTAAAGCGAAATGCTCTTTTTATGAAGGAAAGGATCCTTAAGATCTTGGGGAAAGGAAATAAAGAGAGGTTCGTTCCATTTGGTAGCTCAGCTGAGAAATATTTAATGATCTATCTAAATGAGATCAGGGTTCATGTGGGTGTCCAACCTGGATTTGAGAACTTTGTTTTTTTAGGAAAACGAGGAAAGAGCCTGTCGAGGGTCTATGTTTTTCAAGCAATAAAAAACGCGGCTCTTGAGGCAGGAATTGAGAAAAAAGTGAGTCCCCACACCTTTAGGCATTCTTTTGCAACTCATCTAATAGAAGGAGGTGCGGATCTGAGGTCCGTACAAACTATGTTGGGACATGAATCGATCACCACAACTGAGATCTATACCCATTTGGACAGAGATTATTTAAAACAGGTAATAATGGAATATCACCCTCGTAGCTAGCCTATGTACGGCTTGTTAAAACCTTTACTCTTCTCCATGGACCCTGAAAAGGCCCATTATTTCGCTATGGATTCATTTTCAATGACTCGAAAGATTCCTGGCATGAAAAGCCTTTATTCCAGTCTTTTTGATACGAAGGGGTTAGAAGAAGAGGTTGAATTGTTTGGCATGAAATTTCCCAATCGAGTAGGCTTGGCTGCAGGTTTTGATAAGGATGCTAGGTATATAGATGAGCTATCCCAATTGGGATTTGGATTTATTGAGATCGGAACCCTTACCCCGAAAGCTCAAGACGGGAACCCAAAACCCCGCTTGTTCAGAATAAAGGATGATCAGGCATTGATAAATAGAATGGGCTTCAATAATCAGGGGCTTGAACCTGCCTTGGATAGAATCAGGAAGCGAAAATCTCGCATTATTCTGGGTGGAAATATTGGTAAGAATAAAGTCACCCCAAATGAAAATGCTCTTGAAGATTATGAGTTGGGGGTTAAGAAATTGGCTGATGAAGTAGATTACTTCACTTTGAATTTAAGTTCTCCAAATACTCCGGGTTTAAGAGATCTTCAGGAAAAAGAATTCCTTGTAAACCTGTTGGCAATGGCTAAAAAGGAGAGCAAAGGCAAGCCTGTCCTGGTCAAGATCGCTCCTGATATGGATGATGCACAACTGGATGAAGTACTTCAGGCATGTATTGATTCAGAAATTGCAGGGATTATCGCCACCAATACTACTATTGATAGAAATCTGAATTCAATTGATACTAAAGAGATCAAAAAGATCGGTGCGGGTGGATTGAGCGGAAAACCCTTATTTGAGGCATCAAATGTCATTCTGGAAAAAGTGGTAAAAAGATCAGGTGAGAGCCTAAAGGTGATAGCATCCGGAGGGGTTTTTAGCAGGGATGATTACTTGAAAAAACTGGATCTGGGAGCTTCCCTTGTCCAGGTTTATACCGGTTTCATTTATGAGGGACCATTTTTCGTAAAAAAATTGCTTAAGGCTGGTTGAAAGCAATAAACACAGGGCATTTATAATATTTTTGCCGGGTATGGCGACCAATTCCTACAAGGGCAACCGCCCAAAGAAAAAAGGGGGAAATTCAACTTCCTTCAATTTCTCAATTAAGATCTTCGATGACAAAAGATTCAGGCTTGCTTTTGGCTTTTTGCTGATCGCTTTATCGCTCTTTCTCTTTGTGAGCTTTCTGTCCTATTTATTCACTGGCCATTTCGACCAGTCTGTTCTTTCCGCAATTGGAGAAGAGAACCCAAAAGAGCTTGGACTTGAAGCAAAAAATTGGCTTGGACTAATTGGTGCCTGGGTATCCCATTTATTCATCTATAAAGGATTTGGGATAGCAAGTTTCTTATTCGTTCCTATACTTTTCTTTGGAGGATACAAAGTCCTTTTTTCAAAGGAGCTAATTCCGCTGGCTAGGTTTTATTGGTTTTGTGCTTTCGCGTTTATCTGGGTAAGCTTATTGCTTGGTTATTTGGTTCTCTTTCTTCATGAGGACACCGCCTTGTTCTTTTTAGGTGGAGGATTTGGCTTTGAGCTTGCCCTTTGGATGGATGGACTATTGGGTTGGGGAACCCTGATCCTCTTGACCTTAAGCCTGGCAGTATTTGGCATTTACTTCTTTGATATCACCACCTTGATCTCTCAGGCTTCAGATCCTGATAATGAAGTTGGAGATCCTGAAGAAGCAGGGATTGGAGAAAATCCATTTGATGAAATTAATGAGGATTCGGAAGTGGTGGCAGAGGAACCTTTGGAGGAAGAAATCGTATTGAAGGAAGCCGATCCTGAACAGGAACCTGAAGTTGAAGATTCAAGCTCTCTTGAATTGGAGGAGGTTGTTGAGCCCGAACCTGAACCGGTTTCAAATGCTGAACCTGAGGAAGAACCGGACCTGGAAATTGAAGAGGCTAAGGAGGAGGAAAAGATAGGTGGTGAATTGGAGCATTACGATCCAAAGCTTGACCTACCTAAATACAAATATCCTTCTGTGAAACTATTAAAGGATTATGATCACGGAAAAGCTAGGGTAACAAAAGAAGAACTTGAGGCCAACAAGAATAATATTGTTGAGACCCTCAACCATTTTAAAATCGATATCTCAAGCATCAAGGCAACAATTGGTCCTACTGTAACTCTTTATGAGATCGTTCCGAAAGCAGGGATCAAGATCTCCAAGATCAAAAACCTTGAAGACGATATCGCTTTAAGTCTTGCAGCACTTGGGATCAGGATAATTGCTCCAATTCCAGGAAAAGGTACCATTGGTATAGAGGTTCCGAATAAGAGCCGTGAATTGGTTTCTATGAAATCAGTTGTCACCACCGAGAAATTTGAATCCTCGGATATGGAGCTTCCAGTCATACTCGGAAAGACCATTTCCAATGAGTTGTATCTGGCGGATCTGAGTAAAATGCCTCATATATTGGTAGCAGGAGCAACAGGGCAGGGAAAATCAGTTGGATTGAATGTTTTGCTGGGTTCCTTGCTTTATAAAAAGCACCCTTCTCAACTGAAGTTTGTCCTGGTGGATCCTAAGAAGGTGGAATTAAGCCTTTTCAATAAGATCGAGAAGCACTTCTTGGCAGTATTACCAGATTCTGAAGACGCGATCATTACCGATACCAAAAAGGTGATCTATACCCTAAACTCGCTTTGTATCGAAATGGATAATCGCTACAATCTTCTTAAGGCTGCTGGGTGTAGGAACATCAAAGAATACAATCAGAAGTTTGTTAATCGAAGGCTAAACCCTGAAAAGGGTCATAAGTATCTCCCATATATAGTACTTGTCATTGATGAGCTTGCTGATCTTATGATGACAGCTGGAAAAGAGGTGGAAACACCTATTGCCAGATTAGCTCAGTTGGCAAGGGCCATAGGGATCCATTTGGTAGTCGCTACTCAAAGGCCTTCAGTGAACGTTATCACCGGGGTAATCAAAGCAAATTTTCCTGCTAGACTTTCATATAAGGTCACATCTAAAGTTGATTCCAGAACCATTCTTGACCAGGGAGGTGCAGATCAATTGGTTGGAATGGGTGATATGCTTTTCACCGCTGGTTCGGACCTGACAAGGCTACAATGTCCGTTCCTAGATACAGACGAAGTTGAGGATCTCTGTAATTTCATTGGAGACCAACAGGGCTACGATACTGCATATCCGCTTCCTGAATATGTTGGCGAAGAAGAAGCTGAAAGAGGGGAATTCAGCCTTGATGATCGGGATGCTCTTTTTGAAGAAGCGGCCCGTTTGGTTGTTATTCATCAGCAGGGGAGTACCTCCTTAATACAAAGAAAATTGAGTCTAGGGTATAACAGAGCTGGAAGGATCATTGACCAGTTGGAAGCTGCTGGTGTAGTGGGACCATTTGAAGGCAGTAAGGCGAGGCAGGTTATGTACCAGGATGAGGCTAGTTTGGAACAGTATTTGAAAGAATTAGGATTATAATTGTATCTATGAAACGCATTGGAACCTTTTCTTTTTTGCTTCTTCTTGTGCCATTCCTTGGTTTCTGCCAATATGATAAGGTAGCAGAGGAGATCTTGCAAAGAGTGGAAAACAAGTATAAATCCTATAAATCTTTCCAGGCAGATTTTACCTACACTGGGGAAATGGCGGCGACGGATGAAACCGAAACCATAAATGGTAAGATCACCGTTAAAGGAAGCAATAAGCTGGTTTTAGATCTAAAGGACCAGGTGATATATATTGATGGTCAAACCCAATGGACCCATCTGGTGGGAGATAATGAAGTGGATATCATGGATTTTGATCCGGATGAGGAAGAGTTTACTCCCAATAAGATGTATGACCTTTATAAGAGGGGCTTTAAATACATTTTTGTTGAGGACATCACCGAAGGTGGAAATACTTATCAGGTGATCGACCTAGTTCCAGAGGACAGAAATAAATCATTCTTTAAGATCAAATTATTCATCCATAAGGGAAAGGACACTATCAAAGCATGGAGAATAATGGAAAAGAATGGAAACAAGTATGAGTACAGGATCAAGAACTTTATTCCTAATGTCCAGGTGGATGATTCATTCTTTAAGTTCGATGCAACTAAGCATAAGGGAATTGAGGTGGTAGACCTACGCTAGATGTACCTAAGCCCTGATCAATTAGCTCTTAAGATTCATGAAAAACAATCCTTTCTCTGTGTTGGATTGGATCCTGACCTTTCTAAGATCCCTTCAATATTTTCAAAGGATGTTTCAGGAGTCATTGACTTTTGCAAATCAGTAATAGATTCCAGTAGGGATCATTGCATCGCTTACAAACCAAACCTTGCCTTTTTTGAAGCCCTTGGCCCGGAAGGGATGCGTGCCTTTCAAAAGGTGTGTGAGTTAATTCCTTCAGAACATTTACTGATCGCCGATGCTAAGAGGGGTGATATTGGCAATACAGCTAACATGTATGCTAAAGCATTCTTTGAAAAATTTGGGGTAGATGGCATTACTTTAAGTCCTTATATGGGTTTGGATACACTTGATGCTTATCTGACTTATGAGAAGAAATATTCCATTGTGCTAGGCCTAACTTCCAACCCTGGAGCAAGTGATTTTGAAGAATTGAATCTTCAAAATGGATCAATGCTTTATGAGAACGTAATTCAGAAATGTGCTTCGAAGGCGGGCCCGGAAAAATTGATGTTTGTAGTAGGTGCAACCAGACCTGAACGCTTTCAATCCATTCGAGACATCATTCCTGACCATTTTTTACTCGTACCTGGAGTTGGTTCCCAAGGCGGTGATCTTAGATCTGTATTCAAGAATGGAAAGAATTCGAACATCGGCTTGATCGTTAATTCCTCCAGATCCATTATCTACCCCGGTGGTGAGGAAGCAGATTTTGAAAAAAATGTTGCCGAAGCTGCCAAGAAAGTGCAAGTCCAAATGGCTGAGATCCTCTGATCAGTCAGTACCTACGTTTCCCCAAGCCCTTAAAAGGTCTTTCTCCTCCTGACTTAGTTCTTCCTTTTGTTCAAGTATATGTTTCTCAGTTCTGGATGCCAATTCTGCGGGTGCCTTAAGGGTTTTCTCTTTGTATTTACCGTTTGATTTAGGCCGATCAACGGTAATGATTACTTCTTCCCCAGGTTTGGTGCTGGCTTTGAATTCTTTTAACACTTCCCTGAAATTCTCAACATTGGTTTCCTTGCCATTTACTGATCTGAAAACATCTCCTTTTTGAAAACCCATATTTTGACCAAAACTATTCATCTTGGATGCTCCCTGTATGGTCCAGGAACCATTGTCAGGATCCGGTGCCACCTGGATGCTCCCAAGAGTTATCTCTTCTTTGGTTCTTGATTCAATATAATTCACTCCAATGGAAGAAAAGGTTTCTTCAAGAGGTAGAGGAGTGGGGCCATCAACGTGTGTTTCCAGAAATTCCCGGATCTCCTGGTAAGTTACCTCACCTATGATCTGAAAGATTGCAGTATCAGGGAAAGGCTTTTCGGCACCATATCTTTTACCAAGGTCGGCCATCAACTCTTGCGTTCCATAGTCACCATTTGACAGCTCCCTTAGTTTTATGTCCAGGCATAAGCCTATCAAGGCTCCTTTCATGTACACATTCAGGTATTCGCTTTCGTATTCATCAAGGCATCCCCGACTCATTACGGTGAAAGGTAGGGTATCGTTAAAACGCCCCTTTGCTGTTCTGATCTTCGATCTCATCGTTGCAAGAAACCCATCCATATCGGTAAGCCCTTCCTTAATCAAAACATGCTGGGCAGCATATTCTGTCAGACCTTCATAAAGCCAAAGGTTCTGAGACATATCAGGTTTTTGGAAATCAAACTCATGAATTTGTTCAGAGTGAATGGTAAGTGGTGTGATGATATGAAAGAACTCATGAGCGGTGACGTGAGTGATCATATTGCTGATTGAACTTGCATTTTTCTCCCTAAGGGTAAACAGGGTGGAGTAGGAGTGTTCCAATGCACCGGTTCCCATTGAAGGAGGCATGATATCCTGAAGAAATACAAGAATGGAATATCTCTCGATTGGAAGGTTTCCACCCAGGTAACTTTTTTGGGCATTGAGGATGGTCTCTACATCAGGTGCTATTTCACTGGCAGAAAGAACCTTATTAGGTGAATAAACTGACAGTTCCACGGTGGTATTTCCCAGGGGTATTTGTACGGTATCAGGCACACAATACATCAAAGGTGAGTCCACCAGCTCATAATAGTCTTTTGAGAAGAATCGGTCCATCGATTTTGATGAGCTGAGTCTTTTCAGGGGAGTGGCTCCATAGAATTTGTCTGGGTGATCAATAGAAAGGTCATATGGAACTCTTTTTTGACCCTTCAGGTACCCGAACATGCAAAAGGTGTTTAATACAAAGATCTTTCCCTCATCGAATACGGACCCCGCTGGTTCAAATGGAATGGTGTCTCCCTTATAATCATAGGTGTCCTGCACCCAATAATTGATCTTGGAGATTCCCTTTTGGTTTGGGATCTTCCATCGATTCACATCAATTCGCTCTGTTTTGATCTCTGAACCTTCTTTGTCGTATGCCTTGAAGGATTTCACAAATCTTCCAAAATCATAGATACTATAGGTGCCAGGTACGATCTTGGGAAAATGGAATTCTACCTCCTTATCATCTGATCCTGGTGGAACAAGATTGATCTCTAATTCATCATTTTCAACCTGGCTAAGATCGAGGGTATAGCTATACCTGCCTTGGGCCAATGCCAGATTTCCAATAAGGCAAAGGCCTGCAATAAAAGCGAATTTTGACATTATTAAAGGAGGGCCTTTTCTTTTACGTTTTCAGTAACGATCTGACCGTCAAAGAGGTGGATGATCCTATGGGCATATTCTGAGTCAGATGGAGAGTGAGTCACCATTACAATGGTGGTACCTGAATCATTCAAACCTGTTAAAAGGTTCATTACCTCCTGACCATGTGTAGAATCAAGATTTCCCGTTGGTTCATCAGCAAGGATCAATTTGGGTTTTGAAACCACTGCTCTCGCAACAGCAACCCTTTGCTGCTGTCCACCGGATAATTGTTGAGGGAAATGCTTTTCTCTGTGACGGATCTGCATTTGATCCATTACCTCTTCCACACGCTTTCTTCTTTCAGCACTTGGCATTTTCAAGTAGATCAGTGGTAGTTCAATGTTTTCAAAAACAGTAAGCTCGTCGATTAGGTTAAAGCTCTGAAACACAAATCCAATATTGGCTTTTCTAAGATCAGCACGCTGTCTTTCAGAATAATTTGAAACTTCATGTTCTGCAAAATGGAATTCGCCTCCAGAAGGATTATCCAAAAGACCAATAATATTAAGAAGAGTGGACTTGCCACAACCCGAAGGTCCCATAATGGCAACAAATTCACCTTCTCTGATCTCAATATTGACCTGATTCAAGGCTGTAGTTTCAACCTCTTCAGTCCTGTATACTTTGCTAAGATTTACGGTTTTAATCATGATCTTCTAATTATCCTTAATTACTAGTTTTTCAATTCGGTCATAACCTTCATATGATGATACTATGACCTGCTCTCCTACCTCTAATCCATCTACTACCTCATAAAATTTTGAATTCTGTCTTCCGGTTCGAATGTCTCTTTTAATGGCAAAATCGCCTGATTCATCCACAACAAATATCCAATTGCCTCCAGTTTTTTGGAAAAATCCTCCTCTGGGTATCATAACGGCCTTTTTGGGATCTGAGAGCTCGAGCCTTATCTGCAAGGTTTGCCCTCTTCTAATTCCTGGGGGAGTCGATTGAGGGAAGGCCATATCCACTCTGAATTGACCATTGGTTACTTCTGGAAAAACTCTGGTGATCTCAAGTGTATGTTCTGATCCGGCAAAATCAAAGGTTCCGTTTAACCCAGGAAAAACCTTGGAGATATAGTGCTCATCGATAAGAGCTCTTACTTTAAATCCTTTTACATCATCTATCTGACCGATGTTCTGCCCTGGGGCAACTGACTCACCTACCTCCTGATCAATTGAGGAGATCACTCCAGAAATGGGAGCTATGATCAATAGATTCTCCAGGTTTTGTCTGTTGAACTCTAAGTTTCTTTGGGTCTGTGTTAATGTCCTTTCCAATTGTGCTATCTGGGCTACCATGTAGATAGAATCCAAAACCATGTTCTGAATTTCCAGCTCTCTCTGCTCTACCAGCTTGTCATAATTCCTCTTAAGATCATAATATTCCTGCTCGGAGATCAGCTTTTCATTATATAAGGCCTTATTTCTATCTAATCGGTCTTTAGCCTGTGCGATGTCATAATTCAGGCCGGAAATGATTTTTTTATTTGTAAACCTGTTTCTCTGAAGGTTAATCCGAGTGGTTTGAAGGTTGTTGATGAGATCTGAAGCTCTTGTTTCCTGCTCCAAAAAGGCCATCATCATGTTATGATTAGCAAGTTTCAGAATCGTGTCGCCTTTTTCGATCCGTGTTCCACCTAACGTATATTTCTTTTCAACTCTTCCGCCTTCAATGGCATCAAGAGTTACTGTCCTTAAAGGCTGAACGGTCCCATCTACCGGGATATAATCAATATAATCTCCGTAGGATACCGTTGCTATGCTGATTCTTTCCTTCTTGACATTCAGTTTCCTGGATCCATCCGCAAGGATCAAATTGTAGGCAATTCCCACAATTGCAAAAGCTCCAAGACTATAGAGGAATATCTTCTTAGGGGGCCATTTCTTCTTTTCGATCTTTCTGTCCATCTATTTTATTAGAGGCTTTCTCGGTTTAGCCAATTAAAGTGCCAAAAAATATCAAAATTGTAATTACCTGTATAACAATTGCTTATGAATTTACAATTGCTATTATTGCCAATAAAATGTTCGATTTAGAACACCATTGTACGAAAGCAGTAAAGAGGTCTTTTTATTGAATAAATGGGTCCGCTAAGGCTGGATCTGTTAGAAATTCCTGGTCGGTAAGGGTATGAAGGAAGGCTTTTAAGTTATCTTTTTCTTCCTGATCAAGCTTGTCTTTAAGGGTAGGTTTTAAATTTTTCAGAACAGGGTCCAGGTAAGGACTGGATTTAATTCCATGAGAATAATGATCTAATACGGCATCGATATCCGCAAACCTACCATCGTGCATGTAGGGTGCGGTTATCATAATATTCCTTAGGGTAGGAGTTTTAAAGGCTCCTATATCTGAAGAATCAAAACTTATCCTAAATCTTCCCAGGTACACCAATTCGTGATCAACATTTGAAAAGTCATCATCAATTCCATTATTATGGTAAAGGTTATCGGTAAAAAGATCGGTGGCATGGCAACTGCTACAATAGGCCTTATAGATTCCCAAACCCTTCAACTCTTTATCATCAAGCTGTCCACCTTCTTCCTTTCTCACATATTTGTCGTACCTGGAGTTGGCAGAAATAAGACTTCTTTGAAATTGGGCTAAGGCCCTTACTATTTCTGTCCTGGAAATTTCTGAGACCTTGAAAGCCTCTCTAAACAAGAACGGATAATCCTGGTGATCATTAAGCTCCTGCTCTAATTCTGCAAGATTTTGATCCATTTCGCTTGGATCTGTTATTGGCCCGAAAGCCAAAGATTCCAAATCCTTCGCTCCACCTTCCCAAAAGAGTCCTGTCATCCAGGCATTGTTGATCAGAGCAGGTGTATGTCGGATCAATTCATTTCCTGTGGCTCCAAAGGAGGAAAGAGTTTGTCCGTCAGAAAATGCGAGCTGTTGAACGTGACAACTTGCACAGGAAATTCGATTGCTTCCGGATAGGATCGGATCATAGAATAACATCCTGCCCAACTCGATCTTCTTCTTTGAGAAAGGATTCCTGGCAGGAAAGGGAACTTCACCCCCAAGGTTTTCTGGGGCCTTGAGGGCGAATTTAACTGGGTCTTTTGCAGGCTCATTGCTTTCCCCACAAGAAAGAAGAGAAAGCATCAGAACGGCAAAAACCAGTTTTTTTCCCATATGTCTATTGTACGTGGTGGATCATGAACATAGAGGAGTAGTTCTCAACTATGTCAGTGAATACCTGGTCCGGCATAAGGGCCTTTAATGTACCTCCTCGTTCTGAAACATTGATCACATTTGGAGTATTAAAGGTTTTACCATTGCTGACCATGATATGCACCAAATGGGTTCCGTTTTTAGTCAGAGAAATATCCATTGGGAAATCAATCTGGACAGTTGAATAATACTGGTCCAATCCCATATGAACTTCCATTTGCTGATATGTTGAAGTGGTAGTATCCCAATAACTACCGTCCTGAACATAAAACTTATATCCGGTAGTCCAATTCCATGACATTCCGATAGTTTCATCCAATTCTCCCTCTTTTTGGTCAAGGGCATGGTTATGAGCACTATCTACTCCGATAGAGAACTCGATCTTATCATAAGTTCCCACAGGAATGCCAGAAAGCATAACCATTTCTCGTTCGTTGGTACTGGTTTTTTCAACCAGATAATAGCTTTCCTTATCCGTCCACTTTACAGCACCATTGTTATAGAGCTTAATGTTAGAAGCCCAAAAGCGAATATCATTCACAATAATGTTGTCGCCAGAGGCAATGGTGAATGTATCCCCAGAATTGAATTCTACACTATTCATGGCATCCCATTTTAGATCAAAATGGACTGTTAGATCCCCTTTTGGTTGAGGTTGCGGATCGTCTTCTTCCTTACATGAATAGAAAGTTGTACTTGCCAGTGCAAGCACTATTAAAATTTTTAATCTCATTTTAAATTGATTGTGGGTTTCCCCGATAAAAAAATTGAATACTTAGATCGAAAAAAAGTATTCGTTTTCGGGAGGTTGAAGTAGGCTTGATGAAAACCCCTCACTAGTATTATGTGAAACAAAATCAAAATATTGATCTGAGCAAAAATCAATGGTTCGATTGTTTTTTACTTTTTCAAAATATAAGGGCCCGATAAAATTTTCAAACCCGAAGAAAGTCATGGATTTTGATTCAGTTTCCTGACCAAATTTTTCCATTTTCTTCATGAAATAACACTGTCCTCCACATGCCAGATCCGCTTTTTCCTTGTTGACACAAAATGCTTCTTCAATTCTTTGCTGGTCGAATTTGAAAGCGGAAAAGGAAAGAAACAAAGAGATCCCATTACCCATTGCAAGGCTTGAAAAAAGTACAACGAACAGGATTTTCTTCAAATTCATCAGGGTGAGACCGTAGATTTAAGTTCCCAAAATCCATTTGAGTAATTCTGCCGATATTCTTCAGCCGTAGTTCCACCTGTAACCTGTCGGTAGGTAGAGTTACTTAGATCAATTGGATTTGGATTATCAAATAGCTCTTCAATATGGACATCAAAATTAATACGACTTGTTTTATTGGTTTTCAGATTTATCCCCCCAAATGGGTTAAGGTCATAAGAAAGATTAACCAGGTTGACCATGTCGCCAACATGAATGGTAACTCCCACAAAGGGGAAAGAAAGTGAAGAAGAGAAATATTTTCCTTCGCTTACAAAGAACTTATAGCCGGTATTCCAGGTCCAGAACATCCCTTCATCCGTAAATAATTTTGGTGCAGACTCAGGTGCAAAATTGGTAGCTGAATCAAGGCCGATATAGAATTCAATTCCGTCCCAGGTTCCTGTCGGTAAGCTGTACTTATTGCCGCTGATTCTAAGTTCCACTGTGTTTTGACCCTGGACTGGCTTTACCAGAAAATCACCTGCCTCAACATTGAACTCGGAACCATCTACCGAATTGGTCAGTTTAACATTGCTTACCAGATAAACGATCCTTGCAAAAGAGACAGAATCCTGATTTGGGGTCAGGTAGATCTTTTCAAATTCCAGGTCATTTCCATTGAAGAAATGAGAGAACTCAAGTACAAGATCCGGCTTGTTCTCCGGCTGAGGATCTTCGTCCTCCTTGCAACAGCTAAACGCCGTAATGACAAGGATGAGGCTAAACCATTTTAATACTGATCTCATAAGCTTCAATTAAAAGGATCTGAAAATCGTGGATCGTTTGTAAATGTGGTGTCCGTCAGAGTATTCAAAAAGGCAAGAATAGCATCCACTTCAAAAGGAAGAAGGCCTAAAGCCAAGGTGTCTTGGTTAGGAAGATTTGATGCAAACATCAAAGGATCCAAGGTTGGACTCCAATGGACATTTTCGTTATAATGCTCCAAAACATCCCTTAGTGTTTCAAACCTTCCATCATGCATGTATGGGCCGGTAAGAGCAATATTTCTAAGGCTCGTGGTCTTAAACTTAGCGTTGTCGTTGGGGTTGTTGGTAAATTCAGCATAGCCCAGGTCGGTCCAATTTTGATTCGAATCCAATCCATTGTTTTTCATTCCCCCTGGTCCAAGGAAACCGGAGGTTAGAACCTGTACATGGCAGTCACCACAATTTCCACCACGCGGCGTAGGGAAAATTGGATGCGTAAAGAACAGGTTCCTTCCCAACTGTTCCTGTGGAGTAAAGGTTGCCGTTCCTTTGAAGGTCTGATCGTATTTGGAATTTTCGGAGACCATTGCCATCTCAAAGGTGGCTATAGATTCTGCGAACATATATGGCTCATACTTGGTAACTCCGTAAGCTTCACAGAAGAGACGTTGGTAAAGGGTATCGGGTTCCAATCGCTCAATTACCTCGGGCATAGTCATGTCCATTTCAAAGTGATCTAAGATCGGCATCAAGGCTTGTTCTTCAAGGCTTGAGGCTCGAGCGTCCCAAAAGAATTTATCCTCCCAAAGCATATTCGAGATGGACATTGCATTTCTTCTTATGGTATCCCCATAAAGCCCAATGCTTTTGGTCAATCCATCCGTGAAAGCACGTTCCTGTTGATGACAGGTTCCGCAGCTAACAGTATTATTTCTTGAAAGCCTGGTTTCATAGAAAAGATGCCTTCCCAGTTCAAATCTTTCCTGGGTGAGATCAGATGGAATATTCGTGGAAGGGAAATGTCCTGGCTTCTGAATAACCAAAGGTGTGCGGAGCTCTCCGGGGCAGTTTCCTCCTCCATTCATGGGAGGGAGCTCTTCGTCATTCCTGCAGCAGGAAAGGACCAATAGGGTCAGGATCAAGAAAATGCTATACCTCATAAACCTCCGTTAATTCAATAACGGCAAAATCTTATGAAAGGTGCTTGAGTGTAAGGAATTAGATCTTTTCCAATACTTCCATAACCTCCCTTACATGGGTTTCGGAAGTCTTGAGAAGGGCCATTTCCTCCTCATTAAGATCGAGTTCAATGATCTTTTCAATTCCATTTGAACCCAGGATAACTGGGGCTCCCAAATAGCAATTACTGATTCCATACTCGCCCATCAATTGAACACAAACAGGGAAAACCCTTCTTTGATCTCTGACGATCGCTTCAACCATCTGAGCAGCAGCAGAACCAGGTGCATACCATGCTGAGGTTCCCATCAGTTTTACTAACTCGCCGCCACCAAATTTTGTTCTTTCGATGATAGCATCCAGTTTATCCTTTTCGATGAGTTCGGTAACAGGGATCCCGCCAACTGTGGTATACCTTGGAAGTGGCACCATCGTATCTCCATGTCCACCCATCAGTACGGCCTGAATATCCTTTGGAGAAATATTCATCGCTTCTGCCAAAAAGGCTCTGTACCTTGCCGTGTCCAGGATCCCGGCCATTCCAAAAACCCTTTCCCTGGGAAGTGAGCTTGAAAGATGTGCCTGGTAGGTCATAACATCCAATGGATTGGATACGATGATCAAAATGCAATTAGGAGAATGTTGGATAATATTCTCGGTAACCATCTTTACGATATTCGCATTGGTGCCGATCAAATCATCCCTGCTCATTCCTGGCTTACGAGGTAGTCCGGAGGTAATAACCACAACATCGGAATCAGCAGTCTTTGAGTAATCGTTGGTGGAGCCCACAGTCCTGGAATCATAAAGGTTGATCGGCGATTTTTGCCATATATCAAGGGCCTTGCCTTCAGCCAAGCCTTCTTTAATGTCAACTATTACGATCTCATTGGCGATCTCGCGGTATGCTAATACATCTGCACAAGTCGCTCCAACATTTCCTGCTCCTACTACGGTTACTTTCATTTCTTAATTGATTTTGGGCTGCAAATATAGGACAGAACAGCCTAGAAAGGGGTATTCTAGCCCCTTTTTGTTCTTCGAAAACTCAAATAAAGCTTTGCTTCATCCTCAGAATTGACCTTTGCCCAATTACTGATCCTCATGCCAATTACATAGGCAATTTTCCCAGCTGACTCCAGAACATAAACTTTATCCTTTTGCATCCTGGGAACCTTTTTGTCAACAAGGAAATCACTTATTTTTTTGTTCCCTTTCATTCCAAGGGGTTGGAAAAAATCTCCCTTTCGCCAGGGTCTCAGGGTCAAAGGAAACTCAAGGGCTTCCAGGTTGAGAATTTCACTTTGGGTTGTCGCTTCTTCCTTGGGCTTCAATTCTCTTTTTGTTTCACTGATCTGAATACTGCCGTTGGGTATTCTAAAACTTGCTGGTATTTTTTTGATCGTATGGGTTTTTAGAGAGGATTTTTTCTGCTTTTCAAGAATCAATTCAGATCTGTCTTTCCATAAGAGGAATCCTCCCAATGAAAGGGAACTGCCGGTTTCAGAAAAAACTAATTTTCTCAGTTCCCAATACTTTTCTGAGGAATAGCCTTTTGATTTTAATTCTCTTTCAAGCATGATGAACCAGCCGGGTTCATTCTTTAATTCTTCAAGGTCAAAATGAATGTTCCCCCCATGTTTGATTTTCCATGTTGGTTTCTTCTGTGAGAATTCATCCATTTGGGCCCGAACATCCAGGCTGCGGAGGTAATCCCTTGCGAAGGTGGCTTCGAGAGACGGGTTTAATTTTCGTAGCATTGGAACCACCTCATTCCTTAGGAAGTTCCTGGAGTATTTTGATTCAAGATTGCTTTGATCTTCCCTCCATTCCATTCCTGCTTCAAGCGCAAACTCAACTATATCCTCCCGACTTTGGAACAACATGGGCCTAACGATCTTTTCCGATTTTATGGGAATGCCACGGTGGTTAAGAAGGCCCTCACCCTTAATCAAATGAAATAGAGCCGTCTCAAAATTGTCGTTTGAATTATGGCCCAGGGCTATGCGAGCATATTTTTTCTCTTTGCTTAATGATTTCAGATATGTATAGCGGGCATCCCTTGCCGCGAGCTGGGTACTTTTCTTTCCGGGCCTTAGCCTTATGGTTTTCTTATGGAGTTTTATTCCATAGCGTTTAGAGAATTCCTTTACGAACTCTTCATCCTTATCAGATTCCTTCCCTCGCAGTTTGTAATTGATATGAGCAAGGGAGACCCTATATCCCAAAGAATGAAGGGAATAGGCCAAAACAATAGAGTCCACACCCCCGCTAATTCCTACAAGGATGGTCTGGTTTTTGTTAAAAAGGGAGAAATCCTGAATGGTCTTTTCAACCCGCTCTAAAAAGCCCATTGTGGTTTAATTTTGGGTTTTCATGCACAACGCAATCCTAAAAGTACTTCAAACTTTACTAATCATCCTGACTTTGACTTTTGCAGTTCAGGGACAGGATGTGGAGATAAAACACACCGATGTTTTTAAAAGTGTGGTAATTGATGGCGAGGTGGTTAACAAATTCCTTGGGAATGTAAGGCTCAAAAGAAATAATGCCAGGGTTACCTGTGATAGCGCCTATCAATACCTGGAAAGGAAGAACTCTTTGAAGATGATGGGCAAGGTAAAACTTGTTCGAGGTGACACCCTTTTCCTTGATTGTGATAGGGTCTATTTCGATGGTGAGGAGGAATTTTTGACTGCTTCAGGGAATGTTTTTTTAAGGGACCCTAGCATTACCATTAAGACTGATAAGCTTTATTACTCAGGAACAGGTCAACTGGTTTATTACAATGAAGGGGGGCAGATCTTTATGCCTTCCTATAACATTACGAGTAAGAAGGCCTACTACCATTTGAATAGTAGTTTCATTCATTTTACGGATAGCGTAAGGGGCTGGAGCTCCCAGGATTCATTGGAGTCAGACTCCCTCAATTATTTCACTAAATCCAAAAAGGTTGAATTCCTTGGCCCCACATTCATTCGCTCTGATAGAGGCAACCTAAGGACTTCAAAGGGGGAATACCTCACCAAGGAAAAAAAGGCTTATCTAGTTTCCAGATCTATGATAGAGGATTCAAGTTACCTGATCTGGGGTGACACCCTCATCTATGACCAAATGAGTAAGGATGGAGAAGGCTATGGAAACATCAGCCTATTTTCAAAAAAGGAACAAATACTATTGTTGGGGCAAGGATTTATGAATGAGGGAAATGCAAATTTTTCTAAGGTCTGGGGAGACCCTATTGTCAGATGGGAAACCGGAAAGGATACCCTTTGGGTAAGCTCGGATACACTGGTAAGGCAAAGGGTTGATGGAAAGGGTGTTTTGAGATGCTTCAATAATGTATCCTTTTTCAGAAATGATCTGCAGGGAATATGTGATTCAATGATATATGACCAGGGGGATTCTTCAATTATTTTTTACAAGGATCCTGTTCTATGGACAGGAGGAAATCAAATGAGTTCTGACACTATTATCGCTAAATTGAAAGACAACAGGCTGGATAAGATGTACCTGAATCGTAAAGCTTTTGTTATTAACCAGGATAGTCTTGGAAATTTCAATCAGATCAAGGGTCGGTACATGGATGCAAGTTTTGATAGCCTTGGAATCAGTCTGATAGACATTGAGGGGAACGGCGAGAGTATTTATTTTGTAACCAAGGAAGAAGACGGCTCAGTGGTAGGGATGAACAGGGTTTGGTGTTCAAACATGGTGATGGATTTTGAGGCCAATAAACTTAAGGATATCCATTTCCTGGTTCGACCGGATGCCAAGTTCATTCCACCTCATGAATGGATGGAACCGGAAATGGTACTTCGAGGATTTAATTGGAGGGAAGAGGAGCGACCCTTAAAAGAACAATTCAAAGAAAGAACAGGAAATGATAGTCAAAAGCTTTAAAGATTGGGGAGAATATCTTGACAAGAACAAGACTAGCTTATATCGGCCATGGCTGGATTATGAGATGGAAGTGAAGGGTAGAAATGAAGATGAGATCTGGGAAGGCCTGAAGGTAAATTTTCAGGCCATGGTTGATGCCACTGATTCAGGTCTCAAGGAAGAGATGAAGTCTGATTCCGGTATGATCAATGATGGTGGAAAAAAGGTCTATTATCATGATAAAGATGTCCTTTCCCCTGAATTCAAGGAGATGATCGGCAGATCGCTTTCTGCCAAAGAGGTAAATTCCTGTATGGGTCGAATTGTTGCTGCCCCAACAGCGGGAGCCTCAGGAATACTTCCAGGGATCCTAACTACAATGATCAAGATCCATAAGATCGAAGAAAGGAAAGTCCTGGAAGGTTTGCTTTTAGCAGCTGGTATTGGACTAATCATTGAAAGGAAGGCTTCTCTCGCGGGAGCGGTTGGTGGTTGCCAGGCCGAAACTGGCTCCGCTGCAGCAATGGGTTCAGGGGCAATTGTCTATAGTCTTGGAGGAGATTTCGAGCAGGTATCCAGAGCGGTAGCCATTACTATTCAATGCATGTTAGGATTGGTTTGCGATCCGGTGGCAGGTTTAGTAGAAGTTCCCTGCGTTGTCAGGAATGCCAGTGCATCTGCAATTGCTTTTTCTTCAGCTCAAATGGCCTTGGCTGGATTCGATCCTGTAATACCAGTGGATGAATGTATTGAGGCGATGGGAGAGGTAGGGCAAGCCATGGAAGACCGATATAAGGAAACTGCTCAGGGTGGTTTGGCTGCAACCAAAACAGGAAAGGGCATAGCCAAAAAGGTTTTGCTTCATGACATTGAGGTTCTTGATGCCGGTGAGGAAAAGGATCAGGAGAAGGATTCCTGATCAGATAAGAACCTGGATTATATAGATGGCATAGAATGCCAGGAGAATAACCCCTTCGGGTTTACCAAATTTCTTTCGAATAAGCATGATCGGGAAAAGAAGTGCAGTTAATGCGAGCATCCATTTGGTGTCATAATCGATGATCATGCTGTCGACATGAATTGCTTTAATGACAGAAGTTATTCCCAAGATCGATAAGATGTTGAAGATGTTTGAGCCCAGCAGATTTCCTAATGCCAGGTCAGATTGTTTTTTATAGGCAGCAATCACGGAAGTAACGAGTTCAGGAAGGCTGGTTCCAAGGGCCACCATGGTAATTCCAATTATTCTTTCATCGACCCCAAGGGATCTTGCTACTCTTTCTGCTCCCATTACAAACCATTCCGCACCATAAAAAAGACCCACGATCCCTATCAGTAGAAGCCCTACATCCCTTAAGACCATTTTTGTCCCTGATGGAGGGGCATCCAATTCTTCTCCGATGATTTCCCCCTCTTTGGCCTTAGTGTCCTTTCTGGACTGGACCATTGAATTGAAGATAAATGCACAAAGAAGTCCAACAAAGAATAGTCCTTCCCAGGTATCTATCTTCCTGTTATTGAAAAAATGATTTGACCCGACAAAATAGAGCAGGAGAGAGCTAAACATGGTCATTGGCCAATCTACTCTAAGGGTAGATCTCTCTAATGGGATGTTTGTAATAAGTGCAGTTATTCCCAGTACAAGACCCAGGTTACAAATATTGGATCCGACCACATTACCCATTGCCAGGTCCTCATGACCAAGAAGAACTGATTTGATACTAATGATCAACTCAGGAGCAGAGGTCCCAAAAGCAACAATGGTAAGTCCTACTGCTAAGGGAGAGATCTTTAATCTTAATGCGAGATTTGATGCACCCCTTACCAGAAAGTCGCCACCGATAATCAGTACTGCAAGCCCTACGAATAGAATTAAAATGTCAAGCATCAATGGTAAGGATCATAGTTTTCTCATAGCCAAATCCAAATCCGGCTGAAAAACAAAAATATTGCATTCCGAACGTCTCCCAAAAGGCATCTACTCGGGTACATCGAAACCAATATCCGCAATATTGCTCAATTCCTTGTACCCATTGCCTTAATTTATTTGGATGGCGTTTTAATGGGAGTTTCTGGTTTGGGTAGAAATTTCTCATTATTTCATTATTAATTCCCATTTATTCTGAAAAGGTAATCCGACCCAATCTTCTGTTTATGATCGGGTAATGCCTCTCGTCTGGCTTGAATTGTGAGAAAAATCGCTTGGTTCCTTCCAGGTTCCCAGACTCAAAGTCAAATTCCTTATGGTCTTTGGCAGCATATTTAATGGCTTGATCCATAAGGAATCCCATTGCTCCAACAGATTTTCCTTCTGGACTTGAAAACCCATTCCAATAGGTCAATCTGGATTTGAAGCTTACAAAAGCTGCTCCTGAAAGTACAGAGCCTTTATTGTTCTCGGTACAGAAAAACTTAATATCAGGTTGGCCTTTTATTAATGCCCTTTTCAGATCCTGGATCTTCGGATGCATTTTCCTTTTAAGGAGGGTTTTTAACTCGGATTCGATCTTGGGCCAAATTGCTTCCAGCTCACATTCTTTAAACTTCAGACCTGCATCTTGTGCAAGCTTTAATTTCCTTTTCAGGTTTTTGGAGTATGCTTTTTCAATTTCTTCAACAGGTTTATTCAAGTCTAAAATCAGGTTTGTGCCCTTCATGAAGCCCTTTTCATTGCGGCTCAAGTTTTTCTCATTGAAATGATATCCCCAGCCAAAGGCATCCTTTTGGTCCAGGCAGACTGAGCCCAAAAAAGAAATTTCATTTTCTTGAACTCCAATGATTCCCAACTGTTGGATAAAAGGTGGTTGGATTATTCTCTTGAGCCCAAAGGTTTTTTTTACAGGTAATGCAATTCCCATAGTGTAATTGCCCTGATCTTCTTCAACATAGAATTCCCATTTTTTATGCAAAGTGGTAAGAATTTCGGAACGGTGATAAAAAAGACCCTGGGTCGATGAATCAACTAGATCATTCCATTTGGCAAAATCCAGGGTTTTGTGGTTATATTTTTTCACTAAAGAGAATTTACTTCAAATAGGCACAATTTTCCTTAATCTGCCATTTTCCGTTATTTGCCGCTCATGAATTTAAAGGGGCTTTTCATTTTTCTTTTCACGTTCCTATTTCTAGTCGAAGGAATTGCGCAGGGAGTTTACGCCCCTCTCAACCCGGATTATTATTGGAAAATAGACCGATATGAGATCCTTAGTTCGAAAAATTTCCCAAATACCCATACCAGTCAAAAGCCATATTTGAGAAAAGAAATTGCAGAGTTTGGAGATTCTTCCGGTTTGGATCAAACATCTTTCTCGAGGTCTGATGAGTTTAATTTTTCATACTTCTTAGCTGATAATCATGAATGGGCAGACACCGAACATGAAGACTCAAAAAAGGCATTGGTTAAAGCCCTTTATAAAAAGAAAAGTGATCTCCTTTATTTCAAGGACAAGGATTTCGAAGTCCATGTAAACCCTGTTTTTGAATTTGCAGGTGGAAGAGATTTCGGACCTGATTCGCTCTTAGGACTAAATACCCGTGGCGTTGAATTAAGAGGGAGCATCGATGGAAGGGTAGGCTTTTACTCTTATATCACGGATACCCAGGCGAGGCTACCTGATTACCTTTTGCCCTATGCTAATCGAGTTTATCCAGATTCCAATTACGCCTTGGTACATGAAGGCTTTTGGAAAGATTTTAATAAAGGAGGATATGATTTTTTCTCGCCCAGGGGTTATGTAACCTTCGGGATTACCAAACATATTGGACTTCAGTTCGGCTTTGACCGAAACTTTATCGGAAATGGATATCGATCGCTTATCCTTTCAGATTTTGGAAATGCCTATACCTTTTTGAAGTTCAACACCAAGGTTTGGAAGATCCACTACACCAACATTTTTGCTCAAATGACAGCTCGATACACTGGAATAAATGAGCGTTACGATCGCAAATTCATGGCCCTACACCATTTTTCTTTAAACCTTGGAAGGAATGTAAATATTGGGATCTCTGAGACAGTATTTTTTGGAGGGAAGAGTGATTTTCAAGAGCCCACATTTGAGATTTCTTATTTAAACCCGATTATTTTTTATCGGGCTCTTGAGCATCAATTGGGAAGTCCTGATAATGTTTCAATCGCAATGGATTTCAAATGGAATTTCCTAAATCATTTTTCACTTTATGGCCAGGTAATGTTTGATGAGTTCTTATTGGAAGAGATCAGAGCTCAAAATGGCTGGTGGGCAAATAAGTATGCCTTTCAATTAGGAGGAAAATACGTCAATGTGGGAGGAGTGAGTAATCTTGACCTTCAACTGGAAGCAAATGTGGTCAGGCCCTTTACCTATACCCATATCGATGATTATAGGAGCTATACACATTACAACCAACCATTGGCCCATCCTTTGGGAGCTAATTTTTCTGAGTTCATTGGAATTCTGAGATATCAGCCTATCCCAAGGCTTGAGATCCGAGCTAAAGGAATCTTTGCTCAAAAAGGCCTTGATGTTGATAGAGTTGATAATAATGGCGGAGATATTATGAAATCTTACAGGACCAGAAATCAGGAGTATGGCAATACACTGGGGCAGGGTCAGGCAACTAACATAAATTATGTAGACTTTACCTTCAGCTACATGTTAAAGCATAACCTGTTTATCGATTTTCAACAGGTTTTTAGAGATTCTGACTCTCAATTTTCACCTTATACATTCTCTAATACCTACTCTTTAATAACCCTTAGGCTTAATAAGCAGAAAAGAACCTGGGAATTTTAATTCCCCTAGAGGCTTTTTAGTAATATTGAGCAGTATTGACGAGCATGAAATTCAAAAAAGAAATTCAGGGGGAGTTGCTCTCCTCAAAAACTGTTCTCGACCAATTCCTCGAAGACGAGGAGAACATTGAGAAAATCGAAAAAGCTGCAAGCCTGATGGTAGCTTCCTTTAAAAAAGGAGGAAAGGTAATTAGCTGTGGTAATGGTGGCTCTCATTGTGATGCCATGCATTTTGCTGAAGAACTAAGTGGAAAATATCGAGAGGATAGAGAACCGTTCGCAGCAGTTTGTGTATCGGATGCAAGCCACATAACCTGTACGGCAAATGATTATGGATTCGAAAGAGTTTTCTCGAGGTTCATCAAAGCATTGGGAAAAAAAGGAGATGTATTATTGGCGATCACTACCA
Organism: Cytophagales bacterium; assembly: GCA_965267505.1. Classification (GTDB taxonomy): domain Bacteria; phylum Bacteroidota; class Bacteroidia; order Cytophagales; family CCMP332; genus JANQHS01. Next base: position 2,155,411 of record OZ254081.1, read on the forward strand.
GTGGCAATTCTCAAAATGTTGTCACGGCAGCAGAGATCGCGCGCCAGAGAAACATGACTGTGATCGGCCTAACAGGAAATAATGGAGGGAAACTTGCGGAATACTGCGATGTTGAGATCAGAGTTCCGCATTCGGGATTTGCTGACCGCATTCAGGAAATGCACATTAAGATCATCCATACGCTCATCTTTTTGATTGAGTCCATGACCCAGCCCTAATGCTTGCGAAAACCTGTGGCTATGGTCTCTCAGGAGTAGATGCCATTCCCATAGATATTGAGGTCAATATTGTTGATGGCACAAAATCATACATGGTTGGACTGCCGGACAATGCTGTTAAAGAGAGTCTTTTCCGTATCGAAAGTGCTTTCAAAGAGCTTGGGCTTTATTTCCCAAGAAAAAGGATGTTCATCAATCTGGCACCTGCTGATATAAAGAAGGAGGGATCAGCCTTTGATCTTCCCATCGCTCTGTGTATTCTCAAAGCTTCAGAACAATTAAATGGGGCTCAGTTGGAAAATTATGCCATTATGGGCGAATTAGGTCTGGACGGTGAGATCAGGGAAGTAAAGGGATTATTACCTATGGCGGTTGAAGCTAGGAAGCAGGGAAAAGAAGGCTTTCTGATCCCAAAGAGAAATTCTGGAGAAGCTTCCATTGTAGATAAACTCCCTGTTTATGGCTTTGATAGCCTTGAAGCTGCAATCCACTTCTTTTCAAATGAAAAGCCAAGGCTCAATGTAAACCTAACCCGAGAATTGTTCCAGGAAGAGATTGAGACTTTCGACCTGGATTTTGCTGATGTCCAGGGTCAGCAGAATGTAAAACGAGCTCTTGAAATTGCAGCTGCCGGATCTCATAATGCTTTGATGGTTGGACCGCCTGGTGCCGGAAAGACCATGTTGGCAAAAAGGCTGCCTTCAATTCTTCCACCGATGGATCTGTTGGAAGCATTGGAAACCACCAAGATCCATTCTGTTGCGGGAAAGCTAGGTAAGGTCAATGGACTCATCGCTCATAGACCCTTCAGATCACCTCATCACACTATTTCCGATGTTGCCTTGGTCGGGGGAGGGGGCAATCCACAACCAGGAGAAATCTCTCTCGCACATAATGGAGTACTTTTTTTGGATGAGCTTCCGGAATTCAAACGAACTGTATTGGAGGTTCTAAGGCAACCCCTGGAAGAAAGGAAGGTTTCGATAAGTAGGGCAAGGGCAGCTGTGGAATACCCATCTAATTTCATGTTGATAGCTAGCATGAACCCAAGCCCTAGTGGGGATTTTTATAGACCCGGTGAAGAGCACCCCAATAGCTCTGTGGAAGTGAAAAAATACCTTTCCAAGGTTTCAGGTCCTCTACTCGATCGAATCGACCTGCACATTGAGGTGAGCAAGGTTCCATTTGAAGTGATGTCGGCCAATGGAAAGAACGAAGACTCCAAAACAATAAGGGAAAGAGTAAAACGGGCACGGGAGATCCAGAGAAATAGATATTCCAGAAATGAAGGAGTAAGTAATAACTCCCTGTTAACTCCTTCTTTGTTAAAAGAGTATTGTCAATTGGATCGTGCCGCTAAACTTCTTCTTGAGAGATCTATGGAAAACCTCGGGCTTTCAGCCAGGGCCTATGACAGGATCCTAAAGGTCAGCAGAACAATTGCGGATCTTGAAGGATCGAAAAATATAGGTTTACAGCATGTGGCTGAAGCAATCCAATACCGCTCCCTTGATAAGGAAAGCTGGGTTGGGGCTTAATTAATGATGACCTTATTTGAAACCTGCCTTCCTCCGGCACTCAGCTGGATTAAGTAAAGTCCTTTTTCCAATCCGAGAGATTCCAAGTCAAGCCTTAAGCTTTGGTTTTCCCCCGTGAAAGTCAGATTTCTGTGAACTAATTTCCTTCCACTTAGATCAAGAACCTGCAGTTCCCCGGAACCATGCAGAGACTTGTATGCAAGATTGATTTGACCCTTACTTGGGTTTGGCCAAACAAAAAGCTCCAATGGCCCTTGCTTGCCAAATGACTCCAATCCACTTATTCCTTTTGATAGAAGATCAATTTCCCACATTCCTCTTCCATGGGTTCCTGCAATCATTTTTTCCTCCCCATAGTGGATCTCCAATTCTGAAATCACGGCATTCGGAAGTCCATGGCTGTAGTTTGCAAAACCTCCAATGCTATCATTGTAAATGAAAACTCCTATATCTGTTCCGACATAAACATCGGGGCTAATTGAGCCCCGGTCCACAACAACGCAGTTAGCAGGGACGTTGGGAAGTCCGGAAGATTCATTGGTCCAATTTGTTCCAAGGTTTGTTGTTCTGAAAGCTTTGGAGTTCGATGTATATCCTGAAAAAGTTACCCAAATAGTTTCCCCGGTCAGGTCTGTATCATCAAAAGCTATGTAGCTTATGTTTTGTTGTGGGAAGTTACCACCACTGATCTGAGACCAGTTGGTACCCCCATCGCCGGAATAGTAAATGTCATCTCCCTTAGCAGCAAGGATTCTGTCCGGCCACCAGTTTGAAACTGCAAGTGCATTAACCTTTCCTCCAAATCCTGGAAACCCCGAAGAGTTGGCTCTAAACCAGCTATTTCCTTTGGAAGTGGTTTTCCAAATATTGTTGTAACCGGCATAAAGAACGTCCTCAATATATGGGTCCATGATGTATGGAGTCACCCAGGCACCGCTTTCTGTGATTCCGTTGGTCATTGATGAGTAGGACCCTCCGGTTTGGCCGCCATCCAAAGCTCGATTCAGGTCTCCATTTGGTTGGGAAGCCCAGACATGGAAAGGATCCGTATGCGAAATGATGCATTCCATTCCATCACCACCTAATGAGGTTTTGAACCCGAATTGAATTGTATTCTTCAAGGTGGAATTGTCTTGGTTTCCCATCAAGAATTCGCCATAGGTATGCTGGCTGATTCCAATCCTATAGGATTCTGTAATAACAAGCGTTGATGATAGGTTTGTCCAGGTGCTTCCACCGTCAATACTTTTATAAATGCCACCATCATTGGTATGGAATATTGCGTTGGTACCTGGCTGATAGGCAAGGTAATGGCAATCTGCATGAACCAAAAAGGCATTGCTTCCAGTCCAATGACTAGACAACACAAAACTTGTTCCTCCATTGGTAGATTTCCAGGAATTGATACCCCCTACGAAAATCTCATTTGGATCATTTGGAGAGACTGCAATAGCAAGATCATACCAACCCTGCCCCCCAGAACCTGAGCCATCGGCAGACCATTGCAAAAGGTTTGGAGTGGAAGGATGGACCTGCGCGAAGCTTGAGCCCGTATCTGTACTATGGTAAATTCCTCTTAAACCTGAGGCTGTATTTGAAGCAAGCACATAAACTTGGTGCGGATCCGCAATGCTTACCCCTAACTCTAAGCGGTTGGTGCTTGAAGTGACAGGCACCGAGAAAAAGCTTGCCCCTCCATTAGTTGATTTGTAGAAGGTGGTAGTAGTTGTGCCATATAAGATTGATGTATCTGTAGGATGGTACTCCAGGTCATAGAACCTGCCAGACTGAATATTATTCCAGCTGAAACCACCGTCCGTTGACCGATGAATTCCATTAGAGGCTGCAACAAAGATCAGATCAGGGTTTAGAGGGTTCATAGCCATCCTACCAATCTTGATATTTGAGTTTTGAGAAAAACTCAATGCTGATTTGGTCCAAGAATATCCCTGGTCCGTAGAAACCATAACTCCATCAGAAGGAATTGCATTTATGGCATTGGTTCTATCTCCGGTTCCAAGGAATAGGATGGAATCATTCGTGGGGTGAATGATCAAATCTGCACATCCAATTGTCGCTATAGTATCATTAAGAACGGTAAAAGTACCTCCTCCGTCGATAGTTCTCCATAGCCCTCCTGAGGGGGATCCTACATAAAAGGTATTGGTATCGCTTGGGTGAAACCTTACGAAATTTATCCTGCCCAATCCTGGAATACCATCAGGGGTATTTGGCCCCAAAGAATTCCAGCTTGGAAAATTACTTTGCCTTAATTGGGTATTGCTGGAATTGTTGAATTGCTTGTAGGCACGATAATTCACACCGGCTTTTGGAAGTTCTCCTATGGGTGAAACTCTTTGACCCATGAAATACTCCCAACGGCTAAATTGCTTCCATCCGGGGTTTTTGCTTCCATCAGCATTGAAAAGCTCTTCTCTTCCAGCCTTCTGGATTTCAAAAAAGTTAGCACCCTCGTAAAACAGATCGACCCATTTTTGAGCCTGAGCAGACTGAATGGTCAAAAAGAGCAGGAAAAAAGAAGTCGATCTGAAATACATTTTCATGATTTATTGAATAAGGATCTTTTTAGAAACTTGAGAGGTACCAGATTTAACAGTTACGAAATAGATTCCTGGGTTAATGTCCAAGCTTGAAAGTGGGATGGTTACCTCAACATTGAAGGCACTCAATTCACCTTCCGAAGAGTAGACCTCTTTTCCTTCAACGTTGGATATCTGAATGCTGGCATCTTCTTGCAAGCCACCGACATTGATCTTTACAAACTCGCTGGCAGGGTTTGGATAAGTAAGGATCTCCAAACCACCATTTTTTGCATAAGTTCCAAATCCTGAGATGCCTTTCGAAAGTAGGTCTACAGACCAAATTCCTCTACCATAGGTTCCCGCATAAAGTCTTTCACCGGCTTCATAGATTTCAAGTTCTCTAACTGAAACGTTTGGAAGTCCTTTGCTAAAGGGAACAAAGGTTCCTGTGCTATCATTTTGGACATATACTCCAATCTCGGTACCTATGTAAACATCAGGACCAGTTGAACCTTCGTCGACTTCCACGCAATTCGCCGGTACATTAGGTAGACCTGCACTTTCGTTAGTCCATGTACTTCCCAAATCTGTGGTCTTGAAGGCTTTTGAAGAAGATGAATACCCACTTAGGGTGAACCAGATGGTTTGTCCGGTCAGGTCCTTATTGTCAAAAGCAACATAGGAAATTGAAGTAGAGTTGGAATTGGAATTTCTGATCCTAGTCCAAGTACTTCCGCCATCCTGGGATAGATAAAGGTTATTTCCTTTGGCTGCAAGGACCCTATCAGGCCACCATTGAGAAACGGCCATGGCATTCACCTTTCCTCCAAATCCCGGAAAACCTGAAGTGTTTGCCTTGCTCCAGGAAGCTCCTCTGTTGGTTGTTTTCCAAATATTATCGTATCCTGCATAGAGGAGGTTGTCCAACCATGGGTCAATAACCATGGGGGTGGACCAAGCTCCTTGTTCAGTTATTCCCGCTGCGGACCATCCAAAATTCCATCCACCGTCGCTGGAGTGATATAAAGTTCCAAACTGGCTAGAAGACCACATATATAGAGGGTCGCTAGGGGAAATGATACATTCGAAGCCATCTCCAAAAGTTGCTAGGTCATAGGTGCCACTCAAGTTCCGGAATGTTCCGTTATCCTGATTTCCCATCAAAAGATCACCTTGATTGTGCTGGCTTAAACCTATCTTGTAGGATTGTGTAATGGCAAGGGTATTACTTAGGTCTACGTAGTCAATCCCATTGTCTTTTGAGCGAAAAAGCCCCCCATCATTACAGGCATAAAGTTTTCCATTTGGGTGAAACTCGAGTTCATGGCAATCCGCATGAGCAAAATCCGAACCTTGTCCGCTTTGATTACTACTGGGAGTCCAAGTGGTTCCGTTGTCCGTTGTTCTCCAAACATTTACACCGCCAACGAAGATCATGTTTTCGTCGGTTGGGGATACAGCTATGGCCAGGTCATACCAACCCTGACCACCCACATCGGATCCGTCTGAGGCCCAACCTAATAAGTTGGGGTTAGAGGTACCATGAACCTGAACGAATGATGCTCCGGAATCCGAAGAAACGACCACTCCTCTACAGCCATTATTGGCGGCATTGGATCCCACTGCGTATACTTTAGCAGGGTTGGCAGGAGTCACTGCGATCTCAAGTCGGTTTACTCCTCCAAGGATCACGCTTTGCGACCAGGTTTCACCTCCATCGGTTGAACGGAAGAAAGAAGTACCGGCGGCATAGACATAATTGGTGTCTCCGGGCATGTACAAAATATCTTTTACTGAACTGGATTGAACCCTTCTCCAGGATGCTCCTGCATCGGTAGTTTTATAAACACCGTCTCCTGTTGCAGTCATTAAAACATTTGGATTCTCAGGGTTGATTATGATTCTACCGGTTTCCTTATTCTGAAGAACAGTGTACTGTAATCCAGTGGTATCCCAGGAATTTCCACCATTGGTGGACTTTAGTATACCCATTGAGCGGGTATCGCCTCCATCACGATCTCCGGTAGCCAAATAAAGGATCTGTGGATTTGTGGGATCAATTGCCATATCTGATGCTCCAAGAGAAGGAAGCGTATCCGTAAGAACATTGAAAGTGGCTCCTTCGTCCAGGGTTTTCCAGACTCCTCCACCAGGAGATCCGACGTAAAAGATATTTGAATCACTTGGATGAAATTCAATGAAGTTCAATCTACCCATACCGGCAGAACCAAAATTCCCAACCACGAAGGGTCCATCTGAACTCCAGGTTGGCCAATTGCTAGTTCTGAATTGAGCATTCGGTTGATTATATTTTCTGTATTCTTTTAAGTTGTGATCAGGTTCAGGAAAGGAACCATCAGGCATTAGACGAGTAGCATGTAAATACTCCCAGCGGCTGTATTGCTTCCAAAGCGGATTGGTGCTTCCATTGGGATTAAAATACCTGTTTTGAGAATATTCTTTTATTTCATCGAAGGACTTACCCTGATTAAGAAGTTCAGTCCACTCTTGAGCAAAAGAGATCTGAGATAACAGAATTAGAGAAAGGAAAAAATTGAAAACTTTCTTCATCGTTTAATTTTTGTCTATAACACAAAAATAATAAGCTCTGTTTGTTGAGCGCCAAACTTTTATGTGGAAAGAGAATTGGTCGTCGGCTTGTCAATTCCACATCTAAATGTTTTCCTTTACCGAAACCATTAAAAAAGAGCCCATGAGGTCCATTTTTTTACACTTTTCGCTTTTCCTAATGATCGTTTCCTGCGTACCCCAAAAAAAGTACGATGCTTTACTAAAGGAAAAAGTCGCTCTTGGAGCTCAGGAACAGACTTTGCAGCAACAGCTTGATGATGCCAACGCAGAGTTGGCCAGGCTGGAGGGAGAAAACAAAGATGCTAACTCAAAAAACAAGTCGCTTGAGGAGCAAATGATTGCAGCCCAGGAAGAGCGAGCTCAAGTACAAAATCAATATGACGAATTAGAGAAAACCAGCAATAGGTTGAAGGAAGATTATAAAAAGTTGCTTGAGTCCTCTACAGCTAAATCAAGCCAGCTTGCAAAGGATCTGGCGGAAAAAGAAAAAGCCTTGCTTGACCTTGAAGAGTCATTGATGGAGTCGCAGAAAAAAATGGATACCCTTTTACTGGATCTCCAGGCCAGGGAAAGAAGAGTTATGGAATTGCAGGGAGTACTTGATCAAAAGGATTCCTCAGTTCAGGCTATGAAGAACTCCATTTCGGAAGCTCTACTTGCTTTTGAAGGGTCTGATCTGCAGGTCGAGGTGAAAAATGGAAAGGTTTACGTCTCTATGGCTTCTAAGCTTCTTTTTAAAACCGGGAGCGTTCAGGTAGACTCAAAAGGAGAGGAAGCGATCAAAAAATTGGCAGGCGTTATTAAAGACAAAAGAGATTTCGAGATCATAGTTGAAGGCCATACGGATGATGTACCCATCTCCAAGAATAGCAAGTACCTACAGGATAATTGGGATCTAAGTGTGTTAAGAGCAACTGCGGTAACAAGGATCCTAAGAAAGAACGGCGTTCCAGCTCAAAGGATCAGTCCGGCAGGTCGAGGACCGTTTCATCCAGTAGACAAAGCAAAAACCCCGGAAGCAAGGCAGAAAAATAGAAGGACCGAGATCATCCTTACTCCTGATCTTGATGAATTGTATGATGTGATCAAGACGGATTAATAGATCAGTCCGTCCCTGATGGTCATTTGTCGGTCTGCCTGTTTGGCCAGATCCTCGTTATGGGTTACCACCACAATGGTCTGGTTTAATTCCTCTCTCAATTTGAAGAAAAGTTTGTGAAGTTCCTGGGCATTTGCTGAGTCTAGATTTCCTGAAGGTTCATCAGCAAAAATTATGGATGGGTTATTTGCCAATGCTCTGGCAACCGCGGTCCTCTGTTGTTCTCCCCCTGAAAGCTCTGCTGGTTTGTGTTCTAACCGGGGTTCTAAACCAAGAAGGGAAATCACATTTTCCATTCTTTTATGAACCTGGCCTAATTCTTCACCGGCAATTAGTCCTGGAAGACAAATGTTTTCAAGACAATTTAGTTCGGGAAGAAGGTTGTGGAACTGGAAAACGAAACCTATGTTCTTATTTCTGAAATCTGCCAGGGCCTGGTTCTTCAGACCATTAATTGGCTCTCCCATGATTTCAACGCCCCCGCTATCTGCTTGGTCCAAGGTGCCAAGAATATGAAGAAGTGTACTCTTTCCTGCACCAGAGGCACCCACTAGGGAAACCACCTCCCCCTGATCAACTTCAAAATCTACTCCTTTCAGTACCTGGAGCTTTCCGTATGATTTTTCTATTCCCTTAGCCTTGATCGCTTTCATCGATGCCAAAATTAATCCTTTGAAGGGAATCGAAAATGTTGAAAATCCTTTCCAAAAGATTTAGTTTGGCGGTCTCAAATTCGATCCTCATGAATGTTCACGAATATCAGGCAAAAGACATCCTAAAACAATACGGTGTACCCATCCAGGATGGTGGAGTTGCAGACTCTCCTGAAAGGGCTGTTGAAACTGCCAAAAAGGTTAAAGCTGATACCAACACTCCCATTTTCGTTGTGAAAGCTCAGATCCACGCAGGGGGTAGGGGAAAAGGGAAGATCAAAGGCACCGAGCAAAGAGGTGTGTCAATTGCCAAAAATGTTGATGAGGTAAAAGAGATCGCAAAGAATTTATTGGGTAATACGCTTATCACCCATCAAACCGGGCCGGCAGGAAAAACTGTCCATAAGGTTTTCATCGGTCAGGATGTCTATTATCCCGGACCTTCAGATCATAAAGAATTTTATATCAGCATCCTTCTGGATAGAGCAAAATCGTGCAATGTGATTATGGCTTCTTCAGAGGGGGGAGTGGATATTGAGGAGGTTGCGGCTAACACTCCCGAGAAGATCGTAAAAGAATGGATCGATCCTGTTACAGGTCTTTTGCCATTTCAGGCAAGAAAGGTTGCTTTCAACCTTGGGCTGTCTGGGGCTGCATTTAAGGATATGACCAAGTTCCTTTTAAAGCTTTACACAGCTTATGAAGGAACCGATGCTTCCATGATGGAAATTAACCCTGCTCTAAAAACTTCGGATGATAAGATCATAGCTGTAGATGCCAAGGTTAATTTCGACGACAATGCCATGTTTCGTCATGCACCAATTGCCGAACTAAGAGACAAGACCGAGGAAGATCCCTTGGAAGTAGAGGCAAGTGAGGCAGACCTTAATTACATCAAGCTTGATGGAAATGTAGGCTGTATGGTGAATGGAGCTGGCCTTGCAATGGCTACTATGGATATCATCAAACTTTCTGGTGGAGAGCCCGCAAACTTCCTCGATGTTGGAGGAGGAGCTAACGCTCAAACCGTTGAAGCTGGATTTAGGATCATCTTGAAGGACCCAAATGTAAAAGCTATCCTGATCAACATCTTCGGAGGTATAGTACGAGGAGACAGGGTTGCCAATGGTGTAGTAGAAGCCTATAAGAAGATCGGAAATATCTCAGTTCCAATTATTGTTCGTCTTCAGGGAACCAATGCCGAAGAAGGTGCCAAGATCATCGAAGAATCTGGCCTTGAAGTTCGCTCTGCAATTGCATTGAGCGAGGCAGCAGAAAGGGTTAAAGAGGTTCTTGCCTGATCAGGAATCAGCTGATAAACTATCAACAGGATTTACGGTTGCAGCTCGTAGGGCTTGAACCCCTACCGTAACCATGGCTATTACCCACGCGATCAATCCGGCCAACAAATATGTGGCCCAGGATATATCGATCCTGTATGCAAAATCTTCCAACCAGGAGCTAAGGCTATAATGTGAAACGGGTAGGGCTATCACAAAGCTCACCAAGATCAGGATAAAAAACTCACGACTCAAAAGAACAACAAGGCTGCCTTCAGAAGCTCCCAACACCTTCCTTATTCCAATCTCTTTGGTCCTTTGTTCGGCGGTGAATGCTGTCAGTCCAAGTAGTCCCAGGCAGGCTACCAGGATAGCAAATATTGAAAAGGTGGATATCACCTTAGACATGATATTCTCTGTTCTGTAAAGTGCGTCTAGATTTTCATCCAGGAAATAATATTCAAAAGGAATCTCTGGAAAGAACTCGCCCAAAACGTTTTGGGTATGTTTGATGGTCTCAGCATAGCTTCTTCCATCAAAACGAACAGCCAGGTAGGTTCCTCCCATCCCGAAATGATAGACACGAGGCCCTTCAATTACAACAGGAGTCACCAAATGATGCAAGGAAGCAAAATTGAAATCCTTGGCAACACCAACGATCTGCAAACCTCTGCCTCCTCTTTTGGTTATGCGCTTGTTTATGGCTGCCTCTTCACTTTCCCATCCCAGGTGTTTTACAAGGGTCTGGTTTATTATCGCCGGAATAAAGCTTGTATCCCTTTTGTTTCTTGAGAAATCGTTGCCCGCAACCAATTCAATCCCATATGCTTTGGCGAAATTTTCTCCTCCTCCCAGGAAAGCAACTTGTTGAGCTTCTGTGAATCCCTGAAAAGTATAGTTATCTGTTTGATGACCATCTCCTAACATATAAGCACTTGTTGTGATCTCCTGGATACCTGGATTATCCACAAGCTTTTTCCTCATGGCGTCCCACTTGGAGATCTCCAGGCCATTGTTAAAAGGAACGATCAGGACCTGCTCCTTATCAAAGCCGAGTCTTGCTTCCTGTAGGTATTTCAGCTGCTGGAATGCAACCACGGTTCCTGAGATCAGGATTATAGAAATAGCAAATTGAAGGACCACCAACATGGACCTAAGGTTTACTTTCCGATTTACGGCCGTTACATTGCTCTTTAAAACCTTTATTGGTTGAAAGCTTGACAGGTAAAGGGCTGGATAGATACCTGAAATGATGCCCACTAGGATCCAAATCGCCAAAAAGCTAAGAATCATTTGAGGATCGAAAATGAAATTGTGGCTGAAAGCCTTTCCTGAAAATGAGTTGAATGATTTTAGTAAAAGCTCTGAGGCTATGAGTGCCAGGAATAATGCAATAAAGGTTTGGAAAAGGGTTTCTCCCATAAATTGGAAGATGAGCTGATTCTTGTAAGCCCCCAACACCTTCCTCATTCCAACTTCTCTTGCTCTCCTTGCAGTTCGCGCCGTTGCTAGGTTTACGAAATTCACACAGGCAATGATCAGAACCAAAGCGGCGATGATCGAGAATATATAGATGTAGGTAATATCCGAATTCGGATGCATCTCGAAATCAAGGTTTGATTTCAGGTGGATGTCGGTAAGGGGAAAGAGATAAAGCGAAGAGACGTCCTGGATGTTCTCAGGAAAGTACTTCTTGATCAGATCTGGAAAGCGTTCCTCAAGTTCCATGGGTTCAACGCCTGGTTTTAGCTTGATATAGGTCCAGGCAGGATTCCAATAATAGTTTCGGAACATCCATCGGGAATTTTGGTTCCTTGGAATTGTTGCCATACTAACAAGAACATCAAATTCCAGGTGGCTTGAGTTTTTTAGTTTTCCCAGTACACCGGTCACCTTCATCGATTCGCCCCAAAAATTATTTGACTCAATGAATTTGCCTAGTGGGTTTTCATCTCCGAAGTATTTTTTGGCTGCTTCTTGGGTTAGGATTATGGAATTTGGCTCATCCAGAGCCGTCTCCCTGTCGCCCATGGCCATTGGAAAATCAAATACATCAAAAAGAGTGGAGTCAACCAGATAAAGGTTTTTCTCTACATAACTCTGATCACCAACCCTCAAGACAAATTTTGGGCTTTGAAAATTGAAGAAACGAGTTTGATTTTCGATAAGATCATTGTGGTCGTGCATTAGGGTTGTGCCCGTAGGGACAGGCACGCTGGCAGAGTTTTCACCTCCTCCTTCAGAAGCAATGATCTCACATACCCTGTAGATCCGATTATTATCTGCATAATGCTTCTCGTAACTAAGCTCATCTCCGATGAATAAAACAATCAAGATAAAACAGGTCAGGCCTAGGGTTAGCCCCAAAATGTTCAAAAAGGAATAGAACCTGTCGTTCAGGATATTCCTCAGGGCAACCATTATATAGTTTTTAATCATCAGTTTCCTTTAGAGGTCCAACCAGGAACACAATCAATATGCCACCATGGTTAAGAAACTGAAATGCAAATACTTATACATTTTTTTCGAAAAAACTTATGTACGATTATATACACGATTGTTCGATTTTATTCCCTTTTTCTAAATTGAATTCAATATTCGGGAATTATGGAAAGGAGAAACTTCATAAAAGGGGCAAGTTTGGGGCTGGGAGCACTTGTAAGCCCTTTTGGAAGCATGACATTGGTCGAAGGTCTAGCTGGGTTTAACCCACGAATTGATGCAGATCAGGATTTTAGTTGGGAGAAGGTAAGGGAAGCTTTTGAACCTTCACCCGAGTTTATCAATTTGGAGAACGGATACTTCAGTCCCCAGACCGCCGATAATTATGATGCCTTTGCATCCGTAGGAAAAAGGATAAATCAGAACACCTCTCAGATGATGCGAGGGGAGTTGAAGGAGGAAGAGGAACTGACAAGGAATGCCTTGGCAGAGTTTTGCCAGGTTGATGGAGAGGAATTGGTAATAACCCGGAATACCACGGAATCCCTGAACATTGTCATTAATGGGTTGGATCTTGAACCAGGGGATGAAGCCATAATCAATGATCAGGATTATCCTAACATGATCAACGCTTTTCGTCAAAGGGAAAAAAGAGACGGGCTTGTAATAAAAGAAATCAAAATCCCTTTGGACCCAAAATCTGATGAAGAGATCGTCAAAGCTTATGATGAAGCGATCACATCCAAAACCAGGGTGATTCTGGTAACTCATATGATCAACCTCACGGGGCAATTGTTACCCTGTCGAAAGATAGCTGATATGGCTCATAGCAAAGGAGTGGAAGTTATCGTTGATGCGGCTCATTCCTTTGCTCATATAGATTTCAATATTTCTGAGCTTGGTGCGGATTACCTGGGAACAAGTTTGCACAAGTGGTTGAGTGCCCCTGTGGGCTGTGGGCTTCTTTATATAAAGAAAGACAAGATTTCAAAAGTCTGGCCATTGATGGGAGATGCGGAGAACGATGTTTCCAACATCCGAAAATTCCAAAGGCAAGGAACCCTCCCCATGGGAACTCGGAAAGGAATCAGAGATGCCATAGAATTCCATAACTATATAGGCAGTGAAAGAAAGGAAGAAAGATTAAGAAGTTTCACACAGTATTGGACTGATCAGGTCCGGCGGATGAACAAGTTTGTTGTGAATACCCCCGAAAATCCCTTGCGTTATGGGGCCTTGGGAAATTTTAATCGAAAAGGCCTGGATGCCCCAGGAGAAATATCGAGGATGTTATTTAAGGATTACAAGATTATGACAGTTCCGATAAGGACCCCCTCGGTGACAGGCATCCGGGTTACGCCACATTTATACAATACAACTGAGAATCTTGACAAATTTCTATTCGCCTTGAGGAAAGTATAGCACCATAATATTGGGCTTTTTGCCTATCCGATAGTTATTAATTTGGATAAAATCACCTTATATGAGTGGTTTGAAAGGAATTTAAGCCTAAAAATTTCTTGTTTGAATGGTGATTTTTTTATTTTAGCCATTCTGAAAACCTTTATTAACCAAAAGAAAAAGAATATGAGAAGACTTTTTACAACCGTTTTGGCAGCTTGCGCAGTGGCGTTTGCAGCTCAGGCAGGTGGGAAAAAGGGTACAAAAACTGCTTATCCAATTCCTAATCATGTCGGACTTTATGAGGAAGGAGTCCTTAAGGCTCCAGAACCAATCGTAGGTTCACTGGTTCAGTCTGGTGGTTCCTGGGGTGACACCATTGGTGCAACTTCCTATGACCTACAGACCAATGCTACCATGCAGTCACGTCTTTCTGTTGACGCCAATGGAAACAAAACCGCCGTATGGACTGGTGACGTTCCTGGAGCAGGTGGTGGACCATTGAGAAACATTGGTTATAACTACTATGACGCAACTGCTGGTGCGTGGCAAGGATCTTCCCTTGGCATTCGTTCTGGACGTTGCGGTTGGCCATCTGTGGCTAGAAATGATGGTGCTGAGTATCTATTCTCTCACACTCCTCAGTATGGAAACTTCAGGGCTACTCCTGGTTCCGGAGCATGGAGCGAAGATACTGCTACTGCTTTCATGGGTACTACTTTCAGTAACTCTACTTCTGACGGAAATAACATCCACCATGTCATCGCCAATACTGTCGGCGGTGTAGGTGCGTTCACTTATTCTCGTTCTACTGACGGAGGAACTACTTGGGATATCCAGGCTGACTCTATGCCAGCTCTTTTGGGTGACCTGATCCCTGGTAACACTTTCTCTCTTGCAGAAGGATTTGCTATTGCTGCAAACAATGGTGTAGTTGCTATCGTTTCTGGTGGATTCCAGAATCCTACTAACTTGTTCAAGTCTACTGACAACGGTACTACCTGGACAAAAACCACCATTGCTTCTATCGATACTAACTTGAGCCAGTTTGATGGTACTTACAATGTAGACTACACTATGGGATGTTCTTATGCAGTAACCATCGACGGAAACGGAGATGTTCATATGGCTGCTAATGGATCTTCTGTAGGATCTACTCCTGGTACTCAGGACGCTGCTGTGTACTATCCATTCGGTAACGTAGGACTTTACTACTGGAATGAAAGTATGGGTACTGTTAACATGAACGATTCTGTTGCAAGAGCTGGTGCTCGTCTTCTTTCTTATGTAGACGAAGATGGCGACGGTATCGATGGTACTCCATATACTCTTGATTCTGTTGGATCTTACTATGTACACAACTCTCTTGGTTTCCCTGGTATCACGTTTGATGCTGCAAGCGGAGCTGTTGTTGTTACTTGGAATGCAGTAAGAGAGGACCTTCTTGGATTGGGTGTTACCACTCCAGGTTCTGAAGGAAAAGTGGCTATCTCTTCTGATGTTTATGGAATCGCTTCTTTCGATGGTGGTATGACTTGGGAAGCTCCAAGGAATATTGCTGAAGATCTTGCAGGTGCTATCGGTACTAGCTGGACTGAGGAAGATGTATTCCTATATGCATATCCTTGGACTGTAAATGGAGATGTTCACATCACCTGGCAGTCTGACGATCATGTTGACCGTCAGTTTGACTCTACAATTCCTGGTATTACTTTGTCCTCAATGGTAAGTTACAGCTTCCCACCATCTGCACTTGGATTGGCTGAGAACGTTGAAGCGAATGTTGACTTGGGTGTATATCCTAACCCAGCTCAGGACATGCTTCATGTTGATCTTTCCTTGAAAACTGATGCTAACTACTCTATCCAAATGACCAACATGCTTGGCCAGGTGGTATTGGAGCAGTCTGCTGACCTAGTACAAGGAAACAACACTGTAGATCTTGACGTGAACAGCCTTACTCCTGGAGTATATGTTGTTGCTGTTAAGTCTGGACAGTCAGCTGTTACAACGAAAGTTATTGTTGAGTAATCCTCAATAATTTCAATAAGAAAGGGCTTCCATCGGAAGCCCTTTTTTTTTGCTTACTTTCTTGTAAACCTTATTGACACGAGAAGAACTGCTACCTTATTAAGCACTTTTGTGCCTATTTCTGCCTCTACTTTTTCCTGAGGAAAGAGCGGAACCCGAACTTTTAATCCTGTACCCAAGCATGTTTAGTTTGTCTCTAAACTCTTCAAACGAAATTACTTTTTTGGTTTTTACTTGGTTGAAGATTCCGAGTTGAAGTTTTCAATTGTAGACCCAATGGGAAAACTTCTTTCTGAAGCTTCAAAATTTTGTTAGGCAGGCTCGAACCGAATCGACATTGATGTTTCCAACTACCCTCCCGGAGTGTACCTTGTTTCGGTTGGTTCAGAAAATTCCAAAGTTACCAAAAGGTTGGTGATCCAGTAGAGCTAATAACCCTCTTCGTCTTTTACCCATTTGGTAGAACTGAGATCTTCCAGTGATTCCATAAAAAGGATGATCTGGTCGATCTCCTTATTTGATAAAGTCAGGGAATCAGAAGGCAAGGTCTGATAAGATACTTCCAGGCCTAAACCCTGGCCTCCTCCAACATTGTAGAAATCCATAACCTGGTCCAGGGAATCATAAACCCCGTTATGCATATATGGTCCGGTGTGTTGAATGTTCCTTATGCTGGGAGTCTTAAAGCTGTGCTTAAAAAAGTAGATTCTTTCGCTAACTTGACCTTGGGCTCTGCCTGGATCCGGATCAAGAGCTAACGGATCTTTATTGGCATCCTCTGGAATACCTAAAACCTCGGATTCATTTTCGTAAAAGTAAGGGGGGACAAGTCCGGCAAAGGTTGGAGCAAAATGACAGGTTCCGCATCCTCCCTTTCCCATAAATAGATTGAAACCGATCTGTATATCAGCGTCGATCTCTGACGTTTCACCCCTTGCATAAAGATCGAATTCAGAATTCCATCCTTGTAAGGAAATAATATAAGAGGTCAAGGCCGAGGCAATGCTGTATTTATTAGCTGGCTCTTCTTTGAATTGAGGAAAGGCTTCTTGAAATTTCTTTAGATACTCTGCATTTTCATTGAGGCTCTTTCCAAGCTCCTTCCAGCTGTGTGAAAATTCTTTAGGATTGAAAAGAACATTCTCGATCTGAGATTCCAAATCATTGCTTCTGAGATCATGGAAATACCTTTCTGCATAAATGGCATTTATTAGGCCTGGTGAATTCCGAGGAGTCGTACCTTTTCCGCCAAGAGCAAGACTTTTTCTTTTTCCATCGCTAAATGCCCTTTTAGGATCATGGCATGAGGAACAGGATTTTTCACCAGATACGGAGAGTTTTTTGTTAAAGAAAAGTGACTTTCCAAGGTCACGAACCGTTTCATTGTCTTCCTCTTTTGGGAATTTGGAATAGAAATAGGGATCGAGATGGGAGGGATCGAAGAGCAGGGGATGGTCTTCCTGGGTTGGGCGATCGATTCTGTAACTTTCGCTCCAGGACTCAATTCCGAGTGCTATCCTTGAGCTTTCCAGTCCTTCAGAAAGTGGATTAATTACCTCCCTTAGGAAGGTTAATCGGTCGAATTCATCAAAGTCGGTTTGAGTTTCAAAAGCTAGTTTTCCTTTAGAAAAGGAATCCTTCATATTCTGACCAAGATTTGGATCTTTCTTTCTTATCCTTGGCAAATAGACCGTAAAAAGAGTTTTTATGGCTCCAAAGGATGTTTTTGCATAAGCCAAAGCGGAATCGGAGGCAGGAGAATCGAATCCGGTCAGATCCATTGTAAAAATCCTATCCAAGCCAAATTTCATGGCGTCAAAGGCTTGTCGGTCTGAGACCGCCAAATTGGATTGAAGGGCATAGAATTTTTGGCAATGTTTTTCAAACCTTTTGCTTAACTCCTTCAGCTCTGTCCTTGGAATTGGTTGTTCGTAGACCAATTCTTCCATGCGTTGGAGGCCCTGAGGTTCAAGGGCAACCGGAACGGGAGTGTTCTTCTCAAGTTTTAATAAGGGAGCACCATTCAGGCCCTTATTACAAAAGTCATGATCCAGGTAATCCGCAAGGAATTCAATTTTTTTATAAGCTCGCTTACAGTCATGAAAACTTTTTAGGATCTCCTCTTCGGAAATTGAATTTTCAATTTCCGTTCTCAGTTCTGATGAGCTTTCACATAGTTTTTTCAGGTCTTTTATGTAGGTGCTTTTATAACCTTTCCCGAAATAGCTATGATCCGGTATAGCTCCACCTGAAATAAAAAGAATGAAGAAGGCAAAAAGGATAGAGAATGGATACTTCATAAAAAAAAAGAACCCCGGAGGAAGCCCCCGGGGAATTGATTAAACTTGAAAACCTCTACTTGATAATTAACTTCTTGGTATTTCCTTCAGCATTTCTGATGAAGTAAGTGCCAGATTGTAAGTCTGAAACATCAACATATTTTACGTTTCTAAGAACCTTCATTCTTTTTCCTTCAAGGTTGTAGATCGCAACATCAGTAGGCTCATTTAGGAACACCTCCCTGGTGGTTGGGTTAGGATGTAATCCAAAGCTCTCATTTCCAGGTTCAAATCTTTCAAGATCAGACAATACTCCATCCCAGCCAGTGATGGCATAGGTAAGGGAATTGTTGAAAGGATATGGATTTGATGATGATGGGTGCTGCGAGTTCACCAAAATGGTTTGCCCATCTGGGGTTCCAATTGCCCCTGTGATCTCCGCTCCTACAGGGACGATTGAGATCCTTCTCATATCATCCAATACAGGGTTTTGAATTCCTAAGTAAAGAATGTACATCTCACAGGTTCTGTTTAGAACTCCCGCAGGCACACGACCATGAGAAGTACCATTCAAATCTTCCTGGATTAGGAGGTAAGAATTTCCCTGGTTATAGAATACGCTTAGTCCATCAGGATTTGATAAAGCCCTGTAAGGATAAGGTCCTGCAGGAGGGTCAGCCTGATCAGGACCACCCTCGAGAAATACAGTTACTTCGTCTGTAGCTGGGTCATAAACCATGATCCTTCCGTAATAATCTGCATAGTCCGAGCTATCAGGGCTGGTACCCTGAGCCGTGGCCCTTGAAATATGGTGAGGGGCATGAACAGCCCCAGCTCCATTTTCATCGATCCAACTGCTTCCAGGATTGTCACGACCGGTTTCGGTGAAATAAACCTTCCCTGAATTTTGATCCATGGTAACCCATTCGACACGGTTGAACATAGTAGCACCGGCTGCAACTGCTTCATCCTTGTAGTTCAGCATTTTGTCAAGGTCGGTGTTGTCTATTGTAACCCAATTGGCTCCGCTTGCATCATGTTTGTATACAGAAAGTGTTCCGGATGTAAAGTCGCCGGGAGTATTGGCAACAAATCTTGAGAACCAACCTGGAGTTCCATCTTCTCCCAGATAAACTGTCTGATTGTCGGGCATTACTACTCCACCTTCGAATCCTTGTCTTCCCCAATTGTACTGCTTTCTGATCGCAACGGCTTCCCTTGGGTCGATCTCGACCATGTAATTGTAGTTCTGGTATTTCGCTATGGTATCGCCATTGAAGCCAGGGAAACCTGCAGGAGAGGCATTTCCATTGATCGTTCCAGTTCCGATAATGAAATCTGAAGTATCTCTATCTGCAATAGTTGTATTGTCAGTCCTAAACCATTCTTCTGCGGTCCATATCCTTCCATCGACAATTGAAGCAATTCCACCACAATTCATTCCTGTTTCTCCTGTTGTATTTGCAAAATCAACATTAAAGAAATCCCCTGTTCTTCCATCAGATAGAGTTTGGCTTACTATTTCAATTGAATCGGTGGTTGTATTTCTTCTGATCTTAAAAACCGTCATTCCTCCTCCATCACCTATTGAATCATTCTGAACGATCATTTCATGGTTTACAGAAACCCAGCCAAGGTCACTTGAATTGTTGTCTGGTGTGAATCCAATGAAGTCGTGCCATTGCTTGGCAACTGCTTCACCTGCGGGGTTACCGTAGGTTGCCGTCGTTTGAACTTTGTGCACCCCGCCAATAAATAATACTTGCATTTGCAAGGGGCTCGGAGGCATTACAACCGTTGTTGGTGTCCAGGCTGTATCTACCTCAATACTTGTTGGTAATTGAGCCCAGAGGCTGTGTCCCAAAAAAGTAAATAAGATTAAGCTGTAGAATTTTTTCATGATAATCGTGGTATTTTTTTTGCAAATTTTGGAGTCAGGTTTTACAAGGTTTTTGCTGAAATGTTTTTTAAAGGTTAAATCCACTTTTGCTAGAATATTATCATAAATAGCTTATTATCAGCAATTTACCAGCAGTCTTTTACCTTTCCTTAAACCCTTTTTTCCTTTGTTTTTGGTAAGGATTCCTTAATGAATGCTTAACTAAAAGTTTCTAAGACTTCCTTTTTTTGCCCACCCTGCAATGTGAGATTAATTGAGTATTATTAAATCCTTGGAACAGGTGAGAAAAAACCCCAGCCTTTGGGAATCCATGATTCCTATCATCGTCCTGATAATTTTACTTTCTCTAAATGTCACGTATTTCGGAGATGATACCCTGGCGGGTTCTAACCAAGTAGCTTTACTAATTGCCGGATCAGTAGCGGCGGGTCTGAGTCTCCGACATGGGCATAGATGGAAGGACCTTTTAGAAGGTGCGATCCATAGCATCTCCTCAGCCATGCCTTCCATTTTAATTCTCTTGTTAATTGGTGCCTTGGCAGGTACCTGGTTATTGAGTGGAGTAGTTCCGGCCATGATCTACTATGGTCTACAGATCTTGAATCCCACAATCTTTCTGTTTGCTGCCTGTGTGATCTCAGCCATAATCTCCCTTGCAACAGGAAGCTCCTGGTCAACCATTGCTACCCTTGGCATTGCCTTGCTTGGGATAGGAAAAGCACTGGGTTGGGGAGAAGGCATGGTCGCTGGAGCCATTATTTCCGGTGCCTATTTTGGGGATAAGATGTCTCCTATGTCAGACACAACCAATCTTGCTCCCGCCATGGCCGGTACAGACCTCTTTACTCATATTAGATATATGATCTATACAACGGGGCCTAGCATTCTGATAACCCTGGTAATTTTCATTTTCATGGGGTTCAATTCAGGGGAGGCCAATGGCCTTGAAGGAGTCGATCAAATCCTTGCTTCCCTCGACCGAACATTCAGCATCACTCCTTTACTCTTTTTGGTCCCCGCCGCCGTGATATTTATGATCATAAAAAAGGCACCAGCTCTTCCTTCACTTGCCTTGGGGGTGGTTTTGGGAATTGTTTTTGCCCTAATCTTCCAAAGCCATTTATTCATTCAGCTTTCAGATGCTCCTTCATTTTTCAGAAGAGCCTACACATCCATAATGCTTTCTGTTTTTTCTTCTACGCAGCTAAGCACCGGTAATGAATTGGTTGATAGTTTATTAAGTGCAGGTGGAATGAGCGGAATGTTGAATACAATATGGCTGGTACTATGCGCCATGTTCTTCGGGGGCGTAATGGAAAAAAGTGGAATGTTGACCGTGATAGGATCGAAGATCTTAACCTTTGCCAAGAGCACGGGCTCCTTGGTAGCCTCTACCGCAGCTTCCTGTATTTTCTTTAATGTTACTGCCTCAGACCAATATTTGGCCATAGTGGTCCCTGGAAGGATGTTTTCGGATACCTATAGAAAAAAAGGCTTAAAGCCGGAGGTTTTGAGCAGGACCCTTGAAGATTCAGGTACGGTAACCTCAGTTTTGATCCCATGGAATAGTTGTGGGGCCACCCAGGCATCGGTGCTAGGTGTAGCAACCATGTCCTACCTGCCTTATGCATTTTTCAATATCATTAGTCCATTTATGACCGTGGCCTTCGCCTACCTCAATATCAAGATCAGAAGAATAAAAGATGCGCAATAGGATTAATTTCAGCTCAGGAGCTCCCTGGGAATCTAAGGTTGGATATTCAAGAGCTGTCAAGAAAGGGAATATGATCTTTGTTACAGGTACTGTGGCCGTGAATGAAAATGGGGATGTTATGGGTGAAGATGAATATGACCAAACCAAATTCATTCTTGAAAAGATCGAAGGGGTTTTGCAGGAGTTGGGAACAGACCGCAAGGACGTGGTCAGAACTCGAATGTTTGTAACCCGAATAGAGAATTGGGAAGGGGTAGGAAAGGCCCATGGGGAGTTCTTCAAAGATGTGATTCCCGCCACAACCATGGTTGAGGTCTCAAAGCTGATCTCTCCTGAATACCTGGTAGAGATCGAAGCAGATGTGGTTTTGGATCAGTAAGCCAGCCTCGAATAGACCCAATCCTGAAATTCCGTTATACTTCCTTTTGAACTTTTAGAATTCTTATCCAGGACCTCAAGGATCTTACTTTTCTGTGGATCCTCACTCTTTACAAAAGGATGGATCCTGTAATTAGGTGCAAACCACTGGGCGGGTCCGCGGGTGTATTTTTCTGAGAAAATGAATTCCCTTTCTTTCTGATTTAATTCAAGGCCGGGTTTCAAACTCAGTTCGGAGTCTTTGCCTTCATAGAGGAAGATCAACCTTGGAGACCTAGCCATCATTAGAGAATCGAATTGTTCTATGCCCTTGAATTTTGTACCCAGGCCAATAGGATCCAAATTATTCCAGCCTGAAAAGTGGGGAATGGCACCTGCCTCTCCACATACCATCAATTCCTGGGGGTCTGAGAGAGGCTTTAGTTCTTTTCCCAGGCTGATATACGAATCTTCCAGACGTTGACCATAGCTGATCAATGGATTGAAACGAAAGGGAAGAAGGAAATAAAGCTGAAGAAGGAGGATCAATGCAAATTGAGTTCGGGGTTTAACCGGCATTTCAATCAAGATGAAAGGAATTAGAGGAAGGCTGACCTGGAGGAAAAAGCGATCACCAAAATTCATCAACAATGTGGAAGGGGCATAGAGGAATATAATGATCATTCCAGAGGCCGTGATCAAATACTTTAATGCCTTGTCCCTAACCACAAAGAAGCCAACCAGAAGGAAAGCGAGGTATACCTTGGCCTCCCAAATATTCCATAAGAATATTTTGAAGTTGGATCCGGCCAGGGATTTCATCTGAACCGGATTGGGCCAGAATGAATCAAAATATTGCCAACGCAAAAACCAGTACAATGCAAGACTGCTGAAAACAATGAGAAGGTGCCTGAAATTCCAAGATCGAGTTCCTGAATAGCTTAATATGATTAAGGAGATCAATGCAGCCTCCGGCCTTAACAAAGGAAGGGCTAAACAGATCCAGGGTAGGAGCTTAGAGTCAGCATCTCTTTTCAGCTCCAGGGCAAGCAGGAATAGCAGCCCCATGAAAAAGAAAGTTTCCATACCTGAGAAGAAATGGATGAAAAGGAGAACGTTTGGAAAAATAACCCACATTAGTATCCTTTTTTCAGGAGGGATCATGTCTTTTACCCTGATAAATAGAAAGAAGGTAAGGGCCAGATTTAAACCCCTCAGAACAAGGATAGGGTCAATGTTCAAAAGATTTGGAATAATGCCTAAGAGTGCCCACAAAAAGCCTGTGTAAGCTTCTTCAGGAATACTGTCGCTGGAATTATAGCTCCAGATTCCGCTTTCAAGCAAATTCTTTCCATACCTCAGGTATATGAAGCTATCATCCGCTTGGAAACTCCAATAGAGCAGGAACCAAACAGTTCCTATTATTAAAAGCAGGATGGTTTCAATTCGCTTCAAGAAACTGCTTTGATCTTAATTCCCAAATGAGCCATGCCTTTTAGTTTTTCCGAAAGTTCGTCAAAAGAGGATCTTTGAACCTGAATGTCATAATTAGCCTCTTCACTAAACTCTCGGGAGAGGACCTTTACATCAGGATCTCTTAAAAGGTTCTCTATCAATCCCTGATGTTGAAAGGGAGCAATGATCCTGAGTCTTGAATATTCGATTGCAGGAATAAGGGTTGCATTTTTTACTGCATCCTGTGATGCTTCACTATAAGCCGCTCTAAGCCCGGGCACTCCAAGCTTGGTTCCGCCATAGATCCTTGCAACCACTGCAAGGCTATTGACAAGACCTGCAGATCTTAATTGGTTCAAAATGGGATCACCCGCAGAATGTTTTGGTTCCCCAGCATCATTGGCGAATTCTTCGGTCTTTTCAATTCCAATACGCCAGGCATAACAATTATGTCTTGAGTCAGGATATTCAATTGCTACCTGTTCTATCAGCTTTTCCACTTCTTCCCTTTTTTGAATGGGAAATAGAAAACCATAGAATTTCGATCCCTTTTCTTGGTAGAATCCTTTTGAAAGTCTTTCAGGGCTAGAACTCATATTAACTGGCCAGGTAGATCAAAAACAGACAAATAAGAGCCAGGAAGAGCCCGATCATATTTTGGCGGCTCAAATGCTCACGGAAAAGCATTCTTCCCGTCAAAGCAGAAAAAAGAATGATCCCCACATTTAGGAAAGGATAGACCAGTGCCCCGTTATTGTTGTAGGCATCAAGTCCTCTTAGCAGAAATTCGATTGAAAAGTAATTGACTACCCCTAGCCCTATTCCTGCTGCCCATTCTTTTGATGATCTCCAGGTCCATGGGGCCGAGCCTTTCAGGATCTGAATAATCACACCAATGCTTGCAGCACAAAAGAAAACCGTCAAAGGAAAGAGCTGAAAGCCCTTATGGCCGGAGAAAACGAAATTCAGATAGTTGATCCCTCCATCGATGAATCCACTTAATATGAAAACCCCGACTGGTAAGATGCCCAATGCCTTTGTTCCGATTCCCCTACCCTTTAAAGAAGCCAGGACTATGGCCGGAATGGAAAGGAGTAAGGCCAACAAAGTATAGCTGTTGAATTCTGCCTCTGGAATAAAGAAAACAGCCAGGGCAACAGGAAATAAAAGGGAAAGCTTGGTTGTGATGGAGGCTATTGAAATTCCATAATTAGCCGTTGTCTTACCCATCAGATTGAAGGTCAGAATGAACAGAGATCCCATCATTAAGGAAAATGGCATCCAGGCAACATCCACCTGGATCTCGTCAACAAATAGTAATTCCCGATAAAATATTATTCCGGTGACGGTACAACCGAGATAATTTATGGTTACCATTCGGTCCAGTTTCAGACCCCAAATGGAGAAGAGCTTAAAGAAAATGAATATGCCAACCGAGGAGGCAAGGCTTAGAAATAGGAAAGTCATATCAGGGAGGCAGAAAATTAATAATTTTCCTTCCCCTGAATCTTAATTGACCCTTGGAATTAATCAAGCTTGAACCAAAGCAAAACGGACTGAGGAATCCTCAATATCTGTTTCATGAATCCGGATTTTTAAATTCCGGATATCAGGAAAATGATCGGATCTACCTGGGTCAAAGTATCGACTCAAGATTGATGCTGCGAGTGGCTTTAAAGGAAGGATCTGCTGTATCCTATCCAAGAGCCTCTTTCGGGGGGATAGATTATGAGGGAGTAATCCCTTCAGACGGAGATTTATCTGACTTTTTAAATAAGGTAATTGATGCTTTAACCAAGGAAGGAATAAATGTGTTGGTCATTTATTTAGCTCCTGATTATTACGACCCTGTTTTTATGAAGGGTCATAGCCAGGTCTTGGAAAAGCTGGGTTTTCAACTGTTCGAAGAGGGTCAAAGCTTTTTTAGGAGGATCGGAGATGCATTTGAGCAGGGCCTTCATGATTCCCACTTGAGGAGGTTAAAACGAATTAAGACAATTGCTTGGGAAGTAATAATGGGCGGTCCGGAATTGATAGAAGAATTTGTTGGATTTGGACGGAAGGCTTCTCAAGAAAGAGGATTGCCTTTTTCCATGGATCGCGAAACCCTTCAAGATCAATTCGGAGGAAATCCCGATAGGTATGATCTGTTTCTGATCAAAGATGACAACAGGATCGTTGCAGGAGGAATAGGAATGGCAGTATCAAAAAAGGTTTATTATAGCTTTCTTCCAAGAACCCTTCAATCTTATTCAAGTCAAAGTCCTATGATCCTTCTAAACCAATTGATGTTTGAAGAAGCAAGCAGGAGAAATTGCGAGGTCTTCGATCTAGGAATAGCAGCTCCGCTGGGCGAAAAAGAAAATTCTGGACTGGAAACCTTCAAATTGAGGCAAGGAGCTGAGGTTGGAAGAAAAACCTGCTATAAAATCAAATTTTAAGTCCTCTTTTTCAAACGGTTACCTTTTTTCTCTTGTTAGTATTTATGAGTGAAGACAGCAATTTTTCATACACCTGTTTAATTCGTTCAAAAAGCAAGAGCGGGAAGGCTTATCAATTTTTGGTAAGCCTTCTTTTTTTTTAGAATCTTTGGGTTCAAAGCCCAATCCATGAAGTACTTATTATTAGAAAAAGAGGCCAGACCAATGGTCGCCCTTATTCGCATCAACAGACCGAAGGAATTGAATGCCCTGAATCTTGAGTTGATGCAGGAGCTCAAGAATTGCTTAAAGGAACTTGACGATGATGATTCTGTTAGGGCCATCGTCATTACGGGAAATGAAAAAGCATTTGCTGCGGGAGCTGATATTAAGCAAATGGCAGGAAAGAATGCCATTGACATGCTAAAGATCGATCAGTTCTCTACCTGGGACCAGATCAAAAAGACCAAAAAACCAATCATTGGAGCTGTTTCGGGTTTTGCTTTAGGTGGGGGCTGTGAGCTAAGTATGCTTTGTGATATGATCATTGCTTCAGAGACCGCTCGTTTCGGACAACCCGAGATCAAGATTGGCGTGATGCCCGGAGCAGGTGGAACTCAGCGTTTGACCAAAGCATTAGGCAAAGCCAGGGCTATGGAATTGGTGCTTACCGGAGATTTTTTAAGTGCCGAAGAAGCTCATCAAAGAGGATTGGTCAATAAAGTTGTACCTGTTGAATTCTATCTGGAGGAGGCTTTGAACCTGGCTCAAAAGATCTCTCAAATGTCACCTCTTGCTGCAAGTCTTGCAAAAGAGGCTGTTCTGAGATCTTTTGAAACCCACCTAGATGAGGGATTGCATTTCGAACGTAAGAATTTTTACTTATTGTTCAATTCCGAGGACCAAAAGGAGGGTATGGAAGCTTTTATTGAAAAAAGAAAGCCAGATTTTAAAGGAAAATAGGTGTAATATTTTTAGGAAAATGTATTTTTTTGCTATTTTGGATGGAGAAATTGTGCAAGAAATAGTAATTATTTAACACTATTTTGATTTTTTTGTACCTCACATTCGATGATTTTGGACAATAGGCGCTTACCTGATACAGAAAAAAAAGCTCAGAATAAGAGTTCTGAAGGGCCTGACAAGAACGGGGTTAAGACGACTTCAGGTCATGAACTGACCACTGAGTTGAACGATCTGGT
The DNA here is from genome assembly GCA_965267505.1 of Cytophagales bacterium. Classification (GTDB taxonomy): domain Bacteria; phylum Bacteroidota; class Bacteroidia; order Cytophagales; family CCMP332; genus JANQHS01. The sequence goes on from OZ254081.1 coordinate 2,182,535, forward strand.
CTTTGACCTAGTCGATATCATTCATAACATGGGACTTCCTCCTGTGAAGAAGGCTGCTAAATAGCCGACAGCATCAAATAAGCAACTGCCCCTACTATATAGCCTGAGAAGGCCAGGACTGAAATTTTTCTGACGTACCAGAAGAAGTTCACTTTTTCCATCCCCATAATTGTAACTCCAGCAGCTGAGCCAACAATTAAGATGCTTCCTCCGGTACCGGCACAATATGCCATGAACTGCCAGAACTGATGGTCAGTAGGAAACAGATCCAGGGAGTACATTCCCATTGAAGCGGCAACAAGTGGTACATTATCAACTATGGCTGAAAGGATACCGATGGCAAAAACTATGATCTTATAATCGGAGATGTTTTGCTCTAGAAGGTGACTCAACCCATGAAGGATCTCTGTAGCCTCTAGTGCAGAGATCGCAGCCAGAATCCCAAAGAAGAATAGTACGGATGAAAGGTCAATCTTGCTCAGGGCTGAAGCGACCAGGAATTGCTGCTTTTCCTCATGAGCTTTTCTCTTATGGATGAGCTCGGTGGCAACCCATAGCATCCCAAGACTGAACATCATGCCCATGAATGGCGGTAGGTTCGTTATGGATTTAAAGAAGGGGACGAAGATCAATCCCAGGACTCCAAGGATTAGGATAGATCTTCTTTCGAAAGGGGAGGTGTTTCTATTGACGTCGAGCCCACTTTTATAGGAAGGAAGGTTTCCTTTGACCTGTCGGCTGGCAATGATCAAAGGAACGATCATACAGATCAAACTGGGAATCACCAGGGTTTTCATGGTAGCAAAGCTCGTGATCTGTCCTCCGATCCAAAGCATGGTGGTCGTTACATCGCCAATAGGTGTCCAGGCACCACCTGCATTTGCTGAGATGATCACCATTCCGGCAAAGAACCAGCGCTCATTCCGCACAGGGATCATTTTTCTAAGCAGGGAAACCATTATGATCGAAGTGGTCAGATTATCCAGGATCGCCGAAAGGAAGAAACTAACAACGCATAAGATCCACAGAAGGGCCTTTTTATTCCTGGTTTTTATCTTATTGATAAAAACATTGAATCCTTCATGGGCATCGATAAGTTCGACTATTGCCATAGCCCCCATGAGGAAAAATAGGATGGAGGAGATGTCGCTTAAATGGTGAAATAGCTGGCTGTTGACCAGTTCTTTGTTTTCTACTCCGAGGATATAAAGGGTCCAGCAAAGGATACCAGTTAAAATTGCTGAGGCGGTTTTCTCAACATGAATAGCATGTTCGAAAATGATGGCGGCATAGCCTACCACAAAGATCAGTATCAAGGATATCTCAAGCAGATCCATTAATTCTTCTAGTAAATTGGCCGCAAAACTAAAACTAAGTGGCTGGAATTGAAACCCCTGTGGAAGTAATAAATTTTTGTGAGCGTATTTTTCGCGACATAGATTTTTTATTTATTTTTGAATCGAAAAAATTATCAAATAAGAATTTTTCTTAATTGGAATTGAGTTTAGATCATATCAGGGAGAAATTAATTGGAGCAGGTTTAAAGGCCACACATCAAAGAATGGTGGTTTTTAAAGCTCTGCTAGAGGTTAGTTCGCACCCTTCGGCCGAAAAGGTCTTTGAGATCGTTCACCCGGCTAATCCCAGTATTTCCATAGCCACGGTTTATAATACCCTGGATTCCTTAGTGGAAGCTGGTTTGGCAAAAAGGGTAATGTCAGGGAAGGGGCCTGTAAGGTATGATGCCAGATTAGACAATCACCATCATCTGATCTGCTCAAATACTAAAGAGATCATTGATTTCTATGATGAAGAACTCAACCAAATGATCAAGTCTTATTTGGAAAAGAAGAAGATTAAGAATTTCAATTTGGAGGATATGCAATTGCATATACGAGGCAATAAGATCGCCCCGGAAAAAGAGATTCGAATTAATAATGTTAAACCATAAAGTAGAGTAATTATGTCATTAGTAGGAAAGAAGGCTCCTAGCTTCAATGCAAAGGCCGTGGTAAACGGAGATGAGATCGCTGATCTTAATCTCGACGATTTTTTAGGAAAGCAGGAGATCGTTCTGTTCTTCTACCCAAAGGATTTCACATTTGTTTGTCCAACTGAGATCCTGGCATTCCAGGAAAAATTGGGCGAATTTGAAAAAAGGGGTGTTAAAGTGATCGGTTGTTCAACCGATACCGAAAATTCTCATTTAGCCTGGTTGACCACTCCAAAGAATCAAGGTGGAATTGAAGGAGTAACCTATCCAATGGTTGCTGATACCGCAAAGACCATTGCAACCAACTATGGTGTACTAGGAGGGGATTACGATTACAATGAGGAAGGAGAACTTGAATTCGATGGTGCTCCTATCGCTTTCAGAGGAACTTTCTTTATCGATAAGGAAGGAATCGTGAGACATGAGTATGTGAACTTTTTCCCATTGGGAAGGAACATCGACGAAACTATCAGGATCGTTGACGCATGGCATCACCATGAGAAATACGGAGAAGTTTGTCCTGCTAACTGGGAAGAAGGAAAAGACGCGATGAAAGAATCGCGTGAAAGCGTTGCAGATTATTTAGCTAGTCACTGATCAATTTAGATCTCAATTAAAAGGGGCCGTAAGGCCTCTTTTTTTTTCTTTGCCCTGATGGTTCTTTTCTACAGACTGGGAATTACCCTATTTCATGGAGCAATGATGCTTGCTTCGCTTTTCAATCCAAAGGCGAGAAAGTGGGTTCAGGGTAGGAGATCATGGCAAAAGAAGATCAAAGGACCGGGAGAGGGCTCCGGAAAGAAAGTTTATTGGTTTCATGCTTCATCCCTGGGAGAGTATGAAATGTGCAAGCCCCTTATAAAAGAGATCAAAAGCCGAAATGGCAATTCATATGTCTTTGTCACCTTCTTTTCTCCCTCGGGATTTGAAGGCATTGCTGATAAAGAGCTTGCAGACCAATTTGCCTATTTACCGATGGAGGGCCCATCCAATGCAAAGGAATTTGTAAGGATTCTTGATCCCGATTTTGCCTTTTTCGCAAAGTATGATCTCTGGTATTTCTTTATACAAGCACTACAGCTAAAGAAGACCCCGATCGTGCTGTTTTCAGCCTCCTTTAGGAAAGGGCAATTCTATTTCAGTCCATTTGGAAAATTTTTCTTGAAAAGGATCAGGCTGATCGACCATATTTTTGTTCAGGACCAAGCTTCAAAGGATCTGCTGGACTCTTATGGGATTAACAGCGAAATCTCAGGTGACAGCAGATTTGAAAGAGTTGCTCAGATCTCTGAATCCTCACCGGACTTTCCGGAAATAAAGAATTTTATTGGGGATTCAAATTGCATAGTGGGCGGTAGCCTATGGCCCAGCGATATTGAAAACTCCGGATTGGATAGATTGAATTTGGGAGATTGGAAATTGATCCTTGCTCCCCATGATATCTCCGAAGCCTCTTTGAATTATTTCGAAAAGAAGTTTCAGGGTACAATTAGGTATTCTGCACTTGGTGAAATTTCTAACACCAGTATTTTATTGATCGATAATATTGGAATGCTTTCCCGTCTTTATGGATTGGCAGATTTTGCTTTCGTGGGGGGAGGATTCAAGGAAGGTCTTCACAATATTTTAGAGCCAGCAGCCTGGTCCTTACCTGTGGCCTTTGGGCCTCAAATACAAAAATTTCCTGAAGCCCAGGCATTGGTAGATGTAGGAGGAGGATTTCTTTTGAGTAATGTTCAGGATCTTGAAAATGCTTTTTCAAAAATTGAGGATCCTGAATTCAGGAAAGATGCAGGGTCGAGATCCAGAAAATTTATTGAGTCAGGGTCGAGGTCAACCCAAATAATCCTTAGCCGAATTAAGGCTGTTTAGGCTGCTTTTTCTTTTGAAAACTAGCCTTGTTTTGGTTTTGTGTTCCTGTTCGTATGAGTGGACATTCCCATATGCCTTTTCCCCAGGTCATGACATAAAGCGTTCTGTTTTCCTGAAGAGCTTTTATCCTGCCAACCCTTACTCTGGGAAGGCCCGGGTACAGTTCTTTCCAGGATGAGAAGTCCTCATCGACCTTGTAATGATATACACCCATATCGTTTGCAGCATATAGAACTCTAGATGCAGGATCAAATTCCAGGTCATTACAAGGAATATTAAGACTGTGCATTCCTCTTGATATATTTTTCCAGCTATTACCTCCATCTCGAGTTTCAAATACCTTTTTTGAATCCTGAAAATGTGAAATACTGATCCAAATCCTCTTTGGATCTTCAGGATCCAATTCGATCCCGGATACATGACATCTGGATCTGTCAAGGTCTTTTGGTAATGTGTTAGCTACGTTCTCCCAGGTCTTTCCTCCATTTGAGGTTCTAAAAAGATTGAGATTTACTACACCCCAATCACAGGTAGCGAAAAGGATATTGTTGGGCTTCTCCGCCGACTGTTTAACGGCTGAGATATTATTGTAGGGATATTTGTTGTATGGTTTTTCCGCATTCCATGCATCCTGAAGAACTTGAGGATAACCTGGAAGTTCGGTAAAGTTTGCTCCTGTGTAGCACTTGTTCGGAAAATCCTCCTCGATCCTATTAAAAACCTGTATTTGGTTCCTCCAACCTTTGCCTGTCCTTTTAGAAGGATATTGGCATTGGGTTCCTTCCGGTACCTTTCCCAGGATCAATGCTCCTTCAACTCCAGGTTCAGTAAATATTACCCTTTCATAAAGAGCAGAAGCAAAAGAGAAACTTCTTGATCCTTTAAAAACCGGAAAGGAGTCCATCCGGGTTAATTTGGTAAAATAATTCGCGTTTACTGTGAAATAAACCGACTCATCGTTTTGAGCCAATACCTTGCTTACTCCTCCATCGCCGCCGCCATGTTGCATCCATTCTCCTTTGTAGTACATGAAGCTTGAATTATCCTGTGCACCACCCATTACCAAGGGAGCACCTTTGAAATAAGTCACATCGAAATCATAGAATTCGGTGTTGGATATCCTGCTGCTTGTAGGAAAGTTTCCGGATCCCATTTTCATTGACCAGGTCTTGGCTCCATCTCCGCTGTGAATGAATCCGCCATCACAACCCACATAGATATTATTCGAATCCAGAACCAGAAGATCTCTCATGTCATCATGAAATCTTCTTCCAAAACGTCCACTCTTTTTTGGGTCAAGCTTGTTGTTCTCAGTATCCCAATGCAAGCGTACCAGATAAGTTTTTCCATAATAGATCTGGTTTGGATTATCCGGATTCATCCTGATCAGTGGTCTGCCCACCTGTCCTTTATTTCCTACTGTCAGGGAGCTTGGATGGATAAGTACTTTGACCCTTTCTCCATTATAGATCTGAAACAACCTGTTTCCACTTACATTGCTCGCATACTTAGCATTATGACAATAGATCCCCAGGATTTCATCATTTCCAAATTGGACCTGATCCAGGGCAAGGATGAAATTTTCATCAAGGGAAATAGTTGATGGTGCAGCTTTTTTGTCTTCTTCGACCAGCATGGAAAATTGATCCGTCCAGCTTCTTCCATTGTCCTTACTCTTCATGAATAGGCCTTTTCCAGCTAGGTATATTTGTCCCTTGTTTTTTGCGCTGAACCTCAATTCCCTTATCTCTCGATCTCCTTCATTTGGGACCTCTACCTTTTTCCAGGTAGACCCAAAATCCCAGCTTTCAAGTAGGTAATTTCCAGAAAATTCAGATCCCTGCTTTGACCAATAAGATTCATGTTTTGAGTAGACAGTGAACAGATGATGAGGATTGAAAGGATCTCTTTCAATATCTGAAGCGGTGGTCAATTCGAAAGGAGAATTGGTTCGATTCCATGTTTTTCCCCCGTCCGTAGTTCTGAATATTCCCAGGGTATGGTGCTGAAATTTGTAGAATCCACCACCCGCAAGACCAGTCGAAATGAGAATATCCTTTGGATTTTTAGGATTCACATCAATGTCAAAGACCCCAAATGAAGGAATGTTATTGGTCAGGCATTTCCAGGATTCCCCTTTATCCCTGCTTTCGTAAAGCCCACCGGAACGGGCACCTACCATTAAATGATCCCTGTCATTGGGGTCAACCCAAATGGCATCGATCCATCCAACACCCACAGGATTGATATTTTTCACATAAGGATAAAAGGGTCCAAGATTTTTCCAATATCCCTGTGCTTTTAAATCGGTTTTTGGAAAAACCAAGGAAATCAGGAACGTCAGGATTAATGTTGAATAAATTTTTAGGCTTGATCTCAATTTCATTCTTTAAAGTTGCGAATTAGTTTTCATGAAGGGAACCGTCTATCAGTCGACCGGTCTTTGGTACAATGTAAAGACCGATGAAGAAAATTTCGTGCCAGCAAGGCTACTGGGGAAGAATAGGCTTGAGGAAAGCAAGCTAACCAATCCTGTTGCGGTAGGAGATAGGGTGGAGCTCATCAAGGATTCTTTGGGTAAGGAATTCCTCATTGAATCGATTGAGCCCCGGAAGAACTATCTGATCCGGAAATCCCCTAGAAAAACCGAACATTCGCACATCATAGCCTCAAATATTGATCTGGGGATTTTTGTATTCACTCTCAGCTACCCAAGGACCTCTACCGGATTTCTCGATCGCTTTCTGGTTTGCTGCGAGGCTTATGGGATTCCCAGTAAGATCCTTTTACATAAATGGGACAATTACAAGGACAGAGAAAAGAACAAACTGACAGGAATAAAAAAAGTCTATGACAGGATTGGATATGAAACTGACATCACTTCTATACAGGATCCAAGGTCATTAGAAACCCTGGAAAATGAAATGCGCGGTAAGACCTCACTTCTTTTTGGTCACTCCGGGGTGGGGAAAAGCAGCATCCTTAATTTGCTATTTCCCGGTTTGGACCTAAAAACCTCAGAAGTATCGGACTTTACCAAAAAAGGCAGGCATACTACTACATTCGCCCAAATGTTCGATCTGGATGAAAATGGTAGGGTGATAGACATTCCCGGAATAAAGGAATTTGCCTTAGAGGATAATTTCGAGAAATACGAGATCGGTCAGTTCTTTCCTGAGATCAAAGAGTATGCGGGGGATTGCAAGTTCCATAACTGTTTGCATATGCATGAACCAGGTTGCCAGGTGATCCCAAAAGTGGAAGATGGAACCATAAATTTTGAAAGGTATAAATCCTACTGCGGGTTGGTAGAGGCGGAGGATTTTAAAAACAAGTGAGATAGCCTGAAGGTCCAGGGAAAAGAGAAAAATATGCGATTGTACCTGGCCCTTATATCTTCAAGGCCCAGTTCTTCCCTGAGATCCAAAAACTGTTTTGCTATTACTTTTTCTCTTGATAGAAGGGCTCTTCCAAAATGATAATCCAGCCGTTTAGCAAAGGCAGTTTTTTCTTCATCATTTCTGATCATTGACCTTGCTTTTATACAGACTTCAAGAGTGGAAAGTTGGAATTCCCTGCTTTCTGTTTTTCTGGAGAAATTTTTTCCATGGATCCTTTTCCTAACGGTCAGATCATTTGAATAAGCATACTTGAATTCCCTTGATGAGCGGATCCAAAAATCGAAATCCTCATAGACTAAGGATTCATCATATCCATTGAGGGTATTCATTACTATTCTTCGAATAAGCATGGAAGGAGGACATATAAAGTATTTTTCAAGGAGTAAGGCAAATAGATCCCCTTCAGGAGCTTGATAACCAACTTTAAAATGATTTCCGTGTATCCGCCCTTCTTCGTTAATCAGAAATGCATTGCTATAGACAACCCCGTAAGATTCATCCAATTCGGAGATCCTGTTCACCAGGGAAGAAATTGCGGACCTTTCCAAAACATCATCGCATGAAAGGTCCATGATATATTCTCCTTTAGCCATCTCCAGACCCTTGTTGAAAGCTTTGTTCAAACCAATGTTTCTCGGCTCTAATATGATTTGAACATCTGGATTTTCCCCTTTGAATTTTTCGATCTCTGATGCAGATCCATCTTTGGATCCATTGTCGATAATGATTAATTCAAGTCTATTGTAATCCTGCTTTTTTACCGAGTTAAGGCATTCCAGAACAAAATCCTTTTGGTTGTAACAGGTGGCAATAATGGTTACCAAAGGATTCAAAGGCCTACAGAATTTGCATTATGAAGTTAATCTGGTTGAGGGCAAGGACTTCAGGGTTCAGGGAATCCATTCGGTTTAAGGATCGCTTTACCATATTGAGATGATCCTCATTGCCCTTGAATATGGATCCAAGAAGGCTTTCTATTTCGGCTTGATCGCTTGAGGGAAGAAAAACGGCCTCATCTTTTTCAAATACGCCATCGATCCCACTTCCTTTTAAACCAATGTTAATACAGCCTTTGATCGCTGCTTCAAGGAATGCGAGTCCAAAGGTCTCTCCAATACTTGGAAGAACATGAAAATGGCTTTTTTCCATTTCGGCCAGAACTTCCTCTTTTTCTTTTAAGCCTTTAAAAAGAATTTTTTCCTTTAGATCTAGCTTGCTCACCAATTCTTCCCATTCCTTTTTCTTGGGGCCATGCCCGAAAATGGTATAGCTCCAATTTTCATCCTTGAAGGCTCCGAGGGCATTTATGAACTTATCAAAATTCTTAAGGGGGATCAGGTTGCCAGCAGAAATGAATTGGACCTTATTCAAACCATTTTTACTCCATTTTTTCTTTACAAGACCATCAATATTGTCTGGCCCTTTATTCAAACCTGAAAGGCAAACTCCTTTGGCGATCTCTTTAAGCTCAGGTAATTTGTCGAGGTTTCTCCTGATGATCTCCGACCTCCCCCAAATAGCATCTGCTTTCGATAGGTAGGGAAGTAAAAAATCGGGATCACTTTTTATGGACCTTAGGTCACCAGCATGAACCCCAGCAAGAAAAGGAACTTCCAAATCATTTTTTAAATGGGTACCCAGCCTGATAGAGTGGGTCATATGTCCTATAACTATAGCCGGATTGAAGGCCCGGTTTTCAAGGGTTTTTAGAATGCCAGAGTACCCATATTTAAAAAACCTCGGCATACGGAATACCGAAACTCTTAGGATCTCAACTCCATGATAATTCAATGAGGATTTGGGAGGAAGAATTCCATCCCTTGGAATCCAATGAGGTTTAATTGCCAGCACATCCATTCCCTGTTTTTTCCATTCGAGTGCCAAATCTGCCAATGCATAGCTTGTAGTTTCGATGGTCTCACCGGGATACCCTGGCAGCAACTCAGAGATAAGAAGAACTCGCGTCATGACTCCCGTTCTTTTTGGTAAACCTTGTAATAATGATAGAAGAGGCCGAGGTTGGTGGCTCTTGAAATAATACTAGCTATCACGGCTCCAATAACTCCGAAGAAAGGAATCAAACTGAAATTTCCAATCACATTAACCACCGATCCTATTGCATGTGCATTTCGGACCTTTACACCTTGTGATTTCGCATTGAGATAGGAAAAAGGCTGGAGTAATCCCTGGATCATGAAAGCAATGACCAGAAAGTTGGTGATCCAAGCGACCTCTTCAAAACCAGGTCCGAAAAGAATAGGAACTATCCAATGGACGACCAAAACCAACCCAAGTGAAGAAAGAAGCAACCAAGCTGTATTCAGCCTGAAGAATGTGTTATTGATCTTGTCGCCGCTTGCCATTTTTCTAAAAAGGGACCTTGAAGCAGCCTGGCTAAGCATAGGAATGGGACTGCAAAGAGCTCCGGCCAAAGTGTAGAATCCGAGTTCCGTTGATCCAACAAAATAAGGGATCATCATCTCATCCAATCTATAAGTGCTTTGTTGTAGTGCCCCTCCCAAAAAAAGTGGAAAGCCATGCTTTCGATTTTTGTCCCAAAGCCTGGACATGGTAGGTCGGAGATTTTGAAAAGAAGGGCTATAGATTGATCCAATAATGATCGCACCCATGCCCATGGACAAAAGATTGAAAAACACCACCGACTCCAGGGTGAATGACTTATGATAGATCAGAACCAGCATGGAGCACAAGAAGATCACTCTACCACTTATCTCATAAATGGAAATCCCCAATACTTTTCCTGTTCCTATCGCAATGGCATTTACAAAGAACCTGAAAAGAAAAAGGGGAGCCAGAATGGATAAGGATCGGAATATTGATCCAAGCCCCAGGCCATAGACCGAGTCAATGAAATAGGAGCTTAACAGAATAAATCCGGAATAGATCACACCGGTAATTAAAAAATAGATTATTCCCGCTCCGGTGATCTCTTTTTGAACCTTCTGGTTAGAGCTCTCAGCCAGAAGTACCTGGGCACTCGCAGAAAACCCTAATGGAAAGAAGGCTGAGGAAAACATCAGAAAAGAAGAAACAAAGGCAAAATGCCCGTAGACTTCTGGTCCGAACTCGTTTGTTTGAATTGATTTGTTCAGAAATCCTATGCCAATAAAGAGGATCTGGGATCCGAACAGTATTAGGGTATGACTGAATTCCTTAGAATTCCTCAACTCCTTATTCGGCAAATATTTTTTGAGGCTCAAGATCTTGCGAATAGGGTGGTCCTGAAAACGAATAAAAGACAGATCCAGTATAGAAAATATCTGAAAAAATGAGCCATTGGAAGACCATCAATTCCATATTGCCTCGATAGAATTGTTGCTAAGAAAATGTAGATGATAGCCATGGCTGCCTGAAGGATAATAAAGGTCCTTGTTCGGGCATGGGCCAAGAGAAGGAATGAAAGCACCCATGCATGCATCTTGAAGAAATCCCCAGGAAGCTGGTAATTGAAGAAATCGGCTCCGGGAAGAAACTCCTTACTAAAGAAAAGCACCAATACCTCCTCCTTAAACAAGAAGATCAATAAAAGGCCAAATCCAATAAAGGGAAGAACCCTGATGAAAAAACTTCTGATGAACCGATCTGACTCTGATTTGTGGTTTGCTAGCTCGCTTGCCTTTGGATAAAAGACCATGTTCAGATAGGCCAGGTAGGCCATCAAATAGAAATCGGAAATCCTTACCACTCCTTGCCAAAATCCTGTTTGCTCCGCTTTGAAATTGATGATGGAAAATTCTCGAATCCCAAAATCCGTAAGCTTGGTAAACAGTAGAATGCTTATGGCCACCAGGATGAATTCTCCTATCCCCTGAAGGTTCTTTTTTAATTCTGAAATTCTGATCCCTGTTACCTTGAAATATCCTAGGCTAAGTACCCTTATGGCACTAGCTATGACTGATAAGGAAGGCCCTAAGGCCCAGCCGATCAGGACCCACTTAAAGTCCATGGACTGAGAGAAGGCGAGAACAAAAGCCAGTGAGAGAATATTCCCAAGAATATGGATGATCACATAGGCGGGCAACCTTTTGGAAGAAAGGAGAATGCTGAGAAAGAAATAATTGAGTACCTGAAGTCCAAATAAGCTGACAGCTATCAAAATCCAGAGATTGTCGGTCTCGGGAAAAGGATTCGGAAACAGCCCTTTGAGACTAAAAAATACTAGAACGGTTGCTAAGAAAAGTAGGATGCTAAGAAGAAGGCCTGCGTAGAAATATTGAGACCTTACGTTCTTTTCAAGCCCCTTATCCGAAAGGAATTTTACTACACCCTTGTTTATTCCATCATTAGGTAAAATGATGAATATGCTTGCCAGGTTTTGGAAGTGGCTCAGAAACGTAATACCCGAAGGGCCGAAGTATATAGAAATGACCTTATTGCTAAGGAAGCTGGCCAGCCCCCGAACAAGAACGGATGCACCGGACCAAATAGAATTTCTGATTATTTCCAAGGAGGGATGGAATTAGGGCCCTAAAATGGAAAATTTAAGGGAAACAGATTCTTATTGAGGTCACTTGAATTCCTTCAGGATCAAGCTTTCTCCATCAAATTCTGCATACGGAGAATAGTTTACCCATTCTCCAAGATTGATGTATCTGCTTTGGGGACCTACCCCTACATCCAAAGGAAGGTGACGATGGCCAAAAACGAGGAAATCAAAGGGGTCTTTTTTCACCAGGTCTTTACAGAATTGGATCAGTCTTTCATTCTCTTCGTTATAGTCATCTTCTTTCTGGCTTTGTATGCGGCTTTTTCGACTCCAGCTCTCTGCAATATATATCCCAAGGTTTGGGTGTATCCTTTCAAATAGCCATTGACAGACTTTATTGGCAAAGATGGCTTTTAAGATCTTGTAGAAACCATCTCCCGGTCCTAATCCATCGCCATGACCCACAAAGAATCTTTTGGATCCAATTTTCAATTCAACATTTTCCCGAATGATCTTTGCACCGATCTGCTTTGGGAAATAGTCGAATAACCACATGTCATGGTTCCCTGTAAAGATGTAAATCGGAATTCCCCGATCAGCTAATTCTGCAAGTTTACCCTGGAAACGGATGAAACCCTTTGGAATGGCGCGCTTATACTCAAACCAAAAGTCAAATATATCACCGACTAGAAATACGGAATGTGCATCAGCCTTGATTTGGTCCAACCATCGAACAAGCTTGATTTCTCTTTCCCTACTTTTTTCCTCGTTAGGAGCACCCAAATGAAAATCCGAAGCAAAGTATATCTTCTTTCCCTGGGGAAGGAATTCCAGATCCAGTAATAAGGGGTAGCCTTGGTTCATCTAAACGATCGGCTCAATCAAATAAGCCTTTCTTTTCTACCGTGCTTGATTCTTCAGCATCATCCTCATCGGACGAGGTGCTTTCCTCATTTTCACTATTCGGAATTTGGTTTTCTGTATCTACTGATGGGTTTGTTTCAACGGCACTCTCCTCATGCGATTCTTCAGCATGGGCCTCATTTTCCTTTTCCATTCCATCAGGCTTAGGTACATTTTGAGCAATGGGTTCTACTTCGGTTGCTGATTCATTTTGAGCAGGTTCGGCCTTGGGCTCCTTTTTTTCTTCCTGTGACCTGTTGAGGAATTCCTCATAGGTTGTTGGCTTTTCAAAAGGCCTTTTTCCAATCAGCTTTTCAAGATCATACTGATAAATTATCTCTTTCTTCAGGAGTTCCTTTGCAACGGTTTCCAATTCAGTTTTTTTGGATTGTAGTAATTGCTTGGTTCTTTCGTAGGCAGAATCAACGATCTTCTTCACCTCCTCATCAATCGTTTTAGAGGTAGCCTCAGAATAAGGCTTGGTAAAGGCATAATCGCTCTGCTTGGAATCGTAGAAAGAAAGATTACCGATCTTATTATTCATCCCGTAAATAGTGACCATTCCATAGGCCATTTTTGTAATCCTTTCAAGATCACTTAGTGCTCCGGTTGAGATTTTTCCAAAGATCAAGTCTTCAGCAGCCCTTCCTCCAAGAGCCATACATAGCTCGTCGAAAAGTTGTTCTGTTGTATGAAGGAACTGTTCCTTGGGCAGGTATTGCGCGTAACCCAAAGCAGCAATTCCTCTAGGAACAATACTCACCTTTACCAATGGATCAGCATGTTCTAGGAACCAACCGGCAACTGCATGGCCTGCCTCATGATAGGCAACGATCTTTTTTTCCTCTGGAGAAATGATCTTGGTTTTCTTTTCAAGTCCACCAATCACCCGGTCGATAGCATCCTGGAAGTCGTCCATGTGGACCTCATTTCTGTTTTTTCTTGCCGCTATCAAGGCAGATTCATTACATACATTGGCGATCTCTGCTCCAGCGAAGCCCGGTGTTTGAGCTGCCAATTTCTTAGCGTCAACCTCACTATTGAGTTTAAGATCTTTCATGTGGACTTTGAAAATAGCTTCTCTTCCAGCGATGTCAGGCTTATCAATAGAGATCTGACGATCGAAACGCCCAGGTCTTAACAAGGCAGAATCAAGGACATCAGGGCGGTTGGTTGCTGCTAGGATAATAACTCCAGAATCCGTTGAGAATCCATCCATTTCTACCAACAAGCTGTTCAAAGTGTTTTCTCTTTCATCATTCGCGCCTGGCAGCTGGCCCCTACCTCGGCTTCTTCCAATTGCATCGATCTCATCAATGAAAATGATCGCCGGAGCTTTTTCCTTAGCTTGTTTGAATAAGTCTCTTACTCTGGCCGCACCGACTCCTACAAACATTTCAACGAAGTCTGAACCTGATAGAGAGAAAAAAGGCACACCGGCTTCTCCAGCGACGGCCTTTGCCAAAAGGGTTTTTCCGGTTCCCGGAGCACCAACCAACAGAGCTCCTTTAGGGATTTTTCCACCGAGCTTGGTGAATTTGCTGGGTTCCTTAAGGAATTCAACAATCTCCTTAACCTCTTCTTTCCCTTCTTCAACACCAGCTACGTCTTTGAAAGTGATCTTAACCTGATTTTCGGTGTCGAAAAGAGCAGCCTTTGATTTTCCTATATTGAATAATTGCCCGCCAGGACCTCCTCCACCGGTCATTCTTCTCATGAGGAACCAGAATCCAAATAGAATCAGGAATAAAAATCCCCAGTTCAATAAGTAACTCGTGATATCGGAGCGACTATCGATCTTATAACCAACCCTGTCTTCTGACGGAATCTTAGTTTCAATTTCTTTGAATTCACGGTCAAAGGTTTCAACCGACGGAATTTGAAATGAATAGTGAGGACCGTTGTTTACAGTAAAAGGACCTCTATCCTCCAACTCCCTTCTGTATTTCTCATTCTTAAGAGCTTCTTCTTTCAGAGTAACCTCTACCAGATCCTGGTTTTTAATTAGCACAACTTCCTCTACATCATTGCTCAGCATCATATCCCTGAATTTCATTGGAGTGATGGTAATGGTAGAAGAGGCCCTGTTTACGAGAGTAACCAGGATTACCATCCCAACAAGGGCCAGAATAAAGTACATCTGGTAGTTTGGTCTTCCTCCCTTTCCGGGAAACAGACCCTTGTTGTTTGTTTTTTTGTCTTGTTCCATTTTCTTCTTTCTAACCTCCAGCTTTTTCCGTCTCCGGCTGGGAATCAATTTCTTTTATTCTTGCGTCCCCCCATAATTCTTCAAGAGCAAAAAATTCCCTTTTGTCTTTAACGAAGATATGAGCAACAACGTCTACGTAGTCCAGGATCACCCATTGATTTTGATCCTTTCCTTCAGACAACCAAGGATCTTCCTTCTTGGTTTTAAAAACCTCTTTTTCAATTTCTTCTGTTATCGCTTCTACTTGAGTGTCTGAATTTCCAGAGCAGATCACAAGGAAATCTGAAATGGGATTAAAAAGTCCCGTTAGGTCGATCACCACGATATTCTCGGCTTTTTTCTCTTGCATCCCCTTTATGATGCTTTCCACTAAAACTGAAGAACTATTTTTTTTTGCTCTTTTTACCTTTGCCAATGAATCGAAGCTATTTTTTAAAACTACAAATTCCTTGTTCAACCGGAATCCTCCTAGCTATTTATTCGGACATCCTGTCATTTACCTGGACACGGTAGCATCGACCAATGATTATGCCAAAGACCTTCTTGTCAGGGAGCCTAAAAAGGACTCGTTTATCGTAGTCGCTGGCGATCAAACAAAGGGGAAAGGTCGAAGAGGAAATGAATGGTATTTTGAAAAGGGAAAAGATCTTGCAATGACCTTTGTCGTCAATGGTTTAAAGTTTCCTTCAAGCAAGGCTTTTCTATTAAATATGATCAGTTCCTTAGCAATTAGCAGAACATTGGACTCAATTCTGGGTGGGCCCTTTTCCACAATCAAATGGCCAAACGATATTCTGATCAATTCCAATAAGATTTCGGGTATATTGATTGAGAATATGTTGAAGGATCGGAAGATTGAAACCAGTATAATTGGCATTGGAATCAATGTAAACCAGCAATATGGCCTTCCAAGAACCACTTCTATCCTGAAGATCCTTAAGGAAGACTTTGATGCTTTAAAGGTTTTGGAATTACTTGTTTCCCAGCTTGAAGGATTCCTATCCAACTGGAAAAAAGAAGAGCTTGAGATAAAAGAAAGTTATAACCAATCTCTTTTTGGCAAAGGTTCACATGTGAGTTTTCAAAAAGACGAAGAATTAAAAGAAGGCATTTTCCTGGGACTGGATGCCAATGGAAAGATCATGGTAGAGATTATGGGAAAAGCTCAAAAGTTTTCGCAAGAAGCCATTGAAAAATTAAGATTTGAGTAATTTTCAAGGGCCTGAACTTTTGTCATGAAGATTGGAATTCTTTTAAATGGATTTTTGTTTTCCTTGCTTGCGAATAGAATGAGAATTGCATTGATCGTTTTTTCCCTGCTGATACCTGTCCTGGGGTCTGCACAAGGGCTTAAGTCCAAGGATTATGTAGTTACTAAAAAGGGAGATACGGTATACGGCTTTATCCAATCCCTTTCAAATTCAAAGATTAGCCTCGCCAGAACTACGGACAAATCCATGAGTGTCAGAAAATATCGAGTTTATGAACTGGATTGCCTGGTGATGAAGGATACTGTTTACAAAGGTGTCAAGATCAATCCTATTGGAGCCCCTTCGACCACCGTTATCATGAAACTTTTGCTTGAAGGCCAAGTCCAACTTTATCAAAGGGAAATAAGAAAGACTGAAATGTGGAAGCCCTCTGAAGATCAGGATTTCTCCGGGATCATGGGCAAGGTTCTTTACCGTGAATATTATGTAGTAAAAGGCAAAAAAGCCTTCAAGGTTACAAGGGAAAATTTCTTTGATGTTTGCCCACAGGTATTTTATGATCAGGACTTCATCAAGAATAAGTTTCGGGATCAAAAATATAAGTACCAAAACCTCGAACAATTGGTGATGGATTATAATTATATGGCTGAAAACCCAGAGGCCACAAACCAATGACAATGTCCTTAACTTTGCATTGGAAAGCCCAGAATATAGGATCATGAGCGACCAGATCAAACATGAGTGCGGAATAGCTCTCTTAAGGCTTAAGAAGCCTTTGCAGTACTACATTGACAAGTACGGTTCGCCACTGTTTCCTATGAACAAATTGTATCTCCTGATGGAGAAACAGCACAACAGGGGCCAGGATGGGGCTGGCATCGGGACCGTAAAGCTTCAATCCACTCCTGGAGTAAAATATATCAGCCGGATTCGATCGGTTGCCAAACACCCTATTGAGGATCTTTTTGAAAGGGTACAAAAGAACTATCGAAAAGCCTACACCAAGGACAAAGACAAGTACTTGAATGCAGAGTGGATCAAGAAAAAAGTTGATCATTCTGGAGAGGTTTTGTTAGGTCATTTGCGTTACGGAACCCATGGAAAAAATACCCTTTCGGTGACCCATCCAAGGGTTAGGGAAAGTAACTGGAAAAGCAGGAATCTTGTCATGGCAGGCAATTTCAACCTGACCAATGTGGATGAGTTATTCCATTTCATGATGGGAATAGGGCAGCATCCCAGAGAAATGACAGATACAGTCACTGTCATGGAAAAAATTGGTCATTTTTTGGATCAGGCGAATGATGAGATCATCCAGGAATATAAGGACCAGTTGAATCCGCAGGAACTAGGGCTGTTCATAGAAGATAATCTGGACCTTAATCAGGTCCTTAGGAAGGCTACTCGAGATTTTGATGGGGGCTTTGTTATGGCTGGGCTAACCGGTTATGGAGCTGGTTTTGTTGCAAGGGATCCAAACGGGATCAGACCAGGCTACTACTATTCCGACGATGAATTCCTTGTTGTAGCATCGGAAAAACCTGCGATAAAAACTGCTTTCAACATTGATTTTGAAGCGATACAGGAAATACCAAGAGGAAATGCCCTGATCTTCGATAAGTCGGGAAATCATAAGGTAGAGGCCTTTACGGATGAGAAAGAAAAGAAGAGCTGCAGTTTTGAGAGGATATATTTCTCAAGGGGCACCGATCCTGATATCTATCGTGAAAGAAAAAAACTAGGCCAGCTTTTGGTTCCTCAGGTCATGGAAGAGATCGACTATGATCTTGAGAATACAGTGTTCTCCTACATTCCCAACACGGCTGAGACCGCATTCCTGGGAATGATCGAAGAGCTGGAAAAGGAACTTAACCGCCAGAAGGTAAAACAACTGGCAGCAGGAAAATTATCTGAAGAGGAAAGAGAAAAGGTCCTGAGCAAAAGAGTAAGAGTGGAGAAATTGGTGATCAAGGATGCAAAACTCAGAACATTCATAACCAATGATGACAAAAGAGATGATATGGTGGCCCATGTCTATGATACAACCTATGAGGTCATCAATAAAGGTGTAGATACCCTGGTAGTAATGGATGATTCGATTGTTCGGGGAACCACTCTAGAGAAAAGTATTTTGCAGATTCTGGATCGTTTGAATCCTAAAAAGATCGTGATCGTTTCCTCTGCTCCCCAGATCAGATATCCCGATTGTTATGGAATTGATATGTCTAGGATGCAGGAATTTGTTGCTTTCAGGGCTTTATTAAAGCTCATTGAAGAAAATAACAAAGAAGATCTTCTGGACCGGATCAAGGTGAAATGTGAAAAAAGCCTTGGGGGAGAGACTGGAGAAAGTTTGAATCATGTAAAAGAGTTATACGACGAGTTTTCAAACCAGGAGATTTCAGACACTATTGCAAGGATCATCTCCACCGACGATATAAGTGCTGAAGTAAAAGTGATTTACCAGACCCTTGAGGGTTTACATTCAGCTTCACCCGAGCATACCGGAGATTGGTATTTTTCCGGAAACTACCCTACCTCTGGAGGAAACCGAGTAGTCAATAAGTCCTACTTAAATTTTATGAAAGGAAGCCTTGAGAGGGCGTATTGATTAAACGGAGAATGATTCTCCGCACCCACAGGTTCTGGATGCATTCGGATTAATGAACTGAAATCCTTTTCCGTTCAATCCATCAGAGAAATCAAGAGTAGTTCCAAGTAAGTAAAGAAGGCTCCTTTTGTCCACTAGGATTTTCACGCCTTTATCTTCAAAGATTTCGTCCTCCTCCTTGCTGCTTTCATCAAAACTTAGATCATACATAAGCCCGGAACAGCCTCCACCCTTTACAGAAACCCTAAGGTTGGATTGAGGCGAGAAACCTTCGTTTTCTCTTAATTCCCCTATTTTTTCCTTTGCTATGTCTGTTACCTGAATCATTCTAACAAATTAAGATACCGGATTAAGTACAACACTAAAAACACTTATAGTGTTCATATCCCTTCCATAATAAAGCTTATCAAGGGCATCGTAAATGTTGTTAGCGCGAAAATAACTAGTATGAAGTTCACTTTCACCATCGGCAACCCACTGTATCGTATAACTGTTCTCCTTTTGCTTCTTCTCTCTCACATAATTGAACATACGCTTTAAGGCATCTATCTTATCGATTCCTACTTCCTTATGAAATAGGAAAGATTGATTATGCTTTGGGTTTACAGTGATCAGGAACAATTCGGTTTGAAGTTCTTTTTCTCTGTAATCGAAAATAAGGTTCTCAGACCTAAGGCCCAGGTAGCTTTTGATCTCCTTCTGAAGACCGGCTATTTCAACATTTAAATCCAGGTCAATCGCCATGATTAATCGTATTAACTTATAGCTTGTTAGCTTTGAACGCGAAAATTATTAAATCTGTTTCTTTTCATGAATAAAATTGAGCACATAGGTGTGGCAGTTTCAGATATGGCAAAAGCTAAATCCCTTTTTGACATTTTATTTTACAAGGAAGGGTATAAAACTGAAACGGTTGAAAGTGAGGGGGTAAACACTCATTTCTATCAAATAGGAGAGTCAAAGATCGAATTATTGGAATCCCTGAATAATGATTCCGCAATCTCAAAATTCATTGCTAAAAGAGGAGAAGGCATGCATCATATTGCCTTTGATGTTGATGATATTAATGAAGAGATCAGTAGGCTGGAGGAAGCCGGATTTCAAATGATAAACTCTGAACCAAAAGAAGGAGCAGATAATAAACTTGTAGCTTTTCTACACCCCAAAAGCACCGGCGGGATACTTGTGGAGCTTTGCCAGGAAAAAGAGAAATGAAAATGTCTGAGATCAAGCAAACGAAAATTGAATCTCTGGGAGAATTTGGGCTGATCAATAGGGTTACAAGCCATCTGCAATCTTCAGACCCAGCTGTGATTACAGGGATAGGAGACGATGCTGCTGTTATTGAATTGGATAAAGAAAATGTCCAGGTAATCTCTTCGGACTCCCTGGTTGAAGGGGTTCATTTCGACCTTTCATATATGCCCCTAATGCATTTAGGATTCAAGATGGCCTCAGTTAATATTTCCGATATCGCTGCTATGAACTGCATTCCAAAATACCTTACCATATCTCTTGGGATTTCAAGCAAGTTCTCAGTTGAGGCGATTGAAGAGATCTACAAGGGGATACAGCAAGCATGTGATACTTATGGCGTTGAGGTGATCGGAGGGGATACAACGGGATCCTTGAAGGGTCTTTTTGCTAATATTACTGTTATTGGTTACGGTAAAAAGAAGGAGATATCCACCAGATCTGCAGCAAAAGAAAAAGATGTTATTTGCGTTAGTGGTGACCTGGGCGGTGCATATATGGGCATGCATATTCTAGAAAGGGAAAAGAAAGAGTTTGAATCCAACCCGGAGATGCAACCAGACCTTGAAGAGTTTGCCTATGTGGTGGGTAGACAATTACGCCCTGAGGCCAGAACTGATCTGGTTCATTTTTTTAAGGAAATGAAAATCACCCCCAGTTCCATGATCGATATTTCCGATGGGTTAGCTTCAGAATTGCTGCACCTTTCCAGTCAATCGAAAATGAAATTGATCGTGTATGAGGAGAAGATCCCCATTGCCGAAGAGACCAGGGAGGCTAGCATTGACTTCAATCTTGATCCAACAGTTGTTAGTTTGAATGGGGGAGAGGATTATGAGTTGTTATTTACCGTAAGCCTTGAAGAATTTGAAAAGATCCGGAACAATCCTTCAATTACAGCAATTGGCTATGTTGAAAAGGGAGAAGGTGCAGAAATGGTTTACCGTTCCGGTTCCAGGGAAGCCCTGACCGCCCAGGGTTGGAATCATTTTGAATCTTAATCTTCTTCCTCTGGGTAAGGGATGTAAACGAAGTTGTTGAACTCTTCATCCATAACGAACAGACAACAGTATTCAGAAGGGTCTTTGTAATTCTCCAAAAACACTTTTGTCTTTTCCTGTTGTATTAGGCCCTTAGCTTGGAAATCTTCGAAAAAACTGAAAAATATATTCCAGGACAGATCTCTTTCATCTGAGCTGATCAATAACTGTCCTATGGGTGAAGCTTCCTTGCTTATCGGAAAGATTGGAAAATCAGAAATCTTTCGTGCTTTTAATTGATAGGATGCTTCTTTCAATAGGCTTGCAATCTTTACAAAATCAATCGTGATGGTACCCAGGTACTTTCCATCTAATTCAGGGCTGTTTTCCATTAAAATCCAGATTTGATAAGAACGATATTTTCCATTTGAGAAATTTGTCTTTCTCCCAATGAGGGAAGGAAAGGGCTAACTATCTTTTTAACTGCAAACAAAATATATGAAGTGATAAGACCAACCTAACTAAGTTATTGCAAAGATAATGTCATGAGATCGAGTATCAGATTGAGACAAAGGTTTATATAAAGCTGTCCAAATCCATTCAAACTTCGATGGACTTATAATCCAGGCGTTTCATGTAATCAACTTCTATACTGATTGCATCAAATTCTTCAACAACTTTTCCCTCTAACTGGTAAATACCCTTACCTCGAAAAGGATATTTTTTTGACACCGGTGGAAAATGAACGGTATCTATAAACTCTCCATCTTCATCCAGAAAGTTGCCAAAATGCATGTCTTGCCTTTGTGATGTAGTTGTTTTTTTAGCGGTAATAAGATACCCGTGTGTTCTGATTCTTTTGTTAAGATAGTTCGGGAACTCTTGTGCTTTTATGGAGTTGTCAGGCGAGGTGCTGAGCAATTGAAACGGACTGATCAAAGGAAAACCAAGCAGTTCCATTTGATCATAAATATCTTCGATCTTATCATGCTCAACGGCCGGTAAGGAATAATTCTTGACTGGAGGATCAAAAAGAGCTGGTTTTGTGCTGCTCTTACCTTTATTACCCAATAGAAAATGAGCTCTCCAAAGTAGGTTCTTTTTGCTTTCACCCGTAAAGCGAAAAGCATCAATCCGAATTAATTGTGACAATTGTTCAAGGGATATACTTACCCTTTTGGTGTATTGGTCCAAAGAGTGAAAGGGGCCATTTTTATCTCTTTCAGCAATCGTTTCCTTGATAACATGACTTTCCAGGTCTTTTATTAGATCCAGTCCCAGATAGATCACTTTGCCTCGGATGATAGTACGCTTCTGACTTCTATTGATGCAGGGCGGCTCTATTACAGCACCCTGCATTCTGGCTTCATGAATATAGAATTCTTTGCTATAGAAGCCACCACCATTATTGATCACTGCCACCATGAATTCCAATGGGTAGTGAGATTTCAGGAATAAGCTTTGATAGCTTTCGATGGCATATGAAGCCGAGTGCCCTTTGGCAAAAGCGTAACCAGCAAAGCTTTCAATTTGTCGCCAGACGTCCTTACTTAGGTGCTGTGAGTATCCTTTTTCCTTGCAGTTCCTGAAAAATTTGGTTTTCACTTTCTGAAATTCTTCCCGGGAGCGATACTTTCCTGACATACCTCTTCTTAGCACGTCGGATTCCGCTAAGGTCAACCCAGCAAAATAATGAGCTACTTTGATCACATCTTCCTGATAGACCATGACACCATAAGTATCAGGCATGATTTCCAACAAAGTGGGATGGGCTTCTTTTCGTTTCTCTGGAACACGATACCTCAATATGTATTGCCTCATCATACCTGATTGGGCCACACCCGGCCGAATCACAGAACTCGCGGCCACCAGCGTCATATACTCTTTGGCTCTAAGCTTTGTCAATAACATTCGCATCGCAGGCGACTCTACGTAAAAGCAACCAATAGCCTTTGCTTTTTGTAAGTTGTTCTGGATCAGGGGGTCTTCAAAAAATGGTTTAGCATTGTGAATATCAATATCGGGAGACTCCGGCCTATTTTGTTTAATAATGACCAGAGCGTCTTTAATTTTTCCTAAACCTCGCTGCGCTAGTATGTCGAACTTATATAACCCGATATCCTCAGCCATGTGCATATCAAAGTGTGTAATGGGATAACCCTTAGGTGGCAAGGAAGTGGCTGTAAAGTAATGAATCGGTTTGTCAGAGATGAGGATGCCCCCAGCATGAATACTCAAATGACTGGGAAAATTTTGGAGCTTTAAACCGTAGTTTAAAATAACCAGGGAATGGTAATCAAACTGGCGGTCTTCCGGGTTCTTACCTGCATTTCTTTGCAATTTTTCAATCTCATGAGGAGGAATTCCGAATACTTTTCCAACTTCTCTGACGATCGATTTGGCCTGGAATGTACTGTGTGTAGCTAGTAGAGCTGTGTGTTTATACTTTTCGAATAAGTATCGGGTCACATCGTCTCTATCTGAAGATGAAAAATCAATGTCGAAATCAGGAGGATTCTTTCTAAAAAGATTGATAAATCGCTCAAAATAAAGATCCAGCTCAATTGGATCCACATCAGTAATCCTCAACAAATAGGCAATAATACTGTTCGCACCGCTTCCCCGGCCTACATAGTAATAGCCTTTGCTGCGGGCGTATTTTACCATATCCCAGCTGATCAAAAAATAAGACATGAATCCCATTTTTTGAATGGTATACAATTCTGTCACGATGCGCCTTCGAATTTTGAATGAGGGGTTTTTTCCATAGCGATAGACCAAGCCCTCTAAGCAAAGCTGCCGGACCTTTTGATAGTCCTTTTTCGAGGAATTGGTCCAATTACGGAGGTTTTGCGATTGAGCTTTTGGAGCAAACTCAAAATCAATTTGGCAGCTCTTTATCACATATTTTAAATTTTCCAGCATTGAGGGGAGTTCCTTATACGCATTGATCAACTCTTGCTTATTTAGAAAAATATCCTCCTGTTTTCCGGTATCAGAAGGCTCCAGTTTGCTGGCCAGTGTATTGAGTTCAATGGCTCTGAGTACACAATGGAGCTCATAGCTTTCCTGGCTTGGTAGGGTGAAAACTGGACAGGCAATGATTTTCTCTTGGGGGAGTGACTTTAAAACCCACTTTTTGGTTTCATAGGGCTTGATGGCGATGTACTCATACTCTTTAAGTGGTCTTTTGGGAATGTTATCGAGTGGAAAAAGAATGAAGCAATCCGATATCTCATCAATATCTGCTGGTATGGGAGTTTGGGTATGTAGATACTTTGATAAGTGACTATTGAGTTGATAAAACCCATTATTGTTTCGAGCAATACCTGTGAACTGCTGTTTTGCTCCATTTCTAAAATCGATTCCTATAATAGGCTTTATGCCTGCCTTCTTAGCCCTTCGAATAAAATCCAGACAGCCGGCAGTACTGTTAATATCAGTGAGTGCAAGGCTTTTATAACGATGTTTTTTGCCCCATTTAACTAATTCTTTGATCGATAGCAGTCCATATTTAAAGCTGAAATAGGAATGGGTATTGAGCATTACCGTCTTCGATTGGCCAGGAGTGGTGGAGGTTCTCCAGTGAAGGGATTCCAACGGGAGATGCTCTTTGCTCCCATGCCAGCTGCCAGCATTACGGAGCGATCGCCATACTTATCACGAATATGATCCATGGCATCGTATAGGTTAAGCAGTTCTGTCTGACTATTAAATAAATCCATTTGATAGCGTCCATCCAGAATGTCACTGAGGCGAACACCGATCAGCCGTATGAGCAAGCGTTTATCGTATAAATTGTCAAAAAGCTCCAATGCCTTTGGGATCAAGGTATAATCTGCTGATGTATAAGGTATTTTGTGCTGAAGTGTATAGGTGTTAAAGTCTGAATAGCGGATCTTGACAGTAATACAAGCACACAGTTTCCGACCTCTTCTTAACTGGAAGGCCAGGTTTTCCGTCATAGCAATGAGCAGGGTCTTTAGCTTATCGATATCAATGGTGTCTCTGTCAAATGTTCGTTCGGTAGAAATGGATTTTCTTTCCGTATGCGGAACCACTATGGAGTGGTCAATACCATTGGCTTTTTTCCAAATCACTACGCCATTTTTTCCAAAGGCCCTTTCCATCAAATCGACGGGCATCTCCTGAATAGTTTGGATTTTACGCACACCAAGGCTGACCAACTTTTGATGGGTTTTACTGCCTACCATAGGAATCTTCTTGACGGATAACGGGGCAAGAAAAGTTTTTTCTTTTCCGTAATCGATCAATAATTGATTATTGGGCTTGGCTTCACCCGTCGCGATTTTGGATACGGTTTTGTTTTCTGATAAACCAAATGAAATCGGCAGCCCTGTTTCATGAATGACTTTACTACGCAGTTCAGAAGCCATTTTGAAGCATCCAAAGAACTTATCCATTCCTGTGAGGTCAGCATAAAACTCATCGACAGATGTTTTCTCCAGTACAGGAACAGATTCTTGGATAATATCTGTCACTTCCTGCGAAGCTTTGGAATAATCCGCCGAATTTCCTTTCATAATGATGGCCTCAGGACAAAGTGCTTTGGCCATTTTGATCGGCATGGCAGAGTGAATACCAAATTGGCGGGCTTCGTAGCTGCATGAAGCCACTACTCCGCGATCGCTGGTACCTCCGATGAGGACGGGTTTATCGTTTAATTTTGGATTTTTACGTCGCTCAACAGATACAAAAAACGTATCCAAGTCCAGGTGTAAGATCGAGTTCAATACTAATTATTTTAGTAACTACTAAATTGGTTAGTATTCTCGAATTTTACTCAATAGCATTAAAAAATGTATGTCACTTTGGGTTTTTGGAAAGTAAAAGCCCTGTTTTTAACTCAACTCCTTTCAGAACAAAAGTTCAGAGATTCAATTTTGGTATGCCTGCTATTCGTTTAAGGATATTCAAGAAGCTATATAGCTACCTGATTTTCAGCGTTCTGTCTCATTTTATATTCTTTGGGAGTCATTCCTTCCTTTTCTTTAAAAACCCTGTGAAATGTTGATTTGGATCCAAACCCGCATTCCATGGCAATGCCTACCAGATCATATTTGGCAAATTCCTTGTCAGCCATCAGGTGCTTTATCTCATCTATTCTCAACTGATTGACAAAATCTTTGAAAGTGACTTTTCGTGTGAGCTGAAGATATTCAGCCAGTTCATTTCTCGTGATCTTAAGGATCGATGCACAGGAATCAATGGTCAGATCAGGATTTTTGTAGGCTTTGTTTTCATAAAAAACCCTTTTTATCTCTATATCCAGCTTCTCACGATTTTTAAGGATGCTTTCCTTGATCATAGTTTGCTTCGGTAGAAGATATTTTTTGAGATAGGGGAGTTCAATTGCCGAGTATATGAAGACGAAATATCCAAGAATGTGGATGTAGGTATGTGAGGAATAGTAACCTAATTGCACCAAATATTCAACGCCAACCACATCCGGCCAATACAAACTTTCCGGAAACAGATCATACTTGCTCAACCCAAAAAGTATATCCCAAATAGGAATTTGCAACAGGAAAAAATAGAGCGAATAGAAAAGAACTCTGACCCTTAAATATGCTTTCCTGATCAATACCCTGCTAGTCCGACGAATGAGTTCTTTTCTGGTGATCAGAAAGTAATACCAGAATATGATCAAAGCCCAAAGCGAGAAGCCGGTTGAGATAAAGAGATCCCAGTCTCGGGGAATATATTGGACCATAAAGTGCCGCATCACAATCAATGTCATGTAATAAATCCCAGGGATCAATAGGTGCGGCAGTAGTTTCTTTCCGTCGAAGCTGTTTCCTAGTGTCTGGTAATAAAAAAGTAAAATCGATCCGACGAAAATGGGTTTACCAGGACCTATCAATAGAAATAATGGGAGGCTGTGTTCCCAACTACCGACAAAAACATGTTTGAAGAACCAAAGGCCATGTATGAGACATAGGATAGACAGCCACACTTTTGTCACATTCACGCGGGCGATCCAATACAGTATGGCTACTGCGATGAGTTGCGTCCCAAGCAACAGTTGAATGCCTCTCAGTAAACTGTCCAGATCCGAATTCACCTCTTCAAGGATACTTTATTAAGTGTCAAAACGATTTTTGACACCAAGTTAGGAAGAAAGCATGGCCTTCTTCATTGGCTGATTTGCGTCCTTTAACATGTTTTTTAGACGACTGTGATTTCCTTAGCCGAGGGAGTTGCAGTATGGTCAAGGAACTCAAATTCCAAAAAATATGCTACAACACATTACTCCCTCACTGCTCGCTCTGGTTCTTGCTCTACCCCTGGTACTCTTTTTTAAAAAGGACAAAGTCGATACAATACGGGTTTTGGTACTCCTTGCGATTTATCAGTTGGTCTACGTACTCCTAATCTTTTTGCCAATTCAGTATTCCGCATTCTGGATTCCCGGGAGTTCGATGAATTGGTCAGGCAAGTTACTCGCCACGGCCTTTTCAATAGGGTTTTATGTGTTCTGTAAAAGAGATCTCAGGGATTTTGATTTCATCAAATCAGGTCCTGATTGGACTTCATTCAGAAGGGTCATTTTGGTTGGAGGGATCACGTTGATTGCTATGTGCTTGCTCACTTTTGCTTTTTCCCAGAGCAAGGTTTTGGACATTGAGAAACTTCTTTACCAAGCTACTATGCCAGGTATCGATGAGGAATTATGGAGAGCTTTGATGTTGATGCTCCTTCTTCCATTGATGAAGCAAAGGCATTTTCGGTTTGGGCATCCTGCGGTCTGGTTTACCACCATCATTTTTGCATTGGGGCACTCCTTCTATTTTGAAAACTGGAACATGGGTTTCGCCGCTGACGCATTTATCATTACTGGTATACTTGGCTATATACTTGGTTGGGTTATGGTGAGGAGCCAAAGCATACTTTTCGCACTGATACTTCATAATCTCATCAACTTGTCCACCAACCTTTTGGAAATGTTGTTTCTGTAATCCTTAAAATGGGTTGCCGATCTGTACTAAAGGGAAGAAACATTTTTGGATAACGGGGTATTTGATGCGCTGGGAGCAAAGCGAGAAACCCGTTAGCCGCAGTACTTTCAAGTGAGTTCTTCCGGTTTTTTCTCCGAATTCCGTGATTCAGGTAAAATCACACAGTCCATATGATATATTTGTTTGGCTAAAAGTCTTACCCATTGCTCTAAATAGTTGTTTTTTACTATCTGAGCATCTCTCTCGGACAAGGAATTATCAAAGAAAAGTTGGTTTGTATCTTTTACTGAGAATTCAACTTGGAAATACCTCAATAAGACCACCTGAATTTTTGAAGAAAAGAGCAAAAGTGGCCAAAAATCGCTTTTGAGAGATATGAGGTTGTCGCCGGCAACTCTACATTTGACAATTAAGCTTTGTTATGAAAACCCATACAACCAATTACGTCAACACCTTTATTGAAATTGCCGAGGATTCTCCAACTGAAGTAGGCATGGTACCACCGGTAAAAGAGGACAAAAAAATTATCGCCAACTATCAGTTTGATATGCTCTATGACCATCCTTACAAATTCACCTCAGACGATGTTTTTTTTAAAGTTCATGCTATTAGAAATGAGATACCTGAAGGTGAATGGAATGAGGCAAGAGACATATTTTTTTCTAAGGGGCAGGCTTGCTTCAGATCATCTCCCTTGACAAAGAGATTTGGTTGGGGAATACATAGTGATGAAAATGGTCGGGTAGCTATGTATGCTGCTGGTTCTAAAGAATATCAGCAATTTCAAAAGGATGAGTCCATCAAGAAAGTGAAGGCAATGGCTTCTAGCCGGAGGAAATAATTGATCAAATGCAAATAGCTCCAATTAGAATAGAGACCTGTTTAGAATGGAGTCAATGGGAAAGACTTGGAAAAAATGAGAAAGAAAACACCCAAGAGAGCAACCTTAAACCGGAATTCCCAGTTTTTAGCAAAATTTCCCATTTACTTCCTTAACTCCAGTAAAACCGCGCATTCCACGTGGTGGGTATGGGGAAACATATCAAAGGATTGCGAAAACTCCACATTATACTTTCTCTTCAGCTCCTTAAGATCTCTTGCCTGAGTGCTTGGTTTACAGCTAACATAGATGATCCTTTCTGGCTCAAGTTCTAAAAGACCCTGTACCACATCAGTATGCAATCCTTCTCTTGGCGGATCCAGAATCACAAGGTCTGGCTTTTTGCTAAGAATCTTATTCTGGCCCTTGAAAATCTCTTTGCTGTCCGAATGGATGAATTTGGCATTTTTAATTGAGTTTAGGGCTGCGTTATTTTTTGCGTCGATAACTGCCCTCTCCACCGTTTCAATACCGATAACCTCCTTGCAATTTTTGGCTATGTATAAGCCAATCGACCCCACTCCGCAATAAAGATCCCAGACAAGCTCTTCTCCCTGAAGACCAGCTAGTTCATCCACTTTATCGTAAATGTTCTTTGCCTGTTCAAAATTTGTTTGGAAGAATGATTTTGCTCCGATCTTGAACTTAATATGACCCAGAGTTTCAAGAATATGATCAGGTCCAAACCCTGGTTGTATCTCAAGGTCATAAATCGAGTCATTTTTTTTCTTGTTGATCGCATATTGGAATGAAATAACCTCTGGAAATCTTTCATTAAGCTCCTGGGAAAATTGGGCGATTAGTTTTTTATTCTCCTCTGTGACCTGAAGTAAAACCATCCACTGGTTTTGCGAGGTGTTTCGCATCATAAGGGTTCTCCAATATCCACTATGATTCCTCTGGTTGTAAAATGCCTTTCCTGATCCTATCGCAAATTCCTTAACCCAATTCCGAATCTGATTTCCCAAATCGTCTTGAAGGTGGCAGGTTTTTAAGTCCAAAATTTTATCGAATCTTCCGGGAAGGTGAAATCCCAAGCCACTTCTTTGAAGCTTATGGCCAGAGTCAATTTCGCTTTGATCTAACCATCTTGAATCTGAGAAGCTGAATTCCATTTTGTTCCGGTAATTGACCTGAAGAGGGGAAGGCTGAATGGGTTTGATGGTTTTGACATTGACTTCGCCAATTCTTTCAAGCTGGTCCTTGACTTGTTGATCTTTAAACTTTAGTTGCTCCTTGTAGGGGACATGTTGCCATTGACAGCCACCACACAGTCCAAAATGATCGCAAAAGGGACGAGTTCTTACATCTCCGAATTTCCTGTATTTAGTGACCCTTCCTAAAAGGTATGATTTCTTTTTTCTTACAATCCTAAGATCTACTACATCTCCAGGTGCCGTATACGGCGCAAAAAAGGCTTTTCCATCCACTTTGCCTATGCCATTACCCTCGGCCGCAAAGTCGATTATTTCGAGGTTTTTGATTTCTTTTTTCACCTGATCATAAACTAATTCTGGAAAACTCTAAAAACTGCTCGTCTCCAATGGGGGCTCAAAGAAATGGGTTTTTCAAAAGTTTTTATTCATTGTTTTCATTACGTCATATAACATCGATTTTTTATTAAATATTGATGATTTATTAGTTTTTTTGCATTTAGTTGGTTTTAAACTTCAATAAACGGAATTTGCTTTACCCCATTATGGGGGGTTTTTGTTTTTAATTATAGATTGATTCTGAATTTTTACCAGCTTTGCCATACTAAAAATTGAAAAACTGAAATCTATTACTATTTAAAGAGTCGATTATGAAAAAGGTTTTACTCCTTTCCTTTCTTTCTTTTCTCCTGTGTGACATTTCAGCCTTTGGATCTCACATCGTAGGCGGTGAGATTCTGATCACGCATATTCAAAACTTTGAATACGAGTTAAGAATGAATATTTATAGGGATCAAGTGGGGATTGGTCTTCCAAATACAGCTCAAATTACTGCTTACAGAAGAGGAAATGGAACCGGTGCTCCACAACAAGTTGGAACATGGACTTTACCAAGACTTGCTGACTCGGTGGTACCTCCTCAGACCCCTGGTTGTCAAAACTCCATTATTACTATTGAAAGACATTATTATGCGGATACGGTAACCTTGAGCCCTACTACTTTCAATCATCCGTCGGGTTATCTTTTTATTTGGCAATCCTGCTGTAGAAACGCTAATATTTCGAATGGGGGAGCTAACGGTGGAGCTACGACCATGACTCTTTTTCCTCCAGTGGTGGACCAAGCTGGTACTCAAATCATAAATAGTACTCCCCAATTGTTTCCTCCAATTTCAGAATACGGATGTACATCTCAGCTCTTCTATGTTGATTTTGGAGGAGTCGACCCTGATGGAGATTCTTTGGCCTATGTAATGTATACACCCTTTGAAGACGGAGCCTTGACACCTGGTATTGTTGACCCTCTTCATTCTCCTTATGCAGCTCCAAGTACCATGATCGGAGCCATTGCATGGAACCCTACCTATAATGCCAATGATGCAATTCATGGCTGGTCGGGCCCTCCGGACCCGGCTGTTGACAGATTGCAGGTTGATGTAAATTCCGGCCAGCTTAGGGTAACTCCCAGGATCCCAGGAAACCACCTTTTTGGAATGTGGTGTAGGGAATTTAGAGATATTAATGGAGATGGAGTAAAAGAATTGGTGGGCTCGGTATACAGAGATTACCAAATGCCAATCGTTAACAACTGTCCTCCGCCTGATACTTTGGATGGACCGTTTGGTCAGGATTCTCTTGGAACGGTTCTAGGCCCTGGCGATACACTTTTTATTCCGGGCATTTCATCCAAGCGTTCTGCTTCCTTTAAGATATGGGATTCAAATTTTGATCCATTGGATCCGGTAGGACAAAATGCATTTTTCTCTGTAAAAGCAGTAAACTTTGCTGACTCTTTAGTTGAGTTGAATCCTGCTCAACACTCCTTCACCTCCCAGTTTGATACGGTGGAAATAAGTGTTGAATTCGGACCATGCGCCTCCTCAGGCCCTGTTCCTTATGAGCTTAGGATCGTAACGGCCAAAGGTCACTGCCCGCTCCCATTCCCTGATTCAACCAGCTGGTTCTTTTTCGTTGATGCGATCCCAAATGCGCCTGCTGTTACCGAACCCACCGAGGTGAGGTATAACACGGATTTTTATGATTTCAGCAACCCGGATACACTGTATTTCGACATTCGTCCCAACTGGACCATTGAGTTTGATATGATGACCATCGACTCAACTTTCGATACCCTGTACCAAAGGATCGAAGGAGAAGGCTTCAGTTATGTGGATGCTGGGATGGAATTTTATAATGATCTGGAAAGCGATACGCTCAAGGGTAAGGATACGCTTATGGCCACCTTCCGCTGGACCCCGGACTGTCAGTTTTTTGCTGCCGGCGGAGGCACGGTGAATTTGATCACGATCGATAGGTATTGTTCGGACAATGTGATTGTTAAGCCAATGGTCTTTAACATCATCGAGGATAATGCACCTCCATCCA
The DNA here is from genome assembly GCA_965267505.1 of Cytophagales bacterium. Lineage (GTDB taxonomy): Bacteria > Bacteroidota > Bacteroidia > Cytophagales > CCMP332 > JANQHS01. The sequence goes on from OZ254081.1 coordinate 2,214,815, forward strand.
TCGTTGGAACGGTAGGTTCGCACCCTGATACCACAGAAGAGCTGGTCTTACCCAAGGACCAGGTGTTCAGGAAACGGGTAGGAGAGCGACTAGTATTCGATTACGAGAGTTCGGATCCGGATCGTGATAAAGTACATATCTTCTACCTGTATGAGGATCTGGATGAGATCCAGACACGAAGTTTCCTATTGGATCTGGGCATCAGTACGGGTAGGACCCAGAATAACTTTGGTGACTCTGTGATGAACTCTTCATTCACCTGGTACAACAGGGAGATCAATTGCGATGCTTATGAGGAGTTTGGCAACAACCCCTTGCAGTTGTGGGTGATGGTTACCGACTCGAGCTGTTTGTATGCCAAGGATTCGACTTTACTGACCATTGAGATTCATGATGGTATCAATCCGGAGTTAACGGTAGTGGATGTAGAGGGCAACGTGATCCCGAGGAACGGCAACGATGTGTCGATTTCGTTCAGGGAAGAGGATCTGGCCTTTACAGTATATGCTATCGACAGGGACTCGACGGAGATTGAGGCCTTTGAGTTCGAAGTGGATGAAGTACAGATGGCAGTAGCCCCGGATGGCTTTGACTTTGAGGAGAAGGGTATGGAGTTGGATGAGAAGCTTCCGCCATTGTATGTTCCTCAACTGGATTCGGTTCCCTTTTTCTGGGATCCTGCCTGCGAGGACAGGAATGCACAGGCCTTGACGATTCACTTCACGGTGAAGGATAAGAGTTGTAATCTGTTGAGTGATTCGATCGCTCTGGAGGTAGAGCCTGAGACAGAGCTGATCTTCCCGAACATTATTACAGCCAATGGAGATGGAGTAAATGACAGATTGGAGATCATTAAGCCAAGTCAGCGATGTGGATTTGAGGCAGTGAGGATCTACAATCGTTGGGGTAACCTGGTGTTTGAGTCGGATGATTCGGAGTTCCAGTTCACGGCTGACAATCTGCCGGCCGGCGATTACTTCTATGAGATGAGATTTCAGAACCGCAGTGTTACCCAGACATTGAAGGTGATGAAGTAGGGCAGAGAGCAGCCCCAAGGAAACAGCCCCCCTGGTATACCGCATACTGGGGGGGTTTTTCTTTTCCCCCAAAATGGGGTTAAAACAGCCTTTTTTATTGCTCTAGCTTGGTATCAGAAAAACTGAAAATCATTATTAACCTTATGAGAAAACAAGCACTTTTTCTGATCCTTTCATTTTTTATTTTTTGTCTCACATCAAAAGCTTCTCACATCGTAGGCGGTGAGATCATCATTACTCATATTCAAAATTTTGAATATGAGTTAAGGATGAATATTTATAGAGATCAAATTGGGATTGCCCTGCCAAACTCAATTGATATTGGAGCCTTCCGTAGAGGAAATGGAACAGGAACCCCTCCACAAGTTGGGAATTGGACCCTGCCCAGACTCTCACAATCTGTAGTTCAGCCAAACGTCCCAGGATGTCAAAATCAAATCATCACGATAGAAGACCACTTTTACGCGGATACTGTGACTTTGAGCCCCACTACTTTCAATCATCCGTCAGGATATATATTTAGGTGGACCGATTGTTGTCGGAATAATATGATCGCTAATGGAGGAGCGAACGAGTGGGCAACTACGATGACCTTATTTCCTCCAGTGGTGGACCAAGCTGGTACCCAAATCATAAATAGTACTCCCCAATTATTCACCCCAATTTCAGAATATGGATGTACATCTCAGCTCTTCTATGTTGATTTTGGAGGAGTCGACCCTGATGGAGATTCTCTTTCGTATGTCATGTACACTCCCTTTGCAAACGGAGCAAATCTTGCCCCTGGGACCGTTGACCCTCTTCATTCTCCCTATGCTGCTCCTGCCACGATGGTACCGGCAATTGCATGGAACACTACCTATAATGCCAATGATGCAATTCATGGCTGGTCGGGCCCTCCGGACCCCGCTGTTGACAGATTGCAGGTTGATGTAAATACCGGTCAGCTTAGGGTGACTCCCAGGATCCCAGGAAACCATCTGTTTGGAGTTTGGTGTAGAGAATTTCGAGATATCAATGGAGATGGAATAAAGGAACTAATTGGTTCTGTCTATCGGGATTATCAAATGCCAATTGTAAATAATTGTCCTCCACCAACCTTTTTAAATGGACCATTTGGTCAGGATTCTCTTGGAACGGTTCTAGGCCCTGGCGATACACTTTTTATTCCGGGCATTTCATCCAAGCGTTCTGCTTCCTTTAAGATATGGGATTCAAATTTTGATCCATTGGATCCGGTAGGACAAAATGCATTTTTCTCTGTAAAAGCAGTAAACTTTGCTGACTCTTTAGTTGAGTTGAATCCTGCTCAACACTCCTTCACCTCCCAGTTTGATACGGTGGAAATAAGTGTTGAATTCGGACCATGCGCCTCCTCAGGCCCTGTTCCTTATGAGCTTAGGATCGTAACGGCCAAAGGACATTGCCCTTTGCCTGCACCTGATTCAACCAGCTGGTTCTTTTTCGTTGATGCGATCCCAAATGCGCCTGCTGTTACCGAACCCACCGAGGTGAGGTATAACACGGATTTTTATGATTTCAGCAACCCGGATACACTGTATTTCGACATTCGTCCCAACTGGACCATTGAGTTTGATATGATGACCATCGACTCAACTTTCGATACCCTGTACCAAAGGATCGAAGGAGAAGGCTTCAGTTATGTGGATGCTGGGATGGAATTTTATAATGATCTGGAAAGCGATACGCTCAAGGGTAAGGATACGCTTATGGCCACCTTCCGCTGGACCCCGGACTGTCAGTTTTTTGCTGCCGGCGGAGGCACGGTGAATTTGATCACGATCGATAGGTATTGTTCGGACAATGTGATTGTTAAGCCAATGGTCTTTAACATCATCGAGGATAATGCACCTCCATCCATCGTTGGAACGGTAGGTTCGCACCCTGATACCACAGAAGAGCTGGTCTTACCCAAGGACCAGGTGTTCAGGAAACGGGTAGGAGAGCGACTAGTATTCGATTACGAGAGTTCGGATCCGGATCGTGATAAAGTACATATCTTCTACCTGTATGAGGATCTGGATGAGATCCAGACACGAAGTTTCCTATTGGATCTGGGCATCAGTACGGGTAGGACCCAGAATAACTTTGGTGACTCTGTGATGAACTCTTCATTCACCTGGTACAACAGGGAGATCAATTGCGATGCTTATGAGGAGTTTGGCAACAACCCCTTGCAGTTGTGGGTGATGGTTACCGACTCGAGCTGTTTGTATGCCAAGGATTCGACTTTACTGACCATTGAGATTCATGATGGTATCAATCCGGAGTTAACGGTAGTGGATGTAGAGGGCAACGTGATCCCGAGGAACGGCAACGATGTGTCGATTTCGTTCAGGGAAGAGGATCTGGCCTTTACAGTATATGCTATCGACAGGGACTCGACGGAGATTGAGGCCTTTGAGTTCGAAGTGGATGAAGTACAGATGGCAGTAGCCCCGGATGGCTTTGACTTTGAGGAGAAGGGTATGGAGTTGGATGAGAAGCTTCCGCCATTGTATGTTCCTCAACTGGATTCGGTTCCCTTTTTCTGGGATCCTGCCTGCGAGGACAGGAATGCACAGGCCTTGACGATTCACTTCACGGTGAAGGATAAGAGTTGTAATCTGTTGAGTGATTCGATCGCTCTGGAGGTAGAGCCTGAGACAGAGCTGATCTTCCCGAACATTATTACAGCCAATGGAGATGGAGTAAATGACAGATTGGAGATCATTAAGCCAAGTCAGCGATGTGGATTTGAGGCAGTGAGGATCTACAATCGTTGGGGTAACCTGGTGTTTGAGTCGGATGATTCGGAGTTCCAGTTCACGGCTGACAATCTGCCGGCCGGCGATTACTTCTATGAGATGAGATTTCAGAACCGCAGTGTTACCCAGACATTGAAGGTGATGAAGTAGGGCAGAGAGCAGCCCCAAGGAAGCAGCCCCCCTGGTATACCGCATACTGGGGGGTTTTTCTTTATCCCCCAAAATGGGGTTAAAGAAGCCCGCAAGCTGTTTTTACATTTGAATTGGAAAAACTGGAAACCTTAAAGACACGGTCAAAATCAATTGATTTAATCGTTGCGTTTAGTTTAATTGAAGCCCCCCAATATCCCACATATTGGGGGGTATTTTTTTGACTTATTTTGAGCATCTTTTGACAGAGTGGATATAAGCCGGAATGTCGTTTTCCGTGCATTTTGGAGGTTATATTTTCCATTCTCTTTACGTGATTTGTAATAATGAACTGCTCCTCCGTTCCAAAACATGTTTTTTGGGCCTTTCAACTTTTCCTTCTTTCGCTTTTTTGGAGTGCAAGAACCCAGGCTACCCATATCGTTGGAGGAGAGCTTGAATTCGTTCATGTTGGCAAATTCACTTATGATGCTCGACTGATTCTTTATTTTGATCAAGTTAATGGACTTCCTGGAGCAGAGGATAATTCCGTAAACATTGGAATTTTTGCCAAATCCTTCAATTCCCTGGTTGATACCTTCATCCTTCCTAAAACCCAGGTGGACTTCGTACAGTATTCCTTTCCCGATTGTGCTATCCCTGCATTGAACACAAAGCGGATAATTTATAGTAAAGTAGTTACCCTTGATTCATTCACATATTCTGATCCAGCGGGATATTATCTCGCCTGGGATCGATGTTGCAGGAACAACGTAATCAATAATCTGATCGGACCAGGAACACAAGGACAACTATTTTACCTGGAAATTCCTCCTATTTATCTCAATGGGCAGGAATTCATAAATACGACCCCAATACTGTTTCCTCCTGTAAGTGACTATGCCTGCAATGGAGATCTCTTTTATTATGATTTCAAGGGTACTGATGTTGATGGAGATTCTCTGGTCTATTCAATGGTTAACCCTTTGAAAGGACTCACTGGTCCGGGACAGCCGATCTTTCCTTCCCCTTTGCCTGGTCCTTATCCTGAGGTCATCTGGGACAATAATCATGGTTTGAACAATATGATCAATGGAAATCCGAATTTGAATATTACTACAGACGGTTTCCTTAGCGTTAAGCCTTCTGAAACTGGGCTATTCGTTTTCGGGGTAAAGTGCGAAGAGTTCAGAAATGGAACAAAGATCGGAGAGGTAAGAAGAGATTTTCAGATCTACGTGATCAACTGTCCCAGTAATGATCCACCTGCAATAGCTGCCGAGGATCCAATGACAAACTCAAATTTGTCTGACGGTGACACGATTCAAATTACTCAAACCGATCGATGCTTTACGGTTGATGTCTGGGATCCGGATCCTGACACAAAAATGACCATCGAGGCAGTTGCCTTGAATTTCGATCCAAGTTTTATTTATCCCACTCAAAAGAATGCTAACGCAGTAGGAAGGGATACTATTTCCACTACGGTTTGCTTTTCAAAATGTGCCATAACCGAGAATGAACCCTACGAATTTTGGGTTATTGTTTCCGATGACGGTTGTGCTTTACCCAAAAAAGATACGATCAGGCTTTATGCCTGGGTGGATGGATTCGGATTTCAGGTACCGGGTGTTTTTTCTACCACTGGTTCTGATACCTTGAAACTCATTGTAGGGGAAGAGGTCTCTTTTGAGGTATCGGCAGTAGACAATGTGAATGATTCCATAGACCTGATACTACTTCAGTCAGGATGGGATCCATTTTACTTAGGGGCGACCTTTCCTTCAGTGAGTGGTACCGATACCATAACCTCAACTTTCACCTGGACCCCGGATTGCAGAGCCCTGGACGTTGATTCTTCTTTTCTGGTTTTCAAAGGATTCGATCATATCTGCACGAATTACGATTCTCTATTATTTCTTCCTTTTCAGGTTGAGTACATACCACAGAAACCTTTAATCAGTACCTCTTTGGGCGATGGAATAATTCAAGCCAACATCAATCAAACCTATAATTTCCAGGCCCTGGCCCTTGATTCCAATAAGGGAGAAATCCTGCAAATGTTCATTCGGGTCCTGGGCGAGGAAAAAGAAGGAATCCCTCCCGGTCCATTTGACTACTCTCCCAGGACAGCGCAACAAAACCTTATAAGCGATGTCAACTGGCGGCCAGGCTGTGATTTTTTTGGAAGGGATTCTGCATTCCTACGGATCATGGTTCTTGATAATGGATGTGTGCCTCAAGTTGATAGCCTTGATGTAAAAGCCGTATTCCTTTATGAAAATGAGCACCCTGAATTGACAATCGAAGATGTATCAGATGATCCTTCCATAGATAATTACTCTTTTTTAATCAACCCTATTGATACCTCTATTCATCTTGAATTAGTAGGGTTTGATGCCGATAGCGATCTGGTTTTCCTTACAGCCTCCGGGGTGGGTTTCGAATTGGAGGATTTCGAAATGGATTTCTTAACGGCTTCCAATTATAAAACAGCAGGGGGGAGTTTTGATTGGAGAATACCCGGCTGTGGCCTCCTGAACTATGAACCTCCACTCCAAATGTATTTTGGAATAAAGGATGGTTCTTGTGAGCAAATTGAAGACTCCATTTTGGTTCAATTCGAATGGGAGAATCCATGGAAAGACCTTGAACCTCCGAACGTGATCACTCCAAATGGAGATGGTTTTAATGATTACCTAAGTCTTGAGCAGATCAAAGCTCCCTGCGAATTTGAAAAGATCTCTATCTACGGGAGATGGGGCAACCTCATCTATCAAACATCAGATCCTGATTTTCTTTGGAACCCCGATGAACTACCGGAAGGTCAATACATGTACCATATTGTTTTCAACAACTTTGAGCAAAAGGGGTACGTTAATTTGATGAGGTAGGTGAAAACCATTGTTTACATATTGGCCATTTTCCTGGGAGTCATTTCTCAGGGGCTATCGTCCCACATTGTTGGCGGGGAGATCTTCTTTAATTACCAAAGGGGAAATTCTTATCAGCTTGGCTTGATCATGTATTACGATCAGGCGAATGCAGAATTTAATCTTATCGATGAGGAAATAATCCTTGGAGTGTATAAGAAAAACGATAACACTCTGGTAAAGGCCATAAATGTACCGTTAAACGATGTAAGACCTGTTCAATACAGCAATACTCAATGCATTGCTGATTCGATAAAGACCTTGGAGATCATTTACCAAACAAATGAAAATTTCCTGATCCAGGATTTTAGCACTCCAGATGGATATTATATCAGTTGGGAAAGGTGTTGCAGGAATAACATTGTAACGAACATATTCAGCCCTGGAACAACTGGAATGGTTTTTTATCTTGAGTTTCCCTCATTAAGAGATTTTCCATTTTATTCCAGCCCAAGGTTCGACAGAGTTCTTGGGGACTATGTTTGCCGTGGTCAGGAGTTTTCAATTCCGACCATTGCCTCTCCCGTTATTGGTGACAGTATCAGCTACGATCTTGTTTTACCCCTGGCTGGATTTACTTCCAATTTGTATCCCATTTCGAACCTTGATCCAGGCCCGTATCCGACTGTGCAGGGATATTCTAATATGCCCGGCACTCCTCCTATGAGGATTGATCCTGTCACAGGGATCTTATCAGGAACACCAACTCTGACTGGATTGTATGCATTTACGGTACGGGCAAAGGAATATCTGGCTGGAGTTCAAATAAGCGAGATCAGAAGAGATTTTCAGCTTCCGGTCACCAATTGTCTGATTGATTCATCTCCTAATTTCAAACTCTTTCTAGGTCCTAATGAAAAATTTGAGGGAGATACATTGATCGCAGATGGTAATGGAGAGCTCTGTTTCCAAATAGAAGCCTGGGACCAAAGCACCTGGGATCAGTTGAGCTTTTCCCTTAATCCTTTAAACTTTAATGACCTGGGTTCAGATGTATTTGATCCAAGCGGGGGTAATACACAAGGCCAGGATGATACTCTATTTGTGGATTTCTGCTGGCCGCGATGTTTTCAGCAGGAAGCTGATAAGCTTTTCGAATTTGATATTGTCCTTAGTGATAATGCTTGTCCCACACCAAACCAATCTATAAAAAGGTATTATTTGAAGGCAATTCCTGAGAATAATTCTCAGCCTGCAATAGAAGTTGAATTTCCGACCTACCGGGCAGAGGTGGGCGAAGAAACTCAAATTAGGGTTAGTGCTACCGATGATGATCTTCTTGATGATTTGGTTTTACAATTTGATCCAGCATTGAATGAAGGATTTGGCATTCAAAGTGAATTTCAAGTTTTATCTGGACAGGGCTGGGCGGATGGTGTGTTGAGCATCTTCCCGGATTGCCAGGATCTTTTGGAAGACGAATTCACTTTATTTTTCACCGTAAATGATAATTCCTGTCGGGAAAACAATGCAGATACAACTAGTACCTTACTTCAAATTGAGGATTACTTTGCTGGAGAAGGAGATTTCAGACCTCCTCCAAACGTCATTACCCCAAATAACGACGGGCTTAATGATGAATTTACTCTTCCTATGCCGTTTCGGGGGAGGTGTGAAATGGGTATCTTTAAAGAGGTCAGCATCTATAATCGCTGGGGAAATGAGGTCTTTAGATCTTCCGGGATTGATTTTTCATGGAAAGCGGAAGACCTTCCTGCCGGCGATTATTATTATTTGATCGAATTTGACGGATTTTCCTTCAATGGGTATGTAAAACTCATAAAATGAAACTCCTAAAACTCTTTATCCTGACCCTTTTATTATGCAAGGGAAATTTCCTGCTGGCAACTCATATAGCAGGAGGGGAATTTACTATTACTCATGCACCTGGCTTTAATTCCGTTGACTACAAGATCTCTCTGATCCTATATTATGACATTGAAAAAGGGCTTGACCCAGCTGATACTGAAATCCAAATTAGTATATTCAAAACCTCTAACGATCAGTTTGTCGAGGATTTTCTCCTCTTCAGAGAACCAAATCCTTTGCTTTTAGAATTTGCAAATCCTAAGTGCAAAGACCAGGCTTTCGGAATCTCCGCCTATCGTTATTCCCAAGTTGTTCAGCTGAGCCCATTCCAGTATAATGACCCATCAGGTTATTATGCCTCATGGGAGCGTTGTTGTAGAAATGGGGGCATCAACAATGTGCAATCGAATTCTATGTTTGAAGGGATGGCTTTCTATCTTGAATTCCCGAGTCCGAGAGATTATCCAGGAAATAGTTTACCAGTCTTCGACCCTGTGGTAAGAGAGTATTTTTGTCCTGGAGAGGTTTCCTTTTTCTCAGCTGCGGCAACAGATGCCGATGGGGATTCCCTTTTGTATTCTCTGCAGATTCCTAGAAAAGGAAAGGCCCAAAGTAACGGAGCAACAGTACTGGGGCAACCCAAACCCTATCCGCTATTGGAGGATTATGTGCCGCTTCCGGGATTTAATGGGAATCCTGGCCTGGAAATTAATGCAAGAACAGGGGAAGTGACAATCGCTCCTGCAAATCAAGGGATCTTCGTATTCGCAGTACGTTGTGAGGAATTTAAAGATGGAATAAAGACTGGGGAGGTGACAAGGGACTTTGAAGTGGTAGTACAAAACTGCTTGTTAAGTGAAGCACCGTCCATGCAATTAATACCTTCAGGATGGGACCGACCTTACGTATTTGGAACTGATACCATATTCGTGAGAGATACGGCTGATTTTTGCCATCAGATCTTTGTTTCGGACCCTGATCCAAATGAGGAGTTAACCATTGGGGTCAATCCAAGTTCAGCCCAGGGAAGTGCTTTTTCTATTACTCCCAATTTGCTGCAAAAGGAAAACGGCGAATACCCTTCTTCGGAGATATGCACGCCTTTATGCATTGAAGCAAAGGATTCCGTAGAACTAATCCTTTCAATAGAAGTAGAGGATGAAGCCTGTCCGAAAGGAAATAAATTCATCCAACAAGTAAGAGTAATTCCAGCATTCCCGGAAAATAATACTCCAACTATTAGTACCGACTTTGATGGGTCCACTTCATTGCCAAATCAGGAAATGGGCTTTTCTGTTTTCGGTTCGGATCTCGACTTACAGGACGTTCTAAGTCTTGAATTGATTGACCAAGGAATCCTGGAACAAGGTTTCGGAATGAAATTCGAATCGACCCGGAGCCAGGGAGAGGTTCAGGGAGATTTTACCTGGACTCCGGATTGCAGAATTAATGGTCAGGAAAGATTTGAACTACTATTTCTTGCCAGAGATGAAAAGTGTAATGGAGATGTTTCAGATAGCTTGATAATCGAATTGGAAGTAGACTTAAGTAAAGAGGGTGCTTTTGAGATCAAGCCACTCCAGAATTACCTCACTCCAAATGGGGATGGGAATAACGATAGGCTTGACTTAAGAGCTTTGCCCAATTATGAATGTGCTTTTGGGAAGTTTGCAGGAGGCAGGATTTATGACAGGTGGGGAGGTCTCATAGCCAAATTCGAACCTGGGCTGGAAGAGTGGGATCCAGGAAATATTGCTCCAGGTGTTTATTTCTACAGCTTAGAATTTGAGAATGAACCCGTAGTTGGATTTTTTCATTTATTGAGATAATCCTTCCATTCTTTTTCTGCCATTTTCACTGTATCAGCAAAGACCTTGACAAAGATCTCTTCAAGAAATCCAAAATTTTTGACCAGGATTTCCGGGCCATGGTCCAGATTTGATTGGTATTTTGTTCTTCTTGACAATCCTTCAAAAGCCCAACTAATACCTTCAAGGCTTTCGTAACCCAATAACCAGTTTCCTCTTTCCATATGACCCAGGGTCATCTTCGCTCTTTCTGGAAGTTGATCATGATATTTATTGAGAATCGAGTAGGTCTGCAGGCTAAATTTCTCCAAGGAAGACTCAGAATAACTGTTCCAGTTCTTTGCTAGAAAATGGTCAAAACTTAGGTCCAGGGCTACACCACTGTACTTTCCAATTTTTGGCCTGAAGACCTCTCTTCCTTTTTCCGAAAGCTCATGGGTATCGGTCAACCAGTCAATCTTTCGATGAAGAATTACTCCAAAAGCTATTTCAGGGTCCAGCGATTTATGGTCGCTACCCTTGATAAAGTCCCCAAGGAAATTTCCCAGCCTGATTTTTTCCCTGTCAAGAGAGAGATATTGATGAGCCAGGAAATTCAATTGATCAAAGTAAAAGGTTAACTCCAGGTCCGATAGGAATACCAAGAATGATCCAGATGATCAAAATTATGGTCCAAACGATAAGGAACACAAATGAATAAGGGATCATGGTAGAGATCACTGTTCCTATTCCTGCTTTTTTATCGTATTTCTCTATAAACGCCACTATCAAAGCAAAGTATGACATCATTGGTGAAATGATGTTTGTGACACTATCTCCGATCCTATAAGCCACCTGAGTGAATTCAGGACTAAATCCAAGAAGCATGAACATAGGGATAAATACCGGAGCCATGATTGCCCATTTTGCACTGGCACTACCCATTACCAGGTTGATCATCGCTGCAACAAGGATGAAAGGGATCATTACCAACATGGCTTGGATCATACGGCTTTCAACCCCTATTAGATCGATAAATGCTTTCAAGGCTTCAGCTCCTTTTACAGCCGTGATGAGTCCAAGATTTGTCCACTTGAAATAGGCTACGAACTGTGCTGCAAAGAATACAAGGACGATATAGATTCCTAGTGTCTCCATGGACTTGCCCATGCCGTTCATTACGTCGTTATCACTTTTAATGGTTTTTGCTCCAAAACCATATGCGATTCCTGCGACACCGGAGGATATGAAGATAAAGGCTACTATTCCTTTGAAGAATGGAGATTTTAGAATGTTAGCATCATCAGGATTTCTTAGGAAACCATCCTGGGGCAAAAGTCCCCAAAGCACCAAAGCGGTTAAAATAACTATGGCTATCAAGGCCCATCTTAGACCTCTCCTTTCCAAATCCGTCAAAGGCTTGATCTCCTCAGGCTTTTCATCTCCCTGGTAGGTTCCGAGACGTGGAGCTACAAGTTTTTCGGTTACCCAGGTTCCGGCTATTGCAATGAAGAATGTAGACCCGGCCATGAAATAATAATTACAGGTAGGGTTGATCAAATAATTTGGGTCAATGATCTGAGCCGCTTCCTGAGAAAGATCGGAAAGCAAGGGATCGATCGTACCTAGTAATAGGTTTGCAGAATAACCACCGGATACTCCCGCGAAGGCAGCTGCCAATCCTGCTATGGGATGCCTTCCAGCTGCCAGAAAGATAATAGCTGCTAAAGGCACCAATAAAACATATCCGACCTCGCTGGCAGTATTGGACAAGATTCCAGCGAAAACGATAACAAAGGTCAATAACCTTTCAGGAGCTTTTAGCACCAAAAGCTTTAGGCCAGTTCCAATTAGTCCACTGCTTTCCGCAATACCAATTCCCAGCATAGCAACCAGAACGGTTCCTAGTGGGGCGAAACCTGTGAAATTGGTTACCATCTTTGTCAGGATCAGATGCAATCCTGAAGCAGAAAGTAGATTTATCGCTTTTATGGTTTCCCCTGTTCCGGGATGGACCACGGTTAGATCCATGGACTGAAATACCCAGGAAAGAACTACTACCAGCAGGGCGAATATTGCGAATAAAGTTGCCGGGTGGGGTAGGGCGTTTCCAGCCTTTTCAATGATATTAAGAAACCTATCTATCCAGCCTGTTTTATTGTTTTGGGGATCCATTCACTTTTTATTAAAGCGACCAAAGATAAAAAATAGGCTTTAGCAGAGTAGACCTAATTTATCCAGCCTTTTTGGTGTGATTTTTAAACCATTTTTAAATTAAACTCGTTAGTTGGTTTTGAACAGGAAGACTTAATATTGCGCACTTAAATTATTTCGGACCCAGTTTTTGGGTGAACCCAGAATTTAATTGCCCCTGATTTCGTTTTCTTAATTATCCAGATGGATTGGATGATATGAGTTTGTTGATAGATAAACCAGCACCTGATTTTTTATTACCAAGTACAGCAGGAAAGTCCTTCAGGCTGAGTGACAGGAAAGGGAAGACCACTGTCCTTTATTTTTTTCCCAAAGATTTCACGCCTGGTTGCACTGTTGAGGCCTGCACGTTTCGCGATGAGATCGAGGCTTTCAGAAATCTGAATGTGGATGTTTTCGGAATTAGCAGGGATAGCCTTGAAACGCATTTGTCGTTCAAGGATAAGTACAAATTACCCTTTGAGCTCCTTAGTGATGTGGACGGTGAAGTGGCAAAGAATTACGATGCTTTGGTGCCTTTTCTTGGGGTAGTAAAAAGAGTTAGCTACTTGATCGATGAGAACATGGTAGTAAGGTATAAATACTCAAGTTTATTCAATGCCGCCGGGCATATCCAAAACCTGCTAGGCCAGGTGATCTCCTAAGACCTGTCTCTAGGTCTAAAAGCTTTTTCAAAAGCATCGCCGATCGATCGGGTCAATTCACCCATCCTTTCCTGGAAGTCTTCAAAGACATCATCATTCTCTTCCCTCAACTTTTTGAATTTCTCTTCGGCGGATTTGATCTTTTCGGTTAGTTCACCAACCATACCGGTTACCTCTCCGTCAACCTGATCAGCAGCTTTTTCGAATTCTTCGAATAGATCCTCAAAATTCTTACCGATTTGGTCCAGTATTTCTTTAGTCCTTGATCCGTTAGATTTTTCTTCCCCAGCCATGGCGTTTTATTTACTTTTATTAAGTTAAAAAATTTCTCTATTATTTCTTTTTTTGCTGCCTTGGCTGATGTTTTTCCCATAGGAGTATTTGACTCGGGCATTGGTGGCCTTACCGTTGCCCGCAAGATCAAGGATGTGTTTCCAGATCATCCTCTTATTTACTTTGGGGATACCGCCCATCTGCCTTATGGAGAAAAATCAAGAGAGGCTATCAGGCACTATTCTGAAAGGATCAGTAATTTCCTTCTAGTCCAGGGTTGTAAGCTAATTGTGGTTGCCTGTAATTCGGCGAGCTCCTCCGCTTTTGACCTGGTACTCGAAACCTGTGGCCAAAAAGCCAGGGCTATTAATGTGATTGACCCAATGGTCAATTTTATTAGTGAAAATTTTTCTGGGAAAAAGGTAGGCCTGATTGGAACTCACAGGACCGTGGAGTCAGGAGAATATGAAAGAAGGATCAAGGAAGTAAAAGCGAACGTTGAATTGGTTTCGTTGGCTACGCCTCTGTTAGTTCCAATGATCGAGGAAGGATATTACCAAAACCAGATTAGCCATGAGATCATTGAGAATTATTTGGCAGATCCTATTCTTTCAAATATTGAGGCACTTGTTTTAGCATGCACCCATTACCCTTTGATTGAAGCAGAGATAAAAGAAATTGCGGGGGATAGGATTAAAATTTTGAACTCAGCAGAAATATTAAGCAGGGTACTAGGGGAGCAATTTCCTGAGCTTCCAAAGGATTACCAAAATCAGGTTCATAAAGACCATTTCTATGTCTCTGACTTTACTGAATCATTTGAGCATAGCACAAAGAAATTCTTTGGTAAAGAGGTCCATTTGGAGTTGATGGACCTTTGGGACTAGTTCAATTCTTTGAATGGGATGGAGAACTCCCATACCGACTCACCTTGATCATTAAATGATTTCAAATTGAGTTCCTTTTTTTCCGGATCAATGGTTACCAACCCAAAGCTGTAGCCACTGAAATAACTTTCTTTTACCAGCAATTCATTGCCCTCATCACTCGGGTCATAATATTTTGCTGTAAAAGGTGAAACCGTCCAGTCATAGATCATTTGGTCGTTTGAAAGTTTCAAGGCTGATAATTCACTATGATGCCTATCCCCGGAAAGGAATAACACACCCTTGATATTTTCTTTTTCAATGGTCTCTAATAAAGTCTTCCTTTCATCAGGAGCAATATTTGCATGATTCTCGAAAATTTTAGCTGAGCTGATAAACTGACCTCCCGTACAAATCACCTTTAACTCAGAGTGGGATTCTTTCAATTCCTTTATTAACCAATCCATTTGAGCCTTTCCCCAAATCATTGCTTTCCCTTCCTTTTCAGGGTTGATCCGAAAGGATCTGTTATCCAGCAGGAAGAAATCAACCCCTGACCATGAAAATTTTGTAGTGATCCCATTTTTTGAAAACAAAGGTTCAGGGTTTGCCCAATTGTCATTAAATGCGTCAAGGGCATCAGCCTTTAGCTCAAAATCCGAATCGCTGTTATTGGGGCCAAAATCATGGTCATCCCAAATAGCAAATTGAAACATAGGATTTAATACCGGCAGAACAGCTTCATGTGATCGGTCGTATCGATACCTTTTATAAAGGCCTTCCCTGCTTTGATAATCTTCTTCTCTGAAATAAAGATTATCTCCCAGCCAGAGCAAAAAGTCAGGCTCCTGCTCTTTGATTGATTTGAAGATCGGATAGTCTTCCTTGCTTCTTACTTTTTCATCAACGGCAGGATCATCAAGGTATGAGCAGCTACCAAACGCAAATGAAAAACTGCTTTTGGAATTCCAATTAGGAATGTTAAAAGAGATGCTCTTTTTAATTAGACCCTCATTTACATCAATTTCTATGGAAAGAATTCCGAAAGTCCGTACAAGGATCTCCTTCTTTGAAATAAAGTGCTTGTCTCTTTTGGTCGTTAAATTAAAAGTCCGCCCGTCGGATAGCTTTAGGTTGATTCTGGCTTCCCCATTGGTTTGTAGCCATATTGTGAATGTAGTGTCGCTGGTTTTTCCAAATAAAGGTCCGCTGAGCTTTAATTCCTGGGAATAAGATTGGACTTGAAATAACAGAATGGAAAGGCTGAACACTAAAATTTTCAACCTTCCAAAACGATCAATGCTAATGTTGGCAGAATTCAATTTCATAATATTGCAGTTCTCCGATGAATGCCCAAAATAAACTCCTGGAAATCCAAAAGCCAATAAAAGAAGAGATGAAACTCTTCGAAGGAAAGTTTCAGGATTCTATGCGTTCTAAAGCTCCCTTATTGGATAGGATAATGTCCTTCATCGTTAAGAGAAAGGGCAAGCAAATGAGGCCCATGTTCGTCCTCTTAACAGCTAAAGCTCTTGGTGGAATAAATGAATCCTCATACAGAGGCGCTTCTCTTATCGAATTACTTCATACCGCCACCCTGGTTCATGATGATGTGGTAGATGATGCTCAATACAGGCGAGGATTTTTCTCAATCAATGCCCTATGGAAAAATAAAATTGCCGTTCTGGTTGGTGATTATTTGCTTTCTAAGGGCCTGTTACTTGCGGTAGAAAACAAGGAGTTTGGCCTTTTGGAGATAGTCAGCAATGCGGTTCGGGAAATGAGTGAGGGAGAATTGCTTCAAGCAGAGAAAGCTAGAAGGCTGGATATTTCTGAAGAGATTTATTTTGACATCATCCGGCAAAAAACAGCTACTCTGATCTCCTCCTGTTGTGAGGTTGGGGCTTTTTCCGCTGGTGCTTCTGAAGAAGATCAGAAAAAGGCAGCCTTATTCGGGCAAAAGGTTGGACTGGCCTTTCAGATAAAAGATGACCTTTTTGATTATGGGGAAGAGGAGATCGGTAAACCCAGAGGAATCGATATCCAGGAAAAGAAACTTACCCTACCCTTAATCCATTCTTTGAATAATTCTTCCTGGACCGAAAAAAGAAAGGTCATTCAATGGGTAAAAGGAAGTGAAAGGGATAAGTCGAAGGTTCAAAAGGTTATAGAATTTGTGAAAAAGAAAGATGGACTTCAGTATGCGAGAAAGTCCATGATGGACTTAACAAATGAGTCTTTAGAATTATTGGAAACATTTCCGAGGAATGAAAGCACCCATTCGCTTGCTGAACTTGTTCGATTTACCATCGAAAGGAAAAAATAAGCCAAAACTTGAATCTTAATAGACTTCTAAAGCCCGAGAGAACAGAAAACCTATCATCAGGATTGATCCTGTTTTCATTCTTGTCTTTGGGAATTGTCTACCTTGCTGGAGCTGTTTTGGTAAGATTAATGGATGTTGATGCAAGTCAATATGCCTCGATTTCCATGGAGATGTTTCAAAATGGTAGTTTCCTTGAGATCTACCACCGTGGTCATGATTATCTTGACAAACCTCCATTTATATTTTGGTCGTCAACCTTTATGTATGGCCTGTTTGGCATTGGTGAATTCAGCTACAGGCTGAGTTCAATTCTTTTTTTGGCCTTAGGAGCTTATTCAAGCTATGCTTTAACCCGTTCAATTTCAAATAGAGAGGCTGGGATATTTGCTGCCATTTTCATGCTTTCCAACCAGGCTTTCTTTTTAATGGGGCATGACGTCCGAACAGATACAATTTTGGCTGGATCGGTAATTTTTTCTGTTTGGCAGATTCATTCTTATGTGAATACCGGATCATGGAAAAATTTGGTATTGGCTAGCCTTGGAATAGCGATATCAATGATGGAAAAGGGGCCAATAGGTGTTATGGTCCCGGTTTTATCATTTTTTCCAGCCTGGGTCATGGAAGGCAAATGGAAATTAGTGTTCAAATGGCAATGGTTGTTTGCTATCGCATTGGTAGTCCTGTTTTTAATCCCAATGTCGATTGGTCTTTATACTCAATTCGATCTTCAACCGGAAAAGATCGTAAATGGAAAAGAAGGAGTTTCCGGGTTAAATTTTTTCTTCTGGGAGCAAAGTTTTGGTAGGCTTACAGGAGAGAATGTCTGGAAGGATGACTCCACTGTATTATTCTTTACTCACACCTTTCTTTGGGCCTTTTTGCCTTGGATGTTTCTTGCTATAGTGGCATTCTTTAGATGGGTGTTTCATTGGATTAGGAGCTTTAGAGGAGGGGCAAAGCCCGAAAATAATTTTATTTACCTGGGTTTCATTCTTCCCTTCATTGCTTTTAGCTTATCCCAGTTCAAGTTGCCTCATTACATAAATGTGGTTTTCCCATTAGCAAGTATTTTCTCAGCCATCTTCCTTGTAGATTTTCTAAAATCAAATAGGACCTGGTTGAAATCCTTTTTTTGGATTCAAGCCTTCGTTAGTTTTCTCTTGCTAGTGGTGATCCTTGTGGTCGTACTATTCTTTTTCCCTACAGCAAATCCAGCGTTATGGATTGTTATTGTTGGAATACTGGTTTTTGCGGCTCTTTTTCTCAGAAGAGAGCTCTCCGTCGTTTCAGTTGTCTTCCCTTCATTTTGCATGATAATCTTAGCCAACATAGTTCTGAACACCCACTTTTATGCTGAACTATTAAAATATCAGCCAGGAAACCAGGCGGCATTCTTTATTAAAGAACAAAATATCGATCCTTCAAAGCTTGTAAAGATCCGGATCAGGGATCATGAAGATTACCATATGCATGCTTTGGATTTTTATTTGGAAACCCTTGTTCCGTATATAGATCCTGAAGAAGAGCTTCCTTTTTCTGAAACCTTGGTTTTCGGGGATGATGAGATCAAAAAATATTTGGAATCAAGGTATGAGAATATTGAAGAGATCTCCCGCTTTGAACATTTTCATGTGACGACTCTGACCGCTGGTTTTTTAAATCCAGCTACCAGGGACCAAGAGACCGATCTTAGATACCTCTTAAAGGTTAAAGTAAAGTGAGTATAGAGAAGATCGGATTCCTATGTTGCTCAGATAGTTGGGGTGGTCTGGAGATGAATTTTATCAGGCTCTCAACCTGGATCAAAGAGGAAGGATTTGATCCTGTATTTATTGGGATCGGAGATTCGAAGACCTTTAAAGAAGCTGATAAAGCTGGGCTTCTTACCAGACCTATTTCTCCTGCCAAAAAGTACTTTTCCTGGAAGGCCGGACGAAAACTAGCCATGGCCCTAAAGAAAGAAGGGATAAAGATTTTGGTTTTTTCACATGGCTTTGACATGGATCTGGTTGCCTGGACCAAAAAGGAATTGGGTAGGGCAATTTCCACTGTTTATGTTCAACAAATGCAGCTGGGACTAAAAAAGAGGAATCCTTATCAGAATTGGAGGCATTCTAAAGTGGATAAATGGGTGGTCCCATTGAAATGGTTAGAAGACGAGCTTAGACTAAATACAAATGTAAAGTCTAAGCAAATTGTAAGGATACCTCTTGGACAGGACCTGGAAAGCTTTTCAGAGTTTGAATTGTCAAGAGTTAAAGCCAGGAAGGAAATGGGAATCGACCATCAGGAATTCCTGTGTGGAATGTTGGGAAGGCTCGACCCTGCAAAGGGGATGGACAAGGTTATTGAAGAATTTGCCCTTGCACTTGAGGGAAACCCCTCAATGAACCTGGTGATCATGGGAGAAAATACCAGGGGAGTGGATGGCGATTATCAGGCCGATCTAGTTGCTTTGGGAGATAAGCTTGGAATTTCCAACAGGATAAAATTTCTTCCCTTTAGAGAAGATCCAAAGGTTTTTTATAGGGCCATAGATGCTTTTGTCATGGGTTCAGAAAAAGAGACCTTCGGAATGGTAACAGTTGAGGCAATGGCAAGCAGCCAGCTAGTCCTGGCCTCAAATTCTGGTGGATCGCCTGAATTACTTAATGGAGGGGATGCAGGAATTTTATTTGATAGAAATAAGAAAGGCGATCTAGCCAGGAAACTTGAAGGAGTTGCCTCAAACCCAGATTTGAAAAAGGAAATGGGAGCAAAAGCAAGGGAATTTGCTTTGGGGAATTACTCAAAAAAAATAGTGTTGGATTCTTACCTGAAGCTTATTCAGGCACTTTTTTGATCGAAATTTTCGTCGGCATAACCCTCTTCGTGTAGAAGATCATTGATGTCTTTGAGGAGGGCATCAAGCTCGTCGGCCTGAGCTCTCAATAGATCGGATACAGATTCACTTTCTTTTTTACCCTTAGCCTCTCCCATAACACCCAGCAATCCCATGATCCTTGCAAGCGCACCTCGAACCTGGTGCGAATTAAAGAAGGTGAAATCAAGGATCTTTTTATTCTTTTCCTTCAACTCTGCCGTCCTTTCATCGATGATCTTTTCCAGTCTGGAATTGATATTCGATATTGTATAATTTGCTTTAGATAACTCTTCTGCCTTTTCCTCAATCTCTTTTTGCTTGGCTATCAATTCCTCATTTAGGCTGGTCAATTGCTTGTTAGCTTTCTCCTTAAGATTATAGAATCGGGAGATCATAATTATCAAGCCCAGGAAGATCAATAAGGCCAGGGCGACACCCAGGTTTGTTTTTTTAGTGATCTCTAGGTTTTCTTTCAGAATAGCATTCTCTTTCTCCACTTTTTCAAGGTTATGGATCGCCTTCCATTGGCTAAGAGCTCTCTTTTGTTCACTCCCAAGGATATCATCCTTTAGTTGATCCATTTCCTGGAGGTAATAGATACTTTTTGAAAAATTTCCATTCGACTCATAATGTTTGGCCAGGGTCGAATACCAGCTTAACCTGGATCTTGGATTTTGAAGCTTTTGCACTCCTGGATCCAAAAAAGCGATCAATGAATCGGAGCTTTCATTTTTTCCTAGGCGATCCCAACTTCTTATCAAGCCGGTAGCATTTTCAATCAAACCTTCCTGTAATTCAAGCCTTTTCGCGAGATCAAATCCCTTTTGAAAATTTAGCTCAGCATCTTCATAGAGCCCCATGGTAGTATAGAGATCTCCCATCTTGGGGTAGTATTTTACTAATCCGACCTCGTTATTGTCTTTCTTAAAATCTTCATAGGCCAGGTTAAAATACTTGATTGCGCGATCGTATTCCTTTTTGATTTGATAGGTAAATGCAATGTTGGCATACTGAATACCTACCATGATGTGTTCGGGGTTTTCTTCAAAAAATCGGACAGATCTGAAGAAATATTCAAGGGCCTGGTCATTGTCGCCCTGTTCTCGGTATACCACTCCAATATTTGTAAGGGTTTTCGCTTCGCCGGGTTCGAAGTTAGTTTTCTGAGAGATCTTTAAGGCCTTGAAAAAATAATCCAAGGCCTCCGCGTCAGCTCCAATCTGATGATAGATCATGCCAATGCTGTTATAACATCCAGCAATTCCAAGAGGGTCACCCACTGCTTCATATTTATCTCTTGCTTCTGTGATCTTCCCAAGGGATTGGGAATAGTCTTCCAGGTACCAAAGGGCCATTGCCAGAAGATAGGTGCCATTTGCTTCCCCCTTGGGATAATTCAATTGTTCGCTTCTTGCGATGATCTCATGTCCCAACTCTTTTGAAACCTGTGGGTTGGAAACCCAATAAGCTTTACCAACAGCATACAGAGAGTCTATTCTTTGAGTTTCTTTTGAATACTGCCCGTGCGCAGAGAACCCAAAAACGAAGATTAAGAATAATAGAATCTTGGTCTTCCTTTCCATTGGAAAATCACCTGGCTTCTGGTCTGAATTGGTGCCAGGTTATCTTAATTCCGGTATTGAAGATAATGTTTTCCTTGGGCTGAATAAAGCTTATAGAATTTACCTTGATGCCTTCTAGTTCGGTATTGATCCTATTTAAATAAGGGCTGACCCAAATTCCACTTTTCATACTGCCCCTGGTGATCTCATATTCCTTGGTCTCGCCAGTTTCAAGTCTGTAAATAATCTTCGCACGGGGAATTTTATACAAAGAGGCTTTCATTTTGGAAAAAAATCTAAGATCGCTTTCAAGGGTAATAAACCAGGCAAAGGAACTGTCAGATTCTGGGACAAGTATTTCATCGCCCCAGGAATGGTCTTCCGTTCTGACTTTTTTTTCTGAATAGCCTCCTGAGTTTCTCTTTAGCAGCGCATCCCTTCCCCTTTCTCTAATTACCTTGAATCCTCCCAGGATGGCCCTGGTGTATTCCCCATCCATATTAAAGAGGTATTGCCTGTCTAATCCCCCAACCTGACCGGTATATTTTCTCTTTTCCCAAATAATGTATTCGGGCCCCTCCTTGGAGAGTAGAACCTCCTTGTTTTTTAGCACCATACCTGGAGGAGTCCCTGCTGTGAATATACCAAGTCTGGGTCGATAATTGAGCTTATTTGCAATCATATAACTTGCATCCCAGGGGAAGGCATCCACATAAGAGTCTCCAATCAGGCTCCTCCAATTATTTGGAATTACATTCTCACCAAGATTTTTCTTTCCTTTTTTCTCCCATTCTTTTTTGTAGTCAGAATGGTGAACTACCTGCTCATAAAAATTATTGATTCCAATCCACGATCTACTATACTTCGAACGGGGAAATGTTCCATTGATATGAAGATTAATAGAGTAAAAGGCTATGCAAGCAATGATGGCAAGCATTGACTTTAATCTTGGAATTTTTGTCCATAGAAAATAAAAAAAGGCAATAAAGACCAGTACCAATAGTAGCTCACCTGAGTGGTTTCCTGATTGGCGATTAAAGGAATACTTGAATTCTGCAAATAGAAAGAAGGGTAGAGCCACTAAAAATGATCTTAGCCTGGAATTATCCCTTTCAAGGTATGCAAAGGCAACAAGAAAGCTCAGGCATAGCGATAGAGCTAACCAGGAATTAGGAGGAAAGGTAGAAGTGCCATCAGGATTTTGAAGGATGTATCCCACATATCCGGTGAGCAGATCAATAGACCCACCCAGATCCTGAAAGATCAATAACCACAAGAAGCCATAAAAGAGGATGCCCATTCCTCCAATCCAAAAAAGTTCTAAAAAGGTTTTCTCCTTTACGAATCTCCAACTCAACCAGCCTATAAGAATTAAGGAAATATTTATTCCAATATTGATTTTAATAAGAAATCCTATTGAACTCAGAAACCCGATCAGGATCAGGTAAGCCTTAAGATTCTTTTCCTCATAGCTAGAAATGAAAAGTACGATCAATCCGTAAAAAAGAAAGTCGAAGGGGAAGAAAACAGAAAAAATGTAACCGAACAGGAATAAAACCTGCATAGACTGATTTTCAGATTCCTTTTTAAAAAGTAGAAATAGTAAAGAGAACTTAAGAAGAGATTGAAACCATAAACCCCAGGTTAAATTGTCTCCAAGGGCAAGAGTATTTCTCAAAAAGCCTAACGGACCATAGGTAAAGCCTAAATATTGAAGTTTTGAAAGGTCATATGCGGCAAACCAATTAAGCAGCGAGAAATAGGATCCATCTAGGCCAGTCATGGTATCGGCCTCATGATGCGGCCAGGTCAGAATAAGCAGAAATAGAGAAAGGCCTCCCCAGATTAGAGGTTTGTTTTTCCGGTAGTCAGAAAATATTTCTATAGACCTATTTAAGCTCAATGTAATTCCTGTATTCTCCGAGACTCAGGCCCAAGTTCTTCCTTACCCAGCGTTTTAGCAATTCCTTTATCGAAAATTTGTTTTTGCTCAGGTCATAGGAGAATCCCCAATTCAACCGTTCTATCCTTTCTTTCATCACCTGTGGGTGCTCTCCTTTGAACTTACTAAGTGCATCTATTTCGGAGTAATCAAATTCCTCCGCGTCGGCCACGTTTTCTTTCATCCAGGCATCATCATGCCAAAGCCTATGAAAACTTTTTTGCTTCCCTTGCATGGCCCTAGGCTCTTTGACCCAGCCATAATGATAAATCTCCGCAGGAATTCTCTTAACCCTTAGTTTTTCATTGGGGAGCTTTCTGAACCCCTGTGCATCCTTATAACTGAAAATACCATTGATCTTCTTCAGGATTCTTATTTCCTGAGCATACCAGCGATTGGATGCCCCGATATAATCATAAGACCCGTAAAAATGGACGTAGTTAAAAAGCAAGCCTTCAACTTGGTCTTCATCCTTCCACCTTAACATGGCTTCCTTCACTACAGGGATATACTTTTCATGCATTACCTCATCGCCTTGGATGTAAAAAGCCCAGTCTGAATCTTTTGATATCTCCGTAAAGGCTTTATCTGTTTCAAGTGCCAGGACTCTGCCTCCTATTCTAAGATTTTCATCCCAGGTGGTGTCAACGATCCTGATCTTGTCGGGATGAATGGTTTGAATCAGCTCTCTGGTTTGATCCTCTGAATTACCTACCGCAACCACAAATTCATCGCATAAAGGAAGAATTGAGCTAATCGCTTCAACTATTGGGTAGTCATATTTGATGGCATTTCGAATGAAGGTGAAGCCTGAAACTTTCATTCGCTGGGTTCTGTATTAGGGATAAATGGCTTCAGCACATCATCATAAGTGCTAGACCAAAAAATCCAGTTATGACCTTCTGGATAGCTTGATCGATCTATGAAATACCCTTTATTGCTTAGCATATTTACAAAGACCTCCAAACTGTCATTTATCAGTTCATAATTTCCCCATGTAGCCGAAATCCTGATATCCATTTTATTAAGATTTCTGAAGGCTTTTACAACCTCATAGTCATTTGGAAACAAAACCGGTGATTGAAGAGCACAATTCTTAAAAAGATCAGGCCTTAGTTGGCAGATCAGGGCTGAAGAATTTCCGCCATAGGAATTTCCCATTACAACCCACTTGGAGGTGTCTTTGGTCACAGGAAAATGGTCAAGGACATAGGGGAGCAATTCATCGGCATAATACAAAGCATATTCTTCAGTGAGCTCTCCGGCATAAAGGGCCTCTCTGTCATGAGGAACGACGAATATCCCGATAAACGGGTCCAATACTTTCATTTCAATAAGATTAGCTGCTGCCCTTTCGAACTGTCCCACTTCGAGGTATTCAGCCCCGTCCTGGAAAAAGACTACGGGAAAGGAATCATTTAGTACCTCTCCTGATCGGGTTGGTGTTAATGCAAAAACCTCAAGCGTAGGTCGGAAGAATTGGCTAGGCAGCTCAAAGCTGGATCTTTGGAACTTTATTTGGGAAGGTTCCCTGCTTAATTCTTCCGGGACATTGTATTCAGACATCGTCAAAAGGGAATTAGTGCCAAACCCTCCTCTTGAAGTAGTTGGATTGAAAGGATCGGTGATCCATTGATTCTCATCTATCCTAAATTTATACTCAAGTTGTGCCTTTGGTTCAATGGTCAAACTAGCGGTCCAATAGCCATGATCCATTTGATTAAAGTAATCCAGACTATCAAGCGACCATTGATTAAAGTCTCCGCTAATGGCCACTTTCTTTGCCTCACCTTTATAGAAGAAATAGGCCCTTCCATATAAAATGATGGGGGAGTGATTCACTTCAAAGAACGTATCCAGTTCTACTTCGGTCAGATCAATTTTACCATCTACCCAATGAATAACATCCTGTGTTTCTGGAAGATAATTATCCGGGCGAGAACAGGCACTTATTATCAGTAATGAAATAAAAATGAGTCCGGGGCGAATCATTAAGAAAAATTAAGGACTAGAAAAGAAGGGCTGAAATTATGAATTCAATGGAAAAGAAAATGGACCCAATCCAAAAGTATAGCTGCCCAACAATCAGGAATTTCAAAATTGTCTTTGGCCAACGCTGATCATAAACCCTTTTAAATGAGATAAGGCAGTAAACGGTTACGATCAATAAAGAAATGAAGTAGGACCATAGAGAAGCCGAAAGCCCCATGGAGAAAACAAGCATGAGCAGTACTGCAATACCATATATCAGGTACGCAAAACTGTGTATGTGAAGTGAGTGGATCAGATGCGTTATGTAGTATTGATTTCTCCTTATGTACAGCATTTTCAAAATCAGAGCGAAAAGAGGCACCAACACCAGCATCATAAAAGGGAGGTTTTTGAAAATGAATCCTATGAAATCACTGGGTCTGGATCTAAGGATTCTTATCATTTGACTTGCTACCAGCTTTTTGGTCGGTTTTAATTTAGTCGCACCCACCGTATCCATCAAGGCTTGGTGTGAGATGGTAAGGTCTTGCCGGTACTTGAACAATTTGTCCCAATCAAACTCGCCTTTTGAAGTGTCTCCCTCTATATTTTCGAAATCCGAACTATCAATAAAACTTGTGTCAATGGAAAAGGTAAGAGCATCCGAATTAAGGGTATCTTTTTCTTTAACCACGGATAATCCCTTTTTCATACTTCCCCCGGTCTTTTCCAGTTTGGTGGGACTATCAGCTACTGCTTTTTCTGCTTTTCTGCTTAAAGAGGTTGCTAGAAACCCGACAAGCAAGAAAAAAATCAAGCTAAGAACCAGATAAAGCCTTATGGGGTTGGCATAACTAAGCCTTTTACCCTCTAGATACCTTTTCGTTAACTGACCCGGTTTTATTAAAAACGGGACCAAGGTTTTTCCAAACCTGGAATCAATAGCTAAAACATTGCTGAAGAAATCCTTCAGCAGGTCGCCAAAGGTTTCAAGACTTTCTCTGTTCCTCTGCCCACAGTTTGGACAGAATCTTTGGTCCTTAGTTAGACTTTGCCCGCAGTTTAAACAATGATCCTGTCCCAATGAGCTTGAATTACATGATCTTGATTACCAATCCTGTTTTTAGATCAAGCCCATGAATGGTAATTCTAAAATCTTCAGGCGGAAAATTTGTCTGAAGAACATCACCATTATCATCCTTGAACTTATTAATCGGCATAATCGAGTAGTCCGCGCTAAAGAAAATTCCCACTCTTTCGCCAAACATTTTCCTCCAGCCCAAACCAAGGTTCACCCAGACACCTCCACCACCAACTTTAAAGTTTCCTCCCCCTTGATTGTTTTCATAGGTGAAATTGGTATAGCCAATTCCCGCTTTTGCATAAAGAGTAGACTTCTCTTTTACCATAAAATGAAAATACCCATGGGCTCCTATGTTATGCGTTGTTCCAGCTTCAGAGGAATCCTGGTCTGTTAGATAGCCCCCGTACTGGTAGATCAGGCCCAGGCCGAACTTGTCTGTTAAACCATATTCTACTTCAATAGGTAGCAACCAAGCTGCTGTTCCTGAGTTTTCTCCGCTTGTATTGTTTGTGTTGGTACCATAAATCCCGATTCCTATTCCGATGGCCCCGGTAAGAGACCCTTGGCCGAAGCTTTGAGAATTTGCAATCGAGCTGTAAAAAATAAATAGGGTACTTGCTAATAAGACTGAGTATAGATTTTTCATAGGGGTAGAAATTTATTTCAATGCTAATTTTATATGTCCCAGATGATGATCACCGTGCCAGGCATATAGGGCTACCACCTGGTAAATTTTGGTGGGATAATTTCCTTCGGGGTGAACCAATTCTTTCCGCAGATCTTCCTCATTTAAAGACTTGATGGAACGAAACCATCTCAGGTGCAACCCTTCGAGGAGGGTCAGAGATGAATCAATTCTGGGTCCTTTTCCATCCGTCAGTTCAGCGAAGGCTTTTTCATCATAAGGACGGATTGTGGGGTTGTTCTCAGTAAGCGCAAGTTTATATCTCATGTAGCCATTCATATGGCTATCAGCCAGGTGGTGAACCAATTGGCTCACGGTCCAGCCACCATCCCTGTAGGTTTTGTTGAGCTGATCCTCATCAAGGTTTTCTACCATGAATCCTAGCCTTTCAGGCAGCGAAGAGATTGCCTGACACCATACCTCCAGTTCTGTGACGGAATATTCCTGGGGTCTTTGGTAATGGCCGGTAGGGTATTTTAGCTCATCCATTTATCTGATCGAAGGGATTACGATATAGGTAAATCTAATGAATAGCTCTTTTTATTTTTTATTTTCTTCCACAAGCCGATCGAATAATGACTTGAATCGATCGTAATGAATTCCTGTTCCCGGGCCCGAAAATCCGGTATGGATGCTGGTTATTATATGGTCCTCGTCAAGAAAAACCAGGGTAGGGTAGGAGATCACCTTATTAAGGAATCCCAGAATCGCAGTTGCTGAGTCTTTTTTATAATATCCGGCAAAGAGGACTTCATAACCAACTCCCAATTTCGACTTCATCTTTTTGATCCTTTCTGAGGCATAAGCTAGATCATCCTTCCTTTCAAAAGCGAGTCCGATGATTTCAGGGTCAGTAGCTTCTTTGTTTGCATGCCATTTACCCAAAAAGATGGATTCATCCATGCAGTTAGGACACCAGGTACCTAGAATCTGAAGAATTACTGGTCTACCTTTATAAGAATCGTCCTCCAGGGAAATCTGTACACCTTGTTCATTTGGGAAACTCATACGGACCGATGAGTCAGGAAAAATAGACTTTGATAACTCGAGAGGAGAGCTCAAGGAAATAGTATCATTTCTGAAAGCCACCCAATCCTCTGTCCAGTGAGTTCCAGATAAAAACTTTCCTCTCATTTCATTACCAGAAACCTGTGCTTGAAAAAGAAATGCATGCTCCCCATCAAAGGTTGATAGCTTTAGGGTTGTGCCGTCCAAAACACCTTCCAGAAAGCGGTAATCTCCGGTTATAGTCAAAAAAGTACCGGTGACTAGTCCATTTTCCTCCTTGAATATACCCATGGCTGGCTCACCACTTTCTTCATAATCGCTAAAACGGACTTCCCAATTTCCAGAAATGTCAGATTCAGGATCGTTTTTGGCTTCATATCTTTTGTTACTCTGAGTAGCTGAGAATGGTATTGAATATTGCTCCCGATAATTCTTTATGAAGCTTCCGCTGATCTTTTCCTCATTGAATTGCGCTTTTATCTCGGTATCGAAATGGAGCATTTTAACTGAAAATGAATCTCCTGAGAACTTCAGTTCGTCAATAACGATCCTCTCCTCTCCATTTAGTAGAGTCATTCTTTCAGAATCCAGCTCAAACAAAAAAGGCAAAATATCCTTTTCATTCAAGGCCAATTCACCTTTCCAGGTTCCCAAGGGTAGTTTTTTGGTTTTCAGTTTCGATTGGCAAGAAAGAAAAAATAAAGCACCAATTATCTGGATAAATAAAAGCTGTCTGATCTGGATCATATTGAACACTAAATAATCCTCTAATTTTGGAATTCCATCTTAGATCATGAAATCCCTTAAATCAATCCTTTCAGTTTTGATCGTCCTGATCTTTCTCCTTGGCTGTAGCCGGAAGAATGAAAATGCTTTCTCAATTGAACTGCCAAGTCTCAAAGGAGAAAAGCAACTACTCTCTTCCTTATCCTCTGGAGATTATTTGGTTATTTTCTTTCTATCTCCTGAGTGCCCACTGTGTATCAATTATTCAAAGAATATGAAGGACTTGAATCTTGAATTCAATGATTCCCAATTCGATTTTGTTGCTGTATTTCCTGGAAAAGAATTTTCGGCTGAGGAAATGAGCAGATTCATGATCCGCTATGAGTTAGGGTTTCCTGCATTAATGGATCCTGAATTCAAATTGACCGAAGCTTTAAATGCCACCACTACACCGGAAGTGGTCATTATCGAAAATGATGGGAGAAAACTTTACCAGGGTGCTATTGACAACTGGGCCATTGATCTGGCGAAAAAAAGAAGCAGGGTTACTGAATTTTATCTTCAGGATGCATTTTTAGCTATCAAAAATGGGTCTGGAATAGACCCAGAATACGTAAAACCTGTGGGATGTTTTATTCAATAAAGTGGGCCTTCATGGGAAGGCTTATTGTCCTGGGATTCTCTGGGATCATGCTTTTATCCTGTGATCAAAACCAAGAGGAAAGCAATATAGTTGAGCAGAAAATTCCCTTATCTGAAAATCCAACTTTCACAGAGCACGTCGCACCAATTGTTTACCAGAATTGTGTTCCCTGCCACAGAAAGGGGGAGGCAGGACCTTTTACTCTTATCAGCTATAAGGACTTAAAAAAGAGAACAGAAACAATTGAATATGTGGTTTCAGAAAGGATCATGCCTCCCTGGCCTGCTGATCCGGATTATCAACATTATTTAGGAGAGAGATACCTTGAACAAAATGAGATCAAGACCATTTTAAAATGGATCGAAAATGGGGCTCCTGAAGGGCCAAAAGAGAGTTTGCCCGAGGTACCTGTCTTCCCTGTGGGGAGTATGTTGGGAGAACCAGATACCACCATCTACATGAAAGACACAGTTTGGATCCAGGGTAATAATACTGACCATTTCCTTTTTGTAAAGATCCCCATGGAATTGCCACGAGACACTTTTGTTCGAGTCATGGAATATGTACCTGGAAACAGAGCCCTGGCCCATCATATGAATGGTCATTTGGTAAACTACCTTCCTGGGAGAAAGAGTTCTCTTGAGGAAGGAAGGTATTGGGTTTTTCCTGATTCTTTGGGAGAACAGGAAGCATATGTAGAAATGGGTATTCCCAATGATGATGGAAGCTATCCAAAGATCAACCTTCTTGTTTGCAGCTTTTTGCCTGGTTTCTCCCCGGTGGTATTTCCTGAAGGGATTGGAGGTTATAGGATCAGAAAGAAATCAATATTTCTTATGCAGGATATGCATTATGGCCCTTCACCAGTCGACACCTTTGATCTTTCAAGGATCAATATTTTCTATGCCAAAAAGAAGCCTGAACGAATCGTAAGGGAAACTCAAATGGGAACGTTAGGGATCTCACCTGTGGTCCCATCTCTGGTGATCCCGCCTGATACCATTATGGAATTCCACACCCGTTATCAGGTTGGCCAGGATATTTCCCTGTTGGCAGTCAACCCTCATATGCACCTTTTGGGTAAAAGCTTTAAGGCCTATGCGGTGACCTTAAAGAAGGATACTATTCCCCTGGTTTGGATCAAGAATTGGGATTTCAGATGGCAATTCTATTATACCTTCAGAAATATGATCAAAATCCCAATGGGCTCTTCGATTATTGCAGAGGGTGTATTTGACAACACTTCCGAGAATCCTCTGAATCCGAATTTTCCTCCAAAGACCGTAATTGAGCCTGACCATAGTATGAAGACCACCGATGAAATGTTCCAGTTGATTTTCAGCTATTTGCCTTATAAAGAAGGGGATGAAAGCATAGATCTTACGAAATCCGAATTATTTCAGGATTGAAAAATCTATATTGGATGGTCTGAATCTATGCAGGGCTGATGAAACAAATCCTTTTAATAATCTTCTTGTTTCCTCTTTTTCCATCGATGGCCCAGGAATCGATTCCCAGAGATATTCTCGAGACCGATTCTATTAGGCACGGGATCTATGAGAATTACGAGCAGTTCAGGACAAACTCCCCGGGTCGGGAAGGAGAGATCCATTTTTACAAGGCTGGTGCCAAGGCAATTTCAAAAGGGGCAAAACCCAGTTTTATGGTTTATACAGATCCAAATACTGAGAGGCGTGATACTATTGAACAGGGCATTTGGGGATTTTCCATTAATAACAAGGTTTATAGGTTGATTGAAGGGGATACGCTAAATCCTTCTTATTACCTTGAGATTGGATACCTGGGAAGGTATTGCTTCTATGAAGATCATGTGATCCTTTCAATTGATGCCGGGGGATTACTGACAGCCAATCCTGGAATGAAAAGAGAAAGAGTTTTTTCCTATATCATCAATATCAATAACGGAAAGGAATTCAAGGTAAATGATAAGCTGATGCATTCCATTCTGAATGATGATAAGGATCTTCTGGTGAGGTATAAGGCTGAGAAAAAGAGGAAGGCCTTGTATGGCCAATACATCGAAATGTATTCAGAAGAGCACCAGGATCAGATAAAATAAAAAAACGGACTTGCATTGCGAGTCCGTTTTCAACCGTTTGAGAAATTCTACCTTACCTCACTACTGTGTTCTTTTAGTCTACCTAAAAGCTAGCAGTTGTATTAAGAACAACTATGCTGCCAAAAGGTTTATTGTGTTTCCTGATATTGATTCTTTGTCACCAACCTGACAAAAGAGTGCTCCCCAGGGGGAAAGGAAGAGAAGCCTAGGCTTCTCTCCTTAGTTTTTATAGATTGTTTCCAGAGACTTAACTTCGCTTCCGCTAGAAACTTTGATGGTGTATTCTCCATCGGCAAGCTCAGCAAAATCATACCTTTTGTTGAACACGCCTGGCTCTGAAACTTCTTCGGAATGGATGGTGTTTCCATTAGCATCCTGGATGCTTACTTCATAAGTGTCTGCATCCTCATGGTTGAATGAAACAACAACTCTATCCTGAACGGAGTTAGGAAGGATTCCAACTTTAGTTGTGCTGGTACTTTCCTTTTTTTCTACTTTGATCCCGGCTGAAGCTGTTGAAATTCCAAATCCAATAAGTGCGATAGCTAGGGTTAATGATTTTAAAGTTTTCATTTTTCTAAATTTAAATTTGACCTCGATCATCACTTCGCCAGACTCGTGCCAAAATTTGTAAAATATTGAAATACAGGTGTTTATAGCGCAATTTTTCTAATTGCGTGTTCGAAATTGAACATAGAGATGTATTTTGTTGTACTTAAAGTGGACGCTTAAAAAGAATAGTAATGGCTTTAACCCCTTCTAATATGATGGCCCTTGGAACCAAGGCACCAAATTTTAAATTGAAAGATGTTGTTTCCGGAGAATTTATGGACCTGAATTCGGTTCGAGGTCCAAATGGAACGCTGGTTATTTTTATCTGTAACCATTGCCCCTATGTCCATCATGTGATTGAGAACTTTTCGGAAAAGGCTAAAGAATGGATCTCAAAGGGAATTGGGGTTGTGGCTATTTCTTCTAACGACGTGGAAAGCTATCCGGAAGACTCACCTGAGCTTATGGCAGAATTTGCAAGGGATCATGGATTTGCTTTCGCATATCTATATGATCCTAGTCAGGAAGTTGCTCGGGCATATGATGCTGCGTGTACCCCTGATCCATATCTATTCGATTCTAAAGACAATTGTATCTACCGAGGACAGCTGGATACTTCAAAACCTGGGAATGGAATAGAAGTGGATTCAAGTATTATGGATGAAGCAATCTCCCGATTACTGGGAGGTAAGGAAATGATACAGGATCAAGTCCCTAGCATGGGCTGCAATATAAAATGGAAAGAGGCTTAAAGTAGATGTTCAAAATTGCCTGGTCCCCAATTTATGCTCATCCTTTACCGGAGGGCCACAGGTTTCCTATGGAGATCTATGATCTTGTTCCAGGGCAGCTTGTTTATGAAGAGGTAATTGGTAAAGAAAATCTATTTGAACCGGAACAATGCCCTGAAGAAGCTATACTCCGAGCCCATGACGAAGAATACTGGAATCGCCTTAAAGATGGTTCCTTAAGCGAACAGGAGATCAGAAAAAGCGGATTTCCCTATTCTGAACAATTGATCATAAGGGAGTCAACGATAATGGAGGGAACCAGGAAAGCAAGCGATTACGCCTTGGTTCATGGTTGCTCTATGAACATTGCGGGTGGGACTCATCATGCTTACAGAAGTGGGCCAGAGGGTTTTTGCCTACTTAACGACCTTGCAATAGCCGCGTACTTCCTCCTCGAAGAAAAGGGCTTGGAGAGAATTTTGATTGTGGATCTGGATGTACATCAAGGAAATGGGACTGCCAAAATCTTTGAGAATGATCCCAGAGTCTTTACATTTTCTATGCATGGTGAGAAGAACTATCCCTTTCATAAAGAAAGATCTGACCTGGATATTGAATTAAAGGATGGGACTGAAGATAAAGATTACCTGCATATACTGGAGGAGAATATCAATAGACTAATGAAAGAATTACTGCCTGACTTTGTTCTCTTCCAAAGCGGGGTAGATGTACTGGAAACAGATCAGCTAGGAAGGTTAAATCTCAGTATGCAGGGTTGTGCAATCAGAGATAGGATCGTTTTGGAATCTTGTCAAAAACATGGAATTCCAATTACTGCGAGTATGGGAGGAGGCTATTCAAAGGATATTAACCTTATCGTTGAAGCTCATTGCAATACCTTCAGAATTGCCCAGGAAGTCTTCTTTGAAATTTAATTTTCCGAAGAAGGAAGCCTAAGTCTTGAACCGATAAATGGAAATCTTAGTTTAGTTTTCTGACGAAATAGGACTTTTGGAAAGAGGAAAATATCAGATATTTCGCACGTTAGGACTAACACTTCTACTGCTTGTTTGCATGGTTTGGGTAAGGCTTTATGAGGAAAGATCGGGCCTGGATTTTTCGATCCTTGGAATTTATCCTCGTAGCTCAGCAGGATTAAAGGGGATTCTCTTTTCTCCATTGATCCATGGAAGTTGGCAGCACCTCTTCAACAATTCACTTCCTTTTTTTATTTCCACTTCAGCCATTTTCCTTTTCTATCCCAAAGCATCCAGAAATGCTTTCATAGGCATCTTTTTCCTGACAGGAATTTTGGTTTGGATCTTTGGACGTCCATCTTATCATGTGGGTGCCAGCGGCCTTAACTATGGCTTTTTGAGTTTCCTTTTTGTTATGGGCTTATTGCGAAAGGACAATCGCTCCCTTGCTTTGTCTTTTTTGATCCTTTTCCTTTACTCAGGTTTAATTGCTGGACTTTTTCCAGGAGATCCGAGAATTTCCTGGGAGAGTCACATAGCAGGGGCAATTTCAGGAATCCTGTTTGCCGTATTACTTTATAAAAGAGATCCTTTTCCAGAAGATCCTTTCAAGGATGAAGAACTAGAGGAGATCGAAGATTATGATGAAGAGGGAAACCTGATCATCCGCCAGGAGAATTTCAGGCCCTGAATTTTCCTTTTAGAAAAGAAACAAAGGATTTCCTTTCATCACTTGAAGTCAGAACTGAGGCGAGGGTTTGAAGAAACCCCGATTCTTGACTTTTCTTTTGTCTGGGTCTTTCTTCTTCTTCTTTTTTTGTGAGCTGGGGATCCTTAGGAATTTCTGAAGGTTTCCTTCCTATAAGATCATCCGATTTCTTAAAGTGAACCTGCGCCTGTTGGGCATAGCCAATACTTTCCTTCACCAGCCCAAGGTTATTTTGGGTGAGAGCATCCTCCGGATCAAGCTCTATGGCCTTCTCATAATTCTCAATAGCTTCAAAATGAAAACCAGCTTTGGCCTGGGCAAAAGCCAGGCTTGAATACCTATATGGGTTTTCCGGTTCAAGTTTTTTGGCTTTTTCAAATTGACCGATGGCTTCTTCCAATTTGTTCTGTTGGAAATAGGTAACGGCCAATTCACTGATCACATCAGGTTCATCCGGGACAAGTTTTAAAGCATTGTCAAATTCTCGATGGCTTTCCGGGTATTTCCCTTGCTTTCGATAAGCCAGTGCCTTTCCGAGAAAGGACTGGCCTGTTCCGCCATTCTTTTTTATGAATTCATCAAAGGCCTTGATCGCTTCTTCATAAGCCTCATTTTCCAGGTGTTTTTTGCCTACTTTAATGAGGTTCATTCTTTAGCTTAATCCTTCAATGTGGCCATTAACAAGATCGATATGATTCGCCTGAGGCACTTTTGGTAATCCAGGCATTCTCATGATATCCCCGGCAATGGCAACGATGAATCCAGCTCCACTGTTGATCACTACATCTCTGATGTGGATCTCAAAGTCCATAGCAGCTCCTACGGCTTTCGCATCCTCGCTAAATGAATATTGAGTCTTTGCAATACAGACGGGGAATTCACTCATTCCTAGTCTTTCAATTCTCTTCAGGATCAATTGAGCCTGCTTTGAAAAACTAACCCCGTTACCCCCATAGATGTTTTTAACAACCTTCTCAATTTTAACCTTTACAGGATCCTGTAAATCATAGGTATGGTTTATTGGGCCGGATGGATCATTTTCCACCACATCAACCACGGCTTCAGCCAATTCCACCGCACCTTCTCCACCCTGGGTGAAGGAGTTGTTGATGGCAAATCTGGCTCCTTTTTCCTCCGACCAGCTTCTGAGAAAGTCCATCTCTTCCTGGGTATCAAAACCATATTGATTGAATCCTATGATCACTTTTTGTCCAAACCCCTGAAGGTTTGCTAAATGTCTTTCCAGATTTTCCAGGCCTTTTTTCAATCCTTCAAGGTTTGGAGATTTTACTTCTGCTTCATCAACGCCGCCATGTAGTTTCAAAGCCTGGCTGGTGGCAACCAGAACTGTGGCCTTAGGACTCAGATTTCCTGCCCTGCATTTTATGTTTAGGAATTTTTCTGCACCCAGATCAGCACCGAACCCAGCTTCTGTGATCACATAATCAGCAAGTTTTAAGGCTGTTTTGGTAGCGATCAGTGAATTACATCCATGAGCGATGTTAGCAAAGGGACCGCCATGAATAATGGCAGGAGTATTTTCTGTTGTTTGAACCAGGTTAGGATCAAAAGCGTCCTTTAATAATGCAACCAGGGCACCAGCCACTCCTAGATCTTTGACGAATATGGGTTGATTATCATGCCCAATTCCAATCATGATATTATCCAGACGAGCCCTCAGGTCATCAAGATCTTTGGCCAGACAAAAGATCGCCATGATCTCGGAGGCAGGGGTAATATCGAAGCCGGTTTGTCTGGGGATTCCGTCCAGATTACCTCCCAGGCCGGAAAGCATGAAGCGGAGGGACCTGTCATTTACATCCAGGACTCTTTTCCATAGGATCTCTCTGAAAACATTCTCTTCCCTTCGTTTTTGGAATGCATGGTTATCCACCAGGGCAGCCAAGGTGTTATTTGCGGAGGTGATCGCATGGAAATCTCCTGTAAAATGGAGGTTTATGTCCTCCATAGGCAATACTTGTGCATGCCCACCTCCAGCAGCACCACCTTTCATTCCAAAACAGGGTCCCAGAGAAGGTTCTCTAAGAGCCACGATATTTTGCCTGCCGATCTTTGACATCCCCAATCCCAGGCCCACTGATGTGGTAGTTTTTCCTATCCCGGCTTTGGTAGGGGAGATGGCAGTAACAAGGATCAGCTTTCCCTTTTCTTCTCCCTTTAGGCTGGATGGGACCTTGGCTTTGTATTTACCGTAGGGGCTTAGGTCCTGGTCTGAGATCCCAAGGGAATCTGCAACTTCCTGTATTCGCTTAAGGGGGGTCTCCCTTGAAATTTCGATGTCCGATTTCATGATCTGGCTTCTTTAATAGGGAACCCAATTTATGATTTTTACTAAAATCTATTTTTCGATTACAGGGAATCAAATTTACTGTTTGACAATCTTTTCGTTTGAGATCCCATTTTCATCTAAAAATTGAACAATGTAAATACCTGGGGCCAGATCTAGATTGATGGGTTTCTGGTTAACCTCCAAGAGATTGGACTTCTTGGAGCCATTCATATCAAGTACTTGAAATTTCCCTTTGAATTCCTCGCTAACAAAGAACTGATCTGAAAATGGATTTGGGTAAACAAGGTTGGTTTTCTCTACAATCTTAGGATCATTTTTTTCTTCGTTATAGGAAGGTAGTTTAACGAGATCAGATAGTAAATACCCTTTTTGATATGAAAAATTCTCTATAAACTGGACTGTATTTTCCCCAGTAGTTAAAACGAAAATACCTCCAAAGTCCTCTGAACAGTTTTCAAATTCCGTAATGCTTTCCCAAGGAATTGAAACTCCAATAATTCTTTTTTCATCATCTGAAAAAAGGTACTCATACCTTCCTTTAGACTCAGATAGAGGACTTTCAAGACTCTCAAATTTTTTTTCATCAAGATCAATCTTGAACGCAAAACTTCTTTTAAAAACAGAATTGAATAAAAAGCCATATAGTATTCCGTCCTTTATTACTAACCTACCGGATGGATTCATGTGATAAGGAATTCCTAATTGTGGGCCATAAACAAAGTAGTGCTCAAAAATGGGATCGTTTTGTTCATGTGAGATTTTGAAAATTCCATCTACTATTTTTTGGTTAACAGGTTCGGATAAAAAGTATCCATAAATATTCCCATTCTTATCCTTTGAGAGTTGCCTGGAATAATCCTTCAAAAGATCCTCTTGATCAAACCATTGTCTCCTTTGAAACAATTTGATTGTCTTATACATTTTCTTATCTAGGTCTAGCGAGAAAATTCCTAACTGCGTGGATCCGATTAGTTTTCTTCCAGAAATTTCAAATGAGCCACTCAAGTGCCTCAGAATTTGATTCTTCCAATCCAAATAAATCTCGACCTTTTCTTTCTTGGAATCAAAGTGATAAATACTTCCCAATCTCTCTGAACCACCAGAATAGAAAGCTCCAATAAATTCTCCTTCAGAAACTTCAATGGGCGTGCCTATAGGATCATAACCAAATGAGGAGTCTGGAAATGAGCAGATAAGCCTAGGTGGTCGACCGTTGGTGAAAATTTCCCAAATCCCACCATTTCCATTTGAACCGTAATTTTTTGAGATTCCAAAGTACTTCTTTGATCCAAAATGGGGTTTGGATTTTGTAGTGAATAGCTTGTTGATTTTTAATTGTTCCCGGCCAAAGGATCCAAAATTTTCTACAACCTTTAAGGAATATTCATTTTCTGGGTCAACCTCAAAAATTGCGCCCCCGCCTATTTCTCCTCCTTGGTTTGAAACAGAATAGTATTTTCCATTTGAACCTTGGGTTATACTGCCGACCGTCATAAAGAGGTTGTCAGAAGTAAGATCTTTCTTCATGAAAATTTTTCCCAAAGACGTATCATACTCGAATAAAGTACCTCCGAATCCGGTTGGACCGTTTTCGCACGTAAGTCCAATAATTCTTCCATCTTCAGAATATTTTGGATCTCCCATAGGATTGGTACCTAAAAGATATCGAGTAAAGCCGTGTAGAACCTCAATGGATTTATTCTTCAAATTGTATTTGAAAAAGGTTCCCTTTCTATTTGAGCCTCCCCAAGCATCAAATCCAAAAACTTCTCCATTTTTCCCTAAAAGAGGAGAACTGGTAGGGTTTACCCTGACCATATCATTTCTCAATACTTCAAGGTGGATAAATTTATTTTTCTTTGGATCAATCTGAAAAATTGTTCCGGGGCCAGATCTTTCGCTATCCTCTGTGAAACCAAATAGTATCCCTTCTTCCGAAATAGTTAGGGATCCAGAAGGTTTTTTTCCTAGAACTTTTCCGAAATCAACTATCTTATGGAATTGTTGTTTCAGTATATCATATGAAAACGCAACCCCTTCATCCTTTTTTCCACCATTTTTTGTCAAGCCAAATAATTTCCCATCCAGAAAAAGCGGGGTACCACTGGGTACCTTTCCTTTTTCATCTGAAAACTCATGGATCAGAAAAATTTTATTGAGGCTTTTATCAAAAAGATAAATTCCCCCTAAATTTTCACAAGCACCTTTGGTTGTGAAACCTGCTAAAAACCTAGAATTTATTATTACTGGGTTTGATTTTGGAAAGAATCCAGTGTCAAAAGAAAAGTCTCCCCTTTTTTGATAGGTGTTGGATTTGGTGTCATAGGAAAAAATCGTGCCTCCAAAATGATCTCCACCGCGATTGGTTGTTCCCCAGAGTAACCCTTCTTCGTCCTCTACCAGATTGACTGACCATGGTTGATTTCCTGGATAGCTTCTTTTAAAGGAATATGTCAATTCTGAATCTGGACTTCCTGTAAAAAGATTAACAATAGCACCATTTCCAAAATCTGACCCCTTATCGAAAAGAGCCATGAAGTTATCTTGAGCATTACTGAATCCAGAGTATAGAAAGAAGAAAGAAAGGATTGCACCTAAGAACTTTGTCATGATTAATGTTTCTTGAAAAGTGAGGACAATATATTTGGTAAGAAATAATTCTTTTTCATCAAATTTTCACCCTTATGGGCTGTTTTTGATCAAAATTGACTGAACCGCCCTTGAAACAGGGTTTCCAATAATTTTTATTTCATGGAATTTCAAATTGCTTGATTTCAGGCGGGTTTAGATGATATTTTCCGATTATTTAGAATAAAGTGGCAAAAAGTGGTTAAAAGTGGTTGAAATTTCCATTTCTGTACTTAGATTTGTATGGGCCAGTGGAAAATCTATGATCCCAGCCTTTATTGAGCACATTAAGCGATGGTTTATTTCTCCAGTGAATATGAAGTCAAGATCGATGCAAAGGGTCGTATGGTCCTTCCTGCTAAGATCAAGGCTAATCTTCCTACCGAATCGGGGAACAACATCGTCATATCCAGGGGTTTTGAAAAATGCCTGGTATTAAGGCCACAGTCCGAATTTTTAAAGATCCTAAAACGCCTTCGCAGGCTCAATCAGTTCGATTCCAAGAACAGGAACTTCCAGCGGAAAATGCTTAGCGGGTCTACCGACCTTGAATTGGATAACAATGCGAGGTTTTTGATCCCCAGATCAATGCTGAGCTATGCCAACCTGGAAGGTCAGGCTATCATCGTCGGAATGGGCGATAGGGTTGAGATATGGAATCCTAAGGACTATGACCAATTCCTTGCCAACGATCCGGATGACTTCGCCCAAATGGCAGAAGACATCTTCAGCGAAATAGAAGACCAAGAACCAGAAGATTAGATGTACCATAGCCCCGTTATGCTAGATGAAGCCCTTGGCTGGTTGGATCCTAAACCGGCAGGGACCTTTGTCGACGTAACCTTCGGGGGTGGAGGCCACTCACAAGCCATCATGGAAAAGCTCGACGGCAAAGGCAGGTTACTTGGTTTTGACCAGGATCCCGATGCTTTTAAGAATGCAGAAGGTCTGGATCCGGAAATATTCACCCTTATAAGGTCAAACTTCCGTTTCCTTCAAAAATATCTGGACTACCATGGCATCAAGGAGATCGACGGACTCCTGGCGGACCTTGGTGTTTCTTCCCATCAGTTTGATGAAGGAGAAAGAGGATTCTCCTGGAGATCGGCTTCCAGCGACCTGGATATGAGAATGAGTCAGGCAGGTGAGCGAAGTGCTCAAACCATCCTTAACAGCTATGAAGAAAAAGAACTGGCAGACTTATTCTACCAGTATGGGGAAATAAGAGAATCTAGAAGGTTGGCCAGGAAGATCGTAAATGAGCGCTCTGTAAGGAAGATCGAAAAAGTTGAAGACCTGCAAGAGATACTGGAAAGCGTTGCTCCAAGACAAGGGGCTGCAAGATTTTTTGCCAGGGTCTATCAAGCCTTAAGAATTGAGGTGAATGAAGAATTGGAGGCTTTGAAAGAGCTTCTAATGCAGAGTACCCAGGTACTGAAAAAAGGAGCAAGGCTTGTTGTCATCTCTTACCACTCACTTGAAGACAGATTGGTAAAGAATTTTTTCCGCTCAGGAAATTTCAATGGAGAGCTAAAGAAAGACCTCTATGGAAATGTTCTGAAACCCCTGAACGAATTGACCAGGAAACCCCTGGTTCCTTCTGAAGAAGAGATCGAACGGAATCCAAGGGCCAGAAGCGCAAAAATGAGGATAGCAGAATTGAATTGATATGGCAGTAAATACATTCAAATCGCCCAAATCAGATAAAGGATTCAACCCAGGATCCATTTTCGATTCACTATTGGGCAAGGAATCCTCCTTCAACCTCCGCCTTCCCATGGAATGGTTTCCCTATGCAGTATTCACCATGGGCTTGGGACTGGTTTACATAGGCTTCAACCATATGTCCGAAAGAGCAGTAAGGGAGCACAACAAACTTAAAAGGGAGGTGGAAGACCTAAGAACAGATTATACCACCCTCAAAGCGAGCTACATGTTTGCTTCAAAACAATCAGAGGTAGCAAAAAGAGTAAAGGATATGGGGCTTTCTGAAAGCAAGAACCCGCCTTATAAGATCACCATTGAGGAAGAGTGAATGTAAAGAAGAACATATTGCTTCGTGCTCGCCTGGCCTTTTTGGCCGTAGGCCTTTTCGCTATGGCGATCGTTGGAAAAACTCTGCATGTGCAATGGGTCCAAGGTGAGAAGTGGAGGAAAATGGCCCAAAAAAGCAATTTCAAGTACCGCAAGGTCAATGCTACGCGTGGAAATATTTTCGCGGATGACGGAAGCCTTCTTGCGACATCACTTCCTTTCTATAAGCTGGCCTTCGACCCAACGGTAAGCTCCGATGAAATCTTTACAAATGGAATAGACTCTCTAAGCCTATTACTGTCCTCTCATTTTGGGACCCTTTCCAGCGAGGGATTCAAAACTCGATTGAATGATGCCCGCTTGAGTGGAAAAAGGTATTTGCCTATTTCGAAGAAGATGATCGGTTACCAGGACAAGAAGAAAATGTCCGATTGGCCGATCTTCCGCGAAGGTCAAATGAGAGGTGGAGTAATCTTCGAGAAGGCTGACCGAAGATTCAAGCCCTTCAGCATCCTGGGTGAAAGAACCATTGGCTACGTAAATGAGAATAATAAGGGAGCAGGGCTGGAATACAGTTTTAACAAGATCCTGGCTGGTCAGGATGGAGAAGCCCTATTCCGGAAAATGTCCGGAGGCTCCTGGAAACCGGTTTTCAATGGAGAAGATGTTAAGGTCAAGCATGGTTATGATATCCGGACCACTATCAATATCAATATTCAGGATGTAGCTGAAGCAAGTTTGATGTCCCATTTGGAGGATCATCAGGCTGACAAGGGCTGCGTTATCCTGATGGAGGTGAAAACCGGTGAGATCAAGGCTATGGCCAACCTGGAGAGGACTCCAAAAGGAAGATATAGGGAGACCTATAATTATGCTGTAGGCAACCAGGGTCTTACCGAGCCAGGTTCAACCTTTAAGTTGGCTTCTCTGATGGCACTTCTGGAAGAAGGCTCATTTGATGTAGACGATAGCGTCGACACCGGAGATGGGACCTACTATTATTTTGACAATGCCCGGCCAATGACGGACGTAAAACCGGAGGGTTATGGGGTGATATCCGGAAGACAGGGATTTGAAAAATCATCAAACATTGCCATTTCCAGGCTGGTTTATGAAAAATTCTCTAAAAAACCTGGTCGCTTTGTTGACTACCTTAATTCATTTGGCCTGAGTGAACCGCTTGGGTTTCAGATTATAGGGGAGGCAACACCTAGAATCAAAGCTCCGGACGATCCTACCTGGAGTGGATTAAGTCTTCCATGGATGTCCATAGGATATGAGCTGGAACTTGCTCCAATACATACACTAAGTTTTTTCAATGCTGTTGCCAACGATGGTAATATGGTCCAGCCAATCATAGTCAAGGAGGTCAGAAAAGCTGATAAAGTTGTTCAGAGGTATGACAGCAAGGTCTTGAAAAAGGAGATCTGCTCTGAGAAGACCTTAAAAGTTCTTAGGTCCTTGCTTGAGGGAGTAGTTGAAAGGGGAACTGCAAGAAATATTAACAATGCAGATTACAAGATCGCCGGGAAAACAGGTACTGCCCAAAAGCTTAAAAACGGCAGGTATACCAAAAAGTACTATACCTCATTTGCTGGATATTTTCCTGCGGAGGCTCCAAAATATAGTTGCATAGTTGTCATTGATAATCCTAAGGGATTCCGCCAGTACGCGACAGATGTGGCAGCTCCGGTATTCAAAGAGATAGCTGATAAGATCTATGCTCTCGACCTGAATATGCATGATGCGGTTAAGAAGGAAAAGAATTTCAAACCAGGACATTTCCCATTGATCCAGGCAGGCAACTACCAGGAGCTTAATATGCTATGCAATCGCTTCGGGGTTTCAAATCATTATAAAGGGGAGGATGAAGTAGAATGGGTAAGAGCCAGACCTGTTCAATCATCGATACGCTGGAGGAATGTCGATTCGAATCCAGAACTAATCCCGGATGTAAGAGGAATGACCTTAAGAGATGCACTGTATCTATTGGAATCGAGGGGATTGAGAGTTCGATTCTCTGGAGAGGGAAGAGTTAAGGAACAAAGCCTGAATCCGGGGACCAAAGCATTGAAAGGAAGTACCGTAAAGATCACCCTTCGTTCATGATGGATGTCAAAACCATATTGAACAAGGTTAAGATCCTGGAATCTCAAGGTCCAATGGTTTCTTCCATTTCTGGCCTTAGCCAG
The DNA here is from genome assembly GCA_965267505.1 of Cytophagales bacterium. GTDB lineage: Bacteria > Bacteroidota > Bacteroidia > Cytophagales > CCMP332 > JANQHS01. The sequence goes on from OZ254081.1 coordinate 2,258,302, forward strand.
GACTCAAGGAGGATCCAAAAAGACTTTGCATATGTAGCGGTTAGAGGTACAGTTGCTGACGGGCATCAATACATTGATGCTGCCATAAAAAATGGAGCAACTTTAATTGTATGTGAGGAGATTCCTTCGGATCTGCATAAAGACAAAAGTTATGTCCAGGTAGAGGACAGCAGGGAGGTCCTAGCTCTTATGGCTTCCGAGTTTTATGGGCAGCCATCATCAAAACTCACCATGATAGGTTTTACGGGGACCAACGGTAAGACTTCCTGTGCTACCATGGCCTACCAGCTATTTGAAGAGCTTGGCCATAAATGTGGTTTGATCTCCACAGTGAAGATCCTGGTAGGAAGAGAAGAAAGGGCGGCAAGACTAACCACTCCTGATCCGGTTGAATTGAATCAGGTTTTGGCCGAGATGGTCGACGAAGGCTGTACGCATTGCTTCATGGAAGCAAGTTCTCATGCCCTGGATCAAAAAAGAGTTTTTGGAATTGATTTCCGAGTGGCTGTCTTCACGAACATCAGTCATGACCACCTTGATTACCATGGGGATTTTAAATCCTACATAAAGGCCAAGAAGATCCTTTTCGATGGTCTTTCCGATTCAAGTTGGGCCCTCATAAACATAGATGATAAGAATGGTGGGGTCATGGTTCAAAATACAGGGGCCAATGTAAGGACCTATGCCCTAAAGAAACCAGCAGATTTCAAGGGCAAGGTAATGTCGAATTCCTTTCAAGGCCTAGAAATGCAGATCGATGGCAAAGAGATCCATCTGCCATTGGTTGGAAAATTCAATGCTTACAATCTGCTTTCAGTATACGCTGTTGCCATACTGGCTGAGGAGGATCCTGATGAGGTTTTACTGGTACTCTCAAGATTGATCCCCCCGGCAGGAAGATTTGAGGTTCTTCCAAACCCAAGGAAGGTCCATGCGATCGTTGACTACGCTCATACTCCAGATGCCTTAAAAAATGTCCTGGAGACAATTAAGGAGATCAGGACTGGAAACGAAAATTTGATAACCGTATTTGGATGCGGTGGGGATAGGGATAAGGGAAAGAGACCTGAAATGGCCAAAGTTGCTGCAGGCCTCTCAGATAAGGTCATTTTGACTTCAGATAATCCCCGCACGGAAGATCCGGAAATGATCCTGGAAGAGATCGAAAAAGGGATCCCGGCTTCGGCAAGCAGGAAATTCCTAAAGCAAAGCGATAGGCGAGAGGCCATAAAGACAGCATGCATGCTGGCTGAAGAAGGTGATATACTTCTTCTGGCAGGAAAGGGACATGAAACCTATCAAGAGATAATGGGTGAAAGATTTCACTTCGATGACAAAGAAGAATTGAATAACTGCCTGAATCCCAATTAGCCATGTTCTATTATCTCTTTGACTATATCGAAAATCAATTCCAACTGGCTGGGGCAAGTGTATTCCAATACATCTCCTTTAGGGCTGGTATGGCGGCGGTGATCTCATTGGTGATTGCCGCGGCAATTGGAAAAAGCCTGATCAATAGGCTTCGTAAGGCTCAGGTTGGAGAAGAGGTGAGAGATCTTGGACTTGAAGGGCAAATGGCAAAAACCGGAACGCCTACAATGGGGGGCTTGATCATCATCGCCGCGATCCTGATCCCAAGCTTATTATTTACCCAGCTTCATAACATTTATATCATCCTATTACTTCTCTCAGTGGTATGGATGGGTGCCATTGGCTTTATCGATGATTATATCAAGGTCTTTAGAAAAAACAAGGAAGGACTTCATGGCCGTTTCAAGATCTTCGGGCAGGTTACCCTTGGGTTGATCGTGGCTTCAGTAATGTTCTTCAGCGAGGATATTGTGATCAGGGAGTATCTAAATGATGCAGGGGAACAAGTTTCCTTCTTCCAATCCACAGGATTTCAGGACATAAAATCCATGGATACCACCATCCCATTTTTCAAGCATAATGAGCTGAATTACTGTACCATTCTAGGAGTGGATATGCCCTGGGTATGCTTCATATACTTCCCGGTGGTCATTTTTATCATAACCGCGGTTTCAAACGGAGCGAACATAACCGATGGCCTTGATGGTCTTGCTGCAGGAACTTCCGCTATAGTAGGATTGACCCTAGCAATTCTGGCTTATGTATCGGGTAATGCCATCTTCGCGGATTACCTGGACATCATGTACATCCCAAATTCTGGCGAGCTGGTGGTCTTCTGCGCAGCTTTTGTGGGGGCATGTATTGGATTCCTGTGGTTCAATAGCTACCCCGCTCAGGTATTCATGGGAGATACCGGTAGCCTTATGCTAGGAGGAGTTATCGCAACCCTTGCGCTGGTTCTGAGAAAAGAATTATTGATCCCAATTTTATGTGGGATCTTCCTGATAGAAAATGTTTCGGTGATAATCCAGGTTGCCTGGTTCAAATACACCAAGAAAAAGTATGGGGAGGGCAGGAGAGTGTTCCTGATGTCCCCCTTGCATCATCATTATCAAAAAATGAACATCCATGAATCCAAGATCGTAGCTCGGTTTTGGATCACAGGGATATTGTTGGCCATCATGACGTTGGCAACATTAAAACTGAGGTAATGGGGAATAGAGTGAGTATTTTAGGTTTAGGCGAAAGCGGAACAGGGGCAGCCCTGTTGGCCAAAAGCAAAGGCTTGGAGGTTTGGGCTTCCGATTCCGGCGAGGTCGCTTCAGGGTTCAAAAGGGAGCTTGAAGCGAACGGGATTGCCTTTGAAGAGGGCGGCCATTCTCTGGAAAAAATATTGAATTCCAGAGCGGTCGTTGTCAGCCCGGGGATCCCTGATTCCGCTTTTATTATTTCCAAGGTTCGCCAGGCCGGAATTCCTCTTTTATCAGAGATCGAATTCGCTTCGAGATTCTGTAAGGGAAGGATTTTCGGAATTACCGGCACCAATGGAAAGACCACTACCACTTTATTGACCTACCATTTGCTTAAGCAGGGCGGAAAATCTGTTACCCTGGCAGGCAATGTAGGAACTTCATTTGCCAGGACGCTAACCAAAGCTCCAACAGATTTTTATGTGGTTGAGTTGAGCAGCTTTCAGCTCGATCATGTTAAGAGATTCAAACCAGAAGTGGGTTGCATTTTGAATATCAGCCCTGACCACCTCGATCGATACGACGGAAGTTTTATCAGGTATTCCCAGGCCAAGCTTAGGATCTGCGAAAACATGGACGAGGAAAATACTTTGATCATTAATGGAGACGACCAGGGGGTACAGGATCAAATGGGTGAATTGCCTGAGACCATCAATTTGTTGAGGGTAAGCACTTCCATTCCTGTTTCCGAAGGAGCCTTCATCCAGGACGATCAGATATCCTTCAAGCCCTGGGAATACAGTGTCGATTTTTCAAAATCCACCTTGCTTGGTAACCACAATAAGGTAAATCTTTCAGTGGCCGTACTTTTTGCGCTCCATGCAGGAGTCCAGGAAGCTGCAATTGAAAAAGGGATCAGGAATTTCAAAAATGCCCCTCACAGGCTCGAAAAGGTATTTGAGGATGATAATCTTATGGTTATCAATGATAGCAAGGCCACGAATACGCACTCTACCTTATTTGCTCTGGAAGGTCTGGAAGGTAAAGTCACCTGGATCGCAGGGGGAATAGATAAAGGGAACGATTACACCCCTTTATATCCATTTACCGAGAAGGTTGAAGCCCTTTATCTATTGGGCGAACAGAACGAGAAGTTCAAAAAAGCCTTTGAGGGAAGGATCAAAAAGATAAAATCATTCAATGCACTTGAACCGCTTGTAGACGAAGCATTGAAAGGTGGCAAGAGCAAAAAGAATATCCTATTCTCCCCGGCCTGTGCAAGTTTCGACCTCTTCAAGAATTATGAGGACAGGGGTGATCAATTCAAGGACCTGGTACTTAAAAAACTGAAGAAGTGAGTGAAGAGATAAAAATATGGTTCAAAGAAAATCTTAAAGGTGACCCTGTCATCTGGGGTATTGCCGGTGCTCTTTCTATACTTTCTATTCTTGCGGTTTATAGTGCAACCGGATCACTTGCATACAGGAATGCTGGTGGTAATACCGAATACTACTTGTTCAGGCATACCCTGTTGGTGGTTTTCTGCCTTGTGGCCATGTGGTTCGCTCATAAGATCGATTACAAATTTTACAAGAAGCTGGCCCTGCTTGGTTTATGGCTATCGATTCCTTTGTTACTCTATACATGGCAATTCGGGGTCAATCTTAACGATGCATCCAGGTGGATCCGGATCCCATTTATCAACCAGACCATTCAACCTTCTGATCTGGCAAAACTGGTATTAATCATTCATCTGGCCAATATGCTTTCCAAGAAGCAGAATAGCATTGAAGACCTTAAGGAAAGCTTCTTACCTATGATCTTGTGGAGTGGAGGAATTTGCGGATTGATAGCTCTCACGGACTTTTCATCTGCAGTCCTACTTTTCCTTACCTGTCTTCTGATCATGTTTATTGGAAGAGTTCCGATAAAGTACCTGGCTATGTTGGTTATGGTAGGTGCAATGGCTGGGATCACAGCTTTTTCCTTAGGTCAAAGGGGTGGAACGGTTGTGAGCAGGATCGAACAATTTCTTGATCCTGAGGAAGTCTCTTACCAAACCCAGCAAGCTAATATTGCGATCGCTACCGGGGGTGTAGTTGGAAAAGGCCCTGGAAAAAGTGATCAAAGAAATTTCTTACCTCACCCATATTCGGATTTTATTTATGCAATCATTTTGGAGGAGTATGGCTTCCTGGGTGGCATTGTGGTCCTTGGGCTCTTCCTGGCCCTGCTTTACCGGGGAATGGTTTCTGCCGCCAATTCTACCAAAGCATTTGAGGGACTCTTATCCACCGGACTCAGTTTCAGCCTGGCAATCCAGGCATTAATAAATATGGCCGTTTCGGTCGGGCTATTGCCGGTAACCGGCTTGGCCTTGCCATTGGTAAGTATGGGAGGAACCTCCTTGTTATTCACCGGACTTACTCTTGGAATTATTCTCAGTGCCAGCCAGGGCGATCAAATGGGAATGAGCAAAGCAAATTCTTTTAAATCTGCCAATGCCTGAAAAGACACCATATCGTTTTCTTTTTAGTGCCGGCGGTACCGGCGGGCATATATTCCCGGCATTAGCTGTGGCTAAGCAGATCAAGCAGACTCATCCAGATTCGGAATTCCTGTTTGTAGGAGCAAATGGGAAGATGGAAATGGAAAAGGTCCCTAACGCTGGTTTTGAGATAAAGGGATTGAATATTTCAGGCCTTCAGCGATCCAATATGGTCAAGAATCTGACCTGGCCTTTTAAGCTTATTTCCAGTTTATTATCCGCTCTTTCCATAGTAAAGAAATTCAAGCCTAACGCTGCAGCAGGATTTGGAGGATTTGCATCAGGTCCTGCCATTTATGCTTCTTCACTATTAGGGGTGCCATGTATGATCCAGGAGCAGAACAGCTTTGCCGGAATCACTAACAGGTTGTTAGGAGGAAAGGTGAAAACCATTTGCACATCCTATGAAGGAATGGAGAAGTTCTTTCCCAAGGAGAAGATCGAGCTACTTGGAAATCCAGTACGTAGGGAGATCATAGAAAACCAGGAGTCAAAGGATGAGGCTCAAAAGTACTTTGAACTTGAAGCAGGAAAACCCACCATCCTTGTTTTTGGTGGAAGTCAGGGTGCCTTAGCAATTAACAAGGCTATCGCGCAAAATCTGGACCTGATCAAGGATGAAAATGTTCAGCTGATCTGGCAAACCGGAAAGGGATTCATTGAAAATGCTGAACAGGCAATTTCCGATTCCGGAATAAAGAATGTTAAAGCCATGGCCTTTATCAATGAAATGGAGAAGGCTTATGCTGCAGCAGAAATAGTTGTATGTCGCTCCGGGGCGATCTCCATTTCTGAATTATCAATTGTTGCAAAGCCCTGCATTTTCATTCCGCTGCCCACGGCTGCAGAAGATCATCAAACCAAGAACGCAAAGGCCCTGGAAGAGAAAGGGGCAGGAATGATGGTGGAGAATAGCAAGGCTTCTGAGGCCTTGATCCCTATGATCCTTGCACTTGCAGGTGATCAACTAAAACAGGAACAAATGGCAAACAACATTAAAGAGTTTGCCAAGCCCCGTGCCACTGAAGAAATCGCTCAACGCTTAATAGATCTTGCAGCATGAATCTGGATAAGATAAATAGCGTCTATTTCATTGGGATCGGAGGAATTGGTATGAGTGGCTTAGCCAGGTACTTTAATTCAAACAATACTGGCGTTTCAGGTTATGATCGAGTCAGCTCTGATCTGACTCAAAAAATGGAGGATGAGGGAATCGAGATCCATTTTGACGATAACCCTGATCTTATTCCAGGAGAATTCCTGAATCAAGAAATGGAAAAGACCTTGGTGGTCTATACTCCTGCCATTCCTGAAGACCATAAAGAATTGAATTACCTGAGGTCCAAAGGCTATAAGGTGCAAAAGAGATCTGAGGTGCTTGCTGAAATCACTCTTCAGAAATTCACTATTGCAGTAGCCGGAACTCATGGCAAAACCACGGTCACATCTATGATTGCCCATCTTTTTATGGAGTCGGATGTGAACTTCAGTGCCTTCGTAGGAGGAGTATTGCAGGATTATGAAAGCAATTACTTGAGAAATCCTGGACAAGGCAAAGAGATCATAGTGGTCGAAGCTGATGAATTTGATCGGTCCTTTCACCGCCTTCGTCCGGATATTGCCGTGATCACCTCGGTAGAAGCTGATCATCTGGATATCTATGGAAGTGCCCAGGAACTTGAAAAGGCTTTCCTTGATTTTGCTTCTTGCTTAAAGCCGGGAGGAAAGTTATTGGTTCAGGAAAGATTTGCTTCCCTTTTTCAAAATGCCATCAGCTACGGTACCAATGGAAATTATAGCTATTCCTCTTCCGTCTCAGCCAGTGGAGTAGAATTGGTTTACAATCGTCCCGGAAGAGAAGATCTTTTAAGCAATATCCAGGTAAGGGGAGATCATAATATCGAAAATGCCTCGGCTGCTCTTGCAGTAGGAGATCTGATCGGTCTGGGGAATAAAGAACTTTCAGAAGGCCTGAATAATTATCCAGGAGTAAAAAGAAGATTCGAAAAGGTATTTGAATCCGAGGAAAGAGTATTGATCGATGATTACGCCCATCATCCAACTGAGATAAAAGCTGCGATCCTGGCAGCAAGAAAACTTTACCCAGAGCAAACCCTTACCGTTTTGTTTCAACCTCATCTATTCAGCAGGACAAGGGATTTTGCTGATGAATTCGCCAAAAGTCTCGACCTGGCTGATCAGGCAATGATCCTTGAGATCTATCCGGCTAGAGAAAAGCCTATTGAGGGAGTAAACTCAGAACTATTGATCGGGAAAATGGAAAAATCTGCCATCCCGGTTTCAAAGGAGGAAGTAATTGAAAGGTTAGAAGACAAAAGGGGTGTGGTATTGATTCTGGGAGCAGGAGATATCGACAGACTTGTTGAGCCATTGAAACAAGCTTTTGAAGAAAAATGAAAAAGCTAAAAGAATATATCGCCAAGGTATTTGAGTCATCATACTCGCCGCTGGTTTTGATAGCTCTATCAATGGTCATCGGTGGATTCGTTAGCAAGCTGGGATCCAGGAATTCGGTTGAGGAGGTCAAGATCACCCTCCATAATTCTTTGGGGAATCATTTTGTGGCTGAGGAAGACATCCGTAAAAATTTGGATCACCACAATCAAATGGTACTGGGGCTTCCTTTGAGAGATGTTGAGTTCAAGGAAATCGAAAGAAATATTCTTGAGAATCCATATGTCAGCCAAGCGGAAGCATATGGGAACTATTCAGGGATACTAAATCTGGAAGTCTGGATAAGGAAACCGCTTTTCAGAATAATTGAAAGAAATGGAAATTCTGTTTACATAAGCCGCGACAAGGAAATTCTTCCTTTATCCGATCGCTATAGTTCCAGAGGCTTATTGGTGACAGGAAAAGGATGTGATTCTATGATGGTTGACTCCTATTGGAGGTCGGATGAAGGAGACCAGTTCTTTCAATTGATGGAATACATTAATGAAGATCCCTTTTGGAAAGCTCAGATCGCAATGTTGGAAGTGGATAAGAAAGGAGATATCACCCTGTATCCACAGGTCACGAAACAAAAAATTCTCTTTGGGGATCTCGAGGGTTTCGAAGAGAAGTTTGAAAGATTACTGGTCTTCTACGACCGTATCCTGCCTTTGAAAGGCTGGAACCATTATTCAGAAGTCAACTTAAAATTTAAAGATCAAATCGTTTGCTACTAATTCTAAAGAGTCATGGAAAGAGATAAAATCGTTGTCGGGTTAGACATAGGTACCACCAAGATCGCAGCCATTGTTGGTCGCCTAAACGAATTCAATAAGCTGGAGGTCTTAGGCCTCGGCAAGGCTGTCTCGGAAGGGGTGATCCGAGGAATGGTCACCAACATCGATCGTACGGTGGAGTCGATCCGTAAGGCAATAGAGCAAGCGGAAGAGCAAAGCCAGATAGATATCGGTGTGGTTAATGTTGGGATCGCGGGCCAGCATATTCGAAGCCGGATCCATCATGGAAGTACGATCCGTCAGGATGCAAACTCAACCATTTCGATCGAGGAGGTAAATGCTCTGACCAATGATATGTACCGAACAGTGGTACAACCTGGAAGTCAGATCATCCATGTTATGCCTCAAACCTATACGGTTGATGGGGGAGAACCTACCACGGATCCTGTGGGCTGGACAGGATCATGTTTGGAAGGGGATTTCCACGTAATAACCGCTCAAACCAATGCAATCCAGAACATAAACAAATGTGTTCATAAGGCCGGATTGGAAATTGACAATTTGATACTAGAGCCTATTGCTTCTTCATTGTCAGTTCTATCTGCGCAGGAAAAAGAAGCAGGGATAGCCCTGGTGGACATTGGTGGTGGTACTACTGATATTGCCATTTTCCATGAGAATATTATCAGGCATACCGCTGTGATCCCTTTTGGTGGAAACATTATTACCCAGGATATCAAACAAGGCTGTCGGGTTATGCAAAACCAGGCTGAACTCTTGAAAACCAAATTTGGTCGTGCTCTTGCAGAGGAGGCGACGGATAATGAGATCGTGGCAATTCCTGGTTTGAGGGAGCGCCCTGCCAAAGAGATCTCCATTAAGAATTTGGCTGGGATCATTCAATCAAGATTAGAGGAGATCACCGAATTGGTTCACAGAGAGATCCTTGCATCAGGATATGGCGATATGCTTAATGGAGGCATTGTGATCACCGGAGGTGGTTCCCAACTACAGAATATAAGCCAACTCTTTGAGTATATGACCGGGATGGATTGCAGGATCGGTTATCCAAATGAGCATCTTGGAAAAGGAACCATTGAAGCAATTAAAAGCCCCATGCATGCGACTGGGGTAGGCCTTGTACTTGCTGGCTACTATACCTTGAATGAAGGAGAGAGTGAAGGAATGGGAGGATTTCAAAACAAGGGTAAGAGCGAGCGATATGCCAAGGAATCAGGTTTTATCAATCGAATCATTGAGAAGACCAGGAAAATATTAACTGACGATCTAGAGGATCAAACAAATTATTAAATCGAACGATTATGGCTAGAGGTTTTTCATTCGACTTACCAAAACAAGGCGATTCCATCATAAAGGTCCTGGGTGTTGGAGGTGGAGGCAGTAATGCCGTCTCTCACATGTATGACTCCGGCATCAAGGATGTGGAATTCGTCATTTGTAACACAGACTTGCAGGCATTGAAATCAAGTCATGTTCCATCAAAAGTGCAGCTTGGGGCTTACCTGACAGAAGGACTGGGTGCGGGAGCCAACCCTGAGAAGGGAAGGGAAGCTGCCTTGGAAAGCAAGGAAGAGATCCGGGAATTATTGGGCACTGGAACCAAAATGACCTTCATTACCGCTGGTATGGGGGGTGGAACAGGTACAGGTGCTGCTCCAATAATAGCTGAAGTTTCAAAGGATCTCGACATTTTGACTGTCGGCATTGTAACCGTTCCCTTCCTTTTTGAAGGAAAGAAGAAGCGTGAAAATGCAGAGGCCGGTATCGCGGAAATGAAAAAGTACTGCGATACTGTCCTGGTCATTCTTAACGACAGGCTTAGGGAGATCTACGGCAACCTTTCAATCAGGGAAGCATTTGCTCATGCTGATAATGTACTTACCAATGCTGCAAAGAGTATTGCTGAGATCATTACTGTAACCTCTGAGGTCAATGTTGACTTCGAGGACGTGAAAACAGTAATGAAAGACTCCGGAGCTGCAGTGATGGGTTCTGCTACTACGAGCGGAGAAGGAAGGGCTATCAGGGCAGCGGAAGAGGCTCTTACATCTCCATTACTAAACAATACAAGCATCCATGGTGCGCAGCAGATCCTTCTATCAATTCGATTTGGAGATGATGCAGAATTGAGCATGGATGAGCTTTCTGAGATCACTGATTTTATTCAGGAAGAAGCCGGTGATGAAGCAGATCTGATCTTTGGACAAGGACTGGATCCAACTCTTGGAGATCAGCTCTGTGTAACTGTTATAGCCACAGGTTTTGAGGAAAGCCAATTAAGACTCAGAAAACCTGAAAGGAAATTGGTTGACCTGGATACAGGCAATGAGATCCAGGAAGAGGAGATCCAATTGGAGGAGAAACCAAAACCTCAACCTGAAGTAAAAAGGGTTTTTGAGCTTGATGGGGACGAAAAGATCTCTGAAGTGAAAAAAGAAGAGCTAAAGCCGGTCAATCTGAAGCCAGTAGAAAGCAGGATCAGTAGGGAAGAAGTTGAGGAGGAAGATTTCAAAGGGATAAATCCTGCAAATTCCGGATCAAGGTTGAAGGAAGAGGCTGAAAGAAGAAGGTCGGACTTCAAGGGAAGTAATCCCGATGGACAATCTCTTGAACCTGAAGAATTCAAAGACCGCCTGGAAAGGCCGGCGTATGAAAGAAAGCAGCTGATGTTCTTTCAAATCCCTGACCATTCCAGGAACGAGATGTCAAGGTATAAACTCAATGATGACAATGAGTTATTGGGTGACAACAAGTTCCTCCACGATAACGTGGATTAGCAACTCTTTCATTCTTTAATGTGCTGCAGAAAGGGCCGCTTTTTTAAGGCGGTCTTTTTTTTTAGAACGAATTTAACTCTTTAGCCTGTTGTTTCAACTGGTCTCCATAGCTTTTGTTGCTGAACTCACCATTTTGAAAAGAGGATTCAAGATTTGACAATCGAGGTCTTCTGGCCAGAACGTGCATGCCCAGGTAGTTGAAGATATCCACCAAATGACTCATACCTAAGGCCGCTCCCTGACTACCGGATGATAGCCCTACAATTGCCGCTTTCTTTCCCTTAAAGCTTTTGGGATATTGCAATCCGTCAATGAAAGCCTTTAAAACACCTGGAAAAGAACCGTTGTATTCAGGAACTATAAACACATATTTTTCACATCTGTTTACCCTTTCCTGGAATTCCTGAAATTCAGGATTCTTTCCTTTTTGGTCATAAAGGGCTGAAAATGCGAAATCCTCAGGCAGGTCTCTAAGGTCAATGATCTCTGTGGCAGCACCCTCACTATCTAAAAGTTGCTTGTAGTATTCAGCGATCTTTGGGGATAGTGCTTCCCTTCTGTTTGTACCTGAAACAATACCTATCATCTAAAGAATTTTCTGGCCTGCAAAATTGAAATATTTAACGACTATTTCATGGATATCTGTTAAATACCAATATCCAAGCTTAAAGTTCATTGGAGGCTTATTATTTTCGCGGTTCAAATAATTTTTGATGAACCGTACCCTCACCAATGCCATACGTTTTGTGATGGATGAATGCCTTCCTCCTTTCATCAGGGATAGCAGAATATTTATGTATCCTTTCTTCTATATCTGGTTTAAAGGAAGAGGGATCAGAACTGCCATGGATTTCAAATCTGAAATCTATGATTACACGGAGGAGGATTATGCAAAACTCTATCGTGAGCAGGTTTCTTTGGCTAGGGACCGGGTTACCGACCTCAGCGAGCCAAGCATAAAATTCATGCTGAAGAAGCTCGATAAAGAAGCAAAGACTGTCTTGGATATAGGTTGCGGAAATGGCTATTGGTTAAGCCGAATCGATCAAAAAAAATATGATGTGGCTGGATGTGACCTAAAGAACAATCTCCGATATGTTGATTGCCCATTTCATGAGGGTCATTTGGAGCACCTTCCTTTTGAGGATAATGCCTTTGATATTGTTACCTGCCACCATACCATTGAGCATGTTATCGACCCCAGAAAAGCAATTGCAGAAATAAAAAGAGTGGCCAAAAAGCAGGTGATCATTGTGGTGCCCAAACAACGATATTTCTACTACACCCTCGATCAGCATATCAATTTCTTTCCCTTCAAAGAAAAACTTACCCACCTTATCGGGATGAAGGATCATGAATGCCATAAGATCTGGGGAGATTGGGTGTATATTGGTAAGAATGTCTGAAAATAATCTCATCAGCAATCCAGAGTTAAGTCTTGTAATTCCCTTCTACAATGAAGAGAGGAGGATCGATCTTTTGGTTGATGGGTTGAAGGAATTTGAAAAGAGATCAGGTTCAAGTTATGAGGCCATCCTGGTTGATGATGGTTCAAAGGATAGATCGGTGGAACTCCTTAACGAGAATGATTTCATTAAGGAAAAGATCTCTCAATCAAAACTTAGGATCCTTCAGCTTAATAAGAACGGAGGAAAAGGAGCTGCCATTCAAAAAGGCGTTTTGGAATCCACCGGACAATGGATCCTTACCCTAGATGCAGATATGGCCACCTCGCCTTTGGAAATTGAGAATTGGAAGAAATCTCAGGGTGGGCAGCTAAGTGAAAAAGAGATCTGGATAGGGTCTAGGCCTCATGAAAAATCTAAACTTGACGAAAAAGCCCACAGGAAATTCATTGGAATAGTTTTCAATGGGATCACCCGGTTCTTTTCCGGACTTCAGATCAAGGATACCCAATGTGGTTTCAAACTCTATCCCGGCGAAATCGGGAGGTTCTTGTTTAAAGACCTTAAGGTCAAAGGCTGGGCCCATGATGTTGAGATCCTAAAAAAAGCTGAACTTTTAGGAGTTGAGATCAAAGAAATGCCCATCACCTGGACAGCAGTTGACGAAAGCAAGGTCAGTGTTGTTAAGGATTCAATAAAGATGTTTTGGCAAATGTTCCTCATTTCAATGGGGGTTTACCTCTATTGGGTTTATCGATTGCCAATTAAGTTGCTTCGTCCCTCAGAAAATGATACCGAAATGAAATTACTCTCACAGTTCAATTCCGATCCTTCCATGAGATCTGAGTCAATTGCAAGAATGGCCTTTCATGTATTGACTCTGGTTTTATTGATCGTGATGCCATTCTTGAGTAAGGATTATGGGATTTCCGGGGATGAGTGGATCCAGAATGAATACGGAAAAGAAATTCATGCCTACTTCTTTGATGGAAAGGACGATGTTCTTTACCCGCAAAACAGAAGGCAATTCTACGATGCGATCATCTACTATACGGGTGGCTTTGAACTGCTTTGCGCAACCATCTATAAAGCATTCGGTTTTGAAAATGAATATGCCGTAAGGCATGTGATCAATTCACTTTTTGGGGTCCTTCTTTTCGTTTTCACCGGATTGCTGGCGAAAGAGATAACAGGATCCTGGCGAGCAGCATTGTTTGCTTTGATGATGATCGTTTTCACCCCGCGTGTTTTCGGTCATGCCATGAATAACCCGAAAGATGTACCCTTTGCGGCAGGGATGGTCTTTTCGCTTTATTACATGGTCCGGTTTGTTAAGCAACTTCCTCAACCCAGGATCAGGGATATGGTCCTTTTAGCCTTTGGAATTGGATTGACCCTTAATATTAGGATTGGTGCCCTATTGCTGATAGCCTATGCAGGCTTATTCAGCTTGCTAAAGGTGGTGGAACTGGTTCGAGCTAAAGAAATGGACCTTGGAAAGGACTTGAGAAGGTTAATTGGATATGGAATAATGATAGCTGGGGGAGGCTATATCCTTGGGATCATTTTCTGGCCTTTTGCCCTTCAGGATCCTATCAATAATCCATTGGTTGCTTTAGACAAGATGACCAATTTCCCGATCACGGTATCTGTCTTATTTGAAGGCCTTCAGCCAAAATCTGACCAACTACCCTGGTACTATGCTATTAAATGGATGTGGATCTCCAACCCCATACTAATAATTGCAGGAGTCGGGATCTCCCTGGTATTCATTGGAGCTTTGATCAGGAAGATGGGTTTGCTTGCGATCTTCATGGTTCTTTTTGCAGCTATTTTCCCTCCGGCATATGCTATATACCAGGACTCTGTCATTTATGATGGATGGAGGCATTTCCTTTTTGTTTGGCCTCCGGTGGTTGTTTTAGCATCTGCTGGTTGGTATTACCTCACTTATTTGTTCACAGAGAAAAAAGCTGTCCGGATCGGAGCTTTAGCTTCCTTCCTTATACTTTGGTTCCTTCCAGCCCAATGGATGGTAAAAGCGCATCCTAACCAATATGTTTATTTCAATGAGCTTTTTGGAGGAATCGATAAGGCCTTTGGGCAGTTTGAGACTGATTATTACATGAATTCGGTAAAGCAGGGAATTGAAAAGCTGGTGGAGGATGAAGGATTGATGGATAGGAACGATACTATCACAATACTTACCAATTGCCATAAGGAAGTGGTAGAGTACCAAAAGATCCTTGGATTTCCTGGAACTATTAGATATTCCAAGTACGAGAGGCGGATCGAGAAGGATTGGGATTATGCCATCTTCATTTCAAGGTTCACCGATAATTCCCTTTTGCAAAAGAGCTGGCCGCAGGAAGGATTGGAGTTATTCAGCATCAAAGAGAATGGAGTTCCACTTTGTGCGGTTCTCAAGAAACCAGACCATGGCGATTTTGATGGATACGAAAAGCTAAAGGCCAATGATGCCCAAGGAGCCCTAGCAGACTTTGACCGATATCTATCAAAGGATAAGAATAATGAATTGGTTTACATCTATCGTGGGGATGCATTAGCAGCTTTAGGAAGGACCGATGATGCCTTAAAGTCCTATAATGAGGGGCTGATCCTTCATCCCGGAAGTATGGATGCTTTACTTAAGATGGGTCAGGTTTTTTCCCAACAGAATAATCATGGACAAGCTTTAAAGGCTTACCAAAGGATGATCAACTATCACCCTGAAATGTTCCAGGGCTATTATTATGCTGGGATCGCCAGCTTAAATCAAGGAAATAGCCAGCAGGGGATCGGATACCTTCAGAAATCCATTGAGGTGGAGCCCAGGTTCAAACAAGGTTACTTGGTACTGGCTCAGATCTTTCAGCAACAAGGGAATCAACAATTGGCTCAGCGATACCAGCAAATGGCATCACAGCTGCCCTGACAGATCTTTTATTATCTCTTCGCAGGATTTGATCTCGTGAATATCTTCAACGGTTTCTCCTGCGCACCAAAGAGTTTTATAGGTTGCTGGCCTTAATGCATCCTTATATTTCTTCATTCCCCTCCATTGGATCAGCATTTTGAAATATTTCTTGGTCCTTGGGTGATTGGAGAAATACTTTTCTAATCTATTCTGCTCCAAGCCGATCTTTTGAGCATAAGGAGTATTAATGATATTGCAAGGGGTCCCTGAAATTCGACTTGTACTGATTATATCTTCTTTTCCAGAATCAAGAATAGCTTGCTTGTACTCCTGACTCACATCTGCTTCAAGGCTTGCGATGAAACGCGTTCCAACAGAAACTCCCGCTGCTCCTAATGCAAGCATTTCCTTTACTTGGATCCCGTTTGCTACACCTCCTGCCGCAATTACAGGGATCTCAGGAAATTCCTTTTGAAGCAGGGATATTAGATCGGCGATTGGGGTAGGACCTGCATGTCCACCAGCACCTTTTGCAACTGCGATGAAACCATCACAACCAAGGCCTGCCACCTTTTCAGCATGAACAAGGTTGGTAACGTCACAAAATACCTTGCCACCATATGACCTTGCTCCTTCAATTACCTTTTTGGGATTCCCCAATGAAGTGATGTAAAAAGGAACTTTATGGTCCAGGCAGATATCCAGGTGTTTTTGAAAAACAGGATTTGTCTTTTGAGCTATTAGGTTCACTCCATAGGTCCCAGGGGTGTCACCCTTTAAATACTCATTCAAATGAGAGCATAGATTTTCCAGTTCTCCCTTTGCCCTGAAGTTGAGGCTTGGAAAGCAACCTGCAATACCTCCCCTCATTGCCTCTTCCATCATGGTTCGGTTTGAGACCAGGAACATAGGGGCCATGATTATGGGCTTTCTGATTCCTAAAATTTGGGAAAGATCTTGCATTGTTTTCTCCAAAGATATTTTTAATGTTGAATTTTAATTCAAGCGAGTATGGCAGGACATAGTAAATGGGCAAACATCAAGCATCGAAAAGGAAGACAAGATGCTAAAAAAGGAAAGATGTTTACAAAAGTGATCAAAGAGATAACAGTTGCTGTAAAAGAGGGAGGGGATGATATTGATTCCAATGCAAGGCTTAGGCTTGCAATTCAAAATGCCCGTTCTGTCAATATGCCCAAGGATACTGTAGAAAGGGCAATAAATAAGGCATCTGGAGCAGATGCTGAAGATTACCAGGAGACCACCTATGAAGGTTATGGGCCTCATGGCATTCCTGTAGTGGTGGAATGTACAACCGATAATTTAAATCGAACTGTTCAAAACGTCAGGGCAATTTTCTCTAAGCATGGAGGAAACCTTGGAACCAATGGATCGGTTGATTACCTCTTTGAGCGTAAAGGTGTTTTTACCCTTAAGAATGAAGGAAATATTGAAGAAGACGATTTCACTCTTGAAGTTATTGATGGGGGAGCAGATGAAGTAGAGTTTGGAGATGAGCTTATCGTTGTTACCTGTGCTATGGGGGACTTCGGTAACCTTCAGAAAAAACTCGATGAAATGGAGTTGGAGATCGAAAGCGGAGAACTTCAACGGATCCCTAATTCAAATCAAACTCTTGACAATAGCCAGTTTCAGCAATTCATGAAATTCCTTGATACAATGGAAGATGATGATGATGTTCAGAAAGTGTACCATAACATGGACATTACAGAAGAACAGGCTGGGTTGTTGGAGTAGGGTATATTTATGTAACTCAAAAAAAAAGCTCAAGCTCTGAGGAATCCCAAGAGTCTGAGCTTTTTGCTTTTAAAGGAATGGAAACTACCCCATTCTCTCTATCAAGTCCGCAGCTCTGGCAGAATATCCTGCCTCATTATCATACCATCCAACGACCTTTATGAGGTTTCCATTAGCTGAGGTCATGCCCGCATCAAAAATGCAGGAATGTGGATTTCCAATGATATCGCTTGATACGATAGGATCCTCAGTATATTCAAGAACACCCCTCATGGCACCATTTGCGGCTGCTTTTACCACCTCGTTGATCTCTTCCTTGGTGGTTTCTTTCTTGACAATAGCAACAAGGTCAGTTAAAGATCCATCCGGAACCGGAACCCTCATAGCCACTCCGTCAAGCTTTCCTTGAAGGTGAGGAAGAACCAAACCAACAGCCTTTGCCGCTCCTGTACTTGTTGGAACAATATTAACCGCTGCTGCCCTTGCCCTTCTGAGATCTTTATGAGGAGCATCCTGGATCCTTTGATCTGCTGTGTAGGCATGGATGGTAGAGATATATCCTTTTTCTATGCCAAATGCATCATCAATGGCTTTAGCCATAGGAGCCAAGCAATTGGTAGTACATGAGGCATTACTCAAAATGGTTTCATCCCCACTAAGACTGTCGTCGTTAACTCCGAGAACAACAGTCTTGATGTCTCCTTTTGCAGGAGCAGAGATCACAACTCTTTTTGCTCCGGCTGTTAAATGTTTTCCTGCATTTTCTTTGTCGGTGAACAAGCCAGTGGATTCAAGGATCACATCTGCGCCAAGAGATCCCCATGGAAGGTTTGCTGGGTCACGCTCGGCGATGATCTTGATGTTCTTGCCATTTACAATCAGTGAATCTCCCGAAATGGAAACTTCTCCTGGGAATCTTCCGTGTACGGAATCATATTTTAAAAGGTGGGCCAAAGTTGAAGCATCGGTGAGATCGTTGATGGCAACAACATTAATGTTGGATTTTTGGATAAGGTTTCTGAAAGTCAGCCTTCCTATCCTTCCAAAACCATTTATTGCTACATTGATAGTGGACATGAAACTCTGATTTTTAATGAGGCCGCAAAACTAATTCCTGGCCTCCTGATAAGCAAAAATTGTATTATTATATAAGACATTGTCAATATGAATACTAGCCATTAAATGATCCCTTGGTTCTTTCAGACAAGATGATATTTGAGATCCCAGTTTTTGAGGTAGAGAGCGGTTTATCAGCTGCCAAAGCAGGAGCAAGCAGATTGGAACTTTGTTCTAACCCACTTGAAGGGGGGACGACTCCGTCATTTGGGATGATGAAGGAGTTAAGGAGGGAACTCTCGATTCCCTTATTTGCTATGATAAGGCCACGAGGTGGAGATTTTATTTACTCCCATGTGGAGTTGGAAGTGATGAAAAGAGATATTGAATTGGCCATCGAACTTGGGCTGGATGGGATCGTTTTTGGAGCCTTAACGGAGGAAGGAGTTATTGATAAGAAATCATGCCTTGAGTTGATCCATGCTGCTAAGGGTTTAGAAATGGCGTTCCACAGGGCATTTGATTTGGTCAATGATCCTTTAGAGGCTTTGGAAGAACTAATTGAATTAGGATTTGACCGCCTCCTAAGCTCAGGTCAGCAAGCAACTGCTTTAGAAGGGAAGGGGCTCTTAAAAAAGCTGGTGAAGCAGGCAGATAAAAGGATCATCATTATGCCGGGATCTGGTATTAATGCCCAAAATGCTTCTGAAATAGTGAGGTATACGGGAGTTGAGGAGATTCATTTTTCGGCGAGAAAATTCATTCCTTCAAGATCCAAAAAGGGAAATATTCATCCCAAAGGTTTTGGCCCGATGGTTGGGGATAGAGCTATGATTCAAAGTGTGGATTTGGATACGATTGGATCCATCATTAAGAGTTTCAAATAAATCTTCGTATGAAGTCTTTTATAGTAGGGGAGATTTTGCCAAAATAATTTCCTGACCTTATATTTGCACTCCGAAAAATTGAAAGACAAAGGCGTTTCAAAATTTTTGTACTTATGGTCCGTTCGTCTAGGGGTTAGGACGCCAGGTTTTCATCCTGGTAACAGGGGTTCGATTCCCCTACGGACTACGATAAAGCCCACCTTAAGGTGGGTTTTTTTGTCCTTCGGAGATAAACCCTGCCTGTTCACCTCGGCTCTTACAAGCCTAAGTTTCGCTTCCGGGCTCATGACTAAGTGGCCGGCCAGCTCAACTTTCTACCTAAAAAGGGGTCTGCTGGCTAATGGAGAAAATGGCCAGGGTATAGCCAATAGAATGATTATTAGACCGATTGAAAACCATAAAAGCATGGTTTTGAATTTTTCTGAATCGAGTTCTTTTCGTTTTGCTTTTGCCGAACCGATG
The DNA here is from genome assembly GCA_965267505.1 of Cytophagales bacterium. Classification (GTDB taxonomy): domain Bacteria; phylum Bacteroidota; class Bacteroidia; order Cytophagales; family CCMP332; genus JANQHS01. The sequence goes on from OZ254081.1 coordinate 2,277,886, forward strand.
GTTACTAATAAGACAGCTACCAGCATCATGGAAATATGGATAAGTTCGAAGAAGGAAAGGTCTGAACTTAGGGATTCCCGATTTCTGACACTCCAGAATATTTTAACCAGTGGGTTTGTGGTATATAAGAGAATTCCCAGAAGCAGTTGAATGTGGACGATGGTCGCTGTCCAATGGCGAACCGAATTATCAGCTTTAGAGAAGGTCGATTTTGATCTTAGGCCTTTGTAAGCACTATAAATACCATAGCCCAGGCTGACTAAAACAAGCCACCGAATTAAGTTGTGATAAAATAGGAGGGATTCGTACATCGTGGATTTGGGTAGGTGATAATACAAACATACTGATCAGTATGTTTAATCGAGAATTTTTTACACAGAAGGTAGTGTTAAGCTTATCGGTGCCGGGTTGGAAGGAAGAGTAAGGCACGTTTTCCTTTGTCGAGGGGTAAGCTTCACTCCGGATTTGATAATTGGTATTTTTGCTTTCGATCTACGATTATTTCCATGCTTAAAGGGACGCAGACCAGGCATTCAATTTTAATAGCAGCTCTTGAAATGACATATGAGAAAGGGTTTCGAGCCACAAGCATAGATGAAATTCTCAGAAAAACTCAGGTCACAAAAGGTTCATTTTTTCATCACTTCGGAAATAAGGATGAAATGGGATTGGCTATGATTAGTGATGTTATGTACCCGGGAATGTATCGTTTGATGATTGAACCACTGCTATCGGGCCAGGATCCTATAGGTGAAATTTACGAAATGATGAATGGGTTATTGAGCGACGAAGAATCGTTTAAGGCTGAATACGGTTGTCCCGCAATTAATTTGATTCAAGAGATGGCTCCTCTAAACAAGTCTTTTAATGAAGCATTGTCGAGGTTGGTTAATCATTGGTTAAAAGCAATTAAGGAAAATTTACAAAGAGCAAAAGCTTCTGGTCAAATAGATGCGAAAACAAACACGGAGGAAGTAGCCATCTATATACTTTCCGGGTATGGAGGTATCAGAAATCTGGGAAAGGTTTGCGGCAGGTCCTGTTACCAACCCTTTCTAAGGAGTCTAAAGAATTACCTTGAAAAACTTTAGCCTTTGCGATAAGCGTTAAGAAATTACGACTTGATTGTTTTGAATAACATACCTATTGGTATGTTATTGTTTTATATTTGCAATCCCTTCCTTTCCGGGAAGACATTTCTAACTTATTCTAACCATGAAATTTTTAACTACTTCAATTGGACGCCTTCGACTGGTAACATTTATCGAAGGAATCAGTCTGATTTTGCTTGTTTTTGTGGCAATGCCTATAAAATATGGTCTGGGTGATGGACAGCTTGTTTCAATAGTAGGAGCTATTCATGGAGCATTGTTTCTTGTTTTTCTGATGGTTTCGCTCCAGGTTGGAATTGAGGAAAGGTGGAAGGTTAATACAACCATTAAAGTGTTGGTTGCCAGTGTTATTCCCTTTGGCACATTTTACATTGACAAAAAGATTCTAAAGCCGATCTTTCTGAGCCTTTGAAAAAATTATTGTGAATTGAATGGACATTTCACCAGAGCGCAGGCGAATTCACTTTAAACTTTTTAAGGTTCTAAACTTATTATGTTAACCACCCAAACCAACCCGCTCCTATAGCTCCGGTATTCCTTTCTTTGAGGAGGTTGATGCAACTATTTATGGAAACATATCACTGTTTACTTTGCTTGTTTCAAAATGCTTTTGCTTCATTCATCTCTAAGCCATTCTTTAAAGGATGAGATACTTCTTTGGCTAACAACTAATGTTTTTTCAAATGGTATGCTTAAAGAAATGACCATATTGTTTCCAGCCATTTTCATTTCTTTTAAGTATTTGGCTTGAATAATGCATTGCCTATTTATTCTGAAAAACTCATTAGAAGGCAGTTGCTTGTTAAGCTCTTCTAAAGAACCATCGACAACATACTTTTTTCCATCATTGGTGAATATTCGGACTAGATCCTCTTTATACAATGCAACCACATCTTCAACAGGGATAAGAAAAAAACGCACACCTGAACGTATAAGGAATCGAGATTTAACCTTACTTGTTCCTTTGTTTTCCTTGGTCTCAGACTTAAGATTTTTAGGCCCTTCCTCCATAAGCTTCTTTTGAACCATAGCCAAACCACTAACAAGTTGGTCCTGATTATCATGGTAATGTTTGGAGATCTCCTTTAAGAAAGAGCCAGCTTTTTGAGGGGACTCGTGAATAATGCTTTCAAGAATCTCAAAGTTCTCTTCAAAAAGATTAAGATTAATGTCTTGCCTTAAAACTTCAAGGGAATTAATGGCTAAGTCTTTCTTTAAATCCTCCGATTCTAAACTTACCTCCTGCCATGTTTGAAGCAACTGAAATCCTATTTGAAAGCTGTTGATTATTTGAATAACGAAGAAAGAAATTGTAAAAGCGGCCAGTATATGTAGAAGGCCAAGTGAGTTTTGATTACCTAGAATTTGGTTCTCGTACCAGTTTAATAGCAGATAGAAAAAAAAAACAAAAGAGCCCCAAAAAAATTTGTTGCTAAAAGTTGGACAGAAAGCCTCTTAAGAGTCCCTTTTCTCCAAGGAAAGTATTTGTCAAGAAATTTGGAAATAAACCAACCCATTTCCCAGAGGAATGTTATTGAACCCAAAAACCAAAAAAGGCTATACCAATTGAAACTGGGCGGTTGCTGAAATTGGGCCATTATAAAAACCCAAGAACCCAGTAACAAAGAAAGTAATACTGGAAAAACATACCTTATCCATTGGTTTATTTTGACAATCTGCATAATTCGAGAGTGATTACTCAAAGAGATCTGGTTCAATTTACCGATTTTCCACCAACCAGTTTTGAATTTCCGCAGGCTTCAGATTCTTTGCCACGATCATTCCATTTTTATCTAAGAGAAAGTTCTTTGGAAGACTGTAAACACCAAATTTTATCATTACAGGCGAATCTGAGCCTAGGCCATCACATACCTGGGGCCAAATCATGTTATCCTTGGCTATGGCATTCCTCCATTTATTTAGATTTCGGTCCATGGAGACCCCAAGGATTTCAAAATTTTGGCTATTATATTCAGTGTAAAGGTCCCAAAGGTGTCCGTTCTTTTTTCGACATGGTCCACACCAAGAAGCCCAGAATTCAACCAAAAGGACCTTTCCGTTAAACTCATCCAAAGAAATTGTTTCGTTATTTTCTTGGGTAGGTAAAGTAAAGGAAGGTAGTTTTTTCCCTACGGTCCAAACCGCTTCATTTGAAACCAATTCTTCTTTATGTTTCTCAATTGCTGATTCTTCAGCCATGCTGCTCACAATCCTTCCAGGGACATTGAAAGGGGTTTCCTGAGCTGTATACTTCCCAGTATTGAATCCTACCGACCAGACCCAAACTCCAAATAGCAGAGAAATAACCCCGAGAAAAACTAAAAGTAAAATCTTATATCTTTTCATTTCTTCTATTATATATCGTTGATTAAAGTGGATGCACTTACTTTAGGTATAACCAGTATTGCGTCATAACTCCATATGATTCTTTCTAATCCGTCATCATCGACTTTTATGGATCGGTTAAAAAGGGATTCTTTTATTGGTTTTAAATCAATTAATGACCAGCTATTTCCCTCAACAGAATTCAAAATACTTTCCGCATTCCATTTATCTGAATATTCAAGGGCATCATATTTTTTTCTTTTGTCATCCTGACTTTTACTCATAAGGTTGTAGCTATTTACTGTTCCTTTTCCACCCAGAACCAAAAGGTGAAAGGACTTGGTTTTTTGTTGGTTAGCTATTTCGGAAATATAATTTCCAAGATCCAAGACATTTAGATTATTCAATCCTCGGTACATATGATTCGATCCAAACTTGAGCATGACTTTTGGATCAGGATCTAATTCTTTTGCCATGGAATAGTATTCCCGGAAATGGTTTTTCATCATTTCTGCCCTTAAAAGGTTTGATTTATAGCCTTGGTTTGATGCCCATAGCTGATAGATCTTGATACTCTCTTCAATCTCTTTAACCATTGTCATGTTTATTTTTTGACCTTTAAAAGAGTTTCTGAGTTTGGAAAAGTCACTTGGCCTGGCAACTGCAAGGAAGGATTTAGTGGGGTTCCCTGTTTTTACAAATTCTGAATAAAGGGACATAGTTAGTTCGTAGTATTCTTTAGCGACTTGCTTGGACTCCTCGTTCTCAGCATTGTCTGCTAAGTATTTGAAATTCATTCTAAAGGAAGCCGCAAACTCCTGATCTAATCCCCAGATTGTATTTCCTTTATCTTTTGTCAGGGAGTTAACCTCAGTTAAGACTTCCCACTCTTCTTTTAAGTTGAAGAATGGGAAACTCCAAGGGTAAGATTCAAGAAAGGAAGAAACGTTCTCAAGGTAATTTTTATTCTTCACGGTCTTGTCCAAATAGTTTGCGGTGAATGGACCAACCTCAGTGGCATAGTATTTAAAGCCTTGTTTGTTCAAGGTTCTGAATAAGGCTGCTGTGAATTTTGGAACTTCTGCCATGCCATGAGATTCACCAACTAGAAAAAATGAAGAATTTTGTGCCTTTTGATTCAAATATTCCAACCCTGGTCCGCCAAGATCTCCGTTGTCCAAATCAATTGGATAGGAAGCAGATCTGATTTTTTGGATAAGTAAGCTGTCTTGAGCCCGCAGGGAAACATGAGCCAAAATGGCTAAGAGGATAATACACAAGGAAGACTTCATTTGTGAGAATTATGGATTTTTTCTCTGAAGTAAGTGAAAAAGAGAATTAACCTTATGCCCTCAGATGCGGAACGAGGATCTTATTGGTTTAAATGCAGGAAAAATGTGGTTGAATAAAATGGGATCTAAAGATTTGGAAAGACAGCGGCTATTTATATGGTCCCTTATCAAATCAAAAACCCTGGGATGCTGAGAAAATTAATTCTATCAGAGCTCAATGGATGGAGAAAGGAGAGTAAATACTACAAAGGAAGTAGCAAGATTTACCCCCCAATCTTTTGGCAGGTTATGCCTCGCATTGTAGTTCGGAATTTTTATCCCGAGTAGGTAAATTCATGCCAGGAGATTTGAAAAAATTATCAGTATGTTGATAAACTAAATCTTCTTCTGAAAATGAAAGCCAAGGATTGAATAATCCAGGTTGAAATAAAATTTATGCGATCTTGCGTTTTCGACATAGGTATTTAACTCAACCGTTTTGCAATGATTCTGTTGAGCCCAATCTTCAATCAAGTTCAGAAAATACCTTCCGTAGCCTTTAGATTGTACTTTTCTACTGATAATCACATTGTCAATCTCAAGTTGCTTTCCCGAATACAAACGAACCGTTATCCAACCACTGGCTAATCCAATCAGAGTTCTATCCCTAAATAGTCCAAAACCATTGTAGGAGGGAATATCAAACATTTGCTCTAAGTAATTTCGGATTGTTTCTTCGGATAGTAGTGGGTTTAATTCTTTGGACAGGTAAGACATTTCATGAATGTCTTTTCTTGAAAGCAATTTGATCTTCAACTTTTCTTTATGACTATCCATGCCCTAAGCACATCTTTTGGTAATGTCTTGCAAAAGCTTATCTACCACCTTCTCTTGAGTGGCCCAAGATGTTACTAACCTTATGGCGACATTTTCTTCGTCAATGCATTGCCATCTGTAAAAGGCGTACTTCTCTTCTAATTCCTTGACCAGTTGGCCAGGTACTATTGGAAGCAAAATGTTAGAACCGGGTTCAACGAGAAATGAATAGTTTGAGCTTTTTAATGAGTAATAAATTTTTGTACTCATTTGATTGGCATGGCGGGCCAGATCGAAAAACAAGTCACTTTTAAAAAGTTCTAAAAACTGAATACCCAGCAACCTTCCTTTTGCTAGTAAGGCACCTCTTTGTTTTACCCCTACGACAAAGTCCTGCTTTAGCCTATTGTTACATATTACAACAGCTTCTCCAATAAGTGCTCCGTTTTTTGTTCCTCCTATGTAAAAAATATCTGTATGATTTGAAATGTCCTCAAGCGTTAACCCACTTTCTCTATTGCTTAATGCATTACCAAGCCGCGCACCATCTAGAAACAAGAGAAGATCGTTTTCCCTACAGAAAAGATACAATTGCTTTAATTCCTCTTTGTTATAAATACTGCCCATTTCGGTGGCATTAGAGAGGAACACGACTTTGGGAATAACGTTATGTGGATATGACTGGTGGTTATTTAAAATAAATTGAATGTCATGCTTCGTAATTTTCCCATCGCTTGTATCTATTTCATGTAATTTATGACCTGTCATTTCTATTGCCCCTGCTTCATTGTTTACCACATGACTCTGCCTAGCAGTAATAATGGATTCATAGGGTTTTAAGATTGAAGAGGCGACAATTAAGTTAGTCAGGGTTCCCCCGGAAATGAAGAAAATGTCGACATCGAAATTATTTAGCTTATGTTTCAATATTTCTTTTGCGTCCTCTGAATAGGAGTCTTTACCGTATCCATATTGGGATACGAAATTCGTTTTTTCTAAGGCCTTTAAAATGTTTGGATGGCACCCTTCATTATAATCAGAAAGGAAGTTGTGCTTATTCAATTTAATATGGATCAGTTTGAGGCCAATTATATAAGTAAGCCGATAAGCAAGCTAAGTAGAGTACTGAGTTTTCCTTCAAATGATCTGAACAATCCATAGTCAAGAAAAGGGGTATTATGATATCGGAATCAGTTGAATAAAGTTTTCAAACCGGTTTTTTGCTGATATATGGAATTGACCTCATCAGGATTTAGAGCTTTATCAAAAATGGCAAGCTCGTCTAGCAGACCGATATAGCCCTGGCCCAACATTATTTTTCCTTTCTCTGCCTCCCATGTATAGGGATCATCCACGTTTTCAATTACACCTTTGTTTATGCCATCGATGTAAAGTTCAAAAATTGGTTTACTGGTGTTTACTTTTGAGAATACCATAGCTACATGCGTCCAGGTTTTTGATTGAAAAGGAGATGGGTCTACAGTTACCGTACGTTTGGTCCAATCCGATTCATCACTATCGTCATTTGGATCCCAAACATCCAAATCTCCCATAGCACCATACCTAAACCTTCTGGGTTTATGATCGGTAAAATCTACCCATAAACCAGCATCACTCCATTTTGTATCGGTAACGCAAACGGGATCGCAGTAATGGGGTGCCAGATCTTTATCTGGGTCTAAACGCAACCAAAAGGATATGGTCCCACTCCAGGATTCACTCTTGTATCCAACATTCTTATACGCTTTGTAAAAAATTGCTGGCTTTCTAGCCTCTTTAAAATGAATGGCATCGCCGGAAATTCCCAATCCCTTAGCTAAAACTACTCTTGAATCTTTTAGCCCAGGTTCTGCCTCTGCGGCTTTCTTGTAGCTTTCTGCGGTATAAATCCTTGCATCTCCAATAGCAAAGTCAGCGGAAAATTTGCCATCGAACGAACTATAGAATAGTATATGGTCTTTTAATTTCTTGTTTTGGGAGCAAGAGAAATGAGTGCTAAGAATTAAGAATAGCACTGCTGAGGATAAAATCTTTACTTTTTTCATACTTCTATTATTAACCTTTAATTATTTATACTCCAGTCAAAAGCTGTATCCGCATGAATTCTTCCCGTATCAAACACGGGAATATCAAGGTCAGATTTTGAAATTAATATTGGCAGTTCGGTGCAGCCAAGGACAACACCCTGGGCTCCCTTTTTCTGCAGCTTTTCAATGATCCAAATCAATTTTTGTTTCGATGAATCAATGAAATTTCCCTTTACCAGCTCATCATATATTATATCATGAACCACTTGTCGTTCCTCCTTATTTGGGAGCAGAATTTCCAGTCCAAAATCCTCCCTGAGGGTTTTGGTATAAAAATCCTTCTCCATGGTAAACTTGGTGCCCAACAATGCGACTCTTTGCAATTTCAGTTTTTTGATTGATTCTCCAGTGGCCCGTGCAATGTGGATAAAAGGAATACTTATACTGCTCGTAATATGATGACTTACCAGGTGAATGGTGTTGGTACAAAGCAAAATAACTTCTGCGCCTGCTTCCTCCAACTGTCGTGCGGCCTGCTCCATTTTTTTCCCTATGGCCTCCCAGTCGCCTTCAAATGTCAATTGTTCAATTTCAGCGAAATCAACAGAGACCATTAGGCATTTAGCGGAATGAGAACCTCCCAATGTATCCTTTGCTTTTTTATTCAAAAGCTCATAGTACAATTTCGATGACTCCCAACTCATTCCTCCTATTAGCCCAATCGTTTTCATCAAAGTAATTTTGGTCAAAGCTATTGGCGGATTTCAAGCTACTTTCCTAAAGCGGATGAATTCTTATGAGCGGTTAGTTGAAAAATTTTCAGTTAGGGAAGGTTTTGGTAGGGTGTATATTTGATTCATGGAATTAAAGTACTTCAGGCTAATCAAAACCATCGTGGAAGAAGGTAGCCTGGCCAACTCTGCAGCGCATTTGTTTTTGACTCAATCAGCTTTGAGCCATCAGCTTCGGGATTTGGAAGAACGACTCGGTTTTAAAGTCTTCAACAGGACCAGGAATAAATGGGAGTTAACTCAAGAAGGGGAAGAGCTATATAAACTATCGAATAAGCTCCTTTCATCCATTGATGAAAGTTTTGAGGTCATAAAAAATATTAAAGAAGGGTCTAAGGGAAAAATTAAGCTTAGTGCTGAGTGTCAGTCTTTTTTTCATGCGATTCCAAGTTTTATTCAAAAAATGGGAATGCTGTACCCCGAAATTGAAATTGATATATCCCTTGGAGCAACTCATCAGACCATTTCTCAAGTATTATCCAGTGAAATAGATATGACGATTGTAACATCAAAGGCTTCTTCAGATAAATTGGAAAGCATAAAGGTGTTTGAGGATGAGATTTTTGCCGTAATGCATCGTGAAAACAAGCTGAATGATTTTGATTTTTTGGAGGCCAGTCATTTTGAAAACGTGCATTTGCTGATAAATTCTTTCCCGTTAGAAGGAGTTTCCGTCCACGAGCTTTTCTTAAAACCCAACGACATTCACCCAATGAAAATTTCGGCGATTCCCTTTACCGAAATTTCTCTGGCATTGATAAATGCTAATATGGGGGTTATGTGTGTCCCAAAATGGCAGTTAGATTCTTTTAAGCTCTCAAATGAATTGGTTTTTAAACGGATCAGTTTAAACGGTTTGAAAAGAACTCATTACCTGACCGTAAAAAAGGAGCATCGTAATAAGAAATATATAGACGATTTCATTTCGAGTTTTGAGGAGTATTTTCTTGAATTGAAATAGGGTTCTTTCTTTCCGGAGATCATACCATGGAAAATGGTATGAAGGTAATCAAGCTCCGACTTACCTGGTATTTTATGCTAAATCCAAGCGGGATTGATTTGTTAGGACCTTTGTTTCGTTTCGCTGAAACACTTATAAAATAAAGAAATACGGGTATTTATAACCCATATGGATGCGCAGCGGGCTACTAATCTGGCAGTGAGTCCAAGCTACTTCATGTTTAAGGCTATATTGTCTTCGGTGTTGAGATTTCAAGAACTTCTCTTAGATCTCTTCGATTATTCTTGATCAGCCCTCCTCAGATAGACATTCGTAACCTGTTCATCCTTGATGGTGGATTTTAGCGTCAGACTATCATTGCGCAATTCATACTTCCAGATCAGCTCATAAGGGCCCAGGTCTTCTATTGTGCCTCTGATCCCAAGTTTTCCGGTTTTAGGATTTAATGAATATTCTCCCGTTGCCTCTCCTTTGACCCACTTACCATCTTCACCAAACTCATAGCTATGACTGGCTATGCTTTGAGGTTCTATGGCCATCGGATCAGAGTCCGAACTCGGCTGAAAGGATACCAGATCCCAGGTTCCAATTACTAATTCCTTATCAGGTTTGGGTCCGCAGGCAATTAGGAATACGAAGAAAAAGGGTTTTAGAAGTCTCATAGAAAAAGAATTAAGGGCCCAAATTAGGAATTCCAATCTTCCTTGAATTGAAAAACATTTCTGAAAGGGATTTATTACCCAACCTACAGCTCTTGCTTGGTGTATTGACGGCCGTTCTGGCTAAAGGTTTATGATCTTTATGAATTCGAACGAACCTGCTCAAGTGCTTTAAATGGGAATTTGTGATCTCCAATCAATCGTCAACGACGAACCCAATATTTTTTGAACTTGACTCTTTCTAGTTCAAATAGACAAATCATGATTACAAGATACAATCTCCTTCTCACAAAGAGGATATTACTATTTGCTAAAAGCCACTAATTCTAAATTCAACTTTTATTATTTTTAAAAAAGAAGACCTTTTTTAGTAGCTAAAACTCAAAAAAATTCATGTCATGAAAATTCTGGTAATTTTTGCCTTTTCGTCGCTCGTTTCTCTTAATTTATTTTCAGAAGATCTGAGTTATTGCATTGATGTTTCAAATGTTGGAATTCCAAAAAAATTAAGCGACGGCTCACCGGCATCAAAATCATATCATGGCCAAGTAATTATAGATGAAGGAGGAGTATATTCCGGTTACCAGTGGGAGAGTTGGGAAAGGGATAAACCTGCAGTTCAGATTCGGACCTCTGAATGTGTTATCATTGAATGGACATGTATTAAAGGAAACACTACTCTAATTTATGTAGATCCTGATATTCAATATAAAAATTCAAAAATTACAATTAGAAATTGCAAAGCAGAAGGACATCCATATTACTTTCCCGCTGGAACCTTACCCCCGGGGATTTCCGGAAATTTTCAGGGAATAGATGATGCGGGGTGGTTTTTTCGTTCTTTTCAGCCACAATTTGTAAATATCCATAACAATGAAATTGATGGAACTACCGGAATTAACTTAGGCATGAGCCTAAACAATCCAGCTTTGACACCATTGCACCCCTATAATCCTCAGTACAGGATAACTATGAACAGGGTTAAGAACTTAGATGGTCGGTTTTATGAACAGGGTTCGGAGCACATGTTCTTAAATGAAACATTTAATTCATTAACTGGGAGCTTGGGTTATGGTGCTGATAGCAATCGGGTGGACGGGGATCAGTTTGGAGACAGATACGCATACTTTCGAACCAATACCGTTAATTTTGTTCGAATTGTAGGAATGCACGAAAGGACGGTAAATTATAATGGGCAAAGCCTTGTTTCAACACCTGATATTAAGATTTCCTGGAATCAGGTTATCAATCGTCCCCGTGAATCCAGTTCAATGGATGTTATAAATATGTTTTATACATCTGGCACTCCGGATAAACCAATCGTCATTGAAAATAATTTAATATGGGGGGTCTATCCGGATGGATATCCGGTTTCTAATGTAAACTATGGTTTGCCGATACCCAATTGTATTGATCCAGGCACTAATCTTCCATGCACTACATTTTTGGATGTTTATGATAATCAGTATTTCACGGGTTCTGGAATTATGGCAGGAGATGCAAATGCACCAAATAACAACCCTTTTCAGGCCTATGATAGGCCTCATGATATTATTGTGAGGAATAATAGAATTATTTCAACCGGTCGTACGGGGATTCATGTTTTGGCGGGAAACGATATTCAAATTTATGGAAACAGGGTTATTTCTAGTGGCCAGGGTCCAGAGACCATGACCGTTGGAGGACAAACAGTACACCGAGATATTGAAGGATTCGCCGATCCCCGCCCCATATTAATATACCGTGGAGGAATTTTGCTTGAAAATTATGGAGCTGAGATGCCTTGGTTCTTTACGGGAGACATAACTAGTAGTAATTGTCCCCCACCCCAGAATCCATTTTTTTTAGAACATTATAAGGGGTTAGGATTTTATGATACTAGCAATGCAAATTTTGATGGAGGTATTGGACGAGGGGGGATAGCTTGGGTAGATGATAAAGGTAGTATATACCCACCCCCATTAGTTTGTGATCCCACATTCGTTTCAACTGGAGATCCTGGTTATATAAATAATGTAGCATCTGATAATATAATATGGTGGAGAAGGAGGGATTATGTTGCGGCTAGTTCTTCTAATTTTACAGTATATCCATCCAATCCACACCCTTCATTGCCTGCACAGGGGTCACCTGGAACATTTAGTGGGCCTCCGAATAATATTAACGGCTTTTATTATACAAATTCCTGGAGATACGCGACCAATTCTACAATTCCAAACCCATGGCCTCAGGACCCGAATTGGGAGCAAGAGTATATGGTGAAGGGGTGTATTTTAAGTTCTCCAAAACTTTGTCCCGATCCAGGGTATAATACTTTCTGGGATGACGAAATTACCTATGATGACGAAATCAATGAATATGAAGATTGGCTAGAAGAGGTTGGAAATAATGAAGAAATAACTATTGGAGTTACAGATTCTGAATATGAATTTTGTCCTGAGCAAAGTCAATCTAGATTTGCGAAACCTACAACGTTCGTGGCACAAGGGTTGGAAATTGAAATTTTTCCAAACCCATCTAATTCGTACTTGGAATTTATAGTATATGATTCTAAGGATTCTCCTCCATTACAATACAAGATTTTCAATTCTAAAGGAACTTTGTTGGCTGTGGGACTTATTTCGGACGAAAACCATCAGATAAGTACTTCTCACCTTTCTCAGGGTGTATACTATATTGAATTCGTAGGATTGAGCGAATCAGTTCGGAAGAAATTTATTAAAGAATAAGATTTGTTTTTTGAAATTACAATAAATCCGGCTGAATTCTGAAGCTAAAACATGAGACCCATGCTGGGTTTAGCCAATAACTTATTTTTTTAGTTCATTCTAGAAATAAAATGATACTATTTGGTTCCTTTGGCCATCGAAGGGTCGGAGAGAATTTTTCCCAGGAGTCATACGTAAGGCTCAATGAATGTGGCTTAGAATTCTGGGACATACTTGAAATATTTGGATTAGAAATAGTCTTTAGCTGGGTTAGTGAAATTCACCTTTAAGAAAATGGCAGTTGCCGAAATTGAATCCTACTTCTCAAACGTGTCATGAGCGTTTTTATTGATGACCGAGCCCTTTGTTGCTGATAACTTTTAAAAATTGATCTAATCTTTTCCCGAAACCCAATATTCCCCCATCTTTCTTAATTCTTGAATTCCAAAGGATTTCATTAGGCTGAAGTATTCCTGGTAAGCCTTGCTTCCATGCAATTCGATCATGCAGGTCCTACCATAGATCAGGTCTTTGAAAATTTCCGTGTCTTCCATCAATCCCAATTCTCCCCCCTCAATATCGATCTTCAAAAGATCAGGGTCTAACCCGGTTTTTTCTTTTATGGAAGCAAAACTCAAACCCTGAATGTCTCCTCTCTCCTCAACCTGGACTGAGGCCGAGTATTCATTTCCTTTTTCTTTTTTGATAGATAAACCCTCCTGATCCTTGGCGGTGAAGGCAGCCTGAAATAGGTGGATCATTTCCTTATTGGGAAAGCTGCTTACGGCTTTCTCCAAAACCGTAAAGTTATCAGGATCTGGTTCCAGACCTATAATACTCGCGTTGGGAAACATGGACCTGAAGACGAAAATGGACAATCCAATATTCGATCCGGCATCTAACACGCAACGGGGTTCTAGTTCTAGTGTTTGATCATTGTATAATTCCTTGTAAGCAATATGCTGAATCAAAACCTCAAGGTCAGATGATCCTTTGCGGATTAATATCCTGCCTCCATTCTTCATGTTGATCTTGACAAGGTGGCTTCCCCCTGAAAAAATGAGGAATCTGAGTCCAAAGCTCATAGCAGATCCAAATCCTAAAAAAGGGTTGTTTTTAGAGTTTTTGATTAGGATCAGGACCCTTCTAAAGGTTTCCCAGCCAGTTCCCATGTTACACGCTTCTCTTGATGATTACCAGTTGTTCTTTCGACATAGTCCTAAAATTAGAATATAGTATTGACCCAATTCCAAACAATACCAATACTGAGCTGTTTTTTCCTTGATGGAAAAGACCAAAAACACCCGTAAGAAAAGCAAGGCTGGAAATAAGCTTCTTGACTCTTACATCGAATATGTTCTGGAGCATGGACGGGCACCTGCTTCTGTCTTTAAGTTCTGTAAGGATCTTGGGATTAGTGAAGAGGAATTTTATGAATCCTATGGCTCATTTACAGGAATTGAAAAAAGTCTGTGGAACGGATATTTTCAGGAAACCATAAAGGCTCTGGAATCCGATCCAAACTTTGTTCAATTCAGCTCAAGGGAGAAAATTCTTTCTTTCTATTTCGCCTTTTCGGAGATTCTGAAGAAGAACAGGAGCTTCGTTCTATGTGGCTTAGGCGATTGGAAGATCCCCACATCTTTACCAAAGCCCCTTATGGAGCTGAAAAAGGAATTTGAAAATTGGGTAAGGCCAATTTTAGAGGAAGGAAAGGTTTCAAATGAACTGGCTCCTCGTCCCTATCTGGACCAGCAATACCCCCATTTATTCTGGGCTCATTTTATTTTCATTCTGCGCTTTTGGGCAAAGGATGATAGTCCTGGATTTGAGGCTACGGATTCGGCTATAGAAAAGTCGGTTAACCTTGCCTTTGAGTTATTGGGCAACGGAGCCTTAGACCAGGCATTGGATTTTGCCAAATTCATGTTCCAACAACCTATGAATTAGGCCTGATGAAAGAGCAATCGAGTATTCCAATATCCAAGGTCCAAAGGGCGGGAAAATTCATTAGTACAGGAGCTAAGATCGGTACCAACTATCTGAAGCATTACGGCAAGAGAGTTATCACCGGTGAATCCTCAAAAGAGGAATTGCATAAGGACAATGCAAGCGATATCTACAATTCCCTAAGCGAATTAAAAGGTAGTGCCCTGAAAGTCGCTCAGATGCTAAGCATGGATAAAAGTGTTCTCCCTTCTGCATACCAGCAGCAATTTTCAATGGCTCAATACAGTGCACCTCCCTTATCTTATCCTTTGGTGGTTAGAACTTTCCAAAAGGTATTGGGAAAAAGACCCAATGAGATCTTCGATGAATTTTCAGCTTCAGCAAAAAATGCGGCATCAATGGGCCAAGTTCATCAAGGGAAGATTGGAGGGAAAAAATATGCCGTGAAGGTTCAGTATCCGGGGGTAGGAGACAGCATTAAAAGCGACTTGGCACTTGTAAAGCCAATTGCATTAAGGATGTTTAACCTGAATCCAGCCGAATATGAAGAATTCATTCAGGAGGTTGAAGCTAGGTTGATGGAAGAGGTAGACTATGAATTAGAACTAAAACGATCGCAGGAGTTATCCCAGAGCTGTAGCTTTCTAGAGGGTCTAAAGTTTCCTGTCTATTATCCTGATCTCTCCGGGTCCAGAATCCTTACCATGGATTGGATGCAAGGAAAACCCCTTGGTGAAAGTTTGAAAATTGCTGAATTGTCCAAAGAACAGGGAACCAGGTTGGGACAGTCCATGTGGGACTTTTATCATTACCAGATCCATACCCTTAAAGCCCTGCATGCTGATCCTCATCCCGGAAACTTCATTGTCTTGGATAAGGGAGGCCTTGGCATAATTGATTTTGGTTGTGTCAAAGTTATTCCAGAAGATTTTTACAAAGATTACTTTCAACTGTTAGATCCAGGCATACTCCAGGACTCGGATAAGCTTCACGAGGTCTTTCAGAAATTGAACTTCATTTATGAGGATGATAGTCCTTCGGAGCTAGAATTCTTCAAAATGGTATTTTCTGAAATGGTAGAGCTGCTTGGAAGGCCTTTTCAGGATGAGTATTTCGACTTTTCCGATAAAAAATACTTTGACCAGCTTTTTGCCCTGGGAGAGCGTTTGTCCAATATGCCCGAGTTGAAGAAATCAAAGAAGGCAAGGGGAGTTAAAGATGCCCTTTACATTAACCGAACCTATTTTGGGTTGTATAATTTGCTTCATGAAATGAAAGCAAATGTTCGAACGGCTTCATTTTTGGAGCCTGTGTTGAACTAAGAAAGTTTGATTTAGTAGTTTTTTTCTTCCTTTTTTGGGTAGAAAGAACTACTTTTTAGTTCAATTCTACCGACATGATCAAAATATTAACCTTATCCATCGTAGTGATTTTATATGGATGTTCTAATTCCTTCGCACAAGTTTTCGAAGACATTCGTCAATCAGAGGTTTCATCCAATAAAGATTCAAAATTTTTTATAACGGGATATGTAGGGGGAGGATTTATTACAGACTATAGATATGATCGCCATGCTGTAAGTTCTTCGATTGCGGATGATGTAAATAATGGAACCGGAATATCCATTCCCATAAGTGCAAACTTCCTATATAATCTGGATAGATTCCTTGTTGGTGGAGGCATTGAGATCTCGAATTTATCAGGAACAAGTACAAATTCTGTTACTGGTGAAGACTCTGAAGATAATTATGGATTTTTTAAGCTTGTAGGGAGGATGGAATATACCTCTCCTAAGGGAAAGGTCAATTGGATTGGTCTTGCTGTCCAACCGGGGTTGGGATATGTTTTTCAGTCTGAAGGGAGAAGTATAAGCCCGGTCTTTTCCACCTATGTCGGTTTAAATACCAACCCCATGATATCTTCTGCCTTAAACCTATTTGTAGAACCCTTTTTTGAATTTTCTACTCTAACTGAGAGATTTCAGAATCGAAAGACAACCACCAACTTTCTTGCTTTTGGACTAGTGGCTGGATTAAGATTTGGAAAAAAATAAGATCATGAGAAGAATATATTTTGCTTTAGCCTTACTTTTTATTTCCTCTGGCATGAATACGGCCCTTTCTCAAGAAATGGATAAGGGTGAGAGTATTTTTATTAAGGTGATTGAGGACAGACGGAATGCCTGGCCATCGAAAGTTCTTATTTCTTACGGCAATGGAGAGTCAGAAAGCATTGAATTGTATGCAGATAAGTTCAGGCATTGGGATCAAAACCATCTACTTGTAAGTAAGGTGATTGATAGAATTGAAGGAATGGGTTACGATTTGGTTAGCTCCAATAGTGTTTCAAGAGGAGTCTCAATGAGAACCACAACAAATTATATTTTTCGACGTGAAGACTAAAAAAAGCCAGGCTATGTCAACCTGGCTTCTATTTCCAATTAGTCCCGAACAAGCTTTCGGGTCACCAAAGCTCCCTGGCTATGGACTTGCAGTATGTAAACTCCCTTGTCAAAAACACTTAAGTCAAGCTTGACCTGAGTGCCTGAAAATTCCTTTGCAAGCATTAATCTTCCACTTATATCTAGGATCTCTATAGTTCCATTTAGGTTCTTTTCACCAAGATCAACCCAAACTTCACCAGAACTTGGATTTGGGAAAATGCTAAGATTTTGCTCCAATTCATCCTTCAGCCCATCAATATCACAGGGTACCTGAACCACCTCATCCAATGAATCACCATTTACGCATTCATTAAAAGTGTGAAGGGTTACCGTGTAGGTCCCTCCGTCTGGGTAGAAATAATCATGGGTAGCCGCCATGGTATCACTCGTAACACCATTTCCATAGTCCCACAGAACTGAAGTATAATTCAAACTCTGGTTTATGAATTTCACCTGCCTCAAACAAGTATCTCCTAATTGAAGCGTAATAAAAGCTGAAGTAGGCAATTGGAATGATTGGCAAGGGGTGGAATACCTTGCCTGGAAACCATCATTAGCTCCATCGTTCGCATCTGAAGTGAACCGAACATACATATTGTTGCCTGTGCTCGTTACGGATGCAGGGAGGGTAGAACCCGAGTAAGATGCTAAAAGCGGAGCTGCCATTGAATTTCCATCATAAATCTCAACGAAATCAGCTCCTGACTCAAGATCAAAATTTTGGAACTCTAAGGTAACTGGCCCACTTGCGACATCTATTAGCCATCGGCAATCTCTATTGATGCTGTAATTGAATCCGTCACTACCGTCGTTGAAAATTCCTTCGGAGGCTTGAAAAGTGGCTTCAGGGTGACAGTGATCCATAGTATCCCCTGCAATGATTCCGGAGACGATCAAAGAGACATCCTGATCTCCATGGGCAAGTGATCCTTTGTGAGTAATCTGAATTGTATACAATCCTGCGTTCGGGTTGTCAAGTATCACTGTTTCTGAAACATCCAGGGTGTTATCACCCTTTTGTGCAGGTTGAGTAGGGTTATTAATATCCAAAGTCCAGGGCAGGGTAGTGTCGCTTGGCCCAATGATCCTTAGGTCAAGATCATTCACCAATTTTGGCGTTCTGTCATTCAGCACAAAGGCTGCTCCAGGAGTTCCAGCAGTATCCATCCAACATATAGTGGCTTTCAAAGGCTCGTTCCCAGTGGCCATTACCTGATAGATTATCGTCTGTTGGTCGTTTAGGGTTACTTCTTCCATAAGTACTCGGATGCTGTCTAGTGAAATATAATCGGCGGCTCGATTGGTATTTGCCAATCCCCATCCAAATTGATAATCCGGACCATCTGCAGGACCACATTCATCTGCTGTATGTAGGGTTAGACCCTTTAGGGTTGCCGCCAACATAAAGTTTCCATTGTTAAGGTTGGCATGATGCTCTTGGAGCAGGGCGAGTGAGCCACTAAGGTTTGGGGTACTCATTGATGTACCACTCAAGGAGGTATATCCCCCGTTCGAAGAAGTTGAAAACAGGTTTACTCCATTGGCAGAGATATCGGGTTTGATCCTTCCATCATCCGAACCTCCCCAAGAACTAAAAGAGCTCATTACTACGGAACCCGGTCCACTATATCCACCGGCGACATCATTAACCGCGGCAACAACCATGTTATTTTTCGATTCAGCAGGATTGTTTATGCAGTTGTATGGGCCATCTGGATTTCTCGTAGTCGTGCTTTGAACCCATTGCCCTCCATTATTTCTTACCCAATGACTCCCTCCAGCTCCCGGACCTGTTTCAGATCTTTCGTTTCCTGCTGATTTACAAGCAAGGTAATAAGGAGCATTATAGTGGATGTTATCCCAGAGTACGGAGGTGGAATTGTAATAGCCAAAACCCCAATCTTCAACTTGGCTAACGGCTGTGTTGCCCAACCAATGCCATCCGGTATTTCCGGAATAAGGGGCATTTTCCCAACCGTAGGGAATTCCATATGAATGGTTTGATACCAACATTCCGCCCGCTGCTTCTAATGCCATTTCTGGTTCATCATTTCCACTTCCATAAGCAGAGATCGATGCTTCATTGGCCATTCCCCTTGCTCCGGCATTTACACCTGTTGCCATCATAGTTCCTGAAACATGGGTCCCATGGTTTCCTACTCCGATTCCATCCTTCACCGTCATCCTTCCTCCAAAATCGACATGGGAAGGCAGGAAACCAGAATCCCATACTCCAAGGTTAATCCCTCTGCCAGATAATGCTTTGTTAGGCAACCCTTTAGGTTGAATTTTATCTGTTGCAATGGTTCTGGCAGCATTTAGGTTATCAAAGGAGATATATTGAACTCTTCCATCATCCGTAAATCCATCCACCATGACGATTTGACCATCTGGGGTTTCTACATAGGTAGGATACCCATTTTGCTCGCAAAATTCGATTGCAGCTTGCCTTTCGGCTTTCTGCTTCTCACGGATTTCCTTTGCCATTTTCTTCAGGGCCTCAACATTGGTCCTCTCAATTACCCGGTCGTAATTCTGAGCAAAGAGAGACGATGAGAATAAAAGGATTATGGCAATGACATGTTGTTTCATAAAGGTTCTATTTGAACATAAAGATAGGGTAGGAATTGCTTTTCCTTGGAATGATCAGGCCTTCTGTTTGACGATTTTTTGTTTTTGGCTGGGAATCAATCCTCCTCGTAACCCTTCTTACTTTTCTCCCTACACTTCTTAATGGAGAAATTGAACGCATTTATCAGCTCTTCTCTCACGGTTGGATCCTCCACGGGAATCCCGTATTGCGCAAGACCAATTGTGGGCATATCCTTCCATCCGCTTTCTCCTACCTCAACGGCTTTATGCACTTCGATCTTCTTTTGCCTCCAAATGGTTATCATATCGATTTGCTCATCTAATTCGACACTTTGGATGACCTTTTCGAGGTCCTTTAGGTTAAAGGAAAGTATGGTTCTGTGAGAACGTGTCTTGCCATCTTCATGCTTAATCTTGATCCCTGAAAAATCTACCCGACAATCACAATCCAGGAAAAAGAATTCTTCATAAAAAACTCTGTCTCCCATATAGTCGAGATTCCTAAGATTCATTGTTTCAATCTTGTCTTTGATGAAATTCAGCGTCTCGAAAAGGGTAGGCTCCTTAGTTTCCTGTGCAGAGGAAAGTCCCAACGAAAGAAGGACTGCAAGAAAGGTCAGCAGGGATCGATTGAATAATCTTTCCATGGTTCTCGGTTTTAGAACAATTTAACTTAAAATATACGAAACTTTATCGGTATTTTAAGAAAAGTCCAATTAAGGCTTACACGATGCTTTTAAATCTTCAAAAAAGGAGGCCATTTTTCTCGCATCCTCAGGGGTGTTTGAATAAATGATCATGTAATATCCACTTTCCTTTGTATAGAAGAGATCTCTTTCTTTATTCAGCACGCCTCTTTTCTCAAAGGTTATTGTAGCCTCTCCTTTTGCAGAATTTAGGGCTGTGAAGTAAAGCCAACAATGATCTTTTGCGGACACGGAATCCATCCTCATAATGTTAAAGTCATACATTCGATCCTCCTCCCATGGATCTGGGTCGTTTTCTGCTGAGAACCTAAGCCTTAACCTGTAGTAACAGCTATCGGCTGCCCCGAGATCTTCGAAATAGAAAGCATCCGCTACCAAATTGGGATTATGGGGTAGTGTAATGGGATGGAAGGAGGCCATCAAATTATTGATGGAATCAACCAAAGGGTTAGCTTGGATACTCTTTGAAACGTTTTTCACCTTTTCCTTGGCTGGTTGCTCATCTTCCAAACTTTCTTTTTGATTGCTTTTGCATGAATTAGCCATCAGCAAGATGGAGAAAAGTGATGCGCTTAGGATTTTAATCAGCATTGATCTTTTGTTCTTCTTGTTTCAAAATTAATGATCGGTAACTATTCAATGTCGCTATCCAAAATTTTTAACCTAGGTGCTTTTGAGATTTTTCCTCATCAGTAAAAAGTACATCCAATTCCTGGGTTAAATTGGATTGGGTGTCTACTTCTGATAATACTATCTACTGGATGGGAGAACATTAGCTGTTTGGAAAACTTGCCTTGTAAACTTGTGGTAATTGATTCTTGCCAACCAATACATTACCTATTTTTAAAAGAAAAACCTTGACAGTTCCCAAGTCAGCCACTTTGATTTTAGATAAGGATCAAATAAAAAAGAAGGTCCGAAGAATGGCCTATGAGATCTATGAAAATACCTTTCAGGAAAAAGAACTGATCCTGATAGGAATAAAAAACCAAGGAGCTTTATTAGCTAAGCTTCTTCTAAAGGAAATGAAGAAGATCAATTCGATCGAATATAAGGTAGGAGAGATAAGCCTGAACAAAAAAACTCCTTTGAAAGAAGAGGTGATTTTGAGCCTAAGTAAGGAAGAGATTTCCAAAAAGACCGTTATTCTGGTTGATGATGTCCTTCATTCTGGAAAAACTCTTGCCTATGCCATGAAGCCTTTGCTTAACCATGACCTTAAGAAGTTGCAGGTTTGTGTTCTAATCAACCGTGATCATAAGAGCTTTCCGGTTACCCCTGATTACATTGGTTTAAGTCTCGGAACAACATTGGATGAGCATATTGAGGTACTGCTCGATAAGCAAGGCGACGAGCACGCTTACTCTATCTGATTATTCGAAAATTCCCTTCATTCTGGAAAAGAAGCTTTTCTCCGAGCCATTCGGGTTGGGTTGAAAATTGGGAGACTCCCTAAGTTTCTCTAGGGTTTTCTTTTCCTCTGAACTTAGATTTTTGGGTGTCCAAACATTTACATGGATCAACTGATCACCAGTTCCGTACCCATTGATCTCAGGTAGTCCTTTGCCTTTTAGCCTTAGAATCTTTCCTCCCTGTGTACCTGCCTGAATCTTAACCTTTACCCTGCCTGAAAGAGTTGGTACCTCTTCTTCGGAACCAAGGGCAGCGTCTATGAAGTTCAAGTGAAGGTCATAATGAACATTGGACCCTTCGCGAACCAGATCCTCGTGCGGAATTTCTTCAATCAATAAAATAAGATCACCTGCTCTTCCTCCTCCGGCTGGTTCATTTCCCTTTCCACTCATGGAAAGTTGCATTTGGTTTTCTACTCCAGCGGGAACCTTGATT
The DNA here is from genome assembly GCA_965267505.1 of Cytophagales bacterium. Classification (GTDB taxonomy): domain Bacteria; phylum Bacteroidota; class Bacteroidia; order Cytophagales; family CCMP332; genus JANQHS01. Next base: position 2,300,096 of record OZ254081.1, read on the forward strand.
GTAATGACCTCTTCTTTGTTCTCCAAACCGGAACCATCAACACCAGCCGGTTTTTGGTCAATGATCTGGCCTGAACCATGACATGAATTACAAGTTGAGGCAGATACCATTTGACCCAACATGGTATTGACCACCTTTTGAACCTGGCCTGTACCTCTACAGGTTGGGCAGGATTTATAGGTTACACCGTCGGCCATGACCAACCTTTTAACCTTTACTTTTTTCTCAACACCCGCGGCCATTTCCTCCAGGCTGAGCTTAAGTCTTATTCTTAGGTTGGTTCCTTTTCTTTGCCTTCTCCCACCAGATCTTCCTCCAAAGAAACTTTCAAAGGGGCTTCCTCCTCCAAAGATATCTCCAAATTGAGAGAAGATATCTTCCATGCTCATTCCTCCACCGCCAAAACCTCCCTGACCGCCCATTCCGGCATGGCCAAATTGATCATACCTTTGCTTTTTTTCAGAGTTGCTCAAAACCTCATAAGCCTCGGCTGCTTCCTTAAACTTTTCCTCCGTGCTTGGGTCATCAGGATTTTTGTCAGGGTGAAATTTCAAAGCGATCTTCCGATAAGACTTCTTGATCTCATCAGCTGACGCGTTTCTTGCGACTCCTAATACCTCGTAATAATCTCTTTTCGCCATTCTTATTTCCCTTTCCCAACTACCACCTTGGCATGCCTTAAAACCTTTTCATTCAAATAATACCCTTCTTCAATAACATCTACTACTTTACCAATCATCTTTTTATTGTCTACCGGGATCTGGGTTATGGCCTCGTGTAATTCGGGGTCAAAGTCCTGCTCCAATGCATCCATCTTTTTTACCCCCTTGGTATTAAGCGTGGATCTTAATTTTTGATGGATTAAGTCCATCCCTTTTACGTGGGATTCGAGATCATTTTTTTCTTCAAGAGTTTTTTCGGCTCTTTCAAAATCGTCAAGGACGGGTAAGACTTCTGCAAGCAATTTCTCGTTGGCGGTAGAAATCATTTCCAACTTTTCTTTGTTGGTCCTTCTTCTGAAATTCTCAAATTCTGAATATAATCTGAGGTATTTGTCTTTATAGTCATCCAACTCCTCTTTCAGAATCTCTTCTTTTGGCTTTTGCTCCTCTTCGACTTCTTCAGAGTTGTCAACAACTTGCTCATTTTCAAGCTCATTGCTTTCTTTTTCGTCCACTATTACTTCCTCGTTTTCTTTCTTACCGCTCTTCTTATCTGACATAGCAAATATTTTTTTGTCTTTGCTCAAATCCTAAGCCAAATCCTTAAAAATGACACATTGACAGAAGCTAGTCATTCAATTTTTCCCAGATCAAGTCCTTTAGGGGGTCGAGACCGTTTCTGCTCACCGATGAAATAAATCGAAAAGGAATATCCACCTCTACTTCCTTATGCAATTGCGATTCTAATTCTTCATCCAGCAGGTCCGTTTTTGTGATGGCCAGGATCCTTGGTGTCTTGAGAAGTTCAGGGTTATGCCTTTCCAATTCCCCTACCAATACCTTATAGTCTTTATTGATATCATCGCTATCACAAGGCACCATAAAAAGAAGGAGGGAATTTCTTTCAATGTGACGAAGAAATCGAAGACCTAAGCCCTTTCCCTCCGAAGCACCTTCAATGATGCCAGGTATATCTGCAACCACAAAGGAGCGGTCATCTCTATAAGACACCACTCCCAGATTCGGTACCAAGGTGGTAAATGGATAATCTGCGATCTTGGGTTTTGCCTCACTTATACTTGAAAGAAAAGTTGATTTGCCAGCATTCGGGAATCCAACTAAACCGATGTCGGCAAGGAGTTTTAACTCGAGAGTCAATAATTCTTCTCTTCCTGGCTTTCCAGGTTGGCTATATTTTGGTGTCTGTTTTATCGAACTTCTGAAATGCCAATTACCCAAACCGCCCTGACCACCTTCCAGAATGATCAACTCCTGACCCTCTTCGGTTATCTCAGCCTGTTCCAGGTTTTCCTCCCCAAAGGAGGCAACTGTGCCCAGGGGCACTTCGAGAACTTCGTCTTTTCCTTGTTTCCCAGATCTCTTTGCTCCAGCTCCGGTCCCACCATTTTCTGCACTTATGTGCTTTCTATATCTTAAGTGAAGTAGGGTCCAAAGATTCTTATTTCCTTTCAAGATAACGTGACCACCCCGGCCCCCGTCACCGCCATCCGGACCTCCTTTTTCTACGAATTTTTCCCGCCTAAAATGTGTTGATCCGGCTCCCCCGTTTCCTGACTTAGCGTAGATCCTTACATGGTCTATGAAATTTGGGGCACTCATGAAAAGACTTATCTCAATTGTCGCCTATGCGATCGCATATCTGATCAAATATCTGATCTATAGATCCTACTCCCTGGATAGATTGGAATCTCCCACTTTCCTTATAGAAATCCGCAACTGGGATGGTTTCATTTTTATAAACCTGAATTCTGTTGTTGATCTTGTCCTCGTTCTGATCATCAGCTCTACCGGAAGTTTCTCCCCTTAGTAAAAGGCGTTTTTTCAATTCATCGTCCGGAACATCTAGAGAAAGCATGACCTTTATTGGGATATCTCTCTCTTCAAGCATTTTGTCGAGGCTTTCAGCCTGCGGCACTGTTCTTGGAAAACCATCAAAGATGAATCCGTTTGCATTCCTATGTTGGTCGATCTTGTCTTCAACCATGCCGATCACAACTCTGTCTGGAACCAGATTTCCTTCATCCATGAACTTCTGGGCCTCTTTTCCAAGCTCGGTTCCTTCTTTAAGATGGGACCTAAAAAGATCCCCTGTACTCAAATGGATGAGTTCATATCTGCTTTGGATCTTCTCGCTTTGGGTACCTTTTCCGGCTCCTGGAGGGCCGAAAAGAACGATGTTCAACATGCTTGATTATTTATCGCTCAAAAATAAGAATTAATGCAGGGGGATTGCGAAAAAGAAATGATGCTAATTCATCATTTTTTTCATCATTAGGATCATGGCGGTGGGGTCATCATCCGTTTTTGTAAATTCATCAGGAACTTCAAAATGAGAATTCGAAACTCCTTCTTCCATGATCTCTGATGCTTCAAAATGCACTTCGCGTCCCGACTCTGAAAAGGAGATAACTTTAAGTGGCATACCTTCAATCGAATGGTGAAAAAGTGCTGGTAAATATTTTGTGAGATTTGGAGGGTATTTGCTGACCAATCTTTTGGTTATCCAAAGTTCGTTTTTCAACATTTGGCCATCCTCTTCACTCTCCACAATGTATTTCCTACACCAAAATCCTTTTATCTCAACTGAGTCATCAAATGACTGTACCTTGGAATGAACCTTTTCAGCCTCTTTATCCAGAGCATTCTTTTCATTTTGAGGCAATTCATAAGCCAGTCTACTGGATTTCATAAGCATATAGGCTTTCTCATTCTTGCCATCGAAGATCATTCCTCCAAAAAGAGAGGAGATAATTCCACCTTCTACATAAAACCTAACCCGGTTTGGTTGCATGAAAAGGGAATACTTGGTTGGAAGAATCGTTTTGTATTTGCCTTCAGGGTCATTGACTACTTTTACAGCATAATCGATTTGGCCTTCAAAGAATTCTCCCTTTTGCCCACAGGATGAAAGAACTATTAGTAGAAAAACAGGTAACATTCCTGCAGGAATCAGCGATTTGGACAAGAGACTTTTCAAATTGTCTACACCTGTTTAATAGGGCCGAGCTTTAAGCTTTTAAGGTAATAAAACCTATCGATGGAATCTAATTCTGCAAGCCCGGAAGCATAGCAGAAAGAAGACTGAAATCAATTGGTTGTACTCTATATCCTGATGGAATTTCGAAAGAAGAAGGATCAATATTTTCCTTTCTTACTTCGCTCACTTCCATCGTGATCTTAATATTCTCCTGAGAAGTAACAACTTTCATTGGAAATCCGTCAATGCCTTGCATAAACATATTTCCAGTAAGGTTTCCAAGATCCTTAGGTTTATCTACTGAAAAGTCAGTCGTAGCCCAAATAATGATCTTTCCTCTTTTTCCTTCTACTTCTTCAGCAATGTATTTAGTGCACTTGTGTCCTGCCAGTGTAGCGGTTTCACCGGTATTGTTAATATTAACCTTTTGATTTCCTTCCTTGGCTTCACCGGCTTGCCTTGATTGGATCTTCATTGCGGTTTCCAAAGCTGGAGAGAGTAGATAAATAGAATTGGTCTCCCCATCGAAAATATATCCGGAAAACATTTGAGAAACCTGGCCACCTGTGGTTTTTCCAAGCATTCTCTTTTCCTTGACCTTCAGTGTCAGGTGTGTAGGAAAGGTCTTTGAAAGCTCAGACGCTTTTTCACCTTCAACCTTAATATTGTATTCAATTGTCCCTTGAAATCCGCCTTGAGCAAAAACGCTAAAAGAGAAAACTAAAGAGAGGATAAGGGTAGAAATATTTCTCATGTTGAAAATTATTTAATTCTTTTTCTGGTCGAGCCTTTTATTACGATCCACAAACTTAAAAAAGTTATAGCAGAAATTGGGATCAGCCTAAAATTTTAGCTCAACGGATTGGTAACTTTTACCAGGTAGGCAAAATGATCATCCTCGAAAACCTTTTCAGCTTTAAATCCTAGTCGAAGGCAGATTTCCTGTAGAGTTGCAAAGTCAATAAATAGCCAATGAAACCTATCCCCTAAGGTTTCTTCAAATTCCATTTTGTAGGCTACTTCTCCATAATATCGGCTTTCCTTATAGTTGTGGATTTGGCTTTCTTGATCGTTAAGCAAATAAACGAGGTCGGAGCTATCAAAAACCAATTGACCACCGGGATTCAAATACTTCTCAAAACAGGTCAAAAGGAATTTTTCAAGTCCATCCAAGCTTTCCACGATTCCAATTCCATTCATTAGAAGCAGGATGGTATCAAAACCCCCTAGTTCAAGTTCTAAACCCGATCCCCAGATTATATTTTTTATTCCTCTGGCTCCCATTACTTCTACTGAACCTTCTGAAATATCTACTGCGGTTACATCCAATCCGGAATTTTGAAGAAACAATGCATGACTTCCTGCCCCTGCTCCGATCTCAAGGATCTTTCCTTTACAGAGTTTTATTGCTTGTTTTTCTAATTCTGGCCAATCGTCATGATCCCGGAACAAATATTTTACCTGGATATGGTCTTCAGAAGCTGCGCTGGAATGGACCTTTATGAAAAGATTTTTCCTTCCTTCTAGGTGTGCCTTTAGGGCATTTCCAAATGGATCCTTTTCTAATTTCAGCCGCTTGCTCAAGGGGAATCTTGATTTAAAAAAATTTGCCCCGGACAGTAATCCTATGATACTGCTTTCCTTTACCTTCGCAAATAAATATTTGTTCTATGGCATTTGAATTGGAAGGTAAGTTGGTTGAAAAATTTGATACCCAAAGGGTAAATGACAATTTTCAAAAGAGAGAGTTTGTGGTAGAGCAAAATGAGAATCGTAATGGCTATGATTTTCAGGAATTCATCAAGTTTCAGCTAACTCAGGATCGTTGCGATATGATCGAGGGATTTGAACCCGGCCAAAATTTAAAAGTGAGTTTTAATATCCGAGGGAGAAAGTGGGAAAAAGAAGGAAATGTGAGCTATTTCACGAATCTCGAGGCTTGGAGAATTCAATCTGCGGAAGGAGAAACTCCCCAGCAAACTCAGGAACAGGTTCCTGATCAATCCTTTTCTGAGGATGATGAAAATTCACTTCCCTTTTAAGCGATTCTTATCCTGCTAGTTTTTCTAGTTCCTCCTTTTCCAGCGAGCAGTTGATCCATTCGGCATCGAGCTTTGAGTCTATTGACCGATAGAATTCAATGGCTGGAGTATTCCACTCCAAAACTTCCCAACTCATCCTGGAACAATCGCTTTCCAAAGCTCTTTTTGCCAGGAAGGTCATTATCTTTTTGCCAATACCTTTTCCACGGTATTCTGGAACAATGTAAAGGTCCTCCAGGTATAGAGTTCTTCCCCTCCAGGTGGAATAACGGTAGTAGGTTAGGGCCATACCAACAAGACGGTCGGAAGAATGTATCATATAGAAATCGAATATTTTCCTCTCGCCAAAGCCATCTATCTTCATTTTTTCCAGGGTGTTTATGACCTGGTCGGGAGCTTTCTCAAACTCTGCCAACTCCTTGATCAAAGCCAATAATTGAGGTAGGTCCTGTTCTGTGCCGGTACTGATCTTTATTTCCATTCTCTTTTTTTCCGCCTCGGTAAAACTATTAATTTTAGTTCCCAATTATCTTTTGAACCTATGGTAAAATATGACCCCAAGACCTGGATAGGGTTGATTCTGCACTCTTATAACAAGCATATCATGAAACAGCTGTTTCCTAATATGCTGATGATAGGTATGTACACATTCCTTGTCACCTATTTTGTTTTGGATTTTCTAGGGGTTCATTTTAAATCCATAACAGCCTTCCACTCTTTATTAGGTATAATCCTTGGTCTTTTCCTCGTATTTAGGACAAACTCAGCTTATGACCGTTGGTGGGAGGGAAGAAAGCTCTGGGGAGCTTTGGTTAACAACAGCCGAAACTTTGCACTTAAGGTAAAAGCGATCTTCCCTGCTTCTGAAGTGCAGGATCGGGAATTTTACAAAAGGAATATTCCAAACTATGTTTTTGCTATGAAGGAACATCTCAGGGATAATTTTGAGGAAGAGGAAATTGACTTTGAATCCGGACAGGAAAAAAGTGAATGGGAAAGGGCAGAACATAAGCCCAATTACTTCGCTGCTAAGATGTTCGCCAAGGCCAATGATCTTTTTATGAGGAAGAAGATCACCGGAGAACAGCTTTTCATAATTGATAAAGAGTTAAAAGCTTTTAGTGATATAATAGGTGGATGTGAGAGGATCAAGAATACGCCTATCCCATATTCCTATTCCATGTATATCAAGAAGTTCATCTTCGCTTATGTAATTACCCTTCCTCTAGGGTTTGTTCATGACTACGAATACTGGACTGTTCCTTTGGTAATGCTTTTATTCTATTTCCTTGTTGGGATTGAATTGATCGCTGAAGAGATCGAGGATCCATTTGGCAGGGATCAGAATGATCTGCCTACCGATGATCTATCCCATAAGATCAAAAAGAATGTAAGGGAGATCATAAACTTTCCCGAAAGTATTGGAAGTACCGTAAGTCAGGACTGAGCAGGAAAATTTTCCGGAATATTTAACTCTTTCATACACTTGAAATGTCCTTTTGGGCATTTTCCAAATCCGATCTTGGTACAAGGTCGGCAGGAGAGCTCCCCGTTTTCGATGATTAGATGATCGGTCTGGTAAGGGTACATCCCAAATTGAGGAACGGTATTCCCCCAAAAACTAATAATGGGTTTTTTGAAAGCGGCAGCGATATGCATTAGGCCGCTGTCGTGGGAAAATACCCCCTTGCTTTTCCTTATTAAATCTGCTGATTGTCCAAGACTCAATTGCCCACAAAGATTAACCACAGTAGGCCCTTCTTGAGACTCTAGATCTTTTAGTAACTCCTTTCCCCTGGTTTCATCATTCTTATCACCTAATAAAATGACCGGCAATTTTGAGCTCAATACAACTTCAACCAATTTTTCGGGTGGAAGGATCTTGGTGAAATGCTGAGCTCCAATGGCAAACACATTATAGCCCTGGTGGAAGTCAGCCCCCAGTTTGGAAGTATCATATTGATCAACCTGGGCGATATAAAATTCAAGACCTTTTTTGTCCATGGAGGCCCCGAGGTGTTCAAGGGTCTTACAATACCTTTCTACAATATGAACATCCGGCAGACGGTCTACCTTAAAGTTCACCATCAACCATTTTTCAATATTCAGCTTGGCAAAACTTGTTGAGGGTTTTCCCAAAGCCCGTTTGATCCTTAGGGTCCTTAGATTATTATGGAGGTCAATTACTTCATCAAAATTTTCTTTTTTCAGTTTGAGGATCAGGTCGGAGAGATCCTCCTCCAGAATATGTACCTTATCGATGTTTGGGTTTTCTTCTACCAGCTTTCTATAGGCCTTTTTTGTAGCGAAATGGATCTCAACACCAGGAATCTGTTCTTTTGCGATCCTTATGGCTGGGCTGGTTAGGACTATATCGCCAATACTCGAGAATCGAAGAAAGAGAAGCTTCATTCCTGGATCAGCCGTTTTTCTTCTTAAACCAGGAAGCGATCTCCGAAACTGGTTGGGCGTTAAATGTGTTTTCCTTTCTCAAACCAGCTTTTCTTGCGCAAAGGACACCATATCTAATGTCATCTATTCCATTTATAGCGTGGGCATCCGGATTTATTGAGATTTTGACTCCTTTTTCCTGAGCATAGTCCACCCATTTCCAATCAAGGTCCAATCTCCAGGGATTTGCGTTGATCTCAATTATCACCTGATTATCCGCACAGGCATCAATTACTTTTTTATGGTCAATGGGATAACCTTCCCTTCTCAAAAGCAATCGTCCGGTAGGATGGCCTAAAATGGTGGTGTAAGGGTTTTCAACGGCATTGACAAGTCTTTGTGTGGCCTTGTCAATGTCCATATTCAAATTGGAATGAACCGACGCAACAATAAAATCAAAGCTCTTTAAAACTTCATCTGAATAATCAAGAGCACCATCATTTAGGATATCGGATTCGATCCCTTTGAAAATGACAAAAGGGGAGAGCTTTTCATTTAATTCATCGACCTCCTTGTGCTGCTGAATGATCCTGTCTTCATCAAGGCCATTGGCATAAAAGGCGGATTTTGAATGATCACTCAATCCAAAATAATGGTAGCCTCTTTCTTTAGTGGCATTGGCCATTTCTTCTATGCTATTCTGACCATCACTATAGGTTGAATGAGCATGGAGTACGCCCGTGATATCCGAATAGTCCAAAACCTCAGCCTGGTTGAAATCTGCTTTGGTCACACCCTTTATTGACCTCATTTCTGAAGGTATATTGGAAATTTTAATGCTGGAAAAGAAATCCTCCTCCTTCTTAAAATCCTCCTCTTTTAGGACTTCGCCTATGGTCTTTTCTTTTTCCGGAATTGATAGTTCAAGGAAACCTGGTGGAGAAGAGAAGCTCAGCTGCTGATTCCCAAAATTTGAAGACTCAAAAAACCGCATGGTAATGGGAACCATATCCAAATAGGATCCCCTGATAACAAAAGGTCCTGAATCGACTTCATTTGATTTGAACCCTTTGATCTTTTCAAGGGATTTGGAAAGATTTTCTTTGTCTTCCGATCTAACCAGCCAATCCAGAGAACTGAGGATCTCTTCCCCAAGAGCAAGACCTCCTGCTCTTGACAGAGGGCCTTTGAAATCTTTAAGGATTTCCTTCTCAATTTCTTCAGCTATCACCAACCACTCAGCGTATAAGCCTTTTCCGGCTTGTTCCTGCTGATATTCAAGACTTTCAAGGATCAGCCGTTCAGTTTTTTCTCCAAATCCTGATAACTTGGCAATCTTTCCTTCTTGACCGGCAGCTTGTAGATCTTCGATGGTTTCAACTCCAAGGTCCTTCCATAGGGATGCAACCTTTTTCGCCCCAATACCCTTGATTTCCAACATCTTCACAACTCCCTTAGGAGTATTTGAAAGAAGTTCATCCATTTCGGGGAAACTACCGGTTTCCCTGATCGAGGCTATTGCTGAGGCCAGCTTTGGGCCAAGGCCGGCGTGTTTTTCCATTGCCTCAACTGACTCTTCGCTCAGTTTTATGCCCAGGCGATCAAGATTGAATATCTTGCCTGAAAGATTTCTGATCTTGAATGGATTTTCTCCATGCAATTCCAGAAGTGAGGTATAAAGGCTTAAGGTTTTTTTAAAGGCCTTATTTTCCAATGAATGACCTATTTTTGGTTCATTCCAAATCTAAGACAAAATACAAGCTTGATGAAAACAAGTCAATTGAGAGTTTCTCTTCTGAGTGCTGCATATGTTATTACCCTTCTTTTTCTTTTCTCCTGTAAGAGCCAGGAAAAATCCGAATCCAATAAAGGATCTGAGACCAAGGCACAAGAGGTAATGCAGGATATTCAATGGACTCATTCTCATGAGGAGGATCAGGACAACGGAGAAACTTTGTATTTCCGTCATGCTCCTTTCGAGTTTCCTGTTTCAAGGGGAAGGATTGCTTTCACACTAAAGAGTTCAGGAAAGGTTCAGTACTGGAATATAGGGCCTACAGATATTCCAGAGGAAATGGAAGGAACCTGGACAGTGAAAGATGGAAAGCTTGTTCTTTCGATCAATTCCAGTACCAATATGAAGGGCTTTGATCAAAGCTATGAGATCGTTAGAGCTGAAAAAGATCTACTAATTCTCAAAAGGTGATCTTGAATTGGGGGCAAATGATTAATTTTGTCCCTCAGGATGAAGAAACGCCTGATTCTACCCGAATCTCAATTTGACATAGCCATTTCCAGGCTTTGCCACCAGCTAATTGAGAATTTCCCGAATTTTGATGACACTGTGTTCTTGGGCCTCCAGCCCAGAGGAATTTTTCTGGCTCAGAGAATTCAATCCGAACTGAAAGAACTGGGATATAAGGATGTGCCGGTGGGGCAGTTAGACACTACTTTTCATCGGGATGATTTTCGAAGAAAAGACAATCCCATTTCGGCCAATAAAACAAGTGTTCCCTTTTTAGTTGAAGATAAGAAGGTGATTCTTATCGATGATGTTCTCTACACAGGCAGATCCGTAAGGGCTGCGTTGGACGCGATGATAGCTTTTGGAAGGGCAAGATCAGTTCACTTGTTGGTTCTTGTCAGCCGTAAGAACGCTCAGGAACTTCCTATCAAGGCAAGTTTCATTGGTAAGCTTGTCAATACCATGGAAAGCGAAAAGGTGATAGTTGAGTGGTCAGGCAAATCCGAAGAAAAAGGTAAAGTATGGTTGGTAGGAAACTCAAAAGATAATGGCTGAGCTTAGCGTAAAACATTTGCTTGGGATCAACGAGCTAAGCCCAAAAGACTTAAATACCATTTTCCAAACCGCTGATCATTTCAAGGAAGTGATCAACAGGCCTATCAGGAAGGTTCCTACCCTTCGGGATACGACCATTGCAAATGTCTTTTTTGAGAATTCTACTCGAACCAGAATCTCATTTGAACTTGCTGAGAAAAGGCTATCTGCTGATGTAGTGAATTTTTCAGCTTCTTCAAGTTCTTTGAAAAAAGGTGAGACCCTTACAGACACCATCAACAATATTTTGGCAATGAAGGTGGATATGTTGGTGATGAGGCATGCTAGTCCAGGAGCTTGTCATTTTCTTTCCAGAAAAATTGATGCTACCATTATAAACGCCGGAGATGGAACTCATGAACATCCTACTCAGGGATTATTGGATGTTTATTCGATATTGAAGGCAAAGGGAAAGATCAAAGGGTTAAAGGTTGCCATCTTTGGAGATATACTTCATTCTCGAGTTGCTTTGTCAAACATATTTGCTCTAAAGAAATTGGGTGCAGAGGTCAAGGTTTGTGGACCCAATACCTTAATTCCAAGGTATATCGAGACCCTTGGAGTAAGCCGAGAACTGGATGTTATGAAGGCTCTTCAATGGTGCGATGTTGCCAACGTTCTTAGGATTCAACTGGAAAGACAAAAAGCAAAATATTTCCCTTCCCTTAGAGAATATTCCCTTCATTATGGGATTAAAAAGAAAATGATAGAAAGACTCGATAAGGAGATCCTTATCATGCATCCGGGCCCTATCAATCGGGGAGTGGAGATCGATTCAGATGTTGCGGATTCGGATCAATCGATAATCTTGGACCAGGTCGAAAATGGGGTAGCCATTAGAATGGCGGTACTTTACTTACTTGCACCTACCTTAAAGAATAATTAAAGCATAGCTTTTTATCCCCCGAGCTATTGGGTAGCTTTGCAAAAAAATTCCCAATGCAGGTTCATAATTCCATTATTGATACAATCGGAAACACTCCTTTGATCCGGTTGAACAGCGTTTCAGAAGGTATTCCAGGGCAGATCCTAGTAAAGGTTGAGTACTTCAACCCGGGCAATTCCATGAAGGATAGAATGGCCTTGAAAATGATAGAGGATGCTGAAAGAGATGGGATCTTAAAGCCTGGAGGGACCATCATCGAAGGTACTTCAGGAAATACCGGAATGGGATTGGCTCTTGCTGCCATAGCTAAAGGCTATAAATGCATTTTCACTCTTGCTGATAAACAGTCCAAGGAGAAGATCGACATTTTGAGGTCGATGGGAGCTGAGGTTATTGTTTGCCCTACAAATGTTGAGCCTGAAGATCCGAGGTCATATTACTCCGTTGCCAAAAAGTACAACGAGGAGATCCCAAATTCATTTTATCCTAACCAGTACGATAACCAATCAAATATGCTGGCCCACTACGAAACCACAGGGCCTGAGATCTGGCAGCAGACCGATGGAAAGATAAAATACTATGCTGCTGGAGTAGGGACTGGCGGATCTATGTGCGGGGTCTCAAAATATTTAAAGGAGCAAAACTCTGAGGTTGTTACAGTTGGTATAGATACCTATGGATCTGTGTTCAAGAAGTACAAAGAAACAGGAGAGTTCGATGAGAAAGAGATCTATCCATATTTGACCGAAGGAATAGGGGAGGACATACTTCCCAAGAATGTCGACTTTGACCTGATTGATCATTTTGTAAAGGTTACAGATAAGCAAGGCGCGATAATGACTAGAAGGTTGGCAAGAGAGGAAGGTCTATTTGTAGGATGGTCTTGTGGGTCGGCTGTTTACGGAGCATTAGAATTTGCCAAAGAGAATCTAAAAGAGGATGATATCATGGTTGTCATTCTGCCTGATCATGGTACCCGTTACCTAGGAAAGATCTACAATGATGACTGGATGACCGAAAGAGGATTCCTGGAGAATAGGACCTTTGCAACAGCTGGAGAGATCGTAAGAGGGCAGAGTTCACTGATCACTGTATCTAAAGATGATCAGGTATCGGAGGTTGTTGAACTGCTTAAGAAAAAAGCGATCTCACAAATTCCAGTGGTTGATGGAAGAGAGTTTGTAGGAAGTCTTACCGATTCAAATCTATTGAAGAAAGTCCTGGAGGATCCGCAAGTGGGAAACAAAAAAGTTGAAGAGGTAATGGGAGCACCATTTCCTTTTGTTGCCCTTGGTACCACTGTGGATGTCATGACCTCCATGATGTCTCATGGAGCACCAGCCCTTTTGGTAAGAGATAATGGCGAAAGCAAGATCATTACACAGGCAGACCTGCTTTCAGCCGCTGTTTAGCATCTCTTAGGGGTTGATAGGATTCCCGTAGATATCGAGTTCTACAATTTCCAGATCAAGATCCTGAAGTTGTGGAACCACCTCAGCCTTATCTCCCACCACCAGAATTATCATTTCATCAGGTCTCACCCATTTTGATGAGATCTTATTGATTTCTTCTTTAGTAATATCCTGAAGTATCTGATTTTGTTGGGTAGTATAATCCGAGGGTAGATCGTAACGAACGATCCTCCTTAAGAAGCTCGCTTTTTGAAACGGACTTTCATACGCCCTTGCTTCTCTTTGTCCTATGGAATTCTTCAAAAACTCGATCTCTTGATCAGTTATTCCTGATGAGGAATATTCTCTCATTTCATTAAAGAACTCCGTTATTGCAGCTCCGGTGGATTCCTTCTTAACACCTGAACTTGCCACGAAATATCCATTGTAATCATTGCTGATAAACCTTGATCTTGCTCCATAGGTAAAGCCTTTATCCTCCCTAAGGTTTTGGTTAATTCTGGAGTTATAATCTCCCCCCATTGGGAAGTTCATCAGAGTAGTTTTATAGTATTCCCCAAGAGGATCATAGTTTATCCCGGTTGTGTAGCCAATTCTTATCTCAGATTGAGCCGCCCCAGCCTTATCTATGAGATAGATCTTACCTCCTTCCGTTCCAGGACCCTCTCCATCCTGAGTAATGCTGACGTCAGGCCCCTGCCAGTTTTTTAGGAATCCGATATTTTCCATCAGTTCCGCTTGGCTAATATCACCAACTGCGACAAGGATTCCATTTTTTGGAGAAAATGCTTTGGTATAAAGGTCCTTTACATCCTCCCTTCTAACAGAACTAAGGGTTTCTGTCCATCCTGATACCGGGTTTCCTGCAATATTTTCTGACCCAAAAAGCAACTTCTGAAAAGAGTAGGAAGCCACCTGCCTGGCCTGAGTCTCCCTATTGCTCAATCCTTGAAGACTTTGGTTTTTCACCCTATCAAAGTCTTCTTCATTGAAAGCGGGTCTCATCATGATCTCTTCTGCGAGTTTCAAGGTGGCAGGTAGATTTTCTTTCAAACTCTGAATATTCAAAGAGATTGAATTCATGGAATTTCTAACGGTGACTGAGCTACCCAGCAATTCTAGCTGCTTAGCCATCTCTTCAGCTGAATAATTCTCGGTGGATTCGTTCATCAGGCTAGCCATCAGAGAGGGCAGGCCAATTTTGCCTGAACCATTTTCTAATAATCGGTTACCCCCTTCAATGACCAAGGAGATATTGACGATGGGTAATTCAGTTGATTGAGTTCCAATGATCTTCAAACCGTTTTCAAGATTCTCAGTATAGAATTCTGGCACAAGTACAACAGGATTTGGTCCAGAACTTGGTTTGATCGATCGATCAAAATCATCCTCACCCTTTCTGTTCTCCAGGTCAGCATACTCATCTTTACCTGGAACATATTGACTTGAATCGATCACATAATTATCATCTGCAGCAGCTAGGTCAAGTGATCCAACGGGAACCCAGCTCAGGATCAGGGAAGACTTGCCTTTCACATACTTTTGATAGGCTGCCATTACCTTCTCAGGTGTTAGGTTGTCATAAATCGAAAGGTCCTTTGCAATATAGTTGGCATCTCCAGTAAAAGTTTGAAAATCAGCTAACATGGAAGTTTTTCCATCCACTGTTGAAAGACCATAAATGGTAGATGATCTTCTTTGAGCAACGAATTTGTCAACATCTTCCTGGCTGACTCCTCTGGTTTCAAATTCCAATAGGCTCTCTCGGATAACCTTTTCAATTGAATCCAGTTTTGTTCCCGGACCGGTGACGGCACCAACGGTGAACTCACCTGAAAGCTCAGAACATGCATTATATGCAAATACCTGAACTGCTTTTTGGGTTTTTATCAGGTTCTTATGAAGAATAGATGTTTGTCCAGAACCAAGGATATCAGCAAAACAATCCAATGCGTATTCTTCTTCATGATAACGTGGCATGGAAGGAAACACCATTTGAACCAAGGGTAAACGGACCTTATCCTCTTTGGCAATGTAACGGTCAGATTCAACAGAAGGAACCATTTTTGGCATGTTTGCCACCTCTGGTCCACTCGGGATCGATCCAAAATACTTTTTAGCCAATTCCAGGACTTTCCCAGCTTCTACATCACCTCCAACGGTTAACGTGGCATTGTTCGGACCATACCATCTGAGGAAGAATTTCTTTAGGTCGTTAACGTCTACTCTGTCAAGGTCCTCTACATATCCGATGGTCAACCATGAGTAGGGGTGGCCATAGGGGTAAAGGTTTTTCCCTACCTCTTCTCTGATCAACCCATAAGGCCGATTATCATAGTTCTGACCTCTTTCGTTTTTTACAGTTGCACGTTGGATCTCAAATTTTTCCTGGGTAACAGCATCCAGTAGATAACCCATTCTATCTGCCTCAAGCCATAGGCCTATCTCAAGCTGGTTGGCTGGCATGGTTTCGTAATAGTTCGTTCGATCTCTGTTGGTTGTACCGTTGAGGGTTCCACCAGATTCAGTGATGAATTTGAAATGCTCGCCATCTTTAACGTTCTCAGATCCTTCAAACATCATATGTTCGAAAAAATGAGCAAATCCAGATTTTCCAATTTCTTCCCTAGCAGAACCCACATGGTAGGTTACATCAATATGAACAACCGGGTCTGAATGGTCCTCATGAACCAATAGGGTCAATCCATTGTCAAGAACAAACTTCTTAAAGGGTATTACTATTTCTTCTCCACTTCTTTCAACTACCTGTTTCAATTCGCTTGGTTTTTTCGTTCCACATGCAACAACAAATATCAGGGAGAAAATGATTGACGATCTCATGGCTATCAGCGTAAAAATTTTCGCCAAACTAGTAAATGACAAAATAAAGGGGAAACCTATTTGTTTAAGCGGCTGTATCGAGTATTTGAATAATCTCCGAAAACCAACTTTGGACAAAAAACAAAATTGGATTTTAATCATTAAGTATAAATGCTACTTTTGTTGTTCAAAAAATTAATAACATGAGGCAAATTTTACCCTTTTTCCTTTCGATTATTACTGTTCTTGTGCTAGCTATCCCAGCACATTCACAGGTTCAAAGAAACCCACTTCATGAAGGGTTTACCAGTTCAACCTGTGGACCATGTGCACCGGGAAATGCGAACCTTGATGCGATTTACGCCACTGGTCCCAACAAACAGATTGTTTTGAGGTATCAAATGAGTTGGCCTGGAACAGGTGACCCTTATTATACCGCAGAGGGAAATACAAGAAGAAATTTCTATGCCATTAATTCAGTTCCAAGATTGGAAGTTGATGGACAATGGGATGGTAATTCAAATTCTTATACAGCTGCCTTGAGAGATGCGGCATACAATGTCCCCTCTTTCATGGAAATCACCTCTGATTACGAGGTTGAATGTAACACGGTTAATCTTGATGTAACTGTTAAGGCCCTTCAAAGCTTCTCAGGAACAAATGTTCTTCATGTGGCAATCTTTGAGCACCTTACCTATAATAATGTCAAGAGCAATGGAGAAACAGAGTTTCTAAATGTAATGAAGAAGATGCTTCCAGACGCAGGAGGAACCAATCTTGGGGCAATCAATAATGGTGATTCATTGACTTTCAGTTTCACTCATACTTTCCCCGGAAATTACAGGCTTCCTGCCAATGCCAACAGCCCCATCAATAACTCCACGGAACATTCTGTTGAGGAGTTTTTTGATCTTGGAATAGTGGCATGGGTTCAGAATACTGGAACAAGGGATGTACATCAATCAGCATACTCAACTGATCTTATTACTAGAGACGGAGCAATGATTGAAATGAAAACCCCTTCTACTCTATACATGAATGCTGCTCCTTTTAACTTGAAGCCTGTTTTCCAAAATTGGCAGGACAATGCAATTACTTCCTTCGATTTGAACTATACCATTGATAATGGCCCGGTTCAAACTACAACTATAAGCGGAGTAAGCCTTGGTCTTGGAGATACTATTCAACCATCCTCTTCTATTGGTTGGACCCCTGCGACAACTGGAACCTATACCATAAAAATGTGGGCTTCCAACATCAACGGCGGAATGGATGAGGTTGCCTGTAACGATACTATAACACAGGTTATTGACGTCTTTCCACCAGTTCAAGCCCCTGTAGCGGCTTTTACTTACGGAGGATCAGGTCTTTCTGTTAATTTCCAAAATACTTCAACTGAGGACCCAAATGTTACGCATTCCTATTTTTGGAGTTTTGGGGATGGATCACCGTTCCAATTCCTTGAGAACCCCTCTTATACTTACGCTTCAGCAGGAACGTACCTTGCTTGCTTAACGGTATCCAATGCCGCAGGATCAAATATCAAGTGTGAGAACGTTGTGGTCCCATTGGTAGGGATTCAGGATGAGATACTTGAAAATGTTGCTGTATTTCCGAACCCTTCGAACGGAGTTTTTGAATTCAAAAATGATCTTGGTGAAGAGATTCTGGTAATCATCAATGACCCTGCCGGTAAAGAGGTTGCCTCTTTTGGGGTTTCGTCCTTATCAGAAGGTAAGGTTGACCTTGGAGAGTTTTCTTCAGGGATTTACTTTGCTCGAATAAAATCTTCGAAAGGAGAAGCTGTTAAAAAATTGAACTTAAAATAAAAAAAGGGGCTTCGGCCCCTTATTTTATTGTGGTGATCCGTGATCGTGAAGTGGTTTTTTACCCTTTTAGGCCTTTCTTTATACTTTTTCTCTAATGCACAAATTCAGCGGGTTCCTCTTCATGAGGTAATCACAAGTGCTACCTGTGGCCCTTGTAAGCAAGGGAACTCAAACCTGCAAAGTATTTTCAATGCAAATCCTCAAAAGCAGGTTTACCTGAAGTATCAAATGGATTTCCCTGCAATTGGTGATCCATACTTTACCACAGAGGGCTTCAACAGACGAGCCTACAACGGCGCAAATGGCATTCCCTTAATCTATGTGGATGGAACTCCCAGAGGAAATCCAATAAATTATACCGCAGCTGCCAGGGACCTACATTATAATGTCCCAACAGATATGAAAATCGATGCTACCTACCGGGTGGAATGTAAGACGGTTCATGTAAAGGTTAAAATTCATGCTCAATCCAATTATGGGAGTACGAATTACTTAAGGGTAGCGATTTTTGAAAAGAAGACGGTCAATAATAAAATGTCAAATCTGGAAACTGAATTCTTTAACGTAATGAAGAAATTCATACCAGATGAAGTAGGGACATCTATTCCTTCCATGTCGGCTGGGGATAGCCTCAGCTATAATTTCACCTATACATTTCAAGGCGATTATCGAAAACCTTATTCTGCAGGTGATCAAATCAACCATGCCATTGAACATTCAGTGGAACAGTTCTTTGATCTAGGAGTTGCGGTTTGGGTTCAGAATGACATTGCAGGGCGAATGGTTCACCAGGCTACCTATGCGGTTGATGAGGTGTCAAGAGACGCCGCAATGACAAGGTTGATATTCCCCTCTAAGAATATCTATTTGGGTCAAGCCCCTTATACCATCAAAACCCGTTTTCAAAATTGGCAGGATCCTATAATTCAATCTGCCGATTTTTATTGCCAGGTAGATAATGGCCCGGTTCAAAATATCTCAAGGACTAATTTGGGCCTGGGTTGGGGTGAATACACTGACATCGAATTCCCAGTGACCTGGAGTCCTGGATCTAGTGGAACTTATACTGTTAAAGCATGGGCAGCAAACCTCAATACAGGAATTGATCAGGTTTCATGTAATGATACACTTATCCAACAGGTCGTTGTTCAGCCTGGTATTTTTCCCACAGCCACATTTTATTGGGTTGGAAATGGAGGTTCATTGGCGTGGTTTACGAATTTGACTCCTGAAGACCCCAGCCAACCCAACGTATATAAATGGGATTTTGGAGATAATGGAGGAACATCTACTCAGGCAAATCCGATATGGTCATTTTCATCTATAGGGGTTTTTGATGTGTGCCTGAAAGCTTATAATCATGTAGGAGAGGATTCAATTTGTCAGCTGGTCTCAGTTCCGGTTTCCGGTCTTTCAGAAGAACTAGAATCATCCATTGAAATCAGCCCAAATCCAAGTGATGGAATATTTAAGATCCATAATTCCAATAGTCAGGAAGTTGACTTTGAGGTGTTGAGTTTAGATGGAAAAACTTTAATAACGGGTGAATTCGGAAGGGGTTCAAATATTCTGAACCTCCAGGAAACCGACCCTGGTGGCTATCTTCTGATCATCCAAATGGGAGAGAAAAAGGCTACCAAAAGACTGGTCATAAAATAAAAGTCATCAGTTTCTCCTGATCTCAAACTCCTTTTCAGGTAATACAGAAAGAGGAAGTTCTTCTTTTTCAATATGGTCTACCCTTGAATGAACCGACCCTTCTTTGGCCCAATCTAAAAAAGAAGAAAGGGTTTCCTCATTTCCCTGGATTTCCATCCTAACTGATCCATCAGGATGATTTGAAACCCACCCTTCAATACCTAATTCTAATGCTTTGTTTTTTGAGGAAGCCCGATAGAAAACTCCCTGGACTCTACCAGTGATCTTTAAACTATAGCGCTTTTGATCGATCAAGAGTCGCCTGCTAGTTTTTCTTTGATCTTGTTCTCAAGCTCTTCTGCGAGTTCGGGATTATCCCTTAAAAGTAGGCGGATGGATTCTTTTCCTTGGCCCAATTTGTTTCCATCATAAGAGAACCATGATCCGGATTTTTGTAAAACTTCTGTTTCTGTAGCAAGGTCAATGATCTCACCTTCTTTCGATATCCCTTCGCCATAAATAATATCAAATTCAACCACTCTAAATGGTGGGGCTACTTTGTTCTTAACTACCTTAACCTTAGTTCGATTACCCAACACATTATCCTGACTTTCTTTTATCTGGCCAATTCTTCTGATATCCAACCTTACCGATGAGTAGAATTTTAGTGCATTTCCACCGGTTGTAGTTTCAGGATTTCCGAACATTACCCCGATCTTTTCTCTTAGTTGGTTGATGAAGATGCATGTACAACTAGTCTTGCTTATGGTTCCGGTTAATTTTCTTAAAGCCTGAGACATTAACCTTGCTTGCAATCCCATTTTACTGTCACCCATTTCCCCTTCTAATTCACCTTTTGGAACAAGGGCAGCAACTGAATCGATTACAATAATATCGATGGCCCCGGATCTTATCAGGTGTTCTGTTATCTCCAATGCTTGTTCTCCATTATCAGGCTGAGAGACGAATAGATTTTCCATATCTATTCCGAGCTTTTCAGCATACACTTTATCAAATGCATGCTCTGCATCAATAAAAGCTGCTAGACCTCCTTTTTTCTGAGCTTCCGCAATGGCGTGAAGCGTTAATGTCGTCTTTCCACTTGATTCTGGTCCGTATATCTCAATAACTCGTCCCCTTGGAAAGCCTCCTACTCCTAAAGCAAGGTCTAACCCCAGGGAACCTGTGGAAATGGCTGGTACGTCAACCACCGTGTCATCGGTCAACTTCATTATGGTACCTCTACCATAGGTTTTCTCCAGTTTATCAATGGTTAGTTCTAATGCTTTAAGTTTCTTTTCCTGATCACTCATCTGAATGGATTTATTTTTTCAATTTGCGAATTCCTATGTCAGGGAGCAAATATATCAGTAGCCTGCGCAGTCAATTTGCGTGGAAGAGAATTTTTTATTGGCGAGGCATACTTATGTCTTTTGGAATCCTTGTAATGATCTGTGCAGGCGTTACCGATTCCTATGCTCAATTGGATAATTCCATCATGTTCGATAGGATGCGAAGGCCTGATGGAAAGGTTAATAACCTTTATCTCGGCATAAAAACTTTGGGATATAATAAGAACAATGAGTACTTCGAAAATACAGCCACCGGTTATACTTTTTTTGGGTACAACTTCAACCCAGAATTGGTTTATGTTCCTTCTAAGCATGCTATCGTACGGGCTGGTGTCTTTTTGCAGAGGGATTTTGGCACGGAAGGCTTTTATAAGGTCCAACCTACCTGGGCCATTCAGCTATACTATGATTCTTTAAAATTCCTTTTTGGAAACATTCGGGGTCCATTGGAGCATGAGTATATCGAGCCGCTCTATGACTTTGAAAAAGTTGTTGATGATAACCCTGAAGAAGGCCTTCAGATTCTATTTGATAAAAAAGGTTTTCATTTCGATGGGTGGATCAATTGGGATAAATTGATCTATGATAGATCCCCTTTCAGGGAAGAATTTACGGGTGGTGTAGTGGCCAGTTATCGGTTCATTGACAATCCAAGGTTTAGGTTCACACTGCCTTTTCAATGGATAGCAACTCATGTAGGAGGGCAGATTGATGATGATAGCATCCCAGCTCAAACGGTCCAAAATTTTGCTTCGGGGTTGAGTTTTGAGTTTCTGTTTCCAAACTCCAAGCATCTTCATGCGATCAGATCAGATAATTACTTAACCTATTACAACAGTCTTGAGGTTGACCCACTTCAACCTCCCTATGTAAGAGGCTGGGGAGCTTACCTCAATCTGACCTTTGTCACCGAGCTCAATGACTTTATGTTCTCCTATTGGCGAGGTGATAACTTCATTGGATACTCTGGTGGGGATCTCTATCAATCAATATCCAGAAACTGGAAAGAACCTGATGCTTTAGAACCAATTAGAGAGGTTCTGATTTTTAGGGTGCTTGGAAAGATCAAGGTTATGGATGACCTTCAAATCTCTCCAAGACTGGAGCCCTATTTAAACCTTCAATCCGGAATGGCAGGAATTTCTTTTGGTATCTATCTCAAATACCAACATGATTTCTTCTTGACCAGGGTCCGAAAATGAAAAGGTACCTGATCCTTCTGGGCCTGGCTGGAATTCTATACCTTCTTTTTATTGCACTTCCTCATTTACCATATGGCTGGATGCAGCTCCGCGGCCAACTTAATGTTATCTATGGATCCAAGCCGATTGCAGAGATATTAGACCAACCCAATATTTCTGATAGCCTAAAATCAAAATTGGAAATGGTAAGAGAGATTAAGCAATTCGCCTATCGGGAATTAGGTCTGGAGGACCATGGGAATTATTCTGACTTCTATGATCATGGCCAGGATCCCATACTATGGGTAGTAACAGCATGCCCCGAATTTTCTCTTGAGCCATATGAATGGAGCTTTCCTATTGTGGGCAAATTTCCCTACAAGGGATTCTTTGATCACGAAAAAGGGATCAAGGAAATGGACAAGCTAATAGAAGAAGGATACGAGGCGGATATAGGCCCGGTTCAAGGTTGGTCAACTTTGGGAATATTTAATGACCCTGTACTCTCAAGCTGGTTGGATCTCAGTGAAGGTGAGCTAGCAAATCTTCTAATCCATGAGATCACCCATGGTACTATATTCATCAAGGATTCAGTTGAATTCAATGAAAACTTGGCAAGCTTTATTGGAGATATGGGTGCCCGAGAATATTTAATGGGAGAGAAAAACGATAGTCTGGAATTCTGGAATTATGACTCTTTGCAAAGCCTGAGGATGGCATATCGAAAGTTTATGGTGGAGATGGCACCAATTTTGGATACTACCTATTTGAGTATGGCTGAAATGGAAAATATTCAAATTAAGCGAGCAAAGAAGCAAGCTGTCCTTGATTCTATTAAGGGACTATGGATTAGCAGGTTTCCTGAATTTTCAGATTCCCGTTTGATCGCATCCTGGGAATTGAAGAATACTGATTTTGCTGGTTTTTTGAGGTATAATTCCTACAGGGATGATCTGGATAGGGAGTTCAAGGAATTACATTCCAGTTCGGTTTTGAAAATGATCAAATTCTATAAGGAAAGGCAATGAATTTCAAAAGATTAAATATTGCCCTATTGTTATTTGCCTTGTTCTGCTTGAGCTCAGGAAGAAGTATTCAAAGCTTTGAGTTCTCTCCACAATATGCTGGGTTCAAAAAAGGGGAGACCCTGGTTTATAGGGCCCATTACTCCTTCCTTAATGCAGGGGAAGCAACAATTTCCATTGCAGATGATTTTCACCAGGTAAAAGCAAGGGATTGTTACAGAATTAATGTTTTTGGGAAATCGGTTGGGATATTCGGAACAATTTTGAGGGTCAGAGATACCTGGAGGTCCTATGTCGACAAGAATACTCTTTTGCCTCATAAATTTTACAGAAGCATTGAGGAAGGAAAATATATCATTAGGGAAACTACCTTTTTTGATAGGGAGTCGGTGGATGCCCGAGTAGTCAGAAGAAATAAGGATGGAAAATTGG
The DNA here is from genome assembly GCA_965267505.1 of Cytophagales bacterium. Taxonomy (GTDB): domain Bacteria; phylum Bacteroidota; class Bacteroidia; order Cytophagales; family CCMP332; genus JANQHS01. The sequence goes on from OZ254081.1 coordinate 2,323,603, forward strand.
AATGGGATAAAAACTTCAACATCCTGCAAAATTCTCATGACATTGTAAGCGGAATTTATGCGATTCGTGCCATGGATTTTTCTAAGCTAAGCCCGGGCTTTAAATTCCCGATGTCAGCATTTTTTGAAGATTCCACCTATACTTTGGAGATAAAGTACCTAGGCATGGAGACTATCAAGACGAAATTTGGAAAGGTCAGGACCCACGTTTTTACTCCCCTCATGCCGGGTAATGAAATGTTTGAAGAGGGAGAGAATACCATTACCGTTTACTTTTCAGATGATGAAGCCAAGGTTCCGATTAAAATTAAAGCCGCCATGTTTGTGGGTGCGGTAGAATGTGATTTGAAAAGGTATTCCGGGGTAAAGGGAAAGTTAAACTCCGGATGATCCAAAAAAGAAAAAAGCCAGCTAAAAGCTGGCTTTTCGTTGAAAACCTAATCGCAATTTTCGTAGGTAATATCTGTGACCCCACCGGTGGACTCAGTGATCCTGGTTGGGAATCCTGCCGAGTTATAGATGAAAGTGTTTGTACTGGTTGTACTTCCAGAAACAGCGGTGCTTTGAATGTTATTTTGATTGAGCATTCCAGTCAAGAAGATATCTATAGGAACAAATACTCCAGCTGCTGGATTGTTGTTTGAATCATGAGTGTAATTGATAGATTCAACGACCAGCATATTTTCTGGCAAAGGAGCTGAGCAAAAAGCGGCAGAAAATGCATTTCCAATATCAACTGACTGAGTAATGGAAGAAATGTTTCCTCCTGAATGGGAGTAATCGAAAATTGATATGGGGTATTCTTGGCCTGCACAATACAAATAGTTCTTATTTGAAGAAATATTACCTCCCGTATAGGTCAGAACATTTTTTCCAATAAGAGTCCCGACGCTATCATATTGAGAGAACTGCGTAAGATTTGAACCTGAATACGTGGTGAGCCAATACTCCTTCAGGGATCCGCCCATGTTCTTATTGACCCTCGATAATGTGCCGCCATTGTAGGTATAAACATATTCTTCAGCGGAATCAGTACCAAAGAAAATGGTGAGTTTTGAGACATTACCATTAGACCATTCTACCTGAGTTGTTCCATCATTCGAATCCACGATGGTTGTAGCCCGACATGTAGAAGGGGTCGGATCATTGTCATCATCCGTTGTACAGCTAAAGCTTATGAGAAATAGAGAAGGGATTAATAATTTTAGTAGCGTAGAATTTTTCATACTTAATTGTTTTCCATGCTAATTAAAATCAAAATAATTCAATAACGAAAAAACTCTTGATCTTCGATGGGATCAAAAACAAGGAAATAGGATCATTTTTAAAAGGGTCCAGTTTTTGATGTTAAGGCAAGATTAAATTCTGCATGTTAAGATCTCAGAAACGAATCAAGTACTTAGTTTTGAATTAGAAATGCGACTTCCAGCCCTACTTATTTCCTTTCTCATCCTTCTAGGACTTCAAAGTCAGATTTTTGGCAAGGGCCTCATCTCCGGAAAATTTGGAAATTCTCCAAAGGGAGAAAATCTTAAGCTCTATTTGCTTTATGGAAGCTCTACTCAGCTTATTGATTCCACCAATTTGAAAGGGGGAAGTTTTGTTTTTGGGGGTGAGTACCAAAGAGGCTTGTATAGGATTGGAACAGATTCAAAAACGGGAAGGGTCTTGGTTCTTGGGAATAGTAAGGTAAGTCTAAGAGGCAATTGGGGAGAATGGGATAAGATTACCGCTGATCCAAACACAGAAGATCTGCTTTATTCTTCGATTCAGACTATCATCAGAGAAACAGGTCTTGTAGTAATGGATCTGAACAAAAAAGCCCAGGCAGCCTACAAAACCATGAGAAATGACCCGCAAAAGTATCAATCGGATATGGGAGAATTGAAAAGGGTCTTTGACTCTGTAATGGTTTCGCATGATTCAAGATTGAAGGCAATTTCTACGGAAAATCCCGGAACCTATTCGGGAAAATTGGCAGAATACATGCTCCCTAAGGAAGGGGTTAAAAACTATGATTTCTTTGATGTAAAAGATCTGGAGGATCCTGAATATTTATCCGGGGAGATGGTTAAATCCAAACTGGGACTTTATTTCCAAAGATATTTAGGTGGATCACTGGGCAACTGGAAGGAGAGATACAATCAACTCCTGGAGGCAACTCATGGAGGAATGGCTAAGGATCTCATGTATTCGAGTGGTATCGAGATATTCTTGAACATGGATCAGAATTTTTCTGGCAACATCGCCAAAGGGTACATTAAAGATTTTCCTTCAAGTCCTACCGCGAAATATTATTACGATCAGTTGCCAAAACCTCCTCCCTCTGTTGGGGATGAAGCTCCCGATATATCCATGCAAAACCCTGATGGTGAGACCTTGAATTTGAAAGACCTAAGAGGCCAGGTCGTATTGGTTGATTTTTGGGCTTCTTGGTGTGGACCCTGCAGAAGAGAAAACCCCAACGTGGTTAGAACCTATAAGAATTATAAGGACCAGGGTTTTACCGTGTTTTCTGTTTCTCTTGATAAGAATAAATCAAGTTGGTTGAATGCCATCCAAAAAGATGGATTGGAATGGGATAATCATGTTTCGGACCTAAAAGGTTGGCGAAATGCAGGAGCAAAAAAATATGGGGTAAGGGGAATCCCAGCTACATTCCTGGTAGATGAAAAGGGAATCATTAAGGCGGTCAATGTTAGAGGAGGTAAGCTGGAGAGCGAATTGAAAAAACTAATTGAAAAAAGTAAATCCGATGGCTAAAAAGGCTAAGGTTCTTGTTGTTGATGATGAGAAGGACATCGTCACTCTTCTGAAATATAATTTGGAAAAGGAGGGCTTCATAGTTTCCGAAGCTTATGACGGAGAGCAGGCAATTAGCGTGGCAAAGGAGGAGAAACCTGATCTTATCCTATTGGATATCATGATGCCTAAACTTGATGGGGTGGAAACATGCAGAATAATTCGGGAAACTCCCGGGATTGAAGATACCTATGTGATGATGTTGACGGCCAGATCGGAGGAATATTCAGAGATAGCGGCATTTGACGTTGGAGCAGATGACTATATCGTAAAGCCGATCAAGCCAAGGGCTCTTGTTAGCAGAATTTCGGCTCATTTTAGAAAAGGAAGTAAAAGCTCCGGGAAGAAGGATAGGATCCAGGTAGGTGAGTTGGATATTGATAGGGGAAGCTATCGGGTTCAAATGCAAGGGAAAGACCTTAGCATGCCAAAGAAAGAGTTCGAGTTGCTTTACTTCCTGGCACAAAATCCAGGAAAAGTTTATCCGCGGGATGAATTATTAAAATACATTTGGGGAGAGGACGTCTATGTTTTGGCAAGGACCGTCGATGTTCATGTCAGGAAGATCCGAGAAAAGATCGGTGACGGTTATATCAAAACAATCAAAGGTGTCGGGTACAAATTTGAGCCCAACGAGTGAAACTGAATTCCAGAGCTGTTGCCCTAATACTGGCTACCTGTGTTGGCTTGTTGACAGGGTCCTTCTTGAGCCTCATTGAAGACCTCCCAATCGAGGGAATGATTGTTGGCATCTCCATTGCCTTTTCGAGCACATTTCTGCTTTCCTATTTCATTCTTGAATTCCTGTTTTTCAGGGAGATACAAAACATTTATAAGGTCCTTAATTCAGTAAAAGGAAACACATTAAAGAAACAACAGGAAATACCCTCATTTCAAAAGGAAGTGAATCCCTTTAAGAGAATTAATGCTGAGATCGAGGAATTCGCAAGTTCAAAAGAAGAGGAGATCGAATACCTGAAGCAACTGGGAAAATTCAGGCGGGAATTCCTTGCTGATGTTTCCCATGAATTAAAAACTCCTGTTTTTGCAGCTCAGGGATTTATCTACACACTCCTTGATGGAGCGGTAGATGATAAAAATGTAAGGCATAAGTTTTTAAAGAAGGCAGCAAAAAGCCTGGATGGTTTGGACCGGCTGGTAGCCGACCTCATTACTGTGTCTCAAATGGAAAGTGGTGAGATCACCATGGATATGGAAACCTTCGATGTTCGTGGCTTGGCATATGAGATCAAGGATCAGTTTTCCAATAAAGCACAAAAAAGATCAGCAAATATTGAGGTGAGATATGACCCCAAAACTCCCATTTATGTTAAAGCGGATCGCCAGAGGATAGGTCAGGTATTCACAAACCTCATTGATAATTCAATTAAGTATGGCAAGCCCGAAGGAGGGAACATCCTAATTTCCTTTCAGGTTGGCAATGTATTTACAGAGGTCAGAGTTGAGGATGATGGGCCTGGAATTTCACCTGAGCATTTGAATAGAGTTTTTGAAAGGTTCTACATGGCTGATAAAAGCCGGGCGAAAAAGGAAGGAAAAAAAGGAAGTGGCTTAGGGCTTGCAATAGTAAAGCACATCATTGAGGGGCATGATTCCTCTGTGGAGGTTAATTCAAAACTGGGAGTTGGCACTGTCTTTACCTTCAGACTAAAAACGAGCTTGAGGGATAAAAAGGAAGAATTCAATGTCGAAGGGGAAAATTAACATTTCTGAAATAACCCTTTTTGAAAACTCAGACCTTTTTGTTTTAAATAAACCACCTGGGTTATCATGTTTGGAGGATAGATCGGGAAAGGAAAGCCTTTTAAGCATTCTTAAGGAACGATCTCCTGAAATCCAGCTTTGCCATCGCCTGGATAAGAACACTTCTGGTACTCTGATCGCCTCAAAAAACAAGAAAACCTATTCCCATATTGCAAGCCAGTTTGAGGCAAGGGAAGTGTACAAGCTTTACCATGCAGTAGTACATGGTAGGTTTCCGGATGAAGAAATCACAATAGAAGAGAAATTAGAAATTTCCGGAAAGGGAAAAGCAAGGGTTTCACCCAAAGGAAAAGATGCTGAAACGCTGGTAAGCCTATTAAAAGGATTCAGGCATTATTCTGTTTTGAATTGCATGCCCTTGACAGGAAGGTTCCATCAGATCCGGGCTCATTTATCTCATTTGGGTTTCCCGATAGCAGGTGATGAACTCTATGGTGGTAGCATTCCTTATCTCTCACAGATCAAAACAAAATACCGATCCGGAAAGGCGAAAGATGAGGCCCCGATGATAGATCGTTTCTGCCTACATGCGATTATGATCAAGTTCTATTCTCCAGATGGGAAGTTTTTAGAAATAGAAGCACCCTATCCTCCTGATTTACTGGTATTTCAAAAAGTTTTAAAAAAGTACGATTCCCGATGAATTTGTCCTCCAAGGAGTCTTTGATTTTTAGATAATTAACTCTAATTTTGTGCCCCTGTTTTTTCAGGGGTATAGAATTTGAAGAAAGATATGGACAGTTTCAAAACAAAATCTGTCAGAAAAGAGGATGTAAAAAAGGATTGGATCCTTGTGGATGCTGATTCTCAGATCGTGGGAAGGCTGGCATCAAAGATCGCAGTGATATTAAGGGGCAAACACAAGCCTTCATACACACCGCATATTGAGTGTGGAGACCATGTAGTTGTGATCAATGCTGATAAGGTTCAATTCACTGGTAACAAGTTTGAGGACAAAAGATATTTTGCCCATTCAGGTTATCCAGGTGGCCAGTCAAGAAGAAGCCCAAAGGCTATTGCTGGCAAGAAAGTAGAGTGGATCCTCGAAAATGCTGTAAGAGGCATGTTGCCTAAGAATAGGTTAGGAAGGAAGTTATTTACCAACCTACATGTATATGCAGGAACTGAGCACCCTCATGAAGCTCAAAACCCAAAATCAATAAAACTTTAAGAAATGGCTGTTATTAACACAGTTGGTAGAAGGAAAACATCTATTGCCCGTCTTTATATGAAAGAGGGCAAAGGAAAAATTACTGTTAACAAAAGAGAACTGAATGATTACTTCCCAACCGAAGTACTTCAGTTGATCGTTAATCAGCCACTTGAAATCACCTCTCTAAGCGGAAAATTCGATCTAAGATTGAATGTAAGCGGAGGAGGTTATAATGGCCAGGCAGAAGCTGCAAGGCTAGCCATCTCAAAGGCTATCGCTGAATTTGATGCCGAAACAAGAAGTGCTTTGAAGAAAGAAGGTCTTCTTACCAGGGATCCAAGAATGGTGGAAAGGAAGAAATACGGTAAGAGAAAAGCCAGAAGAAGCTTCCAGTTCAGTAAACGTTAATAACAGCTTTGATGATTGAAGTAAAACAAAAAGAACTATTGGATGCTGGTGTTCACTTTGGACACCTGACAAGAAAGTGGAATCCGAAAATGGCTCCTTTCATTCTTATGGAAAGGAACGGGATTCATTTGATCGATCTTAACAAGACCAAGAAAAGCATTGAGACTGCTGGGGAGGCCCTAAAGAACATTGCAAGGTCTGGCAAGAAGATCATGTTCGTAGCAACAAAGAAACAAGCACAAGAAGTTGTTTCTTCAGAGGCTAAAAAACTTAAAATGCCTTTCGTTACTGAAAGGTGGCTTGGTGGTATGCTTACCAATTTCGTGACCGTTCGTAAGTCATTGAAGAAATTGGCAGCTATCGATAAGCTTATGAAGGATGAGGAGTTTCAGAACCTGGCCAAAAAGGAAAGGTTGATGAAAATGAGGGAAAAGGATAAGCTTGTTAGGGTTCTTGGAGGAATTGAAGAGGTTCAAAGACTTCCAGCAGCTCTTTTTATTATCGATATCCGTAAAGAGCATATTGCTGTAGCAGAAGCTCAAAAATTGAATATTCCTGTGTTTGCAATGGTGGATACCAACTCTGATCCTGATCAGGTTGATTTCCCAATCCCAGCAAACGATGATGCTTTCAAATCAATCAACCTGGTTGTTAAGATCTTGTCATCTTATATAGAAGAGGGTCTTGAGGAAAGGAAGAAAGACAAGGAAGAGGCTAAGAAGAGAGAGGCGGAGGAAGCACCAGAGGCTAAAGAAGAAACTGCAGAGGCTACTGAAGATTCAGAAGCGGTTGAAGAACAGCCGGCTGAGCAGGAAGAGGCCGAACAGGAATAAAATTCTCGATACAAAACATCGGGGAGACTCGATGTTTTTTTTTAACATTTTCATTTTATCAAAATGGCAATATCAGCTAAAGAAGTAAACGAATTGCGTAAAATGACCGGAGCAGGAATGATGGACTGCAAAAATGCTTTGGTCGAAGCAGATGGGGATTTTGACAAAGCAGTTGAGATCCTAAGAAAAAAAGGACAAAAAGTTTCTGCCAAAAGAGCAGATAAGGAAGCAAATGAAGGTTCTGTTTTTGCTGGAACCCTGGCAGACGGATCTACAGGTTTCATTTTCTCAATGAATTGCGAGACCGACTTCGTTGCAAAAAATGATGAATTTCAGAATCTTGGAAACGAGATCTTGACTGCAATTATCGACCAAAAGCCTGCAGATCTTGCTGGCGTGATGGCTTTGACTCTTGGATCAGGATCCACCGTGGAAGAAACTCTTACCAACATGATGGGTAAGATCGGAGAGAAGATCCAGATTTCTAATTACCAAAAGCTTGAAGGCGAAAAGATTGTTCCTTATATCCATATGGGATCAAAACTTGGTGTTCTTGTAAACCTTAGTGGAGTGAACGGAAGTGATGTTACCGGGGCTGGAAGAGATGTTGCAATGCAGATCGCAGCGATGAACCCGGTAGCTGTAGACAAGGATGGTGTTGATCAAGGACTAATTGAAAAAGAGATCGAGATCGGTAAGGAGCAGGCAAGGGCTGAAGGAAAACCCGAAGAAATGCTTGAAAAGATAGCCATGGGTAAGCTTAATAAGTATTTCAAGGAGAATACCTTGTTGAACCAGGCTTTTGTTAAGGATCCTTCTCTTAACGTTCAGAAATATCTTGACTCTGTGAATTCTGGGTTGACCGTTTCTGCTTTCTCAAGAGTTTCAATAGGAGAATAACTTAAAGGATCTTTTGCCTCAATTGATATTGAGCTGAAAGTGGGTCAGAATTTGGCATTATTTCATTGTGCCGGGTTCTGACCTTTTTTGTTGCCTTGCCCCTCAAGACCAATTCTTTGCCATTTCTTAAAACCAAAACCTTAACCGACAATTCTCTCCTAAAACCCTGATTCACAAAAAGTAATTCTCGAAGGTCATATTCATTGAATACCTCGTTGTTGTTAATGGAAATAATGATGTCTCCTTTTTCCATTTCCAAGGTGTTTTTGCCTTTTTTGACGCATACATAATGATTGATCTCTGGGAAAAAATGGAACTTTCCGCCTTTTAAGAAAGTCCTGTGTTCTTCTCCCTTTTGGACAAAATCCCATCCTACCCTGTTCAAATAAAAATCATGAGGAATGGGTTTGTCCCCATATACATAGGACTCCACCAATGATTTGATGTCAGGATCCTGGAATTTTAGAAATGCTCCCCAAAGGTCCGGGTGCTCATAGCCACTTGGGTGGTTCGCACAGAAATTTGAAAATCTTTCAAGCCATGGATAGAGGCCTCCAATTGAAACTCCTTTCTCCCGAAGAAGAATATCCAAATAGAAAGCAGTAAGCACTCCTCGGTTGAAATAGGGGTTCATTGAACTTAAAAGATTCTTTTTTTCCTTTGTGATCTCACCTTTCTGGTACAATTCGATTCCCAGGTTAAACAAATTGGCGTTGCTTCCGGAAATTTCTCTTTCCAATGCTACGAGGAAAAAATCTTTTGACCAGTTCTCTGAAAGAATTTCACCGTTGACTAAAGACTGAATTGCCAAGTATTTAGACATTGATTCAATTAACCATAGGTGTCCGGGATATTGGGGTTCACCGTAATTTTTCCAATACAAGGGGCCCAGAATTTGTTGTGTGACCCAATATCTTGAAAGACCAAAGGCAAAGTTGTTTAGCATTTCTTCTGGATCTTCTCCCTGAGGGATTTTTATGATGATGGAAGATTTTGACACAAGATTTGAAACGGGTTCTTCCTTGACATTTCCACTTCTAAGGAGAATGTTGACATGCTCAGTTTTTACACCAGTAATAAACTTTTCAAAAAGCTCTGTTAAAATCCCGGTTTTGTAATAGCTATTCAATCTTGGGAAATCATCAAGTCCCCATATAAAGACCTTTTTCTTTTTTATCTGGACCTCGGTTGGGGCGGTATTTGAAAACCATAAAAAGGATTCGTAGAGGCTTTTGAAATTCTCATAAGTAGATTCCAATCTTTCTGCGTTTTGCGGAGTGCCTTTTAGATTGGTCCAAAGCGCATTGGGGTTTTTAATCTCAATTCTGGCTTTTGAATTCTTTCTGTCTGGATCCTTTCCAAAAAGAAGGATCGGATTCAAAAAGAAGAATTCTTTTTTTCTTATTTCCGGGACAAAAACTTCTGGATAGGAGAGGGGAGGTTTTGAGCTGGAGAAATGGGATAATTCCATTTTTTTGATTCTTGAAGTGACTCCTTTTATTTTTTCGTTTTTCGAATTGAAAAGAGATTGTCCTTTTATGAATTTTCCAGGTTCAAGAGGCCAATAAAAACCCTTGGTTAAGTAGGGGTATTCAAGAATACCTTTCCAGGAATCACTTTGGGGGTAGTAAGACACCTTTAGGGTCTGATTTTTTACCCTTTCAAGATTGATCTTATAAAGCTCAGGGTTGTTTGAGGATTGACTGTAAAGCTTAGGTGATAGTAAGAAAAGGATGACCCAAAAAGCCAGACAGTTTTTACCCAAGAAAGAAATTCTATTCAGCTCTGATCTGAACTTCCTGTAAAATGGTGTTATTCTCTCCCTCATATTCCGTCAATGGAATCAGATGGTGAAAATATTGATCCTTTTTCTTTTTGATCACATGAATGCTATTATCAACAATGGCAAAAGGATTAGAATCCATTCGTTCCTTGAATTCTAGCTTTTCATCTGGCATGATCTGAAGAAGATCCCATGACTTTCCATCCTTTGAAAGTTTGGTCAGATATGCCTTTTCTGCCAGGTGGTCAAAATGAAATCTGACCCGACTTTTTTCATTTCCAAAATCAAGGGTATTGACCATGGATCTATCCATTTCTACGGTCAATAATTTTGCCTTGCTTTGATCAAAAATAAATAGACGGGAATCTGACAAAGCAAAACAGAGGTCGCCTTCCGATCTATTGTGGTCTTTTTTCCTTTCAATAAGATCAAGCGAAGAATTAGAACTTTTCTGATCCTCCAACTCAATCATTTTCAGGCAGTACGTATTCTTTTTATAGTCCTTTTTGTCCTGATAAGATTTTCCAACAACATGATTTCCTAAAAACAAAGGTTCATGAAGGATCTTATACGGATTATCACTTTCATGATCTTCCAGAGACAATTGGTTTGAAAGAAGGAACCTGTTACCCCTTACTAAAAGTTCGAGAGTCTTCTTCTCCTGCTGTACAAAAAAAGTTGTGTCGGTGGAAACAATTAGATTTAGAGGCTCTGTTTGGAACCAAAAAGTATCCTTAACAAGATTATGACGATTCAGTAAATAAATGGGAGTGCCCTGATTTCTTTGGGTTTTACCCAATCCCACTGCCCTTTCTTTTGAGAGGAAATAAAGCTCTTCGATGGGAAGAGTTTTATGGGAATATGCAAGGTGATCATAGCCAAGATTTCCCCCTTTTGACAGGAGTAAATTTGACCACAAAAGAAAAGTTGCAAAGGAAAAAAGGAGGCCTATTCGCATTTTCAACATGCAAATATACCTCTTTTCCCTTTTGTTAAGGAATAGTTAATAGACCTGAAATGTGCTAATCGATGATGGTAACCTGGCAATCACCATTGTATTGATTCCAGGAAAGGATTCCAAAACCTGCTTCCGGATCATTGTTGTTTTGGAAGTTGGCGTATTTACCATCAGTTACATAGCATGCCCAGGCTTGAATCACGTGCTCGGTTTTTCCATTCAGGTCCATACCAGCGTTATCATTCGATGCCCTCCACATTCTGTTTGCCTTATTAATATAAAGTAGGACTTCCCGGGATGCTGATCTTCCTGTGTTGTCCCAATTTGACATGGCAACTCTCATTTTGCAACCATCTCCGTCACCGCAAAACTTGTTGATGGTCTGAATTGGAATGGTAACCGTGCTACCCCTGTGTTTCTTGTCAACTGCATAGGTAACTCTGTCAGGACCGCTAAGAGCAGGTACCATTCCGTAGGGGGCAGATTCACCTGTTTCTAGTCCTGCACTTCTTGGATCACCTGTAGATTTTGGTTTCGTATCAGGGTTCTGATTCTGAGGTCTGACATCCGGATTTGTTGAAGAAGAGGGTGCCGGACCTGTTGGGTCTCCAAGAGGAATTTCCTGGCTCAAAACTGGCAAGGAGAAAAGAGTAATCAAAACTATAGGTAGAAGATTTTTCATAATGATTTGGTTTATTGGATTCTTAAATTAACTGAAATAATGTTCATCTATGCAATTGAGGTGCCATTTCGGTTATTGTACTCCCAATGAAGGATTTTGGCCCATTATTGAATCGGAAAGATTAATATGAAAATGCTCGCCTTTGCTCAGTTTTTGTCAAAACCGAGCTTTGGCGAGCGAAGGTGGAGCCGGCGGGAGTCGAACCCGCGTCCAGATATGTCAGCCTCATTGCCCTCTACATGCTTAGTTCTGGTTTATAACCAAGGATCAGGAACCAGAACAATCCGAAACCCTCGGTTTTAATGCCTAAATAGTCTCCTTCTCCGACATTAAAAAAGAAAGAAACGAACCGAGTTTCGAAGTCCTTGGCCCGATTGAAACGGTTCCTTCAGTCGGAGGACTCAAGCTGGTTAATAATCCTAATTAAGCAGCAAGGGCGTATGATTCTTCGCCAATTAAAAAATGAAAGTTTTTTACGGGATCACTAACAAAACCCGGCATGCCAACAACGGACCGGATCACCCTGTCAAAACCAGTCGGCCCCATTTTGGATTTACAAAATTAGAACAATTCTATAGGCTAATAACAAATTTGAATTCTTATGATTCAAAGCCTGATTTTTGAAAGGAATCAATTCAATAATTATCTAATTTGCAGCCATGGCAGAATATGTGGTATCGGCAAGAAAATATAGACCTAAAAGCTTTGAAGAAGTGGTGGGTCAATCTCATATCACAACAACTTTAACCAATGCCATAAAGAGTCAACAACTAGCGCATGCTATGTTATTCTGTGGTCCAAGAGGGATAGGAAAAACGACATGTGCGAGGATTCTGGCAAAGAATATTAACGAGTTTGACGATCAGGCTATGGACGGGGGAATGTCCATGAACATCTTTGAACTTGATGCTGCCTCAAACAATACTGTAGATGATATCAGGAACCTGATTGATCAGGTGCGCTACCCTCCCCAGGTTGGAAAGTACAAGGTATATATCATTGATGAGGTTCACATGCTTTCAAAATCAGCTTTCAATGCTTTTTTGAAAACCTTGGAAGAGCCTCCTTCCTATGCTATTTTCATTTTAGCAACAACGGAAAAGCATAAAGTTCTTCCAACAATTTTGTCCAGGTGTCAGATTTATGACTTCAATAGAATCGATGTTATTGAAATTGAAGCTCACCTTTCTTCCATTGGTAAGAAAGAAGAAATAAAAGCTGAAGAAGACGCCCTTCACTTAATTGCCCAAAAATCTGATGGCTCCTTACGGGACGCCCTATCCCTGTTCGATCAACTTCTTGCCTTTTCCGGAGACAATTCTTTGACCTATGAACAGGTCCTTAAGAATCTTCACATCCTTGATTATGATTATTATCTAAGGCTAACTGAGATGCTTAATAATGAGGATCATGAGGCTTCGGTATTACTTTTCGATGAGATCCTTAGTAAGGGATTTGATGGAATGCAATTGGTTGGAGGCTTTCTTGAGCATTTAAGAAATCTTATGATGATGATGGCCACTGGGACTTCCAAGTTGGTAGCAGTTCCAAAAAGTGCTCTGGCTCAATACGAGAAACAAAGCAAGGAAATAGACAGGTCTCTTTTATTATCATGGATCAGTATTCTTCAAAATTGTGAGCAGCAATATAGCATTAGTCAAAACCAAAGGATACTCGTAGAATTATCCTTAATAAAAATGGCCCATGTTCGGGGAGTAATTGCCCTTCCTTCAGTAGAGCCTGAAAAAAAAAAGTCTAGTCCTGAAGTAATTTCTGAAAAGCCGGAAAGCTCTGCTAATCATGAAAGTCAGGACAGCAAGCCTGAACCCATACCGCTCGTTGAGGAACCACAACCTGAAGTAAATAAAGGGGAATCGAAGCCTGAGGAGCCAATAGAGTCTAAACCTGAGGAAATTATTAAGGAAAATGAGAATGTTAAATCAGATCCAGGTTCAAAAAAGAAAATATCCATCAAACCAAGGATCGCTTCATCTATCAATCTGAATGAAGAGGTCAAAGAAGAAGTAGAAAGTGAACCTGACCTTTTACAACTTCAAGAGGAAATTCCGGTAGATCAAGAATTTGATCTTGAAATGGTATTAAATGCCTGGAAAGAATTTGTGGACGCCAGGATAAAAGAGGCACCCCAGGGATTGGTTAGGGTATTGGAAAAGAGACCATCCTTAGATGGAAACAAGATCATTATCGATCTGGGCAATCCAATAGAAGATGCCCACCTTGACAAGGTAAGGGCGGAGCTCAATTATCATTTGAAGAAATCCTTAAAGAATAAAGAAGCCGAATTGGTCTCAATAATCAATGTTGAGAAAAAGGAAAAGGTCCCTTATACCAGTGCGGAAAAGTTTGAGGTCCTTTCTAAAGAAAATCCTGCTTTGAATGACCTGAAGGATAAACTTGGCTTGGAAATAGAATTCTAGTCAGCTTCTGGGTCGATCGAAGGATCAAACCATGAAGAATATAAAAGGTAATTCTTGGGTGTCCTTTGGATCATCTTCAAATTATTTTCGTCAGCCTTCTTCAGGAATTTTGCAGGAATTCCACCAAAGATTGATCCAGGAGGAACTTCCGTGTTCTCCAGCACTATTGCACCGGCGGCAATTATTGATCCCTCACCAATTACGGCATGGTCCATCACAATAGCCCCCATTCCTATGAGAACATTATCCTTTACCGTACAGCCATGAACTATTGCATTGTGACCAATAGAAACATTATTTCCAATGAAGGTCTTAGCTGTTTTATATGTACAATGAATTACAGCCCCGTCCTGGATATTTACATTATCGCCGATATCAATTGTATTCACATCTCCCCTAGTAATTGAATTGAACCAAAAAGAACAATTCTTTCCAGTTTTTACTTTTCCTATGATCTGGGCGGAAGGTGCTATAAAACTATTCTGGCCGATTTTGGGTTCTATTCCTTGAACCGGAATAAGGTTTTTCATTTGAGAAGTTTTATTGGCTCCTAAGAAAGAGATAATTTCAAATACAATACTTATTTTGGCGTTGATTTAATAGAATTGGAGGATTCCCAAGGAGTCATTTGTACTTAAATTAAGTTCAAAATGTCTAGTGAAATAGTTACAGACCACCCTTTCGGGTATGTCAAGGGAGATAAAGTTTTTAGAAAAGCTTTTTTGGACCAGCCCGAATTAGAAATAGGCGTCGTAAGAGAAACGCCAGAAAAATCAATTGAATACTTCGAGAATAGATTCAAGAATCTAGAAGCAAAAATTGCGAAGCTTCAGGAAGACATCACAGAAGCGACCAACAAAGGTTCTTTTTTGATGAAGCTGATCCACCTAAAGGATAAACTAATGAGCCATAATGGTCTTGGCGATTACGAAGCCCTTTTGAAAAAGATGGCTGATGTTCAAAAGGACCTTGAGGAGTCAATTTCTCAAAATCGCGTACGGAATAAGGAGCTAAAGGAGAGTTTTATGAATGAGCTTAAAGAGTTCATGAAATGCACAGATGATGAGCTCCGGGATATAGCTGAAAAAGTAAAAGAGAATAGGAATAAGTGGGTTAGGACTGGTTCAATTGGTGATAAGGAAGGAGAAACAATAGAGAAGGAGTATGCTGATCTTTTGGATGCTTTCTTTCAAAGAAAAAAGGCTTTCGTTGAAAAACAGAAAGAGGAAGTGAAGAAGATCACCATTCATTACAACAATATGCTGTATGAAATGGGGAGACTAAGAAGTCAAAAAGATAAGGAGATGGTCAAGCAGAAGATCCTTGAATACAAGGAATCCTGGGCAAAGCTTCCCCCACTTCCGGAGCGAGTGAAGGTTGCTTTTGATAGGAAATGGGAAAAGAAGGTGAAAGATATACTTGAGTTCCGTCCTCGCAACCAATTCAATAAACCACGACAATTCCAACAAAACAGAGGATATCAACAAAACAGAGGATTTGGCTCAAGAGAACATGCTTCCCCTGAAATGATCCAACAAAAGGAGGAACTTCTGAATCAAGCAATTTCTCTAATAAAGTTGGATCTGGATGATGCTGTCAATCAAGCTAAAAGTCTACAGGAAAAATGGCTGAATAGTGGAAAGTCATCTTCTCCAGAGGTCAGAACCATTTATAATCGCTTTAGGGAGATCATAGCGTCAATTTTTGAAAGGAAAACTTTGGACCTCAATCTCACAAAGAAATACAGTGATTTTGGTGCAAAATCTCAGGAGGAACAAAAAATCCTGAAGATTTCCATCATGAGGGATCTTATCAGAAAGGCAAAGACCGATCTTAAGCTTTTTGAAGAGAATTTGGATATGGATCCAAACGATCCTGTTAAAACAGGAGATAGAGCTCTTTTGACCAAGGTCAAGAACCAAAAATTCCGAATTAAGATCCGTGAAAACCTTCTCCGCGATATAGAAATGAACTAGGAAATAATTTCCTTAAAAATTCATTGATTTTTTGTTGTCCCAGAAGGGGAAAAATATATTTTTGCAGCCCATAAATTCAGGGTATTAGAATTAGCTTATGTATTGGACCCTAGAACTTGCGTCATATCTAGAAGATGCACCTTGGCCAGCAACCAAGGATGAGCTGATCGACTTTTCGATCAGGTCGGGTGCTCCTATGGAGGTTGTTGAGAATCTTCAAGAACTTGAGGATGATGGTCAGCCATTTGAGAGCATTGAGGAAATTTGGCCGGATTATCCGACCAAGGACGATTTCTTTTTCAACGAGGACGAATACTAGCCCTTGAATCCTCCTTCTGTCATAGTAGAAGGACTAGGGATTAGTTATGGTGCCAGGACTTTACTCCAGGATATCTCATTTCATCTTGATTCCCCGGGCTTCCTTTCCATAGTTGGAAGGAATGGTTCTGGCAAAACTTCTATTCTAAAGGCCATAACCGGAGAATTGGAACATGAAGGCTCCATAAGGATCCAGGGAAAGTTGGCATCTGATTTCAACGAATCAACTTTTTCATCCCTAATTGCCTTCCTGCCCCAAAAATTGGAATTAGGAATTAATATGACTCTAGAGGAGTTGGTAGCTTTTGGACGTATTCGATTCCGGAAGCCATTCAAAGGATTGTCTCCAGATGACCAGGTTGAAATTGAAAATTCACTAAACCTTTTCGACCTCGGCTCACTTCGGAAAAGTTATCTAAATGAGGTTTCGGGAGGCGAAAAGCAATTAGCCTGGCTTGCTCAGGTTATATCCCAGGATACTCCGATCATTATCCTTGATGAACCGACCTTGAATCTGGATCTATCTAACAGAAAATTTGTTTTTGAAGTCTTAAAGGGCCTCGTGGAGGAGAAAGGAAAATTGGTTATCCTGGTTACACATGAGCTAGAATACCTGGATGAACTTAAAGGAAAAATACTTGACCTAAGTCAGAATAAGATTGAGTTGAAGGATAATTCTTCTGAGTTATTGAGCGCGATCCGATCCCGTCTGGAGGAAAGGGTCATCAGGAAGTAGAGAGGCAACCATATCCAGATCAGATCTATTTGTGACCTTGATATTCTTTTCCTCCCCCTGAATTAGGCTTACCTGACCAAAGCGTTCCTCAAAAATTCCGGCATCATCAGTGTAAGAGCCCTCCTTTTTATTCTCATGTGCTTCTATGATCATTCCCAGGTCAAAGCATTGAGGGGTCTGTACCAGATGGATTCTATCCCTGGGAACTATACTTGTTTCGGAAATTGGACCCATCCTTACCGTTTCAACGGGGTTGACAACTGGGAGAGCTGACCCGCACCTTTGGGCTTCCTTAAGGCAATTTGAAATTAATTCCTGACTTAACAGAGGACGTACTCCATCATGGATAGCAACCACTCCATTTTTTCCACTCCTTTTTAGCTCATCTAAGCAATTTCTTACTGAATCAGTACGGGTAGCACCCCCTTTAATAACCTTTATTCCTGCATTCGGAAAGTATCCCTTGACAAGTTTCTTGGTTTCATCCTGCCAATCTTCGGGAGCCGAAATGACGAAGTCATTCCATTCGATCTCAAGGAACTTGGCAATTGTATATACCAAAAGAGGGTAGCCTTTGATCTCCAAATATTGTTTTGGACGATCTGCTCCCATTCTTACCCCCAAACCTCCGGAGGTAATTATGCAATATTTTGAAAAATCAGTTTCTATTCCTTAGATGATCAACATACAATCGCCATAGGTAAGGAAACGATATTTTTCCTTAATGGCAACCTTATATGCCTTGGTGATAAGTTCATAACCACCAAACGCACAAGCTAACATGTAAAGGGTTGAGCCCTCTCCATGGAAATTGCAAAGCAAAGAATTGGCTATTTTGAAATCATAAGGAGGAAAAATGAACTTGTCGGTCCATCCTTTATTTTCCTTCAATTTATTATTTGCGGAAACGGCAGATTCGATAGCCCTCATTGTAGTTGTTCCGATCGCACAAATCCTTCTTCTCTCCTCCATAGCCTTGTTGACGACTTGACAGGTATGAGCAGGAACATTGAAGTTTTCAGAATCCATTTTGTGCTTGGTAAGGTCCTCTACATCAACCTCCCTAAAGCTTCCGAGCCCTACATGCATGGTAATTGGGACCATTTGAACACCTTGTAGTTCAAGTCTTTTCACCATTTGCGGAGTAAAATGCAGACCTGCCGATGGAGCAGCGACAGCTCCGGTTTCTTTGGCGAAGATTGTTTGAAATCTTTCCCTATCCTCTGGTTCAGCTTCCCTGGTGATATACTTGGGCAAAGGTGTCTGTCCAAGCTTGTCTATCAATACATAGAAATCCTCCGGGCCACCGTCGAACAAGAATCTTATAGTTCTTCCTCTTGATGTGGTATTGTCAATTACCTCTGCAACCAATTCTCCCTCTCCAAAATATAGCTTGTTTCCAACCCTGATCTTTCTTGCAGGATCAACCAGTACATCCCAAAGTCTTGCATCCTGGTTTAATTCTCTCAGAAGAAAAACTTCGATCCTAGCTCCGGTCTTTTCCTTATTGCCGTAAAGTCGGGCTGGAAATACCTGGGTATCATTGACAATCTGAACATCACCATCTTTAAAGTATTCTGGAAAATCTTTGAATTGCTTGTGTTCGATATCCCCTGTTTCCCGGTTTATAACCATCATCCTTGCTCCGTCTCTTTCTTCGGGTGGATGTTGTGCTACTAGTCTCTTGGGTAAATCAAATCGGAACTCGGATAACTTCATTGCCATAGGCCTGCAAAATTTAGGGCGCAAATTTAACAATGTAGGGCTTTAAATAATAATTTTACCAAGCTTTGAATTGCCTAATAGTTAATAAATGGGATTGTTTTTAAGGTTAGTTGTTGAAAGTTTTGTTTTTGCCTGGCAAGCATTGAAATCTAACCTGCTGAGAACCGTCCTTTCTCTTCTCGGAGTCACGATTGGAATATTTGCAGTCATTGCTGTTTTTACGGTTGTTGATGGTCTGGAAAAGAGCATAAAAGAGAGCCTGGCTTTCCTCGGCGATAAGGTAATCTACGTCGAAAAATGGCCCTTCGACTTTAAACCTGGAGATCCCTGGTGGGATTACCTTAAGAGGCCTTATGTTACCTACGATGAGTTCAAAGCTCTTGATAAGAGTTTACAGAATGCCAGTGCTGTTTCAATATTTGCTGTAAGAGGAGGGAGTACTTTCAAATTTGGAAGCAACAGCGTAGAGGATAAATCCCTACTTGGGATTTCGTATCAGCACAAAGATGTATCTGATACAAGGCTGGCACAGGGAAGATATTTTACCGAATTCGAAGTGGAATCAGGAAAGGGGGCAGCCCTGATTGGTTCAAATATCAAAGAGGGACTTTTCGGAAACAGACCGGCATTAGGACAACAGATCAAAATAAAGGGGAGGAAGTTTACCGTAATAGGCATACTTGAAAAGCAAGGAGAGAATCTTTTGGATGCCCCATCGAACGATGACAATGTTTACATACCCATTAAAGCATTTGAAAAAGTATATTACCTCGGTAAAACCAGGGGAATCCAACCTCGAATAGCTGTTAAAGGTTTTGAAGATGATATCGGATTGATCCATCTTGAATCGGAGTTAAGGGGCAGGTTAAGGTCTATGAGAGGACTCAAACCAAGAGATGATGACAATTTTGCCTTAAATAGGCCTGAGATGCTGGCTGGACTTGTAACCTCTGTTTTTGACGTGGTAGGACTAGGAGGGTGGATCATAGGAAGTTTTTCTATACTGGTCGGTGGCTTCGGAATTGCCAACATCATGTTTGTTTCTGTTAAAGAAAGAACCAGCCTGATAGGCATTCAAAAGTCCTTGGGTGCAAAGAATTTCTTTATCCTCTTTGAGTTTCTTTTTGAAGCCATGTTCTTGAGCCTTATTGGTGGCCTAGCGGGATTATTCCTTGTTTACTTGATCACGTTTTTACCCACTGGTGCCTTAAGCCTGGACCTAAGCTTTAAAAATATTGTGTTGGGACTTAGCGTAGCAGGAGGGGTAGGAATCCTTTCGGGAATTGTCCCTGCAGCCATGGCTGCTCGATTGGATCCTGTAATCGCCATTCGTTCTTAATTCTCATTTCATTGAATTATTTGACCAGGAAATTTTGGAAAGCCTTGGGGAGGTACATGGCTATTTTCCTGTTCCCAATTTCCCTTTTGGCCCAGACTGATGAGTTGATCCCTAAGCGCTATCAGGATGGCACCTATGGCTATGTAAATCGTTCTGGCTCTTTTGCCATAACTCCAAAATTCCATCGGGCTTTTCCTTTTGTAGAAGGCTATGCCAGGGTCCAGATGTACGGGAATTGGGGGCTTATTGATACCAAGGGGAATTATGTTGTAGATCCAGAATATCAATATGTTGGTTGGAGTGATGATCCTTATTTTATAAAGAATAAGCAATGGCTTCACTTGGTTAATTCCTATACACCAACAGGTAGGAGTTTCTTTCCTCCATCCAATGGGCATATTGCGGTATTGAAAGACAAAAAGTGGTATCCTCAAAAACTCTCTTCTAAGAGATCCAAAAAGGCATATGATAGCATAAATCACTTCCTCGGAGGTTTTGCTTCGGTATATCTAGAAAGTAAGGGTTGGAATTTCATTTCGGAATCAAATCATTCGCTCCAAACTGAAAAATTTTATCTCCGTATAAAGCCGATAAAATGTGGGTTGGTGGGCCTATTGGATTCTACGGAATCCTTTACTGTGTTTGATCCAAAAAAGAGCAAATTCCTTGGACAGAGATTCCTTGACATAGGCTCAATAAATGAAGAATACTTTTCTGGACGAAAGACTCATGGATGGGGTTTGATAAAAAGAGATGGGGAAGAGCTAAGCGAATTTGAATTCAAAAGGGTAACCTATCTTCCTTTTATTGCCAAGGTTAAGCTCACTCCGAAGAATATATGGCATGTTCTTGATGAGGGTTTTAATTCAAAAAGATCGTTTCAGGTCGACTCAGCGTTTTTCTCCAGCAAGGGAGACCTAGTTATCCAGGAAGGAGATCGATGGACCTTTTGCAATTCAGACCTGGATTCTTCCTTTGGTCTGGTTGGGAAGATCGGGGTTTCTGAATCACAAGGGTATTGGATCTTGTCGAAGCATGGCCAGTATTCCATTTCGAAAGACTTCAAAAGCGTTGATTTTCAATATGACTCCTTGTTTTGGCTGGATTGTGGGCCTTTGGTACGAAGGGGATTAAAAGGCTGGTTTCAACTCGATGAGAACCTAAACGAAAAGTCTGAAGTACCTTTTGGGTGGAGACACCTTGAAAATGGCTATTTGACTCTCAACGATTCTGGATACCTTCGACTGATTAAGCCCTGTTTTGGGATCTTTTTGGACTCCTTGTATTCTTCCATTGAGCCCAGCAAAAGTGGTCTTTTCAAGGTGACCAAGAATGGACTTTCAGGTTTAATAGACTCCAAGGGAGAAGAGATTATTCCTCCTGGAGTGTTTGGGATCGAGGATTTTGGGAAAGGAAGGATCAGTAAAAAATCCTCAGGAAGTTTAGAACTCTTGAATTCCGATGGTCAATGGATTTTGTTAGAAGCTGATCAAATACAGGATTGGTCTGAAAACTCCATTCTGGTTAAAAATGGAAATAAATTCAGGGTTTTGACCAATTCTTTCCAAGATGAGTTAGGAATATCATTTGATTATGTTTCCAATGAATTCAATGGTTATTGGAGAAATGTTCGGAAAGGCAGAAACTGGTTCACCATTGATGTTCAAAACTCAGAATATTTATACCCCCCTAAGAAGAACTTTGACTCCCTAGGAACAAATGGATCCGATCTAATTCCTGTATGGATCAAAGGGAATATGGGGTTTGTCGATCGTAGGGGCGTGTTGGTTATTTCAACTCAATACGAATCTGTAAAAAAACCGTCAGCCGGATTATTCCCCTTCAAGATCAAAGGAAAATGGGGACTTTTTGATAAATCTGAAAAGATCATACTTCAACCGCGGTACTCTGGTTTAGGGGTGTTGGGCCAGGATATTTGGGTGCTATCGAAGGATCGAAAATTAGGCTTATTTAAACCAGGAAAAGGAATAATCCTTGAGCCAATCCTGGATGATGTAAGGCAATTACCAAATACAGATTGGATACTCGGACAAAAAGAAGGAAAATGGGGATTGTTTGATGAGTTCGGATCCCAAAAATTGGCATTCAAATACGACCTAATTGAGTCGTTTGGAACGGGACAATTTCTTGTAAAAAGAGGGGCTTACTGGGATCTTCTGGATGAAAAATTTCAGTCCAGGCTGCCTTTTAAAATAGAATCCTTTTCAAGTAGCTCAACCGGATATTACCTGGTACAAAAAAAGGAGCCAGAAAAATATATAAAGCTGCCTTAAGGGCCTTTTTGAATTGGGATCTTAAGCTCCTGGCCAATGGACAACTTGGAAGAGTTCATACCATTGGAGGCCATTATCTCTTCGACGGTGCAGTTGTATTTCCTGGAAATAGAATATAGGGTTTCACCTTTTTCAACCATGTGGTTTTGAAAGGTCGGTTTTTCTTCAATTGCAATCGGTTCTTCCTTTTCTACCACCTTTTCCTCTTCCAATAGCTTGTTGCTCTCAGATTTCAGACTATCCCTTTCAAAAACACTTGAATCCATTTCGACCTTAATAATCTCTTCCTCTTTTTGAATTATCTCAGGTTCTTTTTTCTGGTAGCCATCAAGGATCTCAGGGGCCATACCTTTTGGTCTAGGTTTTTTCATCCAAAGAACCTGACCAGGAATCGGTTTTTCCCCTTTAGCCAAGCGATTCATTTTTCTTAGGGAAGCAAGACGTATCGCATAATTTTGGGAAATCTCCCAAAGGCTTTCACCTTCTTTGAATATATGGTAGGCTACAGGGCTCTTCTTCCTTTTCTTTTGCAGATAATATGCCTTTTTGGGAATGATAACATCCCTTTTTGTCAGGTCATTATACTCCATCAATTCATCTCTTGAGATCCCTGCCCGGATTGCCAAAGTGATCTTTGCATCTCCCTCTTCTGCAAGGATTGCCTTCCTTTTATTCACCACGTAAATGATCCTTGTATTCGGGTCGTAGGGTAGATCTGAGCTTATCTCAGAAAACTCATTTGACTTTATATGATCTGTGGTTACCGTAACCACTTCCACAGGTTCTTTTTTGGCAGGAGCTTTTTGTTTTCGATTGACGACAAAAAGATAAGGTTTGTAAAAAGGGTTCATCGAACCTCCTTTCAACCATTTATTGTATTCCATAAAGGTCTCCCTATCGATCTTATTGTTAACAAGGATATTGTTTACCTCCTCATGAGGGTCAGCTTGATAAAGAGCCAGCTTAATTGAAGGAACCGCTTTCTTTTCAATGAATGGCCTAAAAGCAACCAGATGAGCAAGAAATTTCATCACGTACCAATAGGTATCACCATCAATCTTAGCAGGATCCTCACCAAATTTGGAAGGGTCGGTTGACCTTTGGGTGCCGCCAAGCCCCATTTGATAGCTCTGACATACAAGAACCCAATTTTGTAGGAAGAAATAACTCTTTCTTAAATACCTGGCAGCTGCTTTTGTTGAATAAACAATGTGCATTCTTTCGTCCACCTGGCTATTGACCTTCAAGCCGAACTCCTCGGCTGTTTCTTTTTTGAATTGCCAATAGCCTACGGCATTGGATTTAGAAACCGCATCACTTACAAAACCACTTTCCTGGACGGCGAGGTACTTGAATTCGTTAGGCACTCCTTCATTTTTCAATACTTCTCCTACAAGAGGAAAGTAGCTGGCAGCCAGGTTGGCTTTTTTTTCGAAATAATGTTGATTTGAATGAAGGGCATCGACATGTTTTTGGATCTCTCTTTTGGCTTCAGCGTTTAGGATCAATTTCTGTTCGCCTAAATAAAGAACTGAAGGGACCTGAGGTATTTGAGCAATACCTGAATTAATGCCCAAAAACAAAAGAACTACTACGTGTAGGGATTTCATTTCTTAAGCCCCAGATAAACACCATCCCTTAATGGGATCATGATCTTTTCGAGGGAATCTTCACTTTTTAGTTTTTCATTGAATTCCTTCAACGCTTTTGTATCCTCATCATTTTCCTTTTCATCTAGAACTTTTCCGCTCCACAAGACATTGTCAGCAATCAATAGTCCGCCCTTTCTAAGTTTTGGAAGGCATAGATTCAGATAGTTTGGATAATTTACCTTATCTGCGTCAATGAATACAAGGTCAATTTCTCCATCAAAGTCTTTCAGATAATCTAGGGCTGATTTCCATACAACCTCAACTTTCTTACCCAAATCCGATTTGGCAAGATTTGCTTCGACCCTTTTTTTGAGTTCCAGGTTTACTTCAAGAGAAATCACTTTTCCTCCCTCTCCCAATCCTTCAGCAAGGCAAAGAGCTGAATAGCCAGTAAACGTTCCGATTTCCAAAACTGTTTTTGGATTTACTAATTTGGATAGAAGGCTTAGGAATCTACCCTGAATGTTTCCGGATAACATCCGAGGTAAAACAGTATTTAGGTAAGTGTCTCGTTCAATTTCAGTCAGGTAATCTTTTTGAGGATCACAATGATCATCTAGATATCGGTTGAGATCGGGGTTATTCCATTCCACTTTTTTCTCTTTTTTTGAGTTCAACAAAATTGAGCTCTTTTTACCAATAATTATTGCCAGGAAAAAATCGTTTTTCCACAGTTAAGAGCTTTGGTTCAAGATTGAAAGTTCAAACACAAAAAAAAATTCTGATCATCCAGACCGCTTTCATCGGAGATGTGGTCCTGGCCAGCTCTTTAATTGAATCGATTCATGAGGCGGAGCCTGAATCCGAGATCCATTTTTTGCTTAGAAAGGGGAACGAAGGACTTTTTGCAGGGCATCCCTTTTTAGGGCAGATAATTATTTGGGATAAATCGAATAAGTACTCTTCCTTGAAGGAGGTGATCTCAGAGATTAGGAAGAGTAGGTATGACCTTTTGATCAACCTTCAAAGATTTTTCTCTACTGGTTTGATCAGCTTTCTTTCGAGGGCTAAGCGAAAACACGGCTTCTCTCAGAATCCCTTTTCTTTTTCGTATGATTTTAAGCTTCCCTTCTCAACTGAGAAAGGGGTTCATGAAATTGATAGAAACTTCAATCTCCTTAGCTCCGATAATAAGAAACTACAAAAGCTGAGGCCAAAATTGTACCCCGAAAGTCAAGATAGAACTAGGGCTAAGGAATTGGTAGGTGAAGGAAGCTACCTGACTATTTCCCCGGGATCAGTATGGTTCACAAAACAAGCTCCCATTTCCTTGTGGAAGGAATTCATTTCTGCTCTTCCAGAAGATCAAAGGGTTATTATTCTAGGGTCAGGAGCCGATTATCAGTTAGGGGAAACACTTCGTGATGAGAAAGGGGAAAGGGTTTTAAACTTATGTGGAAAGACAAATTTTTTGGAGACAGCGGCGATAATGGAAGGTTCAGCCATTAATTATTCTAATGATTCTGCCCCCCTACACTTAAGTTCTTCTGTAAATGCTCCAACCTTTGCTGTGTATTGCAGTACCATACCTGAATTCGGATTTGGGCCCCTTTCTGATTTTTCCAGAGTCGCAGAGATAAAGAACCTGGAATGCAGGCCTTGCAATCTTCATGGAAAGAAAGAATGCCCACTTGCTCATTTCAAATGTGGTAATTTGCACGGCCCTGATCCTCTTTTGAAAGCATTTGAGGATGTGATAACTTTCGGAAAAGGAAAAGAAAATGAGGTATAAGGAGATCAACCCTAAGTTGTTCATTGGTAACAGAAAAAAGTTCGTCAGTGAAATGAAGCCTGGCCATGTAGCCGTTTTCACTTCTAATGACATTATGCCGACCAATGCAGATGGGGCAATGGCATTCAAACAAAACGCTGATCTCTTTTGGCTGACTGGCGTGGATCAGGAAGATTCAATTCTGATCCTTGCACCTCAGGCCAATAACAAGGAATACAGAGAGGTTCTTTTATTAAGAGAGACCAATGAAAATATTGCCATCTGGGAGGGTCAAAAGCTCACAAAAGAAGAGGCAAAAAAGAATTCAGGAGTAGAGACGGTTTTATGGAACGATCAACTTTTCACCGTTTTGAATGAGGTCATGTTCTATGGGGAAGGGGTTTATTTAAACTCAAATGAGCATCTGAGGAATTCTTCTCCTGTACAAACCAAGGAAAGAAGATTAAGCGACGAGATAAAGGATAAATTCCCTCTCCATAGTGTTGAAAGGGCAGCACCAATTTTACATCGCTTAAGGGTTGTGAAATCTCCCTTTGAAGTTGAGGTGATGCAGGAAGCAATGAACATCACTGAAAAGGCTTTCAGAAGGATATGCGCCTTTGTAAAGCCGGATCAATGGGAATATGAAATTGAAGCTGAATTATTTCATGAATTCAAAAGAAATGGCTCGAGAGGTCCGGCCTACGACCCAATAATTGCATCGGGATTCAATGCTTGCGTTCTTCACTATATCAGCAATGACCAGAAGACCAAGGACGGAGACCTTCTTTTGATGGACATAGGTGCTGAATATGGAAATTATGCCTCAGACCTGACCCGGTGCATTCCTGTAAACGGAAAGTTTACAGATAGGCAAAAAGAGATCTACAATACCGTAAAGTATGTGAAAGACGAGGCTACCAAGCTTCTGGTTCCTGGAAATAACTGGATTGACTACCATGAAGAAGTTGGAAATATCATGGAAAAGGAGCTTTTGAAGCTTAAATTGATCAATGATAGTGATATAAGAAATCAGGATCCCGATTGGCCGGCGTATAAAACATTCTTCCCCCACGGTACCAGCCATCATTTGGGTTTGGATGTTCATGACGTAGGTAGTAAATACCATGTTTTTGAGGCTGGAATGGTCATGACTGTTGAACCAGGAATCTATATTAGAGAAGAATCACTTGGTGTCAGACTTGAAGATGATATCCTAATTACTGAAAATGGAAATCAAAACCTGATGGCTTCCATTCCAATTGAAATAGAGGAAATTGAAGATTTGATGTCCTCTAAATAAAAATTGGGATTATTTTTGTTTGCTAAGCACTTTATGAAACCATCAACCAAATCAAACTCCATAAAATGCCTGCTTCTAGGTGTTTTATTCTTTGTTTTCGGAGCAGCTATGAACCTTGGCATGGCTCAGGAAGATCCCGAAGTGTACTACCAAAAAGGAAAAGAGGAATTAAATCAAGCAAAATATATAGAGGCTATTTCTGAATTCACACTTGCGCTAAGTATCGACCCAAGTATGGGGAAGGCATATTTAGATAGGGCAAGGGCAAAAAAGGGTCTGGCTGAGCAATTCGGTTTTAACGATACGGAATTGTGTCATGACCTTGTTTCTGCAATCCACTTAGGAATGCTTGACGCAAGGGAATTGATGGAAGAAAAATGTATGGGGCACTGCTTCTCACAAAAGACCGCCTTTCTTGTTCCTGAAGATGTTTTTTGCGCGGATTTCAGTTCAAGTGTGATCTTTGAACTACCCTCAGGCCTGGATTCTCTGCAGAACCTGGTAAAGTTGAATATGTATAACAACAAGTTGACTGCCTTACATGACGATGTAGCCGAACTCAAATACCTTGTCGAACTTGATCTTTCAAGTAACAAATTGAAAGAGGTTCATGATGGAGTTTCAGAATTGAAATTTCTCCATCACCTTAATCTGAATAAGAATGAGATTTCCGTTCTGCCAGAGAAATTCGGAGAACTGGAAAATCTAACCGAGCTATACCTCCGAAACAATTATATCAAGGAAATGCCAAAATCTATTTCAAGGCTTAAAAAACTTGAAAAATTGGATCTGGCACTTAACGAACTGACCGACCTACCTATTGAGATCGCAAACCTTCAGAATCTTAAGGAGTTGATTTTGGTAGGAAACGAGATTTCTCCCTCAAATCAGACAAAGATCAAAGGGCTTTTGCCTAATTGTAAGATCTATTTCGACAACGATCACAACCAATAATATGAGCTTAAGGGAATCCAAAAACGCCCCCGAACCGGTAGGGCTATACCCTCATGCGAGACAAGTGGGTGAGCTGTTGTTTTTATCCGGTATTGGTCCCCGAAAGAAAGGATCGAAGGATATTCCGGGAGTTACATTAAATGAAGATGGTTCTATCCGGTCTTATGACATTGCAGAACAATGCCATTCCGTTTTTGGAAATGTAAGAACCGTGCTTGAGGAATGTGGTAGCACCTGGGAGAATTTGGTAGATGTAACAGTTTTTCTCACCAACATGAAGGATGACTTTAAGACCTTCAATGAGATTTATTCGGAATATTTCAAGGACAATATGCCAAGTAGAACAACCATTGAAATAAACGCATTGCCAACACCAATTGCTATTGAGCTCAAATGTGTAGCTACTGTACTTTGATCAACAATTGATCTTCTGCAATTCTTCAGGGATCTCTGCTCCTTTTTCTTTAGCTGAAGAAATTGCTTTGCAGGCCTCCTTATAATTTCCGAGATCAAAATAGCAGGACCCAATAAGAAGGTGTGGGTCCGGGGAATCAGGGTTTAACACGCTAGCCCATTTACAGGCTGAAATTGCCTCCTCAAATCTTTGATGAGCCGAATAGATACGGGCTTTCTCAATGAACACATTGAAATCTGAAGGAGGATGGTTTTCTGGATTTATCACTACATAGTAAGCCTTTCCATAATGATTGACATAATTGTTCACTATGAGTGCTGTTGCTCTTTCAAGGTAGAACAAGGCCTGATCAAGATCACCTAGGTCATTTTGAAAGATGAAAGCTATCTCTTTATTAGCAAGCAGCAATTCTGGATTTTTTTCCAATAGATTTTCCAGGAGTTCAATTGCATAGTTGACATTCCCTAGTTTTTTATAACAAACGGCTAAGCCTATATACCACTCTTCCTTCACCTTATGAGCTTTCCTTATTAGCATGGAAAGGAGATCCATGGCGTCAGCATAATTTGAAGCCTTCATTAGTTTGCTGGCCTCTCTTTCGGAATCCTCGATCAGCTGTTTTCTCATTTGAACAAGGTCAGCTCCGGTTTGATCGAATTTGATCATATCCAAGTAGTTCAAGGCTTGTTTATAATTCCCGTTGGAATACTCGAACCTTGCTCTTTCTAAAAGCGCATTCCGAGCGACCATCCTTTGTTCGTTCTCCTTTGAGGTCAGGTAATTATTGGTTTGCCAGATGATATTATAAATCATAAAACCTGCGCCAAAAACCAGGAGGATTATGAAGGATGTCTGCCATTTTCCTTGCTTTGTTCGTTTCCTCTGATAGACTGGCGGGCTTGGCCTGGTTGACCTGCTTACTCTTGGTTTTTTTGGTAATACCAGGCTGTTATACAGCACTTGATCGTAGGAAAGTTTCTTTTTGGGATCAGAGAGAACTCCATAGGCCCGTGTGATCATCTTGAATTTGTCCTCGTACAGGGGTTCCCCTCGGTGAGCATCCGGATGATACTTGAAGGCCAGGGTCTTATACTGCTTTTTCACCCTTTCAAGGGATGAAAAAGGGGCCAGTTCCATTATTTGATAAAGGTTAGCCATTATCTAACCTTTAAAAAACGCGGTTTTGGTCTATAATTGTTTCAATTGCCAGCTTTTTTATTTAACTGGACACCGAAGGAAATTATCCCTTTTAGGCTATCTGTTCTCATATAGTGCATTATAGAAAAGCGATATTTTCCTGGGTTTTGAAACTTCAGATTTGGTAGGGCCAGGATCTTATGGTCGTAAACCCCACCAAAACCGGAACCTAATGGTTCCCCTGTCCGGGCATCCATCAGGTGAACTTCCTGAAGCCTTTTTCCCAACTCAACCCCATCAGAATTCTCCAAAAAGTAGGTTAAGTAAAGATTATAGTAGGGGTAATCCTGATCATTTCTGATCAGATAAAGTAAGTCATAAAGAGAAGAAGTGTCTTCAACGCTCAGGTTGAATTGTACCTTATCATGGAAAGACCAGGTAGCATTTTCAAAGTCTTTTTTTTCAATAAAATGGACGGGTTCTCCGCAGCTTTGAATAAGAACCACCGCAAGAAGTAAAAATGAATAAGGGATTAGACTTTTAAATTTCAGCATTCAGAAATCACCATTTTCTTGGTTTAAGAATATTCAAAAGAAAGTAGGTCGTTGCCTATATCCCTTCTAAAATATTTTTTTTCAAAATCCACAAGCTCAGCACCTTGTTTTGATTTGGTCAATGCCTCATTGATACTTTCGCCCAGGGCTGTAATGGAAATGACCCTGCCTCCAGAGCTGATAACCTGCCCGCTATTATCTAGTTGGGTCCCGGCATGAAAGGGTATTACCTCCTGAAGGGATTCCAATCCTGAGATCTTCTTTCCTTTTTGATAGGCCTCGGGATACCCTCCAGAAACCAACATAACTGTGCTTGCTGCCTGCTCATGTGCCTCGATGGATCTTGAGCTTAGAGTTCCATTGGTACAGTCTAAAATAATTTCGATCAGGTCATCTTTAATCCTTGGAAGAACAACTTCCGCTTCTGGGTCCCCTAATCTGCAATTGTACTCGATTACAAAGGGTTCGCCCTTAACATTCATCAAACCGAAGAAAATGAACCCACAATAATCGATGCTCTCTTTTCCAAGTCCTTCAACTGTTGGAATTATGATCCTGGATTCGACCTTTTTTAGAAACTCTTCATCTGCAAAGGCCACAGGAGAGATAGCTCCCATTCCTCCCGTATTTAGCCCTGTATCCCCTTCACCTATCCTTTTGTAATCCTTTGCTTCTGGAAGAATCAAGTAATTCTTACCATCCGTCATAATAAAAACCGAAAGTTCTATACCATCTAGGAATTCTTCGATAACCACCTTATCACTTGCCGAGCCAAACTTTCCACCGATCATCTCGTCCAGGGAGGATTTGGCACTCTCAAGGTCTTCAAGGATCAGAACTCCTTTGCCGGCGGCCAGTCCATCTGCCTTAAGAACAAAGGGAGAACTAAGTGTCTCGAGGAATTCCATTCCTTCCTGCAGGTTTGCTATGCTTATTGTTTTTGATCGAGCAGTAGGGATATTATTTCTGATCATGAACTCCTTTGCGAAGTCCTTACTGCCTTCTAATTGCGCACCATATGATTTTGGTCCAAAAACCGCCATGGAATCCAATTCGGTGGTTTCCTTAACCATGTCAACCAAGCCATCTACTAAGGGTGCTTCAGGTCCTATAATCAGTAGTTCAATATTCTGATCTTTGCAGAAATCTACGATTTCCTGATTGGAATCAAGGGAGAGATTAGTGCCCAGGGAAGCTGTTCCTGCATTTCCGGGGCTCGTAAATAATTCTGTCTTCTTAGGACTTTGCTTCAGCTTCCATGCGATGGCATGTTCCCTTCCGCCACCTCCGATTAGAAGTATTTTCATGTACTGGCCGATTTGCGAGGCAAGTAAGTAATTCTGGAATTAATTAGCTACTTCTGAAAGGAATTTGACCCGGATCAGCCTTATCTCTTCTTCGGAATAATAATCTTCTCCTAGCTCATTCAGAGCTTCTTCCCATGAGTCTGATTCCGAATTCATAAAGTAGTCGAAGATCTCGTCTTCTTTATCCTCATCAACCAAGTCTTCCGTATAGTAATCAAGGTTTAGTTTGGTGCCAGACTCACAGATATTTTCGATTTCATCTAAAAGGTATTCCATGGTCCAACCCTTTGTTTCACAGATCTCTTCCAGATCAACCTTTTTATCAATTTGAGCAATTAAGAAGATCTTATTCTTTGAATTCACTCCAGAACTTTTGACCAGGACATCATTTGCGGTGATGATGTCATTTTCCTGGATATAATTTTCGATAAGTTCCAAGAAGGGCTTTCCAAATTTACGAGCCTTCCCTTGCCCTATTCCATTTATAAGGACCAATTCATCATAGCTAGTAGGGTAGGTGGTGGCCATTTCCTCAAATTGAGGATCCTGGAAAATCACGTAGGGAGGAAGATCAAGTTTATCAGCTTGTCTTTTCCTCTCCTTTTTTAATAAATCGAAAAGAACCTTATCATGACCCTTTCCACTCATTACAGGAGTATCCTCAACCTCCTCATCTGTATCCGGGAATTCTCTGTTTTTTGAAAAGCTTATGCTGTAGGGATTTGAAATAAAATTTCTTCCCTCATCGGTAACCTTTATTAAGCCCACCGTTTCAACATTTTTTTCAAGTAGTCCCAGGATCATTACCTGACGGATCATTGGACCCAGGTCTTCCTCATCAATATGGATACAAGAACCGAACACCTCAAGCTTATCGTGGCCATAGGAATTTATGTATTGGTTTTCTATTCCTCTCAAGAGAGGAACCAGGTGGGCAATCCCAAATCTTTCTTCCGTTTGCTCAACCGCTTTAATGATCGAAACGACGGCTTCCTTTTCTTCAAAGGTTTCTTTGGGAAATTTGCAATTATCACAATAGCCGCAATCTTCTCTTAGTTGTTCTCCAAAATAATGTAGCAGCGTTTTTCTTCTACAAATGGAGGATTCAGAGAATTGAATTACCTCCTCAAGAAGTATCCTGGCATTTTCTTTTTCCGATACTGCCTTGTCTTTGTTAAACTTCTCCAGCTTCATAACATCGTTATAGCTGTAGAACATAAGGCAGTGACCTTCAAGCCCGTCTCTTCCTCCTCTTCCGGTTTCCTGGTAATAGCTTTCAAGGGATTTTGGCGCATCATAATGGACCACGAATCGGATATCGGGTTTGTCAATTCCCATCCCGAATGCAATGGTTGCTACGATCACATCCACATTCTCGTTTAGGAAATCATCCTGATTCTTAACCCTGTCTTTTGACTCCATACCAGCATGATAGGGTCTGGCTTTAACCCCATTCACCTTGAGAAATTCTGCAATTTCTTCAACCTTCTTTCTACTCCAGCAATAAACAATTCCCGACAGGCCGGCTCTCTCCTTTACGAATTTTATCAGCTGCTTTTTCGCGCCTTTCTTTGGTCTGATCTCATAGAATAAATTTTCTCTATTAAATGAAGATTTGAAGATGGTGGCATCCTCCATCTGGAGGTTTTTAACAATATCCGCTTCCACCTTTGGAGTTGCGGTAGCTGTTAAGGCAATAAGATGAAGATTGCCTATGTCTCTGATGATCTCTTTGATCCTTCTATATTCCGGCCTGAAATCATGGCCCCATTCTGAAATACAATGGGCTTCATCAACTGCTACGAAAGAAGGGTTCAAGTTTTTGAAAAACTGAATATTTTCTTCCTTGGCCAGGCTTTCAGGAGCTATGTAGAGCATTTTGACCTTACCCTCCAAAGCTTCTTTTTTTACACGGTTCGATTCGGATTTACTTAAGGTAGAGTTCAGGACCCTGGCATTTATTCCATAGGCATTTAGAAAGTCTACCTGGTTTTTCATTAATGCTATAAGCGGGGAAATGATCAAAGCAGTCCCGGGCATGGTTATGGCCGGCAATTGATAACAAAGGGATTTCCCGGCACCAGTTGGCATAATCACCAGGGTGTTGTTCTTTTCTAGGACATTATTGATGATTTCTTCCTGGTTCCCTCTGAATTGGTGGTACCCGAAAACCTCTTTTAGGGTTTTCTTAATGTTGAAATCCAATACCTCTTCTGTCAACTCCATAATTCAACTCAAAAAAAGACCGCAAAATTGCGATATATTTTTTCAACTATCGTTTATTACTCTGATTAAAAAGCACTTATGAAAACTTGTCCTACCCAATTTGCACCTGTTTTCATGTTTGGGTACTTGCAATTTGATATAAGATCGTTTCTTCTTTTCCCAATTATTATCCTTGGGAAATTGGTTTAAACTAATTTAACGAAAAACTCGAACATTATTTCTATGGATTCCAACTTTCTTTTGATCATGGCTGGCGGTATTGGAAGCCGGTTTTGGCCCTTTAGCCGAGAGGAGAAACCAAAACAATTCCATGATATTCTTGGGGAAGGAAAAACCTTAATTCAAGCAACCTTGGACAGGTTTTCTGAATTGGTACCAAATGAAAATGTATTTATTGTGGCTAATGAATCTTATAGGGATCTCATCCTTGATCAATTGCCGCAACTATCCGATGCCAACCTTTTGTTGGAGCCCCAGGGAAGGAATACGGCACCCTGTATTTCATACGGTGCCTTCAAAGCCATTCAAAAGGATCCAAAAGCAAATTTGATAGTTTGTCCATCTGACCACCAGATTTCAAACGAAGTTGAGTTTATCGATTCTATAAAAAAGTCCCTGTCCTATTCCAATGAAAATGAAGCTTTAGTAACCCTTGGTATTAGGCCAAGCAGACCTGATACCGGCTATGGCTATATTCATTTTGACAATGCCAATTCTTCTGATTTTAAGGACGTGATAGAATTCAAAGAGAAGCCTGACCTTGAAACAGCAAAGGAATTTGTGGCCAATGGAAACTATTTGTGGAATGCAGGAATATTTATCTGGAGAGCGGGTACCTTTATTAATGAGCTCGAGTCCCATCTTCCTGAAATGTTCAGACTCTTCCAGGACGAATCGGGTAATCTTTTGGAGGATGAATCTCAGGCAATAAATAGGATCTACAATAGGGTTGAAAATATTTCTGTGGATTATGGCATTCTTGAGAGATCAGCAAAGGTTGTTGTTCTTCCCAGTGATTTTGGTTGGAGTGATGTAGGCACCTGGAAATCCCTTCATGAATTGGCCAGCAAGGATTCTGAATTGAATAATATAAAGGGAGAGGCCAGGCTATATAATGTCAGCGATAGCCTGATTAGGGTAGAAGATGGGAATTTGATCGTGGCTCAGGGCCTGGAAGGGTATATCATTGTACAAGAACGGGGGGTTACCATGATCTGCAAAAAAGATGATGAGCAGATGGTAAAAAAATTCGTTGAAGATTTGAAGAAAGAGGAGGGAGGAAAGAGATTCCTTTAGTTTTTAGATCTTGACCGCATGATCTCAGCAAATGATATTCCTGCGGCCACCGAAACATTAAGAGATCCTACTCCTGATGCCATGGGTATTCCCAACAACTCATCCGATATCTTTAAAATTTCTTGACTTACACCGTTTCCTTCAGAACCCAATACCAATACAATTGGTCCGGAAGCATCGAAACCATCCCAAAGTGAATTTTCTGTTTTTTCACTTATGCTAATCACTCTGAAGCCTGAATCCTTTAAGAATTTTAAAGCGAATCGAAGACTATCTGTCCTACAAACAGGCAAGGTCATCAAAGAGCCTGCTGAAGCTTTGACTGCCTCAGAATTAATCATTGCGCCGCCTTTCGAAGGAACCAATAGACCATGAGCTCCGAAGGCTTGTGCTGAACGTGCAATTGCTCCAATATTTCTAACATCTGTTATTGAATCGGCTGCAACTAAAAATGGTTCTGCCCCCTGGGAAAATAGGGAGTCAACCAGGTTATCAAGGGATTGATAAGCCACCTGTGAAATGAAAGCATAAACGCCCTGGTGGTTTTTCCTGCTTATGGGCTTGAATTTTTGAATGGGAACAAAAGAAAAAGGGATCCTTTGATCCCTTAATTCCTTTATTAACTCATCTAGCCTTTCGTTTTTAGAACCCTTAAGAATAAAAACCTTTTCAAAGGTCCTTTCGGAGTTTAAAGCTTCACTGATGGAATTAATCCCATAAATAAGGCCTTCATCCATGGTTTATATTCCTGCTTGAGAATATGCATTCAAGGCATCGGTATACTGCTTAGCTTCTTCAGTATAACCGTATCGGTTAAGTGTATTTCCTACCATATTAAGCATATATAAATGAGACTGAAGCTCCCTTTCAGGTTTAGACCCATCGGATAAAAAGTAGGGGAGGCTTTCCAAGGACCTGTCTCCAACCTTCTTTGCTATATCTAACCCAAGCTCATGACCCTTTAAGTCGAAGATCAAAGGAAGGTTTTGAGCTGTATATATATCATAGACGAATACATCGTTAGGTAAGGCTTCCAGACACCTATCAACTACCTCCTTAGCTCTAACTGTGTCTCCGCTAAGATTCAATTCTCCTGCAAGGCGATAGAAGTTCCTTCTGGAATTCAAAGCGAACTTTTCATATTCCTCATTGTAATAAACATTCGGATTGTCCATGGACCTAAAGGCAAACTTGTTAAGCATATTATCATACATAACATCTGCATTAACTCTACCATCCTGAGACTTTGGAGATTTTACAGGAACCAATCTGTAAGACATTCCTTCAAGAGAAACATACTCTCTTAGATCTAATTTCGAAGTGATCAATGAGGTGCTATTGAAATAGATAGGTCTAGGCCAACCAGCCAGGTTGTTATTATTGATGATGTCCAGGATCATCAGATCGCTTTTTAGGATGTGGTTTCCTTTGGTATTCCACTCCATCCTTGGAACTATTTGATCATACCATTCTTCAGGCATGATCAGGTTTCCTTGAGCTCTCTGATTCTCAATTCCATCTTTGTTAATATCCATTATCATCCTCTTGGTTGGAAGAATGTTGATCGATCCTCCACCTTGTAATTGACGATTTACGGCCGGGCTATTTGTTTTTACAGCCTGAAGGAATCTGTTGAGATCTACTCCACCTACATATCTGTCATCTTTTAGATATTGTAAATAATCATTGATACCGCTCAGGTAGCTTTCTTTTTCAAAGGTTATTGGGAAAGGCTCCGATTCATAGACCCTCCTTTTCATTTGGTCGATGTACCAGTCAATACTGAAATAACTAAGTACACATACCCTTACATCGGTTCTGAACCCTTCAACCTCCTGGGCGTACCACAATGGGAATGTGTCATTATCACCTCCGGTAAATAGTATAGCATTTGGCGCGCAAGAGGCTAATAAGTTCCTGGCCTGGTCAACACTATGATACCTGTTTGATCTATCATGGTCATCCCAGTTTTGGAAGCCCATAAGCAAAGGAATGACCATTGCAACGGCGGCACTTGCAATTACAGCTGTGCCCTTGGAAGAGATCCTTTTTTGAAGAAAATCAAAAAGGAATAACATTCCCAAACCGATCCAAATACAAAAGGCATAAAAAGATCCCACAGAGGTATAGTCCCTTTCCCTTGGCTCAATTGGGGGTTGATTCAGGTAGAGCATAATTGCAACTCCTGTAAACAGGAATAAGGTTGCAACTCCCCAGAATTGATTCCGGTCCTTTTTGTATTGGAATACCAGACCTGCAATTCCCAGCAGAAGTGGCAACATGTAATAGTGGTTTTTGGCTTTATTTTCTTTCAGGTTTTGGGGCATTTGGGTTTGATCACCAAGCCGAATTTTATCCAGGAAGGTGATCCCTGATTCCCAGTTGCCATAGAACCTATCTCCATGACCCTGGATGTCGTTTTGCCTTCCTGAGAAATTCCACATGAAATATCTCCAATACATCCAGCCCAATTGGTATTTCCACAGGAACTCAATATTGTCACCCATGGTTGGTCTTCGTTTTCCTTTGAGCCCCATCCAGTTCTTATATGCTTTCACACGGTCAGCCCTTCTATCGGATATACGGCAGAATAGCATCTCGTCCTGGGGACGATATTCCTGCGTCATTTTATAATCATAGACCTCATAACCTTCTTCGGTTTTCTGGTATAGTTTGGCACCCCTTTCAGACCTTACAGGACTAGCGTCATAAACAGGCCCCTTGAAAAGCGGTCTGTCCCCATATTGCTCACGTTTTAAGTATCGAAGGAAGCTGACCACATTATCAGGTGAGTTTTCGTTGATGGGAGGATTGAAATTGGACCTGATCGCAACGATACCATAGGAAGCAAATCCTAAAACAAGGAATGTAAAACTCAGAAGGGCCATGTTAAGAACATACTTGTTTTCCTTTTGAGATCTCATGATCCCATAAACCAATACTCCGGTAACAACCAGGAAGAAGAAAACCATTCCTGATCCAAATGGAAGGCCAAATGAATTGACAAACATGATCTCAAAGAACCTTCCGATCGATGGAAGTCCTTTGATAATGAACTCAAGCACAACAAGGATCGCAGCTCCTGAAATACCGAGGGTAAGCAAAACCCCGGTTGTATTTGGCTTGAATTTTTTGAAATAGATCACCAGCCCGATTGCAGGGATTGCAAGCAAGTTCAAAAGGTGAATTCCGGTTGAAAGCCCCATGGAATATGCGATCATAAGCAGCCAACGGTTCGCCCTTTGCGGATCCTCATCCTCAATTCTTTCCCACCTGAGAACTGCCCAAAACGCGAAGGCTGTAAATAAGCTGGACATTGCATAAACCTCAGCTTCACCAGCAGAAAACCAGAATGTATCTGAAAAGGTCAATGCTAAGGCTCCAACCACTCCTGCAGCTAATAAAAGGATGGATTGGTTTGAATCTTTTTCCTTGTTGTCGAGGCCCAGAAGTCTTTCTCCTAAAAGGGTGATGGTCCAAAATGTAAACAGTACGGTAAATGCGCTGGATAGGACCGAGATCATATTGATCCAGAATGCTACCATCATTTCATTGCCAAAGGCAAGGAAAGAGAAGATCCGACCGATCAAAAGGTAAAATGGGGCCCCTGGAGGGTGAGGTACCATTAGCTTGTAGGAGACGGAGATAAATTCCCCACAGTCCCAAAAACTTGAGGTTCTTTCTACAGTAAGGGTATAAACCACCAGGCTGACAAGAAAAACAGCCCAACCGGTAAGGTTATTCAATCTTTTGAATTGATCCATTTAGAGAAAATTTGGTCGCGAATTTAGCAATAATTAAGGTCCCTAGGGTCAAACGCCCTCAAGGTCAATTATTGTACATTGTATCGTTGAATAAATTGGCCGACTGCCTCTAGTTCCTTTTGGTCTAGCTTTCCTTCAAAGGCCGGCATACTGCCCTTTCCATTTTTTATGATCTCCATGGCAGCATCCCCATCTAATATTGATTCATTTAGCTTTTTGGCACCGTATCTCTGAAGATCACCATCTTGGCCATGACACCTTAAACAATTCTCTCCATAAATAAGAGCCCCAAACTTTATCAGTTCTGCATTTTCTCCAAGTCCATCATCTGCCAGAAATTCAATCTTGGGTTTTTGAAAGTTTAGACTCCGGGTTTCGGATACACCAAAAATGTAGACCAGAATAAAAACAGAGATCCAAAGGAAAAGTGGTTTGTGTCGTTTTTGTCCTATGACTGCCAAAGGAATTGCTAGTAAGATCAACAGCAGTTTCACAGAAATATAATTTGGAGGATGGCCAAGGGAGACCAACATATAGATCCCTGTGGCAAAAAAAACAAGGCTAATAGGCATTTCCACCCACCTTATCTTTTTAAACCATCGCTGGGCTTTTTCCTTTTCTTGAAAAATCAATATTCCTTTAGCCAGGTATATCAATAAAAAGACTCCTGCAGAGATTTTATGAATTGTAAGAATTGACTCCATTTATTGACCTAATCTTAAAATTACTCCTCCGTCTATGAATCCTTGTAGGACGATGGGTGAAGATCCAATTCCAGCACCACAACCTCCGGTTCCACAGAAAAAGCCACCGCCGGTCAGATAAAGAGGA
The DNA here is from genome assembly GCA_965267505.1 of Cytophagales bacterium. Taxonomy (GTDB): domain Bacteria; phylum Bacteroidota; class Bacteroidia; order Cytophagales; family CCMP332; genus JANQHS01. Next base: position 2,362,882 of record OZ254081.1, read on the forward strand.
AAAAGAAACCTACCGTCCAATCGTAGTCCGATCCTTTCAGACAGATAATATTTTAGTCCGGCACCCAGGGAAATTGAAAACAACCATTCATCAGAATGTTGATTTGATTTTGGGCTGAAAACCGTGGTGCCAACGGCAAGCACGCCAAAGGGTTTTAGGTTGGTACCGGTTTCAAATTCCGATAGACCCCCTATTTGTATGTAATTGGTACTCATTTGAAAGAAGGTAGTATCTGTTACCAAGCCAGATCTGCTACCTCTAAATCTCAGTTCTGAATCAAGGCGGTTGTAAAAGATCTCGAGAGTAACCCCTGTGGGCAAAGGAATATCAAGTCCTGCTGCAATATTTGGTCCGTTTTCGATCTTGAGCTCCCCGGAAACAGTGTTCATTTTCCCTCCCCACATATATCCACTCATTACAGATATTTCAGGTTTTGGATCTATTTGCGCGAAATTATTCCCTGCCAGCAAACCTAATAGAAGGGTAAATAGTAGTCTCATATCATTCAGGCCCCAAACCTATGAAGGCATAAAGCAAAATCAAATGCCGGACATGAAAGAATTACCTCTTTATCAGTTGAAATACAGCTCTCTTATCCTTGGATTTGATGATCAGCTGATAGGTTCCTGAAGAAAGGAAACCAAGTTCCAGATCAAGATTTTCAGCTGTCAACGACCTTCTGTATTTACTTTTTCCGAGAAGATCTACTATTTCAATTTCTAATAGTTTCGACCTCAAATCCTGGAATTCAAGCTTTATAGTTTCTTCAAAAGGATTGGGGTATACTTTGATCTGGCCTTTTGAAAATGAACTATTTAGCGGTGTGCAGAATTGGTGGATCACCAAAGAACTATCAGTGGCCTGGCAACCATTTGAATCGGTAACAACCAAGGTGATAAGATCAGGGAAGCCAACCAATAATGGAATGAAGTTCACCGTAAATGTGGAGTCTGAACTGGTGTTTTGCCATACGTATGAAGAATATCCTGGTCCAGGGCTGAATACATAAATGGAATCTACACAATCGTCGAGATATACCGAGTCTGGTCCAATGTTCACTGAAGGTGCGTTGAACAAAGTTACTAGAACCGAATCCTCCACTCCACAGAACCCCTGATTAGTAGATAAAACCCAATAATAACCTGTACTGGTCGGAGTAATGTTCACGGAATCATTTGCAGAACCATTGAACCAGAAGTAGTTTCCGGTATTACTGTTTGCAACGAGAATAAGGGAATCCCCAGGACAAACACTGGTGTCAGTGCTTATCGATAGTGTTGGAAAATCAAGAACAGAAACAGCAACAGAATCCGAAAGGGAACAATTGTTTGAATCACTTACAATTACTGTGAAAACAGAATCCTGGGTGGGAGAAACTGTAATTGTTGATGAATTATCTCCTGTATTCCATAGATATGAGCTTCCTCCCATAACCTGAAGATTGATTGAATCTCCAATACAAATTGATGTGTCATTGCTTATGGCAAATTGAGGAGGCCCAAAGACTTCAACAGCCGTTGAATCAAACCCAAAACATCCAATACTATCAGACCAGGAGTATAGAACATAAAAGGTACCTATGCCAGAAACCTGTGGATCGAAAGAACCACTCAGAACACCTGTACCTGAATAAACTCCGCCAGATGGAGAAGCTCCACCAAGGCTTATTGGGGATGCGTCATAGCATAGGTTTCCAAAATTTGGAATGGAAACGTTGGGTGCTGTGTTGACTATAACATTGAAAGAATCAGAGTTACTGCATCCGTTCTGATCTGAACCTATCACTGAAATCGAACTTGATACCAAGGGGAAGAAAGTGGCAGGATTGCTTGTGTCAGAATTTGACCATAAATAATCCTGAGCCCCGCTTGCAGTCAGAACTAATGGATTTCCCTGGCATATGGTATCGACCCCTACAATAGTAACAGTGGGTAGTGAAAGAACGCTTACTACTAATGAATCCTGGTTGCTACATGAATTGGAATCTGTGACCAGAACAGAATAGTTGGTAGTTACCAAAGGACTGACCAGAATCTGAGATCCAATTGCTCCAGTATTCCAAGAGTAAGAGGAACCTCCTGATGCTATAAGGGGAATAGAGTCTCCGTTACAGATCTGGGTATCCGAACTAAGAATTATCACTGGTAGGGGATTTACTGTGATCTGCCCAGAATCAGAGTTGGTACAACCATTAGCATCGGAAAAGGTATACACCAGGCCAAAAGTTCCAGATCCTGTCAGCTGAGGATCAAAACTGTTTGAGCTTACCCCTGGACCTAAGTAGTTACCGCCTGCTGGACTGGCATTGTTCAAGGGTATGCTGGGAGAATCCTGGCATAGATCTGAAATACTACCAAAGCTGACAACAGGCAAGGCGTTTACTACTACTGTGATCTGATCAGTGGATCTACATCCATTTAGATCTATTCCGGAAACCTGAAGGCTTGTTGTTAGCCCTGGAGATACCACTGTTGAAGGATCGAAAGATCCATTAGACCAAGAGTAGCTTTGTGCACCAACGGCAGTTAAAACAGTAGAATCACCGAAACAAATCGTATCTATTCCGTTGATCTGGACAATTGGTAAACTATTCACCACTACCTCAACCGAATCAGAATCACTGCAGGAGTTAGAGTCCGTAACCATAACCCTATATGTGGTAGTATTGAGGGGGGAAACCAAATTACTTGGGCCGGAAGATCCATTGCTCCAGGAATAGCTATTTCCTCCTCCGGCACTCAAAAACAGACTATCTCCAAGGCAAATTGAAGTATCTGCTGTCAAGCTGATTACGGGAAGAGGATTTACCTGCAGGGAGGTTGTATCAAAATCCGAGCAACCATTAATGTCTGTAAATGAATAGGTGATTGAGAATTGACCTGCTCCGGAAACAGAAGGGTCAAATTGATTGCCCAATACCGAAACCCCATTATAAACTCCTCCAGCTGGGGACCCTGTATTTAAAGTTAGAGCCCCTTGGTCAATACATATTGGGCCTAGGTTACCCAAGGAAACTACCGGTAAGGAATTGACAAGAAGGAAAACAGAATCAACATTTTGACATCCGCTCAGATCGGTCCCTGAAAGGATTACCGTTTCGGAAGTGATGGGCGTAAGTGTGATGGAGCCAGAGGAATCCCCGGTTGACCAAACATATGAGTTTGCACCTGATGCTGAAAGTAAGGTAGAGTCGCCAAAGCATAAGGTATCATTCCCCGTGATCTGAACCATTGGTAGAGCGTTTACCAAAACCTCAAGGCTGTCCGAACTGGAACATCCATTAGAATCAGTTACCAGTACCGTATAGCTCTGATTGAAGCTTGGATCAACCCATTGGGCTGAAGAGCCAGAACCATTGCTCCAGGAATAATTAACTCCCCCAGATGCATTGATTTGAACACTGTCACCGAAGCATATTGCAGTATCGTTGCTGAGGGTTACTATTGGATTGGGATTAACCCTGATTACGGTAGAATCCTGTGATCCACAACCATTTGCATCTATAAAATCATAAAAGATCAAATGGTCTCCAACGCCTGAACTGTCAGGGAAAAAGGCTGATCCGGATACACCTGATCCTGAATATGTTCCTCCTAAGGGAGATCCAAATGGAGATAGAATCAAGGGTACCGATCCTTCACAAAAATTAGGAATTGGATTAATGCTAACAACCGGAGAAGGAAGGACCTCTATAGGGGCATAGCCGGTATCAATTCCGCAATCATTATCGATAGCGTATCCAATAACATGAATACCTGGACCTGCGGCTAAGGGATCGAAAGAATTGGAAGAGACTCCCGGTCCGAAATAATTTCCGCCAGTTGGATATCCTTCAACCAATTCATAGGGAGCATCAAATTGACATAGAGTTGGAAGGGAATCGAATTCAAGGGTGTCTGGGGAATCAACCTGAATATTCTGGTCTGCAAAATTGCTACAGCCATTTGAACTGGTATATACGTAGGTGATTTTATGCGTCCCCACTCCAGCACTATCCGGATAAAACAGTCCACCATTTACCCCAGACCCAAAAAAGTCTCCCCCTGGTGGGAAGGCATTGGTCAAAGTAAGGGAAGGGGCAGTTTCACAAATATTATTTAGCGGGGCAAAGAATACCACTGGACTTGGCTCTACATAAAGATTTGTGGTTGCCGAATCTCTACAGCCGTTATTATTGAAGGTGTAGGTAATGGCTGTATTTCCAATTCCAGCCACACTGGCATTAAAGAAGCTATCGGTTACTCCAATGCCTGTCCAGGTTCCCCCCGACGGTGATCCTCCTGAAAGTGCGAACATGGTATCCGATTGGCAGGCACTATCCAAAGGGTTTAAGCTTACAATTGGAGGAGTTCCAACGCTGACCAATACATTTCTGGATGTATCAATACACCCTGAGCCATTTACGATTACCTGGTAATTTCCCTGTTGGGTAACAAGGATATCCCTGAATACTTCTCCAGCGAGAAGTATACTATCCTTTAACCATTGAAAAGTGGCGAGACCTGTACTAGGGGTGACAATTCTTACACTTCCGCCTTGGCAAAAGGAGGTGTCTCCGAGGAATGTCAAGGGAACATCATAATCCCCGCAGTTAGACAATTTTGTGACCAGGAAGGTTGGGTTAAAAGTTCCGGATCCTGTCAGGACAGTGGAACCGAATTGTGCAAGACCTCTATAATTGACCAAGGCAATAACATCGCCTCCGGGAGTTGGGGTAAGACTCATTCCTCCATCGGAATTTCCTCCTCCACCTGTTTGAACCCAAATGGGATCCAAAACAGAATCCAATTTCAAAACGACCATATCGTTTGACCCAAAGGAATATTTTTTCATCCCATTAACTTCAACACTATCAGAAAAGGAACCGGTTAGATAGGTTTCAAACTTGTCGTTAATGGTTAGGTCTGTAAGTGAGAAACTGTTGATGTTAATGTTTTTTAAAATTTCAACCGTTCCCGTGGGGCTGACCGAACCTACGAACCAATTTGTAAAGGATGGAGCCGTTATGGTTTTTCCACCAATACTTAAAGAGGTGAAATAGGAGCCACCCATCCTTACTTCATTGTTTGGCCCAAGTTTTATCTGACAGGTATTTACATTTCCGGAAGTACTTGTAATGACCCAATCCGTGGTATCAGGATTCTTAAACCTTGCAACGAACATAGATGTTGACCCGGTGCTCAAGGTGTTTGTTCCAAAGGTCAAGGATCCGTTGAACTCTCCGGAGACAACAAATTCTGTTTCATTGATCGCCTCAAAGTCAAAATAGAAGAAAGAGTTAAAACCTGTGTTGGCTTCGAAAATGGGGACTTCCGCATCTATTACATTTCCGGAGGTATCAATTCTTGCGATCCACAAATTTTCTGTCTGGTTTGGCAGTGGACTAAGTGCTGTTACCGACGAACCGTTAAAACCAATATTTTGGAACAGTTCTCCGGCCAGATATACCACCCCGCCCTTGGCATCCAGGGTCCTAAGTGTATTGAATGACAGAAATGTACTGCTTAGGTTGTGAAAAGTTCTAATCCACTGCGGATCTCCATTGCTATTGATTTTTGTAATAAAGCCCTCTCTTGAACTTGGTGTTGAAGAATAGAATCCATTTACAGTTACTGGGCCCCAGGTACAGTTCTGGCTGAAAATACCTGCTACGTAAACATTACCTGAAGAATCGACCGTCAGACCTCGAAAACTATCAAAATTGGTATTAGTAGATCCACCATTTATGGCCCAAATGACATTTCCTAGAGTATCATATTTTGCCACATAAAGGTCCCTACCGGTTGCACCCGGTTGGGCGGTTAAAACAATTGTTCCAAAACTGATCGAACTGGTGAATTCCCCTGCAACGTAAACGTGATTGCCTTTGCTGACAATCTTATGATTTACGGTTGATGCAAACGAACTTGGAGAATATACTTTTATCCAATCATAGCGTTGAGCCAGAGCCGTTGATGAAACAAGAAATAGAAAGGTAAGCCAGTACAGTTTTCCCATATAAAATGCCTTGTTAACAAATTTGATAAAAATCAACTGAATTTTACCAAAAGTGTAATAATCAGATAAAAATTAACCCATTTGGGCTAGGCTTTTAAAAAGTCCTAGATTTCCGCTAACAAAAACCGAACAGCTGATGAAAATCTTAAACATACTCCTTGTACTAACCATTATTCTTTCTTCTTGTTCAGAAATCGTATTTGAAAATCCTCAGCCCTTGGATTCAAAAGACCTTTCGGTTATACCCGAATCACTTAGAGGAAAATTTGCCTTTGTGGCTCTGAACAATGAAGAATGGCTTGAAGTGGGAGCAACATTTATAGAAAATGAAAAAGGAAAGAGTTTTCTTTCCGACTCTTTAATTCTCAGAAAATTTGGAAACCGCTACGTACTGAGCAAAAAAATCAAAAGTCAAACCGAAACCAATGGAAAGTGGTCGATTCAAATGATCGAAGAAAAGGGATGTGGATTTTTAAAAGTAACGGGCTTCTTTGTCTCTAAAGAAGAAGAACTCCCTGCTCTTTATGAAAAGTACGGAGGCAAAGAGATCCCAGGTCAAATGGGGAAATCCGTGATCATGGCGGTCGATAAAAATAAATTTGAATCCATGGCCTCAGATGACCTCACAACGGTTGCATTGATACTGGAAAGATTGGAAGAATAAAGAAAAAGGGACATATGCCCCTTGTTTACTGTTTTAGATCTAGTTCGGGAGTTTGAAAAAACCTGAATCCATCATCAGAAGTCCAGTTCAAGCCTATCACATCCTCCTTTTTCACTCTTCCCATCAGGATCTCTTTCGAAAGAGGATTCAAAACTTCTTTTTGAATGATTCTTTTTAATGGTCTTGCTCCAAACTGGGGATCAAACCCCAATTCAGCTAGTTTATTCAATGCTACGGGATCTGCTTCAAGTTTTATCCCCTGACTTTCCAATGTCTTTTGAACCAATTTGAACTGGATCTTGGCAATCTCAAATAACTGCTCCTGGTCAAGTGGATCGAACATGATGATATCATCTACGCGATTTAAGAACTCAGGTCTCAAGCTATTCTTCAAAAGCGAGAAAACCGCCTCTTTAACCTTTTCCTTTTCTTCAATTTCTCCTTTTTCATGAGCTAGCTGAATGATCTCTGAGCCCAGGTTTGAGGTCATAATAATTATGCTATTCTTGAAATCTGCAACTCTTCCTTTATTGTCGGTCAATCTTCCGTCATCCAATACCTGCAAAAGAATGTTGAAGGCATCAGGATGGGCTTTCTCGATCTCATCTAAGAGAATCACTGAGTATGGTTTTCTTCGTATTGCCTCTGTGAGCTGCCCCCCTTCATCATAACCAATGTATCCCGGAGGCGCACCAATCAACCTGGATACTGCATGTCTTTCCTGATATTCAGACATATCGATCCTGACCAATGCTTTTTCGTCATTGAAAAGGTACTCTGCCAATGCTTTGGCTAATTCGGTTTTTCCAACTCCTGTGGTTCCCAGGAAGATAAAGGAGCCAATTGGCCTTTTCAGATCTTGAAGGCCAGCTCGACTTCTTCGTACTGCATTGGAAAGAGTTTCGATCGCATGGTTTTGACCAGCAACTCTTTTTCCTAGCTCCTCCTCCAACTGCATGAGCTTTTCACGCTCGCTCTGGAGCATCTTACTAAGCGGGATTCCTGTCCATCTGGCTACCACCTCCGCTATGTCATCTGCATTTACTTCTTCCTTAAGCATAGGAGAAGTACCCTTCATGGCCTCCATTTCTATTTTTAACTCTTCAAGTTTGGCTTCGGCTTCCTTGGTTTTTCCGTATCGGAGTTCTGCTACCTTTCCCAGATCTCCGGTCCTTTCGGCCTGTTCTGCTTCGTACTTATATTTATCAATCAGTTCCTTTTGAGTTCTGATACCGGTTATCACTGATTTCTCTTTTTCATATTTAGCCTTGAGTTCGTTTCTTTTTTCTTCCAGTTCAGCTATCTCGTTATTGAGTATCCCCTCTTTTTCTTTGTCTTTTTCCCTCTTTATGGCTTCTCTTTCAATCTCAAGCTTCATCAATTGCCTCTGAACTTCATCCAGTTCCTCTGGTAGTGAATCGATTTCTAACCTGATCTTAGATGCTGCTTCATCCATAAGGTCGATTGCTTTATCTGGTAAGAATCGGTCCGAAATGTAGCGGTCGGATAGTTCTACTGCATTTATGATGGCCTCATCCTTTATCCGCACACCGTGATGAACCTCATATTTTTCCTTCAGCCCTCTCAGAATGCTGATTGCATCACTTACTTCAGGCTCATCAACCATTACGGTCTGAAACCTTCGTTCAAGAGCCTTGTCCTTTTCTATGTACTTCTGATATTCCTTTAGAGTGGTAGCTCCAATGGTGTGAAGTTCTCCTCTGGAGAGGGCTGGCTTTAAAAGATTAGCGGCATCCATTGCTGATTCTCCGCCTGAGCCAGCCCCGATAAGTGTGTGTATTTCATCAATGAAAAGTATGATCTCTCCTTCAGAGTCTGAGACTTCTTTTATTACCGCTTTTAGCCTTTCTTCAAATTCTCCCTTGTACTTTGCTCCGGCTACCAGGAGCCCCATGTCCAAGGAGACGAGGATTTTATTTTTCAGGTTTTCGGGAACATCTCCATCAATGATCCTTTGTGCCATTCCTTCAACGATGGCGGTTTTTCCAACCCCGGGCTCTCCAATGAGCATGGGGTTATTTTTGGTCCTTCGAGAAAGGATCTGTAAGACTCTCCTGATTTCCTCGTCACGGCCTATTACAGGATCAATTTTTCCCTCTTGGGCCGTTTGATTCAGGTTCCTGGAAAATCTTGCCAGGGCTTGATATTTGTTTTCAGCTCCTTGGTCTTTTACCATTTGGCCAGATCTTAATTCCATTATTGCCTCTTTCAAATTCTTTTTGCTCAACCCGGCGTCCTTTATGAGTTGAGCTACCGGGTCTTTGCCTTCCGATAAGGCAATGAAGAAGTGTTCCATTGAGATGAATTCATCCCCAAATTCTTTTGAAGAAGATTTTGCATGTTTTAGGGTATCTGCCAGGTCTCTTGAAATAAAGGTTTCGGTGCCTTCGACTTTTGGATAGGATCGGATTATTGATTCAAGGCCCGCTTTTAATGCTAGACCATTGGTATTGAGTTTTTGAAAAAGGAATTCACTTATGTTCTCGCCCTGTTCGATTAGGGCCTTCAATAAGTGACCCTTTTCTACGCTTTGATTTCCTATCTCTTGGGCTATCTCTACCGCTCCTGAGAGAATCTCCTGTGCTTTTGTAGTATATTCCTTTAAATTCATTTTTTTTCGCCTCCAGGGACTCTGGTCAATTCTTTTGCCATTGACCAAAAGGATCATTAAAACGACAAAATGGCAGAATTTTCTATAATTTTTTACATTAAACAGACAAAATGACATAATTTCTTTATGAAGAGAAGAAAATTTATAAATGCTGGTTTGCTTGGCGGTTTGGGGATCTCGACTGGAATTTCATGTGCACCTGAGGACAAAAACTCTATTCAAGATCAAAGTCTCGACTTTGGAAAGAAGTATAATTGGAAGCTTTTTACAACCTGGCCTCCGAACTTCCCCATCCTGGGTGAAGGGTGTGCTCTGTTCTCGGATTGGGTTTATCAAATGTCTGGGGGAAGAATGAAAATTAAGGTCTTCGGAGGGGGAGAAATTGTGCCTGCTCTTGAAACCTTTGAGGCAGTAAAAGAGGGAATTGCCGAAATGGGTAATTCAGCCTCTTATTATTGGGCTGGCAAGATTCCAAGTTCCCAGTTATTTGCGTCAGTACCCTTTGGCTTGAATGCTCAGCAAATGAATACCTGGTTGCTGGCATATGGGGGTGAAGAATTATGGCAAAAGATCTATGAACCTTTTAATCTTATTCCCTTTCCAAGCGGAAACACCGGAGTTCAGATGGGGGGGTGGTTTAACAAAAGGATCAACAGTCTAGATGACATCCAGGGTTTAAAAATGAGAATACCGGGATTAGGAGGAAAAGTTTGGGCTGCTGCGGGAGGAACGACGGTATTGGTTTCGGGCGGTGAGATCTATACGAATCTTGAAAGGGGGGTAATTGATGCTACTGAATGGATCGGCCCCTTTCACGATTATCTCATGGGATTTCACGAGGTAGCCGACTATTATTATTACCCGGGTTGGCATGAACCCGGAACAGTATTTGAATCCTTGGTAAATCGAGAAAAGTTTCTCGCACTTCCTTCTGACTTGCAAATGATAATTAAGACCGGGTTATACCGTATGAATCTTTGGATTCTTAGCCAGTTCGAATTTAGGAATGCTGATTATCTCAAAAAGATAAAAGAATCAGGGAAGGTAGAGATTCTTGAGTTCCCGGAACCTGTGCTTGAGAAATTGAAGCAGATCAAGGGTGAAGTCTTAAGGGAACTATGCGATTCTGATCTTAGCTCAAAAGAAGTTTATGATTCTCTTGTTGAATTCAAGAAACTTATGGGCGATTGGAATATTATTTCAGAAAAGAAATTTGCAGAGATCTCATGAGGAAGACCTTGATAATACTTTTAGTTCTTTTCAGTACTGTCGATCTTGCTTTTTCCCAGGAGCTAAATGAGGAACTGGCTCTACAGAAATGCCAAATGATCCGCCAAAAGATTATCGAAGGGGCGGATTTTGGAGAAATGGCAAGACGATTTTCAGAGGATCCTGGAACTGCCTCAAGAGGAGGGGAGGTCGGATATATGATGCCTGGCTCTCTCGTAGAAGAATATTGGAATGCGGCGTACGATCTTGAGAAAGGTCAGCTTTCAGAACCCGTCAGATCTAAATTTGGCTTCCACCTGATTGAGGTTTTGGGAAAAAAGGGTGGGGCAATAAATACCCGACACATACTAATCATTCCAAAATAAGGGCCTGCAATAAATATGGTTGGCAATTAATCTCTATTGTCATAATTTGACACTTGATGATGGAATCAGACGATTATAAGATCGAAGTAATAGAATCCTGTGCTAGACTCACTTATGCAATTATAATGATGGATGGTGAGATCGATGAGGCTGAACAAAGAGTGATTTCAGAGAAATTATCTGTCACACCCATGATGGCCCCACTCCAAAAATTGATCGAGGATAAGCCAGATATTATGATCACTGAGGCCTACCAGGATCTTCTGGGCCAGGTTAGAGATCTTGAAAATCCGTCATCTTATCAGCATCTTTTTGAATGCATGGAGGAGTTAGCTGATGCAGGGATGGTAATGGATGAGGATGACGCAGATATCCTTCAATCGATTCTGGAAAACCTAAAAAGCAAATTGAAGTAAATGTACAAGGCTGTTGGCCCGGAGGAAGCTGTTAAAAATATAAAATCCGGGGACAGGGTCTTTATTCAGAGTGCCGCTGCTGCACCCCAGGCTTTAGTGAAGGCAATGAGTAATAGATCTTCGGAATTGAAAGGAGTTGAGATAATTCATCTTCATACCGAAGGAGTCGCCCCCTATGTTGAGGAAGGGATGCAAGATTCCTTTCGAGCAACCTCATTGTTTATTGGGTCTAATCTTAGGTCTGCAGTAAATGAAGGAAGGGCAGATTATGTTCCGGTTTTTTTGAGTGAGGTCCCTCTTTTGTTTCGAAGAGGTATAATTCCTATCAATGTTGCTCTCGTTCAGGTTTCACCCCCTGACCGACATGGTTTCTGCAGTCTTGGAATTTCAGTTGATGCAACCAAGGCGGCTATTGAAATGGCTCACCATGTTATTGCCCAGGTGAATCCGAGAATGCCCAGGTCTCATGGTGATGGACTAGTTCACATTTCAAAATTTGATTCCTTCGTAAATGTGGAGGAAGAACTTCCAGAGTCCAAGCCAAAGCAGATATCTGAAACCGAATTAAAGATTGGGCAAAATGTTGCCAGCCTTGTTGAAGATGGTGCCACGATTCAAATGGGGATAGGTGCTGTTCCGGATGCTGTTCTTAAAAGTCTTGAAGGCCATAAAGACCTGGGAGTTCATAGCGAAATGTTTTCAAATGGCATCATTCCCCTCGTGAAGAAAGGGATAATCAATGGCTCAAAAAAAACCAAGCATCCTGGTGTTGTGGTTGGTGGTTTTTTAATGGGTACGAGAGAGCTGTACGATTTCATAGACGACAATCCCCTTATCCGGATGCTTGATATTCAATATGTCAATGACGTACATGTTATCAGAAGGAATTATAAAATGACGGCGATTAACAGTGCCATTGAGGTAGACCTCACAGGGCAGGTATGTTCTGACAGCATTGGTCAGACTTTTTATTCTGGTGTAGGAGGGCAAATGGATTTTATCAGAGGAGCTTCCCTGTCAGAAGGCGGAAAGCCGATAATTGCTTTGCCTTCAATAACCAGGAAAGGGGAGAGTAGGATCTCGAAAATGTTAAAACAGGGAGCCGGGGTTGTTACAACCAGGGCACATGTTCATTTTGTAGTTACTGAACATGGAATTGCGCATTTATTTGGCAAAAGCATCCGCCAAAGGGCAAAGTCTTTAATTTCCATTGCTCATCCTGATCATCGAGAAGATCTTGAGCGATTTGCTCACCAGCTTTATTCTAATCTTTAGTCCTTCTGCTTGAAATAAAGCAGGTAGTCCAGGGTAAAATCATCATAGATGAAATTATCCGCTGCACTTTCGAAGAAACTTTTTGACTTGTACCTGATCCCGTATTTGGTTCTGTCGATTACCATTTGACCCTGAAACTTTACTTCTCCTCCCTGATCTTCCAATCGTGTTGAAAACTCAATTGGAAGGGAAATTCCCTTAATGGTCAGATCTCCTTTCAATGAGGCAAGTTCACCTTGAATATTGCTTAGAACGGCTACTGGAAACGAATCTACACTGAAGAAATCCTCATCCTTTAAATGGTCCAATAACTTTTTATTGTATTTAGGACTTTCAATATCCGTGCAGGTCATGCTCTTCATGTCCACATTGATCCGACCGTTTGAAACTTTCCCTTCACTAATTGTTATGGAACCCGATTTCACAGAAATAAAACCTTCATGCCCTCCGGCAATTTTTTTTCCAGTCCATTTGATCTTTGATTTTTCTGGGTCAAGATCAAGTACCTGAGCTTGTAGGCTCGCTGAACAAAAAACAAGAAGGAGTAGGCTAGCCTTTAAGAATTTCGTTTTCAAAATTTTCAATTGAATCATAGACATCAAAAAGTTCGATCACCGACTGATCAATGAAACCTTTTTCTACCATATAACTCAATTGGCTCATCATGTGTTCATAATATCCTTTGAAATTAAGGACGGCAATTTTCTTCCTATGGAGTTTCAGCTGCTTCCATGTCAAAATTTCAAAGAACTCGTCCATGGTTCCAATCCCTCCAGGAAGAATCAAAAAAGCATCGGCAAGCTTTTCCATTATCTCTTTCCTTTCATGCATGGTCTGAACGATGAGCAATTCTGAGACACCGGTATGACCCACCTCAAGATCATTTAGGAAGGAGGGAATCACCCCAATAACCTCAAGGCTTCTCTTGGTCATGGAGTCGGCCAAGGCTCCCATGATACCAATACTACCCCCTCCATAAACCATTCGAACCTTATGGCGAACAAAGGCTTGTGTAATCTGATCAACTAAAGTTTGAATTTCAGGGTCTTTGCCTACCCTTGAGCCGCAGTAAATGGCTACGCTTTTAACCATGCCTGGTTAAGTGGCCTTTACCTTAAGGCTCGCCTCCATTTCTCTCATGGATTCTGCAAAGCGCTTATCGGTATCGATCATGTCATTAACAGAGTTTATGGCGTGGATTACAGTACTATGATCCCTTCCTCCGAAATGATAGCCGATCACCTTTAAAGAATGGTTGGTGTATTCTTTTGCAAAGAACATGGCAACCTGCCTGGCTATTACGATCTCTTTCTTTCTGGTTTTAGCCCTTAATGATTCAGGGGTAACCTTGAAATAGTCGGCAATATACTTCTGCAGGTAATCAATACCCACCTCAGTTTCAATATCCTGTACAATTTTTTGTAGAGCTTCTTTTGCCAATTCCAGATCGATCTCTTTTCTATTCAGTGTTGCTTCTCCAATAAGAGAAACCAAAACACCTTCAAGTTCCCTGATGTTCGTATCAACGGTATAGGCGAGGTATTCCAAAACATTATTAGGAATATTGGTACCTTCCTGCTCCATTTTCCTTTGGATGATAGCAGATCTGGTTTCAAAACCCGGATTCCTTAAATCCGCGGTTAAGCCCCATTTGAATCGTGACAGCAATCTCTCCTGAAGCCCTTTTAAACTTTTGGGGGGACAATCGCTGGTCATTACAATCTGCTTTCCGCTTTGATGCAATTGATTGAAAATGTGAAAGAAAATATCCTGAGTTTTTTCTTTTCCAGCTATAAACTGGACATCATCTAATAAAAGAACATCAAGATTCAGATAATATGAGCTGAATTCCTGGACCCTATTGTTCCTCAATGCATCAATGAATTGATTGGTGAACTTCTCAGATGAGATATAAAGAACACTTTTGGTAGGGTGGTTCCTCCTAATTAGGTTTCCAATTGCCTGGATCAAGTGAGTTTTTCCTAATCCAACTCCTCCATAGATAAACAAAGGATTGAATGAAGTTGATCCTGGTCTTTCTGCGACTGCCAAGCCAGCCGACCTTGCCAATCGATTACAATCTCCTTCTACATAACTCTTGAATGAGTAATTGGGGTTCAGGGGATTATCGAAAAAGAAATTAAAGTTGTGGGCATCCTTAGGGCCTACACCCATGATGCTGCTGTTGTTACTGATCTGTTGGTTTGCAGGGAAATTTAATGTGCCTGCTTCCTTGATGTCGTTGCCTTGATCAACAACAACAGAATACTCCAGACTGCTGTCAGCTCCCAGCTCCTTATCAAGAACTTCCTTGATCTTGGAAGCGAAGTGCTCCTCCAGGTACTCATAGAAATAAGGACTAGGTACCTGAATGGTTAGAGTTGAATCTTTTAATGAAACGGGAGTAATGGGTTGGAACCAGGTCTTGAAGCTTTGAGTACTAACGTTCTCCTTAATGTGGTTAAGGCAGTTCTCCCATAAAACGCGTACTTGTTCCGTCATTTAAAAGCCTGGTTTAAATCGTTTTCAAAACCTGGTAAGCAACCCTAATTTTTTTAAGGGCGAAGACAAAGCTGATAAAAAATGAAAGATAAAAAAAGTGGAAAAGGACTTGTTTTTTTCGATTGCTTTTTAAGGCTGCTTCAGGGCAGTTATCCACATTCATTTTCTTTAAAAAATTATAAAAAAACCAAATTTGTACAACAAATTTAATTTTGAATAAATAAAGAAATAATTTAACTATTTTGATCTATCGAAATTTTTTGTGATTGCTACTAAAATCGGGTTATTTTGATTTCAATTTTAAAGCAGGGGTCTAAGGATTTTCATCCAGATCCGGCTTTAGATATTTGACTTAGATGGGATTGTTTACTGATTTTCAAAAGCCTGACCCAGGTAGGTGGGAGGAACTGTTTAAAGAAAGCTTAAAAGGAAAATCTCCTGAGGATTTTCCCTTCACATATGGTCCTGTTACTTTATCACCAATAAATTCGGCTCAAACCTTAGGTGATTTTTATAAAGGGCAAGGGGTAAAAATTCCAATATATGTGTCTGATAATCAGAATATTGAAATAATTCCCTCGATAGATCTTTACCAATTAGGACCCTGGGTAGCATCTGATCAATTCAAGGAGTTTTTACAGGAGCGAGGGATTACAACTTTGTCAGTACGTATAACCGGGCCTGAAGTAAAACAATTAGCAGAGAAACTGAAAATACTTAAGGCTTCCGGAGTACCAAAGCTGCATTTCGAAATAATCTATGATAGAGGCCTGGATCTTTTGGGCTTGACCCAGGATCTAAAGGATTTGAATTTTGATAGGAATAGAATCAAGCTAATGGCTCTTGATCTTGTTTCCTTTTTTATATCTGGGGGGATACTTGATGAATTAAAAGCCTGGCTTGAAAATGTCCAACTTTTCTTTTCTGGTGCAAAACTCATTTTTTGCGATTCTGAGTCCATAATTCAAATGGGAATTGAGCCGCATAAGGAGCTGGCCTTTCTTTTGGGATTAGAAGTGTTGATTGCCAAATTAATAGAGGGTGGGAGTCTTGAGAATCAGGGAATTGAGTTTCGAATTAACCCAGGAACAAACCTGTTTGGGGGGGCGGCAAAACTCACTTTATGGAAGTCTCTTTCTGCAAGAATTGCCGAGAGGATTCCCGAGCTTGATAAAGTTATTGTTTCAGCACTGGGACTATCTGATTTTGAAAATGGGATTTTCGAGACCGAGAATAATATACTTAGGCAGAGTTCACAAATAACCTCAGGGCTGATTTGTGGTTACCAGAAATTTTACATTCATGCTTATGACTTTCTAAAGGACCAAAACCCAAATAACGGCTTGAGGACCAGCCTGGATTTGGTGGCCCTTTTGGATAAAGAAGGAAGACTTGGAAGAGTTGAGGACCCGTTAAGGGGAAGTTACTTCTTTGAAGAGCTATTGTCCCGCCTTGCTTCCGAAAGCTGGAAAGAGTTTCAAGAAATTGAAAAGGCGGGAGGAGTTGGAAGCCCCGATTTTGATAGCCAGAGTCTTTTAAATGAGGGATTACAAAATATTGGGAGGCAAAAACAAGGATTTGAAACCGTTGCCTTGTCGAGAGTCGGTGAAAATCTTTTTCCGAAGGTGGAAGGGAGTTCTTTGGAGTCTGTTGTGGTGGATGAAGTTGAAGAGCTTTTAAAGTATTCCAATCGCGTAAATGTTGAATTAAATCAATTGCGATTTAATAACTTAAAAAGGCGGCCTATTGGAATTATTAAGCTTGAAGATAACCCGGCTTCCAATTCCTCATTGGTTTCCCTTCAAAATAAGTTGGCAAGCATTGGGTTTGCTAATCGAGCATTAGAACCTATTGAAGAGGGCCGGAATTTTTCGTGTATAATATTACTACCTGGAACTGTAAAGGAAGATTTTCCTAATTTCTCAGCTCCTCTCTTGTTTTATGGTGAGTCCGGTGAAATTCCAAAAGAGTTAGAAAACGAGGTCACCTCACTTTTATCACCTAGAGTTGCCAATCTCCTTGAATTCGGAATGGAAATTGAAAAATTACTTGGCAAATGATCCCTGACTTTTCAAAGATCGGACTCGAAGAAATCCTGGAGAGCAGGGACATACCTGCGTCCAGTGAGGAGGGAAAAACTGTCGAAACTGCCGAGGGAATTGATCTCAAACCCAGGTATTCCGAAAAGGATACTGAAAACTCTGCCATTAAAGATTTTATTGCAGGTGAGGCCCCTTTTCTAAGAGGCCCATATGCCAGCATGTATGTGGCAAGACCTTGGACCATAAGGCAATATGCTGGCTTTTCTACTGCTGAAGAGTCCAATGCATTTTACAGAAGAAATATTGCGGCTGGCCAAAAAGGATTAAGTGTGGCTTTTGACCTTCCAACCCATCGAGGCTATGATTCAGATCATGAACGGGTAATTGGGGATGTGGGAAAAGCCGGTGTGGCAATTGACAGTGTTGAGGACATGAAGGTCCTTTTTAATAGTATCCCTTTGGATAAGATGTCGGTTTCTATGACAATGAACGGAGCTGTAATTCCCATCATGGCATTTTATGTAGTTGCAGCGGAGGAGCAGGGTGTTAGCCTGGAATTGTTAACCGGAACAATTCAAAATGATATCCTGAAGGAATTCATGGTGAGGAATACCTTTATATATCCACCGGAAGATTCGATCAGGATCGTCGGAGACATTTTTGAATTCACCTCTCAGAAGATGCCCAAATTCAATTCAATTAGTGTTTCTGGCTACCATATGCATGAGGCAGGAGCACCTGCCGATATTGAACTTGCATTCACCCTGGCAGACGGCCTAGAATATCTAAGGACCGCAGTGAACAAGGGGCTTGACGTGGATAAAATAGCCCCAAGAATCTCATTTTTTTGGGCCATGGGGATGGACTTCTTCATGGAGGTAGCCAAGATGAGAGCAGGAAGACTCCTGTGGTCCAAACTTGTAAAGACATTCAATCCAAAGAATCCTAAATCTTTAGCTCTAAGAACTCATTGCCAAACATCGGGATGGAGCCTTACTGCTCAGGAACCTTTCAATAATGTTGGGAGAACCTATTTAGAGGCTTTGGCTGCTGCTCTTGGCCATACCCAATCACTTCATACAAACGCATTGGATGAGGCTGTTGCATTGCCAACAGATTATTCAGCACGGATAGCAAGGAATACTCAGCTCTTTCTTCAAAGGGAAATGGAGATTACAGGCGTGGTTGATCCTTTTGGAGGATCTTATTTCGTTGAAAGCTTGACACAACAATTGGCGGAAAAAGCCTGGAAGCTTATTGAAGAAGTTGAAGATCTGGGCGGAATGGCGAAAGCGATATCTTCTGGCCTGCCCAAACTTAAAATTGATGAAGCTGCAGCAAGGAAGCAGGCAAGGATCGATTCGGGTGAAGAGATAATCCTTGGAGTGAATAAATTCCCTCCGAAAAATTCTACCGAACTGGAATTCCTGGAAGTGGACAATACGCGGGTTAGAGAAAGCCAATTGAAAAGACTTGAAGAGCTTAAAGCAAATAGGGATCAAGAACTGGTAGATTCGGTCTTAAAGGAGCTAGAGTTTGCAGCAAAATCTGGAAATGGCAATCTGCTTGAAATTGCTGTAAGAGCTGCTCGATCCAGAGCCACCTTAGGTGAGATATCTATGGCCATGGAAAATGCATTTGGAAGATTTACCCCCCATACCGAAGTCATTTCCGGGGTATATTCGCAATCGGTGGGAGATAACAAAGACTTTCAACAGACAGTGGTACTGGCAGGACGTTTTGCCAGGGAGACAGGTCGCAGACCCAGGATACTGGTTGCAAAAATGGGACAGGATGGCCACGATAGAGGGGCAAGGGTAATTGCTTCAAGCTTTGCGGACCTTGGTTTTGATGTCGATGTGGGACCGCTGTTCTCCACTCCTGAAGAAGTAGCTCTTCAAGCAGCTGAAAATGATGTCCATGTGGTAGGTGCCTCCAGTCTCGCAGCAGGCCATAAAACTCTGGTTCCAGCTTTGGTTGAAGAATTGAATAAGATCGGAAGAGGAGACATTATGGTTATAGCTGGGGGTGTGATCCCGCCCAATGACCATGAGTTCCTGAAAGAAAAAGGAGTTTCAATGGTCTTTGGACCAGGAACTAATATCCCGGATGCAGCAAATAAGATTATAAATGATCTTTTTGAAAGGTTCAAAAGGACCTGAAACCACCCATGTAATTTGTATGGTTTATTTCTAAATTGAACCAAATTCCCTTTAGGCTATGAGTGCGACCAGACTAACGATCACATTATTCTTTTTGGGGCTTTCAATCTCCGCCCTTGCTAAAGACCCATTTAAAAAGTCCTATGATAAAGCAGAGGAACTATATAGAACCGGCTACTACTTCAAAGCGATCAAAGAGATTGATAAGCTGATTGAAAAAATTCAAAAGAAAAGTCTTACCCAAAATCAGGACCTTGCATTTGCCTATTTAAGAAAAGCGAAATATCATGCTTTAGCAGCTGAAATCCCCTCCATGAAAAAGGCTAGGGATTTGGGTGAAAATCTCGTCGAGGACCATCTTCAAAACGAAAGCATGGAGGAGGTAAGAGCCTATGAATATCTCTTTGACTTCTATTTTGATTATGGCGATTTCAGGCAATCCACTCCAGCCATAGAAAAGGCTCTAGTTGTCCTGCGAAATCTTCCGGAAAAGAATTTTTATTGGGAGAATCAACTCCGTTTAAAGAAGCTAAAGAATGACATTCACCATGGATATTTAGCTGGTCAGGAAACCACAGCTGATGAATTGGTTCAATACTTTGAAAATTCCAAGGTTACGAAAATTGAGGAAAGAGACCCACGAAAGGGGAAAGTAAAATGGGTAAAACTGGATAAGACCGAGGTCGCCAAAAGGAAGTTTTTGTTTTATCAGGCTTTAAATACCCGATCTCTGCTTTATCTCAAGAGAGGCCAATATCATCGTGCCTTGGATTCAATTGAAGGTTATCGGAAAAGGCTTACACGAGAGATCTCAAAAGCCTCTAATGAATATGTTGATTTATTAGGTCTGAGAGGTCTTTGTTATGAAGGATTGGGTGAGCCAAAAAAGGCTTACAAAGAATGGGAAAATTATCTTGATGCATGTCGCAACGGTGGAAAGGATACTTATTCGAAATTGAGTAAACAATATTTTGAAGGATACGAAAAGGTTGCTGTTAACCTTTTCTATAATGATCAAGCCCCATTTGCTTCAACATATATCAAGGAATTGGAAAACTCCTTTGGGCTTTCCTACCGGTACAAAAATTATTACCGCAATAAGGTAAAACTCCTTTGGGCACTCAAGGATCTGTTTGAGGGAAGGATCACCGCTGCAGACAGGCAATTCCTTCAGCTACTTTCCGATACCGTGGTTGTTCCAAACGCTCACCCTGAGAGGGTCAAGATTGAAGAGTATCTATATCGTGCTCGTCTCAAGGATGAGCGATATGTCTCTGCCTTAAAGTCAATGGTCAGATATAGAACAGCTTGCAAGAAATTATATGGAGAAGATTCACCCATCTATCACAGATCTGGTTTTGACCTTGCGAATTTTTACATGAATCATACCAATGGACTTGATACTGCTGCAATCATGTTTGAGGACGGTTTTTCCAATGGTCTTAAAGGACATTGGGTTTATAGTCACGATAGGTACCTGGACTTTCTGTTTCAATATTTCAATTATCTGGACCTAAAAGATGAGTATCCCAGAATTCTTGATTCAATTGAAACGGTGAAAGCTTACTACGATCGAAATGGCTGGAAGGATGTTGCCTACGGAAGGATATTAACAGAATACTCCAAATATCTTTTTAGAGCGGGTGAAGTAAAAAAAGGAGTGGAAACCCTTGAAGCTGCGAGGATTCTCTACGATGAATTGGGCGAAGAGAAAACATATGGTTTTGCCGAACTGAATCTTGTAAAAGGCGAATTGGATCAGATTCTTGGAAATTATTCTGAAGCCAAGAAAGACTATAAAAGAGCTATTCGTTTCGGGAATAAGGCCTATGGTAAAGATCCATTCTATCTTCTTGAAACAAGAGTTGACGTATTGGCCAGATTAATGATCCTTACTGGTAGTTATGGGGAAGCTTCCAAGATCACCGACAACCAGATTAAAGACCTGGAGGAAAGGTTAGGGCCTCGAACGAGGTTATTAATCCCCGCATACAATAACAAAGCACTCCTCCAGCTTATTGATGGAGACTTCAACAGTGCGGAACACTTTTATCGCCTTGCGGAAAACCTAAGCGAAAGGTCATTTGGCCAAAAATCTTTAAAGCATACTCAGTCCTTGGAAGTAGGAAGAAGAATCTTTGAGGAGAAAGGGGATTTTGAAGTAGCCAGTAATGTTGGAAAGTTCATTCTTGACATTCAAAAGGAAAAGCTAGGGGATGAGCATCTTTCTACCGCTACCTCTTTAGCTGACCTGGCTCTGATTGATTACCAGATAAACAAAAGACCAAAATCGGTTATCGAGAAGGACCTTGAGGATGCAAGAACTACAGCACTCAATGTGGTTGGAGATGCCAGCCCTGCCTATGCCTTGATCTTAACAGAATCCGCTATCTTCTACATCTATGAAGACAAACCGGAGAGAGCAGAACCTTTTTTGGAAGAAGCTTATGATATCTGGACAACTGCCTTGGGAAAAAAGAGTCTTGAAGCAGGGGAGATCGCAGGGATAAGAGGAGATCTTTTTATGGAGAAGGGAGATCTTGAGGGGGCAGAGTCCCAATACAAAAGTGCCACGGAGATCTTTGCAAAGCTTTTTAATGAGAACCATCCCTTGTATGTAAAACACAGAGGTAAGCTTGCAAGGGTTTATTATGTTGAGGGGGATATCAAAAGCTGTGTAGATCTGCTTGAGGAGACCACCGGAAAATACCTCGAATACATCGAAAAATTCTTCCCGTCACTAAGTGAAAGAGAGAAGAATAAATATTGGACCATGGTAAGGCCTGACTTTGAATTTTTCAATACTGTTGCCTGCCTAAATAAAGAGAAGTATCCTAGACTTCTTGAGGATGCATATGATTATGCCCTAAATACAAAGGCCCTGCTTTTGAACAGTTCAATTAAGGTTAGGAAGAGTATCCTTAATAGTGGAAATACCACCTTGATTGCCAAATACCAGGATTGGCTTGAGAAAAAAGAACAGTTTACCGAAGCTGTTGGGATGAATGGAGAAGAACTTGAAGAAAATGGTATTGACCTTGAGGACCTTTCTGAATCCGTTGAAAACCTGGAAAAAGAGCTTGGAGCCTTGTCAGAATTGTTTGCTGAATCTAACTCTAATAAATTATTTGATTGGAAGGAAGTTAGGAAATCTCTTGAGGATAATGAGGCTGCCGTTGAGATTGTCCGCTTCAGAAAATTTGAAAATAAATTCACAGATTCCGTATTCTATGCGGCTTACATCGTTCATCCAAAGGTTAAAGGAGAACCGGAATTGGTTCTTCTCAAGGATGGGGCAAAAATGGAAACCAAGTTTTTCAAGGGATATCGGAACAGGGTAAAATTTAAAATCTCAGATCCCCAGTCCTACAAGGTCTTTTGGCAACCAATAGATGAGACCTTGGGTCCGGAAATCACCACCGTTTATCTATCTCTTGACGGAGTATACAACCAAATCAATCTAGAAACGCTCAAAAGACCGGACGGAAAGTATGTGATTGATGGAAGAGACCTTGTTCTTGTTTCAAATACCAAGGTCCTTACCAAAAGAGAGGGGCTAGAAAAACTAAACACCCGAGATGTTGCTGCTTTGTTTGGGAACCCGGTATTCCAGCATGAGAAAAAGGGGAACCTTGCTCCCTTGCCAGGAGCGGAGAAAGAGGTTAAGGACCTTGGAAGTTTTTTAGACAAGAAGGGCTGGAAAACAGATTCTTACATTCAAATGAATGCTACTGAAAAGATGGTCAAGTCTTTAAAAAATCCTAAGGTATTCCATATAGCGACTCATGGTTTCTTTGTTGAAAAAGAGAAGGTAGACCAAAAAGAAGAAACCTTAAAGGAGATGGGTTTAAGGCCTGCATTTGATAATACCTTATTGAAATCAGGGTTGGTTATGAACTATGGAGGCGACATTCTTGCAAACGAGCAACCCATGAATTTTAATAAAGAAGATGGCTTGCTTACAGCTTATGAGGCTATGAATTTAAGTATGGAGAAAACGGACCTTGTTGTTCTAAGTGCTTGTGAAACTGGTAGGGGAGATATTGGGGAAGGAGAGGGAGTCTATGGTCTGCAAAGATCCTTGATAGTGGCTGGAGCACGAACTGTGATCATGTCCCTTTTTAAAGTATCTGATGAAGCCACCCAGAAACTGATGTTGAAATTCTATGAAAAATGGAATGAAACAGGCGATAAAAGGAAATCATTTATTGCCGCCAAAAGGGAAATGAAGAATGAATACAAAGACCCGATTTTCTGGGGTGCATTTGTTATGATCGGGGTCGATTAAAAGTAATAGGAATAATAACCCCTAACTCCATTTTTGTTTAGCCCTTCTATCCGTACTCTACCTCTTGTCTTAGTGAGGATCTTTTCAATATCGATTACTTCTTTGATCTTGTAGCCATTGATTGAAGTGATAATAAAGCCAGTCTCTATGCCTAATTCCTCAATGATTCCATCTCGAACTTCCTCAACCCTAAACCCTGAACTGATCCTAAGTTGATTCAATTCTGTTGGGCTAAGCTTTTCAAAAACCACCCCAAGCTTATCCGAGTCAATTAATTCCTTTACCACAATATCTGTGGTTCCACTGGCATTGGTCAATGTGGCTTTCACCATTTTAGCCTGGTCATTTCTTTTAAGATTTATGTTGATCTCATCCCCAGGGCGGAAATAGGCGAGCTGTTCATCGTACTCTGGCTTGGAATCAACTGGCCTTCCATTGATACCAACTATAACATCTCCTGCCTGGATGCCGGAGCTTTCACCTGCCATACCCTCAAAGACATCAGATACTATGACGCCTTCATAACTCTCCAAGTCAAGCTTTTTGGCCACCTTATCATCGATCTCCATCACATCTATTCCTAGTTCTGCCTTTTGGACTCTTCCATATAGAATAATATCATCAGCCACTTTTTTTGCTATGTCAACGGGCACTGCGAACCCATAACCAGAGAATGCTCCAGAAGGAGAAAGTATCGCGGTATTAATTCCAACAAGCTCACCGTTTGCATTTACCAAAGCACCACCGGAATTTCCAGGGTTGATGGCTGCATCAGTTTGGATGAAATAATCAATTGGGAAATTACTTGATAGCCTATTTAGATTTCTTCCCTTTGCGCTTACTATGCCCGCGGTGACGGTAGAAGTCAGATTGAAAGGATTTCCAATGGCCAAAACCCATTCTCCAACTTCAAGATCACTTGAACTTCCGATTGGAATGGCCCTTAGATTGGCTTCATTAACCTTGATCACTGCCATGTCGGTGCTAGGATCCGTTCCTACCAGTTCTGCTTGAAAGGTTCTTTTGCCAATAACAACCTCAATTTCCTGGGCCTGCTCGATAACATGGTTGTTGGTGATTATATAACCGTCCGCCTTGTAAATGACCCCAGACCCAGAGCTAATCACTTTTTGGGCCTGCCTGGGATTCCCATAAAAGAACCAATCCAAAAGGGACATTGATTCATATCCTTGAGAAACAATGGTTTTGATGTAGACTACACTTTGAGTGCTTTTTTTCGATGCTCCAACAAACTCGTCGGAATTCAACGGGATCATCCTTGAAGGAGGGTTATACGTTGAGTTATTGGTTTCCAGGAAATTATCCTGATAGATCTCTTGGCTATAGGAAGGTTGTTCCCAAAAAACACGGATCCATAGGAAGGCACCTAATATCCCTCCAAATATTCCCAACGAAAGAAAAACAAGTCCTTTTTTCATTTAATTTGCCCCTTTTCTGTTCGAAAATTAAAAGGAGAGCAGAAATCCGTCAATACCTTCCGGGAAATTCATGGGATTAAAGAGTTTACTTTCAAAGCCTTGGGCCTCTATGGTTAAAAAGAACCATAGGAAATGGGCCAAGAACCCATGGTTTTACCAATCCAGAATATTTGAAAGCCTCATTTCAGAAGGAAGAAGAACCAAGATCGGGCAGGATCATAATTTCAAAGAGATCCGTACGCCAAAGGATTTCGCGAAAAGGATATCTGTTCAGGATTATGAAGGAAGGAAAGATTATTTCGACCAGGTAGTTAGCGGGAAAGAAAACATTCTTTGGCCAGGCAAGCCCATATATTTT
This sequence comes from Cytophagales bacterium, assembly GCA_965267505.1. Taxonomy (GTDB): domain Bacteria; phylum Bacteroidota; class Bacteroidia; order Cytophagales; family CCMP332; genus JANQHS01. Next base: position 2,388,252 of record OZ254081.1, read on the forward strand.
GCAAAAACCTCTGGTACCACATCTGGATCAAAGTATATTCCTATTACAAAAAACTCAATTGGCAACCATATCAATACTGCCAGGGATGCCCTATTAAGTTATATAGCTGATAGTGGAAATTCTTCCTTTTTGGATGGGAATATGATCTTCTTATCCGGAAGTCCTGAACTTGAAGAAACCGCCGGTATTCCAACGGGACGACTAAGTGGCATAGTTAATCATCATGTTCCGGGATATCTCCGATCCAATCAATTACCGAGTTACGAAACCAATGTGATAGAAGACTGGGAGCAAAAGTTGGGCATGATTGTAAAGGAAACTTCGGACAAAAAAATGACACTGATCTCTGGTATTCCCCCTTGGGTTCAGATGTATTTTGACCAGTTGATTGAAAAATTCGATAGGCCGATATCTGATTTGTTCCCGCAATTTTCTCTGTTCGTTCATGGAGGTGTAAACTTTGAGCCTTACTCAAAAAAATTATATGATTCCATTGGGAAAAAGGTTGATACCTTGGAAACCTTTCCTGCTTCAGAGGGATTTTTTGCCTTTCAGGATACCCAACAGAATGAAGGGCTATTGTTAAACATTGATAGTGGCATTTTCTTCGAATTTATCCCCTTGGAAGAATATCATAATGAAAATCCAAACCGATTAAGCTTGTTGGATGTGGAGCTGGACAAACAATATGCTCTTGTACTGACAAGCAATGCAGGTTTATGGGCATATTCCATCGGGGATACAGTCAAGTTTGTCTCGAAAGATCCTTACCGCTTGCTTGTTACCGGAAGGGTGAAACATTTTATTTCTGCTTTTGGGGAGCACGTAATTGGTGAGGAAGTGGAAAGAGCAATGAAAAAGGCTTTAAATGATTACCCGGAAGCCAGGGTGACAGAATTTACGGTTGCCCCAGAAGTTAATCCTGAAAAGGGAAAATCAAGTCATGAGTGGATGGTGGAGTTTGCAGTCATGCCCGAAAACATGGAGGGATTTAAGAATTCACTTGATGAATCACTTCAGAGCTTTAACTCTTATTACAAGGATCTTATCCAGGGAAACATTTTACGCCCACTGAAGGTAATTAGCCTGGAGGAAGGAGCATTTCGTTCTTATATGAAAAGTAAAGGGAAATTAGGGGGGCAAAATAAGGTTCCCAGATTAGCTAATGACAGAAGCTTTGCTGATGGATTGTCTGAGTACAAAACCAATTCAAATTGAAAAATATTACTGTCTTAGGCTCAACGGGGAGCATTGGTGTTCAGACTCTTGAAGTGGTTCGGGATAACCCTGGTTTGTTTAAAATATGTGGTCTTTCGGCAAATCGGAATTGGGAAAAACTTGTTGATCAGGCGAAGGAGTTCAGCCCCAAATATGTTTGTCTTAGCGATGAAGCTGCGTATGTCCAAGCAAAAAATTCATTGGAAGGATCGGATGTTGAAGTTCTTTTTGACTCAGAAGGGTTAAGGACCTTAGCTGAAGACCCTGATTCTGAAATAGTACTAACCGCAATGGTTGGCTTCTCTGGTTTGGATCCGACAGTTAGGGCTATTAGAGCTGGAAAGAACATTGCCCTTGCAAACAAAGAAACCCTGGTAGTAGGAGGAAATCTAATAACCGGCCTTTGTAAAGAATATGGGGTTGAAATGATACCCGTAGACTCCGAGCATTCGGCAATTTTTCAATGCCTGGTTGGGGAAAAAAGAAATGAGCTTAGAAGGATCATTTTAACTGCCTCCGGAGGGCCGTTCAGGGGTTTTGACTCAAAAATGATCTCTGAAGTCACTCCGGAAAAGGCTCTTAAACATCCGAATTGGGATATGGGAGCCAAGATCACCATTGATTCAGCCAGTTTGATGAATAAAGGTCTGGAAGCCATTGAGGCAAAATGGTTATTTGACCTTGAATCAGATGAGATAGAGATTGTAGTTCATCCTCAATCTATTATTCATTCTATGGTAGAATTTAAAGACGGTTCTATCAAAGCACAATTGGGTAAACCGGATATGCGTTTACCCATTCAATATGCACTCGCATATCCTGAAAGGATTCAAGGAAATTACGCGGACATGAGCTTTGGGAACCCCTTCCAACTGGATTTTGAACCACCGGACATAAAAACCTTTCGAAATTTGGATTTGGCTTTTGAAGCAATGAAAAAAGGTGGAAATTTGCCCTGTGTTTTGAACGCCTCCAATGAAATAGCTGTTGAAGGTTTTTTGGGAGGCAAGATTTCTTTTCCTGGAATTTCAGATCTGATCGAAAAATGCATGGAAAAAATAGAGTTCCAGGCAAATCCAAATCTTGAAGATCTCTTTGAAACAGATGCGGAAACAAGGGAATTGGCAAAAGAATTTATTAGGTAGATGGACGGAATAATTATGGCGGCTCAGCTGATACTGGGCCTTTCGATACTGGTAGGGATACATGAATTCGGGCATCTGATAGCCGCGAAGATCTTTGGAATGCGTGTTGAAAAATATTCAATTGGATTTCCTCCTAAGATCTTTGGATTCACTTGGGGAGAAACAGAATATTCCCTTGGTGCCATTCCTCTGGGTGGATTTGTAAAAATCTCAGGGATGGTGGATGAGTCCCTTGATGTAAAGGAATTAGGAAAAGAGCCTGAGCCCTGGGAGTTCAGAGCCAAGCCAGCCTGGCAAAGGCTGATTGTGATGTTGGGAGGGATCATTATGAACGTGATCACGGGGATTGTGATTTTTGCTATGATCAGCTTTTTCTACGGTAAGAACTACCTGGATAAAGAACAAGCCAATACCTACGGGATCTACCCATATTCCACCGCCGAAAAAATGGGTCTTCAAAGAGGAGACAAGATCCTTGAGCTCAATGGAGACGACTTTGAGGACTTCGCTGATGTTCAATCAGGTTCATTCTTGATCGAGGATAATCCTGAGGTAACAATCGAGCGAGATGGTAAAAGGATGGTATTGAAAGCACCATCTGGCCTATTATCAGAAAAGATCGGAAAGAAAGAAGAACCTTTTGCAGATGCGCTTGAAGGTTTTTATGTAAACCAGGTTACACCGGGCTCTAATGCGGATAAGGGTGGGTTGCAAAATGGAGATCGATTTATTTCGATCAATGGCGAACCCGCCAATTACATTCAAGATTTCCTTGTGACCATGCAAACCCTAAAAGGCCAAGAAGCAAATTTTGTTATCGATAGGGGGGGAGAAAATATTAGCCTTAATATTCCCGTTACTGAAGCTGGAACCATTGGATTTTCCTTTGAAGGAGATCTTGAGAGATCTCTCAAAAGCTACGGATTCTTTGCCTCTTTTCCAGAAGGGTACAACCAATCATTCAGAGTATTAGCTGATAATATTAAGGGCTTTAAAAAGATCCTTTTTGGGGAGATACCTGCCTCACAAGCTGTTTCAGGTCCGATAGGGATTGCCACTTATTTTGGAGGCACATGGATCTGGAAGAAATTCTGGTATATAACAGGTCTTTTAAGCCTTATCCTTGCTTTCATGAATTTATTGCCAATTCCTGCATTGGATGGTGGCCATGTTTTTTTCCTTTTGATAGAAATGATATCAGGAAAAACCCTTCCATTGAGGGCAATGGAAATAGCTCAAAAGACCGGTATGGCCATACTTCTGATGTTAATGGCCTTTGTGATATTCAATGATATATTGAAGCTGTTCACCTAATCACGGTGAATATCGAATTCTACTCTTCGGTTTAAGCCTCGGTCTTCGTCTGTTTGTTCATCGGGAACAATGGGTTTATCAAATCCATAACCTATCGCTGTTACTCTTGAGGGTTCTATTCTGCCATTTTCTAGAATGAATTTCCTAATGGCACCAGCCCTGGCTTGAGATAATTGGTGGTTTGCTTCTGAATCCCCTTGAGAATCCGTGTGTCCTGAGATGGTCAATTTGAAATCCGGGTGATCTAAAAGGAATTCGATAACCTTCCAAATATCTTCTTCCATTTGTTCCAGAATCTTTGCTTCGCCAGGATGAAATTCTATGGATTGAAATTTCAATTTGCTCGAGATCGGAGAAGCGGAATAGATCTTTTCTTCAGATCCGTCAAGTGTAAAGATCTCTTCTATTCTAAAGAAATTCTCACCCTGGATTATCAGCAGGTAGGAGTTATTATTTATTAGATCAAATTCAAAAGTTCCGTCTTCTCGTAAATATTTTGGAGCAATATCTATCCCTTTATCCAGGTCTATAATTGAAACAATTCCCCTCATAGGTTGTCCTGAGGCAGTGTCAACCACTTTCCCCTGGAACCTGGTCTTGGCAAGTGGTTGGGCTCGCATAGGAAGAGGAAAAGAGTAAAGATCAAGATTTTCAAGGTCGGTTTCCTCTGATCTCGCATAGTACAAGAATTCTGACTTTGAATCCATAGTGAAATAGTATTCACTACCTGGTCCATTTACAAGAGGACCTAGGTTAAGGGGCTCTGAAAAATCATGATTCCCAGCTCTCTCTGTTTTGAAAAGGTCGTAGCTTCCAAAATTTACTATCTGCCCATTGGAGCTGAAATACAGAACAGATTGAGTTGGGTGGTAGAAAGGGCTTACTTCATTTGCTCTTGTATTGATCTTGGGCCCTAGATTTTTTGGAGTTCCCCAGGAACCGTCTACCCTTTTCACTGAAAAGTAAAGGTCAGCCAAACCAAAACCTCCTAGCCTATCAGATGAAAAATAAAGAGTGTCTTCACCGGTTGAAAGCGTTGGCTGGGACTCCCAAGCCTTACCGTTAATAATGGGTCCTAAATTTTTTCCTTTTTCCCAGGTGGAGTCTTCCTTTTGTACCGAATAAAAAAGATCGCAATCTCCATAGCAGCTCGGGCAATTGCACCTTGAAAAGAAAAGGGTCTTACCATCACGAGATAAGTAAGGAGATCCTTCATTGTAGGGAGTATTTATAGACTCCAAAGGTTCCGCGTATGTCCACTCACCATCCCATTTAGGGGATTCGAAAAGGTCTTCGTTCGGCCTGAGCTTAAGAAATTCAAAGACAGTATTTCTAGTGGAAGTAAAGATCATATGGTCCGCCTCGAAATTCAGTGCAGGTCCATAGTCCGCTGCATTGGAATTAATATCCGACCCCATATTCTCGTAAATCTCTGCACCATAAAGAGTATCCACAAGATCTTCTGAGCCCACCATGGTGAAATAATATTTTATTGGAACAAAGATCTCTTCCTCCTGGAAGCTTAAAGAATCATAATGAAGTTTGATCTTTTCGGTTTTGGCATTTGTATGCTTTAGAACCAATCTATAAGCATTTTTTGCGTTTTCGAGCTGCCCTAATCCTTCATACAATTGCCCAAGAATCCACAACATATTTAGGTCTCTGTAAAAATTTTGAACGCCAAAATTTGAAATATACCTCTCGAGGGATCTAAGGAGTTTTTCAGTTTTCCCTTTGCGCTGGTATTTATTTATTCGTTTGATCTCACTGGCATCTTCGTAATAATCGTACTCGAAGACATAGGGGAAAATGAATTCATTAGGAATGTTTTCAATTTCTTTTTTCTTTTTCCGACCGAAGGAATCATTGGGGATCAGGCCTAAACCGAAGATAAGAAGGCAGATAAGAGGGATGGATATTTTTCCAAACTGGGAGAAGGGCCTCAATTCTTTATTTTATTTCTTCAATATTAAGCTTTCTTGCCATTTGTAAAAATACACTGGGAATTGGCATATCAATTGCCCCATTAAAGCTAATTACAATATTAAAGCCCCGCTCAGTAATATCTGAGATTTCATGTGTCAAAGTGACATAATAATTAGCCAATGAACAGAAAGGATGACTTTTTGACCAACAAATACCTTCTTCCAGAATTTGAAGAGGATTCCGGAGACCTAATTCCCTTGATCGCACCGGAAGATGGAGATGAAAAAGAATTGGCCGACCTTCCTGGTGAAATCCCTATTCTTCCTCTAAGAAACACCGTACTGTTTCCCGGAATGGTAATCCCAATAACCGTTGGCAGGGCAAAATCAATAAAACTTGTAAAGGAAGTATACAAGAAAAACAGAATTGTTGGAGTTGTAAGCCAGCGAAATGTAAAGACCGATGATCCTGAATTAAAGGATCTTTATAACACCGGAACCATTGCCAGGATCGTAAAAATGTTGGTAATGCCTGATGGAAATACAACCATTATTATTCGCGGAAGAAGCCGATTTGAAATCGGAAGAGAGATCCAAAGAGATCCTTATTTGGTAGCTGGATATCAATTATTGAATGATGTATTTCCTCCTAAGCCAGGAAAGGAATTAAATGCTTTGATGCAGTCTATCCAGGATGCGGCCAACACTATTTTGAAGATAAATCCTGAGATCCCTCAGGAGGCACAAATGGCTCTGGATAACATAGATAACCCTCTTTTCCTGATCCATTTCCTTTGTTCTAATGTCAACGTTGACCTGAAGGAAAAGCAAAAGTTATTGGAATTTGCTACGGTGGAGGAAAGGGCTACCAAATTGCTTGAGATCATGTTGAAGGAGATCCAAATGCTGGAACTGAAAAACGAGATCCAAAGCAAAGTTTCTACCGACATTGATCAGCAACAAAGGGATTACCTTCTTAGGCAACAGATGAAGGTCCTTCAGGATGAGTTAGGATATGATTCGCCTGAAAAGGAGATTGAAAGGTTCAGAGAGGAAGGAGAAAAGAAGAAATGGCCTGTGTCAGTTAAGGAGCATTTCAATAAAGAGCTAGATAAACTGGCCCGTGTTAATCCAGCTTCTGCTGAGTATCCTGTCATGATGAACTATGTGGAGCTGATGCTGGAGCTGCCCTGGTCAGAGGCCTCAGTTGATAATCTTGACCTAAAGAACGCTAGGAAAGTATTAGACGCAGATCATTATGGGCTGGAAAAGGTTAAGGATAGGATAATTGAATATTTGGCTGTTCTTAAGCTCAAATCAGATCTAAAAGCTCCTATTCTTTGTTTTTACGGCCCTCCTGGAGTTGGAAAGACCTCTCTTGGTAAGTCAATAGCTTCTGCACTTGGCCGTAGATATGTCCGAATGTCGCTCGGAGGGGTCCGAGACGAAGCTGAGATCAGAGGTCATAGGAAAACTTATGTAGGTGCTATGCCTGGACGTGTTATCCAGAATATCAAAAAGTCAAAATCAACGAATCCAGTCTTTGTGCTTGATGAGATCGATAAGGTCGGCTCAGACTTCAGGGGAGATCCAAGTTCAGCTTTGCTTGAGGTTTTAGACCCGGAGCAGAACCCAACCTTTGTTGACAATTATTTGGAAGTCGAATATGACCTTTCAAAGGTATTGTTCATAGCTACATCTAATTCCCTTGAAACTATTCAGCCGGCTCTTAGAGATAGAATGGAGATCATTGAGATCAATGGCTATACTTTGGAAGAAAAAATCCAGATTGCTAAAAAACACCTAATCCCGAAACAAAGGAAAGAGCATGGCTTAAAGGCTTCAGATTTGAATTTGAGCACTAAGTCTTTGCAAAAGATCATTGAAGGTTTCACGAAGGAGAGTGGGGTAAGAGATCTCGAAAGGAAGATTGGACAGATTTGTAGAAGTGTGGCCAAAAAGGTTGCATCTGAGGAAAAATACAGTACCAATATCAGCCCTGAAGAGGTGAGAAATGTTTTGGGAGTCCCGCATTTTGAATCGGATGCCTATGAGGAGAACGAGATCGCCGGTGTGGTCACGGGCTTGGCCTGGACCCGCTTTGGGGGCGAGATCCTTACAATTGAATCCATCTTAAGCCAGGGTAAAGGAAAACTCACTTTATCAGGACAACTTGGCGATGTAATGAAGGAATCAGCCATGGCGGCTCTAAGTTTTATTAAGGCTAATTGTGATTCATTAGATATTCCTCAAAAGATATTTGAGAGATATGATGTCCACCTTCACGTCCCGGCAGGGGCCGTTCCAAAGGATGGTCCTTCTGCGGGAATTACCATGCTTACAGCACTAGCGTCACTTTTTACTCAAAGAAAGGTGAAAAGCAAGTTAGGTATGACGGGCGAGATAACCTTAAGTGGAAAGGTTTTGCCAGTGGGAGGAATTAAAGAAAAAATCCTTGCGGCAAAAAGAGCTGGTTTGAAGACTCTGATTATGAGTAAGAAAAATCAAAGGGATATTGAAGAGATCGAAAAGGATCTTATCAAGGGATTGAGCATCCACTATGTAGAAAGAGCATCCGATGTTTTGGATTTGGCGTTGCTTAAGAAAAAAGTTAAGGATCCAGTAGTATTTTCGCTTGGAGAATAATTCAAATTTTACTTTGAGTTATTCGTTGGCATAACGATGTATAGAAAACTACTTTTTCTTTTCCTTCTCTCATCAGTTTCAGCTTTTTCCCAAACTGGAGGAACTCAGGATTTTACCTTTTTGAATTTTAGGAAGTATGCCAAGCTGGAAGCACTTGGAGGTGAATTGATATCAGATAGGGGTAGGGATGTGAATTCGTTTTGGAATAACCCTGCCTCTATGACCCTGGACCGGACTCAGTGGGCTTCTTTTTCGTTCTTTCCATACTATGGAGGGATAAACAATTACATGTTGAGTTTTTCCTTGGAAGAGTCGAAAACAGGGGTATGGAGTGGAGGCTTAAATTATACCGACTATGGATCCATTCAGGCCAAGGATGATGCTGGAAACGATCTAGGTGAATTTTCCCCCAGAAGTTTTTATGCAGGGGTTTCATACAGCTATCCATTGGAACCATTTTCAATTGGCGGGACCATAAAATATGCGAGTAGCAGGATCGACAGCTATAATGCAAGTGGATTGTTTCTGGATATCGGAGGACAATTCTCACATCCTGAAAAAGACTGGGTTATCGGAATGAGCTTTTTCAATATTGGGTTTCCCTTCGATCTGTACCATGAGCATCAGGATTATACAATGCCATTCGATATACAGATAGGAACAAGTTTTAAACCCGAGCATATGCCTTTTAGGTTCTCTGTGACAGCCCATAGCTTATATAAGTATGATATTGTTTACCTGGATCCGAATACCTCAACTCAACTGGATCAAAATGGCAATGAGGTGGCTGAGGAAAAAAGCACTTTTGATAAGATAGCATCTCATTTTGTGATTGGAGGTGAGATGATCATGAGCAAAAATTTCAATATCCGATTTGGATACAATCACCTTAGAAGAGCTCAATTAAAGGTTGATGAAAGAGCTGCTTTTTCTGGTTTTTCCCTTGGTTTTATGTTAAGGGTTAAATCACTTCAATTGGAATATTCAAGGTCTTTCTACCATATCCATGGAGGCAGGAATATGTTCACTCTCCAGTTGAACATGAATAGGATACTAAAAAAGGATCTAAGCAATTAATATGATCAATAAAGATTTTTTTTCCCCAAAGGAAATCGTTAAAGAACTTGACAAATACATCATTGGGCAAAATGATGCTAAAAGAAATGTGGCCATTGCCTTAAGAAACAGGTGGAGGAGATTAAGGTCTCCTGAGGATATCCAAAAGGATATAGTCCCTAATAATATTTTAATGATCGGAGCTACGGGTGTTGGAAAGACTGAGATAGCAAGGAGATTGGCTGATATTGCCAGAGCACCATTCACCAAAGTGGAAGCTTCCAAATTCACGGAGGTTGGCTATGTGGGAAGAGATGTTGAAAGCATGGTGAGGGACCTTGTAGGTCAGGGCGTTAAGATGGTCGAAGAGGAGAAAAAGAAAGACTTAAGGGAAAAAGCGGAAGAAACGGTGGAAGAGAAGATCCTTGATATTCTCATTCCCCCGGTTCCACAAACGGCTGGATTCGAAGTGGTTTCAAGCAACCCTGCAGAAGGAAGCGAAGAATCTGATAAAGATTTAAATGAGAAAACCCGGGAGAGATTCAGGGAAAAATTAAAGAACAGAGAGCTTGAAGACAGGAAGGTTGAAATAGATGTAAATAACCCTGGAATGCCAGGGGTTGGATTTGTTGGTGGAGGTGTCGATGAGGTTTCCATGATGAACATTCAGGAAATGATCTCAGGGATGATGCCTAAGAAATCAAAAAAGAGGAAGGTGAGTATTAAGGATGCAAGAAAAATCTTGGTGGAGGAAGAAATGAATAGGCTCATCGATATGGAAGAAGTAAAAGAGGAGTCTATCAAGAGGGTTGAAAACCTTGGGATAATATTTATTGATGAGATTGACAAGGTCGCCGGCAGGTCGAATCAACAAGGGGGGCCGGATGTGAGTCGAGAAGGGGTTCAAAGAGATCTATTGCCCATAGTTGAAGGAAGTACGGTGAATACCAAATTTGGAATTGTAAAGACCGATCACATCCTTTTCATTGCCGCTGGAGCCTTTCATGTTTCAAAACCTTCAGACCTTATTCCAGAACTTCAGGGAAGATTCCCAATCAGGGTTGAGCTGGAAAATCTTACTGAAAAAGACTTTTTCAGGATTCTAAAAACCCCAAAAAATGCTCTTACTAAACAATATCAAGCCTTATTGGCAGCTGAGGACGTGAGCATTGAATTTTCAGATAAAGCACTGGAAAAAATTGCTCATATGGCATTCAGGATCAATGACGAGATTGAGAACATAGGGGCGAGGAGGTTGCATACTGTTATGAGTAGTCTGCTTAATGAGATTATGTTCGAAGTACCTGATAACATTACCCCCGGATCGAAAATCGATGTGACCCCGGAAATGGTTGAAGATAAATTAGCCAAGATGGTGGAAAATAAAGACTTAAGCCAATACATTTTGTAATCCCCTCGGCTTAAAAACAGGCCCTTCTCCTTATATTTGCGGCCTTAAAACTCTAACCCATTAATAGATGAAAATTTCCATTGTTGGAACTGGATATGTTGGCTTGGTAACGGGAACCTGTTTCTCAGAAGTGGGACTTGAAGTAACCTGTATTGATATCGATCAGACCAAGATCGAAAACCTGAAACAAGGCATACTTCCAATTTACGAACCTGGTCTTAAAGAAATGGTTCTGAGGAACTTAGAAAATGGTAGACTAAATTTTTCGACTGATCTTGCGGCGAGCATCCAGGATTCTGATGTCGCTTTTATTGCCGTGGGTACTCCGCCTGATGAAGACGGTAGTGCGGATCTAAAGCATGTTCTGGGAGTTGCCAGGGAAATTGGGGAAAATATGAACGACTACCTTGTGGTCGTTACAAAAAGTACCGTTCCAGTAGGGACAGCTAAGAAGGTTAGAGACGAAATTAAATCAGCCCTTTCAAAGAGAAATTCCAATATTGAATATGATGTGGCTTCAAACCCTGAATTCCTGAAAGAAGGTGCGGCTGTTCAGGATTTTCTCAAGCCTGATAGAATTGTGATTGGAGTAGAGTCCGACAGGGCCATGAAGATCCTTCAAAAACTTTATCATCCTTTTACCTTGAATGGGCATCCATTGATCATGATGGACATCCCTTCGGCGGAAATGACCAAGTATGCTGCCAATTCAATGTTAGCTACGAAGATCAGTTTCATGAATGATATCGCAAACCTGTGCGAATTACTGGGAGCTGATGTCAATATGGTCAGAAAAGGGATTGGGACTGATCCCAGGATAGGAAATAAATTCATTTATCCTGGAGTAGGCTATGGTGGAAGTTGTTTTCCAAAGGATGTAAAGGCCCTGATAAGTACAGGAGATGACTTCAGTTATGACCTAAAGGTTCTCAAAGCTGTTGAGGAGGTGAATCAAAGGCAAAAGAACGTTCTCTTTCAGAAAATGAAGGCAAGGTTTGGCGATGATCTGAAAGGGAAAAAAGTTGCTATTTGGGGGCTATCCTTCAAACCAAAAACTGATGATATGAGGGAGGCCCCATCTCTTGTTTTGATCGAGAGACTATTGGAGGAAGGTTGTAAGATCAATGTTTATGACCCGGTGGCTATGGAAGAAGCGAAGAGAAGTCTTGGTGACAGAGTCACTTATGGCTCTACACCTTATGATGCGTTAGAAGGTGCTGACTTCCTTACAATTGTTACAGAATGGTCTGAATTCAGGTCACCCGATTTTGCCAAAGTGGAATCGTTGCTTAGCGAGAAACTGATTTTTGACGGCCGCAACATTTACGACCCCGAAGAAATGAAGGAAACCGGATTTGAATACCATTGTATAGGTCTTCAAAACGCCAAAACACATGCGTAGAAAAAGAGTTCTGGTTACAGGTGGAGCAGGCTTTCTAGGGAGTCATCTGTGCGACCGCTTGTTGGAAAGAGGAGACGAAGTAGTTTGCCTTGATAACTTTTTCACTGGTTCAAAGGAAAATGTAAGGCATCTGATTGGGAATCCCTATTTTGAGTTGATTCGTCACGATGTTACTCATCCATTCTTCTTTGAGGTAGATGAGATTTATAACCTTGCCTGCCCAGCTTCTCCCATTCATTACCAGTACAACCCCATTAAAACTGTAAAGACCTCAGTAATGGGGGCAATAAATTGCCTCGGGCTAGCAAAAAGAGTAAAAGCCAAAGTACTTCAGGCTTCCACTTCCGAAGTATATGGAGATCCAAAGGAGCATCCTCAACAGGAAGACTATTGGGGCCATGTTAACCCTTTTGGTCCCCGTTCTTGCTATGATGAGGGAAAAAGATGTGCAGAGACGCTATTCTTGAACTACCATCAGCAGAACAATGTCAATATCAGAGTCATGAGGATATTCAACACCTATGGGCCGAGGATGGATGAGAATGACGGTAGGGTGGTTTCTAATTTTATAATGCAGGCCTTAAAAGGTGAGGATATTACCGTTTTTGGTGAGGGGGATCAGACCAGGAGCTTTTGTTATGTTGATGATCTACTAAATGGCATGATGAGGTTGATGGATAGCAATGAGGATCTTCATTATCCCATCAATATTGGTAATCCAAATGAGTTCACCATCCTCGAGTTGGCCGAAAAGGTAATAGAAAAGACAGGTACTGGATCCAAGATCGTTAAGAAGCCCCTTCCTAAGGACGATCCAATGCAAAGACAACCCAATATTTCCCTGGCGAAGAAAAAACTGAATTGGGAGCCTAAGATCTTGTTAGACGAGGGACTCGATAGGACAATTGAATATTTTGCCGGAAGATTAGGGTAACTTCAGTTTCAAAAGGACTTTTAGTTCCGTCTTTTTGTTTCCATTTATTTCATCCCAAGAAGAACCAATCTCATTTCTATTAAGAAATACAGCATGGGCGATACGAATCCACAGGGAAAGCAAATCACTTGCGTTAAGTTTTATCTGCAATAGATATCTGGCACCAATGCCAGAATAAGATGGGATCAAGTATTCCCTAAAAACGTTTTGCTCGAAGAAGTATACGGGTTTGCCAGATGCTTGTGTATCGAACAAGCCGATCATACCCGAAAGTCTTCCTTTTCTGCGGTATAATATCAATTCCTGAGATAATCCATATCCTAGCCCAGTTCCTTTTTCAAAGGAATAATTGGTTTCAAGTGAAGATCTAATCCTAAAAGAGAATTGTACTTCTCTTTGAAAAATAGCCCTACTCCGAAAAGATCTGGATTTCTCAAATTTGAGCTGGCTTTCAGACTCTTTGTAGGTACTCAGAATCCTTAGATCCATTCGTTTTTCAGGACAATAACTAATATTTAGTAATGCCTCTCTAGTTAATAATGGTTCAGTAAATGATTTGTTGAATTGTTGGATTGTTGCCTGGTCAAGGAAAGTTTGGATCGTTAGTTTTTTATTCGGCATCCACTTAATTGAAAAGTATAAGCCTAGTTCTCCATTTTTTTGATTTCCCTCCCGAAAAGAAACTCCCTGTGGGTTTAAGTAGCTTAGGTCATATTTTCTGAAATGAATTCCAAAAGTCCAGGATCTGTCGAGATGAAAAATGTTACCAAGGGCAATTGCTTTACCACCATTTTGGGAAGTAGCAATTTCACCATATGTCATATTTCCTGATCTAAAAAATGAAAGTGAAAGCCCCATAAGAGTTCCTTCCTTTATCTTTTGTTGGGGATTGGAGAGATTTTGAATCTGAGCGATTGAATAACTGAAGTGTTTAGCGGATACAGAAAGCTTTAGGTCTTTCCTGAGAAATTCTCCGCTCAAAGATGCACCAAGAATTGATTCGTTAATGTTGGCTTTTTTTTGTCTCTCTAATTGATTGCGATGTAGTCCTGACGAAACCAGGGAGCTAAAACCAATGATCTCCGAATCCTGAATAATTATGGTTGAATTTTTTTTTCTATTGGAATAAAATACCGTGGAGTTTATGCTTCCTTTTTCCAGTTCTAATCCTATACCTCTTTGTCCAAAATTTTCAGATGAACTTAGGCTGGGCCTCAACCCGGACTCTGGAACCTTTGCATTATAAATCACCTCAGAGCCTTTTCCTAAATAAAAACTGGGAGAGAATATCAGGCCTTCACCAGAAGAGAAAGCAAAATCCCCTAGAATAAACTTTTTTAGCATGCCTTTGGTCTGAAAGAAGATATGCCAAGAGTTATGATCCGTTGGAAATTCTTTTAAAACTCCTTTAGAAGGACCTTCTCCCGGATCTTTGTCTAAAAGGAGGCCAAAAGAGTATTGTCCATATTTTCTTCTTAAAAACCTGATCCTTGTGCCCAGTGGAGAACCATGAAAGCCACCATTCTCAGGTGAAACATTAAATCCTTTCTTTTTTTGAGTCAAAAAGAAAGATCTAATACTGAGGTAGCTTAGGTCAGATCGCTTAAGGGAACCCAAATTTTCTACCAGGTTTTGCCCTTCTGGAATGTAGAAATGCTTTGTAAGTAATTCCAAATCTTCCTTATTCAATTCCTTTACCTGAACCAGTTCATTCATATGAATGATCGGGCCATAATTTTCTAAATAGTCCAGTAAAGAGTTCCATTTTTCTAAGGGTAATAACCTGGGGCTTTTCTTGCTTAAGCCGTTTATATTTTGACGTTTGGATAAATGATCTTCCATATTTTCCAATCCAATTGGATTGAATGAGTTGCCCTGGTCAAAATTTTGCCTATCTAAAAAGTCGGATTCATTTATCTGGGAGAACATCAGAATAGGGTAAAAGAATATGCCCAGGGACAGTGCCCACCTCATTTTTCAGATATTTTCAGAGGCAATTTGACCTCCAACATGCTGGCCCAACCCTGAATAGCTGAATAGGAAAAACCCGAGTGAAATGAAAATGAGGAAGAGTTGAGGTAAAATCCAAGACTTTGCTTGAAAGGCTTGCTAGATATACCCATTTGAAATCCAAATGTTGGATTGATTTCTGTACTGAAACCTACCTTGGCGATCAAAGGAAAACCTAATCCCTTTTCTATCTCCAGAAAACCTTGGCTTTTTGAACTAAACCTTGAAGAGATTCCTGAACGGATATGGGTAGGACTTTTTTCCTTGATTCCCCCTAACTCGGTTCCTTGAAAAAATGGATTATGAATTACTAATCCAACATTGATATTTGATATTCTTACCATGCCTCCAATAGCAAAGTGGGCCTGGTACCAGGATCCATAGGTGCCCATATCGATCCTGGTCAATCCAAGAGACAGACCGTAGGAGAAATCCGAATAGGAATAAGCAATTCTCCCTCGAATTTCGTTTGTCCCGATCGGGGTAAATAGCTGATTTTGCATCCCTAGTGAGTATGACAAGCAGTTTTTCTTTCTATCGAGAATAAAGTAGCTCCTTGAAAATTCGGGTATCGCTAGGTTTAGATTACTTCCCAAGGCCATGATGATGCTATCCTTGCATTGGATAGCACCCGGATTGTTGAACAAACCAAATTCGTTTCGAAGGGCTGCGGATGCTCCGGCCATTCCAAAAGCTTTTGCTCCATGATCTTGGGAGATTATTTCGGTAGAAAAGGTTAAAAGCAAAAAGAGTAGGGAAATCCCAAATTGTTGGATACCCATATCATACATTTTAAAAGCTAAAGCTTAATTTACCTCCTAATTCATGTTGATTCCAATTCAATTGAGACCACTTGTTGTCTTAGCCCTATATGGTTTGTTGGGGATGCTTTCTGGATTTGTATTTGCCCAGAATCCCGATAGGTATGGAGACCGAAAGAATCGCTTTTTTACAAATGGAGAAATTATAGATCAAAGAATCCCTGGCCAAGGTGGAGACACCCTGGTTAGAACCTTTGACAAGGAAGGGAATTTGTTCTCTGAAGGAAATAGAATAAAGGGTAGAAAAGAAGGTGAATGGAGGTATTATTTCACTTCTGGAAAGATTTCTAAGAGGTTGAATTTTGAAAATGGAATGCTTCAGGATTCCATGATCCAATATTTTGGAAATGGTTCTCTGTCGTCTATTGCCATTTTTGATCAAGACCTTCAGGAAGGAAGTTTCCTACTCTTCCAGGAAAAAGGGAAGGTCCTTGTCAACGGGAGTTATTCCAAAGGAGTGAAGGACGGATATTGGGAATACTCTTACGAAGATGGTTCAATTGAAAGTAAAGGACTCTATACTGAAGGGGAACTTGACTCAATTTGGAATTATTACCACGAGGATGGAAGCTTCAAACTGCAAGAGACTTGGAATAAGGGTCGTTTGGTTTCGGTTGGGAAATGGAATACTGCCCTTGGAAAGAAAAGAAGCTCAGGAAAACTCAAGAACGGAAATGGATATAGGTATTTTCTGTTTTATGATGGAGGAGTTTTTAAATACCAGGAAGTAAGCAACGGTTTAGCCGATGGAATGGAAACCAGTTATTTTTTCAACGGCGTTGTATCAGAAATTGGAAAAAATAAAGAGGGTCGGAAAAATGGAAATTGGTCTGGCTTCTATCCGAATGGCCGGCCTTACTACCGTGCAAATTTTTCAGAGGACTTAGAGCAAGGAGAATACCTTGAGTGGCATGAAAATGGAATCATTTCCTCGGTGGGTTATTTCCAGCATGGACAGAAGGAAGGGGTTTTTAGAAACATGGACACTTTAGGTCTTTTACAAAGCGTCTTAAATTATTCAGAAGATCAATTGAGTGGAGAATACCTTGAGTACTATCCCAATGGGGTCCTCGCCACAAGGGGATCATTTGAAGAGGACCAGGAGGATGGATTGTGGTTAGGTTATTATGAAGGCGGGGAGATCTTCTCTGAGGGAAATTTTTCCCAAGGGGAACCTTCAGGAGAATGGAAAATATTTTATTCAAATGGATCCGTAAGAGAGATCGGATCCTATGTGATGGGAGAGAAGAATGGTGATTGGGAGTATTATTCCAAAGGGGGGAAAATGATATCGGGCGGTAAATACCATAACGGAAAGAGGATAGGAATTTGGTTGGATTTTGACTCCATAAGTGGAATGAATTTGCAGGCTAATTATTTCTCCGATAAACTAAATGGTGTTCGAAGCTCCATTTTTCAAGGAAAAGAGATCTTAACCGAGTATTGGACAAATGGAAAGCTCGATAGCTTAGGTGATTTTACAGATATGAATGGAAAACTCCATTCTTCAGGCACAATCCAAAATGGATCAGGTGAATTAAATCTTTATCATTTGAATGGTAACCTAGCCGGAGCAGGCCAGGTAATCCGGGGAAATTTGGAAGGTAAATGGCTTTATTTCTACCCAAATAAGCTCTTGAAAGCAGAAGGTCAATTTAAGAATGGGACCAGAGAAGGTATTTGGAAATTTTTCAATCAGCAGGGCGAGTTAAGAACAAGGGGGAAATATGAAAATGGGAGCCCAAAGGGAAGATGGGAGCATTATGGTCCTGATAAAAAGGTTAATAGCGTTGAGAATTTTTAGTAAAATTCTCACATCGGTTTTTTGCCTTTTCTTGAACCAAGCCTGGTCTCAGGGAACCGATACCTTATTTTTTTCAAACGGAGAGACCATGGGGCTTGGGTCAACGAGTGAAGGGAAAAAGCACGGAAAATGGATCTGGTTTTACCCCAGTGGTTCGAAAAATGCAGTAGAGTCGTACAAGAATGATCTTTTGGATGGGCCTTCGATCCATTTTTTTGAGAATGGAAAAAAGAAACTTGAAGAGCATTGGGAAAACGGCGTCCTAACAGGTCCGGCCAAATACTATTATGATAGTGGTATTTTAAAAAGAGAAGGAAACTACGACGCATATGGATACGCTGGATTTTGGAAAAATTATCATGAGAACGGAATGCTTAAGAGCCAGGGAAGTTATTTCCGAGGAATGCTGAGCGGGAAATGGGAATTCTTCGATGAAAGCTCCCGTCTCATAAAAACCAATTTATATTCTGACGAAGGCAGCCCTGATCCCACAATATTTTATCTAACCTACTACGGAAAGAATGGAAGGGTTTTAATGGAAGGAGATATGGTCAATGGAAAGAAGAATGGGACCTGGATATTTTACAAACCCAATGGAAAGGAAAAGGAAAGAATAGATTACTGATTGAATTCCTGATCAAAGAACTCGGGCATTTTTCCAAGATCCCTAACAATTTGCTCTATCCACTGAAACGGGATCCCTATGCACCTTTGATTCAATGAATTATAAAAAAACCTATTCCCAAGCCCTTGTTGATTTTGATCGAAAGCAAGCCCAATAAGTTCACCATCTTCATTGATCATTGGAGATCCCGAATTCCCTGATGTGGCTTCCACACTTGAAAGAAAGGTTACCCTCTGCCCCGGATTAAGACCTGACAACCAGTTTTTTAGATTCTTGTCTTTAAATCGAATTGCGTTATTCATTCCACTAACCGTACAAAATGCCTGGGAGTAATCAGTTTCGTTTTTTTGATACCCAACTATTTTTCCTTTTGAAATTCTCAAAGTTCCATTTGCCTCTGGGTATGAAGATTTTTGGGTTTTAGATAGAATCTTTAATTCGGTTTGAGAAAGTTCAGCCTGGAAATTTTTGATCTTTGGCGCAACTGTCACGAAGTAATGCGTTATGACCTCATTTACCCAGGAATACAATGGGTCGTTGGTGAGCACTGATACTGAGGGATTACTTAGAAAGGAGGATACCTTTTCCCTTTTACTGAAAATTGACCTGCCCCAGCTATCTTCAACAAAAGCAAAGACATCACCGTTGTAATCATGTCGAATCTTCTCAAAGCCAGGCCCTTGTAAATCTTCTGGTATGTCTTCATAAAATTGGAATACCATTTTGAAGAATAATTCCTTTTCAAGTCTTGGATCATTGGTTTCAAAATAGTTGTCAGCCTTCTGCTGTATCTGCGAGGATATTTTGGAGATCTGCTCTTTAGAATCGTTATTTCTCAGCCCGTCCAGTAAGGGTGAAAAGCCAAAAACAAATAAAAAAACCCTTGGAGCCGTTAATCCTTCATTTAGGTAGATTCTTACAGTATTATAGTACTCCAGCGAGTCAAAATTCCGCCCAGCCTCTTCAAACCAGGATTTCAGGAGCTTATCTTTTTGTGCCAGTTCAGATTCCTTCTTCTTCTTGATTTCAACTAAACCTGCAGAATTGACGTTCTTTATTTCCATTTCCTGAAAGGTTCTTTCATTTTCCAATTGGATCATAAGGGCCATAGGAAGCCTCGTATCGGGATTGAAATCGAGGTAGTCCTGGTAAATATTTAATCTTTTATTCCGAAGCTTCAGGCGTGTTCCCTGATCGTGTTCTAATAAGTTTATGATCTTTCTTGAATAGGCATTCCTATGAGAAGAGAAGGGATATCCAATGATCATGGATACCTTGCTTTCTTCCAGGCCTTCTGCGATCTCAAACATTGGAAAATTTCTGTAATCCCGATTATGGAACGGGTCTGTCTTTTCAATCCTCAACAGGCAGAAATCGGCAGAATACCGTGGCCAGCTCCAGTTTCCTTCTTCGCCTCCTGCCTTGGCTAATTCTCGAGGTGGGCAGGCAACCATGGTTATTTTTTGAAACTGGTCAAAGATCAAACCCATAGTTTGAAATTCAGAGGGGAAGTAATCGAGGCTAATCCTTTTTCTGATGGGGGATTGCTTCCTGGAAATCCAGGCTTCAATTTCCTTTTGATCGCGATTCTTAAGGTCGAAACTCCCAATGGGAATATCCACTGACAGACCCTGAAGTTCAGGCCCTTCTTTTTCCTGGCCTAAGAAGTAACCTTTATCAAGGTTTATTTTTCCTTCTTTTTCCAGGGCCAGCAAATAAGGTTCAACACAATGATAATTGGTTAGAAGAAGTCCGTTTTTTGAAATTATGGCTCCGCTACAATTCCCGTTATCCAATGAGACACTTGCTCGTAATAGGTCAGGATAATAAAGTATGCTATCTCTTTTACTCTTTTTTTGCTCGAATAGCTTTGACCCGTTTTTGAACTCCTCAGGAAGGACTTCTATAGGCCAAAAGCCTTCTTGAGCCTGAAGCTTAAGGTTAAAGATGAGGACTAAAAGAAGGATCAGATTTTTCAAAACAGATTTGGAATTCAGGTCCAAATTAGACTCGAACTCAATTAATTACGCCAATAGATGTATTTATTATTCCAGACAGCGGTCTTATAGAATCTTCCGTTAAAAAAACCTTCAACAACAGGCCTTCCCCCCTCTATCCAGACCTCGTAATAACGATAGATATCCAAACCAGGTATGTAGGCTGCCCAAACTTGTTCCCCTTCCTGGTTAAATTTCACAACAAAGGCCTGGGAGTTGACAACCCCGGTCATATATAGATTATCAAATTGATCACGTATAATTCGGTCAGGCAGTTCAAATGGGCTTCCCCCGATCGTTTTTATCCACTCAATTCCACCTTCTTTCCTCGATTTTCCCAAATAATAGGGTCCTGAACTTCTTGTATCACGTGTAATTAAAGAATCCGGAAAACGGGTCAATTCCTTTTCACGAAGAATCATTAGTGAAACTATGCTTGAGTCACTTAGGAACACAGAATCCGTGACTGATTCGTCCTTGATCCGGTTCGAAAAAGTGTGCCCCACAACAAAAGAGATGAGACCGAAGATCAATATCCTTACTACATCAGGCA
This sequence comes from Cytophagales bacterium, assembly GCA_965267505.1. Classification (GTDB taxonomy): domain Bacteria; phylum Bacteroidota; class Bacteroidia; order Cytophagales; family CCMP332; genus JANQHS01. Next base: position 2,409,113 of record OZ254081.1, read on the forward strand.
TTACCTATGACCTACCTATCCATTTAAAGTGCAAAAAATAAGCCTAAAAAAAAAGCCCCTTTCTGTGGGGCTTTTCGTTTTACCATATAACCGGTCTCTCCGAAGGATCTCGATACATCCCGTCTCCGGGGTTAATATCGAAAGCTTCATAGAACTCTGGCATATTCCTTAGAACCCCATTCACCCTATGAATGGCAGGAGAATGATAGTCGGTTTTTGCTCTTTGGGCCATTGCCTCATCATTGTATTGGATTCTCCATACCTGAGACCAGCTCATAAAAAACCTTTGTTCTGCGGTCATTCCATCGATATCATCTGGCCTACCATTACGCTCATAATTCTTTTGCAAGGCGGCATAAGCAATGGTCAGCCCACCAAAATCAGCAATGTTCTCTCCTAGGGTCATCTGACCACTAACGGGAACAGTATCTAGAACTGTGTAGGAATCGTATTGTTCCACAAGCACCTTGGTTTTATCCTCAAAAGCAGAGCGATCGGTTTCGGTCCACCAGCTCGCTAAACTTCCATCACCACCGAACTGGGAACCTTGGTCATCAAAACCGTGTGTCAATTCATGACCTATTACTGCTCCAATTCCACCATAATTGATGGCGGCATCTGCTCTGAAATCAAAGAATGGGAATTGCAGAATTCCTGCAGGAAATACAACCTCATTCTTTAACGGGTGATAATATGCATTCACCATTGCAGCAGGCATTCCCCATTCAGTCTTATCAATAGGCTTACCTAGTTTAGCAATATTTTCTTTATAGGAATAGATCCAGCTGTTTTGGGTGTTCTTGAAGTATGAATCAGGGCTGATCTCAATGCTTGAATAGTCTTTCCAAACGTCCGGATAGCCAATCTTTCTACCGAACATGGATAACTTCTCAAGAGCTTTCTGCTTGGTGGTGTCGCCCATCCATTGAAGGTTCTTGATCCTTTCTTCAAAAGCTGCGGTGATGTCATCGATCATTTCATTTGCCTTCACCTTTGCCTCTGGTGGAAAGTATTGCTCTACGAACAATTGGCTAACCGCATCTGGAAGGGAAGAATTCAGATTGCTGATCATTCTTTTCCAGCGTGGTTCCATTACCTCAACTCCGTTCATAACGGTGCTGTTAAACCTAAAGGACTCTTTTTCAAAGTCAGAAGAAAGGTATGGAGCTGATTCCCTTAGGATCTGCCACTTCAAGTAATTCTTCCAATCTTCAACAGGTGCAGTTGAAAGAAGCTCGTTCAGGCCAGCAAAGAATTCAGGCTGACCAACAATCAATTCAGTTTGTGCAGGAATCTCCTGTCTTTCCATTATAACACTCCAGTTCATATTTGGAGTAGTACTCTGGAATTCCTCAACTGTCATTTTGTTGTAGTTGGCTTCAGGATTTCTCAATTCAGTTCTATTCCTGGAATTTGTGGCCATTCCTTTTTCAAGAGCATAAATATTCTCAGCAATTTGATCTGCTGCTTCAGCTTCTGCGCCAACCAATTGGAAAAGGGTAGAAATATGAACTCTGTATTGATTTTGGATCTCAGTTGTTCTTGGGTCCTCTCTGAAATAGAAATCCCTGTCAGGAAGACCAAGTCCGCCTTGATATGCATTGAGGATATAGGTATCAGGTTGTTTTTCATCCTGATCGACCCTCATGTAATACATACCTGGAGTAGTTTGAGCATGTAGGATGGCCTGGAACTCAACAACATCTTCGATTGAAGCCAATTGATCTATCTCATCTAAGCGACCTTGGATAGGGGTTGCACCCATGTCTTCGAGTCTGATAGTATCCATTCCACTTAGATAAAGGTCTCTTACCTTTTGACGATTTGAACCAGGTTCAGCGTTTGCATCGGCTGCAACCTCGTCAATAATATTCTTAAGGTTTCCTCTGTTCTGCTCATTAAGGATCTGAAAGGTTCCCCAACCAGATTTGTCTGAAGGAATTGGATTTGATTTGAACCAGGCACCGTTGGTTGCATTGAAAAAATCATCCTCTAACCTTACTTCTGGGTCAAAGTTTGCCGGGTCGATAAACTTCATTGTGTTTTCATTTGTGGTCTCTTTTTGCTCACAACCAAGAAAAATCAAGGTTGAAAGACTTAGAATCATAAGAGGGGAGAAGGCCCTCATTTTGAATAATTTTTCCATTCTGAATTATTTACAGTCCGCGAAAATAAGAAATATGGCCTGTTTAGGCCTGCTAAAATTTCAAAGGGAAAAAAAAGAGGGGCAAAGCCCCTCTTTCTTGATTTAAATGGTTTCGTTTATTGAACCATTAGTTTTTGCGAATAAGCCCCATCCTTGGTGTGGAACTTAACGATGTACATTCCATTTCCAAGTCCTGATAGATCAAAACTTTGAAGTGTCTCACCGTTCCAAGTTTCCATGATCACTGATTCACCAACAGAATTTAGTACCTCAATGGTCTCTACTCTGCTATTTTCGATCTGGATGCTAACCCTGTTTTCAGCAGGATTTGGGAACATGGTGATGGTATTGTCATAGAAAGATTTGTCAATACCAAGTACACCAAGAATGAATGTGATATCGAATTCAGCTACAGCGAATTTATCTAAACCTGATCCGGAAGCCCTTGCTTGCCAGATGTAGTTTACGGTATCACCAACACTTGCTCCTAGTGTGGTAAGCAAGTTGTGAACAATTCCCATATCCAGAGTAAGTTCAGAATCAGCTCCACTATTGTCAGAAGGAGAGGTGAACAGTGGTGCGGAGAAATCTCCACCCGGATTGTCCAATAACCACTCATAGGTCAAACTTCCACCGGTGTTGATGCTTGCATCTTCCCAATCGATAACGACTGGCGTAGTAGAAGCTCCTTCAACAGGAAGAACTGTTCCACTGGCTGGTGACAACAAATTGAAGTCTGAAATCGCAGCTGCCGGAACGTTTCCAAAGTTAGCCCTTAGGATATAGGTCCTCGTGAACTGAGCAAGAATATCCGTCCAGCCTACGGTAGGATCAAACGAGAAGAAACATGCTCCCGGACGGAAAATAACATCCGTCGTTGCTAGAGTTATGTTAACTGCTTGGGTTTGGTGAACAGTAATTAAATATGTTCCTGGAGTCAGAACCAGGCCACCAGGCACCATAAATGTGTAGAATTGATCCTGGGTAGCGTTGGTAATAGGAGCTGAGGTCCATAAAACATTTGAACCTACACCACCGCTAAAGTCTCTGACCTCCAGTTCAAAACTTCTTGCAGCATCTACGGAAGAAAATTCAAGAGTAATCGATGTCAAGGTGTCTGCTACAACAAGTTCAAACGATGAAGCCATCCATAGTTCAGCACCGGCACCTAATGAACCGTTACCCGTGATCTCATTTTCTCTTGCATAGACAGAATCACTGGAATTAGCAGGAGTAGCAGTTCCTGAAATACTGTTATTGGAAGTATCTCCATCACTCTCCATGATAGAAGCAATGATATCTAAATTGTAAAGAGTTCCGCCAACAAGTGACAATGGACCTGTGGTCAAGCTAGCTGAATCACCAGGTAAAATGAAAGGCGTTGAAGCATTTGAAGTCAATGCTCCTGGATTCAAGTTATTGGTAAGTGTAGCCATGGTAACTGTATCCGTACCTACGTTCCTTAGAGTAGCAGTAGTGGTAAACGAAGGGTAATGAGGAGTAGGAATTACAGCGTAGTCAAACGGACCATTAAGTGAAAGAGTTGTCAGATCAAGTTCAACATCATGAGGGTAAGTTATTACCTCAGTTGTTTGAATATTGAATACTCCGGAAGTAGCGAGATATCCATCAACCTGTACCCAAACAGTATCACCTGCATTGGCGAAGAAGAACATTTCACTCATGAAATTGGTACCGCTTATATCATCGTTACATCCAATTTCAGTCAAAGCTCCATTGCAGCCACCTGAGGATAAGTATGCTGCTAATTGAGTATCATTATTAGGAGTAATGAAATCTGTTGAAGTCAAGTAATTACTTGTGATTGGAGCTACGAAATAGAACCAAACGCTATTCTCTACAGCGGGCCCATCAATCCAACAGGTACCTGCTGGCTCACCTGGCTCAACTGTCGCACCAGTATTGTCTCCAACATGGATTGTATCGAGGAACATTTGAGTAGCTCCACAAATATTATCCGGGTTCAGAGTCACATTGCCTCTGATCAATCTTATAGTATGCGGTGAGGTCGCAAGAAGGGTATCTCCTACAGTTTGAGCAGAAACCGTCCAGTCCAGATCAATCGAATCACCAACAGCTAGACCAAGTCCGGCAAGGAACTGATCAATATCCTCATAAGGAGCTGCAAAACCGGTTGCTCCACCGAAGAAAGTAGAATCGATAGGAGGATTGAAGTTTCCTCCAACAGTGTCGATCCAAAAGATGTAATCAATGGCAAATCCTCCAGCAGAGGCTGATGGATTCCAAGAGAAACCTACCGTATCATCAAAATTTCCGGTGATATCAAATCTCGCGTTGTTCGCAGGTGTACTCAGGGTAAACGGAGAAAGAGTATCCTGGAAGGATCCTATGAAGATGTCATCGATCAAAAGAATGTATTGGTCAGTACTGTTATTCCTGAAAGCAATCCTGATGGTATCATTGCTGTATCCGGCAGCGTCCAAATCTACGTTCCTGGTGATCCAGGTAGTGTTTTCAGCTGCAATTGAGAAAAGAGGAGGATTAGCCAGGAAATCGGCTGGAGTAGCTCCACCATTGGTAGATATCCTTACCTCATACCCATCAGGGAATGCAGGGTCTGTTGTAACCGCTTCCCACTGCAGACTAATATCGGTTCCTATTACTATTTCTGGGGTTATCAGCCAGTCGTCTGCTGGAACCGGGTTTGCCAACCATGAGGTACTCATGGCAACAGAATCATTCGAGGCACCTAGGATATCCGAAACGATTCCCCATGATCCCATTGCTGCGGGCCCAAACGGATTTAGAGCATTTGGAGCAACTCCGTCGCCATCAATCCTTATCCAGTTAGCTGGCATTCCTAACTGAAAATCTTCGAATAACAATGGCATTTTGCTTCCAGTTAGGTGCGAAGGAACATAAACTGGAGATTGGTTCATTTGTGCCTTGATACGGTCGATCTCTTTTTTGTTGAGATTATTTATATCAAAATTCTTAGTACGGCTTGCGTATTCAAGAATATCAGGATCATGTGCAGGAGACGTAAAAGCGTCGTTTCCTTGCGCCACCACCATGGAGGTGAATGCTAAGGTGAAAGATAAAAGTAGTACGTATGCTTTTTTCATTGTGAAAAATTAATTTTTGCGCAAAACTAAAAGAAAAACATCCTTAATCACTGTGGATTAAAAATAATTGAGTCATTTTGCGCCTCCTTTTTTTGATTTAGATTTCAAAGAATGATCCTTACCGATGGACAAATAATGGAGGAAATGGAGAAAGGCAGCATCGTAATTGAGCCTTTTGATCAATCTTTCCTTGGTACCAATTCTTATGACGTTCACCTTGGAAAGTACCTGGCTACTTATGAAAACAGAGTTTTGGATGCAAGGCAACACAACAAGATTCAGGTCTTTGAAATTCCTGAAGAGGGATTTGTCCTCCAGAACGACACTCTGTATTTGGGCGTTACTCAGGAGTATACCGAAACCCACGATCATGTTCCCTTTTTAGAGGGGAAATCCAGCGTTGGTAGGTTAGGAATTGATATCCATGCGACGGCAGGAAAAGGAGATATAGGCTTTTGCAATAGCTGGACCCTTGAGATCTCTGTTAAACAGCCTGTTCGGGTCTATAAAGGAATGCCTATTGGCCAATTGATATATTTCAAATCAGAAGGTGAGGTACGACGATACTATAACAAGAAGGGAGATGCAAAGTACAATGAAAGGACTGAACTCCCGGTTGAATCCATGATGTGGAAAAACAAATGGTGATATGCTGATCAGGAACCTAAGGGGATTGGTGGGAGCTTATGAGAGTGCTCCAAAGAAGAAAGCTGGAAAAGATCTTGCAGATCTTCCGGTTATTCGAGATGCATGGGTTAGGGTAGATGCTGGAAAGATTCAGGCCTTTGGCACTATGGATGAATTGAGTTCTGAAAACTCCTCAGGACCATCCATTGATGCAGATGGAAAATTCCTAATGCCTTCTTATGTTGATTCACATACTCATTTGGTTTATGCGGCGGCTAGAGATGGAGAATTCCGAGACAGGATACAGGGCCTTAGCTATGAGGAGATCGCATCAAACGGTGGTGGAATCTTAAATTCTGCAAAAAGGCTAAGGGAAACTTCAGAGGATGAGCTTTTTGAAAGTGCCCTGGAACGCCTGCATTCCATAATTTCCATGGGAACCGGGGCAGTTGAAATAAAAAGTGGTTATGGTCTTGATGCCGATGCCGAAATAAAAATGCTTAGGGTAGCTGCCAGATTAAAGGAAAAAAGCCCCATTCCAATCAAGGCTACGTTTCTGGGTGCTCATGCCTTTCCGAAGGAATACGGAAGAGGAGAATACCTGGACCTGATAATCAATACCATGTTGCCGCTGATTGAGGCAGAAGGCTTGGCGGAATATTGTGATGTATTCTGTGACCGAGGCTTTTTTACCAGGGATGAAACCCAAAGAATACTTGAGGCAGGATGGAACCATGGTCTAAAACCCAAGATCCATGCAAACGAACTTGATTTTTCGGGCGGAATTCAGGTAGGTGTGGAGCAAAAGGCGATCTCAGTGGATCATCTGGAATGTGTGGGGGCTGAAGAACTAGAATCTTTGCTATCCTCCGAAACAATGCCCACCTTGTTGCCTTCAACGGCATTTTTCCTTGGGTTGGAATACCCCCCTGCAAGAAAAATGATTGACGCTGGATTACCATTAGCATTGGCGTCTGATTTTAACCCTGGGAGTTCCCCTTCTGGGAACATGAATTTTGTGGTGGCCTTGGCATGTATACAGATGAAAATGATGCCCGAAGAGGCGGTAAACGCTTCCACCCTTAATGCTGCCTATGCTCTTGAATTGGAAAATGAATTGGGTTCCATATTCCCTGGGGCAAAAGCAAATATTATTCTAACTGAAAATATTAATTCGATAAGTGAGATCCCCTATTCGTTTGGAAACCCCAGGATCTCTGATGTATTCGTGAACGGAGAAAAACTTTGATATGGCTAAGCAATTGATTGAATGTGTTCCCAATTTTTCTGAGGGAAGGGACTTAAGCATCATTGATCAGATCACTGCTGAGATCGAAACGGTTGATGAAGTAAAGCTCTTAGATGTGGATCCAGGAGCTGCGACAAATAGAACCGTTGTAACATTTGTGGGCGAGCCTGAGCCGGTAAAACAGGCCGCATTGCTGGCTATGAAAAAAGCCAAGGAACTTATTGATATGAGCAAGCATTCAGGTGCTCACCCAAGGTTTGGAGCTACAGATGTATGTCCTCTTATTCCTGTGGCTGGAATCACTATGGATGAAGTTGTTGAGCATGCTCATGATTTGGCCAAAAGAGCGGGAGATGAACTTGACTATCCAATTTTCTGCTATGAGTTTGCTGCATTAAAGCAGGAAAGAAGTAATCTGGCTGTAGTTCGTTCAGGGGAATATGAAGGCCTTTCTGAAAGAATGGGTAAAGAAGAGCATAAGCCTGATTTTGGGCCCAATGAATTCCGGCCCAGATCAGGAGCCACGGCTGTAGGAGCTCGAAAATTTCTTATTGCCTATAATTTTAATTTGAATACAACTTCTGAAAGAAGAGCGAATGCCATTGCTTTTGATGTTAGGGAAGCGGGTCGGATTAAGAGAAAAGGAAATCCCATTACCGGAGAAATTGAAAAAGATTCCAATGGCGAACCGATTCGGATTCCCGGGGCCTGCAAGGCTACTAAGGGAATTGGATGGTATATAGATGAATACGGTATAGCCCAGGTATCGATGAACATCACGGATATAGAAATTTCTCCAGTGCATATTGTTTTTGATGAAATCGTAAAGAGTGCAATCTCCAGGGGGATCAGGGTAACCGGTTCGGAGCTTGTCGGGCTGGTACCAAAAAAGGTGATGGTAGACGCAGGGATCCACTACTTAAGAAAACAACGGAGGTCGATCGGGGTTCCAGAAAGGGAATTGATCAAGATCGCGGTGAAATCACTTGGACTTGATGACTTAAAGCCTTTTGACCCGGATAAGAAGATCATTGAATATGCATTGGAAGATTCAAGTTCAAGTCCATTGGTCAATATGGACCTAAAAGCCTTTGCAGACGAGACCTCCTCTGAATCTCCTGCACCGGGAGGAGGTTCTGTATCAGCTTATTTGGGAAGCCTCGGAATCTCGCTCGCTGCGATGGTTGCAAATCTATCTTCACACAAAAGAGGTTGGGATGATCGCTGGGAGGAATTTTCGGACTGGGCTAAAAAAGCACAGGAAATCAAGGACGAGCTGATCCATTTGGTGGATGAGGACACTCATTCCTTCAATAAGATTATGGAAGCCTTCAGGTTACCCAAAGAGAGTCCTGAAGAAAAAGCAGCAAGATCCCAGGCCATCCAGGATGCAACCAAATATGCCATTGAGGTCCCTATGAGAACTCTTGAGTATTCAGTAAAAGCAATGGATGTGATAGAAGCAATGGTTGAGATCGGGAATCCAAATTCTGTTACGGATGCAGGGGTTGGAGCATTATGTGCCAGGAGTGCAGCTATAGGTGCTTATTATAATATCAGGATCAATACCGGTGACCTCAAGGATGAAGAGTTCAAAAAGAAAGTACTTGAGAAAGGGGAGAAGTTAAAGGAAGAAGCAATTCAAAGAGAGCTGAAGATCATGAAAATGGTCGAGGAGAAGATCTAGATCTTTTCGAATTCGAATAACTCGAAATCTTTGGCGTAACGCTCCTCTAACAGCTTACGAGTCTCTTGATCATAATATTTCTCGTAATTCCTTGATTTGCCCTTGGTCTTATTAAGAGAGGGTAGCTTAACCGGAGGGAGGCCAAACTCTTCCAGGATTGTATTCAATCCCTCTTCCAGGCTCTCAAAATGAATGATCCTGTCGGTGACCAGTTTTCCTTCCTCATCTATCAAGGGCTGACTTTGAGTGCGGGTCAGATGTTTCCAGTCATGTATCCATTTTTCTTTACTAGGGGGAGATAAAAGGACATCTTTCAATTCCCGGTCTTTAGTTGATCTCAGGTATTTCCAGCCGGATACAAATTTGTCATAGGGATTTCTTACCACAGAAAATTTCCAGGATTCTTTCCAGACTTGAGGGTATTTTACTTTAAACTCCTCGATTCGTCCTGCATAGACCCCAATTATTGGTTTCTTAGAAGGTCTCATCATGGACAGATATCCTATGTCCTCCAGGATATTCTTCATAGACGTACCGCCGCATTTAGGGGTTTTGATCCAAATGATCTGCTTTCCTGAGTAGGGTATGGCCTTAACAAAATACCTTACTCGTATTGAACGGATGAACTCCCCAAGTTTATAATTCAGGAGCCCCGGATAGGGGAAAATAGTGGTTTGGTTAAAGAACTTAATTTTCTTTTTGGGAATTGACATGGTCAACCAGGGACTGAAGGAAATCCTGCATCATATCGGCCATAGCATGATCCCCGGTTGCGTTTCTTAAACTTTCCGACATTCCTCCGATCATATCGATGTAGAAGATCTTCATATCGGGTACCTCCATCTCCTTGGTCCAGAGGTCGATCCTAAGTGTATTCCTTTGTTCGTGGTCCCAAAGGCCCAAAGCAAAGGCCCGGGCATCGTTTCCTGAATCCTTTGGCTTTTCAGTGGCCTCCCACTGAATCTCTTCAGGAACGTTTTCGTCATCAAGAGTGACCTTGATATTGATTTCAGAGTGTTTACTCATGATTAGGGTAAGCTGTTTTTAAAGTCTTGATAAGTGCTTGGATTAAGCTCCGTTGTGCTACAACCAACGTCAGTGGCTTTTTGATTTATCTCCTCTATTCTGTCACATGGATCTGGATGGGTGCTTAACCAGGTCATGCTTCCTGTACATTGTCCCTGATCCTTGATCTTTTGGAAGAAGCCTGCAGCACCGTTGCAAGCATATTCGCTTGAAGAGAGATAACGCACGGAATAATCGTCGCTTTCTGTTTCAAACTTTCTGCTAAATGAAAGAGAAGCAAGCCCTCCGGCTATTGCAGTTGTGATTTCTGCAAGCCTGTCCGGATCGTTTCCAAGAATAATAGCGGAAAGAATGGCTATTCCGTATTGGTTTTGAAGTTGCCTGGAAGAATGTCTTCTCTCCGCATGTGCGATCTCATGTCCAAGGACACCGGCAAGTTGATCCTCGGAATCCAGGTATTTAATCAATCCGGTGTAGACATAGATATAACCCCCCGGTGTTGCAAAGGCATTAAGGACATCTGCATTTATGATCTTGATGGAATCATAGGCAAAACGATCTCCATACCTGATATCCGGACTTTCCAGGATCTTATCCATGATCCTTCGGATATGTCCATAGGCAGCTGGATAAGTAGCCTCATCCAGGATTGGAAATTGGCCTGTGGTATCGGTTCTGATCTGCTGGTTTACCTGGGCTCCAAGGGCAATATCCTGACTTACAGGAAAGATGACCCCAGGGCTTCCATCATCCGAACAGGAAACTCCAAATGCTATTACGATGGCTAATGAAAAAGCTAATTGTATTGATCTACTCATTCTATATTCATTTCCGGAATGTCACCCTCAACCAGAAGTTTTCCTTCAGTGGCATTTTGGATCTCTTCAACACTAACCCCAGGAGCTCTTTCCTTTAACGCAAAGCCTCCTTCGGGCAGCACATCCAAAACAGCCAGATTGGAGACTATTCTTTTCACACATTTTACCCCGGTTAGAGGAAGGCTGCAAGCTTTCAATAATTTTGATTCTCCGGCTCTGTTGGTGTGTTGCATGGCAACTATGATGTTGTCGGCGGAAGCCACCAGGTCCATTGCTCCACCCATTCCTTTTACCATTTTGCCCGGGATCTTCCAATTGGCTATATCTCCCTGCTCAGAAACCTCCATAGCACCAAGAATGGTAAGGTCTACATGACCTCCACGGATCATTTCGAAGCTTTCCGAGGAACTGAACAATGCTGATCCTTCCAACATGGTAATGGTTTGCTTTCCTGCATTGATCAAGTCTGGGTCAACATCTGATTCCTTAGGAAAGGGTCCAATTCCCAACAATCCATTTTCCGATTGAAGAACCACTTCCATGCCTTCAGGAATGAAGTTGGCTACCAGGGTAGGGATCCCAATACCGAGATTCACATAATACCCATCTCTTAATTCCTGGGCAATACGTTTTGCTATTCCGATCTTATCCAGACTCATATCTCTACTGGCTTACGGTTCTTTGCTCAATTCTTTTTTCATAGCCCTTTCCCTGGAAAATACGCTGTACATAAATTCCCGGGGTATGGACTTCATTGGGGTTTAATTGGCCAGCTGGGACCAATTCTTCAACCTCTGCAATTGTGACCTTACCCGCTGCTGCCATCATGGGATTGAAGTTTCTTGCAGTTCCTTTGAAGACCAGGTTTCCGGTGGTATCACCTTTCCATGCTTTTACGATCGAAAAGTCAGCTTTTAACCAACACTCAAGGATATAATCCTTTCCGTCATAGTTCCTGCTTTCCTTTCCTTCGGCGATCTCGGTTCCGAAGCCTGCGGGAGTATAGAATGCGGGAATGCCTGCCCCTCCGGCTCTAATACGTTCTGCAAGAGTTCCCTGAGGAACCAGATCGACCTCCAGTTCTCCTGCCAAAAGCTGTCTTTCAAATTCTGCATTCTCTCCTACATATGAGGAGATCATCTTTTTTACCTGCCTGGTCTTTAGCATCAGCCCGATACCGAAGTCATCCACTCCTGCATTATTGGATATAATGGTCAGACCCTTGACCTCTGATTCCAAAAGAGACTGAATGCAGTTTTCGGGTATTCCGCAAAGACCAAAACCACCCATCATGAGGGTCATATCGTCTTTGATGCCTTGGATGGCTTCTCCAGGTCCGCTTACAACTTTGTTGATCATAAGGACGAATTTAAAACATTAATCGCCTGCTTTTTGTCCTGGGCGAGTTGATTCTTAAGAGCTTCCTTATTTTCAAATTTTTTCTCTTTCCTTAAGAAGTCGATCAGTTCTACTTTTAGGTTTTGACCGTAAATATCCTTTTCAAAATCGAAGATGTTCACTTCGATAACCCTTCTATCTCCTTCAAAGGTGGGGCGAACTCCGATGTTCATCATTCCATCCCATTTTTCCTGTCCCAGACATACTCTAACTGTATAAGCGCCGTTAGATGGAATGAGTTTACCCTGATCATGATTCTCGATGTTGGCGGTTGGAAACCCTAATTCCTTGCCAACGGACATACCGCGCACCACATGCCCAGAAAAGCTGTAGGGCCTTCCCAAGTAGTTATTCGCTTCTTTTACTCTTTGGCTCTCAAGGGCCTCGCGGATCTTGGTTGAGCTGATAGCAATATGGTCCACCTCCTGTTTTGAGATCTCGAAAACCTCAAAACCATAAGCCCCGGAATTGGCCTTTAGTTGCTCAAAACTACCCTCTCGATTCTTTCCAAAATGATGATTGAATCCAATAACCAAGGTTTGGGTTTTTAAGGTGTCTACTAGTATTTCTTCAATAAACTTTTGGGATGTGGTTTGTGAAAAATCGACCGTAAAAGGAACAACGATTAAGTGATCAATGCCCAGACCTTCCAGGATCTCTATCCTTTCATCCAAGGTGGTTAGAAGTTTTAGCTTCTCAGGTTCCTGGTTTAGAACTATCCTGGGATGAGGCCAATAGGTCATCAGGATGGTCTCCCCGGATTTCTCCTCGCTCAACTTCTTGATCCGATCGAGAAGAGTGATGTGACCCTTGTGGACCCCATCAAAGGTTCCGGAGGTTACAATAGCATTCCGGAAGCCAGGAAGATCATCAAAACCCTTATGGATCTTCATTCTTATACTTTTTGATCAGCTCGTCGATCTCCATTGCATCCTTGAGCTCAAATTCACCAATCCTGATCCTTTTTAATTCCTTTAAATAGGCTCCTGAATCGAGGGCTTTTCCAAGATCATGAGCCAGGCTTCGAATATAAGTCCCTTTTGAACAGCTTACTCTGAATTTTACATCTGGAAAATCCACAGCATCCAATTCAAATTCCCTGATGGCCACCTCCCGTTCTTTCAATTCTGCTTTTTTTCCTTGTCTGGCAAGATCATAGGCTTTTTGACCCTTTACCTTCAGAGCCGAGAAATGCGGAGGGATTTGTTTTATGGCTCCTACAAATCTTGTTCGGGCATTTTCAAGATCTTCAGTTTTGATATGCTCGGTTGGGTATTCCCCATCGAATTCTGTCTCCAGATCATAGGAGGGAGTTGTCTTGCCAAATGATATGACCCCAGTGTATTCCTTTTCCTGCCCCATAAAGCTTTCGATCTCCTTGGTCTTTTTTCCTGAGCAGATGATCAACAATCCTGTAGCCAGAGGATCAAGGGTTCCGGCATGGCCCACTTTTTTGAGCCTCAGGTTGCCACGTATCTTTTTGACTACATCAAACGAGGTCCAATCCTTGGGTTTATTGACAAGGAAAACCATTCCGTTGTCCTCCTGGGGGTTCATTATTTAGGCGATTAAGGTGATCAGACCTATGGTCCCCACTATAAAACAATAGTAGGCGAAATATTTCAGTTTGGCATTCCTTACCAGGCTGATCATCCATTGGCAAGCAAATATGCCTGTGATGAAAGCTGCCAGGAATCCTATGGTTAGCGGAAGTACGTTGGCATCTATGGTGAGAAAAGCCCCATCAAGCACATCCTTTGCTATCTTCCCAAAGATCAAAGGCACAACCATCAGAAATGAGAATCTTAGGGCATCCTCTCTCTTGATCCCAAGAAGTATGCTGCTTGCCAAGGTTGCACCTGACCTGGAGATGCCTGGCAATATGGCAATAGCCTGAGCCACACCTACTAAAATGGAATCCAGGTAAGATATTTTTCTTGAGGTCTCTTTTTTCCTGTCAGAGAAGAGCAGAAGAAGCCCGGTGATCAAGAGCATGAAAGAGACCAGTCCTACATTTCCTGTAAACAATGATTCCAGGGTTTCTTCGAATAGAAGTCCAATGATCACCGCCGGGATCATGGATAAAATGATCTTGAATGAGAATACTCTGTGTGAAGGATCAGAAGGAGAGAAAAGACCTTTTATGATATCAAGGATGTCCCTCCTGAATACCACTAAAGTCGCCAGGGCGGTAGCAAAGTGAAGCAATACGGTAAAGAAAAGGCCCTCTTCCGGAATACTTCCTGTGCCTAAAATGGCCTTAGCCAGTTCGAGGTGGCCGCTGCTGCTTACAGGTAGAAATTCGGTGAGTCCTTGTATGAGTCCCAGTATGAGGGCCTCAATTATCATCATCTGATTTTTTTGGCGTATTCAGGATCGCAAAGAATTCAAGAACGAATCCTGCAAAAACGACCAATGGTCCCAGGGTGAGTCCTAAGAATCCAAATCCGAATTCTTCACCGTCCAGACTCATAAGGATGAATCCCAAGAGGATCACGCCGATCCCAGCGATCATCAGCTGGTAATTCTTCTTTCCGAAAGGGAGTATGTTTTTATTCGCCATATCAATATAGATCGTCTAAGCTCATGTAAAGATATTTTTTGATCGCTCTCCATGAGCTGATAAAACCGATCAAAATTCCGATTATCAAAAGTATCCCAAAGACCCATCCGACCATAATAGGGTCGTGGAGTAGTCTGAGATCTTCAACATTATCATAAGCCGTATGCATCAAAAGAGATAAGATCCCTGATGCTAGTAAGCCTGAAGCCAGTCCCTGAAAGCTCGCTCTTGCCAGGAATGGCCTTTGGATGAAGCCACCTTTAGCTCCAACCAATTGCATTGAACGGATCAGGAAGCGCTGTGAAAACAGGGCCAGCTTGATCGAGTTGTTGATCAACAGAATACTGGAGACCATCATGATGATAAATATTCCTGAAAGTACTAGTCCGGCCTTTTGGATATTTGCTTCAACGTTTTCGATCAGGTCTTCCGTATATGAGACTTCAAATACTCCCGGAATAGACTGGAGTTCGTTTCTAACCTGAAGTAGTTTTTCTCCTTTCAGGAATTCTTCTTTCAATCGGATAGCATAGGAATCGCGAAGAGGGTTATCACCCAGGAATTCCATAAATTCCTCACCTGTTTCCTTGATAAATCTTTCTGCAGCTTCTTCCTTTGATATAAAACGGATCTTGGCTTCACCGTTCTGGTTAAGAACAAAGTTCTTTGAAGACAATTGCTTTCCAACCTGGTCGATCTGGCTTTGAGGAAGGCCTTTTTTCAGGAATAATTGAACCTCTACCTGGTTCTTAATTACCTGCTCCAATTTTTTGGAATGAACCAGGAGTAGGCCGAAGGAACCCAGCATCAAAAGAGCGAAGGTCATGGTCAAAACCACATTCACACTGGGGTATTGTCCCAGTTTGATCTTTTTCCTTGCCTTTTTAACAGATTTCAATGCCTGAATTTTGGGCAAAAATAGAAATAATAAAGCCAGAACCTAGGTGGCTCCGGCTTTAAAAAGTTGCGTTTAATATGAAGTTCTAATTCCTGGAATCCAGATCCCTCAGACTTCTTAATAATGCCCTGTCTCTGATAGGCTTGAGGGGTTCTGGCTTGATGGTATGGTCTTTCAACCAATAGTATTTGCCATCATAGGCCAGGTAAAGATTGTTCTTTCCGCTTTGCTTAAGTTCAAGCAGGCGATAAGGTTCTTTGTCCAGACTGCCATAGATGAACAGCTTATGATTTGAATACTGATAGTGGAAATTGAATTCAGGATGCTGCTTGACATCGATGTCCAGTTTCTTCTCCGACTTGATCTGCGGGTTGGAACCCGGCTCTGCTTCTTCAACCACCTTGGTTTCTCCATCCTCTTCTCCAGGCCCTGATGGCAACTGGATCGTTGGAGTCACACCTTCGGTCTCCTCAGAAACTTCCTCTTCAACATTTTCTGACTCCTCAATAGGCTCATTTACAGCCGGGGGAGGAGTATAGGCAGGTACCTCTTCCGTCTCAGCCTCTGAGATCTGGGAATCTTCTGCAAGGTCTAATGCTTCATTTTCTTCAGCAGGACTTTCTTCTGCCTGCATTTCGACTACATTTTCCTGAACCGGATCGGCTTCAGGTTCGTCGATATTTTGATAAACGAGAGTAGCTGTGATGCTAGCTACCACTGCCGCTGAGCCAATTCCAGCCCAGAAGTTCACAGGGAAAGGACTAACCGTGATCGATGCAAGGCGAGCTTTTAGTTCGGCTGCACGAAAGGTATTGATCCCCTCCACTATGGAGCGGTTCATCTCATATTCGGACTTCAACAAAGGGTCAGAGTCCAATTCCAGGCGGAATTCCTCTGCCTCCTTCGCGTTCATCTCGTCACGAAGGAATAGATCCATCCTCTCTTCGAATTGACTGTTATCTGCCATTTAATCCAAAAAATCTGAGGCCTTGAACTTTGATCTTATCAACTCATCCAATGCCTTCTTACATTTATACTTTTTCGTTTTTGCGGTTTCGGCATTTGCAAAGCCTAGTTTCTCTGCTATTATCTTCATACTCATTCCGTCGAAATAGTAATAGCTTAAAACTTTTTTGCAGGTATCTCCCAGTTCTTCGATACAAGCACGAACCGCTTTAACTTTTTCGCTTCGGTCATGATCGTGTACCACTGAACCGTCTGAACTTTCATGGCTTAGTCTCGACTTACGCTCCAGTTCCTTGAGCCATAAATTGTTGCAGACGCTATACAGATAGGTACTGATCCGTGACGTCAACACAAATTCTTTTTTTCTGGCCTTTTGCCAAAAAACTATCAGGGCGTCCTGATAAACATCCCTCGCCTCATCCTCGGTGCCGCTGTTCTTCTTGACAAGCTTCAACATCATGCGATAGTACTTCTTATACAGATAGTCCATTGCTGACTCGTCTCCACTCCTTATTAGCTCAAGAACTTCGGCATCTTTCATACAGGGAACCTATAGTCAACCCCGTTTTGGAGGTTGATACTAAATTTTAAGTTTTGGTAACCCAAATTTAAAATCCAATTTGAATTTTTCCTGTGAATAGATAATTCAGTTCAGGGAAAAATTGTTCAAAGTACACTGTGCTTGAATTCCAGGAGTTTTTTTGCGAAGGAAGACCATTCGTAGTTTTTTCTTTCAGCCAGAACATTTTCGGAATATTTTTGCCGACCGGGCTCCGAAAAAAAGCTAATGATCTTTGAGGCAATGTCCTCAGGCTTAGGATCTACCAGCAATCCCATTTCACCATCTTTCACGATCTCAGGAAGGCCTCCGACCCGGGTTACAAGTAGAGGGGTGCCAAAATTTATGGCGATCTGGGAAACCCCGCTTTGGCTTGCGCTAAGGTAGGGTTGAGCTGCAAGATCTGCCGCGCAGAAATAATTCTTAATCTCTTTCAAGGGTATGAAATGATCGTGCAGGATAAGAGAATCATTTAGCCCTTCTTTTTCTATGATGGCTTCGTATTCTTCCCGCTTATCATAGAACTCCCCAGCAACGATCAGTTTAGTTTCTGAGGCCTTTAGATCTGGATTTCCAAAGGCTTCCAAAAGGAGATGGAGACCCTTGTATTTTCTTATTAGCCCAAAGAATAGAACGTATTTGCCTTCTTTTTCCAGGCCAAGTTGTTCTCTTGCTTCCTCTTTTGGAATGGGTTCGCCTAGGTCATCGTTGATGGGATGGTGACTCCAGAATTTTGGTTTGTTTGTAAAAGGATTGAGTTCTTCCATGACGGCCTCTGAAAAGGTGGCGAAGCCGTCGAAGGGTTTTAGAAAGTACTTGGTAAAGGGTACATCTCCGGACCGTTTCTCATGAGGGATGACATTATCGCACAGGGCGATCTTTTTGGTTTTTGAGGATACCATGCGGGCAATGCTTCCCAGGCAGGGACCCATCAGGGGCATCCAGAAACGGACCACTATGAGATCAGGAGTCCAGGAATTGATTCGGCCGGCGGAAATAAGCCAGTTCAGGGGATTGATGGTATTGATCTGACGTACGATGTCCAGGCCTTGGCCTCCCAGATGTTCGCGGTATTGGGTCTTCCCGGGAAAGATGAAGGAAGGGTATTGCAGGCTGAAGGTATAGATCCTCACCTCATGGCCCTGGTCCTGAAGGGCACGGGCCAGGCTCTCATTGGTATCTGCGATACCTCCACGATAGGGGTGGGCCGGGCCAAGGATTGCGATCTTCATTAAGCCTTCGCTTGTTCCAACAAAAAGGCCTTTAGGAAATCAGCGATGTCTCCATCCAATACATTCTGTACATCGCTTCTTTCATGTTGGGTCCTGGCGTCTTTCACCAGTTTATATGGGTGCAAGACATAATTTCTGATCTGGCTCCCAAAATCAATATTCATCTTACCGCTCTCGATCTCGTCCCGCTCAGCATTCCTCTTATCAATCTCTAGCTGATATAATTTAGACCTCAAAAGGTTCATGGCCTTTTCCTTGTTCTGCAGCTGCGACCTTTCCTGCTGACATTCGATGATGATCCCACTGGGGGCATGCCTTAACCTTACCGCAGTCTCTACCTTATTTACATTCTGTCCTCCCTTTCCTCCTGACCTGAAGGTATCCCAGCTGATATCTGCCGGATTGATCTCGATCTTGATGGTATCATCCACCACCGGATAAACATAAACAGAAGCAAAACTGGTATGCCTTCTTCCGCCTGAATCGAAAGGGGAGATCCTCACCAAACGATGAACTCCGTTCTCTGCCTTCAGATAACCATAAGCAAATTCTCCCTCGAATTCCAGGCTTGCAGATTTGATGCCCGCAACTTCCCCTGGTTGGAAATCGATCTGTTTGACCTTGTATCCGTTCTTCTCACCCCACATTAAGTACATGCGGTAGAGCATTTCGGCCCAATCATTACTTTCGGTTCCCCCTGCTCCAGGGTTGATCTCGAGGACTGCGTTCAACTGATCTTCGTCCTTGTTGAGCATACGCTTCAGCTCAAGGTCTTCTACCAGAACCAGCAATTTTTGGTAAGAGGCTTCGATCTCTGATTCCTCTCCTTCCCCGGCTTCGAAAAATTCCTGCAAGGTTTCCAAGTCTTCCAATTGCTCATTGATGGACTCAAAAGCTCCTGTCCAGACCTTCAGATTCTTGATCTCCTTTAATACGGCTTCGGCTTTTTTGGCGTCCTCCCAGAAATCGGATTGGGTGGTGATCTGCTCTTTTTCTTCTACATCAAATTTTCGCTTGTCGTAGTCAAAGATACCCCCTCAAGGCCGTTACACGGGCCTTCAAGTCTTTCAGTTGCTCTGAAGTCATTGTTGAATTTTAATGAATTTGTTTTCTCAGATGGCCATGTTCCATCCAAAGCGGTCCTCGATCTGACCTCTTTTGATGGCTTCCAGCTCGGTAAGGATCTTGGTCGAAAGAGCTCCTTCTGATTGGTACCCCAATTCGAAGACCTTGTCTTCATGCCCTATGGCCTCGATAGGAGCAATAGTGGCAGCAGTACCTGTTCCAAATGCTTCGCTCAGCTTTCCTGATTCCAGGGCCTCAACCAATTCCTTCACTTCGATCGGACTCTCATTCACCTCCATGCCCCAGTCTCTAATAATGGTCAAAACTGAATCTCGGGTTACCCCATTCAGAATGGTCTCACCGGTAGGAGGGGTCCTAAGAACTCCGTCTATGATGAACATAACATTCATCGTTCCGGATTCTTCCACAAACCTATGCTCCTGGCCGTCAGTCCAGATCAATTGGTGGAAGCCCTGCTCACGAGCCATTTTGGAAGGGTACAGGGATGCAGCATAGTTTCCGGCTGCCTTGGCAAAGCCAACCCCGCCCTTAACGGCACGGGTGTATTTTGTTTCGATCTTAACTCTTACCGGCTCGGCATAATAAGCTCCTACCGGGCAGGTAAAGATCATAAAGGAATAGGTATCCGATGGTTTGATGCCTATATAATCGTCCATGGCGAACATATAGGGACGAACATAAAGTGCTTCACCTTCTTTCGGTGGTACCCAGTTTCTGTCCAGATCGATGATGGTCCTCAAACCTTCGATGAAAATATCTTCTGGAATCGAAGGCATGCACATACGCTCTGCAGAAAGATTGAAGCGCTCAAAATTTTTGTAGGGACGGAACAATAGCACCTCATCGGATTGGGATTTGAAGGCTTTCATTCCTTCGAAGATGGATTGTCCGTAATGAATAGCGGAATTGGCAGGACTTAGATTCAGATCACGATAAGGTTCTATCCTTGGATTGGACCATTCGCCGTCTTTATAGTCTGCAAGGAACATATGGTCGGAGAAGATCTTACCGAAAGGAATGTTATTGAAATCAACCTCGGAGATCCTGGAATTCAGGGTCTTCTGGATCTGTATATCTAATGTAGTCTGCATGTGCTGTTCTTAAATTTAAGAAAAATTTAGCAAGCCTTTTAGGGCTTACGCGGGTTCCAGGGAACTTCTTCAGCGTTCAATTCCTGGCCGATCAACCTCCCCAATACGAACAGATAATCCGATAACCTGTTGAGGTATTGGAGCACAAGATTAAAGGTTTTTTCCTTTTCATTGAGGATCACCACTCTTCTTTCTGCTCTTCGGCAAACGGTCCTTGCTAGATGAGCATAACTCACAGAAGGATGACCACCCGGCAAAATGAAATTCCTCATGGGAGGAAGTAGCTGGTCCATGGCATCCATCTCTTTTTCCAGGGCCTCCACGTCTGCCATGTGCAGATCAGGGACCTGTAGATTGTTCTTTTCAGGATCTGCTGCCAACAAGGAACCTATAGTGAATAATCGGTCCTGAATGGCTTTCAGGAATACTTTTCTGCCCTTATTGACTTCCTGATCCCTGAGCAAACCCGTCCATGAATTCAACTCATCGATGGTCCCGTAGGCTTCGATCCGGAAGTGGGCTTTGGAAACCCTTGCTCCCCCAAAAAGAGCGGTGGTTCCTTTATCTCCTGTCTTTGTGTAAACTTTCATGAGTTGAGAACCGGTTTTCTTATGTCCTGGTTTTTGACATCCTCTTCTATTAGCCCATCCCGAAGTCTGATGATCCTGTGGGCATAAGATGCAATGTCTTCTTCGTGGGTGACCATGATGATTGTATTTCCCATTTCATGGAGCTTGTTGAAAAGGTCCATGATGCTATATGAGGTTTTGGTATCAAGGTTTCCGGTTGGCTCATCTGCCAGGATGATACTGGGATTATTGACCAATGCTCTCGCAATGGCAACCCTTTGTCTCTGTCCACCGGATAATTCATTGGGTTTATGAGATGCCCGATCTGAAAGTTCAACGCTCTTCAAGGATTCCAGGGCTCTTTCCTTCCTTTCCTTTTTCCTCAGACCGGCATAGACCAATGGAAGTTCAACGTTTTCCTGGGCGGATGAACGGGGCAGTAGATTGAAGGTCTGAAATACAAAACCTATCTCTTCATTTCTGATCTCAGCCAATTCATTCTCAGTCAGGGAGCTAACATCCTTATCATTAAGAATATAGCTTCCGTGGCTAGGGGTGTCTAGGCAGCCTATAATGTTCATCAGGGTGGATTTTCCTGATCCTGAAGGACCCATGAAGGCCACATATTCTCCCCGGTCGATCGTAATACTGATCGACTTGAGAGCCTCTACCGTCTGGTTACCCATGTGGTAGATCTTTGCGATATCCGTGGTCTTGATGATCTCCATTATTCCATGCCTAATGCGAATCTAAAAAATAAAGAAAGGCAAAAGCCCCAAATTCCTTGACCTGTTTTAGGACCAGCTCTCCAGGCTTTCCTTTAGTTTATTCAATTCCTCCCGGGCTGCTTCAAAATCCTTCTTTTCCATTCTTTGTTCCAACCATTCCAACTCAACTTCCAGGTTGGGTTCGATCCCATAATAAAGAGAGGCTTTGGCCAGAGCAATGCTGATCCGGGTGCTTCTGCCAAAACGTTCTACATGATCCAAAAGGAAAAAGTATGCCTCTTCAAACTGATCTTTTTCAATGAGTAGATCCGCATACCTTTCTGTACATAAATCCTCCCAGGGAAGATTGGAATATGCCTTTTTGGCTAGTTGAAGGGCGTTTTCTAGCTCACCCTGCCTTTCCAACAGGAATGAGCTAGCAAGGGGGAAATACTCTGTTCCCATGCTTCCGTAGACGATCTGGTCTATGAAACTCAGGGTATCGCCACGGACCAAGCGCCTCAAAGCCACAGCTTCCATTTGCTTTGCATTTACCTGAATCCTGTTTTCTCTCAATAGGTCCTGGAGTTGTCCTTCAGAAAGCTGACTTCTTGGGTCAGAATAAGAATTCAATAAGGCATCCTCCCGGATTTCATTATCGGAAATGGAATCCAGGAACTCAATAGAATTGGGATCTTTCATAATTGCTGACCAAGCCCTGAAATCCTTGTATTCCTGATCTAGACTTTTGCCGAATTTTTCGAGTACTGACCTTACTTCAGCTGCCTTTTCCAGATCCTTACTTTTTAAAAGGCTGTAATAAAGGAGGTCCAGATCGTCTAACCTACCTTTTGAATATTCCTCCCAAAGAAGTCTTGAGGCCCAGGCATTTGCCCCAGTAGAAAGGTAAAGTCTGGCAATGACCTTATTGAAATAAGCTTTATTGGAGCTGCCATTTCTTAAGGCGTCACTGAAAAAGATCATTGCTGTGTCCAAAATCCCTTTCCGTAAAAATTGTATCCCCCGGGTCAATTCAAGGTTGGCGAGATTTAGTGGATCTTTAGCCCAGCCGCTATCCAATTCCTGGACTTCTTTCTCAGGCCTTTTTACCGCATTGAAAAAGGAAGAATTAAAGGCAATTGGGAAGGACTTACCTGTATATTTTTGATCAGGAGTAGGGAAGAGCCAATCATAATATGCGAGCAGCCAATCATTGGCTTTTTCAGGATCAAAATTTCTCCTTTCACTCAATAGATTTTGCTGAAAAAGTATGGATAATCCAGCGAGGTTTTCCCTACCGATACCGCCCGCCTGGCGGAAATAAAACTCGGCTGAATCACCGATGTTCAGCTTGGAAAAACCAAGTCCCAGATTGTTCTTTAAAACCACCGAATTTGGGTGAGTTTTAATGCCCTTTCTAAATTGAAAAAGAGTCTCAAAAGGCTTATCGTTTTTTTCCAAAAGATCGGCTGCAAAAAGGAAGTCCTCGGGCTGGCTTTTTCCCTCCTTGCATTGGGACAAATATACCTGTGCCTTATGGGCTCTTTTCTTTTTATATTCATCCCAGGCCAGTGCATAAAGAGCCTTGTGATTCTGATAGGCAAAGCCGGCTGACCTTTCGTAGAAAGCTCTTGAGAAGTTGTTCTTTCCTTCCTCTTCATAAGCACTAGCCAGGGCAGCGAAATAGGCTCCCTGGGCCTGGTAAAGCGGAAATTTTCCCGATCTGAGAAAGAGTAGAATCAGGATGGCAAGTCCTCCCACATAGACCATATAAAAAGGAAAGGTCCTTCCTTTTAAAAGTACCTTTTGGAAGTCAACCTGGGAAGGATAAATGGTTGCAAAATTTAACGCAATATAGATGGCCATGAAAAATCCAAGCCCCATATGACTGAATAAAATGATGTCCTCGAGCACCTCAAAAAGAGCATCGTTTCGGTCCTGAAAAGACCATGAAATACCGGCCATTGCAAAGAAAGCAAAACCCGCAAAAAAACTCTGTCCATTTTGACCATCCTTCCACATGCCAAGACTTTCGGTAAAGTATCGGATCTGAAGCAATCCTATCAGGAAGGAAGCAATGAAAAAATAGAGGGGTTCGATGCCTTCAAAGCCAGTCAATAACGGAGTATGCTTGGATAGATAGAAAAGGATGAGGTTGCCGAGGTAAAGCAGACTGAACAAAAGGAAGTTGAGCAGCCCGTTTTTCCGAAAAGGCCCGCTTGAAGCCGTTGCCCTCGCCACACCATGAATCGGCTCGATGGATACTATGCAAATAAAGATTATAGCACCAATGGTCAAGGCCGGTACGGAGAGTTGCGCCAGGAAGAAATGAGCCTGCTCGGCAGCTGATAGTTTTAAGATCAGGTAATTCAACCCTAAATGAAGAGTAGAGATCATTAATAGAAACAACCCTTGATTTCTTTCAAGTCTTTCATAGATACCTGAAGAAATAATAAATGGGATTGAGGTCAGGATGACCAACAGCATAGGCCAGCGGTATTCCGCAAATGGCAAAGCCATCTCATCAAAAGGCAGTGTCGCATAATGTGAAATAAGCACACCAAGCCCTAGGAGTCGGACCCAGGTTTTCATTCCAAGCGTACTAAAATGTAGGAAGCCTAAGCCAAGGCTGAGCAATAAAAGAGTGAGGTAAACAGCCAGGTCGGAAAAGCCAGGGGGAAGAGCCACCGCTTTCGTCCATTCGAGGACCGCATCGATATTAAGATCTTCTGTGAAAAAGGGTATGGGGACCTGGAACAGCCTGAAGGACTGTGGGGAGAAAATTGATTGGAGCTGGATGGTCTGGTAGAATGGGAAGAAATACGAATAGAGGCAATAGGCTGCAGCCAGCAGGATCAGGAATGTGATCGTGTTCTTTGAATTCAGCAAGTAACGGATCTTAGTTTAATCTCCCAGCACCTTGGGAACTCTGAAATAATTGGAGTCTTTCTTAGGAGCATTGGCCAGCGCTTCTTCATGGCTGATCGTATCCTTTGCCTTGTCATCCCGAAAGACATTTACCTCTTCAGACATACTGGTCAAGGGCTTAACTCCTTCGGTATCGATCTCCTGGAGTTTTTCGATCCAGTCCAGGATCATATTAAGATCTTCAGTCATCTTCTCAGCCTTTTCTTCTGAAAAGCGAAGTCTAGCCAGGTGCGCGATCTTTTCTACAGAGTCCTTATTTATCTTCATTTCAATTCTTCCTCCAGAGCATCCTGAATGATCTTCCTTGTTCTTTCTTTTAAAATTGCCAGATCCTCGATCCTAAGGTTTTTTGTCTCTATGGGTTCGTGGAATCTGATCTTTAACGGAAGACCTTCTAGCTGTATTCTTTTGTCCGGCAAAAATATCCAATTACGAGGAATTGATACCGGAACGATTGGGATACCTTTTTCGATTCCCATCCGAAAGGCTCCGTCCTTGAATCGGGTCATTTTCGGGATCTCCTTGCTAAGTATTCCGCCCTCCGGAAATATGACTATGCTGATCCCCTTGTCCAAAGCATCAAGGCAGGCCTGAAGAGCTTTGTAGCTATCGACCCTGCTGCTCCTTTCCACCAGTATATAAAGGCGTTTATACATGTAGCCGAAGAAGGGGATTTTTTCAAGGGACCTTTTACCGACAAACTTGTAGAACCCAGGAAGGCTGAATACCATCAAAGGGATGTCGGAATAGCTGAAATGATTGGGGCAAAAAATGTAGGTCTGGTTTTTATCAAAATCGAAGTCCCAGCGTATGCGAGGGCGGATTCCCGAAAGGAAAAAAACCACCTTTCCCCAAAGCCAGGTTATTTTATGTGCAGAGCGGTTCCATTTTGGATTGGAAAGGAATACATAATATGCCGGGAACAAAAGGAAGAAGGTCCCGAGAAAAGTGAGGAATACCCAGATGCCATATAGCCGACTCACGATGAGCAAATTAATTGCAAGCGAAGGATTTTTGCCTAAACTTTTTGCTTTTATTCTCGTACAAAACCTATCCTTGCATCGATTTTTGCTTATTTTTATCCGTTTAATAATGCAAAGTAATTACCAAGCAGGAAGGGTTGTGCGATACCTTTTCTTTGTTTTATACCTTACACTCATTGCCGTGATCCCTGAGGCTGTTGCACAGGTGACGGTACGCGGGGGAACCTTTATTCTTAGAGGCAGCAATGCTGTGTTCTCTTCTCAAAGACTTTATGTCCTTGAAGGTGCGACCCTTACTAACGAAGGCTCACTTTATGTAACCGATACATTCGGAATTAGAAACGACAATTCCACCTTTAATAATAGCGGGGACTTCTATGCAGATAAGGCTGCTGTTTTTGATAGTGCTGATATGAACAATACCGGTACTGCACATATTTCTTCGGGGTTAAAGGTTAGGGACTATGCCCTGGATGAGGCAACCTTCTCATCTTCCACCGGAAATATTGTCTTCTTTGACACTGGCGATAAAATATTAAGGACCCACCGCTTAGGTCTTGTGGATCTAAACGAATTGGAGATGGCAGCGACGGGTGCTAGTTCAACTGAATTGAGAAGTAGTGTCCATGTAAATTCCCTGGTTCTTACCAATGGATTGATCACCTATAATAACTCGGACGATTCGCTTTTGGTCAACCAAGGAGGAGTGATCACAGGAGGAAATGTAAATAGCTATACCGACTCCTTATATAGGATTCCCTCCACCAGTGGAGTGGATCTCTATTTTCCTGTCGGGAATACAGGAAGTGCCGGTCAGTTCAGACCTATTGATGTTCTAAACATCAATTACGTGACATTGGGGGATGACCCCATCATTAAGGTAAAATACCGCGAGAGTGTTGCCGGTTCCTATGACACCTTTGCCTTAGAGCAATTGGATAATTCGAATTTCTGGGTGGTCAATGACCTGGTAGACTCGATGCTGGACTATACCGCAAGGCCCAGTTTTAGATCCGGAGATATTGTAACACTTGCGGATGCGATCATAGCCCAATCCAGAAATGAACCGAGCAAACTTTTTTATCCGATCGGTTATGAGAATGAATCGATTTCGGGAGACTCCGTTGCTGCAGAGGCCGCATTCTCCTCTCCAAACAATTCCATAATCGCCATTGGTCAGGCTAGCAAGATTAAGTTGGATGTAAATGTATTCCTTGGAGGAGCCATCAACGGCGATAACGATTCCATGGAGACCAGCTTATTTGTCCAAATTCTTGATACCCTTGTCGAGAGGTTTGAGGAAATAGGTAGCAGCCAGTACCCCATGCTTCCTCAATTCAATATCCCTAATGGAGCAGTTGATGTTGTCAAAGTATACTTAAGAAATACCCCTACTGGGTCTAATGTTGATTCGGCCAGGGCTTGGTTAATGAATGATGGAACAGTAAGAGATTTTTTCAGCGGAACCAGAAGTTATCTGACTTTTGCACATGCTCCGGCTGGAAATTATCATGTGGTAGTTACTCATAGAAATCATTTGGCAGTAATGTCCTCTGCTACAGCAAATCTTACGACTGCCATCCCAGGGTCTCCGGTGGATTTGACAGTTATAGGGAATGTGTATGGAGCCGCAGCAGGTTCAAACTCATTTGTTTCCTACATGTGGCAGGGAAATACCAATGGCGACAGGGAAGTCAATGCCTCTGATCTTTCGGATGTTGAAGCAGCTTACAATATCTATCTAGGCGATACCAATTTGGATGTGGGGTATTTGCTACAGGATGTGAATTTTTCGGACCCTTCTTCGGTCCAAGTAAATGTTGGCGATTACAATACTGTGATCAATGGGAACATAGGTATTTACTTTTCGGCAGTTCCAGGAATATAATTTGACATGCGTTTGAGACTTACCATATCGATCCTCTCCATCTTCCTAAGCGGAAGTCTAGTTGCTGGGGTGGAATTCATGGCCGAGCAACAAAAGCTTGGTCAGGAAATCTTGGTGAAGATCTGGGTTCAGGGAACGAACGGAACCTCGGTTCCGCTTGGAGGAGCAGACTTGCCGATCAATGTCAACAAGAATGTTCTGGACTTGGCGAATGCCTACTTCGACACCAATCTTGGAAGTGCCTTTAATAATGTTTCGGCTCCATCTTCTTACAATGCTCTTGGCCTTTATAAGAATAAGGCCTTGGTAGTGAGGGTTAATGAGAATGCCACAGCTGGAGGAAATGGAGTGATGGTCGATGCTACTCAAAAACTGGTGGCTGCGGTAAGAATTCCGATCTCAAGCATGTGTGAGAGCAGTACCATTAGCTGGAACAAGGACTGGGGACAGGTATTGAGATTCTCAAACGACCAGTATACCCATTCCATAAAAGATCAGGTGACCTATACCACCCTGAATTCCACTGTTCAACTTTTTGTTCCTCCGATAACTCCAAGTCTATCTGTTAGCGGACCAACCACCATTTGCCAGGGAGATATTGCCAGACTTAGCACAAGCAATCCTCAAGGATTTGATGTGGTATGGGAAAGAAATGGAACCATTGTTTCTATCGGACCTGACACCCTATTTGCCACTTCTATCTCAGGTACCTACAGAGTGGGCATAAGAAATTGTGATGTCACGGAGTATTCTTCCGCATCCTCAGTAGATGTGATCAATGCTCCTATGGTGCCGGCCATCACTGAGAACCAGGGTACATTATTCTCATCCTCAAATTCTAATAATCAATGGTATCTGGATGGAGTGAAATTGACTGGAGCCACGGCACAGACCTTCGTTCCCACCCAGGGAGGAAAGTATAGTGTAGAGGTCAGCAATACTTGTGGTTCAGAAATGTCAGACCCCTTCCTCTATACTATCTCCAGCCTTGGACAAGGAGTAGTTGCAAATGAAGTTGGGGTATTTCCAAATCCATATTTCGGAAAGACCAAGATCTTTCTTGGCCTGGTTGATGAGGCTGATGTTTTGGTGGAAGTATATGACATGAGAGGGATCAGGATCAAGGAGATTGCAGATCAGCATTTGTTTTCAGGACGTTATGAGTGGGATTTCTTTACCAAGGACATAGGTTTAGCCTCGGGCTCATATATATTGAAAATATTTGCTGATGGAAGGGTTTATACAACTACCTTGATCGAAGCGAGTAAGTAATCAGAAAAAATTCTTGGACTGTGCTAAGAAATTTGAAAAGGAATATGATAATTACTTTATTTTGGCCGAAGGGATCAACCTTTGAAACGTACTAAGCCCGTATGCTGAGAAAAGTCTACCTGATCATATTAGCCTTATTCTTCGGGACTGCTTTTGTTAGTGCACAAACCTACCGTGCCTTTACAAATCAGGGACTGGTAGACAGCAAAGATTCTCTTCGTATCCAGGTTTTCATCGAAAGTTTAACAGGTCTTCCTGATACACTGGGTGCTTCCAATTTTTGGTTCGATGTAGATACCAATGCTCTTGACTTTAGGTTCACCAGGCTTGACAGGACTGGAGCAATTTTCGATGACGCCAATAATGCAGGAGCTTATCAGCCCATTACTGCTGCCGTTAACGCTACCCTTGGGATCATAGGCATCAATGTAGTTAAAGAACTGGCAGGTTCGGACGGAACGCAGATCACATTGGCCCCACAATTGGTGGGTACCCTTGTAATTCCTATCAAAGGTGCTGTTGGAAAGTGTGATAGCAGTTCGCTTGATTGGAGAAGTGTTGTTCCGGTAGGATCCATACTTCAATATGATAATACCCCCTTACCTGGGTTGACAAAAGCTCAACCCAACATTTTTCTACTAAGAGATTCCATTGGAGCTTCAATTGCTCCTGGAGTGGTTGGACCAACCGATACCGTTTGTGCAGGAGACTCCATTCCGATTGCCATCAAGATCGTTGGAGAGGCTGATACGGTGAATGGGGATTATACCGTGGTAATGAATCCAGGGGCAGTTGTCTTTAATAATGTAAGGGCAACCGATACTTTGAATATGCCTCCAAGAGCTCCGGGTACCTATAATGATTATATGGTTGTCTCCATTACAGATAGTAATGGTTGTACAGAATTAGACGTGACTCATTTCCCTTTGACAGCCACATTGACCGTGAAAGCGATTCCGGTCATTTCAATTTTCCCTCAATCCGGAGATCCTGGACCTTATTGTTGGAATGAAGTAGTGACCTTTGAAGTTAGTCCGGTACTTCCAGCTGACACTACCAGGTGGTCGCATTTTGCTGCTAATGGAAACTTATTGCCACTTACTGATCAAATTGGATCGCCCTCAACGGCTAACTATACCTTCATTAATAACTTTTCAGGGCAGGACACTCTTTTTGTCGAGCTTGTGGACGAAAATGGTTGTACTACGGGAGATACTCTGGAGATTGAAGTTAGGGATCCAAGGTTAGTCAACAACGTTTCAGATTCTTCCGGTAATTGTGGTGGACTACGGGAAGCCATTGTTTATGCCAATGCAAATCCAGGCAATGACACCATAACCTTCGATATTCCAGGGGCGGGTCCTCATCTTATTTCCCCAATTTCTGCTTTGCCGCAATTGACTGATAATGGAACTCTTGTCGATGGCTGGAGTGAACCGGATTTTGTGACACCGGACCCCGTGGTGCGCATTGACGGAGGAGCTGCCGGACCGGCTAATGGAATTTCTATAACAGGAAATAGCATTCAGATTAGAGGTCTTTCGGTTACTGGCTGGACTGGAACTAGCCCAAATGGATATGGTATTGAGGTCCAAGGTGGCTCAAATAGCTGGATATATGGGAACTATGTAGGGCTCAATGTAGATGGAACTACTGTAAACACCAATAATCTTGGAGCGATTTTTATCGGACCTACAGCTGGAACCGGAAATATTCTGGGAACAAATGCGGATGGAACTTCTGATATAGCTGAGAGAAATGTCATCGCCCAAAGTGCCTCATTTGGTGGGGGAATTAGAGTAAGAGCGAACCTCAGCATAATTAAAGGGAATTACATCGGTGTTGATAAAAATGGTCTTCTGGCAACTGGAGGCTCCTCAAATACTGGAATCTTTTTAGGAAATAATGCGACGGGATGTGTAATAGGTGACAGCATCAATAATGGGGAAAATGTTATCTCAGGAAATGCAGGTGATGGAATTGTTTTTAATGCCGCCAATGATAATTATGTTGTCAGGAATTTTATTGGAGTAGGTGCTGATGGAATAAGTCCGGTGCCAAATGGTGGTACGGGCATCTCCTTTGTAAATCCCGGAGCTCTTGATAATAAGATAGGATCATTCAGTCCGGCTGCAAAGAATATTATTGCCTTCAATGGAGCTAATGGTATAGAGTGTACCAATGCAACAGCAGCTGATAATCTTTGGAGGCAAAATCTGATTTATTCAAATACGCTTCAAGGAATTTCGATCACTGCTGGACAAGAAAGTGTTGAGGTTCCCGAAATTGATAGTTTAAGAGCCTCAGATACGACCTTGTTTGGAACTTCTGCTCCAAGTGCAATTGTCCATATCTATGCAGATTCAGTAGATGAGGGGCAACAATTCTTAGTACGAACGACTGCGAATGGTTCGGGTAATTGGTCTACACCAATCAATATCCCTTCTATCGGTCCCGGTTTAGGCTTCCTTACCGCTATTCAGGATAGTTCGTCAAGCTCATCTGAGTTTTCCGCTCCCTTTGAGCTTTGTGTTCCCGTATCGATCTCCTACATCAACGGATCAAACAGTGATCTTAATGGAACAACGGATTCGATTGAGATTTGCGATGGAGAAAGTTTCACTGTTTGGGCTGATTCGGCGGTTATAGATCCAACGGCAAATGTTATATACGAATGGGATACAGATTTAGGATTTGGGTCGGCTACCAATAATGCTGCCCTAACCGTATCGCCATCGGTTCCAACTACCTATTATCTGAGAGTCTCAAGGGTTGGCCAGCCAACTTGCTTTGCTATTGATTCTGTCAGGGTACATGTTCATCCATTGCCTACTGTATCAATAAATGAGATCAGCACAGGCCCCTATTGCGAAAACGATACAGTTGAATTATCAACAAATTCAGTCCCTGCTGCTGTAGGATACCAATGGTTACAGAATGGGGTTCCAATCGCTGGAGAAATTTCGGCAACATTATTTACTACTGACGTCGGAACCTTCGTTTATAATGTAGTCGATACAACCGCTGCTGGATGTTTTGATACACTTCAACCTGTGGGATTGACGATTACGATCAACCAAAATCCGGTTGTTTCAATCACCGAGGGAAGTCCACTTGCTTTTTGCAGGACGGGAGGGAATCAGGTTTTGAATGGGACAATTCTACCCGGTGGCACAGGAACCTGGTCGCAAACAAGCCCCAATGGATCATTGCAAGCTCCATTTGTTGCGACCTCGATTACCTACGATCCTTCGCTTGAGGTTGACGGCTTTATCGATACTGTTTTTTATTCCTATACCGATGGAAACACCTGTTCGGATTCTGATACAAGTATTCTCACAATAACGGGTGCTCTAACTGTAAACAAAACCGTAGATGATAATACTTGCGGAACCTTAAGGCTGGCGATCAGAGAAGCAAATCTGGGTTTAGGCGATACGGTAAGTTTCAATATTCCAGGACCGGGTCCTCATCTGTTAACCGTTGATTCTGCATTGCCATCAATTACCTCAGCAAATACCTTGCTGGACGGTTGGTCTGAGCCCGATTATGGATTCGATGGAATTCCTGAAGTTCAGGTTAATGGAGGAGGGGGAGCATATCCTGGACTTACTCTGGATGCCAATGGTGTTACAATTCGTGGTCTAAGTATCACCAACTTCGTAGGAGGCAATGCCGGAATTCAAACCCTTACGGGAAGCAACGATAGTATTTATGGAAACTACATAGGAATAACTCCGGCAGGTGCTCCTGGAGGTAATTCCGAAGGAATCTACCTGCCAGGAACAGGAGGTCATATTATTGGTGATTCACTTGTATTCAGAAAAAATATTATCTCAAGTAATTCTGTCGATGGAATTAGAGTACAAAGTTCTGGTAACTACTTCATTAGAAACTGGATCGGAGTTGGTGTTGATAGTATTTCCCAAAGGGCAAATGGAAATCATGGGATAAATTTCAGTAACACCAGCGCGGATAATAATGTGGTAGGAAACTTTGGGCCTTCCTTTAAAAACATCATTGCCTTCAATGGTGCAGCTGGTGTTAATGTTCAAAGTAATAATGCTCATGACAATATTTGGAGGAAGAATAGCATCTACTCAAATGGTACCGGAGGGATAGTGATTGTCGGAATTGGTCAGGGGGCTGTTCCACAACCAAGGATTGACAGCTTGGGTATTGATTCAATCTTATATGGAAAGGCCCATGCGGGCGCAACTGTCCATATTTATGCTGATGGAAATGTTCAGGGAAGGCAGTATTTAGGAAATGTTGTTGCAGGAGGAGGAACCTGGAATTTTAATATTGACCCTTCAATTATTCAAGCTGGTTTAGATAGTCTTACAGCAATTCAGGATAGTTTGGGGAATAGTTCTGCCTTTGCAGATCCGGTTCTAGTCTGTTTTGAGCCTGTAATTTCTTATGTTAATCCCCCAACGAATGATTCCATCATTGCTTGTGCTGGAATTGATACGGTCGTTTGGGCCGATTCGATGACAATTGATCCGACTTTAACTTTCAGTTACAGGTGGGATACCATTAGTCCTGGGGGAGGCTTGGTAACAACCAATGCTGCTCTTAGTATTGGCAATCTTAGACCGCAAACCTATTATCTAACTGTAACCAGATCCCCCGGATGTGTTAGCTATGATTCTATTTTCGTAGATACCCTTCCTTCGGCTTCAATGGCAGATGCAGGAGTTGATTTCGATTCATGCGATGTAACACTGATAGGAATGTCCGCAAATACGCCGCTCTTTGGTACAGGAACCTGGACTCAACTATCCGGGCCGGTGGCAGTAGTTAATTCACCCAATGATCCAAATTCTACAATCACCATTCCTTCTCCGACCAGTGATACAGTCTTCTACCAATTCGAATGGATGATCTCTTCTCTTTGCGATACTACTCGTGATACTGTTGATGTAACCATCTTTGATAGCCCTCAAGTCCCAATGGCAGGTGTGGATTTTGATTCTTGCGGGTCAACTGCATTTTTATCTGGAAATACAATTACTACGGGGCTTGGACATTGGACTGCCTCCGGTCCCTCGACCCTTCTTTTCTTAGGCATGGATACTACCAATCCTAATGTGAGGATAGATATTGCAGGATTTGTAGGTTCGTCAGATACCTTCCAAGTTGTTTGGAATTCAATTAATGGAAGTTGCCCGGCATTAAACGACTCGGTCCAGGTCGTATTTCATGATACCCCAACCCCGCCAATGGCAGGGCCTGATATTGACACTTGTAGCAACAATGCAGTTATGGCAGGAAACCCAATTGCCATCGGTACTGGGGCATGGGCATTTATATCTGGCACCTCTACTGTTACTATTGCAACGCCAAACGATCCAAATACTGAGATAAGTTTAGACGTATTCACTGGATTCTCGGATTCTGTTCTGGTAGAATGGACCTCTACAAATGGAAGTTGTCCTGTTGATGCTGATACCCTTCAGATCAAATACAATCAGGCTCCAACCCCGCCAATGGCAGGGCCTGATATTGACACTTGTAGCAACAATGCAGTTATGGCAGGAAACCCAATTGCCATCGGTACTGGGGCATGGGCATTTATATCTGGCACCTCTACTGTTACTATTGCAACGCCAAACGATCCAAATACTGAGATAAGTTTAGACGTATTCACTGGATTCTCGGATTCTGTTCTGGTAGAATGGACCTCTACAAATGGAAGTTGTCCTGTTGATGCTGATACCCTTCAGATCAAATACAATCAGGCTCCAACCCCGCCAATGGCAGGACCTGATATTGATACTTGTGGGAACAACGCTGTCATGGCTGGTAATGCCATCACTTTAGGGACAGGCTCTTGGGCATTTATATCTGGCACCTCTACCGTAACAATAGCGACTCCTGGCGACCCTACTACTGATGTTACTCTTGATGTTTTTACGGGCATAGCGGACTCAGTTTTACTAGAATGGACCTCTACAAATGGAAGTTGTCCTGTTGATGCTGATACCCTTCAGATCAAATACAATCAGGCTCCAACCCCGCCAATGGCAGGGCCTGATATTGACACTTGTAGCAACAATGCAGTTATGGCAGGAAACCCAATTGCCATCGGTACTGGGGCATGGGCATTTATATCTGGCACCTCTACTGTTACTATTGCAACGCCAAACGATCCAAATACTGAGATAAGTTTAGACGTATTCACTGGATTCTCGGATTCTGTTCTGGTAGAATGGACCTCTACAAATGGAAGTTGTCCTGTTGATGCTGATACCCTTCAGATCAAATACAATCAGGCTCCAACCCCGCCAATGGCAGGGCCTGATATTGACACTTGTAGCAACAATGCAGTTATGGCAGGAAACCCAATTGCCATCGGTACTGGGGCATGGGCATTTATATCTGGCACCTCTACTGTTACTATTGCAACGCCAAACGATCCAAATACTGAGATAAGTTTAGACGTATTCACTGGATTCTCGGATTCTGTTCTGGTAGAATGGACCTCTACAAATGGAAGTTGTCCTGTTGATGCTGATACCCTTCAGATCAAATACAATCAGGCTCCAACCCCGCCAATGGCAGGACCTGATATTGATACTTGTGGGAACAACGCTGTCATGGCTGGTAATGCCATCACTTTAGGGACAGGCTCTTGGGCATTTATATCTGGCACCTCTACCGTAACAATAGCGACTCCTGGCGACCCTACTACTGATGTTACTCTTGATGTTTTTACGGGCATAGCGGACTCAGTTTTACTAGAATGGACCTCTACAAATGGAAGTTGTCCTGTTGATGCTGATACCCTTCAGATCAAATACAATCAGGCTCCAACCCCGCCAATGGCAGGGCCTGATATTGACACTTGTAGCAACAATGCAGTTATGGCAGGAAACCCAATTGCCATCGGTACTGGGGCATGGGCATTTATATCTGGCACCTCTACTGTTACTATTGCAACGCCAAACGATCCAAATACTGAGATAAGTTTAGACGTATTCACTGGATTCTCGGATTCTGTTCTGGTAGAATGGACCTCTACAAATGGAAGTTGTCCTGTTGATGCTGACACCCTTCAGATTAAATACAATCAAGATCCAACGGTTGCGGCTGCGGGTTCTGATATAGACAGCTGTAACAACTCAGTTGTGATGTCTGCAAACCCGATTACCATCGGAATCGGATACTGGTCATTTGTTTCAGGAACGTCTACTGTTACGGTGGCGGATACAAGTGATGAAGCAACCATCATCACTCTAGACGCTTTTACTGGAGATTCTGATACAATTCTGATGGCCTGGAATTCTGAAAATGGTACTTGCTTGCCAACATCAGATTTAGTCCAAATTATATATCATCAGAACCCAACCATCGCTAATGCGGGTACGCCTAATCCCGATACTATTTGTGGTTTGGGATATAGGATGTCTGCCAATGTTCCTGCCGTAGGAACAGGCCAATGGAATACCTTGTCGGGACCCGGAGCATTGGTATATGAAAATGGAGGAACGCTCGCTAATGATTCTGTTACAGCCACCCTTCAAGGTAGCTATGAACTTGAATGGACCATAAGCAATGGTAACTGTGTCATCAGCCGAGACACATTAACCTTGGTCTTTTATGATATCCCACCAACAGCGGACGCAGGAGGGGATGATAGTGTTTGTGCAACCCCCCCCACTTATACATTTGGAGCTGTTGATGCTCCTGGATTCACTACTTATTGGACAAAGATAAGCGGGCCTGGTACAGCTATCTGGGGCGGAAATGATTCCACTTCCTTTTTCGCTAATGTGACTGTTTCCCAATTTGGAATTTATGAGTTCAGCTGGAACATCGAGAATGGAAATTGTCCACTTGAAGCCGATACTATTCAAATAATCTTCTATGAAGACCCAACCCCGGCGGTCGCTGGGCCGAACCCATTGGATAGTGCTTGTGGGTTGAGTTATGGCATGTTGGCAGATACAGTATTGGTAGGGCAGGGGCTATGGACCTCCGCTGCTGGAAATCCTGGTACAGCTAATTTCAGCAATGATTCTACCAATGAAAACGCCATTGTTAATGTTGATGCCTTTGGTGTTTATAAGTTCTATTGGACAACAACCAATGGCGGAGTTTGTCCCCCGTCAATTGACTCTGTAAATATTCATTTCTTCGATACTCCAGACGATCCTAATGCTGGCTTTGATCAACAGGTTTGTGACACTTTCGTTACTCTATCTGGAAACGCAATTCTTCTAGGTCAGGGTACCTGGAGTGAGGTAAGTCCTGGAGGTAGGGTGAGCTTTGCTGATCCCAATGATCCAACGACTACTGCAAGTGTCAGTTTGGGAGTTGCAGAGGATTCTTTAGTAGTAAGACTTTATTGGACAACAGTAAATGGACCTTGTCCTCCTGAGATTGATTCTGTAGACATCACCTATTACAACGATCCAACGGATCCGGTCGCTGGCCCAGACCAGGCTGTTTGTGATACAGTAGTAACTCTAGCGGGTAATGCAATTACCTTAGGCCAAGGTACATGGATTGAGCTTAGTCCTGGGGGAAGAGTGACCTTTGGCGATGTTAATCTTGAGAATACAACCGCGTCCGTAGTTCTGGGATTAGCAGAGGACTCCTTACAAGTTGAATTATTGTGGAGGTCGGCCACAGTTGGATGCCCAACTGAAGAAGATACTGTTGTGATCACCTATTACAACGATCCAACGGATCCGATAGCGGGTCCGGATCAGGCGGTTTGCGATACGGTGGTGACACTGGCGGGCAATGCCATCACGGCAGGTCAGGGTACCTGGAGTGAGGTAAGTCCTGGAGGTAGGGTGAGCTTTGCTGATCCCAATGATCCTACGACCACGGCAAGTGTGAGCCTTGGAGCGGCGGAGGATTCACTGGTTGTCAGGTTATACTGGACTTCAGCTACGGTAGGCTGTACTCCTGAGATTGATTCTGTAGACATTACTTATTACAACGATCCAACGGATCCGATAGCGGGTCCGGATCAGGCGGTTTGCGATACGGTGGTGACGCTGGCGGGCAATGCCATCACGGCAGGTCAGGGTACCTGGAGTGAGGTAAGTCCTGGAGGTAGGGTGACTTTCGCTGATCCCAATGATCCTACGACCACGGCAAGTGTGAGCCTTGGAGCGGCTGAGGATTCACTGGTTGTCAGGTTATACTGGACTTCAGCTACGGTAGGCTGTACTCCTGAGATTGATTCTGTAGACATTACTTATTACAACGATCCAACGGATCCGATAGCGGGTCCGGATCAGGCGGTTTGCGATACAGTGGTGACGCTGGCGGGCAATGCCATCACGGCAGGTCAGGGTACCTGGAGTGAGGTAAGTCCTGGAGGTAGGGTGAGCTTTGCTGATCCCAATGATCCTACGACCACGGCAAGTGTGAGCCTTGGAGCGGCGGAGGATTCACTGGTTGTCAGGTTATACTGGACTTCAGCTACGGTAGGCTGTACTCCTGAGATTGATTCTGTAGACATTACTTATTACAACGATCCAACGGATCCGATAGCGGGTCCGGATCAGGCGGTTTGCGATACGGTGGTGACACTGGCGGGCAATGCCATCACGGCAGGTCAGGGTACCTGGAGTGAGGTAAGTCCTGGAGGTAGGGTGAGCTTTGCTGATCCCAATGATCCTACGACCACGGCAAGTGTGAGCCTTGGAGCAGCGGAGGATTCACTGGTTGTCAGGTTATACTGGACTTCAGCTACGGTAGGCTGTACTCCTGAGATTGATTCTGTAGACATTACTTATTACAACGATCCAACGGATCCGATAGCGGGTCCGGATCAGGCGGTTTGCGATACGGTGGTGACGCTGGCGGGCAATGCCATCACGGCAGGTCAGGGTACCTGGAGTGAGGTAAGTCCTGGAGGTAGGGTGACTTTCGCTGATCCCAATGATCCTACGACCACGGCAAGTGTGAGCCTTGGAGCGGCTGAGGATTCACTGGTTGTCAGGTTATACTGGACTTCAGCTACGGTAGGCTGTACTCCTGAGATTGATTCTGTAGACATTACTTATTACAACGATCCAACGGATCCGATAGCGGGTCCGGATCAGGCGGTTTGCGATACGGTGGTGACGCTGGCGGGCAATGCCATCACGGCAGGTCAGGGTACCTGGAGTGAGGTAAGTCCTGGAGGTAGGGTGACTTTCGCTGATCCCAATGATCCTACGACCACGGCAAGTGTGAGCCTTGGAGCGGCTGAGGATTCACTGGTTGTCAGGTTATACTGGACTTCAGCTACGGTAGGCTGTACTCCTGAGATTGATTCTGTAGACATTACTTATTACAACGATCCAACGGATCCGATAGCGGGTCCGGATCAGGCGGTTTGCGATACAGTGGTGACGCTGGCGGGCAATGCCATCACGGCAGGTCAGGGTACCTGGAGTGAGGTAAGTCCTGGAGGTAGGGTGAGCTTTGCTGATCCCAATGATCCTACGACCACGGCAAGTGTGAGCCTTGGAGCAGCGGAGGATTCACTGGTTGTCAGGTTATACTGGACTTCAGCTACGGTAGGCTGTACTCCTGAGATTGATTCTGTAGACATTACTTATTACAACGATCCAACGGATCCGATAGCGGGTCCGGATCAGGCGGTTTGCGATACGGTGGTGACGCTGGCGGGCAATGCCATCACGGCAGGTCAGGGTACCTGGAGTGAGGTAAGTCCTGGAGGTAGGGTGACTTTCGCTGATCCCAATGATCCTACGACCACGGCAAGTGTGAGCCTTGGAGCGGCTGAGGATTCACTGGTTGTCAGGTTATACTGGACTTCAGCTACGGTAGGCTGTACTCCTGAGATTGATTCTGTAGACATTACTTATTACAACGATCCAACGGATCCGATAGCGGGTCCGGATCAGGCGGTTTGCGATACAGTGGTGACGCTGGCGGGCAATGCCATCACGGCAGGTCAGGGTACCTGGAGTGAGGTAAGTCCTGGAGGTAGGGTGAGCTTTGCTGATCCCAATGATCCTACGACCACGGCAAGTGTGAGCCTTGGAGCGGCGGAGGATTCACTGGTTGTCAGGTTATACTGGACTTCAGCTACGGTAGGCTGTACTCCTGAGATTGATTCTGTAGACATTACTTATTACAACGATCCAACGGATCCGATAGCGGGTCCGGATCAGGCGGTTTGCGATACGGTGGTGACACTGGCGGGCAATGCCATCACGGCAGGTCAGGGTACCTGGAGTGAGGTAAGTCCTGGAGGTAGGGTGAGCTTTGCTGATCCCAATGATCCTACGACCACGGCAAGTGTGAGCCTTGGAGCAGCGGAGGATTCACTGGTTGTCAGGTTATACTGGACTTCAGCTACGGTAGGCTGTACTCCTGAGATTGATTCTGTAGACATTACTTATTATAACAATCCTTCTATCCCGGAAGCAGGTTTGACCATGTCTGCCTGCGAACTGGTGGATACCATGGATGCTGATATACCTACAATCGGTGTGGGGACATGGACAAGTACAGATCCTTTGACTTGGGATGATCCAAATGATCCAAAATCAAGAGTTACGGCTGGAACTTATAGCACGCCTCCAAATCATTTTGAAGCTTTCTGGACTGTTTCCAACGGAAATTGCCCTTCTCTGGTCGACTCCGTTACCATGGCGTTTTGGCAAACTCCAACGGTGGCTAATGCAGGAAGCACCGTTCGGGTATGTTCTGATACTGCCCAATTAAATGGAAATGTACCGACGGTTGGTACCGAAGGATGGTTCTTATTCTCAGGACCTGGTCTTGTCAGTTTCATACCAGCTAATAATATTCCTAACCCACAAGCTGCAGTTACGGTAAGAGGGTCCTATGTTTTTGAATACACTATTTCAAATGGAGCCTGTCCTGTTTCAAGAGATACCGTAACCGTAATTTATGACCCTGATCCGACTGCACCACTTGCCGGACCGGATCAATTCGTCTGTAATGACTCTACCACACTTGCAGGTAATAGCATCACTTCGGGAATTGGAATCTGGTCGGTTGCGAATGGTGCCGCCGTTAATTTCGATGATGTTAATAATGAGAACACCGGAATCAATGTGGTATTCGGACCTACCCAGGATTCTATTTTCGCGGTTATTCTTTGGACCTCATCCAATGGAGTATGCCCACCGGAAACAGATACGGTAGAAGTAACCTTCTACAATGATCCGGATGCAGCCACCGCAGGAGCGGACCAGACAATTTGTGCCCTTGCAACCACTTTGGCTGGAAATAACCCGAATGTTGGAGTTGGTACCTGGACTGAAATTGGAAGCACCCGATTGGTTTTCTCTAACATCAATGATCCAGCAAGCACTGCAACAGTAACCCCGATTGGAGTCACTGAGGATTCAGTTGTAGTAGATATCGAATGGGCAATTTCAAATGGAAATTGTGTTACTACCAGGGACACAGTGACGATTGCATTCTACAATCCTAATCTTGTAGTCGCCGCTGCAGGTACTCCACAGAATGTTTGTACCGATTCAGTTATGATGGGAGGAAATGATGTGACGGTAGGTGTTGGTCAATCTGTCTGGACCCTTGTTTCTGGACCTTT
Organism: Cytophagales bacterium; assembly: GCA_965267505.1. GTDB lineage: Bacteria > Bacteroidota > Bacteroidia > Cytophagales > CCMP332 > JANQHS01. Next base: position 2,450,478 of record OZ254081.1, read on the forward strand.
AGGTGGAATGGTTACGTTTGGCGATTCCTCTGTCCACAACACAATAGCAAAGGTCGATAGTTTTGGCACCTATACTTTCCGTTGGACAATCTCGAATGGACCTGTTTGTCCATCTAATTTTTCAGACGTCACTCATACATTTTTTGATCCTATTGATTCTGCTGTTCTCTCAGGCGGAGGCGTTATTTGCGAAGGAGATTCTATTCCATTGGTGGTAACAGTTTATGGCGGAAGCGGACCATTCTTTGTAACCGTAACCGCTGATGTGGCCGGAAACAACCCATCCTTCCCTCCAGGTACGTATAATTCTGGGGATACTCTATGGCATATTCCAGCCGATCCCTCCTTTACTTCCTATACTCTTATCAATGTTCAGGAAGCCGGGGGAAATAATTGTACAGCAAACTTGTTAAATAGTGGATTGGTAACCTCATTGGTCAATCCAACTGTTGCAGCCAGTATGTCTCCACTTCTGGATTCAATGTGCTTTGGGTCGCAGGATACTTTAAATGTAAATTTCTCGGTTGGGACAGGGCCATTTTATGTCAGGTATACCGATGGTACCAGCAACTTTGTTGAATTCCCATACACAAATGGAGATGACATAATTGTTACTCCTACGGTTAACACTACCTATTACATTGATTCAATTTCCGACGCAAACGGTTGTGGGGTAGCGGCTCCTTCTCCAAACATCACCGATTCTGCAGTGATTGAGGTGAATCCTATTGCTCCTCCAACAGTGCTTCTAAATCAGAATCCTAATGGGGCTCTTTGTGTAGGTGAGACTGTTTTCTTCACTACTACCTCCACTAATACTGGTAATTCTCCAAGTTGGTCCTGGACAGTAAATGGTGGGCCCATAGTTTCCACCGTTGATTCATTTAGCTATACCCCCGCTGATGGTGACATCGTAAGAGTTACCCTTGATGTTACCGGAATGGGCTGTGTATCTGCACCTGCCGGAATCGTAATGGATTCTGCAATCATGAACGTCTTTGCAGCTGTCACTCCGGTTGTAACCATTGACCAGAATCCATTGAATCCTGTTTGTAATGATGATACAATAAGCTTCGTTGCAAATGTTACAGGAGCCGGACCTTCAGATTCTTATGCTTGGTATGTAAATGGAGCTAATCAAGGAGTTAATAATGACTCAATTACCATTATCAGAACATGGACTGACGGTGATGTGGTTAGAGTAATTCTTACCAGCTCGGCTGCCTGTGCCACTGTTGGAGCCGATACCGCAGACCAGATCATCAATGTGACACCAGGAGGAGCACCTTCTGTTTCTATAGTTCAGTCTCCTGGTTCACCAACTTGTGATGGTGATGTGGTAAGATTTGAGGCTACTCCTATTGGAGGTGGTTCGAGCCCAATATTTGATTGGTTGATTGATGGGGTATCTCAGGGAGTTGACAGCACCGTATTCGAAACAAGTCTTCTTGCCGCCGGAAGTCCTTATAATGTGTCGGTTCAGATGACCTCATCCGCAAGCTGTTTCGTCCCTAGCAACACAGCGGATACAGTAATAGTTACCGTTGCTACAGCTGTTTCTCCTTCGGTATCGATCTCAGCCACTCCTAACGGACCGGTTTGTCCAGGGTCTAACATCGACTTTGAAGCTATTCTGGTAGGAGAGGGAAGCAGTCCATCCATCGAATGGTATGTAAATGGTATTCTTCAAGGATTTGGAACCATGTTCACCTATGGACCTTCAAGCGATGGTGATTCTGTTTCGGTTGAAATGACGAGTAATGCTTCCTGTGCTATTGGAGGGACGGTCACAGACGCATATATTATTGAGGAGCAGAATCCGGTCATTCCATCAGTTACTCTTTCGCAAAGCCCTACCAATCCGATTTGTAATGGAGATGATGTCCAGTTCACCGCCAATGCAATGGGTGGGGGAACAGCTCCAAATTATGAGTGGTTGCTGAATGGAGTTACCCAGGCGCAGGGTGTTAACCTTGATGTGGTTACTATAAACAATCTGGTTGATGGAGATGAGGTAGTTGTAATCCTCACCGGTAACAATACTTGTTCGGTTAATAACACTGACTCCGATACCATTGTTATCCAGGGACAGGCAAGCGTTCCATTATTTGTTAGCATTAACCAAAGTCCTGCGGGTGATCTTTGCTTAAACCAGGCTGTAACATACACGGCTACAATAACGGGTGGAGGAGCCAATCCAAGTTATCAGTGGAATGTAGTTCCTCCTGGGGGGGCTCCCATTAGCAACCTTGATGAGCTTACTCTAACTACTAGCGCAGCCCCTGCTAATCCATTTGAGATCGGAATAGGAACCAACCTAATCACCTTGAATATTACCGCAGACCCAGGATCATGTAATGCAGGATCAAGCTTCCTTGCCTTCCAGTCTACCGAGGTATCTGCTGTTGTTGAACCAGAGGTTACCCTTGCACAAAGTCCATCCAACCCTGTTTGCGCGGGGGAAAATGTAACCTTTAGCACAACCGTAAACGGAGAAGGTACAAGTCCACAATATAACTGGTTCATCAATGGAGTACTGGATGCGACCAATTCAACGGGCATTTATAATTCCAATACCTTGGCGGATGGCGATGAGGTTGTAGTGGAGCTTGTCTCGAATGGATGTGGAACAACACCTACGGCTTACGATACACTTGTTATTGACCTTCAAACTCCTATTGTACCAACTGTTTCCATTGAAGTTACTCCTGGAGAAGTGATCTGTAGCGGCGATGCGGTGAGGTTGGTTGCTCTTGCCACCGGTGAAGGCGATAATCCTAGTTTCCAATGGGAAGAAGATGGAATATTCTTTGGTAACGGCGATACCATAATCCGGACCTTCACCGACCCCGGAGGAGGAGACTCAATTTTAGTAACAATTTCTCTCAACAAGAATTTAGCATGCGGAGGAGGACCAGTAACCGCTGTTGATAGCATTTATATCAAGTTTACCTCCGCCCCTTCGGTTAGCATAGTTCAGGATCCTGATCCTACCTGTATTGGTGATTTGACCAATTTAGTTGCTGATGTTGAAGGACTTGGGTTTGGATCGCAATATGTTTGGAGGGACCGCACCGGAATACCTGATACAATTGCTGCTGGGGCTGATCTAACAAATATTCAGTTTACCCCACTTGGAGTTTCTTATGACTTGATAGTTACAAACACCTCAAGCAGTTGTATTCCGAATTCTGCAGCTAGTGCCCCAATAACAATTCAAACCGCAGTTCTTGTGACACCATCAGTGAGAATTGATATGGATCCGGAAAATCCAATTTGTTCTGAAGAGCAGTTGATTTTCACTCCAGATTCTGTAGAGGGCCAGGGTGCTAACCCTACCTATAACTGGTATGTAAACGGAGTTCTGACCCATATTGGAGCTACTTATAACACAACTGAGCTCGTTGATTTTGATTCTCTTTCTCTTGAATTGATCTCGAGCGCAAGTTGCGCTTTGGTTCCTTCTGCCACGGACTTCATGATCATTCGTGAGATTGATTCCACGGTTAGCATTACAGGAGATACCTTATTCTGCTATGGTTTGGATTCAGTTCTTCTTGTATCCAATGATTCTTCACCTGCCAGCATGTATACCTGGATTGAAGCTTTATCTGGTGATACAGTTGGATTTGATGACTCGATCTACGTAGATACAACCGGTAACTATTATGTGGTTGTTGACAATAACAGGGGTTGCCCAGAGTCTAGCCGTCAGATCACTGTTGTCGCAAATCTTCCATACACTGATTCCATTATGGCTGCCGTGCCAGATACCTGCTTCGGTGAGACCATCACTTTAAGTCTGACAGGAACCGCTGCTGGATATGATGTTAATTGGATGTACGGATTGACAGATACCATTCCAGGAGCAAATGATAGTATATATGAAGCTCCATGGACTGGTGCATACTATGCAATTGTAGCCAACGACACCTTCTGTGTTGATACAATTGGGGTAGCTACTGTTACCATCAAGCCAGAGATCGATAGATTATTAAGCATTGCCACCGGTGACAGCATACTTTGTAAGGATGATACAGCGTTGATCTGGGTTCCTTCAGTACAAGGAAATACAGCGGCTGGAGCTACAGGAATTGTAACAACGGGAGTTGCGGGTCAGGCAGGAACAGGTGCAAGAACCGTTGAAGCATGGGTTCAGGACAGGAAACAATATTGGTATTGCCGGATGGGGTAGCGGTGGTCAAGACTTTGTATTGAGATTGAGCGGAGGAGCCCTTCAATTATTTGCAGGAGGAACATCTACTGCCACCGGGCTTACCGGAGGATTGAATGATGGACAATTCCACCATGTAGCTGTGGTTTATGATCCAGCTCTAGGAACTGACCTCGTAGATCTTCAAATGTATGTTGATGGTCAGCCTGAATTATATGCCGTTGTTTCCAACAAGGCGATCAATACAAATGCCGGAAACATCTTATTGGGTAGCACTACTTCTGCAGGAACCCCTGCTCTTGATGGACTACTCGATGAGGTTAGAGTATGGGATGTTGCACTTGATTCTGTGTCGATCAGAAATAACTACCTAAGCCCGATCTCAGGAAATGAGCCTGGACTTAGGGGACTTTGGAATTTCGAAGACACTACTGGAGGAACTCCGAAGAATGTTGTAGATGCAACGGTAGGAGGTTTTGGTCCGGCCACCGGTTTTGCAATTGATTCAGGATTCTATCGATCTTCCATTACCAACGCGACTCCTAGTTATGCATGGTTCGTAAATGGAAGCCAGGTGAAATCAGGTCTTGAGAACTACCTGGAATACGACACCACCGCTGAGATCTATGTTGTGGTTAGCAACAATGGATGTGCAACCTTCTCTGATACGATCAACCTGAGAGAGGTATTGATAGATACTTCACTTGTCTTGAATCCTGACCAGGGAACTTATCCATTCACAATTCTTTGTGTAGATGATTCAGTTGTTCTTACCGCTAATGAGGTAGGACCTCCTGCCGTAAGCTATCAGTGGTTCTATGGAAGGGATACTATTGTTGGAGAGACGAACCAAAGCATTACTGCAAATCTTACCGGACCTTATACCGTAGCGATTACCAAAGAAGGCTGTATTGAGCCAAGTACCACCGGCTTTGTAAGGATATCGCCTGATTACGATGCTACTCTTGATTATGAAACCGATACCATTTGTGAGGACGGGTCTGTATTGATGAGCCTGAATTCCGTGAATACCAACGCATACATCAGAACAGGAGTTGGACAATATGCAAGAAGCACTGGAATATTGAATACAGTTCCAGCCAAGGGTTTCTCAATGGAAATGTGGTTTAAACCCGATTTGGGTGGGGGAGCAGCAAATGCAAATACAGCTTTAGCCCAAAAGGTTAATGTCGCGGCAGGAGCATTCCGGGATTATTTCAGAATTGCGTTCAACGGAACTGGTCAATTGGTATTTGAAACTGACTCCGGAGGAACCAACTTCCATCAATTGGTGAACCCATTCAATTCTTGGGTAGCCGAAGAATGGTATCATGTAGCTGTGACATGGGATAGTAGAAGAGGTAAAGCATTATTTGTTAATGGAATTGCCCGGTACGATTCCTCCAGGACTGCTGTAATGGGCGATTTTGCCGGGGGCTGTGGAAATGGACTGCTAGTAGGTGCGGGATATCAAGCAGGAAGTTGCGGTACAATAAATACAAATTTTGATGGCCAGATTGATGAAGTAAGAGTTTGGGAGATATCACATCCAAGAGCATTCTTCGTAAATAATTCTGCAGTTCCATTGACCGGATTGGAGCAAGGACTACTAGCCTTGTGGCAAATGGATTCTACTCAGATAAATTCAAGTTTTGATCTTGAAGATGCTTCTGGAAACGGAAATAATCTGATCATGACTGGAGCTGGGGTGCATAACTTCTCCACTGAAGGTTTCTATCGGCCAATTCAATATCCAAACTACCAGTGGTTCAGAGATGGAGTTCTGCTAGCTGGGGATACTAACATGACCCTACTGGATACTATGGGTGGTGATTACTATGCTGTGGTTCAGAATGGCATTGGACCGAATGTCTGTTCTTTCTCTTCTGATACTGCAATGATTAGGGTTAATATCCTTAACGATAGCCTGTTCTTCGATGTGGTTCATGATACCGTTTTCTGTGATGATACGGATAGTGCTAAGGTTTGGGTTGAAGCCAATTTGGGAATGATCGTAGACTGGTACGACAGTGTAGGTAATACCTTGTTGGTCGCAGGCCAGGATACGGCTTATTTCGATACTACGGGAACCTATTTTGCAGTATTGAGAAAGCAATACACAGAATTTGACGGGGATACAGTTGTTTGCTTCGATACCACAAGGTATTTCCATGTCATCGAATTGGAGAATCCACTTGCATTCGCTGGATACGATACCTTGTTCTGTTATGGGGATACCCTGTTATTGGGCGGAATTGCTCCTGATTCGGTAACGGGTTCCGGCGGAAACATCATTGTTGATTATACCTATGGATGGAGATTGACCACCGGCGCAGATGATGATATGCTTCTGGATGATACTACCGTTGCCAATCCATTCTTCGTAGGAGATACTGTAAACACCTTCAACTTTGTTGTCACGGTAACGGATGACAGCGGTTGTTTCCACATAGATACGGTCCAAGTTGATGTTAACCCACAGATATTTGCCTATGCAGGTATGGATACCATTCTGTGTTTTGAGGATAGCCTCAGGCTTGGAGGCCTTGCTCCCGATTCTATAACTGCTTCAGGGGGATCTGGCGGAAACTTTACAGCCCACTGGACACCGCAGACCTATTTTGCTGATCCAGCTGATAGCACAAGCTTCAACCCATTGGTCGTTCATAATACGAATCTTTCCGGTGATAGGGTAAACTACATCTTGACCCTTGTCGACACGGTTGGTGGAATAGGCTGTGAAGTTAGAGATACCGTTAGGGTTAGGTTCAACAGTAGGATCACTGTTGATAGCCTGGTCACCGATACGGTTGTTTGTTTTAATGACAGCACATTACTTGGAACCATGCCACCTCAGAGCGGCGGTATTGCACCATTCAATTATCTATGGAAAGTAAGGCCTTATACGAGTGGAATCCTGGTACCTGATTCTACCATCGCAAATCCCCAATTCTATGGAGCTGCTTCGGGAACCTACTCTTTGACCCTTGAGGTAACTGATAGCATTGGATGTTTCGGAGATACAACCATTACCATGATCGTGAACGATACCATTATGGTAGATGCTGGAGTCGATACAGTGGTTTGTTACGGTGATACGCTTACCCTTGGAGGTGCTCCTACCGCAATGGGTGGATCGGGAGGAGTATTTACCTATGCCTGGAATGACCCATTGGGAGTATTGGATGATACCACATTGGCTAATCCAACACTGATCCATAACGTCACTCTTCCAACCAATGCATACCAGTTCATCTTGGAAGTTTACGACACTACCAGTGCTCAGATTTGCGAGGTATATGATACCGTGGAGATAACGATGAATGCTCCATTGAATGTGAATATTTTGACCGTTCCAAATGATACCACCTGTTTTGGTGTTCCGGTTCAGCTATTTGCCACTCCAGGAGGAGGAAGCCCACCATTCACTTACGAATGGAATCCATCCACGTTCCTGGATGATCCGACAGCTCAGAATCCTATTTTCAGTGCTGATAGTTCAGGACTACACACCTTTACTCTAACCCTGAAGGATACCATGGATCCGTTCATTGCAAGCTGTACCATTGACTCCACCGTATCAGTCTATGTAAGAGACACCATTTTGATCACGGCCGAGATTCAGGACCTGCTTGGAAATCCAGATTCCATTGCTTGTTGGGAAGATTCATTATTGCTTGTTGCCCTGGTCGCTAGTGGGGAGGGGCCATTTACCTACTCATGGTCTTCTTTGCCTCCTGGAAATGCCAATATTATTTCAGCCGGAAATCAGGTAATTGATACCATTCATACGGCTTCCACTATTTCAGCCGGTTATCATGTTTATAATCTAACCGTTTCAGATCCTTTTGGATGTTTTGAAACTGATCAGGCTGGAGCAATAACCAATGACACTATTTATGCTGATTCTGATCCTGTAATGGGAGAGGATACTGTGGTCGTTTGTTTTGGAAACAATCAATTATTAGGCGGATTCATTCCAGGTGCCGGTGGCTCAGCACCATTGACTTATTCATGGACTCCAACTCAAAAACTGGATGATCCTACTCTTGCTAAGCCTACCTTGAGTGGTGACTCTGCTCAGCAGACCTGGTATACGCTTACTGTTACGGATACTCTTGGCTGTTTCAATAATGATAGTGTATTCGTTTATGTAAATGATTCAATTAGCCTTGAATTGGTTCCTGACGACACGGTTTGTTACGGAGAGAGCATGTTCATTGGGGAGATCCTATTTAACGGGGATACCACTGTAACAGGAGGCACCAAACCATATACCTATACCTGGAATTCACCTACGGGTTCTATGGTTTATCTTGATACTGCAACTGATATCAATAATCCGGAATTCAACTTTAATGGAGACGCGCCTTCCGGTCCATTTAATGTGCATGTCTACAACCTGATCATTACCGACTCGGTGTTGTGTCAAAATTTTGCCACTATCTCAATTTATGTTAATGACTCCCTCAGAGTAAGGGATGGAATTGCTGACTCCTTATGTTTCAATCAGGATTCGGTATTCGGCGGTGGGATTTTACCAACAGCCGATGGTGGAGTGAACTTTGGTTTTACCTATCAATGGGAGCCTGCAGCCTTTTTCGATGATCCAACATCGGATAAGCCAACCTTTACCTCATCCTTTGTTGGAGATACCCTGATCAGGCTGGTTACTACTGATGGTATTGGATGTACCGATACCGTAGAGAAAACATTAAGATCCCATCCACTACCAACTGTTACGTTTAGCACCGCTCAGTCTTTTGATATGTGTCGTTTAGAGGATACCACTATCGTTGCCATCGGGGGTAATCCGGTGGGATACGGAACTTTGTTATACTCTTGGAATAATGGGGTAATGAATGATACCATCGTTGTATCTCCACCTTCTGATTCTGTTTACTATGTAACTGTGACCAATAGTGTTAACGGTTGCGAGGTTTCAGACTCTGTTCAGGTATTGATCAATGAGATTCCCGATTTCAGCTTCTCAGAAACCGGAGTATCTGCTCTTCCAACGGATACACTAGCGGCATGTGTTACGGATCCAACGAATCCAACTCTTTCACTCTATTGGGTATTGAACAATACGGGTAGCCTTAATCCACCAATTCTTGGTAATTGGAGCACTCTATCTGGTGGGGCGATCATCTTTGGAAATAACTCACCTGCAGGTCCATCATCCTTAACCACCTACTTCCCAATTGTTGATTCCATAGAATCAAGGGTTGAATTGGCAGTAGAAGATCTGAATGGATGTACTACCACTGATACGTTGTATGTATTCCTGAACAAGTATGCGGAAGTAAGAATGAAGCTTTCAGACTCTTCTATTTGTTTCGGAGATTCTGTCTATGGAACTCTTCAGAATCTTCCTGCACAAAACTTCTCCCATATAATCAGAAGGATAGTACCGACTCCAGCTGGGGTTAGTCAAATTATTGCCTTGGGACCAGATTCGACATTTGGTTGGGTTCCTGGTGCTGAATTGACCAACCCAATTTCAAATATCACGACACCAACATGGTTTGTATATGAGTGGGCGTACACGGATGCCTCTGGATGTAGGTCTGTCTTGTATGATAGTGTTTTGGTTAACCCAAGGCCAACCATAACTACAAGTGCAACCCCGGATACAATTTGCTTTGGAGAATCTGACACCTTGTTGGCATTCCTTCAACCAATAAATCATCATACAGGAGCACTTAGCTTTAACTGGAACCCTGGTGGTACCACACCGGATGGAACCTTGATCGTTTCTCCAACTGTAAATACTACTTACACAGTATTCGCAATCGATTCAGCAGGGTGTTTCACAGATACAGCTTCCATTGATATCGAGGTTCTTCCATTACCGGATGCTACCCTTAATAGCAACGCTCCAATATCGATCTGCTCTGACTCCACTGTAGCCCTAACTGTGCCGCTTGTTCCGGGCCAATACTATAGTTGGATCAAGACCAATACGGGTGTACCGGATACGGTCCTTCAAGGAATTGATGAAGATTCTCTGATCATAGGATTTGGAGGTATCATTGATACCGGTGACTTCCATGTTGCCGTTATTGGCCTGAATGGTTGTGAGAGTCTTTCTGACACTGTTGTGATAGATGTAGACACAGTACCAACATTTACAGTCACAACACCAGATCCAACTAAATTCTGTGATGGTGGTAATGCTTTCCTTACTGTTAATACCAACCCTCAGGCGGCCTATGGCAACTATGTATGGCATCTGGTAAGGAATGGAATGGATTCCATTTATGATGCATCCAACAGCCGAAGCATCTTCGCCTTTGATTCAGGAACCTACTATGCTACTTACGAATCAACGACCCTTGGTTGTCGTGGAAGCTCTGATTCCTTGCAGATATTTGTGGATACGCTTCCATTGGCTCAGATCGACACCTTCGCTCCAATAGATATTTGCGATGGAGGAGTCTTTACCTTCAATGCGGAATTCCCTGGAGCAGGTACTTATACCTATCAGTGGTTTTTAAATGGAGCGCCAATTCCTACGGCTACCCTACCAAGTTTCCCTGCCACCAATCAGGGAACCTATCAGGTTGAGGTAACAAATCAGGTTACGGGATGCTCCGATACTTCAGCAGGGGTCTTCCTGACGGTTAATCCGTTGCCATTGGCAGATGTGGATACTACTGCTGGAACAGCCAGATTCTGTGATCCTGGTTCAGTAACCTTTGATGTGACCACTTTGATTGCTAGCTCGAACTACACTTGGGTTTATGACACCCTCAGCACTGATACAGTTCAAGGACCAAACTTGGGTGGACCAACAGCCTTTACTACTGACTCAGCTGGATTCTACTACCTCCTGATTCAGGATGTGAATGGATGTATCAGCTCTTCGGATACCATAGAAGTAATTGTTGATACAATACAGCAATACCCGATCACTGGTGCAGATACTGTTTGTAGGAATTCTGATTCCATTTATACTGCGCCGGTTACTGGTAACTGGTTCTTAACTCCGGCAAGCGCAGGTTCATTCCTTACCGGTACGGTGGGTGTTAACTCTGTCACCATTAGGTGGAATCAGGTGGGAACCGCCCAATTAAGATTTAGCCCTACGCAAGCTTCAGTACTTTGTCCGGTTGATACAACCATTAATATTGAGGTGGTTCCAAAACCCAATACAAGCATTGTAGGTCTGGATACCGTATGTGCAAATACTACCGAGAATTATGTCGCAGGTACCATTGGTGGAAACTTTAGCCATGTATGGACTATGACGGCTGGTAGTTTTAACTCTACCTCAGGTCCGACCAATTTGGATAATGTGAATGTGAATTTTGCCGCGAGTATCCCGGGTGGATTTACTACTGATACCCTTCAAATGGTACAGACCAACACAACTACCGGTTGTGATACCCTGGTTACCCTAATGATCACCTCATTTGACACCGTTAATGCAACATTCCTTGGCGATACTAATGTTTGCGAAAATGCGACGGTAACATATACAATTAGCAACACTACGCCCAACGCTACTTATACCTCCTATGTCTCTCCAAATGGAACAATTACTGGATCGGGCCCTCAATCTGTAACTGTAACCTGGGGTGCTGGACCTACAGGATTTGTAGCCTTTGCGGCAGAGAATGGTCCATGTGTGGACTCAGTCTTTAGAAATGTGACCATCACAGCTGCTCCAATTGCAAACATCGAATTCCAAAATGGAGATGATAGCATTTGCGCAACAGACTACGACACATTATTGGTTTGGACCGATAATCCAAACCCAAATGATTCTGTTACATGGAATTTGGCATTAAGTACCCCAGGAATCGCCTTTATAGATCCTAATTTCCTTTTTGATGCAGATACGACCAGAATTATTATTAACAATAACAACACTACCACCGATGGATTTGGAATAATTAGAATGGTTCAAACTAATAAAGCGAGTGAGTGTGAGGTGGAAGTTTTCGATACCCTAACGATTTTTGCCAATCCTGACACTCTTGAAATTGCCAATCTTCCTGAAGCGACTTGTGCCGATGGAGTTCAGAGACAGTACAATTGGTCCATTGCTGGTCAACCAGTGTTTACGAGTATTAATTGGGGAATCTCAAGACCAAGCAATAATAATATCAACTTCTTGGGCAACCAGATTTTTGTTACTTGGAATGTAGCTGATGTAGATGCATTTATCACGGCGGAGATTTCGAATGGAGAATGTTTTAGAATCGATACCTTCCATGTGCAGGTTGATACCATTGCTCAGGCACAGGTATTCCCCAACGCTGACTCTACCTTCTGCTCCAATGAACCCACAACCCTTGTGGCCTCTCCATGGGGACCAGGCTATCAGTATCAGTGGTTCTTAAATGGGGATTCGATCATTGGTGCAACCGATAGCGTTTATGTTGTAGATAGCTTGTCTGGTGGATACTCCTTCTCAGTAGCAACTCCAGGCGGTTGTGAGGATCTTTCCGATACTGTCAATATGAATGTATTGGGTATTCCTAATGCTACCATAGTTGGGGATACAATTCTGTGCCCAGGTGATACTGTAATCTGGGTCAGTGCGGACAATAATGTCAGCAGCTATCAGTGGTGGAATGTACTCGATACCCTTAACCCGTCCTTGGTATCTACACTTCCAACATTTGAAGTGTCTCAGGCTGGGCGTTGGCAATTGATCTTAGGTGATGGAGTTTGTACGGATACTTCGGCAAGAACCTTCTCATTCATTTTAGCAGACCCGGTAGCAGCAATAGCTATGGAGGATACCTTCTGTAATAATGATACTGTGGATCTAATAGCCCTAGTCGCAGGTGACAGTCTCACATATTTATGGACAACAAATGGTTTAGGTACCATTGTAAGTCCAGGAGATTCAATAACAAAGTACATTCCAAGTCCACTGGATCAAGGTCTGGTATCATTCGATCTAACTGTCTCGAACCCTTGTAATGTGGCCTTTGATGAGACCGAGGTGCTATTCCTAGATGCTCCAAGTGCTTTCTTCAAGCCCTCTTATCCTGTAGGTGAGATCAACCAGGAGATTGTATTCATTCTGGAGGATAAAACGGCTACAGATTATATCTGGGACTTCGGAGATGGATCAGGGGATACGGGAGTCGATCCAAGTCATATTTACTCTACAGATGGAGAGTATATGGTAGGGGTCCTTGCGCAAAATGCAAATGGTTGTACCGATACATTTGGAATTCCATTTACAGTTACCAATAACGAGCAGGTATTTGTACCAAATGCCTTCTCTCCAAATAGCTCAAATCAGGAGAATACCACATTCAAGATCTACGGATACAACATCCAGTCTTCCGAGTTCGAGATGGTTATCTTTAACCGTTGGGGAACCAAGGTTTGGAGCACCACCGACTTGAGCGAGGCGAGGTTCAGTGGATGGAATGGAACCAGTGATGGAATTGGTGGAGGAGAAGTGCCTCAGGGTGTCTATACTTACTATATTAGGGGTAAATTCCGATCAGGCGACTCCTTCGAGAAAGCAGGAACTGTTAATCTGATCAGGTAAAATGAGGAAGTTTCTGACCATATTGCTACTTTCATTCCTGAGTCTATTCGGTTCCGGACTCAAAGCCCAGGACGCTACTTTTTCGCAATATTATGCCTCTTCATTGTTCCTAAATCCAGCACTGGTTGGGAACTATGAGGTACTTGCCCTGAACTCAGCATTCAGATCTCAGTGGTCGACAGCGGTTCAGCCCTATATCACCACCCAGGTTTCTTTGGTCACACCCCTAAAACAAAGAGGTTTCAGGAAGAAGCATTATGGAGGTGCGGGTCTAACCTTCTATAAGGATAGGGCGGGAGATGGAAACTTTACGACGAACTCGGTCATGGGATCGTTTGCCTATAATTTCCCAATGGACAGGAAAAAGCTAAGAGTATTCTCAGTTGGCGGGCAATTAGGAGTGGTCCAAAAGAACTTTGATTTTACTCGTTTGGAATTTGGAAGCCAATTCAATCCTCAGGTTGGATTTGATCCCACCATTGATCCGGGTGAGGTGAATTTCAAAAACAATATTATCTATCCGGTTTTCAACCTGGGCATCCTTTTTTACTACAACCCCAAGCAGAGTTATCTGTTCACAGGTATGAGTGCATATAATGGTCTGGTGATCTCTAATGTCAATATGCCTAACGAATCATTTGTTGATGGCTTCACTTCGAGAGTTCCTCTTTTGATCAAATACCATGGGGGTTTCGAGATCCATATGAACTCCAAGTCAGACATCAGCCCGAATGTGTTGGTACAGTATCAGGCTGGTAATCTTCAAGTAAATGGAGGTCTATACTATACCTATAGAATGTTCGACACTCCTTTGGGTCTATTAGCCAAAACCGATTTTGTGGTAGGCGCATGGTACAGATTCGGAGATGCTGCTATTATCAGTCTTGGATTGGATAACCAGTATTATACCATTGGATTCAGCTATGATTTCAATGCAAATAACCTCAGTAGAGTCACTGGAGGACTTGGTGCATATGAGGTTACTTTGACCCTTAGACAGGCCAAGGAAAAGAAACGCCGAAGATTTTCGACACCGAAAATCTAAAATTTCTAATTTTCGGATATGAAAGAACGCCAAAGACCACTGCTGATGCTTGCAGCGGGTATCCTGCTATGCGGATTTGCCATGGCCCAGGATTCCCAAATAAAGAAAGAGTACAATACACAGAACGTCAAGATTGCCAATAAGTACCTGAAAATGGGTGAGGCATATTCCGCTCTAGAGTATTTCCAAAAGGAGAATGAAGAAAACCCTAAAAACTATTATGCTGCTTATGAATTGGCGGAGCTGTATTATGAGCTTTTTGACTACCCCAATGCTGAAAAGTACTATTCCACTGTTGCAAAATCGGCTAGCAATGAATTTCCACATTCTGTCTTCTGGCATGGCGTTACGGCGAAAATGAATGGTAAGTATGTTGAAGCAAAAGATATTTTGGATGGTTTTGTTAAGAATTATCATGGAAATGCCAGTGGTGATGAGGTTATCATTGAGAAAGCAAAATTGGAATATGAAGGATGCAGGGTTGCGCTAAAGGAGCTTGAAAAAAAGGAAAAAGATATTCATTTCATAAATATGGACCGTCCGATTAATACGGGTGCCGACGAATACGCACCCGGCTTAATAAGGGATTCGGTATTTGTCCTAGTTTCAGATAGAAAAGGGGTAAAGCAGGATAATAAAGACAGGGAGAACGAAATATTTTACTCAGATAACTTTTCTGTTAAATACAACAAAAGAACTAGCCGTTGGACGGTAAGTAATTCGTCTGGTTACCTGGTTGCCTCAAATTCTTTTAAAGCTGATGGACCAGGATCCTTCACAAAAGGAGGAAAGAAGTTCTACTACACTTCTTGTCAGGAAGAGGATGGCCAATGTGCAATTTTTGTTGCGAAAAGACGGGGTAAGACCTGGTATACCGAAAAGCTTAACGAAAATATCAATCCTTCAAAAACGGAGAACAAACATCCATTCATTACTCCCCATGGCGATACTCTTTTCTTTGTTTCAGAGAGAAGTGGGGGAAAAGGTATGCAGGATATCTGGTACTCAACAAAGACCAAGGCGGAAGAATGGGGACCTGCTATAAATATGGGAGACCGGATTAATACACCTTATAAGGATGTATCTCCTTCATACTATCCAAAAGAAAGAACCTTGTTTTTTGCCTCGGATGGAAGAGAGGGTTTTGGAGGTGTTGATCTTTACATGGCTACCGGGGAAGGACTCTCTTTTGTAAAAGACCTTGGAATGCCATTTAACTCAAGTAGAAATGACTTCTACCTGGTTCTTGGAGAGAGAAGAGGCTATTTTTCTTCGGACCGGGATGGAGGAAAAGGGAAGACAGATATCTACTCTTTCGAGTACAAATCAAGGAAGCATTTCATCAAGGCTGCTGCTAACGAATACCTGGACGACTTCAAGCAATACACTGCCTTAACTCGGATAAGTTATGCCGGTTCTGGAAATCAATCTGCCTCAAATGTGAAAGTTATGCTGGTTGATGATGAGGGAAATATTCTGAAAACAACTCAATCCGACTCTGATGGAATGGTGAAGTTTGATGAAATCCCAACTGACAAGAATTACAGGATTGTTATCGACTCAGATGACCCAAAGCTTCAAGCCGACATGAAGTACTTTATCAATGATATCGAGGTGGTTGATAATTTGTCTTTAGTTTATTTCAAGGATCAGCCCCAGGCTACTTTAACCATGGATCATAAGGGTTCGGATTATTCTCTAGGTGATTTCAAAGGTTTCGCCCTGCTGGGAAGCATAGCCTATGAATCGGGAGGAGCTCCTGCGGGTGGCGTTCCTGTTCTATTGGTAGATTCGGATGGAAATGTGATCAAAAAAGCTAGGACCAACCAAAAGGGATTTATGAGGTTCGAAAACCTTGACACCGATCAGAATTATAGAGTGGTATTGGACACTGAAGATCCTAGATATGATCCCAATGCCGCAGTCGTTTTCAATGACCTGGGACTTAAGCGCTATGAAAAAGTGGTTGAGAACGTGAAGTTTGAGAACATCTATTTTGATTTCGGTTCAAAGGATTTGAATCAGTATGCCAAAGAGACCTTGGACGAATTAGGGCGTTATTATGCTGAAAATCCAACCATCCAAGTTGATATTTCCGCTTTTACTGATACCGTTGGAAATGCTGATTTCAACAGAAAACTATCAGCAAGTAGGGCTAACTCGGTCCTCGAATACCTCAGATTAAGAAAAGTAGACGAAAGTGCTTTGGTTCTTTATCCTATGGGCGAGGAAAGCAAGATCACCGTAGATCTTAACACTATTAAGATTCCCGGGGTCACTGATCCGGAAGAAAAGGGCTCTGCATACAGTAGGAGGGTTGAATTTTACATCGTAAAAGCCCCGGAGGATGAATAATCCTTTTCTTTGGTAGAGAAAAAATTAGTTTCTTTAGAAAAAATAGGTGTGATCTTCTAGGCCTCATTATGAAAAAATCAACCAGGATTTTGCTTCTTGGGCTGTTGTTTTTGCCCTTTTTAAATGTCCAAGCCCAAAAACGTGCAGACGCCGAAATTGAAGTCGCTGATAAGTATTTTGAAAACGGTGAATTCTACTTAGCTGCAGATTATTACAATCGTGCCCTTGGGCAAGATAAAAACAACTACTATCTGAACTTCCGTCTTGCGGAATGTTACAGGCTTTATTTTGACTACGCTAAAGCTGAAAAACAATATTTGCAGGCGGGTAAGTTAGGTGCTGATCGGGAATATCCCTTGGTAAGGTTTTGGTATGCTATGATGCTTAAGAGCAATGGTAAATACGAAAGGGCTGTTGGAGAGTTCGATAAGTTTCTAGGCCGTTTCAGTCCTGAAATTGAGGAAGACACCATGTTTATCACAGAGGCAAAACTCGAACAAGCCGGTTGCGAACTCGCTATGGCCGAGTTAAAAAAGCCTTTGCGGGATTATGATTTTCAATTACTTCCCTTTCCTGTTAATACGGAATTCTCAGAATACGCTCCTGCCTTTTATGAAAACGATAGTTCAATAATTCTTGCTTCATCGAGAGAAGGAACTAAAGGAAATGAGATTGATGTCAGGCTCGGTGGTCAGTATACTGATGTGTTTCGATTTCGAAAAGGAAACGGTACCCGTTGGAGCGAGTACGATGACAAGGATAATTTCTCGGCAATAAATACTATCAGAAATGATGGAGCCGGGGAGTTCACAATGGATAAAAAGAAATTTTATTATACCAGTTGCCTAGAGGATGAATATCCATGTGCCATTTATGTATCTAACCTTGTCGAAGGCAAATGGACTGAAGGGGTGAGGCTTAATGATAACATAAATGTACCTGGCTTTGAAACCAAGCAACCCTCTCTGACCTTTTCAGGGGACACAATCTTCTTTGTATCGCTAAGGCCGGATGGCTACGGAAATAATGATATATGGTATTCCATAAAGTCCGGAGCGGGGGAGAATTGGGGAGAAGCCAAAAACATGGGTCCTAATGTGAATACCCCATTCCTTGATATGGCACCGCAGTACTACGAAAATGGCAAGATCCTTTTCTTTGTTTCAAATGGTCACAAAGGTTTCGGGGGTCTCGATATTTTCGAGTATTTCATTGAAGGCGAAGGAGAATTGAGAAACTTGGGCCTGCCTTTTAATTCTAACAGAGATGACTTCTACTTTCACCTTGGAGAGCATAAGGGAGTTATGGCTTCCAATCGCGAGGGGGGCAAGGGAAGTGATGACATCTATTACTTCAATATTGATAGTAAGGACATCATTTTGGCAAAGGTTAATAAGGATAGTCTTTCCTATCATGATGTGTTTAAGGTAATTTCTACATTGACCTATTCTGAATCTGGTGAGCCTGCTCATGATGTGGACGTCTTATTGACTGATGCGGATGGAAATATTTTAAAAAGGGCTAGGACTGATCAATATGGTCAGGTTGAATTTGATAGTCTTTCAACTCAGAATGATTATAAGGTAATGCTAACTGAAGACAGGGATGATCTTTCATCTACAGTCTTTTATTCTGGCTCTAACGGGGATGTAGACCTTTCCGAGACCCGTCAGGGAAAAATACTTGCTGTAATTGTAAAAGACCAATTGCAGGAGATCGGAAAGTTTGCTTTGCTTTCGACCATAGTTTTGGCAGAATCGGGAGAACCCGCAATTGATGTTCCTGTGCTACTGGTCGATGATGAAGGAAATATTCTGAAAAGAACCACTACCGATCATGTTGGTATGGTAAGGTTTGAAAATCTTGATTCAGATAAAAATTACAACATAGTTATTGATGAGGACTTTCTTTCTCTTGTCTCTGATGTGAAATACATCAGTGGAGAGACCAAGCTGATCTGGACTAAGAAAGAAGCAATGCAGGGTACCACTGCTTTTGAAAATATTTATTTCGACTTCAATGATTATAAGATCAGAAGAGAAGCAGAAATGACTTTAGATGAATTGGCAACTTATTTAAAGGATAATTCCAATGCCAAGGTCGAGATCTCTGCCTATGCGGATAATATTGGAGGGGAAGACTACAACAAAGACCTTTCCAAGAAAAGAGGAGAAGAGGTTGAAAAATATTTGGAATCCAGAGGGGCTAAGCCTAGTTCTCTTGTGATCAATGCAATGGGGGAAAGTAAGCCATTGGGCAATAATACCAACCCCGTAGGAAGAAGATTGAACAGAAGGGCGGAATTCACTGTCTCAGGAGGCCATCACTACGAAACACTTATGATGACCTATGTGGTAGAATCGCCAACACAACTAAATGATGTTGCCAAATTGTTCAATATGCCGATCGAAGAATTAGTACGGGTAAATAATCTTGACAAGAACTCAATTGATGCTTTAACTCCGCTAAGGGTTAGAAGGACAGGTGATAATGGATTGATCGCACCGGTAACTATGAGTGCGGCTTCAAGACAGGGAAATTCGGGAGGGTCTATGGTTAAGATCGAGCAACTGAGCCTACCTCCATTGAAGGATGGCCAGGAGTATTATGTGGTCGAGCCCTTGAACACTCTTTACAGCATTGCAAAGGCCCATGGAATGACGGTTGATGAGTTAAAACAGATCAACGGTCTGACATCAAACAGAATTCAAATAGGCTGGAGATTGATCGTTGAGCCTAAAGAGATCAATTATGGAGTAGTGCAAACCGGAAAATATGTCGTCAAGGAAGGCGACACTATGTTTGACATTGCGGAGCGATTCGGCCTGACAGTTTCCAGATTGAGAGAATTGAATGGACTTGATAATAATTTACTATTCTCCGGCATGGTTCTACGCGTAAGCGAAGAATCCAATTAATCTGGTTACGGAACCCTTCTGTTCCTTTTGATTTCGTTTTATTTGCGGCTTCTTTTTCTAAGATGAAGAACTGGATCAGGGAAACCCTTAAATTTCTCCTCGGAGCAGGAATCGCAAGCTTCTTTCTCTATATAACTCTTAGAGACCGACCTATCACCGAGATCATTGAAGATCTTAAAAATGTAAAATGGGTTTGGGTTTGGATTGCTGGGCTTTGTTTGTTTGTCAGTCATGTATTTAGAACCCTCCGTTGGCAAATGCTATTGGCGGAAGCTGGGAAGAGGACAGGTTTTCTCAACACCTTAAATTCTGTCCTCATCTGTTATGGAGTTAATAGTCTGACACCCAGGTTAGGAGAGATAGCCAGGTGCTCTACTCTTTATCGAAGCGAAAAAGTTCCCGTTTCCACCTCCCTTGGTACCGTGATAATTGAGCGTGTAGCAGACCTTCTTGTTTTAGGTTTAGGAATAACTATAGTGTTTCTTATTGAGTTTAACCTACTTAAAGATCTCATTTACAACGTTTTTCTTAGGATCTCGGAAATGTTTGGATCCACCAGAGTATGGTTAGGGCTGATCGCTTTCATGTTAATTGGAGCCATTGGTATTTGGGTATTAAAAAACACCAGGATCAAGTCCAGGTCTGGGCGTGTAGGGCAGAAGGTCTACGATTTTTTGCATGAATTATATCATTCAGCCAAAAGTGTTACCAAGCTGAAACACCCACTTCGATTTACACTTTACACCATAGGTCTCTGGGGGTTCCTTGTTTTGTTAACCTATGCCTTCTTTTTCTCCTTGAATGAGACCTCTAACCTGAGTTTCTATTTTGCCTTCGTTGTCTTTTTCGTTGGAGGTATGGGCTGGGTTTTGCCTGTTCCTAACGGAATGGGCCCATTTCACTATGTGGTTTGGCAGTTGTTTCTTGCTTTCGGACTTTCCGGCGAAGTGGGAAAAAACTTTGCCATCGTCGACAATGGTGGAACCTTGATCGTTACCCTGCTTTATGGTGTGATTGCCTATGCGCTTTTTCTTTTTCTTGAGATCAAGCAAGGAAAGCCTGAGACTATCGAAGCTTCAGGAGAATAGGATAGATTCCTTTTCAACCACTACCTGGCCAGGGGGACTTCCTTTCTTTTTTCTAACATACTTCCTTTGAGTACTGATGACAGGACAATTCTCTTCCCCTTTTCTCTTGGAATTCTGAACGGCTAGTTCTGCTGCTCTTTCTATCACCTCATTAGGAATACTTTTCTTCATCGGATTCACAATGATCACATGAGATCCGGGGGCATCTCTTACATGCAACCACAGATCATCCTTCGAAGACCAACTTCTTAGAAGCTCGTCATTTTTAGCTCCTGATTTTCCCACCCTTATTTCGTATCCTAGGAATTCTTCTCTTTTAAAAGGAAGACTTTCCCCAGTAGAAATTGGGCCTTTGGAGGGTTTTAGAACCCGATCCAATTCCTTTTTTGATTCTAGATCTTTTATCTGAGAGACTCTAGCCAACAGCTCGGACAAATAACCCTGCTCCTGTTTGATCCTTAATTTTTGATGTTCGATCTCCTTATATCTGCTCTTTGATTTCTTGTACCACCTTTCAGCCTGTGCTTGAGGGCTAAGTCCTTGCTTTATTTTCAGGAGGATCTTGGTACCTGTATAGAAATCCTCTACTTCCGCTTCAGTGGTTGGATGTTGAAATAGATGGAGATTTGCCATCAAAAGGTCTGCTTTCTTGGAAAATGGATCTTCTTCCTCCTTCTTTTGAAGATCAGCTTTTAATTTCTCAAGCCTGGTTTCCTGTTTCTTTGCAAGGGATTCTAAGCGTTTTTGCTCTTTCGCTTTTGGAAGTTTAAAATGATAATACCTGCCTTTTGCTTTTTCGTATTCAAGAAATGCTTCAAGAATACTTGGACCGGCTGTTTCAAACCCTGGACCTCCATAGAATGCAAGTCTTGGCTTATCCGCCTGGTTTAAAAAAAATTTGGGAGACCTTTCAACTTCATTAATAATATCCTTTAAAAGCTGAGATTGTTGCGAAGTATCTTTTTGAAAGAGTCCTCTTTTTCCCAACTCAGCAATCATTGAAATATCCAGGAAAGGAAACTGTTTCCTCAGGTCTTTTTGGTCATTGATGGGATCGGAAAATTGAAAACGAGGTACCCTGGCTTCTGGAATAATAAAATCATGATCCTCTTTGAAACCGGAATTAAAGACTTCAATTGTTTTCCCCAGTTTTTTTTGAATCAAATTGGCACTTCTTCCAAAAAGCTTGAAGATCAATCTTTTTTCTTCCCCCTTGAATTTGATCCAGAAGACCCTTTCGAAAGGCACCCCTTCTATTTGTTCTATGCTTTCCCCTTCAAGATCATTGAAAAGTTCCGCATAGTTAATTTTTGGATAATGGTAATCTTTTCGAAGCGAAAGGCTCTCCTTTCCAGGGTCAAGGTCTAGGTTTAAAAAAACAGATTCTGAACTCTTTGTTTGGAATTTAATAACTAGTTGATTTCTAGTATGACTAATTGCTCCGGAAAAGCTTGCCTCTTTTAATCTGGAATTCAGTTTTTCGAAAAATAGCTTAAGAAAGAAATAGGACAGGCCCATTAGAATTCGACCTCTAATCCATCATAAGCAAGATTCACACCGGTAGGCAGTTCTTCCTCTACCTCAGCATGAAACCCAAGGTTATGACTAATGTGCGTAAGTAAAGCTTGTTCGGGTTGAACAATTTCGATGATGGCAAGGGCTTCCTCCAAAGTTAGATGAGAAATGTGCTGTTCCTTTTGAAGAGCGTTAAGGACCAGGTATCGACTTCCTTTAATTTTCTCAAGTTCCTGGTTATCAATGGTCTTTGCATCAGTTATATAGGTGAAATCATTAAACCTGAATCCAAGGATAGGGAGCTTATAATGATGGATCTTGATGGGTAAGATCTTCTTACCGAACACCTCAAATTCATCGTTTCCTACTTCTGTGAACTCTACTTGAGGTAAGCCTGGGTATTTATTGGCACCAAACACATAGGAGAAATCTTTTTCGATCTTAGAACTGGTACTGGAGTTTGCGTAAAGAGGCATGGACCTTCCTTGCTTAAAGTTGAAGGATCTGATCTCATCCAATCCAGCAACATGGTCTCTATGTGCATGTGTGTATAATACAGCATCAAGGCTCTCAACCTTGTGATCAAGCATCTGACGCCTGAAATCAGGACCTGTATCAATCACGAAATTCAGTTCATCCCATTCAACCAGAATGGATGATCTCTGTCTCTTATCCTTGGGATCTGTACTCTCGCAAACGGGGCAATTACACGCAATTACAGGAACACCCTGAGAGGTTCCGGTTCCTAAGAAGCTAACTTTCACAGCTTGATCTCCGCCTGCAACAGTCGTTGATAAAAAGTACGATTCTTTTCTGAGAGGCTTTCTATATTAAGATCTACCTGCCTAAGAATCTCCACCAGGCAAGAGATCTTTGTCTCCATTGTATGGTACTTATTGATAAGAGCGACCTTATCCTCTTTCAAGAGGCAGTAACCAGACTTGAAGTTTCCCTTTTCATACCTCAGTATGTAATCGGATTCGGAAAACACATCTTCAAGTTTGGCTAAATAAGATTTAGAATATTTTACGGTCAAGCTTAAGAGATTTTTGTAAAGTTCTTCAACAGGAGACTGAGCTTATCAAAATCAATAGGTTTTTCAAGCATATCAACCACTCCTAAAGATTTTAAATCTTTTACCTGTAGGTTAGACTCATTACCAGAAATAATAATTGCCGGGGTATCCGAGTTTTTGGCCTTGGCCTTTCTCAATTCCTCTAAGAACTTTTGTCCATCCATTACAGGCATTAAAAGATCCACAAGCATGAGATCAAAACCTGTCTTCAATGCCTGATCCAGGCCCTGTTGCCCATCTTTAGCAGCGACAACTTCGATCCCTCTTAATGAGAGAACCTGTTTTACTAATTTTTGGATAACCTGGCTGTCCTCTACAACCAATACCTTACCTGCCATCTAATTGGGGTTGTTCCATACAAATGAACAAAATTTGTCAATTTTTGACTTCTTTATTTCAATTTTAGATTGTGGAAAAACCTAAGGCTTGAAAAAAACCTTGATAGTCATTGCTGGACCTACTGCGGTAGGAAAATCCAAGTTTGCCTTAGAACTGGCCTTGGAATTGAAATCTGAAATATTTTCAGCTGATTCAAGGCAATTTTATAAAGGCATGTCTGTTGGGACCGCCGCACCTGAAAAAGGGGATCTGGACCTCATAAAACACCATTACATTCAGTTTAGAGATCCTGATGAACATGTAAGCGCAGGACAATTTGAAAGCATGGCTATTGAAGACCTGGGAGAGGCCTTCATCAGAAATCCAGTACAGATACTCGTCGGGGGCTCCGGACTCTTTCTTGATGCCGTTATGTTTGGGTTTCATGAACTTCCCCAGTCAAATGAGGAGCTTAGACATAAAATTGAGGAAACCTTTGAAACCAAGGGAATTGAGTTTTTACAAAGAGAGTTAAAGGACAAGGACCCCGAATTCTACCAACAAGTTGATATACAAAATCCAAGGAGGTTGATCAGGGCACTGGAGGTCATGAAGATTACAGGACAGACCATCAGCTCCATTCGGAGTGAAAAGAAGGAGGTTCGCCGAAATTTTCGAACCTTGCTTATTTGTCTAAATTGCGAGCGCAGCAAATTGAACCGTAGAATTGAAACAAGGGTGGACGAGATGGTAAAAAGTGGATTGGTCGAAGAAACACGTGCCTTGCTGAAATTCCGGGAATCTACCTCGATGAATACCCTGGGTTATAAAGAGATCATAGAATTTCTTGACGGGAAGATCAGCCTTGAACAAGCGGTAGAGGATATAAAGTCCAATACAAGAAAATTTGCAAAAAAGCAGCTTACTTGGTTCAAAAGGTATCCGGAGGCACATTGGTTTGATATCCAGGAAATCGAAGAAGCAAAGCGATTTGTTTTTCAAACACTGGGAGGGAAGGAATGAGCTGGATTAAAGTATTTAAGGATTTGTTGTCTGCAGAACAGGCCCTCGAGTTGAAAATTCCCAGGTCATTAAAATACAAGGATCACAGGCTTTGTATAGTACGGACTAAGGAGGGGATCTTTGCTTTTCACAATGAATGCCCCCATAAACGAGTTCCCCTTTCAGATGGTTACTGTCCGACTGACAAGAGTATAGTCTGTCAACTCCATTCTTATGTTTTTGACCTTAAGACGGGCGAAGAGCTTGGGGCCAAATGTGGGGGGTTAAGGATCTTCCGGGTTCGCTCAGAGGAAGATGGTGTATTCATTCAATTTCCAGGCTCATGAAGATAAGAGATGCTTTTGGGAATCTTTATTTATTCAAGGGCTTGTTGGTATTGCTGTTTGGATCCTATAGCTGGTACATTTTCAATCGGAGGCATAAATTGAAGTTCTCGGGCCTTGAGTATTTAAAGAAGCTTCCCAAAACCGATGTTCTTTTTGTCTCTAATCATCAAACCTATTTCGCCGATGTTACTGCAATCAACCATGGTTTTCATCTTTCCAGCAGAAATAGAAAAAACCCGGTTTCAGACCCATTCTATTTGTTCCCCCCCTTTGTGAGAAGCTATTATGTAGCTGCAAAGGAAACCATGAAAAAAGGAGGCATACTGCCTTTTTTATTCTCCTATGCAGGAGCTATCCTGGTTCAAAGAACCTGGAGGGAAAAAGGAAAAGAGATCTCCCGCCCTTTTGATCCTAAGGATCAGAATAAAATACTTAAAGCATTAACACAGGGTTGGGTTGTTACCTTCCCACAGGGCACCACCAAGCCCTTTGCTCCGCCAAGAAAAGGAACGGCCAAGATCATACAAACAGTGGACCCATTGGTAGTCCCGGTAAATATTGATGGGTTCAGAAAGGGATTTGAGAAAAAGGGACTATGGGTAAAAAAGGCGGGACAGACTCTTAATATTCAATTCAAAGAGCCCAGAAAATATACCGGAAGGAATACCGATGATATCCTTGAGGACATAATGAGGTCAATTGGTCAGTATTCCTCTTCGACCAATCTGGTCAATTCATAATCCATTTGGTTTTCTCTGAAACGGGTATTCTTCTTGAATTTATTTCATATTCTTTCTGGGGTATTCCCAGATAAAAGAATCCCATGAATTCATCTTTTTCTTCCAACTTGAAGAAGGCCTTGGTTTCCGGAAAATAGGTAACCCCTCCGGTTCCCCAATAAGCACCTAAGCCATAGGCATGAGCGGTCAGATACATGTTCTGAACCGCGCAGGCCACAGCAGAGATCTCTTCAATTACAGGCAACCTTTCTTGCGGATCTTTTATCATTGCTACTGCGATGATATGAGAGGCCATCAAGGGTTTTTCTTTCATGGATTTGTATTTCTCTTCCTTGAAAGTTCCTTTTTCCATAGTTTTTTGTTTGTACAATTCGCTCTGAAATTCCGCCAGCTTCTTTCGACCATCTCCCTTGAAAACTGTGAATTGCCAGGGCTGAGTCAGTTTATGTGTAGGTGCCCAGGAAGCGTTTTCCAGGATCTTTTCAATCACAGCATTATCGATCTCCTGATCCGAGTATTGCTTGGGGTAAAGGCTTCTTCTATTCCTGATGATGTCGTTTAAAATTTCCTGCTTTTCCATTTTATTCCTAAAAGTTTAAAATCACCTGCTCACATTTTCGTTTATCGATTCAATCGGATTAATTTCACCCCCAATTGGAGGATAAATGCAGTTCTTAAATCCTGCCTTTTTCTGGGCTTTTTCTCTTATTGCTATTCCGATAGCGATCCACTTCTTCAATTTTCAACGATTGAAGAGGGTTTCCTTCACCAATGTCAGGTGGTTGGAAGAAGTCAAGCAAAGTTCGCAAAAATCGAAAAGCCTTAAACATCTTTTGATCCTCCTTTCAAGGATTTTGGCTTTGATCTTTTTGGTTTTGGCTTTTTGCCAACCATTGATCCCGCCGGATCAGTCAATTGCTTCATCAGAAGATCTGACCAAGGTTTTTGTTTTCGACAATTCATATTCAATGGATATTGAAAATGGGAGGGAGTCGAATCTTGATCTGGCGAAGGACCACATTCTTGAAGTCCTGGGAAAAAGCGACTTTGGCTATGGTGAAATGTTTCTGGTTGAAGGGGGGTTCCTGCCTAAAGATGATTTTCCCTACCAAAAAGAAGCTTTGGTCAATCGCTTGGTAGAATTGGATCTTTCCCTTTCCTCACCAAATTCTTCGAACCTTTTGAGTAAAGCTCAAAGCAGGGGTGATTTAAAAGAAGCCAAGCAGATTTGGTTTATTTCAGACTTTCAAAGAAGCCTAGGTGTTGAGGAAAGTATTTCAAGTCTCGACTCAAACTCATCCTATATCTTTCTACCTATTCAACCTCAAACACGTCTTAATTTTTTCGTTGATACGCTTTTCCTTGAGAAGCCCTTTATTGAATTAGGAAACTCCTTTAAGGTGAAAGGTTTGCTAAAAGGGTCTGGCGATGTCATTGGTTCAGAAGTTAACCTAAGACTATTGGTAAATGAAAATCAAAGGGCTTCAAAAACAATTCTGTTTGAAAGTGATGGACCCTATGATTTTGAATTTGAATTAAGTTTTGAAAGACCTGGTCCTCATAGGTGTAAGATCGTTTTAGATGATCCCGAGGTCTCTATTGATAACGAATTCAATTTTGTGCTCAATCCCATTTCTGATATCAATGTCCTTCAATTAGGGACGAGGGAAAATCAATACCTATCGGCCCTTTTTTCCTCAGAAGGAAGCTTTTCACATAGTTTCTCACCGCTATCTGCGCCGGAATTGCAAAAGCTGGAATCTTCAGACCTGGTATTTATTGAGGATGGACTATCAATAAATAATATCCCCTTGAATTCAATTCAGGAGTTTGTGGAGTCTGGTGGACATTTGGTCTTGGTTCCGGGGCAAGATTCCTTAAGCAATGGGTTTCGGAATGTCCTTCAAAAATTTGGAATCAGACAAACCAGAGTTTCTTCTTTCGAATCCGAAAGGCTTTCCCCGATAGAAATGGAGGATCCTTTTTTCGAAGGGGTCTTTGAAGACGATAATGAGCGTATGGATCTGCCTGAAATTCAGGTGGTTGGAAGATATACGGGCTGGCAGAGGTCTTTGTTAAAACAGAGAGATGGAGATCAGGTTCTTTGTTTTTCCAATTGGGGGCAGGGCAGGGTATACTTTTTTGGGTCTCCTTTAGATGATGCCTACGGAAATTTTGTAAAGCATTCATTATTTGTTCCTGTCATTTTTAGAATGGGAGCTTTCAGCCAGGGAACAAAGAATTCAAGCCTTTTCAGAAGGTTTGATGATAAGTCCTTTAGTATGGGACTGCCTGGGGTAAAAGGAAATCAACTTCTAAAATTAAAGGGGGAGGGAACCACAATCATACCGGACCAAAGAAGGCAGGGAAGATCAGTTTTCTTTAACCTGGAGGAATCTATTCTAAGTCCTGGATTCTACGAATTGATACAGGAAGACAGCATCCTTGGGCTTTTAGCATTAAACCCCTCTCAAAAGGAATCAGATCTTGATTATTTGAGTTTAGAAGAGATCAAGAGCATGGAATCAAATGCCTCTAATATTCGTGTTTTTGATTCGGAAGACCCGAAAGAGTTGGCCAAGGATTATTCCTCAACTTATGTAGGGAAACCGCTTTGGAAATATTGCCTTATTTTTGCCTTGCTATTTCTAATACTTGAAGCAATTTTTATTAGAATTCTATAAATGGCTTTAACCCTTAAGGAGGCTCTCGTTTTGGATCCCAGGTCCAAGTTCAATCAAAAGAGGGTCGATATTATCATTGAAAGGGGTTCAATTACCAAGATCTCAAAGCAATTAAGACCAAAAGGCAAGATCGTTGATCCAAAAAACCTATGTGTCAGCCCGGGTTGGATCGATCTGGGCACTGTTGTCTCTGACCCTGGTTTTGAGTTCAAGGAAGTTCTTTCCCAAACTCTGGATTCTGCATCCAGGGGAGGATTTACCGGATTGGTTCCCTTGCCAAAAACCAATCCTGTCCACCAGAATAAAGAGCAGGTTGAGAATCTTATCAACAAGGGGTCTGCAAAGGGGATCGACCTTTATCCCATAGCCTCTCTTAGCAAGGACAATAAGGGAGAGCAACTGAATGATCTAAAGGACCTTATTTCCGGAGGGGCAATTGGCTTCAGCGACGAAAGCTTTTCAGATAACCCAGAGATTCTTTCGCATGCTTTAAGATACCTCGGCGACGGAAATGGCCTGGTTGTTTCCCTGGCAAGAGATCTGGATCTAAGTGACCAAGCCCAGTTAAATGAAGGGAAGATGAGCACCCAATTAGGATTAAAGGGCTTTCCTCCGGAAGCAGAAGTGATTCGTGTCTCCAGAGACCTTGAGCTGTTAAGACTTAATGGAGGGAGGATCCATTTTCATAAGGTTTCATCGACCGAAGCTTTAAAACTCATCAAAAAGGCAAAAACCGAAGGCTTGAATGTCAGCTGTGATGTGCCATCCTATATTTTCTCTTTGGATGAGGAGATACTTGTGGATTACAATGCCAGGTTCAAATTGGATCCTCCGTTAAAATCTAAAAAAGAAATCACCGGCCTGATACGATTCCTTGAAAATGGAACCATTGATGCTATTTCAAGTGGACATTCTCCTCAGGATATCGAATCAAAGGATCTGGAGTTTGACCTTGCTGATTTTGGGGGTAATACCTTGGAAAGTTCTTTTGCTTCATTTTGGAGCAGCCTTTCAGAAGATCTAAAGAAGCCAATGATAGCTGAGCTGTTTTCTTTAGGGCCTGCCAGGATCTTAGGATTGGCCAAACCCAAGATTGAAGAGGGATCTGACCTTGATATCAGCCTATTCCAATTAAATACAAATTGGGATTATGACGCTGATCGGGAATCTCGGCATTCTGATCCTTTTGATAAGACCAGGTTTTCTGCTCGGGTGATCGGAACCTTGAAAGGCAGCAATCAGAAAATATTCCAGTTTAAGTGAACAGAAGGCTAATCAGCTACATTCTTGTAGCTTCCCTTTCAGGTACGGGGTTTTATCTATTCCTTTTTTTTCTTCCTCTCCTTTTTGGAAATAACCCTCTTCTGGAAGATAGTTTTTTGCAAATCTTTCCGGGCACCTTGCTATTATCAGGGGGAGGTATTGCCGTTTTTCATTTTAGAACCCATGGAGGAACAAAATTCCTTGAGAAGACAATCTTTGCTTTTGGAATGATCATCATTTCAAGCCTTAGCTATGCCTTGATTCTTGCAGTGATTCTTGATAACAACAAGGGTCTCGTTGAGGAATATTTTGAGGCTGGTCTGAAAGCCCTGGAGGAAAACCCGGATACTTACATCAACTACTCGAATGAGAAGTCTTATCAGGATGCCTTGGAAAAGCAAAGAATGCCTTCGGCAAAAGTGGTTGTCCTTAACGACTTTATTATCAAAAATGTAGCTGGAGCTTTCTTCAACATTCTTTTTCTTCTTTTATTTTTTACCCTGCCTAACTACTTTAGGAGGCCCAAATTGCAGGAAAATGGAAAAACTTAGCATTAAAGATCTCGGAATAAAGTGGGGCCTGATACTAGGCCTGATTTTGATCATTTACGGCATCATTTTGCAAATGATGGGTTTAGGTGCTGACCAGGCATTAGGGATGGTTAGCTACATCTTTGTCGCTGGAGGTTTATTTGTTGCCTACAGGGATTTTAAAGCTGCGAACAGCGGATTTATGGAATTTGGAGAAGGATTTAAAATAGGGGGAATAGCGACCGTGATTTACAGCTTGGTATCCTCGGTTTTCATGTATGTTTATATCATTATGATTGATGACTCCATGATCGAGATGATCAAGGATCAGCAATACGAAGAAATGGAAAAACAAAACCTTTCAGAAGAGCAGATAGATGCAGCCATGGAAATGGCGGGAGCGTTTATGACCCCAGAAATGATATCTATTATGGGGTTCGTATTCACTGTTTTCTTTGGAGTAATCCTAACGCTGATTATGTCGGCAATCTTAAAAAAGAGCAAGCCTGAACTTGGATAGATATCCTTTGGACATTTCTGTTGTTGTTCCTCTTCTGGACGAGGAGGAAAGCCTTGGTGAATTGGTAACATGGATCAAAAAAGTCATGGATGCCAATGGGTTCAGCTATGAGGTTCTCTTAATAGATGATGGTAGCCAGGACAGTTCCTGGAAGGTCATTCGGGATCTTGGTGCTTCCAATCCTCAGGTAAAGGGAATTCGCTTCAGAAGGAATTATGGAAAATCAGCGGCACTGGATATGGGATTTAAGGCTACCAGAGGGGAAGTGGTGATCACCATGGATGCTGACCTTCAGGATAGCCCGGATGAGATTCCGGGCCTTTATTCCATGATCAAGGAGGAAGGTTTTGATATGGTTTCCGGGTGGAAAAAGAAACGTTACGATCCCATTACCAAAACCATTCCCACCAAGTTGTTCAATAAGGTTGCTCGTATGTTCTCCGGGATCAAACTCCATGATTTCAATTGTGGGCTAAAGGCATATCGCTCAGAGGTTGTAAAAGTGATCGAAGTTTATGGGGAAATGCACCGCTATATTCCTTTTCTGGCAAAATGGAAAGGTTTTAGAAGGATAGGGGAAAAGGTTGTTGAACACAGAGCGCGAAAATATGGATCCACTAAATTCGGCCTTGAAAGATTCGTTTTTGGTTTTCTAGACTTACTCTCCATTTCTTTCATTACAAGGTTCAGAAAAAGGCCTATGCATTTTTTTGGAACCTGGGGCAGCCTCTCTTTTCTCATTGGGTTTATCATAAGCCTTACCCTTATTTTTAATAAGATCTATGGGATCTCCCAAGGATTAAAGGTTCGGGACGTAGTGGATCAACCCTTGTTCTATATAGCTCTTGTAGGAATTATTGTAGGGGTGCAGCTGTTTCTTGCAGGTTATATTGCGGAGCTGATCAACCAGGAATCGACAAATAAGAGCGACTATCAGGTCTCTGAAAGGGTAGGCCTGAATTAGGCCCTAGTTTTTAGAACAGAAGTAGATTATTTCATCAGCCGGTAAGGCATAACGCTTGATCGCCTCATCACCTAATTCCCTTGCATAAGGGATCTCCTTTACCACAAAGCCTGCATTTTCCAGTTTCTTTCCATAGTCCAGTCCGTAAAGTCTGACATGGTCTCTTTGCCAGTAAAGCCTTTCCCTTTCAGCCGGATCAGTAACATTAGGGTCCTCTTCTGTATTGGGGTTATTATAATCAACTGGAACCTGCATGATGGCCATCCCTCCTGGCTTCAATACCCTTTGTATTTCTTGCATGCACCGATGGTCATCCTTGACATGTTCTAACACATGATTTGCCATTACAAAGTCAAAAGAATTCTCTTCGAAGGGAATGTCATGAAGGTCCATCTTCACATGAGCTAAAGGAGAAACAATATCCGCGGTTGTATAATCCAGATTCTTTAATGACTGGAAAGGCTTCAAGTAACATTGTTCCGGGGCCACGTGGAGGAATTTGCGAGAAGCTGTGAAGAAGTCCGTTTCATTCCTTAGATATAACCAAAGGAGTCTATGTCTTTCCAAGGATAGGCTATCTGGACATAAAGCATTGGGCCTGGGATTTAGCCTGCCATAGGGAAGGAATTTCCTGTATTTCCTTTCAATGATGGGACATTCCACATTATTTCCTCTGTAAAAGATCCCTACCATTTTTAATCCCAACGGACTCAGTCTTTGAAGGACTGGCCGGGGAACAAAACGGATCAATAAACTGATTATCCTCTTCATTTCGGACGGCAAAAATAAATGGATTTGCTTACCGATCGATCAAAAGCTTTTTTTGAGGCTTGAAGAAATCAGCAATTTTATTTTGTCTTGCCTTTTTTCCTTTCCTGTCCTTCTCTCAAATATCGGAAGGGGAGGGATCGAAAAGAGAGTCCTTGAAGCAGGAAAATAGTGGAGCCTTTAATAAAAGACAGAGGATCAAAGACTCCATAAGAGTTGAGAAGATCTGGAACACCTTAAAGAATCCCAATGATTCGATTGAGTATCTCGATCTCCATAGGGCAGGTTTGACTCGAGTTCCAAAGGAACTTAGGTCTTTCAATAAATTAAAGAGGATAAACCTTTCGGAGAACTACCTGGATAAGATACCCAGATGGCTAATGAGAATAGATTCTTTGCAATACTTGAATATCTCAGATAACGTAACTAAAAAGAAGGCCTTAAGATTTTCCAAAAACCGTTCTCTTGATGAATTGGTGCTCAATAGGGCAGGGCAGGAAAGCTTTCCAAAAGGTCTAAAAAAGCTAAAAGGGTTAAAGACTTTAAGTCTGAATGCTAACCCTTTGGTGGCCAAGAAGTTGAAAGCAAGAGGAATAAGGAATATCGAAAAGCTTTCCCTTATGCAAGATAGCCTGAATGGGAATTACAATTTTCTACTTGGACAAGATCAATTGAGATCCATTAACCTAGCCAGGTCAAATCTCGAAAAGTTTCCTGAAGAACTGTTAAGTCTTAGCAAGTTGGAAGAATTAGTGCTGGCTGAAAATCAGATCATGACAATTCCTCCCGATATATCAAAACTCAAGGAGTTAAACCGCTTGATTTTATACAAAAACGGAATCAAAGTGATTCCAAGGGAAGTGTTTTTGTTGAAACAGCTAATTGAGCTAGACATTTATTACAATGATATAAGGGAAGTGCCTGAGGAAATTGGTGACTTGCTAAACCTGGAAAAA
Source organism: Cytophagales bacterium (assembly GCA_965267505.1). Lineage (GTDB taxonomy): Bacteria > Bacteroidota > Bacteroidia > Cytophagales > CCMP332 > JANQHS01. Next base: position 2,484,263 of record OZ254081.1, read on the forward strand.
CTTTATTTATCCTTTAATGACCTCACCGAACTTCCAAATTCACTTTGGAATTGCTCAAAAATGAAGGCTTTATATGCCCATCATAATAGGATCATCAAGATCCATCCTGATCTTGCAAATCTTGATTCTTTGAGGATTCTGGACCTAAATCATAATAGGTTAAGGTTCTTTCCTACAGCAATTTGCGATTTGGATTTCCTGGAGGAAATAGACATTTCATATAACGACCTAGATGAAGTAGATACCTGTATTTTAATTCTGCCAAGCCTGGATAGATTTTTTATTCAGGAAAACCCCTTTGAGCTTGGTTCTGAAGGCGCGAATGAATTAAGGATTGTATTGCAGGGATTGGCCCGAAAAGGTGTGATTCATAATCCCCAGGTTAGGATCAGGGCAGAGTAGGCTATTCGGGGAGTTCTATGTCATCCACAAATGGCAAGAGGGCATCATCAGAGGAGAATGATTCCAGTTTCACGATCTTATCTGTTGCTCGGGACAACCAAAGTTGAACGTAAAATTCCCCCAGGGAATAAAGGTAGAGGTTGTATCCTTTCTCTCTTTTCCAGTACAAGTAGGAGCCTTTTTTGATCAGAATGTCAATTTGGCTTTCCTTCTTTTTAGCGTCGAACTCAGCTTTACTAGGTAAACTCAATTTCTCAAGCCTTGTGTTTCAATGGTCGTGTCAAGTCTCAGGTTTATGCCTATTTTCGAGAACAAAAGATAGTCAGTTATTTTTGCTCAGACCAGAAACCAAGTAAAAAAAATAGTACCCTCACTTTAAAAAGTCCAAGTATTAGCTCTGGCCCAGGTTTAAAAAGCTTGGTTAACTCCAAAGTATATTCCCGTATTTCCTTCAATGTTCAATCCAAAATCGAGCCTTACAAGGGTAGGTGTGCTTTTCAAGACCTGAAACCGGATCCCTCCTCCATATGAAGCCTTCGGTTTTGTGAAATGGGTATTCAAGGCATTGGATACATCACCCAGGGCACCAAAAATAGCCCACTGAAATCTTGGCAGGAATTGACGTCTAAACTCCATCTGGAAAATGATCATGTTCTTATCTATATAGCGGCCACGGAAATATCCTCTCATCCTTTCACCTCCTCCCAGCCAGGCCATAGTTTGAAATGGAACGTCTCCAAAGGTATTCTCCAAGTAAATCTGTGTGGCAATAACCCCTTTCTCACCGGCAGGAAAAAACTTTCTCAAATCTACTATGTACTTGAGATAACCAAAGGTGGCTCCCATTGCCCTGCTTGAAAAACCGCCGTTAAATTGTATTAGAGCACCTTTTTTGGGGTTGAACTGGTCACTTCTATCATCAAGATTGAATATGACTGAAAGACCTGAAATAATTGCCCCACTTGCCCCAGGGATAGTATCCGCAGCGAGTTTACCATCGGGCTCTTTTTCCAGCATTATGTCCTGTTCATAATTATATTCAAAGCCAAAATTGAGTTCGGGTGGAAGTCTTTTTAGAAAGGAGGCTTTCACTATGAAGGTCCTCATATTATAGGCCTCTATTTCATCCTCCCTGGTATCGTTTCCTATGCCCCAGAATGAATTGGGGAATACCTTGTATTTGAGTAAGCCTTCCAAATAATAGTCCCCTCTGGCGAAATAGATCTGGGGTTTGGCATCAAGGAGAAATTGATTTTTTGTTGTGTAAACGGCGGTTACAAGAATATTTGAAACACGCTGGTTGTATTCATTTTTCTTATGATAAAAAAACCATTGCGCACCTCCGCCAAAACCAAATTCGGTTTCCGGAGTATAGAAAATCACGGGAATCCCTAAAAGCTGGACATTGTTAGAAGGCGCAATGGTATCAGTTTTAAAATACTCCTCACTTCTGTCCTGTGACCTAAGACTTGAACAAAAGGAAAGAAGCAAAAGAACAATTAGGCAGGATCTCATTAGAATGCGAATTCGGGTATTACAATGAGAAACCCGAACCCAAAATAAGATTGAACAACATTCAGTACATCAAACTCCTGTGTATTGTTAACCCTGTCAAATGATTCTGCTTCTACTCTCAGATAATCATATCTCAACAGAACCTCAAGACCAATGTTTTCGGTCAGAAAATGTGAGTAACCTATTCCTATCAAACCTCCCGGACCTCGACCAAAAATCTCGATTTCCAAATCAATCCCTTGCGAACTTATCTGATTCAGTTCAACAATCTGGCCATAGATCAACCCACCCGTGAGGAACATTGCTCCTTTTGGATTCTTTGCTAGATAATACCTAAAAAAAGGACCAATGGAGAATCTTTCATTTATGGTAGTGGTGAAACGTCTGGTTTCGGATCTATTCGCAGAAAAGACTAGACCCAACGCAAACTTGTCTTTAATGAACTTACCGGAGGAGATCTGAAAATCGTATAAGCTTGAAACGCTGGTATTCGAAATTTGTGATTGAAAACGATCCAATGCTAACGATTGCAGGTTTCCCGAAAGACCTGCTATCCATTGATCCTTTCGGTAGGGAAGTAAGGTGGTATCTTTTTCCAAGTCTTGCCCTAAAGTTGATTCGGGCAGAGCATAAAGGATTAGGAGGAAAAATATCTTGATCCAAAAAGTTTCCATGGCTTAAGGGTTTGGAATTACAAGGTAAGTCAAAGGATTTGGATTCTGCCCAATACCCAATAAGCTAGTCTACATCCGGATCATTTCTGTTGTACTTCCAGCGTTTGTGAGACCAAAGCCACTCCGAAGGGTGTTCAACTATCATTTTTTCTAACTGATAGGCATAAGCCTTGGTGACAGTAAAATCTTCATTATGCTTTCCTGGCTCGGCTAGTGGAATAAATTCAATAGTGTAATACCCTCTCTTTGGACTATGGATCTTAAGAAAAAGAGGGTATAGCTTGAACATATTGGTCAGTTGGTCAAGCCCGGTAAAAAATGCTGTCTCCCGATTCAAAAAGTCTATCCATACTTTCTCAGTGCCAGTTCTTGGGGGGATCTGGTCAGCGACATTTGCAATCCCGTGTCCTTTTTTTATACTTCTGGCGTACCTAATGCCGGATTCTTTCATCTCAATGGGTTCCCCTCCGGCTTTTGATCTAATTTTTTTGATCATGTTGTCAAACCCCTTATGGGTCAATCTCATATAGATAGGGTCCATCAAGGTTTTCATATGAATGGTTCCTCCGATCAAGGCCCATTCCCAGTTAAATTGATGGCATGCGCACACCAGTGGTAAATGCCCTTTTTCCTTTGCCTTAATTACTATTTCGGGGTTGACACAATGGACCCTTCTTGCAAATTCTTCAGGCTCCATGGAGATGGACTTGATGTTTTCAGCCAGGAACTCGGATAATCTTTTATAGAACCTCTTTTGGATCATTTTTATCTCCTTTGGACCCTTTTCCGGAAAGGACCCTTCAAGGTTTTTTCGGATTATTGAGAACCTGTATCTAAGAACATAATACCCGAGGAAGTATAAAATATTGGATAAAGAATATAGCCAACTCAGGGGTAAATGCGATATCCACCTTAGAATAAACACGCTTAAAAATAGGGGGAATTAAGGCGTATTAGCTAATCTTTTTGGAAGCCAATTTTTTTGGGGTCACCCCGTACTTTTTCTTGAAGGCTTCAATAAAGTGGCTGGGATTTGAATACCCAACTTCCTCTGAAATATTAGCAATAGAGCTCTTGTTTTCTACCAGTAGCAACCTTGCATTTTCAAGCCTTTGGTCTACCAAATAATTGTGAACTGAGTTTCCATAAAGGTGTTTAAATCCAACCTTTAATTTGAACTCATTGGTTCCCACCCTTTTTGCGAGGTCCTTGATCTTATTTGGTCTATTGAATTCCTTGACAAGGATATCTTTGACCATCCTGATCTTTTGATATTCGCTTTCGTCTTCCAAGAAAGGACATGCTTCCAGGTCTTTCTTGGGGGAAGACATTTCATTCATGAAGTGAGATAGGAACTCCATGATCTTGGCTTCAGTATAGATCGTTCCACAGGAACCATCATACTTTTCCTCGAACAATTCATGCAAACAAAGAGCCATTGAGGCATTAAGGGCAAAGGGGGCCCTAGGTACTTTGAACCCTTCCGAGCGCTGATCTTTTTCAGAACCCCATCCTACACCTAACCATTTGTGGAGGACATCCAACCTTATCAAGATTGCTTTTGCTTCCAGTCCGTTATTTTGAACATCCAGGAACCAATCACTCCTTGGGTTAGCAAGGATCAACATTTGATTCTTCGCCAGAGAAAATGGCATTGGAATGAAATTGGTCTTAAAACTGAATTCATTGCCGGAACTGAAGATCATTAAGATCTCCTCCTTCTGGACCCTCATTGGTCCAGCTTCGGGCTCTAAACCCTTTAACGTTCTCCAACCGGAATTAAGACTCGAATTCATTCTAGTTCAAAACAAAGAAACCCATAATAGGTTTTTGGCCTGCAAAAATACAAAGCGTGATATTTTTTATACAGAATTCGACACTTTTTGAGGTATGAGGGGAAATAATTTTGAGGAATATGATTCTGGGCCGAATTTTCATTGCTCTGGGAGTACTTCTATTTGCACCAATCTATGCCATCGGGCAGAATAATTCTATAGTCTTTGCGGACCAGGAAACCAGATCTGGTGTCCCATTCGTTTCTTACCAGGTTCAAAAAGGTTCGGAGATCATTTCCGGTTTTTCAGATAAGAATGGACGGATCTCACTAGGAGCAATATCCTTTCCTTTTTCCTTAAAAACCTCTCATGTTTCATTTGAACCTTTTGAAAGCGAAGTGCAGTCAACAGACACAGTCTTTATCTCCTCCAAGTTCAATTCATTGGACGAGGTTGTGGTATTAGGAAGGTATGAGGAGGGAAGTGCTGCAGAATCTATGATAAAGGTCACCAGCCTCAAACCAAGAGAATTGGAAAGCAGAGGGGCTGTAACCTTAAGCCAGGCGGTCCAGTATCAATTGAATTATTCATTGGAACCTGACCCTGCAACCGGATCTGTAGGATTGAGCATCCAGGGAATGGATGGACAGCAGGTAAAGGTTCTTTTGGATGGTGTTCCTTTAACGGGTAGAACTGGAAATGCTGTTGATCTTTCTCAGATCAATATTGCTAATGTTGAACGCATCGAATTGGTGGAAGGTCCTATGGCCATTCAATATGGAACTGATGCGATGGCTGGAGCCATCAATATCGTTTCGAAAAAGCCAGTAAGCGGAAAACCATTTGTCAGGATAGACCTTCAGGAGGAAACTGTAGGGGATGCTTATGCCCTGGATGAAGGTATCCACCAGCAAAACGTATTTGCTGGTGTCGGCTTTGGAAAGTTTTTCTATAGTCAACTGGAATTTGGTCACAGATATTTTGGGGGATTTCAAGGCAATTTGGAAGGAAGGGAAAAGCTATGGGACCCCAAGAGAAATATCTATGGGAATTTCCGCATAGGGATGAAGCCTTTAGGGGCAAAGCTGGAATACCGGCTTGATCTATTTGATGAAAAGATAGACAGCAAGGCGTCACCAAGTGGATTATTGGTTCCAATAGCTCTGGATGAAGAATATCTCACCCGTAGATACATTCATCAGATAAACGGACACAAATCGCTAAGCACCAATTCAAAATTGGATTTTGTCGGCTCATTCACTGATTTCACCAGGATCAAAAAGCAATATGTTCACAACTTAACAACCGGAGAGAAGATCCTTTCTACAGCGGATGGATCTCAAGATACCTCTTCCCTTAATGCGATCATGTTTAGAACCATGTATACACATAGTTTATCGGGTCGCTTTGAATACCAATTTGGATTGGACCTTAACTACGAAGAAGGCCAGGGAGGAAGAATTCAGGGAGTTGATAATAAAAGCATTGGAGATTATGCAGTCTTTGGCTCAATTCAAGCAAAACTGAATTCAAGGTTCGAAGCTAGGGTAGGCCTGCGAGCCTCCTACCACACCAACTACAATGCACCGGTCTTACCTTCATTGAATCTGAAGTATGCTCTCAGCCCAGGACTTTCCCTTAGAGCAAGTTTTGCCCAAGGATTTAGGGCACCTACTATAAAAGAGCTTTATTTCACTTTCTTCGATTCCAACCATAGGGTGCTGGGCAATGATGAACTAAGACCTGAGTATTCAAATCATTTTGATCTCAGCCTTACTCATACCAAGAAGCTTGGGGAATACCAGTTAGGAAGTGAAATAAGTGCTTTTTACAACGATGTCCAGGATCAGATCGCATTTGGTCAGGACCCTGGTGATCCCACCATTACCACTTATTTGAATAATGAGACTTTCCGTTCTCTTGGCTTTACAATTCGAGAGAACTTGAATCTTGAAAAATGGACCATGGGGATTGGTTTTGGATATACCGGCAGGTACAATCAATTCTCCGATACTTCTGAATTAAGTCCATTTCTTTGGACCCCTGAACTAACGGCAAATCTCTCATATACCCCAGGTGTTCTGGGTTTAAGCTTTAATCTTTTCTATAAATACAATGGCCCACTTCCGCAATATTTCCTGGAGGACATAGGTCAAAACCAACAGAAGGTAAGTCTCGGGCAAAGAGATCCATTTCATTGGATGGATCTATCAATTACCAAGTCATTTAAGCAAAATCTTCAGTTAGTTGCTGGGATAAAAAATCTCCTTGATGTGAGTTCTGTCTTTCAAGGAGTACAGACGGGAGCTACGCATGGATCCGGAAGTCAGTACTTTGTCGGATATGGGCGCTCCTATTTTTTAAAGATCATATACAGAATAAATACAAACTAAATATTTCATAAATGAGAAGGAATCTATTTCTAATTATCCTTGGATTTGGATTAATAACGGCAGGCTGTGAAACAGATGAGGATCCAATTACCTCTAATCCTGCTGTAAAGGGAGGAACCATTGATGCAGAGGTTGGAGGCCCTGAGCAACCCAATCAGGTTTATATCGATTTGAGCAGAAATAAATCAACAGCTGTGGCCAGGGCGGATTGGGATCTTGGCTTTTATAATGGAGATCAGGCAAGAGTAATAATAAACAGCTCGAATGGAATGCTTGCCTATAAGCTCGATAAGAACAATATCTTTCAGGTAAACGAATCTGATACAGTTGGGTTGGGTGCCCAATTATCACTCGATGCCATCTTTGGAGCATTATTTGGCCCTCCGGTATCCTGGCTTGCTGAGACCCCTGGTTGGGTAGATGACCCGGCAAGGAATATTTCCAATACCGCGATCGATGCCATTTCCGCAACGGATGATCAGAACATGGTATACATAGTTAATAGGGGTGAAAATCCTGATGGTTCTCAAAGAGGATGGAAGAAGATCAGGATAATTCAGATCTCAAACGGATATGAATTGCAGTATGCGGATATCGCTTCCAATAATATTTCGTATTTCGTTGTTTCCAAAGCCACAGATTATAACTTTTCATTCTTTGGATTTGAAGGTGGCGGAGTAGATGTTGAGCCAAGATCCAATAATTGGGATCTTGCCTTTACCACCTGGACAGAATTAACTTCATTCGGATCCGATCCTATTCCTTATTTCTTTTTGGATTTTGTGATCATCAATCAGGAAAAAGTAAAAGTTGCTGAGGTGGTTGATGACCAGACTCAAAATATCCTTGAGGTGTTCAATAATTTCGATCAGGCTGATGTTGCAGGATTAACTTTTGCAAGTGATGCCAATGCAATAGGATCTTCCTGGAGAACGGTGGCAAGCCCAACCCCTGGCAGTGTTACGGCTGTAAAAAGTGACAGATTCTATGTTATAGAAGATGGCGATGGAAACCAATACAAGCTGATATTCACGAAGATGTTAAATGATCAAGGCGAACGAGGATATCCCCAGATCTTATTCGATAAGCTTTAAAAAACTACCAGAAAAGGGCCTCCGGGCCCTTTTTTTATGCCAAATTGGGCCTTAGTATATTTATAGGTCCTATTTAGCATAAACCATGGGTGAAAACCTTAGTAAACTTTCAGGTCGAAAAGGCCTCTCAGATAACCTGTTTGAAAAACTCGTTGAATCAGGAAAGCTTAGCGGTGCTCCGGAAAATCAGGAGTTAAAAGAACTGGCAAAGGAGTATCTAATAGGGGAGGCCAATACTTACGGGGCTTCCTCTTTCTATGATTTCCTAAAGGAAGAAAACCGGGGAAAAAAGGCCTTTGTATGTAATGGAAGTGCCTGTCTTTTGGCTGGAACCCAAAACAGGGTAAAAGAGACAATTGGTGAACATTTCTCCGCAGAGGAGATTGGTCATATGTGTTGTCTTGGGAGGTGCCATGAAAATTCAGCATTTAATGTTAACGGAAAGAATTACTCCGGTAATGCAATCAATGAGATCGACAGGATTTTAAAAGAAAAGCCGGAAGGCAAGGAGGAATATTTTGTAGGAGGGAACATGGAAACTCCTATGCTGACCCGGGAGATAAAGGACCTCAAAGAATTCTATCAAAGCTTTGCCTCACTCCTTAAGCAGGACAAGTTAAAGATCCTTGAAGAGCTAAAGAAGTCTAACCTCAGAGGAAGGGGCGGAGCTGGGTTTCCTATGGGAATGAAATGGGAATTCTGTATGAATTCTGAAGCGGATCAAAAATTCATTGTTTGCAATGCGGATGAAGGAGATCCAGGGGCCTATTCCGACCGATATCTATTAGAAGAGAGACCTCATTTGGTTCTTTTTGGAATGATGGTCGCTGGGCTGGTTACCGGGGCAAATAGAGGTGTGATTTATATCAGAGCTGAATATCCTGAATCGGTTCAAACAACAAAGGATGCCGTAAAAGAGCTTGAAGCCCTGGGTTTTCATGGAAATAATATTCAAGGATCCGGGTTTGACTTTCATTTCAAAGTAATAGAAGGTGCCGGAGCTTATATATGTGGGGAGGAAACAGCCTTGTTATCCTCTATCGAAGGTCAAAGACCTGAAGTAAGAGTAAGACCCCCTTTTCCAGCTCAGGAAGGGTTGTTTATGAAACCTACCGTTGTAAATAATGTAGAGACCCTGGCCATGGTTCCCTTTGTTTTTGAATTGGGAGGAGAGGAATTCTCACAGATTGGACGTGGAAGATCTACCGGCTCAAAGCTGGTTTGCTTGGATGGCTTTTTCAACAGGCCAGGACTATATGAAGTTCAAATGGGCACTCCTTTGGAGGAAGTTCTTTTTGAGCTTGGGCAAGGTTTCAAAGAGCCTGTAAAAGCGATCCATGTAGGAGGTCCTTTGGGTGGAATGGTTCCTGCACAGAAGTTTGGTGACCTTACTTTGGATTTTGAAAGCTTCGCAGAAGGTGGATTTTTGTTGGGTCATGCCTCCGTTCTTTCGATTCCCGAATCCTTTCCATTGATCGTTTACCTGGAGCATCTGTTTGAATTTACCGCTGACGAAAGCTGTGGAAAATGCTTTCCATGTAGCATTGGTTCAACCAGAGGAAAAGAAATGATCCAAAAGGCCCAGGGTGATGGGTCTTTTAAGATCAATAAAGAGCTGATGGATGACCTATTGGAAACAATGGAGATAGGTTCTTTATGTGCCTTAGGAGGAGGTTTGCCACTAGGAATAAAGAACGCCCTTCAGTATTTTGAAAAAGAATTAAGCGAGTATTTCACATCATAAGCGAAATAAATGGCTAGCAATAAGACAGAAATAAGACCTAAGAATATCGTTGAAAGCCCTTCAAAGGAACGGGTTGAATTGAATGAAAAGGATGTCAATGTTGCATTTATTGATGGCATTCCTTACCCCATAAAAGAGGGTGAAACGGTCCTTAATTTCATTCGAAGAGCGGTAGGCGATGATCATGTTCCTACCTTATGCGATGCTCCAAATTTAAAGCCCTTTGGTTCCTGCAGGGTATGTTCTGTGGATATGGCCATGAAAGAAGGGGGGCCTACTAAGGCGGTTGCCTCTTGCCATACCCCCGTGAATCCTGGTGCTTACATATATCCTGATTCTGAAAGGATCCAAAGGTTAAGGAAGAATATTGTTGAATTGGTTCTTACCGATTACCCTGAAGAAAAATTCAATGAAGCTGATGCCAATTGGAATGAATTGGTAAAGGTCACCGAAATGGTTGGGATAAACCATGAAGGTATTCGATACCCTGAAGGAAAGAATCACTTCGACCGAAGCCTTGATGAATCGCATCCATATATGAGATCCGATCTATCTACCTGCATCAATTGCTTTCGGTGTGTGAGGGCTTGCGAAGAGGTACAGGGGGAAATGGTATTGACCATGGCGGGTAGAGGTTTTGATTCTGTGATCCAAAAGGGCATGGGTGACTCTTTCAATGAATCTGATTGTGTTTCCTGTGGAGCCTGTGCCCAGGCTTGTCCTACCGGGGCTATCACGGACATTTATGAATCAAAAAAGAATGCAGAAGAGAATTCAACCAGAACGGTCTGTACCTATTGCGGGGTAGGCTGTAATCTTGATGTTACTGTTCGAGATGGTGAGGTAGCCAGCATTATGGCACCTTATGATGCCGATGTAAATGAAGGACATACCTGCCTGAAGGGTCGATATGCCTTTAAATTCTACAACCATGAGGATAGACTCAGGTCACCCCTGATCAAAGTCGGTGATGAATTCAAAGAGGTATCATGGGATGAAGCCTATGATCATATTGCGAAGAAGCTCAATGAGATCAGAGATAATAATGGACCGGATGCTATAGCCGGAATTTCATCCGCAAGGTGTACCAATGAGGAGAACTACCTCATGCAGAAATTCATTAGAGCGGTAATTGGAACTAACAATATCGATTGCTGCGCCAGGGTTTGTCACTCTCCCACAGCTTTGGGAATGCAAAGGACCTTCGGAACTGGAGCTGCTACAAACAGCATCATTGATCTTAAATACACCGATTGCATTTTAATGATTGGAGCTAATCCTACGGAAGCACATCCGGTTACTGGAGCGAAGATTAAGCAGGCCGCGATGCAAGGGAAAAAACTGATCGTAATCGATCCAAGAGAAACGCATTTGGCAAAATATGCCGATGTTCACCTTCAATTACGCCCTGGAACAAATGTAGCTGTACTTAATATGATGATGCATTATATCCTGAAAGAAGGTATAGAAGATGCTGAATTCATTAAGGATAGATGTGAAGATTTTGAGGGTTTCAAGGAAAATCTCTTATCCCTGGACATGGATGAAATGGAGAGGGTTTCAGGAGTTCCAAGAGAAATGGCAAGACAAGCTGCATTTGTCTATGCAAAGGCTCCAAATGCAATGTCATTCCATGGTTTAGGAGTAACTGAGCATTTCCAGGGGACCTTTACGGTCATGCAGATAGCCGATCTTGCCATGATGACCGGAAATATCGGCCGAAGAGGTGTAGGAGTTAATCCTTTGAGAGGCCAGAACAATGTTCAGGGAGCAGCCGACATGGGTGCTCAACCGCATCAGGGAGCGGGTTATTTGGATGTGACTAATCCTGAAGTAAATAAGAAATATGAGGATTTCTATGGTGCCAAGATCCCATTGAATATTGGTTATAAGATCCCTCAAATGTTCGATGCAGCCATTGCGGGAGACCTTAAAGCCCTTTGGTTGATGGGCGAGGATGTGGTCCAAACCGACCCGAACACAACCAAGGTGAAAAAGGCTCTTTCAAGTCTGGACCTATTGGTTGTTCAGGAACTTTTCATGACTGAAACTGCAAAGCTTGCTGATGTAATTCTGCCTGGTGCTTCCTTTTTAGAAAAGAGCGGAACCTTTACCAATGGTGAAAGGAGAATTCAGCGAGTAAACAAGGTTGTTGAACCCTTGGAAGGAACAAAAGCTGATGGACAGATTGTGGTGGACATTATGAACAAAATGGGCTATCACCAACCACCATATGACCCAGCAGTAGTCTTGGAAGAGGTATCTCAGATAGTACCTTTCTTTGCTGGTGTAAAGTGGGATGAGTTAGGTAAGAACGGAAAGCAATGGCCTGTAAAAGAGGATGGATCGGATTCTGATATGATCCATGTGGAGTCTTTCAAGAGAGGGAAAGGGAAATTCTTCTTCAAGCCTTTCGTTGAAACCAGTGAGATAGAAGATCATAAGGATAAATTCCCCTACATCCTGACAACCAACCGGGAGCTAGAACATTACAATTGCGGAACCATGACAAGGAGAACGCCCAATGTGGATATCCTCACCGAAGACACCATTATGATTAATCCCGTGGATGCAGATGAAAAGGGAGTAAAGGATGGAGAAATGGTTTGCGTAATATCTGACAGGGGAAAAGTAGATATAAAAGCTAAGGTTACCTCTGAAGTTAAACCTGGCGTTTTGAGTACAACTTTTCACTTTCCTGAAATTATGGTTAACCTTTTGACTTCGAATGTACATGACTCGGAAGCCTTATGTCCTGAATATAAGGTTGTTTCGGTTGACTTTAGAAAGTCAAAAGGTATACATAAGAACCAAACCTGAATTGTTTAGTTTCGTACAATAATTGAGGTAAAAGGGTTTTTATCTTATTAATTTCTATTGTATTGAAGATTGGAAATAGGCTACGATTAATTATCATTCTACTCTGCTTGACCTCCCTGAATTCTTTTTCTGCGGATAGGTTTTGGATCGCAGGGGCGATAAGTAATTGGAACGATGCTAATAATTGGGCTGCCAGCTCGGGAGGAGCAGGAGGAGCTGGGGTCCCCGGTACTTCGGATATAGCGATTTTTGATGGCAACGGGGTTGGTGATTGCGTCGCAGATGCAATAATAAGCGTAGATGGCTTTGAAATGCGCTCAGGATATACGGGTAGGTTCATTCAAGGGGCATTTACGATTACTATTGGAATAAATGATTTCTCTCAAGCTGATGGGATCTTCTCTGGCGGGTCCTCGGATATAACCCTAAATAGGGGAACTTTCACCCTTAGTGGCGGTCTCTTCATCGCTACCTCTGGAGAAATAGAAATCACTGGTAGTTTTGGATCCAATTTTACAGCCATTGCCCATACTGGAGGAACTTTTAACCATAATAACGGGACTTTTAATCTCAGCCCATTGATCTCATCCTGCACCCAAAGAAGAGTGTTCACGAATTTTTCCGCCAGCCCCAAACTTAGGTTTTACAATTTCATTTCAGATGTAAGAAGTGCTTCTTGTGGGGAAGATGTTTTTGATATTCTCGTTTCAGACACGGTAATTGTTGAAAATGACTTTACCCATGAGGATGGATTCATAAATAATGGAACTGTTAGGGTTTTCGGTGATTACTACCAAGGGACGGAGCCTGATGGAGGTAGTGGAGTGGTTTCTATTGAAGGAACAGGTACTCAAAACTATTTTAATGTTAATGCAACGGGAAGAACTGCCCACCTGATAATTGATAAATCTGCGGGTAGTTTTGAACCGGGAGGAGGAGCTACCGACCTTCTTTGTACAAGACTTAGCATGATAAACGGATCTTTTACGGCGCCGCCAACTGGATTATATATAGGAGGAAGCTGGACAGCAAATGTTACCTTATTGACCCACTCTGGAGGTACATACATTAATAATTCAGGGAAGGTATTCATAGATCCTGATTTCTCGGGCTGTGGAACCCGCACAGCATCGGTTTCAATCACTGCAAGTCCAAAAATGCAATTCTATGACCTTGAAGTTGAGATTGATAACATCTCATGTACTGAGGATAGATTAGATATACCCGTAAACGATACAGTAATTGTTCAAAATGATTACACCCACAGAGATGGTTTTGTAAATACGGGAGTGGTTAGAGTTGAAGGAGATCTGTTCCTTGAAAGTGGTGCCGATGGAGGTACAGCAACTATTCATGTTTCAGGTGGCAATGTCCAGGAATATAACAATAGTTCCACAGCGAGATTTTCTCATCTGTTGATAGATAAATCCGGGAATAGTATCTCTGCAGCAGCGGGAACAACAACCCTTAGGTGTACGCAATTTTCTCTAATTAATGGGACTTTTAATGCACCCTCAGATAGCCTGCATATAGGAGGTAGCTGGGCTGCAAATGTGACTCTATTGACCAATACTGGTGGAACGTATAATCATAATAATGGAAAGGTATTGTTTGATCCTGACTTTTCAGGATGCGGAACTCGAACCGCTTCGGTTACAATAACGGCATCTCCTAAAATGGAATTTTATGATGTCGAAATCGACGTAGACAATATCAGTTGTACGGAAGACCGATTTGATATTCCTGTGGGTGATACACTGATCGTATTAAATGAATACACTCACAGAGATGGATTTGTTAATACAGGTGTTGTAACGGTTGAGGGGGACTTATTCCTGGAAAGCGGAGCTGATGGAGGTACTGCTACTATCCAGGTAACAGGTACCAATGTTCAGGAATATAACAATCTTACTACAGCACGTTTTTCTCATATTCTGGTTGATAAGTCGGCAAATGCACTTTCGGCGGGAGCTGGAACTACAGATTTAAGATGTACTAGATTTTCTCTTTTAAACGGAACCTTTAATGCTCCCAGCGGGGAAATGTTCATTGGAGGAACCTGGGCAACGAATGTGACACTTCTGGATAATAGCGGGGGTATCTTTAATAACAACGGTGGCAAAGTAACCTTTGACCCCGATTTCTCAGGATGTGGGACCAGGACAGCTTCTGTCAGTTTAACAGCTACTCCGATAATGCAGTTTTTCGACCTTGAGATCGATGTTGACAATATATCCTGTACCGAAGATAGGTTTGACATCGCAGCTGGAGATACCTTGATCGTTCAAAATGATTATACCCACACGGATGGATTTGTAAATACCGGAGTAGTCAGCGTACAGGGAGATTTATTCCTGGGTTCAGGAGCAGATGGAGGGACTGCAACAATTCATGTGATCGGGTCAAATGTACAGACCTACAACAATAGCTCAACAGCTCGTTTTTCCCATATCCTTGTAGATAAAACCGGAAATAGCCTTTCTCCAGGAGTAGGAACTACAGATCTTCGATGCACCCGATTTTCCCTCTATAATGGGGTTTTTAACGCTCCGACGGGAGTATTCTATATTGGAGGAACCTGGGCAACAAATGTCACTCTTTTGGATAATTCGGGGGGGACATTCAACAATAATAGTGGGCAGGTGATCTTCGATCCGGATTTCTCAGGTTGTGGAACCCGAACCGCGTCTGTTTCCTTGACTGCATCTCCCAAAATGCAATTCTTTGATTTAGAGATAGATGTTGATAATATTTCCTGTACGGAAGACAGATTTAATATACCCACAGGAGACACCATAATTGTGACAAATGATTACACCCACCGAGATGGATTTGTAAACACTGGGGTCGTTCGTGTTGAAGGAGATCTTTTTCTGGAAAGTGGAGCAGATGGAGGAACGGCCACTATTCATGTGACCGGGGGGAACGTTCAAGAATATAATAACAGTTCCACTGCCAGATTTTCACATATTCTAGTGGACAAATCGGGAAACAGCCTTTCTCCTGGTGCTGGTACAACGGATCTGAGGTGTACCAGGTTTTCCTTGTATAATGGAGTGTTTAATGCCCCTACTGGAGTTTTTTATATCGGGGGCACCTGGGCAACCAATGTGACATTGCTGGATAATTCCGGAGGTACCTTCAACAATAATGGCGGACAAGTAATATTCGATCCTGATTTCTCAGGCTGTGGAACACGAACTGCATCAGTTTCTTTGACGGCGGTTCCCAAAATGCAATTTTTTGATCTTGAGATAGATGTAGATAATATTTCCTGTACGGAAGACAGGTTCGACATCCCTGTGGGAGACACCCTTATTGTAATTAATGATTACACTCATAGAGATGGGTTTGTCAATACTGGCGTAGTAAGAGTGGAAGGTGATCTTTTCCTGGAATCGGGTGCAGATGGAGGAACTGCAACAATCCATGTTAGTGGGGGTAATGCCCAGGAGTATAATAACCTTTCAACTTCTCGGTTTTCTCACATTTTAGTAGATAAAAGTGGAAATTCTATTTCGGCAGGAGCGGGAACAACAACTCTTTTATGCTCCCAGTTTTCGATATACAACGGGACATTCAATGCCCCTACTGGTGATTTTAATATCGGAGGTCCCTGGGCTGTGAACTTTACCATTTTCAGGATGGACGGGGGTGCCTTCAACAATAATGGTGGAACAGTAAATTTCGATCCCGATTTTTCAGGATGCGGTGCTCGTTTTGCCTTTATTGATTTTAATACTTCAGCACCCCGATTCAATGATCTTTTCGTTGATATCGATAACATAAGTTGCACAGAAGATAGGTTGCAAGGGTTGGGCAATGACACCTTGATTGTCGATGGATTAATGACCCTAAACGATGGGATTTTAAATTCCATGGTTTTGAGATCCGAAGGGGATGTTACCATCAATGCAAACATGGACGGAGGAACAGCTGAACTTCTTTTCGCTGGATCTGGTGCTCAAAATGTCGACGCGACTTTGGGTACAGCAAGATTTAACGGGGATATTTATGTAAATAAGCCTCCGGAAATGTAATCTTGAATTCACCCTGGCAAATGGACTTTGGTGGGCAAACCGTATTCTTTGTTGACGGATTGATCCAGACTTCCGCTGGAAACGAGTTAATCATGGGAGATGGGACTTTTACGAGCGGAGCTACAAATGATTCTTACGTTCAAGGCCCCATGTGGAAGATTGGGAATGATGCATTCACCTTCCCTGTTGGAAAGGGTGATACCATTTTAGCTACCATTAGAATAACCGCCCCTTCAACTGTTACCGACACGTTTGAGGCAGAGTACTTTTTTGCAGTGCCCCATGACGCCGGCTATGATTCGGCATCCAAGGATCCAACAATCCTATTTATTTCTACTTCGGAATATTGGATCTTGAATAGAATTGGAGGAAGCTCAAATGTATTTGTAACCTTATCATGGTGCGATAGATGTAGGAGCGGTGATGTGAATGTTCCGGCAGATCTAGTTGTGGCTAGATGGGATGGAGCAGTTTGGAGAGACGAAGGAAATGGCGGTTTTGCGGAGACTCCTCCAACAGGAGTGGTTTCCACCAGTTCAGCGGTTTCCAGTTTTTCGCCTTTTACTTTGGCTTCCGTCTCACTTGGGAACCCACTTCCTGTTGAGCTCTTATTATTCGATGTAAGACTTGCTGATAAAACTGTTGAGATCATCTGGGAAACTCTTTCCGAATTGAACATCAGTCATTTTGAAGTTCAGCGTTCGTTGGATGGAATTGATTTTGAAACCATCCTTTCATCAGATCCTAAGGGTGGCTATAATACTGGTGCAAGCTATAATGAGATAGATCTCTCACCAAAAAACGGAAGGACCTACTATAGACTAAAAACGATAGATCTTGATGGCTCAATTGAGTATTCTGTTGCCAGGGTAATTTATCTTGACGGAATGTCTAATGAAAGTGACGTTGTATTGTTCCCAAATCCAATTAGGTCTGGAAACAAGATTAATATTTCATCCTCTGGTGAGAGTTCTTTTGCGAGAGCAATCCTATTTGGATCTAAAGGGAGCAAAACCAATCTGATGATATCTACTGGGGACGGATCACTTCTTATTCCTCCAGATCTACCCCCAGGAGTTTACATTCTTGAGTTGATTTCGGATCATAGGATCCATAGAGAAAACTTGGTGGTTCACCCATAGGAATTTCCTATTCGGGTTTAGATCAATACTGAATTCTCTGAATATTAGTTCAGGGTAGAGTAAGATTGAACCCAACCTGAATCATCAAAGAATAGGTCTTCTTTTATCTCAGAAGGGGATCCATCATCTTCGAGCAAAGTATAGCTCATTTCAAGTTGAAAAAACCTAGAACCGTTTTCCTCTGAAATGGTATTGAAAACTCCAGGATTGAAGTCAACAATCTTCCTGGAATCTTTTTGGTTTAATAGGAAATAAACCTGGGCTATATCCCTTGCCAAAGATTCTGAGACCTTTCCAGGCCCCTGTCGGTCCTGCCCGAATCCAGGTGCCACTTTTTCAAAACCTTTATAAGAGAAGGCCATCAGCCCAAAAACTAATACCCAAAGCCTAAACAGGTAAAAATCCCTTTCAAGAAAATCTTTGATTTTTTTTGGATACCGATTGCCCACTTCCTGGATTGATTGACTTTTCATCTAATGACTTATTCAATCATTGATACTGATTATACGTAAAAGGTAAGCCCTTGGTTATCCTGCTATTTTTGCAAAAGCTCTAATGCTTGTTTTGACTTTGTAACGGGAAGGTCACAAACTCTATTCTTGCAAACATATATAGTGGTTTGGCCATCGATCAGTTTTCCCTTTAATAATTCAAGATCTTCGGAATTCCCCCCTAGGAAAACCGCATTTGGAATAAAATTTTTCCTTAGATCCCTATTCACGCTTATTGCATTCTCTCCGGCAATAGCAACCTCATAAAAAGGGTAGACATGATACCCCATCAATCTTGCCCAATTCGAATAATAAGGCCCTCCTTTATTGATATTTTGCAGCTGTCCTTTTAGCATCCTTGTAGATCTTTCCAGGTAAGAATCATTTGCAACAAGGTGACCTAACTTAAAAAGATTTACGGCCATAACACTATTGGATGATGGGATCACATTATCAGCAAGCTCCATTTTCCTGGCGATAAGTTTTTCGCCTTCCTTGGACGTGAAATAAAAATAAGTATTGGATTCATCCGAAAAATCTTTGATGCAAATCGCCATTAGCCCCTCAGCTTTTTCGAGCCAGGAGATATCAAAATCACTTTGATACAGATCTATGAAAAGTTGGATCATAAAAGCATAGTCATCCAGGAATCCTGTGATGCTCGCTTTGTTGTTTTTGAAATTTCGATACAAGCCTGTATTTGGCTGGTATAGTTTATCCCAAAGAAAATCAGCTGTAGTTTTTGCTTTTTCCAGATACTTAGTTTCATCCAATGCCTGATAAGCATCCAAATAGGAAGTGGCCATCATAGCATTCCAGGAACAAAGGATCTTATCGTCGGTACTGGGTCGAATTCGTTTACTTCTTTCGGCCATCAACTTCTCTTTGATAAGGTTAAGTCTCTTATCGAATTCTCCCTTTTCCTGTCCAAATTCTTTCGAACTGACTTCAGGTCTTTGGTCCAGGTAAAAAATATTTGTTCCCTTCTCCCAATTTCCCTTTTCTGTAATGCCGTAGATGCTGGATACTAATTTCAGTTCCTCTGGATTTAAAACTTTGGATAATTCTTCCCAGGTCCAAACATAGAATTTACCTTCCTCGCCTTCGCTATCGGCATTTAATGATGAGTAGAACCCCCCATTATGGTCTTGAAGCTCCCTCTCTACAAATTCAATAGTATTCTTTATCACAGAGCTGAAATATTCATCCTTTTGGTTCTGGTAGGAATGAGAGTAAAGGGAAATCAATTGGGCATTGTCATACAGCATCTTCTCAAAATGAGGGACTCTCCAAATGTCGTCTGTTGAATACCTGGCAAAGCCACCTGCTAATTGATCATTTAGCCCTCCAAATCCCATTTTTTCCAGAGTGAAATTTGTGGCCTTGGCGGATTCCTCATTACCGGTCAATTTGTGGAACTCCAGAAGAAATTCCCATGCAACGGGTAAAGGAAATTTGGGGGCTCCTTTAAAACCTCCTAAGGAAGGATCTATTCTATCCTTGAAGTATTTGAAAAGGTCTTCATAATCTTTCTTTTCAAATTCCTTGGTTCCGGTTTCTAGGTCCATTAGATCCATTTGCTTGATGCCAAGAGTAATGTTATTTGCCTGTTCCAGAACCTTTTCGTATTGGCCCTTGTAGGCCTGATCCAATTGCTTTAAAAGTTGGGCCCATTGAGCTGGAGGGAAGTAGGTTCCAGCATAAAAAGGTCTGCCATCTGGCAAGGCAAAAGCATTCAATGGCCAACCTCCACTTCCGGTAACCAACTGGCAAGCGTCCATATAAATCTGGTCGACATCAGGCCTTTCTTCACGGTCAACCTTTATACATACGAAGTTCTCATTCATTATTTGGGCAATACTGGTATCTGAGAAACTCTCTCTTTCCATAACATGACACCAATGGCAGGCTGCATAGCCTATGCTTATGATGAGAGGCTTATCTTCTTTTTTCGCTTTCTCCAAGGCTTTTTCTCCCCAAGGGTACCATTGCACAGGATTATGGGCATGTTCCAACAAATAGGGGCTTGATTCATTGATCAATTCATTGGTGTAAGTATGATCAGGCATAGAATGAGTATTTTTCTGGCCACAAGACCAGGAAGAAAGAAGAACCAGCAAGAAAAAGCTGAGTTTTTTGGGCATGCCCAAAGGTAGAATGAAAATTCTTGTCTTACTCCGAGGTGGCAACCGCAATTATTGCCTCAATGATCTGCAGGTCCTTTTGCACACCCAATTTGTTTCGAAGAACAAAGTTTCCATTCAATAGGATTTTTTGGGTAGGCTTCCCAAAATCATTTACCTGGAAAGGAGAGGAGCTAATGATCTCCAAGCTTCCAATACCGGTTTGGGCCTTCCATTCATCACCATTGAGGTTGAGATTCAATTCCAATACTCTTTGCCCGGGCTTCCCATTTGAAACGGTCTGTTCAAACTCTGAATTGAAAGTAAATGCCAATGCACAACCTACATTAGAATTATATACCAGGTCTGTACAATGGTAATATTGGTTTCCATCCATGTCTTGCACCTCGAGGCATACCCTCTCAATATCCACCCCTGGAGTTCCCTGCACCATAAACTGAGAACCTGTCCCTGATAGGCCTCTCTCAAAGGTCCAACCAAAAGACTCAGCTTGAAAGCCGTTGGTTGCGGCTTGCAAGACGAAGTTATTATTGTCTAACTCAATGATTTCCACTCCAATATTCCCTGGCAACCAGGGATTGATCCTGTATTCCTGGCTTCTTTGACAACCCTCTGAACTGGTCATCGTTGCTTTGATCAAATGATATTGGTCTTTATAATCAAAGCTTTTCTCTACAATCATTCCTTCGCTGGTAGTTCCATCTTCAAATTCCCATAGGACCTGATCGATTTGACCCTGGGCAGTCCAGGGCTCAGCATCAAACAATATTTGAAATAGCTTAGCGGTGTCCAAATTTGAAGGCAAAATATTCCCGGGTGAGAGGGTAGAGCTTACATCCTTTGGATCTCCGGGTTCAGATACATCTCTGAATTGAAAGCCAAAAGCTGGATGGTCACCGGGATTCTCAAGATTTGCCAAGGTCCCTTCATACCAACTTTGACCAACCTGGTCAGTGAAAGCTGAAGTACTCATGAAATAGCCATCGACTCCGGCAGCTACTTGAATTGCTTCCCCATCGAATAAAGCATTTACTGAAAATTCTGGAGCTCCTGTAACCGGGCTTGGTTCCTGATTCCTCGAGCATGAGAGGGCTAGTATGCAGGAAATCAATATGGCAATATTCCGGATCATTTTCTCCACAAAAAGTAAGTTAGTCCCACACGGAATTGCAATTCATCATTTGAATTAGGCCCTTCTGTTCTCATTGGGCTTAGGGAATAACGTCCTTGCAAATCCAGTCTTAATCTGGGTTTAATCCTGAAACCATAGCCAAACATTACGGAAACTTGTTCCTGCGCAAAACCTTCTGTATAGCCCTCCTGATTGCCTTGACTTACAAGCTCTGGAGAACCATTGTTTTCCCGAACATATACGGATTCTTCGGTATGAATCTGTAGCAGCCTACTGTATTGAAGTCCGAGAGTAACTGCACTTCTAGGAATAAACTTGAAGCGAACGCCAATTGGGAAGCTTAAATATGAGATCCTTTTTGCTGTTAAATAATGGGTCGTTTGCAATAGGCCAAATCCAAACTGATCCTTGGTGATCTCCTTGGTAACGGGAGAAAGATTCAATTGCTCATATTGAAAGCCCATGCTTAGCTGCCATTTGATACTTTGATCAAAGATGACTTCAGCTCCCAGGTAGGCTGGAATATCCTGAAGATTTTGAACTTCCGTACTAACTGTAGGATTTAACCCCAATCCGGCAAAAGCGTTTATTCCCCAGCTGCCCTTATGGTTTTCTGAGGTATTTCTATCTCCCAAATTATTTTGATAAAGGAATAAATTCTTTTCCCGTGCTCTTAGCCCTTTAATGAATCCTGGAAGTATCTGGTTTTGAGTTGAATTCAATTTGGGTGTTGGTTCCTCAGTTTGAGTTTGGGGAGAGAACTCGTTCTTACTACCCAAGGAGGCCAAAATTGGATTTGGGTTGGTCCTTTTGCTAACCCTCTTGCTCTTCAAATCTTTATTTCCGGGATTGGCCCTTCTATTATCGGATTGAGTTTTCCGGGGAGAATCAGAGGGGGCAACTGCATTGGTTTCTTTAGCTGGGGTAGACTCAACAGGGGTTTCTATAGGCTTACTTATTGAAGCGAATGAAGCTTCAACCTCTGCATTTGATAAGGGTTCTGAAGAATTATCGTTAATAGATAAATAGCCAAGACCGCCTGCAATAAACAACAGAGGGATCGCCAAAAGCAAGTACAGTCTCCTTGGAGAAGAATCGATGGTTTTCTCCATCTTTTCCCAGGCACCTACTTTGTAGGGAGCCTCGTAATTCTCGAGGGTTTCTTTAAATAAACTATCTAGATCCTTTTCACTCATTTCAAACCGCTTCTAATAAGATCTTTTTATCCTCAATCATTTGGATCAATTTCATTCTGGCATTGTTTACATGCCATTTTGAAGTTCCAATAGAGATATTCATTAACTCTGCAATGTCCTTATGCTGGTATCCATCAACAGCGTGAAGAGAGAATACTTTTCGGCTTACATCCGGTAATTCATCAAGAAGTTTGAACAAACCTTCGGCATCAAGTCTTAGCTCCCCTTCATTGAAGCTCACCAATTTGGTCTGATTCTCAATTCCGTCTTCCGGCTGTTCAACCATGGTTTCTTTGTGCTTCTTATTTTTCCGAAACTCATCAAAGATGGTATTGATGGTGATCCTTCGGATCCACAGTTGGAAGGGAACTTCCTCTCTATATTTTTTTATATGTGTCAATACCTTCAAAAATGATTGGTTTAATACCGATTCAGCATCTTCTGTGTTTCTGTAATACCTCCGGCAAACTCCCATCAGGTAACCGTAGCAAGATTTGTAAAGGAGAGCCTGAGCTCTTCTGTCATTCTTAGTACATGCCTTTATTGTCTTTTGATCTACAGTCATTTAGACCGGTGCCATTTGGCGTAATCCTATCTTAATTTAAGCACTTTATCATTGTTTTCTTCTGATTTCCATAAAAAGTAAAATCCTCGCATCAGATCCTTGAGAAAAATTACCACCAAAAAGTTGTCAATTATCTTATTCTTAACTGCGTAGGGAAGGTTTTCTCTTCCTTCAATCCATATTTTCTTTTCCCTTTTGTATTCAAAAAATCGACTTGGTTTTTTCCCCTTATCAGGTTTGGATATATATAAAATGAATGCTTTGGCCATTACTAAGAAACCGTCTTGAAGTAAGGATAAACTCATTTTCTCCATACACGCAAGCGTTATTGAAAAGGTTGGGTAAAAAAAAAGGGACTGAAGACAGCCCCTATTTTTGATCAAGTATGCAAGGATCATCCTAAGTATAAAGCCTGACCCTGGGGGCTCCCAATAAGGAGAATCCGGGAACCCCTTTCAGGTCTACGAAAACGTGGTCCTTGAAACCGATGTAATTGTTGCTTGTTTTTCCCAAGAGATCCAAGGGGAAGGCATCAAGATTCCCCTTTAGATCTCCCCGGTTCTCAATCATCATGAGATCAATCCCCGGTTCGGGAAAAAACAGGTTTAAAAAACCAAGCAGTAGACTCTCAATTTTTTGAATGACCAATTTGTAGTTCCTCAACATATAAATGGATTCTACAAAACCTGCATAGTCTAAGGTCACCGTTTGAGATGAATGAAGTAAGGCAGAATATGGTTGAAGGTTCTGCAGGGTAGTTTTATTAGGGCTTACCAGATCTTCCTGGTCCAGGGAAGATCCAATAATTGCCCCGCCATTTTTCTTTTGGATTGTTATCTCCATTCCACGACCAGAGTTTTTTTCCTGGCTTGCTGGATAGGACCTGGCCCAAAGGCTTTTTACCCAGCTGAAAAATTTTGTGGCCATATGTGGGACAGAGATTTTCATAATGGCTTTGAGGTGAACACGGAGATAGTTTAAGTGGGGTTGGGTATGAAAGAAAAAAACCCTAAAAAAATTTAGGGTTCTCATTGGTGCCCGGAGCTGAGGCCAAGCTGTCTCCGGGGCTTTACTCAGAAATTTAGATTTTCCCGAGCTTCATTCATTTGCTCTCATATAATCCCATTCGTGAGTAAGAGCCCAGTTTTCTCCGTAGTCAGTACTGAGGAAGGTAGAAAACTTAAGCTGGTCTTTTTCCTCAAATTTCATTTCGTGTTTCACCTGCATCTTTGGATTTGCCGGATCTCTAACCCATAAGGCATTTAGGGAATTTTTATTGATCTCTCCTTTTAATAACATGAATCCCCCATGTTGAGAATCTAACCAGGTTCTTTCGATGCTTCCATCTTTCTTGACCATGGTTTGGAGATTCACCTCCCACTTTTCCTTGGCTTTGGTTCCCTCAAAGCTTTCTAATATGGAGCAACCTTTTATTGTCATTGTAACTTTACTTTCTCCTTTCCCTTCAACATATTCTCCAGGGGAAACTCTGTCTTTTGTCGAAACAACCCAGCTCCCTTCCAAAGGACGGATGAGTTCGAAATTGGAGTGATAACAATCATGATCCTGGCTCCAGGAAATGGTGGAAGCCGATATAAAAAGAATGACCAGCAATCTCATTAAAAGATCCCTTTAAAATGAGTTTCAGTTAATCCCTGGTCCTCCAGCCAGGAAGCAAGATCATCATGGCCGCCAACTTTGGCATGATGCAATAGTGTAAACCCATGTGGACCAGGGGAGTTTAAATAAGCGGGCGACACCTTTACATATTCTTTGACCAATTCGGTATGACCAAGAAAGGTCATATTAAAAATGTCCATCCTGGCACCCAATTCAACCAGGTGGTCCGCAATGTCTTTTCTGCCCATATGGGAGGCTCCACCCAAGGCCGTTTCAAAATCACCTTTTTTGAATTGGTTGGTACAGTTTAATAGAAGAGGCTTCTTTTTTATGATCTTTTTGGTTTCATCAAGATCCTTGTGTGCTGCAAATACAAATTCTGTAATCTCCTCGGCGGAATAAATTGGGTTTCCATATGCGAAAACATTAAGAGGATTAATCAATAGAGACCCTGCGGCCAATCCAGATCCGGTAAGAAATTGACTTCTGTTCATGATCAAAATTTTCCCCAATGAACCGGATTCTTTCTAAAGAAGCCTTCAATTGAGGTTCATTTACATGAGCGGCGACGGATTTTTTGATGACGGGTTTACCAGGAGTCTAAATGGTAATCCACTAATTCTATTTTGTTACCATCAGTTTTTTTCGCAGGACCTGATTGCTCGAAATCAAT
This sequence comes from Cytophagales bacterium, assembly GCA_965267505.1. Taxonomy (GTDB): domain Bacteria; phylum Bacteroidota; class Bacteroidia; order Cytophagales; family CCMP332; genus JANQHS01. Next base: position 2,509,683 of record OZ254081.1, read on the forward strand.
TGAACAAAATACAAGCCGGGCGGAATTCCCACTATGTTCAGCTCGAGGAGTTCTTCCTTTGATTCCAGAAATGATCTGTCCAAAACAACTCTTCCCTTTTCATCCATTAGGAGAATCTGATTTGGTGTTTTTTCAAATCCGGAAATGATGATCTTATCCGAAGCAGGGTTGGGTGTCAAAATGAGTTCTGTTTCTGATTTGCTAAATAAACCTACTGGTGGATGAGGTGGAATGGGTGGATTGCATAAGGGGAAGCTATCAAGGAAATTGTATCTAAGGGTTGAATCTGCGTTCCATACATATTCGAGTTCCTTGTTGCTATCGGTGGCATGACACCAAATTATTCCTGAAAACCCTCTTGTCGAGCCTACGCCCTCTATCCAGAAATAGGTTTCCCAACCGCAATCTGATACTTTAACCACCCTTCTGCAAAGGGTGGTGTCGATGGGATCTCTTAAAGTATCCACTGAATGAACAACGACCGAATCGAGGATCGGCATTCCATTATAATATGAACGCCAGTGCGTAGGCATGAGAAGGGTATCCCCGGGTTGAGCTGAAAAGTCCATGTAGGTATATTCCTGCTGGGTAAGGGAAAAATAGGCCATGACCTTATGACCAATGGTATCATCTCTAAGGTAGGGTCCTTGGTTATATTGGTTTTTTATCGAGAAATAAGTTTGACCAATTGCAGAAATAGTACCAACTGTGTTGTAATCTGTCAAATTTGGCGAGGGCCAGCCGAATGCAAAGTGTCTTACTTGCCATTTAGTCTCATTTCCAAGCAATGGATGGTATTGGGCGGCAAGATTCGATGAGACCAGTCCAAGAAAGAAACCAATCCGAACGATCAATCTTTGGTTAATACGCATGACCAAATTTAGGAAGTAAAATCCTTTGTTATTGACCCAATTTGGGGGATTATGAATTCATTGAGAATAAAAAAGCCTCCCTGGAAGGAGGCTTATTTTGAATTCAAATCTCTCTATTCGTTAATGATGATCTCTTCAATCTTATCACCTTCCCTGATCTCATCGACGACTTCAATACCCTCGACCACCTTTCCAAAGCAGGTATGGTTTCTATCCAGATGAGATGTATTATCGCGACTATGGCAAATAAAGAATTGGCTTCCGCCAGTGTTTCTTCCCGCGTGGGCCATGGATAGAACTCCTCTGTCATGGTATTGATTGTCACCATCCAGTTCGCAATCTATAGAATAGCCTGGACCACCTGCTCCAGTTCCATCAGGACAACCTCCCTGGATAACAAAGTTTGGAATTACACGGTGAAAAGTCAGGCCGTTATAGAAGCCATCGTTTGAAAGTTTTACAAAATTGGCAACAGTATTTGGAGCGTCCTTTTCATAGAACTCCACCTTCATTGTGCCCTTTTCAGTTTTTATTTCTGCTGTCATACTAGATTTTGCAACAAGTGATTAAATATTGGATTGCGAAGGTAGGAATAAGAAATAAGTATTTTCTGATCCAGGTCCTAATGCACTATTAACTTTTGGGTCAAACTCCTTTTTGAATTTGAAATTCCACGGATGAAGTAAATACCAGGCTCTTGATCTCTAAGATCCAGAAGAAGATCATTATTCTCATTTAGATTACCAGATTTCAGAATTCTACCTATTTGATCTAGTAATTCGACCTTTAATGGCCCTTGGCTATTTCCTGAGATCTTAACCCAAGCACTAGTGGGATTAGGCCAAATTTTGAATTCCGGAATATCAACTGACTCTAGATTATTTGTGGTTTCAACGATCTCAGAAATGATCCCATCATTCAGGCCTGCAACGAAAAGGTCACCCTTGGAATTCTCACCAAAGGCAACAAAGAAGTTTGAGCTGGCGAAGCCTCCATGATCGGTTATGACAAAGTTTGAATCAAGCGACCTTATCCAGCCTCCGCATATGTCTGCAAAGAAGTATTCTCCATACATTCCGGGATATTTAGAACCCCTATAGACCCTTCCTCCCGTTACGGAACAGCCATCTGGATGTAAATATTCATAGGCTGGGGCTGTAAAAGTTGAATCTGGAGGACAATTGCTTGTGTTGAAGGGAAGGGTTCCTTCTTTGCATCTCCAACCGTAGTTTTCTCCTCCCGCTGAATTGGCATTTTGAAAATCAATTTCCTCCGCAGCATCCTGGCCTACATCACCGATCCAGAGGTTTCCATTTAACCTATCAAAACTGATTTTCCAGGGATTCCGAAGACCATAAGCCCAGATCTCTTCCTTTATTCCTCCTCCTGCTCCGGCAAAGGGATTGCTGGGAGGGATGCCATAGGGCATTGCCGTATTGATGTCTATTCTCAGGATCTTACCCAGATAGGAAGTCAGATTCTGGGCCACATCATTGGGATCACCTGCAGAACCTCCATCACCCATAGTGATGTACAGGTATCCGTCGGGTCCGAATTCTATACTGCCTCCATTATGGTTAGGGAAGGGTTGAGGGATGTTTATGATCTTAAATTCCGAAGCAGGGTCCGCGCTATCCGGATCACTCAGAGACCTTGCAAAAAGGGATATTTGAGAATTCCCGTTTGAATCTGTGTAATGCACAAAGAAATTTCCAAAACCGGCCGAATTAGGGTAGAAGGCCATCCCCAATAGTCCTTGTTCATTATTACTATCATTTACCCGGCTCCTGATATCTAGGAAAGGGGAGGAGTTCTTATTTCCCAAAGAGTCCAGGATCCATATCTGACCTGGTTGCTCTACAATGTAAAGCCGGGAATCCCCATCATTCTGAATGTCGACAGGACGTGTGAATCCGGTGGCGAAGGTTTGGAGGTCTATTTGTAACTGACCAAGGGCACTAAGACTTGAAAGGATCAGGGTGCAAAGCAGAAATCGCATGCTCTCAAGTTAGGGATCAATAACAAGAATCAGAAAAGAGAAAGTTGGAAATTTTTGAATAAGAAAAGCCCGAAGCTATCCTCCGGGCCATCCCTGGCGGTCTGGACGGAACCGCAACTCTTTTATCTTACTTTTATCTAGTTATACCAAATTTAATTCTATAAGAGTCTAATCAAGCCTCTTTTCAGTTAATCTAAATCAATTCTTTCTAAGTAAGCAAAAGAAAAACCGAAAACCGAATCGAAAACGGTTAACCTAACATACCTGCTTGAAAATCTACCTACTCTAGTTCGAATTCATGAATTCATTTGGTCAGGAATTCATAAATAGAGTGATGAATTTTATTTGTGAGTTTGTAGACAAATTTTGTAAATGTATATCCAAATAAAAGGTTCAATCCAGAAAGGATAAATAGGGCAGAAGTAATAATAGTTGAGGATATGTTTTTCTCCCAATTATCAAGTATTTGAATCCGATATGCGTAGTAAAATACAAAAGCCATTGGTATCCAAAAAATTATATTAACGGATCCCTTTGTAATCTTAAATGTAACAGAATAAATCCTATCCAATTGCCCTTGCTTGCCAGCAGCCTGCCCTTCAAGTCTATTAGTAGTTTCTTCAATTTCAGTTCTTAAAGCCTCTACTAGCTCACTACTTTTTTCTAACTCTTCATCTTTTACTTTTTCAAGTTCATCCCTTCTTTGATTCTCCTTTGACTCATTAATATGTATGAGTTCTTGCAAAACCTCAAATGGAGTTTTCGCCGAAAACTCATTAACATCACCGTATGTTTTAGAAGTAAGGATTTTATAGGCTCCTTGGTATGATCTTAGAACTAAATATTCCTTTTCTGAAATTTTTGACTTTGATTTAAGTTTTTCACATTCTTCTAAATATTGGGAAATTAAGGCAGGGTCAGGGCTTGTGAGCGCAAAACAATCTGAAATCAACTTCTTTCTAGCTATTTTATCTGCAATTTCGGGAGTGTTTAACCAAATCATGGTTCCTAAAAGGGTATCAGTTATGGTGGTTGGGATTGCCGATTTTCCTGACCCTTTATCTTGGTTAAATCTCTTTGCTGCCAAAGCCAAGGATGAATTTCTAGTTACAAAAAGAGCTTTAGTGTCCCTAAGATTTTTTGGAATATTTCCCTTTCTCAACCTGTAAATACCAGAAATGGCATTTACATCTCTCCAAATTGTTTGATTATCACGGGAATCGTCCTCTTCCGCAGGTGGTTCTTTGGCAATCTTCTTTTTGGTTGATTTAACTTCAGTTGGTTCAGAGTCTTTTTTTAATGCTTTCTCGTGTTCTTTTAATTCTTCATCTATTTTTCTTATCTGATCAATGATCTGTTGTTCTTCGTAAGTTTTGGTAATTAAATCATATAGCTTAACTACATCAATTTCATATTTTTTAGTTTCATTATGATCTGGTGGAGATTTGACCTCAAGACCTAATTTTTCTAGTAGTTCCGTCAAATTGGAATTAATTTCCATGATTTCACTTTCTCCTATTTCATTTTGTAGGCAATCCTGATAAGTCTTTGACCCGTTCTCTCTTTTTGCTGTAAAATCGCTAATGCATAAATCTAAATTGGTTTGTAACTCCCCAAAGTTTATATCAAATAATTTAGTCTTCCCCTTATTTTCTAAAACCAGGTCTAATAATTCAAGAGCCATATTTTTACGCCCTATTCCTTTAGTACCCAGTAAATCAAATAACCAGGGAGTATCAAAGAATATATTTAGCTTGTTTAAACTTCCTTCCAATAGTTCCTTTTTGTCTATTATGATAGAAGAAGCTAATGCATGACCTATTGATATATTAACTAAATATTGGAAGGCCTCTGCATCTTTAGTATATGCATGCTCAATGAATTTGCCAATTAGGTAAAGAATTTTTTTGGCTTTCTTGACATCTGGCAAAATAGATTTTGAATCCGATAGAAATAAAATGTCAATATCATAATGCTTAAGGTAACTTAGAAGTCCATTCTCAATATTTTCTTCCGAAATATCTTCCCCATACTTTTCAGAAAAGAAATTTTTTATTTTAAGAATAAGTGAGTTGTATTCTCTTGTGATTGTCTTTGACTGGATTGAGATATCTTCTACTTTGAGCTTTCCAAAGACTGGCTTAAATGAACCGTGCTCTTTTCTGAAATAGCCTTTCTTTTTCATCCTATTAATAATGGATGTCATGGCATGAGATGGAATTTTTAACTGGAACCGGTTAAAAAAATCATCTGAAACCTCTTTAATGTTTCTTGAAGAAACTTCTTCATACTTTTTTTCATTAAATAGGGTAGCAACCATCGGAATGTGAGTGTCTATATGATCCATTCCTTTTTTGTCCCAATTAGTTCTGACAATTGCCAAACTTATTAATGATCTTTCCACTACTTAATAATTTAGAAAAAATATTAACTCACTGAAAAACAGATATTTAAATTTAACGAATAGCCCATTTCCCAAGGGTTTGTAGGTAATATTTTGTTTTTTGAAAAAAAGACCTAGTCGCCAATGGCTAAGTTCGCTTCAATTTAAGGAATCCTGGAAAGCCTCCTATAAGTGCCGCTTTGATGAATTTTAATTCCTATTAATATTACTGCTACTGTTAAGTAATGTATTCGCAAATAGCAACGCGAATCAACTCTATTATTTGTGGTTGTCGCATATTAAGCCTGAGACTATTTTGCCTCGATCAATAAAACAAAATCTGAAATCTCCTTTACCAAGTCTGGTAATTCTTTCCCTGTGAGACTATTCTCCTCTTGATTGGGAACAGGTTCGTCGACCTGATCTAAAAAGAAAGCTAGATAATCTGATTTAATGGCATACCCCACACCTTCTCCAATTTCTCTTTTAAGTTTTGAAGTAACGATGCCTATTAATTGACCATCTTTATCAAATAATGGGCCACCACTATTTCCTGGTTGAACAGTTGCTGAAAATTGGAATTCCGAAACGCTTCCTTGAAGACCCGTCAAGGCATTAATAACACCAGTGGTGACTTTTATTTCCTGTCCCATAATATCCTTTATTGGATAGCCAAGAGCAAAAACCTCCTCGCCAGATTGGACCGTTTTAGAACTCCTAATTGAGTATGGCGGTTCATCAAATGAAATAAGACTGGATTCTATTTTAAGTACTGCGAGATCATTTTGTCTGTCAATCGAGACTATTGACGCATCTAGTGAAGTCTTAAAATCCCCTTTTATACCTTTTACGGAAACAGATTTTGCTCCTTCCACAACGTGAAAATTGGTCAAGATGCTGCCTGATTTATTAATTAAAAAACCGGAGCCCGATTTTGGCCTGTTTCCAGCAAAATCATTTGGTAATTTGCCATAGGGCATTTTAATATTTTCTTCTACTTCAATAGTTTTTTCAACTCCACTTAATTGCGCTTTCCCCCAGTCTTCAGTTTTCTCTTTTATAGAAACAGTAATTCCTGATTTTTTACACGAAATGAATTTTTCCTTCCCTGGTTCCAAATCCAAGCCAAATGTTCCCCGGTAGCTGTCGGTGATTACGGTCACGTCGATCCTTCCCATTGAGTATACTTTTACTCGAAGGTTTTCCTTTTTGGTCACCGTTCCTACCAATTGCTCTCCAAAGTAAATTCTATAAGAATAATTATAGGATGGAAAAATATTGACAATAGAGTAATTGTCTTGAGCAAACAGTTGGCCACAAAGAAAAAAAAGTAGTAGGGCTGAAAGATGTCTCATGAGGTTAATTCTTTGTTGAAAGCTAACAAAGTATCTAGTCACTGTCAAAATAGTGGACGATTATCCGCTAAAGTATTTTCTAGCCTGTTTTTGCGAAGCTTGAAGGCTTATAGATGATTTTCCTTAAAGAGTAACGGATGGCCTAAGTGATTGGAGCCACAGTTCAAGGTCTCTTTTTTAAAATCAGGCAATTTATCGTCTAGCACCTGGATTTCTTCCGGAAAATACTTTTCAGCCATTTCGGATTTATGAAGATCTGTCGAGAACAGAATTTTCTGAATCAGGTGCCGGATTGGCTTTTCTGGTTTTCTACCAAAAAAGCCCGAAGCTATGCTCCGGGCTTTCAACCTTTTCTGCTTGCTCGCCTAACCAAGCGAAGACGTGCTGTTTGGACCCTAAAGAAACCTGCGGTTCTTTAGGGCAGGCGGGAGTTCCTCGGCCTGCGCCGAAGACAGGCTTCTCGTCACAATTTTTTAACAAAAAAAGCCCGAAGCTAAGCTCCGGGCCATCCCTGGCGGTCTGGACGGGACTCGAACCCGCGGCCTCCTGCGTGACAGGCAGGCATTCTAACCAACTGAACTACCAGACCTAAAAAGTATCCCTTCAACTTTCTTGAAAAGGGTCCGCAAAAATAGAATGAAAATTCAAAAAAAGCACGCCGAGGTTGGGATCTTTTTCACTTAGAGAGAAGAAAAAAGCAGGGAAGGCCTCGCTTTCAAATTTCACTCTGATCCTCGTCCTATGACCCATCCCATTACCCCTCCGGTAACGCCACCCATGAATAATCCAGCCAAGCCATCCACAACTATGGTCGAAACTCCAGCAACTACAGTTGAATAGGCATAAAGGCTCATGTCTACACTCAGTGCTATGAAAAGAGAAAGCACTCCTCCAGCAACGGCTCCTCCACCAAAAGAATTAACATTTCCCCATTTCATAAAAGCCAGAGCAAGAAAAATGGCATACATCACATTGGAAAGAATCATTGACCACCAGACCATATCCTCTTCTGCTCTCATCAGGTCAGGATTGTTCAGATCATTCATCATATCCATCAGGATCACTCCATATACAAGGAATCCGAGGATGAAATAGGTGACCGTACCGGCCAAAACAGCAAGTAAGAATTTCTTTGTGTCCATAATTAATGGGTTTGGTTATCCTAAATTTCGAAAAATGTATCATAAAAAAAAGGGGCTAGGCCCCTTTTCAATTTGCGCAATAATTATTCTGGATTTTCCTCTTCTTGACAGCACGAGTACTCAACGTCAAATTCTAACACCATATCGGCTCCTTGTCCAACATTACTACAGTTTGGCCAAGATGTTACCCACCTAAACCCTGAGACATTTGTGACCTTTACTTCTCCATCACAATCTGCAATTGACCCATCATAGACATTAACAAGGTAATTCAAAAACTTTTCTACATTGTTTCCTGTGCCGTGTTGATATGGCCCAACGTCGACGCAACAGCTTGCACACCAGCAATTAGCGGAAGTGGTCTTCTCAACCCTCAGTTCAATTTCCCAAGTTTCTTCTACGCTTTCACCGCAAGCACTTGTTATGTTGGGATAAGTTATGTTGGGAAGGTTGAAATTTAAGCTGGAAATAAAGGTTAAACCCGCGGTTCCTCCACAGACCCAAACCGGGGTGATTCTTAAATTTTCACCGGAAAGATTTATTTCTGATCCATCATTCTTAAATGATTCAGAAGTTTCTATTGGCCTTAAATTTTGATCTTCATTCCCAGGATCGGAACAACTAAATCCAAGAATTAGTAGAAAAAGCCAGAAAATTTGATTTTTCCATGTATTGCTTAAAGAGTTCATAGTTTTAAAATTTATAGTGGATTTTCATCTTCTAAGCATGCATAAGTCGCGGTAAGAGATAAACCACAAGGACTTATATTGCAGCAGAATTGATCCAATGTAAAATCTAGACTTTGGAGACAACATCCATCAGGCGCATTTTGAACGGCATAGTCATATGCATCTTCGACTAATTCTTCGACATTGTCGAAAGGGTCAGTGCTGACCATACACACGCAACTAACATGTGTTCCTGTAGTGATAGCATAAAGGTCAGTGAATGTCAGGCTAGAAGTACTATTTGAATTGCACTCAGGATAGGAGAGTTGGTTAGCGTATGAATTTAAAGATCCCTCAAATACTATGGAACAAATCCATTGAGGCCCTCCGCGCAAGTTTTCCTCACTAAGAGATTTCTGAGGTTTTTCGTCTGAGGGCGAAATTGGACGGTCGACTTGTGAACATCCAAAGGCGATTAAGGTTACTACAATTAATTTTTTCATGGTTATAATTTTTGGTCTCCCAAAAAAGCCAACCAATTATTTTATAATTCATTAGAATTTGTGATTCCTACCCTTCGACCTGTCAAATAGGATTCCGAGTTTGTAAGCCTCCCTTTTCAGTTAGTGGTCTAAGTTTTCTGAAAATTGGTCTTAAAAGAGTAATTCATCTAATTCTATAACCGCATTCGATCCATCAGTTCCATAATTGAAGACAAACTCCCTCTTGGTTGCTAATACCTTAACATAATTCAGGTCGAAGCGTATGAAGGCCTTACCAACAGTAAGCCCATTGATTACCTCCATTTTCATGTTATTAGAAGGATACCTCACCAAACGGAATCGAGCCCCTTGCTCTACCTTTAACTTGTCTAGGGTCAAACTTGATTTTCCACCTCCCAATTGGATCTCGAAAATGTTCTCCTTGGTCTTGATCAGTTTCAAAGTGCTTATCGCACCAAAGGTTTCGGGGTATTTCTTTCGGGTCCCGGGGTTCTTTTTATCCACCTCGGTCATCACCTCCGACATGCTCAGACTTTGGTTTCGAACGGCTAAGGCAGTTATGAAACCCAGGAATGCTGCCATTTCGGGATCCACCGAACTACTTCTCATTTTAGAACTGTACTTATCAACTGAACTAAAGAAACTACCCCCTGCGTCCTTTTCATAAGTCGCTCCACTTTCAAAGATTACGACAGGTGAATTCTCAACTACATTCACCCCATAGTCGGCATAGCTTTCCGATTCATTGAAAGCCACAGCACCTGAAACATTCCCGTTCTCATCCAATTGGATGGCCAGCCCCCCTGATTGTACGGTGTCTACGTTTTCGATCTTGGACCTCCAAATCACATTGCCTTTCAGGTCTGACTTGAAAACGTAGAGTTCTGAAGGCTTGCTGAGATTTTGTTTTAGATCAATTCTGTAATCCTCCCCGTCATAGCTATTCATAGTCCACAGCTCTCCTTCAGGCATGGTCTCGATCACATCATAACTCCTTTTTGCAGGACCGGAAACGGGATGAACATTCTTTACCTGGTTTTGGAATTGGGTCATGGTTAAGCCAACTGGTGCATTCACAAAGGTGGGATCGCAAATGAAGTAATCATCTCCTTCATAGCTTAGGTAATCCCCCTGGGCCTGGTATTCGAATTTCACTGCTGTGGCTACATGACCTGGATAGTCTACCGCCACAACTTTGTTACCCATAAGCTCTGTAACCAACCTTGAATAAAAGATTGCACGATCATCACAATCTGAATAAGGATAATGAAGGATCTCGGTAGGGAAGAACCACTTTTCGGTTCCGAATTGTTCCTGGTCGACCTGATAAGCAAAGGCCGTCTGGACGAATCGCAACATCATCTCAGCCTGGGTGAGTTCGCTTTGGTCTTGAACCAAAGAATTGAAGGCTTCCATTATGGATTCTTTAGTGGTGACGGACATTGGCGAATTGAGATAAACCCCAAAGCCACAGGTTGGATAATTCTTTAGAAAATCGATCTCGTTCATGTTATACTTTAGATTCATTACATGGCTTTTCTCTTGGTAGATGAACCTGAATTCTTTGCTATTCTCCTTGAGGGGTAGATTTAGAGGGCGATTGAATCCGAAATTCAAAACCTTATAGGTTCCAGGAAATTCCTTTGCCTGGGAGGAAAAGCCCAATCGATTTCCTGTATCCCCACCCTTCAGGCCGGTTAAAGGATAATATTTATTGTCCTTATAGATCAAGTAGGGGAGTTCGTAAACATCATGATCCACCGGAACGAAAAGTTCGTAGCTATCCCCTGACCTGCCCAGTTTGGCTCCATAACGTGACTTCAGCATGAGAAACCAGGTATGGAGATTTTGTAAGTCTTTATTTCCATTTGACAATTGCTGGGAAGCCTTATCGACCATTAAGAGATATGCATAATCATTCAGACCCCATTTTTCTTTGTAATTGAAAAGCTGGTTGACTATGTCAGTATAATTCTTTTTTGCCTGTGTCTCCCAAAAGCTTGCGGTGAAGTTCTCATTGACTTCAACGCTTCCATTGTATTTATAGCTGGCAGGGTAAAAGACATCCACGGTACCTCCATAGAATGGAAAGCTCATGGAAATGATATCGTTGCTCGCCTTGGGTTTGCCATGATTGATGGGCATAAGGGGAGCAGGAGGAGGGGCCTCCACCTTGTGGAAATTCCCTACTGAATGGTCCATAGGTTTTATGGTGCTGCATTTTTTTGGGATCTCAGGCTTCGGATCTGCTGGTTCCTTCTCAGCAGGACTCAGACTGAAGTCTACCCAGCCTTCTTTCAGGTAACCTTGCCATTGCTTGTCCAGGGCTGCCATGCCCCTGAAATAGGCTTCTTTAAATTCATTAAAGGCCTTGGTTTCTGTTTCCTTGTAGGTCTCGAAATCCTGTTGTTGCTGTTTCTTCCATTCCTCGAAAGACTGTGCGAGTAGGTTTTGGGATAGAAAAAGCAGGCTAATGGCCATGCAAGTTCTTGGGATAAGGTAAGTAATTTTCATTCTTTGGCTGATTTGGCCTGTTAAGATACTGAAAAACCCCTTTTGCTAAATGTCAATTACTGGGGGTTAAAAATTTCCTAAACTAGTCGGTTGAAAATAGTTTCATCCTGATGTCGAGAATTAGATTTTGGTCATTTACTCTATTCTTGCTTTCCATTTTTCTGAAAAGCACTTGTTTTTCCCAAGGCTACTCTTATCGTCACTTCTCTACTAATAATGGATTACCAAGTGATATTTTGCATGATGTGGCAATTGGGCGAAATGGGATGATCTGGTTTTGTTCGGATGATGGAGTGGCCGCTTATAATGGTCTTGAATTCACTTATTTCAACGAAAAATCTGGATTAGCTACCCCTTTAAATTTTCAGTTTTACCCTTTTAGAGATTCAATTCTTTACCTTCTTGGAGATGAAGGTAAAGTTTCAATTATTGAAGGGTATTCCGTAAAAGAATATCCTTTTAACAATCTGATTCAATCCCATAATAAGGAGAAAAATCAGCCCTTAGATTTCTATGTAGATTCTTTACAGAATATTCATATATCATTTAGCCGAGGCAAGTTTATTTCTATTAGCACTTCTGGGAAGATAGAAAAACATGATCAGTTAGAAAGTGAAATTATGAGGTCCAAATTAATTGATTTGGGAGCTGATAGGTTGTTTATTATTCATGTTCCCGCTTCACCAGAATGGCCCATGATTGACAAAATTTATAAACATGTCTCGTATGGTAAATGTGATTTTATATTGAAAGAAGAATCTAAGTCAAATTATGCAAGGAGTTTGAAATTGAATGACTCTACTTTATTAATTCAAAATCATCCGAATAGAGTGGCAATTTATTCGAATTGTGAAAAGACTGACTCAATAAATTCTGTTGGAGAAATATTCAGATTATTTATGATTCAGGATCAATTGATTCTCTGCACAATGAATGGGGCATATTTTTATTCCAATTTAGATCAAACCTGGAAATTGGACGTCGTTTTGTTAAAGGGAGTTCCAATAACTGGCCTTGAAGAAGATTCAAAAGGAGGATTTTGGTTGACCACCCTAGGCAAAGGGTTATACTATTTCCCAAATATTACTGTTGAATTCGAAAATACAACCAATGGTCTTCCATTTGATGATATTTACTCGATAGGGGTCGATAAACAAAAAAATGTTTTTATCGGGGGTGCAAATGGACAGTTCTTTAGAAGAAATTTCTTAGGAGAAATAAGATCATTCAATGAACAAAATTATTGCGGTGATCGAATAACGGATTTTTCTGAATTTGAAGGAAAAATGTACATGTTATCCAATTCAGAAAATGTTATTTCTATAAATAAAGAAGAAATAGATGTTTTTTCTCAAGAATCTAATATCAGACCAAAATTGTTAAAATTTGTTTCGAACGTCGACTCGCTATTATTTTCTGGGGAAGGGGGATTGTATTTTATTAAAAAAGAAAATATATCAAGAATACATTCTGTAAATGCTAAATATCAAGGAGTTAACAAGGCAATTTCCTGGAACGATACAATATATTTTGGAGGAACAAGAGATGGGCTAATAACAATAAATATTAATAGTGATGAAAGGCAATCGTTCAGCCTTTCAAATGAGGATGACCGGTTTAGTATTATTGATATTGAAAAGGATAAGTTTAGCAATTATATTTTTTCTACTAATAAAAGAGGGGTCTTCTATTTAACTGAAGATACCATTTATAATTATCGTGCCGGGGACGGGTTGTTGAGCGATGTAATTTTAGATAGCTTCATTCTTGACAGCCTTATTTTTTTCGGGACAACTTCCGGTCTTTCTATTTTTAAAATAAGTGAAGAAGGATTATCAATTGTCAAAAATTACAATGACTATAATGGGTTAAGTTCAAAAATTGTTAGAAGTACTAAATTTTTAGATGGTAAAATTTTAGTTGGAACCTCAAATGGATTGAATATTATTAATCTAAAAGACATAAAGGCACCCCAAATAGACTCAAATATTAATTTACTTGAAATATACTGTAATAACGTTTCTTTAAATCAAAAAATAAGTTTTGTTTCTACTGGTAGAAGCAATTTTGAGTGCAGGTTAAGTAGTTTTTCATTTTTGTTTGGACCCGAAGTTGAAATTCGATATAAAATTGAAGGATACGAAAATGAATGGAGGTATCAGAATTCAAATATTTTGTCTTTTAGCATTTTTAATCCTGGAAACTATCGGTTGTTGGTCCAGGCTAGATTTTTAAATTATCCATGGAATAATTCGATATTAGAAATACCAATAAGAATCCTCCCACCATTCTATCAAACCTACTGGTTTTATACCCTCGTCTCTGGACTTTTGTTAATAACGGGATATTTTTTATTCAGGTGGCGTGTCAATATTCTTAATCAAAGAGCCATAGCATTTGAGAAAGAAGAAAAGGAAAAAGCACAACTTGAATTACAAGCATTGAGGGCTCAGATGAATCCTCATTTCTTATTTAATACTCTTAACTCCATTCAATTTTATATTGGTAGCAAAAGCCCTCTGATAGGTCAAAGTTATTTGGCAAAATTCAGTAAATTGATGAGGAGGATCCTTGACTTTTCAACGAAGACTCAGGTATTACTGGAGGAAGAGATCAGCAGTTTGAGCCTTTACCTGGAACTTGAACAACTAAGATTTGAAGGCAAATTGGAAATCTCGTTGGATCATAAAGGGTTGAACCTTGAGGATAATATCTATATACCCACTATGTTAATCCAACCCTTCATAGAAAACGCAATAATTCACGGACTTCAAAAGGGCTCGAAGGATGGAAAGATCCTGGTCAAGTTTGAAGTTATAAGCGATGAGTTATTCTGTTTTATTGAAGATAACGGTGTTGGCAGAGAAGAAAGTGAGAAGATCAAAAAGGAGTCTGGACATAAGTCAGTTGGGATGTTTGTTTCCAGAAGAAGGATTGAAATTTTGAATAAGAAGACCTCAAACGATGGAGCTATCAAAGTGATAGACCTCGTTGACTCAACGGGAAAGCCTACTGGCACAAAGGTCTCTATTTGTTTTGGTAAGATATCTAAGTTGCGTGAACTATGAGAACTATTATTATTGAGGATGAAAGAATCGCCATTGAGAATTTGAAGTTTCTCTTATCTGAATTGGATCCGACTTTTGAAGTGGTCGGTGTTGCTGAATCGGTTGCTGAAGGCCTGGAGTTAATAAGTCAAACTAAACCCGAGGTTGTTTTTCTTGACATTGAAATGGGGGATGGAACCGGGTTTGACCTGTTGAACAAATTGGATAGGGTGGATTTTAATGTTGTTTTCGTTACCGCCTACGATCAATATGCTTTACAAGCTTTCCGGGTATCGGCGGTTGACTATTTGCTCAAACCTGTCGATCCTGAAGATTTGGAAGAAGCTTTAACAAGGTTGAAAAACGTGCACGAGAGCAGAGCAGGGAATATGGCGATCCAAAACCTCCTGCAAAATCTAGCTCTTAACGACCCAGGGAAGAGGAAGATTTTCGTTCGGGATACTTCAGGAATCAGATACCTTGAGATGTGTCAGATTCTATATTTAAAGGCGGACGGA
Organism: Cytophagales bacterium; assembly: GCA_965267505.1. Classification (GTDB taxonomy): domain Bacteria; phylum Bacteroidota; class Bacteroidia; order Cytophagales; family CCMP332; genus JANQHS01. The sequence goes on from OZ254081.1 coordinate 2,524,684, forward strand.
AGTTATTGCAAGATATATATGAAGAATGGAGAAGAGATCATTTCCTCGAAGGTTTTGAAGCACTTTGTTCAATTGCTTCCTGAAAATATGTTTATGAGAATACACCGCTCAAGTCTGATAAATCTCAATGAGGTGGAAGAATTCTTGTTTAAAGATGGGGGTTGTGTGGTTTTATCGGATGGAACTGAAGTCTATGTCTCCGATGATAGAAAGAAAAATCTGCTAGCAGTATTGGACGGTAGGAATTAGTTTATTTCGTTTTAGTTTGACTTAGGGTGGTGTTTGGACTGCCCTTTTTTTGTTCTTTTAGCACAGTGTTGATCTTTTAGGTCGATAGAGAAATTCCTAGCTCGACAACTTTGATAAAGAAACTAACCGCCCTTTTTTTCTTTTTGATCCTGACAATTTTTGTGCAGGGTCAGGACATATCCTACAAGCAGTACACGACCGAAGATGGATTGCCCAGCGATGGGGTTTATGATGTGGCCCGTGACAGCCTGGGATATCTCTGGTTCAGCACGACTCTAGGTCTCTCAAGGTTTGATGGAGAAAGGTTTGTGAATTTTGACGCCAAAAATGGTCTGGCCGAGACTGAGAACTTTGTTTTTTTCAAAGAGGGTAATAAAAGACTTTGGGTTGTTGGGCCAAATTGTTTGATTTCATATGTAGAGAATGGAAATGTTGGCAGCTATAAGCACAACGGAATAATTCAGAAACAGTTAAAGGGAAACCCTCTTCCGGCAAGTGTGTGGAGGGAGAAAAACGGAAATCTCCATTTCTCTGCAACCTCAACCGGTGAAATTGTCATCAAGGAAAATGGGGAGCTGGGGAATGGAAAAAAAATTCTTCCTACCAAAAAAGGGAACTTAAAGGGATTGTATTTTGAGGAAACTGGCCAGGATTATTTTGCCAGAATTTCGCCCAAGAATCACAAAAAAGAAAGCTCCTTTTTTAAGGATTCTGTTGAAGTAAACTTTTCTGGGTTCAATTACAGCTTTCGGGACCCTTCTTACCTGTTGAGCACCGATGGTTTAATTCTCAATGATGATTCAGCTCTACTTCAGGCTAATTCTAATTCGGTTTTTCTCATTTCGGGAGGAAAAATGGAAAAATTAGTAGAGCTGAGCCATAGAATAATTCGCCTGAAGGAGTTCGGTGGGAAGATTTATGCCTCCACTTTTGGAGGACTCTTCGAATTTTCCTTTGGAAAACAGGGAATACTTCAAATGGAATTTTATCTAAAAGATTACATTGTAACGTCTTGTTTCGTAGATGAGAATCAAGGCCTGTGGGTATGTACACACAATTCCGGGGTATTTTTCTTTCCCAATAGAAAGATTAGAGTCTTAAATAGAAAAAATCGACTTCTTTTTGACAATATTAAGACCTTCTACATTGACGAAGAAAAAACCCTTTTTTCTGCCGGGTTTTCAGGGAATGTTGCTATTTATCCAGCTAATGCACAGGCAATCGATTTATCCCCTTTGGTTCCCAATTCTCAGAATTTCCGTGATATAATCCCTGTTTCTAAAAACCGCTTAATTTTTACATCGGGAAGGAACTTTGTTTGGCAGTATGGAATCGGAAAGATGGAGAAGGTCTTTCCTACAATTTATAACAGCAAATTAAAAACCTTTTGGAATGGGGTTCATTCCAATGATACTGTTTTTCTTGCGGGATCGGATGGCTTACATATGTTTATTGATGGTGAACTAACAAGGCTTAATACCGAAGTTCTTGAGAAGCCTTGGAATATCTGTGTCGAAAGATTTACCTCGGATCATTTTCTTCTTGGAACAAAAAAAGGAGTCTTGAATTTTTTCCTTTCAAGAAGGTCCTATGAAAACCGTTTTAAAACTGGACCATTGAGCTATCTAAGGATAGATAATATTAAGATCATGGAAAACGGTCTTATTGCTTACGGTACCAGAGGGCATGGTATTTTTCTTGAGCATTATGATTCGTTGATAAATATTTCTCAGAATCAAGGACTTTCCGGCGATTATATCAACGCTATCTATCCGCATAAGAACAAATTGTTCGTAGGAACCAATAGCGGTTTAAGTATTATTGAGTTTGCTTCGATTGATCCCTATGAGTACTCAGTATATAAGTATAATATTAATGATGGCCTTTCTGGGAATAACATTCAGGATATCCAGATTGTAGATTCACTTTTATATTTAGCAACCTCGAAGGGAATATCAGTGGTTGAATCTTTCATGGACGATGAAAAGCCAGCCAAGTTGGTTTTAGAGAATCTGTTTGTCAACGGGACGAAGGTAAGTCTAGAAGAATGTCGATTGTTGACATATGACCAAAACAACTTGGAATTTGACATTGCAGGAATCTCCTTTTTCAGTAGAGGAGATATAAAATACCATTACATGCTGGATGGCGTTGACGAAGAATGGAGAACGAGTCGAGGTAAAGAGATCACCTATAATAACCTACCTCCTGGGGAATATCAATTTCTCTTAAAGTCGGAAAACTCAAAGGGTGTATTAAGTGCAGAGCCACTGACCTGGGAATTTGAAATTACTCCGCCCTTCTGGAAAACCTGGTGGTTCATAGTTTCTGGTATCATGGCAATATTGATTTTGGCTTACCTGATTTTTAGATATCAAATGGAACTTTATCGTAGAAAATCCATCCTTGAAGAAAGTATCGAGAAGGAAAAAGCTCAATTGGAACTGCAGGCCCTTCGTTCTCAGATGAATCCTCATTTTCTTTTCAATTCTCTTAATTCCATCCAATATTTCTTTTCTACCTCAGACAATAAAAAAGCACGGGGATATCTTGCAAGTTTTGCAAATCTTATGAGAAACATCCTTGATTCTTCTTCCAAAACAGAGGTCCTTCTCAAGGAAGAAATCGAATCATTGAGACTATACCTAAGGTTGGAACAAATGAGGTTTTCTGAGAATCTTGAATATGAGATCAAGTTGGACGGACTGCAGGCCGACGAGAAAATATTTATTCCCCCAATGGTTGTTCAACCCTTTATAGAAAATGCAATAATTCATGGACTTGAAAGGGGTGGAAGAGATGGTAAGATCCTGGTTAAATTTTTTACTGAAAGGGGTAATCTGATTTGCCATGTTGAGGATAACGGAATCGGAAGAGAAGCAGCCCAGAAAAAGGTATTGAAAAAAAGTCATAAATCTGTTGGAATGCTACTATCTAGAAGGAGAATGGAAATCCTAAACAGAGATAGTATTTCTGGCGGGGAAATTAAGGTTACGGACCTTGTCAATCCTGAAGGAAGGGCCATAGGGACCCGTGTGAGCATTTATTTTGGAAATATTTCTAAATTGCTTAGGATATGAAAACCTTAATAATTGACGACGAGAAGATCGCTGTTGAGAACCTTAGATTTCAACTTATAGAGCAAGAGGAAGCCTTCGACATTGTTGGAACTGCCAATTCGGTAAAGTCGGGTCTAGAGCTGATCGAAAAAATCAAACCTGAGGTAGTCTTTCTGGACATAGAAATGGGGGATGGGACAGGATTTGATCTATTATCTTCCCTTGATGAGATCGATTTCAAAGTAGTATTTGTAACTGCCTATGATCAGTATGCCATCCAGGCATTCAAGGTTTCTGCCATAGATTATATCCTGAAACCTCTCGATCCTGAAGAATTGGGTCATGCAATATTGAAGGTCAAGGAATCAATTGGGTCAAATGAAAATAAACCCAAGATTAAGAATCTTCTTAAGAATGTTAGTATCTCTGATCCCTTCAAAAGGAGGATTATGGTTCGTGATTCTACTGGGATCAAATACCCAGAGGTTTCCAAGATCCTTTACCTCAAAGCCGATGGAAGCTATTGCAAGGTTTTTATGAACAATGGCGATGAGGTGGTCTCATCAAAGGTACTTAAACATTTTGTTGAAGTTCTACCAGAGGAAATATTCATGAGAATTCACCGTTCTGCTCTCGTCAATCTAAATGAGGTTGACGAATTCCTTTTTAAGGATGGGGGCTGCGTGGTAATGTCTAATGGGGCGGAGGTTTATGTCTCGGACGACAAGAAAAAAGAGCTTTTAGCTGTACTTGAAAGCAGGACCTAGACTTTTTTTCCGGCTCTTTTTCTTTCATTCTCCGTAAGGAGGATCTTCCTGATTCTTATTGAATCTGGCGTGATCTCCAGATATTCATCCTCACCGATGTACTCCATAGCCTCCTCAAGAGAAAACTTTATAGCGGGAACAATCATAACCTTATCATCTGATCCGGCTGCCCTTATGTTGGTTAATTTCTTTGTTTTCGTAACATTCACGACCAAGTCGTCCTGTCTTGGAGTTTCGCCAATAACTTGTCCTTCATAGATCTCCTCATTGGGATCAATAAAGAACTTTCCTCTTTCCTGAAGTTTATCTATTGAGTAAGGGATGGCCGTCCCGGTTTCGCCTGATATCATGGAGCTGGAACGTCTTCCTTGGATATCACCTTTCCAGGGTTCAAAAGCCTTGAATCTATGACTGATCACCGCTTCCCCTTCGGTTGCGGTAAGCATTGGCTTGGTCAAACCGATCAAGCCTCTGGAAGGGATGGAAAACTCAAGATACATTCTGTCCTTCCTGGTTTCCATGACCATAAGCTCGCCTTTACGCTGGGTAGCCAGGTCAATGACCTTTCCAGAATGATCTTCTGGAACAGAAACCGTAAGCAATTCCATTGGCTCGTTTTTGCTCCCATCGACCTCCTTAATTAGAACTTGGGGTTGGCCTAGTTGGAATTCGTACCCTTCTCGTCTCATTGTTTCAACCAGGATAGAAAGGTGCAGGATACCACGACCAAATACCTGTAGCTTATCCGGGCTATCTGTTTCTTCGATCCTTAGTGCCAGGTTCTTTTCAGTTTCCTTGAATAGCCTTTCCCTGAGATGCCTGGAGGTCACAAATTTTCCTTCCTTTCCGAAGAAGGGAGAATTATTGATCGTGAAGAGCATACTCATGGTGGGCTCATCAATGGCGATTCTGGCCAATCCTTCGGGGCTTTCCCTCTCCGAAATGGTATCCCCAATTTCAAAATCCTCTAAGCCAAAGACGGCGCAGATCTCACCTGATTCAACCTCATATTTTACCTTCTCTTTTCCCAATCCTTCAAACAGATAAAGCTCTTTGATCTGCTCATTGGTATGGCTTCCATCCTTTTTGACAACGGAAACCTGTTTTCCAGCTTTTATACTGCCTCTATGTACCCTACCAACTGCAATCCTTCCTACGTAGGAAGAATAGTCAAGAGAAGTGATCTGAAGTTGAAGACCTCCTTCATTGGGCTGGGGTGCGGGGATCTCTTCAATAATGGTATCAAGCAGGTAGGAAATATCCTCAGTAGGATTTTTCCAATCTGAGCCCATCCAACCCTGTTTTGAAGAACCGAAAACGGTAGGGAAATCCAATTGTTCTTCAGTTGCATCCAGACTGAACATCAATTCGAATACCGCTTCCTGTACTTCGTCAGGAGTACAATTGGGTTTATCCACCTTGTTGATTACCACTATGATTTTAAGTCCAAGTTCAATTGCCTTTTGAAGAACAAACCTGGTCTGTGGCATGGGTCCTTCAAAAGCATCGACCAAAAGCAGGGCACCATCAGCCATGTTCAGTACCCTTTCTACCTCTCCACCAAAATCACTGTGACCAGGAGTATCAATGATGTTAATCTTGGTTTTCTTGTATCGAACGGAAACGTTTTTTGAAAGAATAGTGATTCCCCTTTCTCTCTCAAGATCATTTGAGTCAAGTAGAAGGTCGTTAACCTCCTGGTTGTCTCGAAACAATTGTACTTGGTGAAGGATACGGTCTACCAAAGTGGTTTTGCCATGGTCTACGTGGGCGATGATGGCCAAATTCCTGATGTCCTGACTCATAGTTAATTTTTGAGGGCGCAAAAATACGTTTTCAAGAGCTGGAAAAACAGCCCCGGCCCAATATTTAAGTTTTTACAGGCTTTTTCCTGAGTCTGATTTCATTTAGGTAAATTGGAAGTCAAATACGCCCAAACCGCCGTTTAACCTTGAATAAAATCCTCCTAATCTTGATTGCCTTTATGACTCCTTTTATTGGATCAGCTCAATACAGTGAGGCTGTTCTATGGGGTGGGATTAGCAGCCCATTTGGGTCATACAGCAAGTTAAGCCCTGATTCGAAAGGAGCAGGATACGCAGAACCGGGTGCCTACGCCGAAGCAGGGGTGGTTTTCAGGGATTCCAAGAATTTTGGGATAGTTGCTTCCCTCGCCTATTTCGAAAACCTGTTAAATGGCGAGGCAATAGAACAATATTATTCCGGGGAAGAATGGGCTAATCTTTATGTTGATCACGGAACCAATTGGAGAAATTATTCCGTATTGATTGGAGCCATAATGGAGGTACCATTTGGGGCCAAGAAAAAGAGTTCAATTTGTCTTGATGGGCGCCTGGGTTATTTGCACAGCGTAAAGCCTGAGATCAAGGTTCATAGAACCTTTGAGAATTCCACAGTAGGGGAGACAATTATTTCTCATGGAGGAGCATCCGGATCTCCGGCCTATAGTATCAAGGCTTTTTTTAATCAGAGATTTGGAAAATTCTATAGCCTAAAACTTGGCCTTGGATTATTGGGTGGAGTTCAATCCTACAGGACTGAGACTATTTCAAGGTTCTCCCTGACTGAAGATTTTCTGGCCTACCCTATACATGTTTTGAATTACCAATTGGGACTTGGTTTTAGATTTCATTGATTGGACCAATGGAAAGGCTTGTCATGGTTCTCCTTGTAGTCTTTTTTTCTTTCCAGGAGCTATGTGCGCAGCCATGTGATTACGAGATTAGAGAAGGTGGAGATCTGATGAGTTACCAAAGAGAGGCTACAAAAGCTCAAACTGTGTGGTCCGATGATGATGAGGCTCTAGTTTTTGTTTTGAGCAAATCTGAAGAGAATAAGGCCTTGGAGGTAATCCATATGAAAAGGATTTCCGAAATGATGTGTGTTGATGAAGGATCCTCTATTCAGCTCATACTTGAGAATGGAGAAGAAGTAATACTCGAAAATCTTACTGGACCCGCATGTGCGGATGGAAAATATTCGAGCCTCCACCAGGCAATGGAACACTTCCTGGGAGCTGGATTTCGGATTGAAGAAAACGAGATAAAAACGCTTCTTTCCAGCCCGGTGAAGAGCTTTGCTATCTTATTCGAAGAGGAAGAAAAACTTGAGTTCAATCTTCCTGATAAAATCAGTTTCCATGAAAATGGATTTGATTGGTTCGGAGAGGATGATTTTCAGACCCATGTTTTCTTCATTCAGAAATTACCTTGTTTGGAAGAGTAGAAACTTCTGGGTTAATAAATTGCCAATACGGGTCAAGTATTAATACTCTCATCTTAAATTTGCGCCTTCATTCAATAATCAGGTATGCACCTTGAATTTGAAAAGCCAATTGTAGAACTTGAAGCCAAGCTTGATGAAATGATCAAGGTGGCAGGAGACAACAAAGTTGATGTGACCAAAGCTTCCAAGGAATTAGAGGCAAAAATCAAAAAGCTGAAAAAGGAGACATATTCAAATCTAACCCGCTGGCAAAGGGTCCAGGTATCCAGACATCCTGATCGTCCCTATACCCTGGACTATATCTACAACATGTCGGATAACTTCATCGAATTGCATGGAGACCGCTCTGTGGCAGATGATAAGGCCATGGTAGGCGGACTTGCTGAAGTGGGTGGAAGAACTCTGATGCTGATAGGTCAGCAAAAAGGAAGAAATACTAAAGCTAGGCAGGAAAGGAATTTTGGAATGGCTAATCCTGAAGGTTACCGTAAGGCTCTTCGGCTTATGAAGTTGGCAGAGAAATTCAATAAGCCAGTGGTAACATTCATTGATACCCCCGGGGCTTTTCCAGGACTTGAGGCTGAAGAAAGAGGTCAGGGCGAGGCCATTGCCAGAAACCTTTTTGAAATGGCCAAACTTGAAGTGCCAGTAATCTGCATAATAATTGGTGAAGGAGCCTCAGGTGGCGCACTTGGGATAGGAGTTGGCGACAAGGTAATTATGCTGGAAAACACCTGGTATTCGGTTATTAGTCCTGAGTCTTGTTCCTCGATCCTCTGGAGAAGCTGGGAATATAAAGAGCAGGCAGCAGAGGCATTAAAGCTTACCGCTGAGGATATGACCGAATTTGGTCTTGTTGATCAGATCATACCCGAGCCCCTTGGTGGAGCCCATGTTGACCCAAAATTGATGTATACAAGGGTTAAGAAAGCGATCCTGGAAGAGATCAAGAATCTTGAAACACTTTCCAAAAAGGATCTTGTGAAAAAGCGTATCGAGAAGTTCTCGAATATGGGCGTGGTAAAATAATTTGAGTCGATTAAGGTCTTTTTTTAGCGGAATAGACTGGAAAAATCAGTTCGTTTCCCTGGTAGTTGTCATACTCGGGATATCAATAGCCTACAGCCTCGATAACTGGAATCAGGCAAGAAAAGACGCAAATACAGAGAGAGAGATCCTACTATCTCTAAAGGCAGACCTCAAAAAGGATCTTGAGCAGCTAAAGTACATTTCTGATACCACCCGTTACTTTCAATACTTAAATGGTCAATTGGTAAAAGTGGTGACCGGGAGAAAGAATCCGGGAGATTCTCTTTCTTACTATATCATGAGCCTTTATTCCTTCGCAAAATTCTCTCCGACAGATAATACTTATCAATCTCTTATTTCATCAGGCAACATGACCCTTGTAAGAGACTTCAGATTATCGCAGAAGATTATTCAACAATACCATCAATATTTTTCGGCGATAAATTCTTTTGACGAGATCTATGAAAAAGTAATGACAGAAACTATCCAGCCCTATATTTTTGCAAACATTGATTTTTCAGCCTATTCAAGCGAAAACGGGAGAGGGTTCCTTGGAGACAGGTTCTTTGTTAACCTTACCTTTTCCTCTGGATATTATATCTCCAAGAAGATCGAATTGAGCGATTCCGCCAGAGTGAATGGGCAGATCCTATTAGAAGATTTAGAAAATTATTTAGAATGAACCTACATGTAATTGAAGCCGGCCTTTTCAAACTGGATGGCGGAGCCATGTTTGGCGTAGTTCCACAAAGCCTTTGGAAAGGAAAGAACCCACCAGATGAAAATAATATGTGCACCTGGTCGATGAGGCTCTTGCTTATTGAGGAGGGGGATCGTCTGATATTGATCGATACGGGAATAGGGGACAAGCAATCTGAGAGGTTTTTTAGTTTCTACTTTCTTCATGGAGAGGACAACCTCAAGACAAATCTCCATAGAGCAGGCTTCGCGCTTGAGGATATTACAGATGTGGTTCTTACTCATCTTCATTTCGACCATTGTGGCGGAGCGATCAAGAGAGAAAGGGAAAGGTTGATCCCGGCATTTCCGAATGCAAAATTTTGGTCAAATTCTTCTCATTGGGACTGGGCCACAGACCCAAATCCAAGGGAAAAAGCTAGTTTTTTGAAGGAAAATATACTTCCGATCAAAGAAAGCGGGCAATTGAATTTCATTGAACCCGGAGATGGATCTCCCTTTGATTTCATGGATTTCATTTATGTCGATGGGCATACCGAAAAGATGATGCTTCCAAGGATCAGGTATAAAAATGAAACCATTGTTTACTGCGCCGATCTTATGCCTTCTGTTTATCATATTCCCGTTCCCTGGGTCATGGCCTATGATACCCGACCCTTACTGACCATGAAGGAAAAAGCCGAATTTTTGGATCTGGCAAACAAGGAATCTTATACCTTGTTCTTTGAGCATGATCACCAAAATCAATGCTGCAATCTTCAAGGAACTGATAAGGGGGTCCAATTGCAGGAGGCCTTTCCTTTATCCGAAATTCTTTAGATGAAAAAGGTTGCCTTGGTTTTATCCGGAGGCGGTGCCAGAGGGTTCTTTCACCTTGGTGTTCTCAAGACTTTTGAAGAGATAGGATTAAAGCCGGATCTTATTCAAGGAACAAGTGCTGGGGCTTTGGTGGGTAGTCTCTATGCAAGTGGGCTGAAGGCAGAAAGGATCTCTGAGCTTTTTCTTGAATTCGGCTTCCTTAAGCTATTCAGGTTTTCTTTCAACATAAAAGGGTTGATCAGCACCGATCCCATGAAAAAAGCCCTTTCCAAATATTTCCCTGAAAATAATTTTGAAGCTCTTGATATCCCTTTAAAAATTGCCTGTACTGACATTAAACAAGGAGTGATCCGGTATTTTTCGGAGGGGGAATTATTATCTCCTTTGGTGGCCTCAGCAGCAATACCGGTAATTTTTGAACCTGTTGAGATAGAAGGGAAATCTTATGTTGACGGCGGGCCGCTGGATAATCTGCCGGTCAAAGAGATCGATCCAAATGAGTACTATATCATGGGGTCAAACTGCAATACCATTTCTTCAATGAAAGGGGAGATAAATTTTTTCAGTTCTACGGAAAGGTCCTTTTTCCTGGCTGTTTCCGGAAATGTAAATCAAAGCAAGAGCCTGTGTGACTTGATGTTTGAACATCAGGAAATGGGTCAATACCGAGCAGCAGATCTGAAGCATGGGAAGGAAATGATGAAGCTTGGATACGAAGCTTCTCAGGCTAAAAAAGAAGAACTACTAAAAATGTGTTAAGCCAATTTTCTAATATTGAAATAAATTGAAACCAATGAACGAGGTGGGAGAAAAGATACGATTTGAAACCATGGGGAAAACCCCAACGGGAACTCAATTGAATACCAAAGGATGGGTCCAGGAAGCAGCTCTTAGAATGCTTTATAATAACCTTGACCCTGAGGTTGCAGAAAGGCCTGAAGACCTGGTGGTTTATGGAGGAACGGGAAAAGCAGCCAGGAACTGGGATGCATTTGATCTGATCGTAAAAGGCCTTAAAGATCTTGAAGAAAATGAGACCCTTTTGGTCCAATCCGGAAAGCCTGTTGGTATTCTGCCTACCCATAAAGATGCTCCTCGAGTCTTGATTTCAAATTCAATGTTGGTTCCGAATTGGGCCAATTGGGAACATTTCAGGGAATTGGACAAAAAGGGATTGATGATGTACGGCCAGATGACAGCCGGATCTTGGATCTATATAGGCTCGCAGGGAATTGTCCAGGGGACTTATGAAACCTATGCAGCCGTAGCAGCAAAGCATTTCTCAAACTCTTTAAAAGGCACCCTAAATGTTACTGCAGGCCTTGGCGGCATGGGAGGAGCTCAACCTTTAGCAATAACCATGAATGAAGGAGTTTGCCTAGCTGCGGAAATGGAAGAATGGAGGATCGATAAAAGAATCGAGACCAGGTATTGTGATAAGAAGACCCATAGTATCGAAGAGGGAATTCAAATGGCCCTGGATGCTAAGGAAAAGGGCTTAGCAGTCTCCATCGGAGTTGTTTGCAATGTTGTGGACCTACTGCAGGCTTTGATCGATAAAGGGATCACACCGGACAGCCTTACGGATCAAACTTCAGCCCATGATGAATTGAATGGGTATTGGCCTCAGAATTTGAGTATTGAGGAAGCCAATGAACTAAGAAAAAGCGATCCGGATAAGTATATCTCCCTTTCCCTTGATACAATGGCCCGCCATGTAGAACAAATGCTTGAGCTCCAAAAAAAAGGTTCTATCACCTTTGATTATGGAAATAACCTCAGAGGACAGGCACATGATAAAAGGGGAATTAAGAATGCTTTCGATTTTCCTGGATTTGTTCCAGCTTATATCAGGCCACTTTTCTGCGAAGGGAAAGGGCCCTTTAGATGGGCAGCTCTTTCGGGAGATACCGAAGACATTTACAGAACAGATGAAGCCATTCTTGAATTGTTTCCGGAAGACCAAGCATTAGCAAGATGGATCAAGATGGCCCAGGAGAGAATTGCTTTTCAGGGTTTGCCTTGTAGAATCTGTTGGTTGCCCCAGGGAGCCCGACAGAAGGCCGGATTGGCATTCAATGAATTGGTAAGATCCGGAAAAGTAAAAGCACCTATTGTTATTGGAAGAGACCATTTGGATACCGGTTCGGTAGCTTCCCCAAACAGAGAGACCGAAGCAATGAAGGATGGCTCCGATGCTGTAGCTGACTGGCCGATCTTAAATGCATTGATCAATACGGCAGGAGGAGCAAGCTGGGTATCAGTTCATCATGGGGGAGGAGTAGGAATGGGTTATTCAATCCATGCCGGTGTCGTGATCGTGGCGGATGGTAGCGATGATGCAGAAAAAAGACTATCCAGGGTATTGCATAATGACCCGGCCATGGGAGTTATTCGCCATTTGGATGCTGGTTATGATATAGCAAATAATACAGCTAAAGAACACGGATTGCGCTTGGAAGATCGTTTGTAATTAAATTTATGTCCTTGAAACGAGTCCTTTTATTAGTATTGATCCTTTCCTGCCTTGATGTCCTTGGCCAATCAGGCTCTACTAGCAAGTTCGACCTGGGGATAAAAGGTGGTGTTAACCTGGCTGGAATAGCCGGGGAATATTCACGTGATATCAAATCCTTATTTAAAGTCAGCCTCAACGGAGGTGGGTTTGCCAGCTACCCTATATTCAGGGATGAGCTAAGGATCCAGGCAGAAGTATTGTTTTCAGCAAAAGGTTACAAAGCTTCGGTCACTGACTCAGTTTTTCTTTCTGATATTACCCATAACCTTTATTACCTTGATCTGCCCCTGGTCTTGAATTACTCCCTGGGCTCCGGATGGGATGTCCATCTTGGGGTTCAATATTCATTTTTGTTGTTTGAGCAATACGTGAATTTCGACCCTGACCGAAAGGAGCTACTAAAGGTTTCAGATTCAGATCTGGGTATAGCTGTGGGGTTTAGTTATGATATCGATGAAAGAACCAAAGCTGGTTTCAGATATATCCATGGTATAGAGGATGCTTATGACTTTTCCTCCCGCACAGGCCATAACATCTTATTCCAGATATATTTCTCTTATAACTTCCTTTAGGAAACCTCTACCAGGTGGTAGTTTTTCTTTCCTTTCTGGACTATCAGATATTTATTTTGGATCAGCTCAGCTTTTCCATCCCATGAGTTTGGGTCCACTTTTGAGCGGTTAATACTAACTCCGCCCCCCTGGATCATTCTTCTTGCTTCACCTTTGGAGGCAAATATCTTCCCTTGTGTCTGAACCGATAGAAACTCAGGGAGATCATTTAAGCCTGAGATAGCCGACCTATCGATCTTGACGGATGGTACTCCTTCAAATACTTCGAGGAATGTCTTTTCATCGATCACTTTTAGTGCTTCCTGTGGATTCTTACCGAAAAGTATCTCCGAAGCTGCTGTTGCTGAATCCAATTCTTGCTTTGAATGAACCCGTTCGGTAAGTTCCCTTGCTAGGGATAGTTGAAGGGCCCTTGAAGCAGGGTTATCCTTTTGCTCTTTTTCCAAGGCCTCGATTTCCTCCCTTGATTTCAAGGAATAAACTCGGTTCAGCTTCAATACATCTTCATCAGATACGTTCAGGAAGTACTGATAGAATTTATAGGGGCTGGTCATCGAAGGATCTAACCAAATATTACCTTCTTCGGTCTTACCGAACTTGGAGCCATCTGCTTTTGTAAGAAGTGGGCCTACCATTCCAAAGACATCATTACCGTTTTTCCTCCTGATCAATTCAGACCCGGTAACGATATTTCCCCATTGGTCAGAACCACCCATTTGAAGGGTACATTCATGGCTTTCATTTAATACCATGAAATCGTAAGCCTGCATAAGCTGATAGGAGAATTCAGTATATGAAATACCGGTTTCCATCCTTTTTTTCACCGACTCCTTTGCCATCATGTAATTGACGGAGATTAGCTTTCCGGCCTCTCTCAAAAATTCAATGTATCCCAACCCTTTGAACCAGTCATAATTGTTCAGAAGTTTTGCGGGGTTAGAATTAGAATTGCTTTCAAAATCGAGGAATCTTTTGAGCTGCTCACCGACCTTCTTCTCATTATACCTCAACTCATCTTCGGTCATAAATTTTCTTTCCTCGGATTTCCCTGAAGGATCACCAACCATTCCGGTTGCACCCCCAACCAAGGCAATGGGATGATGACCAGCATTTTGAAAATGAACGAGGATCATTACCGTTGCAAGACTTCCAATATGCAAGGAAGGAGCAGTGGGGTCAAATCCTACGTAACCATAAGCGGGTCCTTTGTTCAGGTGTTCCTCTGTACCCGGCATAATATCCGCAAGCATTCCTCTCCACTTAAATTCTTCAACGATGTTGCTCATTCTTAAATCTTATCTTTTTATTGAAAATCTACCTCGAGCCAGGGTTGTTTTCTGGCTTTCAATCTGGATGAAATGATTTCCTTCACTCAAATGACCGATCACGATTCCATTTACAGGTTCATAAATTCCTAGAGCTTCCAATTTGCCACTAACTGAAAAAATCCTATAAGTATTCCCAGAATAGTCCTTGCCTTTTAGAAATATCCGGTCCTCGGCAGGGTTTGGGAAAAGGATCAAATTCTCAACAAGATCATCCTTTTGGAAAAGCCCCAATTTTATGGGAGGTTCTGATTGATATGTGTTACCAATAACATCTCCTGTCGAGTCGAGTTGAAAGGTCAGGACCGGGTAATCCTTATTCTTTCCGTAATAATTTACCGAACGAAGTTCAAGGGGAGGAACAATTTGTCCTGGTACGGGAACCCAAATGAATACGTTAGGAAAAAGCTCTATACGGGCCATTAAGGAAAAGCTCAGCCTCTGCAAGGTTTCGACCCTTAAAACCTGTAGTGATGAAGTATCAATGTTCAAATCCCCATACCCATTTACGGAATCCCATTGGTCAACCGTATAAGTAACCTGAATGGAATCGACATAGGTTGGACTTCCTCCAAGATCGATGGTGTCTTCCAAAGGAAAGGTAATAGAACCTGTTCCGTTTGATTGAAAATCATCTCCAAAATTCGTTGGAAACTCAAGTATCGTGATAGCGGGATTGATACTCAATGCTGCATCGGAGAAGAAGGAATCCAGGTCGAGATTGAATCCGTTGGCCAATAAGGAGGCAGAAGATTTGTCAAAAAAACTGTAACTCGGACCTTGCTTTACTGAAAGATTGGAGCTTGGGAAATTACTCGCATAAGGTGTATTAGAGGGAAGTAGAAATTCTACCGTGTCCGGTACTCCCAGTGGTGAAAGGGAAAATGTCCAGGTCATAGCAGCACCCTTTTGTCCAGGTGATACCGAACCCACATAGCTCGTATCTATTTCAAGAATGACTGTTGACCCGATATCCCCAAAATCTCCCTGGTCCAGGATTATTTGGGCATTCAACGAAAAAAGGCCTGAAATCAGTATCAAAACGATTGAATTGAAAAGGATTTTATTGGCTTTGCTGAACATTTTGCAAATATAGTCAGGGGCATCTTGTATTTTGAATTCCCTTTGTCAACTTTTGCGCGAATAGAGGGTATGGATAATTACGATCAGATCTGTAGTGATATTTCTCAAGGAAAGTTTTCCCCGATCTATTTTCTAAGCGGAGAGGAACCATTTTTTATTGATAGGATCACCCAGTTGATTGAGGAAAATGCTTTGGAAGAATCCCAAAAGGGATTCAATCAGGTCATCGCTTATGGTAGAGACGGCAACCTGGAGCAGGTGCTTGGCAATGCTAGAAAATTCCCTGTGATGTCGGACCGCCAGGTGATCATTGTGAAAGAGGCTCAGGAACTTCAGGACCTGTCATCAAAGGACAAAGTAGAATTACTCATCCATTATGTTCAGAATTTAAATCCATCTTCAATTCTTGTTTTCTGTTATAAATACAAAAAATTAACACCCAAGAGCCCTTTAAGAGCGGCTATTCAAAAGGCAGGAGTATTTTTTGAGACTAAGAAGATCTGGGATAACCAATTGCCACGATACATAAAGGCTATGGTCCATGAGGAAGGATTGAAGCTTAATGAAAAGGCAATTGATGTCTTATTTGAGTTGGTGGGGAATGATCTTGAAAGGCTACATAATGAGATCCAAAAGCTGAAACTAATTGACGATCATGAAGAGGTCCTGGATGATCGTATGATCATGAAGTACATAGGTTCCAGCAATACCTATTCTATCATTGACCTTCACCAGGCTATCGCCCATCGAAAAAGCGAAAGGGTCATGCAAATGGCTTTGACCATGTATGATGGTGAAAAGGCTGAGCTTCTTCCTTTGATTGCCTCCCTTTATAAGTACTTCTCAAGAATCCTGGAAGCTCATAGATCGGGAAAGACGGATCCAAATGGAATTCAAAATGCGTTGAAGGTTAACTTTTACCAGGCTCAGGATCTTACAGCAGCCATTTACAATTACCCAGAACCTAAAGTGGTTTCATTCTTTGAGTATTTGCTTGAGGCTGACAAACAGATCAAAGGTGTTTCTGAAAGACAGGTAAGTACACGTGAGATACTGCAGGAAATGCTTGGAAAGATCCTGTCCTAGTTCCCATTCTTATACCACTTACATAAATCCTTGAGCTTTTGAATAATTATACCATTAAATGAGGGTTCTTCGTTAGGGTGATAACCCCTTTTTTATAGTTTTGGCCTTTTATTTAGAGAATCCCTCAGGAATGACCAGAAAGGCTGTTTTCTTTATCCTTCTACTTGCAATTTCAACATTAGGTATGGCTCAATCTTCCAATAAATTGGGAGAGATTCGCGGATTTGTGACCGATGCCAACAACGGTGAGCCGGTGATCTTCACCACCGTTTTTCTGGACGGAACCCAGTTTGGGATCACTACGGACCTTAACGGATACTTTTCAATTACCAAGGTTCCCGCAGGTACCTACACCTTGAAGGTTAACAGCGTTGAATATGATGATTATACAGAATCAGTTACTCTTGCTGAAGGCCAAATAATTACCAAGCAGATTCAATTAAGCGAAAGCAATGTCCAACTTCAAGAGGTTGTGGTGACTGGGAGGAAAGCTGAAAGGCAGGAAAATGTTGAGGTATCTATTACGGCTGTCAAGCCAAAAGAAATCCAGGCACTTCCCAGCGTGGGTGGTGAGCCTGACCTTGCTCAGTACATCCAAACCCTTCCCGGTGTTGTTTTCACGGGAGACCAAGGCGGACAATTATTTATCCGGGGAGGATCTCCCGTCCAAAACCTTATCATCATGGATGGCTTGGTTCTTTATAACCCCTTTCACTCCATTGGTCTCTATTCGATCTTCGATACAGACATCCTTAAGAACGTCAATGTGTATACCGGTGGCTTCAATGCAGAATATGGCGGAAGGACTTCGGCGGTAATTGATGTTGCAACCAAGGACGGTAATAAGAACAGGCTTGGTGGTAAATTCTCGGTAAACCCCTTCACCGCCAAAGCCCAATTGGAAGGACCAATTAAAAGAGGACAAGGGGGAGCTGGTTCATCTTTCATCCTTAATTATAGGACATCATATTTGGATGAATCTTCCAAGATATTTTATCCTCAGGTAAATGATGGAGACGGACTTCCATTCAGTTTCAATGACTTTTTCGGAAAAGTAACGCTTGCTTCTAAAGGAGGAAGTAAGGTAAGTGGGTCTTATTTCAATTTCAGGGACCGGGCAGGGCTTCAGGATGATGCAAGCCTCGAATGGTCACAGCAGGGTGCAGGACTCAAATTCATTTTCCTACCCGGAAGATCATCAGTACTGATGAGCGGATCTTTTGGCTTCTCAGATTATGATATCACCATTGATGAAGCATCTCAAGCTACAAGAACCTCTGGAATCACCAGTTACAACTTTAATCTTGATTTCACCTATTTCATTCAGAAGAGTGAGATCAAATACGGGATCCAATACCTGGGTAACACAACTTCTTTCAGGACCCGAACACCAACGAATCAGATCGTAGATGAAACCTCCAACAATACTGAGATCTCAGGGTTTGCAAAATTCAGGATCGTTAGACCAAGGTTTGTAATTGAACCAAGTGCGAGACTTCATTATTACGCTTCTCTTGCTCAAATGAGTCCTGAGATCCGGCTAGGAGGTAAGGTGAATGTTACCACCGACTTCAGGTTGAAATTTGCTGTCGGTAACTACTCGCAGAATCTAATCGCGACAAGATCAGACAGGGACGTAGTTAACTTATTCGCTGGTTATATCAGTAGCCCAGGGCAGGTTTTTGATCAAAATCGTGATAATGTGAACGATAAGCTGCAAAGGGCATGGCATTACATAGGTGGTGTCGAGTTTGATCTTTTGGGAGATAAGGTGGAGGTCAACATTGAGGCCTATGCGAAGAACTTTACCCAGAACATAAATGTAAACCGCTTAAAGATCTATCCGGACGATCCAACCTTTATTACCGAAACGGGGATCTCTTCTGGTATTGACTTCTTAATCAAGTACGGATACAACAACATATTCGTTCAGGCCGGATACTCCTACGGATGGAATGATAGGAATGGACCAATAGGTGATGGGATCGTAAGAGCTAACTCTTCTGCTACCAATTTATCCGAGCCCATTGCCTATGGAGATTATAACCCATCCTTCGACAGAAGGCATAATATCAACCTCTTGTTTTCCTACAACTTTGGTAACAACAAAAGCTGGGAATTCAGCACTCGTTATAATATAGGTTCCGGCTTTCCGTTTACACAAACCAGCGGGTTCTACGAAAATTTGAGTCTGACTTCGACAGGTGGAAACAACCCATTATCACAGAATGGAACACTGGGAATAATTTATTCCGATTTGAACGGCGGAAGGCTCCCTTGGTATCACAGACTTGATGTTTCTTTGAAGAAAAGTTACGAATTGGGACCCAATTCGAAATTGGAGATCGTTGCAAGTATTATCAACATGTACAATAGGGAAAATTTATTTTACTTTGACCGAGTTACCGGGCAACGTGTCAATCAATTACCTTTCCTTCCCAGTTTGGGAGCCTCGTTTAGTTTCTGATAGTTATGCGTAGACTCGGCCTGATCATATTTGCATTTTGGCCGTTAGTACTTCTGGGACAGAGCACAGCCTTCCAGAAGGGTGAAGACCGTGAATTCTACCAGGCGAATGACCTGTGGTTTAAGAAAAAGTACCTTCAGGCAGCCCAAAAATGGGAGGATCTAGAAATAAGGCCCATGTCCATCCTGGAGCTAAACGACCAATATTTAAGTCGCTTAGCTCGTCAACTTCTTTTAAGGCAGCATTCTAACCTTGCTCTTGAGGAATTCTTTGATCAAAATCCAACTCACCCGGATAGATCAAAGGCCTTCCTTGTTATGGGGCTTGAAGCCTTCAGAAACCGAAATTATTCCGGGTCTATCAAATACTTTGAGAAGGTCAGCTATGAGGAGCTGGATTCCAAAATGAAATCTGAGTTCCTATTCAAGAAAGGGTACTCGTACATGCTATTGGAGCAGATTGACCCCGCAATAGAAAATTTAGATAAGGTAAAAGGAGGAAATTCAAAGTACAGTTCTGCGGCCTATTATTATTCAGGCTATTTGCAGTTCACCAAAGGAAATAACAAAAGAGCTAAACAGGATTTTAAAAATGCGGCACAGGATGACACCTATTCGGGAACGGTGAATGATTTCCTGGCTGTGATCTACTATCGGGAAGGGGATATGCAAAGCCTGGTGGATTTTGCTGAGAAAATTGAATCAAGCAAAAGCAAGGGTTCTCATATCAAAAATTTAAACCGTTTGGTGGGAGATGCATATTTCTCTCAAAGGAAATTTGAAAAAGCCTGGGAGTACTTTTCAAAAAGCCAACCTAAGAATTCAAACTCCCTTTCTGCCCCCCTAGCTTATCGTTATGGCCGAACCCTTTATGAGATTGAATCTTATGAAAAAGCTGAGAAGTTTTTAAAAGTTGGAGTTAGTAAATCCAAGAACGATACCCTTACTCAATATTGTTCCTATTATGCAGCTGCTAATTCCATTAAGGTTGAAGATTATGCAAGTGCCGCTTTGTTTTTTGATAAAACCATGGAATTGGATGTTTCAAAGGAACTAAAAGAAAGTGCAGAATATAATTCCGCCAAGATCAGGATCAGAGAGGGGTCAATTTCAAGAGGGATTGAAAGGCTGGAAGCATATAAGAAGAATTACCCCAAGGGAAAATTTTCCAGGGAAGCGGATATACTATTGGCAGAGTCCTATCTGAATTCCAATAGGTATTTGGATGGAATAAACCACCTGGAGAAAAGCGGTGACTGGAATTCAAAGAATAAAGCAGCCTATCAAAAGCTTTGCTTGCACCATGCTTCTGAAAAATTCAATGACCGTCAATTTGATTCGGCTCTTATATTTTTCGACAAGTCCTTAAAGTATCCAATTGAAAAAGGACTTAGCATTGAGGCGCATTTCTGGAAAGCTGAGTCTTACTCCATAAAAAGAGAATATGGAGATGCTGCCAATAGCTACGCAAGGGTTTTCGTCTTGGATCCTAATAAAAAAAGCAAATATTATTACCGGTCCAGATACGGAATAGGTTTTGCCTATTTCAAGGATAAGAAATACGAAAGGGCATTGGGCCATTATACAGCTTTCTTAGATTCTGAAGGTCCCAATGGGAAATCCAAGAATTTCCAGGATGCTTTATTAAGAAGAGGAGATTGCTATTTTATTATCAGGAATTATGATAAGGCTATGGTTGACTACAAGAAGGTAGTAACCCGTGGCTTCAGAAATCGGGATTATGCTCTTTTTAGAATGGGTGAGATCTCCTGGATCAATGACGACAGGGAAACTGCTATAAAGGCTTTTTCCAAACTGATAGAGCAATATCCAAAATCACCTTACCTGGATGATGCAAAATATGAATTGGCTACGGTCCATTTTGAATCCGGAGAATTTGCTCGGGCATCTTCAGAATATCAAAATTTGATCAACACCTTTCCCTTAAGCACCTACATACCAATTTCCATTTACAAGCAGGGAATGTCCTATTCAGGATTGAATAATCATGAAAAAGCCTTAGGCAATTTCAGAAAATTTATGAAGGATTATCCCCGGCATCCTAAAGGAGCTGAGGTCCTTAGCTCTCTTCATGAATCTTTGATAAATCTTGGTCGGGAAGATGAATTTGAAAAGGACAAGATCGCCTTCAACAAGGCTAACCCCGATAGTAAAGCTCTTGAATCCATCGAATTCGAGAATGCTAAGGAGATTCACCTTGAGGGAAATTATTCTCGTTCAGTCAAATTATTAAGCTCCTTTATAAGAGGGTATGGTGGTTCTTCCTTCCGACTTGAAGCCTTAAACATGTTGGCTGATGGATATTATTATGAAGAGGAATATGACTCTGCTTTTAAATACTATGGATTCATAAAGGAGTATGGACCGTCCGATAATTTGAAAAAGAGTGTCGAGCGTAGGGCAAATATTAGCTATAAAAAGAAGGATTATGCTAGTGCCGTGGAGGATCTGGAACAATGGTTCAACATGAGTTCTTCAGGGGAAGAACAGGTAATGGCGCAAGAGGGATTGATGATCTCCTATTTTGAACTCGGTGAATATGACTCAACAGCCGCTATAGCTGGAAGGATCTCTGAAGTTGAATCCCCTTTTGGAAACAGGAATCAAGCTCTGCTGTACAAAGGAAAAGCTCTTTATGAGCTTGGAAAACTAGATGCTGCTAAAGACCAATTCGTTTTAACAGTAGGGGAGGCAAGTGACGAAAATGCTGCTGAAGCAAAATTCATGATCGCTTCCATTCAAAACCAACTTGCGGAGTATAAAGCCTCAACGGAAACCTGCTTGGAATTGGTATCGGAATTTAATCAGTATGCCTACTGGAATGACCAGGCCTTCCTTCTTATCGCTGACAACTTCCTTGGTCTGGATGATGTCTTCCAGGCAAGAGCCACACTGGAATCGATCATACAAAATAGCCCGGACCCTACTACGGTGGATCAAGCCCGCGAGCAATTGATAGAGGTTGGAGCAAGGGAAAAAGAAATTGAACAATTAAAGGATACAATTGAGTAAGTTCTTATTGACCATATTGCTACTTCTCTCTGTTGGAATCCTTTTCGCTCAGGACCAGGGAAATGATGAAGGCTTAGGCGAAATTGAAGAAGAGGAGTTGATCATTAGGAAGGGTAAGGAAATCAAACTTCCTCCTGCAAATCGTAACTATAAGAAGATCAAGATCGAGATCCCAAAGTCAGATCTGAAGAACGTGGATTTCACTTTAAGTAAGTCACATGTTGGGCTTTCGCCTTTGGACCCTGCGGTGAGGGTAAAGACCCTCAGGCAGGAGGCTTTAGAGAAATTATATGGAGGATATGTGAGGGGTGGGGCAGGAAATTTTGCCAGCACCAATCTGGAATTGTACTTCGAAAACAAAAGAAACAAAGAAGTGGGTTATGGATTTTTTGCAGATCACCTTGCTTCAGGCCGAGGGCCGGGAGAAAACCAGGATATCTCAGGAGAAAACCATCAGAATATTGGGCTTTTTGGTGAGCTGGTAATGCAAAATAGCCTCGGGCAAGCTAGGATGGGCTATCAAAGGGATCAGGTTTCATATTATGGTTTTGACCAAAGGGTGGCGTTTAATGAGGATACTCTTGACTTGGACCACAGTATCAATCGCTTTTACACCAAACTGGGTTTAAGATCTTTTGACCCTGCCAGTTACTTTGCCTATAGGTTTAGTCTGGATTATGATTTCACTGGGAATAATTTTTCCCATTCAGAACATTTTATTCGAAGCGGATTTGAAGGTGATTATGAGATCAATCCCAGCCTTCGTTTAGGAGCTGAATTGAAATTGGATTACTCATCATATGGTTCAGATACCCTTACTTATGGAAGAGCCTTATTTTCCGGTACACCTTATGTCAAGCTTAGAGAAGAAAAATTTGACCTAAAAGTTGGAATCAGAGTAGCATATGAAAATGATACTATTCTGGACAATGATATCCATTTTTATCCTTCTGCCAGGTTTAGCTATCATTTGATCCCGAAAAAATTGGATGCCTATCTGGGTGTTGATGGTGGACCTCAAATTCATAGTTTTTCACAAGCAACAAGAGAAAATGCCTGGTTAGGTCAAAATGTTTACTTGGGCACTTTTAATGAGGCGATAAGTTTCTCTGGAGGAGTACAAGGAAATCTTTCCTCCTCGATCTGGTATGATGTAGGCATCAGATATAAAACAATTGACCAGCTTCCCTTATATATAAATTCATTTTCAGATACATCCAGGTTTTTGGTTCTGTATGAAGACGGAAACTCGACCTTGTTTCAGGTTGAAGCATTGCTTAATTGGCAATTGTTGAAAGAACTTTCCCTGGAAATTGAAGGAAGGCTGAACAATTATTCAATGGCCCGATCGGACAGAGCCTGGCATTTGCCAAGTACTGAATTGAACTTCCGAGTGAATTATTTTTTAAGAAAAAAGGTGCTTTTCAAGGGAGGCTTGGTATTCAAGGATGGGATTTACGCATTTAATTCGATTGGTCAGGAAACCAAGCTTGATCCCATCATTGATCTTGGTTTTGGTATTGACTATTTCATTTCACCCAGATTCACAATATTCGCGGATGCCAGCAACCTGTTGGGAAAAAACTACCAGAGATACCTCAATTATCCTGTAAAAGGCTTTAATTTTATCGCAGGAGCAAGTTACTCTTTTTGATGATTGAGAAGTATTTAAAGACCTTCCTTGCCCAAAAAGGAAAGGTATCCATAAGTGGATTAGGCGAATTTTCCCTTGAATATCATAAGCCCAAGGTTGACCCCAAAAGCAAGAAGATAAGTCCTCCTTCCAAGGAGATCGCTTTCAAGTGGAATCCTAAAGCAACGGACTCAGGTTTTGAGGCTTACCTTGCAAAAAGTCAAAAGATTAAGGCGGCGGAAGCCAAAGCAAACATTAAAATGGCTGTTTCAGATCTTCTAAAAAAGCTGGAAAAGAGCCAAAAAGTTTCCTGGAGAGAGATAGGTGAATTCAGTGGAGATCCAAAGAATGTGGTTTTTAAGTCTGCAGGGAAAAATCTTCATAGAAGTGCTGCTGGCCTTAGTAACGCTAAGTCTGCTGAAATCAAAAGCGCACCAGCAAGGGAAGAAGCTCCAAAGAAGGTGAGTCCAGCTCCTGAGCCAAAGAAAGAAGACAAAAAACCAGTCATTGCTCCGGTTGTAACGGTTAAGAAGGAAGAAACGCCACCAGTAAAGGCAACTCCCCCTATTGCCTCTAAACCTGAGCCAGTAAAGACAGAGGAAAAGAAAAAAGAAGAACCAAAAGAACAGGAAGAGGAGAAAAAGGGAAGCCTTGTTTGGCTATGGATCGTCCTTATTGTTCTTCTTGCAGGTTCGGCTATTACCCTCTATTTCGTTAACAAAGCCGATACCACAAAACAAGTCGAGCAGGTTCAACCGGAACCAGAACCAGAACCCGATCCAGAACCCGAGCCACAGGTTGAAGAGCCTCCACCTCCACCACCTAAGGTTCTGACAATTTCAGAAAAAACCGGTCGTTATTATGTCATTGCCGGAGGATTCAGTAATAAGGATAACGCCATGCGAATGAGGGATGAACTTGAAGGAAAGGGCGCGGGAGAAGCCAAAGTTATTTTTCCGTATCCACCCAAGAACCTGTATAGGGTTTCAATTGAGGATCATCCCAGTTTGGACGAAGCAGTAGCTGCGATGCAAAAGCTTCGGGCAGATTACGGCAATTACATTTGGGTTCTTACATATTAGAATGAGTTTATTACAGGTGATCGATGCTGACACAGCAAGTGCTGTTGTCAATGAAGAAACGCTATCAGTTTTAGAGCTTTTGACCAAGGGTGGTTGGGTAATGATTCCACTTGCCCTTCTTTCCTTCCTGGCAATTTATATCTTCATTGAGAGGTGGCTAACCATCAGGAAAGCGGCCAAGCATCCAGGAGAATTCATGGATAAGATCCGAACCCTGGTATTGGATGGTAAGGTAGAAGAGGCCATTAGGGTATGCCATAAAACCGATAATCCTGTTGGCAGGATGATCGAGAAAGGACTTCAAAGGCTTGGAAACCCGCTAAAGAATATTGAAGCATCCATTGAGAATGTAGGGAAGATCGAGATCTACAACCTGGAGAAAAATCTTCCGGTAATTGCCACCATTTCAGGAGCGGCTCCTATGTTGGGCTTTTTTGGAACGGTTACCGGTATGATCCAGGCTTTCATAGCAATCGCCCAGGAAGAAGGTTCTGTCAGCCCAAAGCTTCTTTCTTCAGGGATCTACGAAGCTATGATCACCACTGCAACCGGTTTATTGATCGGGATCATTGCTTATATAGGTTATAACTACCTAATAAGCCAGGTCTCTAAAGTGATCCATAAGATGGAGTACAATTCCATCGAATTCATCGATCTTCTCCAAGAACCTCACTGATGGATCTTAAGTCAAAAAATAAGGTTGAGGCAGGGTTTAACATGTCGTCAATGACGGATGTTATCTTCCTGTTATTGATCTTTTTCATGCTTACAGCGAATTTTGTTACTCCTTCAGGATTACCAGTCAATTTGCCTACAAGCAGGGCTTCCACTACGGTAATGCAAAAGGTTTCTGTTACAATCAGCAAGGATCTGAGGTATTTTGTGAATGGAAAAGAAACCTCAAGATCAGGTTTGGAACCAGATTTGCGTGCAGCTCTTAATGAGACCCGATCTTCGGGAGAACAAAGGGGAGTGGTAGTACTCCATATTGATTCAGATGTTCCGGTAAGCGAAATGGTTAGCGTAGCCGGAATAGCCACGGCGATGAAAGCTAAAGTGACCATAGCGACAAAACCTGAGAACTAAATGAGTCCCCAGGAGAAAAAGAATAGAAGAACAGGATTCCTGGTTAGCTTCTTTACACATGCTGCTCTTCTGGTCCTGTTTTTTTTCCTTCTCGCCTGGAAGGAACCCTTTCCTCCATTGCCTGAATATGGAATTGAGGTCAATTTCGGTATAACCGAAACGGGATCCGGTGAAGAAGAATCAGAACAACCTTCAGAGGATGAAATGGAAGATCAGGAAACCGAGGAGGTTGTTGAGGAAAGTGAAGAACAGGTAGAGGAAGTGGAAAGCGAACCTGAGCCAACTGAAGATATCAGTGAAGAGATTGTTTCCGAAACTGCTGATGAATCCGAAAGTGATGTTTCAGCTACAGAAGAAAACGTTTCCAAGGATCCTGTGAAGGTAGAGGAACCTGTTGAGCCTGCTGAGACCAAGAAGGAGGAGAAAAAGGAAGAGAAAAGAGAAGCTCTGGTGACCTATAAAAAGGGAGGGCAAAAAAGTGAAGGAGATACAAAGGGAAGTGGAAATATGGGTCAACCTGATGGAGATAAGGACGCTCAAAACTATGAAGGTAAAGTTGGCGGAGGTGGCGGTGCAAGCCTGGATCTTTCCGGTTGGAAATGGGAAAGGGCTCCGATCCCAAAAGATGAGAGTGATGCAAAGGGAAGAATCGTATTTCAAATTGCGGTTGACAGGTATGGGAAGGTCATCAGAATAAAGACATTGGAAAAAACGGTTTCTCCATTGGTAGAGAAGCTTTATCGGGATGAAGTTTTGAAAACTAAATTCGTCAAAACCGGGGGAGGAAACGTTGCTGAGCAATCAGTGGGAAAGATCACCTTCATTATCAAGGCAAGCTAATTGAATTACCAGGACGCCCTTGATTTCCTTTATGGGCAATTACCAATGTTCCAGAGGGTTGGACCGGCAGCCTTTAAAAAAGACCTAACAAACACCTTTGCCTTAACAAATCACCTGGGAGAACCTCAAAGAACTTTTAAAAGCATTCACATTGCTGGAACAAATGGAAAAGGCAGTTCAGCTAACCTGATCAGCTCCATCCTGATCGAAGCTGGTTTTAAGGTTGGGTTATATACATCTCCCCATTTAAGATCCTTCACCGAAAGGATCAGAGTTAATGGTCAAGAGATTCCAGAGAAAAGGGTTGTTCAATTTGTCGAGAACAATTTGGAATTCATTAGAGAATTAAAGCCTAGCTTTTTTGAAATGACAGTGGCAATGGCCTTTGATCATTTCAGGAATGAGGCGGTGGATATAGCAGTAATAGAGGTTGGATTGGGGGGAAGGCTGGACTCTACCAATGTTATTGATCCGGAGATCTGCCTGATCACCAATATCGGGTTTGATCATATGGAATTCCTTGGTGATACTATTCCTGAAATTGCTGGAGAAAAAGCAGGTATCATTAAAAAAGGAGTTCCTGTTGTTATTTCTGAATATGATCATGAGTCATTTCCGGTCTTTGAAAACAAAGCCTTGGAATTGAATAGTCCACTTCATAAAGCCTGGGAACTGGAGCTGGCATATTTTGGAATGGAAGATCCTCAAACCTTCTTCAAAGAGGTCAGATCTCAAAGTCCTTTAAAGGGGAAAAAGCAAGAGGAAAACCTTAAGGGAGCTCTTTGCCTTTTGAATCAAATAGGTAAAAAGGGATTTCCTATTTCCAAAGATGATTTAACAAGAGGTCTCAAAAATCTAAGCCGGAATACGGGATTCAGAGGACGTTGGGAGATATTGAGTCAGGAGCCAACCATTGTTTGTGATTGTGCTCACAATAAGGAAGGGATCCAAAGCATCCAACCTTTGATAAACGAACTGCCAGGGAACCTTCATGTTGTTTGGGGAACGGTAGCTGATAAGAATTTTTCTGATGCCCTGAAACTCATGCCCAAAGAGGCAGAGTATTATTTCTGCGCCCCAAATATTCCCCGAAAACTTGATGAAAAGATCCTCAGGGAAGAAGGACAAAAATTAGGTTACAAAGGTTCAGCTTACGGAAGCGTAAGGATAGCCCTGGAACAGGCAAAATTGAATGCCCAAAAAGGCGACTCCATTTTTATTGGTGGGAGTACTTTTGTGGTTGCAGAAGTGGTTTAAATGAGCAGAAACAAGACCCAAAAGTTTGCGGCTAACCTTGAAGCCCGAAACGTTATCCAGGTAGGAAAGGATATCTTCAAATCGATCAAGGGAAACTGGAGAAAGGAGTACTTCAAAAATGATAATCCAATTGTCCTTGAAATTGGCTGTGGCAGAGGAGAGTACACAGTAGGGTTGGCAGAAAATATTCCTGGTAGAAATTATATTGGAATTGACATCAAAGGTGACAGGATCTACAGGGGAAGCCAGGAGGCTCAAAAAAAAGGCTTGGAGAATGTCGCATTTTTAAGAACCAAAGCCCATGACCTTTTAGATTTCTTTGAGGATGGCGAAGTCGATGAAATCTGGATCACCTTCCCTGACCCAAGACCTAAGAAGCGCGACATTAAAAGAAGGCTAACCCACCCGAGATTTTTGGATATGTATAAAAAGATTTCCAAACCTTCTGCAACCCTTCATTTGAAAACAGATAATTCCAGGTTCATGGATTACACTTTGGAGGTCTTAGAAGAAACTCCCCACGATGATAAAATAGTTAGCAGAGATCTTTACAAATCACCTCTGAATGAGGAACATTTCGGCATCCAGACAAAGTATGAAAAAATATGGACCGGGAAGGGATCAAAAATCCATTACCTGCGTTTTAAAATGATATAAATTTTATATTTCGGCAGCAAATCCACCAAACAATGGCAGATATCATCGAAAACCTGATCGCCCGAAACCCAGGAGAATCTGAGTTCCACCAGGCGGCAAAAGAAGTTGTAAAAACAGTACAACCTGTACTTGATGCAAATCCACTTTTTCAGGAGCACAGAGTACTTGAAAGACTATTGGAACCTGAAAGGCTTGTAAGCTTTAAAGTGGAATGGGTGGACGACCAGGGTCAGGTTCAAATCAATAAAGGTTATAGGATCCAAATGAATTCAGCATTGGGGCCTTATAAAGGAGGACTTAGATTTCACCCAAGTGTGAACCAAAGCATCCTAAAGTTTTTGGCCTTTGAGCAGGTCTTTAAGAATGCATTGACCACCCTTCCCCTGGGTGGAGGAAAGGGAGGGTCTGATTTCGATCCAAAAGGGAAATCCAACAATGAGGTAATGAAATTCTGCCAGGCCTTTATGCGTGAATTGTATAGGCATATTGGACCAAACACAGATGTTCCTGCCGGAGATATTGGGGTTGGGGGCAGAGAGATCGGATACCTTTTTGGCTATTATAAAAAGATCAGGAACGAGTTTACAGGGGTTTTAACTGGAAAGGGTCAAGGTTGGGGAGGAAGTATCCTTCGTCCGGAAGCTACGGGTTACGGTTTGATCTATTTTGCTGACAATATGCTTAAGGCAAATGGAGATGACTTCAACGGTAAGACCTGTCTCATCTCCGGTAGTGGAAATGTTGCCCTTTATGCAATCGAAAAATTGAATTCCTTAGGTGCCAAGGTTTTAACTGCTTCTGATTCTGGAGGATTTATTCTGGATGAATCCGGGATCGACGATTCCAAGCTTGCATTCCTTATGGATTTAAAATTCAATAGGAGAGGCAGGATTTCGGAATATGCTGAAAAATATTCAGAAGCAAAGTATTTTGCTATCGACAGAGGTGCAGATTCAAATCCTCTTTGGGATATCAAGGCTGATTGTGCATTTCCTTGTGCAACCCAGAACGAGATCAATTTGAAAGACGCTCAAAACCTGGTAAAAAATGGGATCAAATTATTGGGTGAAGGGGCCAATATGCCCACAACCCTTGATGGTATTGATGCCATCCAAAAATCAGGAGCATTGTTCTCTCCAGCCAAGGCGTCTAATGCTGGGGGTGTTGCAACATCAGGCTTAGAAATGTCTCAGAATAGGATAGGCCTCTATTGGACTCGTGAAGAAGTTGATGATCGTCTTAAGGGTATAATGAAAAGTATTCATGATACCTCTTTAAGTGTTGCTGAGAAGTACGGTAAAAAGGGCGATTATCTATCCGGTGCTAACATGGCAGGCTTTGAGCAGGTTGCTAACGCCATAGTTGCTCAGGGAGTTACCTGATCAATACCGATTCTTAACGATCCTGATATTGTACCAGACCCCAAAGGTCAGGGAGAAATTTTGAATTGCCGTGGTAAAAACTTGGTTTGATTGCAGATCACGCAAGGCATTAATTATCCCATAGGTCATCCTGGCATTTACTCCTACACCATTTTGAAATTCAAAGCCTATTCCTCCCACCACGCTTAGATCCCAATCATGGAATTCATCCCTGACGTTGATATTGCTTCCTTCTATCTCCTGAAATGCAGATAACAAACGAGAAAATGCCAGGCCAGCTTGGACATCCAGGAAGTCATTTCTCGGGCTGAATCCAACGATTAGAGGAATTTCAAAATGTCCCGTTTTTAAAGAAAATGCAGGTAGTGAATCTTGCTCGTCAAAGTTTGCTCCTTTTCCGAGCCCAATAAATTCTACCTGAAAATAGAATTCGTTAAATGGTTGAGCTTTAAAGAATACTCCGGCCATCATTGAGCTTCTCATCCTGGAAGGTTCAAAAAGGATGAATTTTGAATCGTAAGTGCTGAAATTGACTCCCAGTTTTGGACCTGCACTGAAATCCCATTGGGCCTCACTTTTAAAAGATCCGAGGAAAAAGACCAAGGAAAGGGCGATATATAGCCTTGACTGTTTCAATCTATTTCTAAAAAATCCAGAACCGGAGCTAATTCATAGAAATCCTTAAATCCTGGCCTGAGTTCCTTCCCTCCCGACAGAGCAATTCCCAAATTAGGCCATTTATTGGTCAATTCGGATACTAGTTTATTCATTTCCGGAGTCTCTATAAAAACCAATAATTCTGGTTTCTTGTTCAATTCCTCCAATACTTCCAGGTTGGATTTGAGCTCACCTTCGTCAAACCTCAAAATCAATCCAGCAATATTATTAGGCATATCTGTTTGAGGGTAGGACTGGCAATTGATATCAAGAATCACTCTCTTGGGATCCAGATCTAGTTCCTTAAAGATTTCAGCATTCATGGTAAAATAGCTGACTAAGGATTTAAATTCCTTCCCATTATCGCTGAGCTTATTTGTTCCCTCAAGGGCAAACTCCACTCCCTCGACCCATTCCTGGACCATTTTTAGGTCCTGTACGGAGATGTTATTTTCAGAATCGGGATCGAGGTTGAATCCAAGGATATTAACCCCCATTCCAGAGCAATACCTGGCGTCCGACAAATTGGAGATATTTCCTACGTAAACCTTTCTTGAGAGAGCCATTCATGAATTATTAAGGTTCAAAAATAGATAAGGAAAAGAGTAATGACTCTTTTATTTTATCAAAGGTGCATAGGTCAAAAGTGAAATTCGAACTAAATAGGGCCTTTTTGATTTATATCTTTGAGAAGATAAGTTATGGCAGTTTTAGAAGTAAAAGACGTTGATTTCAAAGGACAATTGGACTCAAACCCAAACACGGTTGTTAAATATTTTGCCAGTTGGTGTGGCAGTTGCCGTTTGTTGGCTCCCAAATTCAGGAGGCTATCTGAGGAAGGTGGTTATGCAGGAGTTAATTTCCTTGAGGTTGATGCCGAAAATAACCCGGAAGCCCGAAAAATGGCAGGAGTCAGTAATCTTCCTTTTGTTGCCACTTTTAAGAATGGTGAATTGGTTGAAGGTGTGTCAACAAGTAAGGAAGAAGCGATCAGAGAAATGATAGATAAGATCAAATGAAGATCCCGGAGATTAAAAGATTAGTAGAAGAAGCCAATCTTGAAAGCCTTCAAAAGGCTGCCGAATATATCGAGGAGGAAAAGTCCCCAGAGATTGAGGTCAAAGGTTCTGATGCAGGTGAAAAACTAACTCACTTATACGGTGCCATTTGGATCAAAGAAGAGATTAATAAGGGAAAAGAGTTTAAGACTGCCTTAAGAGAATTCTCTGCAAGGGTTCGAAATTCAATTAGTTGAAAAATTGGTTCTTTATCATATTGACCTTGTCAGTGGCCTGCCAGGACCCTGAGGAACCTGATTTTCTAGATCCTGGCTATGGGTATTATCCCTTGAATCTCGGTGATGAAAGACTCTATGAGGTCCAAAGAATAGATTACTTTTTAGAGGTGGACTCAGCAACAAACGAAGTAACTACCGTGGCTGACACCTCTGAATTTTTAGTCAGAGAGTATATGGCCTCTACTACTGAGGGAACTAATGGAACCACCATTTTCATAGAGCACTCTTATTCAAAGCCGGATACCAGTTTTTTCTGGCCCTTACAACCTGACTCTCTTTATCAAGTGATAAATACCGAGATATATTTAAATAAGAATCGTAATAATCGCATCTTTTCAGAATTGAGGTTTCCATTAGAGCATTCTGCCTCCTGGAATGGAAATGCTTTTAATGATCTGGGTATTGAGGTCTTCATTGTTGATTCTTTCAATTTTAGCATGAACCTGAACGGAATTGAATTTGAAAAATGCTTAAGGATCACCAAAAGTGATATTGAAAACCTTATCGAAAAGAATCAAAGGTGGGAAATCTATGCAGAGGGGGTTGGCTCTGTTCAGAAATCCTTCGAAGTGCTACAATACAAACAGAACATTAGCTCCGACATACAAGGGCTCCAACGCATAGAAAGAGGGTTCTTTGAAAAGTGGACATATTATGAATCAGATTAAAAGCATTGTCTTTTTATATCTGACCTTTCTATCGTTTTCAGGATATTCTCAAAGTTTTTTAGGTGAGGGTAAATACCTCATTTACTTTATAGATAAGGCCAATACAATCTTTGATCTTAACGATCCGTACGAATTCCTTACGGCCAGGTCCATCCAAAGAAGATCATTCCAGGGAATTGAAGTAGATTCCACCGACCTTCCAATAAACCCTCAATATATAAATGGAGTCAGGTCCATTACTGGTTCGATCATCCATCAGTCCAAATGGATGAATGCTGTTTTTGTAGAAGGGGATAGCACTACCATAGCTGAAGTTTTGAAGCTTCCTTTTGTAAAAGGACATGATAGATTGCTGAGGAAAGGATCCTTTAATAGGAAAAATAAGCACAAGGAAGAAAAAATCGATGCCGTAGATCTTAGTTCTGAAAAGCTTGGGCGATCTGATTATGGGGAAGCATGGATCCAAACAAATCAGATCAATGCTCATAAGCTTCATGATATGGGATACAGGGGGTCGGGGATGATGGTGGCGGTATTCGATGCCGGTTTCGACAATGTTGATAGCATGGTCGCCTTCGAAAACCTGCGACAACGTGGAGGTATTGTATACTCTGCTGATATGGTGGATCCAGGTAATGATATTTACGAAGAGCATAGGCATGGAACTTTAGTCTTGTCGATAATGGCAGCAGAAAAAGGATCTGAATATACCGGTATGGCAACTGCAGCGGAATATCTCCTTTTTAGGACAGAAGATGTTAATTCTGAAACAAGAGCAGAAGAGATCAATTGGCTGGTTGCAGCTGAAAAGGCTGATTCTTTGGGAGCAGATATCATAAACACCTCTCTTACTTACAAGACCTTTGATGATACGGTGGTCGCTGATTATTCTCCTTCAGATATGGGTGGCAGTACAAGTTATATTTCAAGAGCCTCAACCTTTGCACATAGAAAGGGTATCCTTTGTGTTACCAGTGGTGGAAATGACGGAGCCCGATCCTGGAATACCATAGGAACACCGGCAGATACGGATTCAATTTTAACTGTTGGCTCTGTAGATTCTTTTGGGCTTCGTTCGGGATTCAGTTCATTAGGGCCCACAGCAGATGGAAGAACCAAGCCTGAAATAGTTGCAATGGGAGAAAGAACGGCAGTTATTTATCCTAATGATGTCGTTGCCAGGGGAAATGGGACATCCTTTTCCGCCCCTGTAATTGCCGGGTACGCGGCTTGTTTATGGCCCCTTTTAACAAAAAGAACCACGAATTATGGTCTCAGAGATAGGATCTTAAGAAGCTCTACAAATTACAATCAGCCCAATGATTCGATTGGCCATGGGATCCCGGATTTTGAAGACATCCTGAAGGACCTTGGTACGGTTCAGGACCTGGTAAGGATCTTTCCTAATCCCTATGTATATAATTACGGCCCAACCATTTTCCCATCTCCATTGAATATGGTTTGGAATACTGACCTGCTTGATACAAAGGTTGAGATAAGTACCTATCAAAGCGATGGAAAAAAGATAGCAAGCCTTAGTTATCAGGTTCAAAGGATCTATGATATTTTCCCCGCAGCTTTATTTCCTAGGAATGATGGATTGATCATAGTTCAAATTCAGTCTAACAAAGGTTCAGAAACCCACAAACTGGTACTTTTGCACCATGAATGGTGAAACCTTGATTGCACCCTCAATGCTTGCATGCGATTTTGCAAGAATTAAAGAGGAAGTTGAAATGATTAATGCCAGTGATGCAGACTGGTTTCATTTGGATGTAATGGATGGAAATTTTGTTCCGAATATTTCATTTGGCTTTCCAATAATTGATGCCATGGCAAAGCATGCCCAAAAGCCTTTGGACATACACCTAATGATCGATAAGCCTGAACGCTATATCGACGAATTTGCCAAATCAAATCCAGAGGTTATCTCTGTTCAGGTGGAATCCACCGTTCACCTTCATAGAGTTTTGTATGCTATCAAAGATAATGGTGTCAAGGCTGGAGCTGTTTTGAATCCACATACACCTCTAAGCTCAATTGAAAGCGTTTTGAATGATCTGGATCTTGTTTTGATCATGTCTGTCAACCCGGGATTCGGAGGGCAATCTTTCATACCTTCAGCCGTTGAAAAGGTCAGAAAATTGAGAAAAATGCTGGATGAGGTAAATAGCAACTGCTACATTGAAGTTGATGGGGGAGTGGGCCGATCAAATGCCCAGGAGCTGATCGATGCCGGAGCAGATGTGCTTGTGGCCGGAAGTTCAATTTTCAAAGCCTCTGACCCTTCCCAAGAAATAAAATACCTGAAAGGCTTGTCCAGAGGACAGGTCATGGCTTAAAAAGCATATGAGATCCTCCTTTATCGCTCTGGCGATATCTCTTCTTTTAATTTCCGGAAATTCTGTATTCGGACAAAACAAGGCCTGGTTGACGGGCCTTATAAAGAATTCAAAGGGAGAAGAAGTAGCCTTTGCCAATGTTGTAAGGACCGACAAGCAAAAGGGAGTTTCATCAAATTCCGAGGGAAAATTCACATTCAAAACAGAACCAGGTGAACAAATTCAATTCAAATGCAGCTTTGTAGGATACAAGGATGCCCTTTTTGTTGTTGACCTTGTAGCTGGAGATACAGTTTTCCGAGAGGTAACAATGGAGTTGAATACCAAGCAGCTTGAACAGGTTGAGGTCGTGGCTGACTTGCAGGAAGATGTAAGAGACCGGGTATCCATCACTGCAATCAATCCAAAAATTGCCCAAACCATTCCCAGCCCTGATCAGGATATCTCCAGGATATTGGCTACACTTCCAGGAGTTTCTCAATCCAGTGAGCTTACCTCACAGTATAGGGTTCGAGGAGGAAATTACGATGAGAACCTGATCTACGTTAATGATATGCTTATATATAAGCCTTTCCTTGTAAGGTCAGGTCAGCAGGAGGGAATGAATTTTGTGAATCCGGATATGGCTTCCAGCGTGAAATTCTATGCGGGAGGTTGGGAGCCCAGATATGGCGATAAGCTGAGTTCCGTGCTAGCAGTTGAATACAAGGAGCCCCAAAAATTTGCCGGTTCAGTATCTGCAGGATTATTGGGAGGAAGCTTTCACATTGAGGGGTCATCGAAGAACAAAAGACTAAGCCACGTCACAGGAATTCGGCACAGAAGGATGGAATTTTTATTGAATACCCTTCCCACTGAGGGGGAGTATTTTCCAAGGTATACTGATATCCAATCCTATATATCTTATAAATTATCGAAACCCGATTCGGTTTATCCTGGTGGTCGAACTAAGATCGGCTGGTTCAATGGTTATGCCCGGAACAGATTCCAGGTATTTCCGCAAAGCAGGGAAACCAGTTTTGGGACCCTTTCCGATGTTCTTAGACTTTTTGTTGCCTTTTTAGGAACCGAGGAAATGAGGTATGACACCTACCAGACTGGAGTCAATCTAAGTCACCATTTTTCTAAGAAATTCAAAAGTGTCCTTACACAATCTTTGGTTCTTACTCGAGAAAGAGAAAATCAGGACTTGGAGGCTGGCTACAGGCTTTGTGACGTGAATACCAACTTGGGAGCAAATAATTTCAATGAATGCGTTTCTGAAAGGGGAGTGGGTACCCTCTTCAATTATGGCAGGAACGCCCTGGATGCTTGGTTTTATTCAGGAGTTCTTCGAAACTTTTGGAAGCCCACTTATAATCAGGAGGTTGAGTTTGGGCTAAGATATACCTATGAAGATATCCAGGACAAATTAAACGAATACAGCTTCATTGATTCTTCCGGATTTGTAACCATCACGGATCGTGTAAAAAGCGAGAATGATCTGGAAACCTTCAGAGTTGAAGCTTATGCGCAACATACCATCAAATTCAAGCAAACCCACAACCTGGTTTATGGATTAAGAACAAACTATTGGTCTTATAGTGGGCAATTTCTGGTCAGTCCAAGAATCCAGTACGCCTGGAAACCAAAATGGGAAAAGGATTTTGTTTTCAGAGTTGCCACTGGAGTTTATAACCAACCTCCATTCTATAGGGAGATGAGGGATTTCTTTGGCCAGATCAATCCAAACATCAAAGCCCAGAGATCCATCCAATTCATTGGTGGGTTTGATTATAAGTTCGAGGCCTGGGGCAGGCCCTTCCACTTAACTAGTGAAGCTTATTATAAGGTCCTGGACGATGTGATCCCTTACGATATCGATAATATCAGGATCCGCTATTATGGTGATAATATTGCGAAGGCATATCATGCTGGATTTGACTTTCGGGTAGGCGGAGAGTTTATCAAAGGAGCTGAATCCTGGTTCAGTTTGGGCCTTCTTACGGCAAGAGAAAATGTTGAGGGCGATAGAAGGGAATGGATCAGGCGACCTTCAGATCAGCGATTGAACATTGGAATATTCTTCCAGGATCATTTGCCAAATAACCCTTCCGTAAGGATGTATCTAAATTTGGTTTATGGAACCGGATTGCCTTTTGGTCCTCCAGGAAATCTGGCCACCCGACAAGCATTTCCTGGACCCGACTACAGAAGAGTTGATATTGGATTCTCAAAGATCTTTGTGATCCGTCCTGATTACCTGGAAGGGGTAGGAATAAAATCAGTTTGGTTAGGGGCTGAAATCCTGAATTTGATTGCTGCCAACAATACTGTTTCTTTTCTTTGGATCCAGGATGTCAATGGCAATTTTTACGCAATTCCAAACAATTTATCACAGAGGTTCCTTAACATAAGAGCCATAGTTAAGTTCTAGCCTTCTTAATTGGCATGGAACTTGGATTTACTTGAAAAAGATTAAGATGAGGAAGTCACTTTTACTGTTATTTATTGCAACCCTTTTTATGGGTGTTTCCTGTTCCAGGAAGGTTACCAGGGTAAGCTCTGACACCCAAAAAGACCTTTCTGGAAGGTGGAATGACACCGATTCCAAGGAAATTGCTATTGCCATGTCTCAAGATGTTCTATCAAGACCATGGCTTTCTGAATTCCAGGAAAAGAATGGAAAGAAACCAGTAGTAATAATTGGACATGTGGCCAACAAAACCTCTGAACATATTGATCCTGAAACCTTCATCAAGGATCTTGAAAGAGAGTTTGTGAATTCCGGAAAAGTAAGGGTGGTACAGGATCCGAGACTTAGGGAGCAATTAAGACAGGAAAGATCTGAGCAGAACGAATTCTCTTCAGAAGAGACGGCCAAGAAGTGGGGCAAAGAGGTCGGTGCTGATTATATGCTATTCGGTGTAATGACCTCCATTACGGATTCCTATAAAAAGGAGAAGATCGTTTTTTATAAGGTCAACCTTGAACTGGCCGACCTTGAGACCAACGAGAAGGTCTGGATTGGAGACAAGGAGATCAAAAAATACGTAAGAAACTAGCCAACACAATGGGGAGGTTGCTCAAGGCCCCTCTTTGGGTATTCTTAGTTCCCTTATTAAGCTCCTGCCTTTCCTATTATCAAAGGAATCTGGAGTTCAACCAGGCCTATGAAACCGGTGATCTGGATAAAGCCAAACACCTTCTTCAAAAAAATTCCAAAGCCGAAAATGGAAGAGAGAGGTTTCTTCATTTTGTTAATATGGGAACAATTACCTCTCTTTTAGGAGACTATGAAGAAAGCAATGAATGGTTTGAGAAGGCCTATATCTTCCATGAGGATGAAAGGAAAAATGCCGGCGATATCCTAAAGACCTATCTCGTAAATTCCTCAACAACTCTTTACATTGGTGAAGATCAGGAACATCTATACGTTTTGTATTTCAAGGCCCTAAATTTTATGAAACTGGGCCGATATGAAGAGGCTATGGTTGAGGTCAGAAGGATGGAGATCCTTTTAAATCAATTGGATGACAAGTACAGCAACGAGCAAAAGTTCAATAGAGATGCTTTTGTAAATCTTCTAATGGGATTGATCTACGATGCCCAGGGAGATATCAATAATGCTTTCATTGCTTATAGGAATGCTGCGAAGGTCTATGAAGAAGATTATTCGAAATTCTTTAAAATGGGTACTCCAGTTCAGCTCAAGAAAGATCTGTTAAGAACAGCAAGGCAAATGGGTTTTGATCAGGAGCGTGAAAGGTTTGAAAAGAAATACAACATGAAGGCACCTCCCGCTCTTCCAAAAGATAGTTCCCAGGTTGTTCTTTTCTGGCATAATGGCCTGGGGCCAGTAAAAGATTCATGGGAGATATCGTTCATTGTTGTTCCTCAATCTGGAAAAAGGAATCTAGTTTACTTCAAAAACGATGAGTTCGACCTTCTTTTTCCCTTTTATGTCAATTCCGACGAATACAATTCTCTGACCGATCTAAGGACATTCAAGATTGCTTTCCCAAAATATGTGGAAAGAAGGAAGGTCTTTCAACATGCGGAATTAAGCTCTGGCCAAAACAAGGTGAATCTGGAAAAAGCAGAGAACATCAATGCGGTTTCATTCAAGGTTTTGAACCAAAGGATGCTTTTGGAAATGGGGCAGGCTATCCTAAGGGTTGCTTTAAAGAAAGCCGCAGAAAAGGCATTACGGGACAATGACAATCAAGGGGCAGCATTAGCCATGGCAATATACAGTTATGCTTCTGAGCAGGCTGATACCCGGAACTGGCAAACGCTTCCACATTCAATTGAATATGCCAGAATTACGGTTCCTGAAGGACCTCAGGAGTTAAAATTGGAGGTGTTTAAATCCAAGAATGGAGAGAAAAAGGATTATCAGATCAATGTTGATGTAAAAGCCGGAAACACAGGATTTTTTACTTTTCATACGCTGGACTATATTTCAAGTCTTTCTACTGCTCAGAAATATTATGACTAGGCCCCATTTGAAGTATGCATCGGTATTATTGATCCTGGCAATCCTGCTTCCAGGGCCTTTTCTAACTTCATGTAAGCCCAAATACGGGCAATCAAAAAGCATGAAGAAGAGAAAACGAAAACTAAAGCGGAAGTATAGAAAGAGTGGAATTGATGACTGTCCGGTATTTGATTGTTCGGCCATGCCTTTTGAGTTTAGTCCAAATTCGAGTATTTAATCTATCTCCTCTGGCTTGAGAGGATTCTTTATCAGCACCTTTAGAATATTATCTACCTTGAAACTGATTTGCTCAGCCCACATGAGTAGTCGGGTTAGCTCCAAACCGGTGTCAATCGAATATTTTCCTTTTTCCAGATCATCGTAAATGGCTGGCTTTATTTGAAAGATCTCAGATTCCTTCAGGAGATTTAAGGCATGGATAAGATCTTCCCGGTCAACTTCTTTTTCATTGCCGAACTGATCTGAGATAATGCTTATTTGGTCTGAGACGGCATTAATAAAACTTTCAAGAGAGGTTCTATAGTCTTTTGGGAGTTTGACCTCATTGTCGATCTGCTTGCTCAGATTAGATGCTATGGAATGGATGAGATCTCCAATATTCTCAAGATTATGGCTGATGCTAAAATACATTTGTCCCCTTTGGGCAATTTCTTCACTCAAAGGTTTTTGATTCAGTCGTACTAAATAATTGGTCATTCCCTTGTGAATAACGTTTACCAAATCCTCTGATTTCTTGATTTTTTCAAGCTTCTTGGATGGTTTTTGCTTCTTTCCTCCAGCAGTTAGTGAATTCAAGTCATTGAACATTTTTTTAATTACATCCAGGTACCTAAAGATCTCATTTCTTACAGCTGATAAAGCCAATTCTGGCGTATCAAGAAGTTCAAAAGACAAGTATTTCAGTCCTTTGTCGGGTTCACTTCTTTCAGGTACCATTAGAGTAACCGCCTTTTCGATGTATGGAATGAACCATACCAATAAAAGGGTATTGATAATATTGAAAGAAGTATGAAACAGGGCGAGAGTTCTCGTTACGGCTTCCTGGTCGTAGGGATTTTTAAATGGATCAGCCCACCAACCCATTGAAGAGGCGAAGTTCCCGACGCCATGAACAAACAACTGGAAGATCACTAAAAGCCAGATCACTCCAAATACATT
The DNA here is from genome assembly GCA_965267505.1 of Cytophagales bacterium. Lineage (GTDB taxonomy): Bacteria > Bacteroidota > Bacteroidia > Cytophagales > CCMP332 > JANQHS01. The sequence goes on from OZ254081.1 coordinate 2,565,174, forward strand.
GAAAATAAAATGAGCTCTGGCAGACCTCTTTGAGGCAGTATTCCCGATAAGAGCTGCTAGGTTAGCTGTGATTGTGGTACCAATGTTTTCGCCCATTACGATTGCAGCACCAAGTTCAACAGGCAAGCCATGAGCACACAAAGCCAAGGTCAAGGCCATTGCGGCACTTGAGGATTGAATGATTATCGTCAGCAGAGTTCCAATTCCAACAAAGAGCAGGGTAGAAACAAAGCCCAGGTTTTCAAGTTCCCTTAAATAGCTTAGTTGAGTTACTGTCAATTCCGGGACGGAATTCTTTAATGCGGAAAGTCCCATAAACAATAATGCAAAGCCGATTAGGAATTCGGCCATATGCCGATAATTGGATTTCTTGGAGAAGAGTAGAGGGAAACCCAAAGCAATGATCGGTAGAGAATAAGCATCAAGGCTCACCTTAGAAAATCCGACAATCGAGATCAACCAAGCCGTCATGGTTGTACCAATGTTTGCACCCATGATAACTCTTATGGACTGCCTTAGATTAAGTAAGCCGGCGTTCACGAAGCTAACCACCATTACGGTTGTAGCAGAAGAAGACTGAATTAAAGAGGTTATACCAAGCCCGGTAAGGATCCCGGAAAGGGGGTTATCGGTCATGGAAGAAAGAATGGACCTGAGTCTATTCCCGGCAATTTTTTGGATACCCTCGCTCATGACCTTCATTCCATAGATGAAGAATCCAAGGGCCCCAAGGAGGGTCAATAGATCTATGAATCCGAATTGCATAGAGTGGAGCAAAAAAACTCAGCAGTTGCTCAACTACCAAGCAATCCAGTGTTAAATTTTCTTTAAGGATTAGAAAGAGGTTACTACATGCTTACCTCGCCCGATTTGATCTTTTCATCAAGGCTAAGCCCTGAAACAACTTCCACATTGATACCATCGGATAAACCTGTTTCAACAGTTCTTTTTTCAAATACCTGTTCCGAGGTTTCAATCTCTACATAAGGCTTACCGTCATCGAATTTCAGCCACTTCTCCTTAATGGCTAAAGTGCTGTCCCTGCTATCCAAAACGATATCAGCATTTGCACTGTATGCGGCTCTTAAGAAGGTTCCTTCTTTTAATTCTACGGCAGCTTTTATTTCAAATTGAATAGCACCTTCCTCTTCGATTCCCTTGGGAGAGATGTATTCAAGTTTAGCATGAAAACTAAGATCCTCAAGAGCTCCAATTTTTAAAAGAAGGTCCATTCCTTCCCGGATCTTTCCTACTTCTGATTCATCAACCTTTCCTTCGAAGATCATTTCACTCATGTTAGCAACGGAGGCAATGGTGGTGCCATCATTGAAGGTATTGGTTTCGATCACAAAGTTTCCTTCTTCCACTGGGACGTCGAGAATCATTCCTGAAGAGGTAGAACGAACCAGGTTAGATACATTCCCTGTTTTTTTTGAAGCTCCCTCTTTTACAAGTTCAAGATTGTTTTCAGCTGCTTCAACATCCTGCTTTGAAAGGTTGAATTGAAGGAGGAATTGATTGTAATCGAATTCTGAGATCACCTTTTGGTCATAAAGTTCTTTCTGGCGTGTTAATTCCTTTTCAGCATTCTTATAGTTAATAATAGCTGTTTCCAACCTGTTTTGGGCATTATTCAAGGCAACCACATCAGGAATGATCTTGATCTTAGCAATCAGATCCCCTTCCTTCACCATATTTCCCGGTTCTACATATAGTTTTTCAACCACCCCTGAAACTTGTGATTTCAATTCGATCTCTTTCCTTGGAACTATAGATCCTGTAGCTACGGTTTTCAATACTATATCCGTATGGAAAGGTGAATCCGATTCAAAGACCGTTGGTGGTTCCTCTGATTTCTGGTAGAGGTAATAGCCTCCACCGAAAAAACTGACGAACAAGAAAAGAACTAATAGTATTCCAAAAATTTTACGCATTATCTTTTTCATTCGGTTCTTAAAGCTTCAATTGGGTTAACGCTGGCTGCTTTTCTTGCCGGTATCAGACCTGCAAGTGCGCCAAAAAATACTAAGATGACCAAGGACCAGATCGCTATTCCAAAATCGATCTCTGGTCTGGTAAACATGCCTGTATCTTGCCCTTCTAGTAAAGAGCTGATCATTTCAAGTAGGCCTGTTCCTATTAAAAGTCCTATGTAGCCTGCAAAGGCTGTTAAGACTATGGATTCTTGGAGCACAAGGGAAACGATAGACCAACTGCTGGCACCAATGGATTTCCTGATTCCAATTTCTTTCGTTCTTTCTTTTACAACAATTAGCATGATATTGCTAACTCCGATTACCCCGGCCAATAGAGTTCCAATACCTACTATCCAGATGAAAATATTTATTCCTGTAAAAAGCCCTTGGATCTTTTGATACTCTTTGCCAAGATTGAATGAGCCAATCGCGCTGACATCTTCCGGATGGATATTATGCCTTTCCATAAGGAGCTTTCTTGCTTTTTCCTCAAGAACCTCTACAGGGATCCCATCCTTTGGTGCCATGGCAAACCAACCTATCCTATCTCCATAATTAAATGCTGTTTGGAAAGTAGAGAAGGGTACATGCAGACTTGATTCTTCCTGCATTTTGTTTTGACCAGTAGCAAAACTTTCAAAGACTCCAATCACTTCAAAGAACACTCCATTGATCTTAAGGTACTCGCCAATAGGCTCTTCCCCTGGCTCAAAAAGAACGTCCAAAGCTGCCTTTCCAATTACTACTACTTTCCTCTTTTCTTTAATATCCAGGTCATTGATAAAACGACCTTTTGGAAATTTCATGTACTTGAGATGCTGGAAATCAGGATAATCTCCGTATACATCAAAGGCGGAGGTTTTTGCTCCTCTCGATACATTATTTGCCCCTTGCCATCCTCCCAATTGATTTTTTGGAGCCAGGTATCCCATTTCAGGGATATTGGCCAAAAGAGCTTCTCTATCCGAATTATTGTATCTGAACCATCTGCCTGGTTGAAATCCCTTATGTGCCATGGTGGTTCTTTGGGTCCACATGAAGATTGAATTCTTAGCTCGGCCAGAAAAATCCCTATCAACTCCATTCTTTAGCCCTGCGCCCGAACCCAGTAGAACCAGGAGCATAAAAATCCCCCAGAATACACCGAACATGGTTAATGCGGTTCTAAGCTTATTCTTGCTTATGGTATGAAAGATCTCTTGCCACTTATCGTAATCGAACATTATTCGTCTCTTAGTGCTACAATTGGATTAACCGAAGCTGCTTTTCTTGCAGGGAAAAAACCTGCAAGAGTTCCAGCGGATACCAATAGCAAATTGGCTGTTAAAGCTGTTTTCAGATCGATCTCCGGGTTTCTAAAGAACTCAGACTGAACCTGAAATTCTTCTAAACTCCAACTGATCAATTCTATTAGGCCTACCCCGAAAAGGAGGCCAAAATATCCTGCGAAAAAGGTGATCACCACAGATTCCTGTAGGATCAGGGAAATTATTGAAGATGAGGTGGCTCCCATAGCTTTTCGGACTCCTATTTCTTTCGTCCTTTCTTTTACAACGATGAGCATGATATTGCTGATCCCCACAACCCCAGCTATGATGGTCCCAATTCCGACCATCCAAATGAATATATTAATCCCTGAGAATAGGTTCATGACTTTTTGATATTCCTCCTGATTGCTGTAGATCCTTAGAGCTCGCTCATCATCGGGATGAATCATATGCCGCTCCTTCATCAACTTCTTGGTAGCAGCTTTGATGTTATTGCTTTCATCAATGTCGACTTGTCCTGTTGTAAACACTACTTCATGAATAGTATTGCCTGCCCCATAGGCCAGCTGAGCCGTAGTTATCGGAATATAGATCCTCTTTACATCATGCTGACCTCCTTCATCGTCGAAGGTTCCAATTACCGTATAAGGAATTCCGTTAATCTGGATCTGTTCACCTACAGGATTGGGGACATCTGAGAAGAGTGCATCAACAACAAACCTTCCGCAGACAGCAACCTTTCGTTTTTCCTCCACGTCCCCATCATTAATGAATCTGCCCAAATCCATTTTTATGTTTTCAGCACTTGGCATGCCGGGGTGGCAAGCAAGGATCCCAAAAGAAGAATACCTTTTTTTATAGCGTACAGAGGTTTCTTGCCAAACATGATACCTGGCTGTGATCTCTTCCGCGCCATCCACGTGGTCAACAATGGCCTGATGATCCTGGTCTGTAAACTGAATCCTTCTGCCTGATTTCATCCCTTTATAAGGAATGCTGGTTTGTCCTCGGCGAACCCAAATAGCGTTTACTGCATCACCGGCAAACTCTTGTTTAACGCCATTGAGCAAACCCGAACCTGCTCCTAGCAAAAGGATGAGCATAAAAATCCCCCAGGCTACAGAAAATGCCGTCAGGAAGGTCCTGAGCTTATTTTGCCGGATCGTGAAGAAGATCTCCTGCCATTTGTCCAGATCAAACATGAACCTCTTCATTTTGGATTACCCCATCTTTCAATCGGATGACTCTTTGAGTCTCATCAGCAATGTCGTTCTCATGTGTCACGATCACCACGGTCATACCCTGCTCATTCATTCTTTTTAGGATTCCCATTACTTCATGGGAAGTGGTAGAATCAAGCGCACCAGTAGGCTCATCAGCGAGGATGAGTTTTGGTTTGGTGATCAAAGCTCTTGCAATAGCAACTCTCTGCTTTTGACCGCCTGATAATTCATTTGGAAAATGATGCCACCAATCTCCGAGTCCCACTTCTTCAAGAAGATCTCTTGCTATTGCATTTCTTTTCTTCCTGCTAATTTTCTGATAGTAAAGGGGAAGAGCCACATTCTCCATGGCATTTTTAAAGGAGAGTAGGTTAAAGCTTTGGAAAATAAAACCAATGAATTTGTTTCTTAATTGAGCCGCTTTGGTTTCGGTAAGATCTGCGATTGGGGTGCCCGCAAGTTTGTATTCTCCTGAATCAGACGAATCAAGGATTCCAAGGATATTCAACAGCGTGGACTTCCCAGACCCTGAAGAACCCATGATACTGACCAGTTCTCCAGCATGTATATCCATTTCTACATTTTTGAGAACGTGAAGGTCTTTTAGGCCCGTCTTGTAGGATTTATTAATCCCTTTTAAGCTAATTATGGATTCCAATTCGTACTATTCTTTATTCAAATTTCAAAGGATTTGATCAAGGAACTATGTTTTTCGGTGTGTTTTACATAAACGGTTTATTTCGTCTTTCTATACCTTATTTCCTTGCGCTGATTCCTCCTTTTTTGCCTTTTCACGACGGAATGGCTGTTTATTTTCCTCATTGGTTTTTATTCTCTTCCTATATTTCAAAATTTGCGCCCTTGATATCAGAAACTATAATGAGGATTAAATTCATAATCGTTCTTCTCAGCCTTGCCCTTCCTCTTACAGGCATGGGTCAATATACCTCCGACATGAATTCGGCAAGGATATTAGCCAAAATGGAAAAACTCAAGGTTTTAGGAAGCGTCCTATATGTGGCTGCTCATCCGGATGATGAGAATACAAGCATGATCACGTATTTCTCAAACAAGAGGAAAATGAAGACAACCTACTTATCCTTAACCAGAGGAGATGGGGGTCAAAACCTTATAGGACCGGAAAAATATCAATGGATGGGTCTGATCCGAACTCAGGAACTATTGGAAGCGAGGAAGACCGATGGAGGTGAGCAGGCCTTTAGCAGTGCCTTTGATTTTGGTTATTCCAAGACCGCCTCTGAAACCATGAGAATTTGGGGGAAGGATTCCATCCTTGCTGATGTTGTATGGATTATCAGACAACTGAAACCCGATGTTATCATTACCCGATTTAAACCAGATACCACTGTAAGGACCCATGGTCACCATGTATCCTCGGCCCTGCTGGCAAAGGAAGCGTTTAAGCTATCCGGGGATCCAAAAGCATTTCCTTCCCAACTAAAATATGTTGAACCCTGGCAGGCTCGACGGATATTCTTTAATACCTCCTGGTGGTTTTATGGAAGACGAGATTTTGATAAAACAGGCTTGTTGGAAATGGAAACCGGGGAGTTCGATCCGCTATTAGGAAAAAGCTATGGCGAAATAGCCAGTCAAAGCAGGAGTAAGCATAAGAGCCAGGGATTTGGTAGATTGAATGCAAGGGGTACAGATATAGAATATCTTGACCAGATCGATGGTGATGAGGCTAAAAGTGATCCTTTCGAAGGGATCAATACTTCCTGGAATAGGATAAAGGGAGCAAAAGGGATTGAAAAAGAGATCCAGGAGTTGATAGACGGCTATGACTTCACCAGTCCGGATAAATCCTTAGAAAAACTTGTTTCCATTCGGAAATCGATCAAAGGCTTAGAACCTGATCCCTGGAAAAATCAAAAACTTTCTGAGGTTGATGAGATCATTTTCGATTGCCTTGGGCTTTGGTTCGAAGGACTAGGTGAAAACTATGCCTTGGTGCCTGGAAATTCTTATCCTTTTCAGTTTACTGCCATTCAAAGGTTAGGGAATCCGATCCTTCTAAAATCCATTAAATGCGATGCCGTTGGACTTGACTTGAAACCCAATAAAGTATTGAGTTTCAATGAAACTATGGAGTTGAATGATACCCTTAAGTTGAAGAAAGGAATTCCTTATTCCAATCCATATTGGTTAAGGAATCCACTGTTGAAGGGAAGGTTCGATATCCGTGATCAGCAGATGATAGGAAAGCCTGAAAATGATCCGGACATCCTATTTGAGTTTGTTTTTGATATTTCAGGAGAAGAAATAACCTATAAGGTTCCGGGTAGATATAAGTGGCGCGACAGGGTTAGGGGAGAGCTTCAAAGGGACTTAACAGTTGTACCGCCGGTTGTTACTTGTTTTACGAATAAGAACACAATATTTGGTAGTCCTGAGCAAAAGGAAATTGAAATCCAGGTAAATGCTTTTTCCAAAACCTCCGATTTATCAATTCGGTTAGATCTTCCAAAAGATTGGAAAGTTGAACCAGGTTCGCTCGAAATAGACATGGAGCCTGGCGAGGAGCGAAGAGTTAAATTCAATGTTACTCCTCCAAAAAAGGCTCAGATCGTTAAGGCGGGAATAATCAGTGAGTTAAATGGAAAGCAATATGATCTATGCAGGGTGGTCATTGAACATGAACATATCAATACCCAAACCGCTGTAATTAAAAACTCATCTCAATTTGTAAGGGCAGATATCAAGACATTTTCAAACTTGATCGGATATGTTGACGGGGCGGGAGATGAGATTGCTCAAAGTCTGGAACAAATGGGTTGCAAGGTCCAATACCTTCAAAAGGAAGATTTTTTTGATAAAGAGATCCACAGATTCGATGCAATAGTATTTGGGGTAAGAGCTTTCAATACCAATCCCTGGTTGAAGGATATCGGTAAGTACATGGACGCATATGTAAACAGGGGAGGAACTGTACTATTTCAGTATAATGTAAGTTATGGTTTAGTAACCGACGAGATCGGACCATACAAGATCAAGATCTCAAGAGATAGAGTGACTGATGAATATGCCTCCGTTAATATCCTGGAGCCTACCCATTCGGTTTTTAATCTGCCAAATGCCATCACAAAAAAAGATTTTGACGGCTGGGTACAGGAAAGAGGCCTATACTTTCCAAATGAGTGGGGCCCCGAGTATAAAGCTTTGTTAGAAATGGCAGACCCAAGAGAGGAGAGCAGTAAAGGATCCTTATTGGTAGCAAAATCGGGAGATGGATACTTCATTTATTCTGGGATTAGTTGGTTCAGACAACTACCTGCGGGAGTACCTGGAGCCTATCGATTATTCGCAAATTTGATTTCAGCAAGTAAAACTCAGAATGGAACACCAAAACGATAAGCCTCCCTTTTTCAAAAGCTGGAATCACATGTACCTCTTTGTTTTGGGAGTTCTCGCTGGCTTGGTTTTACTGTTTAAACTAATGGGCTTTTATTTCTCATGAGTTTACTGGATTGGTTTGTGTTATCCGGAACCCTCGGCTTAATTGTGGGTTATGGAATCTGGAAAACAAGAAAGTCGAAAGACCTGAATGATTATTTGCTAGGTGGAAAGCAAATGAAATGGGCGACTATCGGGCTTTCAGTCATGGCCACCCAAGCCAGCGCAATAACATTTTTATCTACTCCGGGTCAGGCTTATGAAAGCGGAATGGCCTTTGTCCAGAATTACCTAGGCTTACCTTTGGCCATAATAGTGGTGTCGGCGGTTTTCATTCCTCTTTATTATAAACTGAAGGTATATACAAGCTATGAGTACCTGGAAAACCGCTTTGATCTTAGGGTTAGGTTGTTGGCAGCCTTTTTATTTCTGATGCAAAGAGGACTCGCCGCAGGGATAACCATTTATGCTCCCGCGATCATCCTTTCCACCATTTTGGGTTGGGACCTAAGCTTGACCATTCTCGTTGTGGGCATAGTAGTTGTTATCTATACAGTGTCAGGAGGAACTAAAGCAGTTAGTTTAACTCAGAAATGGCAAATGGCCGTAATTCTTTTCGGAATGGGCTTAGCCTTTTTTATGATCCTGGCTTTGTTGCCAAAAGAGATCGGAATGATGGAGAGCATGTCCATCGCAGGAAAAATGGGAAAGCTTAATATTGTGGATTTCTCTTTTGATCCGGGCACTCGTTATACATTTTGGTCGGGCATCACGGGTGGATTCTTTTTAGCCCTGGCTTATTTCGGGACCGATCAGAGCCAGGTACAAAGATATATCGGCGGGAAATCGACAACTGAAAGCCGGTTGGGACTTATGTTCAATGCGGTCCTAAAAGTGCCAATGCAGTTTCTTATTCTGCTTACGGGAGTCATGGTTTTCGTGTTCTACCAATTTTATCAACCACCTTTACTTTTCAATGAGAATTTAATTAACGACTTACCGGATGGAAAATCCAAAAGGGAGATCGTTGAGCTTCAGGATAAACATGCTGCTGTATTTAAGGATAAAAAAGAGGCCCTCTTCTTATTTGTAGAAGAGGAGAAAGATCATGGTAGCCCCTCTAAAGAAACAGTTGAAAAAATCCAAAACCTTCAGAGTGAAAGTCTTGCCCTCAGGGACCGGGCCAAGGAACTGGTTGAATTCAGTACTGAGGACGCTCAGGCCAAGGATTCAGATTTTGTTTTTCTGAGTTTCATTTTAGGCTTCCTACCCCATGGAATTATTGGCCTTTTGATCGCTGTGATCATCTCTGCAGCCATGTCTTCCACTTCAGGCGAACTGAATGCCCTGGGTTCTACAACTACCATGGATTTTTATAAGAGAGCCATAAATCCAAATGGAAGCGATCATCACTATTTGCAGTCTTCTAAGGTATTTACAGCTATCTGGGGAATTATGGCTATCATGTTTGCCCTTTTCGCCCATTTGGTTGAGAATCTGATCGAAGCAATCAATATTCTTGGCTCCATATTTTATGGGACTATCCTTGGTATATTCATCACAGCCCTGGTATTTAGAAACCTTAAGAACACCGCTGTTTTTCTGGCTGGGATCATAGCCCAATTAACTGTGTTTAGCCTTTATTTTAACTATAGCGGGGAAATAGCTTACCTATGGTACAATGTGATCGGAAGTGGGTTGGTGATCACGCTTTCATTGCTGATCTCTCGATTTTTACCAGGGAATGATCTGGCTAAGACCTGATTGAGTTAAGATCAATGACTTTTTCACAATGCTTGAATTCTCTGTGATCATTCGAAAAAATGATCACCAATTGTTGGTCCTGTTCTTTTATCAGTTTGGAATACCATTGAAAACCATCCTTATCCAGGTTGGAGCAAGGTTCATCCAACAAAAGGACTTCGCCCTGAGCTAAAATTGCAAGGCCCAGTTTTATCCTTTGAACCATACCGGAAGAGAGTTCTTTTATGAGTTTGCTTCCTGCATTTTTTAGTTCAATGAACTCACAAAACTCTGAGCAGCTTAGCTGTTTTTTAAGCGATTTGAATTTTTGATAAAACTCCAGTGTTTCACAAATGCTCAGGTCCTCGATCAGGTCCATATAGGGAGCCGAGATCTTGATGTGCCTATACCATGAATCCGGATCAATAAATCCTGCACTGTTTTCAAGCTCAATCTTTCCTTTGGAAGGCGGTAGGACACCTGTAATTAAGCTGAGAAGGGTGGATTTCCCGGATCCGTTAGGTCCGGTAATTGCATATTGGTTGCCGGATTGGAATTCGTAGGAGAATTTATCAATAACCCTTTGGTTACCGTACCTCTTTGAGAGCTCAATGGCCCTTAGTATCATTTCATGGATTGGGTATAACCCTTGGTGATGCCTCTCTCAGACGTTTCGATGAAGGATATGACCGCAGCCCTCTCAGGCGATTCGGGAATATCCTTTTTCATGTTTTCTATAGCCTTGGTATTGTTGAGACCATCTTGGTATACAAGCCTGTACATTTCCTGGATCTCAGAGATCTTATCATTGGAAAATCCTCTTCTCCTAAGCCCAACAGTGTTAACTCCGCTATAAGCAAGTGGTTCTCTTCCTGCTTTAATGTAGGGAGGAACATCTTTCCTTACCAGTGATCCCCCGGCGATCATGGCATGCGCTCCAACTCTAACAAATTGGTGAACGGCCGTAGTACCTCCAATGATAGCAAAGTCATCGATCACTACATGTCCAGCTACCTGAACACTATTGACCAAAATGCAGTTATCACCAATAATGCAATCATGGGCAACATGCACATATGCCATGAGAAGGCAATCTTTTCCAATCACGGTTTTGTCCCTGTCATCGGTTCCCCTGCTTATGGTGACAAACTCCCGAATAACCGTGTTGTCACCTACTTCGCAGGTAGTTACCTCACCACCGAATTTAAGATCCTGAGGGATACCTGAAATCGCCGCTCCTGCAAAAACCTTTACATTTTTCCCCAACCGAGCACCGTTTCCAATAACGGCATTGGGCCCGATCCAGGAACCGTTGCCTATTTCAACATCTGCTTCGATGGTAGCAAATGGTTCTATGACCACACCTTGGCCGATCTTAGCATCAGGATGAATATTAGCGAGGGGTTGGTGGCTCATTCTATTTTTTCACAAGGGAAGCGATCACCACTGCCTCACAAGCTAATTGGCCACCAACGTAGGCCTGCCCATGGATTTTGGCGATTCCCCTTTTTAAAGGACCTAATAATTCACATTTAAAGACCAGGGTATCACCGGGCCTTACCATTTTTTTGAATCTACAATTTTCGATGCCAAGGAAGTACGCCCAATATTCCTGGGGTTTATCGATCATGGCTAATACCAGTATTCCCCCAACCTGTGCCATGGCTTCTACTTGTAATACACCAGGCATTACAGGGTTTCCAGGAAAATGTCCTTGGAAAAATGGCTCGTTAAGCGTAACATTTTTTACTCCCGCTACTTTGTTATCATCCAGATAAATGATCTTGTCAACCAATTGAAATGGATACCTGTGGGGCAGAAGATTATAGATCTCATGAGCCTCGTAAACAGGAGGCAATTTTGGATCGTATTCAGGTCCTAAAGCTGAGGTTTGCTTCATGACCTTTTTTAACATTTTGGCGAATTCTACATTCGCTGCATGGCCCGGTCTTGCGGCCAGGATTTGAGCTTTCAATGGCCTTCCTGCGAGGGCCAGATCTCCCACCATATCAAGAAGCTTATGCCTTGCTGGTTCGTTGTTATATCTGAGCTCAATATTATTCAGTATGCCCTGCTCAGCAACGCTTACCTTGGGCTTGTTTAGAAGGTCAGACAAGTAGTCCAACTCACCTTCTTTCACTTCTCTATCTACAATTACAATTGCATTGTTCAGATCCCCCCCTTTTATCAGGTTTTGTTTGTAAAGAGCTTCTATTTCATGAAGAAAGCAGAATGTCCTACTAGAAGAAATGTCCTTTTTAAAATCATCGATCTTATTAAGAGATGCGTGTTGACTTCCCAGAACAGGGCTATTGTAGTCAACCATAACAGTGACTCTGTAATCATCCAAGGGAAGTGCAGCTATTTCTACATTGTTCTTTTCATCTCTATAGGTAACGGAATGAGGCACCTCGAAATAGTTCCTTAATGCATTCTGTTCCTCTAGCCCTACTGCTTCTATTGCTTCGATGAAGGGGCCTGAACTTCCATCCATAATAGGACATTCAGGACCATCAATTTTTATTAGAACGTTATCAACCTGCAGTCCAACGACAGCCGCAAGCAAGTGTTCGACTGTCCCGACCTTTGCGCCATTCTTATCAAGTGTTGTTCCTCTTGATACATCAACAACATAGTCGGCATTTGCCTCGACCACTGGTTGTCCGTCAAGATCTGTTCTTTGGAATACAATGCCGTGATCTGGTCCTGCTGGACAAAATGAGATCCTGGTATTTGCACCGGTATGAAGACCAACTCCTTCTACCGTGACTATTTCCTTAATTGTGTGTTGCTTAATGTTCATCTAATTCTTAGCAGGAGGCGCCAAATTTACCATTTTTTGTTCAAGTTCTTTTACCCTTTGCATAAGGTCAGGAAGTCTTCTGAACCCAACTATCGACTTCTTGTAATCCTGAATTTTCTGTGCCGGATAACCGAATACCGTTGTGCCTTCTTCCTTGATATGATTGCTAACTCCTGATTTTGAAGCAATGGTGGTTTTGTTGGCAATATTGATATGCCCAACCAAACCAACCTGTCCAGCCATGATCACATTTTCTCCGATCTTGGTTGAACCAGCTATTCCTGATTGCCCAGCTATGACTGTGTCTTTTCCAACTTCAACGTTATGTGCGATCATCACAAGATTGTCCAGCTTCACACCTTCTTTGATCACAGTAGAACCCATGGTAGCGCAATCAACAGTTGTATTGGCACCTATTTCTACATGATCTTCAACTATTACATTTCCTACCTGGGGAATTTTTTTATACGATCCATCTTCCTGAGGGGCAAAACCAAAACCATCACTTCCGATCACTACTCCTGAATGGAAAGTGCAATAGCTTCCAATCTGGCAATCAGCATAGATCTTAACACCAGGAAAAAGAATGGTGTTATCCCCAATGCTACAATTATCGCCTACATAAACCTGAGGGTGGATCTTAACATTATTACCCAGGGTCACATTATTCCCTATATAACTGAAAGCTCCCAAAAACAGGTTATCCCCTTGTTTGCAATTTGAACCAATATGACTTGGTTCTTCAATGCCTTTCTTCTGAAGGGATTTTAACCTATCCACTTCGGTAAGAAGATTTGTAAAGGCCATGTAAGGATCATCAACTCTGATTAGCGAGGGACTGATCTCTTTTTTTGGTTGGTAATCTTTGGAAACTATTAAAGCGGAAGCACCAGTAGTATAGACCATCGGCTCATACTTTTCATTAGCTAAAAATGAAATGTCTCCCTTTCCTGCTTCCTCGATCTTGGCCACATTATTGACCAATTCCTCCGCATTTCCTTCAAGCTCTCCTTGGAGGAGCATTGCCACCTGCTTTAGACTAAATTCCATGTTGCCTTTTCTAAAGCTGCAAATATAGCTTTTTAGGATAGCTGAAATACTGCTTTTTGACCCTTTTAGCCATGGCTTTTATATTCGGTAAATCAGCTGCTTCGGCAATGTCGATCAAATCTCCTGATTTCTTTAGAATCAAAATGTGCTGCTCTTCACGAATGTAGGCTGCATTTGTTATCTGACCTGATTTTACAAAATATCCGACCTCAGAGTCTTCAATTTTTAAACCCTTGGAGACTTCCTTTATCTTCCTTCTCTTAGCGGATTCGCTTACCTGCTTTTCAGACAATTCTACATGAAATAATCTCCGTTCGATTAGGTCACCACACAATTGGCTTAAAATCTTATCCTTATTTGTTTTCCATGATTTGATAGAAGCCCAGAGATCGTGGTCATCTAATTCTACGAAGTGGGTAAGATCAGAGGTGCTTAGTTTGACCTTTTTGGGATCCCTTTTTAGGAAATGATCCATTGCCGGATTTATTCCTCTTAATTCGTCCTTTTGATAAAGGTATCTAGCCCTTTCCCAAATTCCTTCCAGCATCTTTTCAACAGACAGGGTAGTCTTGTGCAAATAGACTTGCCAATACATTAGCCTTCTAGCATTAAGGAAGTTCTCTAAGCTGTAAAGAGCTTTTTCTTCCACCACCATATCACCCTTCTTCACATTCAACATCTTAATGATCCGGTCAGCCCCAATCTTACCTTCGTCAACACCCGTGTAAAAGCTGTCTCTCGCCAGATAATCCAATCGGTCAACATCTAATTGACTTGAGACCAATTGGTTGAGGAACTTCTTACTGTATTTACCCTTAAAAATGCTGAGAGCAATTCTAAGCTTGCCATTAAACTTTTTGTTGAGTCCCTCAATAAGTTTCTCAGATACCAATTCATGGGGAACCCCGGGTAGTATCATATTTTCAAGTACATGGGAAAAAGGTCCATGCCCTATGTCATGAAGCAAAATGGCTAAAACTGCTCCCTCAACTTCACTATCGGTTATTTTGACTCCTTTGTTTTTTAGACTTTCCAAGGCTAGTTCCATTAGGTGCATGGCTCCCAGGGCATGATTGAATCTCGAATGGGAGGCTCCAGGATAGATCAAGTCGGCCAATCCCAGCTGTTTTATCCTTCTCATCCTTTGGAAAACAGGATGATCAATTACCTGTTGAACAGTTTGAGTGGGAACGGTAATGAACCCATAAACGGGATCCTTAATTATCTTTTTCTTGTTCAAAATTTTTGGCGGAATTTTCCGTTGCTTTGGTCAATAGCCATGAATCGAGGTCAAAAAAATAGCTAATGCAAAATTACAACATTCTCTGGGCGGACGACGAGATCGAATTACTCAAACCCCATATCATTTTTCTTGAAGAAAAAGGGTATACAATCAGCTCTGTAAACAATGGACAGGAAGCAGTTGAAAGAGTTGATGAAGATCGATTTGACCTTGTCTTTCTCGATGAGAATATGCCTGGAATGACCGGCTTGGAGGCACTTGGGATCATAAAAGAAAAACATCCCAATCTTCCGGTGGTAATGATCACAAAATCGGAGGAAGAGTATATAATGGATGAGGCTATTGGATCGAAGATCAGTGATTACCTAATCAAACCTCTAAACCCCAAGCAGATCCTTCTATCGGTAAAGAAGATCCTCGACGATGAAAAACTGATCACCGAAAAGACCAATCAGGGGTATCAACAGGAATTTCAGAAGATCTCCATGGCTTATAACGAGAATCTTGATGCAAAGGAGTGGTCAGAGATCTACAAGAAATTGGTTTTTTGGGAATCCGAGATCGAGGGAACCATTGATAAGAGTATGAGCGAGGTGGTGAGCATGCAGAAAACGGATGCCAATAACAGGTTTTCTGAATTCATTACCCGTAACTACAAAGATTGGTTGAAAGGAGGTGGTGGAGAAAGTCCTTTGTTATCTCATCAAGTGCTCACAAAAAAGGTTTTTCCCTTGCTTGGCAAGGATGAACCTGTTTTTCTGATAGTAATAGATAACCTCAGATATGATCAATGGCTTGCTATGAAACCATTGATCTCCAAGGATTGGAATTTTGAAGAAGAGGATCTTTATTACAGTATTCTTCCCACCACAACTGCTTATGCCCGTAATGCTTTATTCTCGGGCTTGTTACCATTGGATATGGCCAGGTTCCATCCTGATCTATGGGTAGGAGAGCTGGATGAGGAAGGTAAGAACCTCCATGAAGAAGAGTTTTTGAAGGAGAATTTGAAGCGCAATGGTATCAATGCCAGATCATCCTATCATAAGATCTTAAGGCAGAACCAGGGAAAAGCTGTGGTGGATAGTGCTAGTAATCTGGTTCAAAATAATCTCAACGCAATAGTTTTCAATTTTGTTGACATGCTTAGTCATGCACGCACGGACATGGATATGATCCGTCAGCTTGCTCCGGATGAGGCCGCCTATATTTCATTGACCCTTTCCTGGTTTGAGCATTCGCCTTTGCGAGAATTGCTTAAAGTACTGGCATCAAAAAAATGTCGGGTAGTTATTACTACCGACCACGGAACTACCCGAGTCAAAAGACCCTTAAAGATCGTTGGGGACAAGAATGTAAATACCAACCTTAGGTACAAGGTAGGTAAAAGCCTTGGTTTCGACGAAAAGGATGTTTTGGTGAGTAGAAACCCTGAAGAGCTCCAACTTCCCAAGCAAAACGTGTCCTCAACTTATGTTTTTGCAAGCGATGATTTCTTTTTTGCATATCCGAACAACTACAATCAATATGTGAAGATGTATACGGACACATTTCAACATGGGGGTATATCCATGGAAGAAATGATCATCCCTTATGTAGAGCTGAGCCCAAAAAGCTAAATTTGAAAGCTTAAGGGAAAGAAGTTGGATTTTAAAAATATCGGCCTTGAGGACTATTCTGGACCCTTGGCTGCCTTTCATAACAACAGGAAGAATTCATCGATCTTCTTGTTTTCGGGCGATCTTGGCTCGGGTAAGACCCACCTGATCAAGCAGATCTGTAAAGATCTGGGAGTTGAGGACGAGGTCTCAAGTCCGACTTTTTCTTTGGTAAATGAATATCGAACTCAAGAAGATCTTCCTATTTACCATTTTGATCTTTACAGGCTAAAAGATCTTGAAGAAGCTCAAAATATTGGGATCACCGAGTACCTTGATTCTGGTAATTTATGTCTTATCGAATGGCCTGAATTGATTCTTCCTTTGCTCGAATTTCCGTATTTTGAGTTCAGGTTTAAAAACAACCCTGATCCTGGGTTAAGGGACCTCGAAGTAGTAGAGTATGAGTAATTCTTCTAAACCAGGCTTTCATGAGCTAGCCAAGGAAAGCTCCATGTACCATCCTCAGGAAGCCTTGCTAAAGACATCCAATAAGTCAGAGAAACTGGTGATTGGAATCCCCAAGGAAACTGCATGGCAGGAAAACCGAATACCTCTTATCCCTGAGAATATTTCCGTTTTAGCAAACCAGGGACATGAGATCATAATTGAGCACAATGCAGGTCTTGAGGCAAAATTTACCGATCACGAGTTTTCTGAAGCAGGTGCAAGGGTAACCGAAGATAGGAAGGAGGTCTTTGAAGCTGAAATTGTTTTGAAGGTGCAGCCTCCCACACCTGATGAAATTGAAATGATAAAACCGGGAAAGATCTTGGTTTCGACCTTACAGTTGGGAAACATTGAGAAGAGCTATTTCATGAAACTGGCAGAGAAGAAGATCACTGCCATTGCCTTGGAAAACATTAAGGATAAGGTTGGTAGTCAACCGGTTGTGACAGCCATGAGCGAAATAGCCGGAAGCTCTTCTATGATCATTGCTGCTGAGAATCTATCGAGTTCCAAGAACGGAATGGGAGTGATCCTGGGAGGAATAACCGGCGTGGTTCCGACCCAGGTGGTCATTTTGGGTGCAGGAACAGTGGCAGAGTTCGCTGCTAGGAGTGCCTTGGGCCTTGGTGCCAGTGTAAAGATCTTTGATAATCGATTGTACAGGCTGAGGAGGCTTAAGCACAATCTGGGTCAACAGGTTTTTACTTCTACAATCGATTCCGTGACTTTAAGCAATGCCATTACCCAGGCGGATGTGGTGATTGGGGCTCTTAGGGCTTCACACGGAAGGACGCCATTGGTTGTTTCTGAAGATATGGTGATGGAAATGAAACCAGATTCGGTTATTGTTGATATATCAATTGATCATGGTGGTTGTTTTGAAACCTCTGCGGTTACCTCACATAAATCACCCACTTTCAGAAAGCACGATGTTATTCATTATTGTGTTCCAAACATCCCCGCAAGGGTTCCCAGGACTGCCAGTACAGCCTTTTCAAATATCCTGACACCCTATTTCGTGAATGCATCCAAATTGGGGGGAATCCACCAAATGATCTCAGCATTCAAATGGTTTAGACAAGGTGCTTATCTGTTTAAAGGACTGTACTGTAATGAAGATATTTGTGAGCAGCATGGATTTACATACAAGGATCTTGACCTATTGCTTGCTGCCCAGGTCTAATTAAGACTGAAGCAGACTTAGCCAGGCATTTACCACTTCTCCTTTTGACAAAAATCTTTGGGCGAGTAAATGCAATTCCGATTCAAGTCTGGACTTATTGTTATGATATTGGTTCAGTAGATCACTTACTTCTTCGTTCTCTCGGAATTCAATGATCTCATTTTCGTCAGGAAGTGATTCAACATTAGCAAGTTTTCCAAGGTCGTTTCCTGTTAGAACATTGGATTCCCTTATGGATTTTGGAATCATATCCACTCCAATCCCTTTGGTAACCAGTGGCTTAGCAATTTCAAATAAGGAATTTCCATTTGCTCTGGTATACCAATTTCCTCCCATTCTTCCCACTGCATCCAGCTTTTCAGGATCGATCTTATTTGATTCATTTAGAATCGAATCTGACACATGAGCCAGAAGGACCTCACAAATTACCAGGTTTCCTGCGCCACCTTCCGAACCCAGAGCTTTTACCTCAAGAACTTTACATTCGAATGACACGGGAGCTTCTTTTACCCTAGGAGGTTTTATCAGATCGGAAGCATGCTCGGTTAGTCCACTTTTTACAAACTCATTGACCCCTTTTTCATACTCCGTGCTGGAAAGAGACATCTGCTCCACAATGGAATGCGAAACAATGTTGATGCAGACTTCCGGAATGTCCCTAACATTTACCAATGTATGCTTTTCGGTGTTGTCCCTGACCCTCCTTGCTGGGGAAAAGATCAGAATTGGTGGTTTAGCACTAAAGGCATTGAAAAAACTAAATGGGCTCAAATTAACATTCCCCTCTGAATCAACGGTACTTGCAAAAGCGACAGGCCTGGGTGCCACAGAGCCTAGAAGAACACCATGAAATTCAGGAACTGAGCTGTTTTTTGGATCGAATTTCATTATTGATTCTTTGTGGGAAGAAGTTTTGAACGCACATCTCCAAATCCCATTTTGAAACCATCCTTTTCACATGTTCCTTCCATTATTACTGTATCACCATCCTGTAGGAATTTTCTTTCCTGGCCGTCATTCAATGGAATTGTTTTGGCTCCTCTCCAGCTTAACTCAAGCATGGATCCAAACGATCCTTCATCCGGTCCGGAAATGGTTCCGCTGGCATATAGATCCCCAACTCGAACGTTACAACCATTTACAGTTTGGTGGGCCAATTGTTGATGAATGCTCCAATAGAGGTATTTGAAGTTTGAATTACATATGGTGGCCGGAGTTCCTCCCTCGGGTTGAATACTAACCTTCAAATCAATGTCGAAAGTGCTTTCTTTAGGATTCTTCAAATAGGGAAGTGGTTCCGGATCCTGCTTGGGTCCCTCTACCCTAAAAAGGTCAAGAGCTTCAAGGGTAACGATCCAGGGCGACATGGAAGAACCAAAATTCTTTCCAAGGAAAGGACCTAAAGGAACATATTCCCATTTCTGAATATCTCTTGCGCTCCAATCGTTAAAAAGGACCATTCCAAAAATATGATCCTCTGCGTTTTCTGTTGAGATCTGATCACCCAGATCAGAATCCTTTCCAATAATAAATCCCATTTCAAGCTCGAAGTCCATTAATCGAGAGGGACCATAGGTAGGAAAATCAGCATCATCAGCCTTGGTTTGGCCCATGGGCCTGTAAACTGGCTCCCCTGAAACAATGATCGATCCTGACCGTCCATGGTATCCTACCGGTAAGTGTTTCCAGTTAGGCATCAGGGCATTGTCCTTACCTCTGAACATGATCCCAACATTGGTAGCATGCTCTTTGCTTGAGTAAAAATCTGTGTAATCACCTATTTCAACTGGCAAAAGCATCTGAGAGCTGTTTTGGGAAAACAAAACCTCAGCGGCAAATGATTTTTTATTCTCAATACTGGAGTTTCCTTCTTCAAAAATCTGAATCAATCTCTTTCTGACAGCTTTCCAGGCAATTCTTCCCAATGCTATAAATGGATTCAATTGTTTTTCGAAAAACACACTCTGATCCTTTATTTCAGGAAGGTCCAGAAGGCCTTTGTCTGATAATACACTTAGGTCGATTATCATATCACCAAGAGCAACACCGACTCTTGGTTCTGATTTCCCTGATCTGAAAATCCCAAAGGGAAGGTTGAACAGTGGAAAATGTGAGCCTTCAGGAACTTCGACCCAGGATTTTAATTGCAGTTCGTTCATCTTGATAGAATGGGATGCAAAACTAACCAGTGCAAAGGAATTCTGCCTATGGAATTTTTCTAACCCTATTTGGGGGATTTAATGCTCCGGATTGGGCTTATAGATGCAATTCGTTGAAAGAAAGGATAAATTGATTGGTGATGCATTGTGTTAAGGTCTTTATACTATTACTAGCTTTCCCAATTTGCTTTGCAAAAGGCCAGAACATAGTTAGAAAT
Source organism: Cytophagales bacterium (assembly GCA_965267505.1). GTDB lineage: Bacteria > Bacteroidota > Bacteroidia > Cytophagales > CCMP332 > JANQHS01. The sequence goes on from OZ254081.1 coordinate 2,585,565, forward strand.
CCAGGTTTCGAGATCATTACATCATGCCCGGATGCCATTTCCCAGATTGGTCTGGCAAGCGATTGGTCCAACCCTAATAATGGAACCCCGGATCTATACCATGAATGCGATACCAGCCTAATTGTTGGTGTACCGCAAAATACCTTTAGCACCAATTTACCTGCTCACCAAGGAAAGGCCTATGCAGGTATTCATATGGTATACCGGGATAATTACCGAGAGTACCTTCAGGTTGAATTAGAGGAATGCTTGAGAAAAGATGTAGAGTATGAGATCCAATTTTACGTGGCACTTTCTGATCTCCGGAATAACCCCTTCTTGATCAACCTTCTTCATGTTGGGTTTCTTAGCGAGGCTCAATTTTTCCAGTCCAGAAGTAATCTGTCCATAATTCCAGACATAAGGTTTCAAAGCCCAACCCAAATATCTCAACCAAATGAATGGGAATTGGTAAAATCGACCTACAAGGCGAAGGGTGGAGAGAGATTCATGTTGGTCGGAAATTTCTTTCCTAACGATTCTGTCTCAAACTATTCTTTCTCCAATGGGAGCTACCTATTCTTTGATGATTTCCAATTGGTTGCTAAACACCCTTTCATTGCTACCAAATGTCAAAATTCCATTTGTAAAGGAGAGCCATTTACAATGGAGGTAAATGGAGGAGCAGGACAATTCAATTGGAAGAAGGACAGCCGCAATGGACAATGGATTGGAACAGGAGATAAAATACAGGTCTTTCCATCCGAGAGTACCTGGTATTTCCTCATCAGAGATCAAGAGGTTATGGATAGTTTCTATTTAAATGTCTATGATATTCCTGATGTACGAATCGTAATGGATTGTTCTAGTGAGCCAATAAAGGTGGGATTGAATGGAAAATTGAATGAGATAGGAAAAATCAAATGGTCAAATGGAAATTCCAAACCAGAACTGCAAGAGTTTAATAAAGGAGAACATTGGGTTTATCTGGAAGGCTTAGAGGGCTGTGGAGATACCATTCCATTCAGAACAGATGTTTGTTGGGAATTTTTTGTTTGCCCTTTTGATACTTTTTCATTTTCTCATTCCGGGAAGGGAGATTGGTTTTCTGATCGCGAAGGTCAATCTCAGGTTAGCATTGGCCCAAAGCTAGAATTGATAGATCCACAAAGTGGTGACTTCTATTTCTTTTTCCAGGGGACATTGCTTGATTCCTTGAGGTTAACCAGGTTAGAGGAACATGAAATTGAACTATCCCTTATTTGTTATGAAACACATGGTGTGGTGCAGATCCTTAACCCGCTTGAAAAGGTTTGGTGGTCTGATGGGGAAGAGGATGCCATACAAAAAGAAGTCAATTTTGGAGAGCACTGGGTAAAAACCAGAAGTGAATTTGGATGCATCTTCAACAGAGATTTTTCACTGTTAAACGATTGTCAGAAGTTTATTCTATGTCCGGGTGATTCTCTTTTCCTCGAGGATTGGGGAATTCAATCATTGGGAATTTATTCTGAAGCATTGGGAGACTTTTTTGATCTGGAGGGGAGAGAATCTGTGAGTCCTTTGGAAAGTGATACCTGGTGGATCTATGAGGGAAGGGTTTTAAAATATAAGGTAGAACTTTTGGTAAAGCCCGTTTATGTCCCCATTCTAGACTATCAATGTAAAGAGGGGCTTACTGAAGTTAGCCTTACCAATCCTATAGGTGAAGTCCAATGGTCCAATGGCGATAGTGGTTCCGGACCCATATTGATGGATGAACAAGGGGAGCATTGGGTTGAAGTCTATCGCTATGATGGTTGCGTTTTTCGAAACGATCTGGTCTTTGAGAGGGATTGTCAAAAGATCAACTCAGGAACCCCCAATTTTTTACCAAACTCAATTTCCCCAAATGGAGATGGGATCAATGATTACTTCGAAATAATTGGGGAACTAAAGGGAAAAGAATTGAGGATTTTTGACCGATGGGGGAGAGAGGTTTATTATAGTCAGGACTATCAGGAAGATTGGAATGCGGAAGGAGCCCCAACTGGGATCTATTATTACGAACTTTTTAGTTATGATCTGGACAAATCCTGGAGAGGCTGGATCCAGGTGATTCGTTGATCAATACCAACCTTCGATCCACCTAACTTTGCCATTTTTATCTCCCTCTGCAGATTCCTTGTACCATTGAGCAACCTCATTAACTGGAACACTTCCTTCCAAGGGCAAGTTGAATTTTATTGCTGATTCCCTAATTAAACTTGGGCTTACAACATTGATTCTCAGATCATTAGGCATTGAAAGAGAACTTGCCCTGGCAAATCCTTCAAGGGCGATACCGACAGTGGTTACAATTGAAGATTCTGTGTCCGGTTTTATAGAGAGATCTCCTGAAGTTAAAGTGAAAAACCCCCCTTTATTCATTGAGCTCAAGCCATACCTGACAAGGTTGATCTGACCTTTTAATTTGCTTTCCAATGACATATCCAATCCATCATCAGTTATGGCTCCGATCCTTCCAAATTCCGCTTTTCCCGAGGCACAAATTACTCCATCAAGAGAGTCTAGTTCGGAGTACATGGATTTGATGGATCCAGGATCTTGCAGATTTACCCGGACATCCCCTGAACTAAAGCCTGCTTTTATCAGGTCATAGCCCTTTAAAGCATTTGCTATTGAGGTCCCAATTGTACCTGAAGCTCCAACAATCAATATGCGTTTTCCCATTTAATTCGATTGAGTTTGTACATAAATATCAAGTCCAGTTTCCAGCATAACTAATTGGAATGTTATCGGAGTTTCCCAAAATATCATATTTCAATTTTGTTATCTGCTTAATGTGTAGCAGGTCATGAGCAAGCCAATTCTTCAAAAACATTCCAGCTGAGAGAGTCCCCAAGCTTTTATGTTCGTAGCTGTTTTTCCAGTTGGGGTTTTCTAGAGATCTTAAAAATTCAATTGATCTATCCCTTTCTTCCGAGAATAAAGAAAGCTTCTCGTTAAAATCCTGATCCATGTAATTTCTTTTTCCAACCCAATCTTGGGGATCGATTTTAGGGGGTTCTATCCCAGGTTCTTTCAATGTGGTTTTGATTCGGGTACGAAAATCTTCAACCTCTTCATCTATCATATGGCAAAGGACCTCTAAGGCACACCATTTTTCATCCGAAGCTTTCCAAAAGATCTCTTCACTCTCAAAGTCACTGAAAAGAGAAAGGATAATCCCTTTGTTTCTTTCCAAATGATCCATTATCAGCTTTGCATCAATCATATTTTTACATTTTCAGTGATCAAACCTGTTGCCAGCGAAAGGGGCGTTTTTTCAAATATCTCACCATTAACACTCACTGCATTTACTTTTTTGCGACTGTCAGCAAGTATCCAGACCGGTACGTCAAAGCTGTTTGCGCATTCTGTTAGCGATCTGGTTCCAATTTTATTCAACCACTCCTGGGAATTGAATTGGTCTGCTCCAAATACCAATTGGTCTACAGCTTTCATTCGATAGATGGCAGTTTCATCCTCAATTAATTCGACCTCAAGTTCCAAATTGTCTAGTTCGATGGCCTGGATCTTCCCTTCAGAACCAGGTTCAGAAATGGTTTGGATGATCTTGCCATCAAAACCACTCATGGACAATTGCTTACCAAGCTCAACAAGTGCTCCACTATGACTATGGAATAAAAGAGTAGATTTCTTCAATGGATTTAATTCAAGGAAGTTCTTGGCAATTCGCTTATTAACATCTCTCCATTCCTTTTTGTAATCATCTAGCCAGGATTCAATGGATTTTTGGTAATCACTTTCTTGTAGGCCCCGTATCAATTTGCTCTTGGCCTGATTTGAGAAATGTTGGATCACGATCAAATCCTTGTGGTGTTCTGCTATCTCCTCGAGCTCAAGACAAAGTCGGCTAGAAGATTCTTTTGAAAAGGAATCATGATGGATGCTTTCATTGAAACCCCAAATAACCTGTTCCAGTATCCTGCTGCTTCCGCTTTGGTGATCTTTCCAAACTGATTCAAAGAACTGTTTCAAGATTTAATATTGGGTTTAATCCAGTTTTTGGGCAATAAGGAGAATGGAATCGTCCTTGCCAAACTCCATGTAGTTTTCGCAGTGAAGTACATGAAAATATTCTTGGACCATTGATTCAAGATCCTGTTTTCGATAATGAGAAAAGATCAATCCCTTTTCCTCAGCCTGACCTTCACCTGCCCAGAAACTATGACAAATTATGCCACTAGAATTAAGAATTTCAGCCTGGCTTTTCAGGCTGCCTCTAAGTTCATCGGGGTTAAGATGGTGCAATACTTTATTGGAGTAGATACAATCAAACCGGACTAATGATCTGATGTTCCTTGCATCTATATTTTCGAGTGAAAAATCCGGATGATCTTTTTTGAATCGATCTAAGAAGATCGGTGAAAAATCTGAACCCGTGACTTTAAAATGTCTGGAAAGAAGAACCAGATCCTTGCCTTCTCCCATCCCTAGTTCTAAAACGGAACTACCTTTCTGAAGCCATTTTTGAAGCTCGGTGATTATCCCTTTGCCGTCAATACCCTCAGAGATCTCAATGTACAGATCCACCGACTCTTCGGTCAAATAAAAAGGCCCTTCCATTGTTTGATGATAATGTAGCCTGAAGTTTTGTTACTTGGTATCAGTCATTTTCTCATACCTTGAAATAACGCTTCCGTCGGCATTGAGTCTCAGCTCTACCCGGGAACTTTCGGATTCCAGTTCGATCTCATAGCTGTCTCCATCTTCAGATTCTATAATTTCTACTTCATCTATTGCAAATTCCTGATATTCAGTTTCAAGGAGTTCCTTTATCACTTCGGGGAGGTCTTCGACCTCTATCTCTTTTTCCCTTGCGATCAACACCCCGTCATTGTTAAAATAGATACCGTATTCCCTTCCATCAATTTTGAATTCAGCTTCATACATACCCCTCTCAAGTTCCCATTCTACTTCTTCTATCTCGCTAAAAGCCTCATCAAAGGCTTCCCTCACTGCCATGGGTACTTCCTCCAGACTGATCTCCACTTCCTCAAGGTTGGCATCTAATTCTTCCATAGCCTCGTCCAGCTCTTCCATAGCTTCATCCAATTCCTCCATCGCTCCCTCCATTTCTTCGGCGATCTCTTTTTTCCTTTCCTCTTTTGAACAGGAAGTCGAGAAAAGAAAAACCGATAATAAGATTAGTGTAAGTTGTGTTTTCATTGCCTTAAAAATTTGACCCGATCAAAAAGGTAATCAATTTTTTTTCCAATAACCTCCCATATTCCATTTCATGTTTGAAATTTATGGTTTGGGTAAAAGAGTTCTTGAAATCTTCCTTTTACTATGAGTCAATTTTTTGATAGAGAGCTTAGCTGGTTATCATTCAACGAAAGAGTTCTGCAAGAGGCAGAAGATCCAAAGAATCCTCTCTTCGAGCGGATAAAGTTCCTGGCTATTTATTCTTCTAACCTTGATGAATTCTCCAGGGTCAGGGTTGCTCTTTACCAGCAAATGGCACGAGTAGACGAAAAGAAAGGGCTTGGAAATAAGAATGAAAGACTTTTAGCAAGTATCCGGGAGAAAGTCATTCCTCAATTGGATCGCTTTGGCGAGATCTTCTTTAATAAGATTATGACTGAACTCAAAGATGAAGGCTATCGTCTTGTTTCTCATGGCCAATTGGAATTGCATCAAAAGGAGTTTGTAGAAAAGGAATTCGAGAAGTTGATCATGGAGTACTGCGTTCCTTTGGAATTGAACTCGGATGATGAGCCTCCCTTTCTAGAAAATAAGGGCTTGTATTTCTTTCTAAGGGCCACCGACAAGGATAAGCCAAGAATTGAAAAGTACTATTTCTTGCGGGTCCCCAGCAATGAAATGCCCAGGTTCATTGAGATCCCAAAGAAAGGAGATAGGAATACTCTGATCATTCTTGATGAGCTTGTTAAATATTTCTTTCCAAAAATATTTCCAAATGATATTGTCAGAATGTGCTACGAGATCAAGATGTCAAGGGATGCCGACCTTTACCTTGATGATGAACAGGGGATCAACCTTTTGGAAAGAGTAAAGTCAGCCCTTCCGAAAAGGTACAAAGGTGCTCCATCAAGACTGCTGTATGATAGTGCCATATCAAAGGCTCACTTAAAGATGATAAGGAAAAGCTTGGGCTTAAAGAAAACGGAAATGGTACCAGGTGGAGCCGTTCATAATTTTAGCGACCTTTTTTCATTTCCTATCTCAAATGATCCTAAATACTTCTATCCGAATCAAGAATCACTAAGCATTCCCAAGTTCGATGGGGAAGAATCCATTATTGCTTCAATAAAAAAGGGAGATGTTTTAGGAAACTTTCCCTATCAGGATTATGGGTCTGTTGTACGATTTGTGGAAGAGGCTTCAAATGACCCTTTGGTGAAGTCCATTGCCATTACCTTATATCGAGTAGCCAGTGACTCTGCTATTTGTAAGGCTCTAATAAAAGCAGCCGAATCCGGCAAAGATGTATTCGTTTTTAACGAGGTAAAGGCTCGATTTGATGAGGAATCAAATATCTATTGGGGAGAAAGACTGCAGAAGGCTGGTGCTAAAGTTCAATATAGCTTTGAAGACCTCAAGGTCCACTCAAAGGTTTGCCTGGTACGGCGGGAAGAACAAGAACCCGGATACTATGCCTATTTGGGAACCGGTAATTTCAATGAAAAGACAGCTGCGATCTATTGTGATCATGGATTATTCACTTCGGATCTTCAGATCGGGAAGGATCTGGAATCTCTTTTTGAATTTTTGAGAAGTAATAAACATCCTGAGGGCTTTGATAAGCTGTTAGTGGCTCCGTTCAATCTAAGGGAAGAATTTGTTCGATTGGTGGAGAATGAGATTCAAATAGCCAAAAGGGGCGGTGAGGGTAAAATGATCCTGAAAATGAACAGCCTTGAGGATAAGGAGATGATCAAAAAGTTATACGAAGCTTCTCAAGCAGGGGTCAAGATCAAATTGGTCATACGCGGGATCTGTTGTTTAATTCCTGGAAAGCAGGGTTTAAGTGAAAATATTGAAGCAATCAGTGTGGTAGGAAGGTTTTTGGAGCATGCCCGCATTTATTGGTTTGGAAATGATGGAGATCCATGCCTGTACCTTGCATCAAGTGATTGGATGAAACGAAATCTTAGCAAAAGGGTAGAGGTCGCATTCCCAATTGAGATCCCGGAACATTATGAAGAACTGATGAAGCTTATTGAATTACAGCTTTCCGATAATGTAAAAGGAAGGATACTTAATGTGGATCAAAGCAATCTTTATTTCCAAAAAGAAGGAAACCTTACCAATAGCCAGGAGGATTTTTACAAATACCTGTCTGAAAAATAGCCTACCCTACCTGATATAGTATTTGAAGGATCACTACTAGCAGGGAAATTCCAACAAATCCATACTTAGCTAAGTATTCCCACCAGGGACCCACAGGATACCTGGATCCAGAGTTGATCTCATTTCTGGTTTCCGATATTGGATTGATCACGAAGAAAACAAAACCGGCCATTACAGCTCCCAATGGCATTAAGTAGATCGAAACAAAATCTACGATGAGAGAGAGTCTGTCCAGGTTTACTGCCAACGGAATTCCAAGGACGAAGGCAAGACCAGCAACTATGAAGACCGCCATTTTTCGATTTACATTTAGTTGATCGATTAACCCATCTACAACAACTTCAGTTAAACTAATCAAGGATGAAATAGCTGCGAATAATACACCTAGAAAGAAGAGGATACTAAGAAGGTAACCTGCGGGCATATTTTGGAATACTTCAGGCATAGTAATAAAAACAAGTGGAGGCCCTGCAGCTGGGTCGAGTCCAAATGCAAAAACAGATGGAATGATGACCAAAGCGGCGGCCAAAGCGGCCATCGTATCTAAACTTGCTGTGAGAAACGCTGAGTAAGGAACATCCGTATCTTTTTCAAGATAGCTTCCGTAAACCACCATTCCGGCTCCCATCAAGCTAACTGAGAAAAAAGCCTGTCCTAATGCCATAGCCCAGGTTATGGGTTCGGTTAGTTTTGACCAATCTGGCTCAAACAAGTAAGCCAATCCTTCGGAAGAACCTTCTAAAGTGAGGGATCTTATGATTAGCCCGAGTAGCAAGATGAACAGGGTTGGCATCATGATCTTATTCACCCTTTCTATTCCCTTTGAAACTCCCTGGACTTGAATCAGAGCAATAATCAATAGGGTGATTCCCAGCCAGAATATTGCCGGTCCACCTTCAAATAGATTATTGAATTGTGTGCCGTATTCCTTCAATTCTAAAAACCCTGGGAATAAGCTCTGGTATAGATATTTTAACACCCATGCGCTTACGACGGAGTAAAAACAAACAACCATAAAAGTGACGAGAACAGGATAAGAACCCAAGGTCTTGCCAAATAGATAACCCTTCTTTCTTAAAACTTTGTCAAATGCCTTGATAGGACCCGAATTGGCATATCTTCCTAAGCCAAATTCTCCCATTAATCCGGTTGTTCCGATTAAAATCACAAAGAGGAAATAAGGTATAAGGAATGCGGCCCCTCCGTACTGACCCAGTCTGGATGGAAATAACCAAAGATTTCCCAGGCCAATAGCTGAACCCACCGAAGCGAGTATAAAACCGATCTGGGAGGAAAATGCGTCTCTTTTTGCTGCCAAAGTCTTCTGATTTTCTATCAAATATAGATTTCTATGCCAAATGATGTAGGGTTCATTTTTTTGGCCAATACCATTTATTAATTTTGGCGGCCCATTAATTACATGAGAGTTCTAAAAAGCCTTTTCTTAATTATCAATTATAAGACCCTGGTGGTAATGGCCCTTGCTCTAGGCTCAACCTGGGTTTGTGGTGAATTCCAACTAATTGCTGATTTCCCCCTTACCCTTATCGGTATTGCCATTGTATTTCCTGTGGTTTTTTCGATTGGTGCAGCTTATAAAAGAAGAGAAAGGGCTCTTGGTTTCCTTGGGGATTTCAAGGCCCATTTAATGGCATTGTACTTTGCTTCAAGGGACTGGGTGGAATCTGATGAGAACAGTTTTTCATCTGAAATGAAAAACAAGATCATGGAAACCTATGGTACGCTTAGAGATCTTTTTATATCTGATCCAAAAGATTGGGATAAACATGAAGAAAGGCTTTATAAAGATCTTTCTGACATGTCAGACATAATTCTAAAGTTCAGAAACCTGGGCCTGCCTTCAGGAGAAGTTTCCAGGGTTAATCAGTACCTGAGTAAACTAGCGGTGGCCTTGGAGGGCATGAAAGTGGTTCTTCACTACCGCACGCCAATTACTCTTAGAGGATACAGCAAAGTTTTTATTTATTCCTTTCCCATACTATATGGCCCGACTTTCGAGTTTATGGCAGAGAATTTCAGTTTCTCTTTGAAGTATATGATGCCAATAATGTTCAGTTTCATTCTCGTTAGCCTTGATAATATCCAGGATCATCTTGAAAATCCATTTGACCAGGTTGGAGAGGACGATATCAAGTTTGATGTGGAGGAATTCGGTAAACTTCTTGGCTAAATTTTGCTTAAGGGATGAAACATTGCTTGAATTTTCATGTTACTAGAATGTTAAAAAAATAATCAACGAAATTGCTCACTACTCCCGGCAGGGCTCCTTGGCCCCTGATCCTAGCTATTTTCCTTTTTGGTTTTAATCTTCCGTTTGCAACTTCAAATTCCAATGATGATGCTGGAGTTACCTTAAGTGGCTATCTAAGAGATGGTAATGACGGAGAATCATTGATTGGTGCGACTGTTATTGTTGAAGGGACTACCACAGGTACAATATCAAACACCTATGGGTACTATTCTTTAACACTTGAACCTGGACAGTACACCTTGCTATTTTCTTATATAGGTTATGAAACCCAAAAAAGGACCGTCGATCTCCAGGATAACCTCAAATTGGATATTGAAATGGGCACTGAGGGACAACAACTGGAAGAGGTCGTGGTCACCTCAGAAGCCCTGAATGAAAATGTCACAAATACCCAGATGTCCGTTGAAAAGCTGGATATCAAAACAGTAAAGAAGATTCCAGCATTTCTTGGGGAAGTGGATGTGGTTAATAGCATTAAGACCCTTCCTGGGGTATCATCTGTGGGAGAAGGAGCTTCAGGTTTTAATGTGAGAGGTGGAGGAGTTGGGCAGAACCTGATCCTATTGGATGAAGCACCTGTCTATAATTCCTCCCACATGCTTGGGTTTTTCTCTGTCTTCAATCCGGATGCTGTAAAAGACCTTAAGCTTTATAAGGGTGGGATTCCTTCAAAGTATGGTGGTAGAATTTCTTCAATTCTTGACATCCAAATGAAGGAAGGAAATAGCAAGAAACTAGGAGTTCAGGGTGGTGTGGGTACAATCTTTAGTCGTCTTGCGATCGAGGCACCGATTGTAAAGGACAAGTCTTCCTTCATCTTGGCTGGTAGGAGATCTTACATAGATGTTTTGGCAAGACCTTTTGTAGATGTACTTTCAGATGGAGGGGCTTTAAACTTTTATGATTTAACCGGAAAAGTAAACTATAAATTCAGCGATAAGGATAGGATCTATCTATCCGGATATTTCGGAAGAGATAATTTTAAGTTTGACGCTAACCAGGGGTTCAGCTGGGGAAATGCAACAGCAACCTTCAGATGGAATCACCTGTTCAGCGATAGACTATTTATGAATCTTTCGGCTATTTATGCCGATTATGATTACAAGCTGGAGTTTGGAGAAACCTCCGCTGATAGGTTTGAGTGGAAATCCAGGATCAGGACCATGACGGTTAAACCTGATTTTTCCTGGTTCCTGAATTCAAATAATGAGATCTTTTTTGGAGGAGAACTGATCCGCTATGATTTCAACCCCGCGGATGCTACGACTGTAAGTGCCAACCAAGAAACCAATATCAGTCTTGATGAAAGATTTTCTTATGAAACCGCCGTATACATCGGAAATAAACAGAAGTTTGGAAGCAGAGTAAGTGCAGAATATGGACTTCGTGGTTCCGGGTTCTTTTATGTGGGTCCAGGAACGATATATGAATATGGAAATGCTGAACCTGGAGACAGAAAACCAGTTGTAGGTGCACGAGAAGCTGGATCAGGAGAGATCGTCCAGGACTATTTTGTACTCGAGCCGAGATTGAGCTTGAGATTTCAGATCAATGAAATGAGTTCCATCAAGATCGGCTATAATCGTATGGCCCAATACATTCATTTGATAAGTAACCGAACCGCCTCTATTCCACTGGACGTTTGGAACCCAAGTACAAATAATATCAAACCTCAGATCGGAGATCAAATAGCACTTGGGTATTTCAGAAACCTTAGAAATAATGAGTATGAATTTTCCACAGAGGTCTATTATAAGGAAAACCAAAACCAGGTTGAATATGTCGATGGTGCCGACCTTCTCTTGAATGAATTTCTGGAAGGTGATCTGCTCAGCGGATTCGGAAGGGCCTATGGCGTGGAATTCCTACTTAGAAAACAAAAGGGGAAACTGACCGGATGGGTTAGTTACACACTGGCAAAAACAGAACTAAAAACGGATGGCATAAATAGAGGCGAATGGTATCCTACACGATTCGATCAAAGGCATAACTTCAAATTGACCGGAATCTACACATTCAATGAAAGATGGTCAGCTTCAATGAATTTCTCGTTCATTTCCGGTACACCAACCACCTTTCCAACTGATAGGTACGAGGTTCAAGGATACCTGATCCCACACAACGGAAATGATTCCAGAAATAACCTTAGGATCTCACCTTACCATCGCCTGGACCTTTCTGTTACTTTAAATGGTAAGAAGGTTAAAAAAGGAAAACCAAGGAAGAACCAGGATTATTGGGTGTTCGGGCTATACAATATTTATGGAAGACAAAATCCCTTCTCCATTTATTTCACCCAGGGAACGGGAAGACCGGTGCCAGGAATGCCAATCCCGAGTAAAGGAGTCCAGGTGGCTATTATTGGCTCCATTGTTCCAGCCTTTTCTTACAATTTTAAATTCTAGTCATGAAGAGGATATTATTTAATGCTTTAGTTGTTCTCTTTTCAGGCCTTATTTTCTCCTGCGAGAAGGATATTTTTCCGGAACTGGAAACGGCGGAACCACAATTTTTGGTGGATGCATTCATCACTGACCTTCCGGCAGTTCAAAAAATAAGGTTAGCCCAATCCTTACCCTATTATCAAGCAGAGACCTTACCGCCTTTAAGGAATGCAACTGTAAGCATTACTGATGACCAGGGTAAGCGATATGATTTTATTGAAGGCTCTGAAGTTGGAACCTATGAATGGACCCCGACGGTCGCTGATCCTGTTTTTGGAGAAGTAGGAAGGACCTATACCCTTGAGATCATTTCTGGAAACACTACAGTAAATTCAACCGTATCCATGGGCAGAGTTCCCGATGTTGATACGGTAATATTTGCATATGAGGAGGAAAGCCCTTTTAATGCAGAGGGTTACACTGCTGAATTCTTTGCGGTTGATCCAGTAGGGCCTGGAGACACTTATTGGATAAAAACCTTTAAGAATAATGAATACCTGAACCTACCCAGTGAGATAAATGTGGCTTACGATGCCGCATTTTCGGCTGGAGGAAATGTAGATGGGACAACCTTCATTTTACCTATTCGGCGTTCGGTAAACCCTCAGGATGTAGATGAAGATGGTAACCTTTTAAAAGCCTATGAGCCGGATGATTCAATTAGAGTGGAAATCCATTCTATCAGCAATTTGGCTTTCGACTTTTTCCTTCAAATGCAGGAACAGATCGACCGGCCAGGTGGATTTGGAGAATTGTTTGCAGTTCCATTAGCAAACTTGCCTACCAACCTTCAGGCTACTGGGCCGTTTGAAAACAGGGTTGTTGGGTTTTTCAATGTTGCTGCCGTCAGTTCAAAATCGAATTGGCTGGACCCAAATAACCTTCCTCCAAGGGGAAATTAAGGGCCGGAATAAACCAACCCCTTCTATTCTAGTTTTCTGACAGGACCAGGTTTTCTATTCCCTGGATTCCTATTTTTCCTGACATTTCAAGCATTTGGAGGGCTTCGTCTTCATTGGACTCTTCCACATCGAAATTCCAATTCCATTCAACTTTGGCCTTTCCCTCTTGAGTTCCATGAACCCTCATTTGACCCACAATATTCTCAACAGGCATTAAATGTTGCCTGGGGATCTCATAATCAAACACCTTGTTTTCATGATCCACCCCAAGGATGTTTTCTATGAAATCCCCCGTTTCAGTACTGCAAATTCTTTGGTTACCTTCAACTCTGCTATTGGTAATCAAGGGCTGCAACCAGTTTTCTACCCCGCTTACCGCTCCAATCACCTCCCAGGCTTGAGATGGACTCACATTTATTGTTTGAACGACAGTTTGCTTTGATCTTTTCATGACGTTTTGTTTTTTTCAAAGGTCCACTGCTTTCCGGTCCTGAATTTGTGGGACTGGATCAATTATTTTTGAATTTGGACTACCTGTATTTATCGTTCAAACCGACACCTGAAATGATCATAGGGATAATTTTTTCCAGCCTTTTTTGTTTGGTTTCATCCCTTTTTGCCGTATCAATGTATTCGACGTATTCCCTTTGCTTTGAAAGGCTTAAGCTCGAAAAACTTTGGTTGAGATTAGAGTTTATAGAGAGCTCTTCTTTTAATAGAACTGGAATTTCTAGAGGGAGATCCTTTCTGGGCTTAATCTCCAAACCTCCCTGAAAATTCTTTATGCTTTCGGATACATATTCCTTAAGAATAGAAGCGTCGAACTCCAAATTACTCTTGATCCGCCATTGTCTTAGGGCTTGAGTTTTTCCTTCCTGGGCATTGATCAATTTTTTATAAGGATCCTTTAGCAATGCACCCTGATGAAACCATACAGATGTAAATTCCTTAAAGGCTCCAAGCCCTACAAGATTTTTTCCCTGATAGGTATAAGCAGGAGCCCCCCATTTTACTGTTTCTTCCAGCTCTGTGCCATTTAGAATATTCCTGATCTCTAGCAGGATTTCTTTCCACTGAGGATTGGCCTGGATGTAGTCATCTACATTATTGTAGCGTTTCAATTGCTTTTTCTTTTTCCTTCGTTTCGATCAAACTGGCTTTGAAGATCCTTTCTGCCTGGTCGAAATGACGACTGCTATGATTTATCACAAAACGGAAGGTGTCACCTAACTTGAAGCTAATGAATTTTAGGGTCGTTTTTGATCTGATTTTGTTCAAATTAACAGATTTGGCTTTCTCTAAAAGATCTATCCAGCTTTCCTGTTGCTTGAAAAAACGGGCAAATACCGTTTCGAAATCCAATTCCAATAATTCAGGATCCTTATCCTTGAAGGTCTTCATTTTACGGATCTTTCCATTTTTTGGAAGCATAGAGTTCGCAGAATAATTTCCAAACCATCCGCTTTTGAATTCATTATTCCTGCTATCTGGATTAGAATTTATTATCGCATTCTGAATCTCAGGTATATAGAAATCCCCGTACAGATTTAAGTGTTCAAGGCAATCGCTTATGCTCCATTTCTCACCTTTTGGAACATGATTGCATACATTTTTTCCCTGCTCATAGAAGTGTTTGGCTTTTTGGTTTCCCTTTTTGATCTCTTCAATGAGTTCATTCAGCAATTGGTGACTTTTGATCTTCATTTTGATTTTTTCTTCAAAATTGCTGCAGCTATTTCTCCTAATTATTGATCCAGATCAATACTTCTTAATCTACTCAGGGTTTCAGGGGTCATACGAAGATAGGAGGCAATGTATTTGGCTGGGATCTCCTGAAAAAGCCTGGGACTTCTTTGCATGACCCGATTGAATCTTTCCATGGGAGATTGAGTCAAAAGATCGATCTCTCTTTCCTGTTGTTGCCTTATGAGATCCATAAGGATTTGCATGAATGTCTCCTTAAAATCAGGATCTTCTTCGACCTTATTGAAAAATTCCTCTCTGCTTATACGAATGAGCTCCGCTTTTTTAATTGCCTGAATGAATAATTCCGTCGGCCTTTGATTAAAGAAGGAGGGTAGGGCAGTGATCACCTCTCCAGAGTAGCCAAATCTAATGGTATGTTCCTCATGTTCTGAAACATAAAAGATCCGAAATGTGCCGGAGAGGATCAGATAGGCATATTTTTCTTTTTCTCCACTTCTTATCAGGAAATCACCTCTACTAAGGGAGATCTTTTTGTCCTTCCCACCATCTTGCTTGAATTGCTCAATTAGGTAAGCCAGATCCGCCAAAACAAAGTTTTTTGGAAAGATGGACAAATCCATTTTGAAATAAAAACCAGTAGCAATTTGATTTATTATACAAATGTTAATAATATTGAATCTATATTTTAAACAAATATTAATTAAATGGAATCGCTTGGTTCTTTGGAAGAGATCGTATTGATGATCCTTATCAAAAGGGAAAGATCCCATGGAGTTGAGATCATCGAGGAGTACGAATCGGTATTAAAGAAAACTGTGTCATTGCCTGCAATACATGTTGTTTTAAAAAGGCTTGAGAAGAAGGGTTGGGTAGAATCGAAATTCGGAGAGCCAACAGCAGAAAGGGGAGGAAGAAGGAAAAGGATCTATTGGGCCACTAAGGATGGGTATTCTGTAGTTAAACAGGTACAAGAGGCAAAGGCTCAGTTATGGTCTTCCATTACAAAACACTCATTACAATATGTCAGCATCTAGGCTCAGAAACTGGCAGATCTGGTTCCTTTCAAAGATTCTTGATCAGGACAAGTGTGAAGAAATACTAGGGGACCTGGAAGAAAGTCTAAGTTGGTGGTCATCAGAGTTGGGGGAAAGAAAGGCAAGGAAAAGGGTCTTTTGGCAAGTATTGAAATGCATTCGCCTTATAAGCTTAAAAGAAGGAAAGACCGCAAATACCTCATTTATTCTTTGGCTAAGTTATTTCAGAACTGGTTTCCGATTTCTATGGAAAACCAGAACCTATTCATCAATAAATATTGCAGGCCTAGGCTTCGGAATTGCTTCCGCACTTTTTGCTATTCTGTTTATTACAGATCAATACTCATTCGATCGTTTCCATTCAAGATCTGATAATTTATATCGCCTTGCAATGGAATTAAAGGTTCCGGGACAAACAGAATTGATCGGAGGAGCTTCTTACATAATGGGGGATGTTTATAAAGAAAAGATTCCCGGAATTGCGGCAACCTCAAGACTTAAATCAGGATCCGGGATTTTGATTAACAAGGAAGTCAACTCAGAGCAATACCTTCATTTTTCCGATCCCTCCTTGTTCGAAATGTTTGATTTTGAATGGATAATTGGTGGTTTTGAATCGTTTGGGCAACCAAATCAAGTTGTTGTATCTAATTCATTTTTCGATGAGATCGGGAAGAAGGATCAATTGGATTTTAATCTGGGTGGGAAAAATATTCGACTGAGAATAATTGGGGTTTTTAAGGATTACCCTCTGAATTCCACCTTTAAACCAGAGCTGATCCTTCCTATTGCTAACTGGAAGGAAACGGTCCATGAAAGGAGGACAAAAACCTGGCTTGACATCAATATGAACCTCATAGTTCTAACAAAGCCAAATACAGATATAAAGAATCTTGACGAGCAACTTAACAGGGTCTATGCTACCCAAAATGAGGAAAAGGATGAATTAGAAGCCTGGTTCTTTCTTCAGCCTTATACCGACGTACATTCAAATACCAGCATATATACTGGCAATGGACTTTCACCTACCATTTCCAAGGAGATCCTATGGGTGGTTTCCATAGTAGGGATCCTTTGTTTGTTTATCTCCAGTTTGAATTACAGCAATTTTTCCATCGGGCATTTTTTGTCAAGAAGTAAGGAGGTTGGTGTTAGGAAGATCCTGGGAGCAAGAAATCACTTCGTTTGGCAACAATTCTTTATTGAGACACTTATCTCTTCTTTCTTAGCTCTTCTTATTGCTTTTGCGCTTGCGGTCTTCTTCCTCCCGCTATTTTCTGAGTTTGTTTCAGTGCCCTATGGCCTATCCGATCTTTTTCAGATCAAGTTTCTCCTGGGAGTCTTCCTGGTGCTTTTACTTTCAACTTTCTTATCCGGATCCTATCCATCCTTGATTCTATCCCGGTTTAGAACAGTTGATACCCTAAAGGGGCCACAGAAGATCGGTGGAAAGAGTTTGGCAAGCAGAATATTTCTCAGCTCCCAATTGGGTCTGGCGATCTTTCTGATCATTGGAACCATTTCTATTAATCAACAATTGAATTTCCTTCTTGATTTTGATCTGGGCTATGAAGATCAAAGAATCATTTCGATCGAACTTCCTCGAACCGAAGATGAAAAGGTAGAAAGGTTTAAAAATGAGATCTCAAAGGTGCCGGGAATAACTTTAGTTACTGCCAATTCCGGGTACAATGGAACGGGATTGACTGGGGATCTCAGTGAAAAGGGCAGGGTTAGGCATATTCATGTTGATCCGGATTTTGTTTCTCTATTGGGTTTAGAAATATTGGAAGGAAGGGAATTCAATCCTGATCTATCAAGTGATAGAACTAATGCGGTGATCATAAATGAGACCTTGAAGAATATGTTGGAAAAGGAAAATGTGATCGGAGAAACCCTTCCCTTTAGTTATGGAGATCTTGAGGACCCCAAGATCATAGGGGTTGTTAAGAATTACTTCTTCAATTCACCAAAATTTGATCACAGCCCACTGGTTATGTACCTGAGCCCTCAGTATCCCTTTCAGGAAGTTCTGGTGAAATTCTCTTCCAGTTATTCTGGAAATGATTTCTTACAGGTCGAGAAAGTTTGGAATGAAACCTTTTTTCCCAATCCTTTTGAATATTCCTGGCTTGAGGATGATAGAAGGAGGAGACTAAAATCAGAGGCTCAAATGAGGAATGTAGCAGTCGGGGGTGCACTAATTGCAATTCTACTGGTGGTTTTTGGTCTTACCAGTGTGTTGGGTTCCTATGTGCAGCAAAGAATGAAGGAGATTGTTATTAGAAAGATCAGCGGCTCAAGGCTAAGTGATATCTTCTTACTTTTTTCAAGAAGGTTTTGGTATTGGCTCATCCTCGGATTCCTTATTGGTAGTTGGCCAGCTTATTTTTTCTTGTCGAATTGGTTGAATGATTATCCATTGAGGATAGAGCTTGAATATTGGATAGCTTTGCTGGCTTTGGGGATCTGTTTCGGGATCTTTCTTATCACCCTGATCTTCCAACTTTTGAAGGTGAGAAATTTAAACCCCGTTTATTTCCTCAAGGAAGACTAAATTTCCTTATGGAAAACAAAAACCCTTTTGAAGGATCTGAGCTGACCTCGATCCTGGTTGTTTCTAACATTTCAGTCTCAAAGAAATTTTATGTTGATGTACTGGGTGCAGAGATCTTTAGAGAATATGGAGGAAGTTCTTTGGTCCTAAAATTTCTGGGAAATTGGATCTTGCTAGTTACAGGTGGCGAGCCAACAGAGGATAAGCCTGATATTGAATTCTCAGCTGATACACCCAATACTAAAGTGGATCATTCCTTTACCATCAGGGTTAAAAATTGTAGGCGATCCTATGACCTACTTGTTGAAAAAGGAGTGGAATTCCTTACCCCTCCATATGACTGGGGAGAAGAAATAAGATGTTTTTTCCGTGACCCCGATGGCCATTTATTTGAGATCAGCGAGTACAAAGGGTAATTACCTTCCGTAGTAAATACTAGGCAATCCAAATATCCTTAGAACCTTGTTTAAGGATTTTATGAAGATCCTGAAAGCCTTATTTATTGCTCTCTGAAAAAGTGGCTTTGCAACAAAAGGACTTTCAAAACTTGGTTTTCCGATCCTTGCGCTTTCAGGTTTGGTCCTTGGCGATTTTTCGACTACAACCATTGAAGTGTAGTAGTGAACAGAATTTATTGACTTTGAAATATTATCAACCTTAAACCCTGATTCCTCAGAGAACCAACCATGCAATTGATCGATCCATCTCTTGGAGTACTCAATAAAGGTTCCGGGTCTACGATTTCCACCGCCGTATTCAAGAAAGTAGGAGGTATGAAGGTCTTCGCACAAAAAAAGACCCTCGGGTTTTACATGATCAAAAAGTTCTTCAAAGGTTACGATCTGCTGGCGCATGGTATGGCCGCCATCATCCAATAGGATGTCTACTCTGGGAATTTTGGATTTTAGGTCTCTCAAAAATTTCCTGTCTGACTGTGAGCCGATATAGATCTCAATATTGTCTTCTTCTAATTCTTTGCAACGAGGATCTATGTCTACCCCAATGATCTTGGCTTGTGGGCCAAAGTAATCCTTCCACATTTGTAGGCTCCCACCCTGGAAAACTCCGATCTCCATAAAGGTGATCTCCTTACCCCTGTACTGAGAAAAGTATCGATCGTAGATATCGAAATAGTGATAGAACTTATGAATCTGCCTCTTCTCGTTCGCCCTGAAATACTTCTCTAGATGGTTCATTTGGCAAATCTATTTGAATATGATTAATGGGAACAAAAAAACCCCGAGGCTCACACCCCGGGGCTAACTAACCGATTGTATATGTATTTGAACTAATTGCTCTTTTTGGCATGTAGGTCTATATCCATTTTGAATTCACCATCCAAAACCGCGTTTTCTATGCTCCAACCATACATTACCTGATATTGTGATCTTTCAATCTTAAAACTCGCCTTCGCATTGATCCATCCTTCATTTCCCTCAATGATATCTGCCTCAAATTCCAAAGGCTTAGTTATACCTCTTATGGTCAGGTCCGACAATATTTTGTATTTACCTTCTCCTTTTTCTTTTGCGTTTTTTATTACCAGCTGCGCTTCAGGGTATTTTTCAACATTGAAAAAGTCGTCTGATTTTAAATGATTGACAAGCTTGTCCCTTTTTCCACCTTCTGGCAAGTCTTCATTTGAAATGGTCATCATATCAATAACAAATGATCCGCCTGATAACTTACCCTTACTAAAGCCGAGTTCCCCCGATTTGATCATAACTTTTCCGGTATGTTCGTACGACTTGGCCAAGTGATATCCTGTCCAGGAAAGAGAGGATTTCTCAGCGGAAACCATGTAGTTATCTGCAGGAGGAGCAAATGCAAATAATGCCACTCCAAGAATTCCCAATACGGCTAAAAGCCGAATCTTTAACGATGTAGATTTATTCTTTTCCATTTTTCTCAAATAATACAAGCCTTATAACAAGGTCCATGCCGAAGTGTTCATTTTTAGGAACTATTGATCGGCTTATGTCTTGTAGGCGACTAAGAGAAAATTGAGCGATTCCCAAAGAAAAAGAGGCCACAAATGATAGTGCCAAGTAATGCTACTGCACCTAATTGATGAAATAAGGCCAAAAGGAGTGGCACGTGATATAAAAGCGTAAGCACTCCCAGGGCGAATTGTATGCCTACTGTCGAAAGAAGAGCAGCGATTATTAGCTTTTGAGGACCCTTCAATTCAATTTTCCTTGACTTATAGTAAATCCAGAAGATGATCATAACAACAAATACAGCAAACCAGCGATGGATGAACTGAACAAGGCTTGCAGACTCAAAATAGCTGGTGATGCCATTTTCACTGATGGAATAACCCGCTTCTGGAGGAATAAAATGACTTCCCATCATTGGCCAGGTCGGGTAATATAGGCCAGCTTTTAAGCCCGCAACAAAAGCTCCGTAGATGATTTGAATGGAGGCAAATGCCAACAATACTCTGAAAGCAGGGATGAGAAATTGAGTGGAAGGTGAATTTTGACCTGGAAATTTGACCTTCAGCGCAGTCCATAGGATATATGAAAAGAGAACCAATGCGGTCGACAGGTGAATGGCCAGTCTATAGTGACTGACATTTGGGTCGTCAACCAGACCTGATTTAACCATATACCAGCCGATCAATCCTTGTAGCCCCCCCAAGAGAAAGATAATTATGAGATCTCTTACCAACCATCGTTTTCTTAATTGCCTTTTGAATAGGAAAATGATAAATGGGATGATAAATACGATTCCAATGACCCGACCCAATACCCTGTGCCAGAATTCAGGCCAGTAGATCTGCTTGAATTCTTCGAGGGAAAAGTTGTAGTTCCTTTTTTGATATTCAGGGGAGGTCTTATATCGATTGAATTCTTCCTCCCATTGTTCCTGGTTCAAGGGAGGAACAACCCCAATTATCGGCTTCCAGGTTACCATGGATAATCCTGAATGGCTCAATCTGGTATAGCCACCAAGTACCACCATGCTTATTACCAGAAAGGCTCCTAGGAAAAGCCACTTTGAAATCAATGAATTGCCCTTCTCCTCCATTTGACGGCGAATTTAAAGCACTCTTTGTAGATGAGAACATCATCCGGGTTAAAAAGTTGAGGCTTCTTAGACCTTAAGAAAATTTATTTACAAACCTTCGTATTTTCGATTCTAAACCGCAGAAAAATGAGATCCTATCGTTTGATTTTTGCAATTTTCAATCTTCTGATTTTGAGCTATTCCTGTTCTCCAAAAATGGCCACTCCTGTAGAGGCCGATCTGGAAAGAGGAAGTAAAAAATTTCCAGACCTAAGTATGTCTGAACTGGAGGCAGGTCAGGTATTGTATGCTGAAAATTGTAATTTATGCCATGGGTATTATCTGCCAAATGATATTTCTGAAGATGGATGGAAAGCTATTGTTCCCAAGATGTGCAAAAAGGTAAATCGAAAAGTGGGAAACGAAAGGATCGATGAAAAAGGTCAGGATCAGATACTCAAATATGTTTTGAGTATGAAAACCAATTAAAAAGCTTCTTTCTGGCTCAAAAATTAAGTATCCCTCATTAGAATTTCCGATTTTCGCGCTTTGATTTATAAGACGTGAACAAGGAAATTCCAAAGCAGTTTCAACCCCAGGAGGTTGAAGAGAAATGGTATTCAGTTTGGAAGGAGAAAGAATATTTCTATTCCAAGCCTAACCCTGATAAAGAGCCTTTTACGGTGGTTATTCCTCCACCGAATGTTACAGGTGTATTACATATGGGGCATATGCTAAACAATACCATTCAGGATGTTTTGGTAAGAAAGGCAAGGAAGCAAGGTTACGAGGCTTGTTGGGTTCCAGGAACGGACCATGCATCGATAGCTACAGAAGCCAAATTGGTAGCCATGCTCAAAGAGAAGGGCATCGATAAAAGGGATATTGGACGAGAAAAATATCTTGAGCACGCCTGGGAATGGAATGATAAGTATGGAGGAATAATCCTCAAGCAATTGGAAAAGCTAGGCTGCTCTCTGGATTGGAATCGCACTCGATACACCATGGAACCAGCCCTTTACGAATCGGTAATAAAGGTTTTTGTGGATCTGTACAATAAGGGTAAGATCTACAGGGGATTGCGCATGGTAAATTGGGATCCGGTAGGAAAAACGGCACTTAGTGATGATGAGGTGATCCATAGGGATGTTAATTCCAAACTCTATTATGTGGACTACCAGGTTGCAGGAGGCGAGGGCGAAACCCTTACAATTGCCACTACCAGACCCGAGACCATCCTAGGTGATACCGCTATTTGTATTCACCCTGAAGATGAAAGGTTTAAGCACCTCCATGGTAAAAAAGCCATAGTTCCTCTTGTAGATCGTGAGATCCCGATCATACTTGATGACTACGTTTCTATGGAATTCGGAACCGGTTGTCTTAAAGTTACGCCTGCCCATGATGAGAATGATTATGAGATCGGCATCAGACATGACCTGGAGATCATCGATATTCTGGATGAGGATGGAAAGCTAAATGAGAAGGCCCAGTTCTTTGTTGGGGAAGATCGTTTCAAGGCAAGAAAGCTAATGGAGGAAAAGCTCCTTGAAACCGGGCATCTCCAAAAAACCGAGGATTATAATAACTCGGTTGGTTTCTCTGAAAGAACAGATGCAGTTATTGAGCCACGGCTAAGCCAACAATGGTTCCTTTCCATGAAGGAGATCTCCAAGCCGGCTTTGGAGAATGTGATGAATGATACCATCAAATTGATCCCTTCGAAATTCAAGAATACCTACAGGCATTGGATGGAAAATGTCAGGGATTGGTGTATCAGCCGCCAGTTATGGTGGGGGCATCAAATACCGGCTTATTATACTCCTGACGGTAAGACCTTTGTTGCGGAAACCAAAGAAAAGGCATTGGAAATAGCTATCCAGGAAACCGGAAATAAGGATCTGAAATTAGAAGATCTCAATCAGGACGAAGATGTTCTTGATACCTGGTTCTCTTCATGGTTATGGCCTATTTCTGTTTTTGATGGGATCCTGGATCCGGAAAATGAAGATGTAAACTATTATTATCCAACCAATGTACTAGTTACAGCACCAGAGATCCTTTTCTTCTGGGTTGCTCGAATGATCATTGCAGGATATGAATACCGGGGAGATCTGCCATTTACAGATGTATACCTTACCGGAATTGTTAGGGACAAGCAAAGGCGGAAAATGTCCAAGTCACTTGGGAACTCACCTGAGCCATTGGATCTGATCGCTCAATATGGGGCTGACGGTGTTAGGGTAGGTATGCTCTTAAGTTCTCCTGCGGGAAATGATCTTCTGTACGATGAAAAGCTGGTTGAGCAAGGAAGGAATTTCATCAATAAGATTTGGAATGCCTTCAGGCTTATTCAAGGATGGGAAGTAGATGAAAAACTTGATTTTCAGCATTCTCAGGCTTGTGAATGGATGGATTCCAGGATAAATGAAGTGCAGGCTGAAATTGAGGATCACTATTCAAAATATAGGATCTCGGATGCTCTGATGGCTATGTATAAGCTGACCTGGGATGATTTCTGTGGTTGGTACCTTGAAATGATCAAACCAGGTTTTGAACAGGGGATAGACCAGGAAACCCTGGAAAGGTCCAAATCAATGTTCAAGCGTATCCTTGGGTTATTACATCCTTTTACCCCATTTGTAAGCGAGGAAATATGGAGTTATTTAAGGGCCGAAGGAGATGAAGAACACCTTGTTATGGCTGCATGGCCTGAATTAGGTAAGGTCAATGAAAATGTTCTTAAGGATGCAGCCGATCTTTTCCCCTTGATCACGGCCATAAGAGGCTTCAAGAAAGACAAGCAGGTTCCTAAGGAAGAAAAATTGGAAGTTTTCTATGGAGAAGCTCTAGGAGAGGTAATGAATGCCTTTGGTCTTTATGTCAAGAAATTGGCAGGGATCGAATCTTTAACTGAGGGAAAAGCACCGGAGGGAAGTAATAAATTGATGATAGGAACCTCAGAGATTTATATTCCATTTGAGGTTCAGATAGACAAGGATGAAGAGATCAACAGGATCAAAAAAGAATTGGAGCATTTAACTCGATTCAGTATGTCAATTGAGAAGAAGCTTGGCAATTCGCGTTTTGTTGATAATGCTCCTCCACAGGTTGTAGAATTGGAGAAAAAGAAGTTCTCTGACTCCAGGATCAAGATCGAAGCCCTTGAAGATGAATTGAGTAAACTCAATTCCTGATGATCATTCCCTCCATCCAGGAGATCCGGGATCTGGATCAAGCTACCATCAAAAATGAGCCTATCTCATCCATTGATCTGATGGAAAGAGCTTCCCGCAGATTCTGCGATGCATTTTTGAAGAGAAATATCCGGCCCTCATCCATTTTGGTCTTTTGTGGGCCCGGAAATAATGGGGGAGATGGCCTTGCTGTTGCCAGAATTCTAAATGAAACAGGGTTAAATGTTGATATATCAATAATACATCCTGAAAATGGTTCGGATGACTTTAAAATGAACCTTGAACGTCTGCCAAAATCTATTGAGGTATTCAAGATTGAGGACCCTGGTGACCTTGATGATCTGGGTAAGTATGCCTGTATTATGGATGGTATTTTTGGTTCAGGCTTGAACCGGGCTGCATCTGCTTTGTTTGCAGATTGTATTTTCTGGATCAACCGAAGCGAAGCGGAGGTAATTTCCATTGATATACCTTCTGGTATGTTTGGCGATAAGGCAAACGAACCAGCTGATCCAATTATCAATGCAGATCTAACCTATTCCTTTCAATTTCAAAAGCCCAGTTTCATGATGCCTTACCAGGGAAGTTATACCGGGCAGGTGGAAGTTCTACCCATAGGAATCCTGCCCCAGGAGATAGGTAAACTTAAACTGAGCAGGGAATTCTTTATGAAGGAGGAGGCTGCTCTTCTTCACCAGAAACGCAAGAAATTCAGTCATAAAGGCTCTTTTGGGCATGGTTTATTGATCGCCGGGAGCCTAGGAAAGATGGGAGCAGCGGCACTTTCTGGAAAGGCTGCACTCAGATCAGGTTTGGGATTGCTGAGTATTCATACCGCGAAGACAGGGGTAGCCATACTTCAGGAGAGTCTGAATGAAGCCATGATAAGCATCGACAAAGGGGAGAACTATATCCAGGGTTTTCCAGATCTCGAAAAATATGATGCCATTGGGATTGGTCCTGGACTGGATACACAGGAGTTGACATCCTCTTTCTTTAAGGAGTTTTTAAAGGAAATAAAAGTTCCTCTTGTTTTGGATGCTGATGCACTAAATATACTCTCAGAAGAACCTGAACTTCTAAAATCACTTCCAAGACGATCCATATTAACACCACATCCGGGTGAATTCAAAAGATTGGTTGGTGAATGGGACAATGATCATGAGCGATTGGAAAAACAATTAGCATTTAGCCGGGACTATGATTGCATAGTTATCCTGAAAGGTGCTAACACATCGATCTCAAGGTCTGATGGTTTTGTCAGTTTTAATTCGACCGGAAATCCTGGAATGGCAACAGCAGGGAGCGGTGATGTTTTAACAGGAATTATTCTTGGACTTTTATGCCAACGTTATTCCCCCTGGGATGCTGCCAGGTTGGGAGTTTATCTCCACGGTTTGGCAGGTGACATTAAAGTCATGGAAAAGGGACTTGAAGGACTGATAGCTTCTGATATTATTGAAGGCCTGAGTCCAGCATTTCGCTCATTATATTAAGCCTTCCAGATCCATGAAGAAGGAATACTCCAGGGCCACTTCCTTGTAACGCTTGAATCTACCACTTGCACCTCCATGGCCGGCATCCATATTGGTAAAAAGGAATAGTTTCTGATCCCCTTTTTTTAATTCTCTGAGTTTAGCCACCCATTTCGCAGGTTCCCAGTACTGAACCTGGCTGTCATGTAATCCTGTGGTTATCAATAAGTTGGGATATTTTTTTTCCTCTACATTATCGTAAGGCGAATAGGAGAGGATGTACTCGTAATACTCTTTTTCATTTGGGTCTCCCCATTCATCATATTCACCCGTGGTAAGAGGAATGGAGTCGTCCAGCATGGTTGTAACCACATCTACAAAGGGCACGGAAGCAATCACGCCATTGAATAATTCCGGGGCCATATTAATAACGGCTCCCATAAGCAAGCCACCCGCACTTCCACCTACTGCATAAAGACCTTTTGGTTTTGAATAGCCTTGCTGGATCATGTATTCCCCTGCGGCAATAAAATCCGTGAAGGTGTTTTTCTTTTTGAGCAGTTTTCCATCTTCATACCATTCTCTTCCGTTCAATTGCCCCCCTCGAATATGGGCTATGGCAAATACAAATCCTCTGTCCAGGAGACTAAGTCTCGCTGAATTGAAAATAGGATCAATGGTTGCTCCATAAGAACCATAACCATAAAGCACGCATGGATTCTCTCCTTTTTTAAAAAGGCTCTTATTGTAGACAAGGGAAACAGGAACATCTGTTCCATCTTTTGCCTTCGCAAATACTCTTTCTGTGAAATAGTTACTCTTGTCAAATCCGCCAAGGACGTCCTGTTGCTTTTTTAATACCTTCTCCCGGGTTCCCATATGGTAATCCAGAGTGGATGGAGGAGTGGTAAGGGAGGTATAACTATACCTAAGCCATTCAGAATCAAATTCTTCGTTTACGGAGATAAATCCTGAATAGACCTGCTCACCAAAATCCAGGTAATGTTCAGTTCCTGAAGTTTGATCCATGATCCTCAACTGGTTCAATCCTCCTTTCCTTTCTTCCAAAACCAGGTAGTTCTTGAAGATCTCAAGGCCTTCAAGCAGTACATCATCCCGGTGTGGAATCTTCTCCTCCCAATTTTCTTTGTTGGTCACCTCCAGTCCGCATTGAAGAAGTCTGAAGTTCCTTGCTTTCCAGTTGCTGATAATATAGAAGCAATCTTCGAAATGATCGATTGAATACTCATGGTCTCTTTCCCTGGGCTGAAATACCTTGAATTCCCCGTTTGGATCATTTGCATCCAGAAATAATACTTCTGTGGAGAGGGTTTGATAGCAGGCTATCAGCAGAAATCTCTCAGATTTAGTCTTGGAAACATAGCAACCAAAGGTCTCGTCCTTTTCCTCGAATACCAATACATCGGATTCAATAGGACTTCCTATTTGATGCCTGTAGATCTGGTGGGAGCGAAGAGTATCAGGATCCTGCTTTGAATAGAATATGGTCTTATTATCATTTGCCCAGCAGAAATTTCCTGTAACATCACTGATCCTGTCTTCCAATAATTTTCCACTTTCAAGATCCTTGAACCTGATCTCATAGATCCTTCTCCCTATCGTATCAGTCGAGAACCCCACTTTTTTTTGATCAGTGCTCAGATCATAATCCTTAAGGCTAAAAAATTCTTCACCTTTGGCTAATTCATTTTCATCTAGGATGACTTCCTCCTCAGCATCAAGAGACCCCTTTTTCCTACAGATCAAGGCATATTCCTGTCCTTCCTCAAAGCGATAGTAATGGTAGTAGCCATCCTTTAGAAAAGGAACAGATTCGTCCTTCTCTTTGATCCTTCCCTTTATTTCTTCGAAAAGGTCCTCTTGGGTCTGATCGGTATGCTTCAGGGATTCTTTTAGGAAATCATTTTCCTTGTTCAGGTAATCGATCACTTCGGGATCTTCCCTTTGATTCAACCAGTAATAATTGTCGATCCGGGTATGCCCATGGATACTTAGTTCCTTGGCTATTTTTTTTGCTTTTGGGGCTTGCAGCATAATGAATTAAAGCCGCGAAGCTATAAACTATTTTGCTTAAAGGAGAGGTGCGAAGAGACGGGCGGTGGAATATCCAAATCTTTGAAGAAGATTCCACTTTCTTACCTCATTAAGGGTAAGGATCTCGCAATCCTTTTTGTCTTCTTCAAAGCGATTTATCAGATCTTTTGTGATACCCGTATCGTAACAAAATGCATTTACTTCGAAATTGAGATCAAAGCTCCTCATATCCATGTTGGCAGTTCCTACCGAGCACATGCTTTCGTCTATGGTAATGGTCTTTGCATGTACAAAGCCCTTTTTGTATTGATATATTTTGACACCTGCTTTTAACAGCCCTTTAAAAAATGACCTCATTGCCATCCTGACTATTTTGGAATCGGAATCATAAGGGACCATCAGTTCAACGTTTATCCCTCCCATCGTGGCGGTTTTTATGCTGGTTCTAATACTTTCATTTGGAACAAAGTATGGAGTAGTTATCCGGATCGTTTCCCTGGCCTGGTTGATACCAGCAAAAAAGGCCTGCATGATACTGGACCAATCAGAATCTGGCCCTGAAGCGGCGATCTGAATTGGAACTACCTTTTCTGTCTTTTCAAAACCTGGAAAGTAGTTTCTCTCAAACTCTATATCCTCATTTGAACAAAAGATCCAATCGAACATGAAAATGGACTGTAGCGTCCAGACTCCCATTCCCTTGATCATTATATTGGTATCACGCCAGAAAAGCTCGTTTTTCTGCCTGTTATCGTACTTTCTATCAATATTGATCCCACCGGTAAATCCGATCTTTCCATCGATCACCAGGATCTTTCTGTGGTTTCGATAATTGATTCTGCTTCCAAATAATGGAAAGCGGATAGGCAAGAAGGGTCTGACCCTGACCCCCGCTTTGACCATCTTCCTTATGGCCTCATTGGAAAGTCCAAGGCTGCCAACCGAGTCATAGATAAATCTTACCTCCAGACCTGCTTTAGCTTTTTCGACCAGGATGTTGATGAACTCCTTTCCCAGGGCATCATCATTGAAAATGTAATACTCAAGGTGTATGTGGTTTTGAGCATTTTTTAATGCTTCAAGCATCGCTGGAAATGCCTGTTCACCATTGCTATGGATCTCCAATTCATTGGAACCGGTAAGGATTGAATTGCTTGTGTTTTTGAGCAATTGGATCACCTTTTTATGGCTGTAAGCCGCGGAAGGCATTTCATTGGGATCTATCCTTCCCTCGACATTTTTCAAGGCAGCGATCTTTTGAAAAGAGCTTTTATCTGTAACCCTTTTCCGATTGAACATTTTATTCCTTCTGTAATTCTGCCCGAAGGTTAGGTAGACTATGATCCCGATAATGGGTGCAATGAATAAGACCAGGATATAGGCATAAGTCTTTTGGGGATTTCGGTTATCAAGTAGGATCTGGATGGCCAATAATGCTACTAGGACGTAGTTTATTCCGATTACATACGCTAGCTCAAGATGCTTGTAGATCTCTGCCCAATTCCAATCCAGGAAGTCCATAGCTTAAATTAAAGAAGAATATGTGGGCTAAAGACCGGGTCCTTAATTCGCAAATATCATGGTGCGCTGGTCCTGGATCATTCCATGGATCTCGAGCTGGTAGATATAAACCCCTACGTAGTTATAGCCATGGGTATAAATGGTTTCATTAACACCCTTTTGAATATCATTAAGTTTTAAGGTGCTTACCAAATTACCCTGAGTGTCATAGATCAGGATCCTAGCGGGAGTGCCAGGTTCATCATACTTTGAAACGAATGAGATCATGGTACTTTCATCGAAAGGATTGGGCTTGTTTTGTAATAAGAGATAATCTTTTGCCTTAGGAAGTGGTTCTGGCTCCAAACCATTGATCAAAAACATCTGCTCATTAGAAAACAGACTTTCAACTCCCTGACTATCGACGGAGGCTACCGAAATGCTATAACTCACACTGGTGTCTACGGCTATGGTATCCACCAAGCCATTCATGGTCAAAACCGTATCCCAGTCCCATGAAGTGGTTCTTATCCCAATTCTATATTGAGAGTATTGCTGTTGTTGGGTGATCTCTATCCTCAGGTCGCCATCGGCGGTATAGCTTCCAACAAAATCAGGAGTTTTTGGTCCTATCGCCAGAGCCATAGCACCGGTTCCGTTGATCGATATGTTCCTTGCCAAATAATTAAAGTCAACAAAAAATGTATCCAATGATCCATTGCTATCAAGATCCAAACCCAGGATGTCTCTTACGGTATGTTGACGATCTGAATATCCCGGAGTATTGCTAGCGTTGCCATGCTCGTTGGCTGAGGTGAATCTCATGGCAGCATATCCCAATTGCCTGAAAGGAATGTGATCGCCCCCTCTTCCAGTCCTGTCTTCTCCAGTCATAACAGTAAGGGTCATAGGGACGCTTGAAATGGGTCTTAGGATCTCCTGATATTCAAGCTTCAAAAACCTGGAAAGACCTTTGTTTCTTGAATTGAATCCACCTTGTGAGAAAAGCCTTACCTGGGTAGAATCAATATGATTGAAACCAGGGCAGCTCGGAGCTGAAGAGGTTTGCCCACAGATTATTCCCCCTACTATATCATTGTTTAGAACTCCTTTGATTGCAATATTTCTGGTGAGGCAATAATTGGCAAATGCGTTCGCCCCGAAAAGGCCTTGTTCTTCGCCTGTTGTAGCCATAAACACGATAGTATGAGGAAAACTATAATTGCTCATGACCCTTGCCAGTTCAATGACCAGGGCTGTTCCACTGCCATTGTCTTCCATGCCTTCTGCCGGGCAATTTCCATCGCATAAGACTTCACAACGGCTGTCCATATGAGCCTCAATGATGATTATCGAATTATCGCTGGTGTCTGTTCCAGGAAGGACAGCAAGTGCATTCCTGTGTTGACCTACTCCACAAATATTTTGATCGAATTGAAGATAGGAGGGGATTAGCCTTCCATTGCTGGTCGAATTGAAATGTCGGAATTTGGAATAGATCCACCTTCTAGCTGCACCTATACCAAAGTTCTGAGACATGGTATCTGAGCCAGTATTTCGGTTGTTGTAGCTGCTAAGGATTTGAAGGTAAAGAAGCAAACTATCATTGGAAATACTCGAATTGATTCCTGCCGCAATAAGGTCTGGATCGGTAATCGGTAAGGAAGGAGAATATAATGCTGGATCATAATTCCCCATCATTATTGATTGTGCGAGTGGGTTTGTGGAAATGATATTTGTTTGGGAAAAAGCTGTTGAGAACAAGCAACATGAAAGGATAAAAAATAGTAGTGTTTTCATGGTTGGCACATCAATCTTTATTAAATCTAACCAGAATTGAAGGCCTTGTCAAAGAGTAAGGGTGTTTTTACCTGTTAACATTTGATTTTTTGGCGATCAATCAAAAAATTTGCAGCCCGAAAAGATGCCCTTTTAATAACCATTAGCCAACAGAAGAATTAAATGGACATTCAGATAAAGAACTTGACCAAGAGATATGGTCCACAACGAGCCGTCGATAATATCTCTTTCCAGGTAAAAGCAGGGGAGATCCTTGGATTTCTTGGCCCAAATGGGGCGGGGAAATCAACAACCATGAAAATGATAACCGGATACCTGGGTATCGAAGAAGGGGACATCGAAATAGGAGGTAGTTCCCTTTCAGGGAGTGAAACCAATCTGAAGAAACACATTGGATACCTACCGGAGCATAATCCATTGTATTTGGATATGCCTGTTATGGATTACCTGGATTTCTGCGCAAGGCTCCAGGGAATGCCAACAACTTTGATCAAGGAAAGGATCGTTGAAATGATCAGGTTGTGTGGGTTGAATGCTGAAAAGCATAAGAAGATAGGTGAGCTATCAAAGGGTTATCGCCAGAGAGTAGGTCTTGCCCAGGCGATGATCCATGATCCTGAGATCCTTATCCTGGATGAACCCACTACAGGCTTAGACCCAAACCAGATCGTTGAAATAAGAAGCTTAATAAGAAAGCTGGGAAAAGAAAAGACGGTTGTATTAAGCACACATATCCTACCGGAAGTAGAAGCAACCTGCGACAGGATCCTTATCATCAACAAGGGCAAGATCGTTGCGGACGGAACGGCGGATACCTTAAGAGAACAGGCTAAAGGGCAGGCTTTGATCAAAGCCAGAATTGAAGGAGGAGAGGAGTCAAAAATTATAGAAGCTTTATTAGGGCTTGCAAAAGTAGGAGAGGTAAAAAGAGTGGAGGGAAGCGCAAGTGGCTTTGTGGTTTCAACAGCGGATCCGGAAGGACTGCCTGCAGAGATTTTTCATTTATGTGTGAAAAACAAATGGGTTTTGACCGAATTGATCCCTTCAGAAACCAAGCTTGAGGATATTT
Source organism: Cytophagales bacterium (assembly GCA_965267505.1). Classification (GTDB taxonomy): domain Bacteria; phylum Bacteroidota; class Bacteroidia; order Cytophagales; family CCMP332; genus JANQHS01. The sequence goes on from OZ254081.1 coordinate 2,617,930, forward strand.
TTAGGGAATTAACCACAGGAGCGGCATGAGACAGATCTGGACCATAGCCAGTAGGGAGTTGAGTTCATTCTTTGATTCACTTACGGCGTACATTCTTCTTGTTGCCTTCCTGGGCTTTAGTGGATTTTTTACCTGGCTTTTTGGAAGCGATGTCTTTTTAATAGGTCAGGCTAGCTTAAGGGGCTTTTTCGGGATCGCTTATTGGACCCTTTTCTTTTTCATTCCGGCCATTACGATGAGGTTATTGGCTGAAGAAAAAAGGAGCGGAACCCTCGAGCTACTTTTAACCAAGGCGGTTACTGACAGACAATTGGTTGTAGGGAAATTCCTGGCTGCCCTGATCCTGATACTGATCGCACTTGCTTTCACCTTGATCTATGTGGTGACCTTGGCCAACATCGGAAACCTTGATAACGGGGGAGTTATTTCCGGTTATCTCGGTCTTATTCTGATGAGTGCCGCATATATCTCAATAGGAATATTTGCCAGCAGTCTTACTCAGAATCAGATCGTGGCTTTCCTGATGTCATTGTTCATCAGTCTGTTTTTCCATCTGTTGTTTGATATGCTTGCAATAGATGCCTCTACCTTTTTGGGCCAGATCTTTCATTATCTGAGTCTCTCCAACCATTATCAAAGCATAACCAGAGGAGTGATCGATAGCAAGGACCTTATCTTCTTCATTTCAATTGTAGTTCTGGGATTGTACCTGGCAGAATTGAGTCTGGGTAGAAGAAATAAAAGCAATTAGGGAGATGGGCAAGAATAAAACAACGATACAACTGCTTCTGATCTTCGGTATCCTGGTCGTGACTAATCTGGTTTCCAGGGAGGTTTTCTTCAGATTGGATCTAACAGAGGATAAACAGTATACCTTATCCAGAGCTACCAGTGATATACTGGCAGAGCTTTCAGAACCTGTTACTGTCAAAGCTTACTTCTCGACCGATCTACCGCCCAATGTTGCAAAGACAAAGGATGATTTCAGAGATCTTTTGATCGAATATGAAAATCTATCTCGTGGGATGATAGTTTATGAATTCATTAATCCCAACGAGAATGAGGAAAAAGAACAGGAAGCTCTGGGAGCTGGTATAAGACCCGTTGTGATCAATGTGAGGGAAAAAGACCAGATGAAGCAGCAAAAGGCCTATTTGGGGGCTCAAATAGCTTTGGGTGAGCAAACTGAGGTTATCCCCTTTATGGAACCAGGAGCTGGAATGGAATATGCGCTTACAACCAGCATCAAGAAGTTGGCCCTTGTGGATAAGCCGGCGGTGGGTTTCGTAACAGGTCATGGTGAACCCACAATGGAAGAGCTTGCTCAGCTAAGAACCGAATTGGATGTTCTTTATGATGTTAGAAGTCTTGATCTGAATTCATTCGACCCATCAAAGATGCAATTCAAGACCATAGTTTTTCTAAGGCCAACCGATACGGTGCCTCCCCAGCATCTTGTCGTTTTGGATCAATTCCTTCAAACCGGCGGAAATGTTGTTGTCGGAATTAACCGAGTCAAGGCGGACCTACAAACGGGGTATGGCTCTGAACAATACACCGGCCTTGGAAACTGGCTTCAGAAGTACGGGGTTTCTGTCGCTCCAGCTTTCTTGACCGATGCGAATTGTGGATCGGTTGCAGTTCAACAGCAGCAGGGGTTCTTTACTTTTTCTACCAATGTTTCATTTCCTTATCTACCAATAATTTCAAAATTTAAAGACCATCCAATTTCAAATGGTCTGGAAACAGTACTTCTGCAATTTCCCAGTCCAGTAGCTTATCTAGGCGATAGTACCTCCAATTGGACTGTAATAGCCGAAACATCTCAAAAATCAGGAGTCGTCCAGCCTCCAATGGTCTTTGATATACAAAAGCAATGGACCGATGCAGATTTTGTGATGGGACCTCAACCTATTGCTGGCGTTCTAGAAGGAGAAGCGAACGGGGTTTCTTTCAAGATGGCTGTTTTCGGAGATGGAGATTTTTGTGTTGGTGGGGCGCGTGGGCAACAGGTTCAGGGTGATAATGTTAGCCTAATCGCTAATGCTATAGACTTTTTATCGGATGATACAGGCCTTATTGAATTGAGGACAAGGGGAATTAGTAGCAGGCCAATAAAAGAATTGGAGGATGGAACAAGATCCCTTCTGAAGTATCTAAATTTTGCTCTTCCCATCCTATTGGTAATACTTTATGGGGTTTTCAGAGCTCAGCAGAAAAGAGCATTGAGAATGCGAAGATTAGAAGAGAACTATGAGTAAGGCCAATAATACCCGAAATCTTCTTGTTGTATTCCTGGTATTGATCCTGGCCTTTGCAGGGATCAAGTTCTTTGGGAAAAGAAGTGCCAAGGGAAATTTCCCTTCAAGAATTGTAGAATTGGATACCTCAGGGATCGATAAAATCATAATGAATCCAAAGGTAGAACAGGGAGGATCTATTGAGTTCTTTTTGAAAGGAGATTCCTGGAGAATTAAAAAGGGAGAGATAGAGATCCCGGCCGCTGAAGGTATGGTTGATGAAATGTTAAGTCAGCTTAACTCCTTAAAGCCCAAAAGGCTAGCAACCAAAAATCCTGATAGTTGGAAGGAATATGAGGTAACTGATTCCTTGGGAAGCAGGGTAAGGATCTACAATGGGGATGAAAAACTAGCAGATCTGGTTGTTGGTCGAATCAGCTATAAGCAAGCACCTCCCCAATATGGTGCCCCTCAGCAAAGGCCAAATATTATTGGCACTTCATATATAAGGCATAAGGATGAAGATGAGGTTTACACAGTAGAAGGATTTTTAAGCATAACCTTTAACCGGGATTTTAATTCTTATCGTGATCAAAGGTTTCTAAGCTTTACTCCTGATTCTGTCAATCAAATAGAGTTCATCTATCCTTTGGATTCTGGTTTTATTCTATCAAAGAGCGATTCAATTTGGAACATAAATGGTCAGGAAGCCGATCAAGGTTCCGTAAAAGAATTCCTAAGTAAAAATGCTCAGAAAGGTCTGAAAGAATTCAATGATGATTTCGACTCTTCCAGCTCCCCTGATCTAAGAATGATCATCAGTCAAAATGGAAAAGTCCCTTTGACTATCCAGGGATACAGAAATGGGGATGGATCCTGGGTAATGAACTCTTCATTGAATCCGGAAGGTTTTTTCTCTGTTTCCACTGATGAAATGAGATCTTACTTTCCTTCCTCAAGCTCCGTTTCTAATTCAAAGTAAAAAGGGCCTGGAAAAGTATCCAGACCCTTAGTGGGAGGTCAAAATTTTTAAAGCCCCTTAACTTCCGATCAACACTTCCCGGTCCTTTGGATATTTGATCAGGTATTGAAGCCTGAAATCCTTTTGCTGTCCAGGGTTCAGATCTAGATCCCATTCAAGTTTCCCTGTTCTGGAATTCAATTTTGCTCCTGAAAGGTCCTGGGCTACAACCTGGATATCCTTGTTCTTTGAAATTGGAATTTGGTCGAAAACCCTAAGGTTTATTTTCTCTTTCCTTTGGTTGTGGAAGGAAAGCAAATAAGCCTTGGTAACTTTTCTGGTGCCTCCAACCAATGCATCTGCTGTAAGGTCCTTGTCGATCTCTCTTTTTCCAAATACAGAACGATCTACCCCAAATGATACATCTATGGTATCCTTGAATTGAGCGGTATTTATGAACGACTTACCCACAAAGGAATTTCCCATGAAGATGTTCACCTGTCCGTTGGTAAGGTTCAGATCATACCAATCTGAGATCTTTCCAACCAGGTAGATATGCGGGGATAGCTTTGGAACAGCCTGGTGCTCAAATCCGGCTTTAACTGACTCATCCTTCAAGTGCATCACTTCGTATTTATTTTCTGAAGGCAAGCTTTGAAGGCCTCCTACAGCAAATTCAACTGCGATCTCTTTCTTGATCACCTGAGTATTTCCATAATCTTCTTCGGCATCCAAAGCCATTTCTGGAGCCGCACCGAAAGCTGCTGATTCCAAAGCCCTTTTTGCATTGCTTTTCTGGTAATAGACCGCTTTTGGCTCATAGAAATCCAGATAGTAGGGGTAAAGCTCGGGCACCAGCGTACTTACATTGGTTTTAGCTGTAGAGACCTTAAGCTTTACGTTTTTCCAGTTTACTCCGGTTCCTTGCTTGATATTGGCTTTGTAAGTGAATTGCAATGGCTCGTTTTTTCCATTGAATCTCAGATCATAGCTGGGATACCATCCGGCATTATCTACCTGGTACCTCAACATAAGATCTTGCTTTCCGGAAGACTTAGAATGGACCTTTACCTCCAAAATGCCTTGTGGAAGTCTGTTTCCCTGAAGCTGATTCAATTGGTTTTGAAGCTTTACCAATCTTTCGTTTAGAGCGGTAATTGTTGCCTGGCTGGTATGGATCTCCATCACAATCTCCTTCATTCTGGTTCTATAATAGATCTCAAACTCTTTGAACTTTCCAGGATCAAGAGGCTCGTCCTTTCCTCCAATGGCTCTGTTTGCCTTAAGGAATTCTCTTTCCTCCTCCAGAATGCCTATCTGGGTTTTTTTCAATCCCAGATCTTCCTTAACAAGCTTGATCTCTTCAACTAGTTTTTTTTGTTCAGAGGTACCACCAAGATCATCCAGGAAGTCTTTTTTGTACTTCACTGAAAGTATGGTAAGGTTTTTACTTCCTTCGACCTGGACGGTATTGGCTTTTACAAATGGCGAAAGCCCTTTAACCAGGACGGTATGCGTACCGGGAATTGATTGGACTTCGGCGGCCCTTTGGATCTGGGCACCACGGGTGTAAACGATAACTTCTTTGATCTTTGATTCTGCAGGGATCTCATTGGCCCTGGTCAATCCGCTGATCAAAAGCGGTAGAATAAATATTAACTTTTTCATGACCTCAAATTTTCCTGTATAAGGCAATTTGAATGCCAAAGCCCGAAATGCCCAAGAAAAAAGGCCTTCTAAGTGTTTAGGAGGCCTTTCTTATTCCGGGTCTGAATTTGAAAATCTTTTTCTTTCGCCAGTTGAATCCGAATTTTTCAACCATGGTATCGGCAATGATACCCAAGGCTTCCTCCGGATCATCTGTCCCTTTCCAAAGCTTTACATCATCAGGGCTAATGGTTCCTTTTTCAATAAGACTCTTACTGATGAAGTCTCCCATCTCATTCCAAAAATCGCTTCCCATAATGATGACTGGGAAGTTTTTGATCTTATGGGTTTGGATCAGTGTAAGCGTTTCAAAGATCTCATCAAGAGTTCCGAATCCTCCAGGGAAAAGAATGAAAGCATAAGAATATTTGACCATGATCATCTTTCTGATGAAGAAATAATGAAAGTCAAAATGCTTATCGATATAGGGGTTCATTCCCTGCTCAAAGGGTAGATCGATATTGCAACCGATCGAAAGAGCATTACCTTGCTGAGCTCCCTTGTTGGCGGCCTCCATTATTCCAGGGCCACCTCCGGTGATCACGTTGATCCCAACTTTGGAAACCTCCTTGGCTGTTTCTTCTGCCAATTGGTAATAGGGGTTGTCTGATTTGAATCGTGCTGATCCAAACATGGTGACACTTGGCCCCAGGTTTCTAAACTTCCAAAGGGCATTACCCATCTCGAAGAATACCTTAAAAAGAATCCTTACATCCTGGTGATGCTTTCTTTGGCCTTCTAAAAAATACTTCTCGGTCTCATATAATCTGGACCCGTCTTCAAATCTATCTTTTTCCATAACCAGATATTTTCATGTCAGAATAGCTGAGCTATTCCAACTCCTCACAAAAAAGTTCAAATATTCGCCGGTATTCATCATGCCATGAGCTGGATTCTTTAAAACCATGCCCTTCAATAGGAAACACCGCGAGTTCCCAATCCTCCTTCTCCAATTCTATTAATCTTTGGGATAAACGAACAATATCCTGGAACTGAACGTTCATATCCACCATTCCGTGTAGCATCAACAATCTATCTTCTAATCCTTCAGCAAAATAAATCGGGGAGCTCTTCCTGAATGCCTTGGGGTCCTCCTCAGGGGTATTCAAAATATTTGAAGTATAGGGGTGATTGTAATGGGCCCAATCTGTTACTGACCGTAGCGCCGCTCCACCTTGAAATACGCCTGGATTCTTGAATAAAGCCATTAAGCTTATAAATCCACCGTAAGAACCACCATAGATTCCGATCCTTTCTTTTTCGATGCCCTGCTCAGAAATGAGCCATTTTGCTCCATCTACCTGATCACTTAAGTCCTTGCCACCCATATGACGATAAATCCCCGTTCTCCAATCTCTTCCATAGCCCTTGCTACCTCTGTAATCAATATCTAACACTGTATAGCCCATATCGGTCAGCATGTTATGGAACATGTATTCCCTGTAATAACTGCTCCACCAATTATGAACGTTTTGCAGGTATCCTGCCCCGTGAACAAAAATCACCGCGGCATTATTCTTTTTAGATCCCTCTGGCTTGTACAATCTTGCTCTTACCTGTTCTCCATCCTCGGCTTTGAAGTAGATCAGTTCAGGAATTCTCCATGAATATTTGCCAAAGGCCTCTGAGTTGGAGCTAGTGATCTTGCTAAGCTCTTTTTGGTTGCTCAGGTCTAGCTGGTACAATTCCCAAGGGCTATTTGAAAAGGAAAACCTGTCTATGGCTTTCTTCCCATCTGGTGAAACAGTTACGTTATGCGAACCTGCCTCTTTGCTAAGCTGAACTCTTTTTAGGTCGCCAAGGTCCATGGAATAGAAATGAAGAACCCCGGGATCAACCTCATTGGATTGGATCCAGAATCCACTTTTATCTTCCTTTAATTCTGCCTGGTGGACCTCAAATTTTCCCTTGGTCAAAGCCTTTTTCTTAGAGGAGCCAAGGTCAAAACTGTACAAATGGGAATAACCTGTCTCTTCAGATTGGAAATAGATGGAATTGCCTTCATCAAGCCAACCATAGTTGCCGGGAACCGAGGTCCAGCTTACCACTCCGGGTCCTCCGATCCAAGCTTCATCATGTTGGTGGTCAAGGCTTACCAATTCCATTTTTTCAAGATCAAGCCTGGCAATCCAGCGGTCTTTGTTGTCAAAAGATTTTATGTCAAATAGAAATTGACCATTATCCGAAACCTTAGGTCCATGGAAATAAACTCCCTTTGGTTGGGTATAGGTTTCCAGATACTTATCTTTTCCTTCATGATACTCTTTTAGAAATTCTGCCTTATCGAAAATACCGGGTAATTGAGCTGTATTCACATAGTAGACAGAATCTGTAATCTTATCAAAGACAGCCAATTTCTGATCATCTCTTTTCAAGCCAACCTTGGCCCGGCCTTTAAGTGTTTTGGCATATCCTTCCTGGCTTACGAAGTTCATGCCCTCAGTTGAAGGGTTTGAATTACTCTTGTATACTACGAAACTCACATACCTCCCATTTGGACTTATTGCAAACGACCCTAGGTTGGCACTCGCGTAATGCCATGCTTTTGGGAAGTCTCCTCGTGTATATTCTTTTAAATTTTTATAAGCTTCTGATTTTTCATCTCTTTTCTGAACGATCTCAAAGAGCTCTCTTTCTTCTTTTTCGATCCAGCTTAGTTCGTCTTCTTTCTTTTTATTACCCTTTTTAAAATTGGTGTGTTGTTTTAATCCAGCCCCGTCCAAGGACATAGAAAAGACATTATTGGATCTGGTAAAATAGATCGCTGATTTATCTTCATTCAGGCCAAGAAGGGTTTCCCTGTCTGTAGTTTCAAGGAGGGGAGAGGTACTACCTGATTTAAGGTCATACAAAAAGATGTCTCCTCCTTTTTCATATATCATTCTTTCTTTTCCTATCCTCAAAAAGGAATTGGAAGGGATGTTTTCATAATCCTTGGGATCAAGTTTGGTTAGCTTTTTTGATTCCAAATTGTATTCATACTTATCATCGATTGGTTTATGCTCTGGATTCCAATCGAAGTAGATCTTTTTTGAGTTTAAACTCCATGTAGGACTTCCGGGCCTTGCCCCAATATACTCATAACCACTCATGATCTCTTTGAGCTTTAGATCTGAGTTGCCTTGGCATTGAGAAAAGGAAGGGGTATGGCTCGGACCAAAAAAGGCGCAGTAGCATAAGGAAAAGAGGTAGAATCTTCTCATCAATGAATCGATTAAGTTATTGAGGACACCTGACCCCGAAAAGGGGTAGGGACCAGACATTAGGAAACGTTAATATAGTTCAAGAACTCTCTTTTTATGTTCTCGTCCTTAAACTTTCCACTAAAATGCGCAGTTCCCGTTTTTGAATTGGTATCACCAACACCACGGGAGGCTACACAAAGGTGAGTAGCATCCATCACTACTCCCACATCCTCTGTCCTAAGTGTTTCTTTCATTTCCTCAGCGATCTGCACCGTAAGGCGCTCCTGGACTTGAGGTCTTTGGGCATAATATTGCACAATTCTGTTAATCTTGCTGAGCCCAATCACATTTCCATTTGAGAAGTATGCCACATGGGCTTTTCCATAAATGGGAACGAAGTGGTGCTCACAATAGGAATAAAAAGTAATGTCTTTTTCTACGACCATCTGGTCGTAATCGTATTTGTTCTTAAATAACCTTGCAAAGGGCTTGTTTTTTGGGTTTAGCCCCCTGAACACCTCCTGAACATACATCTTGGCAACCCTTCTAGGAGTCCCTTTCAAACTATCATCGGATAGGTCTAGACCAAGTGTATCCATTATGGATCTAAAATGTCCTTCGATGATCTCAATCTTTTCATCATCACTTAGATCAAAAGCATCCTGACGCATTGGAGTTTTATAAGACGTGCCAATATGGTCTTCGCCTACCTCATCAACAAACTCATTGATCGGCCGGGTACTCAACAAAATTTCTTTCTGTTTCATAAAGTTTTACTGAAACCTCAAACTCCTTTTCGATCCTAGGCCGGATTATCTGGTAAATAACCATTGCAATGTTCTCAGCGGTAGGATTTAGATCTTTAAATTCTTCGGTATCCAGGTTTAGATTTCGATGGTCAAATTTAGCGATTATATTCTCTCTGATTATTTTCTTCAATTTATTCAGGTCGTATACAAAGCCGGTGTCGGGGTTTATCTCACCGCTAAGTTTTATAAACAACTCGTAATTATGACCGTGATAATTTGGGTTGGAGCAGAGCCCAAAAACCTCCTTATTGGTCTGGTCGTCCCAATCTTTTCGGTACAATCTATGAGCTGAATTGAACCTTTCTCGACGTATTACCGATACACTCACCTTCTTCTAACAGGATTTCTTTTGTCTTGGTTTAAAAAAATCCCCCTCTCCAAATGCAAACACCTGAAGAAGGGGATCTTAATAGAAAAATCTAATATCAGTTCTTGACGAGCTTAAAGACTCTCTCAGTCCTATCGCTTCCAAGCATCAAGTAATAGACTCCTGATGGCTGATCGCTTAGATCAACGGTCATTTGGATTTTTTCATCTCTGATAGCTGTGGAAACAGACTTGATTCTTCTTCCAAGCTGATCCGAGATTACAAAATTCACGTTTCCTTCAAGTTGAGTTTCACCTTCAATAGTGAAATAGCCTGTACTTGGATTAGGGTAAAGAAGAACATTTCCGGTGAAAGTCTCTTGCAGGCCAACTGGAGCTTGGGTAGCAGGAGTGTCGACTAAAATTGCAATGTAGGCATCTGAACCAGCAGTTCTGTAAGGAGCCCATGCTCCGGCAATGATCTCGAAAGTCCTGTTACCGTTTGGATTGGCTGCAGGATCCTCTGCTCCAAGAGTAATTCCAGGCCCTCCCATGATCCAGCTTGCAAATACAGATCCTGAATCAATAGTAACAGAGTCGCTAAGCGGTGCATTATGCCATGTGTTGGCAGTAAAGCTTCCTGAAGGAACCGTTACAGTTCTTACTACCGCACCGGGATCACCATTCACATCTGGAAGTCTGATCTCGCCGGAATAACCTGTGCTGTTTGGGTCGGCGGTGACAAAGTGCTCCATGCTCCTGATCACCATAGGATAGAAGGGAGGAACGATTTCAATTCCACCTCCGTCATTGGTTGCTGCTCCACCCCATGAAATTCCACCACCAGGAGTAGCCGCACTTGCATAGGAAAGCCTTAATTGACCATTTGAGTTAGGGGCAATAACAGTCAATTCAGTTGTATTGGTGTTGTTTGATGGGTTAGCATCATTTGAGTTAGTGATTGAAATGTTAAAGCTGAATGATCCGGCATTCGTTGCATTCAAGGTATCAGGGAATTGAACCAGAAAGGTTTGGCCCTGAAGGATTGCCGGGATAGTAATTGAGCTGGTATAACCAAGACCTGCGACAACAGCATTTACAGTTGTAGCTGAATTGATATCCACATTTCCAACATTGGAGATATATGCTCTTGGGACATAATCCTCTCCCTGCATTACAAATTCACCTCCATTATCAATATTCAACCCTCCGGTTGCCGCGGCATCCTGGATTTGCAGTGCTATTGAGTCAGGGAAGAAGAATTTAATAGCAGACATATCAGAAGCCAAGGTCGAATGGTTAGGGTTTACGGTAAGACCAGTAGAACCATTAATCGCTTTGATCCCCTGTACATAATTCCAGTCAGTAGTTCCCACACCTCCGCAGTTATAGTTAATAGATTGCTCTACTTGTTCATACTGATAGGTAATAGAAGAATCTGTTCCACAAAGGATGACCTGAAAGGTATTTGAACCGGTATATGGACTGGTCGGAGTCCAAAAAGGAACGTTTTCATATGTGATAATGAAGGTATCCACATTGTTGGTCCAATAGTAAGCTGAACCTGGATTAGGAGTGCCTATCGATCCATCGTAACCGAAATTTAGGTCGGCCATCATTGGAGCGATGAAATTATGAGGAGGCGCAGCATTGGTCATAGTGGGGAAACAAGAAGCGATATTTCCAATATTTGAGAAACCAAGCCAACCATTGGATCCAACTTTTAGCTGGTTGAAATCGCCCCAATAATAGTGGAAATCGAATCCTAAGCTGATCAAACCAAATGAGTTATCATCCTGAAGACCAGGAGAAACCGGAGGGTTTCCCCCGCTAGGAATAGTAACCACTCCAGAACGGGTCGAAATGTCAATCCAGCTATAGGTAACAATACTCGTATCGGTGTCATCATACCAGACATAGCCAAAGGCATCTGGCCCACCGCCCGCCATAGTTTCGGCAGAAAGTAAAAGTGAAAGAATTAATACAGTAAATAACCTTCTCATAATAATGTCATTAAATATTGAGATCTTAAATTTTTCCAGCCTCTAAGATAGGCCCTATTTTCCATTTTTAGGCATGATAGTGGTCATATGAGCATTTTAAGGCATGCACGAAAACAATTTACTCTGTTTTTGGCTTATAGTATGGAAATGTTTGGGTTTACTACCTTTGTGGCCCGTTTTATGGAATAGACAAAAAAATTTAATAAATGATGAAAAAACAATTGAAGTTCAGCAGCCTCTTACTTGTGGGCTTATTTGTTGCTTCTGCTCTAGTCTTCACCGGATGTTCCGATGATGATGATGACAACAACAATCCATCTCCAACCAAGACCGCATGGGAGCTTATTCAGAATGATGCAAGTCTTGATTCTTTGGAAAAATATTTGAGCAGGTACCCGGGACTGGTATCTTATGTCTCTGATTCCAATGTGAGCGTATTTGCTCCGGATAACAACGCGTTTGTTAATCTTTTAGCTACCCCAGGATTCCCACCAACTATTGACCTTATCAGTCCTGATATCATTGAATTGGTATTAGCGTATCATGTGGTTCCTGGTGCTGTGACCAAAGGTGGTTTGTCGGCAGGTGATATTCTGAACTCGGTTCAGGGTGAAGCAATTGAGGTTAACCCTGGAGTAGGTAATCCTACTGGCGCCGCCGGTACTCTTTTCACTGGATCTTCAAATGCTGAGATCCTTATCAAAGGTGGAACCAAGAAAGGAACCAACGGAAATGTTAACGTTGTGGAATCAGTTATGATACCACCATCTGTTGGTGCTACTCTAACTCCAATTCTTGGAACAAACGCAGGTACAGTTCTGCTAGGAGCTGCTTTCACCATTTTGGCTGAAGGTATTGGTGTTGCAGATGCGTATGCAGAGGCCAATTCTCTTCCAACTCTTACCGGAATCCTTTCTGATACGGTAATCCATACTGTATTTGCTCCTACCGATGCTACATTTACTGCAGCCGGTATTAATGGTGGTGGTGACCTTACCGGAATGGAGTGGTATGGCACTATTGCGAATCACGTAGTGTTTGGAGACATTGCTCAAAGTGCATTGGTCCAGGGTGCTACATTCCCAACGGCTACAGGTGCTGATACCCTGTTTACTGTTGTAAGCACTCCAGTTAATGGTGTTGGTATTTTCTTCGATTCAAACGGAGATTTTGATCCAGCAGATCCGACTACTTTGAATGCAGAGGTTGCTCTTCCTGATGCAGCTCTTAACTCGAATGGTAGAGTACACATCATTGCAGGAATATTGACTCCTAAACCATAATTAGATTCTTTGCTACAAAAAAAGCCCGACCGCAAGGCCGGGCTTTTTTTATTGCCCGAGTTTTAATTAATTCCTGCGCATCATCTGGTCATAGGTGATGGTGATGTAGTAGACACCCATGATATCCGGCCCCCCTTTGCTTTGTGTGAATTTGCTGTTTAACAAATTCGATCCCCCAAACTTCACAATGGTTCTTGCATTTGGAATTGAGTAGGTAACGAATCCATCAAGGGAAGAGAAAGCAGGTACATCTCCCACGGCAAAAGAAGATTCCCAACGGAATGAATCCTGCCAGCGATAATTCACGCCAAAGCCCAATCTTTTGGTAAGCTTCCTGTTCGAAAAAGAAATATTGAATTTATGCTCGGGAGTATTGAATTCAGAAAGAAATCCTCTTGACGCCAGATCTTCCCTTAGCTGATTGAAATTATAATTACCTCCCAGGGTATAGCCTTTATCAAATTGATAGTCCAATCCAAAAACAAGACCATGAGCCGTAACCTGCTCATCAATGTTAGTATAATACTGGAAAGAATTGTCAGAGGTACCATTCAAAAGAGTTGCGTAGTTCAAGCTAACAGCACCTGAATTTGGATCCACCACGGTGTCAGCCTTTCTAACCTGGACCTGGGAAATAAAATCATTGTAGAGGTTGAAATAATATGCAAAATCTATCAACAAACGATTCTTAACAAGACTCTTATAGCCAATCTCAAATGATCTAACTCTTTCGGGAACCACAGGTCTGAAAGCAGGAGCACTTTCTAGCAACGCCAAATTAGCTGGATCATTTATGGCTTGATCGGTGGATCCTTGATCAAATACAACCTGACTGTATGCTGCTACAGAAGATCCTGTGAAAGAATTGAAATCATCTATTCCATACTGCTGGTTTACCCAAGGTAATCCGCCTAAAAGGCGAGCTGAGATAATGTCAAGATCAATGAATTGGCCCTGGGTTGTTGGCATTCTGAAACCTGTTTGATAGGAAGCCCTGATGTTATGCTTTTTTCTAACCTTTACCACTCCTGAAATCCTTGGGCTAACAACCCCGTCAAAGTTCTCGTTCTTATCGTATCTTATTGAAGCAAGTAATTTGAATTTCTGGTCCCAGAAATTCTGTACTACCTGGCCGAAGAAGCCAAATTCATTGATGGATTTACCATCAGGTATATCTTGAGCGAAGATTGTTCCATTGGAACGAAGTAGGAATTGTCTGAAATTGCCTCCAATGATCAAACCGTCCAGTCCATCAACATGTTTCGCCAGATCATATTGGCCTTCTACGTGATATAGGGCAGAATTGTCATTGAATTTGGGCCCATCTGGAACGGTTCCTTCCAGAGCCTGTTTTTTAACCTCTTCAAATTCTTCGGTTCCTGGCTCAACCCTGTACAGTCCATCCACATCTCCTCTTGCTTTGTTATGGCTTCCTTCTTGAATTTGAACTCTGTTCATTCCAGTTCTTGCTATTAATTCGGCGTCGGTCAAAGAATTAATTTCTCCTGGGGCAAGTCCAAGGTCATAAAGGTTTCGCAAGTATTGAATTGCATAGTCTCCAAACCACCTTGAAATTGACTGATCGGAAGTTCTTTGCCTTTGAACCTCTATGTCATGAATCCTTTTTCCCAAAAATTCTGCTATATAGGAATCTCCCGAGTTTTCGATTGTGGTATACGCTCGAACAAAATAGTTATCGGCTTTTAGCTGAAGTCTATGTTGTTGAATTCCGAAGTTTTGAAGAGAATATCGTTGAGCCCCGGTGTAAACAGAGGTTCCAAACCCTCCGTTGAACAAATAGGATAATTCAATTTTCTCTTTCAACCTATATGCTAACCCAATATTGACTTTTGCATTCCAGTTATCGTAGTCCACCATGTATTGCTCTTCAAATGGAGTGGAGCTGATCACATGGCTGGGAAGATCACCCGCATCTGCATAATCCTCGGCCGTCGTTCCGATCTCAAAGATGCCTGGGAAGGGTACATTAGGATTTCCATCGACTCCTGTACTTGCGATCACTCTCCAATCATCACTTAAACGGAAGATAGACATGTTTATGCTGGCTTCGTCTCCATGCTTGTGAAGGGCATCACTGCCTGGATTGTAGGAGAATCCTTCCGGAGTCAATAAAGTATTCCTGTCTGAATAATCCGTTCCCCACCAGTCATCAGCCCTGGAGTAGGTTCCGCTGATTTTGAAAGCAAAACGGTTGTTGATTGCTTTGGCATATCTAAAAGATCCCTCATAAACCGGTGCGGCATTTTGATTAGCATTTCCACCTACATGGTTTACTCCCATCCTAACCTGAGCCGATAAACCTTGGTATTCAAAAGGGCTTTTGGAATTGACCATCAGGATACCATTGAAGGCATTGGGTCCATACAAAGCTGATTGGGCTCCAGGGATCATTTCTACACTTTCCACATCCAATTCAGAGGGTCCATTCAGGTTTCCTATTGGAAAGTTTAGTGCCGGTGCCTGGGTATCCATCCCGTCTGTTTGTTGGATGAAACGGGTGTTGCCAGTAGAGTTAAAACCTCTTGCGTTGACTATCTGGAAGTTAAAACTACTCTGGGTCATATCAACCCCTTTGAGCTGATATATACTTTTATAGTAGTTATCTGAGGTGCTACCCTGGATAGCCAGGATGTCCATTTTTTCAATGGTAATGGGAGATTCCAATATATCCTCTTCAACTCTGGTTGCTGAAACCACTACCTCCTGACCTAACAAGGATTGGGTTACCATTGTGACCTTTAAATCCTTTGATTCGCCTGAAAGCTCCATTTCCTGAGATTGGAAACCAATACTGGAAAAGACCAGTGAAAAGGGTGGGGGGGTATTAGTGGAAAGCATGAACTCACCACGAATATTTGTCACGGTTCCAGAAACCGTTCCCTTCACATAAATATTAACTCCAATTAAGGGCTCTCCGGAATCCTCATCCACAACGGTACCTGATACAGTGGTTTGAGAGAAAGAAGAAAAAGGAAGGAGAAATAAGAAAAGAGCTAGTGCCTGGAAAAAGGGTAGTTTAATCTTCAACATAAAATCATTTTTCGAGTAGGAAATTTAGCTCAAATGAGTAAATACTGAAATACCGGGCAAAAAAAAACCCGGCTTGTGCCGGGTTGAAATGATTTTGATTAACAGTATTCTTTGAAGACTTCCTGAAGGTGCTCTCCTATCATTTGAGCCGATCTTCCTTCAATGTGATGCCTTTCAACAAAGTGCACCAATTCTCCATCCTTAAACAAAGCAACGCTCGGAGAGGAGGGGGGGAAAGGAGCATGATATTCCCTTGCCTTTGCAACAGCTTCTTTTTCCATGCCCGCAAAAACCGTCACCAAGTGATCAGGTTTCTTCTCCGATGAATTCACCGCCCATAGTACTCCCGGTCTCGCTGTTCCTGCTGCACAACCGCAAACAGAGTTTATGACCATTAGAGAAGTTCCTTTTGATTCTTTCATGAAGTCATCTACTTCATCTGGGGTCATCAATTGCTTGAAGCCCTCATTTACCAACTCAGCTCTCATTGGAGCTACTAATTCTTCAGGATACATAATCTACTTTTTATAAAAAACCTAGTTCTAATTTTGCTTCTTCACTCATCATATCGGTGGTGTATGGAGGATCGAAAGTCAATTCCAATTCTACCTCATCCACCTGTTTTATTCCCATCACCCTATCCTTGATTTCCTGAGGGATATGTTCTGCCGCAGGACAGTTTGGTGAGGTCAGGGTCATAAGAATATAGACCTTGTTCAATGGAAGGACCTGAATATCATAGATCAAACCGAGATCATAGACGTTTACAGGGATCTCGGGATCATAGCAGGTCTTGATCATCTCAATGATCTGCTCTTTAAGAGCCTTCTCCTCATCGAAATTAATCTTCTTGGGATCCTCTTTGATCTCTTTTTCCAAATCCTCTTTTCTCTTTTCAGTTTCCATCTGCAAAGGAATGAGCATATTCTTTAATTCTTTGGACCATGGACGACAATCCATTGGATCTTTGAGACCCTACCAATTGGTCCATTCCTATTTCTTTCAGGAAATAGGGCTCAGTATTTTCAACGTCTGCCGGCTTTTCCCCACTATAAACCCTGGTCAGTAGGCTTATCAATCCTTTTGTCAATAGGGTATTGCTATCAGCTTTGAACCTCAACAAACCATTCTCCTCTAAAGTTGCGATCAACCAAACTTTTGATTGACATCCTGTTATCAGGAATTCATCCTGATGAAATTCCTCGTCAAGAGGCTCTAGTTCAGATCCGAGGTCCATGATATAATCTATGGACTGTTCCTTATCTCCTTCAAAAAGAGAGAAGTCCTCGATTATTTCCTGTTGCTTGCTATCTATTCCCTTAAGAGCTTCCATATTTCTTTTGAACCTGGGATACACGGTCCCATAGTTTTTCTGCTTCTTCCAGAGTATTGTAGGCGGAAAAAGATGCCCTTACAGTACCTTCAACGCCTAATTTTTCCATCAAAGGCATGGTGCAATGATGACCTGTTCTTACCGCAATTCCTCTAGCATCCAAAAGCTGTCCTACATCGAATGGATGCATTCCTTCAATGTTAAATGAAAAGCTTGCGATCTTTCTTTCAGAGCTTCCATACTCGATCAAACCCGGGATGGTCTTCATCCTGTCCCTTGAATATTCAATGATCTCTTTTTCGTCAGTTTTTATGGAATCCCAGCTCAGATCCGTGACAAAATCAAATGCTGATTTGTATGCTACGAAATCAGCTATGTTGGGTGTCCCTGCTTCAAATCTTAATGGTGGGTCCTGGTAGGTGGTTCCTTCAAATGAAACCTCCTTTATCATTTCACCTCCTGCGATAAATGGGGGCATGGCTTCCAGGAGCTCGTATTTTCCATAAAGAATACCCACTCCGGTTGGGCCGTACATTTTATGACCTGAGAAAGCAAGAAAATCTGCATTCAGATCCTTTACTTCAATTTTTTCATGTGCAGCAGCCTGAGCACAATCAAGGAAAACCAAACAGCCTTTTGCATGGCAAAGGGAAATGATCTCTTCAACCTTATTAACTGTTCCGAGGGAGTTAGAAACGAAGTTTATTGCAAGGATCTTTGGCCCCTTTTCCAATGCTTTTTCCAGGTCCTTCAGATCAAGAACTCCGGTTTCATCGAGTTTTATGGGGAGGATATTGGCTCCTTTTCTTTGGGCAAGTAACTGCCATGGGACAAGGTTAGAATGGTGTTCCCCTTCTCCTATAAGGATCAGGTCATCCTTTTGGATGTTTTTTTCTCCCCAGCTATGGCTAAGAAGATTAACTGAATCTGTGGTTCCTTTGGTGAATACAATCTCTTTTTGATCAGCACCTAAAAATTCAGCAGCTGTTTTCCTTGTTGCTTCAAAAGCCTCCGTGGCCTCATTTGCCAGGGTATGGACTCCACGATGAACATTGGAATTGTTCTGTTCGTAATAGGAATCAAGAGCATCGATCACAGCCTTGGGTTTTTGAGTCGTGGCTGCATTGTCAAGATAGACAAGCGGAAAACCATTCACCTCCCTTTCCAGAATAGGAAATTTCGCCCTTAAGTCACTTTTACTTTGGGTTAAGGATATGGTGTTAGTTCCTCTCATTGATCTTGAAAGACCTGATCAAGACTTTGTTCGACCTCTTCTCTGAAAAAATCGATCTCCACTTTCTCAAGAATTTCTTTTGCGAATGCCTCTGTTAGCATTCTCTCGGCTTCTTCCTGTCCAATACCACGGCTACGCAGGTAGAATAGTTGTTCTTCATCCAATCTGCCAGTAGTCGCTCCGTGAGTACATTTTACATCGTCGGCCAAGATCTCCAATTGGGGTTTGGAATGAACCACTGGATTATTTCCTAACAAGATGTTCTTATTGGATTGGAATGCTCTTGTTTTTTGAGCTCCCGGGCGAACGAATATTCTACCGTTGAATACTCCTGTTCCCTTATCAAATATGATCCCCTTATAATTCTCATCGCTGAAACAATGCTCTGCCACATGGTCAACAATGGTGTGGTTGTCAATAAGATCATTTGCCTTAGGCATGAAAACCCCATTTAGGTATGCCTCGGATCCCTTTCCTTCAAGGCTTATTTCAAGGTTATTCCTTGACCTTCCGCCATTAATAAAGAATTGATTGGACCTAAATATTGAATCGCCCTGCTGAACTACTTTCTGGTCCTGGATCCAAAGTACATTGGGCCCAAACTTTTGAATGGAATTGTATTCGAGGTATGCATTCGCGGCTACCTGCGCTTGAAGTTGAGGGCAAATGAATACAGTTTGACTAAAACCTTGATGAGATTCCACCATTCGCATGGATGAACTTTCAGAAAGCTCTATTTCTACTCTGGGGAAAAGAGAACCAGAGAAGTCTGGGTTCAAAATCCAGCTAAGTTTCAAAGGCTTTTCTAAAACTATCCCTTTTTCAAGGCTTATTATGAGTGTTTTTTGGTCTGAGCCCGCGTTGAGCTCGGAGAAATATCCTGGCTCATGAAAATCATTGAGCTTGCTCGGAATCCTTTTGCTAGAGTTAACTTCAACAGTAAGACCTTTCGCGATCTCCTGAGGTTCTTTTTCATTCAGAAAATAGGGGATGTCAAGTATAAAAGCACCCTCTTCTTCCTTAATGGATAAATCAGAATCCCGATCTGAAGAACTTCCTATTCCTTCTGCCCATTTTCCCAGGAATTGGTCTGCAGGAAAGAATTTCCAGTCTTCAACCCTACGGTTGGGTAATGTCTGACCGAGAAGTTGTTTTTGTTCCTCCGTCCCTTTGATGGCAGATGATATGTTTTGATTCTGGTCCAAGATTATACAGCTGCTTCTTTTTCCTTCAACCAATCGTAACCCTTTTCTTCAAGTTCAAGGGCTAATTCTTTTCCTCCTGACTTCACGATCTTTCCTTGATAAAGGACATGCACATAATCAGGTTCAATGAAGTCCAGGAGTCGTTGGTAATGAGTAACGATCACAAATGATCTTTCTTCATTCCTCAGAGCGTTCACTCCATTGGCTACGATCTTCAGGGCATCGATATCAAGACCTGAATCGGTTTCATCCAACAGACAAAGCTTCGGATCAAGCATGGCCATTTGAAATACTTCATTTCTTTTCTTTTCTCCACCCGAAAAACCTTCGTTTACCGAACGGCTTAATAATTCCTGGTTGATCTCAACCAATTTGATCTTTTCCTTGAGCAGCTTGAGGAACTTTACTGCATCCAATTTTGGGAGACCTCTGTGTTCCCTTACTCTGTTTACTGCGGCTTTCAGGAAATTGGTTGTTGTAACTCCCGGAATCTCTACTGGATATTGAAAAGCCAGAAAGATCCCTTCTCTTGCTCTTTCTTCAGGTCCCAGATCCAGAAGGTCCTGGTCTAGGAATTCCACTGATCCTCCATCCACGGAATAATCCTCACGCCCTGCCAATACCGAAGCCAGGGTGCTTTTGCCACTGCCGTTGGGTCCCATGATCGCATGGACCTCACCCTTCTTGACAGATAGATCTATTCCTTTTAATATGTCCTTGCCTTCTATTGAGGCTTTTAATCCTTTGATTTCTATCATTTCAATTATCCTACTGAGCCTTCAAGGCTAATGGCTAATAATTTTTGTGCTTCCACGGCGAATTCCATTGGGAGTTGTTTCAATACTTCCTTAGAGAAGCCGTTTACGATCAGGGCGACTGCCTCCTCACTATCTATACCTCTTTGATTGCAATAGAAGATCTGGTCTTCTCCGATCTTGGAGGTTGTGGCTTCGTGCTCAACATTTGAAGAGCTATTTTTTACATCCAGATAGGGAAAGGTATGCGCTCCGCATTGATCTCCTAGTAGGAGGGAGTCACATTGAGAGAAGTTCCTTGAACCTGAGGCCCTGGAATTGATCTCTACCTGACCACGGTAAGAATTTTGACTTTTTCCAGCTGATATACCCTTAGAAACGATCCGGCTGGTGGTATTCTTTCCCAGATGGATCATCTTGGTTCCTGTATCTGCTTGCTGGTAATTATTGGTAACGGCCACGGAATAGAATTCTCCGGTACTATTGTCTCCCTTCAGAATACAGCTGGGATATTTCCATGTGATGGCAGATCCTGTTTCCACCTGTGTCCAGGATATCTTGGAACGTTCACCCGCGCAAATCCCCCTTTTGGTTACAAAATTGTAGATCCCGCCTTTTCCTTCCTTATCACCAGGATACCAGTTCTGAACAGTTGAATATTTTACCTCTGCATCTTTTGCAGCGTATATCTCCACCACCGCTGCATGCAATTGGTTTTCATCCCTCATAGGCGCAGTACAGCCTTCCAGGTAACTAACGTATGATCCTTCATCGGCTACAATCAGTGTTCTTTCAAACTGGCCCGTATTTGCCTCGTTGATCCTGAAGTAGGTGGAAAGCTCCATAGGGCATTTCGTCCCTTTCGGGATGTAACAAAATGAACCGTCAGAGAATACAGCTGCATTTAGGGCAGCATAGAAGTTGTCGGTATGAGGAACGACTGAACCCAAATATTTTCTGACCAGATCCGGATGATCCTTTACCGCCTCTGACATGGAACAGAAGATGATACCCAATTCCGCAAGCTTGTCTCTAAAGGTTGTAGCAACGGAAACGCTATCAATGACAGCATCCACGGCAACTCCGGTTAATCTTTTTTGTTCTTCCAGGCTGATTCCGAGCTTATCGAAGGTTTTCAATAATTCCGGATCGACCTCATCGAGGCTATTGAGCTTGGGTTTCTTTTTAGGAGCCGCGTAGTAAATAATGTCCTGAAAATCTACTTCAGGATAATCAAGGTTAGCCCATTTAGGCATTTTCATTTCTTTCCAGGCTTCGAAAGCCTTTAATCGGTATTCCAACAGCCATTTAGGCTCCTCTTTCTTGGCTGAAATGAACCTGACCGTATCCTCAGAAAGGCCCTTTGGTGCCTTTTCAGTTTCAATATTGGATACAAATCCATACTTGTATTCTGTATTGGTTATTTGTTCAAGTACCGGATCAGTCTTTGGCATCCTTATTTAGATTTATTCTTAATAACACAAAGTTAACAATTCCCGTGGCTCCATTGTTCTAGCCAATTGCCAAGCGATGGGAATAAATTTTATTTTTGATTCTTACCTAAAGATTAATTCAATGGAAGAAAGGCGTTGGCATAAGGTTTATCCTGCAGGAGTTCCAAAAGATGTGGACCCAGATAAGTACGGTTCCATCAACCAATTGGTTGAAGAAGCAACCAATAAGTATCGAAGCAGAAGAGCCTTTTGCTGCATGGGTACTTGGAAGACTTTTGACGAGGTGGACAAGCTTTCGGATTCTTTTGCATCCTTTCTTCAAAACGATCTTAAACTTCAGAAGGGAGACAGGGTAGCTATCCAAATGCCAAACATTCTTCAATACCCCATTGCAATCATTGGAGTTCTTAAAGCAGGGATGATCGTTGTAAATACCAACCCTCTATATACCCCGAGGGAAATGGAGCACCAATTTAAGGACTCTGGAGCTAAGGCATTGGTGATCCTTGAGAACTTTGGATCCAACCTTGAAAAGATAATTGGAAATACCCCCATTGAACATGTGGTCCTGACAAGCATAGGGGAGATGCACTCTTTCCCCAAAAAGCAGATCGTAAATTTTGTTGTGAGATCTGTTAAAAAAATGGTCCCTGCCTTTTCTCTAAAGGGAACCTACAGCTGGTCTCAGGCGATTGGAGCGGATGCTTCCAAGTTTCAAAAACCTGAGATCAAAAGCAGTGATGTAGCTTTTCTTCAATATACAGGCGGAACTACCGGTGTATCCAAAGGAGCAGCTCTTACCCATAGAAATATTGTTGCTAATCTGCTTCAAATGCTTGCCTGGATGGGACAAAATCTTGAGCCTGGCAAAGAAATGGTAATGACTCCGTTACCCTTGTATCATATCTTCTCGCTGACAGTCAACCTTTTCATGATGATCGAATTGGGAGCGGAAAATGTCTTGGTGACCAACCCAAGAGACATGAAGGCCTTTTTCAAGGACCTGAAGAAACATCCTTTTACCATCTTTACTGGGGTGAACACCCTCTATAATGGTATGATGAATCAGCCCGATTTCGATAGCATAGATTTCTCCAAGCTAAAGATCGCTGTGGCTGGTGGAATGGCCTTACAACAGGCGGTTTCAAATGAATGGAAGGACAGAACCGGAACGACCATTATTGAAGGGTTCGGGCTGACCGAGACTTCTCCCGTATTATCCTGCAATCCCTTGGATGGAAACGATAGGATTGGAACCATTGGGATCCCGTTCCCGAATACCGATATGAAGATCGTAGATGAAGAAGGAAAGGAGCTTCCTTTGGGTGAACCTGGAGAGATCATTGCAAAGGGACCCCAGGTTATGCCTGGTTATTGGGAAAAGCCTGAGGAGACCTCCAATGTTTTCTTTGGCGATTATTTCAGGACCGGTGACATCGGCGTAATGGATGAAGATGGTTTTTTCAAGATCGTTGACCGCAAGAAGGATATGATCCTTGTTTCAGGATTCAATGTGTATCCCAACGAGATCGAGGATGTGGTAGCTCAGCACCCCAAGGTTCTTGAGGTGGCGGCTGTTGGCGTAGCAGATGAAAAATCCACGGAGGCGGTAAAACTTTTTATCGTCAAGAAATTCAAGGATCTGACAGAAGATGAATTGATGGAATTCTGCAAGGAGAACCTCACGGGATACAAAAGACCACGGGAAATAGAATTCCGGGATGATCTGCCCAAATCGAATGTGGGCAAAATACTCCGAAGGCACTTGAGAGAATAGACTCAGCCAAACCTTGAAAAAGGTTATTATTTATTTCAAATGGAGTTCAATAAAGTAAAAAGAAATCCTTCACGTGGTGTCTATCAGGAAGAATGGATCCTGGATCTTCTTGATCAGCATGCAGTTATTCATGTTGCCATTTCCACGGATAAAGGCCCACTGATCCTTCCCATGGCCTTTGGAAGGGAAGGGGAGACCATCTTTCTGCATGGGGCCATTTCGAATCATTTGTTGAAGTCAATGGACCCTGAGCAGAATATTGCTCTTTGCCTGACCGCCTATGATGGCCTGGTCCTGGCTAAATCCGTCTTTCATCATTCCATGAATTATCGATCGGTGGTGTTGTTTGGAAAACCAAGACTTCTGGAAGACGATGAAAAGATGAATGCCTTGGAGGTGATCACCGAGCACCTTTGCAAAGGCCGATGGGATGAGGCTAGAAAACCCAGCGATGAGGAATTCAAAGCCACACGAGTGATTGCTGTAAAAATCGATTCAGCTTCGGGAAAAATGAGGTCGGGCCCTCCATCAGATGATGAAGCTGATAAGGACCTGGATGTCTGGAATGGCAATATCAGCTATGAAGGCTCCTACAAGGAGGTGGAGCATCCATCCTCAGAAGATCTTCCAGAAAGCGTTAAGAGGATCTTAAAATCCAAGTAGCTCCCGAAGCTTTTGGTAACCTGGAGCAGAGATCTTGATCTTTTCTCCATCCTTAGTCAGACCCAAGTATTGATCCTTGCTCCACTTTTCTACTCTGTCAAGGAATTTTGGATTCAAAAGGTAAGACCTGTGGACCCTGATGAAGCCCAGGCTCTCAAGAGCTTTTTCCAGAGAAGACATGGTAGCCTTCTTTAAATACCTGGCTCCACCGGTTTGTATGGAAACATAATCGTCTTCAGCTTTAATGAAACTGATCTCTTCCGTGGAGATAACATTGATCTTGCTTCCATCCTTTACCACCAATTGATTCAAGGGTTGTGTCTTTTCCATCATCTTCTCTCCAAGCTCCTTGATCTTTGATTCAGACTCTTGGTTCGCAACCCTTTCCAGGGCTTTTTCCAGTCGCTCCTCATTTACTGGCTTTAACAGATAATCAAGGGCACCCTGTTCGAAAGCCTGGATTGCATATTCATCAAAGGCCGTAATGAATATGGTCTTTGGGATCTCATCCAATAATTCCAGGAGTTCAAAACCTGAAACCTTTGGCATTTGAATATCCAGCAAAAGCAATTCAGGCCGAAGCTCCTTGATCATCTTAAAAGCTTCCAATCCGTTTTCCGCCTCTCCAATTATCTCTATTGAAGAGTGCTCTTTTAACATATGCTTTAAGATCTCCCTGGCTGGAGCTTCATCATCAATGATCAAGGCCTTCATCTTTCGAATTTATTTGAATACTTACAGAAAACTCATCTTTTCCAGATTGAACCTGCATGGAAAAATCCTTTCCAAAGAAGTGGATCAATCTTTCCTCGAGATTCTTTAGGCCTATTCCTGAGCCAGATGGCTGATTTTGATCATCCTCCTTGCGATTGCTTAGAGTTAGGAAAAAGCCCTTGGGATTCGACCCGATTTTGAGTCTGACTGGAACTGGTTCTATGCTTTTTTCCACCGCATGCTTTATGCTGTTTTCCAAGAGAGGCTGAAGTAGCATTCTTGGGACCTGGGTACTTAATGATTGAGGGTCTATTTCCTCTATGAATTCCAATCTCTTTCCAAAGCGTATGGTTTCGATCTCCAGGTATTTTCTGCCATTTTCCAGTTCCTTTTCAAAGCTTACCAGGCTTTCCTTTTCTGAATCCAAAGTATACCTCAGGTATTCCGATAATCCGGTTAGCATCTTTCTGGCTTTTTCCGGGTCGCTTAGGGTTTGGGCTGAAATGGAGTTAAGGGAATTGAAAAGAAAATGAGGATTGATCTGGCTATTCAGGGTTTGGAGCCTTGATTCTGCCAGAAGAGATTGCATTTGCGCCTCTTCCAATTCTTTGTTAGCGATCCTCCTTTGGAATCTGAAAAGGAAAAGAAGAGAAACCCAGAGGGTAAATAGAATGAGATTCTCAAATACTCGGGTAGCAAAGAAAGATCTATAGAACTCCCAGTAGGTGGTTTCTCCTTTGAAAACTATACTTGCAATGGCATAAGCCAAGGCAAGGCAAAGCCCACTGACCAAAAGGATAGGACCAACCAGGTTGAAGATTGAAGCTATGGAATTTCGGTCAGGGGAGGGAGCATACTTAACGAGGTACTGATAGCCAAAAGCCAATAATCCCAATAAGCCAAAATGTATCAGGGTATCCCCAAGAGCCATGTTGATTTTCAGTTCATAGAAATACCTGATCCCAAAAAAATGGGCAGCCACAAGGACTGCCCAAATAGTGATCGAAAAAATATAGGTTTGGTTTGTTTTCAAAGGGAGAATTTGACCTCCAATCTAATTATCTCCCTTTAATTTCTCCACCCCCAAAGAGAACCAGACCTTTTACGATCAATTCATTGTTTGCATCGTTTGTGATAGGGGAAATGTTAAATCGCTTGTCCGAAAAACCTCCGAATATCGGTGTAAGTTGAATGTTCACATTCCAATCTTTTGGAGCGTAAATGGTAGTTCCACCGAACATCACAAACAGATCCAATACTGCTGGCCCATTCTTGATCTTGGATTGGGTCAGGTCAATATCAGATCCTCCAAAAAGTGCTGTGATCTTACCGCCTGTGAAGTTATCGGTCGTGATGATCTTCTCGCCACCACCGAATACCGCCATATCATCAAAGGATGAAGTGCTTGTTTGTTGGGGTCCTCCATCTGGATTGGAACCAGCTCCAAATCTTCCGATTCCTCTGCGACCTGCACCCCTAATGATCATTCCAAGACCAAGAACAACAAGACCTACAGGCCATACATCATTCCATCCGATATGATCATGGAAGAAGAATTCCTGTATGTAGAAATAGGCACTTCCAAGAATGAACACGATCCCAAGAAATGGATTTCGTTTTGAGCTGATATTCACAAGTCCGATCACAAGGAATAGAGAACCCCAGGAGAAGATCCAATCGCCCATATTTGGAAGGTATCTCCAAACATCAAAAGCATAAAGGATACCAACCAGGATAAGGATTAGGCCTAAGAGTATACGACCTGAATTTGTTTGATGTTGATTTTCCATTTTTCTGTTTTTTGTTTCAAAGTTGAGATTGAAGCCCAAACTGGCTAAGGACTTTTCGGCGAAACCCTCCAAAAAGTCGGTGAAATCTCCGATATTTAAGTAATAGGTTTAAAATGATATGAACCGAATACTCTACTTAGGGCTCTCAGTTACTTTATTCTGCAATCTACTTGCTACGGCTCAGTCAGATTCTTCAAAAGATGGTATTCACATGTTGAATATTAGGTGTGCTCGACCATTAGCATTTACTGATGGTCATAGGACATTTATTGTGGATTCATTAGGCTGGCTTAGTCTTTCAGAAGATTCAATGTCCAATGGAATTCTTTTTAATTGGTTTGGTGAATTTGCGGTTGATTCCCTTGTAGAGATTGCTCAATTCAGTCCTCATCATTTTTATAGTTCCAGGAAATTAATTCAGGAATATGTTCTTAATAATATCGATCCACTAATTGATCCAAAACATCCTCAATTAAGGAGGTTGATATTTTTGGATTTGGGGATTCAAGGCTATCTCTACCGGGACAATTCAAGTTTTTTGGACTTTCCTAGAAATTGCCCAGAAAACTATGAAGAATGGGATCTCACTTGGGAAGGATTTGACCCTTACCATAATCAGTTAAAGCATTAGTTTTATGAGGGTTGTGTTGTTTTTTTTGATTTCCGTTTTGAGCCTTTCAGCATTTAGTCAATCCAAAGAGGTATCATCAGAAGTTTCTTTGATTGAAATTGTAAAAATTGAACAAAGGCCCACCTGTCCTTTTGTGAATTGGGTTCCTTGCAGAGATATTAGACCTGGATTTATCGGATTATACGATGAGGAATCTGAAAGAGCTCTGAGTCTATACCTTAACCCTCTTATCAATAAGGAAGATCCTTTTACGATCAGGATCACCGGCCTGGATCTTGTACATCAGACCTATTTAGGTCGATGAGCTAGGCCAATCTGCTCAATAGGTACTCAACGGGGTGAAGAGCTTTTTCTCCAGTACCATCCTTGATCTGATGTCTGCAACTGGTCCCGGGGGCTAAAACCACCTCTTTTGACCCCTTTTTTCTTATCCAAGGAAATAGAACCAATTCTCCGATCTGCATACTAAGCTTGTATTTCGAAGCAGAATAGCCAAATGAACCCGCCATTCCACAACAGCCTGAAGGGATCTCTTTTAGCTCTGTACCGGGAAGGATAGAAAGGACCTTCTTCAAATGGGAAGTGCTTGAAAGAGCCTTTTGATGGCAATGTCCATGGATCAAGACGTTGTCATTTTTTTCATTGAATGATTCTCCATTCAATTTTCCAGCTTTTATTTCAGCAGCAAGGAATTCATCTATGAGTAATGAATTTTCTGCCAGCTCTTTGGCATTCTCCTTTAGAGTAGCTTCAACAAGATCCGGATATTCATCTCTGAAGCCCAGAAGGGTTGAAGGCTCGATACCGACCAAAGGAGCTCCTTTTGAAACCTGTTCTGATAGAGTTTTTGCATTTTCTTCGATAAGCTTTTTAGCCTCTTTAACCAGTCCTTTTGATAGCTGGGTTCTTCCACTTTCCAATGGCCCGCTCGAATCAACTTCATAGCCCAACCTCCATAGTAAAGAGATAGCAGCTTTTCCCTGATCAACATCCAGGTAATTGCAGAACTCATCCATAAGGAAAACCACCCTTCCTTTTCTTTCCTTTATTTCTGCCGGCTTGTTCTTCTGAAACCAGGATTCCAGACTTTGATTGGCCAATTTGGGGAAGTTCCTTTTTTGGCTGAAACCAAATAGGGTCTTGGTGATGATTGAAAAAGGAGGTACTTGCGTGAAGAAATTCGCCAACCAGGGGAAGTTCATTCCAAAGCGAAAGAGAGCAGGGGTCATTCCCACTAATCGGGTGGACAGCTTTATTCCATTCTTTTCATGGTCCTGTTGTTCCCACTCAGCTTTGAGTTTTGACATATCCACATTCGAAGGGCATTCAGACTTACAGCCTTTGCAGGAAAGACATAGGTCAAGGGCCTCCCTAACGCTTTCAGGATTGGGATCTTTCTTGGTATAAAATTCTCTCAGTGCATTAGCCCTTGCTCGTGTTGTGTCTTTTTCCATACGGCTGGCCATATAGCTTGGACACATGGTTCCACCTGATATCGCAAGTTTTCTGCAATCAGCCGACCCATTGCACTGCTCTGTGGCCCTAACTATTCCCTGGTTATGGCTGAAATCGAAATAGGTTTGAACCGCAGGAGTAAGCTGACCTCTTTCAAACCTGAGGGAGCTATCCATGGGAGGGGTGTCCACGATCTTACCAGGATTAAGAATGTTCTTGGGATCCCAAAGCTGTTTGATCTTCCGGAGCAGCTCATAGTTTTCTTCCCCAACCATTAGGGGTATGAATTCTCCTCTGAGTCTTCCGTCTCCATGTTCCCCACTCAAAGAGCCTCTGTATTTCTTTACCAGGATAGCAACCTCTTTCAGGATCTCCCGAAACATAGTCTGTCCTTCAGCTGTCTTCAAGTCGAGGATAGGTCTGAGGTGTAATTCGCCAGCCCCAGCATGAGCATAATGAACGCTATACAAGCCTCTCTCTTCCAGCAAAGCATTGAATTCTCGGATGTAAGCAGGAAGGTCGCGTACATCTACTGCTGTATCTTCAATAACCGGAACAGGCTTTAGGTCTCCCGGGATATTTGATAGCAATCCAAGGCCAGCCTTTCTTAATTCCCAAACCCTTGAGATATCTGGTCCAGAAACAACAGGGTAGTGATAGCCGAGATTCATTGATCTGAGCTTGCTTTCAAGCTCCTTGACCTTTTGGCTCAGGAGATCATTATTTTCTTCACTGAATTCAACCACAAGGATGGCTTTGGGTTCCCCCTGGATGAAAAACCTGTTTTCTCTTTGTTGGATATTATCGCGTGTTCTTTCCAGAACATGGTGGTCCATAAGCTCACAGGCCGTTGGTTTCATTTCCATTGCGGTGACCGTAGCCTCCAGGCTTTGGTACAGATCATCAAAATGAATGCAGGTGAGGGACTTGTTTGAAGGAGGAAGGGGAGAAAGGGAAAGTTTCAATTCGCTGATCATCGCCAGGGTTCCCTCGGATCCTGCCAAGAGGTCGATCATTGAAAAATCCTTTCCTTCCGGTTCAAAAGGCTTTCTTTGGATCAATTGATCCACTCCATAACCTGTATTTCTTCTGCTTACCGAAGCTTTGGGGTATTGCTCCTGGATCCTCTCTTTAACGCCCTCTTCGGAAAGAAGCTTCAAAGTATCCGCGTAGAGAGTGCTTTCATAGGAATGATTAGCTTTCTCAAGACTTTTGATCTCTTCCTGATCCTTGGTGGTGAATGAGACAACGTCTCCATTGCTCAGAACGGCTTTGCATTCTAACACATGATCCCGGGTGCTTCCATAAACGATGGAATTTGTTCCGCAGCTATTATTGCCAAACATGCCCCCGATCATCGCACGGTTGGCAGTTGAAGTTTCCGGGGCGAAGAACAATCCCAGGTCTTTGAGATGCTTGTTCAATTCATCTCTAACCACTCCTGGCTGAACCCGAACCCATTTTTCCTTTTCATTGACCTCCAGGATCTTGGTCATATGGCGACCGAAATCCACAATCAGTCCACTACCCACAACTTGTCCGGCCAGGGAAGTGCCAGCAGTACGAGGGATCAGGGGAGTTTTGAAATCATTGGCAAAACGGACCAGCTCAACTACATCTTTTTCATCCTTGGGCAATGCCACACCGAGAGGTAGTTCCCGATAGGATGAAGCATCTGTGGCATAGATCCTCCTGTGTAATTCATCCAGATGGATCTCACCCTGAATTGACTTTTGGAGTTTTTGTAGCTCTGATCCCATTAGAGCCTCAAATTTCTTGATTCTGCTTCATCCAAGGGTAACATTGAATTAAAAAAGAGTTCAAATCCAGAATTTACTTTGGCATTATCAAGAAATAGGCCCTTTGGGAAACAAAAAAAAGCGTAAGGTCGACCTGGTCGTGATCTCTGATGTTCACCTGGGTACTTCAGGCTGTAAAGCTCAAGAACTGTTCAAGTATTTGAAAAGTATCCAGCCTGCCACCTTGGTCCTTAATGGAGATATTATTGACGGATGGCAATTCAAAAAGAGCTTTTTCCCTAAATATCACACCCTGGTTCTAAAGCAAGTCCTCAGTATCATGGCAAAGGGAGCCAAGGTTTACTACGTGACTGGGAATCATGATGAGATGATGAGAAAATTCACTGGTTTTAAGTTCGGGAATTTTAAAGTGGTCAATAAGGTTTCAATGAAATTGAAGGGGAAGAAAGCATGGATCTTTCATGGGGATGTGTTTGATGTGGTCATGGAACATTCCAAATGGCTGGCAAAACTTGGATCACTGGGTTATGATATTCTTATCTGGATGAACCAGCTGGTCAACTTTTGGTTGAAAAGATTTGGCCAGGAACCTTATTCTTTTTCGAAAAAGATAAAAGCTTCAGTGAAAGGAGCAGTAAAATTCATCAACAACTTTGAAGAGACCGCCGCCCGGATCGCCATAGACAATGGTTATGATTATGTGGTCTGCGGACATATCCATAGCCCTGAAAATCGAAGGATAGAAACTGAAAAAGGTTCAGTTGTGTATTTGAATTCAGGGGATTGGGTAGAGAGTTTGACCGGCCTGGAATATCATGATGGAGAATGGAAGATCTATCAATACTATGAAGATGAGGTAGCTAAAAAGATTCCAGTGAAAGAGGAGGATGGAGAGGATATCTCCTACAAGAATCTTTTCAATAAACTTGCTGAGGACGTTGTTCCTGGATTAAAAAGCTAATTGTTACTTTTATTAAGTGAGTTCCTTAAAATTTGTCGTATTAACCTTATCAATTCTAATTTTTGGATGCCAGAAAGAAACAGTAGATCCAGATCCAAAAAAATCTGATCCATCTGATTCAGTTAATTACGGAATCATTGTAATTCAGGATAGCACACAGAAATTTATTTCTAATCAAAGGGTTGAAATATATTCATCAATAATTAATGCTTGGGATAGCTCATTGGTTGATGTAGTCCTTTATACCGATTCTTTGGGCACGGTTAAGTGGGAAAGCTTTGAAGCCCAAAAAAATTATTATATCAGAATCCCCAATTCATTTCAAAATAACAAAGACTCATTATTTGAAACAGGAGGCTTTGACCTTTCGAACGGTGATGATACTGTCCAATTTATTTTGAAGAATCAATATATTCTTAAGAGGATCTATTACTCGGATACCGCAATGGCAAAATCCTTGATTCTTGAATTTGAATATAGAAATGGAAAAGTTTCTAAGGTAATTGAATCAAAAACAGGGCAAAACATTTTGGAAATCATGCAAATTTCCTCTGATGGAAAATTACAAAAGTCAATAGGAGGGTTTATTAGCGATCCAATCAATTTGCTTAATAATCCCAATGGAGGCACTTTTTACAGATTTGTTAATTGTGGCTTTGAATATTATTCGTTTTTTGGAAATCAATTTTCCTGGACAGGAGGCTGTTTTGGCCCTCCAATAACTTTCGAAACAGATAGTTTTGAAATTGATATTGAAGGGAATATTATTTTACAGCACCAGGATTCAACCGTTTTTCAATATTCGAATTCATTAAACCCGCTCAGTCTTTTGCCTCCCTATTTAAATTTTTGGTTGACCGGATTGAATAGATTAGATACTGGTTTTGTTGATTCTCCTCTATGGAAAAATGATTACTGTTTCCCATTATTAATTGGTTTAAATAACGTTTTGACTATAAACCAAATGTATGCGGGAAAGTCGGTTCAAGCAGTCCACCTATTAAATGGAAAAAATTTCCCAATTAGATCAGACTATTCAATCGATTATACTTTAGGAAGTAAGTCAAATACTTGGTCTTTCTATTTCGACTATTATCGCTAAACCCCTGTTAAGTTATCGACCAGGGATTCAAACAATTCCTTTGAATGAGAGGGAAAATTGGCTATCCTGATATGCTCACCTTTGTACTTACCATATCCCGAGCCAAGTACAAATCCCTTTTTACCCATGGTTTCTATTATGCGGCTAGCATTCTTGGTCTTTGCCACCAGGCTGGTTGGAGATTGAAATTCTTTAATTGGAACAAAGTCCTCTAATCCATCTGAATCCTGAATGGCCTTCTTCAAAAGGGCGGCTTTATAATTCGTTTCCGACCTGATCATTCCTACTCCCCGGTTGTTCATATCCTCACAAACCTTTCCTAATAAGTAAATATCAAGCATGTTTGGGGTGGCCAGGGTTTGATCTTTTTGAGCCATTTCATGGAGGTTTCTAAAGGACCGATAGGGAGCGATCTTTGAGTCAACCACCTTTGAAAGAAGCTCTTTATTGTAAACCAATACCCCTAGACCCGCAGGTAATCCAAAACCTTTTTGGACACTGAAATAGAAACAGTCTATATCCTCAAAAGGCACCTGGTAATGTGGAAGGGCGCTTACGAGGTCCAGGGCCAGAACTGTATTTGGGCTTCTCTTTCGAAGCTTTCTTACCAATGGATCTGAGATCCAATAGCCTGTGCTGGTTTCATTGCCTGCAAGGGTGATCAGTTCAGGACTTGATTCAACAGGTAAAGAATTCGGGTCAAATGCTTCTGTTTCCCTGATGTGGACATTCTGGGTTGCAAAACCCATAGAATCTGAAAATCCTGCCACTCTTTCTGAAAAAGCTCCTGTGATCACATGAAGCGACCTTTTTGAAACAAAATTTTGGATCAAACGCTCCCAAACTTCCGTTGCTGATCCCACGAATACCACTTCCCAGGAATCGGGTACCTCCAAAAGAGAAAAAAGTGCTTTTCGGGTATTCGAATAAACCTGACAAAAGTCCTTTCCTCGATGGCTCCAACTTGGAAGCCCGATCTTTAAGGCTTCACGAACATGGTCGTTAACTGAATGGTAAAGCTGAGAAGGGCCAGGGGTCAGGTAAAACTTATTCATCAATATAGAACTCGAACTTTAATAGTATCATCGATACTTCTTAGATCCTTGATCAAAGATTTATCATAGGCTTGGTTGATATCCGTGATCACATAACCAATCCTTTTGTTGGTGCCCAGGTATTGCCCAACAATATTCACCTCATGCTTTGCCAGGATATCATTCAGCTTGGCAAGGATCCCTGATACATTCCGGTGGATATGAATTAAGCGATGTGCCTCCGTGAGTCTTGGCAATTGCAGATTAGGAAAATTCACACTTCCAGACGTATTGCCAGTGTTCATATACTGGATGAGCTTGTCCGGGACGAAATTGGCAATATTGCTTTGCGCCTCTTGGGTGCTTCCGCCGATGTGTGGAGTTAAGATCACATTTTCCTGATTTCCCAGGGGTGATTTAAAGGGGTCCTTATTGGAAACAGGCTCCTCAGGAAATACATCTGCAGAGAAACCTCTCAATTTTCCTTTATCCAAAGCCTGGTTTACCGCTTCAAGATCGATCACATGACCCCTGCTAAGATTTATCAAAACCGATCCTTTTTTCATTTTGGCTATCTCCTTCTTCCCGATCAATTTGGTATTACTTGCCCGCCCATCAACATGAATGCTTACCACATCTGAGCCTTTTAGCAGCTCTTCCATGCTAGGTTTGGCCTCGGCATTTCCAAGAGGCATTTTATCCTGCAAGTCATAGAATTGAACCTCCATACCGAGGGCTTCGGCAATGACGCTTAATTGGGAACCAATATTTCCGTACCCTATAATTCCCAATGTCTTTCCTCGGATCTCATTGCTGTTCTCAGCTGACTTCGACCAAAGTCCAGAATCCATTTCTCTCATCCTCTTCGGGATGCCTCTCATCAGCATAATAATCTGTGATAGGGCAAGTTCAACCACCGATCTGGTATTTGAATAGGGAGCATTGAATACAGCTATTCCTTTTTCCAGGGCAAAATCTGTCTCGATCTGGTTGGTTCCTATGCAAAAGGCTCCTATTGCATGAAGTTTTTTGGCTTTTTCCAGGGCTTTTTTGCTTACCTGTGTTTTGGAACGTATGCAGAGGAGACTTACCTCCTCAATTTTTTTGATCAACTCATCTTCTTCAAGAGCTCTCCCCACCGTTTCAACCTGGTAGCCTTCTTCCTTGAATTTATCGATGGCTTCCTGGTGGATATTCTCCAGAACCAGGGCTTTGATCCTGTTCTTAGGATATGAAATAGCCATTGGAAGCTTTTGCTTATACAAGAACTCATCCAGAGAGGGAGCGATCCCGTCTGCCTTTTTGGTTATTGATTCTCGATGGACGTTCTCTGTAAAGGCATAGAATTTTTCCGCTAGCCCTGATTTCTTGATCTCATAATCGGTATAACCATCACCTATCACATAGATCGGGCCCTTCAGCTTCAAAGCTTTAATCTGGTCGGCTTTTCCATTGTTGCCTGAAAGTTTACTGCTCTTGTGCATACCAGTGATCTTTCCATCCTGGTCATACTCGAACTCGTTGGCAAAAATGTTCTTCTTGGGAATCCCAAATGGGGAGACTATAGGTTCGATAAATTCTTTAAAACCATTAGAGATGATCAAAATGGAATCTGAATATTCTTTCAGGAATTTCTCATTTCTCTTGAAGGAATTTGAGACTTTCTTTTTTAGTCTTTTGACAAGTAAAGGGATATGATCCTGATGAGCTTCAAGGAGTTCTAACCTTTCTATTAAGGAATCCTTCAAACCTTTTTTTCCTTCCATGCCCTGGTCGGTGATGGTCTTTATCTTCTCGAGCCTTTCCTTCCTGTCCTTTTTCCCTTTTAAGGCTATTTCTGCAAGGATATCCAGCCCTTCCACCTGGGTAAAGGTGGAATCGAAATCAATAACAAAATTTGGTCTTTCGGACATCGATCAGGGAATTAAAAGTGAGCTGTCTCCATAGCTCAAAAATCTGTAATTTTTTTGGATCGCATCCTCATAAACCCTTTTCCAATCATCGCCTAAAAGCGCAGCTACCAGGAGGATCAACGTCGTTCCAGGCATGTGAAAATTCGTAATCAAACCCGAGCAGATCCTGAACCGGTATCCAGGGACTATAAAAATCCCAGTCTCAGCTTTAAGGGAATCCATTCCTGAGCTCTCCATTTTTTTTAGGATCCTCTCCAAAGAAAGCTTCCATGGGATATCCCTGTTATGATTTTTGTAAGGAAAATATTTGTCAATGGTCATTTCGAGATCGGGCTCTTCAGAGCTACCCATCCAATAGAGACTTTCCAAAACCCGCATGGATGTGGTTCCCACGGGGATAATTTTTGATTGCTCCGAGTCAATCAATGAACTGAGGAGTTCTTTGCCGACTTCAAAAAACTCTTTATGCATTGGGTGCTCGGAAGGATCCGAACCCTTTATAGGTGCAAAGGTTCCTCCCCCGACATGGAGAACAAGATTTCCCTTTTTGATTCCCTTTTCACGGAGTTCGTTCAGAATTCCATTTGTGAAATGCAAGCCCGCAGTAGGTGCTGCAACTGCTCCAGATTCCTCGCTGTAAACGGTTTGATACCTCTCTTCATCTTTGGCATCTGGATCCTTATGAATGTAGGGAGGAAGGGGGAGTTTACCGATCCCTTCAATCACCTCAGAGAAGCTCTTGTGACTATCCCAATCGAATTTTACCTCATCAAGATCTCGTTCGTGCCAGCTGATCTTGACAAGCCCGGAATGGCCTGGGATCTCCAATTTGAGGGATTCATCGACTCTCCATTTTTTCTTGTTTCCCACAAGGCATTTCCAGACGGTGGATTCCTGTTCTGACAAAGAGATGTAGGGGTCTTTGGAAGGTAGGACAGGGTTGAGCAAAAAGACCTCGATACTCCCTCCGGTTTCCTTTTTTGCATTGATCCTTGCATTTACAACCTTACTGGTGTTAAAGACCAAAAAGGAATCATTCCTGAGAATATTGGGCAGATCCATAAAATGATGGTCCTTGATATTTCCACTATCATAATGCAACAATTTTGAACCGGATCGTTCCGTTTCAGGTACCTGAGCAATTCTTTCTTCCGGTAAATGATAGGTAAAATCGGAAAGGTCGATTTTGGGGAAATCCAAGTATTTATTTATTATGAGCTAGAATTGGTAAGCTTAGGCTTTAACTTTGTAAACTCCAATTAGATTCAAAAATGGCTGAAGAAATTAAAAAATCCTCAAACAGGGGTAGAAGAATAACGGTTATTTCGGCGATCCTGATCCTGATTTTGATCAATGCGGTTCAGCTTTATATCAGGTTTTCTGAGAAGCAGGAGCATGAGGAGCAGATCGAAATGAAGAATGAGGAAATAGCAAGAGCTATGATCACCCTTGATTCCTTAAGTCTTGAACTAGAAGAAAGATTAATGGTCATTGATTCTCTTGGAGGAGAAAGGGATAGTCTGGTTATGGCCCTTGAAGAGATCAAAGAATTAAGAGCCAAAGAGGGGAGGTATTGGAGAGCCAAGAAGAG
This sequence comes from Cytophagales bacterium, assembly GCA_965267505.1. Taxonomy (GTDB): domain Bacteria; phylum Bacteroidota; class Bacteroidia; order Cytophagales; family CCMP332; genus JANQHS01. The sequence goes on from OZ254081.1 coordinate 2,654,847, forward strand.
GGAGATGGATGAAAAACTTGCGGGCTATCGAGAGCTTCTGGTCAAAAAGGATGAGGAGATCGAACAACTCAAAGCCCAAAACGAGCAATTGCTATCCGAAAACCAAGGCTTGAAGGAGGAAAAGCAACAATTAAAGAATACGATAAGCTCCCTGGATCAGGAGAAAGGGGAATTAGAAGCCCAGGTGGAGATAGCCTCGGTATTAAAAGCGGAGAACATAGTTATATCAGCTATAAGCGATAAAGGCAAGGAAACCATGGCCAAAAGAGGAGCCATCCGCAAGAAAAAGATCGGCCAGCTAAAGGTCAAATTCAATATCGCCGAGAACAAGGTAGCCGAGATCGAAACCAAAGAGCTCCAATTAAGAGTAATTGAACCCGGAGGTGGAACTCTTTATGACCTTGCAGCCGGAGGTGGTACCTTCATCGTTGAAGGAAAGGAGAAATTCTATACCCTAAGGCAGGATTTCCTCTTTGATAACAAAAAGCCTGAACTTACCTTCTTGTTTACCAAGGGCAGCGAATGGAATCTTGGAAAGCATGATGTTGAGCTTTATTGTGAAGGCTACAAGATCGGCATGGCCAATATTGTGGTACGCTAGTATTTCAAAGGAGTCCAGATAGCGATCTTCAGTTCCTGATCATTAGGAAGAACATCAGCTGTCTTGAGGTCATTCATAACCTTCAAGAAACCAGTGTTCCACACATTTCCCGATCGCTCCGAAAAAGCCTCATAACTTTCTGAGCTTTTGGATTTTTCAAGAGCCAGGGTGAGGACCTTGACATCCTTAAGGTCTTGTGTACTTACTCCCGAAAAGGTATTTATCGAGTTGTCAATAGCATCTTTTTGATTCCCTTGCCATAGACCTGCGAATTGAAAGGTCAAATTCTGATAAGAGAACCAAATGAGCTGGCCCTTTGTGGATTCCCTTTTCCCTTTCTGAATGAACTTCACTTCGAAAGCAGGCATCCCTTTGAATTTGGTCTCCCCGGAGCTGAGGATCTGAACATCCTTTGACTTGGAACTCTTTTCAAGGAATTTACTTCCGAGCTTGGTATGGTTTCCTCCTTCATCTGGAGCCCCTAGAACAAGCATAGCAGTTTGGTCTTTATTTGTTCCACCTACTGCGGTTGGGGTATTTACGGTCTGCCAATCGTCCGGAAGAGTGAACTTGAACCTTAGCCCTGGGTGTATAAAATTTTGCTCCTGGAATATCCCTTGCTCAGGATCATCCTGCAAATGAATGCCATACATGTAATGGTTGAATTCCGAGCTGTTCTTAGCAATTGGAGAACCTTCTTTTGCATGGATCTTTTCTGAAAGCTTTTTGATGTTTGCTACCCTTTCAGGAGTATAAGGGTGATCGTCGAAAATTGATTTTCTGCTCTTTTCTCCGGTATAGAGCTCAACAGTCTTCTCAATTTGATCCAGAGCTTTTCCAAGGGCCCGTGGGTCATATCCTGCTTTTGCAGCTAACAGAGCCCCGATCTCATCAGCTTCATCTTCCTGACCCCTGCTATATTTTGCAAGGTAGATAGAGCCGGCAGCATTTATTGGAGCATTAATAATAGCCCCAAGTTCAGGGCTGATGATTCCACCAACCAATAAACCAGGCAAAGTGAATAGGGTTGGAACAATACTTTTCTTCATCTGTTGGGCTGAATGTCTTCTCACGATGTGAGCGATCTCATGGCCGAGGATACAAGCCAGCTCATCTTCAGAATTGAGCATTGGTAGAAGGCCCCTAGAAACATATACATAACCTCCAGGAAGAGAGAAGGCATTTGGTTCAACCATATTGACCAATTGGAAACTGAATTTAAATGGCAGGTCCGCCTCGATCTGAGCAGCGATCTTGTTTCCTAATTGCTCGATATAATTTTGGGTTACCTGGTGGTTGTAGATCCCATATTGGGTGGCAACCATTGCAGCTCCTTCTTCACCCCATTTCTTATCCTGCGCAACAGGATTCTGAGAAAAAGACCTATTTGCGATAAAGCTTAGAAGGGTAATACAGACTATGAATCTTTTCATGGGATGTTCCTGTTAGAAAAAATCGAATGGCAAAAAAAAAGCCCCGAAGGGCTTTTTCAAAATTATTTTTTTGCAGAAGCGGGAAGATGGATCTTACCACCTTTCTTTATCAAACTTTTATTCTTATAAGATCTTGAAAAGACCGGATAGATATTCTTGCTGAACGCTTTGAAATCTTTACTTGGATCCTTATCGAATAATTGCTTGAGAACCTCATTTGGAGACATTGGTTTTTTCGAGCTAAGCAAAACTTCTCGGATATTATCCAAATAAGTTATGCCCCCTTTTTTTCTCCCCCTTTTAGCTCCTTTTCTTGGTCCTGGTTTGCGCCCTGGTTTGCGTCCAGGTTTTCCCCTGGTCTCAGATTGGGCCGGCCTGCCTCTTCTTGGTGCAGGAGTATCCCTATCCATCAATAAGGCTTTTGCTTTTGAAATCTTGTCTAGCTGGGCTTGAAGTTCTTTTTCTTGTATTTCAAGTTCCTTAATAATGGAACCTATCGAGTCACTATTTGCCATTTGAATTTTTAATTATTAGGCGCGCAAATTAATACTTTTTATCATCCTAATTGCATAATATATTGCATATTGGCTTGGAAATGAATCCTATATGGAATTATTAAATGGAAAAGAAACCTCGCTGAAGATCCAGGAGGAATTAAAATCTCAAGTTGATGAATTAATTAAGAATGGAGAGAGAGCACCCCACCTGGCGGCTGTTTTGGTGGGAGAAGATGGAGCGAGTAAAACTTACGTTGGAGCAAAAGTAAAAGCCTGTGAAAGAGTCGGTTATAAATCAACTGAAGTAATCCTTCCTGCCGATACCAGTCAGGGAGAGTTACTAAATAGAATTGATGAACTAAATAACAATTCTGAGATCGATGGATTCATTGTTCAACTTCCTTTGCCTGATCATATCGATGTTGAAGCAATTACAAATGCAATACATCCTTCCAAGGATGTAGACGGATTTCATTTGTCTAATGTTGGAAGATTAATGAAAGGACAGCCCGGATTTATATCGGCGACACCCATGGGAATCATTCAGTTATTGAAATATTATAATATCAAAACATCTGGAAAACATTGCGTGGTTGTAGGCCGATCAGATATTGTGGGGACACCCTTGAGTGTATTGATGAGTCGAAAGGGAGACCCTGGAAATGCCACCGTGACCCTTTGCCATAGTAGAACGGAAAATCTAAAAGATCATACGCTTCAGGCTGACATTTTAGTTGGTGCTGTTGGAATCCCAAATTATATCACTGGAGATATGGTTAAAGAGGGTGCCGTGGTAGTTGATGTTGGCATAACCAGAGTTCCGGATGAAAGCAAGAAATCTGGATTTCGCTTGGTTGGTGATATTGAGTTTGAAGGGGCATCCGCCAGAGCTTCTTATATAACGCCTGTTCCAGGTGGTGTTGGTCCAATGACCATAGCGGCACTTCTCATTAATTGTATGCACTCCTTTAAAAAGGATTTCTATAAGTAAGCCTCAGATTAACGATTATTTCATCCTTAGGGGCTAATTTTGAGCTATGAAAGTGGTTGTTTCGACAAAATTAGATTCCTATCCTGTAATGGAGTATTTCTTCACCATTCAGGGGGAAGGCTTTCATTCAGGGACGCCATCTTTTTTTGTCCGACTAGGAGGTTGTGATGTAGGCTGTCATTGGTGCGACGTCAAGGAATCTTGGGAGGAGGAAGGAATGGAAAGGATCTCGGCGGAGGAAATAGCAAAACTCTCTTCTGAAGGCAGCCCCGATACCGTGGTAGTTACGGGAGGAGAGCCTATGATGCATAATTTGGATTCTCTCTGCATGTCTCTAAAAGAGAAAGGGAAAAGAACGCATGTTGAAACCAGTGGAGCACATCCTCTCTCAGGGGATTGGGATTGGATCACTTTGTCACCAAAGAAGTTTAAACCGGCCCTTGAAGAATACTATGAGGTTGCTCATGAGTTGAAGATCGTGATCTTCCACAAAAGCGATTTTGATTGGGCTGAAGGACTGGCCGAACGAACCAACTCGAAAGCTGAATTGTTTCTGCAACCTGAATGGTCTAAAAAGGACGAAATAGTGCCGCTCATAGTAGATTACTGCAAATCCTATCCAAAATGGCGAATTTCCTTACAAGCCCATAAGTATATTGGTGTTCCCTAATGCGAACGACTTTACTAATCATATTTGTCACTATACCATTTAATTACCTACAGGGTCAAAATCCTGGAACCTCTTCAAAAAAAGCTGCTCAGTACTATATGGAGGGTCAAAAGGAAGCTTCCAGGAGGAATTATCCCGCCGCCCTTGAGCTTTTCGATAAAGCTCTAAAAAAGGATCCTGAATTTGGGGAAACTCATTATTTGAAAGCCAAAACCCTTCTTTCTATCGGAGATACTGAAATGGCTCGGTATCATTTCGAAAAAGCTGTTCAGTATCTCCCAATGAAGGCCAGGTATTCTGAATCCTTCATGGTCCTTGGGCGGATGTATATGGATGAGGGGGATTATGAAAGTGCCATGGAATCCTTTCAAAAATATATCATATCCAACCCCTCTAATTATACCGGAGTCCAGTTAGCGAATGATTACATTAGAGACTGTCAATTTGGCCTGGAAGGAAAGAAACATCCTGATTCTGTAAAACCGGAAAAACTTCCGAAACCCTTGAATAATTTTCAATATCAATACTTCCCGGTTCTAACAGGTGACGGAGAATTTCTGGTTTTTACTGCCCGTAGCACACACAGCACCGAAGAGATTCTGGTAAGCCGAAATATTGAAGGTAACTGGAGCCCCCCACAAAATATTTCGGATAACATCAATTCAGAGGATTATAATGAAGGAACCTGTGCAATTAGTGCTGATGGAAGAACCCTTGTTTTCACCAGCTGCAATGCTCCGGGTCTTTTAGGCCGATGTGATCTCCTGATATCATATCGTGAAGGAAATGAATGGAGTAAGCCCATCAACCTTGGAAAGAATATCAATTCACGCCATTGGGAGAGTCAACCAAGCTTGTCGGCGGACGGAAGGCTACTGATGTTTTCATCTGATAGGCCTGGTGGCAGGGGCCGAATGGATATATGGTATTCTACTTTGGGAGCGGATGGAAAGTGGTCAAGAGCAAAAAATATGGGCCCTCCAATTAATACTGCTGGAGAAGAGTTTTCTCCTTTTCTACATTCAAATGGACAAACTCTTTTCTTTTCTTCCAATGGCAAGAAGGGTATGGGTGGTCTCGATCTTTTTCAAACTGAACGTAGCCCTCAAGGGAAATGGTCAGAACCGGAAAACCTTGGATTTCCTCTCAACTCCTGGAAAGATGAAGTAGGGATCTTCGTGACCTCAGATGGGCGATCCGCCTATTATTCCAGAACAGAAAAAGACAAGGGGCTTGAGAGGAGTTTTCTATACAAGGTCAATTTGCCTCAACGGCTTTGGGTTAAGAATGAAAGCTATGCCTTAAAAGGAAGGGTTTATGATAAGGAAACCAATAAGCCCTTGGGAGCTCAGATAGATCTGATGGACCTGGAATTGGATACAGCCATTCAGTCTCTTAGAGCAGATAGTGTCAATGGTTCCTATTTGATCATACTTACCAAGGGAGCCGACTATGGCTTATTTGTGTCAAAGCCTGGCTACTTGTATAGGAGTTTGAACTTTGACCTTAAGAATGCAGGGCCCGATGGGAATCTGGTAATAGATATTCCCCTTGATCCAATTGAAAAAGGAGCAAAGGCAGAACTTAGAAATATCTTTTTCGATGTCGGTTCCTATAATCTCAGGAACGAATCTAAAGTGGAGCTTGAGAAGCTGATCTCCTTTATTAAAAGAAACCCTGGCCTCAAGATCGAAATTGCGGGCCATACGGATGATGTTGGAAGCGATTCTGATAATCTTGAACTCTCAAAGAACAGAGCAAAAGCTGTGAAAGAATTCCTTGAAGAAAATGGAGTTGAACACGGGCACCTAAGCTTTAAAGGATATGGAGAACAAAGACCACTGGTTCCCAATGACACAGATCAGAACCGTCAACTCAATCGAAGGATCGAATTCACGATAGTAGAAATCTGACAGCCAGTTTTTCAGAAAAATAACTCTTGTTATGAATCTGAGTGAATCCTACATGCCCACCTTTTTCGGTGTAAAAAGGCTTTACTCTCGAGTTGCCAATAGCTCCTTCTGAAGGGTAACATGATACCGGGAAAAAGGGGTCATTTAAAGCTTGAACCAACAAGGTCTCATTTTTTATTGAGCTAAGTTTATGAAGAGTGGATCCCTTTTGGTAAAAATCATCTGCACCTTTAAAGCCATGAATTGGAGCGGTATAATGCTCATCCAGATCGTAGAATGAACGAATTTCCTTTAGGGGTTTTAGATTATACTCATTAGGGAATTGCTCTGCCTTTGACCTAAGCTTTTCCTTGAGTTTGGATAGAAAACGATTCCTGTAAAGAACATTGGAGGGTTTCATCAAATGCAATGCACTGGCCTTAAGATCCAGAGGACTTGAGAATACTATGGATTTGCTTATGGTTTCCTTGGCCTTGTCAGAATATTCAGCCATCCAATGAAGGCTTAAGTTTCCACCCATAGAAAAACCTACCAGGAAGATCTCTTCATAGTTGAAATCTTTAGCATAGTCAATCACGGCATCAAGATCATCAAAGTCAGCATGATGGTAGAGCCTTGGAAGGCGATTTAATGTTCCGGAGCAGGATCTGCAATTCCATGCAAGAGAATCAATACCATTGGCTCCAAGTTCTTTTACCATTCCGAGGGTATAAGGTCTACGGGAGCTTCCCTCCAAACCATGGCTTAGTATGGCCAGTTTTGTTGAACCTTGTTTGCTCCAGTCCAGGTCTAAAAAATCCCCGTCATCCAATTCCAATCGATGCCTCTGCAAGTCTACTTCTGGTAATTTTCTAAGTGTAGATGGAATGATGGTTTCCAGATGGGGCGAAACCATCCAGAAAGGTCTTTTGAAATCATTTTTGTCAGGTAGGTTTTTCATGTGTTCAGAAATCGAATTCATTGTTCGATTATGTACTATTTTTTAATATGTTTTTTCGATAAAAAATTGATAATGAGACTCTTAAATAGTTTTGCATAATGATTGAGTCAGAAGCAAAAAAAATCGCGATGAAATTATTTAAACTCTTTTTGACCTTCATTTTTATTTCCTCCCTCCACATGGTTTCGGCTCAGAACATCCAGGCTCCACGAGCGAGTCAAGCTGGACAAAGTTCGCAAAAGATCGGTTTGGCGCAGATTGATATTAATTATTCGAGACCAGGTGTTAAGGGAAGAGAAATTTTTGGAAACATTGTCCCATTTGACCAGGTTTGGCGAGCAGGGGCAAATGAAAATACGACCATAACATTTTCAAAACCTGTAATGATTTCAGGGAAAGAAGTTCCGGCTGGAACCTATGGACTTCATATCATCCCTACTGATGGGGACGATTGGACCTTCATTCTGAATAAGCAATCAAACTCTTGGGGAAGCTATTTCTACGATGAAGCACAGGATATGGTAAGAGTAACGGGAAAGTCCAAAAAGATCTCTGATAATCAGGAATGGTTGGACTATGATTTTGACAACCTGAGTGATCGTTCATGTGACGTGGTTATGAGTTGGTCTGACCGTCAGGCTTCATTTCCTATTACAGTGGATACCGAAGGGCAGATGCTTAGCTACATAACGAATGAATACCTTACGGGACTTTCTGGCTTTGGCTGGAATGGTTACAATAATGCGGCTTCCTATTGTGCTCAGAATGATGTTGCCCTTGAAAAGGCAAACGAGTGGGTTGATATCTCAATTAAGAGAAATAAGAATTTCTCCAATCTCAGCACCAAATACCTTTTGCTCAAGAAAAGCCAAAAAGATGCGGAAGCGAAAAAGCTACTTGCTGAAGCTCTTCCAATGGGTGGAGAAAATGAGATCAATACTTTTGGCTATGTAATGTTAGGACAAAAAGATGTGGATGTTGCAATCCAGGTATTCAAGCATAATGTAAAGGAAAATCCTAAGTCCTGGAATGTTTGGGATAGCCTGGCTGAGGCTTATGCAATTAAAGGCGAAAAGGACAGTGCAATTAAGAATTATAAAAAAGCACTGAGCCTCACCACCGATGAAAATCAGAAAAAGCGTATTGAAAAGACCCTCGCGGATCTATCCGCAGCATAAAAATTTGATGGCCCCAGGGCTAAAAAAGGCCCTGGGTCATTATTTTTAATTTGCTACTGTGCTTCCTTCCAGGATCTGATATGAGAATTTTACCCCCGAACTCTCAAGGTCATCTTCATTTACCTGGTATCCAATATTTCCTTTATGGTTCTCAACGAAATTAATAGTGGCACCATGATCCAGGCCAACAGGATGTTCAGATATAATTACAACCGGAAAACCATCCATTTTTTGCTTGATCTTAGGTATCTCATGACTATTGTCTTCAGGGACATAGATGATATTGCATGCTATCAATTCATCATGCGAACGTAGATAGTAATAAGAAACTGTTTCCGTTCCTGCGTGTCTCGGCCTGATATCCATTTGTGATACTTGTCTGTAGACGTCCAGGCTGGAATAAACACCGATCTTAAACTCCTTAGGATTGAAATCCTCAGGCCATTCGATGTGGCTAACAAAATTCTTCAACAGCAAAAATTTAACGTCTTGCTCTTCCCATTGGGCATTGGAGGGTGCTGTAATAAATGCGAGCAGGACTAAAGTGACTAGCTTTTTCATCCTTATGTACTTCTTGGTTATTAGTGATTACGAAACAAATTTACTCTCAGGGAGTAAATTCTAGGATTAATGTAATGAATTTGTAATAATTTCCAAATTTATAGCACCAAAAATTCAACCCTACGGTTCTTTAACTTTGATATTTCATCCCTTTTATCAGACAGTGGCTTGGATCCACCAAACCCTCTTGTATTTATTCTGGAAGCCTTTATTCCCTTTTTTACCAGGTAAGATTTTACTGCTTTTGCCCGGTCTTCCGATAATTTCTGGTTGAGGCCCTTGTCTCCGGCCGTATCTGTATGCCCCATAAGGAGTATCCTTCTTTCTGGATTTTTTGCCAGGAATTCAAAAACTCTGTCTAGTTGTAGATAAGATGAAGGAATCAGTCTGGGCGTACCCTTAACAAAAAGGACATCTTCCATTTGAATGGTCTTTCCTATTTCTATGCTGTCCAATTCCATTTTAACCAAAAGACTTAGCCCGATACTGGTATTTTGAAAGATCACCCTTTTCTCCTTCCCCAAATGCCCTGGTGCATTCACCTTAAGATAAACCGTATCCCAATCGATTTGAAAAAGCAGGGTGTCATTTGGTTTCCCGAATAAAGAGTCGATGAGGTTTTCTCTTGGGTCCATTAAGAAAGCCGTGTAGGATAGAGGTCTTCCGGTTTTCTTATTCAATCCGAGAACTCTCAGTGAGTTATCATGGAGAACTTTTTTTGGCAACTTCATTTGCTCAACCTCGCGTTCACCTAGGGTATCCAAACCGAAGATCTTAACTGGGTTTGGTAGAATTGAATCGGGCACCAGATATTGATATAGATCTGAATGACCTTCGGAAGTAGTGGCAGAAACCATAATGAATTGATCCTCATGAATAGGGGAGCGGCGGAATGAAAGATCCATTCCCTCGGTGTTGAATTTTTTGCCAAGATTAATTGGCGGGGTCCAATTTTTCCATGTGTCATCTAATCGGTAGGTAAAGAAAATATCCTTTGAACCTTGGCCCGGGAATCCATTGCTTGAGAAGTATAGGCTTCTTCCATCTTTATCCAACCAGGGATAGAAATCCTCAAAAGGGGTGTTTACTTTATCGCCAAGAGAACTCATTTCAGTCCAGGTCCCATCTTCTTTTAACTTTGAGAAGTAAAGATCTTCTACGCCTTTGCTAGGATATCCTTCCATTGATACGATCATGACTCGTTCATCAGGACTCAAGCAAAAAGACTGGTCCTTTGACTTGTTTTTGAAATAGGGGATCTTCAATCTTTCTTTTAGTTTCCAGGATTTTCCCTGCTTTACAAAAAGAAATATTCCCCTTAATTCCTTTTGCGAGTCAGGGTCTTGGAAAACACCTTGAACATAGTGGCGTTTTCCATCCTTCGAAACGAAACCCACCATATTCTCATGGCCATTACTGAGTTCATTGACTCTCCTGGGAGAAGACCATTTTCCTTTTTGAATGGAATACGAAAAAAGAACTTCGTGATTAGCTTTATTCTGATCCTTAGTCTTACGAGAAAAATAAAGTCCATTTCCGTCGGGTGTAAAGCATGGAGAATGGTCATCACTGGGTGTATTAGCAACCTCAAGAAGACGAAGAGCTCCATTTTCGGCAATGGTTGCCTGTCCGAAAGACAGAGAGCTAAATCCAAGAAGAAGGATTAAAACTCTGAATATGTTTCTCTTATTAATACGATCAAAAATCATTATTAAACAAAAATTGCGTTCGTATGTGTTTATAAACGGACAGTTTTAAACATTCTTGTATTGCTATTTTAATCATAAAACATTGAAAAGCAGTTGTTTATGCCAATTGGTATAAAAATTGGAATTCAGGGGTGAGGTCAAATAAACTATGAATAAATCGACATCCTTAATTTTTGCCTTCATTTTTTTCTTGGTCACCTTATCTATCAGTTCCGGAAAAGGGGGAGATTTTGGATTCCAGGTATTTCCCGGGGTTCAAAAGATAGATAATGAGGCTGAAGCAAAGAAAGGAAGTTTGCAAAAAGCTGGGGATAAACCTGATAATCCTGGGAAGCTGTCGTTAAAAAAACAAAGTGAGGAAGAGGTAGAATCCAAGACTATCAACGTTGGGATGGAATTAACTAAAGCTTTGTTCGGAAAATACCTGAAAAAGGAAGAATAGGGTTTAGCCTAGTCTGTTTTTTATTTCCTTAATGTCTTCTGATAGGAGGTCAGAATGATTGAGTTGTTCAGCTTTGTTCAGTAAAGCTGTCAGGAATGACCTGTGCTCTTTTGAGTCCGGATCAAAAGGTCTATGTTGAAGACCCTGGATGATCTGTCTGATCTTTTCATTCAAGATGATATCCACATCCTCCAGGTGACTTGTTTTAAACTTTTCCCAGATATAATCGACCGCTTCTTCGCTTGGGTGGATCAGGTCCTTACCATAGAATCTATAATCTCTAAGATCATCCATCAGAATCTCATAAGAAGGGAAATAGGAGGCATTCTTAATCTTTTTATTTACTTCCTCACAAGCCAGAATCAACCTAGCCTTGGATCTTTGATTTTCGATCATTCCCATTCGCATATGTCTTATGGGGCTGACCGTTAAGATGAAATTCAGGCCATGTTGAATGGATCTGAAATTGGAAATAGTATTCTCAAGGGAGTCTACTAATTCTTTTGTAGAGAGAAAGGATTCTGAGAAATCCTTTGATGGCTTTTTATGGCAGTTTCCAACCCATTTTTCCCTTTCTTTTCTCCAAAAGATCTTTGAGGTGCCCAGGGTCAGAATGATGACCGAGCCTGCTTCTAATTCATGCCTGGTTGTTTCCAGCTTTTCAGAAATTTTTTTTTGAAGCTCTTCCTTTGAATTACCGTTAACCGAGCTGTGGAAGTAATAATTAAACCACTTTCCCCCATTCTGGAGGTTTGCTTCCTCAAGTTTATCAAGCTTTTTACTAGCTACAACTTCCGAAATCAATTCGATCACCAGGGGGTTATAGATGGTTCCAAATGGGTTCTTAACAACCCTAAATCGTTCCCTATGCATTCGGCTGCCTATCTCATCCGAAAAGCAGGAACCCAGTGTTAAGATCCTTTCTTCATATCCGAAGCGAATATCAGATTTGGGGTGTTCTAATTCTGTACGAAACTTCATAGGCATAAAAAAACCCGCTCAAAACTATTAAGCGGGTTTGTAATAGGATACTTAGATCCTATTTTTCTTCCTCAGGTACAATCTGAAGTTTGATCTTTTGTTTCACTTCTTTGTGAAGATCAAGTTCAGCATAGTATTCTCCGATCACTTTGATGTCCTGGTCGAAGGAGATCTTCTTACGATCAATATCGAATCCTTTTTCTTTTAGAGCATCGGAAACCTGAAGGGTAGTGATAGCACCAAAGATCTTTCCTTTCTCTCCAACCTTTGCCTTCATTTCAAGACTTAATTCACCAATCTTCTCGGCTAGTGAAGCCGCGCTGTTCTTTTCCTCTTCAAGTTTTTTGGCTTTTTGCCTTAGGTTTTCTTCATGAACCTTCTTGTTTCCATCATTTGCCAAAAGAGCTATACCTTTCGGAATGAGGAAATTCCTTCCGTAACCGTCCTTCACGCTTACGATGTCGTTCTTGTAACCTAGCCCTTGAACGTCTTCTTTAAGAATAACTTCCATTTCGCCTAGTTTAATTGATCGCCGTCATAAGGCATCAAAGCCAGTTGCCTTGATCTTTTGATAGCGGTGGCTAATTTTCTCTGATACTTAAGACTGGTTCCGGTGATCCTTCTTGGCAGAACTTTACCATTCTCGTTCACAAACTTCAATAAGAAGTTAGGATCCTTGTAGTCTATGTACTTGATGTTGTTCTTCTTGAACCAGCAGAATTTTTTTCTCCGCCTTTCCTGATTGATGGGTTCGTTAACTAATGTCATACGGCCTCTTCTGTTTTTGCCTCTCCCTTACCTAATTTCTTCCTCCTGCGCTCATTGTATTCAATTCCGTGCTTATCAAGCTTAACGGTCAAGAACCTTAAAATAGCCTCATCCCTGTTGTATTCTGTTTCAAGTTTTTCAATAAAGTCTCCTTCTGTTTCAAATTGAAACAACTGGTAAAACCCTGTTGATTTTTTTTGAATTGGGAATGCAAGCTTCCTTAGTCCCCAGTTTTCCTCATGGATTATTTTTGCTTTGTTGTTTTTCAAAAAGCTTCTGTACTTGTCAACAGATTCCTTCATCTGCTGATCAGACAGTACTGGAGTTAAAATGAATATTGTTTCGAACTGATTAACGGCCATTTAGCGCTCTCAATTTTTTTGGAGGCGCAAAGGTAAAAAATAACTATACATAAACCAAAGGAATTACTAAGCTAAAATCTTTGTATTCAAGCATATTGAGAGCTCTCATTTCCATACTCATTTTCCTGCTTTTTTCTGCATCAAATGTACTTGTTGCACAGGAGGATTTCTTCTTCAAAGGTACTTATGAAGATCTGGCAAAGGAAGCTTCTGAAAAGGGCTTCGGATATGTTATTGAGATCAAAACAGATTGGTGCGGTTACTGCAAAAAGTTTGAAAGGTCCACATTAAGGGATCCACTGGTGGTGGATTACCTAAATCAGAACAAGATCAGATTTCTTGCCGTGAATGGTGAAAAGGAGGGAACGGCCCTGGAAAGAAAGCATGGAGTCAATGGGTACCCGACCATTTTGTTCTTTGAACCGGATGGAGAGGCAGTAAAAAGGATCAATGGGTACCAAAGCCCACAGGCTTTCCTTCATTCTTTAAAGGAATTCATGAGAGGACTTTTCTTTTCCAATTCTGAATTGAGTTACATCCAGAACAAAAACGAGTATTTCGATTCCAAAGAATTCAGGAAAAAGAACCTCAATACTGAAATTTTAGAAATGGCAAGGAGTTTCGGCCTGGCAGGAGATATTAAGTCCTTGAGAATGCTTGAACTTGAAATTCAGGAAGAGGAGGCTCTAAAAGCCAGGCTTTATTTTTTGATCTACAATAACAAAAAAGATCTGGTCCCTGAATTGGCCTGGATGGTCCATGAGAAAAAACTTCTCAATCCGGACCAAATGGAATTCGTATCCTTTTATGCTATCTCAAAATGCTCGGATTATTATTTGAGCAATAACCTTATTCATAATTCCATTCGCGAGGAAAGCTCACTTTCCAAATTGGATACCAAAGCAGGAATAGAATTTTTTTCAGGAAATAAAGGAGATGCCAGATCCACTTTGAAGAAAATCGCTAAAGAATCAAAGAAGTCTGGAATATCTTTGCCGCCGACCTACGAGAGTTTAAGGTTAATGATAGACCCCTAACATTACAAAGTGGATCATCTGGACGTTATAAAATCAGAAATTGGATCAGCAGACCTTGTTGCCATTTCGAAGACTCAACCAAATGAAGTTATCATGGAATTCTATGATGCGGGCTTAAGGGAATTTGGTGAAAACAAGGTTCAAGATCTTCGGGAAAAGGAAGAAAGCTTACCCAAGGACATAAAATGGCATTTTGTTGGACACCTTCAAAGCAATAAGGTCAAATACTTGGCACCCTTTGTTCATTTGGTCCATAGCCTGGATTCAATGAAGCTAGCTCAGGAGATCCAAAAGCAAGGAGCCAGATTTGAAAGAACCATTTCCTGTTTAGTGCAGGTTCATATTGCAGAAGAGGAATCTAAGTTTGGGGTGCCTTTGGAAAGCCTGGATCGGTTTCTTTCGGACATCGATGAAATGGGTTTTCAAAACCTGGAGGTGAGCGGACTTATGGGAATGGCAACCCTTACCTCAGATCAGGACAAGAACAGAAAAGAATTTGAAAGCCTGCATCAAGCCTTTTTAGTACAGAAGAAAAAAAAATTTAAAGGCAAAATCAATATGAACCACCTGTCTATGGGAATGAGTGGGGATTATAAATTGGCTTTGGAATGTGGAAGTAATATGGTTCGAATTGGAACGGGGATCTTTGGCCCAAGAAGAATATGAAATATTGGATTGCAATCGGTGGTCTTATGTTGGCCGCTTCTGTCTTACTAGGTGCATTGGGCAACCATTATTTTGCCTCTGAATTGATTGAAAATGAGGGTAAGGAGGCCTTTTTCCGGGGCCATTTTTACTTGGTAGTCCACTCTATTGGACTCATCCTTTCGAGTATTATATTTAAGAACTCTGATAAGAAACACCACATTCCGGCAGCTCTGTTTTTATCGGGCATGATCCTTTTCTGCGGTTCCGTTATGCTTAGATCTCTGGGAATTATAGAATCGAGCAATTTGGCACCCTTAGGTGGCATGAGCTTTGTAGTTGGCTGGTTAAGTTTTGGCTATCTGGCCTTAATGAAAAAATGAGGTTCTTTTTATCAATTTTCCTGATTAGCGTCTTTCTTTCCTGTGATGGTTCCAGGAAAAGCAAAGAGATTTTAAGCAAGGAAAAAATGGTTTCCGTATTAATTGATATTCAAATGGCTGAGGCCTTCATTTCCAGAGAAAGAATTGAAGGCGATTCTGCCCTTGCATTATATCAGGCTCTTGAGGAGGATATTTTCGAAACCCATGCAATTGACTCTTCCTCGTTCAAAAAGAGTTTCAGGTATTATTCAGAGAATATCGCTGAACTGGATGAGATTTATGAATGGGTTTTGGATTCTTTAAACCAAAAGCAGGTTGAACTTCAGTAAGCATAAGAGCTAAAACAGCTTTCTAGCAGTCCATTCAGGCCAATTAAGCTTAGCAGAGTAATAGAGCCAAAAGCTGCAGCAAAACCACCCTATGGCGATGCCAGCCAAAACATCACTTAAAAAGTGTTGTCCCAAATAGATCCTTGAATATCCTACTGCCAATCCCATGATTACAGCTCCTACTTTTTGGTAGTTCTGGGATGCCAGCATTGCAAGAAAGTAAAAGGCAGCTATTCCAGTTGCGGTATGTCCGGAAGGGAAGGAATTTCTTTCATGTAATTGAACATCTGGAATTTGATGCAATGCTGACTCTCCAAGCAAACCTAGGGGTCTTAATTCTTCAGGGAACAAGAGCCTTTTTCCTATCTGAACAAAAATTCCAGTCAGAATAAAAATGATCAAAAAGTCAAAGGCTCTACGTGGGGTAAAGGGAAGTAGAATGAGAAACAGAGCTACGCAAAATAATCCATCTCCTAATTGAGTGACCCAAGGAATAATACGATCAAGAAAGGGTGAGTTGGCACCATGGATCATCAAAAAGGAATCTGTTTTTCCGAGAGTGAAAAAGATGATCAGCCCCAGGATGAATGCAAAAAGCAATGAAAACTGAACCAACAGGTTTTGCCTTGAGAAGATTTGAATTGAATTGATCATATTTCAAACGATGTTGGACAGGAATTCAAGCTTCCTATCTTTTGTGAGCTTGATGGGCCTTAAAAGGCGAGCAAAAATAGCCAAATCGTAATTTGCACAACAATTAGTTTTTTGAATGAAGAGCATATTTGACTATGGTAAAAGTTGAAATTGGAAATGAGGATTTTCTGACTCAAGTAGAGGTCGGGGAGCATAAAATTGTGGTGGATGAACCCATAGATAATGGGGGAGGAGACAAAGGGCCAACCCCCACTCAATTATTACTTAGTTCGCTAGGTTCCTGTGTGGCCATTACCTTGAGAATGTATTCCAGGCAAAAGGGTTGGGAACTTGGTGATATCAAGGTGGGATTGAGGGTTGAGAAGGAAGATGGAAAAAAGAAAATAATTGAGGAACTTTCCTTTGGAAATCAAATGAAGCCGGAGCAGATCAAAAGGCTAAAAGAAATCGCTAAGAGATGCCCGGTATCGAAAATAATCAGTAGTGAAACCGAAATTGTTAATTAGATAATGGAAAAGAAATATACCAAAGATGGCGTAACGGTTGTTTGGAAACCGGAGCTGTGTATTCACTCGGGAAATTGTGCGAGAGGTCTTCCTAAGGTATTCAATCCTCAAGCTAGGCCATGGATCAATATGGATGGAGAGGACGTTCAAAAGATCAAAGAGCAGGTTTCAAAATGTCCATCGGCTGCCTTGAGCATAGAAGAATAGCCTAGTTCTTTTCTCCCTTGCTTAATTTTTGAGTGATCTCTTTCAAGACCTCATCTGCTTCTTTAGCACTTTGGTCGATCATACCGAGAAGTTTTTCCGATTCGGATTGACTTTCGGTGTCTCGGTTCAAGGAGGACAAGCCCAGGATCCTGGAAATTGCTCCTCTGAGTTTGTGAGCATTCAAGTAGGTATAATCCTCAATCTTTCTTTTTTGTTGCCGGATCTCTTTCGTTCGCTCTTTTACCCTTTTTTCCAATTGAAGGTTTATTGCTAGGATCTCATCGCTTTTTTCACGCAGTTGTTCATTTTGATTTTGGATCATTTTACTATGTTCCTCAAGTAGTTTTGATGTATCCCTCATCCGGTTCCGTTCTTGATCAAAGAGATACTTCAAAAAGGAGATCATTATTCCGATAAATAGGTTAATAACTAGGAACGTGGAATGGAGTTCCAGCCATGCTTCCTGTTTTGAAGTGCTGAACAAAAAGGGAAAATAGATTTCCAAGACTGATAGGAAGCATTGCAAAGAGAAAAACGCAAGTCCGAAAAAGTAATTCTGAGGGGGGGTGGCTACAAGAATTACTGCGATTAAAACTGCAGTAGAAATGTATCCAATGCTTCCGTGACTAATTCCACCATCTTCAAACCAAAAAAAGCTTATTCCTGCAAAAAGAATTATGACAAAAGGCCATTGAAGGGTTTTGATAGGGTCCTTTAATTTGAACGAGAGAATAGAAAAAAAAGTGAAGAAGCAGAGAAGTACCGAATCCAAAAGACTGGTCAAAAACCCAATTTCTAATAGAAGGTCAATTCCAACTGCGTAAATCTCATACAGTACCGCAAAACCACAAGTCGCTCTGAAAATGGTTTTCTCAAGCTCAAAAGGAAATGAGAACATTTGATCAAAAGATCTTTCGGCTTGGAGAGCTATTATTCGTTTGTTGTTGCTTGCATTTTTCCAAATCCGCCTCCGCCAATGATAATTCTAAAGTAATAGCCACTCAGCGAGTAGAGATCTGCCCCAGTAATTCTTCCACCTCCGTATCTGAAATCTCCATGACTTGGGGCAAATTGATATCCAAGCCTTATTCCTAATCTTGGGCTTGAGTCCGTTCCTGACTCAGGGAAGAAATCCAAACCAACACCCAGGTCCAGCATAACGCTTCCAAACGAAATATTGCTCTGTAGATAGCTTCCGTCAGTATTTTTTTGGAGCACCTCGGATTTAGATTGTTGTCCAAGAGTGCTGAACTCCATGGTGAATCCGCCTCCACCAATGCCAATTAACGGGTAGACCTTAAGGGTTTCTTTATGAACAAAATCATAGCCGAAATGAAAAAATCCCATGCCGCCTCCAATTCTGGTTATCTGCCCTTGATGAATTAATTCTTCACCGATCAACCCTTGTCCGCCACCTCCGATCACGAAATTCTCATACATAAAATAGCCATCACCTCCGATTGAAAGAAAATCTCCCGAAAGTTGGGGAAAACCCTCCGGAAGAAATTGATTGAATCCAGAAGGATCTATGTGCATGGCACCGGCATTCAACCCACCTGCACCCCCAACGTATTTTTGGGCTTTTAGCGATAGAGAAAGAGTTAATAAGGCTATTAGAGTGAGGTATAGCTTGTTCATATCAGATCGGTATTAAGAGACAACCAAAGTACTTTAGAAGGAATAGAATTCAAACCCTTAATTTTCTCCTCAAAAATTAATAGAAACGATCTTTAAGTGAGCGGTATAACTGTATAACGGGATAAGCGATTTATGATAAGCAGTAGATCAAACCCTGAATTCAAGCAACTTTATCAATTAAGCAATAAGTCTAAGGAAAGAAGATCCAGGTTTATGTTTTTGGTAGAAGGCCGACGTGAGTTGGAGCGAGCCTACAAATCTGGATTTAGGCTGATGAAAAAATACTCTTGTCCTGATATTCTGATCCCCACTGATCCATGGTATTCCAGCTATCAAAAATTTTCAGCCCCTGAAATTGAGTTGAGTAGAGGACTCTACAATTCAATTGCTGTTAGGAAAGATGTGGAGGGTGTGATTGGTCTTTTTGAGACACCAGAAAAACAATTGCCCGACATTCCTTTTAAGAAAAACCCATTGATATTGGTATTGGATCAGGTTGAAAAACCGGGAAACATTGGGGCCATACTCAGGACGGCGGATGGAGCCGGTGTAGATGCTGTCCTGCTTCATGGTTTTAGGGGTGATATATTTAATCCAAATACCATTAGAGCAAGCCTGGGATGTATTTTTTCAGTTCCAGTACTCCAGGTGAACACTAAAGAACTTTCTGATTTCCTTATCAAGAATGATTTCAAGGTATTTGCCACTTTGCCTGAAGCTGATAGTTCATATTTTGATTTTGATTACTCTCAATCGACCTGTATGATCCTTGGTGCTGAAGATAAAGGGATCTCAGCAAGTCTCTTAAGGGAATTGAAATCGGTCCAGCCAGTCAATCTTCCCATGAAGGGAATTGCTGATTCATTAAATGTTTCAGTTTCGGCGGCTTTAGTAAGTTATGAGGTCTTAAGGCAGCGGAAAGCTGCCAACTAATTTTTAGTTAAGCATTTGGGATTGGAATCTTTCCATTTCTGAAAATGGGGACAGTCAGGGTCGTGTGCTCCTGGCAGGTATCCGGAACTTGTCAAAAATTCATTGACAATTTCTCCACCTGTAAACTTGAAGGTCTTCTTAAAAAGCTTCACCCATTCCTCCTTGGACATTGGGTGATGGTGGTCCAACCAGGCCTGAAAGCTTCCAAACTCTTTTTGCAAACCAAGTATTTGCTGTGCATTATGAATTGCAGCATTTACCTTCAAACGGTTTCGAATGATTCCGGCATCTGACAACAATCTTTCTCTATCTCTTGCCTCATAGGATGCAACGGTTTGAATATCGAAGACATCATAAGCCATGAAAAAATTCTTTTTCTTTTTTAGGATTGTGGTCCAATTCAAACCAGCCTGATTGATCTCAAGAACCAACCTGGCAAAGAGTTCATTGTCATTCTCAATCGGAAATCCATATTCATTATCATGATATTCACGGTGAAGATCTCCCTCAGGAAGGCTTTGAACATATTTGCAATAAGACATGTTTCAAATGTCTGAAATAAGCCTAAAAGTTTTATGAAAAAAATCATTTTGGTAACTGGTGGAAACAGGGGAATAGGGAAGGAGATCTGTCGGCAATTATCCGAGAAAGGACATCAAGTGATTCTTGGTTCTCGTTTGGAGCAAAAAGCTAAAGATGCCTCAACTGAATTAGGAAATGGAGTTTTTCCAATTGAACTCGACGTTAGTTCCAACAATAGTATTGGATCAGCTGCCGACAAAGTAGAGAGAGAATTTGGTCGGCTTGATGTATTGATCAACAATGCCGGAATCTGGATTGGAAGCGAAGGACTAACGGAGCCCAACATGGATAATATTCGCAAAATATTTGAAACAAACTTCTTTGGACCCATTGCGATTAACGGGACATTTTTACCCCTAGTAAAGAAGTCAGAAGAGGGAAGGATCATAAACATCAGCTCAGGTATGGGTGCCTTGGATGATCTACAAGGAGGTTATGCGGGATACCGACTTTCAAAGACCGGTCTTAATGCTCAGACCATTTTGTTGGCAAATGAGCTTAAGGGCAGCGGGATTAAAGTAAACTCTATGTGCCCTGGTTGGGTACGGACAGACATGGGAGGAGATTCTGCACCAAGGGATGTAGCTAAGGGAGCGGAAACAGCAGTCTGGCTAAGCCTTGAAAAGAATATTCCTTCAGGAAAATTCTTCAGGGATAAAAAGCTCATTCCCTGGTAGTATTTTCTTCTGAGAGGGGAGGCTGACTTGCCTCTCTTTTAGCTTTTTTGTATTTAGAATAGCTTATAATCGAAACAACAAATGAAATAAAGAAGGTTGAAAACCAGACGTATTGAATATATTTTTTGTCTTCGAAAACAAGAGTGATAGCAATAATCAACGCCAAAATTGAATTAAGTACCATTACTATTGAGTTTGCTAGATTTTTATCATCTGTTTTTATTACAAGAAGATTTACCACTGCGGTTATAAAAACAATGAGCGAAAAGTAAAATTTCTCCTCCTCCAAGCCCCAAATGCCTCCCCCAAAAAATACTAAGGCGTTGAGTAAGTAAGGAAATGCTTTGAATTTATTTTTTCTTTTAAGGAGTTGGTTGGCCATATCTAGCTAGGGTAAAGTGACACTCTAAGTTATCAATTCTTTAGCACTAGAAGCTGTACTTGAACCTCAAATACAAAATGCTTCCATAGCCCCCGAAGGCCGTATTTACCTCGCCGACAAAAATTTGTCCGTTAAATAGCACTTCAAAATCATTGCTGACACTCCAATTGACCATAGGTCCAAAAAAGAAGGAACCATCCTTGGGGTTCAACATGCCAAATAATGATCCACGAACAATTGGAGACAATTGACTGCTCACTTCTCCAAATAGAGTGTGTCTGGATGGACTTAGGGTCCTTGCTCCCAATTCCCGATTCAGAAAGAACCCCTGGTAGTCACCGGTTGCAGTGTTCAAACCTTCACTATTGTAGAGGTATGCCCCGTGGATATACAGGGTACTTGGAAAGGTATAATCCAGATCAAGTGATCCAACAAATTGGGATGGTCCGGCATAATCGCTAATGGGCTCCCAAACCGTGGCTTCACCCCTGAACCCGGCTCCCTTTATTGATCCTGCCCAGCCTAAACCAGCATTGAAAGATCCTTTCTGATATCCGGCAAATCCCTGAAGGTCATACCCTCCCTTATTGACTTTTACCAAACCTGAAATAGTGCTTCCTTCAATTGAATCTCCTGGAGATATCACAAGATCAGTACTGGAAACAGGACTGAAATAATATCGGGTTAGAAGAGCATCTGTTCCTGGCCTTTCTTCATAGTCAAAGTCAAAAAATGAGAAGGCATTGAAGATGTCATTTGGATTCCAAACAAGCCCTGTTCCCCAATTTATCCTCTGGCGTCCAGCTATTATTTCCAGATCACCAAACCTCGCAGTTAGGTTCAATCTATCAAAAACCGTATGGAAAATATATCCTTCTCCCTCTGCCCACACAAAGGAAAGGTCCATGAGACCAAAATCCTGTTCCAATCCATCTGCGAGAGTTGGGTTGAGTTTCACCAGCTCCCCCCAGAATATCCTATTCCTCATTGAAGTATTGAATTCAAACTTCTTGCTCATATACCAGGTATAGTTGAGCCTGTTATGAATAAGGTTGTCCGTGAATATTGGAACAGAGTCCTGGTCGGGGATGAAGAGGGTGTTCAGATATTTTACATACCCGTAAAGCCTCATTCTCTCCTTTAAATTTTTAGCTGACAGTTCAGAAATTCCCAGGAATAGAAGGAAGAAAGCAAAGATGGGAAGATGACGGCCAGCATTTTTAAGCATTGGAAACGATCTTTCCGTCATCCATTTGAACCAATCTCCTTGCTTTGTTCATCACCCTTTGGTCATGGGTTGAGAATATTATGGTCGTTCCTTCTTTTTCGTTCATTCTTAGCATAAGATCCAGAAGGGTCTCCGTGGCATTGCTGTCAAGATTTGCTGTGGGCTCATCAGCCAGGATGAATTTGGGTTTTGAGGCAAGTGCTCTTGCCACCGCAACCCTTTGCTGCTGACCTCCGGATAATTGATGAGGCCTTTGATGGGCCTTATCTCCAACGCCCATGGCATCCAGTAATTCCATCACCCTTTCCTTTATTTCTTTTGAAGGTCTGCTAAGCAATTCCATTATGAAGGCCACATTTTCATAAGCACTCATTACCGGGATCAGATTATAAGCCTGAAATACGAAGCCGATATTATGCAACCTAAAATCAGTCATTTCTGATTTCTTCTTATCCGAGATGTTTTCTCCAAGTATTGAAATCTCACCCTCAGTGGGAGACTCAAGACCTCCAATCAAATTCAGGAAGGTGGTCTTTCCACAACCTGAGGGTCCAACGATTGCTGTGAACTCGCCCGAATCGAACTGGGTAGTGATCCCGTTTACAGCATTTACCGGAACGGTTTCAGGATTATAAACCTTTTTCAGATCGTTGATTTTTATGACTTCCATATCAATTTCGTAATGCTGAACTAATGTCTAATTGAATCGCTTTTCTAACCGAAAGTATGATGCTAAAAGGGCTGTAAATAGAACCAGAATGGTTACGATCAAATAAAAACCAGGCTCCAAATAGGGAAATACGACGGACTCAAATCCCAGGTTTTCAAAACCTTCCTCCCAAGCGTTAAAGTGTATTCCAATCCTTCCGTAGTACTGGACCAGGGCAAAGGTTATCAGGTTGCCGAAAATTGCCCCTGTTAAACAGAGATATATGGTTTCCAATAAGATCATAAGCCCTACTTTTTGGTCATTTAAACCCAGGGATCTGAGCATTCCTATTTCTCTGGTTCGTTCAAGGACTACCATCAACATCGTATTGATTATCCCAAAGATCAGGGCGATCAAAACCACGGTAAGGAGTATATAATTGAAGGTATCCATATAACCCTGCTGCATTTTCAAAGCGGGGCTTAGTTCCACCCAGGATTGACTTTTTAGATCGGATCCCAGAACACTGGAAAATTTTGAACTAAGGCTATCCGGATCCAGGTCGTCATTGATCCTTAAAGCGAGTTCATGGAAATTACCTTCTTCAACTTTAAGAAGGTTTCGGAATTCTGAGTTTTTAACGAATACATGGCGTTCATCATAAGGACCATTTCCGGTCCTAAAGAGTCCGATCACCTTGAATGCCTCTCCCACGATCTCTCCTTCAATGTCAGAAAGATTGATCACGATTTTGGAACCTAGTCCAACCTTTAGTTCCTCAGCAAGTTTTTGAGAGATCAGTGCCTGTTTTATCCTTTTATTCTCCCGGAAATACACTCCCTCTTTCAGGTACTCATGCAATGTTGTAACCTTCTTTTCTTCTTCGGGATCGATTCCCATTAGAATGACCTGAAAGTTGTTATGTGCTGACATGGCAAGGCCCTCGGCTTTCAGCCTGTAAGAGCTTGACCTTATCTTATCCTCGTATACCTGTAGGTCATTTTTCACATCCTCCTTCGAGAAATGGAACTTTTGATCCTCTTCAATGACAAACTTTTCTGTGTGGATCTGAATATCAGAGAACTCGGTGTCGATGCTTTTTTTCACCCATCGATCGATCATGCCGGTTATTAAACTTGCAATGAATAGGGCTCCTGCTAATCCAAGCGTGGTTGCTATGATCACGATAAGACTTCTGGTCTTATTTCTCCAGACGTTTCTCCATGCCAAGCGAACTATCATTGTCTTCCCCGGATTACCTTCACAATATCGAGCTTTAAAACACTGTTTAAGGGCAGGATAGAAGCTACCAGGCTAAGGATCAGCACCAGGAAGAATTGCACAAACATGTAATCCGGCCCCAGGGATACCTGAAGCACTGGTTCCATATTCATTTGGTAATACAATTCAGCGGTATCGCCCGTAAATCGTATTGGATTCAGGTAGTAAAACATTACCAGGGGAAAAGCCAGAATTAATCCTCCGATAGATCCAATTATCGCCATATAAATAGCCTCAATGATTATGACCAATAATAGTCGCGTTCTCTTCATTCCAATAGCTATCATTACCGAAAACTCTTTTCTCCTCTCCATGGTCATCATCAGGATGGTCCCAAAAATCCCGAAGCCAATTACCATGTAAAGTATGCCTATCATGATCTTGCCAAAGAAATTATCCGACTCAATACCCTGAAGGATCTCTTTATTCATCACCCTCCAATCCTGGACCTCATAAAGAGATGTATCTAGATCCAATAGCAGGCTTGAAAGGACCTCTTCTTCATTTTTATAATCTTCCAGAACAATTGCATCCTGGGTAAGGCGGTCATACATGAAGAACAGTTCCTCTGCCATTGGAAGGGTTATGTAGGCAACTCTTTTATTCAACTGACCAAGAGGGTGGGAGAATATTCCTCCGACCGGGTAAAGGCCTGCTGCGGTTACACCTTGATATCCTTGACCCAGAAGAACTATGCTATCTCCAATTTCAGCTTTAAGGTACTTTGCCAGGTCTTCGCCAATAATTACCGATCCATTGGAACCCAGATATTCTCCCTTTATGATCTTGTTTTTCAGACCAGATTGGTAATCTTCCATTTCGGGATCAACCCCCATTACCATGACTCCCCTGGTGGCATTTCCATAGGATACGAGACAACCTGAAACGATCTTTGGAATCCTTTGGGCCACTAAATCATTCTCGTCCAATAAAGAATCCAATTTTGAGTTGATGGGCATTGAGTTGATTAGAGACTTATCCTCCCAATAATCCTTACCCATAATAGAAAGATGACCTGAGGTGCTCCTCATGGCATCATTTAGCATCTTTTCGTAACTCCCCAATTGGATGCCACGCATGAATGTCGCGATAACAACTGCAAAAATTATCGAGGCAAGGGTTATGTAGGTTCTTTTCTTATTCCTCCAAAGATTTCTCCATGCCAGTAGGAAGACCTTCTTCACCTATCTGATCTTTTTCATATTCTGTTGAGAAAAGAAATCATCATCCAGAACGACATCAAACTCAAGTGACTTTGTAAGGATGATGGTTTTTTGCCCCTTTTTATTCACCGGACTCATTTCCAATCGCGCAGGCAGCTTTCTGTTCCCAAACTGAGTGATTTCCGAGGCATCCATTCGGTTTACAATTTCCATATCCTCATCATAGAATTCGGATCTCATTTGGTAAAAATGATCCTTGGCTATCCATATCAATACTTTTCCCCAAACCACAGCCGATTCAGGTTTTGGGATCAATTCGATTTTATAGGAAGGGTAGCCACCGACTTCCTCCTCGCCCAGGATCTTTTGTCCATAATCCCTTTCCAGACTATTCATTTTTACCAGGTCATCATTCGTAAAGTCAGAACCCATCCAACTTTGGGACATCATTGAACTTGGGATCTTTATCATTCTTGAAACAGTTGGCATCCAATTCCACATATCCTTTTCCCTTTTTAGGAAAACCTGGCCTTTGTCCCTTGCGGGCTCGGTTATGTAGATCATAAAGTAATCCTGGCCCATACTCCAGGTCTTCATGGATATAGTTCTCTCGTATTTGGGCCTAACGATTGTCATTTGGGTTTCCCCGAGGTTGGTTTTTCCATTCAAAAGATCGATGGATTTTTGAACGATCTGAATTGCCGTGAGCTCTTGAGAAAAAGAGGATGCGGAAAAAATCAGAAGAAAAAAGAAGAGGGTAGGCAGACGAAATATCATAGACCAAATTTAATTGGCCGGAAACAAAAAACCCCGCTTTTGACGGGGTTTTTGAATGGCTAGGTTGGATGCTAGCGATTGTTAACAGAAATAAATTTTTCATCTGCAAATTGAAACAATCTTGCCATTTCTATGCTGGAATAGTTATGCCCGGTGTTTAGATCTACATAACCTCTTTTGGAGTATACTCTAATCATTTCATCAGTTCCAACTCCATCTAAGAAAGTCATAACAGGTTTTTCAGCCGAATCTCCTCCTTTGAAGTACCAAGTCTTTTCCTCAGGGTTGTATCTCATTATTCTAATTAGTCCCTTTTGCTTTCCTGTCAATTGGGTAATCTTATATTGGTTCTTTGAAACTTCATAATAGAAGTCATTCCCACCAACCGTGGCATACTGAGTTTCGATCTCTCCGTCTTTCATTGAAACAGGATTACTTCCGCTCCAAAATTCAATTAGGTTAAAAAGAATAATATCCAGTAAGGCAGAGATTTCGTAAACCGGTATTACAAGAAGCACAATCATCATAAGCGATTTAATGAACTTATTTTCGCTTAGGCCGTCATTGAAATCATAGACCGCCTTAACTAATCCGAAGGATCCGAAGCAACCCGTGGAGGTGAAGACGGTGAGAGTAATAAGAAAATAGCTGACAAATAGTTTAATTCTTTTCATGGTTTACAATTGGTTTTAGTTTAAATAAAAAAGATTTTTTTCAATAAAAAATCATTGGGGGTTTTTCCTTTTCCCGATTTCTTCAGAGAATCCTGAAGCGAGTATTCCAGTAGGAAGAGCAAATAAGCCGATTCCTAATAGAGAAATTACTCCCCCTAAAATTTTTCCCAACAAAGTAATA
The DNA here is from genome assembly GCA_965267505.1 of Cytophagales bacterium. Lineage (GTDB taxonomy): Bacteria > Bacteroidota > Bacteroidia > Cytophagales > CCMP332 > JANQHS01. The sequence goes on from OZ254081.1 coordinate 2,681,819, forward strand.
GGAACTGTGTCTCCATATCCAACGGTTGTAAGGGTTATTACGCCCCACCATAGAGCTTTAGGGATTGTTCCAAAATCATCGGGTTGAGCATCTCGCTCTGCATAATATGCAAAGGTTGAGGCTACGATCAGTAAGACAAAAATGAAAAGGACCGAAATAAAGATTTCCTCTTTTTTCTCGGCGAATACCTTTCTAATCAAGTCGAAAGCTGAGGTATATCGAGCGATCTTGAAGATCCTGATGATCCTGAGGGTCCGAAAGATCCTTAAAAACCTTAGATCAACCCCGACAAAAGGAAGATAAAAGGGAAGTATAGCAAAAAGGTCAATCAAGGCAATGGGTCTTCTCACCCATTTTAACCTACCCCAAACCTGGTTTTCAAACCCAACCTTTTCAACAATGGTCCAAAGTCGGACCAGGTATTCGAAGGTGAAAACAACGACTGAGAATATCTCAAAATAATAGAAGAAGGATCCGAAATCCCTATCGTATTCCGGTACCGATTGAAGGATCAAAGCCAGAACATTAAGGAGGATAAGGATTATGATAAAGGCATCAAAGGCAAAGTTTGGATCCTTATAGGAGCTACTTGGCTCCACCATCCGAAATGCTCTTTCTCTTAGGTTTCTCATTGCACTAGCCTCAGATCAGGGCTGAAATTAAGGAATTCAACTCTTTTTAAGTGCCTGATTCAGATCTCCTATGAGGTCATTGATGTTTTCAATTCCCACTGAGAGCCTGATCATTTGCTGGTTTACCCCCCATGCCCTTCTTGATGTCTCAGGGACATTGCTATGACTCATGCTCCAAGGGTGTTGAGCATTGCTTTCAGTTCCTCCCAAGCTTACCGCTAATTGAATTGTCTTTAAGGAATCCAGGAACTTGAAAGCGTCTTTCTTTTTTCCTTTTATGTGAAATGAAATCATGGCTCCCGGGTTTATGCACTGTTTTTTGAAGATCTTCTTTTCTCTCTTATTTAAGTTTTCTTTTAGACCCAGGTACCTTACCCTGGTGATTTTAGAATGTTTTTGAAGGAATTTGGCAATTGTCATTGCATTTTCACTTTGCTGCTCAAAACGAAGTTTTAATGTTTCCTGGCTTCTATTCAACATCCATGCAGTGAATGGATCAACCATATTGCCAAGTGCATCCCTTTTTTCCTTTAAGATTTTTATCAGCTTCTTCTTACCAGAAATTGCTCCGGCAATAAGATCTCCATGGCCACCAATGTATTTGGTAGCTGAATAAACGGAAAGGTCGGCACCTGCAGATAGCGGATTTTGACCTATCGGCCCGAGGAAAGTATTATCAACAGCAATTGGTATCCTTGAACCCTTTGCAGAGATCTTCTTTCTGATTTCAGCCAACATTGAAATATCTATAAGATCGTTTGTTGGGTTGCATGGTGTTTCCAGGTATATCAGATCTATTTTTTTGCCTGATTTCTTTATCATTTCCAGGATCTCAGATTCTCTTGTCTCCGGATCAAATTCGACAAAATCGACTTCCCATTTTTTTAGCTCGAGCTTCAAATAATTATCGGCTCCTCCATACATGGGCTTATTCTTTAGGACAGTGGAGCCAGGTTTTAAAAAAGCCAAAAATAGAGTGGTGATTGCTGCCATGCCTGAATTGAAAAAGGCTGAGTCTTCTGCATCCTCCCATAGCTTGAATTTTTCCTCGAGGCTGATCTGATTAGGGTATGTATAGCGAGTGTAAATTACCGGGGTGTCAGAAGGGGAGTTGAACTCCTTTCCTCCATAAATGTCTTTAAAGAACTTTTCTCCTTCCAAAGCATTATTGAATCTGTAAGTAGAAGTAAGGAAAATTGGCTCCTTGATACTTCTTAAGTACCAATCAGAATTTTTTGTAAAGGCTGTCATTTTGCTTTCAGCCTTGGTTTTCTTGTTGCTCATTTGCTATCCGTAATGAGGAAACAATTTACCATAAATAGACAAGAGGGCTTCACTTTCAAAGTTCAATTGGGGCCCAAATAGTATGGAGCATTTAAGGATTGAAAAGAAATTAGGCTTCGACCAGATCAGGAATTTGGTCATGGATTATTGCAGGGGACCAATAGGAAGGGGATTGGCTAAAGAAATGCGGTTCAGGAATAAGCTAACTGAACTGCAAGAAATGGAGTATGAAACACGGGAAATGCTGGACTTGGTCCTAAACCTGGAAGCTCCCACCCAGCCGGAATATGAAGACCCGGACGAGGTCTTCAAAAAGCTTCAGATCAAGGATGCCTATTTGGTTGAACGTGAGTTTTCGCTAGTTAGAAACTTCATGCAGATATATAGCGATTGGAAGAATTGCTTGAAGAACCAGGAAGAGCCATATCCCAATCTTGAGAACCAGATTCTTGGAATAGATTTTCCTTCATTCCTTCATTACCGGATAGACGAAGTTATAGATGAACACTCCCTGGTCCGATCCTCAGCATCTCCTGAACTGAATAGGATAAGAAAAAAGACATCAAGGCTCAGAGAAAAAACAAGGGATTCCATTTCTCGAAGTCTTCAAAAAGCAAAGGATCAAGGCTTTTCTAATCCCGAATCTGAATGGTCCTTGAGAAACGGGAGGTTTGTTATCCCTTTGAGTGTGGCTTTCAAAAGGTCCATGGATGGATTTATCATGGATTATTCCGGATCGGGACAGACCGCCTTCCTGGAACCCAGAGAGGTTTTCCAATTAAATAATGAGTTGATAGATCTACTTCAGGATGAAAAGGAGGAGATCATCAGGATACTGAAAGAATTGACTGATGAGTGCCGCAAGAACCAGGTGGGATTGAGCCAGACAGTCGAAATCTGCGGAAGGCTTGATTTTCTTCGAGCCAAGTCTTTTTTGGGTGCTGATCTAAAAGCGTGTATTCCTGAAACCGGAACCGTAGCATTTATTGACTTAAAAAATGCGAGGCATCCTCTCTTATTTCTTAGCCATGAAAAAGAAGGAAAAGAGGTAGTTCCACTTAGCTTAAAGCTCGACAAGGACAATCGAATGATCATTATTTCTGGCCCAAATGCCGGAGGGAAAAGTGTAGCCTTGAAAACCGTTGGATTGATCCAGTATATGTTTCAATCCGGGTTACCTGTTCCGGTTGACGAGAAGTCTACTCTGGGAATATTTGATTCATTCTTTGTTGATATTGGGGATGATCAAAGTATTGAGAATGATTTGAGTACCTATAGTTCTCATATGGTCACCATGACCCGGGCCTTAAAAGGAGCGAATTCAAAATCATTAATCTTATTTGATGAATTCGGAGCTGGAACCGATCCCTTGATCGGTGGTGCCATTGGGGAGGCATTATTGAAAGAGTTTAACAAGAAAGGTTGTTTTGGAATTCTTAATACTCATTACCCAAACCTGAAAAAGCTTGCTGATTCTGAAGAAGGTGTAGAAAATGGAGCCATGAGCTTTGATCAGGAAAAGATGAGACCAACCTTCAAGTTCACCCTGGGTCAGGCGGGAAGTTCCTTTGCTCTGGAGATAGCTCAAAGAGCAGGTTTGCCGCCGAATATTCTGAAAGCTGCAAAACAAATTGGTGGTAAGGGATTTATGGATTTTGATCGCCTATTGGCTGAAAACCAGGAAAAAGCTACACAGCTGGCTGATAAAAAAAAGGAGCTTGAAGAGCTCAAAACTTCAATGGAAAAGGAAGCAACTGAGCTTAACTCAAGGTTGAAGGGGATCAAAAAGGAGAGAAAAGAGATAATTGATAAGGCTAAAGAAGATGCGCTGAAAGTCATAGAATCCAGTAACCAAAAAATAGAGGAAACGATAAGAAAGATCAGGGAAAGCCAGGCAGATCCGAATGAGACCAAGAATGCTCGCAAGGAATTACAGGTTGAGAAAAAGAAACTTGCTCAGGAAAAGGAGCCAAAAAAAGATCCTGGTACTTCAAAAGGAGAGATAAAGCTCAATTCATGGGTTGTAGTTAGGCCTACAGGCCAAAGAGGAAGGTTAATCGACCTAAAAAAGAAAAATGGAATAGTTGAGATCGGAGATCTTAAGGTCCAGGTTGGAATAGAGAACCTGATGCTCTCGGAAGATCAAAGCCCAAAAAATCCCGTGACTGGTTCTGGGCCTTCAAGAAAACTAAAAGTAAAAAGTGTCTTTAAAACAGAAATAGATATCAGAGGGCTTAGAGCCGGAGAGGCAACTACCGAAGTTCTTAGATTTCTGGATGAAGCTCAGGTGGCTAATTCCGAACAATTAAGGATCATTCATGGAAGGGGAGATGGCCACCTTAGAAAGCTTGTGGCTGAGCTTTTGAATCAGTCCAAAGGCATTAAAAGCTTTCTCCATGAAACAGAAGAATTTGGAGGAGATGGTGTAACTCTAATACACCTTTCAAAATAGAAGCTATATTTGCAACGCGGTTCTCTTAGAGAATAATAGGGAATCCGGTGAGAAACCGGAGCTGTCCCCGCAACTGTAAGTCCTTAAAAGGCTGCACAATACCACTGATTTTCGGGAAGGTAGCAGTCATTTGGATGAGCCAGGAGACCTGCCGCTAAACTTTAATCCAATTGCTTTCGGGAGAAAAGCTTAGGGTCGGACAGATCTTATTATTTCCCGAGGCTTAAAAAATTTATGAATAAATTTTTTGGCCTTTTGTTGTTTATTGCCCCCTTGGGATCCTTTGCCCAGGAATATGAAAATCTCCTGGACGAGGTTCTAATCAAGGGCAATAATTTATCTGAGTACGATCAAAGCTGGAAAACAAGCCAGATCGACTCCCTTCAGATCCTTACCCAATCCGGTAATAATTTTGCTAACCTGTTGGAGCAATCCAGCCTTGCAGGGTTGCGCTCCAGAGCCGGAGTATCCACCGCTTCCTTCCGAGGACTTCTCTCTAGTCATACCCAGGTCCTATGGAATGGAATCCCACTTCAAAGCCCTAGCCTTGGACTGGTAGATCTTAGCACACTTCCATCTTCCGTTTATGACCAGGCATCAATTTCAATGGGAGGGTCGAGTGCACTTTATGGATCGGGTGCCTTAGGAGCAAGCCTAAGATTGGATGATACCTTTGCGGAACAAAGGAAATATTTGGGTTTAGGATATAGATCTGGCCAATTCGGATTGAATAGCGGGCATATTTCTTTTGGAATTGGAGGAAAAAAGCAGGGGATTGAGGTCAAAACTTATTTCCAAAATGACGAGAATGAATTTCCTTATGTGAATTCGGCTCTACCTGAAGCTCCCACGGAAACCATGGAAGGGGCTTCCACCGATTATAAGGGGATAAAACTTACTGCTTTTCAAAAAATCGGTTCAGGAAAACTTTTCATGGGCTATTGGCACCATTACCAAAGACAAGAAATTCAAAAGCCCATGACTTCCGTTTTTTCTGTAGGCTTCGGAAAGGTTCAGTACTCAAAATTCCATCGCTCTTTTCTGGGTTATCGATATGAAAAGAGAAATAAATGGTTTGATATCAGAGTGGGTTGGTCAAGGGAGGATATCAATTTTTCAGGAAACTTGACTCAAACGGATTTGCTATTGATTAAAGGCGAATACGGTCATCGTTGGTCTGAGAGATTAAAAATCCTGGTTGGAGTCGAACAACAGTTCAGAGCAGCTGATATTGCGGATTATGGCCAGAGGCCTGAGGAAGCCATATTTTCCGTTTATGCTTCTTTGGAATATTTCCCAATGGAAAAATGGAAAACCACTCTTTCAATCAGGCAGGCCATCTGGCAAGGAAAAGCAGTTCCATTTTCCCCTGAATTTCAAAGTGATCTTACCCTTTATAACCGATCCTCTTCAAGTATTCATCATTTGGCCAGAGCATCATACAATTTCCGAATTCCAACTTTAAATGACCAGTTCTGGGACCCAGGTGGTAATCCTCAGATAGAACCTGAAACGAGCATTTATGCTGAAACAGGTTTTATGTTTCAAAAACAAGGACGGACGGGAATTAGGTTAAGTGCCTTAGGTTTTTACACACATGTGAATGGCCTGTTAGTTTGGTTGCCCCTGGATAGCATTTGGTCTAATTCCGCTCAGGAATTTTTACCTGGCCCTGCATGGGGAGTAATCAACCAGGACGAATTGACATCCATAGGACTTGAATTCAAGGCTGAGATCTCGAAGAAATTTTCCAATGCTTTTGCAATTAGCACAAGTGCAAGCTGGAGTCCTTTAAGGTCAAGAGGAGATGAGCCTACAGCATATGTTCCATTCCAAACTGGGTTATTTCAACTAGGACTGAACTACAAAAATGTTCTTGTTCAATACTCTTTAAAATTTACTGGTGAAAGAGCGGGAATAAATCCTCAGGTCTTTCTTGAACCATACACTATTCAATACCTTGAAGCGAGCTACATTTTGAATAATTCTTGGAGTTCGTCAAGGCTTTTCCTGAGGATAGACAACCTCGCTGACCAGGCCTACCAGTCCTTTGAATGGTATGCAATGCCTGGTAGAAGGGTATCAGCAGGAATAAAGATTCAAATTCAAAAACTATCAAAATGAAGCACTTATTATTATTGTATTTAGGCATTGGCCTATTATTTTTCTCCTGTTCTGATGACGAGGATCCCACTCCTTCAAGTGGAAAATATAGCAATGGAGTTTGGGTTTTGAATGAAGGAAACTTTGGAACACCTAATGGAACTCTTGGGTTCTTTTCTTTTGATTCTTCCAGGTATGTCCCTGATGTATATGCAAGAGAGAACAGTGGGATACCAACAGGCGATGTGCTTCAATCAATGATACTCCATAATGGCATCATTTACATAGTTGCCAATAATGATAATAGGATCATAAGAATTAAAGCTAGTTCAGGTAAGGCCTTATCAAATTGGGAGTTCCCTGAATTGAATAGCCCAAGATCTATAGAGATCTCAGGGAATGATGTCTTCATTTCCAATTGGGGACCTTTTGATTCAAACTTTGAATTGAAGGAATCTTTCATTCTAAAAACGGATCTGAATGGGTCTAGTGTAACAAAATATTTCTGTGGAACCGGTCCTGAAGGAATAAGGATGGTAGATGGAGATCTGTTGGTTACAAATAGCTTTTCGAACACTTTAGAGGTTATGGAACCCGGAAATGGTTCTATCACATCTACTATTAATGTAGGAGAGGGGCCTACGGACATTGAAGAAGATATCAATGGAGATATTTGGGTCATCTGCACAGGTCGATTCATTACAAATGGATCTTTAGTCAAGATGAACCCAACGTATGCTGTTGACTCAGTATTTGCGTTTGGAGCTGGATCCGGGTCACAATTAGTAGCGCGACCTGATAATGATCGATTCAACTTTTATGCCGGCAATGCGGTGTGGAATGTAGATCCCCAATCCTTGAATTTAAGCACCGCCATTACCGGAGCAACCACGAATGGGATTTATGGTATTGGAGCAATTTCCGGTGATCAGATTTGGGTTGGTGACCATAACAATTTCACGGGAAACGGAACCGTATTCAGGTATGGTGTAGCTGGAATAGGAGGCACCTTTACTGCAGGAGTTCTTCCCAAGCAGTTTATCGAGGTTAATTAGGTTTTTTGCTTCTTTTTCTTGGCAGCAGGAAAAAGAATGTTGTTCAGAATGAGTCTGTACCCCGGAGAATTGGGGTGCAGATTCAGATCTGTTGGCTCTTCACCCACAAAGTGTTGGTAATCTTCAGGGTCGTGCCCCCCATAGAAAGTCCAGAATCCTTTTCCAAAGGTCCCGTGAATGTACTTGGCCTCATTGATGCTACGAGTTTCACCCATGATAACAACCTCGGGCTTTATCAACCTTTTCTTGTAAGCAGTCGTTTGCCCCATGAAACCTTTGATTGTTCCTTCGTGGTTTTGGGTTAGCATGGTAGGGATGGGATCCCACTTTGCTGAAAATTCGAAAAGGGTGAAATAATCGTTTCCTTCCTTCATCCCTCTTTCACTGGTCTGATTATCTATGTTGGAGAATTCATATTCCATTGGGTTCATCCTTAATCGGAAGTCTTTGAATGCAAAAGTGTTGGCATAGTTTAATTTGGAATTTGCGTTTGGGTCTGCAGGATCACCATCGTACATATGCTCGCAGATATCGACACCATCAGCAGCATGAGCTATATCATAGGTGTCAGTGGCTGAACACATAGCAAAAAGAAAACCGCCTCCAGCACAGTACCCCTTTATTTTCTTGGCAACCGCAAGTTTTAACTCGCTAACTTTTGAGAAACCATATTTGGCAGCCACTCCTTCGAATTCGTTTACCTGATCCTGATACCATTTCTTGTTTCTGTGCATGGCATAGAATTTCCCGTATTGACCAGTGAAATCTTCATGGTGAAGGTGGAGCCAATCATACTTGGCCAGATCGTTATTGATGACCTCATCATCAAAGACCACGTCATAAGGGATCTCAGCATAGGTTAGTACCAAAGTGACAGCATCATCCCAGGGTTGAGCAGTTTTTGGAGAGTAGACCGCGATCTTTGGAGGCACTTCCAATTTCATTACATCCATGTTCTTGTTTGGACTTCCAATTTCTTCCAGTATCTGAATTGCCTGTGTCTCACTGATCACATCATAGGAAACCCCTCTAATGACCATTTCATTTTGAAAAGATTGTTTGTTGGGAAAAAGAAAGCTTCCGCCTTTATAATTCAAAAGCCATTCAACTTCATCTCCCTGACTCAATATCCAGTAAGCTATCCCATAGGCTTTAAGGTGATTGCTTTGTCCCTCATCCATAGGGATCAGGATTCTCGAGGCAAAGGAGTGGGAAGCGAAAAAGATCCAGGCAAAAAGTATAAGGAAAGTGGATCGCAGTATTTTTTGCATTAATGCTTTTCTTTTAGGTAAATATAACGACCTTGGATTGAGAATAGTTTAGGTCAAGAATCATTCCAGAATGAACTTAATGGTAAATGTCAGTGAGAGTTTTAAATCCATCAAGGATAATCTCCTGAGAACCATTCTAACGGCAGCCATTATTGCAATCGGAATCACTTCCTTGGTAGGTATTCTGACGGCAATTGACGGGATGAAATCTTCCATCGAAGGAAGTTTTTCAAGTATTGGAGCCAATAGTTTTGAGATCTATCAGAAAAGGACCGGAAGGCGACAGGGTAGAGGAGGAAAAACCTACAAAAGGATCAGTTATGCAGAAGCAGTAAAATTCAGAGACAACTATAATTATGGAGGTTACGTAGGGATCTCTGTTTATGTGACCTGGCTTGCAGAAGTAAAAAGAGCCTCCAAAAAAACCAATCCAAATTCAGGTATTATCGGAGTAGATGCTGGATTCTTAAATTCCGAGGGTTATAAGCTTAGCTCAGGTCGAAATTTCACGGAGATAGAGGTGAATCAAGGTTCTGGAGTTGCTATTATAGGTTCTGAAATTGCCGAAACCCTTTTTGAGAAAGACGATCCCATTGGGCAAAAGATCCTACTCTTAGGGACCTACTATCGGGTTATAGGCGTAATGGAAAAAACCGGTGGAGTTTTTGGAGGAAGTGGAACGAGCAGAATGGTCCTTCTTCCAATTGAAGCTGCTCGCCAACACATGGGTGTCCGTGAGGGCATTAGTTTCTTTGTGAATGTTAATGTACCGCTGGACAAAGATCTCGAAATGGCTATGGGAGTTGCAACCGGTGTTATGAGAAAGATCAGAGGGGATTCACCAGGAAAAGAGGATTCCTTCAAACTCGAAAAAAGCGATTCTATTTCCGAGACCCTTGATGAAATCAGCGGAAGCCTAAGAATGGGTGGCGGAGTAATTGGATTCATAACCTTATTGGGTGCATCCATCGGCCTTATGAATATCATGTTGGTTTCCGTCACAGAAAGAACGCGGGAGATAGGGATTAGAAAGGCAATAGGAGCGAACCCAAGCAAGGTACGCGAGCAGTTTTTGATCGAATCAATAGTGATCTGTCAGATCGGTGGAACCGCTGGAGTTGTGTTGGGAATTCTTGTTGGCAATGGAATAAACAGCTTAATAGGGGGGGGAGGATTCATTGTTCCCTGGGCGTGGATGATACTCGGATTTTCCATTTGCACCTTCGTGGGTTTGGTGTCTGGATATTACCCGGCCAGCAAAGCTTCTGCCCTTGATCCGATTGAGGCTTTGAGGTATGAATAAAAAATTGATTGATTATTGCCCGGAAGGGATTGAGGATTACAAAAATCACTTAAATTTGGCATGATTAATGCCAAACCAGCATTTATGTCTAAGCACTTGAGAATTCTATTGGGCGCGCTATTTTTAGTTTCAGGAAGCCTGTTAGCTGGAGAAATGAAACTAGTCGGTCAATACCACGGTAAGGATCTATATATTCAGAATCCATTCAATGGATCATCAACTACTGAGTACTGTATCCAGTCAATATTTGTAAACGGAAAAGAAAGACAAGCTCCTGAGCAAGGTGCATTCATTGTTTCCTTAAATCATTTGAGCCAAAATGATGCTGTAGAAATTGTCATAGTCCATAGAGATGGATGTAAGCCGAGAATCCTTAACGCTTCCGCATTTGCTACCAACAAAGCCTTTAAGTTCGAATCCTTTGAGGTAGGAGATGACGCCATCACCTGGAGTGCGGTTGGTGAAAAACCCATGAACACTTATGTGGTTGAGCAGTTTGTAAACAATTCCTGGTTGGAGATCGGAAAGGTGCAATCAAAAGGAAACCCAGGAAAGAATTCTTATTCATTTGCAACAGATCACCACTCTGGGGCAAACAAATACAGGATCAAGTATCAGGAAAGAACAGGCCAGGTGTATCATACAGTTGTGAAGGAGCATGCTAGCGCACTTGAAAAGGTAACTTTCTATCCTACCAGAGTTAAAGACAAACTTTACCTATCTAGGGAAGCTAATTATGAGATCCTCGACCAGTATGGCAAAGCTGTAAAAAAAGGCAGAGCCAAAGAGGTTGACTGTACAGATCTTAAGTCAGGTCAGGTTTACTATCTGGTTGTTGACAATAGAACTGAGAGTTTCTTCAAGAAATAAGGAATCCACCCACAGGTCGCTTTTTTGACCTAATAAGTATAAATTTGTAAAAAAAACTGTGATCCGGTTCTTAGCGGCATTACTTGTATTTTTTTCATTCCAGTCCTTTGGCCAGGATTATTCTGATAGGGAGAGCTTTGATCCTGATCGTGGAACTGAAACCACAAAACATAAGGGAAAAAGCAATTTCGATCCTGCGAAAAGTGATAACTACCCCAAAAAACTAGAGTATTTTCTTATTTCCGATCCCAAAAAGGTTCTTTATGGAAATCCTTGTGTTGAGGAGGTGATCTTTGATCTGGGGTTTAAATATATGTTGATCCCGGAAACCAAAATCGACGGCTATATCAATGAGGATCCGGTATGGCACAACTTCAAGACCCATATGAAGTTAATGTTCAAAAATGGTCCTTTTTATAGGTCCAAGGTTAGAAAAGCCATTAAAAGCTGCAGAACCGCCTCCGGAGATTTTGTAGGCTAAATTAAAATCCAGTATAATTCTGAGGGCTGATCGCCAATAACTCAGATTTCAGTTCATCAGAAATATCCAGTCCATTTATGAATGAATGGATCTCCTCCTTTCCAATATTTTCCTTTCCCCTGGTAAGATCTTTTAAGGCTTCATAAGGATTAGGATATGATTCCCTTCTTAGAATACTTTGAATGGCTTCGGCGATAACAATCCAGTTATCCTCAAGGTCTTTCTCAATCGCAATAGCGTCTGGTTCGATCTTTCCAAATCCCTTTTGTATTGATTTATAGCTTAATAGAGAATGGGCTAAAGGAATTCCTGCATTTCTAAGAACTGTGGAATCTGTAAGATCCCTTTGAAGTCTACTTATTGGAAGTTTTGAAGCCAAATGATGAAATAATGCATTTGCGATCCCCAAATTTCCCTCTGCATTTTCAAAGTCAATAGGGTTTACCTTATGAGGCATGGCAGATGAACCGACTTCACCCTTAACGGACCTTTGCTTCAAGTAATTGATTGAGACGTAATGCCAAATATCCCTGCACAGATCCATCAAAATCGTGTTGATCCTTTCCATGCAATGGAAGGTGGCTGCCAGGGTATCGTAATTTTCGATCTGGGTTGTAAGGGGTTGCCTGATCAGTCCCATTTCGCCTAGAAATCTATCGGCGAAGGCCGGCCAATCGAAATCGGGGAAAGCTACTTTGTGAGCATTGAAATTCCCAGTGGCTCCTCCAAATTTTCCCCTGAAAGGGAACCTTTTTAAAACCTCCAATTGAGTGGTGATACGATACAAAAACACTTCAATCTCTTTACCCAGTCTGGTAGGAGAGGCTGGCTGACCATGAGTTCTGGCTAACATTGGAATCTTAGCCCATTGACTGGCCATTTTATTTAGAGATGTCTCGATGGATTCCAAAGCTGGAATGATGACCGTATTCATGGCGTCTTTCACCATGATGGGATTTGCTGTATTATTTATATCCTGAGAGGTAAGCCCAAAATGTACCAGCTCCTTTAAATTATCTAACCCCTCTTTTGTAAGGTAGTCCTTTATGAAATATTCAACTGCCTTAACATCGTGATTGATCTCCTTTTCTTTCTCTTTTATCCTTTTGGCATCCTTAAGCGAAAAGTTTTCTTCCAGCTCTATTAGGCCTTTTAACTTTTCTTCAGGAATTGAAGGAATGGAAGACGGACCATAGCTTAATAAGGCGATCAAATATCGGATCTCCACTTTCACCCTGTATTTGATCAACGCAAATTCAGAGAAGTATTCTCCCAAGGCGGATACTTTTTCAAAGTACCGACCATCTAAGGGGGATAGGGCTTTTAAACTTACTTCCTGATAATTATCCTGACTCATAAAAAAGAAGCCGCAAATTTCGGGAAAAGCTTAGGATTAACACATACAAGATTTACATAAAAGTGGGGCAGGGTATGCTTCTTGGAGGCTTCCTTTTATGTCTTTGAATGAAATCAACCAGGCTAAAACTGATCTCATGGGCTCCACTGGTACCTGCACTGGAAAGTGTGGAAACTGTGAAGTCGTAACTATACCTAAAGATCCAATGCTTAAATCTGAATCCGGCCATTGCAATCATGGCCTCATTATTTTGTATCTCATCAAGCCTTTTGAATGGGATTCCTCTATACCAAAGTCCAAACATCAGCTGGTAATAATGAAGATAAGCTCCAAGATCGAATTGGTCATTTGTCCCCTGAACCTTGTAGTGGAAAGTAGGAGTAATACTTTTTTCAACTTCTCTTTTGTGCAAACCATCATTGGTCCTGTAAAGTAGGATTTTGTATCCGCCGATCATGGCCCATCTAACGGGAAGCCTTGAAACATTATCCTGGATAAATGACTGTTGAGGCTGATTCAGGTGATGACCGCTAAACCCAACCCATAGATTTTTATTATAAAAAACCCCTCCAAAACTCAGGTCCAGATAATTGGTTCTATCGACCCCAATAGCGTGACTTACGGATGTTGGGCTTTGAAAACCATCATCCGTGAATTGACTCGGAAAACGGAGCTGTGCATAATCCAGATACCGAGAAACAAAGCCGAGCTGGCCGCCCATGCGGAAAGTTAGATTTCTCGAGATATTTAACTGATAGGCATAACAACCAGCTATTTCAGTACTCGAAATAGTATTGGCTCCCTGAACATCCCTCATTATATAAGTGCCAAATCCTGATCGACCTCTATGGGTATAAATGTCACCTGATGCTAGGTAAGTATTGTACTTTGATTCCAGCCCTCTCCATTGCCCCCGGTAAGCAAAGGTTAGCCTCTCTAAATTCAGACCTCCGGCAAAAGCCGGATTAATGTAAAGAGCGTTGGCGTAGAATTGGGAAAATTGAACATCCTGACCGAAAAGGGAAGTGGTCAACAAAAAAGCTATGATAAATCCATGGAAACGGAATATCATGTTCTTGGGCTATGAAAATAATAATTAGGCTTGTCTCCTTTGTGCACCTTTTTCATGATATGGGCTCTCAAAGAGATCTCAAATGCGGAATATGCCCCTCCGAATTCACTCAGGGATGAAACATTTGAGTCATAGCTAAATCCAAGTGAATAATTGTGGTTACCAAATTCCAAGGAAAAGATGGCAGCATCTTCAACTCTATAGGCGACTCCAAATTTTAATTCGTGCGGAATCAGTCCATGATCAACTGTATGGAGTTTGTATAAGGCAAATACTCCGGGTTGCACCATCAGATTTGAGCCTTGGCTTAAGGCAAAGAAATCAAAACCCATGGTGAAGCTTTCCGAAAACCCTTTCCTTACCCCCAGATCGGCATTAAACGCCATTTGAAGTTTTTCTTCGACTCCAAAGAATGAAACGTTGGGTTGGGTAAGGTGTGAGCCTGCAAGTTTTAAAAAGAATGACAAGGGATGTTGATGAGAAGTTTTTTCAGGACGATACATGAAATCTATCCCAGCTCCAATATCAAGGAAATTCACGTTATCTACCAGGTTTGATTCGCCAATGGGCAAATTTGGATTATAGCCCTGAGAAGGATCAAATTGGGTTCCCCAACGCAGGGAGTTTGGATCGATTCCTCTTTGATCGTAACCTATCTTCAAGCCGAAACTCATATCAAAGGTTTTGGCTTCATCCAAGTAAATGTTGTATGCTGGATTAACCGAAAAACCAACCACGTTTAAATTGCCATTGCCAGCATCGTAATTGTGGAATTCTATCCCGATTCCGCCAAGGTGATGCTCGATATCATCCTTCCTGTGAAAGCCATAACTGGCTGAAAAATAATTTGATCTAATAGGACTTTCCAGGTTCGACCATTGCGTCCTGGTCAGCAATTGAGCACCAAATCCAAGAAAGTGACCAGCGTCGGCCGGATTGTACAACATTTCCGCATTATAGAACTGCGAAAAAATAAGTTCCTGAGCTTCAGCATTCTTGGTTTGAAAGGCAAGAAAGATTGCTAAAAATGAGCTGAAAATGAATAACTTCGAACGCAAGGTATAGGGTTACATTTCGAACAAAACTATTATTAATTCGTAAACTAGCTCTAAGGTAATTCCCGTTTTGAGAAGCCTCTTATGCAAAAACCAAGGATTTCTACAATAATTCTAAGAGAGAAGTACGTGTTGGAGGGGCCAAAGGTTTTGTTTTTTGCATTTTTTTGGGTTGCAGTTCTATTTTTTAGTAATTCTTCAATAGCCCAGCCTTGCGATCCTTCTACACCTACATTTACCGTTGATCTAAGTGGAAGTCCGGATTCTGTTTGGATTAGCACAGCTGTTAAAAGATCTGGTCAATGTTGTGGAAGCAGCAACCCTGATCGATGTATTGAGTTTTTTCTAACTCTTGATTCAGGAGCCCAAGGATTTAAATTTGATATTGCTTCTGGTGCTCAGCCTAGTGGGGCTTTATTCTATCAAATTGCCTGTGGACCACCTACCCCTGTGGGAACGCCTCTGTGTCTTAATGATCCAGGTCCGCACAGGATTACATTTTGTAAACCTGGATCTAACCTTAACCAATATCGGATCACTTCAATTGCAAAACCTGAGGCTTCCCCTCCAACTGTGGTATCGGATGGTTGTTCAGCAATAATTTTTGCAAAAAATTATATCGAAAGCTCTCTTCAATGGACGTCAGTGCCCTTTGATCCTGACCATGTGAGTTACATGGACTGTACCTCTGGCTGTGATACTGTAAATATTCAAATAGACAGTGCCGATTCGCCCCCTGATTCCATCATTTATCAGGTGACCGGTATTCCAGAGGGAGGTTGTAACACAGATTCTGTTACTCTGCAGATCACAGTTTACTTCGTGTCAGACAAATTCGTTGAAATCCTTCCAAAGGACCCCTCCATTTGTTTTGGAGGCGTCAATACTTCAGTAACCGCTAATGGAAATGGGGGGGCTCCACCATATGCTTTTGAATGGTATGATTCCTTAGGGGCATTTGTGGGGAATACGGCTACCATTCCTGTTTGGGTGGGTTGGTATTATGTTGTCATGACTGACTCTACGGATTGCCCACCTGTCTTTGATACAGTTTATGTAACGGCAAATCCTTCCGCAATCTCGGCGGATGCTGGTCCAGCATTGTCCAGTTGTAAGAATAATCCGGATATAGCCCTTCAGGGCTCCGTCATCGTTGCCACCGGTGGAAGATGGTCTGGGGGAGGAGGATCATATAATCCTCATGATTCATCTCTTACGGCAATATATACTCCCACGAATGCTGAGCTTACCGCCGGATCGGTTACCCTGACCTTGACAACTATTGGAAATGGAATTTGTCCGGCTGTAACTGACCAGGTGACCATTTCATATTTGGACTCACCGCTGGTTAATGCCGGCGGTCCCTATGTTTCCTGTGGAAATAATTCCCAGATAATTTTAAACGGGACTGTAACAAATGCCGGAGGAGGAAGATGGTCGGGTGGATCCGGCACCTATTCTCCAAACGATAGTTCCTTGGTTGCCACTTATACTCCAACTCCTACGGAGATAGCTAACGGAGGCTTCATTATCACTTTGACCTCAATTCAAAACGGGAATTGTATTCCTGTAAGTGATACTGCCCTGGTAACAATCACTCCGGCTCCAACGGTTGATCCGGGACCTGATCATACGGTCTGTGCAAATAATCCGGACGTCCTTTTAAATGCATCCGTGACGGTTGCGGGTGGAGCCACCTGGTCAGGTGGAGGAGGAACTTTCTCTGGGGGTGTTAATGGATTGATCAATAATACATACACACCTTCGCCCTTAGAAATAACAAACGGTGTGGCAAATCTTACCCTTACAACCTTTGGAAGTACAGGCTGTATTGAGGTTGATTCTACCGTTACAATAACAATTACACCAGCCCCCGTAGTTTTCGCTGGGAATGATATCAGCATTTGTGCAAACAACGCAACCGCATCTCTAAATGGAAGCGTCACCATCGCTGCAGGAGGACGCTGGTCTGGAGGTTTGGGGAATTTCAACCCTCATGATTCCTCCCTGACAGCTACCTATATTCCGACAGCAGGTGAGATCACAAATGGATTTGTAGACCTGATCCTTTCCTCCTACGGAAATGGAAATTGCCTTGTTGAAAGAGATACGGTAAGGATCAACATTACACCTGCTCCTACAATTTTTGCTGGGCCGGATACCGCTTTGTGCGGAAACAATCCCAATGTTCCTCTCAATGGAATGATCACTGTTGCAAGCGGAGCCACCTGGTCCGGAGGCCTCGGAGCTTATAGTAATGGGGTGGGATCATTAACAGGAACCTATACACCCACTCCTGCGGAGATAACAGGCGGAGCGGTCACTCTGGTATTGACAACCACTTCTGGTTTGGGCAATTGCCTCGCAGTAAGCGATAGCTTTGATGTGACCTTTGCTCCTGGACCTACTGTAAACGCTGGTAATGACACTACCGTTTGCGGTAATTCTCCGGTAGTTTCACTGAATGGTTCCCTTACAGTCGCCACTCAAGGTACCTGGTCTACCAGTGGGACTGGAATGTTTTCAGGAATCAATGACCTTAATTCAACCTATACCTTATCTGCCGCGGATATTACAGCCGGCACTGTAACCCTAACTCTTACAACCAGTGCAGGCGTTGGAATTTGTAATGATGTAAGCGATGATGTTGTAGTAACCATTTTGCCAGGCCCTTCCGTAGCTGCAGGACCGGACCAGATCGTATGCTCCACCGCTCCTGATGTAAGCCTAGCCGGTACATTTTCTAATGCTGCAGGGATCACCTGGTCTGGAGATCTCGGAGGAGCTTATAATCCTTCAAATACAGATCCATTAGCGGTTTATACACCAACAGCCACTGAAATTACCAATGGATCAGCTCAGTTAATAATCACCACCAATAATATTGATGGATGTCCGGATGAAGCTGATACCGTGGATATATCGATAATCCCCGGCCCGGTAGCCAATGCCGGAACCATTCAACCAACTTGTGCCAATAATGCCGCGGTTAACCTTTCTGGTTCTGTTCAGAATGCCGGAGGTGGGGTTTGGACAGGAGCCGGAACCTTCCTCCCAAACAATCAGGATCTGACTGGTACTTATATTCCAAGTGCCTTTGAGATTGGTATTGGTTTTTCAAGTTTGATACTGAGAACAGATTCCAATGGGATTTGTCCGGAGGATAGGGATACGGTCGATTTCTTTATCATTCCGGCTCCCCAGGCAAATGCTGGAAATGATCAGACGGTTTGTGCCAATAACCCCACTACCAGTTTTACCGGAACCATTATCCTTGGAGACCCATTGCAATCTACCTGGTCAGGTGGAAGCGGAACCTATGTTCCAAACCCTCCAACAGGTTTAAATCTTACCTATACTCCTTCTGCAACGGAGATAAGTACTGGATTTGTAGATCTTGTTTTTTCTACCAACCGGTCTGGGTGTCTTCCTGTTTTTGATACGGTGAGATTAAATGTAAGTCCAAGTCCAATTGTGGATGCGGGTGTAGATCAGACGGTTTGTGCGAATAATGCGGATGTAACCTTAAATGGCTCTGTATTAAATTCCGGGGGTGGGAGATGGACAGCAATAAACGGAACCGGTAGTTTCAGTCCCCATGATTCCTTGCTCAACGCAGTTTATTCTCCAAGTGATGCGGATACCGCACAAGGCTTTGTGACCATGGTCCTTACGAGCATACAGAATGGAAGTTGCGTTGCCGTTAGCGACACCATGGTTATCACAATTACTGATGCTCCAACGGTCAATCCCGGAAGTTTGATCACCATTTGTGCGAATAATGCGGTTGCAACCCTGAATGGTTCAATGACAGTGGCTACCGGGGGTGTTTGGAGTGGAGGAAATGGCCTTTTTACTTTAAACAATAGTGATCTCAATGCAACCTATGTTCCAACAGCCACAGAGATCAGCAATGGTGGTCTATTCATGACCTTGACTACTACCCAGGGCCTAGGAAATTGTAATGCCGTTAGTGATTCAGTAAGAATTGATATTACCCCTGCTCCAACTGTCAATGCAGGGAATGATCAATCCGTTTGTGCGGATAATGCGGCAGTAACTCTGAATGGATCCATGACCATTGCTACCCAAGCGCAATGGACGGGAGGAAATGGACTATTTGCTCCGGATAATCAAACTTTAAATGCCACATATACGCCATCCGCAACCGAAATCTCTAATGGTAGTGTTACACTTTCTCTTGTTACAACCATGCAGGGGAATTGTACCTCGGTGAGTGATGCAATGACCATTACAATTGGCCCCCCGCCTACGGTTAATGCTGGAAATGACCAGGATGTTTGTGGGGACCTGGCTCCAGTTGCCCTAAATGGACAAGTAACTGTTGCCTTGGGTGGAACCTGGAGTACAGCAAATGGTGGGGGAGGATTTAGCCCCTCACCGGATTCTTTAAATGCTGTATATAATCCAGTATCTGCTGATACCGCCCTTGGTTCGATAACTTTAACCTTGACCTCAACCAATAATCAGGGCTGTAATTCTAGGACAGATGACGTAGTTATCAACTTTGTATCAGCACCAACGGTGGATGCAGGTGTTGGGTCAACTGTTTGTACCAATGATTTTCCCATAGTATTGAATGGTAGCGGATCTCAGAGTATCTGGTCAGGAGGGACCGGAACCTTTGCTCCGGATACCGCAGCATTGAATGCTTCTTATACTCCAAGTGCTACTGAAGTTGCCAATGGTTCCGTGACTCTTACTTTAACAACCATTCCAAATGCATTTTGTCCGGCAATATCTTCTAGCGTTACCTATCCATTGGTTAATGGGCCTAGTGTAAATGCGGGTACTGACCAGATCATTTGTGGGTCCTCCGCTTCTGCAAATCTTTCGGGAGCCTTTTCAAATACCACCGGCATTGTATGGACGACCTTGGGATCGGGTACTTTTTCAGATAGCTCTTCCATCACAAGTTCGTATACCTTTAGTGCGACAGATAGATTGAACGATTCTGTCCTAGTAGTGATCAGCTCTGTTCCTAATGGAATTTGTTCAATAGCATCGGATACAGTGGTTCTTTACATACTTGAAGAGATCATTGCAAATGCAGGTCCAGATCTTACGGCCTGTGCCGACGCAAGCGGAGTAAACATTGTTGGGAATATTACCGGAGCAACCGGAGGGGTTTGGACAACTTTAGGAGGTGGAAGTTTCTCCCCTGACTCAGCTTCATTGGCGGTAAGTTATGTACCCGTGCCGGGAGACACTTCGGGTTCTGTGCTAATAGCTTTGACCTCAACCGGTAATAATGGTTGTCCGGCAGATGTGGATACAATGTTTATCAACTTCTATCCTGCTCCAAGGTCTTTACCAGGTCCTGATGATACAGTTTGCGCGGACCTTGCTTTGGTTCCTATTTCAGGAAGTGTATTACATGCCACCAGTTCGGTTTGGTCTACTTCCGGATCGGGATCCTTTAGTCCTTTGGCCTCGGATCTTAATACCAATTATGTACCCTCTGCAGCTGATACGGCAGCGGGAGGGGTATATCTAACCTTAAAAACCTTTGGTCCCGGTACCTGTAATTCTGTGGTTGATTCCTTCTTTTTGAATATTGATCCGGCACCTGTGGTTAATGCAGGCAGTAATATCATAGTCTGCGCTGATAATCCGGTTGTTCCTTTAAATGGAACCGTATGGAATGCAGGAGGTGGGGTGTGGTCGAGTTCCGGGACTGGTAGTTTCCTTCCTGATTCCTTCGATATCAATGGAACTTATGTCCTTTCCACTGCAGATTCTGCGGCAGGAATAGTAACACTTGATCTTACTTCAACAAATAATGGTTTTTGTAATGCTGTAACAGATCAGCTCCTAATTACAACAACGCCCGCACCTACTGTAAGTGCGGGTCCTGACATTGAGGTTTGTGCTGATGTTGCCAGTATTCCTTTGAGCGGAGCTGTAACTGTGTCCGGAGGTGGAAGATGGTCTACCAGTGGTTTTGGAAGTTTTACTCCCAATGATTCCGCTTTAAATGCAGCCTATGTTCCTGATCCTCTGGATACTGCTGTAGGTTCAGTCATTCTGACAATTACAAGTATTGGAAATGGAAATTGTCAAGCGGTTCAGGACTCAATTCTTATAACCTTCAAGCCCCTGCCAAAAATTGATGCTGGAGTTGATACAACGATTTGTGGTGATCTTCCATTCATTACCCTTTACGGGAGTTCAATCAGCTCTCCGGGTGGGGTGATCTGGTCCAGTAATGGGGTAGGAGGGATTTTCTCCAACTCTGACACTTTACCAAATGCTGATTATTATCCAAGCACTTCAGATTCCCTTGCTGGAGGAGTTTTACTATTCCTTACTGCGAGAAATACGGGGGTTTGCCCAGCTGTTACCGATACCCTTGATTTAACCATTACTCCAGGGGTTGTGGTAAATGCTGGAAGTGACATGACGGTTTGTGCGGATACATCTGCCATTCCGTTGAATGCTGTGGTCACCAATGCTACAGGAGGTTTTTGGACAACTTCAGGAACAGGCACATTTTCTCCTGATACTTTGGATCCCACGGCATCCTATATTCCATCATCATTTGATACTGCAGCAGGTATAGTTGTATTGACCTATACCTCAACGGGGAATGGCCAATGTTTTGCTCAATCCGCAAATATTACCATCAACTTCCTTCCGGCACCCAAAGTCTTTGCAGGTCCGGATCAAACGCTTTGTTCCAACCAGGGAGTATTGAATCTATCAGGATCTGTCACTCATGCCTCGGGTGGAGTTTGGAGCACCAATGGAGCAGGAAGTTTTTCACCTGATTCAACTCAGCTCATTACAAATTACCTAATCAATCCTGCTGATACCGTCTCAGGACTGGTGGAGCTTTATCTATTCACTACCGGTACCGGTATCTGTCGAACATACGTGGATACCATGACCCTTAATTTCCAACCGCAGATCCTTGTTCAGGCTGGAAACGATCTTTCGGTTTGTGCGGATGCTCCTTCGGTTCAATTAAATGGAATAGTTCAAAACTCTACAGGTGGAACCTGGTCAACATCAGGTAGCGGTTCATTTAGTCCTTCAGTTACTGATTCAAATGCGGTATACATTCCTTCGGCGGGAGATGATTCGTTGGGAGTGGTTACCCTAAGATATACTTCAGACCCGTTTGCAAGTTGTGCTGCTTCTTTCGATGAATTGGTGCTTACCCTTACTCCAGGACCGACCGTAGATGCAGGTTTGGATCAAAGTTCCTGTGCATCTTCTCCTTCGATCACTTTGAATGGCTCGTTTACTGTTTCCACGGGAGCAAGATGGTCAACAGCCTCAGGCTTTGGATCATTCAGCCCTAATGATTCAGCTATGAATGCCGTATTTACTCCAACAGCAACACAAATTGGAAATGGTACAGTTGTGATTACCCTTACCACAACTGGCAATGGTGACTGTAATACCTATACAGACAATATGGTTTTAACCATACAACCCGATCCCGTAGCGGATGCAGGACCTGATATTACTATTTGTGCCGATACCCCAACCTTGCCTTTAAATGGGACAATTACCGGAGCAACGGGAGGACAATGGACTACCTTACCAAGCGGAGGTTTATTTAACCCTGATGACACCACCTTAAATGGAGCTTACCAGTATTCCCTGAGTGATGCCCTTAATGGGATGGGAATGGTATTCCTGACCTCCCGAGGAAATGGGGTTTGTCCTGCTGATGTGGATACGCTCAATCTCTTCATCACGCCTGCTCCAACCATTGATGCCGGACCTGATACTCTTTGTAGTGATGAGACAGGAGTTGGCTTAACGGGTGTGGTGACGACTGCTACAGGCTTGTTCTGGGATACCACGGGAATCACCGGAAGCTTCAGCCCAAACCCTTCATCCCCAACGGTTCTATTTACCCCATCAGCTGCTGAACTGGCTGCCGGTTCCGTTAAACTTTATCTGGTTTCTACAGGTAATGGAAACTGTAACCAGGTAATGGATTCGATTGTGATATTAACCAACCCGGCACCAACAGTTAATGCTGGAACCGACAAGGTACGCTGTGCTGATAATCCAAGTGTTGCTTTAAATGGACAGATCACAATTTCTAGCAGTGCCTATTGGGAATCTTTAGGGGGTGGGTCTTTTGCACCTGATTCCAGCTCTCTTACAGCTGTGTATACTCCAAGTGCATTGGATATTGCGAATGGGGGAGTGGACCTGGTATTGATCACAGATGACCCATCAATTTGTATTGAAGAAACGGATACTATTCATATTTCGATAACCGGGGCTCCATCAATTGTTGCCGGGCCAGCTGTTGCACAATGTTCTGACAGGGACACTGTACAACTTTCAGCAGTACCAACCATTGCAAATGGCGGTGTTTGGTCTACAAGTGGAAGCGGTTCGTTCATTGATTCTGCCTTACTCAATGCTGTTTATGTGGCATCAGCAGCTGATATTGCCCAGGACTCTATTTACCTGGTTGTTACCTCTACAGGAAACGGACTTTGTAATGCCGTAATTGATAGCACCCTCGTAATATTTAATCCTGCTCCTACAGTTGACGCCGGACCTGATTATCCAATTTGTGATGATGCGGATACCATTTTCTTTTCAAGGGTCATTACCGTTGCTTCGGGTGGATTTTGGACGACGACGGGAGCAGGAACTTATATACCAAATGATTCTTCAGCAGTAACCATACAATACATAGTTGACTCGGCAGATTATGCTAATGGTGGCTTTTCAATGATCAATACAACCACTGGTAATGGAGATTGTTTTGCGAGATCTGATTCTTCAAACATAACCTTCGAAGCATTCCCAACTGCCTCGATTTCGGTTCCAAACCAATGTGCGGTTGATACTGTAAATCTTATTGGAGCATTTACCAATAGTGCTCTTGCTTATTGGACTAGTTCAGGAACAGGCAACTTCATTCCTGACACTACCTCATTGAACGTTCAATACATCCCAAGTGCCGCCGATATTTTAGCAGGAGCGGTCGACATCTATTTCCAAACCACTGGTGCAGTGGCATGCTTCGATGCGATTGATAGTGTTAACCTTAACCTGTCTCCACCACCCGAGGCTATTGCTGGAACGAATGATACCGTTTGTGCTGATACCGTTGGTTATCAATTGGCTGGGGTTGTGAACAATGCCACTATAGGGGCATGGACCACCAGTGGAACAGGTACCTTCCTTCCTGATACTGGAACCCTGGCTGCAGTTTATGTTCCTTCTGCTGCTGATACAGCAGCTGGATCGGTATTCCTGGTTTTACAAACAGTAGATAATGGTTTATGTAGCCCTGATTTTGATACCCTTGAGTTGATCATCACTCCTGCACCATTTGTCGATGCCGGCCCTGGTGTTGTGTGTGATAATAATGCTGTCCTTGCAATTTCAGGCATAATTTATACAGCCACTGGCGGAGTCTGGACTACAAATGGAGATGGAACATTTGCTGATTCAAGCCAATTAGCGACCGTTTACACGTTGGGGCCAAATGATCTTATAAATGCCACGGTGACCCTTCTATTGAGCTCCACTGGAAATGGGTCATGTAATTTGGCAGGTGATTCCATGGTGATCAATGTTACTCCTCCTCCGAGTGCGTTTGCTGGAAATGATACCACGATCTGTAGCGACCAAACAGGTATTACCTTGAATGGATCTGTTATTACAGCTACAGGAGGAGGGTGGATCACTCTTGGAAGCGGAAGTTTTGCTGATACGACCGTGCTAAACACGACTTATACCTTCTCTCCTCAGGATATTGCTGATGACTCCGTGATTCTTGTTCTTGTCACAACGGGTAATGGCTCCTGCTTGCCTAGTGAGGATAGCATAATTATTTACTTTTCACCTACTCCAGTTATCTCAGCAGGGGATACAACAATCTGTCAGGGTTCAGGTGGAATCCCATTAACCGGAACATCCAGCATTGTTCCTACCTCGGTATTCTGGTCCTCTACCGGAACCGGTAATTATACTCCGAACAATAACCTGAATACTACTTATAATCCTTCTCCGGCTGATATTACCAATGGCTCTGTCACAGCTATTCTTAGGGTAAGTGTTGCAGGATGTAACGACTATTTCGATTCCCTGGATATCCAATTCACTCCACCACCTGTTGTCAACCCCGGAGTTGTTCAGGTAGTCTGCGCAGATACAAATTTCATTCAGCTTAATGGTACAGTGTCAAATGCAGGAGGATTGGAATGGAGTAGCAATGGAACCGGGACATTCAATGATTCTTCATTGACCAATGCCCAATATTTCCTTAGCCTGGCGGACACAGCGATGGATACCATAACCTTCTATTTGACTTCTACCTCGAATGGTGGTTGTGTCGCTGATTTTGATTCCGTAGATCTTTTGATAACTCCGGCCCCAGTATTGGATGCGGGTCCGGACCAGGTGGTATGCGCAGACACGGGCACCATCAATATAAACACCACTTTGTTCCATGCCGGGAATGTATTGTGGTCAACCACTGGGTCGAATAGTATTCTTCCTACTAATACATCACAAAACATAAACTATACGCTGTCAGCATCGGACACGACCATGGACAGTTTGTATTTTTTCGTGGAAACACAAAATGCGGGCTCATGTAAAACCGTATTTGACACTGTCCTTGTGGAGGTTACTCCAGCTCCCACCTTGGTTTTCACCCCTAATACCATTTGTTCGGTTGACCCGAATATCCAATTAAATGCTCAGCTTACGGTAGCACAGGGAGTCTTATGGTCCACTTCAGGAAGCGGAAACTTCATTCCAAATAATACAGACCCAATGGCCATTTACATACGTTCCGCTGCGGATAGCACTGCCGGATTCGTTTATATAAGGGGAAGATCTCAAAACCAGGGTAGCTGTAAAGAGATTTTGGATAGTCTACTAGTAAACTTTATTCCAGCACCGGAGGCTACGGTTGGGCCGGATCAACAGGTATGCGATGATGCTGATACAATTGACCTATCTGGAATGGTTGTTACAGCAACAGGGGGAGTTTGGACCACCAATGGCAATGGGCTGATTACAGATACCACAAATCTCACTACTCAATATGTTTTTGATCCTCAGGACTACATAGATAGCCTGATCACCTTCTACCTGACCACTACAGGCAATGGTACCTGTCTACCGGATGTGGATAGTTTGCAGGTTGCTGTTGTAAGTCCCGCTCCGGTGGCGGATGCAGGTACCGATTTCGTGGTCTGCGCAGATGTGCCATCCCTGCAGTTGTCCGGAAGCGTTACCAATGCTGCTGGAGGTAGTTGGAGTGGAGGAGCAGGATTTTACTCACCAAATCCAAACGATCTGTTGGCTATCTATTTCCCTGATTCTGCTGATACCGTTGGAACTGCTCCTGTTCCTTTATTCCTACAAACCTTTGGGGGAAATGCCGTTTGCCAATCGGATATTGATACTGTCTTAATTGTATTTGCAAACTCTCCAAATTTGGATGCAGGCCTTGATCAAACCATATGTGAAGACTCAGCTATTGCAACATTGAATGCAACCGTATCAGCTGGGAATCCAATTATATGGACCAGCTCAGGAACCGGAACTTTCTCTGATTCTTCAGATGTCAATGCTCAGTATTTTGCATCACCCCAGGATATTACGGATAGTGTGGTTAATCTCCTGGTATCGACTACTGGAGCAAATGGCTGTCAGATCGTAACGGACCAGGTAAAAATATTCATCAGACCTGGCCCTCAGGCTGATGCAGGATTCCCGAGCACCATATGCGCTGACGAAACTGCGGTTCCATTGTCCGGAAGCTTTCTGAATGCAGGAGGTTCAGTATGGACAACAAGTGGGACAGGAACTTTTGCCGACTCAAGTCAGGCTGTGACCACTTATTTTCCATCCGATACAGATACCGCATTAGGGTTGATTAATTTAACTCTTACGACAATTGCAAATGCAGGTTGTAATGCAGCTGATAGCACCATCCAATTGAATATAACTCCAGCAGTTACCCTTGATGCAGGCCCTGATCAGGTTGTATGTTCCAATGCATTGGATGTTCAGTTGATTGCCACTGCAACGGTTGCTACCAGCGTTCAATGGTCAAGTGTTAATAATGGGGTGTTCTCTCCTTCATCCAACGGATTCACTCCTCGATACTTCTTTGATTCTCTTGATTACTTGCAGGATTCCATTTACCTGACTGCCACTACGCCAAACATCAACGGCTGTCTTTCAAAATCCGATTCTGCAAAGATCATTTTTGTTCCAAATCCAACTGTGGATGCTGGTGTGGATCAAGTATTGTGTTCGGATAATCCTATTGCAACTTTGAATGGGGTCGTAACGGTTGCCGGCGGTGGAAGGTGGACAACATCAGGTTCTGGTACATTCTTACCCAATGATTCTGCATTGAATGCAACCTATCAAATGTCAGCAGCGGATATTTTGGCCCAGTCTGTTAACCTGGCACTAACAAGTATTCAAAACGGACAGTGCGATTCAATTACTGATTTTGTTAACATTTCAATAGTTCCAGCACCTTCCGTGGATGCAGGTGGAAATCAGACCATTTGTTATAGCCAGGGTACCGTTACTGTTTCCGGATTTGTTACTGATCAATCCTCTGTTTCCTGGAGTAGTACTGGAACCGGTAACTTTAGTGCAGGTAGTTCAGTCACTACTGATTACAACCTCACCACAGCTGACCGAAACGCAGGTTCAGTCACTTTGTATTTGCAGGCAAACGGAAATGGAAGTTGCGCACCAGTTATTGATTCTCTCATTATCAATGTTCTTCCGATTATTTCGGTTAGTGCTGGGCCTGATTTAACTATTTGCGCTGACTTGGATTCAGTGGTCCTTTTGGGTACAGTTCAAGGAGCTTCCTCAGTAGGCTGGATCAGCTCGGGAACAGGTCTATTTGCCCCTTCACACGCTGTAATTGACCCAACCTATTTCCCAAGTCTGGCGGATGATATTCTTGGAACCGTTGGACTCACCGTAACTACTGATTCCTTATTGTGTCCACCGTTGTCTGACGGTATGGTATTGACTATTACCCCAGCACCGACCATTACCCTCGGTCCGGATCAACTGGTTTGTAATAGCGAGGATTCCGTGTTGTTAACAAGCACAGTAACCGTCGCATCAGGAATACTTTGGACAAGCTCAGGAACGGGTACCTTTTTACCAAGTGACAGTGCTTTCAACCCTGTTTATCAACCAACTGCTGCGGATGTAGCAGCTTCTAACATTTTAATCACAGCCACAACCACTGGGAATGGAACTTGTAACCCTGTCTCTGACGTGACCTTGGTCTCATTCAAGCCGGATCCGAGCGTAGATGCTGGTTTTGATCAAACAGTGTGTGCAGCTACTTCAGGAGTTTCTTTAAGTGGAATTGTCAACGATGCAGGAGGCGGGCTTTGGACTTCAAATGGTGGTGGAGTATTTGTTCCTTCTCCCACCAGCTTGAACGCGGTTTATGTTCCTAATGCATCGGACACTGTTGCAGGATCAATTGAGATATATCTTGAATCTCAATTCGAGGATGGTTGTGTAAAGGATTTTGATACGATGGTGGTGAACTTTGATCCCTTGCATGTGGTGACCACAGGTCAGTTTGATGCTTGCGCTGATGCCACAGGAATTCTACTTAGTGGTACTGTCTTTAATTCTAATGGAGGAACATGGACTACGAACGGGGGAGGGATATTCTCCCCAGGAGGCTCGGATCTTACGGTTACCTATGTTCCGTCAGCATCCGATTTCACAAATGGCTCTGTGATCCTGACTCTTACTTCAAATCCTTTTGGGGCCTGTCCTCAGGAAACAGATGATGCTACTATAATTATTACTGATCTTCCGATCGCTAATGCCGGAGAGGAGCAAACCATTTGCCGTGGGGCACAGGCCACTCTTGTGCCCATTATTGAAAGTGGAAACAACTATGACTGGTTTACTTTGGACAGCATCAATATTGGAAATTCCGGGATCATTGATGTGGTAGCCAGCTCAGATACCATGTTTGTTTTGCGGGTTACCGACATTAATGGCTGTATTTCCTATGACACCGCGGACGTATTTGTGGTTGATCCACCGGATTTCACTCTGCAGGATCATTTCTGCTTTGAGGAAGGGCTTGTTATCAACTCAAATCCATCGTTTGATCCACTTCTTGGCACTTATCAGTGGATAAGAAATGATTCCGTTTTGGTGAATGAAAACAACGATTCTTTGCTGGTTGAATCTCATGGAGATCATATTGTGGTTTATAATTTCGAAAGTTGTAGCGTTTCCGACACCACTACGGTCACTCTACCTCCGATCCTGAACGGAGAAACCACTTATGCCTGCGATGGGGATACGGTAACCGTTAGGATAGATTCGCATCCTGGAGCAAACTACCAGTGGTTTAGGGATGGAGTTGATCAGGGAGTAAACTCAAGTACCATTCTTGCCACTGCAAGTGATAGTGCAGTGTATTCAGTAGTAGTAACGGATACGCTTACCTGCGTAAGTTCTGATACGATCCTTTTGGTACCTGTACCTCCTCCAGTCTTAGCACTTGAAGATATTAATGCCTGCATTGGCGACAGAGTTATGTTGGATGGCAGACCAGTAAATCTGATTGACTCCCTTGAATCAACCTATCAATGGTTCCAAAATGGAGAGATCCTACCCGGTGAAACTTCACCTGATCTTACAGTAACAGATTCGGGTAGCTATGCGATGGAATATGCTTTGGGTTCATGTATGAGTCGAGACTCCTCTTACGTAGCCTTCAGAGACCTTCCGATTCCGGATAATGATCCAAAGGAAATATTCTGTAAAGAACTGGCAGCCACCATTCCTCTGGATGCCGGCCCAGCAACCCGATATTTCTGGTTCTATACGGGGGATACCACAAGGATCTCTGAGCATGATGACTTCGGCTATTTCTACTTTGAGGTTTACAATGAGTGGGATTGTAAAGAGGTGGATAGTATCCTTGTGGAAGAGAACTGCCCGCCAACTATTTTCTTCCCAAATGCATTTTCACCTAATGGAGATAACATTGATGATTTTTATAAGATTTTTGGTAATAATTTTGCCAACATGGAATTCAAGATCTATAACCGTTGGGGTGAGGTGATCTTTAGAGCGACAACCAAAGAAGAGGTTTGGGACGGCACCTACTTAGGTGAGGAAATGCCAGCTGGAGTATATCCTTGGACGGCTACTTGGGAAGGGGTTTTTGCCGGTCAGGAAGGTCCCTTTACTGCTAACGGAAGTGTTACCCTTATAAGGTAGGGAATGAAAAAATCAATTGTCCTCTTTTTTCTTTTTACAATTGTAGGCTCAACCACTGTCCTTGGCCAGGGCTTTCAAATTCTGAATGGGCCCAATGTAATCAAATGCGATAATGATTCTGTCGTCTTAAGAGCTACTACGGGGGCATCATATTCCAATTACCAATGGTTCGAAGTAGGGAATCCTACACCTTTGAGCACGGTCGACACCGTGTTATTGATAACCGTTCCCTTTGGCACATTTTACGCGGTTTCTGCTGATTCTGCCGGTACGACTCTCTTCGACACCACCTTTGTTTTTCCTTTCGCCAGTCCGGTGGTGGATCTGGGATTGGATACATTTCTCTGTCCTGGAGATTCGGTTGAATTAAGAGATGTTGTTATAACTGGAACAAGTTATACCTATCAATGGAGTACCGGAGAAACCACAGAATCAATTAAAGTTGGATCTGGGGGAAACTATTGGGTAAAGATAACAGGACCTTTTCCAGTCCCTTGCGCAAATCGCGATACAGTTTTTGTTGACGCCAGGCCAGCCTTGACCATTGCCCCAATTGCCGATCAGAATGTATGTTCTGGAGAGCCCTTGCCATTGAACCTCACTTTTACAGATGCGGGTACGCTGCCCTACAACATTCAATGGATACCCGGTGGTATTTTTAATGACCCAAGCATACAAAACCCTATTGCCAATGTAAGCTCTGACACCACCATCAGCGTAGTGGTGGTAGATAATGGTGGCTCTGGATGCACGGATAGTATAGGATTTCAAGCCATAGTATTTCCAAACATTAACCTTACTGCCGTATTTCCAGACACGCTGATTTGTTCAGGAGATTCAGTTCAGCTCCTCACCAACATTAATGGTGGAACCGGACCCCTAGGGTATAATTGGTTGCCTAATACCGCAATAATCGATAATTCTATACAGAACCCATTAGTGTTTCCAGCATCAGATACCAGGTATATTGTAACTGTTACAGATTCCATTGGATGTGATGATACCGCAAGTGTTTTTGTTGATACTGAAGGAGTTGGAGTTACTATTCTAAACCCAGATACCGTATTTATATGCGGTCAAGATACGGTTCAAATGAGTGTTCAATTGACCAATGGAGGGACCAACCCTATAATTCAATGGACCCCGAATAATGGATTTATCAGCGACCCCTCGATTCTGGAACCTCAGATAACCGGAGTTGGGGATTATGTCATTAATGTTACAGATGAATTTGGATGCATGGCCAGTGATGAAGTATCCATTGAAAACTCTCCGCCAAGCACCATTTCATTGACCGGTCCTCCTAACCGTGATAATTGTATTGGGGATCCGGTGATCTTTACCGCAAATGTTTCCGGAGGTATTACTCCTTTTACATACTTCTGGAGTATAAATGGTACTGTGGTAGATACCACGACTTCGAATCAATACTCGCCCAATACCCTTCAGGCTCCTCCAGGAACATTCTTGGTCGGGGTGATGGCACTTGACGCATCTTCTTGTCCTTCTGATAATGATACGGCATCGATTAACCTTTTAACCGGCCCTGCTGTCAGTATTAGCTCTCCAAGTGCTCCGGTAACCGTTAATGATTCAGTAATCTTTAGGATAGCTTCTGGAAGCTTTGATAGCCTTGTTTGGGATTTTGGAGATGGGAATTCAGGAACATCATTCGGTAATTCAATAATTCATTTTTACGATACGGCCGGAACGTATACTGCATACTTGAGAGCATATGCTGGGGGTTGTCCTGGCATTGATTCGGTTCAGGTGGATGTTAGAAATGAGACAGCCGACAATTTGATCTTCATTCCTACCGCCTTTTCACCACAAGCTGGTAGTCCTGATAACCAGGTTTTGAAGGTTTTTGGAACTACTATTTCGGATCAGAATTTTAGCTTCAGAGTATTCAATAGCTGGGGCAATCTGGTTTTTGAAACCCAGGATTTACAAGAAGCTCAAAACCTTGGATGGGACGGAGGAGGATATCCTTTTGGAGTATATGTAGCTCAATGCTCTGGGGAATTCCTCGATGGAAGGAAGTTTGAGATTTCTGAAACTGTGAACTTCCTACAGTAGAATTTTTTTCATCATTTATACCAGCGGACCTTTTCATGAGGTTTTTTTTAAGTCTTTAGGGGTTTATGTTGAAAACCTTTCTCAGCATAATCATATGCCTCCAATGCATAGTGGCCTTTGGCCAGGACACCAAGCATCTTAAAGTTTACAGGAAGTCCTCCGATATCAAGGTGGATGGGATCCTGGATGATGAAGCTTGGAAAACACTTGACTCTGCAATAAACTTTTCTCTTAATTCTCCCAACGACACTGCTCCTGTAAGCAATCAATCAATAGTTCGAATGACCTTTGATGATAAGTTCCTATATGTTGCTGCACGACTCCCGGATACCAATCCGGATCCATATGTGATCCAAAGCTTGAGAAGGGACTGGGGCTTTATCCAAAATGATAATTTCTCAATTTATCTGGATACCTATGGAGATAAAACAAATGGATTCACCTTTGGCACCACTCCATTTGGGGTGCAAAGGGAAGGAACCATTTTTTTCGGACAGAACGTCGCTGAAGAATGGGATAATGTATGGTTTCTCGAAGCAAATAGAGATTCTTCAGGATGGACCGCTGAATTCAAAATTCCATTTAAATCCATTAGGTATAAAAAGGAATTAGAAAGCTGGAATATTCATTTTCTTAGACATGATTTGAAGAAAAATGAGGTTTCTACCTGGAATTTTGTTCCAAGACAATTCGGGGCATCAAATTTTGCATTCGCGGGCACTGTTGATTGGGAGGATGAACTTCCAAATCCTGGGCCGAATATCTCATTGATACCCTATGTTGCTGCCAGGGGCAGGAGGCTCTATGATCCGGAGGCAGGGGAGGAAGAAGTTCAAACCAAAACCGATGCAGGAGGTGATATTAAGGTCGGAATAGGACCCGCAATGAATCTTGACCTCACCTTCAACCCGGACTTTTCCCAAGTGGAGGTCGATGTCCAGCAGACCAATCTTAGCCGTTTTGAACTTTTCTTTCCTGAGCGTAGGCAATTCTTTCTGGAGAACAATGATCTTTTTGGGACATTCGGATACCCAAATTCTCGTGTATTTTTTTCCAGGAGAATAGGCTTAACAAAACCCATCATTGCTGGGGCTCGATTATCTGGTAAGTTAAATGAGGATCTAAGAATTGGATTCTTGAATATGCAGGAAGATGGGCTTTACCGAGCTGACACAAATAATAATTATACTGTTGCCCTATTCCAACAAAAAGTTTTCGAGAGATCAAATATCCAAGGAATCTTTGTTAATCGTCAAGGATTCAGATTCCATGATGGAGAAGAGGGGAGCAAAGGGGCAGTAAAAGAGGATTACAATCGTGCTTATGGATTAGAGTACAATCTTTTTTCAGCGGATGGTAAGTGGACAGGAGACTTCTTTTTGTTTCGTTCAGAAGCTCCTAATAAGATGACTGATAATTGGGGTCATGGAGCTTTTCTAAGTTATCAGAGCAGGAACTTTGAGGTAGGTGCAGGACATCAATTCATTGGTGAGAACTATCAGTTGGATGTTGGCTTTCTCCCTAGAGTAGGCTTCCAATCTTTCTCCCAATTTGCCAATTACCAGTTCTATCCTGAGAGTAATACTCTAGTGCGCCACGGACCATCGATCAATTTTGAAACAATCTTTAACCCCGACTGGAAGCTTACAGACCAGTACACAAACTTCAATTATTCTTTTCGCCTGCTTAACACCAGCAACTTTGGAGCCTGGGGTGGGGCGAATTATGTTTACCTGCAAAATCCATTTATGCTAGGATTTGATCCTGATAATCAGGATTCTCTTCCTGCAATGACCGATTATCAGTGGTTTCGGGGTGGAGCATGGTATGAATCGGATAGGAGGAAGAAACTCACCTATGAGATCAGCCTGGCAACGGGGAGTTTTTTTAATTCTACCAGGCACTATGGACGGGCCGAGCTTGGGTATCGATTCCAACCATTTGGATCGATAAACTTTAATGCTGAATACAATTATCTGGATTTGCAAGGAACGGGCACGGATAAAGGAAACTGGCTTATTGGTCCTAGATTGGATCTTACTTTCTCAAGAAAGGTCTTCTTAAGCACTTTTTTCCAATACAATCAGCAGATTGATAATTTCAATATCAACACCCGATTCCAATATCGATTTGCCCCGGTCTCTGATTTCTTCATAGTCTATACTGAGAACTATTTTTCGGAAAACCTAGGGGTGAAGAATAGAGCGATAGTTCTAAAATTGACCTACTGGTTCAACCTATAAAGGCGGTTTTGATCAATCCAAAACCAATTTTGAGAAAGTCTTGACTCCTGATTCGGTAATTATCTCTACCAAATATGTACCTGAAACTAAATTCTCAGGGAGGTTTATTGCTTGAGAAACAGCGGGTGATTCTATGGATATAGAAGCTTTTTTTTCTCCATTGGGATTATAGAATATAATTTCCAATTCGGTTCCAACTTTTAACAAAGGGTTTAAGAACATGCTGTTTCCCCTTATTGGGTTTGGATAAACCCATCCTTTGGAAAATGAAGAAAAGCCTGACCAAACTCTTTTCTCAGCCAGAAAGTTTAGGGTTCCATCAAGGTCTTCCTGAATTAACCTGTAATAAACGATTCCATTTCGGTCAGGAAGATCGTAGGTGCAATATGATTTGATCTCATAAGAATCTGCTTCCCCATCTTCAAAATAGATCGATTCAAAGCTCTGCCCGTCAAAGGATCTTTGAACGATGAAATACCTATTGTTGATCTGTTGAAAAACTTCCCAGCATATCTGGAATCCATCATTTTTCCTTTCAACAAGGAATTGAGCAAGTTCAACGGGAACTGCCCCAGGTCCGGCGGAACATGGCCCCATAGTGCAATTGGCGGAGGAACCAAAAATAGTCCCTGAACCGCTTGTAGTAATGGTTCCGGTAGCATCTATCCCGCCTACTCCTCCCATGGAAGACCCATTTCCACCCGTAACATTTCCATTAACAAAAATATTACCGTCTATGGTTACGTTGGTGCTATTATTATTGTTGGCAAGGTCACCATTGATAATTAGAACTGCGTTTGGTTCAATGACTACGATGCTATTATTTGCAAAGGTAGTTGCACCAACTGTTAAAGTGTCACCAGATCTTATGATCAATGTTCCATTCCCATTGACATTGCAGGTGCCTTCAAAAGTTACATTGGCACTTATGTCGATAAGCCCTTGATTCCCTCCTGTGCCCTGAACAGAAAGATTGAAAGCTCCTCCTCCTGCAGGGTCGGTGCAAGGATTGTTGAAAATATAATCACCCTGAGTTGATCCAATATTTACATCAATGGTCATGTCATGATTAACATTCGCGTCATCTGCTCCCCCGGGCACCCCATTATCCCAATTTCCACCGGTGTTCCATGGCCCGGAACCTGAGGTATTTGTGGTTGCAGCCATTCCGATTGAGGCGATACTCAGTATGACAATAAGTTTAATGACGATTAGCTTCATTTATTGATCCAGTACAATACAAATTTCAGCAAAAATCACATCTAACCATAAATAAAGCGGTAATGCAATCTGTATATCATTACGAATAAATCTTTTGGGGGTTGTTCTAATTACATTTTTTGGAACAGGAGAATATTATTCCTGTTAGAAGCTTGTGCTCCTAACAAGTTATTTTCTCACTTCCTTTTTTGAGACTAATAAAAGAAGGTTCATTCGACTATTTTTGCATTTCAATTTGCTAGCATGTTTAATAAACTTTTTGGAGCGAAAAAAGAGGACAACTCTTCAGGTGGAGCATCTAAGTACCATAATCTAAGAGTTTCTAAAATCGAAAAGGAAACCGCGGATGCGATTACCATCTTCTTTGAGAACCCAGATTCTGGTCCTCTATCCTATAAACCAGGGCAATTCTTAACCCTGATCATTCCTATTGATGGGGAAAAGATTAGGCGTTCCTACAGTCTTTGTACGGTTCCTGAGATCCATAGCGAAATGGCGGTTACCGTAAAAAGGGTGGCAAAGGGAAAGGTATCCAATTGGCTGAATGATCATCTGAAAGAAGGAGATTCCATCGAGATTATGGAACCTGCAGGTGTTTTTACTACGAATTTCGATCCGAACAATGAAAGACAGGTCTTTGTGATAGGAGGGGGATCAGGGATTACTCCTTTGATGTCTATTTTGAGGTCCACCCTGGAAAATGAACCAAAATCAAAGGTGAATCTAGTTTATGCCAATAGAAACATAGAAAGCATCATATTTAAAGATCGCCTTGATCAATTGGAAAGAGACTATTCAGAAAGGTTAAAGGTCACTCATATCCTTGATACGCCTCCAGAAAATTGGAATGGGCCTTCTGGAATGATCAATTCGGATATGTTAAATCCAATTTTGGACGAACAAATTGATAAAGATGTTTTAACCGAGTTCTTTTTGTGTGGTCCAAGTGCTATGATTGATTTGGTGGTTGAGATCCTTGAAGGACGCAATCTGGACAAAAAGAAGATCCACCGTGAGAATTTTGTTGCAAAATCAAATAACCCGCTTCAGAATAAAACCGCCGAGGAGCAAAAGGAAACAGGACATGATACCTATGAGGTTGAGATTCTTTGTGATGGTGAAACTCACAAATTTGAGGTAAGTCCGGAAAAAACAATTTTGGAAACAGCGTTGGATCTTGATATTGATCTGCCATTTTCATGTCAGAGTGGTCTTTGTACCGCCTGTAGAGGTAAACTAAGTTCTGGAAAAGTAGAAATGGATGAATCCGAAGGACTTTCTGAACAGGAACTAAGTGAAGGCTATGTATTGACCTGTGTAGGTCATCCCGTTACCTCGGATGTGAGGATTGAAATAGGATAAAAAAAACCCTCAAAAAATTTGAGGGTGTTTTCTGATTTAAATAGGCTTGTGCTCGACCTTATATCTTTGCGGGCAACCACAATTGGAATAATTTGTTATTTTTGATGCCCTCAAACCGTTAGGTTTGGGGGCATACCAATTATTTGGTTGCCCACTTCTTGGTTTAGTGACTATTTTCGAAAAGCAACTGCTAAATGGCAGTTGTTTTTTTTACCCCAAAACCGCCTTGGAGCTGCCCGCAAGGGCTAATTTCTTTTTTACCAGCCTCCTCCTTCACCTGGTCTTGTGTCATTAGGATCCTGTGAAATATTGATAATTTCTTTTTTAATCTCACCAGGTTTTGTTTGGTTTTTCAACTCAGTGTTTCCAAACTGAATTCCTACTGCAATGTAAAGAGCTACAAGTAATCCCATTTTAAATCTGTTTTATTCGTTTTGTTTATCACTGAACCAAAACAAAGACTTACTTGTGTTCTGGCATAGTACAAAAAATCCCAATTACTAAGGAGTAATTATTTGTGATAAATTTTGATATATGAAGATTAATAGCCTTATTTGGTAAAGCAAGAAGGTTTTTTATAAATGAAGTTGTATCAATTAATAAAATTACTAAGGTCAGAATCACTAAAATCTGATGTACTCTTCTCTGATCCTGACTATGGCGACAAGAATCCCAAGTTCAAAGAGCTGTTTGAAGGGTTTGGTTCTAGGACCTTTGAAAGCAATGCAGACGCTGCACAGGAACTTTATGGAAAGGGTCCTGACTATCCCTATTACTTTCAGGTTAAATCAAGATTCACAGATCAACTTCTGAAAAACATTGTCCACCTTGACTTCGATAAGCCTGAGTATCCCCGTTATAGAAGAGAAGAAGTAAAAGCTCAATTAAACCTGTTCCAGGCGAAGGTTCTTTTAAGGTTCGGTCAAAAGGACAATGTGATCTGGTTATCAAAGAGAGTATTGAAGACTTCAATGGCCTATGGATTTACAAACTTTGTTTTGGAATCAGCTACCCTTCTTAGAAATGAGTGTTCTTATTTCGGTAACATCAAGGATTTTGAGAAGTACGACGGCATTATAAAGAAATACGAAAAAATCATGATGGCTGAATCTGAAGCAGAAAGGATTCACTTCAAGATCAAAACTCAAGCACAGAAATCCGTTAAGAATGTAATCCGTAACAAAGAGATCTTCCTACAAAGTGCAGAGCATGTGAGGATTCTTTTTGAAGAATATCAAACCCCGTTACTTGCAGAGAGTTTCTACAAGGTACTTGGTTTTGCCTATGAATTCTCTAACCAATATGAAAAGTATCTTGATTTCATTGAGGAGATTGAAGAGCTGAAGTTCCAAAAGCCTGAATTATTCTTTGCCGTTCGTGAAAGGGATTACATGCTTGATAAGGCCTATGTACTGTCTCGTTTGGGTAGGTATGAAGAAGCAATGGAGTATGTCAGGAAGAACCTTGATATCCAATTGAGAGGTTCTGTAAACTACTTTGTGGCAAAAGAGGAATTCTTCAAGAGTGCCATGAGATCCGGCGAGTATGAGCTTGGCCTCCAAACAGTAAAAGAAGTTGATCAAGATCCTGATAACGAGATTTTAACCACGCTTTATAAGGAAA
Organism: Cytophagales bacterium; assembly: GCA_965267505.1. Lineage (GTDB taxonomy): Bacteria > Bacteroidota > Bacteroidia > Cytophagales > CCMP332 > JANQHS01. The sequence goes on from OZ254081.1 coordinate 2,720,549, forward strand.
GATGGGAGCTTTACAAGTTCTTTGCCCAATTCGCTACCAATAGTGAAGTAGACGAGACCTTCCAGTTCACCAATGTGTTTCCTGAATACTCAAAGGATAAGCAAGGTTATAATATTGCCATACTTTGTCTTCAGTTTTTAATCCTCCTTAGAAAAGGAGATCATGATGGAATGATCAATAAGGTGGAGGCATTAAGAATGTACATGGTTCGCCAGATTTCAAAATCTCAGAATAGAAGAGCTCAGTATTTCATTAGGCTTATCCAGATCGCGCATAACCACGATTTTGATCCTGAAAAGAGCAGATTGCATGGAAACAAGATCTTCAATCTGCTGAAGCAATTCCCCGAGAATGGAGACCAATACAACGAAATGGAGATCATTTCCTATGAGAAACTTTGGGAAATGTGCCTGGAGTTAATGGAAGAAAAACACCTATCCGTTTCCACTTTGGTTAATTAGTCGTCCTGAAAAGAAGAAGGAAGCATACTCTTTGGCATTACCGAAAGCATGATTGGGAGGGTAATAAATGTTCCGGGAAGGGCAATTATCACGATAGGAGGAATGGTTTTTAGTATGTCCATCAATTGAACTCTGACCTTCTCTTTTTCATCTTGGTTCAATTCGCTTGTCCTGGATTTCAAAAGGAGTTGATATAATTCCTGGCTTTCATCAAATTCCTTGGCCAGCCTGTCTTTGTTCTTCATAAGTATATTTCTTACCCTGATCCTCCATCTCGAGCTTATCTTATCAACCACATATTTCCTTCTGCTAAGTGAAAGGTATTTCTGGTGTGAAAGCAAGAATGTCTCTACAGCCAACTTGCTTTGATCCAAGTCATCCTTATCAAACCCAAGTTTCTGCGCTAAAGCCTCAATGAACTCTGATTCAGAATCCTCTAATACTTCATCTGACAAAACAGTCATTAATCCCATCTCCAGGTAAAAGCGCTTGATAAGCCAGGGAAGATCCTCCACCAATATGTCCTTTACTCCAATTCCATTTTGAAATTTTTCCCTGTACTTTTTGCGTAAAGACCGGTTCAAATCAGAGGAATCCAGGACCTGTTCGAAAATCTTTTTCTCTTCTTTTTCGATGGTCTTGTTGGCATGTGTTGCAGCAATTACGATATCCAGAAGGCCTTCATGAAGATTGACAATCCTAGATGCGATCTGTTCCTGCTCGGGTTTTTTTCCGGTTTCTTCTCTTTTTTCCCTTTGCCAAATAAGGGCGAAGTAAAGGTCGATAAGTAGGAGGCTATTAGAGAAATAATGAGCCATTTCTGAACCCTTAGCTCCCAGATGAATCCTTTTTTTCAAGACCATTTCGAAACGATGGTACAGGTCATCCTTGGTCCCTTTTTGAAATATTGATTTGATCTTCTTCCTCTGGACATAAAGATTGTCGTGGGTCCTGAGGAAAAATTCCATGGTGGGTTGGACGAGGCCTTTAAAGGAGACTTCTTCCGCCCTTTGTGATTCTATTTCCTGCTTTTCAAATAAAAGGCAGGCATAAAGACTTTCAAGAAATACCAGCAATCCAATATCCTCCTCGTCAAAGTATTTCTGATTGGGAAATTCCAGATCCTGAAAAGGCAGGGAGAGGGGGAAGCCGTAGAGTATTCCAGTAGGTTGTAAAAAGGCATAAATGGCCTCGTCATGCTTTTGATCGGGAGCTGACTCTCTTATCCTGAGATTCTGGGTTGGGAAGTTTAGATCAAAGGGATTTTCTTCTCTGAATTTTAGATATTTTTTGAACCACCCTTTTTTCTTGAAGTTCAACTCAACTCATTAATGGAATGTTAGTTAGCCTGGAAAAAGAACAAAAAGAGGGAAGGTCTCGATTTCCAAATAGGGACCTCCTAGCTGTTTAATTTGCTTTTTGTTCTCTTCTATCAATTGGTTCAGAGCCATGGTGGCATCATCGTACTGATTTCTTCTTTGCAGGACGAAATTGTCCATGTATCGAATATCAGTCATGAGGTCGGCAACCAGCGGGATGTCTGCCGCTTGTTCTGTTTCAGCTACGAAATCTACTAATACACGAATGGTGGAATCGGTCGCGTCGTCATATTGCTGGACTTTATCAGGGATACCTATTTCATCCATCCTGAAACGCAAGGCTGGTAATTGACTTACCCTACTCCTTATGTTGTTCATTTTTATTTCATCATAGGAAACCTGATAACTTATCTCGTCCAATAAGCGGGTCATGTACCGGATCTTCTTATCGTCCTCAGTGATCATGGTATCCCAAGCTGCAAGGCGAGCATCAAAAAGACTATCTAGACTTCCTTTTAACTGATTTAAAGTTTCCTCATTCGCTCCCTTTTTACATGAAGGAGCTAGAATAAGCATTAAAAAACTTAATACCAGGAGGAGTCTAAAGGGGTTTGAATTGTTCAAAACTCTGTTTGCAGTTGTGGCAAAAATGGATGGCCCTGCAAAGGGTAGGGCCGAAGGGCGTAGTAAGCTCCGTATCATTACTGTTGCAGTTTGGACAGTTAACCGATTCTAAGATGTCAATATCGACTATTTTTTCCAAATGAGGAGGAGGAGCCAGGCCATGCTCCTTGAGGCCTTTCAATCCCTTCTCAGTAATGTTATTGGTTGTCCAGGGCTTTTCAAGACTAACATTTACTTGATGCTCTGAAAATCCATTTTCCTCCAGCTTTTCTTCCACAGATTTCTTCATGTAATCCATGGCTGGACATCCAACAAAAGTTGGGGTCATTTCAACCCTGACCATTTGTTCTTCCAATTCTACTTTGGTAATAACGCCCAGATCAAGTAGGGAGATCGTGGGAATCTCCGGATCCATTACCTCGGAAAGGATCTTTGTTACTTGGTCTTTGGCTTTTTCTTTTACCATTCTGCAGTAGGGTCAGTCCTGACAACTTCACTCATTTCTTCGACAAGGGGCTGCAGATATTCAGTATGGTTTCCATACCTTCCGCCGTTGGCGGGTTCAACTTCTGAATTTAGATCTAGTTCCAATTGTGTTTCAGCAAGCACTTCAGCAATTCCCTCTTTCCATTTCTCCAAAAGAGCCTTTTCCCCAATGAAAATATTGGATTCAATTAGGTCTGTCTGATAAGGCCCTTCTTCAAATATTCCCAATGCCATGGGGTAGAGGATGTCAAGACTTTTCTGAAGCCTTTCAATCGCCTCTTCATTTGAGTTTCCAAGACTTTTCATCCAGGTTTTCGCATGCAGGGTGTGATATTTGATCTCTCCTCTCACCTTTCTTGCCAATTGTGCCAATGGTTCGTAAGCAGACTCAGCCAAAGCGTTGTAGCGGTACCATTCAGCATAATCGAAAAGAAAATGCCTTAGCAAGCTGAAATCGTATTCTCCAATCGGATATTCTACCATCTGGCAATTATGAAACTGCTCAGCATTTCTTGTAAAGGCCACAATGTCCGGTTCATTTTCACCAAGCTCATTAAGGATCTTATACAAGGCCCAGCTGTGTCCAACCTTATCCTGAGCCATGGAGGAGAACGAAATATCTTCTTCTAACAAAGGACCTGTCCCCGTCCACTCAGAGTTTCTATGCCCCAGGATTAGGGCATCATCGGCCATTTTATAGACTAGTTCTTTTAATGCTTCCTGATTCATGTCAAACGTTTTCGGATTCTTTGTACTTCTGAATTTTATCGCCAGCCTTGTAGAAGATTGCATCCCTGTATTTCTTTTCAGGAAGGGTTGCCCATAGGTCAGAATCTTCTTCCGTATTGAAATAGAAATCTGAAGTTGGGATCACCCAAGCATTCAGTGGAGTTTCATCTTTGAATTCAGCTGCGGCCTTATGAAGTGCATCGTTTGGTCCTTTAGCCTCCACAGCTCCAACGTGTTTATGGAATTTTCCTCTTTTGGTCATATGGAAGATCTCGAACTGCTGTTCCTCTCCACTTTCCTCTGCAGGAATACTTAGGGATTCATAACAACTTCTTCCATTATCTGATACCGGTGAAGGATAGATGGAAGAGGTGGCGCAAACCGCCATTGCAACGCAGGTAAATCTCCTACTGTACCCTTCTTTTCCAAACACAAAAGCCATTTCAATCCCTGATGCATGAACCGGCCCAACCGATTCAAGGGGTTTGCCTTCTTTGGGTACTAAAAACACCTCATAGGTGGCCAATTGGTCCATTGGCTGCTTCTCAATGTCTCCCTGAAACTCAGGGATTCTCATTCTGTTTACTCTTGGATCTAAGGATTGCATGTTGATCAGGCTAGAGGTACCAAATATTTTTCACTTGGCCTGCGAAGAGCTTCTCTTACCCATTGGCCTCTTTCCTCTGCCATTCTTCTTACTGCGAGCCTTTCTTTGTTACATGGGCCATCTCCATTGATAACCCTTTTGAATTCTTCCCAATCAGGCTCTGTTAGTTCCCATTGGCCTGTCTCTTCATTTTTTTTCAAATTTTCATCGGGAATTGTGAATCCCAATTCTAGGATCTTTGGAACGTACATATCCAAAAATTGCTGCCTCATGGAATCATTTGTGGCCATTTTCACCTTCCACTTCATTAATATCTCACTGTGAACGGATATTTTATCAGATGGTCCAAAGAACATCATCATTGGGGCCCACCAACGATCGATGGCTTCCTGCATCCACTTTCTTTGAAGAGGAGTACCTGCGGCCAGGCTTGCCACACAATCATGTCCGTACTTCAGGTGAAAGGATTCTTCTTTGCAGATCCTATCCAAAGCCCTCACATAGGGACCGTAACTACCCTTTGCATTGGCCAATTGATTAACAATTGCACCTGCGTCTACCAACCAGCTAATGAAACAAGAGTCAGCCCAGGTAAAAGCAGGATAGTTAAAAATGTTTGAGTATTTGGACCTTCCATTGATCAGATCGTCAATCATTTTCTCCCTTGGTTTCCCCAGGGTTTCAGCTGCAGAGTAGAGTAGCTGCGCATGCCCAACCTCATCCTGGACCTTTGCCATTAAGGCCATTTTCCTCTTAAAGCCTGGGGCTCTTGTGATCCAGGTACCTTCGGGAAGAGCTCCAATAATTTCAGAATGAGCATGTTGCTCGATCATTCTGATTAACTGCTTTCTATAAAGCTCTGGCATCCAATCAGTGGGTTCGATCTTCTCACCCCTTGCGATTCTTTCCTCAAATTCTTTTAACAGGATGGGATCTTCATCTTGAAGCTCCTTTACTTTCATGGGTTCGAATACTTGTCCTCCTCCGTACATAATTACTTTGCTTTTGAGATTCCTTTAATTAAAATATTAGAGAGCATTTTTGCTATTTGCTCAGGCTTGAATTTGCCATCAGCCTGATACCATCGACTTGTCCAGTTGATTGCCGAAAGAATGGTCAATAAAAGGAATTTTTCATCCTCGGCCTGAAATTCTTTAGAGTCTAAGCCATCTTTTAAGATCTTCTGAAAGCCTAATTCATACTTCTGTCTCATACTGAGAAAATCAGCCAGGTTCGTCCCGGTCATATATTTCCAGTCGTGTTGAAAAACACTTGAGGCTTTTGGGTCTTTGGTCAGTACTCGAATATGACTTTGAATGGCTAATTCCAATTTTTCTCTTGGACTTAAATCCAATTCAAGTATAGGTTCCAGGGAGTTTAAATAGTCTCCTGCCATTTTAAAACAAATTGACCTTAAAATCTCTTCTTTTCCGCTGAAATGAGAATACAGACTACCGGCTTCAATACCCACATCTTTTGCAAGATCCCGCATAGAAGAAGCCGTGTACCCATTCCTTTCAAACAGAGATGTGGCCCTATCCACAATATCCTTTTTTCTGCCTAGCTGGACTTCTAATTCCATTTTTCAAAGATATACAACCTAACGTTTGTTAGCAACATTGAAAAACTTGTTTTTGTTTTGTGCATATTTTTGCTGCCCATGGCAATTCCATCCTATTTCAAAAATTCAAAATCCTATATGGATCGTATTCAGATCTTCTTTAATGGTCTGGTTGGAACGAGCATTTTATTATTCGCAGCTGGTTTTTTCTACTTCTCGAATGAAGTTGATCCTGGGGAACCATTGATCAAGAACGGCCTTTTCCTGACCATAGCTGCAGGCATTCTTCTAATGGTGATCCCACTGTTCATGTTCTTGTTCAAAAGAAGGATCCAGGTAAAGCTTGAGGAGGAGATCCGTAATAAAAAGCTTACAGATAGAATGAGGCGATTCTATTTTTGGAGGAAAAGGCTTTGGGTAGGACATTTCCTTGCAGCATTAATTCCGGTATCCTTTTATCTGCTTTCCTCTTGGGTAATATTCACCGGAATTTTTGGGATTGCTCTTGTGATATTCACTATGCAAAGGCCGACAGCACAAGGAATAGTGAAACAAATCAAAATGGATGATGAGGAAAAGAGGGCCTTCTTAGAGAAACAGGACCTATTCTGATTTCTTTTCTGCCTTTTTCAAGTCTTCCTCAATATTGGTCTTGAATTCGGAATTTGAAAACATCTCATAAAGATGTTTGGTGATATCCTGAGGGTTTTCCTCAATGGCCTTTACCCAACCCGGCTTGGGCCCTTCAGCTTGATTATCCTTGTTTTCTTTTTCTGACATATTACCAACTTCCTGCAGAACCTCCGCCTCCTGTCATTCCTCCACCAAAGCCTCCAAATCCACCTCCACCTCCAAAGCTTCCGGAACCATGGCTGAAATCTGTCCAGCCACTTGAAGGACGGTTCATTCCACTACCTAAAATTAGCATTTCCCAAGGACTTAAGGGCCTGCCTATTGCTTTTGGGCCCCTGTTCCTAAAGGACATTGAAACAATTATTATCAGGATAATTATTGCAATCCCAACCACAAAACCAATTAATGGTTCTTTTTGGCTCTCTAATGCATTATTTAATTCATCCGCAGTGTATTCTCCTGCTGCTAATAGAAACACTGCAGTAGTTGCTTTATCAAGCCCTTCGTAGAACTGCCCATTTCTGAAATGTGGTTTTAGAATTCTTTCCCTAATGGTATAGGTTGCGGCGTCCGGAATAGCACCCTCCAACCCATAACCTGTGACTATTGCCATCTTTCTATCCTCAATGGCCAGATAGATCAATAATCCATTATCCTTTCCCTCCTTACCGATCTTCCATTTTGAAAAAAGATCTGTGGCATACTCCATGGTCTCTCTTCCATGACTGCTTGCTTCCGTTACTATCACCACTTCAGTAGATGTGGTGTCATTGTATTTCAATAATTTGTTTTCGAGAGAGGCGACTTGATTGTGATCAAGGATGCCATAGAAATCATTCACCAATCGGGGAGAGGAAGGAATCTCCGGCACCTCTTGTGCAAAGGAGGTTAAAGAAAACAGAAAAATGAGTAAAAAGAAGGAAGGCTTAATCTTCCCCAATACTGATATCGTCAGATAATTCATTCACATCATCTCTTTGATAAGGAAAATGCTCCTGGAGAGCTTTTCCTGCGGCTAATACTCCCTCACTCAATCCCTCAAAAAAATCCCCTTTTTTGAAATGAGATTGCATTTGTTCTTTAATCTTGTCCCAGAAGTTGAATGCTACCTTGGCATTGATCCCCTGATCTCCGAGGATCGCGAATTTGTGGGATTCATATGCCAGGTAAAAAAGCACTCCATTTCTATCCTTGGTTTTTTGCATGGAAAGATCAGAGAAAACCTTTGATGCTCTGTCCAGAACTTCCCCTTTACATTTTCTTTCCAGGTGAATTCTTATCTCACCTGAGGTTTGCATCTCAGCTGATTTTATAGCGAGTTCTAAGCGTTTGATCTCGCCCTCGTGGAAAAGGTCTTGTTTACTCAAAATCTACCTCAGGAGCTTCTTCAGCCCCTTCTTTTGCTTCAAAATAGGCTTTTTCCTCAAAGCCAAATATTCCTGCGAATATGTTATTCGGAAAAAGTTTGATGTATTTATTGTACTCAACAATAACATCATTGAATCGGTTTCTCTCAGTTGAGATCCTGTTTTCAGTACCTTCCAGCTCGGTAATAAGCATCTCGAATTGCATGTTTGCTTTAAGGTCCGGATATCTTTCAATGGTGGCGAGAAGTCTGGACAAAGCTCCTGTCAATTGGGTTTGTGCGGCTGCAAACCTTTGCATGGATTGAGCATCAAGTTTGGAAGGATCAACTTTTATCTCTGTGCTGGTGGCCTTAGCTCTGGCTTCCACGACTCCAATAAGGGTTTCCTGCTCAAAATCCGCATAACCTTTAACTGTTTTAACAATATTAGGAATCAGGTCGGCTCTCCTTTGGTATTGGGTTTCAACCTTTGCCCAGGCTCTTACTGTTTCTTCTGACAAAGTCACCATTTGGTTGTATTTCCCTTTGAATGAGCCATAAAGGAACATTCCGAGTACAACCAAAACAATTATTATGATCCAGGATCTTTTCACTTTTTTTTATTTCAAATCTAAAAAAACAAACATGGGATGAGACTCGAAAATTCGTTAATGAAAGAAAATGTATGCCACCACGATTGCCGCAACAATCCCTGCCAGGTCTGCCAATAAACCAGCCGTCATTGCGTATCTGGTATTCCTTATCCCGACACTACCAAAGTATACCGCTAAAACATAGAATGTAGTGTCAGTTGAACCTTGAAAAGTACTTGCAAGCCTTCCTGTAAAAGAGTCTGCTCCAAAGGTCTTCATGGCATCAATCATCATACCCCTGGATCCGCTTCCACTTAGGGGTTTCATCATAGCTGTTGGTAATGCGTCAACGAAATCAGTATTCATTCCCAGGAAGCCAATTGCAGCTCCTATTCCATTTGATAAGAGCTCCATTCCTCCGGCAGTTCTGAAAATTCCAATTGCAGCAAGTATGGCTACAAGGTAGGGTATGATCTTAACAGCCACCCCGAATCCTTCTTTTGCTCCCTCAATAAAAGATTCAAATGCGTTAATTCTCTTGTAAGCTGCAAAAGCAATAAAAAAGGCTACTATGGAAAATAGTATCAAATTACCTCCGAGAGAAGAGACCAATTGAAGTTCCTCTGAACTCATCAAAGTCAGAAAGTAAACAAGTATGCTAATTAATAAAGTGCTGCCAACCAGGGCACTTACTAGGAGTTTATCCAGAAGATTGATCTTTTGGAAAAAGGAGACTACCAAAAGACCAACTATGGTGGAAAAAAAGGTAGCTATGAGAATCGGAAGGAAGATATCTGTTGGGTTGGCTGCACCCAATTGAGCTCTGTACACCATTACATTGACCGGTATAATCGTAAGGCCGGAAGTATTCAAAACCAGAAACATAATTTGAGAATTACTAGCTCTTTCCTTAATTGGGTTCAGTTCCTGCAATTGCCCCATTGCCTTTAAGCCAATAGGGGTAGCTGCATTATCGAGCCCAAGCATATTGGCGGAGAAGTTCATCAGGATATTCCCTGTTACCGGATGATCTCTGGGGATCTCAGGGAAAATTCGGCTGAACAAAGGCGAAATAAGCTTAGCCATTTTCTGTATCATTCCCGAGTCTTCTGCGATCTTCAAAAGACCCAGCCAAAATGCAAGTACTCCTGTTAGGCCCAGGGAGATCTCAAACCCTGTTTTTGAATAGGAGAAGAGAGAATTGACCAGTTCTGAAAAGATCTTTGTATCCCCGGACAGGACTAATTTGCCCAATGACAGGACAAAGGCTGATAGAAAAAAGAAAATCCAAATGTAGTTTAGAGCCAAGGAGATCAGAATTCTGTTCCCAAAGTAATCATTTATGGAAATTTCCCTTGACAGTAAATATTGGGATTCCCGGTATCGGGATAATCAAACCGGCTGGGATATAGGTTATCCATCCCCACCATTGATCGAATATGTTGAAAAGCATGCGGACAAGCATTCAGAGATATTAATTCCAGGAGGAGGCAATGCTTATGAAGCCTCTTATCTCTTTGAAAAGGGATATCAGAATATCAGCGTCTTGGATCTCTCAAAGAAACCCTTGGTAAAATTCTCTAAGTCGAATCCTCAATTTCCTCCAAATCAACTTATTCATGCTGATTTTTTTGACCATAAGGGACTCTATGATCTGATCTTAGAGCAGACTTTCTTTTGTGCTCTCCATCCTTCTTTGAGGGATGCTTATGTTTCAAAAATGGTAGAGTTGCTGAAGCCAGACGCCAGACTTGTGGGAGTTTTATTTGATGATCCGCTTTTTGATGACCACCCTCCCTTTGGAGGAAATGAAAAGGTTTATCGTGAGATATATGGGAAAGGTTTGGTAATGCATAAAATGGAAAGATGCATGAATTCAATTGACCCGCGGACTGGAAGGGAGTTATTTTTCATCGCTTCAAAGTCATAAGATCCGGATGAAAGGGAAAAACTATTTGAAGTTTGCTGCTTTGATGTTAGCGGGAGAGACTGTTTTCCTTCTCCCTTTTGTGGTTGCCAGGATCTTTAGGCCCAGCTATTTGGAAGTTTTTCAGATAAGCAATTTTGAACTGGGATCCGCCTTTTCTGTTTACGGGGTCATTGCTTTTGTTTCCTATTTTTTTGGTGGGCCCATAGCTGATCGGTTCAAACCGAAAGCATTGATTAGCATTTCACTTTTCCTTACCTCCGTGGCCGGTATTTGGTTAGGCTTGATCCCATCGCTTGAGATTTTGGTTGTGCTTTATGGCTTTTGGGGATTTTCAACCATACTGCTTTTTTGGTCCGCCTGGATCAAGGCAACCAGAGTTCTTGGAGACCGTGACAATCAGGGAAAAGCATTTGGTTCAGTAGATGCAGGAAGGGGACTCTTGGCCGCATTAATAGCTCTTGGAGCTGTTTTCCTATTTGATCTTTTTCTACCTGAAAAAGCGAACTCCGATCCTATTGAGATCAAAAACGCCCTAAAAGGAATCATCTGGTTCTTCTCTGCTTTTACCCTTGGAGTTGGGCTTCTGGTTCTTTTGATCTTTAGTTCCGAGGAATTAGAAACAGGGGAAAAAAGTCCTCAAATGAGTTTAGCCGGAATAAAGGAGGTTATTAGAATGCCAAGTATTTGGATCCAGGGGTTCATAATTATTTGCGCCTATGTTGGTTATAAAAGCACCGACGATATTTCCCTCTATGGTTCGGATGTTTTTGGTCTGAATGAGGTGGGCTCAGCGGGCCTGGCAACCTTGAGTTTTTGGGTAAGGCCTTTTGCAGCTTTTGGGGCAGGTATGCTTGGCGATAGGTTCGGCAATTCGAAGATGCTCTCATTGAGCTTTTTTCTGTTGGTTCTTTTCAGTTTATTGATGGGTTCTGGCTGGTTGGTGGGTTCCGGAATGTCTGTCATTTTTTTAGTTATTGCCGGTACAAGTGCGGCTATTTATGCATTAAGGGGATTGTATTTTGCCGTTTTTGAGGAGTCTAAGGTTCCTCTCGGTGTTACGGGCAGCGCGGTGGGACTGGTGAGTCTCCTTGGCTATACCCCGGATATCTTCTTTGGCCCCTTAATGGGTTTTGTTCTGGACAATTCTCCAGGAAGGGAGGGGCATGAGAATCTTTTTGTTGTATTGGCAATCTTTGCGGCTTTCGGATTTCTGGCTTCGCTGCTGTTCCAAAAACTCACCAGGGTTTAGGATACAAAAACCACCTCAACCTTTCTTTTTTAAGTTCAAATGGATCATGAAACCCATTCTTCGGGAAAGCCAGGAATGAATTGTCTTTGGAATGGGAAAAGGAAGAGATCTTGCTGGAAAAAAATTCAAAAAAACTTTTTCAACCTCGAAATAAGGAGAGCACATTTCAATGAATTCTTTTTTTGAGTAGCATTTACCAATTGGGTTCTTGTCCCCATCATACAATCGAGTGATCTCATTCACATCGTTTTGAGCAAATATGCTTTCTCTTCCCCTTCCTTTTAACCGTGCTCCAAGGGAAAACAACATTTTACCAACGGGCCGTAAGAGGTTCCAGTTTCTAATGAATATGTTTTTATAATACACCGAAAGGAAAGCAGTTCCACCAGGCTTTAAAACTCTTGCAATTTCTTTCACACATGCCTCAGTATTTGGTGTGTGGTGGATAACTCCCTGGCAATTAATATGATTAAAAGTCGAGTCCTCATATTCAAGAGCCTCAGCATTTTGAATTGAAAGATTTGCTTTGAGTTTATATTGATCTAATCTCTTTTGTGTGATTTTGATCGCATTTTGTGTGAGATCCCCGGCATAAAGTTCTACTTGTGGTAGCCGGTTTTTCAATTCAATCACCCAGAATCCAACGCCACATCCTAAGTCCAAAGCTCTATCAGCCTCATTTAGCTTGGGAATAAGAAGATCTGAAGGAAATTTTCCAGCAAATACATCATCGTAGTATACTCTTTTATGCTCCTTGAAAAATTCTAATGACCCAGGTTCGAATTCTGATTCCCCCGAGAAAAGAGGATTATTCTCCCAAAAATCCCTTACCTCATTAATTGATTGTCCCATTCTTAATAATTGTGGCAAACATCAACATTAGCGATTTCAATCTCAAATATTTTGAAGGAAACTGAAAGGGTCTCAATGACTAAAAAAATGAAACCATTTAAACCTTTTTTCGATAGACTTGTTTGCAATAATGAAAGTAATACTATTATCTTTGTAACTGATAGTTTTTTAAATGCATAATTTACTTCCAAAAATATCGATACAGGTAAATCCTAATATTTACCTAAAAGATCCTGAGTCAAGTGATCTTGGAAGGAAGATCATATCGGGAAGTATTGATCTCATTGATGATATGGGCTTCAATGCTTTTACCTTTAGGAAACTAGCTTCTAAGATCGAAACCACTGAAGCATCGATCTACAGGTATTTCGAAAGCAAGCATAAGCTACTCCTTTATTTAACTGCATGGTATTGGGCCTGGATGGAATACCGATTAGTATTCTCCATTTCCAACATTTCTGACCCTGCTGATAGATTAGGAATTGCAATCGACCTTCTTACAGTGATCAATGAGGATTCGGAAGATTGGTTTAATCGCTTTGAAGAATCAAAACTGAATAGAATAATTTACAATGAGTCTTCAAAGGTCTACCTGACCAAAGAAGTGGATGTGGAGAATAAGGAAGGTGTTTTTCTTGGGTATAAGGAATTGGTAGGAAGAATTAGTGAAATAATTCTTGAGATCAATCCAAACTTTAAATACCCACACATGTTGGTCTCTACCATGATAGAGGGATCCCACCAGCAAAGATTCTTTGCCCAGCATCTGCCAAGACTTACAGACAATATAAAGGGTGAAGACTCGATCAACTGTTTTTATAAACAGATGGTTTTTGAACTTATTGAACCTAAAGGATGAGGATGATGAAAACCAGAACAATAGCAATTCTTGTCCGCTTTTTGGCAATAGGGATCATCGCCGGGATCCTTGCTCCTCAAATTCAGTTGATTCCAAATCCCGGGAAGGGGATGGACCTAGTAGTTGAGTTTGAGCAGAATCAAGAGGAAGAAGAAACTAGATCTCCTGGTTCAGATAAGAAACTTGAGAACAAGGAAGTCCAAGTTCAGGACCCACTTGAAAAAGTTTATGTTGGCAAATCCCAGATGATTATTGGCTCACTACTTTCAAAATCCTGGGCTAGCCCTTTGTTGGAGCTTCATTCGCCACCGCCGGAGGTATAGGCAATTATTTCCTAAAGCTTATTCCCAGGTCCTGAAGGCCTAAAAAAACACAAAAACATGAATTCGAATAATGAAACTTTGACTCCAAATCAGAGATTTTGGAGGCTCCTGAAACCTGATCAGGCTGAGATCAGAAACGTACTTATTTATGCCCTTTTTAATGGATTGGTGACTCTATCACTTCCTCTGGGTATTCAATCAATTGTCAACCTTATTCAAGGTGGACAAGTGAGTACTTCTTGGATAGTTCTTGTGATCTTGGTGGTAATTGGACTTGCCCTGGCAGGGATTCTACAGGTCTTTCAGTTGCGTATAACTGAGGATCTTCAACAGAAGATATTTACCCGCTCATCTTTTGAGTTTGCTTACAGAATTCCCCGGATCAAAATGGAGGCGATATACAAGTATTATGCCCCTGAATTGATCAATAGGTTTTTTGATACCATGTCAGTTCAAAAGGGCCTTTCAAAGATACTGGTAGACTTTTCTGTTGCTAGTTTGCAGGTGATCTTTGGATTGCTTCTTCTTTCTTTTTATCACCCGTTCTTTATTGCCTTTAGCTTCATATTGGTTCTTTTGATCCTTGTGATCTTCCGCCTGACCTCGAAAAGGGGACTTGATACCAGCCTTGAAGAATCCAAATACAAATACCAGGTAGCTCATTGGCTTGAAGAACTGGGCAGAACTGCCAACACTTTTAAGCTGGCTGGTAAGTCAAGTTTGCCCCTTTCAAAAACAGATCAGGTGGTCAATAAATACATTGATGCCAGGGAAAGCCATTTCCAGATCCTGGTTCAGCAATACTCTTTAATGGTTGTTTTCAAGGTTTTAGTAGGTTTTGGGCTTCTGGCTATTGGTGGGTTTTTGGTCATTGAGCAGTTGATGAATATTGGTCAATTCGTTGCAGCTGAAATCATTATCCTACTCGTCATCAACTCGGTAGAAAAACTGGTTCTAAGTCTTGATACTATTTACGACGTTTTTACAGCTCTTGAAAAGATCGGGCAGGTAACTGACCTTGAATTGGAAAAATCGGGAGGCATGAAGCCTTCGGAATCAGAAAAAGGAATGGAAGTGGAATTTAAGAATGTCACGTTCAGGTATCCAAATACAGAACATTCCATCCTTCAAAACTTTAGTGCCAAGATTGATCCAGGCAAGAAAGTTATTATCAACGGTTTAGACGGATCAGGAAAGACGACCATCTTGAATCTTGTTGCAGGTCTTTATGATATTCAGGATGGAAGTATTTCTTATGATGGGAACCCCAAGGGTAGTCTGTGTCTTGAAACTCTTAGGTCCTCAATTGGAGATGCTATGGGAACAGTTCAATTATTTGAAGGAACCATCCATGAAAACATTGCTGCGGGGAGGGAAAGAGCTGGCCTTCCAAATATTGAATGGGCTCTTGAAAATCTCTTTTTAAAGGATTTTGTTAAATCGCTTCCGAATGGGCTAGAGACCAAGATCCTTCCATTTGGGGATAATCTTCCAAAAGGAGTGGTCCAAAAATTGATTCTTGCAAGAGCGATCGCGGACAAGCCCAATTTGCTCCTGTTGGATGAAACTTTTACTTATATCGACCCACAGGAGAAGACGGCAATTTTGGATTTTCTATTAGATGAAAAAAATTCATGGACCTTGGTCTGTGTTTCAGAAGATCCTGCGGTAAAAGCAAAATTTCCCAATTCCATTGATCTAGAAAAAGCCTAAATAGAAATCCCTAAACTCCTCAGGTATGTTAAATATTTCAAAAAATAGCATTAGAGAAAACTTCAAGGATGAAGGATTTTCATCTCTAAAAAAGGTTGAAAGTCGCAAATCGGGTAGGGTAGCTATAAAGGTACTGACGTGGGGATTTGGATTGTGTATGATCCTGATGTTTGTTCCATGGACACAGAACATCTGGTCCCGTGGTAATGTAACTGCTCTTAGGCCAGATCAACGACCCCAAACCATTCATTCGGTTATTGCTGGAAGGGTAGAAAAATGGTTTATCCAGGAAGGCGATCTTGTTCAAAAAGGAGATACTATTCTCTTTATTTCGGAGATCAAGGATGAATACTTTGATCCCCAACTTTTAAGCAGAACCCAGGAACAATTGACGGCTAAAGAAATGACCGTAAACTCCTATATGGAAAAGGTCAAGGCCTTAGATAGCCAAATTGATGCCCTGGTAGAAACCAGTAAGCTTAAGTTTCAACAGGCTGAAAACAAAGTTTTGCAAGGGAAATTGAAGGTAAAAAGTGATAGCATTGACCTAGTAGCTGCAGAGTTGAACTACAAGATTGCTGAAGAGCAATATTTAAGGATGAAGAATCTTTATGACAAGGGTTTAAAATCTCTTACTGACCTGGAAAATCGAAGATTGACTTTCCAGAAATCTGAAGCCGATATGATAGCTGCTAAGAATGACCTTTTGACAAGCCAGAATGAGGTGATAAACGCGCAGGTTGAAATGACTTCTATTAGGGCTCAGTATCGTGACGAAATCTCCAAGGCAGAATCCGAGAAATATACCGCCTTATCAAATATGTATGATGCTGAGGCTGTTGTGACAAAACTACAGAACCAGTACATGAACTATTCCATTCGTACAGGATTGTATTATATCACTGCTCCCCAGGATGGATATATTACTAAGGCTATTCAAACTGGTCTAGGAGAGACCATAAAGGAGGGAGCAGAGATTATAAGTATTATGCCCGCAAACTATGATTTAGCAGTTGAGATGTATGTCAGACCCATGGATCTGCCCTTGATCCAAAAGGGTCAAAAGGTTAGGATACAATTTGATGGATGGCCGGCAATAGTCTTCTCGGGTTGGCCTAATACCAGTTTTGGAACCTATGGTGGACAGGTTTTTGCAATCGACAACTTCATAAGTGAGAATGGTTTATTTAGGATATTGGTATCCAAAGACCCGGACGAGGTTCCTTGGCCTCAAGCCTTAAGAGTTGGAGGTGGAACGGTTAATATGCTTTTATTGAAGGATGTTCCAATTTGGTACGAATTATGGAGGCAAATCAATGGCTTTCCTCCTGATTTTTATTCAGCCAATCTTCAAGGAAGTGCGGTGAATTCAAAAGAAAAAAATGAATAAGGCTCTATTATTCATAGGGATAATTATTTGGTCTTTAAAGGGATATGGTCAAGCTGAATCAATTGAGCAGGTTCTTGAATTTGATCAATTCCTGGATATAGTCAAGGAACATCACCCTCTTGCGGTTGCGGCCAATCTTCAAATAGAACGAGGTTATGCGGTGCAGCAAAGGTCAAGGGGGGCCTTTGACCCTAAGGTTTATGCGGGTTATCGGGGCAAGGAATTTAGAGGGGTCAACTATTATGACATTGGAGGGGCAGGATTAAAGATCCCTACATGGTATGGAATTGAGGTTCAGGCTGGTTTTGAGGACAATTCAGGATTGTTTGTCAACCGAGAAAGATTTACACCTGCTGATGGGCTAACCAATGCAGGACTTTCTGTTACGCTTGGGCAGGGACTATTCATAGACAAGAGAAGAGCTGAGTTCCAAAAGGCCCAAATTTATCTTGTTGTCAGCGACCAAGAAAGAAGGCAAATGCTTAATGAATTGCTCTTCGATGCGGGGAAGGCTTATTGGGATTGGTTTGAGGCATACAGCGACCTATTGGTATATCAGGAAGCTCTTGAGATCGCTTCTGTAAGACTTGAGGCAGTAAAGCAAAGCGCGACTTTCGGAGACAGACCTTCAATTGATACGCTTGAAGCCGGAATCCAGGTTCAGAACAGACAGCTCTTGCTTCAGGAAACCCAGCTGAAATTCAAGAATGCAACTGAATACCTTTCTATTTTCATTTGGTCGGAGGGTGAGATACCCTTGGAATTAGATGAAAATGCAATTCCAATTTCATTTGAAACAGCCGTGGATCAAATTGATCGGATCAATCAATGGAGAGAGCCAGATTCGGTCGTTGCAACGCATCCAAAGATCCTCGCTTTCACAGGCAAGATCGAACAAATGAAAGTTGAAAGAAGGTTAAAAAGAGAAATGTTAAAACCTGTGATCAACCTGAAATACAATGCTCTTACCGGTTCTCAGATTGCAAATCTGCCTGAGGATCTCGGAAATGAAAACTACATGGTTGGTGTCCAATTCCAAATGCCCATATTTTTAAGAAAGGAAAGGGGAGACCTCAAGTTAGCGGGAATACACATCGACCAAGCTTTAAACGAGCTAAATTTTGGAAGGAAGAAACTGGGATTTCAGGTAATTGCGGCTAGGAACAAAATTGAAACCACAAAGGATCAGGTGGAGTTGTTTTCCCAAACTGTGCTGGACTCTCAGGGTTTATTGGATGGGGAGCGAGAAAAATTCAATGCTGGTGAGAGCTCCCTTTTCCTGGTAAATGCTCGCGAGTTAAGGTATATAAATGCAAGAATTAAACTGATCGGGTTGGTGGCAAAGAATAGAAAGGCTAGCCTAGAAGAGGAGTTTTTCTCGGGTTCCTTATTTCTAAATTAACCTTTAAGATATCGCCTTAAAACTCCCCCTTTCACATTATTTACATCATACTCCACTACAAAGGCCTGCTTGTCGATTTGATCGATCAATTTATGAACCTTCATAAGGTCGATTCTATTTATCACTGAATGAAGAATCTGGCTATCTTCATTTGAATCGTTCTTTCCAAAGCCTCCCATCCCTTTGTAGATAGTAATGCCAGCTCCTAGATTTTCAATTATGGATTTTCGAATATCATCGGGGTTTTTTGAGACGACCATGATTCCTATGAAGTCCTCAAATCCTTCAATAATGAAATCTGTAACCTTTGCAGTAACTGAATAAGCAAGTATTGAATACAAAGCCGTTTCAAGGGAGGCTAGGATTGCGATAAAGGAAAATAAAATCACATTAAAGCCCAGAATTGTTTTTCCAATGCTATAGCCAAACTTCTGATTGAAGTAAACCCCCAAGATCTCCGAAGCGTCCAAAACGGCCCCGTTTCTTAAAGAGATTCCAATTCCCATCCCTAAAAACAAACCTCCAAATATTGAAATAAGGAGCTTGTCTTCTGTGACCCGTTCGAAATTCTCAAAATATATGACGGCTGCCAGGGAAACAATGCTAACGAGCGATCTCCAGAATAATTTCTTGGAAACCTTAAAGTATGCCAGAAGCAAAAGAGGGATGCTAAGAAGTACCAGCAGTATGGAGAATTCTAAATCCAGGAATAAATTTCCCATGATTGCCACGCCTGTTACCCCTCCATCTATAAAGCCATTGGGTAATAGAAAGGCTTTCAGCCCCAAGCTTGCCAAAAAAATACCTACTGCTATCTGGACAATCCCTTTTAAGTTGGACAATAGTCCTGTGTTATTTGACGAGTTGAGGTTCATTTTTTTTCAATTCTTTTACGGACCTATACAGAAGCCTTACATTTTTGAGCAACCTTTCAATTTCCTGCTCAAAGAATGCTTCGGTGAAATCATTCCATTGTCCAGGGTTTTTTTCCAGATGAAGGAAACTATTCTGAAGGGCCCTTATGTAGTCTTTTTTTTCATTGCCTGTATTGATAAAGATTGGGGGATAAAGAGAATGCATCAACATCCAGTTTTTTCCTATCCGCGCCACTCTACCGTTTGAGTCTACAAATGGATGGATCCGGATCATTTCATGATGGAAGTATATTGCTTTAAGTATTGGATGGGGAAAATGGTTTAAACGATAAAAAAGCTCCTCCATTAAGCTGGGAACATAGGAGGAATGAGGACACAGGATCGGTCCAATTTGGACCTCTGTTCGACGATAATGATTGGGATGCTCTGAATGTGCTTCAGGAGAAATGAGTTTGAACAGTCGAAACAATTGAAGTTGATTGGTAAAGTTTACATTGTTACGTATTTCTCCTGTAATGTAGATTAAGGCCTTTTGGAGATTCTTGAGGTATTCGTTTACCTCTTCGGGTGTTTGAGCCTCTAATTGAGCATTTTTTATTCCTAGTTGCTCTTTGAATGAATTTATACCTTGAAGAAAGGCATTCAGGAGATCATCAGCATGGTGTTCCCTGCTGAAAATGATCAATCTGTAAATATTTCTCAGCTCAGTTTCAAGAACTTCAATGCTTGTAAAGTTTACCTTTATTTTTCTTGGATCGAGTACGAGCATGCCTCAAGGTTTAGTGAATGGATGAGCAATGAGCTCACCCCCCTTATTTAAAATTAATGCCGCAGGAGATTAACGGATCAGGAGAGACTTAGACTAGCCTTCGACCCCTTGGTATTTAATAACCCACTTTCAAGATCTTTGATCCTCCTCGAATCAGACAAAATCTTTTCCCATCTCATCAAAGAGTCTCCAAGCATCTCAAGTTGTTTCTTATATTCTTTTGAGTTCATCTGATAGGAATTTTAGTAAGTGAATCCGATTGGCAAGGGCCAGCATAACTATTCGCTGGCTACCTGAACCAATCCATTTTTGAGTCTCCATTTTGGAGATCAATAATTTTTAATAATTCTCAGCTACAAGTTCTGCAGATCCGGAATTGGAATCTTCTTTCTTCCTTACCTTGATCTGAACAGGACAATACACTTCGACATCATAGTCGTCAGAGAATTCTGAAAAGAACTCTTGTATTTCTTCCATATTGGCTGAAAGCAATTTGATCCTGTTTGAGATATGCTCAAGATCTTCCTGATACCTGGAATAATGAGCAAGATCCATGAGCTTGAAAAAATTCATCTTCTCTTTGATCATCTTGGTCAAAAGCTCTTTCGCCTGTGTAGGTGAGTAGGTTGTATCGATGAGTTTGAATTCGTGTTCCATGCTTCTTTTTTTTACAAAGTTGTGAAGAAAGAATCATTAATTTATATTTATATTTATTATGAAAATCATAAATATTAGTTAATGAATTTTACTTTGCATCAACTGAGGATCTTCCAAAAGGTCACGGAAAAACAGAGTATAACCAAGGCCTCTGAAGAATTACATCTTACTCAACCGGCTATTTCAATTCAATTGAAAAACCTTCAGGATCAATTTGAAATTCCTTTAGTGGAAATAGTCGGAAGAAAGCTCCATGTAACTGATTTTGGAAGGGAATTGGCTGATAGGGCAGCCTTGATTTTGAGTGAGGTGGACGAATTGGAGGCCAGCAAAATGGCTCATTTGGGTTATGTATCGGGTAAGCTGACAATATCTACGGTAAGCACGGCAAAATATGTTATGCCTTATTTTCTTGATGAATTCCTTAAGCAATACCCTGGCATAGAACTTCACATGGACGTGACCAATAAGGGGAGGGTAATAGAAGATTTGGATTCAAATCGGGTAGATTTTTCTATGGTCTCAGTTCTCCCTCCAAGGATCAAATTGGAGAGTCTGGGCTTGATGGAAAATAAACTATTTCTAGTAGGATCACCAGGATACCTAAGTTCATCTGCTCCAAAGGAGCTCAAAGAGAACCACGGCATTTCCTGGATTTTTAGGGAGAATGGATCGGCCACCCGACAAGCCATGGAGGCTTTTTTGAACAAAAAAGGAATTGAACCAAAAAAGAGCCTGATTCTAACTTCGAATGAAGCCGTAAAGCAGGCACTGATTGCCGGTCTGGGAATTTCGATTATGCCCTTGATCGGAATAAGAAACGAGATCCAAAATGGGGAACTTCAGATTTTTCCTGTAAAGGGTTTGCCTATAAAAACAGAATGGAATATCGTTTGGTTAAAAGACAAACATTTAAGTCCGGCTTCAACGGCCTATTTAGAATTTCTAAGCAAGGAAAGAGAGGGGATTATTGAAAAGCATTTTGCCTGGAGCAGGGAGTATAGGTAATTAGGTCTTGAGTATAAAATGTTGTTTTGGCTGATTGTATCTGAAGATCAATACACCAAAATGAAAAAAGTCCAGGCTTAACGGAACCCTTTCATCTGCCTTGATCTCACTCCAAGCTTTTGCCATTCCTTTCGACCAATAAATATCATCAAGTACCAGAATGCAGTCCTGCCGGGCTTTTTCGACAATTAGCTCAAAGTATTTTTTTGTCCCATCGTATGAATGATCGCCGTCCAAATAAATGAACCAGGGGTTTTTAATTTCATTAAGTATTTGAGGTAGCAGATCTAAAAATGTTCCTAGTCGAAAATCGGGCTTGATCCCTTCTGAATTTGAGCCAACTTCCAATGCTTTTAGGAAGAGCCCCCTGTTACCTTCAACCGATATCACGGGATATTTGATAGCATCCTGAAAGTAGAAAGTGCTTACTCCCAGACAGGTTCCCAACTCTACAACAGATTTGGGTTTTAGGAAAGATATCATCCTATTGAGAATCTTAAGCTGTTTTCCAGAACCAAGGCTTTTTGAAGCATAATTACTGACGGTTCTTTTTTGATCTCCTCCGGTTCCATGATCCTGGCCTTGAATCTGGGAATTGTCTGAAAGGAATCTCTTTCTCAATGATTCAGGAAAAACGGGCCCTACCTTGTTTCCCTTGTTTTTTATTACCTCCTTGTACCAGGAAAAAAGGAATGGGGAATGAAGTGCATGCTCATTTTTTGCTTTTAAGGAATGGTTTAAATAGGAAAAAACCCTGAAGAAAGGATCACCCACTAATTGAGGCGAAAAGGAACAACCATTGTGAATTCAGGAATATCCACCTCGATCATTTTTCCATCCACAACTCTCTCCATGACATAGGAGCCCAGCATCTTTCCAATCCCTGATTTCAAATTGCAACCTGAAACATATTCATGAGATTGCCCGGGTTCCAATACAGGTTTTTGCCCAACAACACCTTCGCCTTCAACTTCCTTTACTGTATTGTTGGCATCATAGATGTGCCATTTTCTGCGGAGTAATTGCAGGGTGTAATTGCTGTGATTTTCAATTCTGACCTTGTAGGTAAAGACATAATGGAACTGTACCGGGCTGGAATACTCCGGTTTATAATGGGTCTTCACCATTATCTTAACTCCATGTGTGGTAGCCGTTACCATTTTCATCATTCTACATTCAATAACGACTAAATGTAAGGGAAAGTTGAAATCATATGCAAATAATAGCCATTCGATTTATCCATAAGGGGTGTAAGCGTGATATTTGGAGTTCAATTCAATAATAAGGCATGGCCAAAACTATCGATTGTTTCATTTTTTTCAATGAGCTGGATCTTCTGGAAATAAGGCTCCATGAGTTGGACGGAGTAGTAGACGAATTTATGTTGATCGAGGGAACAAGGACCCATCAGAATAAATCAAAGCCTCTCTTCTTTGAAAAGGCAAAGGATAAGTTCTCAGACTTCCTCCCAAAGATCAATCATGTAGTAGTGGATAAATGGCCTGGGTTCTTTTTCAACTTTCGTAAAAAGGGTTCGCACTTCTATGAAAACTGGCAGAGAGAATTTCCACTGAAAACGGTAAAATCGTACCCAGAGGATACCAATGTAATTTTTTCCGATGTGGATGAGATACCAAAAGCGAGTGAGGTTGAGAAACATAAGGACACCGAAGAGATCAAGATTTTTGAGCAGCGTTATTACAACTATTGGCTGAATAACATCTGCACCTTTTATGATACCAATGGGAGAGATCTGGCCGCTCAGAAAAATAAAAATGGACTGGGATTCTGGAGGGGTTCAGTGATGGTTCCTAGGAAGAGAATTAAGACCATGAATAAAACCCGATTGTTTCGGGATCTCCAAGAAGGTCCCATTAAGGTGATCGAGGATGGAGGATGGCATTTTAGCTATATAGGAAACGCAGAAAGGGTAAAAAAGAAACTGCAGTCCTATGCTCATAAAGAATATGACGCTTCCCTTGAGGAGATCGCCGAAATGATGAAGCATGGCACATCGGTCATTCCCAATGAAGACACCCTTTTTGAGATCAGGAAGCCGGATTCAACATTACCAAAGTACGTTCTGGAAAATCAGGAAAAGTTCAAGCATATACTTGCCTGATCACCTTCCAAGCATACACTGAAAAGTCTTTTGAAAGGAAGAGGAGGCTACTTCCTGAACATCCTGTTCAACTGAACCTTCCTTATGGAATATCCTGAGCTTTTGGAGCTTGTGGTGTGAAAATCTTTTTAAGGCTTCCTTATCCTTTAGTTTGATTAGAAACTGTGCTTGGCTCTCACAATTCTTAGAAATAATGTTCTGAAGTTTAACATCATGGTTTCCTTCAAAAGTAAACACTCCCATTTCTCCTTCTTCAAAGCAAATTTTTTCCCCAACCAATTGTATATCTAGTAACAAGTGTTCCACATCTTGAACCATAAAAACCTCAAAGCCAATATCATCGGTTGTTTCTCCAATGAAAACTGTATTAATAGAAACTTTTACTTTTCCTGACAATACAGATTTGTCCTCTATGTATCCAACATAATCCTCACAATTCTCCGAAATATCTGGAGTTAGGTTTTCAGCATATTGCCAGGTCCCGTCTTTAAATAAGAGAACCTTTTTTCCATCAGAGGTGGTGGCTGTTTGTTGAGCAAACAGAATTGCCGGAAAAAGAAATACTACTATGGTAGATAAAACTAAGCGCATCATTTTTAGCGTTTTTAGGTGACTATTCCATTGGATGCGTATCTGTTCAAAAGTAGTTGATTATTTGGTTAATTGGCATCTGAAATTAAATCCTTATGGCTGAGGTCAAAATCGAAGAATCATGGAAAAAAGCTCTTGAGCAAGAATTTGAAAAAGGCTACTTCAAGGGACTCACTGACTTTGTCAGATCGGAATACAAAGATCATAAAGTCTTTCCTCCTCCCTCCACAATTTTTAATGCCTTTGACCATTGCCCCTTTGAGAGGGTCAAAGTTGTGCTCCTGGGACAAGATCCTTATCATGGTGAGAATCAAGCCAATGGTTTATGTTTCTCAGTAAACTCAGGAGTAAAACACCCGCCCTCGCTCCAAAACATTTTTAAAGAATTGAATTCTGACCTTGGCCTTTCACCACCGGAAAGCGGTGACCTAAGTGAATGGTCAGCTAGGGGTGTATTGTTGCTGAACGCAACCTTAACAGTAAGAGCACATCAACCCGGGTCTCATCAAGGAAAAGGTTGGGAAGAATTCACAGACTCTGTAATTGAGAAGCTTTCGGAAGAAAGGTCCAATCTTGTATTTATTCTTTGGGGAGCTTATGCCCAAAGGAAGGGGGAGGTGATCGATAGAAATCGACATCATGTGATCCAGAGTCCACATCCATCGCCTTTTTCTGCTAATCGTGGTTTTTTCGGGTCAAAACCTTTCTCTAAATGCAATTCCTTTCTTGAATCAAATGGAATTGAAGCCATTGATTGGAGTCTTACTCTATAAGGCTGAACAACCTATTGAACCTTATCGCTGGCTTATCATAATCGATCGAATTCCAAATCAATAAAGCCTTTCCCACTACATGATCTTCCGGGACAAACCCCCAGAACCTGCTGTCTAAAGAATTGTGTCGATTATCACCCATCATGAAATAATAGTTCTGTTTGAAGGTATAGGACTCAATCTGTTTTCCATCGACTTTGATAAAGTCTTCCCCTACTTCAACATTTTCAAGGCCTTCGTAATCTTTAAGAACTATTCCATAGCGATAAACAAAATCTCGGTCAACTTTCCAGCTGCTTCCCCGCTTAGGAATGACTAGGGGTCCGTAGTTGTCCTGATTCCAGGTAAGATTGGGATCAAATGGATAAACCCTGATATCAGGCCGGCCTTTTGGAACAAGGATCTTTTGAACGGACTCAATGAATTTGGAATCCAAAAGTCGGTCGGCAGTTTCCGCGGTGGTTCTTACCAGGTAGCCATTCTGTGTTCTGTTGAACTCAGAAATTTCCCATTCATTGAATTTCCTTTTGCTGATCACCCTTTGGGTTTGGAGAAGATAATTGAATTGGATCTCAGCTTTTTGAGGAAAGCTTGAGTAAGTTCCATTAACATATACATCTCCTTCGCGCACCTCTAGTGTATCCCCTCCAACAGCAACACAGCGCTTGATATAATTGGTTTTAAGATCTACCGGGTATTGGAGCTCGGTTGGATAGTTGAACACAACCACATCATTTCTTTTTACCGAGCTAAATCCCGGAAGCCGAAATTGTGGCAATTGAACCCAGGTCAGATAGGAAGGAAGGTCTGTGCCCCAAACCTTCTGATGGGTCAATGGCAATTGGAGAGGTGTCTTTGGAGTCCTGGGTCCGTAATGGAGTTTTGAAACGAATAAAAAGTCACCAACCAACAAAGAACTTTCCATCGACGGAGTAGGAATGGTAAAGGCTTCAACGGCCAGCCAGCGGATAAAGGTCGCTGCAAGGACCGCAAAGACTATTGAATCAAGCCATTCCTTGCCTTTAGATTTTTTTACTTTTTCTTTTTTCTTGAAGGGCCAGAAGTCCATCAAGCTTTTTTTCTTCTCTGTATCAGTCATTTTGCTCAGAAATGTGGTGCAAATATGTTCATGTTTTACAAGCCAAGAAGGTCATCCATGTAAAAACAACCTTTCTTTCCTTGTATGAAATGGGCAGCCTTTAATGCTCCATCAGCAAAAACGCTTCGATCTTTGGCTACATGGGAAATTGAGAGACTTTCTAAATCACTGCTAAGTCTTAATGTATGCTCACCGATAACTTCGCCTTCTCTTCTGGCTTGGACGTTCAGTACTTGAGATGGCTTTGATGATTGGAGTTCCCAAGCGTCAATCCTATTCGTATTCTTAAGAAACTCTTCTGCCAACTTGATTGCTGTTCCACTGGGTTCATCTTTCTTGTGAAGGTGGTGGGCCTCCGAAAGCTCCGGAATGTATGAAGGAAATCTATCCTGGGCCTTACCCAGAAAGACGGCCAATTTAAAGACAAGGTTCATTCCAATTGAAAAATTGGGAGCAAAGAAAAATGTTCCTTCTTTTTCTTTCACAAGAACCTCGACCTCATTTAGCTGGTCTTGCCAACCCGTGGTGCCACTGACAACTGGGAAACCTGCTTCAATACACCTCCTTACATTTCGCTTCCCGGATTCAGGTGAGCTAAACTCGATTGCTACATCAGCTTTCTGACCGCTATTTAAGAAAGAATCCAAAGAAGGGGAGTCTTTAATTATCGAGACTATGTTATGTCCGGCCTTAAGAGCAAGTTCTTCTACCTGCTTGCCCATTTTTCCATATCCAATGATTGCAATTCTCATGGTCGAATTTTTATTCCAAACGCTACGCCAGGTTGAAATTGGGTGCCGTCCGTGTAAAGTTTTGGTTTAAGCTGTAGAGACAGGTTATCATTCACTTCGAATTCTTTAAGGTGTGCATCTACATATGCATCCATAATATTTAAGCCATACCAAAGTGCTCCAAGAATAATATTCAAGTCTCGATATCTAATGGCTTGATCTCTTCCTCTTTCATAGGCGGTAGCAGACCTTAACTCGGGATTATCAGGTTCAGCTTCTGCTCTTTTGGCTAGTTCTGCATATTCATTTGCAGCATTATTATTCCAGATGGCCAGTGCAGTAAAGGTGGCCAGGCCACCCCAAACTATGGGTGCTTTCCAAACTCTTCCGTTATAGATCTGTCCTGCTCCTGGAAGTACTGCCGACCAAAGAGCAGCCTTATTGGGATCGTATTCCCTTATTTTTTTTTCCTTGGCGGCTTTGGGAAGTAAGTCTTCCTGATTTTGGCTAAAACTTAGAAAGGATGTGATCAGAAAAATGATCAGAAATAGAGGGCCTTTATAATTCAAGGATTTCAACAATGCGATTCAGGTCATCAGTATCAAGGAAAGGTATGGAAATCTGCCCTTTTCCTTTCTTGTCATATTTAACCGAAACTTTCGTGCCAAAGTGTGATTCCAGGCGATTTTTTAAGGCTGCATAGTGCGGATCTTCTTCTTTGCTGGACCCTGAGGAAGAGCCTGAACCGCTTGATTTTTTGCCGGCCGTGGAAGCCAGTTCTTCTGTCTTCCTTACGCTTAATTTTTCCTTCAGAATTCTTTGGTACAGGCCAATCTGCTGGTCGATATTCTCAAGAGTGATCAATGCTCTTGCGTGGCCCATAGATATTTGCCCATCCCTTACGGCCGCCTGGATATCGGGTGGCAATCGTAGTAAGCGGAGATAGTTGTTCACTGTCGCCCTTTTCTTTCCAACTCTTGCACCCATCTCTTCCATATTAAGATTGCATTCTGAGATCAATCTCTTATAGGACAGAGCAATTTCAATTGCATTAAGGTTCTCCCTTTGAATATTTTCGATCAGTGCCATTTCCAACATTTGTTGGTCATTGGCAGTCCTGATAAAGGCGGGTATTTCCTTTGCACCAGCCAGTTTGGATGCTTGCATCCTTCTTTCTCCAGAAATCAGCTGAAAGTGATGGTTATCAAGCTTTCTGACCGTAACGGGCTGAATAATTCCTTGAACCTGGATGGATTCTGAAAGTTCCTGAAGTGCCTCTTGTTCGAAATGAGTTCTGGGTTGGTAAGGATTTGTTTTTATGCTATCGATTGGGATCATCATGAAATGCACCGGATCGCTTCCTGAAACGATCTGCTTTTCGGGGCTATCATTAACCCGCTCCGAGTCACTTAGTAGAGCACTCAATCCTCGGCCAAGACCACCAACTTTTTTAGCACTCATTTAGCTTTTCTTTTGGTGGGATCGAAGCCATTGTTTTGCAGGATCTCGTGTGAAAGATTCAGATAACTGACAGCTCCCTTGCTTTCTACATCATGGACCAATGCTGGAACTCCAAAGCTTGGAGCTTCACTGAGCTTAATGTTTCTGGGAATGATATTCTTAAAAACCATTTGCTTAAAATGGGTTTTGACTTCTTCAACGACCTGATTGGATAACCTTAGTCGCACATCATACATGGTCAACAACATTCCCTCGATCTCAAGTTCCTTGTTCAATCGGTTTTGAATGATCTTAATGGTATTCAGCAACTTTCCAAGTCCTTCCAAAGCAAAGTACTCACATTGTATTGGAATGATAACGGAATCGGCGGCCACCAAGGAATTTACGGTGATCAATCCCAGGGAAGGAGAGCAATCGATGATAACAAAATCGTATTTGTCTTTGACTTTGCCCAACACTTTTTTCATTACCTCCTCCCGATTTGGAAGATTAATCATTTCAACCTCTGCTCCAACCAGGTCAATATGAGAGGGTAGGATTTCAAGGAAATCTATGCTTGAAGGCTTGATGGCAGATTCTACTTCTGAGCCATCCACCATACATTCATAAACACTGGTTTTGATTTCCTTTGGATTTAGACCCAATCCTGAGGTTGAATTTGCCTGGGGATCAGCATCGACTACCAAGATCTTATATTCCAAAACAGCCAAGCTTGCGGCAAGATTTATTGCCGTGGTTGTTTTTCCTACCCCTCCCTTTTGATTGGCGATTGCTATGATCTTTCCCATAAGATTTCCCTAAAAAAGCTATTTGAAGAGCGCAAAATTATAAGAATATCTGACCCTTTTTACCCAAGTTATTAACATTAAAAATTGTGGATAATTTGTTGATTATCAACATTTTATCCACAGCGTAAAAACCCCCTGAGGTTCAGGTTCTTAGAGATGATATCCGAGATATAGAGCCCAGACCCTGTTCTTGAAATTGAAAAAATCCAGCGAAAAAGAATTTGACAGTGCCTTCTCGAATCTTAGCCCCAACTCAATCCTTTCTTTCCAATATCCCAATTCAGCAATGTAACCAAAGTCCAGAAATTGATAGTTGACATCATCCACCCCTCCAATATTCGCAGCACCATAAGCCCCTAATCCTAAGAAGAATCGATCTGCGATCTTCACATTTACCAAAATCGGCACCTGTAAATATGTGGTTGCAAAATTCTCACTTCCCTTTCTTGTGATCAGGATCTCAAATTCTCCGGTAATAGGATGTTTATTGACGGGATGAAAAAACATCCCAATCATAAATCCAGGTATCTCATTTCCCAGAGTTGAACTTTCTCTGCTAAGATTGGCCGTTTGGATACCTCCTTTAATTCCAAGAGGAGTTTGGGAATAGCCCTTTCCAAATAGAACAAGGATCGCCATAGCGGCGAGAGCACAAGAAATAAAATGGATTTTCAAAAAGCTTACTTTTTTCCTAATTGACGCCTCATTGCTCTGTTTTGACCTTCAACTTTCTCGGTCATGGCATTCTCCATCTTCTGTTGAAACTTCGATTTCTTTTTGGTCTTCTTCCTTTGATGTTTTTGTTCAAGTTTGGCCCTGATATCACTATCATCTGTGAACTTCCTGATTACAAACTGCTGAACAATAGTTACAATGTTTGAAAGGAAATAGTAATAGGTCAGTCCTGCAGAAAAGTTGTTCAGGAAGAACATGATCATAATAGGGAAGAAGTACTGCATGGTCTTCATTGGACCTTGCTGTTGCATAGGATTATTCTGATTCTGAACATAGGTATAGGCTATGGTCGAAACGGTCATCAACAAAGTGAATAGACTCACATGATCGCCGTAAAATGGAATGTTGAATGGTAGATCAAGAATAGAATCATAGGTGCTCAAATCGTCGGCCCAAAGAAAACTTTGCTGCCTTAGTTCTATGGAATTTGGGAAGAAATTGAAAAGGGCAAAAAGAACTGGAATTTGCAGGGCTACTGGAATACAACCTGCCAAAGGATTTACACCAAACTGCTGGTAAAGTTTCATGGTCTCCATTTGCACCTTTTGCTGGTCATCACCGATTCTTTCCTTAATCTCTTCGATCTCAGGTTTGAGGACCTTCATCTTGGCCATACCGGTGTAGGACTTATAGCTAAGCGGGAATAGAATGAGCTTAACAACAAGTACAAGTATAAATATCAGCAAGCCATAGTTGCTGATGTAGCGTTCAAGGAAGTTGAAGAAAGGAACTACCGTGTATTTGTTGACGGAGGCAAAAATTGTCCAGCCCAAATACACGTTTTCACCATATCCATTGTCAACTTTTTTAAGTACTTGGTAATTATTAGGACCCAGGTAAAACCTGAATGGGTCTTTATCCATTCCCAGAAGCTTCCCGGGGATCTGAACATCTGCTTGCTGGGTTTTGATAATGGAACTGTCAGCAGGGTCAAACTGGCTTGAGAATATTCCTTTGCCCATATAAGATGGGCTTATGAATCCTGCATTGAAGAACCTTTGTTTTAGCGAAAACCATTTGATCCCACTGGCTTGCTCTGATTCTTCTTCAGGGTCATTATCGTTTGAAACCGATACCACATCCTCATTTCTGTCATAATAATTCACAGAGGTCTGGTTCCGACTTTGATCCATGGTCTTTTCAAACCTCTTATGGTCATTTCTCCATTGGAAGGTCAAGAGTTCTTTTTCGTTGGAGCTAAGAGGCCCTGGATCCAGGTTGTATTCCAACTCAAAACTTCCATTTCTTAAGGAATATTTTTGCTGGATCTTGCCACCCTTATGATCGGCTGTAAACAAGATGTAATTCAAGGTATCCTCTCCCTGGATCTCGCTTCCGGTTTTACCTTCATAATAGAATCCATAGAGGTCATAAACTCCTGAGTTATCCAGAAGTGGAGAACTGCTTGAGGATCCCATCATGCTCATTTTGCTTGACCCTTCATCGAGAAGGACCAAGGTTTCCTTTTTATAGGTCTTGTGATTCTTTAGGGTTACCTTCTTTATGCTGCCTCCCCGGGTCGAAAATTCAACGATAAGCTCTTTATTCTCTATTGAAAGAGTCTTTTCTTCTCCATGCAGTAGATCAAAGAAGGGATTTGCGCTATCAACACTGACCAGCTCCTCTTCGGGCTCCTTGGTCGGTGATACTGACTCTGTTTTTTGATCTGCACTTTCCTCGCTTTGTTCAACTTGCTCTGTCTCCGTCTGAGTTTGTCCCTCTTCCTGTGGAATGGGATCACTGAAGAAATACAAGTATCCTATCAGGAGGATGGAAATGAGCAATAAGCCCGTGGCCTGATTCCTGTCCATTAATTATTCGCTTTTAGCTGACCCGTTTTTGTGGTATTGTTTGCTTGCCTTTACAAAAGAGACAAATAAGGGATGTGGTTTTAAAACTGTGCTTTTGTATTCCGGATGGAATTGAGTCCCAATATAGAAAGGATGATCTTTCACCTCAACTATCTCTACCAGATCGTTTTGAGGATTGATCCCAACAGCTGACATCCCTGCCTTTTCCAGGTCTTTTACATACTTATTATTTAATTCGAATCGATGGCGGTGCCTTTCTGAGATCTTTTCTTTGCCATAGATCTTGTGGACCTTGGAACCTTTTCTGACTCTACAGTCATAGGCCCCCAACCTCATTGTTCCGCCTTTACGATCAATATTTTTCTGCTCCTCCATTAGATCGATCACAAGGTTTTTGGATTTCATTTCCATTTCAGCCGAAGCCGCGTCCTTGATCTTAAGAACATTCCTTGAGAATTCGATCACCGAGCATTGCATACCTAAACAAATTCCCAGAAAAGGAATTCCATTTTCCCTGGCAAATTTACAAGCGGCTATTTTTCCCTCCAGACCTCTTTCACCAAATCCTGGGGCTACCAGGACCCCATTCAGGTCACTTAATTGCTTCTCGATATTATCCGCGTCCAGCCCATCTGAATGGATCCAATCTACATGAACCTTGCATTCATTTCGGGCTCCGGCATGAATCAAAGCCTCATTTATTGATTTGTAGGCATCCTGTAACTCAACATATTTTCCTATCAGCCCTATCCTGATTTCACTTGTTGGGTTCTTGAGTTTTCCCAGGAAGACTTTCCAGTCGGTTAAATCAGCATTT
This sequence comes from Cytophagales bacterium, assembly GCA_965267505.1. Classification (GTDB taxonomy): domain Bacteria; phylum Bacteroidota; class Bacteroidia; order Cytophagales; family CCMP332; genus JANQHS01. Next base: position 2,752,862 of record OZ254081.1, read on the forward strand.
TCCTTGTTCTTGATTTTAAGAGCACTTAGAACTCTTTTATCTAGCTTTTCTTTAAGCATCAAAATGGGGACATCATAGATGCTTTTTGCATCAATTGCTTCAATCACGCTGTTATAAGGGATATTACAAAACAGGGCGATCTTTTTCCGGATTTCCTGGCTAATTGGTTTTTCGGTTCGGGCGACCAGAATGTCAGGTTGGATTCCTGCCTCTAAAAGAGTCTTGACGGAATGTTGGGTTGGTTTGGTTTTTTGCTCACCTGAGGCACTCAAATAAGGAACAAGAGTCAAGTGTATGGAAACACAGTTTTCGTGACCAAGGTCATATCTGAATTGTCTGATGGCTTCAATGAAGGGAAGGGATTCAATATCTCCAACACAACCTCCGATCTCAGTAATCACTACATCGTATTTACCTGACTCTCCAAGTATCTGGAAATTTCTTTTGATCTCATCGGTGATATGAGGGATCACCTGGACTGTCTTCCCTAAATACTTTCCTTCTCTCTCATGGTTGATCACAGTATTGTAGATCCTTCCTGTGGTCACATTATTATCCTGGGAGGTTTGAACATTTAGAAATCGCTCGTAATGTCCAAGATCAAGATCGGTTTCGGCACCGTCGTCCGTCACATAACATTCCCCATGTTCATAGGGATTCATGGTGCCGGGGTCCACATTTATATAGGGGTCAAATTTTTGAATTGTAACGCGTAAACCTCTGGACTGTAATATGTTAGCCAGAGATGCTGAAATGATGCCCTTACCAAGTGAGGAGGTGACCCCGCCGGTGACAAATATGTATTTCGTTTTGTCAGCCATGTACGGGGCGCAAAGGTAGATTTTTATTGTAAACTGTTTTCAAATTTTGCACAGATTCTATCCTTAGTTTTGCTTGTGAAATTTGAATCATGAAAAATCCATTTAAAAAGGGTGATCTGAAGCATACCAATTTTGAAGTAAAGCAGGAAGACATTGCACAATTTGAAAGCGGCGTGGTGCATGAGGTATGTTCAACTTTCAGGCTTGCCCAAGAAATGGAATGGGTAGCCCGGCAGTTCGTACTTGAAATGAAAGAGGAGGGTGAGGAAGGAATAGGAACTCGTTTGGAATTGAAGCATATAAACCCTGCTTTCGTTGGAGAAAAGATCGAATTGGAAGCTATTTACAATGATTGGATCAACAATGAATTGATTTGCGATGTAATTGCCAAGGTGGGAGATAGAGTGATCTGTGCTGGTTATACGGGTCAGAAGGTCCTTAATAGAGAGATCCTGACTCAAAGATTTGATCAAATAAGAAATTAAAATGGCCGGCAAGTCCGATAACAATATCAATATTAAAAACCGCAGGGCGAATTATGAATTCGAGATCCTTGATAAGCTGGTTGCAGGTATGGTGTTGGTCGGAACTGAGATCAAGTCTATCAGGGAAGGCCAGGCTTCAGTTGCAGAAGCTCACTGTTTTTTCAAGGGCAAAGACCTTTATGTTAAGAACCTTCATATAAAGGAATACGGCTTCGGGGGAGCTTTTAACCATGAGCCTTTTAGAGAAAGAAAGCTTCTTGTTAAAAAGGCGGAGGCAGCAAAATGGAAAAAAAGGCTTGAAGAAAAGGGGCTGACCGTGGTTCCATTAAGGTTGTTCATCTCTGGAACCGGTTATGCCAAGCTTGAAATAGCCTTAGGGAAAGGAAAGAAGATCCATGACAAGCGGGATTCGATCAAGAAAAAGGATACGGATAGAGAGCTGGAAAGGGCTAGATTGAAATAATGGAAAGGCGTTGTAGCATATCGCATATGCCCATGAGAGCCGAAGGAAGTGAAAGAGCCGAGATGGTCAACCAGGTCCTATTTGGTGAACCCTTCAAGGTCCTCGAAAGAGGTGAAAGCTGGAGCAAGATCGAATTGCTCCATGATTCTTACCAGGGTTTTGCTGATAATGTCCAAATAGATGCTTATCCTGAAATCGATCAGGAATTTAACCAGGGCTTTGAGGTTCTCCATTCACAAGACCAGGCTCTGATCGGGTTTGGTTCCTACCGTTTAAAAGCCTGGAGAGGAAGTTTAATTCCAAAAGGAAAGCTTGAACAGGGATCTTCATTATATATGGATGATCCGGTAAATCTTGCCAGGGAATATATTGGCACGCCCTATTTGTGGGGAGGTAGATCAGGTGCCGGCATTGATTGCAGTGGTTTGGTCCAATCCATTGGATTTTGTTTGGGTAAGGAGCTAAAAAGGGATGCAAGCATGCAAGTAGGCCAGGGGGAAGAGATCTCCTTTGAGGATAGGCAAGCCGGGGACCTGGCTTTTTTTGTGAAGTCTGACAAGGTTACACATGTTGGGATCCTCTCAGGAAAAGATTCGATAATCCATGCCAGTGGCTGGGTAAAAGAAGAGAGCTTTAGACTTGAAGGAATAATCAGAGACCAGGATTCCAGGGTTTCCCATCAATTTCACAGCCTTAGAAGGGTCTTTTAGAGCTCGAAACGGGTAATTCTTCTATTCTTTTTCTAATTTTGCAGTCCTTTTTTGCTGAATACTATATAAACAACTGAAAATCAGCTAGAAAGGAATCCATAGAAAGGAGATTAAATTTATGAGTGAAGAACAAAAAACAGATAATGTAGAACAAGCTGCTCAAGAAGTAGCGCACGAGGAGGCTCCAAAAGCAGAGGCCAAGGACTCCACCGCGTCAAAAAAGGAGACCAAAGACGCTGAAGCAAAAGCTGAAGCACCCAAAAAAGTAAAGGCAGAAGAAGCTGAGGAGAAGGCTCCTAAGGCTGAAGCTAAAAGAGAGGAAAAAGAATCTTCCGAAAAAGCTACAGCTGCAGAAGAGGAAAAAGCTGAAGCACCAAAAGCTGAGAAAAAAGAAGCTCCTGCTGAAGCAGAATCAAAAAAAGAAGAACCAGCTAAGGCTGAAGCTTCTGAAGAAAAGAAATCAAAACCCGCAGCCAAAAAACCAGCGAAGACCGAAAAGCCAAGTCCTGGCGACTTCGATTGGGATTCTCTTTCCGACAAAGGATTCGGAGACGAATACTCTGATAAGGAGAAAGAGGAAATGGAAAAGCTTTACGTTGATACCCTTAGCCAGGTGGAAGAGAAAGCTGTTATCAAAGGTGTTGTGGTAGGAATAACCGAAAAAGATGTTATTCTGAACATCGGGTATAAGTCTGACGGTATCGTTTCGAAATCTGAATTCAAGGATACCGAATTGAAAGAAGGTGATGAGGTTGAGGTTTACCTGGAAACTCAGGAAGACAAAGACGGCCAGATCGTTCTTTCAAGAAGAAAAGCAAATATTGTCAATGCATGGGAGAACATTAAGAATGCCCATGAGCAAGACACTGTAATTGAAGGATACGTTAAGAGAAGGACCAAGGGAGGTTTGATCGTGGACGTATTCGGTGTGGAATCATTCCTTCCAGGTTCTCAGATCGATGTTAAGCCGATCAGGGATTTCGACGTTTTCGTTGGAAAGAACATGGAGGTTAAGGTTGTAAAGATCAATTACTCAAATGATAACGTAGTTGTTTCTCATAAGGTCTTGATCGAGAAAGACATTGAGGAGCAAAAGACCGAGATCTTGAACAACCTTGAAAAGGGTCAGGTGCTTGAAGGTATCGTTAAGAATATGACCAACTTCGGTGTATTCATCGACCTTGGAGGTGTTGACGGTCTTCTTCACATTACTGATATCAGCTGGGGAAGGATCAACCACCCTGAAGAAGTATTGAAATTGGATCAGAGTGTCCAGGTTGTGGTTCTTGACTTCGATGATGAGAAGAAAAGGATTTCTCTTGGAATGAAGCAACTTTCCGAGCATCCTTGGGATTCTCTTCCAAAGGATATCGAAGTTGGCTCCAAAGTGAAAGGTAAGATCGTGAATGTTGCTGATTACGGTGCATTCCTTGAGATCCTTCCTGGAGTTGAAGGTTTGATCCACGTTTCTGAAATGTCCTGGTCCCAGCACCTGAGAAATCCATCTGATTTCATCAAGGTAGGAGATGAGATCGAAGGTGTGGTTATCTCACTTGACAGAGAAGAAAGGAAAATGTCCTTGGGTATCAAGCAATTGACCGAGGATCCATGGACCAAGGCGCAGGTATTGGAGAAATACGCCGTTGGAACCAAGCACAAAGGTGTGGTCAGAAACATGACCCATTATGGATTGTTCCTAGAGTTGGAAGAGGGTATTGATGGTTTGGTACACGTTTCAGACCTGAGCTGGACCAAGAAGATCAAACACCCATCTGAGTTTGTGAAAGTAGGAGAGGAACTTGAAGTGATTGTTCTTGAGCTTGATGTTGAAAGCAGAAGACTTGCCTTGAGTCATAAGCATATTGAGCCAAACCCATGGGATGCGTTTGAAGATGTATTTCAGGTTGGATCCAAGCAAAAAGGAACGCTTCTTGAACTTAGCGATAAAGGAGCTGGAGTTGAATTGCAATATGGAATCGAAGGTTATGTAAATCTGAAGCATTTGCAAAAAGAGGACGGATCTAAAGTTCAGGTTGGAGAAGGATTGGACTTCGTCGTTCTTGATTTCAATAAGGAAGAAAGAAGGATCTTATTGTCGCATACCAAGACCTGGAAAGAGGTTGAGGAAACCGTTGACACTAAGAAGAAGGGAAGAAAGTCAAACAAAGCTGTCAAGAAAGTAAACCTTGAGGTTGAAAAGACCACCTTGGGTGAACTTGACGCTTTGAGTGCTTTGAAAGAGCAGATGGAAGAAAATCAAGCAGCGGCTAACAAGGCTGCTGCGGCTGAGGAGAAGAAGGCAAAGGCTAAGCCAGCTGCAAAAGCTAAGGAGGAGGGAGAAGAAGAGGAGAAGAAAGCTACCAAGGCTAAGAAGCCGGCTGCCAAAGCAAGTGCCGAGAAGAAAGCCGACAAAGCCACTGATGAGAAAGAGGCTCCTGCTTCTAAAGAAGAAGCGGCTGAGTAAATAGTTCAATACCCGGATTTCGAGGGAGTCGAATAGATTTCTAAAGGATCCGGGTATTTTCTTTTCACCAGGCATCCGAACTAAAGATCTGGCGTCTTAGATTTGTGGCGAAGGCCAATTGCATTGGTGATTCATTATAAAGAAACGGTCAGGTGGCCGAGCGGCTAGGCAGGGCTCTGCAAAAGCTCGTACGTCGGTTCGAATCCGATCCTGACCTCACTCAAACCCTCTCAGTTAGTTCTGAGGGGGTTTTCTTTTAAGTAGTACCGGAATTAATACCGATGGCAATTCTCTTTTTTGAAAGTGGAATAAAGGGAACGGTTATAATAATTTCCGTATGGGGTCCCGCCCCGCCGAAGCATAAAGATTTACTTAGGGGGGTGAGTTGAGGTGGTCTTATGCGTCCTCCATATTCCAGGAAATTCCCTTAAGTCTCTCGAAAACCATCTCCAATGTCTTATTTATTTGATCCCGTGCTGGAAGTTCACCTGTTACCAATCCTTTGAATTCTCCATTGTATACACCTTCAAGGTCTTTCCAGGTATCTTTGGATTTTGCAAAAATGATGGCCTTGGATGGATGTTCTGGAATCCAATGATTGTTATTTCTGTACCCTTCAAAGTCATCTATTCCCACTTGGTTCAAGAGTTCTTCAAATTTATTTGAACCAAAAAAACTCAAAACTTCAGGATCCTTTAAGAGTTGGTGGATGTCATAAATATGCCTAACCTTATTCCTTAGGTCCTCTATTGGGGCTTCTGTCCTAGAAAATCTCACCAAGCTCATAATTTTCTCACAAAGGGTTCGATCTTTTGTAAGAACCCTAACTTGAAAAGGCTCAAGTTCGTATTCCCTTGCAATCTTTTCCTGGTCTTTTGAAATCATCATTTCATATATATATGAGCTAATTTTCATTGATTGGGCCGGTTCAAAATTTCCTAATGATGAGGCTTCAACAATAATTCGACCCCTTACTTGCCCTAGTTCGCCTTTAAATGCTCTTTCATATATATGAGCTGTCTTCCGGATGTTCCCCATTTTATTGGTTATTCCTTCGATTTCTTCCTCCGGTAAAACAGATGCAACAACTCTTGTTACGTTTCTTAATCTATTTCTTATTCTATTTCCAGATTCTCCTTCTTCCTGTAGGACTACCAAATCAATATCCTCAGAAAACCTTTCGATTGCTTTGAAACATTTTGATAATGCTGTACCTCCTTTAAATACAACCCTATCTGCGACAGCTGAATTGAAGATCTCTTTTAGGGTTAATGTTACCCAATAATCTTTTTCAATATATACTTCCCTCATCTCCAAGAATTCAGATGTGGCGAGTATTGAATCTCTAAAAAGGGGCGCGTTTGTATGTAGATTCAATTTAGTTTATCTCCCAATTCATTGAGGTTGGTAGGGTAGATTCGTTGATTCCAAGCCTATATTCTGTTAATGGGTTTAGACTGCTTTTTAATTCTACTATCTCCTGTTGGTTACCTAGCTGCTCTAGAATTGCACCTAGAAGTGCTTTTGCCCTTGGGGGGTATTTAAGAGATAGTTTCACCATCCTTGAAATATCTGATCTTGAAAGTTTCTTTATTCTTTCAAGAATTAGCTTAATAGCAGATTCTTTATCTATGTCTTGAATTCTTCCAAAATCTTTTAATGCATCTAGTATTTCAAGTAGGTAATAGTTCCTGCTTGACACCTCGGCATAACTCTTTACGGGTTTAACCGGGGTTGCCCCAAGGTTGGTTGATATTCGCTTTTGCTTGCTTGCAATTTTGATTCTTCTTGGGATTTGAGTCGTTAATCCCATTTTATTATAAAGTGAGGTCCCTGTTACATAACCTATTCTCTTCCCATTTTCAAATAGATAAGGTCTTAGAAGTTCTGCTTCTCTTGGCTTCAGCTCACCAAATGGTGTTTCTTTTGGTTTATAGAATACTCCAGTTGATGCTCTCTTTATTACACCTCTCTTTATTAACCTTTCAATTGCCTTTGCTGCCGATTGGTACTCTGACTTATCAAGCCCTAATTGCTTGTATCTAAAGGTAGCCCCCCTTCGCATTGCTCTTATCTTCCTCTCTATCTTCTTTGATACCTTCATTTCTTTTGGTTTTCTTCTGTAAATGTAATTGCTGGGCTTTACTTTGTCAAGTATTTGGTGCTAAATACTTGACAAATAGCTCTGGTGATTTGGCCTATAAAAGATCCCTTTCATTGGATTACGTCTAGAATTACTAGTTATTAGACCCCAATTGGGGTAGTGAGTTAACAATATCAACAGTCTGAACACTAACATTGATTACACTTAACAAAAGGTCAAGGATATCCCTAGGATTCCCAACTTCTTTTGACCAATCGTTAGGATCATTCTTTATTCCACTATCCTTATCAGTTTTTTCCTGATACCGTTCCATAATCCACTCGATGGCACTTTTTCCATTAACAACGTAGTCATAGGTTTTTCAGGAATATCGGAAACCATGATACTTGATGATACTTAATTTTGTCCGTTCGAACCCGATCCTGACCTCACCCAATCCCGGCTCTGTAAAGAATCGGGATTTTTTATTCCCACCGAACCAAGTTTACTTGGGTGAGGGAAGGAAAAAGACCACCCCAGCTTTGCTAGGGTAGGGATTGGTTGAAATGCCTCCCAAAACCGTATGGGTCGAACGCGGTGAGGTCGATCTAACCGTCAATTACCCAAAAAGGCTGATTAGGGGCTTGGAATTAATGGCCCCAAAGAGATAGGCGAATCCCCAGTGGGGTGAGCCAATACAATGAAAAAGGGGTAAGAGCTAAAATACCAAGTCTAACACTGCAATTGATCGTCTCAACTAACAGATAAAGATCCTTACAAAGAGAAATAAGAATCATACCCAACCAGCAAGGTCTTGATACGCGCATCTTTCAAGTATTCCTTGCTCTGAAGATTCGATTTAAAGTCCTTTGAGTTCAGGCGAAGGGAAAGATCCCAGCAATGATAATCGAGATCTTTTGGGATCAAGGCTTCTAGTTGTGTTTTAACGAAGGGATAATATTCCACATCGAAGGACACAGCCTTCACTTTTTGAGCTTTTATTCTTTGAGCAAATGTTTTGGCATAGCTGGGCCAATTTTGTTGATCCTTAAAATAGTCGCCGTAAGGTAGGTAGTAGGATGTGTGAAACCCCCTTTCAGAAACGCGGGCAAAGGCTTCTCCTTTCATGGAAGACTCAAAGATGGCTTTTCCTTTAATTCCGAATAAAGAATCCAGGACTTCAAGACGGTTTAAAGCATGCAATACGTTGTCTGAATTAAGATTTTTTACATCTATCCAAACTCTTTGAACTCCTGATATGTCGATGCTTGAAAAGTACTGTTCCAAACCATAACCTGACATTCGGTTTGGGTCATGTCCCACATGAAAAAAATAATCCTCTCCTTTTTGATGAAGAAAAACATCGATCTCGAAACCCTTAAAGCCATCGTAGATCACCTGGCTCATTTTTCCCTGAGTGTTGACCCTATGAGGCAGAATTAAAGGGCTTTGGGGAAGGTTTTTACTCCACGAAATATTTTCGGCCTGATGATAAAATCGATTTTCGGGATCGGTTAGCTCCTTGTCTCCATGGATCAGTTTTAGCTGGGAAGGATCGGATTTATAATCTGAGGATCCCGGATCCGATTTACTGGAATAATGAGGGGTTTGAAGGTCAAGCAATCCGACATAGAGATCATATAGATGGTCGTTTACAAAAAACGAAGCACGATTTTTTTCGAGGTTTTTCCACCGCTCTTGATAACGTTCGAAAAACAAAGGGGAGCAGCTAAGGAAGAAAGGAACAGGGGTCATGTCAAATGAAAAACTTCCTACGTTATGACCTTTTCCATTGATCACATCCTCACCATGATCCGAGAAGTAAGCCATACACCAGGGCAGATCCAGCCCCTTGCAGATGGAGTCTAGCTTGTTTAGTACATGGTCGGTATACAGGACACTGTTGTCGTACTGGTTGATGAAGTAGGAATTGAGGTTTCCATCTCCAAACTCATGCCACCTAAGGGGCCCTTTGTACTTTTTGAATTGAAGAGGGAATCTGTTTTCATATTTACTGTGGCTCCCCATCAAGTGAATGAATACGACAGTATTTTTTTCAATACCCTTATCTACCAATTTGGAAAATTGTTCGACAAGCACTTCATCATAATATCTGGATTTCTGCGATTTCCCGGCGTATGGATTAAAGTTGAATTGTTGGTCGGCTCGTTGAGCAAGTACGGAAATTGGATTGTCCCATGCCCCAATTTTGACTTGATTGCTGATCCAATAGGTGTCAAAATTGCTAGCTTCCAAAAGATCTAAAATGGAAAAAGCCTTTCTATAACTATTGGGATCCAACTGATCGGCCTGGGTCAGGGCCAAGGTCAGGACAGGAATGGTATGTGTGTGGCAGGAAAAAACATTGTCAAATCTTATGGCCAGGGAATCGGAAAAAATCTTCGAAAGATGGGGTGTGGTGTTGCGGTGGTAACCGTACATCCCCATATGATTCTTGCTTTGGGATTCTCCAATCACGAAGATGAATAGCTCTCCTTCATTTTTCTTTTTTACAACCGGGAGATCCAAGCCCGACTTCCGCTCTCTCAGCTTGGATCTTAAATCCTTCACATCCTTGACGTATGATTGGGTAGCTGTAAGTGCAAGGCCGTTCATACCGACCTTACTCCATGGATTGAAAAAGGATATGCCTAGAAATAGGACCGCTAGTGAAAGGGTGCTTCCACTGATCTTTGATGCCAAGCCGGAGCCCATCGCAATCCTGATTGAAAGAACAACAATCAATCCCAAATGCAGGATAAACCATAGGTACCCGTACCAAGGGAGGAAGGATTCTATAAACTCCTGGCTTTCCCCTAGGCCCGATTGGAGAAAGGCTTTGAATTGTTCATCTCCCATTTTACCCGAAAAGGTCAAAAAGTGAGCTCCAAAGGATATCGGTAAGAGCAGAGCAAGGAAAACTAAAACGAATCCAGCGATAAATCGGACCCAGCTAGGCGTTTTTTGCAGAGCCATTCTGCTGAACTCAATCACGACTCCAACCCATAAGGCCCAGGCAAAGAGGTAGAGGAACTCTCCCTGACTCAGGTTTGGGAGAGATAGGATTGACACCCATCCTGTAAAGACATACAGATACAAGGTGGTCCAGTACCCGGTAAGCAAACCCAATCGGTCAGAAAGAGGGAATAGAATCATCCATAATGCGGCTATTCCCCAAACTTGAAACAGGAAATCACCGGAAATGGAAAAGCTAAGTGATCCTGCGCCAAGACCTACAGCGACAGTGACCAGGAGTTTTCTTTTATCTACCGAGAATCCTGGCATGCTCTATCTTTTCTCGTGGATGAAATAGGGGAAATCCGAGGTTCGGTGATATTGACTTTGAATCTCTTTACGCATGACTTTCTTATCCGATCTACCAAGTTATATGCCCTACCGAAAATTGAAATTAAACCTCTTTCGTTTCAAACCTATAAACACATTCTCAAAACAAACCTCTATGATGAAAGAAGTTAATGGCTTCGGGTTGATTAAAACTTTTTTCGTCTTCTTTTTGAAAATGGGAATCGAGAATGTTTTTTTAAAAAACTTAATTCCAGGTTCAAAAAGGGCTATTCCTGAATTTTAATTGTCTGTCATCTTACATTAACTTTTTTCAATCGATGAAAAAACCATGATTTAAATAATTGAAAAGGAGAAAAAAACAGAACTTCTTGAAACACATGAGATTTTTACTCCTTCTGTTTTCACCTTTCTTTTTTGTTTCTTTTTCATTTTCCCAAATTTCAACAGGCACCATTGCGGGACCCATTAATGCGAGTGGAGGAGTTAGCCTTGACAAGAATGGAAACCTATACGTGGCTGATTTTGGAGATTTTCTCGATGTGGGAGATGGCCGGCTTCATAATATTTGGAAGATCGATCAATCTGCAAATGTTACCACCTATTCATCAGGTTTCTTCGGAGCTTCCGGAAATGACTTTGATTCCAGCGGGGTTCTTTACCAAAGCGATATAGCTGCCTCTGCTATTTATAAGGTTATAAATGGGCAGCGGACCTTTGTTACTAGCACTGGGATATCAAACCCTGTAGGTATTGTCTTTGATAGCCAGGATAACTTCTATGTATGTAACTGCGGCTCAAATACCATCAGAAAGGTAACCCCTTCAGGCGTCTCTACAGTTTTCAGTTCAAGTGGACTATTGTTTTGTCCAAACGGTATCACAATAGATGAGAATGATAACCTTTATGTCTCCAATTTTTCCAATGGCAGTATTTTGAAAATAACCCCTTCTGGTGTCACTACTCAACTGGCTTCAACTCCAACTGGGGTTACCTCCGGGCCAAGCAATGGTCATCTTGATTATTTTGAAGGAAATAGAACCCTTTACATTGCCAGTCATTCAACTAATAGGATCTATAGCCTCCCTTTGGATGGCCCCATGATCTTGACTCCAATTGCAGGCACGGGCCAAAGAGGGAATCAGGATAACTCAAATGCATTGCTTTCCACATTTTCAAGACCAAATGGGGTAGCAGTTTCGAAAACCGGTGATACCATCTTCATCAATAGCTCCGTTCCTACAACGAACACACCAAATAGACCCTTGAACCCATCCATGATAAGAATGATAACAGGGGTTCAATCAGGAGTATTATCCGTTGGGTCTTTGAAAGTGAAGCCGATAATTTCAGTTTTTCCAAACCCTTCAAAAAGTACATCAAAACTTAATGTTTCAAGCTCCATCAAACTTCCTGCGAGACTTAGGATCATTAATTCATCAGGGAAAATTCTTTTCGAGAAAGAAAGAATAGATTACTTTCCTCTTGATCTCGATCTGCTTGATTTAGAACCAGGTGTTCACCAGCTTATTATTGAAAACCCTTATTCCGAAACCATAAACAAAAAGCTTATTCTCTATTGAATTTCCTTTGAGAGCTGTTAGCAGGGACGATTGCGGACCCTCCTTTTTTTATTGTGTTCGGGGAATAATAATTTGGTAAAAAATTCTCCTTCCCTATGAAAGCCATCCTGATGAAAGGCTATGGACCTCCAGAATCTTTAGGCTATGAAGAGATCGATAAACCTCTGCCAAAAAAAGGCGAAGCCCTGGTTCGGATCATGTCAACCACAATCAATGATTGGGACTGGGGACTTGTAAGGGGATTGCCAAAAATCTATCGACTGATCTTTGGTCTTATCAGACAAAAAAATCCCATTCCAGGAGTCGAATATGCCGGTATAATTGAATCGATTGGCGAGGGTTTAGAAGGGTTTGAAGTGGGGGACAGGGTCTATGGTGATGTTTCTGTTTATGGATGGGGAACCTGGTCCGAATATGCATGTATCCGGTCCTCGGCTTTACGTAAAATTCCCCAGGGAATGGATTTTGTGGAGGCTTCAGCTATGCCTCATGCCTCCTTGTTGGCGTACCAGGGTCTGGTCGAACTTGGAAAGCTCAAGCCGGGAATGAAGGTAGTGGTAAATGGTGGAGGTGGAGGAATGGGGGTTTTTGCCGTTCAGATCATTAATGCCATTGGCTCTCAGGCCATTGGTGTGGACCATGGATCTAAATTGGAAAAGATGAAATCGTTAGGGTATCGGAAGGTCATAGATTATACGAAAACGGATTTCACAGAAATGGAAGAAAAATTCGACCTCATTTTGGATGCCAAGACTCTCAGATTGCCCTGGAAATTCCTCAAGGTCCTAAAAAAAGAAGGAAGATATGTTTCTGTTGGTGGCAGCCCGGGTAGAATGATCCAAATTCTACTGGCAAGGCTGATGGGAAAAAAGAATATCATGATTCTACCCTTGAAGCCCAATGAAGGATTAGAGGAAGTTGAAAAGATGTACCAGCAGGGACTATTGAAACCGCGCATTGATGGCCCATATGAATTTGCTTCTGTAGCGGAAAAGCTCAGATATTTTGGGGAGGGACATCATTTTGGGAAAGTGGTATTGATACCTTAGAAAACCTGAAGCATTCAGTGCATGAATGCCCTGGAGTTTGACTTAAAACGATTTGAGAACTGATTATTTTATGGGCTTTACAGGGTACTTGAGCATGATGAGATTTACTGCAGTATTAATATCGCGCTCTGGATTTTTAGATCTTTCCTTTATAATTCCTTTTCCAGCCGCTTGCCAAACAAGAACCTTTTTTTCTTTGTCATAAGCTGAAACCATTAGAGTACCTTCCTTATAATCGTAGGTGTCTATGTAAGTCGTGGAATAACCACCTCCCCAGCCATATCCGGGCCCATAGCCATAATAGCCACCATATCCGCCAGTATGAGTAGTATTGGCTGTGGTTGAGGTTTTACTTTCAACTAGGATGTAAAGGGTGATTATCAGATCTCCTTGTCCTTTTTCTACGATCGAATAGCCCCTTCTTCTAAATTCATTTCCAAATGCCTTTTCTATTCTTTCCCTGTCAAAACGGGTCATAACCGAGTCGCTTTGCTTTTCCCATCCGTAGTACTCGATTCGACCATATTTTGAGAAATCAACGGAATCATCCTGGTCACTGATAACTTTGATACTGGGACTACAGGAAATCAGAAAAGATACGGGTAAAAGGATGCTTAAAAGTGTTTTCATTTTATGCGGTTTTATTTGAGCTTATCAGCTCAAATAGAAAAAAAGCGTTCATCAGCTCAAAATCTCCCAACCATAGGGATTAAAAGAGCGTCTTTTAAAGATATAATGATATTAATTGGTCTCGGTAGAACGAAATTTTTACTTTTAATGACCGAAATTATGTGGTATGAAAAAACTAATACTATCTCTTACTCTTTTGTTTCCTTTTCTGCTGAAAGCTCAGGACTATAATGTTACCCTTCCGCAACAGTGTAATACTCCAAATCCTGCGACAAACGAAACAATTATTTTCCCCAATACTCCGGCAAATGCCAACTCTGACGCGACATTAACCATTGTCTATCAGGGAGATCTCGATGGTGGACCTCCTCCGGGTACTGAATACCTTGATTTTTTGGATGAATCCCTATCACTTCTAGGCACTACAACCAGCCAGACTCAATGTTCTGGTATAGGGACGTTTACTACAACAATCCCCATGAGTAATATAATTGCTTGGGCTGCAGATGGACAAATAGATTTTACCGTAGACCCGGGAACTGGGGTAAACTCTCTGACCAATTGTGTAAATGGTCTGCAAGTTGGTTACTGCGTTACCGTTAGCTTGCAGTATGGGGTTTCGACAGGCCCAAATGATATAGGTGTTTTCTCAATTGATTCTCCTACCGTTTATTGTCCTGGGCCACAGAATGTAGTAGCTACGATAATTAATTACGGTACCAATGCGGTTACATCGGCCACCGTAAATTGGACAGTTGATGGTGTTTCTCAGACTCCATTTTCATTCAGCGGTACTCTTGACACCATAGGCGGATCAGGAAGTAGCTCGGCTCAAGTAAACCTTGGCTCGTTTAATTTTGCCACAAATAACCCTTACGATGTCGTTGTTTGGACATCAAACCCAAATGGTGTTGCTGATACCGTAAATAGCAATGACACCGTATCAATGGTAATGCAATCAAGCTTACCACCTCCGGGCAATATTTCTGTTCAAACCTTATCAGCCACGCAAGCTACTTTAACATGGTCGGGCGGATCCAATAATTCGTGGCTATGGGTGAATGTCCCTGCGGGTAACCCGGTATCAGGTTCCGGAGCTCCGGTAGCAACGAATTCAGCTACTGTGACCGGCTTGATGTCTGAAACGGGATATGATTTCTATGTAAGAGAAGTTTGTCCAACAGGAGATACGTCCGCCTGGGCTGGACCATTTTTTTATATCACCCCTTTTCAGTGTCCTCCAAACGCGTACTGCTTCCTTACCTGTGGAGCAACTGGCAGCCAAGGCCCTACCCAAAGCGATTGTAACACAATTTATTCGGGAAGTAATTTAAATGGTCAGGTTACTGTTACCGGTGGAATCCAAAATTGGTCTGTGCCCTCGGGAGGGTTATATGAGATTACGGTTTACGGAGCTCAAGGATTTGGACCCTTCGGAGGAAGAGGGGCTCAAATGAGCGGTGAATTCTTGTTTAATGGTGGAGAACAACTTAAGATCTTGGTTGGACAGAAAGGTGCACCACCAGTAGGTGCAGGTACCAATCAATTCGGAGGAGGTGGAGGAACCTTCATTACGGACAATGCGAACAACCCAATAATTATTGCTGGGGGTGGAGGAGGCTCATGGGCTCCTAATTATACAACTACCACTGACGCTTCCATTGGTACTGCCGGTAATGCTGGAATGAATGGTCCAGGAAGTGGGGCTGGAGGAATCAATGGATTGGGCGGAGCGAGTTCAAGTTCTGCTGATGGCGGAGCCGGACTTCTTGGAGACGGAGGAGGAACAGCCGGTGGTCAGGCATTCATAAATGGAGGACTTGGAGGCTTAGCTCCTACCAATGGTGGAGAAGGTGGATTTGGTGGAGGTGGAGGAGCTAGCTCTTGGAACAACCGTCGTGGTGGCGGTGGAGGTGGATACTCTGGTGGTGGTGGTGCAGGTAGCTCAACGACAAGTTTCCCTGAAGGAGGGGGGGGTGGATCCTTTAATTCAGGTGCCAATCAGGTAAATCAGGCTGGAGTGAGGTTCAATGATGGAGTCGTGATCATAAAAACTCTTTCAAGCGGTGCTCCAAATGATATAGGAGTTATAAGTATTGATTCTCCAACAGTATTCTGTCCAGGGCCTCAAAATGTAGTGGTTTCTATAAATAACTTCGGAACCAATCCGGTTACTTCCGCAACAGTTAACTGGAGTGTGGATGGGGTTACCCAAACCCCTGCTACCTTTTCGGGTACGCTAGATACAATTGGTGGGGCTGGTGCAACTACGGCTCAGGTGGTTCTTGGTTCATTCAATTTCGCAACCAACAATCCTTATGATTTAGTTGTATGGTCAAGTAACCCAAATGGATCAACTGATACAGTTGGTACCAATGATACTGCAAGTACAATAATTCAATCAAGTTTACCACCACCTTCCAACCTAATGACTACGGTAATCCTCGGAAATCAAGCTACCGTTGTTTGGTCAGGGGGCTCGAACAATTCTTGGTTATATAATCTTATTCCTGCTGGGAACCCTAACTCTGGTTCAGGTACCCCAGTTTCTAACCCGACCGTGACCCTACAAGGATTAACCCCGTTGACTGCCTACGACTTTTATGTAAGGGAGGTTTGTCCAACAGGAGATACATCAGCCTGGGCAGGTCCCTTGAGTTTCGCAACTCCTTTCTTGTGTCCACAAAATTCATATTGTTTCAGTACTTGTGGAGCTACCGGACAAAATGGACCTAGCCAAACCGACGCTAATACAACCTATGCTGGCACTCCTCTGGCGGGTAATGTGACAGTCAATAATGGAATTCAGTTCTGGGTTGTGCCTTCTTCTGGAGTATACCAATTGAACGCGATTGGTGCTGCCGGTGGAGGTGCTAATGGAGGCTTGGGAGCGAATCTTACCGGAGACTTTACTCTTGTTGCAGGAGATACGCTGTTGATCCTGACCGGTCAGGAAGGATTTGATCCTGCAGATAATTCTGCCACTGGCGGCGGCGGAACATTCGTTGCTAAGATAGATCCGGGATCAGCCTTTACGATGTTTGATGGAAGGAAAGTGACACCGTTGATCATTGCTGGAGGAGGAGGAGGAAACCCTGGTGTTTCGCATCCGGATGTAAATGCCAGCACCGGTCCAAATGGCCTTAATGGAAATGGTGTTACTGGATCTGGTATCGGGGGTACGGCTGGAAACGGTGGAGGACTTCCTCAGCCTAGTGGAAATAACAGAGGTGGAGCCGGAGGAGGTTTCCTTACCGATGGTGATAATTCAGGTACCTGTGGAGCGGGATTAGAATCAGGATTAAGCTTCCTAAATGGAGGTACTGGTGGACTTACTACGGGTTGTGGTACACCTTACGCTGGTGGATTCGGTGGAGGTGGAGGAGCAATCTCCACTGGTTTCCGTGGATCCGGTGGCGGTGGTGGTTATTCAGGTGGAGGCGGAGGCCAAAACAACTCCAATACGAGTACCCATAGAGGCGGGGGCGGAGGTTCCCTCAATTCAGGTGCAAATCCTATAGGAACTCTTGCCGCTGCAGGAGAGGGAAGATTAATAATTACTCCTCTTTCATCAGGTGCGGCCAATGATATTGGTGTAGTAACTGTTGGACCAGTTGGTACTTACTGTCCCGGAGTTCAAAATGTTGATGCCACCATCTTGAATTTTGGTATCACCCAGGTTGATTCGTTCACGGTTAACTGGGCTGTAAACGGAGCAATTCAACCCCCGGTTAACGTGGTGACTCCATTGGATACCTTTGGAGGAACTGGTGCCACAAGCCATACACTGACTCTGGGTACCAATAACTTTGTATTTGGTCAGACCTATACACTCGAAGCTTGGTCAACCATGCCAAACGCCATGGCAGATACTCTGACTTCAAATGATTCTTCTTCCACGACTATATTGGTGACGGTTCCTGGGGTTGCTTCAGTTAACGTAAGCAATGTGTTGGATGTAAGCGCGAGTATTAGTTGGACTGAACTTGGCACTGCTGGACAATGGGAAATAACATACGGACCTCCGGGATTTACACCTGGATCTGCGCCTAGTGTGTTTACCAATAGCAATCCACATACTTTAACCGGGTTGATGTCCAATACTGATTATTGCGTCTACGTAAGATCTATTTGTGGTCCTGGTGATACTTCTGCTTGGGAAGGTCCCTCTTGTTTCCTCACTTCCTGTGGACTTTTTGCTTCTCCAACATTTGAAACCTTTGATGGTCCTCAATGGACGCCAGGTGGTGCGACGGGAACCATTGACCAATGCTGGTTCAGGGATAGGACAACTGCCCCTTGGTGGAACGTAGAAGACTTGAATACCAGCTCAGGAAGCACGGGCCCTTCGGGAGATGTATCGGGAACAGGCCAATATGTCTACTTAGAAAGCTCCGGGGGTTCTACTGGTGACTCATCGGTTCTTGAAATGCCTTGGATGGATTTGGGAGCTGCGAATACTCCCCAGCTTGTATTCTATTATCACATGTATGGTTCTCAAATGGGAACTCTGAAGGCACAGGCTTCCTCAGATGGCACAAGTTGGTCTACAGTTTTCTCGATTACCGGACAGCAACAAGGTGCGTCTGCGGACCCTTGGATCAAGACGACGGTTCCATTAACCGGATTTAACAATGATACCATTAAAGTGAGATTTGTTGGAGTTAGGGGAACAGGACTGCAGAGTGATATGGCAATTGATGAGGTTAAGGTTCAGCAGGCACCTGCAAATGATCTTGAATCAAGCCAGATTCAAAATATCAGTACAGGTTGTGGGCTTACTGCAAATGAATCCTTCGTTGTTACAGTTACTAATCAAGGTTCAAATGATCAGGACACCTTTGATATTGAATATAATCTGAATGGAGGCCCATGGATAGTTGGGGCTACCATCACTACGACTTTGGTTTCAGGAGCATCCAATAATTATACGGTTACAGGAGTTGACCTTTCAACTCCAGGTAATTATTGTATTGAGGCCAGGGCAGTTATTCCGGTAGATGACGATCCGACCAATGATGTCACTCCTCAGGTATGTGTTCAGCACCTTACGCAGCCAAGCATTTCGTCGATCCAGGAGGGAGAGAATTGCGGAGCAGGGCCAATGACCTTATCGGTCACTTCTAATGCGGCAACTGTTGAGTGGTATGATGATCCTGCTTTGACCAATATGGTTAATACTGGAACTACATACAGTATTGCAAATATTAGCACTACAACAACCTATTATGTTCAGGGTACCAATGCTAATGGATGTCAGACTGCTCCGGTTCAGGTTCAAGGGGTCGTAAGCACACCCGCTTCTGTTGATTATACCTTTGCGATCAATGGTGCAACCGTTGATTTCACTTCGGCTATAAGTGGAACATTCGATAGCATATTCTGGGATTTTGGAGATCTCACTGGTAGCACTCAGTCTAACCCAAGTCATACATATTCCAGTACTCAGACCTATCTGGTGGTTCTTACCGCCTATAGTGGTTCTTGTGTATCGGATACTGCGAAAGCAATATTTGTTAATGTAGGACTTGAGGATAAAGTGTTTGGATCAGAGATCCAGCTCTTCCCTAATCCATCTGATGGCCATATCTCTTTGAGTATTCCGTCCGGTGGAGAGGATATCATTCTCTTATTGACCGATATGGAAGGTAAGACTCTCAGTTCTCAACAACTTAAGAAGGGTGATGACCGAATTGAAGCAGATGTTTATTTCGATACTGCTCCAGGTAATTATCTTCTCAAAGTAGTTCGAGGGGAGACCTTTGCAATCAAACGGATTAGTATTATTAAATAGAATTAAGAGGCCGGCATTGCCGGCCTTTTTTCTTTTGAGCTAATTCAGCAGAGAATATTTTTGCAGAGTGAAGATTAAATTCCTTTTAATTGGAGCACTTTATTTGTTTGTGCAATGGTCTCATGCGGATACATTTCAGGATACTTTGTTTTTTAATTCAGGGAATATCCAATTCGAAATATCTGGTCCTAGCTTTCCTTATAAGTCTTTAAACCACACTGCATCTTTTTCTCAAACAGCTGCAAGAATCCTTTTAAAACCAGGGGATAGTTTGCAATTGTTTCTGGCGAATAATGATGTTGGTCCACGTGAGTTTAAGGTAAGAGGTCAATCCATTTCTTCAGGAATAATTCCACCGGGGGCGATGCAATTCCTTTGGTTAAGTTTTTCTCAGCCTGGGGTTTATCAATATTATGATGACATAGTAAATGGGGAGTATTTGGGTTTGACGGGTATGATCGTTGTTTGGGATCAGGATTTCCCAGGGTTCTATTGGAGTCTGAGAGAACATCAAAGCGATCTAAACTCAATGCTAAGCTCCGGGGCTCAATTTGAATTGGATAGTTTTAAACCTGACTATTTTTCTATCAATGAATTGAGCTTTCCCGCTATTCAAAATGATTCGGCTGCTATATTGTCTGGAAACGTGGGCGATACGATCCAAATATTCATTCAAAACAACGGGCAGTTTTCCCATTCCTTACATTTTCATGGATTCCATGTCCTTGTGGAGTATTCCTCAATAGGTTCAAATCGGGTAGGATGGATTAAGGATACGGTTCCAATTAAACCTGGGGAAGGGCAGGTTTATACATTCATTGCAAATCAACCTGGAGAGTACCCGGTTCATGATCATAATCTTGTGGCTACAACAATTGGAGGAAATTCTCCTGGAGGCATGCTCTTATTTTTTGAGATCTTTCCATGAAAAGGTTCATATTCTTTGTTTCGATTCTCTCATTTAACCCGGCTTTCTCCCAGGTTAAAAGAGTATTCCATTTTGATTCTTTTATGGATGGGGTCGCGGTTCTGGAAGACGGCCAAAACTTGAATATTTGGGGATTTGAACAATTACTTCCTGTTAATCTTAGTAAGCAGCTGCCTTCCCCTACCATTTATTGCGAGTTAGGAGATACGGTAGAGATCATCCTTGACAATACTTCTCTAGAGGCCCATACGATCCACCTTCATGGTCTTGACGTGGACCAGGCGAATGATGGTGTTCCAAGTACATCCTTCTTTGTTCAGCCTGGCCAGCAGGGTTCCTATTCCTTTATAGCGAAATATCCAGGTAACTATCTTTACCATTGTCATGTTACTTCTGTTTTGCATGTTCAAATGGGCATGTATGGAATGCTCATAGTTGCTCAACCCGGTGGGATCAAAGAACTATTTCCGGGTGGACCAAAGTATAACAGGGAGTATTCATGGTTGGGAGCGGACATAGATAAGTCCTGGCACGATGACTATACCACTATTGGATCATTTGTGAATTTTGAACCGGATTATTTTCAGATTTCAGGAAAGGGCGGGTCAGATTTATGGAGCGACTCAAGTTTATCTATCTATGGTGCGAGGATAAATGAACCCTTACTATTTAGAATCTTTAATGTAGGGTTTGGAAGCCAAACCTATTATTTTCCTAGTTCCATGGATGCGTACATAAATAGTTCTGATGGAAGATTTGTTCCTCAGGTTTTAAAGGTTGATAGCCTAGTGGTTTACCCTGGGGAGAGGTTTAGTGTTCTGGGGTACCCAAATACCATGGCACAGGATAGTATTAGAATTGATTTTAGAGATTTAAAGGAAGCCTATTGGGGATCTCAAAATATTCCTTTTGAAGTAAATGGAGTTTTTGGAATTGATCCATTGAATACTGCCAGTAAGATTCACCCCAATCCAAATAGCGGAAAATTTGATATCAAATTCCCGAACTCCGTTGTGTTTAAGAGCTTACAGGTTTTTGATTCAAAGGGTCAGGTTTGTTGGGAGTCTCAGTTTCCTGGTGAGTATATTGGTCGGGAATATGAGGTTGATTTGAGTCTAGCTCCTGGCTTATATTACCTTCGAATCAGAGCCCTATCGGGGGATTTCTTCCAAAGATTAATTATTTCAAAATAAGATTCCAATTGGGAAACAAAGGTAGTTGTGCTCCGTTAAATCAGGTTTAAATGATTTTTGAGTCAAGACTTATTATTTTCGCTTCAAATATTGAACTATGAGAGTTTTTCTGATTTTAGGTTTTTGTGTAATTGCTTCCTTAAGTGCTCAGGCTACTAACCACTGTCTTTTATCTGCCAATTTTTATACTCATGAAAAGCAGACCTTTGAGATTGATTGTCCCAGGGATCAGGCAACAGAGGATAGTTTCCATGCTCAAAAGTTCAAGACTTTAGCGGAGGCAATTGATTATGTTAGTGATAAGGGCTACGAGATCCAGGTAATGGCACCACATGATATTTCTCATGCGGTTCATAATTTTATTATGGGATACTCCTTAATATTTAGAAAGGCTGATTATACCAAGCTTAAAACAAACCCTGAAGAATGACATAAAGCCCTCAAAGAGGGCTTTTTTTATACCAATACCGGCTCCTTAAATTGTGGCTCGGTTGCAATTAACTTTTCCGTTACCTGGTTGACCACCACCGGGTTATGAAGCATTTTGTAATGTCCAATGCCTGAGATTTCAATCAATTCTGAGCCTGGGTTGGCTTCATGAATGCTTAGTGTATTTTCAAAAGGGAGAATCTTATCCTTTTTATCGTGAATCAGGATAAGGCTTTTGTAATTCACCTCAGTGGTCCAGTTTGGAACTGACAATGAACTCAATCTTTCATTAAGTATGTTGTTGGCGAGACTTTCTATTTTTCGATATCCCTTTTCTGAAAGGCCGATCTGATTTTGGAATTCTCTAAATAATGTATCGAAGCGGTTCGGGGAGCTAAGCATTATCCAGTTTTTCACATAGTAGTTTGATTTCCAGAGGGCAAATGCCGAAAAGGCTGAGCCAAAGGAATGAGATACAATATCAAACGGTTTTCCATCCGAGAAATAGTTGAAAGCTGACCTTAAGGCTTCCCGGCATACGTAAATGTTTGACTTTCTAAGTTTTGAATGCCCATGGCCCGGAAAGTCAAGGGCTACTATTCTTTTTCCTTGTTCTACCAGCTTTTTTGAGATCGAGGACATGCTCCCCGCATTTGAATCCCAGCCATGAATCAGGAAAACAAGCTCAGCATTTGGATCCCCAAGAGTGTAAGCAAAATGATCTTCCCCCTTTCCCGGAATCCTGACCTCATGGGCCGATTTGTAAAAGGGGAGTTCTCTTTTCCTAAATCGTTTTGAAGGGTTTAAAGTCCTCTGAAATAATTCAAAAGCTTGGTTTCCGGCGGATGACGGAAATATCCTAGAAAACAGGAAGAAATAACTACGAATGATTTTTAATACTAGGCTCATCGTTATATACCGATTGGTATTTTATTTTCAAAAAATTATTTTCTTAACTCACTATCGATCATCAGATCTATATGGTCCATCATGTCGTTGGTACAATTGGGTTCGGTTAGAATTATACCCAAAAACAGACTCCCTTCTATCATGCTGAATATTCTGTTTGCATAAACCTGGGGATCAAGATTTGCCTTTATTTCCCCCTGTTCAACTCCGGTTAATATGATGTCCACGATCTTGGATCTGATCCTGCTTGTCATTTGCTTTACTCGGGCGAACAACAGAGGATTTTGGTGATTCGAATCTACCCCTCCAGTAATAAGAGGACAGCCTCCAAAATCGACCGCATAGGCATAATACTCACGATAAAAGCTGGTTATTGCTTTCAATTGATGGATAGGGGAGCTTTCTTTTGCTACATGTGCATTCAGCTTTTTTAATACCTTTTTAAGGTTGTAATTAAAAGCCGCTAAGGCAAGCTGCTCTTTGTTTTCAAAATTGCCATAGATGGCACCTTTGCTTAAGCCGGTTGCTTTGCTTATTTCTGAAAGACTTGTAGCAGCATAACCGTTCCTGCTGAATACCGGGGCAAGGGTTTCTAACAGGTACTCTTTTGTACGGTCTGATTTGCTTTTTACCTGATCTATCATTTTGCAAAGTTAATCAAAATATACCGTTCGGTATAAAAAGTTGATATTTATCATTATTCTTTGATTATTTATAACCATTCTAAATTAGGATAAATGAAGGTCTACCTCATAAGAAATTGAAAGGGTATTCTACTGATAATCAGTTATCTATATATAGAATTAGGGAGTTATCAACATTAATTGAAAATAGTGCTACTGGGCTTGTTTGATGATATGGAATCCGATGTTAGATTTGTGACGGTTTAAGAATCCATCTGCCGATGTATAGAGAATTGCGTTCGCTTTCCATAAAACTTGGAAAGTATTTTATTGCCGCAAGCCTACTACTGTCTTCCAGCCTGGCTATTGCACAAGATCAAGAAGCCGAACCGTCCGGAGAACAGGAAGCTCCCGAAGCCGCTCCCGCCGCAGGAGCAAATGCCGAGCTTGTTTCAGTAGGTCTTGGTGTGTATCAAGAAAATTGTACTCAATGTCATGCCTTCAGCAAAGTCGTTGTTGGTCCAGCATTGAAAGATGCTCACACTCGCTGGCCTTCAAAAGCGGAAATGTTAAACTTCATTAAATACCCTCAAAAGGTAATTGATGGTGGAAATGAGCATGCAAAAGCTTTGTACGATCAATACAAGCAGTATATGCCCAACCATGATTTCCTGAGTGATAATGAACTTGAAGGGCTTTATGCATTTATAGTTGAGGAAAGTGCCAATCCAACCCTGGAAGTTGCACAGGAAACCGCAGTGGCAGGAGCTGATGGAGCAGGGGGTGGTGGTTCAGGTACTGGCGTATCTGAAGAATTCCTTGTTGTGATCATGGCAATTCTGATACTGGTATTGATCACCATCGTGATCGCTCTGGTCCTTCTTTTAGGCCTGATGCGTCGATTCGTTGAGAATCAGGATGAGATTGGAGATGAAGAAAGAGAGTACTTAAACCCCAAATTCGATCTTCTTGGAATGCTTAGAAGCAAGCCAGTTGTCAATACCTTAATTCTGGTATTTGTTCTTACCGTTGCTAAAGCAGGGATCGATGGACTTTACTCTATTGGTATTCAGCAAGGATATGCTCCAAGTCAACCTATCAATTTCTCTCACAAGCTGCATGCCGGCATGTATGAGATAGAGTGTCAATACTGCCATACAGGTGTTACAAAAAGCAAAAACGCAAATATTCCTTCAGCAAATATTTGTATGAACTGCCACAACTCAGTTAAGGTGGCTTCTCCAGAGATCCAAAAGATCTATAAGGCAATTGAAAAGAATAGACCTATTGAGTGGGTCAGGGTTCACAATCTTCCTGATCTAGCTTATTTCAATCATTCTCAGCATGTTAAAGTTGGCGGACTCGAATGTCAGACCTGTCATGGACCTGTTGAGGAAATGGAGGTCATCCAACAATATTCTCCTTTGACCATGGGATGGTGTATTAACTGTCACAGAGAGACCCTGGTTAAAGCCGAGGGGAACGAATATTATGACAAGCTTCTTGAATTCCACGGTGAAAATGCCTCGGGCATGACCGTAGAGGATATTGGAGGGCTGGAATGTTCAAAATGTCATTATTAATAATCAATCAGAATCAGATTCTATGAAGGAAGGAAAAAAAGTATACTGGAAAGGGCTCGAGGAGCTTAACCAGGATCCTGAATTCCTAAAGTATGCGGACAAGGAGTTTCCCGAGTACTTACCGATCAAGGAGCAATCCAACGGTCAGGAAGACTTAAATGAAAAGGGAAGCGACCGTCGTGACTTTCTGAAATTGATGGGCTTTTCTGTTGCTGCAGCTTCGCTTGCGGCTTGTGAAGCTCCAGTAAGGAAGGCAATTCCTTATCTAAACAAGCCAACCGACGTTGACCCCGGTGTTGCTAATTATTATGCTTCCACCTATGCACAGGATGGAGAATATTGCAGCGTTTTGGTTAAAACAAGGGAAGGAAGGCCTGTTTTCGTAGAAGGGAATAAATTATCTCCGGTTACTCAAGGAGCTGTGAACAGCCGTGTTGTTGCCTCAGTACTTGACCTATATAATAAGGAGAGACTTCAAGGACCGAAGATCAAGGGTGCTGATACTGATTGGGAGAAATTGGATGCTGAAGTAAGCCAAAAATTAGCCTCTATTTCAAATTCTGGAGGTAAGATCGCTATTGTTTCAAAATCTATCTCTAGCCCCTCTGCTCTAGCAGTAATTGCTAAAATGCAAGAAACCTATCCTGGACTTGAGCACATTCAATACGATGTTAACTCAAGCTACGGGATCAGGAAGGCCAATGAAATGAGTTTTGGAATGGATGCCATTCCTTCCTTTGACTTTTCAAAGGCAAAAACCATAGTAAGCATTGGCGCCGATTTCCTTGGATCCTGGGTTAGCCCCATGGAATTCTCCAAGCAATATGCTGAAGGAAGGAAAGTAAGCAAGGACAAAAAGAAAATGTCCAGGCATTACCAGTATGAAGGTCTTTTGAGCCTTACTGGTGCTAATGCAGATTACAGGTACAAGATCAAGCCTTCAGAAGAAGGTCAAACCGTTTTAGCTCTTTATAATAAGATAGCTGAAAGTGGAGCTGGATCTCCCTTGGGTGGGTCCGCAAAGGTAGAAGGAATCGATAAGGTTGCTTCTGACCTTTTGAAAAGCAAAGGAAAGTCACTTGTCGTTGCTGGAAGCAATGATCCCAATGTTCAAACCCTTGTTAATGGGATCAATTATATGCTTGAAAATTATGGTTCAACCATAGATCCAGGAAATACCAACTATACTTTGATGGGAGATGATGCCAAGATGGCTGCATTCGCATCCGGTATTGGTGGCGGTGATTATCAGGGAGCCATATTCCTTAATTGTAACCCGGTATATGACCACCCATTGGGATCGAAGATAAAAGAGGGTCTTAAAAAAGCTCGTGTTTCCGTTTCTACTTCTATGGTTATGGATGAAACAGCTTCAGCTGTTCAATATGCGAGTCCTGGACATCATTATCTTGAAAGTTGGGCAGATGCCATGCCTAGGACCAACTCCTATAGTTTAGGTCAACCCGCTATAAGTCCTTTATTCAAAACTCGTCAAGCGGAAGAGTCTCTGATGAGGTTCATGGGCGACCAGTCAAGTTATTATGATTTCATAAGGGCTTATTGGAAAGAAAATATCTACAACCCTGAAAGCTCAGAGAAAAGCTTTGATACCTTCTGGGATCGAACTCTCCACGACGGAGTTTATGTAGCAAACACTCCTTCTGAAGAAGGCCAGAATTCTGTTCCTGAATTGATGAGCGATGCGATGTCATCAGCGGCGTCTAATATTTCAAAGGCTGGATCAGGAATGGAGTTGGTTATCTACGAAAAGCAGAATATTGGAAGCGGGGATCAGGCCAACAACCCTTGGTTGCAGGAATGTCCAGATCCAATTTCGAAAGTGTGTTGGGATAACTACGTTTCCATTAGTGTTCCAGATGCTAAGGAAATGGGGATCTCCCAGGACCAAATGGTAAAAGTTAGTGCTGCCGGAAGTTCAGTAACTCTTCCTGCTCTTGTACAACCTGCTCAGAAGCAGGGTGTTATTGGTATCGCCAGGGGTTATGGTAGAACAGCAGCAGGAAAAGTTGGAAACGGAATTGGAGCTGATGTCTATGGAATGGCTTCAACAACCGGTTTCCTTAACTACTCTGTCAGCAAAGGCGTAAGTCTTGAGAAAGCTGAGGGAAAAAGAAAACTTGCTCAGACCCAAACTCACCATACTTATATGAATCGCGATTTCGTGGTTCAGGAAACAGTATTGAGTGATTATAAATCTGGAGCATGGGAGAAACATAAGCCACAGATATCTTCTTACAGTGGAAAGAAGGCTCCATCAAGCATATCACTTTGGAAAGGTCATAAATATCCTAATCACCATTGGGGATTGGTTGTGGACCTTAATGCTTGTAATGGTTGCTCCGCTTGTATCGTTTCTTGTAACTCGGAAAACAACATTCCTGTTGTCGGAAGAGATGAAGTGATCAACAGAAGGGAAATGCATTGGTTGAGGGTTGATCGCTATTATAGTAGTGATGTTCCTCATGAGGTTGAGGATCTTAAAGGAACCGAAACACCTTCGGACAATCCTGAGATCGTATTCCAGCCTATGATGTGTCAGCAGTGTAATAACGCTCCTTGCGAGACTGTTTGCCCTGTTGCTGCAACTACCCATAGCTCTGAAGGGCTAAATCAAATGGTTTACAACCGTTGTATCGGAACCCGTTATTGTGCAAACAACTGTCCTTATAAAGTAAGGAGATTCAACTGGTTCAAATACCACGACAATAAGCAATTCGCTGATAATACAGCGATGAATAATGACCTTGGAAAAATGGTCCTTAACCCAGATGTGACTGTAAGGTCTAGGGGGGTTATGGAAAAATGTACTTTCTGTGTTCAAAGGATCCAGTCTGGAAAACTTGAAGCAAGGAAAGAAGGAAGAAAGGTCAAGGATGGAGAGATCACCACTGCATGTGCAGCTGCCTGTTCTACAGGAGCACTGATTTTTGGTGACATGAATGACAAGAACTCAAGGATTAGCAAAGTGATCCAGGAAGAGAATGAAGAAAGGACCTTCCACGCACTTGAAGAGATCCGGGTTATGCCAAATGTGACCTATTTGGCCAAGGTTAGAAATAAGGATAAAAGTAATCAAGCATAGATAAATGAGCGCTGTTGTATCTTCTGTAAGAACGCCTCTGATAACAGGGGTAAAGACGCATCATGATGTTTCTGATGACATCTGCCGTTATGTAGAAAGACCTCCTTCCAGATCATGGGTTGTGGCGATAATGATATCATTGGCCACGCTTGGATTTGGAGTCTACTGCCTGTATCGTACCCTTTGGGATGGTATTGGGATGTGGGGGCTTAACAAGACTGTCGGATGGGCCTGGGATATCACCAACTTCGTATGGTGGGTTGGTATTGGTCACGCAGGAACCCTGATATCTGCTATTCTTCTGCTTTTCAGACAGAAATGGCGTATGTCGATCAACCGTGCGGCGGAAGCGATGACAATTTTCGCTGTAATCTGTGCTGCAACCTTCCCATTGATACACATGGGTAGGCTATGGTTAGGACTTTATTGGGTACTACCACTTCCTAACACCTTCGGTTCACTTTGGGTGAATTTCAACAGCCCGTTACTATGGGATGTATTCGCGATTACAACCTATTTCACTGTTTCGCTGGTATTCTGGTATTTGGGTCTGATCCCTGATTTTGCAACTATCAGAGACCGTGCAACTGCAAAATGGCGTCAGAAATTCTACGGAGTTTTAAGCTTTGGCTGGACAGGAGCTGCAAAGGATTGGAACCATTATGAAACTGTAGCAATGGTCTTGGCAGGTTTGGCAACCCCACTTGTACTTTCGGTTCACACCATTGTAAGTTTTGACTTTGCAACATCTGTGATTCCAGGATGGCATACCACCATTTTCCCACCATATTTCGTTGCTGGGGCGATCTTTTCGGGCTTTGCCATGGTACTGACCCTTTTGTTGATTACCAGAAGGGTATTCCACCTGGAGAATTACATTACACTCTATCACATTGAGTTGATGAATATCATCATTATCGTAACAGGTTCTATAGTAGGTGTTGCTTACATCACTGAGCTTTTTATGGCTTGGTATTCAGGAGTAGAAGCAGAATGGTATGCATTCTATAACAGGACCTCAGGACCTTATTGGTGGGCTTATGCATCGATGATGACCTGTAATGTGGTATCACCACAATTGTTCTGGTTCAGGAAGATCAGAAGGAGCCTTGTTTCCACATTCGTTCTTTCGATAATCGTAAATATTGGAATGTGGTTCGAGCGTTTTGTGATCATTGTTACCTCTCTGCATAGAGATTATATACCATCGAGCTGGGCAATGTTCTATCCTACACTATATGATGTAGGAGATTACCTATTGACATTCGGGTTCTTTTTTACCGCATTCTTATTGTTTGCCAAATTCTTCCCGGTGATCAACATTGCTGAAGTGAAAACGATTTTAAAATCTGATAGCGAAAAGAAATAGGCTATGGATCATAAGAAAAACTATTTAGTAGGAATTTTTGACGATGAGGACATCCTCATGCAAGCTATCCCTAAGATTCGGGAATCAGGGATCAAAATAGAGGAGGTCTTTACTCCCTATCCGGTTCATGGTCTTGAGTATAAATTAGGATACAAAAGGTCGAAAATGTCGGTTGCTGCATTCATGTTTGGAATGTGCGGTACCTCCTTTGCCATTTGGATGCAAACCTGGATGCTTGGGGTAGATTGGCCTATGATCATTGGAGGAAAGAACTTCATATCTGCACCTCCATTTGTTCCAGTGACCTTTGAGCTTACGGTACTTATTGCATCTCTAGGGATGGTTGGAACTTTTCTTACGATCTCTGGGCTCGCTCCATGGGTAAAGCCAAGGATCTTCGATTTAAGGAGTACAGACGACAAGCACGTTATGGCCATTGATCTTGCAGACAATGGAACAGGAGAATCCCAGATCAAACAGGTTATTGAAAGTTCGGGAGCTTCTGAGGTTTATCGAAAAGATTTTGAGGATTAGAATTATGAGGAATAGCATTTTATCTGTTTTAGCTCTTGCCTTAATGGCTGCTTGCCGACCAGGTGGAGATTTTCAGGGAATGGAATACGCTCCGAATATGTACCACTCGGTGGCCTATGAGCCATTGAAGCAGATCAAGGATAAATCTGCAGGAATGTGGGTTAACTCCACAGAAGAAAGGATAGGAGAGTATTATAGTTCCAATCCCAATAATCCTTATGAAATGAACATGAGGAAACCGGTAAAGAACACCATTGCCAGGAAGAAATTCACAATGGGAACAGACCTATATTTTGATGCTGGAAGGATCCATAAGGATAGTTTGGCTCAAAGTGCAAGACAGCTTAAAAACCCATTCCCTGCAGGAGATGAAGATGTGTTAGCTGAAGGCAAAGGACTTTACCTTACTTACTGTTCTCATTGCCATGGAAAGAATGGCGGTGCAGATGGACCAGTTGCCGCTCAATATCCTGGTGTTCCAAAGTATTCTTCAAGGGCAGTTAAGGACCTCCCTGAGGGACATATCTATCACGTGATCACACACGGAAAAGGAAGGATGTGGCCACATGGATCACAGGTAGCCCCTGATGAAAGGTGGAAAATTGTAAGGTATGTTCAGGTACTTCAAAAAGGAGAATCTTAATTAAGGAATTATGAGTCAAATGGACCAAAAATTCGAATTCACCAGCAAGCATAAAAGGAATACTCTTCTGATCCTTATAACAGGATTTGTGATCCTGATTGCGGGTATTTTCATCGAAATGAGTGGTGGAGGTGGACATGGCGAAGAACATGGCCTTCTAATCAATAATTCCGAGCAAATGGCTAGCCTTTCAGAAGAAGGAGGGCATGAACCGGCTGCTGAAGGCGGAGAGCACCATTCTGAGTACAAATGGTATAAGCGTCTTTATGCGAACCTTTGGATCAATAACATGTATTTCATGGGTATTGGAATCATCGGTTTATTCTTTTTCGCCATACAATATGTGGCCAGAGCAGGTTGGTCAGCCTTGATAATTAGGGTTATGCTGGCTTATGCTCATTGGATTCCGGTGGGAGGTATCTTAATTCTAGGTGTCTTTCTCCTTGCTAACCATGATCTTTTCCATTGGACACACGATTATTTATACGACAAGGAAAGCCCCATGTATGACCCAATCATTGACGGTAAATCAGGTTTCCTTAATATGCCTTTCTACCTGAGCAGAATGGTCATTACCCTTGTGGTTTGGAGTGGAGCATTCTACTTGTTGAGAAAGTATACTTTGGCCGAGGATAATGAAGGCGGAACCAAGTATTACAAAAAAAGCGTCTCCTTATCAGCGATCTTCATTGTGTTCTTCGCAGTAAGTTCTTCAATTGTTGCATGGGATTGGATCATGTCAATTGATACTCATTGGTACAGCACCATGTTTGGTTGGTATGTCTTTGCTTCATGGTTTGTTACAGGTCTTTCATGTATAACTCTACTTACTGTTTGGTTGCATGGAAAAGGCTTGTTACCAATGGTAAACAATAACCACATTCACGACCTGGGTAAGTTCATGTTCGCGTTCAGCGTTTTCTGGACTTATATATGGTTCTCACAGTTCCTTTTGATCTATTATGCAAATATTCCAGAGGAAACAGTTTACTTCTGGGAGAGGTTGAATTCAAGCACTTATGCGCCTCTGTTTTATGTGAATTTAATATTCAACTTTTTCCTACCCTTCCTGTTATTAATGACAAGGGACGCAAAGCGTCAGTGGCTTATGCTAAAGATCGTTGCATCATTGATTATTGTTGGTCATTTCATTGATTTCTATTTGATGATTACCCCTGGTACCCTTAAGGATCATGGCGGCATCGGCTTAATGGAAATCGGAACCTTCATGGTCTATGTCGGTCTTTTTGCCTACGTTGTTTTGAATGGATTATCCAGGTATAAATTGATTCCGGAGAATCATCCAATGCTTGAAGAAAGTTTACATCATCATGTTTAATTAATTGAAATGCTGAGTTTTTTAGTTGGTTTAGGTGTCCTCTTAATTCTCTTTGTTCTCTTCCTGCTTTTTAGGTTAGGAGGGGCAGTTCATGTGGTAAAAGGAAACCACAATAAAAGGGAGACGTCCGCAAATAATATTAATGCCATCCTTCTTCCAGTAATGTTCATTGTTGGCCTGATAGCTGTTTTCTGGTACAATGGTGAAGCAGTGGATCATTTCCTTCCTGAATCGGCATCAGAGCATGGACATTGGACGGATGATATGTTTTGGATTACCACCGTCATTATCTCACTGGTGTTTGTAATTACCAATTTTGTGCTATTCTATTTTGCTTTTAAGTATCGATTCAAGGAAGATAGAAAAGCAACCTTTTATCCAGAGAACAACAAGCTTGAAATTATCTGGACAGTGATCCCCGCAATCGTTCTTACAATCCTGGTTCTTGCCGGACTTAGAGTTTGGACGGACATTACCCAATCCGAGGTACCTGAAAATGCAATGCATATTGAGCTTAAAGCCAAGCAATTCGCATGGGAAGTAAGGTACCCTGGAAAGGATAATGAGTTTGGAAATTATGACTTCAGAATGATCGATGCTACAAATCAATTTGGAATTGATTTCACCGATCAAAGTGCATATGATGACTTCATGCCTAGAAAGGTTTATTTGCCGAAAGGAAGGCCTGTCTTTTTAAGAATTAGGGCGGTGGACGTTCTGCATAGCGTTTTCCTTCCACACTTTAGGGTTAAAATGGATGCTGTACCTGGTATGCAAACCCAATTCCTATTTACTCCTACAATTTCCACGGATGAAATGAGGGAAAAAACAGGAAATCCCGAATTTGATTATGAGTTAGCATGTACCGAGATCTGCGGAAGAGGCCATTTCGCCATGAGAATGGTAGTTGTAGTACTTGAAGAGGATGAGTACGACAAATGGTATGCAGAGCAAGAGCCTTGGGCCAAGGCCAATATGGAATATGTAAAAGGAGAAGTTGAAAAGAGGGGAGCAAACCAAGCGTTGCTGAATAAGTTAGACGAAATGAAATCTTCATCATAAATGGAAGCGAATACAGAATCAGCGGTTTCACAGGCTCAACAGGTTCACCATGAGGAGGACCACGGGCATCATGAAGAGAACTTTATAACCAAGTATATATTCTCCCAGGATCATAAAATGATCGCAAGGCAATTCCTGATCACTGGATTGCTTTGGGCTTTCGTTGGTGGTTTCCTGTCCTTGGTCTTCAGACTGCAACTAGGATTCCCAGAAATGGATCTTGGTTGGTTGA
This sequence comes from Cytophagales bacterium, assembly GCA_965267505.1. Lineage (GTDB taxonomy): Bacteria > Bacteroidota > Bacteroidia > Cytophagales > CCMP332 > JANQHS01. The sequence goes on from OZ254081.1 coordinate 2,786,194, forward strand.
AGCCAATTCTAGGTCACTGGATTGTTGACGGTAAGCTTGATCCTGAGTTTTATTTGGCTGCTGTTACAATGCACGGAACCATTATGGTATTCTTTGTTCTTACCGCAGGTCTGAGTGGTACCTTTTCGAACCTTCTTATTCCTCTTCAAGTAGGAGCAAGAGATATGGCAAGTCCATTTCTTAATATGCTTTCCTATTGGTTCTTCTTTGGTAGTGGTTTACTTATGGCCATTTCCCTTGGAATTGAAACAGGTCCGGCCTCAGGAGGCTGGGTGGTTTACCCACCATTGAGTGCTCTTCCGCAGGCAATGAATGGATCGGGACTTGGTATGACCCTATGGCTGGTAGCTATGGCATTGTTTATTGGCTCTGTATTACTTGGGGGAATAAACTATATAACGACGGTTATCAATATGAGAACCAAAGGGATGTCTTTCGCAAGGCTTCCTTTGACCATCTGGGCATTCTTTATTACTGCGATCATCGCTTTACTTTCTTTCCCAGTATTGATGGCTGGAGCTCTTCTATTGATCTTTGATCGTTCATTTGGAACCAGCTTTTATCTTAGTGAAATCTATATTGGCGGGGAAGCACTTCACCATGTAGGTGGTTCTGCGTTGTTATTCCAACATTTATTCTGGTTCCTTGGACACCCTGAGGTGTATATCATTATCCTGCCTGCCTTAGGTATTGCTTCAGAGGTCATTGCGACCAACTCCAGAAAACCCATCTTTGGTTATAAAGCAATGATTGGGTCAATGCTTGCAATTGCATTGCTATCATTTATAGTATGGGCGCACCATATGTTCGTCACCGGTATGAATCCGTTCCTCGGTGGAATATTCATGCTTCTTACTTTGATAATAGCCATTCCCTCAGCTGTTAAAGCCTTCAATTACATAACTACCCTATGGAAGGGAAACATTGTCTTTACCCCCGCAATGCTTTTTGCGATCGGTCTTGTTTCCTTATTTATTTCCGGGGGAGTTACTGGAATAATCCTGGGTAATTCAGCCCTTGATATCCAGTTGCACGATACTTATTATGTTGTAGCCCACTTCCATCTTGTAATGGGTGCCTCAGCATTCTTTGGAATGATGGCAGGGGTATACCATTGGTTCCCTAAGCTTTTCGGAAGAATGATGGACGAAAGGTTAGGCTACATCCATTTCTGGATGACCTTCACCGGAGTATACCTGGTGTTCTTCCCAATGCATTATATAGGAATCAGTGGCTTCCCTAGAAGGTATTATTCCTTTACCAATTTTGATGCATTCTCAGGATATGTAGAATTGAATGAGTTCATATCCATTGCAGCCATGATGGCCCTAAGTGGTCAGTTGATCTTTGGATTCAACTTCTTCTATTCGATCTTCAGAGGAAGATTAGCACCAAAGAATCCATGGGGTTCAACAACTCTGGAATGGACCACCGAAAGGAATCCTGGCCATGGAAACTGGGTAGGAGAGATTCCATCCGTGTATCGTTGGCCTTATGATTACAGTAAGCCTGGTGCTGCTGATGATTTCATTCCTCAGACCACTCCATATTCTCAAACCCCTGAATCCAATTTGGAAGAGGATGAGAAGCATGTAGAGGCCGAAAAAGGAATGAATCAAGGAGATAGTACAATCACTGTCTGATAGTTTCTGGAATTGGATAATACCCATTCAAAGAATACACCGGCTCTTTTCAAGGGAATGAGAAGCTATGGTGAGCTGATCAAATTCAAGCTCAGCCTTCTTGTCTTATTCTCAGCTTTTGTAGGTTACTTCCTTGGGAGAGGAGGAGATCTTAGCAATGTTGTTGAATTGATGATCTTCTTACTTGGAGGATTCCTTGTGACTGGTGGGTCTAATTCAGTAAACCAAATTCTTGAAAGAGATCTAGACTCCCAGATGGATAGGACCAAAATGCGACCTATCCCTACCGGAAAGATCGGTGTATTGTCCGCCATGCTTATCGCCAGCTTTCAAACGATCTTTGGAGTGGGAATTCTATTCTACTTCGTCAATATTGAGGCTGCCTTATTGAGTTTGTTCTCAATGGTCATCTATGCTTTTGCTTATACTCCTTTAAAGAGGCATACTCCTGTTGCGGTATTGGTAGGAGCGATCCCTGGAGCACTTCCTCCTTTGATCGGATGGGCAGCAGCAACCGGAAATCTAGGTTTACCGGGAATGGTATTATTTGCCATTCAATTTTTATGGCAATTCCCTCATTTCTGGGCCATTGCCTGGATAATGAACGATGATTATAAAAAGGCCGGTTTCCATCTTTTACCTTCTCCTTCAGGAAGAAGTAAAAGATCGGCATTCCACCTTTTCTTTTATTCCCTGTTCCTTATCCCAATTGCGATAGTACCAATGAGAATAGGAATGACAGGTGAAATTGGAACCATTGCCCTCCTTGTTTGTGGATTGGGTATGGTTTATTACGCATTTAGACTTTTAAAGACCTCTGAGAATAAAGAAGCAAGGAAATTGATGTTTGCTTCATTCTTCTACCTTCCGATTGTTCAAATTTTTTTAATGCTGGATATCGCTTAAAATGAATACTAACAGCATCAGTATGACCCAGATAGAACAACCCAGAAGGCCGTTGTCGATGAACCCAAAGAAATTTGCTTTGTGGCTTTTCATCGTTTCAATAAGTATGTTATTTGCCGCACTAACCAGTGCTTACCTGGTAAGGAAGTCGGAAGGAAACTGGCTGCACTTTGACTTTCCAATTCAATTTTGGATAAGCAGTATTGCCATTTTGGCTTCGAGTGTGACCATGCACTTGGCTTATTCAAAGGCAAAAAAAGATGAATTTTTCTCTCTCAGGAACTACATGGGACTAACCATCATTCTTGGGGTGATCTTTACTGTTTTTCAGTACCTGGGTTGGAAAGCCCTGGTTGATATGAACGTATACTTTGTAGGAAATCCTGCGGGTTCATTTGTCTATGTTTTTAGTGGATTACATGGTGCCCACATTATCTCTGGACTTGTTTTCCTGGGTATTGTTTTCTACAGAGTAATGCGACAAAAAGTGCATTCTAAGAATTTAAATAGCATCCAGATGTGTACAACCTACTGGCATTTTTTGGATGGACTTTGGCTATATTTGTTTACCTTTTTACTGTTAAATCATTAATAGAGAATGGCTACCGCTACTGTAACAGATTCACCGATAAATTGGCAAGGAGGTAATGAGCCCTTCAAGGCTAGCTACGGCAAGCTGATGATGTGGTTTTTCCTTTTATCTGATGCCTTTACCTTTTCATCTCTGCTCGTTTCCTATGGAATGATCAGATTCAGTCATCCTGCCTTTGCGGGAACCTCATCTGAATTTGTATTCTCCCTAGAGTATTGGCCAATCCCTGAAATGGTTTTTGAGGCAATGCCATTTCTCCATGGAGTTCATTTACCACTTGTTTTCGTGGGAATTATGACCTTCATTCTTATTATGAGTTCTGTGACTATGGTATTAGCGGTAGAGGCCGGACACAGGGGTTCAAGAGAAGAAGTTGAAAAATGGATGCTTTGGACAATCGTTGGTGGTTTGACCTTCTTGGGCTGTCAGGCCTGGGAGTGGACTCACTTCATTGTAGGTTCTGATGCTGGTTTAACGATAAAAGAGTTGGTCAATGGTGAGTATATCACCAGGACAATTTACGGAGCCAACCTTGTTGAGAATGAGTATGGTCCTCCGCCGTTTGCTAACCTTTTCTTCTTCATTACCGGCTTTCATGGATTCCACGTATTCAGTGGGGTTGTGATCAATTATATTGTGTTTTACAATGTAATGCTTGGTACCTATGAAAGGATTGGAAGCTATGAAATGGTTGAAAAAGTCGGTTTGTACTGGCACTTTGTAGATCTAGTTTGGGTTTTTGTATTCACCTTCTTTTACCTGGTTTAATTTTAAGACTATGAGTCACGACGCATCTCTAAGCCCTGAAGAGGCATCGAAAAAACAGATCAGACTGATCTGGAAAGTGGCAGGAATACTTGCTGCTGTAACTGCAGTTGAATTTGCTATTGCATTCTCCTCACTTGGAAGTTTACTTAAGGTTGTAATCTTTGTTAGCCTTACCATTGTAAAGGCATTTTATATCATTGGAGAATTCATGCACCTTAAGCATGAAGTCAAATTCCTTATTTGGTCTATCATCCTACCCATGATGTTTGTGGTTTGGATGCTTGTTGCTTTCCTTTTTGAGGGAGGCCATTTGTATTAGGAATGAAGAATTTTAAAAGAGCCGGGATCCTGGTCGTTTTGATCGTGATCCCGGCTTTTCTTTTTGTATTTCTTGAGTTTTTTGGAGAAAACGTTTTCAGTCTTCCATACAAGTTTCCAGTTGGAATAAAATCCGAAAATGGGACCATTGAATTTTTTGAGGACCTGGGGATAGACCCGAATAATTCAGAGCTTTTTTTATCCTATGGAAAGCCTGAAAAACAAGGGAATGATAGTATCTACTTTTTAATGAACCCTAAGCAATATTTTGCTCGTGTTTCATCAAACCGGATTGCTTTTGTGTTGTTTCTTAGTCAAGAAGCTGATGGGAATATTGACCAGTTGACATCCAGGGTGAATTCAAGAATTGGGAAACAAAAAGTCAGTTTTTTAAAGTCATCAACTATGGACCGATCTGTTTCGATCCTAATGGAGCTTTCAAAACCCAAGGTTCCCATTGCCATTCTCGTTGACATAAATGGTTTTATCAGGTCGGTTTACAGAGACTTGGAAACTGAAACGACCGATCGCTTATTAAATGAATTGGAAGTTCTTGAATCAGAATTGAAGTGAAAAAGAAAGCAGAATTTTTGATCATTGCCATATCTGTTCTGGTTCCTCTTTTGGTCTTCTATTTATTTTATTTCAAAGAAGGGCAGACCTTGCAGGGAAGCTGGTTGAATAACCTTCCGGGTTTTCATGCAATTCTAAACTCACTTACAGCTCTGGCTTTGATATGTGGAAGATGGGCAATTAGTAAAAGGAAAGAGTTGCTTCATAGGAAGTTCATGTTTGCAGCTTTTGGATTCAGTGCCCTTTTTTTGATTTCCTATGTAACCTATCATTCAAATGCTGAGCCGACAAGATATGAGGGAGAAGGGGCTTTAAAGCTCATATACTTCTTTATTCTGATTACTCATATTTTGCTCGCGGCGATAATCCTTCCCTTGGTCCTTTTTTCTATCTATTATGCCATTTCGGATCAAAGAGCGAAACACAAGAGATTGGTCAAATGGACGTTCCCAATATGGTTATATGTGGCTCTGAGCGGTGTGATGGTATATTTATTGCTAAGTCCATATTATACTACTTAACTTTATCCTATGAAGCTTAAGAAAATCTTAGTAGCGTTTTTTGTCCAGCTGTATTTGGTGCTTCTGGTGGCTGGAAATGCAAGTGCTCAATGCGCAATGTGTAAAGCGGCAGCTGAGCAGGCTTCAGGAGAAGAGGGGAACTATAATGCCGGAATCCTTTACCTGATGGCATTCCCATATATCTTGTTTGCGGTAATCGTTTTCTTTTGGTTTAAGCAAAGTAAACAAGCCAGAGAAAAGAAAGAATCCCTAGAAAGAAGAATAAAAAAGCACCTCCCATCTTATTTTTCTAATTGAGGTTTTTCCTGACCAGGGAAAATGAGGGACGCCTTTGGAAGGGCGCCTTCCTCTTTGCATTGTTGTCAGTCCTGGCACAGGTCCTGGTAATTCTGTTTTATCAAAATCTGGTTGCATATAGGATCGAATCTGCCTACCGAGAATTTGAGGAAAATGCCAATACCCTAATTGGAAAAGGTAATTTCAACCTTGTCGGATTTTCAGGTAATGTATACCTCTTTGAGAACGGAACCTTGAAACGATGGAATAATGCAGAATTTTCTCCTCCATCTTATTTTACTTCTGAAGAGGCATCTATTGGGTTTTCAAGAGCATCCAAAAAGTACCTTGTTCTGTTCAAGAAAAGCCACATCTCTGATGGTCAAAAGGTAGATCTAATCTCCATCCTTCCATTATTTCAGGAAGCACCCCGTGGCAATTCAATTTTTGGGGATATCGTAAACTCTGAAATATTTCTCCTTGGGGGAATAGGACCTGATTCGTTTGAAGAAAATGACAGGCCTGTTTCGATAGGTGAAAAGGAATTGTTCAGGTTTTCTGTTGATTATCGAAAACTTGTCCTTCCCGTATGGCTTAGACTCTATTATTCATTCATTCTTATTGTTCTGGTATTTGCCCTTTTTAGGCCTTCTAACCCCTTAAGGATAAATCCTGCCTCTCCCTTGAGGTTTTTCATGATATGGCTTTATAGCTTCTTGTTTTCGGCAATATGGCTTGGCTTCCATACCGATCTCTTTCTCTTTGGTTTCTTTATCGCATTATTCTTTGCCCTTGCATCAAAAGGACCAATAGGGCTTAGGCTTGATGAAATCATCAGCTCACTGTCAAGAAACCTCAGGATGGGATTATTCATTTTGCTGAGCTTGATTTTTTCCTGGATCCTTTCAAATTGGATAAATATTCATGATAGTAGCTATCTGGGCCTAAATGCTGGATTGGAAAAAGGATCCATTATTCAATTCCTGGTTTACTCCAGTGCTATATCCTGCTATATCCTGGTTTTTCCATTGCTACTAAAAGGGGATGATGATCGAAGATCTGTTCGGATCTTGGCAGTGATACTTGTTGTTCTCAGTATCATTTTGATCCTTCTGTTCTCTTTAGAAGTGGGTGTTTGGCTCCTGGCTGCAAGTGTGATCCTTGGCCTCGGTGAGTTCAAGAGAATTCAAGAACCGGGAATAAATCTTGCTTCCAGGATTATGGTATTTGTTCTCTTTTCAGCCTTTATTTCTGGAAAGCTAGCTCTTGATCAAAGGCTTGAACAATTTGAACAGATCATTAATGCGATTAATGACCCTAATCAGAATAGGGTGGAAGCAGAGCTGGCCAAGGCCAAAAAAGGAATAAAAAAAGATCCTCTTGTTCATGCTGCATTTAGAAGATCTCTTGGGTCATTCAGATCATCAGAAAAAAAGGTTCTTAATCATCATTTCAAGACCATTAGGCTTGAATATGATGTAAACCTTATGTTTTTCGATCACCAGGATCGGAATTTACAGCCAACCAAAAGCACCCTTAATCTGGATTTCTATAGGAACAGATATAATTCAGATGGACAGAAAATGCCTATTGGGGACCTCCATATTGAAAATAATGCTCTGGGGCAGATCGAGGAGTTTCTCCTGATGGCAGAGATCGTGGAGGATGAAAAGAAGGTCGGAACGGTTTTAGCCATGGGAAAAAAAAGGGGAGATTATGGTTATGGCTTTGGGCCACTTAACAATACTGTAGAAGGCCTAAGCTTTAATTCTACCCATTGGCCTTATTCTTCTTTTAAGCTTTCAAGAGAGCGGGGGATAATTTGGGAAGATTGGGTCGAGAGCGAAGAAGTAAAGAAGGAATTAGCTGATTCTATTTACACTCATTTTGATATGCAGGGCTCCCTTGCTTTTGATAAATACGGTTTCTATTTAAGGGGGGTAGTTTTTGGGGAAACAGGTTTTGGACTTGTATTCCCCAGTCCTGGGTTTCTTGCGATCCTTGGAAATGTGCTTATCCTTTTGATGGTGATTATGGCCTACTTTATGATCTCTCTGTTGATCAACGCTGTCAATACAGGGGTTTCGGGATTAAGGCTTAACCTTCAAAGGAAGATGCAGCTGCTTTACTTTTTTGCCATAACCGTCCCAATGGCAATCCTTACCCTTGTAATGTTTGTTTCGCTTAGCAGATCTTTCGAAGAGAACATTCAGGCAAAGGATCAGCTTAAAGCAAAGAATCTTTTTGACCTTTCAAAGATCAATTTCAAGGCCTTTCTGGATGGGGAATTAAGCAGATCTGATTTTGTAAATGCCACCAAGTCAACTGCTGAGAGCCAGGGCTTGAACATTTCTATTTATGATCAGAGCGGGACTGTGTTCTATACAGACTTTCTCAACCTGTACAAAAGCCATGTGTTCTCTCCATTGATAGACCCGCAACTTTATTTTGACCAGCCCGGATTCGATATGAATTATAAGAAGGTCAACCGTGCGAAGGTAAATTTTGGAACAGTGATCCTTCCGTTGGCTACGGAGAATGGTCAACCATACTACTATCTATTTGTCCCTTTCTTTGATAACTATAAAAAGGTTCAAAGAGAGCAGGAGAGGCTGGGTATTGTTTCTTTAGGGTTCTTTTCTTTATTCACATTCCTTTTCCTTATGCTGGCGTATTTCTTTACAAAGCGCCTATTGTTACCATTAGACCTTCTTAGTGGTCAATTAAAGGATGTCAGACTTACTGAGAGCCCAAGCCCCATAGACTGGAGCCAGGATGATGAGATCGGAGAGGTAGTAAAATCCTATAATTTGATGATATCTAAGCTTGTAGAAAGCCGGGAGGCATTGAGCATTGCAAAACAGGATGAGGCATGGAAAGAGATGGCAAAGCAGGTCGCTCATGAGATCAAAAATCCTTTAACTCCTATGAGACTCCGGATCCAGCAGGTCATTTCCAGTTTAAGGAAAAATGAAAAGGACGGGTCAGAATTGGTAAGATACCTGGAGGACGCCCTAGGCAATATCGACCTGGTCAAAGAGACAGCAAATTCCTTTCATGGTTTCGCTTCTATTCCTGAGCCTGAGAACCGTCATATGGACTTGGGAGAACTGGTAAAACAGGTTATTTCTCCTTTTAGGATAAATCCTTCCTCAAAGCTTGATTATTTCCAGGGCGAGGGAGATTATTCTATGAATGCAGATCCGAAAATTCTTGGGGGAGCATTTCTTAACCTAATCCTAAATGGAATTCAAAGTGTTCCAACTGAACGAAACGCCTATTTAAAGGTTAGTTTGGAAAAGGGAGAGGGATTTTATGAATTAAGGTTCCAGGACAATGGGGTTGGTGTACCCGATACTTTGAAGGAGAAAATATTTGAAGCCTACTATACCACTAAAAAATCAGGTTCAGGATTAGGATTACAAATAGTGAAGAGGGCTATAGAGATCTATAATGGAAAGATCGAATTAATGGATGCAGAACCTAACGGAACAATTTTCAGCATCAAATTTCCCTTAACCTAATTAGGGGTTATTTCCAGACCTTCCTAGCCTCTCGAACCAACTTTGAGCTCATCATAAAATCTTCAAGCTCCGGGCAGGAATTCTGCATGATATTGGTTTTATCACCTTCCCATTTTTTCTCTCCCTCATGAAGGAATATGATGTTCTCACCAATCTCCACAACCGAATTCATGTCATGTGTAACCACCACGGTTGTGGTTTGAAATTCTTCAGTGATCTCTTTGATCAAATTATCAATGGTAATTGATGTGCCAGGATCTAATCCAGAATTGGGTTCATCGCAGAATAGATACTTGGAGTTCATAACAATAGCCCGAGCTATTCCGACCCTTTTTTTCATTCCTCCAGAGAGCTCGCTTGGCATCTTATGATTCGATGCCTCCAGGTGAACTCTTTCTAGACAGAAGTCAACCCTTTCCTTTTTTTCAGGCATTGAAAGATCCGTTAAAAGATCCAATGGAAACCGTACATTTTCCTCTACGGTTTTTGAATCAAAAAGAGCTGATCCCTGAAAGAGCATTCCTATTTCACGCCGGATCTCTTTCTTCAAGTTTCTGTCCGATTCAAAGAAACTCCTATCCCCAAATAAAACCTCGCCTTCATCAGGAGTAACTAGCCCTACGATGCATTTGATCAAAACACTTTTCCCGGTACCACTGGAACCAATGATCAAATTCACCTTTCCATTTTCAAAGGTCCCGTCAATTCCCTTGAGAATTGGCTTCCCATTAAATGATTTCTTTATTCTCGAAAAACTGATCATCAGGTAAGGAATAGTTGTGCTAAAAGATAATCAGCAGTTAGAATAGCGATACAAGAAGTTGTAACTGCTTTTGTGCTAGCCTTTCCGACTTCCAAGGCTCCACCTTCGGTATAATAACCCCAAAAAGCTGAAATTGATGAGATCAAAAAAGCAAAAACCACGGATTTGATAAGTGCAAAGGTCACATTGAACTCTATGAAGTCTGCTCTGAGCCCATAGATGTATTCCTCTTTTGTGATCACCTCAGTAAATATTCCGGCTATATATCCACCATAGATCATCAGTCCTGCTGCAAGGATCACCAGAAGGGGATAAACAATTACAGATGCGACAACCTTAGGTAAAACCAAATAACTAACAGAGTTTATCCCCATAACTTCAATGGCATCTACCTGTTCGGTAATCTTCATGGTTCCTAATTCGGAAGCCAGATTTGAGCCCACTTTTCCGGCAAAGACTATGGCCATAATAGTGGGAGCTAGTTCCAGGATCGCCATATCTCTTGTGACCAATGAGATCACGTAATCAGGAATAAAAGGAGAGATAAGGTTGTAAGCGGTCTGGACCGCGGTAACTGCCCCCATGAATGTTGAGACAAGAACAAAGATGAAAACCGAGTTAACCCCGATCTTATAGCACTCTTCAACCACCAGCCCTACATAGACCTTAAATGGTTCCCTTTGGGTAACCATTTGTGAAAGAAAGAGAATGTATTGTCCAATTACTCTCATGATCAGAGCTACAAAAATATAAATGCCACCTATCCTCCACTCAAACAATAGTATATTTCCAACTATTAATTAGGTATGGAGATTATTGTAGTAAGCGGTGGTACCAAGGGAATTGGTGAGGCAATTGCAAAAGCCTTTCTTGAAAATGGCTATAAGGTTTTAACCTGCTCCAGAAATGAGGAAAATTTCAACAAGGCTAGAGCGCGAATGGGGGAGTGTTCAAAAAACTATTACTTCTTCAAAGCAGATCTTTCTAAAAAGGAAGAAGCTGAAGCTTTTGCTGATTGGGTACTGAAGGAACACGCAACTCCCATTGGCTTGATCAATAATTCAGGGATATTTATCCCAGGAGCAGTTCATGAGGAGGAAGATGGAACCTTGGAAAAACTAATGAATGCTAACCTATACAGCGCATATTGGTTAAGCAGAAAACTAATTCCGGAAATGATCCATGAAGGAAAGGGTCATATTTTCAACATCTGCTCTACAGCCAGCATCATTCCCTATGAAAACGGAGGATCTTACGGAATAAGCAAGACCGCATTGCTTGCCTTCAGCAAGTTGCTAAGGGTCGAATTGATGCAAAAGGGAATAAAGGTGACCTCCGTACTTCCAGGAGCCACATGGACTGATAGTTGGTCAGAGAGCGGAATCGACCGAAGTAGATTCATTGAGGTATCTGATATCGCCGAAATGGTCCTCTCTACCTTTAAACTTTCTTTGTCAGCAAATGTTGAAGAGATATTGATAAGACCTCAACTCGGGGATGTTTAATTTTGAGTTAGGATTGTACTCCGGTTATAAGTGAACAGAAGAAAGACCATAGAAGTAAACATTGGAGGAATAAAGCTAGGTGCTGAAAATCCTGTAAGAATCCAATCCATGACCACCGAGGACACCATGGATACCCAGGCTTCCATTGAACAAAGTATCCGGATAATCAATGCAGGATCCGATTACGTCAGGCTTACGGCCCCCAGCCTTAAAGATGCCCAGAACTTAGAGGAAATCAGGAATGGCCTTAGGGAAAAAGGTTATCAAACCCCGTTGATCGCTGATATACATTTTACTCCCAATGCCGCCGAGCTTGCCGCCAGGATCGTTGAAAAGGTACGTGTCAACCCTGGGAATTATGCTGACAAAAAGAAATTCGAAGACATTGATTTCTCTGATGATTCCTATGCCCTTGAGTTAAAAAGGATAGAAGAAAAATTTAAACCCCTGGTTGAGATCTGTAAAGAAAATGGCACCGCGATGCGGATCGGGACAAACCATGGATCGCTTAGCGATAGGATCATGAGCAGATATGGAGATACCCCCCTTGGAATGGTGGAGTCTGCTCTTGAATTCATAAGGATCTGTGATATGATGAATTTCCATGAGCTTGTTTTATCAATGAAAGCAAGCAATCCTCAGGTAATGGTTCATGCTTATCGTATGCTGATCGATAGGATGGAAAAAGAAGGGTTAAGGCCCTATCCCTTGCATTTGGGAGTGACAGAAGCAGGAGAAGGTGAGGATGGAAGGATCAAATCTGCCATAGGAATAGGGATGTTGATGGAAGATGGATTCGGGGATACCATTCGGGTTTCACTCACGGAGGATCCGGAGTTTGAGATCCCTGTAGCAAGGACCATTGCTTCTAAGTATGCCCATCAAAGTATTTCGGCCGATCCTCATAAATGGAATGAGGATTTTAGCCCATTTGAGTACAAGAAAAGAAAGAGTCAAGAAATTGATATCGTAGGAGGAGATCATGTGCCGATTGTTATTTCGGATTTCTCAGGGTATAAAAATGTTCATTGGGATGACCTGAAAACCGTAGGCCATCATTATTTCAAAGGTTTGGACAAATGGAAGGCTGCTGATGATGCCTCGGATTTTATTTACCTGGGAGATAAGGACCTGGATTTTGAATTACCAGGGCATTTAAAGAAGATCCTGGACTATGGAGTCTGGTCGAATCTGGGTGCCTCCAGAAGAGATATATGCTATCCCTTGTTAAAAGGGTCTGATGACCATGAGGAGAAATTGAACACTCCTTATTTCCATGAATTGGATCTGGAAGAGTTTAATGGGGCCCTGGAAAAAGGAATGGATCCCTTAGCAATTTATGTTCTTAGATATTCTTCAAATGAGGGTTACGTAAAAGCCAGGGAGGTTTTTTGGAAGATGATCCATAATGGGATTGAAAACCCTATTGTGTTGAAGCCAATCATTGAAACAGAAGATGAGGATCCCTGGTTGGTTGAAGCAAGTATTGCAGCAGGAGGCCCCCTTATTGATGGCTATGGGAATGGGATATGGGTTGAGTCACACGGAATTACGGATATGACTTTCATAAACAGAAGTCAATTTGGTATCCTTCAAGCCACTAGAACCAGGATTTCCAAAACCGAGTATATTTCCTGTCCATCTTGCGGAAGGACCCTTTTTGATTTACAGGATACGACCGCCATGATAAGAGAAAGGACAGATCATCTTAGCGGTGTTAAGATTGCTATTATGGGCTGCATAGTAAACGGGCCCGGGGAAATGGCAGATGCGGATTATGGCTATGTAGGTTCCGGAAGGGGCAAGATAACCCTATATAGGGGTAAAGAAGTAGTAAAGAGAGGTATCCCATCTGAGGGAGCTGTTAATGAATTAATTGAATTGATAAGGGAGGACGGTCTTTGGACTGAGCCCGAATTAATAACTGAACATGAGAGTTAAGGAGTTTTTTAAACTAGGGCCTGTATTAGGGTATTTCTTCAGAAAAAATGACCCAAATAATAAACCCAATTTCAACCTCAGGGTAATGCATGGCATTAACAAGATTGCGATACTTGTTTTTCTCGCATCTCTCATATTTTTCCTATTGAGAAAATTCCTTTAGCATATTGAAAATCGACCACCTGGTAAATGAACTCGAGATCGCTTTAAATGGCGATTTACCCGGAAGAGAAGCCCAGGTCCAAATGGCTCCAAAAGTTCGAGCCGAAATCGAAAGAAGGTATAATTACCCGGATGATGCCATTGAGAGTGCAGTACTCCTAGCCTTATTCGAACGAAACAATGAGCTGCACCTTCCTGCAATAGTTCGGACAAATACAGGAGGGGTCCATGGGGGACAGATATCTTTTCCCGGAGGTAGATTGGAACATTATGACCAGGATCATTTCTCAGCCGCTATTAGGGAGACGGAAGAAGAAATAGGGATAGATGCTTCGGGATCAAGATTCCTGGGTGGTCTAAGCGAATTGTTCATACCAGTTAGCAATTACATGGTCAGACCTTTTTTGGTATTTCTTGAAAAGGAACCCCAGGATTATCTCCCGGAAGATGCAGAGGTGGATTCAATATTGGAAATTCCCTTAAGCCCTTTCTATAACAAGAAAAATAGAGAGGAGGGCACCATTACCACCAATAAAGGATTTAAGATTAATGCGCCATATTTTCCGGTAGAAGGGAGAAAATTATGGGGGGCAAGTGCCATGATATTGGGGGAACTACTTGGCATTATAGACCAGATAAGAGAAAGAACTCTCTAAAATCAGCCTATATTTGCCTTTCAAGCACTTTTCTTGAAGGATATCAGGTTCCATAGTGTCTTAATTGTTGCCTTCTTGCTGGTAATTTTTGGCTCTTGCAGGCAAAAAATGGTTTGTCCTGCATACCACAGTGCCTTTATTCTTGCAGAGGAAGATCAAGCCGAGTTCTTTTCAAACTTCGTGATCGAGGATAGCTTCCCGGATATTAAATCCGACCTGCGGAAGTTCATGGAGAAGAATAAGTACGGAATTGTTGTAGAAGTCAGCAAAAAGAAGAAAATGAAGCTCCATGATTATGTTCCAATGGAAGCTATTCTACCCCTGGTCGATTCAACCTTAATGGATTCCACAGGAAAGGTCCCTGGTGCTCCTGGATATAACCGGGATATGATCGTTTATAATCGAAAATATGGCGAGATCCTTGCTAAAGCAGAGGAGAGGTGGGAAAAAGATGCAGAATTCATGAAAAACCAGGGTGATGGTAAAAAGAAAAAGAAAAAGAAACCCAAAGCCGAAGATGATGGGGAAGAAGGGGAAAGCGATGACGAAGATTATTGGCTGAGCCCTGATGATGAGTGGTAAAAGAGTCTTCCTTTTAGTTTCTCTGGCATTTGTCATGTCTTCTTCCTCCAACTATGTCTCAAATGGTGATGGAGGAACCGAAAAAACCTTTTTTGCAGCAGTCCTTCTCATGGAGCAAGGTTTTTTTGAGCAAGCCCTGATCCGCCTTGATTCTGTGATAGAAAGGGACTCCACCAACATAAATGCCTATTTGATGAAGGGGGTTTGTTATGAGAAAACAGGTTCGCCGGAATTGGCTTTATGGAATTATAGGCTGGGATACCTTTTGGACACGGCTAATATGGATGCCCTGGATTTTCTTGCAAAAGGGCATTTTCAGATGAATAATCTGGATTCCTCATTGATCTTCTACAAAAAAGCCTCTGAGATAGATCCCAATGGAGTTGTTCCTCGTGCAGGTATTCTAAAAGTTTCGGCGGAAATGGAAGATTGGGGCCGGGTTAAAAATTCAGTTGCCTGGCTTCAGACCAAAGGGTATAGAAATGCAGAATTAAGCTTCTATAAAGGAAAAGTCAGCCTTCAACTTGATCAAGACACAAATTCGGCCCTAACGGACTTTTCAAGCTCTTTGGCTATGGATTCTTCTTTTGGACCCTCCTTAAGAGAATTTGGAATAATTATGTTGGACAGGAATCAAATGGATAGCTCCATGTATTATTTCAATAGATATATTGATGCCAAATGGGATGAAAATGGCGAAATACACCAAAAAAGGGCAGAGGTACATCTATTAAAGCAGGATACCCTGCAGGCATTGATAAATTTGAACGAGGTAATTCATTTAGATCCTCAGAATTCACATGCCCATTATATGCGCTCACCGGTCAAGATATATTACAAAGATAGCCTCGGAGCTTGTGAGGATCTAAAAATTGCTTATCGGGACAGTACTATTAACGATTCTACCCTTTTCTTTAGTTATAATTGCGGAAAATTTCTGGACTGAAACCATAATCACTAAATTTTAAGAATGATCAAGGAATTTGAAAATCTGAATGATACTGAAAAGGAGATCATGTACCAAGCTCCAGCTTTGGTAACTGTATTAGTTGCAGGAGCGGATAACAAGATCGACAAACAAGAAGTAGAGAAAGCTTTGTCCTTAGCTGAATTAAAGACCTATAGATCAAGGAAGGTTTTAAGAGATTATTACCAAGAAGTGTTCAAGACTTTTGAAAAACAATTCTTGGAATTGGTAATGGAATTGCCTGAGACCGCAGAAGAGAGAAACCCTTTGATCGAAGAAAAGTTGAGAAGGATCAACTTCATATTTCCAAAACTGGACAAGAAGTTCTCTCAACAATTCTACGCAAGTTTATTGGATTTTTCCAAGACTGTTGCAGAAGCATCCGGAGGGATACTGGGATACTTTGCCATCAGTGCTGAGGAGAATAAGTACGTTAATCTTAGGATGATCCGCAGGCCTGAGGGCGAATAGGGGATAAGTTAATTCAATAGATATTGAGATTGAAGCCTCCTGAATTCAGGGGGCTTTTTTTATGAAGTGATGCTTCTGGATTGAAATATGGTTGGGTCAGTTCCGTTCTATTTAGATTCCGTACTTTTAACTAGTGTTAATGGAAAATGTTCTTATTTATTATTTTAAGATAGTATTCAAGTAATACTACATTGACTAAGTTGAATTTTAAACTTTGTTAAAAAAATTGTCATAAAACGCTTAAAATCAATTATTTAAATTATTAAAATTAAAGTATTGATGTATTTGATGCCCTTTTCTGATAATTCGAACAGCAAATGACCTGAGTCTAGATGGATGAGATATTCGAACGTATGGAGAGGGTAATGAAACAACAGGGATATAGTCGCGGAAAGATGGCAGAGGTTCTCGGGGTTTCCAATGCATCAATTTCTTATTTGGTCAAGGGTAGGAATAAGCCAGGCCTTGATTCTGTAAAACGCTTTATTGAACAATTTCCAGAAATCGACCCTTATTGGGTTTTAACAGGAAAAGGCACAGATAAGAAAAATACTGTATCCAAGAATAGTGAAGAATTCAAAGGCTTGTCAGATGAAGATCTACAAAAGATCATCCTGGTTTATAAGGATGACAGCTTTGTAATCCTAAAGCCTAAAAAGTAAGACTTGCTCCCTCCCAAACCAGATATCCATAGAAAGCGAATCGGATGAAACGAAAAGCTGCGTAAGTGATATACCTTTTGAAAGTGTAATCCAGGCTACCGGAGATAAAACTGAATAGGGCAAAAGGCAAAGGGGTTACAGCAGATATGAAGATCAATATTCCCCCAAATCGCTGATAATAATTGGAATACTCTTGAAAGGACTCAAACTTTTTGATCTTATCCATCCAATGGGAATTATAAAGTGCCCTGCCCAGGTAAAAGGCAATTGTGCCTCCTATGTATGATAGAATAGCCAGTATCAATACAACCTGGATAAAATAGGCTAATCCACTTCCTAAGCCCCATATCATGAATAGTTCCGGAGGAATTAGCCCAAGGATGATTTCAGAACCTAAAAAAATCGAGTAAACAAGTAATTTTTGATCCCGCAATGATTCCAGAACTTCGGCCATATCAGCGGGAATGAATTTTTTGGCCAAGAGAAAAGCAATGAATAGAGCAGCAAAACCCAAAAGCCCTTTTAGCAAGTTGGATGCAAATAGCTTAATTACCTCTTTTCTGCTGACCTTCATTCTTTAAAAGCCCGAAAATAATGATTCTTTAGAATGTCCTTTTTTTGTATCAAACAAACCCAAAAAATGAAAAATAAATTCCTCCTGCTATTACTACTTCCATTTCTCTTTTCATGCGGAAAAGAGGAAAAGAACTATGAAAATGTGGTGGTTGAAAAAGCAGCAAAAAAGAAGGTAAAAATCCAAAACAGCCTGATTTCCTATGGAGAATATGAATTGACCGGTCCTATTTCTATTCAAATAGATAAAGGCTCTGTTGCAATCAATAAGTCTGGAATTAGCGGAAAATTCAGCATTGCTGTTTCTGAGGAAAGCAAAGGGGATTCACTTCTATTTCCGCTTGTAAGACATGGAAAAAACCAAAGCTTCATTACCACAGCTCCAAAAAAGGATCCTTTTACTCCAATTGATTGGATAATTACCTTGCCGGATAGTTTTGAAGTCCGGATTCAAGGTGGTGAATTATCGGGCCAAGTAAATGGGGTTACTGGGATCCTTACGATCATTAACCAAAAGGGTGATCTAAATCTTAAGGAATTTTCAGGTGCATTGGAGATCAACAATCAGGAAGGAAATATCGAAATGGAAGATTTGATCCTATTAGGAAGGTCCCTGGTAACAACACAATGGGGAAGAGTAAAGGCAACTATGGGAGGGGATCTTCTTTATGAAATTTCCCTTTCATCCGGAGCTGAAGATGTTGATTTCTCCTTAAATGGTTTTGATGTTTCGGGTAGGGTTGAGGTGATCACAAAAGTTGGCTCAAAGGGCCTTGAGGCATATAGAAGCCCTGATTCTGTGGGCTCATTTATTTCTTCCGGTTTGGAAGTAGAATACCAATTGGAGGCCTTTGATTTTGGAGCTGAACTACCGGTGATTCGCTTGTCTTCTGGAGATGGTCGGGTAATCTTTTCAAAAAACTGAACCGACCATTAAAAAATAATATCTTAGGGCTTTCGCTATCAAACCAGCTCAATAAATGAGTGAGAAGCTTCTAAAGGCTCTTTTACAACTATTCGCACTGGTCGCCAAGGTAGATGGTGTGAAGGTCGAAGAGAGACAGGTAATTAAGGATTTCCTGAGGGAACAGATCAACGAAGATGCAGTTGAGGGCTATATCCATGTATTCGATGATTTTGCAGCTGAAGATGTAAAGACATCTGACCAGACCAAAATGCTGAAGATCTGTAGCCAGGTCAACCAGGAATTGACACAGGCTCAGAAAGTGATCATTCTTTTCAGGGTGCTCGAATTGATTCTGGCGGATAAGCATATCTCAAAAACCGAGGATGAGTTCATTCGTACCGTCGCGGATACATTAAATCTTGAGTCAAAGCTTTATGAAGAATTAAAGGATTTTGTCCTGGCGGAGGATCTTTATGAACTACCCTTTGATAACCTTCTGATTATCAATGGAGATGATAAGTATCCGGATAAGGGTTCCAAATACCTTAATGTTGAGAATTTCCCTGGTACTCTTGGAGTGTATAAGGTTCCTGACAAGGAAATGTACATTCTTAAATACCTTGGAAACTGGGAGATCTTTTTTAATGGAAACCCGATCAAAGAACATCGTTTGTACTTCTTCTCAAGAGGATCAAGTATTAGATCAGGCAAGTCAAACCCAATCTACTATAGCGATGTAGTTTCCCTTTTCCTTAAAGAGGTTAGGGAGGTTCATATTTCACTTGAGGCTACGGAACTGGAATATGTTTTCCCAGGCAATAAAACCGGATTGAGGGATATCAATATTTCTGAAAGTAACGGGCGTTTGATAGGGATCATGGGGGCTTCAGGATCCGGAAAATCTACCCTGATGAATGTCCTGAACGGAACCTTTCCACCATCCCACGGAGAGGTTTTGATCAATGGGATCGACATTTATAAAGAGCGAGAAAAGGTAGAAGGTATTTTTGGCTATGTGCCTCAGGATGACCTCCTTATAGAGGATCTTACTGTTTATCAGAACCTATATTACGCTGCCAAGCTTTGCTTTAGTGATTACAGCAAATCAGAGATCCATACCCTGGTTATGAACACCCTTTCCCGTTTGGGTTTGGTTGAAACCAAAGATCTCAAAGTTGGCTCCCCGTTGAAGAAGACCATTAGCGGTGGACAAAGAAAGAGGCTTAATATTGGCCTGGAATTATTGAGAGAGCCTTCCATTCTTTTTGTTGATGAGCCTACTTCGGGATTGTCCTCAAGGGATTCTGAGAACATTATGGACCTGCTTAAGGAACTTTCCCTAAGAGGTAAATTGATCTTCACCGTTATTCACCAGCCTTCATCTGACATCTTTAAGATGTTTGACAAATTATTCATCCTGGATCTTGGTGGGTTCCCGATTTATTACGGAAATCCTGTGGAGGCCTTGATCTACTTCAAGAAGATGATCCAGCAGATCAATTCAGATCAAGGAGAATGCAAAGAATGCGGTAATGTAAATCCTGAGCAGATATTCAATATCGTCGAAATGAAGGTGGTGGATGAATATGGATCAGAAACCGATACCAGGAAGATCCAGCCCAATAATTGGTACCACCACTACAAAGAGAATATTAAGCTAGAGGAGGTAGAGAAGTATTCGGAACGGCCTGAGGGTACCCTGAATAAACCAACTCGATTAGGTCAGTTCCTGGTTTTTCTAAGAAGAGACTTCTTTTCTAAGATCTCTAATAAGCAATATGTACTCATTAACTTTTTAGAAGCTCCTTTCCTTGCTTTTATTCTGGCTTTTATAGTAAAGTATTACAACATTGATCCTTCCCTTGGGTCTGTAGGGTATGTATTCTCAAAAAATGTGAATATTCCCGCTTACCTTTTCATGGCTGTTATTGTTGCACTCTTTATGGGGCTTACGGTTTCAGCAGAAGAGATCATAAGAGATAGAAAAATCCTAAAGAGAGAACGATTCCTAAAACTTAGCCGTGGATCATATTTATGGTCTAAAGTAGCCCTGTTGTTTGGCCTTTCTGCAATCCAAGCAAGCCTATTTGTACTTGTAGGTAACCTTATCCTCGAGATCAATGGCCTTGGGTTTGATTATTGGTTGATATTATTCTCAGCTTCTTGCTTTTCAAATCTTCTGGGTCTGAACATTTCTTCTGCTTTTAATAGTGCTGTAACGGTCTACATTTTGATTCCGATAATCCTAATTCCTCAGCTCTTACTGGGAGGAGTCCTTGTCAAGTTTGATGAGATTAATCCACGCTTGGCTGCACTTGGAAGAGTTCCCCTCTTTGGCGATGTTATGACCAGTCGTTGGGCCTTTGAAGCACTTGCTGTGGCTCAATTCAAGGATAATTCTTATGAAAGAGAATTCTATGATTTTGACCGTGTAAAGGCAAATAGTGAGTACAAGACGACCTATTGGATCCCAAAACTCAGAACAAAACTTGATTATAACATTCAATTCTTTTCATCGGGAGATGATCACACACAAACCCAATTTCTTGCGAACTCAAAGTTGATCGTTGAAGAATTACTGAGAGAAGGAAAGAATAATAAACATGTGGACGTTGCTGAAATTGAGAATATGGATCCGCAGAAACTTTCGCAAAGAGACCTAAGAAAGATCAAAGAATTCCTTACCTATTTGGAGAAGTATTTTTCAAGGGTGAACGCAAATGCCACCTATAGAAAAGATCAGAAAGTGATTGAGTTTACGGACAACGCTCAGAAAAGGGAAGAATACCTTGCCCTAAAGGATCGGAACAAAAATGATCAGCTTGAATTATTGATGACCAATAAGACCAAAGCGGAAAGGATAGTTGAGTCTCGTGGGAAGTTGATCCAATTGATCAATCCCATCTATAAGTACCCTGAGGTTCCAAGTATGCCTCTTGACTTCAGGACTCATTTTTATGCACCTTACAAGTATTTTGCGGGCAATTTTTATCAAACAAAGTACTTCAATGTGATCATCATCTGGTTGATGTCCCTTTTCCTATTTGTTTCCCTGTACTTCGATTGGCTAAGAAGATTGGTCAATTTCTTTGAAAGGCTTTCCTCCAGTAAGGAGTATCGCGCTGGATGATCCCTTCAGACCACAGAGTTCACTTTCTTAAGGAATCATTCAAAAAACTGAATCTTCCAGTAGACCTGGTTAAGGAACAGGTTAGTGGAAAGGAATGGGAGAGGCTCAAAAGGGAACCGGAATTGGAGTCTATTCTGTTAGGAGAACAACTTGACCCTAAGCCCATAAAGGGGATCTCATTCTTCCTTTTTAAAAGCCGGGATTTTACGTTTTACCTAGATCAGGAGCTTGATTATAATAGGTATCGAAAGGCTTATTTGAATTTGGAATGGTATAAGGAGTTCCAATTATTCAATCTTCTCGATCAAAAGGTGTTTTGCAGGAAGTATGAAAATGAATGCTTCAAACATGGAGTAAAAGAGGGAAATTGGACCAATCCCGCTGCTGAAAAAATCTTTGGGAGATCAGGCCCAATTGGGGACCTGGGTGAGGCCTCAGGAGGTTCAGCGGCCTGGAAACTAAGAGCCTTAAAGAACTTCATAATTGACCTGAAACTGAAAGGTTCCAAGTTGGAAACCAAGAGATTAGGGATCTACGATAAGGTATTAAAAGGAGGTAAGGTCATGCAGCTTCGGAATATATTTTTGATGAATGATCCTGATCTCTTGATTAATATCATTTATAGAAAGGTGAATGCCAATGCTTAAACGAAGGCAGATTCTATTGATTTCTTTTTTGATCCTAATTGTAAGAATTGGGTACGGTCAGGAGAACCTGAGCCAGGCAATTGATCCTGAAAAGGAATTTCATAATGCGGTTTACTCCTTGGTCATTAAGGATCTTAAAAGTGGTAAATACTTTCAGGATTATAATGGGCACTTAGATCTTATCCCTGCATCTATGGTCAAAATCCTTACAGCTGCATCGGGCTTTGAAGAGCTGGGAAAGGATTTTCGATTCACTACCCATATCCATGGCCAACAGGAGATCATCAATGGGACCAATAGGAATTTGATCAGAATTTCATCAGATGGTGATCCAACCCTAGGCTCTCCAAAGTTTGGTAGGGAAGGTGATATTGACTCCCTTGTTAAGCTTCTGCAGTTTGCCGGGATCAAGAAGGGTGATATTATTCAGGTTATTGATCCTCCAAGAAACAAACCCCCAGCACCAAGTGATTGGAAATACGGAGATATGGGAAATTACTATGCATCCGGGATCTTTAATTTCAATTACTCTGATAACCTTTTCAAGGTCTCTTTCAAGCAATCCAGGAATACTGGAGATCCTGCAAAAATTCAAAATACCATTCCGTCGAACCTTCATTTTGACCTGATCAATTCAGTGGTAAATGGCCCTGAAGGTTCGGGAGATAATGCATATATCCATGGAGCACCCTATGCCACTAAATTATTTGTCTCTGGGAGTATCCCTCCCGGAAATGGGAATTTCACGATCAAAGGAGGGGATCCACAACCTTCAAAAACCTTTATTAATTCACTTTCGACGGGTCTGGATATTGAAGGTGTAGAATTGGAATTATTGGATTCAGAACCCGGATCTGAAACTGAAAATCAAAGAAATGCCGGTGGATGGAATCGTACTTTGTTAAGTCCGGACCTATTGACCATCAATAAGTTAATGCTTGAGAAAAGCGACAATCTACTTGCTGAGGCTCTTTTTTGGAAAGTAAGGCAGAGGAGTGGTTCGAGCATTAAGAGCTTTGGATTTACGATAAAGGATGGGAGCGGCCTTTCCCGAACAAACCGGATCAATGCACTTGGAATGGTTGAGTTCCTTGGTTCCTTGAATGAAACCATTAAAAATGATCTGATTCAATGTCTTCCGGTTGGAGGTAAGTCTGGGACTTTAAAAAGTAGGTTTGCCTCCTCAGAGCTTAAAGGGAAGATTGTTGCAAAAACCGGATCTATGTCAGGCGTAAGATGTCTAGGCGGATATGTATTAGGAAAAGAGGGGCCGGCTTATGCTTTTTGCTACATGATCAATTCAGATTCGAATCAGGATGCGAGGAAGTTGCAAAAAAGAATGGATAATTATTTGGAATCACTTGATTTGATTCCTTGAGCATTTATTAATTTGGGATCGAGAAAACAATACCATGAAAAGGATCTTAATCACTTCATTTTTTGCCCTTTCTGTATTAGGGCTTAGCTCATGTTTAAAAGCAAACAGACCCCCATCTCAAATGGAGGATGTTAATGCAGGAAATGAGAGGATCTATGGAAAAGAAGGTGCTCCGGCAAGGCAATCTGAGCAAACCTATGACAAACTTCCTGATGAGATTCAAAGGGCTGACAGAGTAAGGAATATCCTTTATCCTTCTTAATTTCTTCCGAACAACTCCAGCTTATTCAGCCACTGTAACTGATTGTCATGCACCCGGATCAATGGGGTGAAACTATTGTAGTTCCCTTTTGAGAAATCAAATCCAGGAAAGAATATCCCTGAACTAGGACCTTCCTCAATAAGTCCTTTTTGGAAGTACCTCCCGTACTTATTGAGTCTGTTTCCAAAGAAATACATCATTTCGAAGCCCAGGCTAGTGTAATAGTCCGGTTTTTGGTCAAATCTTGGCTCCTTGTAAAGCAACCAGAAAAGTTCATCATCCCATCTCAACCAATCCCCCCAAACAAAATAGACCTTACGGTTCTCCAGAAGATCGTAGGATACGTTTGAATATTCAGCCCATGCCGGGTGCCCAAGAATGGGGAAGTGCCCGTTCACTTTATCAGCGGCCCTCAAAACCCGTCCGGCAAGGGCTCTATTGTTGCTAGGAAGAAAGATCATAGAAATACTGATAGAATCCAGGGTGTCCCTATGAATGTAATTATCGATCTGAGTCAGATTACTTGGATCAAAAAGTATCAGTGAATCGATTCTGAAAGTTGTATCCTCCTTGAATGCCTCAAAATATTGACTTACCAAAATAGAGTCCTTTTCAGGATCATTGATTATGATACTCGGACAGGAGAGTGAGTCATACCAAAGGCTATCTTTTGCCAATTGGATCAATCTGGCCCCACTAATTAGCTCAGGAACCTGGAATAAGTAACCATAAGGATTGCCCTCAACCATATTCATATTTTTGGATAAGGGGTTAACCACATTGATGGTATTCTTCCTTCCAAAGTCCATCACGATCCTGCTTAAATGAGGATACATAGGTCCAATGATCAAGTCGGCCTGAGTCAGGCTGGAATCTTCAAGTAATGATTGAGTTTTTTCGATGCTTTGCTCTGTATCATAAGGCCTTATCCGAACGTCAATTCCAGATCCAACTAAGGTGTCTACTGCTCTTAGTATACCAGAGTAAATTGAATAGGCGAATTTGTTCTTGAAGTATTGGTTATTAACCTGGGTAAGTTTCCATTTGAATGGAAGCAATACGGCCACATTGTATGCGTCTTTTTTATAGACCTGTGCTGTTGCCATATTGAAATTCTCAGGATTAAGATGGAAGAATTCAATAAGGCTTTCAAGCAATGCTTCATCGCCGGGAGCAAAGGGAGGCTTCGATAGGTTTTCTGCTAAGAGGATCCCTATGATCTTGTCTTCCGGAAAACTATAGTAAAGTTGTTTCAGGCTATCTGAGTCAGAAAGTCTGCTCAAATAATCAAATTTCATATTCCTTCCCTGGGCAAGTGAAGTTTCCTTTTGAAGGTTCTTTAGAGTAAGACATGCATTCAGGTGGTCGTTCTGTAGGAAATACAATTCAGAAAGTAGGAGGTAGGAATTGTCTAGATGTTCCCAGTCCTTGAATTGGGTAACACTATGAACCATCATTTGCCTTGCCTGGTAAAAATAACCAGCCTCTTTTGCAGCTAAAGAATAGTAGTATGCCGCCTCTTCTCTGTACTTAAATTTGTGGTTATGACTTGAAAGAGGCTTAAATACCTCCATTGCCAGGTCATATTTTCCCTCAATGAAAAGTTCATACCCGAATTTATATTGGGATTCCGGATCCTTTTGGCCAAAGGAATTCAACTGCATCAGCAGGAAAAATGATATAAGGTAGAATCTCATTTTATTCCCATTCAATAGTGGCGGGAGGTTTTGAGCTTATATCGTATACAACTCTATTGATCCCCGAAACTTCGTTGATAATTCTCGTTGAGATATTTGCAAGAACTTTGTGAGGAATGTCTGCCCAATCTGCTGTCATTCCATCCAAACTGGTAACAGCTCTTAAGGCCACCACCTGCTCATATGTTCTTTCATCTCCCATTACTCCAACAGACTGAATTGGTAATAAAACTGTGCCAGCTTGCCAGATCTCATCATAAAGACCATGTTCTTTCAGAGAACTGATATAAATATGATCAGCTTTTTGAAGGAGATCGACCTTCTCAGGTGTAATATCTCCCAATATCCTGATAGCCAAACCAGGCCCTGGAAATGGATGTCTTCCCAAGATCTCTGGATCAAGCTCCATTGCTTTTCCCACTCTTCTAACTTCATCCTTAAAAAGAAATCTTAATGGTTCAACCACCATCAGATTCATTTTTTCAGGAAGTCCACCGACATTGTGATGGCTCTTGATTGTTGCGGAGGGTCCCTTTACGGAAACAGATTCAATAACATCCGGATAGATGGTACCCTGAGCTAACCATTTAACATCCTGGATCCTGTGAGCCTCTTTGTCAAAAACTTCAATAAAGACCCTGCCTATTGCCTTTCTCTTATCTTCCGGATCTTTCAATCCTTTAAGGGCAGAGTAAAAATCATTCTTTGCATCAACTCCTGTTACATTCAGTCCCATGCCTTGGTAGGAGGCCAGAACGTCTTCAAATTCATTCTTCCTTAAAAGGCCATTATCAACAAAAATGCAATGCAGATTATTTCCTATTGCCTTTTGCAATAAAAGAGCCGCTACACTTGAATCGACTCCCCCGGATAAACCCAATACTACCTGGTCTTCTCCTAACTGGGCTTTTAGTTGATCCACGGTTTCTTCAATAAAGTGACCCGGGGTCCAGGATTGCTGGCAACCACAGATCTCTACAACGAAGTTCTTTAACAGATCAAGTCCCTTTGTGGTATGGGACACCTCAGGATGAAATTGTATTGCATAAGTTTCTTCACCGGGGATCTGATAACCTGCAACCTTCACGTTTTGGGTGCTGGCTATTACGCTTGCCTTTTCGCTTAGCTGAGAAATTGTATCTCCATGGGACATCCAAACTTGCTCACCTTCTTCAAGGCCTGTGAAAAGCCTATTATTTGAGTCCACAAAATTCAGGTTGGCTCTGCCAAATTCCCGGGTGTTAGATCTCTCCACATCTCCCCCCATTGATTTTGCCAGAAGTTGTGCACCATAGCAAATGCCAAGTAGGGGTTTATTTTCTCTAATTTCTTTTAGGTCCGGAGATGGGCTGTTAGGATCATGGACGGAACAGGGTGAACCGGAAAGGATTACGCCTTTTACTGAATCTCCTAGCTCGGGGATCTTATTGTAAGGGTAGATCTCACAAAAGACATTTAGCTCCCGGATCCTTCTTGCAATTAATTGTGTGTATTGGGATCCAAAATCAAGAATTACGATTTCCTCCGTCATGCCGCAAAACTAACTAAACCCGAATGGTAAATTATGGTCCATATTGAAAAGAAGTTTTTTTACTATGGCCTTTAAATTTACCTTTGCACTGCGGGTTGGTACGACCAGCTCCCGCTGAATCCCCCAGGTCCGGAAGGAAGCAAGGGTAGGCGGTTGTAGCGGTGCGATACCGGCTCGCTTTTTTATTATTCCCTTATGAAGTTTTTTATTGATACTGCTGATCTTAATGAGATCAAAGAGGCCAACGATTTGGGCATTCTTGACGGTGTAACGACCAATCCGTCCTTAATGGCTAAAGTAGGTGTACAAGGCGAAAAAGCCATTCTAGACCATTATTTGGCAATTTGTGACATAGTAGATGGAGATGTTAGTGCTGAGGTTATTGCCACCGACTATGAAGGAATAATCAAAGAGGGAAAGGAATTGGCCGAGCTTCACGATAATATTGTGGTTAAGGTTCCCATGATTGCAGAAGGAGTAAAAGCCATAAAGACATTTTCAGATGAGGGGATAAAAACAAATTGCACTTTGATCTTCAATTCTGGACAAGCTATTCTTGCCGCGAAGGCAGGGGCTACCTACGTGTCTCCATTTATCGGAAGGATTGATGATATGTCATCGGATGGCCTTGCCCTCATCTCCCAAATGGTGACCATCTTCGACAATTATGGTTTTGAGACTGAGATCCTGGCAGCATCTGTTCGTCATACCATGCATTTGATCGAGTGTGCGGAGATGGGAGCTGACGTTGCTACATGTCCATTAAGTGTAATTAAAGGATTACTAAAGCACCCATTGACTGATATTGGTTTGGCTAAATTTTTGGAAGACGCAAAAAAATCCAGACCTTAAATCCATCATGTACATAATCAAGGTAAAAGGAAAGGCCAAGATCCCTGATTATATCCAGCTTAGGGATGACAATTTTATTTTGGTGGCTTATTTCAGAGCAGATCGACCAGTCTCAAACCTTGAAAAATATGGCCTTGAAGGAAAAGAAAAGGCTCTAACTGCCTTGATCCCTGAGTTGCCTTTTGGTAGAGTAAAGAAATTGGAATTAGATGATTGAAGGATCTTCATCAGTACTTTCAGTAAGCTCAGCCAGTATCTACCAGGAGGAGCAACTTGTTCTTGACACCATTTCATTTGACCTTAAAAAAGGAGAATTTGCCTACCTGATCGGAAGGACGGGGAGTGGGAAAAGTTCTTTACTAAAAACTTTATATGCTGATCTTCCCTTAGAAAGTGGAGAGATCACAATTGCCGGATTTGATATTTCTTCCTTAAAACGAAAGGAAGTTCCTCTTCTTAGAAGAAGGTTGGGAATAATCTTTCAGGATTTTCAATTGCTTTTTGATCGGACTGTTGCAGAAAACCTGGAATTCGTCATGAAGGCCACCGGTTGGAAGGACAGAGGAAAAATGAAAGCCCAGATGACAGATGTCTTGGTTAAGGTTGGATTGGGTTCGATAGATTCAAAATATCCACACCAATTATCTGGAGGGGAGCAGCAAAGGGTAGCAATAGCTAGAGCCTTATTGAATGATCCTCAGATCCTTATAGCTGATGAACCCACCGGGAACCTTGACCCAGAAGTTGCAGAAGGGATCCTCAAACTATTTTTTGATATCAATAAAGGTGGTACAGCTGTTTTGATGGCCACCCACAATCATAATTTTCTCGAAAAGAATCCTGCCAGAGTTTTGAAATGCTCTAAGCAAAAAATTCAGGACTCAGAAAAAGAAGAATTCAACTTAAGGGACGTTTGGTATTATTAAAACCTGATGTCTTTGGAAAGAATTCTTATTTGTGTCAGCAATGATCTGAGAACAGACCAAAGGATTCAAAAGATCACAAAAGCATTTTCAGAGCTAGGCTTAGAGGTAACAGTGCTTGGTTTTGGAAGGGAAAAAAGGAAGGAACCCTTTCATGGGGGCAAGGCACTGGTAACAAAGACCTGGTTTTCCTCCGGAAAGCTGTTCTATTTGGAGCTATGGATCCGTTTGTTCTTTCTTATCAGAAAACATGATCACGACATCTTATGGTCTTGTGATGCGGATACCCTGGTTTCAGCGACGCTTGCAAGGCAGTCCCAATGCTTTTGTCATGTCTTTGATGCTCATGAATACTTCTCCGAGACTTCAGGAGTAGTGGGAAGAGACCTTGTACAATGGATTTGGAAAGGAATTGAAAGGAAATACATCCCAAGATGTGATATTGGTGTTACTGTTTCAAATAGCCTCTCCGGGATCCTGGAAGAGCGATTTGGGATCCGATTCTTTCTGTTAAGAAACCTCCCAATAATGGGGCAGAACCTAAAGTTGGATAAGCAGGATTCTCCTTACTGGATCTACCAGGGTGCTATAAACAAGGGGAGGGGGCTTGAAAACACGATAAAGGCTTTCCATGCTTCCGAATATAAACTGAAGATAGCAGGAGCAGGCCCATTAAAAAATGAGCTACTTGTATTGGTAAAAAAAGAGGGCTTAGGAGAAAAAATAGAATTCCTTGGGAATCTTCATCCTGAAAAACTGAAAGAAGTGACTGACCAGGCCTTTGCAGGAATTAACATCGTTGATGGGCTGGGACTATCCTATAGATACTCACTTGCCAATAAATTCTTTGATTACATGCAATCAGGTATTCCTCAATTGTGTAGTGATCTGCCTGAATACAGAGAGATCAATGAGAAATATGGTTTTGCCAGGTTGATCTCAGATAATTCCGTTGAAGAGATCAAAAAGGGAATACAGGACCTTGAGGAAGATCAAAATCTAAGAAACCGATTGAGTGAAAAAACTATTGAGGCCAGGAAAGAATTGAATTGGGAAAGGGAAAAAAAGAAGCTTCAGGATCTTTTAGATGAATTCAAAGCCCGTAAAAATTCGCCTAGCCTGAATAGGTCGAAATAAAGTAAACTTGGATTAGAGGAGTTCAAATTAGATCTGATAAGACTCCCCATTGCATTAATTGTTAAAATAGCCAGGCTGGAAAATCCGGTACTCTTTATAGCCACCCCTTTCCTATATAAGCGGATCCTTCTCAACAAATTCGAATCATTACTTTTTGAAAGGTAAGCAAGGTGTTTGCTTGCCAGTGTCGCCTTCTCAAGAAATTCTTCAGCAGGTATCAAGCCCTGGTTTTCCACCCTGTTCTCAATATGCTCAATTTCAATTCCTTTTTCTTGACATCTCAATCCATATAAAGTGTCATTATATCCATAGGTCTTTCCACCGGATTGCATGGGGAATTCAAGAAATGTTTTTCGGTCAATCATAAAATTTCCAGCATGGAACGAAAGTCCAGGTTGGGCGATCCTTTCCTTTAAACTTCTTTGTTCGCGTTCTTTTCCGTGAAGGTATTTTAGGACCAATTCCGGACTTGTTGGTTTGGAACCATACTCGATTCCCCCACAAATGATCTTCTTTGGCTTTAAGGGAAGAATTTCTTGATAAATGGAAAGGAAGTCTTTGTTTTTTAAAACAACATCTGCATCAAGGAAAATCAGCGTATCGTTCCCTGCCTCCCTGGCTAGATTGTTTCTATTCGCTGTGTACCCAAGGTTTGATTGGTTTCTGATGATCCGCAGGCGGGAATCCTGCTCATTAAAAGAAAATGGAGTGGGTGAGTGATCATCCCCAACGACTATTTCAAAGTCTCCATTTAGCTCAAGAAGCTGGGAAACCAGTTTTTGGGGATCGTCTTTATAGCAGGGTATTAAAACGCTTATCACGTGGCAAATAAAAGATGCGCATGTGATAAACGATGGATAGGGGGGGAATTAGTTTATTTCTATGTCAGAATAACTCGACTGGATCGTGACCTTGGAGCTTGGGTTCTCGCCATTTCCATAGATCCCTTTGTAGGTTGAACTAGGTATGTATTTCTGTTTGTCCACGTTCATTTTCCTGAAATCATCCTTACTATAATCAAGGCTACCAAAGTCTACTTTTGCTTCCAGAAGGAAGTTGGAACCTTCCTCGAAGTTCAATTCCACTTCGGCAAATTCTGCAGTTGCGTCGATTTTTTGGAAGCCCTTTGCGATCTCTCCAATTTCAACCCCATCTCCATAATTGGCTTTAAAAATTGCTGAACTTTTGATCTTTTTTAATTCAACAGATGAGAATTGGAAATCACCTTCAAGGGTATTCATACTCCCCGCATCAACTTCGCCATACATTATCTTGGCCTGTAATGCATTGAAATCACCTACTTCACCTGTAGAGAATTGGCTATTGAGCTCAAGTTTATTACCGGATCCGATCTCAAATTCAGAATAAGAGATCTTAATATCCGCTTTTTCAAAATCCCCGATCCTGGCTTCTCCAAATCCTACTTTTATATTGTTCTCTTTTCCGCCCAGGTTTCCTGCCTTTAGTTCGCCATACTGAAGATTTAGATCAATATTCCCTTCAATATCAGGTAGATACACATCTCCGAATGAGTTTTGAATATCAAGGTCAACTCCCTTAGGCATTTTGACCATGATATTTACTTCCATCTTTTGCTCATTGTTCTGGTTACGATTCTTTGGAAGCTTTACCTCACACTTCACATATTTTCCGGCAGACTTTTCAAATTTTGGCTGGATCTGTTCTATGATCTCTTTGGCTTTGTCTTGCTTTGGTTGGACCACAAGAACTTCAATATCGAAGCTTACTTTTTTACTTTCCCAGGTTTCAAAATGAATCTTTCCAAATTCATTTATGACCTTAAGGGTTTCCGAAGAGCTGATATCAAACTCTTTTTTTATGTTCTTGGTTTCCTCGTATCCGGCCGCTTTTGACTTTTTGTCTTTCGGTGCTTTTGGAGGCTTGGGTGCTTTGGGAGCTTTAACCTTTTCGGTTCCTCCTTTTCCACGCAAGTAATTTGCAGAAACACTGTTTGAAGGAATAACTATACAAAGCAGTATGCTAAGGCTAAGTACTTGACTGATAGCTTTCATGATCTTTTTCATTTTGTTTAATAATGATCTCCAATTGATACTCTAATAATTTGGATTGTTGCTGGAGGATTAGGATCATGTTCTCCAGTAAACGGGGCTGTTTACCCTTTTCCATATATATTTTTTTGAGGTCCTGGTAGGAGGAATCCAACTCAACGAGGTCTTTTTTGAATTGGTAGCCCAGGTCCTCGTTTAATTCGTAGGAAAACAAACTTGCCTTGGAGCTTTCGATTTTTTCGAAGTAATACCTCTCAGCCTTTAAAAATTCTTCAGGTAATTGCTGACCAAGCTGAGTTTGATTTGACTGGCCGGTCCAGAATCCAATTCCAAAGACAAATAAGATCCCGGTAATTGCCGCAGCCATTTTCCAGTTAAGTAAGGGTAGGAAGGTTCTTGTTTTGCCTTGGTCTTCCTCCAGTTTGGCTTTTATTTTATCCCAGGACCCTTTAGCAGGGCTCAGATCATCAAACTCCTTACGGTTTTCCTTTATGAATCTTTCTAAATTATCCATGGGATTCAATTGCGGGTTTTAACAGCTCTCGCATTTTATCTTTTGCTCTTTTATACTGGCTTTTTGAGGTGGATTCAGAAATGTTTAGAATCTGTGAGATCTCCTGATGGTCATACCCTTCCAATAGATATAGATTGAAAACAGTCCGAAACCCTTTTGGTAATTTCAATATTGCATCCTTGACCTTTTGGATGTCAAGGTTCATATCAAAAGATGCCTCCTCTTGAACAGGCTCATGTTCTTCACCCATTTCTTCGAGCTGCAACCTTTGCTTTTTAAGGTGATTGATAGACTTGTTGATCGTGATCCTTTTTATCCAGGCTCCGATGGTAGATTCCCCTCTGAAGCTTTGAATCTTATTGAATACTTCTACGAAAGACTCTTGTAGAACATCTTCTGCTGTTTCCTGACTTCCTACGATTCTGTAACTGGTATTCAACATTGCCTTACTATAACGATGATACAGCTCTTCTTGAGCACCAGCCTCACCCCTTAGGCAGCCAGCGATCAATTTAGATTCATGATCATATGGGCCTGTGGTTTTGGCCATCGCTATAGTAAGGACCAATAAAAATTAACAGGGTTGCATAACCCTATTTTTTTTCTTGCTTCCCGTTTTCCGCTTTCTTCTCCAGGGAGGTTTTATTGTTCAGAGCCAGAGCGAATTCGGGCTCCAGTTGAATGGATTTTTGGAACATTTCCATCGCTCTCTCATTTTCATTGAGATCCTTCAGAATAACCCCCTCCATATTATAAATGGCGGCTTTCATTGAAACTGTTTGGGATAAACCTTGTCCATAGAACACGGTAACCTTGGCCTGATCGAGATCCTCTCGTTGAAGTAGAGATTTTATGGTTAGCTGGCATTCCCCTAATCTCTTAAGGTCGTATTGCAGGGTTGCTATCTGGTATTGGTGTTGAATATTTTTTGTAGCAGGGAGGAGCTTTTCAAAATCTTCCAAGGCCATTTTAATGAGGCCAAGGTTTTTTTCTGAGACCGCCTTTACTTCAAGAATGGCGAGGTTATTTGGGTTGCTTGAAAGAATTTCTGATGAAACCAGTATACATTGTTGGTTCATCCCCACCTGGTAGTACAAAAATGCAAGTGAATCAAGGTATTGAACAGAATCAGGGTACATTGCCAAAAGGTCATAGTATGCATTTACTGCTGGCCCGGGGTCCTGGAACTTTATTGCGGTCCGAATAACGGATTTCCGTTTTTCATAACCTTGGTTATTCTTATTTCCAGAGTTGGTAGTGGTTTCAGGCTTCTTCTTTTGCCCATAGGCCATACCTGCGCTAAATACCAAAACCAATAAAAGTATCCGTTTCACTCTATTTTTCATTTTTCGTTTTTAACCCTTTTTCCTTCGCAAGGATCAATAAATAATCCCTAGCTTCCTTCTGATCGTTTGCAATTAAGCCCTCTAAAATAGCATTTCGAATGCCATTTTTTAACTCTCCAACTATTTTGGTAGGTGGAATTCCAAACATTTCCATGATCTCATCTCCGCTTACGGGTGGCTGAAAATTCCTCAATCGATCTTTTTCTTCTATGGTTTTGAGCTTTTCTTCTACCTGATCCAGATTAGAAAGGAAGGTCTTTACCTTTTTCTCATTTTTTGAGGTTATATCTGCTCTGCACAGCGTTAACAGGTCATCAATATCATCTCCCGCTTCGAAAAGCAATCTTCTCAGAGCTGAATCAGTAATATCATCCCTAACCAAAGGAATTGGTCTTAGATGAAGCTTGACAAGCTTTTGAACGTACTTCATCCGTTCATCAAGGGGCAATTTGAGTTTCTTAAAAATACCTGGAACCATCCTTGCACCTTTGTCTTCGTGCCCATGGAACGTCCATCCAACCTTGGGTTCAAATCTTTTTGTGGCGGGTTTTGCAATATCATGAAGTATTGCTGACCAACGAAGCCATAGGTTATCTGAAACCTTGGCTACATTGTCCAATACCTTAAGGGTATGGTAGAAATTATCCTTATGGGTTTTATTCCCCTTTTTCTCAACCCCTTGCAGTTCGGCCATCTCGGCAAAAAATTCCTTCAATAAACCTGAAACAAAAAGAAGTTTAAAACCATAGGAGGGAGTTTTAGAAGCAATGATCTTATTCAATTCATCGCTTATTCTTTCTCTTGATATGATCTCGATCCTCTTTGCATTTCTTTCAATGCCTGCAAAGGTTTCAGGGTCAATATCGAACTCTAGCTGGCAAGCAAATCTGATTGCCCTAAGCATCCTTAGAGGGTCATCTGAAAAAGTTTGATCAGGATCTAAAGGCGTCTTGATGAGCTTCCTTTTTAGATCCTTTAAGCCATTAAAGGGGTCGACAAACTGCCCAAGGTCTTCTGAATTAAGAGAATAGGCTAGAGCATTGATGGTAAAGTCTCTTCTTTCGAGATCTTCTTTTAAGCTTCCGGGTTTCACCTTGGGGTTTCTGGACCTTCTATCATAGGACTCTTTCCTGGCTCCTACGAATTCAAGGTCTACTCCCTTGTCGAAAAAATGGGCTGTACCAAAGTTCTTAAATACCTGAACTTTCTTTTTTGGACTTATTAGAGCTGCAGTGGTTTTTGCTAATTCTATTCCATCTCCGACACAAACAAAGTCCATATCTCCTCTTTCTCTTTTCAAAATCAAATCCCGGACAAATCCACCAATCAGGTAGGTTTCGAGCTTCAATTTCTTTGCAGCTTCAGCTACTAATCCCACATGGGGATAGTCTTTTATAACACTATCGATCTCAGGAATTCTCAAGACTAAATAGGAAAAGAAATTTAGGACTTATTTCCAGGGATACTTCGGTTTTTTTGGATGCTTGTTCTTGATAGTAGGGTCGAAGTATGCAAAATCGAAGGTTAGGGTAATTTCGTGAGAGCCTCCTGGAGTGGAGCCTAATGGGGAAATTGTAAAGTCGTAGCTATAATTCAGGTAAAAGCCATGGGTATGATAACCAAACATGAATACCAAGGCATCCTGATTGAAAAATCCGGCCTGGTTGTTTCCAATAGGTATTCCTCGATACCAAAAACCGATCAAGATAGGCTCATAAAGTAGCTCAAGACCAAGCTCCAATTTCTTGGCTGGTCCCTGGAGTTGGAATAACCCCATAGGAGTGATGCTGAATTCCTTTAGGCCTTTCATGATCCTTCCATTGGCATTGATGTATGAGAATTTATAACCTCCATGAAAGGTATATTTCCTCGGTAACCTAGAATCTCCTCCAAAGAAGCTTTGGTTCGGAGTAGTAATGTGATCAACTGCTAAGCCAAAGAAAGCAGCATTATTATGGGCAAGTGCTCCAAGACTAAAATCAGGATATAAAAGATTTTCCTCGGCCGACAAGTTTTCAGAGCTGTTCCCGGAAAAGGTACCATCGCTTGAGATCTGATCTCCAAATAAATATTGAGAGAACTGGGTGCTTTGGAACACTGCTGAGGCTTTTACACCTGTTCGGATCTCCCATTCCTTATTCAGATTGAAGAAATAAGCATAGGTAGCCCCAATATCAGTTCTGCTTAAATTGCCAGCTCCCGACCTCTCAGAGGTTACGATGAAACCAATAGCAGAAGGGACCTGATGCATTGAATAATCTATTGCAAAACGAGAAGAGATGTAAGGATAGGCGATCTCAGGGTACTGGATCCTATAGTTAAAATACCCAAGGCTTAATTCTGAAGTACCCGTAAGAGAGGGGTTCAGGTGCATGGGTAACCAATAGGAGTGGGAAGATTGCGCATCCTGGCCTAACAAACAATTAGCATTTGTCAGCAGCAAAAAAGCTATTATAGCAATCTTTTGATTCATTTCAGGCTGCGAATTTCTAAAAAAGGATTAAAATGCCGCATGTAGGTTGATAAATACATTATGCTCCTGGTTTGAATTGTAGGAATACTCCACCCTAAAAACGAGATCGTAAAAGGTGGTAAGGTCCATACCGGAGCCTATAGACCAAAGGCTTTGATTTGCAAAAAGAGGATTTAATTCAGATGTAAATGGGTCATCACTAATCCCAAGGTCTGCGAACAGCTTGAAATAAAGGGAAGTAGGGATGGTCTGAAATTGTCTAACAGGCACGATCTTGTCGTATTTCTTAGTGAACGAAAATATCATGTACCTAATTTCATTTTTCATGATCCCATAGGCCCTTGAATTGATCACGTAGAGGTCATAGCCTCGAAGCACATCATTTTTAAATCCAAGACCTCCATAAGTAAAAAAGGGGATGTTACCGGCCGGGAGAGAACTGAACCCCGATAGGTAGTGACCTGAGCCAATTCTTTTTGAGTATTTAAAATACTTGGATGCATTAAGATTAAACTTCCAGACATCCACATCTTCAAAGGCCCCAATTCCGTCCTTTTCAACTTTTGCTTCTACCTTATGCCCATCGGTTGGGTAGAAGGAAATGTTCCGCTTATCATAAGTGTAGGTATAGCTTAGCCTGAAGAACCTAATTTGATTCTTTAGATCCCCAAAATAGTTCGGGTTCAGGATCACTATGGAGTCGCTTACCCATTGGTCATGGAATCCAATATTTACGTTGTGTCGACTATAGAATCGATTCCTTCTTTCGAAATTAAAGCTGGAGTAGAATCTGGTTCGGTTGGTTTTATTCTGACCATAAAACTGAAAGAAGTTGTCCCTGGTTTCGAAGGCAACTTGGTCGTTTTCTGAATAAGAGACCTTGAATCCAATTCCTGTTTTTCGGTTTTTATCAACGTATGGAATATCGTAGAACACTTCATACTTACGCGTAAACCCAATCTGAGCCCTGAGGGTAAGCTTCTCGTTTCGGCCTCTAAAGTTTTTATCAGTAAAAGAAAGCCCTAAGACCAAACGACTAAGATCTGCACCTCTTTGGAACCATTCGTTTATGTTCCTGTCTCCAAAATCTATCTGAACAGAGGGCCATAAGTACCATCTTTCATCAACAACGATCCTTACATCCAGGACTCCATTGTTTTTACTCGGTTGGATTTCAACAGAATTGAAAAGTTGGGTATTGAAGATCTTGTTCTTCTCAGTTTCAAAGTATTGGTCAAGGTTTTCTAGAAAAAGGGTATCTCCTTCTTTAAAACTCAGCTCTCGGGTGATAATATGAAGCCTTGTCTTTTTATTTCCCTCGACCTGGATCTTTCCCACCGTCATCCATTGATCTCCAACCGATTGTTTATTGGTCGGGCCGGCATTAATAGGCTGTGAGAATCCTATTTCCGCGCCTGCTACAAAAAGAAACGAAATTAGACCAAGCTTGAATAACAGCCCTTTATAGTCACTATTTCGCTTTTTGTTTTTCAGCTGGGATAACTTTTAAAACATAAATAAGGACTCCGGCAAGGATAAGTGGAATGCTTAGCAATTGCCCCATATTGAAGCTGATCCCATCCTCAAAGCCCACCTGATTTTCCTTGAAAAACTCATGGAAGAACCTGCCTCCGAAAAGTAAGACCAAAAACCAGGAGAAGATCTTTCCTTCTGCAAAGCCTTTTTCCCTTCTGTAAATGAAATAATACAGAACAAACGCTATCAAGAAATAGCTGATCGACTCGTACAATTGTGTAGGATGTCTGGGGATAGCCAGAACCTCCAGGTTAACCCCGGTATTTGCTACGGTGAGCTTTCCTTCCGGATTTATTTGTAGGAATTTGCTTAGTTCCGAATCAGCATCAATCGTTGATTTTACTTGATCTTCAATGAACAAGGCAGCACTCAAGCTATCCACAGGTTCATAGAATTCAATCTTAAGGTCCATCGGAACCCTTCCCTCAGCCTTCTGATCAGCATTTTCACTCTTCATTAATTCAATATCCTTTATGGCATCCGGATAATAATTCATCAGCCTATCAGAACTTGAATAAGTATATACCATCGACCAGGGGAGATCGGCTGGCTTCCCAATGATCTCGGAATTCATCAGGTTGCCAAGGCGAATGAATCCTCCGCCTATGGCCACCAGGATTACCAAGCGGTCCAAAACATACAGAAAGGATTGATCTGAGGTTTTTCTTGCGTATAAATAGATTCCGAAGAGGATTCCTGCCGCAGCTCCATGAGATGCCAGGCCTCCTTTCCAAACCTTTAGGATCTCAATAGGGTTGGATAGATAATATCCTGGCTCGTAAAAAAGACAATGCCCTAATCTTGCCCCTATTATTGTTGCCATCACAACATATAGCGTGATCCTTTCAACATCCTTTTCGCTTTTACCCTCAGATTTGTACCAATTGATGAGGATATACTGTCCAATAAAGAAGCCCAAGGCGAAAAGCACACCATACCACCTTACCTCAAAATCACCAATTTGGATCAATTGGGGCTTCACATTCCAAAAAATGGTTAAGAGGGTGTTGTTCATCTATTGCTTTTTTAAATCCTTTAATTCCTCTCTGAAAGACCCTGATAAAATTGGGAATCTGCACCAGGTCTTTGGATCAACGCTGTGATCATCAACGTGAAATGCTGGAGCTATTCTTTCCCTTTTCCATTGATTTCGTGACCAAAGGAGGAAAAATTTACTCACCCAAGCTTCCAATTCTGGATTATTTCCAAATTCCGACCTTCGCATTTGCTGCAAAACTCCGGATGGGTCAAGTCTTTCAACCAAAGCAAGCCTTTCAATCATGTTCAAAGCTTTATAGGGCATAAGATCATCTTCATCTTTTTGCTGTTGCTCAGCAGGTCTTAATTCAGCGGTAGGCTCAAGCTTTATTACGTCTTCCAGACCAGAATACCCCAGCCTGTCTTTCGCGAATTTTAACCATTCAAGTACAAAATGCTTAGATACACCACCGATAGGGGCTAAGCTGCCTGCTGCATCCCCATCCATGGTCGTATAGCCAACATCCAGCTCACTTCTGTTGGATGTGGAAATAAGAAGAAACCCATAGAAATTGGCTAATAACCAGATCCCAGGCACTCTTGCTCGGGCTTGAATATTCTGAAGAGCCAGGTCGTCATTTTCCCAACTTAGTTTTGAGCCTACCGATTGCTCAACAATCTGCTTATAACTACTTATCTGCTGATCGACCTCCCATTCTAAATGCCTAGAATTCAAGGCTCTTGCAAGGCTTTTTGCAGCATTTCTGGTATCTTCTGACGAGTTCGTGGTCCCCTGATAAGCCGTGATCAGAATCTCATTGATTATGCCTTCAACGGATTTTGATTTCACTTTTTCATCCAGTCCCGCCCGCACTAGGAAACCCTGAAGTCCAAGGTCTCGAACCGCATTTTTTACCATCTCCGAAATCAGAACCGCGCAGCAGGCAGAATCCGCTCCTCCACTAAGGGAGAGAACAAATCCTTTGGTCCGGCTTCTGCGCATATAATCAAATAAGGAAAGGGCTATTGCTCTTGGAAAAAATTCAAAATCGGAAAGATCCTGTTCCTCTTGTTGATCCTCTCCATTCAAAAACAATAAGTTGAATGCCCGGAAGGAAAAAAACCTATTTGAAGCCAATAATTGCCCTTTTTCAGCGGCAAGCATTTCGCCATCGAATATCAACCGGCCAGCATCATTGCCCAAAAGGTTGCTATACAGGTAAAGGCAATTGAACTTCTCAGAGCTACTTTTTATCAGATCCCTTCTGAAAAACGCTTTTCCGAAAGTGAAATGACTCGCACTTGGGTTAATCAATATGTCTATCCCGGATTTTGAATAGGAATTTCCTGGTCTGGAATCTTCATGCCAGGCATCTTCACAGATCTCAAATGCAATTCTTTGCCCTTCGAATTCAAAGGTCTGTTCTCCAATGGGAACTTTCGTTCCCAAAATAGAAATGCTAGTAATCTTACCTTTTTTCCATGGACTGAACCATCGTTTTTCATAGTAGACGCCATCATTGGCGAGGAGCTGTTTAGCCGCAACCCCAATGATCTTCTGATCGCTCAGCACCACTTGGCAATTATAGAGCGAGTCCTCAAAACGAATGGGCATTCCTATGTTGGTCCAAATGCCTTTAGTGATAGGAACTATTTCTTTAAGAAGATTTGTGCATTTATCTGATAACCAGTTACTAAAAAACAAGTCTTCACAGGAGTATCCACAAAGAGAAAGCTCTGGTAGAACAAGCATAGTACAGCCAGCTTCTTTAGCATTTTTGATGGCTCCCTTAATATTTTCGAGATTGTTTGTCCAGTCAATCGGACTCTGGTTTAAGGTCCCAAGAGCAATATTTTCTTTTAACTTTTCGAGTTCCACCTAGATCAGATTTAGGTCCTTGCAAACCTGGAGTGCAGCTGCCTGCTCGGCTTTCTTTTTGTTTTTTCCTGTCCCGGTTCCAAAGGTCTCCTCATTTAGTACAACCTCGGCAGTGAACATTTTTTTATAGGCTTCTCCTTGTTCATCCACAATCTCAAATCTCAGTTCATATCCTTGTTTTTGTGCCCATTCCAGAACCAGACTTTTATAGTTTGGATTATCTCTGATGATCTGGTCCATGTCGATATAACGCCTTAAAATGCGGTCTATGACAAACTTTTTTGACTTTTCGAATCCTTTATCCAGATATAGAGCACCCACTAGAGCTTCAAAAGCATCACCCATCAGTCCTTTTTGATTGCGAGTGTTTACTAGCCTTTTATTGGTTTCCAGCAAAGCTTCCAGTCCAAGTTCAAAACCAATCTTATTCAGGGTGTCCCTGTTTACTATTCTGGACCTTATCTCGGTTAGGAATCCTTCCTTTTTGAGAGGATATTTTTTGAATAAAAATTCTGCAATTATGGTATCCAGAACGGCATCGCCCAGATATTCGAGTCTTTCATTGTCCTCTTTCTCTCCCAAATGATTTTTGGAAGCTTTTGATGCATGAAGAAATGCGGTTTGGTACAACTGCATATTACCGGGTGTATACCCGGTAATTGCCTTTATTTTTTTCTTATAAGAATCAGAACTGCTTGAAAAAAGCTTTTTGACCAATAGGAGTAAGGACTAAATAGCCTTAAAGATGGCTGAGAAATTATGTCCTCCAAATCCAAAGGTATTACTCAAAGCGGCTTTAACCTCTCTTTCCTGAGCCTGATTAAAGGTGAAATTCAATCTTGGATCAAAGGAATCATCATCAGTAAAATGATTAATGGTAGGAGGGACGGTGTTGTTCTTTATAGCCAAAACGCAAGCAATTGCCTCTACCGCGCCCGCAGCACCCAATAAATGGCCGGTCATAGACTTGGTTGAAGAAATATTCAGCTTATATGCATGATCACCAAAAACGCTTTCAATGGCCTTCACTTCTGAAATATCTCCAAGTGGGGTACTCGTTCCATGGACATTGATATAATCGATATCCTCAGGATTCAATTTGGCATCAGCTAGGGCATTTTTCATCACATTTTTGGCTCCAAACCCCTCAGGGTGTGGTGCAGTAATGTGATGGGCGTCAGCGGTCATTCCACCACCAACAACTTCGGCATAGATCTTTGCGCCCCTGGCCGTTGCCCTTTCATATTCTTCCAATATCAAGGCTCCGGCTCCCTCGCCCAATACGAATCCATCGCGGTCTTTGTCAAATGGCCGGGAT
The DNA here is from genome assembly GCA_965267505.1 of Cytophagales bacterium. GTDB lineage: Bacteria > Bacteroidota > Bacteroidia > Cytophagales > CCMP332 > JANQHS01. Next base: position 2,828,135 of record OZ254081.1, read on the forward strand.
GCAGTTTCAGGAGAGTCGTTTCTTTCGGAAAGGGCCTTCATTGCATTAAATCCGCCAATTCCAGGCTCAACCACTGCTGCCTCAGACCCTCCAGCAACCATTACATCGGCAAAGCCCATGCGAATATGGTTGAACGAATTAACCAAAGAGTTGGTAGAACTGGCACAAGCAGAAACGGTCGCATAGTTAGGACCTCTAAAACCATAACGGATGGATACCTGACCGGCTCCTATATCCGCTATCATTTTTGGAATGAAGAATGGGTTATATCTGGGTACTTTACCATTCTCAATGTAACCACTTACCTCTTGTTGGAAGGTAAATAGACCACCGATTCCGGAGGCCCAGATCACACCGACGCGGTCAGGGTCGAAGCCATCATCCAGAATTCCCGAATCTTTTACGGCTTGATCCGCACAAACTATAGCATATTGAGCATAAGGATCCATTTTTCTGGCTTCCTTACGATCCAATAGCTCACTAGGGTCGAAACCCTTTAGTTCACACGCAAAACGGGTTTTAAAATTTGTTGCGTCAAATTTTGTTATGGGACCGGCCCCGCTTTTCCCTTCACACATCCCCTCCCAAAATGACTGGGGATCATTTCCGAGAGGGGTCAAGGCACCGAGACCTGTAATTACAACCCTCCTTAGATCCATATTTCTTGAGATTAGTTGCTGTTCTCTTCCAAATAAGCAATAGCCTGACCTACGGTGGCGATATTTTCGGCTTGATCATCAGGAATAGAAATATTGAATTCTTTTTCAAATTCCATGATCAACTCAACAGTATCTAGTGAGTCAGCACCAAGATCATTGGTGAAACTAGCTTCAGGGGTAACTTCTGATTCCTCAACACCTAATTTCTCAACGATAATGCTTTTTACTTTTTGAGCTATTTCAGACATAGTCTTTAGATTATTTAAAAACAGCTGCAAAGAAATGCATAAATGTATATTTGGCAAACATTCTGAGCAATCAGCTCAAGCATTTTTGCAGTCATTTAAATTTAAGGATACTTCCCTTTGAAAAAAACCTTCAAGCTGGAATTTGAATTAGAGATTGAGGGCGAGCTTTTTGCCCTTTCTTCAAGTGCAAAAGCTTATAAATTGGCTTTTTTGATTTCCCGCTCGCTTAAACTGGATCTTAGAAAGGGAGAAGACCTAAAGCTTAACCTTGGGGAAAAAAAGATTCAATCCCATTTGAATTACATTTGCAAAACAGGCTACCATGTTTTCAGGTTGATTGAAAATAAAGGGATCAATTTAGAATCAGGAGAGGCTTTTGGAAATCTTTTTAGGGAACTCCGGGATTTTGATTTCATCTTTTACATGGAAAGCCAATCAGGGCTCGATTATTCAGAAATTCAGGATAAGATTAGAAAATTGCCTGAAGTAAATCTTGCTTTGAAGTTTGACGCGAACAAATTAAAGAACAAAGAAATCTTAGTTGCTGATTTATGAGCATAACTTTTAACCGGACCAAAATCATTGCAACCGTTGGCCCAGCCTCAAGGTCTCGAGAGGTGATGGAAAAATTAGTGGACGCCGGAGTGGACGTTTTCCGATTGAATTTCTCACATGGGTCCCATAAAGATCATTTAGAGGTTATAAAAAGGGTGAGAGATATTAATCGTGATCGTGGTCTTTACATCGGTACCCTTTTGGACCTTCAGGGACCGAAGATCAGGGTGGGCCTAATGGAGAACGGCGAGGTCTACCTAAAGAAGAATAGTGATGTGGTCCTGACCTCCAAAGAAGTATGGGGTACTTCTGATAGAATTCCCACGGTTTATAAGAGTCTTCACAAGGACGTGAAAAAGGGGGAGATGATCCTACTGGATGATGGGAAGTTGGAACTGACAGTTAAGTCAGTAGATACAAAAAAGAAAGAAGTTCTATGTAAGGTTAAGGTGGGAGGGTATTTGAGAGATAAGAAAGGAATGAACCTGCCTTACACCAAAATTTCTGCCCCTTCTATGACCAAAAAGGATATTGAGGACCTGGAATTTGGCATAAAATATAAGGTCGACTGGGTGGCACTTTCATTCGTGAGGGACAGCAAAGATGTGAAGGACCTTAGGAAAAGAATAGATGCTCAAAAAGGAAATTGCAAGATAATCTCTAAAATTGAGAAACCGGAAGCCGTTGAAGATATAGATGCAATTATCAGTGAGTCTGATGCGATCATGGTAGCGAGAGGTGACCTGGGAGTTGAGGTTCCTATGGAAACGGTGCCGATAATTCAAAAAAGGCTGGTAAAAAAATGCAACCTGGAGGCAACCCCTGTGATCATCGCCACTCAAATGATGGAAAGTATGATCGAAAATGCCAGACCGACCAGAGCAGAGACGAATGATGTTGCCAATGCCGTTTTAGATGGAGCAGACACATTGATGCTGAGTGGAGAAACTGCCGTGGGGAAATATCCGGTTGAGACGGTTCAAAGTATGGCCAAAACCATCGATAATATTGAGGATAAGGCTGACATATACTATAAGAACTTCGATGTTTATAAAGATTCAGAGACCTTTTCTTCTGATGCTGTAATTGCAATGTCTTGCAGATTGGCTGAACAATCTGATGCCAAAGCAATAACAGGAATGACATTTTCTGGTTACACAGCCTTTAGATTATCAAGGCACAGACCAAAATCATTCATCTTCATTTTCACCGCGAATAAATCCATCCTTAGCACATTGAATTTGCTTTGGGGTGTTAGGGGTATCTATTATGATAAGTTTGAGTCTACTGATGGCACTATTGAGGACCTTGAAAAGATTTTGAAATCAAAAGGTGCTCTTTCAAAAGGGGATGTGTATATAAACACCGCAAGTATGCCGATGTATAAAAAGCTTCGAACCAATATGGTTAAATTGAGCTATGTAGAATAGTTTTTTACCAATCTAACTACCGTTTGCAGGAAGAATTTCTACACTTCATTTGGCAATTTCAGCTTTTCTCAAAAAGTGATCTTAAGACCCGGTCTGGAAAAAAATTACTGGTTCTTGATCCAGGTCAGCACAATAGCGATGCTGGTCCTGATTTCTTGAATGCCAGGCTTCAGCTGAATGAACTTGAATGGTTAGGGCATGTCGAGATTCATACCAAGGCTTCAGACTGGTATAGGCATGGCCATCAGGATGATCCGAATTACAATTCTGTTATCCTTCATGTAGTTCAAGAAGATGACCAGCAAATTAGAATAAATGAGGAATATCTAGAATCCTTATCCTTAAAGGGATTGATCAAAATAGGGTACCTGGATAGCTACAAAAGTCTGATAAAGGAAAACAAGGACATTCCCTGTAAAAGATACTTCAAGGAGGAAAACCAAGTTCCTTTAAGATCCATGATGGATCGCCTGATGCACGATCGTTTGGAAAGAAAGTCTTCTGAGTTTTTGCAGACCCTGGAAAAGAAGAACGGGGATTGGGAAGAGGCCATTTTTCAAACTCTTGCTAAAGGCTTTGGATTCAAAAAGAATCAGCATGGTTTTGAAAAGCTTTCTGAAATCTTAGGCTGGAAGACGATCAGGCAAGTAAATTCTGACCTGATGGACCTGGAGGCATTACTTTTTGGAACCTCCGGATTCCTCAGTGTAAAAGGAAATAAGTATAGTGCTGAACTAAAAGAGCGTTACCAATTCCTGCAAAAGAAGCTTTCTCTTTCAGCAAGGGTCATCGATGAAGCGGAGTGGATATTCTTTAGGATGCGACCTGGAAATTTTCCGACATTGCGCATTGCTCAATTGGCAGCTTTTCTTTTCGAAAAAAGTAGCCTCCTATCCTCAATCCTAGAATTTACTGCAAATAGGATTGCAGTAGATTATTTCACATCAGAAGTGAGCACGTATTGGCGAAGGCATTTTCATTTTAAGGATACGGAAAAGGATGACTCTGGAGGTAACATAGGAAGAAAGAGTTCTGAATCCTTGATTCTTAATGTGGTTTCTCCTATTCTTTTTGCTTTTGGGAAATACAACGCGAAGGAAGAATATATTGATCGCTCCATTTTGTTGGTTGAATCTTTGCCCGCTGAGAATAACAAAATTACACGGATGTGGAGGGACTTGGAGGTATCCATTGAATCTGGATTTGACTCACAGTCACTCATAGAGTTGACAAATAATTATTGTTCAAAAAAAGCCTGCCTCAAATGCAATGTAGGCGCAATATTGGTGAGAGATGGGATTGACCCCTAAGCTTTTCTTCTTTCACCTACCCTTGGTTCTGCTATTTCTTTCCTTAGCGGCAATCTTTTTTTCGCGTCTAGGATCTGGAAGGTTAGTGGTCCTCTTGATCCTGACAAAGATTATTGCAGGCATTGCCATGGTACAATTTTATATGGTCGGAGGAAGGGGAGGAGATATGGATGCCCTTTTTAACCTTTCTATCTACCTTATGCAGAATGGTACAGGAGATTGGTTGAATTATGGAAGGACTATCTTCCAGAGCTTTGGTTTCGAGCCTATTGAGATTCATGGAGTCAGCAATTTTCGTTCATTGGCCTTCTCTTGGCTATTGGCTCCCCTGGTTAAGTTCTCGGGCAATTCTATCTTAATTACCTCCATTCATTTGAGTATTGTCATTAGTTATACCATCTTTTATTGTTTTCAAAAACTGAGGTCATTCCTGGGACGGGGTAATATTGGATTGCTCATCCTTTTTGGATTTCCTTCATTTCTCCTTTTCACATCTGGCTTTTTTAAAGAATCCCTCTCATTCGCTCTCTTGCTATTACTTATTTCTCAATTGCCTTCAATTGTAAACAGCACAAAAAGCTGGATTGGATACATGGGGTTCTCCCTGCTTTTATTAATCCTCTATTATATCCGTCCTTTTCAAGCCTTTTCATTCCTAATAGCCTTATCGATAGGGCTCCTGTTTGTTGGAATCAAATTGAAAAGAAGTGCTTTGCTGGTTCCTGCTTCTTTGGTTATGGTTTTCATGGTTTTGATGGCATTCAATCCGGTTCTTAATCCAGCTTCTTTTTGGGAATACCTTGTTCAGGCCCATAAATCCATGGCTGCTTCTTCTGATTATCAATTCCCGATTTACCTTGAAAAGAATACAGGTTTATTTTCCAATATCCCTCAGATCCTCAAAGCCGGATTCATTGGGATAAGCGGTTTTTGGTTCATTCCCATTTTCTCGCCAGCCCAGCTCATTCTGATTCTTGAATTATTGCTCACTCTAATTTTAGGATATTCTTTTTGGAGGCAGGGGCCAATATCAATCAAGGAATCCAACAATCGGATAATCCTGATCTCTACTATATGCTACATTTTGATCCTGGCAATTGGGATTACCCTGGCAACTCCAAACTTTGGCTCATTGTTGAGGTATCGTGTAGCATTTTACCCCCTTTTGCTTCTGACAATCCTTGCATTTGGAAGTGATAAGACCTTAGGAGCCAGCGGAAAATAACCTTATTTTTGCAGGAATTTTATGGAAAAACCCATCATTATTTTTGGAGCGGGCTCATTGGGAAGAATGGTCCTCGGAATCTTAAGAAGTCATGATTTTGATGTTTATGGATTTTTAGATGACGTCGTCGATCCTGATAGCATGATTGACAATGTTCCGGTATTGGGAAAGACCGATGACCAGGGTTATATAAAATTGATTGATAAGAAAGCCCAGGTTGTTGTTGCCTTGGAAGACCTTTCTGAAAGAAAAAGAATCATTGACTTTTTAAAAGATGTTAGAAAAACAGTGCCTATGAACGCAATCCATAGCTCTGTTTCACTTCCCGAAAACAGGTCCATCGGTCATGGAAATATCATTGGAGCAGGAGTAATAATGGAGCCTGGCTTCTATCTTGGAAGTCATTCAGTAATTCATTCGGGCTCCCTATTAGGAACCAATGCTCGGATTGAAGATTTTGGAACCATTGGATCCGGCACTGTTGTAGGATATGATTGTAAGCTTGGAGAACAGGTGTTCGTTGGAGCTGGATCAACAGTAGTTCCTGGAATAAGAGTGGGAGATAATTCCAGTATTGGTGCCGGTTCAGTTGTTATTCAACATGTTTCAGAAGGTAAACAGGTTTTTGGAAATCCAGCTAATGAGATAAGTTAAGAGCCGTGAAAAATTATCAGGTACTTCTTTACTATTGTTATACCAAGATCCAGGATCCAGAGGAGTTTAGGATCCAACACCATGAGTTTTGCCTTGACCTTGATCTACGAGGTCGAATTATCGTTTCAGGTGAAGGATTGAACGGAACTATCAGTGGAACTCCTGAAGCATGTCAGGAGTATATGGCTGAGGTAAAAGCTGATCCAAGATTCAAGGATCTTGAATTCAAAATAGAGGAAGTTCCGGAGATCGCTTTCAAAAAATTAAATGTCAGGTTAAAAAGGGAAATTGTTCATTCCGAACTATATGAAGTTGATCCCACCAAGAAAACAGGAGAGTATATAGAGCCTAAAGAATTCTATGAATTGCTCGAAAGCGATGATGATTATGTTTTGTTAGATGTAAGGTCCAACTACGAGCATAAACTTGGAAAATTTAAGAATGCCATTACCCTGGACATTGACAATTTCAGAGATTTCAAGGATCATATTAAAGATCTGGAAGACCTTAAGGGAAAAAAGGTGGTCACTTATTGCACTGGGGGAATTAAATGTGAAAAAGCTTCAGCTTATCTCTTGGAAAAAGGGTTTGAAAATGTCTTTCAGCTTCACGGAGGGATAATCAATTATGGTAAGGAAACAGATGGATCAGGATTTGAGGGTAAGTGCTATGTGTTTGATAGGAGAGTGGCTACCGATATTAATACCAAAGACCCAAGTGTTATTTCTACTTGTCATATCTGCGAAAGTGTATCAGACCGAATGGTGAATTGTGCTAATCCTAACTGCAATAATCACCTGGTTATTTGCGATTCCTGTGGAGAGGAATATCAAGGGGCCTGCTCCAAAGTATGTATGGAACATCCGGATAAAAGACCTTACAATCCTGATGGCTATTTTGAAAAGGAATTAAATGGCTACAACCCTAAGAAGGACTTTTCCCACTCTCTAGGGAAATAAAAAACCCGGGCTTGATAATCAAGACCGGGTTTTCTTTTTAGCACCTGTTTGCTTATCTCATGGATAGTTCTTCATAATCCGTATTCGGATCATAGTAATAGAAATCAGTATTCTTAAGAACGTTAAAACTCAATGAGAAGTAGAATACATTAGCATTGAAGAATTCATAAGGTTTTTCTCCGTTTACATTTATATAGTCATTTACAAAAAAGTTGTTGTTATAGTACTTGAACTTAATGTTGGCACCATAGGGAAACTGTATTCCAACGAAAAATCCATGTTGCCAGGGCTCAACTCTTTTGTTAGCATCACCAAACCAGAAGCTTGATTTACTTGTCTTATCTCCATCCTCAAATCTTTTCTCTTTGTAGTTAAATGAATAAGCTATTTCATACCCCCCGTAAATAAAAGAGTGATTCATTTTTCCGAGTTTAATACCTATCGGAATTCCAATATTGTAAGAACGGAACTTGTATCTGATATTTTGTTTATCTCTTAACGCTCCATCTGGGTCATTTAAAACAACCCCTTGAGGTATATCGCTGATGAACCCGACGTTACGAAGGAAAAAACCGCTGAAAACTCCCATTTTTTCGCTCATATCGAAATTAATGTAGGACTGAAGGTTGAACACAGGTGCCCAACGCATGATGTTCTGAGTAGACCCTCCGGTAGTTGCAGGATCTTGACTCATATCCACATTGGCAAAAGAAAAGATCATCTCCATGCCGCTAGAGGAATAGGTTTTTTGTGCACGGGAATTAATGGCGATCGTAAGACCAAGTACGATCAAGAGGAAGCTTTTTTTCATGTGTTTTGGTTTTGATGCAAAAGTACTCACTTTCCTAATATCGGGAGGAGCCATTTATAAAATTGAATCCAGGCTCTAATTTTATTTATTTCACCCTCTTGTTCTAAGTTTATCATGCATCGAAAAATCAGAAAAATGATCAAGGATTTTGGGAACTCACCTCTGCTTTTGCTCGTCTTCGGAATTCTGGCTTCTTGCTCTAGCCATGAAAAAAGGACTGAGGATTACGATGAAGAAACCAAAGTAATATATTCTGAAAAAGCCGAAACCTTGTTTCAAAATATGGTCAAGCCTGCAGAACTTCCCTATGCCTTAATGTCTATGGGTGCAGACTACGACGAGAATATCCCTAATGATCCAAAAAACTCAGGATACTATAAAAAATCGCAGGAATTGGCGGCCCTAAATCTTGGGGTATATGTTACGGATCTTTCCTACGTCGTGGCCTATGACAACTTCCAAGCTGCTCGTATGCTCTACAATGCGGGTAATGATTTGGCAGACTTTTTAGGTGAGGGTAGGATTTTCAACCAGTCCATACTCCAGGATTATGGTGATGTTATTGAGGATGATTCTTCTAGGATTTATATCAACCAGGCAATATCGAACGCAAGGGTTAATCTGCGAGAAAAGGAAAGAGCTAGGATTGGTACTTTGATCCTTAGCGGCATTTTTATCGAAAGACTTTATTTAGCTACAACTGTACTGACTCATTATCCTGGCGATGACCTTCCAGAGGATGTGAAAATCAATGTTCTGGCCCCTTTAATGACCCATATTTATCAGCAAAAGGAACCTTTGGACAACCTAGTGGCCTATATTGATGAGATTATTAGGCCTGATGATCCAAAAATTATTCTTGGGGAACTTAGAGGTCTGCAACAGGACTATGTTGATCTCGGTTCAATCTGGAATACGAGCGGATCGGATGCCAGCACTATTGTTAGTGATATTGATTTTCAAGCTATTGGAGAAAGGGTGAGTAAGATAAGGGGACTGATAATATATTGATATTACTTAATAGTCCATGTATTTGGACCTTTCAAAAGAGTATCTAAGTTCCCTTCACCTTTATTGGCTTTAGCTTCTTCAATCTGTTGTGCCATAAGGTCTTCGTAGCAATACCTTTCTTCTTTGTACAAGGTGCCAAATGGCCGTGGAAAACTTAATTCTTCATTCAATGGTTCAAAGAATTGAGTCAGCATGCCAGCTTTTAACTTCTTGCTGCTATCGTGGATCCAAACATTCGAGGGAAGTTCTTCCCTTGAGGCAATTTTCTCTACACCAGGTTTGAAATCTTTCAAAACAAGAGCTTTTAGATCATCTTCGGGTCCGTATACCAAGGGTTGACCTTCCTCTAGGAAGAGCGTATTAAATGCCTTGGTCTCTTTGTTGCTTAGCTTATCAAAGGCTCCATCATTGAAAACATTACAGTTCTGATAGATCTCTAAAAAAGAGGAGCCTTTGTGCATTGAAGCTTCAAGAAGGGTTGATCTAAGATGTTTTGGATCTCTATCCAGAGTGCGTGCGATGAAGGTTGCTTCAGATCCTAAGGCCAGTGCCAGAGGATTGAAGGGATGATCAAGGGAACCGTAGGGAGTAGACTTTGAAATACTTCCTTTTGGTGAAGTGGGAGAGTATTGCCCCTTGGTCAATCCATAGATCTCATTATTGAATAAAAGGATATTTAGATTGAAGTTCCTTCTGAGAAGATGGATCAGATGGTTTCCTCCTATGGATAACGCATCTCCATCACCGGTAATAACCCAAAGGTCAAGATTCGGATTGACAGCTTTTAACCCAGAAGCAATAGCAGGTGCTCTTCCATGTATGCTATGCATTCCATAGGTAGCCATGTAATATGGAAACCTGGATGAACATCCAATTCCAGAAATGAACACGATATTCTCTCTAGGAACACCAATTTCAGGTAGGATGGTTTGGACCTGCTTTAGAATTGAGAAATCCCCACATCCAGGACACCATCTAACTTCCTGATCGGAAGAGAAGTCCTTTGCTGACAATGAATTTTGTTTTGGTTCAGTAGTCATAACTCCTTTCTAATTCCCTCAATCAACTCTTCAATTTGGAAAGGCATTCCTTGCACCTTATTTATCCTTGCTGCGTCCACGAGATATTTTGATCTTAAAATGCTCCATAGCTGTCCGGTATTCATTTCTGCCACAATAACCTTTTTAAAGCCTTTCATCAACTCTCCAAGGTTATCCGGAAATGGATTCAAATATCTGATATGAGCATGTGATACTTTTTGTCCTTCAGCTCTTAATTCTTTAACAGCGTTTTGAATGGCTCCATAGGTAGATCCCCATCCAATGACCAGAATATCACCTGAAGATTCTCCCAGGTCTATTTCCTGATCTCCAATGGAAGCCGAGATCAATTCAACTTTCTTTTCTCGGGTCCTGACCATTTCTTCATGATTTTCAGGATCATAAGAAACAGTTCCTTTGGGAGCAGCTTTTTCTAATCCTCCAATTCTATGTTCCAGTCCTGGAGTTCCGGGAATGGCCCAAGGGCGGACCAACTCACCATCCCTTTCATAGGGAAAATACTCTTCGTCCGATTCCTTTTTATCAATGATTTTGTTCTTGATAGGTTTTAGATCCTTGGAGCTTGGATACCTCCAGGGTTCTGACCCATTAGCAATGTAACCGTCTGAAAGCAAAATCACAGGAGTCATGTTTTCAATTGCAATTCGGCATGCCTCGTAGGCAGCACCGAAAGCGGAAGTAGGAGAGTATGCTGCGATCACGGGAAGAGTAGACTCGCCATTTCTACCATAAATAGCTTGATACAGGTCAGATTGCTCTGTTTTGGTTGGCAAGCCTGTGGAAGGTCCCCCTCTTTGAATATTGCAGATCACCAATGGAAGCTCAAGCATGATGGCGAGCCCCATGGCTTCACCTTTTAACGCCATGCCAGGACCCGAGCTAGCGGTTACTCCAAGTGCTCCGCCAAATGAGGCCCCGATTGCAGAGCTAATGGCCGCAATCTCATCTTCAGCCTGAAATGTTTTGACACCAAAATTCTTATGCCTTGATAGGAAATGGAGAATGTCTGAAGCCGGCGTAATTGGGTAGCTACCATAGAATAGCTCAAGTCCGGATTTATAAGCACCAGCGATCAACCCAAGGGCTAAGCCCTGGTTTCCTACAATATTCCTGTAGTTTCCTTTTTCAAGTGGGGCAGGATCAACTTCGAATCTCGAAGTAAAGGTCTCCGCAGTGTCAGCAAAATTATATCCGGCCTTTAGGGCCATTAAGTTTGCCGTGATCAAATCAGGCTTGCTCCTAAATTTCTCCTTTATAAAATCTTCCGTGTTGGAAAGTTTCCTGTTATACATCCAATATAGATAGCCCAGAACAAACATATTCTTGCAGCGATCGATCTCCTTAATTCCAAGGCCACTTTCCTTCAGAGCATTCCTGGTAATCTTGGTTACATCTACTTTATGAATCTGATATCCATCCAAGCTTTGGTTTTCCAGGGGGTTGTCCCCATCAATGTATTCAGCAAGTTTGAGGTTCTTGTTATCGAAACCATCTGTGTTTGCAATAATGATCCCACCTTGTTTTAGATAGGGAAGCTGACTTTTTAGGGCTGCTGCGTTCATGGCAACCAATACATCAAATCTATCCCCCGGCGTAAATACTTCTATGCTTCCAAACTTTAATTGAAAACCTGAGACCCCTGCCAATGTCCCTCTTGGAGCTCGTATTTCTGCTGGGAAATTGGGAAAGGTGGCAAAGTCATTCCCATGGTAACTACTTGTTTCGGTGAATTGCCCACCTGTTAGCTGGATCCCATCTCCGGAATCACCTGCGAAGCAGATTACAACTTCTTCTTTTCTGGTATTTTTTGGTGCCATCTGAATGCTGCAAAACTGCTTTTCAATTAGTTATCAAGCAATTTTTGTTGGAACTTTTATTTCTGGAATTCTACATGCTGAACATAGCTTTTTTGAAATAGTTCTTTTCCCACTCTTCGGTATTAGAAAAAGGAAAATTATATGTTCTTGAAATCCACGGATGGTTTGAGTGAGATTCAATAAATATCTTTCTTTGGGAAAATTTTTATAATGAAGAATCTCATATTAATCCTGGGTCTATTGGCAATTGGGTGGAGTTGCTCTCCTGATCCCGCTGAGGATCTTTCGATTGAAGACACCGACCTCGTAATTACTCGGCAGGATACGGGCCATAATTATTCCAACGATCAGCTTTATGCTATATTCGATCAAGTCCTTGAATTAAGGGAAGATACCATTTTACTCTCTGATTCGGCATTGGATAGAGCCTTGATCCAAAGAGTAAAAGAAAACTTAAATGACTTTGGTTACTTGGAATCTGTCGATTCCTCAGGAGCTGCGGATACAACCAATCCTAACCTTGATGTGGTAATAATTCTTACAAAATTCCAACAGGAAAATTCAGGTGCGGTAAACGGTGGATACTGGTATGGGTATCCTGGTTATTGGAATCCCTGGTATGTTGGATACCCCGGGTTGGGATGGTACTATCCCGGGTACACATATGTGTACTCCTATGAAACTGGGAGTGTCATAGTTGCCATGTTCGACTGGTCAGAGAGAGCTGAAGAAATCCAATTCCCAGTTTGGGAGGCAGGTTTAAGAGGTGTACTTTCAGGAAGGTCGTCGACCAATGCCGATCGCGCACTTTGGGGTGTTGATCAGGCCTTCAAGCAATCTCCATATTTAAATAAGAACTGATATGAAAAAGATTTTATTAAGCTTTTGCCTTTTGGGTCTTACCTTTTCTGGAGTAAATGCTCAGGAAGAGATTGGAAATAATGGGTTCCTTTCTTTTAATTATGCTATAAGTGGAGGATTAGGCTCCCTAAATGAATACATCGGTAAGCCAAGTTTTCGTGGATTTAATTTCGATTATCGGAGAAGAATGAACGAACATGTTTCAGCCGGTGTAATGTTGGGATGGACACACTTTTACGAAAAGCTGGACAGGGCAGAATACCAAGCTCCTGATAATCCAAATGTGACTGTCAACGCAGTCCAAAGTAGAAAGGTTAGCGCAATGCCTATTACCCTCCAGGGTCATTATTACTTTGTAAATAGCTCAGGTATAGAACCATATCTGGGATTTGGAATGGGTGCATACAGAATGGAGTATGAGAAATGGTGGGGAGCTATTCAGGAAAGGAACGACACCTGGAAATTTGGCATAAATGGACAATTTGGAGCTACCATTCCAATAGCCAAGGATTATGTCGGGCTAAACGTAGGAATGGTCTATCATTGGATACCTTATGAATACAATGAACTTGATGGGACTTCATTCCTAAACCTTAACCTAGGGTTGTATCTAAATTTCTAAAAGATAAAGAGCAAAAAAAAGCCCACATTAATGTGGGCTTTTTTTATGTTCAATTCATTTTCATCAATCCTCATCATCGGTTTCCATCTGAACATTACCCAGTACAGGGAATGTATTCAGATCATAGAACTGGACGGGAAGTCCTTTTTCATCGGGTGGGGTAGTGGTAATGTTACCGGGCACCTCTCTGATATCAATTTCAAAGTTGTATACCCCTGAATCCAAATTCATGACCATAAATCTCACATCGGCGGTTGGGGTTCCTGGGGTCACAGTTTGCGAGGCATAAACTTCAAGCTCACCATTCGTTTTTGGGCCTGCGTACCAAAGCCTTACGACAGGAGAAATTGTTCCAGGGATGGTATCATATGCCAATGCTGGCCCCATCACCGTGAAGGAGTAATCCAAGCGTCTGGCATATCCATCACCATCATTATCGGTAACAGAATCCTGAGTTACCGAATTTATAGTGAACATTCTGTTGTCATAGTTGGAATTCTCAAAGGCGAGATCCTTACTTCCATCTCTGGTTACTGTTTGAAAGATCAAGGTATCATTTGCATTTGCTGCATTTACAGCAAGTATGTTGAGAGAGTACTCTGATCTGGTAATTCCTAACGCATCAGAATCAATGTTTCCAGTAATAACGGACCCAAATCCTTTTCTCTGAATATTATAATTAGGGAAATTTCCAAGCGAAACGTTCTCAACAATTAAATTGTCATTAGCATCTCTATAGGACCTGGACAACCAATAAGATACATTAGCGTTCGTTCCAGATTCACCAAGTGAAACAACCCTGGTTTCAAAGGTTCTGTCAAGGTAGTAACCATCGCCATTTGCGTCGGTTCCTGTTCCCCAAATAACATCCTGCAACTCATAAGAAATGGTTGAGTCCTGGAAAACTGTTTCATGCTGACCAAGGAAACCCTGAGAAATAATTCTTCTGTCAGATCCTGCTTGATGTACGTCAATTGAAAGATTGTAATCGCCTTTTTCAGAAATATTTCCTCCGAAATCAATTCCAGTAAAGTTTACAGTTCTTGGTCCACCACCTTTTGAAAATGAAACATTGTTGTTCTGAGCAAGGATTATACTCCCATTAGAAAGGGTGATAGAGAGCTTTACATTGGTGTTTTCGCTATACCCATCTGGTGCTGTAGAGTTAATAGAAATTGTGGCGGACACATCACCTACCGGTACGAAACCATTCCCATTAAAATCAGTGGTATTTGAAAATGTAATATTTGAAAATGAATAGTAACCTCCGTCTTTATAAACGGTTTGGCTGGGCAATTCATCAAATTCTTTTTCGCATGAAGAAAGAAGGATTGCAGGTACAATAATTACTGCCGCAAGAAGCGAACTAGTGAAACGCTTTAACATATACATCAAGTTTTTAGCAAACAAGGCCAAATAAAGACATTTTTAGCTAAAAATAAAACACCATAATGGGGTGAATTTTAGCAAATCTTACCCAGAGGATTGTGAGCTGAATCCAATGCAAATTGGTCAAAAAAGAACAAGGCTCACATTGTGAATCTTGACTTACGTTTTTCAGCGGGCTCAACCTTGACTCGAAATACTTACGAGTTTTGTGGACAAGCCTGCTGGACTCCCCGGATCAAGTCTGGGGCAGGCTTCTCACCTCGTCCTAAAAATTTTGCAAAAAAAAGAGCAAGATTCATTTTTAGAACCTTACCCTTGAATTTTCTGTGGGCCCTGCTGGGCTCGAACCAGCGACCACCTGATTATGAGTCAGGTGCTCTAACCAACTGAGCTAAGGGCCCTTTTCCAATAGCATTGGAAATTGGCCTGCAAAGCTACAATTTTGCCCCTTGAAGGGCAATAGTAATTCTTTCAATCTTTAGGATGTTAAAAAAATATTTCGTCTTCTTCGGATTACTCATATTAACCTTTATCACAACCACTATCTCTGGTATGGAATGGGTGAATGGAAGTTTTCTGCTTTTTCCGGATCCATCAAAAAATATAGACTGGCTATCTAGTGCCAATATTTTCCAGGGTCTAAGGTATTCTATCTCATTTTTGGGGATCCTTACCTTTCATGAATTTGGCCATTACCTAACTGCCAGGTACTATGGAATTAAAACAACCTTGCCCTTCTACATTCCTTTTTGGCTGGGGATCAATATTTCTTTTGGTACCATGGGGGCCTTTATTAGGATCAAAGAAAGGATAAGCTCAAGAAAGGAATATTTTGATGTTGGAATTGCTGGGCCATTGGCTGGCTTCGTGGTTGGGTTCTTTTTGTTGGTTTATGCCTTTCTGACCCTGCCTGAGCAGGAATATTTACTTCAATACAATCCTGATTACGCCCAATATGGAGAAAACTTCCTGCCACAAGCCTATGAGAATATTGACCAACCGATCTTCAAGGTTGGTAAAAATCTCCTCTTTCTAATATTGGAACAATTGCTTGTTTCAGACCCAAGCAGAATCCCTAATGGCTTTGAAATGTTCCATTACCCCTTTGTATTTGCAGGCTACCTAGCCATGTTCTTTACAGCATTGAATCTGTTGCCTATTGGCCAATTGGATGGGGGACATGTTGTTTTTGGCTTGTTTGGTTATAAAAGGGCAAAAACGATCTCTGAGGGCCTTTTCATTGCTTTTGTGCTTTTTGCTGGCCTGGGCTGGGTCCATCCTTTTCTGCCTACAGATGAATTGACCTATATGATCCCAATTGGAATCGGTCTTTATTATCTCATGTTCAGCAAAATGAGAAGTGACTGGAAAGATGCATTGCTATTGGCGACCTTCGTATTTGCATCACAATTCTTATTGACTTTCTTCTTTCCAGGAATCAAAGGGTATCAGGGATGGCTGGTATTTGCCTTTTTAATAGGAAGGGTTTTGGGAGCCCATCATCCGCCTGCATTAATGGATGAACCTCTGGATCAAAAGAGAAAGGCCTTGGGTTGGATCGCCTTGTTGATCTTTGTTTTATGCTTTAGCCCCAGGCCTTTTATCCTCGAGCTACCTCAGATTCCATAAGTGCTTCAAAGCCACCTTCGAGGTTATAGACGTTCTTGATCCCGTTCTTATTAAGAAACTTTGCTCCGATGTTACCCCGAACTCCGGTTCTGCAGCAGAGGACCAATTTCTTACTGCCAAACTTTTCAAGAACATCCAGTTTCTTAGGAAGGTCGTAAAGAGAGATCCTCTCATCAACCATAGGATTATCATCATATTCCCAATCATCTCTAACGTCTATCATGACATAGGAGCCTGGGTTTCCCATCTTTTCCTCTTTGAATTTTTTGGCAGGGATGCTTTGTACTTTCACTTCTTTAAGAAAATTCGCTTGGTACTAAATTGAAAATCTTTCTCAAAGTAAATCAAATAAAAGCCTTCTTCAAGCATGGAAAGGTCCAACTCTTCTCGTTGGGTTCCATTTTCTTCCCAAATTAGCCTTCCATGGTGGTCTACAACCCGGATCTTGTCATATTCCCCATAGATCTTAATTGGACCTGAGCTTGGATTTGGTCCAACCTTAACATCATAGGGACTATTATTAACAACAGGATTCGTAGGAGGAGGGGTCTGTACGCCAATTGCAATTGGTTGATCTACCTTCCCAAACACAGGCCTGAAGATCATACTGCCAGGATAAAAGTCCTGCTCCCATCTCCAACCGGTAGAAGCGGTTTTTGAATAAAGCTTTTCTGTAGAATTGAAATTTAAGTCATAACCCACATGAACAAGGGCATCTGAGCTTTGGGTCCAGCCAATGTAGATTGTATCCGATACAATTACAGCGGAGTCAAAAACGAATCGATGAACATTGGAGCCTATCTCGGGGAATTGGATCTGGGTAGAATAACCGTAGATCACCTCATCGATTACAGGATTTAATTTGCTCCATATCCTGAGACTTATGTCCTGACCTGTCAGGTTCAATTCGGCAGGTTTGAATTCAATGTCAAAAGCTGTAAGGGTATCAGGTTCCAAGAGTATGTATTGATAGGCAACTTTTCCAAATTCCTTTCTGACTCCAACACTTGCCTCCGAACTTCCATCATCGTAGGCATAGTAGTCCAGAAGATTACCAACAATTGAAAGAGAGTCATTAACATCTCTTCCCGGTGCATCTGTAACTCCAGACATATAGAAAGTTTTGCGAAAGCTTTGAGGTTGATTTGTGATATTCACCAATGGCTTTAGGGTGGTATCAAAGAACATTTGGGTTGAGAATTGGCCCTGGATCAAATCTCCAATAAATTCCCTGTTGTAGAATTCTGCTCCACTGCTATCCTCGGTGAATTTCACAGAGACATTATAAACACTGAAAGAGTCTGAGCTTTGCATGGTCCGGATCAAACAGGAGTTCCAATCCCTGAAAAGGCTATCCTTTGTAAGACCATTGATGTGATTTACCGGAATAGATGAATAGGTCTTAAAAAGAGGGTAAAAAGCTTCAACCGGAGAACGATCCCTTTCATCAAAGTCATTCCTGCTTCTTCCTGCATTCATATACAGGTAATCTATGTGCCACACATCGTAGGGGCCCGATTGAGTTCCCCTGGTCCGAAACCTAAACTTGAAATCGGTTCTAAAATATCTATTATCAAGAATTGGAACATAGGCGATAAAAAAAGTATCGTTAATGTTTCCAGATCCGGGCACCAAAAGGGTGTCAAAATCTCTTCCTATCCTTCCCCATACGAGGTTCCAGGGATTATTTGTATCAGCGGCGTCATAAAAATCAAGCATTAGAGAATCTCTATGAGAAAACTCAGGAGCATCGCCTCTTCCAGCCTGCTGCCAGAAAAAGCTTAAATAAACGCTATCGCCGGCAAAATAGGGACTAAGATCAATGGGGGCGGATTCAAGGTAATCGGTTGCTCCTTTGGGAAAGTTGGTTACGAACTCATAAGGCCTTCCATCAGAGGCGAGACCATCAAAGGTCGCAACTCCATGCGTGAGTGGGTGGTAAGCAATACCTTGGGTAACCTGGGTTCCAGAGGTCGTATCCCAAATGGTGGTGTCCAGAGACCCTTGACTAAAGTCATCCCAAATGGGAAGGGAAATACTCTTTTTCGAGCTACTTAGCTTTTTGTTTTTTAAAGATCCTTTTTGAAAACCAGCGTCTTGAAATCCTTGAATAAGTTCCAGCTGTCCCATTGAGGGCTGGATAAAGCCCATCCATAGGAGAAAAGTTAGAACCCCATTAACAAAGTAGCTACGGAACATCTATGTTGCTTAACGTATCCGTCTGTGGTTTATTTCCACAGATCCAAAGGTCAATTTTATCTCCTAACCGGACTATATGACCCTTTTCATGACTAGGATAAGAGCGGATCACATGCCCCCTTGTAACTTGTGGGTCCAATTCATAGCTCAAATAACCTACCGTAAGTCCGCTACCCAGGATCGCATATTCAGCCTCTTCCAGACTCAACCCTGCTAATTGCGGAACTTTGAATCTTGTTCTTCCTTTTCCGTCTCCTACCACAAGATCGACCAATGATCCTTTTGCTAGAGTATCACCAGCCTCGACCTTTTCTTTGTTGACCCAGGTTTCCAGGACCACATTTGCTGCTAGGTCGGGTTTGTACCTGATCTTTCCAGCTTTCAGACCAAAACTCAAAAGGATCTTCTTAGCACTGAATAAAGTAATATCCTTAAGATCAGGCATATGGATCAAGGGAGGGTTCAGTGGCGTAACCGATAAATAGATCCGCCGGCTTTCTTTCACCTTGGAGCCTTGCTTTGGATTTTGGGATACAACAGTAAGGGGAGGAGCATCCATAACATAGCTGGAGTCGTAAATAGCCCACCTCAAATTTCTCTTAGAAAGAAACTCAGATGCTTCATCCAGGGACATGTCTTTAAGGTTGGGCACTGTGAGTGTCTCCCCGTGATTTGTTCTTATTGGAAGGTAAACTTTAAAGAAGATTAAAAGCCCAATGATGGTCACACTAAGCAAGATCGCCGTATGCTTCAAAAACCTTTTTTGATCCTTATTCATTTACCAATGTTCCTTTTTTCTCTCTTTCCTCTCCGAATTCAAGGATTCTGGAAATGAAATCAATCGGTTTATATCCTTTCAAAGCACTTTGGTGGAAAATGCAAGTTGCTGGGGTCATTCCAGGTAAACTGTTAACCTCAATAATTATTACTTCAACATCATCAGGACTCATAGTCCGTACAAATGCATCTATCCTTGCATATCCTTGTACATTTAATACCCTGGCGGTCTTTTCAAGAACCGATTTGACAGCCTCCGAGATCTTTTCATTTCCTGCTTTATCATTCCAAAATCTTGCGGGAGTAATGTTTTGCCCTTCGCCTGCAAGGAACTTCTCTTCAAGACTTAGAACATCACCTGTAGTAAGTGCCTCAGATGGTTCAAAAACTTCAAATTTCAGATCCTGGTTTGATGAATAGGAGGTAAGGAGCCCTCCGGTGATCTCAAGGAACCTTTCGAAACCTTTACCTTCGATCAATTCTTCCACCAGGAAAAATCCCTTACGAGGGAATTCTTCTTTCGGGTCCAGATCCAACAGCTGACTAGGACCAGAAGGCCATTGGACCTCTTTTCTAAAGGTCATATCTGCAAAGGCCGAAAATTCCTCTTCATTCTTGATTCTTTTTACGGCTGAGGAACAACCATCATCTGCCGGTTTGCAGATAACTGGAAAATTCATTTTTGAGAGGATATTCTTCAGCTCTTCCTCAGGATCCGATTCCCATTTTTCCTGCTCGACAAGATAGTGTTCCGGGATCCTGATTCCTTCCTTCCTGAGGATTTCGTTGGAGACGTATTTATTGATCGTAGTGCCAGAGCTTTTTGAACCCGAACCATTGAAAGGAATACCCAGCTCTTCTAGGTGTGATTGCAATTGACCATCTTCTCCAGGCCTTCCGTGGAGACCGATGAAAACCATGTCAAAATTGGCCTTTATGTCCTCAAGGCTATATTCTTTTGGAATCTCAATACCCTTGCTTGAAAATGTATCTGTTATCTGCGAAGCCTCTTTCCTGATCTTTTCAATTATGGAATGAGATTTAAAGCTGGCTATCTGGTCTGCGATATCATCGGCATTATCCTTTAATAAAAGGTTAATTGGAATCTCAAATAGTTTGAAGCTTTCGCTGTTTCCGGTTAGGAATATAGGAGTAGGTTCAAAATCTATGGATGACGAAAGCTTTTCAAATATATTTCTCCCACTTTCTACGGAAATGTGCCTTTCAGAACTATAACCTCCCAGAACAACAGCTACTTTCTTTTTTGTAGAGGAAAATTCACTTCGGGATTTAAGTTTTTCATCCAATTCGGCTTTTAAACCTTTAAGGTTTTTGAATCCATCACCTTTCTTTTCCCTTTCATTTAAGGAAATTCGAATTATATAGGAAAGAAGGTCCTTGGGGTTTAATCCTATTTCTGCCGCCTGATGAAAGAAGAACGATGATGGCATCATTCCGGAAGTGGTATTGGGGTCATTTAAATAGATGCTTCCATCTTCCAGAAAAAATCCATCAATACGAGCATAAACATCAGCTTGTAGGGTTTCAAATAAACCAACACATTCTTTTCTAATCTCTTCCAGATCACTCTCTGGAAGATCCATAGGTGTGATCTTGCGGCTCTTTCCCGGCAAATACTTGGAGCGATAATCAAATACTTCCTGACCCTTTTGAATTTCTGTTGGAGGCAATGCAAACACATTCCCATCCAGATTCCTGAGAACAATGCATGAAAACTCCCGACCTTTTACAAACTGCTCCACAAGGACAAAAGCTTCTCCATCTTCAGCTTCCAATAAGATCTCATTTACTCCTGGGTCAGCCCCAACGAATTGGGATATTTCAGATATCAATTTTTGAGGACTGTAAACGGTTTTGTCTTTGATCTCAATTGGAAATCCTAAGCCGGTTTTTATATCTCCAATTTGATTTGCAAGTTCAATTCTTCCTTCCTCTGACAAGCTCTGCCAATGGTCTTTGCTTAACCTATGGATAAAGAAAGATTGGTCTATGGCAGCATTGAGATTTTCCTTTTGATCTAGCGAAACAATATTGACCCCAATTGATGATCCATGCCTTGGGGCTTTGATGACTACTTTTTTGAAAAAATCCCTTTGCAGCTGGATTAATATTTCCTCCTTTTTTGCTGGGTCTAGCCAATCTTTTCTGCTAAGTACCTTAAAACTGGTTTGAAAACTGCCTGTGTTTTGAAGCAGGTATTTTTGAGCGATCTTGTCTATCCCGATGGATGAAGGCAGAATACCAGATCCAGAATAAGGAATCCCCAACCATTCAAGAATTCCCTGAATGGTCCCATCTTCTCCAAAGGAACCATGAAGAGCGAGAAAAGCGAAATCGATATGTTCCTTTAACTCAGAGTATTCGATCTTTTGGCCAACAGTGTTGCAGATTTTTTCAATGGAGGAATCGCTAAGAGGCAAAAGTGATTCTATGTATAGTTGGCTATACTTTTCTTCTTCCGGGTAAAACTCAGTTGGTGGGTAGAAGTCTCTTATCGTTCCCTTGTAGATGTGTTTCCAATCCAGAAGAATCAGGTTTCCTAAGGAATCAATAAAAATGGGAACCGGTTCGAATAAGGTCTTATCCAGGTTATCATAGATCGTTCTTCCACCTGCAAAGGAAACCTCCCTCTCTCTGGACCTTCCACCAAATAATATTCCCACTTTCATGCTACAAAAATAAACCTAGTTCAAAAAAAAACCGCCCGAAGGCGGTTTCATTTAATTTAAGATCAACCGGGCTCTTCGCTCGTAATTTTCAGCACTCACCCTGACCTGATACAGGCCACTGGATAGGCTTGAGAAATCGAAGTCGTAGTTTCCGAAAGTCCCGGTAACCCTTTTAGAGTATGCTTTTTTCCCGTCGATGCTATAAAGCTCAACTAGGATGTTTTGATTCACAGGTTCGTCAAGAGAAATTGTAACCTTTCCGGAACTTGGGTTTGGATAAACACTCATTTTCCAAACATCATCAGCAGGATCCAAACCGACCGGTAGTGGTGGAGGAGTGGGTGCTGTCCAACCATCCAGGGTAATGGTAAATAAACCGTTATTAATGTCTGATGCAATCAAAGTGCCTGATGGGAAAAATGGATACGTACCCCAACATCCTTCGTAACCACTATAGTTGCTACCACTTCCTAGAGTTGTATCTGTGTCATAGTAGGCAACCTGTACAGGGTTGGCGGGGTCAGCAATGCTCCATACCTGTAACCCGTCATGGTAATAAGATATAAAAGCAAGGGTATCAACTATGAATGGATTATGTGCGATGGCACCCGCAAAGGTCCTGAATGTTGAAACGGTCTGTGGATTCGCTGGATTGCTAACATCAACCACCTTCACAGCGGAACCATGAGTCTCATCTATCATAACAAGCGTGTTTCTATCCCAGGTTCCCCAACATGAATGATTGAGACCTTTTTCAGGGTAATTGGTCATCGATCCAATGATAGTAGGGAAGGCCGGTGCTCTGAAATTCATAACATAAAGACCAGTATTCGGTCCGAAGATCACATTTAGATATAATGTATCATGATACACATACCCATCATGGGTGGGGTAGTTGTTATCGTAGAATCCTCCAATGGTTGTAGGATTAAAAGGATCTGAAACATCGACAACTCTTACAGGGTTGCTAAATGAACTTCCATTTGGGTTGGAACCCCTGTTATCGATCATATAAAGCTCAGAACGCCACATTTGAATGTTGTGGGTATTGCTTCCTAAGGAGTCGTTATCGTAGATCTTGACTACGGAATCGGGAAGGTATTGAAGATCGAAGATCTGAAGAGAACCAATTCCACCTCCATCATTAACCCCAAATGCATAATGTGACCATACTTTGAAATCTCTCCAAACGGTGTTTGTATTAACACCATCGAAAGTTCCGACGTGTACAATATCATCCGGATTCGTAACATCCAGGAAGTGAGTACTTCTGTTACTTCCGAATATTGCATACTCTCTCCCAGCAGAGTCTACATAACCCCAACAATCATTGTAGTAAGCTCCGGTATGGGATGCCTGCCAGGAATCATGGTACGTCATATTCCAGCTTTGCTGAGAATAAACAGCTCCTCCAAGTAGAAAAAAGGTTAAAACAGCTAATGTCTTCTTCATATAGACCTTTTGATTATTGAATTATCAGTTTTCTTGTTTTTCTTCCGTGAAGGGTATTTAACTCCACGAAATAAAGTCCCGAAGATATTCCATCGAGATCAATTTTGATTACCGTTCCTGTATTTTGATTTACCCAACTGTGGATTTCACGACCTTTTAGATCCAGAATCCTAAGATTTTGAACGTCCGGATCTTTTAGGTAGATCTTTCCATCGCTGGGATTAGGGTAAAATAGAGACACATTTTCTGATTCATACTCCAAAGAAGTGGGAGGTGGCGGAGGAGGCGGAGGTGGAGGGACCACATACCAATCCATTGTTGTTACATAAAGTCCATTGCTCCCATCTGAAGCTATTATATTCCGGGAAGGGAAAAAAGGGTATACCCCCCAACAACCCTGATATCCTGAATAATTCCCTCCATTCCCAATTGTGGTGTCGGTATCGAAAGACCCGATGAAAGTTGGGTTCGCTGGGTCCTGGATATTAAAAATTTGAACTCCATCATGGTAATATGATACAATGGCTAGGCTATCAAGAACAAAAGGATTATGTGCTATTGCATTTGGGTGGGACTCAAAAGTGCTCAGTACCGTAATGTTTGAAAGATTTGCGGTGTTTAACACTTTTACCGAAGAAGTATGAGTCTCATCCGTCATAACCATAACGTTTCCATCAGGTGTTGCCCAGGAAGCATGATTATAACCCTTGTCCGGGTAACTGGTCAGGCTTCCAATATTTACAGGATTCTGTGGGTCAGTAAAATCCACAACCTGCAAGCCATGTGTATTGCCGTCGGAAATAAAAACTGTATCATTTCTAACAAAGGCGTCATGAGCACCGGAATAAAGCGATTGGGAAAGGACTCCCAAAGTTCTTGGATGATAGGGATCGCTTATGTCCAATACCCTGATTCCATTTTGGATGGTTCCGACCCCTGGAAGTATTACTTTGTTATTGATTAGATAGGCTCTATTACCTTCAATAAAAATATTATGGGATGCTTCTGAGAGGGAGTCTTCATCATAAATCAGTATTACGGAATCGGGCAGAAAATCGAGGTCAAAGATTTGCAAAGAGCTATTGAAATTGTCTGATACACCGAAAGCGAAATTCCTGTAGGTCTTAAAATCCCTCCAAATAACGTTGGTGTTTTGGCCTGGAAAACTTTGAACCTCTACCGGTTGGTTGGGGTTGGTTACATCAATAAAATGGGTTCCCCATGAGCTTCCAACAATTGCATATTCCCTTCCATCGGGATCGACATACCCCCAAATATCGTTGTAGACATATGATCCTGAAGGGGATTTCCAATTGGATTCCAGGGTCATATTTATCCCTTGCTGAGAAAAAACAGGGGGGATTTGTAATAAAACACAGAATAATAGAGGGAATATCTTTTTCATTTACCATTGGGCCAATTGAAAGATAAAATTATGGATTTCTAAAGGCCAATCATTTCATTATAAACCTATTCCATTCTAAATAAGTTTATTCGACAAAAAGCTTAAAGGGCAACTACTTCTTTGATCTCAGGAACGAATTTTTTAATCGCCTCCTCAATTCCAGCCTTTAAAGTCATATTGGACATGTTGCAACCTGAGCAGTTTCCTTCAAACCTTAAGGTGATTTTTGAACCTTTAACCTCAACAAGGCTTACATCACCTCCATCCTTATGAAGATAAGGCCTGACGCTGTCCAGCGCCGATTGAATACGGTCTTCCAGATTCTGTCCTTTCATTTATGTCCTGGTGATTTCTACAGCTTCTGTTTGTTGCTTTTGGGCGTTTCTTACGGCAACCTGTTGTGCGAGGTTTCTTGCGAGCCCCCTAAATGCAGTGCCCAATTCATCATCGTTTATTGCAGTAGGGCTCCCTTTGTCTCCATTTTCTCGGATTTCCTCTTTGATGGGAAGCTGTCCCAGCACAGGAATCCCCTTTTCTTCTGCCAGTTCTTTTCCTCCCTCTTTTCCAAATATGAAGTACTTTTTGTCAGGAAGTTCTGGTGGGGAGAAGTAAGCCATGTTTTCTACCAGACCAAGGATAGGAACATTGATCTTCTCCTGTTCGAACATGGCGATTGCTTTTGAGGCATCCGCAAGTGCAACTTCCTGAGGGGTAGTAACGATCACAGAACCCGTTACCGGAACCGTTTGAACCAGGGTCAAATGGATATCACTTGTTCCTGGAGGAAGATCAACGAGGAGATAATCCAATTCTCCCCATTTACAGTCATTAAAAAATTGCCTTAGTGCCGAACTCGCCATGGGTCCTCTCCAAACAATCGCCGATTCCTTAGGAGTTAAATTGCCTATAGAAATAAGCCTAACTCCATGACCGGAAAGAGGGATCAACATATTCTTATCATCCTCTTTTACGATTCCTGGCTTTTTGTCTTCAATCCCAAACATCATAGGCATGGAGGGGCCAAAAATATCCGCGTCTATCAGTCCAACGCTGGCTCCTTCCTTTGCAAGTGCTACGGCAAGATTTGCACTGACTGTAGATTTCCCAACGCCTCCTTTTCCGGATGCGATGGCAATAATATTTTTTACTCCAGGAATTCCTCCACGGTTTACCTGTTGAGCCGTAGTAACCTCGGAGGTCACGTTGATATCATATTCGAAACCTTCCCCTAATTCGTTATCTAAGGCTTTTACACATTCAGAACGCAAAAATTCTTTTAAGGGGCAAGCAGGAGTGGTCAGTACCAGGTCAAAGGCAATGTTCTTATCCTGAACGTCTAATTTTCTGATCATATTCAGAGTCACAAGATCCTTTTTTAAATCAGGATCTTCCACTTTCCTTAATGCTTCGTATACCTTTTTTTCTATTTGCATGGTGGCTCTTTAGTCCTTTAAGGAATTATACTCGATTATTGTTCAAAATGATTCCCATCAGGGTACAAATTTGATAATTTTGAATCAATGCCCATCAGCGATATTACAATATCAAAGATCAAGGATGCCATCGATATTGTCGATGTGATCGGTGATTATGTTGAGTTGAAGAAGAAGGGTCAGAATTGGTGGGCTCTTTCCCCGTTTAGCAATGAAAAAACGCCCTCTTTTTCAGTTTCACCTGCCAAGGGTATATTCAAGGATTTTAGCTCAGGAAAAGGTGGTGATGCTATTAGCTTCATTATGGAGCTTGAGGGATTAAGCTATGTTGAAGCCCTAAAGGTACTTGCTAAAAAATACTCTATTGAAATAGAGGAGATCGATAATAAAGAAGAGGAGAGGTTGGTTTCTGAGCGGGAAAGCCTGCTAATTGTCAACAGCTACGCGGCAGATTTCTTCAAGAAGCACCTTGAAGAATCAGAGGAGGGTAAAACCATTGGCCAGACCTATCTGAAAGAAAGGGGAATTCTTGGGCACACAATTCAGGAGTTTGAATTGGGCCTTTCTCCGAACAGTTGGGATGGACTATACAAAGAATTAAAAGAAAAGAAATACAACCTGGACTTCGCAGAACAGTCTGGGCTAATAATTAGAAAAGAAGACAAGACCTTTGATCGCTTTCGAGGAAGATTGATTTTCCCGATCCATAATCTATCAGGTAAGGTCATTGGGTTCGGAGGGCGAGTTTTAAAATCGGAAAGGAAAGACCAACCAAAGTATTTAAACAGTCCTGAGTCCCCGGTATATCATAAGGGTCAGATTTTGTATGGTCTTTACCAGGGAAGGCTTAGCATAAGGCAAGAAGATGAATGCTTGCTCGTAGAAGGTTATACAGATGTATTGAGTTTTTCTCAGGCGGGGATTAAAAATGTGGTTGCCTCTAGTGGAACTGCTTTAACCCCAGAGCAGGTAAAACTGATTGGTAGGTTTTCAAAGAATATTACCATTGTTTACGATGGTGATGCAGCTGGACTGAGTGCTGCCGCCAGGGGCTTAGAAATTATCCTGGAGGAAGGCCTCGATCCTAGAATAGTGGTTTTTCCTGAAGGTAAAGACCCGGATGAATTTCTTAGGACAGAAGGTTTCGATGAGACCAAAAAGATTCTCAAGTCCAAGGCGAACTTCATTGATTTCCTTGCTGGAAAGCTTCTTGAAAGTGCAGGATCCGATCCAATACGGAGGGCGGCCGCGATAAAAGAAATAGTTCGAACCATATCCAAGGTTCCGGACCCTATCAAAAAGAACCTCTACTTCAAACAGTGCTCTGAAAAGTTTGAGATCTCAGAAGACCTTCTTGTCCAAGAACATAATAAGATTCGATTATCGGGAAGGAAATCTTCTTCCACCTCTGACCTTGGATTAAAAGAAAAGCCGCAAGATCTTAATGAACAGAAGAAGTTTGTTGAAACCAATTATTTAGACCTTCAAGCTCCTCGTGAAGCTGAGATCCTTAAAATTATGATCCTGTTCGGAAACGCCCAGGTGGATGGATCCGGAAGTCTGGCTTCTTATCTGATAGAAAACATTAAGGAACTTGAGTTCAGCCATGAAGGCCATAAATCGCTGATCGATTATTATCGATCCATTGATTCTGAAAACGGATATCCTGAACTAGAGGATTTTTTGAACTCCAAAAACCTAGAGCCTTATAAGTCATTGGTAATTGACCTTACCAGTGAAAAATATGACGTAAGCCCGAATTGGGAGGCTCATAACATCCACGTTCCAACAGTTGAAGAGGTGTTGGGGGATAAAATGTCTACTGATATCTACCGATTGAAGTGGACCAAGTTAAAGGAGTTGATCAATGACAATCGGCTTGAGATCCAGAAGTTGCAGGAATCAGACCCTGAAGCCAACCACGTGGAGATCATGAAATTGGTCCGGCAGCAAAAGGACTTGAAGAAAAAAGAAAAACTCATAGCAGAGGTACTTGGAAATGTGATCTCCTTATGAGGCCATTTTATAAGCAGAACATTCCCCGGATTTTATTAGCGATCCTCCTTTCTTTTTTATCACTGCTTGTAGGAGTTACCGGATATTCGATAGTTGAGGGATATGACCTTGTCGATGCATTTTACATGTCGGTCATTACTATTTCCACGGTTGGCTATACCGAAGTAAAACCGCTTAGTGAGGCCGGTAAAATCTTTAGTACGATCTACATCATTTTTAATCTATCCGTTTTCGCTTACATTTTGTCGGCAATATCAACCTACATCTTTGAAGGTGAGTTAAATCGGGTGTTCTATGATATCAGAAAAACCAGGACCATGAAAAAATTGAAGGACCACATTATCGTTTGCGGATTTGGAAGGAATGGAACCAAGGCTGTAGAAGAATTAAAAAGCTCCGAATTGACGGTGGTGGTGATCGATGATGATATTGATATGAAGAAGGAAACGGAGGGTCTTGATTTCAAAGACTTGCATTTTCTTCAGGGTTCAGCTACCGAAGATGAAGTTTTGATCATGGCAGGGGTAGAAAAAGCTTCGGCTATAATTACAACTCTTCCTAAGGATACAGATAATGTTTTTGTCACCCTCACGGCCAAACAACTCAACCCTTCTGTCAAGGTTATTTCCAGGGCATCAGATAGCAGTTCCATCGTCAAATTGAAAAGGGCAGGGGCGGACAACATAGTAATGCCAGAATCTATTGGGGGGACTCACATGGCGACTCTTGTTACCAAACCTGATCTTGTGGAGTTTATTGACCTGTTGAGTGGATTGGGAAAGGAAGATCTTCACCTCGATGAGGTAGATTATGAAGAATTGAAGGCTGCTTATAAAGGAAAGAGTATTGAAGAGCTGGATGTTCGAAAAACCACAGGTGGCACCATTTTGGCAATCAGAAAGGAAGAGGGATTTAAGTTGAATCCCCCGATCGAAACCCGCTTAGGCGTTGGTGAAAGCATGATCCTAATAGGTTCTTTTGATCAGTTGGATGAATTGAAAAAGATGTATTGCCACTGATCACTTCTTTGACCAGAAGTTGTATTTGATCATGCAATAAAGGGCCCGAAATGCGTCTTTCATTCCAATCTTTTTTCCTTCCTCGTAGGTCCTTCCGTAATAGGAAATTCCAACTTCGTAGATTCTGATTCCCGGGATTCTGGAGATCTTGGCTGTAACTTCCGGCTCGAACCCGAATCGATTTTCTTTTAACCTGACACCCTGGATTATTTCCCTCCTGAAGCACTTATAACATGTCTCCATATCTGTGAGGTTAAGATTGGTAAGCATGTTGGAAATGAAAGTGAGGAACTTATTCCCAATTGAATGCCAGAAAAAAAGGATCCTGTGCGGGTTGTTTCCCATGAACCTTGAACCATATACCACATCTGCAAAGCCCTCAATCATTGGCCTTAAAACATGATTGTACTCCCTTGGATCATATTCCAGGTCGGCATCCTGAATGATCACATAGTCTCCTTTCGCTCCCTGGAAACCAGTTCTGAGCGCAGCTCCTTTTCCTTTGTTCTTTTCGTGTTGTAGGATTCTGATATTCTCCTGAGGATGTTTTTGTTTGAATTCATTGGCCTTGGCAATGGTCTGATCGTTGGATTTATCATCAATGATTATGATCTCACGTTTAAGATCATAACCCAAATGGGCATTGAGGATTGCCTGAAGAATCGATTGAATGGTACTCTCTTCGTTGTAGGCAGGGATAACTATGCTTAAAACCATTTTCCTTTTTCTGCAGCCAAATTAAA
This sequence comes from Cytophagales bacterium, assembly GCA_965267505.1. Lineage (GTDB taxonomy): Bacteria > Bacteroidota > Bacteroidia > Cytophagales > CCMP332 > JANQHS01. Next base: position 2,858,110 of record OZ254081.1, read on the forward strand.
GCAAAAAAAAAGGGGCCACCGGCCCCCTTTAGTTTTGAAATTAGAAATCAATAAAGTTTCATGAATTCCGTTCGGTAATTAAATACTGGTAGTGAAGTAGCATCTACTTCAAAAACAACCGAACCCATATTATTCCAAACTAGCACGTCATTCACCATGGAAAAGTTAACTGTTCGGTATTCACTATCCCCGATCAAGGATACGTCTACATCACCTTGAAATTGGGAATAAAGATCCAATCGGTCGTTTCCATATTCTGCAACCTTTGTGATTTCCATTGTCTGTTCATTGATTGAATATTCTACCCCCCTAGAATAATCTTCCGTTGCCGGAGTTAGTTCTTTCCTTTGGTCTCCGTTATCAAAAATGAAAATGTTTCCATTCTCGAGAATCATAGGAGCGTGTTGCCCGTAGCACCAGTCACGGTCATCTTCAAAATTTGTGGGGGTTAAAAGTTTGGATTGCAATTCAGGTTTCCAATCATTATGTGGAGCAATGATCCAAATAACTTCTTTAGTTACTCTATCAACTTTAGCCACGGCATTCTGTCCTCTTCCTGAGATAATTATTGCATCATCAACTTCGTCATAAATGACTGCATTAATATGAATCCAATCATCAGGTAGAACTGCGGTGGTAGGTAAGGCTGGTCTTGCAGAATCCAGAATGACATTGAAATCCCAGGAATCTACTATTGCTCCACTTGGAGTAATTTCAATTACTACCTCTTCCTCTGGTAAGCCGTCACCATCAACAGGGTAGACCGAGTTAGTTGCTACAAGGAAGTTTCCGTTTGGCATTTCCCTGGCTTCATGATGAAGAAGTTCTGGAATATCAATTTCAGCTAATTTCTCTCCAAAAGGATTGATTTCTAGAACCTTTTCAACATGATAAGGGCGATATACTGGAGGGTTTGAGAATGCCAAGATATTTCCATTTGGAAGCTTCCTGATAATCTGCCCTATGGTTGGGTCGGTAATAAACCAGCGAATATTTCCACTTAAATCTATGGCTAGCTTATGAGTCGAAAAGAAAAGGAATTCTCCACCGGTATTTGGGAGATTATTAATCTTAACATTTGCTGAAAAAGAAGAATCAGCCCTGTTTATTGTTTGAGCCATGAAGGACTGGGAACGCCTAACAACTCCGGTTTTACTCTTTAAGGTAAAGACTACTTCATTAAGAAAGTCCTCATATAGACCAAAAACAGGTACCTCGTGCTGAGTACCGTACTGATCTATCTGATTTATATAATCTTCAAGACCAGTAGCCTTGGATTTTACAGTAACTTCTATCATTCCATTTACAGGAGAAGAAAAAGAAGCCCTTGCTGTTAAAGGGGAAACTCCAGTAGGATTTAATACCAAAGCAGAATCAGGAATTCCCAGGGAATCACCCAAAGCCTGGTAAGCCATTGTGGTATTGTCAGAGAAGGTAAAGTTAGCTACCCAGGTTCCACCATTGATCATAGCAGAATCAACAAGTCCAGATGCGGCATTAATCTTGAATGCATCCTCATACTCTATAACTGTTTTCTGTGAAGAGTTGGTCGAAATGGAATTGATCAGAACATCGTCCTGATCTTTTTCTAGAAGCTTAGCTTTTAAGCTTGAAAGGTTGTTAATATTTGCCTGGTTGTTATTGGATCCAGCTGGTGGGTCTTCATCTTTCTTACAAGAGACAACCAGTATTAGGCCTGTACAAGCCAAAATCAAAAGTTTACGCATGATAATTATGATATTTTCTAAGGTTGATACCTGTTCACCTCCAAAAGAAACAAGTACAATATTGTTGCAAATATCCCTGTAAATAATGTAAAAACCAACACAGCGGTCCAACGCGGACTGGCATATTTGTCAAAATATTCAAAAGTGCTTATTTCTTCGATTGATTTATTGAAGTTATGATTGTAAGTATGGACAAGGTATTCTTCATAAACTTTGGTGGATCCAAAGTAAAAATCTCCAATATCTTGAATTAAAACTATTCCGGGGTTGGATCTATTTCCCAACTTGAGTTCCGTATAGGATTTTTTGATGCTGTCCATAGAAATCAAATCGTTTTCCATTTTTTCAGCCAATAATTTTCTTTTTTTCTGGTAAAACTCTTCACGCGACTTCAAAAATGGCTGAGATTTTAAATAATCCAGAACGGCATTTTTTATTGCGCTAAGGTCTTTGGTCGAGCTTGAAGAAACAGTCAATTTAAAAACCAGATCCCTTTCTAATTCTCCAAGATCTTCTTCGGCTACCAGCTTTCTTTTTGTAACATATTCTTCGTCAATAATGCTTTCAACACTGACCTTTCCCATTTTTCTTGCTAAGGCCTCATCAATTTGTAGAGTCCTTACTAAGCCTTCAGGCCTACGGTCATTAACATGCTGGTTGAGCGGCTCAATAAGTTCTTCTATATAATTAAATTCAACAAAGTTAGATTTGATCATTACGCTGCCCGTAAAAGCAAGGTCTGTGGTCAAGCGGTAGGTGATGCCAGCGATAAGAATTACTCCATTAATAATTAATAGGGGTCTAATTGATCTTCTGATGGCTTTAAAAAGTGCAGAAAAAAATTCTAAAAAATTTATCTGAAACGACTTATTTTCTTCCAAAATCGTATGTTTAGGCCGCAAATAACTAACATTTGGAGGTGGAAAAAAAATCCAAATTGGAAGCGGGGAATTGGGTTTAAAAAGTAAAACCTTTAAGAATGCAATCTCCAGTGGATTTGGCCTGGGGATTCCGATGGTCCTGAATCTTTGGGCTACGCCTATCCTGATTATTTCTTTGGGAAAGGAAGAATTTGGTCTTAGTAGTCTTTTTACTCTTCTTACTGGTTACCTTCTAATATTTGATTTCTTTCTGCCCTTTGTCCTAACTCAGCAAATCGCAGCGGGTGAAAAAGTGCAGATCAAGAAAGATGACAATCCCATATTAAATAGATCCTTTTTGTTTTTCCTTTTATTTGGGATTGGAGGAAATGCCTGCCTTCAAATCTTTGCCTTCCCTTTAGCAACTGTCATTTTTAACATAAGTGACCAACTGGTAGATAAGGCTGTGATATGCTTCCAACTCACTGGTTGGCATATTTTGGGCAATTTTCTGGGCAACTGGGCGAGAGGAATATTGTATGGTAGAAATAACTTTGTTCTGCCTAACCTTTTGAACATACTTCAATTTGGAGTGTTTAACCTTGCAGGAGTTTGGATGGTTCAGAATGGTGGCGACATCACTGATTTTTTGGCCTTCAAGTCATTCTCGGTGATTGGGGTATCCGTGCTATTGGTTTTGGCTGTGAAGCCTGAATTCACAAAGCTAGTTTCGGAAATCAAAAATATTTTCTCCCTTTTCGGAAATATCTCTTTTTCTTTTATTCATGGATTGATTTTTAGAGTGTATGAATTTGTCTTTAGCAGACCTGAAATATTTATTGGAATAATTCTTACAACAAATGAGTTGACTGATTTTGCTGTTTGTTTTCTTATTGGGAACACATTTTTACTTCTGATCACAAAAATTATTGAAGTGATTTTTCCTGTTCTGTCTAAACTTCATGCAGAAGAAGAGGGAGAGAAGATACGTTCAATATTATTTAGAGGAGGGAAACTAATCGTCATTTTTATTTCAGTCCTTGTCCTACCGCTATTGGTCCTTAGAGAAGCATTTTTAAAAATTTGGTTAGGAGAAGCATATTCTTTAATGATCTCTGATCTTTTTATTTTGATCATTTTAGCTTTTTCTCTGCATTCACTTTTTTTTAGGTACCTGAGTTTTTTCGAAATGTCTAGAGGGAACTTTAAGAGACTTGCTACTTTTTATGCTTTAAAGGGGGGGAGTATATTTCTATTTGGGTTTTTTCTGATTCAAGAGTTCGGATTGATAGGAGCGGGCTGGTCCTTGCTTTTGGCTACAATTCCAGACCTTGTATATTTTTTCACGAGCTTGAGAAAAAATTTTGCAATTGATCCAGTCGTCTTGTTAATCAAGTCTTTTTCAGAACCCTTAGCTATTTCGTTGGGACTCTTTGTTCTGTTAGATTTTCTTTTTTCCGGGCAAGTTTTTGATTCCTGGCCGATCCTATTTCTTGTATTTGCGGGTATTGGTTTTGGGCATCTTTTACTTTTGCTTCTATTGAAGCAAGTGGATAGACCTTTATTAATATGGGTTAAGAACTACCTTTTTTTGAAAAGATGAGACGTTTTCAATCCTCATTACTGTCTCTTGAGAATTTTCTGGTTTATCTACTTATAGGCCCCTCTATCTTCCTGTACCATTTTTTGGATAGAGCCAAATTCATCTATTTCATACCGGCAATTTTCTTTGGTTACCTCCTTTTTTCAGGATATCTGGTAAAAGAAAAAACCAGGTTAAAACAGTTGTTTCTAGACCAAAACGTACTCTCGGGATTAGTCCTTTATATTCTGGTTGTTATTCTTTCAATTTTTTTTTCGGATAAGATATTTGACCAATCGGTAATTCTCAGAGACATTCTAATAATAGCCTCCCCTCTAGTAGTTTTCCTTCCGAGAATGGAATTTGACATCAATCATGTTTACTACCTTTTTATTTGTTGGTTGTTTGCTTATGTAACCTGGGTTGGCGTTGAAATTCTAAATTGGAAAGGTTCCCTCAACTTCATTACGAGTAACTTTAATGAAAAAACAGAATTTCATAACGGAGTTGTTTTCGGCCTATTCTTTTTGACCTTTCTTTTTCGAAGGAAATACCTATTAGTACTCTTCTCTTTATTCGTTATTATCCTTACCGGGAAAAGGAGTATTTTCTTAGGCCTTCTTCCCGCCCTTTTTGCCCTTCCTATAACATATTTAATGTTTAGGGAAAAACTGAATTCAATCTATTTGATGGGCTTCTTATTGCTGGCTTTTTCAGTTTTTTTTGCCATTGGTGTTCACCTGGTGGAAGTAAGTGGCTATTTTTTATCTATTGCTGATTCAGACGGGACAGCTTCAGTAGAAAAATTTCTTATGGGTAGGGATGTCTACATTCTTGCTTTGAAATCGGAATTTTATAATTCCAGCTTGGGATCTAAAATTTTTGGCCATGGACCAGGCCAGGCGGATTCTTTTTTATGGGAGTTTGTAAAACCTGATTGGACCGATAAAGTAAAGTATGTTAACCCGCATAATGATTATTTAAAAATTCTATATGATTACGGAGTAGTGGGTGCTTTGGTAATCTTTTTTATCATGTATGCCATGTACATAAATAGTAGAATTGGAGTTGCGATTTTCTTTTATACTCTTGGAGTTTTCTTTGTTGACAATTCTTTGATTTTCATCTACTACACTCTTACGGCCTGTGTACTGGCTAGGATGCCATCTATTTCCTCAAAGTCTCCTCGTAAATCTTTAAAAGTTGTTTAATGTTCTCCCCTTCGAAATAAACTGGGGAAAGGAATTTCTTAGCCCCTGAGCCTAATTTGGCCAATATTTCATTTTTGCCATCCAAGGCTTGGATCTTTAACTCCAGGTCAGCAGGGTTCCCTGGATTAAACAATTCTCCATTTTGTCCAGGTTTGATCAATTCTCTCATAGCCCCTTTATTACTTGCTAGAATTGGGGTTCCAACTGACATTGCTTCAATATTGACCAAGCCAAAAGGCTCTTCAACCAGACTAGGAACCAGGGCCAATTCTGATTCAGAAATTATTTGAAGGGCTTCTGTTCTTTTCAGGTTTCCATGAATATTGATCTGGTTTTGATCTCCTTTATTTCGGATCATCTTTTGGATCAAATCCTTTTGGGGGCCATCTCCCAGAAGGTGCAATTCTGATCTCCTATCTTTTTGTAAGAAAACCTCAAGAAAAGGAACAATTCCTTTTTCTTCTGAGAAGCGGCCTGCAAAAACCCAGTTATTTTTCTTTTTTGGGGAAGGCTTTGGTTCAAATCCTTTTGGTATAAAGTGGGGTTTTATAAATGCCTTTTTCCCTTTGAATCCATGCTTTTCAAGAATCTCCAAATGAGGATTGCTTAATGCAATAAAAGAATCGACGCAGTCAAAATATCCTCCCCTGTAAAAATTCCTTAGAAAGTAGGCTAATCCTGCTGAATCCTTAAGTGAATTTCTATAGCATGAATATTTTACAGAGGGAAGAAAGCTTGCCTTCTCCGAACATTCAAAACATTCCTTTCCGTTTCTCCACATCGAAACCTTTGGACAGATCAATCGAAAATTATGGAGGGTCTGGACGATCGGGATCCCCAGATCATTAATCGCCCGGTATACTGAAATAGGAATTTGAATGTAAGGGTTATGAATATGAACAATATCTGGATCAAGTTCTTTTAACTTTTCAAGTACTAAGCCTGTACTTAAGGGGTTTTTATCCAGATGGGTAAATTTTTTAATAAGGGAAAGAGTTGAATAGTCTCTATTGGAGAAATTCAATTTGCTTACATCGACTCCTGCATTTTTTAAACCATTAAATTCAGCGTTGAACACAAAATCTTCTGCGCCTTCGTTTAAATAGGAATTATGAAGCATTAAAACCTTCAAAGCTTTTTTATCTCTGTTAATTTAGGTGGGTAAAATAAATCTAATACTTGGGGGTTTTCTAATTTGGCTCAAAAAGAAATGACCAGAAAAGAAAGCATATTAAAGGGAATCAAACGATGGCGTTTGGTTTTTGGTGTGCTCCTGGTAATTAGTTTTCCCTTTACGATCTCCTGGTTCCACAATCTAAGCAGTTATGTGATCTGGGGATTTGGATTTTTGTCAATGATCCAAATTGCCCTTGAGCCAAAACGACTTCATCGGCTAAAATCAAAGGAGCTTTGGATGCTGACCGCCCTCTTCCTTTGGACCCTTATTGGAATGACCTATTCAGATAACCAAGCTGATGGTTGGCATTACATCGAAAAGCAACTTTCAATGCTGATTTTCCCTTTCTTTTTTGTTTTTGGTGGAGGATTTATCCCTAAGGAAAGAAAGGTCATACTCGATTGGTTTTTGATAGGATTAGCAGGCTGCCTGGTATTGGCCGTTTCTGTTGCTCTTTTTAAGAATTACAGTTTGGATGGTCTAAAATACTTCCATGTGATATTCTACACCTACCACAATCTCTCTTCTAACATCGGAATAAGTGCGATCTACCTAAGCCTATATGTGGGGTTCGCATTACTTATTTTGATTGACCGCCTGGTGAATCCTGATCCTTTTAGTCAAAGTCCAAAATACCTTGTCACCTGTGGAATCCTCTTTTTCCTGGGTACCATGGTGCTTTTGGCTGTAAAAATGGTCTTTGCTGCATTGGTCATAACTCTTCTTATTCTTTCATTTCTAGTAGGTAGAATAAAGTTGGGCATCATAGTCATTATTTCCTTTCTCATTTTAATCGGACTGTTTTATTCTTCCATTTCTCAGTATGGACCTATGAAGGAAAGACTGGCCATAAATGGTTTTTCCTCAGACCAGATTGATTGGTCAAAGGATCCTGAAAACAAATCATCTTATTGGAACAGCTTTAATATGAGAGCTGGCCTTTGGCTTGGGGCTCAGGAGGGCATCTTTAATAATTTCTTTTTCGGGCCGGGGACAGGTGATTCCAACGATCTTTTCATGGAGGACCTTAGAAAAATGGGATTTGAATTCGCTGTGAATAACGGATTCAATCAACATAATCAATATTTAGGGGTTTGGCATCGTAGTGGAATTGTGGGAATGATGCTGTTCTCTCTGATTTTCGGGATGGGGGCGGGGGCGTCGGTCCTCAAAAAAGACCTATTGTTTAAGCTCTTCTTATTGATGACTGCCTTATGCTTTATCACTGAGAATTACCTCGAAGCCCAAAAAGGAGCTATTTTTTTCGGATTCTTTTTCTCTTTTTTCTTTTTTTCTCCACCTTTTCATAAACCAAAACAGGATTATTAATTGTTATGGGCTTAAAACAATACTGCCCTAAATTTGCGGTCTATGGCTGAAGAAAAAATTGCATTTGATTCCATTGAAGATGCCATAGAGGACATCAGGAATGGGAAGGTCGTTATCGTCGTGGATGACGAGGATCGTGAGAATGAAGGAGATTTCATTTGTGCGGCTGAGTGTATCACCCCTGAGATAATCAATTTCATGTCTAAAAATGGTAGGGGGTTAATTTGTGCCCCGATCATCGAGGAAAGGTGTGATGAGCTTGGATTGGAATTGATGGTTGGAAAGAATACTGCTCTCCATGAAACTCCCTTTACGGTTTCTGTTGATTTATTGGGGCATGGTTGTACCACCGGTATTTCAGCAAGCGATCGCTCTAAAACAGTGAAAGCATTGGTTGAGGATTGGACAAAACCGGAAGATCTTGGTCGTCCGGGCCATATTTTTCCATTGAAGGCAAAAAAAGGTGGGGTTCTTAGAAGGACAGGGCATACTGAGGCTGCAATTGATCTAGCTCGTTTGGCTGGGTTTAAACCAGCGGGCGTTCTTGTGGAGATCCTCAACGAGGATGGGAGTATGGCTAGGGTTCCTGACCTTTTAGAAGTTGCGAGGAATCATAAGCTCAAACTGATTACCATAAAAGACCTGATATCATACAGGTTAGAAAAGGAGTCACTCATTAGGCATGAGATCTCTGTAAGCCTTCCTACAAAATATGGAAACTTTGACCTTCATGCTTATAAGCAGATTAATACCGGCGATCTCCACCTAGCTCTTTCAAAGGGCGAATGGAAGGAAAAGGACCCTGTTTTGGTTAGAGTCCATTCCTCCTGTATGACTGGAGATATCTTTGAATCCCTTAGATGCGACTGCGGAAACCAATTGCATGGAGCTCTGAAAATGGTTGAAGAAAATGGGAGTGGGGTTGTTCTGTATATGAACCAGGAGGGAAGAGGAATCGGTCTATTGAATAAACTTAAGGCTTATAAGCTTCAGGAAAATGGTTTGGACACGGTTGAAGCTAATCTGGCCCTGGGATTTAAGATGGATGAACGGGACTATGGTGTTGGAGCTCAGATTTTGAGGGATCTAGGGGTACGAAAGATCAAGCTGATCTCAAATAATCCTAAGAAAAGGGCCGGGTTAATGGGGTATGGATTGGAGATCATGGATAGTATCCCCATAGAAACAGGTACCAATCCTCATAATGAAGCCTATCTTAAGACCAAAAGGGATAAAATGGGCCATACCATCTTAAAAGGACATGCCTAGAAGACCAGGATGGATCTGCTTACTACTTTTATTTTTCTGGGTTCCTTCGATGGCCCAGGAATATTCTACAGATGTATGGCATGAAGGAAAGGTGATCCTAAGGACCGGGGATACCCTAAAAGGTGAGATCAAGTATGACCTGGCAGAAAATCTCCTGCAGTACAAATTTGGAAATAGGATCGTGACTCTTACACCAAAAAAGACAAAGGGGTTCATTATTCATGATAAGATATTGGCAAGAAGAAGGGTGTTTATGGTTTATGGATATAACCCTTACTCAAGCTATAAACCCCTATTATACTTTGAGGTATTGGTAAAAGGAAAACTGACACTATTGGCCAGGGAATCTGTTTTTGTTGAAACACTTCCTCAGTTCGATTACTTCACCAATACCACATTTTATTCAACCAGAAGAATGGTTGATTATTCTTACTTCTTCCTTAAGAAATCAAGAAAGAAAGATGAGGAGTTTAAGATCCTTGAATACACTGAAAAAAAGAAACAACTGCTTGAAGTTATGTCAGCTCGCGAGGAGCAGATCAAGGAATATCTGAAAGAGAAAAAGGTGGCTTATGGCACCAGGGAGGGCCTGATCATGGTTGTTAATTATTTTAATTCATTACTGGATAGCACGGAAGGAAATGGCTGAAACACCTTTGATTCTGATTTCAAATGATGATGGCATTACCTCTAAGGGAATAAGGATCCTGGTCGAATTAATGAAGGAACTAGGAGAGGTGATCGTGGTTGCACCAAATAGCCCACAATCGGGAATGGGACATGCAATCACTATTGGTGAAACTCTAAGGGTTTATACCACTGATATCTTTCCTGGGGTGCTGGCATATGAATGTTCTGGAACCCCTGCCGATTGCATCAAGCTGGCAAAACATCACCTTTTGGAGGATAGGACGCCCGACCTGGTTGTGTCAGGAATAAATCATGGTAGTAATACCTCCATCAATGTTCTTTATTCGGGTACCATGTCAGCAGCAATTGAGGCTGCAGTTGAGGGCTTGCCATCTATTGGTTTCTCAGTTTGTGATTATGATCATGAAGCTGAAATGGAACATTGCCGGGAAGCAATATTATCCATTTCAAAGGGTGTTCTTGAGAAGGGAATGGAAAAAGGAGTTGCATTCAATGTCAATTTTCCCAGATTCAATGGCAATCAGTTAGAAGGAATAAAAGTTTGTAGGCAAGCTAATGCCAAGTGGAAAGAGGAATTTGACGAAAGGGTAGATCCCCAGGGAAAGCCTTATTTCTGGCTCACTGGAAAATTCATTAACGATGACGATCTGGATGATACGGATGAATGGGCGATAAAAAATTACTATGCTTCACTTGTTCCCTGCCACTATGATCTAACCTCTCATGGCCACATTGAATCAATTCGAAACTGGTTTTAATGCTCGAGATCCAAAAAGACCTTAACGAAATCCAGGTAGGGGTTGATGAGGCAGGAAGAGGATGCTTGGCTGGTCCAGTGGTGGCTGCCGCTGTGATCATTGGAAAAAAAAATGGAATTCCATCAGTAGACGATTCTAAGAAACTTAGACCGAAAAAAAGGCAAGAACTGTCTTTAGAAATAAAAAGCTCTTGTGAAGTTTACGCCATAGGCTTGGTTGAACCTGAAGAGATCGATGAGATCAATATTCTCAATGCTAGTTTTTTGGCGATGCACCGCGCCTTGGACCAATTGAAAGTAAAATTCGAAAGGATCCTGGTTGATGGAAACAGATTCAATGCATATCGAAAGGTAAAGCATGACTGTATCATAAGGGGTGATGGTAAATATCAATGCATTGCTGCTGCCTCAATTCTTGCTAAGGAGCACAGGGATTCAATCATGAGGTCCTACGATGAAGATTTTCCTGGTTATGGTTGGTCAACGAATTTCGGGTATCCTACGGTCCAACATCGGAAGGCAATAGCAGAGCTTGGGGTTACCTCTCTGCACAGAAAATCCTTTACTTTGCTGCCTTCTCAAATTAGCTTGTTTAATTGATCGATATGTCTGAGAATTTGAAAACAATCCCATTAAACGATGTGCATATTTCTCTTGGAGGAAAAATGGTTGATTTTGCAGGATACAATATGCCCGTAAGGTATTCTTCCGGTATTGAGGAGCATCTTGAAGTCAGGAAGAATGTTGGGGTTTTTGATGTCTCTCATATGGGAGAATTTATTGTGGAAGGACCAGAAGCTAAAAAGCTTGTACAATGGGTTACTAGTAATGATGTAGGTAAACTTGCCCCGGGAAAGGTCCAGTATTCTTGTTTACCCAATAAGTCTGGCGGGATTGTTGACGACCTTCTTGTCTATTGTTATTCGGATCAAAAGTTCCTTCTGGTTGTCAATGCCTCAAACATTGAAAAGGATTTCGCCTGGATAAATGAGAATAATTCTTTTGATTGTTCGATCAGGGATGATTCCGAAAAATATGCCTTATTGGCTGTACAGGGGCCCAACGCAACAAAAGTGATCCAAAAGATTGCAGATGTAACAATCGATGATCTGGAATACTACACTTTCACAGAAGGCCGTATCGGCAATACTTCAAATGTCATCATTTCTGCCACAGGCTATACAGGAGCGGGTGGATTAGAGCTTTACGTTTCTGCGGAAGATGCCAATACACTTTGGAACGATGTTTTTGAAGCCGGGGCTGAGTTTGGAATTAAACCCATAGGATTGGGAGCACGTGATACGCTTCGGCTGGAGATGGGCTATTGTTTGTATGGAAATGATATCGACGACTCTACCAGCCCCCTTGAAGCTGGATTAGGGTGGATAACTAAATTTGAAGAACCTTTTATCAATTCGGGTAATCTTCTAAGGCAAAAAGAGGAAGGAGTTGATCGTAGACTTGGAGGCTTTGTTATGATAGAGAGAGGAATCCCAAGGAAGGGTTATGAGATTTGTGATCAGGATGGGAATACTATAGGAGAGGTAACATCAGGATCACAATCGCCCATTCTTGAAAATGCTGTTGGTCTAGGGTATATCAAGAAAGGATACGGAAAGTCAGGAAACGAGATCTATATTAAGATCAGGGAGAAGTTGATTAAAGCCGAGGTAAAGCGTCCTCCTTTTGTGCCTGCGACCTTATGAGTCTAAAAACCATTGAAACCATTTTAAGTCCTGAGTTAGCCCATCAGGTTGAAATGAAGGGTAAGACAGTGGTGGTTATTGATGTGTTAAGAGCCACTACCTGCATGGTTACGGCATTTATGGCAGGAGCGGACCATTTATTGACATTTTCCGATGTAGAAAAATGCAGGAAAAGTAGATCCGAAGGTTATTTATTGGCAGGGGAGAGGAACGGAAAGAAGATCGAGGATTTTGATCTTGGAAACTCACCCAACGATTATCTGGAACTGGGGGTAAAAGGAAAGAAAGTCTCCATAACCACCACCAATGGAACCCAAGCTATTGAATCAAGCAAGGATGCTGATAAGATCTTGATTGGCTCTTTTTTAAACCTTTCAGCCTTAGTGAAAAAATGCCAGGAATTGAACAATCCATTGGTTCTCTATTGCGCAGGATGGAAAGGAAGAGTGAATCTAGAGGACAGTTTATTGGCCGGGGCGATCATTGAAAGGGCAGGAGGCTCCTTTGAGTTGCTGGATGATTCATCATATTTGGCTGTCGAATTCTTTCAAAAAGAGAAGAATGACTTGATAGGTATTCTCCAGAATGCCTCTCATTACAAACGTTTATCTGGACTAAGTCAATCCAATGACCTGGAGACATGTGTCTCCATAGATAAAACAAACATAGTTCCTGAAGTAAAAGGGAATAGGATAGAGTCTAGGTAGCCTGGGCTAATTTCTTATCAGCCATTGATTTTGATTCGGCATCTTTAAGTGCCCTCTTCAATAGGAATTTTTCCGCAAGAGTCTCAATCGGTTTTAACAGTAAGGCAATAACTCCTTTAAAGGCAAGTCCCAGGGCAAAATTTCCTTTTCCAAGTGCGGATTCAATTTGTGGTTCTACCAGGCCTTCAGAAATCAGGAAAAGGGCCACAGTTACAAAAAGGGCTATGGTTGCTGCACGCCTACCGACCTTAGCCTTGGTTAGCTCATCAAGGGTTCTTTGAAGCTCATCGTTTTTATCGTGAAGCTTCGCGTTTAGGTTGTTTAGTTTATTCTGGAGTCTGTCGCTGACCTTCGTGATCAGTTTCGCCTGGTCAAGGAGCTCTTCGTAATAGGTCGAGATCTGCTTGATCTCCTCCTTAAACTCCTCATCCTTTACATCCTCCTTCTCAAGAAAGTTCTGGATATGATCAAGTATGGCGGATTCTTTTTCAAAGACTCCCTTTTTTCCCATTCTTAATCCTCTTCAAGCATTATAATATCGAACGGGACATCCAATAGGTCGCTGTAATCTTCTCCAGCTTCCTGCATGTCTTCATCCTCTTCCTCATAGTACCAGTTGATTACTACGTCAATTCCGTTTTTGTAAAGGGAATTGACCTTTTTGAATATGTCCAGGATACACTTAGAGGAACTTGTATTGAAATATTCCAGGCGGATCTCAAGTTGAGTTTTTCCGGTGGGCTGGGACTCACCAAACTTGTCCAGCCATTCCATTAATGGCCTGTAAAATTCTATTGAGTTTTCGGGTGTAGACCTTCCCTTTAGAGAGAGAACGCAAGTATCACCATTAAAATCTACGTCTGGGGTATGACTTGAACCGGCTATTGTTAAGCTTTCCATGTTTAGTCAATTAATTTTTTGGAATGTTAATTTGGAAACTGAAGAAAGAATACACTTCATTGATCTTCTGAAAGTTGTATTTCAATTTTTGCCCTGATTTACGAGCAATATCAATGAAGCCTAAGCCTCCTCCACCCTTATCGGAAAATTTTTCGTTATCAAGGATCCTTTTATAAAGAGCCCTGAGCTCATCTTTGGTTGTTGAGTTAATTTCATCTAACCAAGAATTCAAGGAACCGACATTTTCATTATCAATGTAATTGCCGGTAGCCACGTGATAGGCATCATCATCACTGAAGATGATCAATATGGCACTTTTCTTTAAGTATTCGTGCTCATCGCTAGGCTTGACTTCCAGGCTTTCAGCAGAAAAATCAATGTGGTGACAGAGGTTTTGAAGGCACTCCACCAAAACATTGTATACTTTTTTCTTGGTCTTTCGATTGTCTTCCAACTGCTCTAACCTTCCTTCCATGATCTTCAGGATCGAATCGATTAGATCAAAAGTAACCTCGCCTTTAAAGGTGAGCATGATGTTGTTGTCATGCATTCGTTGGTACAAAGCGTAAAGGTCTATCATTTCCCTTTCTTAAAACGGTTCCTTAGCACGGTGCTAGGATTAAAAAATAAAAGGAATCCAAATTTAAACATCATTTGCAGAATACAAACTCAATTAAGGAATTCGGACCCCAATAACCAAAATATCGTCCAATTGCTCCTGATCGCTTTCATCCATCCAGGATTCAATTGTCTCTTCCAGGATCTGTCGCTGCTCTTCCATCGGTTTTTGATGGTTGTCGATCAGCATATTCCTGAATCGGCGGTACATAAATTTCTTTCCCTTTGGTCCGCCAAATTGATCGGCATAGCCATCTGAAAAGATATAATATACATCCCCTGATTTCACATCTATGGAATGGTTTTGAAAATTGGCATCATCACTTTTTAGAATATGGATACCTATCGGAAACTTATCTCCCTTTATAATCTCCAGCTCTCCATCCCTGATTTGGTAAAGAGGATTATAAGCTCCTGAAAAATCAAGCTTTTTATTTTTTACGTCAAAGCTGCAAAGCGCGACATCCATACCATCCTTGGCCATGGTCCCATCAGCCGTTTGCTTTAAAGCAGCCTTCACATTCGAATTCAAATGGTCAAGAATCTTTCCAGCATCTTCTCCTGATGTCTGGGCAAGGGCAAGGTTTAGGTTGTTGTATCCAACAATCGACATGAAAGCTCCCGGAACTCCATGACCAGTACAATCAACAGCTGAAATTAAAAGCCTGTTGTCATTTTGATCCATCCAGTAGAAATCTCCGCTTACTATATCTTTTGGCCTGTAAAAGATGAAGGAATCCGGAAAATGACTCTTTAGTTGATCAATGCTTGGTAAGATGGATTGCTGGATCCTCTTTGCATAGTGAATACTGTCGGTAAGAGTATCATAGAGTTCTTCTAGCTTTTCATTCTTTGCTTCGATCTCTACGGACTGCTTTTCGATCTCTTCTTTCTGCTTAACAACTTCTTCAGTTCTCTCTTTTACAAGTTCCTCCAGATTTTCCTTAAGCTCATAGAGTTCATCCCGCATCTTTAGAAGTGCGTGCCCCAGGGTGTCCTTGTCTGATAGTGGAGTGTATGGGGCATGAAAATTACCCATACCCACCTGCCTGGAAAACTCAATGGTTTCCTTCAGCCCATCCACCAATTGGTTCATGGCAACTCCCATTTCACCGATCTCATCATCAGGTGTTTGGATCTTTTCTTCCGGAAGGATTCCTTTCCCCAAGGAATTCAACATATCCCTAAGGGTATATACAGGTCTCACAATCGAACGCACAGTGAAAAAGGCAATGATCAAACCAATAAGTATCAGGAATAGCCCGGAGGAGCTTACTATACTTACCAGGGTAGAAAAGCTATTCAACATTATCGTAGAAACCGACTCGGCTTGTTGCCTTTGAACAAGGGAGAGTTCATCTATTTCAGATAGGACCGCTCCAGTTTGGGTTTCAATTCCGCCTTGCTCAACTATCTCTTCCGCAAAAAGCTTGTTGATCTGCTCCTGATAGTCTTCAAACGAGGCAAGAAGAGACATTACCTGCTTATGGTCTTCCCAAAGGGTATGGATCATGTTAAACAGCTTGTCGATTCTGTCCTTCTGATCTTCGTCCCAGTTCTTGCTTAGTGATTGAAGTTCGAGCTCGAGTTTCGGGTATTCTTCATTGATCAATTGGGGGAGTAGCCGCTTACTGGGGTCCATGGATTTTTCCTGAGCTAACCAGTCTTTAACTAGCAGTTTCGACCTAACCACCATTAGGTTTAAGTCCTCCAGTTTGTCAACTGAAGGGTTGTAAACTTCGATGATCTGCTTATTGATCTCGGAGCTCTCGTTTACAGTCTTTAAGGTATATATGAAGTTGACCAGGGTAAGGAAAATCAACAATCCAAAACCCCCTCCAATTTTCTTACCTACAGTTAATCTGATCTTCATTGATTAGACAGAAATTCCAGTCATTTTGCTAGGCAGCAATAATAACTAATTCAAACGATTAAATGGTGATTTGGGTTTGATTAGGCACTAAAGATCTTCAAGTAGTTCCCTGTAGTAGCCGGCTTTTTCCTCGTCATTCAAAGCGGTGTAGATATTCTGCAATGCAATCAAAGTATCCCTTCTTTTTCCGTCCAACTGAAAGGACTTGGTCATGTAGGGCAAAGCTTTATTGAACAACTCAGTAACCTGATCTTGAGTTTCGTAAATGGTGAGAATATCAGCATCCAAGTCTAAATTGTTGGCTATGGTAACCCCATGATTATAATAAAGCAATCCAAGGTTATAGTTGGCTTGAAGGTGATTGCTTTCTATGGCAAGAACTTTGGCATAATACTGCCTCGCTTTTTCTATATAAACCTCAAATTTTGGCTCGCCTTTAAAGGTGTCAGCAAACTTCTCATACTGAATGGCAAGCAATATCATGTAATTGATATTATCTGGATCAAGCTCAATAGCCTTAAGAAGCAATTGTTCTGAATCAGAAAGATCTCCGGTCTCTTTCAAATATTGCAGGTGAAGCTCAATAAGCTTAACTGCATCCGGATTTTTCCTTTCACCTTCAGAAAGTACTATAAATGCCCTGTTTCTTTCACCAGACTCCCAATAAGAGGTAGCGAGGTAATAATACACCAGGTATTCATGATCACCGGCTAACCTTGCTTCTTCCAGGAATTTTACAGCCTGAAGAGGTTGCTTGATCCGATAAGCCGAAATCCCAAGGGATTTGTAAACCCTTGAATCAAAGCTTGAAGGCTCATACTTCTTGATCATCTCAAGGTAGGAGAGGAATTCAGAATAAGCGACTCTGTAATCCTGATTGTTGAAGGAGATAGCTCCATCGTTATAGTGGTATTTGGCAATTTGAGACAGAAGCTTTTCACACTCGATGGCCCATTCTCTGGATGCCGTGTTGTCTAGTTCAACACATTTTTCACAACTTTTCTGAGAAATCGACCTAGACGTTGACTCTACTTGGCCAGCTTCATTCTTTTTATAATAGTCAAGATAGAAGAAGCCTCTATAGTACCAGGTTTCAGGAAGCTTCTTCGCATTTTCATTCAAAATAGCCTTATCGATGGCATCAATCGCCCCACGGATATTTCCGCTTTCATAAGCATTCAATGCATCCGTTAAGGTACCTGACTGAGCAAAGACAGATCCTACTCCAATACTTAAAATCAACAATATGGTCCTAAAAAACCTCATTTGTCATAGACCTTTGTGCTCAACTCCAAAAGAGAAGAACTAACCAAAAGGTTAAATTTTGATGCATTGCCTTTATTTATCTCGAACCTCACACGACTATTGACCACAATGAAATTTATCATTGAGCCTTGATTAGCCATTCCTTCTTTTTCCGTGATAATCAAAGAGCTTTTTCCCGCAAGTTTCTTTACCACCGTTCCAATATCCTTAGACCTTTCGCTAGGTATATATATAATGTGTGGTTTTTGAACGGAAGAAGGGCTTGAAACCTTTTTGACTTTGATGTTCTGTAGGTTCACTTTTCTTCCTACCTGCCATTCTTCAAAGTATTTTTGAATTGGGCTATCTCCCAATATTTCAATTTCAAAGTCTCCTTGTTGGTAGGTGCTAGGCCATTCGATGAATTTTATGAATTTCCAGCAATAAAGACTTTTAAATTTGAAATTCGTTTCGTTTTCCGGAGCAGAGAAATCTACGTTTGGCTCGGGTGAGATCGGTTTTGCAGAGGTCAATACCAAAATAATAACGGGAATGACCATTTTCAGGCTCACCCACTTTAGTTTAGTTCCGGTATGATTTAAGCTCTTAAACACCCTTGCGGATATGACGGTCAAATATGTGAAATTTTATCGAATATGCGCAACGGTACAAATTGCAGGCCAGAAATTATTTTCCTGCTTTCTTTAAACTCAAAGTCCCATTTTCAAGCACGATCATACCAGAATCAATCATGAGTCTAATGGTTTGAGAGGTTCTCTCATTTTCAAATGCTGAGAATGTATTCATCAAATCATTCATGCTTGTAGGTCCTTTCTTGGTTAAAATGTCCAAGATCTTTTTACCCTCCTGTTTATACGGGTCCTTTGACTCTTTAGTTTTTTTTTCTTCCAAACAATGGTCGCATTTTCCACAGCTAGAGGTATCCTTTTCACCAAAGTATGCCTGAATTTGAACCATTCGGCATGTTTTATTGGAATTATAGTAGGCTTCGGCTTTTTCAAGACGGACCCCAAAGGCCTCCTTTTGGACCTTGATCACCCTCGAATAAAGCTCCTTCAGGCTTGATTCACTAATCCTGCCTGCTTGCATCAACAATTTGGGCCCTGGAGAAGAAGGATGATAGGATAAAACCCTTCGCTTCTTCAATTCCTTAAGGTTATTACCAACCTGTTCGGCACTCGCGGAGCTGATTCTCGCAAGCCTTTCCTCGCTGATGGAGACATATTGAGAATAGAGTTCCCCTCCGTATAACCTAAGAAGTGACCGGATCAAGGGTTCATGTTCCGGATTTTCCACCTGGAAGCGATACATTTCCTGGGGCGCAAGGGAAAAATTTAGGGTAGCGGTCCAATTTTGGCTTTGAATAAGCTGCATCAGGCCTAGCTTTTCCAATACATTTAAAGCCCTAATGATCTCTATAGGGACAAGGTCGAATGAATGGGCTATTCTTTCAATTTTGAAATTGAATACCTGGGACTCTCCACTTCCTAATGCAAGCTTAAACGAGTTGCACAAGGCATTGTAAATTCCTATAACCGATTTTAAATCAGGATATTTAACATCATTTAATTCAATTAATTCTTTGATATCCGAAGCATCAAATATTGTAAGACCATAGCTCAATTTTCCGTCACGGCCAGCTCTTCCTACCTCTTGATAATAGGATTCTAATGAATCAGGAAGATCAAAATGAACTACCAATCGAACATCCCCCTTATCTATTCCCATCCCAAAGGCATTGGTGCAAACCATGCTTTGGACCTTTCCCGACATCCAATTCTCCTGTCTTTGAAATTTGGTTTCTGTAGTTAGACCTGCATGAAAAAATGTGCTCTTAATTCCGGCTTTGTTGAGCTCATTTGAAATCTCCTTAGTTTTCTTTCTGTTCCTGACATATACCAGGGAAGAACCCTTGACATTAGAAACCGCCATTAATAGTCGTTCTAACTTATTTTCCTGCTTATAACAGCTTAGGCTTAAGTTTTCCCTTTTTGCGGATCGCTTGAAAATGTTCGGATCATTAAGTTTCAGGAACCTGATCATGTCTTTCTCCACTTTGGGTGTTGCAGATGCCGTTAATGCTAAAAAGGGGACGGAGTCCTTAAGATTTTCTCTTAGTAAAGGAATTTCTAAATAGGCTGGACGAAAATCCTGACCCCATTGAGAAGTACAATGTGCTTCATCGATCGCTACAAGACCGATATCCATTTTCTTTAACCTCTCGATAAATAACTCATTCCTTATTCTCTCAGGTGCAACATAAAGCAATCGGATATTTCCATAGACCACATTATCCAGATTGATGTCAATTTCTCTTAGAGACATCCCGGAATGAATGGCTATTGAATTAATTCCCTTGGAATTAAGATGATCAACCTGGTCTTTCATCAGGGCCACAAGAGGGGATATCACCAGGACGGTTTTTCCCAAATAAATAGAGGGTAACTGATAGCAAATGCTTTTCCCTCCGCCGGTTGGAAGAATTGCTAAGCAGTCGTTTCCATCCAAAACGGATGAAATTATGTCTTGCTGGATTCCCCTGAAGTCAGAATAGCCCCAATACTGACTTAGAATATTCTTTAGTTCAAGGGATCGGTCTTCCAATATTAGCTCAAAGCTTGTTTTAGGTCCTCTATTAGGTCATCAACGTCTTCGATCCCAATACTTAAGCGGATTAGACTATCTGGGAGTCCTGCTTTGAGTCTTTCCTCTCTTGGAATACTTGCATGGGTCATGGTGGCAGGATGACCTGCAAGGGATTCTACTCCACCTAAAGATTCTGCAAGGGTGAATAACTTCATTTTTTCAAGTACCGAGAAAACATGACTCTGTTCCTCATTTTTCAAAACAAAAGATACCATTCCTCCAAATCCTCTCATTTGGCTTTTTGCTATCTCATGGCCTGGATGATCAGAGAAGCCCGGGTAAATAGTGTAGGAAACCTTGTCATGAGAATTTAAGAAATCCGCGATCTTTTGGGCATTCTTACAATGAGCTTCCATTCTTAAATGAAGGGTTTTAATTCCTCTTAATACTAGAAAGCAATCATGAGGGGATGGAACTCCTCCTGAAGAATTTTGTATGAATGCCAATTCTTCCCCCAATTCTTTGGTCTTCGACACAATTGCTCCCATTACTACATCTGAATGTCCCCCAATGTACTTGGTAACAGAATGTACAACGAGGTCAGCTCCCAAGTCAAGAGGGGACTGAAGATAGGGGGTGGCAAAGGTATTGTCCACAACCACCATTATTCCCTTGTCTTTCACCTTATCCACGATCTTTTTGATGTCTATAACCTTCAGAAGGGGGTTGGTCGGTGTTTCGATCCAGACCATTTTGGTGTTGTCTTTCAAGTGCCCTTCAAATGAAGCATCATCCGCCAGGTCAATGAAATCGAAATCAATGCCCATGGGTTGAAAGAGTTTTGTGAAGATCCTATAGGTTCCCCCATAAAGATCATTGGTGGAAACAACATGATCTCCTGGTTTCAAAAGCTTGGCAATTGCATCTGTTGCTGCCATTCCTGAGCTGAATGCTAATCCCATAGCTCCATTTTCTAAAGCTGCCAGATTGTTTTCCAAAGCTGTTCTGGTAGGGTTTTGCGTCCTGGAATATTCATAGCCTTTATGATCTCCCGGGGTTTTTTGGGCATAAGTGGTCGTCTGAAAAATGGGAGTCATAACAGCCCCTGTGGATGGATCAGGATGAACTCCTGAATGAATTGCCTTGGTTGCGAATTTCATTGTTTGTCTTCTTTGAAAAATGAATTAAGTTTTTTGTCGATCTCTTCAGGATTGGTTTCATAATCCGCAGATAATGAAGGTTTTCCAGGGAAGTTTTCTACATGCAAGGTTTGAGTTGGGAATGCAAAATTTATACCCAGCACCCTCGCGAGTTCAACGATCTTTAGCAATACCTGATGTCTGGCTTCTAATTCTTTTGACCAGGTAGGAACATTAAAAAATATATAAAACAAGATCTCTAATGCGGAGCTTCCCATTCCGTTAAAATGGATCTCCATCTTGTCTTTCCAGGTGTTTGGGTGCTCCATTACAATTTTTTTCAACCCTTCTACGAAGGCTTCAATCAATTCAGGAGGCGTATCATAGGCAATGCCGATCTTAATATTCATCCTTCGATAAGCCCTGAGACCATAATTATCTATGATCGTATCTGCGATCTTGCCGTTTGGAACATAGGTAACGGAGTTCCTAAAAGTCCTAACTCTTGTGCTCCGGAAGCCAACCTCTTCAACCTCTCCATCAATATCTCCTGCAACGATCCAATGACCTATCTGGAAAGGCTTATCGAGGAAAATCATGACCGACCCGAAAAAGTTCTTCAAAGTGTCTTGCGCAGCAAGTGCAAAGGCCAAACCTCCTATTGATAAACCAGTAAGAAGAGGAACCACATTGATCTCTAGAGCTACAAGAACAAATACCACCCCGATTATAACCACAAGGGTCTTTAAGACCTTAGACAGTAGGGGCACCAATTGATCGTCAAGGCTTGATTCTGTTTTTAGACTAAGCTCCTGGAAATATTCTGAGAGTAGATCGACCAGGCGATACCCTACAATGGTTAAAAGAAGGGGCACCGAGGCGTTCATCAGGATCACCAGGATGTGATTAATGTAAACAGGAAACTGTAGGAGGGGGATAGTGGTTCTAAACAGATTTAGAACTATCAGGAAACTCAGAGGACGAGCAACCCTCAATAAAAGATCCGTAGCCTTGGCCAATACTGGTACTTTCCTTAAAGCCCTGATAAACCAATTGTTCAGCAAATAGGTGATCAACTTGTAGATCAGGAATCCCAGAGCAAAAAGGACAAATACCGCAACTATTTTCCAGATCTCGATACCCATGAACTTGTACCGACTTTCCTCAGGGAGCCAATCTAAAAGCCGGTCTTCACCAAAGGGGAAAGTTTCCTCATAGAGGATATCGATCTTCCTTACGGTTCTCTCAGAGTATTTCCAATCTGAGCCATATTTCTTTAAATAGATACTGGGAACCTCAGGGAAGGGATGGTATTCTGCTTTCCCAGATATAGAGTCAATGAACATAGGATCTCTTGGCATTTCTTCTCCGGAAAGCCAAAGCCCCTTTCCATGGAAAACCCTGAATAGCTTCAAAGCTTTGTCTTCCAACTCCCGTTGGGAATAACCACTATTCGCTAAGGCCTTTGCCGCCTTTTTTAAGTCTCTGGGCCTGTTATCAAGATTGTCAAAATGAGTGAGTATTGTCTGGAAAGGAGAGGATAGGTCAGGATCCTGTGCAGAAACCTGGCTTATCGGCAAGCTCAGAAATAAGAAAAATATAAACCAGTGGGATTGCTTTTTCATTGAGGCAAAATTACAAGAGAAGTGAATTCATCTTTCAAACCTTTATAGAGCTTTAGATGGTTTTGATCTTCAAAATAAAGGAGTGAGATCTCTTGATCTGTTGTAACGGGTGACCATGAATATTCCTGACCATTCTTATTAAAAAACTTCATTTTTGAAAGGCTTGGTTCCAGGATGCAAAAAATCTCATGGTCGCCTTCAAAATCATAAAACTGTACCTGAGGTACCTGATCATTTAACAATTCGCATTCGAACATGAGATCAAATTCAGGAGATATGACAGACAGTTTTTTTTCTTCATGTCTGGTAATAACAAAATCTTCTCCCTGGCGACTTACAACCATTTGAAATTTCGAATTGGCCTCTTCCTTTATCAATTGCTTTTGCTGTTTCTCCTTTCCGTCAAAAGCTATGCTATGAAAGGCACCCTGGTCTGAAATCATTTCTAGTCTTGAGCTTGAAAACCCAGGTCCGTGAACCAAGAATGATGGACTTGAAAAACTACCGTTAAGCTTCACCGGAAAACCTCCGTAATGATTCCCATTACGTTTAAAAGCATGAAGGGATCCATTTTCGGTAAGAAATACCAAAATGTCCTTTCCATTGATCCTGGTGTGGAAGGGTGAATTTGCAAGGGCCCTCCCTAAGTCTTTTTGCTTCCAGCCTTCGAGTTTTTTTCCTTCCTTATTCATTAATAGTACTCTTCCTCTCGAATCAGCAATCAGGAATCTGTAATCCCTTGTTTTTTCATAATCTATCAACTCAAAATATTCTATCTCTCTATTTCCTTCATTAAATATTTTCATGGGAAAGCCTTCAACAGACCTTCCTAATCTATCCAGGCAGTGGATGGTATTGGAGGTGATCAATAGGTATTGAAGCTTTCCATTTTTGAAGTAATCAATTTGGATGGGGTCACAGATTATTGGTGATTTTATGAGCTCTGAATTCCATAAGACCTTTCCGCTTATGGAAATAAGAGAAATGCTATGGTCTTCCAATTGAACCATGGTTTCCAGTCCTTTCTCTTTATGGCTCTTTACAAGTTTTGGTTTTCTGGAAATCACTTCTGGAAGTGTGGATTTAAAACTCCTTTCAGGTTTTTTAAATCCTGGATCTTCAAGTGAATAGGGCGTGTGTGTTAGGGTAAGATTAGAATAAAACCTCTGGTCAAGGTATTTCCACTGGGCAGCGATGAGCTCAAATTTTTTGAATTCTTTTTGATTTTTCTGAAAGATCTTCGCCCAAAAGGGTTGAAGTTTTGGAAGGATGCTTTTATAAAGTCTGGGCGTATTGAAGATGGCAGTTACGTTGGCTTGTTGGATCGCATTTTCAAAGAACAGATTCATTTTTACAGATTTCCCCCAATTGCTTTCATCCTCAAGGGAATTTAGAACCGATCGGATCCCTGCCAAGCGATTTGAAACGATCAATGTCGAATCCTGGTAGGTATAGAATGATCTGTCGAAGCCGGTGAAAAATGCACCAAAAAGCTTTGAAGGAAAGTTTTCAATGGGGATTTCACTGATGTTGTAATCTTTATAGTACTCATCAATGATTACGGAAGTATCCACCTTTGATTTTTCACGAATCTTTTGAAAATATTGTTCAAGTCCCTGTTGGTCTTGAATACCAGCAAGAAATAGCAGAGGTTGTTCCCTGGAATGGTGCTTTTCCAATACCCCTAATGAAACGTTTCCGGTTAGGAATTTGAAAAACGGTTCAAGAAAAATCCCTTGGTCTTGTCCTACCTCATACCATTTTTTTAAGATCGAATCTTGTCCGCTTGATTTAAGATATTTTTTGTGTTTTTCAAGAAACAGCAACCCATCCTTAAATCCATATTCGTACATGGCTGCCGTATTGTTTGGTGCCATATAAGAAAGCCACACATCCTGTGGAGATTCCTCCCAAAACAGATTCAAGAAATATGGGTCAGTCTTTTCAATTAATCCTACCCCAGAAAGATTGATCTGATCCTCTTCCCACCTTAGGTCTGCAAAGGTCGGCCCAGAAAAAACCGCGGATTGTTCTATCGGAAGAGAAGAATTTTCAAGGAAAAGAGTAGAAAGAACTTTTGGAAGCTGTTCAGCATTGACGAATATATCTCCCTGGTCACTCTTGATTCGGGCCAGGTCGAGGTAATCACTATAGATCTGAAAAAGGGAGGGATGCTCTTCCTCCTTTGCCGTCCTTACAACATCCTCAATGAGAAAGCCGAAATAACTTCCTACTAGAAAATCATCCATCATGATCAGGGAGAATGGTTCTTCCGAACCGAAACTTATATCGATGACCTGTGAGCCGCTGTATGTGCGGGATTTCACCAAAACCCCTGGTTTTGGGTCTAGGTTGCTTACCACCCGCTTGAACAAGGATCGGTCCTCTTCGCCATTCAATGGCATGTAGAAGATGAAACCGAACTCATTTTTGGAGATCAAATGCATTGAAATGCTAAGCGGTCTGCTTTGGATCAGGTCGTAAACGGATTGTCTAAGCCCATTCAAAGTGTCCACATAATCCAACCTGTCTTGTAGTTCCTGGAACACTTCAGAACCAGAAACGCTTTTCCACATTTGAGTTTGATTGAGATCCGTTGCTACCCTGTAAGGCTGTTTGGTTTCGTATACCAGAACTGCCTCTTTTGGAATGAGGTCCGATAATTCCATCGACCCTTGTTGCCTATCAGAGAAGTAGAAATAGGCTGTCACTCCTGCACCCAGTACTAAAAAAATAAGGAGGACATAGGTCCAGGTTTTATTTGCCATTTATGGGTTTCGATTAAAGCGAAAAGTAAATCCCTTAGGCAGGCAAAATTATTAAGTTTGAGTCCATTGAAAAATATAATGAGGGCAGTTATTCAAAGAGTTTCTGAGGGAAGTGTAAGTATCGACGAAAAGGTAAAATCAAGAATAGATCATGGCTTTGTGGTTCTGTTAGGGGTAGGCCATGAAGATTCAAAAGAAGATGCGGATTGGTTGCTCAATAAGATCTTGAATTTGAGGGTGTTTGCGGATAAGGACGGAAAGATGAACAAGTCCTTGAGCGAGGTGAATGGAGGTCTCTTGGTGATCTCTCAATTCACTCTTTTTGCATCAACTAAAAAGGGAAACAGACCTTCATTTATTGGAGCTGGTAAGCCCGAACAATCAAAACTGCTTTATGAGTATTTTATAAGTGAAGGGGAAAAGAAACTAGGTAAGGAGGTTGGCAGTGGAGAATTTGGAGCCATGATGGATATTTCCCTTATAAATTCAGGACCTGTTACCATAAATATCGATACTAAGAATAAAGAATAATGGAGATCAAAACAGCCCAGGAAATGGTTGATCAATGGATCAAAACCTATGGAGTCAGATACTTCGATGAAATGACAAACCTGGCCATCCTGAATGAAGAGGTAGGGGAGCTTTCAAGGATATTCTCAAGAAAGTTTGGTGAGCAATCCTTTAAGGAGGGGGAGAGCCAGGATCATGGGGAGGAAATGGCGGATGTGTTGTTTGTCCTTATTTGTCTAGCGAATCAAACCGGGATTGATCTGACAGAGGAGCTCAAAAAAAATCTCAAAAAGAAAACATTAAGAGATTCGGAACGGCATAAAAACAATCCGAAACTTTGATCAGAAACCGATTCTTTCTTTCTGAAAGCCAAATTTGATCTGTCCCCAAAAGCCTTTTGGGAACTCTTCTACATTCTCAAACCCTAGTTCAATATTTGGATCCTCTTTAGGAAGATAACTTGTGCCAAAAAGGTAATCCCACAAGCTTAGGCTAATTCCAAAATTAACCCCGGGCATTTGTCCTTTGGGAAGTTCTCTTGAGTGGTGCCAAAGGTGCATAACGGGATTATTGATCAAATACCTAAGCGGACCCCAGGTTAGCCTAATATTAGCATGGTTCAAATGCCCTATCGAAATGGCTATAAAGTGCACGACAAAAGCCTGGGAGGGCTCGAAGCCTCCGATCAACATAACCACTAGTGTTTTTAAAGGTTTATAAAGGATGTTTTCCATCCAATGGTATCGAAGGTGGGCCGCAAATCCCATTTCAATAACGGAATGATGAACCTGGTGAAATCGCCAAAATGCAGGTACCCTATGAAGTAAAACATGGGTTCCCCATTGAACCAAATCTGATAGGATAAAAAAGATCAAAAGCTGAGCCCATGAAGGAAGGCTGCTTAGGTCAAGAAGAGCAATTGAACTCATGCCTATACCAATACCTGAAAAGAACAGCTCCAGAACCCCGTAAAACCCACTTATCGCGATGGAAAAGAGGAAGAAATTAAAGAACATATAGAAGCCATCAAGCCAGAAATCCTTTCTGATGATCCGTTGGTTCTTTCTCCAGGGGAATAGAATTTCTAAGCACCAAACCAGGAGAGAGATCAGAATCAGACCATAGAAATAGTTTTGATACCAGGGAACCTGAAAGATCACTAGTTTCCATACCCAGTTTGCAGTTCCTTGAAGTGCTCCAATAAATTCAGTCCAATATTGCATCGAGGATCTTATTCAATCTGATCGCTTGCAAGAGTTGACCACTCTCTCCATGAGCCATCATAATTATAAACCTCTAGGTAATTTAAAAGTTCAGTCAACACAAAGGTGGTAAGTGAGGATCGCACGGCGGTATGACAATACACCACAATCTTGTTTTCAGGCCCTGCATTTACTGATCCATACAATTCTTCGAGCTCCTTTTTTGATTTGAAACCGAGTAGCTCTTCCTTTTCATTGATATTGTAGTTTTCTATGTAATCGACGTTTATACTTCCAGGTATTCGGCCACCTTTTTGAGCTCCATCTTTGACCATTTCGCCTAAATATTCTGCCTCACAGCGCGCATCCAGGATCAAGTATTCATTCTTTTCCATTGCAATTTGAATCTCTTCAAGATTGATGGTCCTGAATGCCTTGAAGCTGAAATTGTCAGATCGAGCCGCTAGGGGTTCGGCTCTTCCTTTTGCCAGGGCATAACCCTTATACCTCCAGGGTATTATACCTCCATCTAGGATGCTGATCTTCTCGAAGTCATAATTTTTCAAAACCCACCATACCCTTGCTGCCTCTACACCTCCTTGCTCATCATAAATGACCAGGTTTTTTCTGGGATCTATTCCTAATTGATTGATTTTCAATTTGAATTCTTTCTCCCTGATAAGCATTCCGTATACAGAGTGTTCTTGGTCAATTAGATCCTCCCAATCCAAATTAATTGCTCCTGGAATATGTCCGTTTTCAAAACTTTCTTTATCTCTTGCATCTAACAGGATAAGATTTTCCTCATCTATTATTGAATGGAGCTTTTCAATTTTTATTACAGGGTCCAAAGAGCTCTTTTCTTTAGTACATGCATTAAGAAAGAAAGCAATTCCTGAAAGGAAAACCAATAGCTTATTCCAGTTCATACCACTCTTCAATTTCAAGGTTTTTCCTTCTCCCGACTTGTTCTGGGCCATAGCAGGATTCCAGGTACTCCAGGATAGGGCCTTCATTTTCTCCAAGATCCCACAACCCCTGGGTTTCTTGCATCCAGTCGATCATCGAGGCCCAACCTTCCTTACTAGCTCTATTCTGCGCGATCAATTTGCCTGAATGACATTTGGTACAATTAGCTTTTACAAGTTCAAGGTTTTTCGCAACTATCAATCCGGTTTCTGGATCTAGTGTTCCTTCCAAATCAACTCCCGAATGGAGATCTTTAACGTCGTTGAGGCTGCTTTTCCAATGTGGCTCACCGAATTTCAAGATGTAAATGATCAGGCTAAAAAGGATAAGACAAGTAAATGCCAGAACACTCAGAAGAGAAGTGAATAGTGAAAGAGTCCTTCTGAGTTCTTCTCTTTGACTCATTTTACCTTAATAGCAATCCTATGGCAAGCATTGTTGAGATAGCCTCTGGGGTTCCAGCCAGGGACGACCATTGGTTGTGACTTTCCAGAAGAATCCGTCGCTTTTGCCCAAACCTCATAATACCCAGTTCCTGGAAAGTCTATTTCAGCCTTCCAATCCTGCCATGCTAGGCGATTAGCTGGCCTTTCGAGTTTGGCAGGCAACCAGGTCTGTCCATAATCAATGGAGTAGCTTACCTGACTTACTTCCAATTCACCTGCCCAGGCATGACCTCGAATGGTCAGGCTTTTGCCCTTATTTAAAATTGCTCCTGATTTTGGGAAGGTGATCAGAGATTTAACCGGCATTGATTCAATAATGCACATGTTCTCGTCAGGAACGTTTTCTCCGGGTGCAACCTCTTCACAAGGAACCCTGTAGGATTGCCCCCCCATCTTTGGTCCATCATGGACCTTGTTACGCACTGATATCCGATTCACCCATTTTCCAGATGTAGAGGCAGGCCAACCACCAAAAACCAGGCGAAGGGGAAAGCCATTGGCCAAAGGAAGGGGGGAGCCATTTAACTCATATGCCAGAAGAGATTCATCTTGTAGGGCTTTTGTTAGTGGCACCCCTCTGGAAATGACTACCTTATCTTGTTTCCCACTT
This sequence comes from Cytophagales bacterium, assembly GCA_965267505.1. Taxonomy (GTDB): domain Bacteria; phylum Bacteroidota; class Bacteroidia; order Cytophagales; family CCMP332; genus JANQHS01. Next base: position 2,887,598 of record OZ254081.1, read on the forward strand.
ATATGGGTGTCTGCACCGAAATAACCTAAATAAACTGCATCTGATTTTAGTCCAGCTTTTTCAAGGATGTCCTTCAATCTTACTCCAGACCATTCACCACAAGATACTGCCCCAGTACTCCATTGATTCCCTTTAGCAGGAGGGTTGAATTCGTGCCTACCATTTCCTCCGCATTCAAGTGTGAGTCTGTAGGTGTATTTTGTAAACTTCTCTTTCAGATCTTTTAATGTGATATCTAAAGACTTTAAAACCGACTCCCCATCAATTCTTAATGTCCAGGAATCGGGATCAGGGTCTTTTGGGAAGAGTCCGTTATTCCTGATGAACATTTTTGAAGCAGGGGTAATGGAATCATCAAGAAGGTGTGCTGGGGTTTCTACATTCCATGGCTTATCATTAAGAATCTTCAGATCAGGGTTTTTCTTAAAAAGCTCTTGAAGTCTCGAGTCTCCCAGTAATTCTAGAGGAATCAATTCTGCAGGAAATGCATCATGAAAAGGGATATTCATTCCAATTAATCCAGAGAATCCGGTTAGAAGAGAATGCTTAATGAATTTCCTGCGTTTCGCGTCTATAGGCATGGCCCAACCAAACTAGTTTTAAAATCCGTGTTGGAAAATGTTAACGATCAAAAAATATTCAGATTAAAGCGTTTCCAAACTATTTTTCCAATTTTACACTATGAAGTCTGTCCTTTTTTGTTTTGGCCTCTGCCTTATTTCATTCATTTCCCTTTCTCAGGATAAAGTTGATCAGCCTCAAGATAAGGCAATCAATGAATCCAAAAGATATGTTACTGTCAAACTCATCGATGGGTCAAAAATGGTTGGAGTATTTGATAGACTAACCTCTGACAGCATTTTCTTCCAGCATGAGGTTCTTGGTTATCAAGCACTACCTCTTACTGGGGTTGAGAGTTTTGAATTTGGAAAGAAAACCGATGAGCCAGTATTTGTAAAAGCAGAAACCGAAAGCTTTTACAGGGAGTATGGTTTTGAAAAGATTTACCACAGTCGATATTCCTTTATTTCGCATGGCTTCAATCCGAAAAAGGGTGAGGCATATTTTAAATCCACTTGGTTTTTGAATAACTCTCTTGAGTATGGTTTTACAGACCATTTCTCAATGAAGTTTGGGTTATTATATATTCTGCCATCACTATCGGCTAAGTTTTCGGTGGACCTTAATGAATACACAAAAGTTGGAGTAAAAGGTGGGTTTCTTTTTTTACCGACTACATTAACAAGCCCTGACGCAAGTGGCAGGCAGGACATGGCTGCTTTATTTGGTGATGTGGGAATTTCTTTCGGAAGCGTAGAAAAAAATGTAAGTCTTGGAGTAGGGGTGATTGGCTATAACGGATTTTCAGTCCCTTATTTTTCATTGGGAGCTCATAAAGATTTAAATAGTTCGTTGGCTGTTTCATTTGAGATGCCATACCTAGGACAAGGGATCAGGGGGAATGACAGCGATCTCTTTTTGCCCATGCTCATGCCACAATTGTTTTCGAAACGAAGCATTTGGGGAATTGGATTGATGCTTCCTTTGCAATATTCCAGAGCAGCAAATGAGTGGGGAGAAACGATCCCAATTCCAATGCTGTCTTATTCCTTTAGAGCGGGCCCCGTAGGACCTAAGTTTTAATTTTTTCCCAAGTGGAAAGTCCTATTAATGTTGAATCCGAAATACAGGTCTCCATTGGCAATATCACCAGTAGTCTCAGCAATAAAATAACGCTCCATCATTCCCTTTGAATTGGTAATGTGAAGAGAAAATACATGCCCTCCGGTTTCGATATCCAGTCCTAATGCGAACATATCGTAGTATAATGTTCCTTTCTCGGGGTTATTGAATTGGTAGACATAATCGGCGTTGAGGCTCACTCTTTGGCTCAGCTTGAACCTTCCTCCAAACCCGAGTGCCCAAATATCATTTTCCTGTCCCTCTTCAACCAGGTTTCTATGCACCATAGATGGGTTTATTTGTAGTGACAGTTTTGATGATATTTTCCTGCCAATGAGCAATTGATTCACATAAGCCATTCTCTGTCTATTGGATAGGGAAGGCTCTCCTTCTGCAGGCCTTAATGTGCTAATGGATGCATTTCCAAAGTAGGAAATACTTACGGGGAAAGTCTTAGTCCCTTTAACCTGTCTTGCAAGTTTGATCTTTATACTTCCGTCGTAGGTCTTCTGAAAGGAGCTTCTTCCCAGGCCAACCATAACCCTATCATTTATCCCATAATCTAGACCAAAACGTATGGTTGATTCATCCAAGCCATAAAGGGTGTAAATACCTTCATTGATAAGTCCGAATCTATGTTGAATTACGAACATGAGCTCATTTTTTGCCACGTTCTCCACGGATTGCTGATTGACTATTCGGGTGGATTTGAAAGTGGCTTGTGCATATTCGAACCGGGCTTCATCCTGTGTTTCTTCATTCAGAAGATCCATTAGGTCATCCTGCGCAAATAGGCTTTGGGTTCCTAACAGGAATAGAAAAAGTAAAGTCTTTCTCATTTGTTGTAGGGTTTGTATGAGATCTTAACATTCACATCTACCACTTCAGCGATATTGTCAATCACCATTGACGGAATTTTGATCTTATGGTCTTCTACCCTGATTTTAAACTTTGCGGTTCCCTGAAAACCAGATTCCGTTTTTACAAGCTTTCCCGGAATGGAATACTCTTTTACCACCCCATGAATATCCATTTCCCCTTTTACAGTAAACTCAACCATGTCCTTATCAGCGAGATTTAGATCTGAAAAGTTCTGAATCTCTCCTTTAAAGGTTGCTTTGGGAAACTTATCTGATTCCAGGTAGTTCTCATTGAAATGTTCCTGCATTAAGGATTTTTCAAATTGAAATCCCTTGATGAACATCGAAAAAACCATTTCTCCAGTCTGTACATTTAGAATACTACTCACTTGGTTGTGATGAGCTTCGATATCCTCAATAGGGGCTTTGGAAAAGAAACTAATCTCACCATTTCTGGAAAAGTATTTTTCCTGTGCAATACCCGCCGATCCAAGGAATAGCAGGAATAATATCATTTTGAGCTTTTTCATAGTTTATTGTTTGAATTGCCGAGCCGAAAGACTATCGACCCATAAAACGATCCTCATCCTATCGCAAAAGTCAAGACCAATACCAGAAGCATGTGATAGGTCAGGGCTGGTACAAGGATTAAGAAGATTTGAGATCTCGGCTCTATATTTAAAAACCGAATCATAAGATTGGAAATCTGGACTTCCATTGGAAGCATGACACCCGCTAGTTACGCAACTTGCCTCAATGAGAGAATTCACTCCTTCACCAGGAACACCCACATAGGCCAACTCATTGGTGTCAATCGTACAGGTCTCCTCAGGAGCACAATTATTTATCCAAGCTTCAATTTGAGCTCTAGTATTTGGTCCCAATGGGCCTGATGGTGGCATTGTTTGATTGACAACTACTCTTTGTAAAATTTTATTTCTGTTCTCCCAGACCGTTTCATAGGAGGTCCAATTGGGTTTTACTGCATTTCCATGGCAATTTGAAAAAGTACAATTTGTTTCCAGAATGGTCCGAATCTCTGGCTCATATGCAATCCCTTCCGCTTGAGCCGGTGGAATGGTTTTGGGCTTGTCTACAACCTCACTTGAGCATGAGAACAAGATGAATGAAAAAAATAAGTAGGAAAAAGTATTCTCTGTTAATCTATTCAATTTGACAATTGTTCATAACTACTTCACCAAAATTGATGTCATAGCCGGTAAAAATTCCCTTAATCTTTATTTCCTGGCCCTTGGTTAAAGCGGTAGATAAATTCATATCTAATTGGCAATTGGCAATCCTTCCTTTTTCATCTTCCATGATCAAGGAACTATGTGACTCATCGGAACTGGAGTGGTACATACCACTAAGCAGCAACAACTTGTCTTGGTATTTGCTTAAGGTTTCCTGGTTTCCAGCCTCTATTTCGTCAAACAACTCGCTAAGAGTCAAGTTGAAATCTACTTCCTGACCAGGTTTCGAGTTTCTTGGCTGATTGATGTACAGGAAACTTATTATCGCTACAAAACCGATAATAATAGCCACCCAATATATTTTTTTCATTTACAGCCTTTTAGGTACGACAGTTTTATACCTTTCTTCAAGTATTGATTTTCTCTTCTTTCAGAAAGTAAGCAAATATGCTTCAAAAAATTGCTTTCATAATAATGGGATTTGTACTCTTGTCGTGTAATGACAATTCAAAGCCCAGTGAATTAGTGGATCCATTTATTGGAACAGGAGGCCATGGCCATACTTTTCCAGGAGCTTCTGCGCCTTTTGGCATGATCCAAATTAGCCCAGATACAAGACTTACAGGATGGGATGGTTGCTCCGGATATCATTATTCTGATAGTATCCTCTATGGATTTTCACATACCCATCTTAGCGGCACTGGAGTATCTGATTATGGAGACTTTCTTCTTTCTCCTCAGGTGGGAAAGTTTTTCTTCAATAGAGGTAATGACACAACCTTAGGCTATAGGGCATCATTTTCTCATGCTAATGAGAAGGCTAGCCCCGGGCATTATTCAGTGATCTATGATAACGGCATTAAGGTCCAAGCTGCAGCTGGAAAAAGGGCTGGAATCTATCAAATGCTTTTCGCAGAAAGCAAAGCCTACCTATGTCTGGACCTGACTCACAGGGATGAACTTCTGGATTTTGAGATCGAACTGAAAGATTCAAAAACCTTGGTTGCATTTCGAAGATCCAAAGCTTGGGCCACAGACCAAAGAGTTTATTTCGCTGCAAACTTCAATATCCCGGTTTCTGAAGTTTTGGTTTCAGATAAGATTTTGAAACCAGAAAGTGGATTAAAGGCAAGCGAACCCATACTAGGGTTGGGTTTTGAACTTGGATCTTCAAAAAAACTTGAGGTAAAAGTTGCGATCTCTCCCGTTTCGGCCGAAGGAGCACTTGAAAATTTAAAGAAAGAATCTGGAGATCATGATTTTTTTAGTTTTCTGGATTACTCTAGGGCTCTTTGGGCTTCTGAGCTCGGAAAGATCAAGATAGATGGAGGAGAAAGGTCCGAAAGGGTGAAGTTCTATTCGGCTCTCTATCATACCATGCTTGCTCCTAATTTGTACTCTGATGTATCTGGAAAATATCGAGGAAGGGATCTGGAAGTTCATCAGGGACCAGCGGATTATTACACCGTCTTTTCCCTTTGGGATACCTATCGAACTTTTCATCCTTTAATGACACTGATCGATTCAGCCAGAACTGAAAATTGGCTTAAAACCCTGTTAGATCAATATGATAAAGGCGGTTCACTGCCAGTTTGGGAGCTTTCAGCAAATGAAACCATGTGCATGATCGGTTATCATTCGGTGCCGGTTTTAGCGGATGCCGCCATGAAGGGTTACAAAGGAATTGATTGGAATGAAGCATTGGAAGCTTCGATCAATTCGGCAAATCTTAAACATCTCGGAATTCCTTACTACAAGGCATATGGTTTTATTCCTGCCGGTAAGGAACCCGAATCCGTTTCAAAAACTCTTGAATATGCCTATGATGATTGGTGCATCTCTAAAATGGCCGAGATGCTCGGAAAAGATTCGATTGCTGAAGAATACAGAATCAGGTCCAGGTATTGGATGAATCTTTTCGATCCGGAAACCGGGTTTTTCAGACCCAAGGTCAATAATGGATTCATTACTCCATTTTATCCTGCTGAAGTAAACTTTCATTTTACCGAAGCCAATGCATGGCATTATGGAATGTATGTTCCTCATGACCTTCCGGCCTGGATAGAAGCCTTAGGAGGAAGGGATCAGCTTGAGCATTTTCTGGACACCCTTTTCAGTACCTCTGGAGAAACCACGGGAAGAAATCAGGCAGATATTACCGGGTTAATAGGTCAATATGCGCAAGGAAATGAGCCAAGCCAGCATATGGCCTACCTCTACAATTGGACGCAATCTCCTTATAAGACTCAAAAAATGGTGAGAGAGATCCTGGACCTTTATGAGACAGGTCCTGAAGGCCTTCCGGGGAATGAAGATTGTGGGCAGATGTCGGCCTGGTACGTAATGGCATCTATGGGACTCTATCCGGTTTGCCCGGGGTCCAACCAGTATGAGATCAGTTCTCCATTATTTGGAAGCATTGAAATAGAGGTAGGAAAGGGAAGAACCTTCAAGATCCTGGCTAAGGACCTGAATAAAGAAAATATTTACATCCAGGCTCTAAGCTTAAATGGCGAAAGCTTAAGTTCTTCAACTATTTCTCATGAAGAGATAAAAAAAGGTGGGGTTTTAGAATTTTCTATGGGTCCTGAACCAAGTAATTGGGGCCTGAAGCAATTTGAATCTAGAAGTCTGGATGCTATGGTGCCTGTTCCTTATTTGACCAACGATATGAGGTCATTCAAGGAATCTGCGGAATTGGAGATCAGGCATGTGGATGCAGCTGCGAATATCTATTTCTCCAAGGATGGGGGATATTTCAACGAATATGTAACTCCCATTTTTATCGATAGGTCCACTGATCTTAGGTTTTATGCCGAAAAGGGTGGCTTGGTAAGCCCTGTTCTAAGGTCAAAATTCAATAAGATACCAGCTGGAAGGAAAATAGCTTTGGCCACCGAATATGCCAATCAATATTCTGCAGGAGGAAATGATGGATTGATTGACGGAATTAGGAGTGAAGGAGGTTTTTCTACCGGAGATTGGCAAGGTTATCATGGTGTAAACCTGGAAGCTGTAATTGATCTTGGTGAGGAGAAGACCATTTCCTCAGTTTCAACCGGTTTCATTCAGGATTGGAATTCCTGGATCTTTTTCCCAAAACAAGTTCAGGTTTTCTCATCTTTTGATTCTTTGAATTGGGAGTTGGAGGGAGTGGTTTTCAATAAGATTGATATCAAAGAGCCCGGATCATTGACTCAGGATTTTAAGGTAAAGTCAAGGTTTAAGGCAAGATTTATCAAGGTGATTGGATTCAATAGGGGACGAAATCCTCAATGGCATAGAGCCCCAGGTGATACCTGTTGGATATTTGCAGATGAGATCAGCATCGAGCTTTTAGGATCCAAGGCCGGGAAGTAATACCAGAAGGCTATTTACTATCATTTCAACGGCTAGAGCTGTCAAAATCATTCCCATTACTCTAGTGGTGATCTTAATTCCGGATACACCCAAAAACTTTCCTATTGGACCAGCAAGGTAGAGGAAGGTAAATATTATCAATGCTACGATAGCGGCGATACCAACTAGTACCAACTTTCCGTAAAGGTCGTTCTGAGCATGAGAAGCCACAATCAATGAACTAATTGCACCCGGACCTGCTATTATTGGAATTGAGAGCGGAACAATGGCGATGTCCTCCTTTTCTGCTGCATGCTTATGTTCTTCTTTGGTATGCTTTAGCGGACTTTGCTTTGAGTTAAGCATTGAGATACCCAACATGAAAATAATGATGCCCCCTGCAACTCTGAAGGCTTCTACACTGATACCAAAAAAACCCAACAATCCTTTTCCTATGAAGATCACTACGGTGAAAATTACAAGAATGGCAATTCCTGCTTTTACAGCGATCTGCTTTTTTTCAGCAATTGTAGATGGATCACTTAAGCCAAGAAAAATAGGAATAGCACCTACGGGATTTGTGATCACAAATAGAGCAATCGCAAACTTAACGGCCTCAGCTATAGCCATTTAGATGATTTTATTTAAACTTTATCTTCCCAGGTAGGGAATAAGGGATTTACTCCTTGAAGTAGAACGAAGTTTCCTCAATGCCTTCTCCTTGATCTGACGAACACGCTCTCTTGTCAAACCAAGAGTTTCGCCGATCTCAAGAAGAGACATGCTTCTTTCCATACCAATTCCAAAAAACATTTTGATGACTTCTTTTTCTCTTTCATCAAGAGTAGCCAAAGCTCTTTCGGTTTCAATTCTCAAGGAATCTCTGTATTCAAGACCTTCATCAGTCTTTTCCGTATCGGTGTTCTCCAATACATCAAGAAGAGAGTTGGATTCACCTTCAGCGAAAGGAGCGTCAACAGATACCGACCTTGAACTGGCTCTCATGGTAGATTTAACCTCCTCGGTCGTTAATTCCAACATTTCGGCTAGTTCTTCGGCGGTAGGCTCTCTTTCGAATTCCTGCTCCATTGCAGAAATACCCTTATTGATCTTTGAAAGGGAAGAGATTTTGTTTAGTGGAAGACGCACCAACCTGCTTTGCTCAGCAAGTGCCTGTATGATACTTTGGCGAATCCACCAAACTGCATAGGAGATGAATTTAAATCCCCTTGTTTCATCAAATCTTTGCGCAGCTTTTACAAGTCCAAGATTACCCTCATTGATAAGGTCGTTCAAGGAGATATTATTGTTCTGATATTGCTTCGCAACAGACACCACAAACCTCAAATTGGCCTTGGTTAATTTTTCCAAAGCCATCTGATCACCAGCTTTAATCCTTTGTGCAAGGCTCACTTCTTCTTCAGGAGTGATAAGGTCCACCTTGTTGATTTCCTGGAAATACTTCTCGAGAGATTGACTTTCTCGGTTAGTGATCGTTTTTGATATCTTTAATTGCCTCATGCAGAAGGAGTTAGATTACACCAATTTTTGAATCAAAGCGCAAAGGTAATCATCTTAATTCGATAATTATCAGCATTTTAATGAATTAGAAAAAAACTTGAAATCTTCTTGAGATTTTTGGTCACCGGTTATTCAACGTAAGAACTTAAATCATGGTTCTACGTGGATAAAAAAAGTTTTAGGACTGAGATTTAATTCTAATTTTGAAGCAAAACTAATACTGATGAATAGAACCTGGTTATTCCTAATCCTTCCTGCCTTATTTCTTATGTCCTGTGGAGGAAATCAAGAAAATTCTAATGAAGAGCAATCCGTAGAACAGGAAGCCGATGCCCCAGTGGTTGAAGTGACCGGTTATGCCACCATTGAAGAGATCACGGCTTCATTCCTTGAGGCGGTTTCTGCTAAGGATTATGACCGCTACTTGGAACATGTCCTTAATGATAATATGGAAGAAGAGCTGTCTTCTATGATAAGAGATGAATCGAGGAGGGAAGACTTCTTAAAAGAGTTTGGATTTTCATTAAAGAATGAAGAAGAATCTTTCAATGATTTGATCAAATACCTTGAAGAGAAGGAAATTGACCTTTCTAATATCAATAGTGAGTCAATTGAAAGTGTAGATTATGAACATGAGCACTATGCTCCATTAGAAATAAAGGAAGTATTCATAGTCTATTCAGAAATGAGCCCGCCTATTGTATTCACCGCAGTAAAGTATGGTGATTCTTGGGTCATGACATCGGAGATCAGTCTTTGATCAATTTGAGAACCCTTTTCTTTTTCCTGCCTCTCTTCCTGGTCTTTTGCTTTACAAAGGCCCAACCAGGAACAGATATCTGGGTTGGAGATTTAAAAGTTTCATCGACCGGAAAGATTGAAATTTCAGGATTAGAGAATCTAAGCAACAATCCCGGTTACGATAATCAACCCTATTTCCTTCCTGATGGAAAGGGATTTTTATTCACTTCGGATAGAGGAGGAGAAGACACGGATATTTACCAGTTCGAATTCAGGGATAGGAGTGTAAAAAGGATAACTGAAACACCTGCCAGCGAGTTTTCACCTCAGTTATTAGATGCCAATACATTCAGTACGGTTAGAATAGACACCGATCAAAGGCAAAGACTTTGGCTTATGGATCTTGAGGGAAAGGAAAAAGAATCTCTTTTTGGAGTTGAGAACATTGGATATAGTTGCTGGTCAGATCGAGATCAATTGATCATGTTCCTTGTGGAAGAAGAGGAGGGAGCAGGCCATCAATTGATATGGGGAAACAAACAGACCGCAAAGGTGAAATTTATCGATAAGGGAATTGGTCGGGGTTTGGGTTACAGCCAAGGAAATTTCTTTTACACTGTAGATAAAGGGGAATCAGGATTTGAAATAATCCAGTTAAAACCTGGAAGTAAGGAAGGCAAGTTCGAGAAAAGCAGTTATTGCACATTGCCGGAAGGAGTTCAGGATTTTGCTCTTACATCCGATTCCAGGATAATTTGCGCTCAAAATGGAAATCTAAAATCCTTTGACCCAAAGAATAACGGTTGGAATGATCATGGAGTAATTCCCGCTCCTGAAGGAAAGCAGATCACGCGAATTGCAATTGACAAGGAAAATGTGAAAATTGCCTTAGTTATCAGCGAGTGATAATGCCAAATCGAATATCAATTCTATTTCTTGGAATGGCCTTATTGGCCTCTTGCGCATTGGAGCAGGTATCTCCTGCAGACTATAACGATGCCATCTTTGTTCAGCAGATGAAGGTAAAGAACCTTATCACTGACCTTACAAAGGCTCCAGATGATGATGTAAGAAAGCAGATCATCGAGGAGCTTAGAATGCAGGCTGACAATTCCCTGGCTAAGATCAATGAAATCGGTCCTTTTCGCGGTGATGACCAACTACTTTTGGCAGCACAACCCTTGTTTGAATATTATGTGGAATTCTCTCAAAACATGTTGAATGCTCCAGTAGAGCAAATTCCAATACTTCTCGATATGGGATTGGAAAAACAGATCGAGTTTGAGCAGAAATTTCTTAAGGCTCAAGGGGTTTTTGCTGAGAAGTATGGCCTATTCATGTAAGCCCTAGGCTGCTTTAATTACCCTGTCCATAATCCACCAAACCTCTCTGTCTTCTAGAACCGGAAAATTTAGGTGAAGGTATTGCAACAATTCAGAGACGGTAGCACCCTGTTCCTTCATTTTTCTGGTTTCCTCTAAGGCTTTCCTGAGCATGTTCAAATGAAGATTTTCAATTTTAATGGGTTGTGACCCCATCTTTACAAAGCTTTTAGTTCTTCAAAGCTTATTTGCTTTTTGAGGTAACCATTTCTTGATCTTGAGCCGCTATAGTTTACCTAAAGGAAAATTGGAATTAACAATTGAGTTACTTGCTCAGCTTTACTTAGAGTTGTCTTCCATAATGGGTACAATAGATGAATAAGGGGCGTGCTTTTGGCACGTCTTTTTTTATGCCGTTTCCTTTCAGAAGAACTTGTTAACATTTCGATTTAGTGCTCAATTTTTGAATCACGATCACTTAAGGACATGGATGGCCAAAATGCATAGACTTCCTACTCGAAGTCCCGCACAGAAAACTATGGGAATTTAGAAGGTCAATTTCTTGCAGAACTGCTAGCATACTTAGTATTGTTAACTCGTTCAGTTCATTGATCTCCAATTTTATATGTTTGACGTCCGGATTTGAAAATGGAGATAAAGAATAAGATACAAGCTCAAAGGGATTTCTTCATAGCAGGAAAAACGCGCTCGATTAACTACAGACGAAAGTGCTTGATCAAGCTAAGAAGCGAAATAAAAACCAGACAAGAAGATATCAAGGATGCTATTGAAGCCGATTTTGGGAAGCCGAGATTCGAAACCTTGACCAATGAGATCTTAGTGACCTTACAAGAACTAAATTTTGCGATTCGGAATCTAAAGAAATGGGCCAGACCAAAAAAGGTCTACTCTGGAATCCTGAATATTCCCTCATCGGGCTCGGTAATCGACGAGCCATTTGGAGTGACTCTAATTATTTCTCCATGGAATTTTCCATTTAACCTTTGTTTAGCTCCGATAATAGGAGCTGTTTCGGCAGGAAACTGTGCTGTAGTAAAGCCATCGGAGTTGACTCCCAATATCTCTAACCTAATCAAGGAGATTGTTGAAGTTTGTTTTGATGAGAACCATGTCAGAGTTGAACAGGGAGGAAAGGATCTTGGTGAAGAATTGATTCGTCAGAAATTTGACTTCATATTTTTTACGGGAAGTCCCAGGGTTGGAAAGTTGGTAGCTGAAGCAGCTTCTGAAAACCTGGTTCCCATGGTATTAGAACTAGGAGGAAAATCGCCCTGCATAGTTCACTATGATTCCAATTTAAAGGTTTCAGCAAAGAGGATAGCCTGGGGAAAATTCATTAATGCTGGTCAGACCTGCGTAGCTCCTGATTATATTTTGGTTCATGAAAAGGTCAAGGACCAACTGGTCAACGAGCTAAAGGGCTGGTTTGAAAAATTCCTTGGAGAGGATAGGAGCCAGCCGTATTCTAACATTGTAAATGAGAACGCTTACAAAAGGCTTATAGAGTTAAGAGATCGAAACGAAGTGATCTATGGTGGAAAGTCAGATGATCAGCTGAATCGCTTGGAGCCGACCATTATTGAGGTTAATGATCTTGATTCTCCAGTAATGCAGGAGGAGATCTTCGGGCCAATTCTCCCGGTTTTGACCTATAAGAATTTGGAAGGTGCTCTTGAAAAAGTGAGAAGCAAACCAAGACCTATGGTTCTTTACTTTTTTAGTAAGAGCAAAAGGCTTCAAAGGATAGCTATGGAAAACATTCCATCGGGAGATGTATATTTCAATGATACAGTGATGCATTTTGCCAGCCCAAGAATTCCTGTAGGAGGGATAGGAAATAGCGGAATGGGAAAATACCATGGAAAGCAAAGCTTCATTTCCTTCTCCCACACAAGAAGTGTAATAAGAAAAAATCAAGGGATTGAATTTCCTTTCAGATACCCGCCCTATTCAAAATGGAACGGTTTGATTCAACGTTGGGTTGATTGGATCCATTGACAAAAACAGCATAAAGAGAAGAAATTTGGTGGCTCCTCCTTAAATTTGGGTTTCTACTAATGGTATGAAAAAGATAATATTATTCCTGTTTGCTTTTCTCTTCATAGGCTTTTTAGCTGAAGCACAACGCTTTGGCTGGGGCTTTAATGGTGGCCTATCAATGTCAACCGTTGGGGGTGCTTATCCTAATGGCGATAAGATCACAAATGCAGAGCTAATACCTGGATTTTATCTTGGTGTTCACTTTAAATACCGTCCAAGAAGATTTATTTCTGTCTCAACAGGTTTCAATTACATCTCTAAGGGGGCTAATATTGATTCGAATTCGGAAATAACTCAGATAGGAGTAAACGCTGCAAAGCTGAGATCGATCAATGCGGAGATTCCAATACTTCTTCAGTTGAATTTTGCACCTTATTCTCCTAATAGACCCCATATCGTCGTAGGCCCTTCTCTTTCCTGGATGGTTGTTGCAAGGGACAATTTTACGGTGGATTATTATGGTCCTCTTCCAGCTCCTATGTTAGAGGTAGGAGAGTATTATCGCAGCTTTGATCCAGGGTTGATCCTGGGTGCTGGAATCGATATAGATGTTGCTGAATGGAACATCTTCACTATGGGGCTTCGCTATACACATGGATTCAGGAATATTGCAAATTCAGAATCAAGCATTTTCGTTAATGAGAACATAGAGATCAAAAACAGGAATTTTGTAGTTTATCTTGGTTACACCTTTGTTATCCCGACCTATACCATGAATAGCCCTGGTAAGAAAAATAAGAGGGATAAGTACAAGCCAATGAGTCCGAAGAAGTACAAGAACTAATGCTTAAGCATATTGCTCTTTCCGGAAATATTGGATCCGGAAAAACCACCTTGGCCAAGGAATTATCTAAAAATTTTGGTTGGGAGATCATGTTAGAGTCCGTTGAGGATAATCCTTACCTGGAGGACTTTTATTCCGATATGAGAAAGTGGGCCTACAAGCTCCAGGTATATTTCCTATTCAACCGTTACGACCAGGTAAAGAACATCAGGCTTTCAGATATTCCCGTGGTTCAAGACAGAACGATTTATGAGGATGCCCATATCTTCGCCAAGCACCTGCACAGCAGTGGGAATATTTCTCATTCAAATTACCAGAAGTATTTAAGGGAATATGAAAGGGTAGTGGCCAACTCCAAGCCACCAGACCTTTTAATCTACTTGCGTTCGAATGTACCCAACCTTGTTAATAGGATCAATATTCGAAACAGGAGCTATGAGACCAAGATCAGCATTCAATACCTGAATGATCTGAATGAGCTCTACGAAAGGTGGATTGATAAATACGACCTTGGAAAGCTGCTAATAATCGAAAGCGACAAATACGATTACGTAAAAAATAAGCATGAACTGGCAAGCGTCCTTGAAATGGTCAACCGAGAGCTCTTTGGGATTTTTAAATAGCTTTTAACATCTTGATTTTTTTAGGAGATTTTCTCAATATTGCAATATGAAAATATTATCATATTAAAATATGATTAAAACCCAGATCAATCCGATAAACCTGGAGAAAGGGGCCTTCATTTTAAAGACAATTGCACATCCGGTGCGATTAGCAATCATTACCCTTTTGGATAAACATGTGGAGCTATCGGTTACTGATCTTACTGAGATGACGGGAGAGGAGCAAAGTGCCATTTCCCATCATTTGATCAATATGAAACTCAAGGGGATCCTATCCTCGCGCAAAGAGGGAAATAGATCTTTTTACTTCCTAAAAGAAAAGGACGTGGTGAAAGTGATCTCATGTATTCAAAACTGTGATTGCAATTTTGTTTAAGAGGTGGAACTACTAGGTTACTTTGCTTCTTTGCTAATTGGACTTTCCCTGGGAATGATAGGGGGTGGAGGTTCAATATTAACCGTCCCTGTTTTGGTTTACCTTTTCGGAATTAGTCCTGTTCTGGCTACCGCATATTCCCTATTCATAGTTGGTTTCTCGGCTTTTATAGGAGCTGTGAACAACATGAGAGAGGGAAAACTCAGCTATAAAATAGCCTTGATCTTTGGAATTCCTTCAACCTTCGCGGTTTATATCACGAGGAAATGGGTTGTCCCAGCTATACCTTCTGAAATTCTAAGCCTTGGAAACCTTATGTTGAGTAAGGATCTATTTATCATGCTTCTTTTTGCTTTCATTATGATCCTGGCTAGTATTTCTATGATCAGGTCAGGAGGTAAAAAGAAACCAGAGCATGTTGAAGAGAAAAAGAAATTGAATTATCTGAAAATCTCAATAGAAGGGCTGGTTGTAGGATTTTTCACTGGCCTTGTCGGAGCAGGAGGAGGATTTTTAATTGTACCTGCTCTGGTTCTTTTAGCTGGACTCCCTATGAAACTGGCGGTTGGGACATCATTATTGATCATATCCGTTAAATCCCTGTTTGGATTTTTAGGTGATCTGGGGAACCAACCTATCGATTGGTTTTTTTTAATAGTAGTGAGCGGCTTGGCAATAACTGGGATTTTTGTTGGAACCCGATTGAGTAAAAAAATTTCAGGAGCAAAGCTAAAGGTCGGTTTTGGCTACTTTGTTTTAATAATGGCCTTATTTGTTGTTACTAAAGAATTGATAATTGGATAACTATGATAGTTGAACAAATGTATACGAGCTGTCTTGCCGAAGCAGCTTATTACATAGAATCTAATGGAGAAGTTGCGATCATCGACCCACTTCGAAATCCAGAACCTTATATTGAAAGAGCTGATGAAAATGGTGCGAGGATCAAATATATTTTTGAAACTCATTTTCATGCGGATTTCGTAAGTGGTCACTTGGATCTGGCGAAAAGAACTGGAGCGACCATAGTTTACGGGCCCAATGCCAAGACTTCCTTTGATGCTTATGTGGCTAAGGATGGCGAGGAATTTCAAATAGGTGGTGTTAAGATAGAAGTTTTGCATACTCCAGGTCACACACTGGAGTCTTCAACCTATTTGTTAAAGGATGAAAAAGGAAACCACCATTCGATTTTCTCGGGCGATACCTTGTTCATTGGAGATGTAGGACGCCCGGACCTTGCAGTCAAGAGTGATTTGAGCCAAGAGGACCTTGCTGGCCTATTATATGATTCGCTTAGAAATAAGATCCTTCCGCTTGGTGATGATGTAATCGTATTTCCAGGGCATGGGGCAGGCTCTTCTTGTGGAAAGAATATGAGTGAAGAAACTCAGGATACCCTGGGTCATCAGAAGAAGGTTAATTACGCACTTAACCCTAATATGAGTAGGGAAGATTTCATTAAAGAACTTACCGAAGGCATTCTTCCCCCACCTCAATATTTTGTGAAAAACGCTGCTCTAAATATGAAAGGTTACGATGATTACTCCAAGGTTTTGAATGAATCCTATAAGGCCTTGGATGTAGTGGACTTCAAAAAAGAGCTTTTCGAAGGAGCTTTGCTGCTCGATACCAGATCGGAAAATGAATATCGCCAGCAGCATATTTCCGGCTCTATTAATATTCCACTGGATGGGATGTTTGCTGTATGGGTGGGGACTTTGATTCCGGATCTCAATCAAAGATTTGTCTTAATTACTCCTTCTGACAGAGAAGAGGAAACCATTATGAGATTGGCAAGAGTAGGTTATGATCATACTGTTGGTTTTCTTGAAGGAGGAATTGACAGCTGGATAGCTGATAAAGGAGAGGTAGAGTCAGTCTCGAGTATCGAGGCAAATGAGGTTGAGAAGGAAGCTTCTTTTTCGGATAGAATCGTTCTGGATGTAAGGAGGCCAGGAGAATACGAGGCCGAACATCTAAAGGGGGCAAAGAATTTTCCGTTAGACTTTATTTATGATCATATAAATGAACTGGATAAAGAAAAAACCTACCTGGTTCATTGTAAGTCGGGGTACCGATCGATGATCGCGCATTCAGTTTTGAAGAAAGAGGGATTCAAAAACCTAGTGGATATAAAGGGAGGATTCGAGGCAATCCAAAATGCAGGTCTTCCTGTGAGTCAATTTGTATGTCAATCAAAAGTAAGAAGCAATGTTTAACTTATTTGGAGGAGCTAAGGGTTTTGAAAATATTGGCCCTGAGGAGTTTAAATCTAAAATGGATGAAGGGGCAGTAGTGATTGATGTAAGACAACCGGAAGAGTTGGATGAAGGCAGTGTTCCTGGTCATAAAATGATCAGTATGAGAAACTCGGACTTTGTCGAGCAATTGCAAGGCTTGGAAAGGGGGCCTACCTACTTAATATATTGTAGGAGTGGTGCCAGGAGCGCAAGAACATGTGAAGCTTTGGCAGAATTAGGTCATGAAAACCTGTTTAATCTTAAAGGAGGGATAATGGCCTGGAACCAGCACAATAATTGAAAAGGTCTGAAAAAGCGAAATTTGTTGAAGAGACCCTTGAAGGTCTTTATCCAAATCCTGCAATTCCATTAGACCATCACGATCCCTATACCTTGTTGGTAGCAGTGCTCCTTTCTGCCCAATGCACAGATAAAAAGGTCAATGAGATAACCCCACTCTTGTTTGAAAAAGCGAATGATCCTTTTAAGATGGTGGAGATGTCTATTGATGAGATTAAGGAAATCATTCGACCCTGCGGTCTTTCTCCGGCAAAATCAAAAGCAATCTATGGGCTTTCTCAAATCTTAATTGACCAATACAAAGGAGAAGTGCCCAGGGATATGGAAAAATTGGAAGCCTTGCCTGGAGTAGGCCACAAAACAGCTTCAGTGGTTCAGATCCACGCTTTTGAAACCCCGGCTTTTCCTGTGGACACACATATTCACAGGTTGGCCTATCGTTGGGGACTAAGCAATGGAAAAAATGTGGTTCAAACCGAAAAAGATCTAAAGTCCGTTTTTCCCAAAGAGACCTGGTCAAAGCTTCACCTGCAGATCATATATTTTGGAAGAGAGTATTGCCCCGCCAGAGGACATGCTCAGGATAATTGTCCCATTTGCTCCAAAATAGGCATTAAAAACAGGATGTAATTTAAATCCTGATTACGATCATTTATGAAACTAAGCTCCATCAGTCATGAGCTGCCATTTGGGTATTTCATTTGGTTCAATAATCAACCAAAACGGTAGGAATCATGAAAAAAAGAGAGCCAATCGGACATATTATGACCTCTAACCTTACAACGGTCAATGTCACTAATTCTTTAAGAGAAGTAAAGGAAATATTTAGAGATCAGAAGATCCGACATCTACCTGTTGTATCTGGAGACCAGGTGGTTGGGATTCTTTCTGAGACTGATATCCGCCGTTTAAGTTTTGGAAGCAATTTCGGCGAAGAGCATGCAGGTGCAGATGAAGCAATCCTTGATATGTTAAGCATTTCCCAGGTCATGAAGGAGCATCCGAATACAGTGGATAAGGATGATACCATTAAGGAAGTTGCTGAAACGCTTGCCTCTGCAGAATTCCATGCCTTGCCGGTCACGGATTCCGGCAAACTGGTCGGAATCGTAACCACCACTGACCTGATCAAATATTTGCTCGACCAATATTGATTTGATAGTCGCTCAGTAGCCGGGAGCGGATCTGGAATACTACAGGTCAAGCGAGGATTCAATATCTTGGTGGAAATAAATTTTCCATGAGAATGTTGAGATTCTACCTCCAGGTCTTGTTGGTTTCC
The DNA here is from genome assembly GCA_965267505.1 of Cytophagales bacterium. Taxonomy (GTDB): domain Bacteria; phylum Bacteroidota; class Bacteroidia; order Cytophagales; family CCMP332; genus JANQHS01. Next base: position 2,905,926 of record OZ254081.1, read on the forward strand.
TTTGTTTTTAGCATAACTCTCAAAGCCCAAATGGGATCCCAGTATGAGTTGAAAAAACTAGGAAAGACTGTTAACACCTATTATGATGATGCGGCTCCCGTTCCCACTCCCGATGGCCTCGGACTTTATTATTTCATAGCTAATCATCCGGATAATCGTCATGGGAAATCCGGCAGCCAGGATATATGGTATTGCGAAAGAGACACACTTTACGGGGATTGGAAGGAGAAGGTGCACCTAAGATCTCCTTTTAACATTCACACATTCAATCAGGTAATGAGTGTGTCTTCCGGAGGGAAGACTTTATTGCTTAGAGGAGGAAAGGGAGCAGGAGACCTAAATGGAATGTCGATCACCCGGAAAACCTCATCAGGTTGGTCTGGTTTGGAAGAGCTCAATATCCAGGGATTAAAAGACATGAATAAGGGCAGGTTCTTTGGTGGATTCCTATCGGATGACGAAAAAGTCTTGATCCTTTATTTTAGTGAGATACCCCATACGATTAAGAGTGATCTTTATGTGTCATTTCCCCTGGGAAAAGGGAAATGGTCGCTTCCCAAAAAACTTCCCAGACCCATTAACACCAATCAGGATGAATTTGGCCCATTTCTAATGATGGATGGTAAAACCCTATATTTTTCCAGTGCCAGACCTGGGGGCATGGGCGGCTTGGATGTTTATGTAAGCCAAAGACTGGATGAGACCTGGATGAAATGGTCCGAGCCTCAAAACCTAGGCCCACCGGTAAATACAAGAGGATTTGATGCCTATTTTAGTGCTTCTGCAAGCGGAAAAGTAGCTTTTTCAACAAGATCCTATAAAACCGCTGACGGCGGAAGTCTTGATGTACTGGAATTCCTTCCCAGACCTGCGGATGTGAAACTAAGAGTAATGGTATCGGATCATGAAAATGGGCAAGGTTTGGAAGCCTTTATTGATCTCGGAAAACAGGGACAAGAATCGGAAACCTATCAAAGTGACTATGATGGTTTGATGGAAGAAGACCTCGGGACTGCCTACGGTAAATACCACATCAACGTAACCTCAGATCGTTACCTGAGTATTGCCAGGGATTTTGTAATCCCAAAGCCAAAAGCCGATACTACTATTACCCTGGAATTCAAACTGGATCATCAGGAGATTCATTACTACATCGCCGGGATCGTTTTTGAGGACGAATCTTTACAGCCGGTTGATGCAGAATTGAAATTCTTTAACAGGAATGGTAAAAAGACCAAGGTAAAGACCCACCATGGGCAGGGAAGGTATGAGGCTACTTTGCCTGGGCCCGGGTTTTATGATATCGTAGTGAATGCTGAGAACTTCCTTGAATTGATTGATAGCGTTGAGATCGATTCTGCTGAAGAGGATGTCCACAGCTCCAAGGACTTTTACTTGACCAGGATCAAAAAAGGACTTACAGTGAGGTTAGAGAATATCTATTTTGATTTTGATAAATCGACGCTTCGTGAGGAGTCGTTTGAAGAACTGAATAAGCTCAAAGAGCTTTTGAACAAGTATCCTCAAATGAAAATCGAGATATCAGGACATACTGATTCGAAAGGGTCAGATGATTATAACCTTCAATTGTCACAGGGTCGGGCCGATGCCGTCCGCCAATACCTGGTAGATAGTGGCATTCCGGAGGACAGGATCATTTCCAAAGGCTATGGCGAAACAGCCCCTTTGGCAGATAATGATACCGAGGAAGGCAGGCAAATAAACAGAAGGGTGCAGTTTACGGTTATTGAATGGTAAATTAGATCACTAGAGCTCCCTTCTTCTCAAGAGCTTCTTCAACATACTCAAAAGTGCTAAGTATGTCTGGTCCATCATTTCCGATTGCTACATCATGCTCGTAATGGGCCGAAGGCTTTCGGTCGGCGGTTAGGATAGTCCAACCATCGCTTAATTGCAGTATCCTTCTTGTTCCCATATTGATCATAGGCTCTATTGCGATGACCATGCCTTTCTTCAACAAGGGACCCTTGCCTTTTTTACCATAATTTGGAACCTCGGGTTTCTCGTGCATCTTTCTTCCCAAGCCATGTCCCACCAATTCCCGAACCACAGCATAACCTTTTGATTCACAATGGTTTTGGATAGCAAATGCAATGTCGCCAATTCGATTTCCAGCCTTAGCCTGTTTAGCTCCCAGTATCAGACTCTCCTTGGTGGTCCTTAGTAATTTTTCTGTCTCTGGATGGATCTCCCCAACCGGAAAGGTATAGGCCTGATCTCCGTAAAATCCGTTTAACAGAACACCGCAATCCAACGAGATGATATCTCCATTCCTTAACGGGGTCTTGGTTGGGAATCCATGTACTACTTGCTCATTTGGAGACGCGCAAAGAGTATTTGGAAAATCATATAGCCCAAGAAAACCCGCTTTGGCTCCATGATCCATTATGAATTCATAGGCCAGTTTGTCAAGGTCCAGAGTTGAAACCCCGGGTTCTATTTTTTCAGCCAACATACCAAGTGTCCTGGAAACCAGCTGTGCACTGACCCTCATCAATTCTATTTCTTCAGGGCTCTTTATTGGTATCATTCGTAATTCTTAAGGTCGATATTCAACCATTCTGCAGTCGATCTTGAGAAAATATCACTAACCACTTCCGCGTCAAGTTTCATCTCCTCAATGAATTTTCCAATTTCCAGGTCTCCTAATGGGAATGGGTAATCGGAACCAAGGCAGATCTTCTTAGAACCAACCATGGGCAGTATATAGTTCAAAAATTCGGGATCATGCGTAATACAGTCAATCCAAAACTTCCCAATGTATTCTCTTGGATTTACCTGGTTATCTACGGCTACCAGGTCTGGGCGGCAATTAAAGCCATGTTCAATTCTACCGATGGTGGCTAAAAAAGAACCTCCAGCATGAGCAAAGCAAACCCTCAAATCAGGTAATTTTTCAAATAATCCACTGAAAATAAAAGAGCATATGGCCCTAGTGGTTTCGGCAGGCATACCAACAAGCCATGGTAGCCAATAGGTTGACATATGTTCTTGGCCCATCATTTCCCAGGGATGAACCAGAACAGCCATATCAAGATCCTGACAAGCCTGAAAGATAGGTTGGAATTGTGGTTCGGAGAGGTTCAGATTATTGATGTTAGATCCAATCTGAATGCCCGGAAACCCTAGTTTTTTTATTCGTTCTAACTCCTTGATGGCCAGATCTGTATCTTGCATTGGGATAGTGCCCAATCCAATGTAGTTTTTTGGATATTTCGTAACGACTTCCGCTACGTCATCATTTAGGAATTCTGAGATCTCAGCTCCATCCTTGGGCTTGGCCCAGTAGGAGAACATTACCGGAATTGTACAGATCACCTGAACCTTGGTTTGGAATTCTTCGTATTCCTTGATCCTTACCTCGGGGTCCCAGCAATTCTCATTTATCTCTCTGAAGAATTTATTGCCCGCCATCATTCTTGCATACCCCGGTCTGTGATGATCCAAATGAATGAAATCACCGTACCCGAACTTGCCTGTGAAATCAGGAAGTTTCTTAGGAAAAATATGGGTATGCATATCTATTTTGAGCATAATAGATGCTTCGCGCTCGCGAAAATACTGGATTATTTATTGCCCGGCCGAAAGGCCTTAATGATTTCCTCATCGGTGACCATGTAAGGCCCTCCGATAAGATCTATGCAATAGGGTATGGCGGGAAATACCACATCAAGGCATTGCCTTATTGCTTTGGGCTTTCCAGGGAGGTTAAGTATCAGGCTCTTATTTCTGATCCCGGCTGTTTGCCTGGAAAGAATTGCTGTAGGAACATATTTGAGGCTTTCATTTCTCATTAACTCCCCAAAACCGGGCATCATCTTTTGACAAACCGCCTCGGTTGCTTCCGGGGTTACATCTCTTACTGCTGGTCCCGTTCCCCCACAAGTCACAATCAAGCAATTTCCTTCATCGGCCATTCGGATCAAGCTTTTTTGTATCAGATCCTGCTCGTCCGGGATCACCTCATAATCCGGTTCCCATTCGTTTTTCAGGTATTCATTTAGGGTGGAAACGATGGCTTTTCCAGGGATATCCTCATAGATTCCCTGACTTGCTCTATCGCTCACATTTATTACTCCTATCTTGAGCTTATCCATCATTCTTTTGGTACCGGATCATAACCAGAACCACCCCAGGGATGGCATCTTGAGATCCTTTTAAATCCCAATTTGCTTCCTTTCCAAACACCGTGAGTTTTAAGGGATTCAATAAAATATTCAGAACAGGTGGGTGTAAATCGGCAATTTGATCCCAGAACAGGGGAGATTGCCCCTTGATAAAAGCGGATCAGCAGGATCATTAATTGCTTCATTAGTCAAGCAAGTAACTTGTATCTCCATTTGGAAGATCCTTCAGCTTGATACCGATCTTGTTCAGATCATCCCTGATCTTGTCTGAGGTTGCATAATCTTTTTTCAACTTAGAGTCTTTCCTCAGGTCCATTAGGAGATCCATAACTCCGGAAAGTACCTCTGAATTTGAATCGTTCTCCCTTAATAAGCCAAGAACATTCTCTACCAGAGCAAAAAGTTCTTTCCTGATCGAATCCAATTCCTCCTTTTTGAGAGGAACTAAATATCCATGCTCAACAGAGAAGTGATTAATTCTAGAGCTGATCTCAAACAATTCTGCCAATGCCAATGGACTATTGAAATCATCGCTTAGATGTTCTCTGACCTTGTCCAATCTTTCCCAGAACCATTCGGCTTGTCCTTCGATATCCTCGTTTGTGGGATCCAATTTTTCAAGATTTTCTAAAGACCTCATTAGTCTTTTATATCCTTTTTCCGCTGCTTCAAGGGCTTCATTTGAGAAATCTAGAGTGCTTGAATAGTGTGCCTGAAGCATGAAAAATCGAATGGTCATTGGACTGTACCCACGGTTTAACATAGGATGATCGCCTGAAATCAATTCTTCAGGTGTAAATCCGTTTCCTTCAGACTTACTCATCTTTTTCCCCTCCACGGTGAGCATATTTCCATGGATCCAATACTTTACGGCTTCATGCCCTTCAGCACCCGTGCATTGAGCGATCTCACATTCATGATGGGGGAATTTCAAGTCCATTCCTCCTCCGTGAATATCAAACCTATCTCCAAGATATTTGGTGCCCATGACGGAACATTCAAGGTGCCAGCCAGGGAAACCGTCGCTCCAAGGCGAGGGCCATCTCATGATATGACTGGGTTCAGCTTTCTTCCAGAGGGCAAAATCCAAAGGGTTTCTTTTCTGATCCTGGCCTTCTAATTCACGCGATTGACTGATCAGATCTTCAATTTTTCTTCCTGATAGCTTTCCGTAATCGTGGTCCTTATTGAATTTCTCTACATCGAAGTAAACCGAACCACCGGATTCATATGCAAGCCCATTATCCATGATCTTCTGAATCATATTGATCTGCTCGATCATATGTCCTGAGGCCAAGGGTTCTATAGAAGGAGGGAGGAGGTTGAATATTTGGGTTACGCTTCGGAACTGGTTGGTATACTTTTGGGCCACCTCCATGGGCTCAAGCTGGTTAAGCCTTGCTTCCTTTGCAATCTTATCTTCCCCTTCATCTGCATCTGATTCCAGATGTCCAACATCAGTAACATTCCTAACATAGCGGACCTTGTATCCCAGGTATTGAAGGTATCTGAAAACCAGGTCAAAGCTTAAGAAGGTTCTTAGATTTCCGAGGTGTACCTCATTATAAACGGTAGGCCCACAAACATACATTCCAACTCTACCAGGTACGATCGGCTCAAAGGCTTCCTTTTTTCTACTTAAGGAATTGGTAAGTTTTATTGGAAATCTTTCAAAAAGCTTCATTTTCTAAGCTTATTTCATTTTTGGCAAATATAGTTTGAGGATCAGGCTTTACCTATTTCTTAATGACAAAGAAAATTAGCAGCCCCCTTAGCGGGCAAAAGTGTCGGTTTTGTTTTCGGCGTGAACCCCAAGGATTCTATGTAACCCATTGCCGCTTGTCTGACCTTAAAGGATGGGTATTTTGGATCATCATTGTAGTCCAGGTCTATCTGCGAAATATTGACTCCATAATTCTCCCTTAAATGAAGAGCCAAGGAAGCTGATTTTTCCATTTCCTTCCAAAGCCTGGAGAAGAGGTCATTTACTCTAGGTACCTTTTCCTTCTTGTATACCACGTGAGCACCTCTCTGATGATATCGAAATACCAAAGTGGTCACGTAAACCGTATGGTTGTTAAAGCTATGACTATCACTACCCACGATAAGTTCTACCCTGGGATGCTTTTTCATAAAATCTGGAAGGTATCGGTCAAGAGAAACCTGCTCGCCGCTTCCCATTTTTTTGTACCTCGAGTCTTCTTCATGTTCTATTTTGACCGACATTATCCAAAAATATGTTTTCTTCCGAATTATTAGCTTAGGTCCTGAGATAACAATACAGTGCCCCAAAATGATTCAATGAAGGTACTTTTTCAGGTCCAAATTGCTGATTCTCAAAAAAGAAATGAACATATTTATTCTATGAAAATACTCTTGCTTTCTTTTTCCCTTTTCTTTTCGATGAACCTACAGGCTCAGTATCAGTTCATGTTTCTGAATACCAATCCTGATAAGAAGGTCCTTCCTGATTCCATAGTCCAGCAACATCAGAAATATCATATGGCCAATATGGAAAAACTCGCCAATGAAGGGTTTTTGTTGGTGGCAGGGCCATTCTACGAAAGGGGAGGAATTTTCATTTTTGATCCCGAAAAGGGAGATCTATACGATAATCTGAAAGGTGATTCTGCGGTTATGAATGATCGCTTCCTATTGGACATATTGGATTACAAGCCTGTAATAGGTGGAATCTGCCCTTTAAAGGAGAATTATGAAATGGTCACGTATCAGTTTGCAAGGTTTCATCCTTTTTCGGGAAGCCTTGTAAGGAAAACTGAGCCTATTCAGACCTATGAAATCGAAATGTTAAAGAAAGAATTGGAGATTGTGACCTATGCCAAATTTGGAGAAAGAGATGGCGGAATCCTTATCTATCGATCCGAAGAAAAAGCTCCAATCTTAAAAACTCTAAAGGGAGTTAAAGAATATCGATTCCGTTTGGAGGAAAAGAAGCTTTATATAGCAGAAGGTTCTTTTTGTGAAAAGTTTTAAAAAGAGTTTTAGCGTATGAAAAATTCCTGGTTAGCAAGGTTTTTTCTTAATATCCTTGCCGTTATGTTCTGTGCCTGGCTTTTGGATGGGGTTCGGGTCGATGGGTTTATTGGTGCCGCGATTGCCGCTCTGGTATTATCGATTGTAAACATCTTTATCAAGCCTATAATGATCCTTTTAACCCTTCCTATAACCCTTGTGACCCTCGGGTTATTTCTTCTGGTCATAAATGCTCTAATGGTCTTATTAGCTGATTACCTGATCGATTCCTTGTCAGTTGATGGCTTTTGGTGGGCCCTGTTATTCTCCCTTGTCTTGGCAGTTGTTAACTCTTTATTGTATTCCATATTCGGCATGAACAAAAAGAATGGGGTATAAGCTGATTGGTTTGATGGGGCCAGGTGAAAAGGCAAAGCAAGAAGATATGGATTTGGCCAGGGAAGTAGGGGAACTTGTAGCTAAAGAAGGATACGTGTTGCTTACGGGTGGAAGAAATTGTGGAACAATGGATGCCGCAATGGAAGGTGCTGCAAAAGCAGGTGGTATTACCATCGGAATATTACCTGGCCCTAGTGAAGAGGAGGCATCCGAATTTTCCGTAATAAACATTAAGACAGGAATGGGGCAAGCCCGCAATGTGATCAATGTTCTTAGTTCGGATCTTTTGGTTTTTTTGGGCTTAGGCCCAGGAACCAGTTCTGAATTTTCTTTAGCCGTAAAGCATAAAAAACTAATCATTCTTGGCCCTGGGACGGAAAAACTCTGGGACCTTGCCCTTGAGTTTGATCCACCCCCGGTCATGTTCCAAAGTCATGATCCGTTAGAGATCATTGAGATTATCAGGAGGAAAGTGGGATAAGCAAATGCCAATCCTCAAATTTTTATATGGGTAAGGTTACAAGCATAGGAACAGGAGATGCGTTTTCAAGCGGAGGAAGATTTCAGAGCTGTTTTTTGATTGAAGAGGCTGGCATGAAGTTTTTGGTAGATTGTGGGGCCAATTCTTTTGTCAATTTGAAACGTTTAGTTCCGGATCTGAGCCAATTGAATGGGATCATGATTACTCATTTTCATGGGGATCATTTTGGAGGCTTGCCCTATATTTTACTCCAAAGGTTGATCATCGACCGGGATGAGTCAAGGTTTTTTGTTTGGGCTCCGGAAGGAGCAAAAGAGCGTGTTCGGGATCTCTGTGAAGCTCTTTATCCCGGATTAGGAGAAAAGCTAGTCAATCAAAAGGGTTTGAGGATAGAAGAGTATGAGAGCAATGGCTCCTATGATCAGGATGAGATCCTTTTTCATCCCAAACCTGTGATACATTCTCCCGACTCACTCCCGCATGCATTTAGAATCTTAATTGATGGCAGGAACCTTGGTTTTTCTGGAGATACAGAGTGGACAGATTCATTGGTCGAAATCGCCAGAGGAACCTGCGTCACATTTCTTGATTGTAATTTTTATGATTCCTTAAAACCCGGGCATATAAGCTACACCCAGATAGTTGAGAATCGAGAAAAGATGATCTGTGATAAGCTGGTCCTAAATCATCTGGGACCTGAGATGTTGGAGAATGAGCATAAGGTAAATGAGATCATAGCTCAGGATGGGCAGGTTTTTGAGATCTGATGAATATTCAAACATCAAATTTTCAGATAAATTCTCAGGGTCATTCAGAGATCATCGATATTACTCCTCAGGTTATTTCCATTCTGGAAAAATCAAAGTTTAAGGAAGGTCAGGTTTTAGTATTTGCCAAAGGTTCTACCACTGGTTTGACAACCATAGAGTATGAACCCGGGCTGGTAAAAAAGGATCTTAATGAGATGTTGGATCAGTTTGCTCCTTATGGAAAAAATTATGCTCACAACCAGACATGGGGTGATGATAATGGTGGGTCTCACCTTAGGTCATCTTTGATCAAAACAAGCTTGACCATTCCTTTCGTCGAAGGAAAAATGTGCCTTGGCACTTGGCAACAAATAGTTTTCATTGATTTTGATACCAGGCCCAGAAACAGGACCTTGGTTGTCCAGATAAGCGGAATAAAATGAAAAAACTCATCCTCCTTCTTTTCTTTTTCAGTAGCCTAAATGCCCAAAACAAGATCCCGATTTGTGGAGGTAGTCCCAATTCTGAATTCATAAGGCTTTCTGAGCATAGCACCTTTGCAGGAAAACATGAGATCCCAGAACCAATCCAGGAATTCAAAGGCAAGGGCGACATGATAAAGTTTGCTGTAAAGGGAGGAGGACAAGGAAGTGCCTATCGGGTGGCTCACCGTAAATCCAATAAATGGCTCCTGGTCTTTCAGGAATGGTGGGGCCTGAATGATTATATCAAGAGGGAAAGTGATCGCTACTTTGAGGCTCTAGGCGACGTGAATGTTCTTGCTATCGATCTTTATGATGGAAATGTCGCTGACAACAGGGAAGATGCTCAGAAGTATATGAGATCTGTAAATGAAGAGAGAATTAAATCATTAATTGAGGGAGCAATGGCTCATGCAGGGGAAAATGCAGAATTCAGTTCCATTGGTTGGTGTTTTGGCGGTGGTTGGTCTTTAAAATCTGCTTTGATCGGAATGGAGAAATCTAAGAAATGCGTTATCTATTATGGTTGGCCAGAGACCGATCCTGGAAAACTCAGTGTTTTGAATGCAAGTGTTCTAGGAGTCTTTGGAACCAGAGATAAGGGAATTAGCCAGGAGTTGGTTGCAGAATTTGAAAGTGGAATGAAGAAAGCTGGAAAATCAGTTGAGATCTTGAAATATGATGCTGACCATGCTTTTGCCAACCCTAGCTCACCGCGCTATAATGAGAAAGCCGCCCAGGAGGCTTATCAAAAAACCTTAGAATTTCTGAAAGGAGACTAATCTCTTTCTTTAAGCGGAAGTATCCATTCGTTATGCCAGGAGGACCACTTTAGCTTTAATAGGTCTGTATTTGGATCCACCACTGGCTGAGCCTCTCTTTTATTCATAGAGATTTTTGAATCCAGTTTGACCATTATGTTGGCTTTTCGGTGTCTTTTTCTGGCATCCTCTGCAATATAATGGGCAAACTGCAACATCATTTGTGGGTACTGTGCCATTTGAACCTCCTGAATTTTATTTATGTGCCTATCTATATCCACCGGGAATATGGTCCTGGAATCAAGGTCATAGATCTTGAAATCCATTTGCTCAATTTTTCGGGTTTGGGCCTTCATTCTCCAAGAAAACCTGACTGCTTCCCCGGTCCAATCGACATTTCCTGGGATCATTAGGTTTCTGAGAGGAAACAAGATCTGAAATAGGCAAAAAAGAGAAAGTACAAATACTGCTAAAGGGCTGGCTGATGTTTGAACGTTTGGTCTGGAGACCTCTCCAAACCTCTTATTGTCGATAAAGATAATGGTCATGAATAGCATCAAGAATGGGAATATATTGATGTCATCAAACAGCAGGTGATTACCGATATTGAAGATCACAACCCCCGCAAAAGCCAGGTATCTGGTACCTGGAAATAAAAGAAGAAATCCAATGCTCAAGTCAAACACCAACCCACCATAGCAAATGAAATCGGTGACCAGATCCGATTGAATGCCGCTATTGCGAAGGAGAGTCTGAACTGGCTCTTTATGGACCAACCAATCCTTGGTCATTTTTGCCACCCCGCCATAGAAATAGACCACGACCACTTGAAATTTAAGCAACCAAAGATGCCAGTTTTTGGCTCTGAAGTTCTTTTGATCCTTTCTTCCTGGAACCAATGCATCATCCAGTGGGATGAAAAAAAACATAAAGCATAATAAGGACATTAAATAGATATGATTATTATAGAATACCTTGTCCAGAAGCATGAAGTAGGAAAAGATGATTCCGTAAATCAGGATCGCAGCCTTCGTAAACCTCCCAAGTATGAATAGAATGGAAGATACCAATAAGACCCAAAGCATAAATTGAAGAGTTGTTTCGTGAAGAGGCTCAAGTGGTAAAAAATGGTATTGGAAATGAAATTTTGGAGCAATCAGGTAATCCTCGATGAGATGGACCCTGAAGAAGTAAATGCTTTCAAGAAAAAAAAAGAACCCAATCCCGATCCTAATAAACCCAAGCTGCCTTGGGTTTATTGGTTCCATTGCTAAATCAAAAAATCTCTTCAATTGATGGCCCTATCCTCCAAATTTAAGAGGAGATCCTTTACCAATTCGGTATGGGACCAGGGAAGAAAATGGTCGGCTCCCTCAAGGGTAATTGCTTGGACTCTAGCACTTGTCATTTTCTCCCTCGTTATCAAGATGTTCTCATAGGGCACTAAGGAATCCTTTGTGCCATGCACATGAATCACCTGGCATTTGATGGAAGCCCAATCAGGATCCATTTTTTTCAGTTCAGCCACATGAGCCGTTTTTTCATCTGCAGCAACTCTGAAGGGGTATGGAGTCAACCACCTGATAGGAGGGATCTTGCTAAATTTTGCCAGGGGAATGAACCGCTCTTCCCTTGGATCCAGAGCCGGGGCAAGCATAATTATTACATCAATTTCATTGGGAAAAAGGCTGGCCATTTTTGCAACGATAGGCCCACCAAATGAATGTCCCACAAGAATGATTTTTTTTTCTCTTGGGATACCCTCAATTAAAGTGAATATGGATCTTGCCTGCTCTTCAATAGAACTCATGCTATGGCCAAACCCTGAGTATCCATAACCAGGCCGATCAACCGCCATTAGACAAAATTCTTTTCTAAGTTGCTTGTCTTCAAGAAATTGGAGGTAATCCTGACTTGAACCTGGAGCTCCGTGGATGAACAAAATCACTTGATCGGAATCCTTAAGTTCTCCTGTTTGAAAAAAACGGATCTTTCTTCCCTTATAAATCTTCCTTCCCTCTTTTATCTCAAGATTTACCTTTTCAAATCTTTCCGTGACCTCCTCAGAGGAAAGCCGGAACTCCATGAATCCGCCCATGCTTAGGCTTGCTATTACGACTAGAAAAATTAGAATCTTTATCAACTTTTTAAAGCCTTAGGCCATTAATCATTGATACTAACCTTTTAGACTTTGCTATTGGACATTTAATTAAGTCAAAGCTTAGTTTAGAACAAAAATTTTTTGATATGCAAAAGAAACTAGGATTGCTAACAGCAATTGTCGCTGCTTCTTGTTTTTCTGCCTTTTCACAGGCAAGCACAAACCAACCTGACGCCCTGATGCTAAGATTTCCTGATATCTCTCAGGATAAGGTGGTTTTCTCTTATGCTGAAAATCTTTGGGTTGTGCCCAGGTCTGGTGGAGTGGCAAGGCAAATCACCAATTCGGAGGGTATGGAATTTGCCCCAAAATTTTCTCCTGACGGAAGTACCATTGCGTTTACCGGAAATTATGATGGTAACAACGATGTATATACCCTTCCAGCAGAAGGAGGTGTGCCAAGCAGAGTAACCTACCATCCTGGAACTGATTGGGTTGAAGATTGGCATCCTAAAGAAGATAAGATCATGTTCTCCTCGAGCAGGGAATCTCCCTCAGGAAGGTTTGAGCAGTTTTATCTGGTTGATTCCAAAGGTGGATTGCCTAAGAAGATGCCATTCTTTTACATAGAGTGGGGATCATTTAGCCCCGATGGAACAAAACTGGCCTACCAATATCTGGACAGGACTTTCCGCAACTGGAAGAGATATCAGGGAGGTACTGCCTCCGATCTATGGATTCATGATTATTCAACCAATAAGTCTGAGAAGATCACCAAGTATCCTGGATCCGATGATATTCCAATGTGGTTTGGCAACAAGGTTTATTTTATTTCCGACAGGGGAGAAGCTGCCAAAATGAATATTTGGTCTTATGATGTTGGAACCAAGGCTTTCAATCAGGAAACGAAATTCACAGAATATGATGTTAAGTTTCCCAGTGCCGGACCCAATGAAATCATCTTTGAGAATGGAGGTGCCTTAAAGACTTTTTCTATTGGCAATGGTGAGATCAAGGAGATCTCGGTCACCATTCCAACCGACTTGACGAGCACCAGGCCCACTATAAAGGATATGAGCAAGAACATCCTATGGTATGAGATCTCTCCAACCGGAAAAAGAGCGATTTTCTCAGCCAGAGGTGACATCTTAACAGTTCCTGCTGAGCATGGACCCACTTACAATTACACCCAAAGCTCGGGAGTGGCCGAAAGAGCCCCCTGGTGGTCACCTGATGGAAAAAGCATAGCCTATTTCTCAGATGAAGGCGGTGAGTACGAGTTGTATACCATGAACGCTGATAGGAGTGGAAAACCAAGAAAGATCACGAGTGGAAATAAGACATATTTCTACCAGGCCGTTTGGTCACCTGATTCCAAAAAGCTTGCCCTTCTTGCCAAAGATGGCCAAATATCTATCATAGACGTTTCCAGTGGCAAACAAACCATGGTTTATCGCATGGTAAATTATCCGAATAACAACTATTCATGGAGCCCTGATAGCAGGTACCTTGCTTTTCGAAAGCAGAATCCACGGGCCAATTATCAGATCGCTTGTTGGGACACAAGGGATAATAAAATGATTGAACTTACTTCAGGATTCTACAATGATTTTGATCCTGTATTTAGTAGGGACGGAAAATATCTTTACTATACTTCTAACAGGCATTTCTCGCCAATATACTCTGACATGGATTGGGCCTTTGTTTATCCTAATTCAACTAAGCTTATGGCGGTTCCTTTGAGTAGGGATACTCCTCCATTATTAGCTCCCAGAAATGATGATGAAGAGCAAAAAAAGGAAGAACCTTCATCTTCGTCCAAGGGGAAAAAAGACAAGAAATCAAAAGATGAGGATGCCGCTGAGAATACGGGGGTGAAGGTTCGGTTGGATGCTGATGGTTTTGAATCGAGGGGAGAGATTCTTCCTGTTGATGCGGGAAATTATAACAACCTGATAGCCGCAGATGGGAAAGTCCTCTTTATGGAATTTCCATTGGCCGGTACAGCCAAGCCAGGAGCACCTAATGGTACGCTTAAATATTATGATGTAAAGGAAAGAAAGGCTGAGACCATAATTTCAGGAATCAATGGCTATGTGGTTTCCGGGGACGGAAAAAAAGTGATGTACAGTTCCAGAGGATCGTACGGGATCATAGATCCAGCTAAAGGAAAGAAAGTTGGCGATGGTAAAGTGGACTTGAGTGGTATGAAATTCCAAGTTGATCCAAAAGAAGAATGGAAGCAGATCTATAATGAGGCCTGGAGAATTCAAAGAGATTTCTTCTATGACCCTGACCTCCACCAGGTTGATTGGGCGGGAATGAGAGCTCGGTATGAGAAGCTTCTTCCTTACGCAACCAGTCGAAACGACCTTAACTATATCATTGGTGAACTATTTGCGGAGTTGAATGTTGGACATGCCTACAATGGAGGTGGAGACATCAAAAGAGCAAAAAGGGTTGGAGTAGGTCTCCTTGGAGTAGATTTTGAAATGGATGCTGCTAAAAACGCTTATAAGATTGCAAAGATTTATCGAGCTGCAGACTGGGATCCCCAATTCGCTTCTCCATTGGCTGCACCAAACCTAAAGGTAAAAGAGGGTGACTATATCCATGCTGTAAATGGCCTGTCTCTAAGTACTGACCAGGACCCTTGGGCTCCATTTCAAGGACTAAACGGAAAGACGGTTTCTCTTTCAATTTCTTCTTCTGGTTCCATGTCTGATTCTAAAGAGATCCTGGTAAAGACCCTTTCAAGTGAATCCAGGATCAGAAACCAGGCATGGGTTGAAGAAAATCGCAAGAAAGTTTATGATGCCACTGATGGTAAGATCGGCTACATCTATGTTCCAAATACTGGAAGGGGAGGCCAAAATGAATTGATGAAAATGTTCCAAGGGCAATACCGCTTGGAAGGTTTGATCATCGATGAAAGGTTTAATTCTGGAGGGCAGGTACCCGATAGATTCATTGAGATACTTAATCGTAAGATCTTAAGCTATTGGGCAAGGAGAGATAGAAAGACCGACCCTTCTCCTTTTGTAATTAATAATGGCCCCAAGGTTATGTTGGCCAATGAATGGGCGGGATCCGGGGGTGATGCTTTCCCTTATTTCTTTCAAAAGGCTGAAGTTGGCCCTGTAGTAGGTAAGAGAACCTGGGGTGGACTTGTTGGTTATTCTGGTGGCTGGCCATCTATCATTGATGGAGGTTTCATGACTTCACCGAACTTTGGAATATTTAATACCGAAGGAAAATGGGACGTAGAAGGATATGGCGTGGATCCCGACTACGAGGTGGAAAATCCTGCCGATGCTGTATTCCGCGGGGAAGATGCTCAATTGGACAAAGCAATCGAATTGATCCTAAAGGCTCTTGAAGATTTTCCTAAGGCTCCAGAAAAGCCCAATGGGCCCGATAGGAGAGGAATTGGAATCGGAGAATAATGTTTTAGCCCCTCTTTTTGAGGGGTTTTTTAGTGGCTTAAGTTTCAATCATTTAAAAAGATGATGTAGATCATGAAAATAGCCATCAAGCTACTTCTATTTTCAAAGAAAATTGATGGGAGATTTTCAGGTCGTAAGAGCAAAGTCAAAGCCGGGAATCAGGGAATTCCTCAGTTTTCTTTTTAAAGACATAGAAGCTCTGGAGTTGATGCTCCAAGACGGAATGATCGAAAGGGATAAAGCCCGAATCGGTGCGGAACAGGAGATATGTCTGATAGATAAGTATCGCCGACCGGTGGGGATTGCCGACAAGGTTTTGCCTCTGATCAAGGATGAACGCTTTACCAATGAATTGGCAAAATTCAATATCGAGATAAACTTATTACCACTTGACTATTCAGGAGATTGCCTTTCTACTCTGGAAAAAAGGATACTGGAGCATTTAAAGACCTTAAGCGAAGCATTAACGGGATTTGATTCCGACTATATTCTAACAGGCATCTGTCCAACGATCCGGTCCTCTGATCTCGGAATAGATGCCATGACCCCTCGGGAGAGATATTATGCATTAAATGATGCCATCATTGAGCAAAGAGGTGGGCCCTCATCCTTTTATCTCCAGGGTTTAGAAGAGTTGATCACCAGCAGTGAATCTGTAATGTTTGAAAGTTGTAATACAAGTTTTCAGGTCCATCTGCAATTGGATACGGATGATTTTGCCGATCGTTATAACTGGGCCCAGGTGATCTCAGCACCTATATTGGCATCTAGCACAAATTCGCCTGTCTTCCTGGGTAAAAGATTATGGAGAGAAACTCGAATAGGCCTTTTTAAACAATCGGTGGATACCCGAAACAACCCCGTTGAGATAAGAGAAAAAACGCCGAGGGTATACTTTGGAGATCGTTGGGTTCAAGAAAATATCATGGAGATCTTCAAGGAAGATGTGGCAAGTCATAGGCCATTGGTATGCATGGATAGGTATGAAGATTCTCTTGAACAGCTCAAGGAAGGAAGAATTCCCAAGTTAAGAGCTCTTCAACTCCATAACGGAACCATCTATAAATGGAATAGGGTCTGCTACGGAACATCGGGTGGAAAACCGCATCTCCGTTTGGAAAACAGGTACCTTCCTTCCGGACCAAGTGTCCTTGATCAAATGGCAAATGCTTCTTTTTGGTTGGGGCTCATGCATGCGATGCCTGAAAGTTTGAAAGGAAAGTGGGAAAACTTGAATTTCGATAAGTTCAAAGGGAATTTTCATAATGCGGCAAAATCTGGATTGGGTTCAAGGCTTGACTGGGTGGATGGGAGAAAATATGGAGCGGAGGACCTTATCAAAAAAGAACTTATTCCTCTTGCCGAAGAAGGACTTAAATCCAGGGGGATTGAATCCTATGATATTGACCGCTATCTAGGAGTTATTTCGGAAAGGGTGAAAACTGGAAAAACTGGCTCCCAATGGATCCTTGATTCTTTTGAGTCCCTTAGAAAGGAAGGGAGTTTGGATGCCACTATGATAGCCTTAACTGCAGGTATTGCAAATAGACAAAAGGATAATGTGCCAATACATAAATGGACTAACGCCCAAATAAAGGAAGCAGGAGGGGGACAGAATCGATTTCAACGAGTGGATCAGATCATGTCAAGGAACTTATATACAGTTAACCAGGATGACCCAATCGATCTTGTTCCAAATATCATGATGTGGAAGCAGATCCGTCATTTGCTGGTGGAAAATGATTCAGGTGAATTGGTAGGAATCGTGACACTAGGTAGATTGGGAAGGCATTATGCTGTTGCCAAAAAGAAAGGATCCGCAATGCCCGCGGTTAAGTCAATTATGGTAAAAGACGTGATCTTTATCAAAAATTATGAAACCCTCCAAAAAGGCCTAAAATTGATGCTTGAGCATAAAATTGGTGCCCTTCCCGTCTTAAATCAAGACGGTAAACTTGTAGGTATTGTCACTGAACGTGACTATTTAAAGATCGCCGAATTTTATCTTGAAGAGTTGGGTTCGGAGGAAAACAACTGATCCTTAATCGAAGGTTTTCTTCTGGTTTGATTTTTTCTTGACATCTCCTTCCCCGAGAAACATGGCCTCACTGAAAAGGTACCTTCTTGTTCCCGCTCTAAAGCTTGACTCTAGCTCATAAAGCAAAAATGCTTTTTTTGATTCAAGGATTTCTTGAGTCTTTGTGATGTAGTCTTCCAAGAGATCAAGGTGATTGTTTCTGAAGTAAAAAATCGTGTCCATCCATCGATCAGCAATAGCGTCGTCAATCTCCTTGTATTGTTCGTTGTATTGCCGGAGGAGTTTCCATCTGCTCTTGCTGAATTCCTCTCGGGATTTTTCATATTCTTCAAAAATTGGCCAGAAAGCCGATTCTTCCTCTGAATTTAGTGTCAAAGTTTCTTTAATCAAGGTCTTCTTATCCTTTCCATAGGTTTTCTTGAAGTACTCAGCTTCTGATTCGAATTTCAGTTCCTGGGCAAATGCTTGACCTAAACCAAAAATCAAAGAGAAAATTAGAATTGGGTTATTCATTTTTTCTTGACTAGTTTGTTTCTATCAAGGGAATTTCACTATACACCTCATCTCTTACTTCGGCTCTTAAGAACGCTTCTAATTCATAGAATTGTAATGCAATTTTTCCTCCAACCTGAGCTTGAATCCTTCTGGTATATTCTTGGAGTGAGGTCATGTACTTCGCTCTAAAGGTAAAGGCTTCATCAAGCCATTTTGCTGCTTGCTCTTCACTAGCTTTACCATATTCCTTCTGATACTTTGCAAGCTTCTTATACCTTTCCTCTCCCATGTTTGCTCTTTCCTTCTCATATTCTTCGTAAAGAGGCCAAAACTTTTCCCCTTGCGAATCTGAAAGCTTAAGGTATTCGGTGATCAGAGTTTTTTTGTCCTTCGAAAATGCCCTGGACATAAAATCAGCCTCAGATTGGATTTGCTGAGCCAATAAGCCAGGGCCCAACAAAGTAAGGACAACAAATAGAACAATGGTCTTATCCATTTTCATAGGTCAATCTTCTCCAATAAAGGGTACTTCTTCGAGAATGGCTGTCCTGATTTCGATTGCAAAGAACACTTCCATTTGATAGAATTGCATGCCTCTTTTTGCACCCATCATTACTTTGACTTTGTTATAATATTCGATCAAAAGAGTACTCTCTCTAATTTGAAAATCGAATAGTTTTTCCATCCATGAGGCAGCTCCAGCATCGTCCAAAGTATTGTAGTTGTTGAGATATTCCTTAAGCAGATCGAATCTTTCTTTTCCCATATCTTGTCTTCTTTTTTCATAGGCATCATAGACAGGCCAGAATTTTGCATCCTCTTCTTTCGAAAGTTTCATAAAATCCTTTACGAGGGTTTTTTTGTCCTTGCCGAATTCAGATTGCATGTATTCGAATTCGGAATCATATTTCTGGGCGAACGCATATCCGAATGAGATAAGGAATGCTATAAGCGATAGGAGTAGTTGTTTTCTCATCTTCTTGATTTTGAACAACAATATAGGGATTTCTTTAAATTTTGAGTAGGAACTTAGTATTCCACATCTACATAATATCCAAACCCAGCTAGCCCGTAACGATAAAACTCACCCTGACTGGCTTTTTTATAGTAGATATCCGCATTAAAGAACCCCGCAGAGAACTGAAGTTGGCAATCTTCAACCTCTTTCCCATCAACCTTTTTGGTCTTTGAACATGGGAAATCTGTTAGCCATTCTAGTGAAACGAGAAAGTCTTTTCGAGCGGCGACGTTGTATTTTTCTAAGTCTACCTGTGTCCAGCCCTCCTGAACGTCTTCGAGGACTATATTTTCAAGGAGGATCTTTTTACCAACTTTTTGCTTTGAATCCATTTCGTAGATATTAACTCGGAACCGGAGTGAATCGTAATCGCTGCTAATTATGTGGAAATGGAACTTATTAATATAAGTGGGAGATCTTTTTATCTTCATGATCACACCAATCTCCGCTCCTAAGAAATCGACTTTGTACCCACCGTAAATCCTTTTTGAATCCGTCCGATTCCCTAACCGACCTGATTTCAATTCATGATCACGAATAATCACCTCTTGGAGGACTCTGTTCTCAGGTTTCATTTTTACGACCTCTGGCAATAATCCAACGGGGTAGGTGGCATCGGCATACCCCAACATGGAGAAAGTAATATTTTCCTCCTTATTAATTTGTTTATCAATAACATAACTTCCATCTCTTAAACTAACAGTACCAACATTTTTTCCAATTATTCCGATATTTACGAAAGCAAGTTTTTCGCCCGTTAGTGAATCGACTACCTGGCCTTTTATTTGGGCCAACAGCTCAAAAGGAGGAATAGAAAAAAGAGCTAGAATGAAAAGAGCTTTAATACCATTATCTATCATCTTGAAAACCGAATTTTTAAGTAAAAAACTTTCTGCAAAAATGAGACCTTTAAGCTCTTCAGAGTATATATAGTTGGTTACTCCAGAAACCTAAAAGTTATGAACAAGTTCCATATCATTTTCCTATTGGGTATCCTAATGACAGGTACACCATTTGCCCAGGACAATGTAGGTATTGGAACGACAACTCCGCATCCACAGGCAATATTGGAATTGGTATCCTCGAATCAGGGATTTTTAATGTCCAGAATGAATGTAGCTGACACTGCAGTTGCCGGAATGGGCCAACAGGGGATGATGTTTTTTGCACAGGATGTTCAAGCCTTCCTTTTTTATGATGGTACTAGCTGGCAATCGATCTCAACAGGGGTAAATTATTGGGGTGAAAACGGAACAGATATATTCAACCTTAATACCGGTGGGGTAGGTATTGGGACCAATTCTACGGCACTGATGCTTCAGGTGGCCCAAAACCTGGCAGGGGCGAATCCTGTAATGGCCATTGAAAACCAGAATTCCTCAGGAGATGTAAGCTATGGTTTCTTAAACAGCGGATCGGCTACCTCATATACCATGGGGGTGGATGGTAGCGATGCTAATAAATTCAAGATCTCGAACAATCCTTCTTTGGGTACCAACGACCGGCTAACCTTGGATGGTGGAAGCGTTGGAATAGGAACCAATACCCCGGTAAATTCCCTTGATATAAACGGTAGTGTTGCGATTGGATCTGGTTATGCGGGTAGTACCGCTGCTTTTTCAAACGGCCTTATCATAGAAGGAGACGTTGGTATTGGCGCAACTACTCAGATTGGAGCAGGGAGATTAACCATATCGGAATCTGTGGCAGCGTATAGTGGAATGTATATCAATACCCTGGCAGCCGGGAGGCCTTTCTATGGATATGCTCTGGGGGGGGCTGGAATAGGATGGACCTATGTGGATGGGACGGATGCGAACAAGTGGAAACTAAATTTAAGCGGTGACAGATTGACGATAACCACCACAGGCTTAATGGGCATTGGAACAACCACTCCGGTTAATACCCTGGACATTGAAGGCGGGCTTGCCGTAGGAGCTACCTATTCTGGTAGTTCGACAGCACCTACAAATGGGGCAATCATTGAAGGAAATGTCGGTATAGGGACCAATCTTCCAACCTCTCAACTTCATTTAAATACGGTTAATGCCACAAGCCTTCGACTGAGTAATACAAATACCTCTAATGGCGTTAATGCTGCAACAATAGAATTGCTGGAAGATAATCTGGTGTTTGGAACCAATGCACTGGGATCCAGAATACGTTATGATGGCTCCACAAATAACCTTGTTCTTGAAATGGGGAATGGTGCAACCGTTAATACAGGCCTTACCATAGCTAGATCCACTGGAAACGTAAGTTTGGCGAATGGGGCAGGTATTAATGAATTCTCAATTGACGGAACCCTGGGAGATAACAGTAATACCGCGGTTCCCACTGAAGCCGCGGTTAGAACTTATGTTAGTAATTCCACCCCTGAGATAGCATTTGGTGCCTATAGGTCGTCATCATTATCTGTGCCGACAGCAACTTCTACTGAGGTCATATTTAATCTCGAGGAATATGATTTTGGGGCAGACTACAATACCTCAACCGGGCGATTTGTTGTCCCTTTAAGTGGTCTATATCAGTTTAACGCCGCTTTTACCTTTTCTTCTGGCGGGATTGCCACAGGAAATCAATATGTTATCGACCTTGAGGTAAATGGATCGAGGATCAAATATGTATCACATCCCACAGGCCCTGTTTCATGGTATACCTTGCATATAAGCTCGGCACTTCAATTAACGGTGGGAGATCAGGTTGGAATTTCGGTTTATCAAAATACAGGTTCGAACAGAACCATCCTTACGGGTTCATTTTACACTTGGTTTAATGGCTATAAGGTCAAATAGATTTGTAGCTCAATGATATTCTTCTAAGCTGAGGTAATTTTTTTAAAAAAAGGGAGACCATTTAAGACTTTTTGGTATTAATAACCGGAATACCACCATAAAAGGTATTTTTGTTTTTGTAAGTGATTTACCAATGAAAAAAGCTCTTTTCTACCTGTTTTCCTCTTTAACGGTCTTTTTCCTACCCGCTTCCATAATTGCCCAGGACAATGTAGGTATTGGAACGACAACTCCCCATCCGCAGGCAATATTGGAATTGGTATCCTCGAATCAGGGATTTTTAATGTCCAGAATGAATGCAGCTGACACGGCAGTTGCCGGAATGGGCCAACAGGGGATGATGTTTTTTGCACAGGATGTTCAAGCCTTCCTTTTTTATGATGGTACTAGCTGGCAATCGATCTCAACAGGGGTAAATTATTGGGGTGAAAACGGAACAGATATATTCAACCTTAATACCGGTGGGGTAGGTATTGGGACCAATTCTACGGCACTGATGCTTCAGGTGGCCCAAAACCTGGCAGGGGCGAATCCTGTAATGGCCATTGAAAACCAGAATTCCTCAGGAGATGTAAGCTATGGTTTTTTAAACAGCGGATCGGCTACCTCATATACCATGGGGGTTGATGGTAGCGATGCTAATAAATTCAAGATCTCGAACAATCCTTCTTTGGGCACCAATGACCGCGTCGTAATAGAATTAGGAGGAAATGTGGCAATAGGGAGGGGGACTGCTAATGTTGAATACTATAACCCCGTTAATGGAAGTGCAGTGCCTACCGTTTTAACTGTTTCAGGGGCTCCAAGTTATGCTGACAATAGCCCGGGTATACTTGAGATACATGGCTCAAGTGCAGGGGTAAATGATGAGATCGGGGTAATCAACTTTACTAACCTGGACGATAATGATATCAACAACTACAACTTTGCCAGGATATCTGCTCACCGGGAGAATTTAACCAATTCGACCTATAGTTCCATGAGGTTTTACACAAGGGCTGCTGCCTCCTGGAATGAGGTCATGCGCCTGGATGATAATACAAATGTTGGCATCGGAACAGCCCCGGTGAACAAATTGGATGTTGAAGGAGGAGTGGCCATTGGTTCTGGATATGCCGGTTCTCTATCGGCTTTTACAAATGGGATGATCATTGAAGGAGATGTTGGAATTGGAACAACAACTCAGGTAGGTAATGCCAGGTTAACAATATCAGAAGCAACTGTGGGCTACACGGGAATGTCAATAAACGCTTCTTCAAATGGAGATCCTTTTTATGGGTACTCAGAAAATAATGTTATCAATACCTGGACCTATCTGGATGGAGGTTTGGATACTTGGCGCTTGTACCATTATGGCGAGCAGATAAGTGTTACAAGTGGAGGGAAAGTTGGAATTGGGGAATTTACTGCAATAAACGATCTGGACATAGATGGTAACCTTGCAGTTGGAGCAAGTTATTCCGGGACAAATGCCGCCCCAGCAAATGGAGCAATAATTGAAGGACAACTAGGTATCGGGATTTCAACTGTGAATTCTGCATATAAAGTTCATATGCTCGCTCCCGCAGGAGGAAGCCAGGCTTACACTCTTATTGCACAGAACTCATATGACGCGGGAAGTGCTTATGGACTTTTATCCTGGATGACAGGTTCAGGAACCGGTACCCATTATGGGCTTTTTCTAAATAACGCTTCGGCTACGTCAGGAACGGAATATGGGATTTATTCAATTGGGGAGGACAGAAACTATCTTAGCAATAATTTGGGAATAGGTACAACCGCACCTCAAAACCGCCTTGATGTTGAAGGTGCTGTTGCTATTGGAACTTCTTATTCCGGGTCAAGCACTGGTCCAACAAATGGATTGATAGTTGAAGGAAGCACAGGGATAGGAGTTAGTTCCTTGAATTCTGCTTATAAGCTTCATATCAACACAGGGAATGGCTCTGCTACCCAGAGATATGCAGTTTTGGCTCAGAATGACTATGAAGGATCGTCGGCTCAATACGGTCTCTATTCTTGGATGACAGGAGCGGGCACAAGTACAGCGTATGGGTTATATGTGAACAATGGTTCTCTTACAACAGGTACCGAATATGGTATTTATTGCTTTGGAGAGGATTATGATTATTTCCAGGGTAATGTTGGATTAGGAGTCACTGCTCCAACTGCTAGACTCCAGGTTGTGACTGGAGGAGATGTTAATTTTGGAGATACATCACCGCAAGGAAATCTCAATGTAGGTGGGGATGGAAATTCTAGCCAGGGGGTTATTGTTGTAAACCGTACAGGTTCGGATGGTAACTTGATTCGGTTTAGAAGGGATGGATCTACACAAGGAATTATTTCTGTTTCTGGGGGAACTGTTACATATGGTGCCTTCACAGGCTCTCACTATGGTTGGTCGAAAAAGGAGTATGATAAGGGTACCCTTGTCTCCTTTACAGGAAAGAATGAAAACATGGAGGATAACCCTGAACAAGAGATCGTTTATGGAATCGAAGCGACCTCTAGGGCGAATAGTTCGAATGTATTGGGAGCCTTCCTGGGCAAGCAAGAATCTATTCCTGAGCATGATCTTGATAATCCATACCTTATCATGGCCGTTGGTAATGGTGACGTTTGGGTTGTCGATAATGGAAAAGACCTGGTTCCAGGCGACTATCTGATTACCTCCGATGTAAAAGGTCACGCTATGGCAGACCTTGGACAATTCGAGGTCGCTAACATTGTTGCCAGAGTGGCCGAGCCAGTAAAATGGTCCAGGGTGAAGGAGACAATTGACGGTAAGAAACACAAACTCATTTCGGTAACATTTGAAACTCTGGTCATTAATCACAAAGCCGAAAAGCTTGAATCAGAGCTTGCAGAGATCAAGGAGGATCTAAGGGAAATAAAAAGCCAATTATCCCTACAGGCATCTTCGGAAAAATGATCAGGCACTATTGAGAGTTGCCTGGGTTCTTGTATTTTAACCGGAGAAGCTTTCATAATTCCTGAACCGCCTGAATACCAGTAAAAAAAGCGCATTTTTGTGCCACCTTTTTGGGTCTTACCCGTATTAAGGGTATAACCGGAAGGAGTACTCAACTTATTGGTATGATTTTAAGAAAAGGACTGCTCACCTCAGGGCTGATTTTACAAGCTACTTTATTTTCATTTGCTCAAGATAACGTTGGGATCGGAACTACCAATCCCCAGGCTCAGGCTATCCTGGAGCTGGTTTCTCCTAATCAGGGCTTTCTGATGACCCGAATGAACGCGACCGATACCTCAATCGCGGGGCTAAACCAACAAGGGATGATGTTCTTTGCTCAGGATGTCCAGGCATTCCTTTATTTCGATGGAACCTCATGGCAATCTGTTGCTTCAGGAGTAAATTATTGGGGAGAAAATGGAGCAAACATTTTCAATTTAAACACAGGAAACGTAGGAATTGGAACCAATACTCCGTTGGGAAAATTGGAAGTTCAAGACCCAACCCCTGGAACCGGAAATGGGGCTTTTAACTCATTTCAGGGAGCGGGCTTGGGTGCGGCAGTCTATTCTTCCTCTTCTTCAGGTTCAGATAATACTGGAACCATATTCGCAGTTGGTCGCCTGGCTGGAGTGGAAACTCATGGGCATGGACTCTCAAACTTTGGGGTATGGGGTCACCAAACTGGGCTCGGTTCAGGCGGATGGGGTGTCTTTGCCTCGAATGGAGCTAGTTTTTCAGCACCTGATCGATACGTAGGCTTGGCAGGTTCTTCTGGTTTTCCATATGCCGGAGTTTTTATGGGAGGAAATGTGGGTATTGGAACGACAACACCTACGGAAGTTTTGGATATTGCGGGATCTGAAGGGAACGTAGAGTTTCATCCTTACTTTTCTGACCCTACGCATAAAACATCGTTAATGAGCACCCTCATAGCAAATACCGATGCAGGTCCTCAATTAAGGTTTCAAAGAAGCGACCTTTTGTACACCGATATTGGTATGGACTCAATAGGAAACTTTGTGGTAGAAGATGAGTTTGATGAGCGGATTTTAGTTCTTGAACAATCGGGAAACCTTGGCATTGGGACGGTAGACCCGGAATATAAATTCGACGTTCAAGGGGAATTTAATGGTATCGCAAGAATTCGTGCTAATAATGGATGGGCTTGGTTGTACATCGATAAAACCAGTTCTACGGATAACGCCTGGATAGGATTTCGTCAAGGAAATCTGGATCGATGGGTAATGGGAGACTATAACACCGGTGGAGCTGAGGATTTCAGATTGATCGATTGGTCAAACGGTGGAGCTGCCAACTATGCATTTTGGTTAGAACGTACAACGAATAGTCTTGGCTTAGGAACAAATACTCCTGTAAACAGATTAGATGTAGAAGGATCTATGGCTGTTGGAGCTACCTACTCTGGTGCAGATGCTGCCCCAGCAAATGGTTTAATTGTAGAGGGGAATGTTGGAATTGGCACCAATGCCCCTGGAGCTCGTTTAGAAGTAAGAGCTTCAAGTCCAGGAAATGGTTTTGGGGTTACAGAATCACATCATGACTCAAACTTTGGATATGCTTTTTTAGGTTCGAATTCTTCTGGGGGCGATAACACTGGAACAATATATACCAGAGCCAGAATTGCTGGAATAGAAGCTAATCCAACAGGTAGCAACAACGCGGGAGTTTGGGGACATCAGTTCAATGTTGGAGCAGGAGGATGGGGGGTGATAGCTTCCAACGGAGCCAGTGAAACTTCTCCAGACAGGTATGCTGCTCTAGCCGGAAGTAGCGCATTTCCTTATGCTGGGGTTTTCATGGGCGGAAATGTTGGGATAGGAACAGCTACTCCTGGAGATCTGCTTGACGTAAATGGAAATGTTAATATTTCAAATACAGGTCGTTTGAGTTTTGGGGGCATAGATGTGCTCAACACCGTAAGTAATGGTTCTAATGTTTATGCAAACATCAGGGTGATTAGGAATCTTTCATCTAGTCTTCAAGATGGAATGTATATTAACTATAATAGTACTGGAGGCACAGCAGCTGATCTGAGATTTTATTCCGGAAGTACTGTAGAAAGAATGAGGGTTGACGCTACCTCGGGTTATGTTGGGGTCAATGCATCAAATCCCATAACTCAATTTCATGTTAACCACACAACCGGAATTACAAATGGAGTTTCCTTGTCCAATGCTTCCGGTGGATCCGATCGTTGGCATTACTATGTATTTACTACGGATAATATGACCCTCTATTTTAACAATGCCCTTAGAGGAACTTTTAACAGCGTTTCAGGTGCTTACACAGCTGCCTCAGATGTCAAGTTCAAAAAGGAAATTAATGACCTGGATAATCCTTTGGATAAAATAAATCAATTGAGACCTGTGGAGTATCGATTTAAGCATCAGAAGGAATCGGATAGAACGAAATACATTGGTTTTATCGCACAGGAGGTCGAGCCATTGTACCCGTCTTTGGTAACGCATACAAACCCGGAAGGAGCAGAAGAAGGAGTAGATGAATTAACCTTAGATTATTCTGGATTTGGTGTCCTGGCAATAAAAGCCATTCAAGAACAGCAAAAGATTATCGAAAAGCTCAAAGCGGATCTGGAGGAAACACAAAGAAGACTCACGGAATTGGAGGATAAATAGAAGATTTTGCTATAAAAACCAGGACTTTAAGTCCTGGTTTTTTTATACCTCTTGGTTAATAAACCGTAACTTTAATTCAAACCCTAAAGAGATGAAATGTATTTTACCCCTCAGGATTTTCTTTTCCTTTCTGGTCGTTTTATCGGTGAAAGCCTATTCACAGGATAATGTTGGCATAGGAACAACCACACCGGTTCCTGGTGCAATCCTTGAATTGCAATCTTCGGATCAGGGATTTTTAATGGTTCGATTAAATGCCGGTGATACGGCAACTTATCCAGCTCTTGCGGTTGAAGGAATGAGTTTTTATGCCCAGGATGTAAATCGTCTCATGTACTACGATGGGAGCAATTGGCAATCTGTTGCCTTTGGCGAACCAAACTATTGGAGAGATAATGGTGGCGATATTTATCCGATAAATTCTGACGGGGTGGTTATAGGAGCAAATACGACAGGATTGAAATTTCAGGTGATACAGAATCTGGCATCTGTAACACCTGTTATGGGTATTGAGAATCAAAGTCTGAGTGGAGATGTAAGTTATGGTCTAAGAAACTCTGGCTCGGGAACATCTTACACCTATGGCATTGACGCTAGTGATGGTAACAAGTTTAAGATCTCTAATGCATCTATACTGGGATCTAATGATCGCATAGTTTTGAGTGGATCAAATGTTGGCATTGGGACCGCCGGGCCGGTAAACAGATTGGATGTTAACGGAGGAATGGCCATTGGGTCAGGATACGCTGGAAGTACAAGTGCTTTTGCCAATGGACTCATTGTTGAAGGTGATGTAGGATTTGGTGCTACGACTCAAATTGGGTCAGGTAAATTCATTATTTCCGAAGTCACCACAGGTTTCAGTGGTATGTATATCAACACTTCTGCAGGTGGGGAGCCTTTTTATGGCTATGCTCAAGGAGGTTCAGCTGTAGGATGGACCTATGTAGATGGGGGAGATGCTAACAAATGGAAATTAAACCTTAGTGGTGTCCGGATGGCAATGACCACAGGTGGCTTGCTCGGAATTGGTACTACTACACCTGTTAACAGATTGGATGTTGAAGGGGGAATGGCAATTGGTTCAAGTTATTCAGGTACAAGCCTAGCGCCCACCAATGGTTTGATCGTTCAGGGTAATGTTGGAATTGGTCAGACCTCAAGTTCTTATCCCTTGACAGTTAACGGCCAGGGATATTTTACTGGGAGTGTCGGGATTGGAACCACTCCAACGACCAATGACCTATATGTCCAAAGCGGTTCTTCAAGTTCTATAGTTGTTAATGGTTTTAACTCTTCGGTTTTATCTAGTGGTTTTTCGGGCTCCTCTTTGACAATTGGTTCTGGAACAGGGTTTTATGGAACTACTGAATGGAGAATGTCTTCAAATACAGGTGGTTTCTTAATCATTGGCCAGCAATCAGTAAACCAGGCCCTTTATTTTACAAGGAATAGTTCGGGAATTGCAGTAATGAGTAGCTCGCACTTTGGACCCTATTCCAATGCTGGTTTGGACCTTGGGGTTTCCTCTTATCGTTGGGATAGGATCTATTATACCACTGGGATTCTGGGGACCTCTGACAAAAGAATGAAAAAGAACATCAGGTCCCTGGATTATGGCCTTGAGGAAATAATGGCTTTAAGGCCAGTAGACTTTGAATGGAGGGACTTTGAGGATAGGGGTAAAGAAATGGGATTCATTGCCCAGGATCTTCAGCAGGTACTTCCTGAAATGATCACTGAGGCAGATGATGAAGAAAAGACATTATTGGTAAATCAAATGGAATTATTACCGGTGCTTGTGAAGGCCATTCAAGAGCAACAGGAAAGGATTGAGGATTTGGAAAAGCAAGTGAAGTCCATGAATAAAGGATCTGATCTGAGAGCTTCTTTGAAGTAAGAAAAAACACCAGACCCACTTTCTTTACATTACAAATTTGGGAATTGTAACCTTTTAGCAGATTAGGGGTAAAAGATAGAGGAGAAATCTTCCATATTTTTATCTTTAGAGTACCAAATTCGCCACTATGAGAATGAAACTACTGCTCGGCCTTCTCCTGGCCTTCTTGTGTTTGCCTCAAGCCAAACTTTTTTCGCAGGATAATGTAGGAATCGGAACAACCAATCCAAGGGTAACCGCTATTCTAGATCTCTTTTCAGATAACCAAGGACTGTTGCTGCCACGTGTGGATATAACGAATATGACTCTGAGTGGGCCTGATAATGGGATGATAGTTTTTGATACAGTCATTGGCGATATTCTCGTTTGGGATGGAACTCAGTTTCTCTCTCTTTCCATAGGAGACACTGCTCGTTGGGGGGTTAATGGAAGTGCTATTTACAGTCTTAATTCAGGAAATGTTGGTATAGGAAATACCTCTCCTGGCTCTAAATTTCAAGTAGAAGCAGATGTACTGACAAATCAATTTGTTGGGAGGTTTATTAATACAAATACCGGATCGCAGGACGGTGCAGCCATTTATGCTACTTCTACCAGCACAACAGCCAATTGGGGCTATGGTGTAAGAGCAGAGGGAAATTACCTGGGTGTTGATGCAGTAAGTTCAGCGGGCGGGTTTGCAGGCTTAAGAGCACAATCGGGAGGAGCATTGTATGCTCTCGAGGTACTTGGCGATGGAGCTTCGACGGCAGGTATGCATTTGGACGCTAACGGTGCAACCTACGGTGCCATCTTTGAGAATGGTAGAGTGGGAATTGGAACCACGGTCCCTGGGGAAATGCTGCATGTTCAGGCTGATTCCAACAATGGATTTGTCTCTATAGTTGCTGAGAATACTAATGCCAATGGGCTATCCTCCTTTGACCTGGTCAACGATGTGAATCGCATGGAATGGAGGTTTGAGGGATCTTCGTTGGGCGGCGAATACTTTTTATATGATGATAATGCAGGCGTAGGTCGCATAGTCGTTGACCAGGCTGGATATGTGGGAATTGGCGATTGGAGTCCGGATACACAACTTGATGTTACGGATAGCCTACCCGCCGCTTTTGTTTCTCTTGAGATCGAAAACAAGCATGCCACCGGGGCGGCTACATTGAATATTTGGAACGATAATACTGTATATGCCATTGGTGTAGACGGGTCTTCCGCAGGGAACAACCTGGATGATGAGTTTTACATCTTTAGCAGTCCGGCCGGGGAGTTTTCCTTTGTAATTGACACCGGGGGTAATGTAGGGATTGGTAATGTGGTTGATCCTTTGGTGCAGTTGCACGTTGATGGCGATGGGCTCTTCAATGGCTTCATTGGATTGAATGATCTCGGGGTGGCACCTGGGGTAACAAACAACCGTATGTACAATTTGGGGGGTAATCTTTTTTGGGATGGGAATCAACTTCTCACCGCGGCTGATACGGCGATCTGGGCTACTGATGGAGTTGATATTTGGAACAAGACCATTGCTGGAGGGATAGGAATTGGAACCAGCTCACCAAACGGAAATTACGCTGCCAACGTAGGTAATTCAGGTAGGCAGGGAGCCTTGAGGGTGGATCAGGATTATGCGGGAGCATTGGTAAAGTATGGTTTGTTCACTGATTTGAACGGCTCCGGGACTGGTGCAAAATTTGGAAATTATGCCAACGTGAACGGTACCTCTGCTAGCGGGTCGGAAATTACGGGTACTCATAACCAAATGAATCCAAATTCGAATTCAGGGACTATTTACGGTACCAGAACCAACATTGTGGCGTCTGGAACCGGAGCTCGTTACGGTGCATTTCATGATGTGGACGGAGCTGCTGGAAATTCAAGTTCAATTTTCGGTGTGAACAACTCCTTGGTGCATGATGGCTCCGGAAATGTTTTTGGAAACGCAGTGGTTACCGGAGGAGCTTCTAATGGTACTGTGTATGCCAATTTTGTAAATATTGGCGGTACAGGAACCGGTGCCCATTACGGTTATTACGCCCAAATGAGTAATTCAAGCTCTGGATTACAATACGGACTTTATGTAAATAATACAGCAGCTGGTTCGGGAACCGAATATGGGGTTTATACCGTCGGGGAGGATTATAATTATTTTCAAGGTAACGTTGGTGTTGGGGTAATCAACCCTTCTCAGTCTCTACACATTTCTGGTGGAACCATCAGGTTACAGGATTTTGCAGGAAATGGAAGAAACATATTGACCATTAATAACAACGGTGATGTAGGATATACAGACCTCGCGGATAGTATTTATTGGAGGGAAGATGCCAATAATATTTTCAACAAAAACAGCGGCAAAGTAATAATTGGCACTGATTCGGTTAATACCGGCAAAGTTCAGATTACAACCGAAATCAATGAAAATATTGTAAACGGTTACAAATACCTTTCGGGTACTGGAGGAGCCATATTTAGAGGATATAAGGCAAGGGGAACTGAGGCTTCTCCAGCCTCGATAAATGGAGGGGATTATATCTCCGGTATAATAGGAACGGGTCATGATGGAACCGATTTCTTTAACGGTGGTCGGATCCGATTTAGGGCAATGGAGGCTTGGGATGTATTATCTCATGGTACCGGTATCTATTTTGATGTGGCTGACACAGGATCCACTTCGGTAGATACAAAGATGTTCTTAAGTCCTCCAGGATGGTTGGGAATTGGCACGACGGTACCTAATGAGCAGCTTCACGTGGAGGGCGGAAATATTTTCCTTGGAAGAAGCGATGGTTCTGACCTATTCATTGAATACAGTGCTGACAATAATGGCGTTTCCTGGGCTGCAGGAGTTGATGATGCCGCCAATGCTGATTTCATTATTTCAAATGCAGGAGACCTTTCTAATCCAAAATTATTCGTTGGTGGATCGGGTGGTTCCTATGACGGTCAGGTAGGAATTGGAACAATTGCTCCTTCCGCCGGATTCATGCTGGAATCCAATACTGGAACCTCTAGATATGGTGGAATTTGGGTGGAAAATGATTATACCGGATCAAACACCCAAACTGGACTTCGTTTGAACATGATAAATACGGGTACAGGAACTAAGTATTCCATTTATAATCAATTGACAGGCACAGCAGGCAGTGCAAGCCCAATTTATGGACAGTTTTTCTCGGTTACTCCAAGCGGATCAGGAACTGCATATGGGTCATTGGTATCGATGTCTGCTGTTGGAACTGGGCAACGCTATGGCTACGGATTGAACCTTAATGTGAATGCCTCCAATACCAGTAGCATATTCGGCTATAGATCGGAAATTGATCATGATGGATCTGGTATCGCTTATGGTCTTTACTCTAGATTGGATGGGGCAGGTACGAATACAACTTATGGAGCCTATATCAATAACGTTAATGCCGGCACTTCAGATTATGGAATCTTGACTACTGGTGAGGAGCAAAATTCTTTCTCTGGGAGAACTGGAATTGGTACGATTACACCCCTAACGGGATATCAATTAAGTGTAGTGTCAAACTTATTGGGTGGCACCTATATTGATAATGCTTATACGGGGGCTTCTACACAGTACGCTCTATTTGTAAATTCTTCAAATATGGGCACTGGAACCAAGTATGGGTATTATTTGAACTTGGATGGAACGGCGGGAGATGCCAGTTCAATTTGGGGAGAAAGATTAATAGTTGATCCATTTGGAACAGGCACTGCCTACGGTGGTCAAGTCCAGATGTCTGCAAATGGAACTGGAATTCGTTATGGATATTTCAGCAATATGTCAGTAGCGGCCGGTAATTCAAGTTCGGTATACGGGCTGAGGTCTGATATCGATCAGGATGGTTCTGGATTTGCATATGGGGTTTATTCTAGATTGGATGGTTCGGGTACTGCATCTACCTATGGAATCTATATTGACCAGCAAAATGCGGGGTCTGTAGATTTTGGAGTTTACTCCCAAGGGGAGGAAAGGAATTATTTTTCCGGAAATGTCGGAATAGGAACCCCAAATATTTCAGGTATTCTCCACCTGAGCCAGGCTAATACAGGAGCGACACCTCAATTATTTATTGAAAATACTAGCTCAGGTGATGCTGCCTTGACTTTTGAAGTATCAACCAGAAACTGGGCTTTGGGAATTGACAATAGCAATGCGGATAAATTTATGATTGCGCCAAATAGTCTTGTTTCAACATCTCCGGCCGTTACCATCGAAACAGATGGAGATATGGGAATCGGAACAACAACTCCACAGGGAGAATTAGAAGTGCAAACTGCAAATAATGCGTATGCTTTATTTGTAGATCAAAACAACACTTCTGGGACCACCTATGGTGTTGGAATATTTATGACCGCCTCAAGTGGAGAGGAATATGGGGTTTATGCTTCCGGTGAGAGTAGGAACTATTTCAGTGGCAACGTTGGAATCGGGACAACAGCTCCTGACAAGATTCTCGATGTCCTTGACAACGTATCAGGTACCATGGTAGATATACGAAATACCAATACAGGAACTAATGCTGATGGACTTAATATTCAGTTGGGGGCCGAGAATAATTCCAATGACTTCATTTACTTCACAGGGTCTGCTGGAACCTATCGAGGAAGAATTGCACATACGGGTTCTGGAGGAGTTCAATACCTCTCGGCGTCTGACAGGAGGCTTAAGGAAAATATTAGAGAGTATCATGGTGGATTGGGCGTGGTTTTAGCAATGAAACCTAAGACCTATAACTTTATTGGAAAAGACAGGTCACAAACAGGTTTTATTGCTCAAGAGTTACAGGCTATCTATCCTGATGCAGTGAATGGAGATTCCACTATGACTGTGGAGGAAGACCCAATGATGGTTGACTATGCAAAACTTACGCCTGTATTGACCAGCTCTGTTCAGGAATTGCATGATATTATCATGAAGCAGCAAAAACTGATCGATTCCCAAAAAGAAGAGATTTCAGAATTAAAAACCTCTCAAACGGAGGTTCAGGACCAGCTGGATGATCTTAATGCTCAGATCCAATCAATTATTGGAACCAATGATCTTGATGCCAAAAAAGATAAGGATCAATAATTCTCTAGGTTTAATTATAGCCTCTTGCCGTTTTGCTAGCTGGTTTTAGGCCTAATATCCAGAGCACATGCGCTTTGGCTTTCAAAGGATAACGTGCATTATTTTGTTTCCGAAGTTGTGTAAGAGCATTTTGGTTCCCAATGTTTTAAAAGGCTAGAATTGCCTGACCCTCCTCAACTTGACTGAACTATCAGTCCATTCAAAGGCTGGTCATCTGTCCCAATTCCTTATCCCAGACCTTCAACCTTAGACAGGCAATAATATCTTTTGGGGAAAGGCCTATTGTCTTAGGATTTTGTAATTGTGGGATTGCCTTTTTGGTTTCAGGGAGATTGTAGAATGGAATGAGTGGATTTACGTGGTGGATGTGATGAAACCCGATGTTGGCTGTGAACCAATTCATTAATCTGCCAATATCTAGTTGAGAAGAGGATTGAAGGGCAGCCTCAAAATAATTCCAATCCTTGGTTTCATTGAAGCTCGCTCCAGGGAAATTATGCTGAACATAGAACAAGTAGGAGCCCATGCCACATGCTATCGTAAAAGGAATTACAAGGAAGAAAATCCAGTTCAAAACCCCAAAACCGGCCACTAGGCCAACTGAAAGACCAACATGGATGATCAGGGCCAAAAGGGTATCAAAATGATCTTTTGGATTATTTATGAGAGATCTCACATTGAAATCGAAAAAGAAGACCGTTATGTAACCAAAGAATATGGTCATTGGATGTCTCTGAAAGAGGTAGATCTTTTTGTTGCTTTTGCTTAACCTCAAGAATGTTTGTTTTTCCAGGAGGGGATAATCACCGATCCCATGATTGGTAAGCTTGCTGTTATGCTTATGATGGTGATTATGGGTTTTTTTCCAAACTGAAGCGGGGGCCAGGATGAAAACTCCAAATACCGCCATTAATGCCCTTGCTAACAGGGATTCTCTCAAGATCGAGCCATGCTGGTAATCATGATAAAGGACAAAGGATCTCACCAAGAGCAATCCTGCCAATACGGAAAGGGCTATCTGAACTGGTATAATTTCAATGAAGAGGGTCCCAAAAAGACAGGCGTTGGTCAGAAAAAAGGTGGAAAGAACATAGAACCAACTTTTCCAGGGAGTTTCAACGGCAAATTCCCTGGTCTTCAGGACTAGTTCTCTGCCTTGGTAGGGGGGCTGCTCAATCGCCTGATTCGTATGATTATGCAAACTGCACCTCCTTATCTACCGGTCTTTTATGTTTCCACCTCTTATGAGACCAAAGCCAGGTCTCGGGTTGACGGCGAATGTCTTCTTCTAATAATCGATTAAATTCCTTTGTGATCTCATTTGGCTCAGAATCTTTAGGTTCCCTGTTAATCAAAACAGGCGTAATTTTGTATTTACCCCTGGCGGTTCTGCTTACGCGCATGTAGATTACTGGTTGATTTAGCTTTCTGGCTATCTTTTCAGGGCCGGTAAAGACAGGAGTATCCTGATTTAGAAAATCGATCCAGAGCGCATTCTCCAAAGGTATTGGTGCCTGATCTGCAATCAAAGCCGTGGCATTTACCTTATCCCTGTCCTTGATCATCGACTTTAAGGTGTTGACCCTGGGCACTATCCTCGTATTGAACTTGGTCCTCGAACGCACGAGCATCTTTTCAAAATACGGGTTGGAAAGGGGCTGATAGATAACCACAAGTTGGTGTTTTGATGAAAGTGAAAAGCAAGGCCCAGCCCATTCCCAATTTCCAAAATGCCCCATAACAATTATGAAGCTCTTTCCTTCTTGATACAACTCATTCAAAACTGGGACCTCCTCCATGGAAAGGTGGTTTCTTACCATAGTGTCGTTCCATTTTGTTGTTTTTAAGGTTTCCAGGACCAGGTCGCATAGATATTGGAAGAATCTGCTTTCTATCTCAGCAATTTCTTTCATGGATTTTTCAGGAAAGGCATTTTTTAAGTTTTGGCTAACGACTTTCCTTCGGTAACCGATTAAATGATAAATGATGAAATAAAGACCATTGGATATCCTATACATCAGCCAGGTAGGGCTGACAGCCACAAGATATATTAATGGGTAAAGAGCAAAAAAGCTTAAAGCATTCATTCAAAGGGCCGAGGAGCCAGACCCCCGGATGAATTTCTCGTTGCAAAGGTACGATAGGAGAAGTAAAAAAGGGTTCCTTAAGAAAATTGGGACCAGAGGAAAGTAAAACACGACTTACTTCATGGAAAATAATTCGTTTCTTATCTATGCAATAATTAAGCAAATTGAGAATTATTATTTGGTAACCAAATCCCAAATGAAGCTTAGATCCTACCTTATCCTTTCCCTTTCCATTCTCTTTTTTTCAACTAATAGCCTTTCTCAGAAATGTTTTCAAAATCTTACCCATGTTGAAGGATCAATAGAATATGCGCCCGACATATCGATCCCCATGATCGATCCGGGGTACACCCTTTGGATGCCTGATAACCTAAAGGCAAATGGTCTTATTGTATTTACCCACCCAAGAACAGATACCGTTGAAAAGGACCTGATCATCAATTATGCTACTGAAAAAGGCCTGGCTATTTTGTATACCAATACCAACAACAGGCTTGAGTTTCTTTTTGATGAGGAAAGGATTCGGGAATTAGAATCGTATATAATTGAGGCATGTAAAAAGTACTCGATCCCAAAAGAGAATATGTTGTACTGTGGCATGTCCCTGGAAGGAACAAGGGCTTTGAAATTGGCTAGCTATTCCCTCGAAAAGAGGTCTTTGCTCAAGGTCCAGCCAAAGGCAATAGCCATTTGCGATGCTCCCTTGGATATGATTCGATTTCATAGGGAGATCCAGAAAACCCTTAGGATAAAATTCAACCCTATAGCCACTAACGAAGCTACCTGGGTTGGAGCATACCTGGAAAAAAATCTTGGTGGAACTCCCAAAGGACAAATGTCGGCCTATGTAGAATATTCTCCTTTTTGCTATTCTGCCGGGGGAGGCCTACACCTGGAAAAATTCAAAGGAATAGCCATTCGGGCTTATACGGAACCTGATGTTAACTGGTGGATTGAAAATAGAAGGAAGGACTACTATGCCATGAATGCTATTGACCTGGCAGGGTTGGTCAATGATCTTAGGATTCTGGGTAATGATAAAGCGGAGTACGTCCCAACTGTGGATAAAGGATATAGAGAGGATGGAAGCAGACATCCCCACTCCTGGAACATAGTAGATGAAAAGGAATTGATCGATTGGTTTTTGGCTCTTCCCTGATCAGGCCAGCTTTGCAGCATGAAAGGCAGTTGTCCATGCGGCCTGGAAATTGTATCCACCTGTAATGCCGTCAATATCCAGGATCTCTCCGGCGAAATACAGACCGGGAAGCGATTTACTTTCTAAGGTCTTATGGTCAATACTTTCAAGGCTGATTCCTCCTGAGGTAACGAATTCTTCCTTAAAGGTTGTTTTGCCTGAAACCTTGTATTGATCGTTGCAAAGTACATTGCTTAATCTTTGTACTGACTTTTCCCCAAGTTCCCTCCAGGGCTTTTCTGCAGAGATATTGACCTTAGAAATCAGGAAATGCCAAAGTCTGTTTGGGATATCAATGGGGTTGGATTTGCCTACTAGGGAATTTCCTTCATTTTTCGCGAAGCTTCTTAATAAGTTCTGGGTTTGTTCCAGATCCTGATCCTTATCCCAATGGATCCTCACCCCGAAATTGTATTTCATTTCGAAAAGATCCCGGGCTCCAAAGGCCGAAAGTTTCAATATTGCGGGGCCACTCATGCCCCAATGGGTTATCAAGATTGGGCCTTCCATTTTCAATTTTGTTCCTGCTACGAACACTCTTGCATTTGGAGCAACAACTCCCTGAAGATTTTTGATCTCTTCATCTGGCATATTGAAAGTAAATAGTGAGGGGATAGGCTGCCTTATTTTATGACCCAGATCTGCCAGCCACTGAAGTCCTTCTTTTTTTGGACTTCCTCCTGTGGCAATTATTACCTTGTCGAATACCTCTTCACCATTCTTATGAAATAAGGTTAATCCATTTTGGCTTGCTTTGATTTCGGTGACATTGAAAGATCTTCTTATTTGAATACTCAATCGATTGCATTCATTGACAAAACAGTCAATAATGGTTTGCGAGGAATTGCTGGTTGGAAAAACATGGCCCAGTTTTTCGGTTTTGGTTTCCACGCCTTTGTCTTTAAGCCATTTCAAGAAATCCTGGTTGTTGAATTCCTGGAAAAGCTTCTTCAATGGTTTTTTTCCTCTGGGATAGGCAGCACTTAGTTTGGAAATGGATGGTTCGGCGTTGGTTACATTACATCTGCCTCCACCCGATATTTTGACCTTTGAGAGAAGCTTTTCAGTTTTTTCAAGAATATGAACCTTGGCTGAGGGAAAGTTTTCCTTCACTTTGATTGCAGCAAAGAACCCTGCTGCTCCTCCACCTATGATCCCGACTTTCAATTTAAGAAGTGTTTATTGATGCAATCATAACGGGAATTTTGAATTAATTGAATTTTTGAGACTCCCATGCAACTATCTTCCTTAAGAATTGTTTCCTCATAAGCCATCAATCAATAACCATTAACAATAAATCGAAATGCCAGACTCAATAGAAACCATCCACCTATTTAACATGATCGAATCCCATGGGCAAGACCTTAGTGGAAAGCTTACGGCAATAACCGGGACAACTACCGGTACTGGATACGTTTGTGCCAGGGAATTAGCTAAAAAAGGAGCCAAGGTGATTTTATTGAACAGGGAGAGCGCAAGATCCAAGGAGGGCTTAGAGAATCTGAAAAAAGAAGTTCCGGGAGGAGAATTCATAGCCATCGCCTGCGATCTTCAGGATTATGCCTCAGTGAGAAATGCAGCTTCCGAAATAAGCTCAAGTTTTGACAAACTCGATATTCTGGTTAACAATGCGGGAGTAATGGCCTTAAAGGATCAGGCTACCAAAGATGGTTATGATGTGCAAATGCAAACAAATGCAATTTCCCACTTTCTTTTGACCAAAGAATTATTTCCTCTTTTAAAAGCAAGCCCTGAAGCCAGAGTGGTCAATCATACCTCTATGGCCAGACTGGGAGGCCCTTTAATGGCTGAGTATTTTGAGAAGAGGGGAGGAAATCTTGGCGGAGATGGTACAGAAGAGGAGAATACAAGTTTTGCAGGCCCGAGGTGGGAGAGGTACCACCAGACCAAACTTGCCAATTGTGCTTTCACCTATGGTATGAAGGCGAAGCTGGAGAAAGCAGGGATCAATAATATCAGGGTTCTATTGGCTCATCCTGGATTGGCACTAACCAATCTGCAGGTTACCACTACAGCTGATGGGGGTATGGACAACCAAAGCGGTTTGATGGAAAGAGCTCAATCCGCAGAGGATGGTGCGGCAGGAATTGTTAGAGCTAGTATGGATCCATCAGCTCAATCCGGAGATTTCTTTGGACCGGAAGCAGGATGGAAAGGATTTCCTGATAAACTTGAGCCAGAGGACTACTTATATAGCAATGAGACCATCGACGTAAACTGGCATGGTTGCGAAAGTGCGGTAGGAGAATTTCCAATAGGATAGCTGTCAGGTCCTAATCCTTAGCCATATTTTCCTTGATCTTAGTGATCTGAGCACTTGCATTTTGGTAAACGAAGTCACCATCCTCACTCAGATCGATAGCTTTCTTATATAGTTTTAAGGATTCTTCTAGCTTTCCTTTTTCAAGCTGGAGTTCGGCATAACTATCCCATGCGTTAGCAGAATTGGGATAGTATATGGTATTGGACCAAAAAGCCAGTTCTGCTTTATCAAGTTCTTTTTTGTTTAAATAATCATAACCGATCCTATTGATAGTGCTTTCAAATTGCATGTATTTATAAGATGGATTATTGATTAGGCTCTTTAATTCCTTTTCGGCTTTTTGCTTTTCTCCTGATTCGAATATTT
Source organism: Cytophagales bacterium (assembly GCA_965267505.1). Taxonomy (GTDB): domain Bacteria; phylum Bacteroidota; class Bacteroidia; order Cytophagales; family CCMP332; genus JANQHS01. Next base: position 2,946,361 of record OZ254081.1, read on the forward strand.
CAACCAGCCTTTCTTTTTGGCTTATTGCAAAGGCGAGGGAATTATCATCAAGAGCAGTTTGCAAAACGGGGTCTTTATCAAAAATGTAATCTTGAGAACTCATTTCGACATACAGGTCAGGTGTGGTCCACTCATTGTTTTCCCATTGAGGTTTATCCTGCCACCATGCAAACGATAGCCTTACATTCACCTTGCTGTTCGGCAAAGTGATTGTTCGGGTATCACCCATGAAGTTTACGTTCTCAGCTGTGGGCTCTCCGATGAATATCGCAGGTGTATAATTGTCGATCTCGTTGACCAGGTTCTGTGCCGCAGAAAAGGTCCTTCTTCCAATGATAACTACCAGGCTTCCTTTTTCCTTGAGCTTATCTGAACGGATCAAATGCTTTACTACATCCTTGTTATTATAATTATTACCTCCGCCATTAAGTCTCAAGTCGATTATCAGTTTTTCATAATCCCCTTGATTGAATTCACTCATAGCTTCTTCATAAAAATCCGCAATGCTTTTTCCATTCTGATTCCTCACCGCACTCTCCCTGATGTAATAAGCCTTTGAATCGGGAATCGCCTTGGACAAGTAGAATTTTTCGGGTCTATGAATGTAAAGGGGTAGGTCCTTTTTGTTGACTCTTGCAGAGACCCAATTCTCTTTGTCCTCTATCAAACCATAGCTGTAGGAGGGGAAGTCGTCCTGATTTAATTCAATTCTTTTCCTGACCTCCTTTCCATCTTTTTCAACCACAAGAGGGAGTGACTTGCCCTGGTCAATGATCCCTTTAGCCTGAAGCACTTCGGCTAGGTTAAGATATAGCAGGCCATAAGCCTTAAAGAAAGATTCATTTTCAATGGATACCACTGGGCGGACCCTATCGAGAGCATCCATAACATCCAGATTACCAATACGCTTCACTTTTGCTCCAACTATCTCTCCATAGTCCTTATGGATACCCTGAATAAATACGCCATCAGAGAACCAATAAAAATTGATGGGGAAAGCATGAAAGCTAACGTTGCCATCATATCCGTGTTGGCTGTTTCTTTGAGGAATAAGGGGAACAGCAGTATGCCCATATTCAAACTTTGCAACCAGTTCCGCTAGTTTAATTGTGATCTCTATATCACTTAGGTTGGGGACTTCCTTTTTTAGCTTTTCGACATGTTCTTCAAATTCTTGGGGAGTGATCTTTACAAATAGCTTTTCGAAATCTTTTTGGGCGACCTGATTTAAGTAATCGATATCCTGGATCCATTTGGAGGAAGATATTTGAGAAGAGCCTGCAAAAGTGGGGAGGGACAGAATTAGGAACGCAAGTATTCCGGAAAGTAAACTTTTCATCTTATTTAATTTAACCTCGATACCAACCTAGATATTCAAATCAATTTTGAACAGGGAATTTTGATGAAAGGGAAATTGTCATCTAAAAGTTTTAAGGGACATTGCAACCTGATTTCCATTTCGTTGTCTTTAGGGATTATGTCAATAAGAAACCAGCCAGAATTAATTGATATTTGGATTTGAAAATCAAAAGATCGCTCGCTAAAAAAAGCTACTTCAGAGCTTGGAATCGAGCATTATCACAATAACTCCATGATTTGACATATCTTTCTAAGCCCTGGAAATAAGCCTTGACCATGCCTGCACTGGACTAAAAACGAATCCATGAAAAATTTTACTAAATGTTTTCTTCTAATAGCATTCGGAGTTTCATTCTGTCTTTCCTTATAAGCCCAGTACACGAAAGATTCGCTATTTGCTGATATACAATCCTTATTGGATCAAAAGGGTGCTCAATGGAACGCAAATGGTTTTACTCTAAACCCTTCATAATCCAATAGTTTGATAAGTACCCGGTGAGAAGGGACTAGAGAGGTTTTAAAACGACTTAAAATGCTGTTTTGAATTTGATAGCTCCGTAGATTAACAAAGAGAGGGATGGTTCCGTACCTTTTTTACCGGGCTACTAATTTGGTTCCTTCTCCAAATCTATATCTTGCCATTATTCCCCAATTCCCGTCGTAGCCCCGAAAATCCTCGGTTAGCATAAATCCCGGCCTCCAATCAAGTCCTATTGTCAGGGGAAAGTCAAAAGAATATTCAATTCCAAAGTTTCCAGCAATCCCAATATCCAGGTCGTTACCAAAGTATAATTCAAGGCCCACCCCAGGATATATTTTCAATCCTTGAGGACCTGTACTGAATCCAAACATCCAATCAAAATAAGCCCCCACTCCAAAATCATTGTAAAAGTAGGCTGCGCCATGAAGCCTGGGCTTGGCATTTATTGGAACGGTCACATCAATTGAGAAATCATTCCCAAACCGGCCTCCTAGTTCCCAGTTTGACTGGGCAAACATTCCTGAAAAAGGAGAAAGGGTTAAAAGCAAACCTAGAATGGTTCTTTTGATTAATTGGTTAGTCATTTTACTATTTGCTATCTGATTTGAAAGATTCGAAAAACTTGCCTTTTCCACAACTATTTGAATTACTAATCTTCCCTATTTAATAAACTGGTAATTCAATGATCGTAAGAAGGAGATGGGATTGGATCGGATCGGATCAAATATTGGAGTATTTGAAGTTTTTGTTTTGGACTATAGAGTCCTTTTCTCCTTTTCCAACCAGTATTAAATCAAACTACCGTTCATATAAAAACTGCAATTGCGAATATTATCATCTCTATATTTACTGCAATTACGAATAAAATAAAATGAAAAAGTCAAGATTAGGAGAGTTTGAGGAATTGGTTTTGCTTACGGTATTGGTTCTCAGAGAAGATGCATATGGCACTGAGATAAAACGAGAACTCGAATCCAGGATTGATCAAAAACTCTCTGTTGGCTCGATTCAGTCTGCATTAAAAAGGATGGAGGAAAAAGGATTCTTAACCTCTGAGTTTGGAGAAGCAACTGCAAAAAGAGGAGGGAAGAGGAAGAGGATCTATTCAGCTACCACGGCTGCACACGCAGTGCTAGCGGAAATGAAAAACATCCGAGCCAATCTCTGGAATGCTATTCCTAATCTAAAGCTGGGCTTGCAATTCGTATGAGTAGTTCTTTTAAGCAAAGGCCACCCAATTGGGCCAACCGCCTTCTGCGATTCTTTATTCATCGTGATTTCAGGGAAGAAATAGAAGGAGACTTAGAAGAATGGTTTCAGGACCAGCTGGAGATTAGCTCAGCAAAAAAAGCCAGGCTAGCCTATGCCCTGGAGGTAATAAAACTGTTAAGACCTAATCTCATGTCAAGCTTATCGAAAATGACCAATCCTGATCCTTATGGATTTCACCGCTCCAATATTAAAATGGCTTTCCGAGTCTTTAAAATAGATAAGGTTTATACCGCGGTGAACGTATTGGGACTTTCTACGGCTCTTGCTATTTCTCTTTTTGTCCTACTATATGTCAATTTTGAGTTTTCTTTCGAGCGAGGTTTACCTTATTCAGATCAATTGGTAAGAGTGACCCTGGATATATTAGAGGGAGAAACAGTGACTGAACAGGACTGTGGAACTTATCCACAGGTTGGTCCTCAGTTAAAGGAAAAATATCCGGAAGTTCAGAATTTCACCAGAGCTCATCCGGTAACGAGCCTAACCATAGCCGCTCGTGATCAGTATTTTGCTATTCCCAAGGCTTTTGGTGTCGATCCTGAATTCTTTGAAATGTTTGATTATCCATTTCTACAGGGAAATATGAAGGGTGCCTTTCTTGCTCCTGGTGAGGCAGTGTTAACTGAATCGCTTGCTCAAAAGATTTTTGGATCCATGGATGTAGTCGGGAAATCAATTCGTCTTCCTAGGCATAAAGTGGACTACGAAGTAGTTGGCTTAATTGAGGATAGCCGAGAGAACAGTCATCTGCAATTTGAATTCCTGATCTCTTTCCCATCCATGAAGCGGGATTTTAATCAAAAGGATGATACTTGGAATCAATGCAACCTTTACACCTATTTGTTGCTACCTGAGCAAATATCTTACGAACGATTCCAGGCATCTTTGGAGGATTACAATTCCTTTCTTCTAAAGGAGGAATACCTGGAGGACGAGCGAATAATGTCAGAAATGGTCTATGATATTCATCTGCATTCCACCAAGATGTATGAACCTAGCCAAAATGGAGATTACAGTTCGATATTATTTCTTTTAGCAGTTTCTTTATTGGTGATCCTTTTGGCCAATATCAATTTTGTAAATCTCTCCACCGCCAAGTCTTTTGAAAGGGCCAGGGAAGTGGGTATTCGAAAATCAATAGGATCAAGTCCGTACCAGATCAAGCTGCAGTTCTTTACGGAGGCATTTCTCATAAATATTCTTTCAGGCTTCCTGGCAGCGTTGCTTCTTACGGTTTTTGAAGCTCCTTTTAAGTCGGTCCTTGGTATGCCGGAACAAATTCATTTTTATGATTCGGGCTTTTTCTGGTTAAGTCTCTTTGGTCTAATCGTATTTAGTACCCTGGCAGCAGGATCTTTCCCTGCCTTTATTCTTTCATCTTTTCAACCTATTTCGGTTTTGAAAGGACAATTCATGACAAGGGGAAGGGGGTTAATACTACGGAGATCCCTGGTTGTTTTTCAATTTGCCATGACCCTATTGCTATTAACCCAAACTCTAACTTCGGGAGAGCAGGTTAGGTATATGCTTAGTCAGAAACTCGGGTTTTCAAGCGACAAGGTTATTGTTATCAAGACTCGGAATGGAAAAGCTGGACTAGAAATGCAAAAGGTCTTTCGGGAAGCCTTGATGAAGCAATCTGCCGTAAAGAATGTAACTTTTGCTAATACCATGCCTGGAAGATCTTCTCTTGAAATATCTACAACAACGGGTATCAAACTGGTAGAAGCGGAAAAAGAGAACAACTATAACTACTACATCTATATCAATGATTATAATTTTATAAACACCCTTGAAATTGATCTTGTAGATGGAGAAAGTTTCTACAAAACTCGGTCCAATGAAGGCTTGATAATGATCAATGAAAAGTGCGCCCAGTTGTTTGGTATAGACAATCCGAAAGAAGCTGTAGGGAAAATGGTTGATTTTTGGGGTAATAATGTTAAGATCCATGCAGTGGTAAAAAATTTCCACCAGGCCGGATTAAAGTCTGAGATCCTGCCAATAATTTTTCTTCCCTGGCCACAACATACCGACTTTGCAGGAATTAGATTAAATCCAGGTGATGTAAGAGAGCAAATCAAATTGATAAAAGAAGAATTCTTAAAGGTCTATTCGGACATAGCCTTTGACTATTATTTTTTGGATGAGGAATATGCTAAGCAATACGATATCGATAGGCGTTTTCAAAAGATTTCCGGGTTATTAACGGGCTTCGCAATTTTGATTGCTTGCCTTGGGCTTTATGGTCTTACAACCTTTACCGTTTCAAAAAGGACCAAAGAAATAGGTGTAAGGAAAGTTCTTGGGGCCAGTATTGGACAGATTAATCTGATGCTTTCTAAAGAGTTTTTGAGGTTGATTTTGATCTCTTTTATTCTATCAATTCCGATTACCTACCTGCTAATTGATTGGTGGCTTCAAGGATTTGCATTCAGAATGGAGATAAACCCATTTCTTTTTGTGGTTCCGGCATTTCTAATCCTGTTCATTGCATTTGTTACGATTTTCTCTAAGACTTTAAAAGTGTCCCGTTTAAATCCTGTTGTCTCCCTACGGGATGAGTAAAAAGATGAACCAAGCTTTTTCTGATGATGATCAAAAAAGCTTCACTTGGCAAGTCAACGTGTTCTATTGAGTGAACTCAAAGATTGGAACGTGGTCAAATCCTATTTCCTTCTTTTTTTCTAGATTCGAGGAACTTAAATAATCACTTAGGCCACATAAAAACCCCATCTCCAAGCCTTTATTCTAATTACCATGAGAAATCAATTCGTCCTGCTAATAGTCCTATTAATGACCTTTTCCTGTTCAAACCCTGAAAAAGAAGAGCAATTGGAGATACCACAAAATCCTTTTTTTACCGACATGAATGTGCCAATAGACTTTGCTTCCATTAGTGCTGAGGATGTAAAGGTTTATGCAGAATACACTGTTTCTAATTGCTCCCAAACCTTAGATCAGATAAAATCAATGGATTCACCAGGCTTTGAAGAACTCTTCGGAACCTATGATAAGATGTTGAGTGAACTAACCGCGGCTTATCAATTGAATCATATGCTTTATTGGGTCTCGCCAGATTCGGCTATTAGGGCAGAAGGTGAAAAGGGATCTCAGCTTCTAGACTCCATGTTTACAGCTATCTCTTCGGATAAGGAATTGTATCAAAAGGTACTTGAATTCAGCAATGGTGAAGAGTACTCAACACTTTTGGGCTCTAACAAGAATTTGGTGGATGACATCTTATTCGATCTGGAAAGATCAGGAGTTTCACTGGATGAGGATAATTTGGCTAACTACAAGAAACTAAATGGCGAGTTGACAGCATTAAGCTCTGACTACTCAAAGAATATGAATACAGCCAATTTCGTACTTGAGCTTAGCTCTGACGAAACGGATGGAATCTCAGAATCCTTCCTTTCCAAATATGAAAAAGAGGGTGACGGATATGAGATCCCGGTAATGCCCGCCACCCGTGGCTCTATAATGGATAATGCTACTGACCCCGGAGTAAGGAAAAGGTATCATCAGCTTTATTATACCCGGGGAGCAGATAAAAACCTTGAGATCCTGGATCAGCTTGTTGAGAAAAGATATCAATTAGCGCAGGTCATGAGCTATGATACCTATGCTCAGTATAACCTTGCGGCCAAGATGGCCAAGGACCCGGAGACAGTATGGAATTTCATTTATGATCTACTTGGCAGGGCCAAGGAGAAAGCAGGAGTGGAGTTAACAAAACTCAATGAATTAAAGGCGATGGATTCACCCGGTGAGAGCATTCAGCCCTGGGATATATCTTATTACCAAAACAAGATCCTTAAAGAGGAATACAACGTCGATCATGAATTGATCCGCGAGTATTTACCAATGAAGGAATGCCTGGTAGGCATGATGAAATTGTACCAGGAGCTTTTGGGCATTCAATTCAAAAAGGTGAAGGATGCATCCGTCTGGCATGAAGATGTGGAGATGTACCAGGTATTGGAGGATGACAAATTGGTAGGAATATTCTATCTGGATCTATATCCAAGACCATTTAAAGAGTCATGGTTTTATGGAGTTCCAATGATCCCAGCAAGAAAGGCCGAAGCGGGTTACCAGGTTCCTGTCAGCATGTTATTGGGAAACTTTACCAAACCAACCGATGAGCTTCCTTCGCTATTGAGTTATCGGGAATTAAATACTCTTTTCCATGAGTTCGGTCATATCATGGATGGAATGGCAAATAGGGGAGAATTCGCGTATCAGAATGGCTCAAAATCGGATTTTGTAGAGGCTATGTCTCAGATCTTCGAGAACTGGATTGAGGACTATGAGATTCTAAATTCCTTTGCAAAGCATTATGAATCGGGAGAGCCCTTCCCAAAAGAAACATTTGACAATATGAAAGCCGCCAAGAATGTTTCTTCAGGATTGAACCTTGTGATCCGTCAGCAGATGTGTATGTATGACATGAACCTATATGATAAGTACCAACCCGATTCCGGATTTGATACCGATGAACTGTGGAAGCAAATCGATGAGGAAATTGGTTTGGGCCCCCTTGTAGATTATTCCACTCACCCTCAGGCAAACTGGATCCACATAAATACCCACCCAGTTTATTATTATGGATATTTCTGGTCTGAGGTTTATGCCCAAGATATGTTCACTGAGTTTGAAAAGAATGGATTAAGAGATCAGCAAACTGGAATCCGGTACAGGAATTTGATTCTTGCCAACGGGACTAAACGGGATATAGTTGAGGCTGTTGAAGAGTTTCTTGGAAGACCTTCAAATAACCAGGCATATTTAAAGGGACTGGGTTTCGAGGAAAAAGAGTGATTTAAGTTTGCTCCAATATCCAAATTCTGTCTTTCATTAGACACAATTGGTGGCCTGCGATGGATATATAATTTAAATGTCGGTATACGAACAGTCCGAGACTCTTTATCTCGACTATTTTCCGACCATGAATCGATCAATTTTCAAAAGGGGGATTGCTCCAACATTCCTTTTAATTCTAAATGCTTGCATAGGAACTGATCTTACTGATAAAATCATAGGGCAGGATCTAAGAGAAGCTGTCATAGATGAATCAGAGCTTTCACTCATTTCTGGAGATACTCAATCCTTGAATTTCCGATACCTGGGTGTTAATGGTAAGGAGGAACAGGCAGATTGGACATTTACATCCAATGATGAAAACGTTGCCACAGTAAATCAAAATGGATTGGTGAGTGCTATCAATCCTGGACAGACTCGTTTGGTTGGAACAGCCAATTTGTCCTACTCAGATACTGTATTGGTTACGGTCGTAGGAGATTCAAACGAAGTTTCCAGTGTAGTGATCAGTGCTCCTTCGACCAAGCTAATGATTGATTCAACCCTTCAGTTCTCAGTTGAGGTGAGAAATCTAAGAGGAGATCTTATTTCAAATGTTCCGGTTAGCTGGAATAGTTCTCAGCCCTCTATCGGAGCCATAGATCCAATGGGACTGCTAACCGGTTTAAGCATGGGTGTGACCCAGGTTTCGGCTACAGCAGAAAGCGTAACCAGCTCTTCTATAAGTATTGAAGTAAGCGATGAGTCAGGAAGAACCGGGACTTTTTCAGGATTAAACGGTTATTCTGTAAGTGGATCAGCTACTCTTTCGGGAGATGTAAATTCAGCGGTTTTGGAGTTGGGATCAAATTTCGCATCTCAATCGGGCCCTGGCTTAAGAGTGGTCCTCGGAAAAAATGGAAGCAATACCAGTGGAGGATTGGATCTTGGTGCCTTGATGGCTTCCTCAGGAATGCAAACCTACGCTTTACCGGTAGGAACCGACCCTGGGGATTTCTCTCATGTTTTCATCTATTGTCAACCATTTTCAATTCCATTTGGGGTTGCTGCGCTTAACTAGATCGAATATGAAAAGTATAGCTATTAGATCTTCGGCCATCGCTTTTCTCATGCTTTTTGGGTTTCATGAAATCCATAGCCAGACCGCATGGACAAAACCAAAAGGGAAGGGTTATTTCAAATTAGGCCAATCAATGGTCAGAGCTCAGGAATTTTTCAATCCTGACGGTGAGATAACTGATATCACGACCACTTCAGTTTATCAAACCATGTTTTACGGTGAGTATGGTCTGGCAGATAGGTTAACCTTGATCCTTGATATCCCATTGGTGGTAAGATCTACAATTAACAATCTTGAAAGCACTGTTACTGGGGCCATAATTCCTGGTGATGAGTTTACCGGTTTTGGTGACGTCAAACTTGGTTTAAGATATGGTTTGGTGACCCAGGGGCCAGCAATATGGAGTGTTTCTGCTAAGCTTAAAACTCCAACTGGTGATCCTGTTGGAGGAAATTCTGAATTGCTTCAATCCGGTGATGGGGCATGGGGTGTTGACCTGATGACTGACGTCTCTCATTCTTTTTATCCCAAACCTTTGTATATATCTGGAGGGGCTGGAGTTAACCTAAGGGGTACTGCTGAATTAGAATATTCTACTGGATCAGAAAGTATCAAATATTCAGATGGTGTCAGGTGGAGAGCAGAGTTTGGCTACACACCAAAGAATTGGCTCCTTGCTCTTAAACTCAATCACTTGATCGCTTTGAAAAACGGAGATGCAGGAGGACCAAATGGAAGTACATCTCTTTTTGGGAATAATGTTACTTACTTGGCCATAACTCCTGAAGTTGCTTATGGCTTTACGGATAATCTTGGAGTTTCTCTATCAGCAGGTTTTGTTGCTTATGCCGAGAATATACTGGCAGCTCCTAATATTATTCTTGGGGTTTACTATGATTTAAAATAGAGTCAGGCAGCCTCGAGTTCCTTCAGCATGTTTTCAGCATTCTTGTTTGAAGGATTCAATTCCAATGAAATGCGATAATTTTTGATTGCCAGTTCTTTATCACCATTCTTCATATAGGCTTCGCCAAGACTATCATAGGTATTTGCGGATTCAGGATAAAGAGCCACATTAACCTTGAATATTGAAATGGCAAGCTCTGTATTTCCGTCCCAGAGCTGTTGATATCCCATGCTATTCAATCGCTCTTCACCTACGGCCGGGTTCTCGGGATCCTTTTCTTTAAGTGATAAAAAATCCTTTTCTCCATCATCATAATTTCCTGCTATAAAGTGTTCAATAGGTAGAATTTCTTCAGGATCCATTTTGGGATGTTTGAATTCTAATACTTGATCTTCATTCGGAAAGGTAAGATAGAGGACTTCATTATCAGGATTTATTGCAAATCGGACTTTGGCTGTCCTTTCTTTTCTGATAAAGTCTTTATCAGAAATTCTATAAAGTCTTTCAGGGTCCTGGAACAGGTATTTCATATAAAGAGCGTCATCCTCCCTGTATATTGTCGCCACCTCATTGTCATCATACTTATAGCGGCCAACTACCTCCTCGAACTTTTGTGCACTTATTTCCTGTGGTTCATAAACAGGAGCCAAGTAATTAGACCAGTTGTATACCCTGGCTACAGCTCTAACAAGTTCATCGATAAAGGCAGGATGATTGGAATTGGTGAGAATGACAACTCCATGACCTTTATCTCTATGAGCGACCATATAACTTGAGAAACCCTCATCCCAGCCACTATGATTAAAATAGATATCGTCCTTTTTGTTTTCCAAGAATATACCAAGCCCAACAAAGTCTTCAATAAAAGGGCTTGTAAACTTTGAAGCCATTTCCTGGGAGAGTACCAGGTTTCTTTCACCTTTTATAGAGAGTTGAATGTCAATAGCAAATTTTGCAAGGTCGGTAGCGGTAGTCCACAAACCGGCAGCAGCCATTTCTGGGTAGGTATGTCTTTTTCCATCTGTCATTGTTCCATTGGGGAGGTATCCCGTCGCAGCCATTTTGAGTTTTTCAGGTGGAAGAGGTTGAGAATAAGTGCTATTACTCATCTCTAACGGCCCCAAAACCAATTCCTCCATCAGAACGGGGTAGCTGGATCCATATTGGTCGATCATCATTTGTTGCATAACTGTATAGCCGCCGCCAGAGTATTTATATCCTTCTCCCGGAGTTTTAAAAACTCTGATAGCCCCGGTATTAGATGGTTTTTCGCCATTTAGAATACTGGTAAGACTTGGTATTTCTGCTTCCACATTATATCCTGGAAATCCATGGACGGTTAAACCTGCAGTATGACTCAAGATCAGATCAAGACTTACAGGCATTTCTTCTGTAAATTTATTTTCAGGGATTTTCCAACTAGTTAGATAATCATTTATCGGGGATTTTAGATCAACCTTAGCATCCTGAACAGCCTTTAATGCTCCGTATGCCGCTACCGGCTTACTTATTGATCCTGCCTGAAATAATGTTTCAATTGATACTGCTTCCTTGGTACTGGAGTCCATGATACCATAGCTTTTTGCCCAATCTATTTTAAAGTCCTTTATGACTGCGATGCTGACTCCAGGAACACCGTAATGATTCATTCTTTGCTGGATGTTAAAGGGATCAACTCCTTTGATGGAACTGGGATAGGCAAGGCTATTCTCCACCTTCTTTACTAACTCATCGATTTCCTGCTTTTTGTTTGAGTTATTTGAAGAGGAATTGCATCCTTGAGTAAAAATTGCAAGGGATAGTGCCAAGATGAAATGATAGTACGGGTTCTTCATAGTATGCTTTCTTGAGGAGGTCGAAATCTAGTCAAATGAAATTTTGAATGCTTAGATTTTATACAGGCGGATAAGGCATTTGACTTGCAAGTTGTCAAAGAATAAAACAAGCAGCTTGTTAATCACTTAATCATAACTATTGCTTAAGTCATAGATGAGTTTTTTAAGCCCTTGAGGCAATTGGTGTTGAATTCCAATTTAATCAGAATTGAAACTGTTTTCAGTTTTCGATCTCTGCGATGAAATCTTCAATACTTACCGGTGACTCTTTTGATTGGGAGTTGAAATTGATGTTTACGCGAATTGCCTTCAAGCCTGAAATCCCCTGAAGATCTTCGATTACCAACAATTCCGGCTTTGTTTTTAAGAAGTACCCTTTGTCTTGAAGAAATCCAATGTATCGCAGGTATTCCGATTCGTCTTCGTCATTAGAATAGACTATAACCATCTTACCAACATCGGTAATCCTCTTACTTGTTCCAGCTTCATGGGCTTTGTCAATTCTCTTCTTAATAATTTCATACCGAGCATTATAAGCACCATCCACATCAAATTGTTTTTCATCCAATCGAAAATGAATGGTTAACGGCGCGCGATGCGCAAGGATTAAAGAAGCAATGTTCAATTTTGTTTTCAGAGACTTACGCATTTCATTGAACTCCCTTTCCATTTCGACCATCACCATCAGTTGCCAAAGACGTAAATTTTTAAACATCAGACGACTAAATCCTCTTTCAGGGGAAATTGATTCGCCGATATACATATTGAATTCTACACCATCTGTTTTGAACCTCTCAAAATAATGGGGGAACATCGACTGAGCCTCTTCCTGTTTGGCATCCAGAAAATTGGCTAAAACTCCATTTAAATGTTGTACCGACTCATCAAAGTCTTTTCTTTTTTTATAAAGCGTATTCATACCCTTATCCAACGATTTGTTATAGCTAGAAACCAATTGTTTAAGGGTAGGGCTTGATTTTTCTAACTCAGGAAGCATTGGTTCAAACTCTTTTTGCAAAAAACGTTGTATGTCATGCTCGCTTGCAGCATTCATATTGGTATCCAATAGATTGACATGTTGGTCTATGACAAAAAGTAATTCCTCGTAAATGAGAAGGCCGGCTGAATTATTAGCCTCAACTAGTATTTTTCTGGCAGATTTCAGTTGAGTGATCAAATCTTTCTTTACAGATTCATTTCTCAATGTTGAACTTCCGCTTATGTCCAATTGTCCATACAAAGGATAAACATCCTTAAAAATTAAATCTGTGAATTCGTGACCCAGTCCATTATCTAAAGACTGAATGTGCTTGTTTGCTTCTTCTTCAAAACGCCATTTTACGGAAGGGTGGATTGTAGTACATTCTTCTTGGATAATTGCCTCGACACGGTTCTTGTGCTCAGAATTGAATCTGTTGCCCGCGACAGCCAAGATTGGAACAATTTGTTCCAACATTCGGGCAGTTGAAGAATTTAATTCATTCTTTTTGGCACTACCTAATTCAAGAAATCCAAACTTAACATCTTCGTATGTGATGGGCTGAACATAATAACTGCCTAATCCTGCACTATGGAGATTTCTGCCCAGGTTGTCTTTAGAAGATTTTGAATATTCTACTACGTCAGGAATTGCAACGGGCCTATTATTTTCAACGATCTCACTATAAATGTGCGAGGTTAGAATATCTGTTGGAACCATTGCTTCCGAGTTTCCTAACATGAAGCTGGAGATGTCATTTCCTCCGACACCTCTGACCAGTTTGTTGCCTTCATATTTGGTAAAGGCTAGGCTGAGATTATCAATATTTAAAAGTTCACCCATATTTTCTTGAAGGACATTAACTCCATTTGGGTCTACATTTAACAGATCATTGGATAGTTTATTTATGTTCCAATCAAGGGTGAGATCCATAAGATTCATGATCATGAACCCAGAGAATACCCAACTGTTTTCTGGGAATTTTTGTTTCCAAAGGTCGATGTCATAATAATTATCAGCTAGTTCATTGAAATCTTCTTTAGTGATATCAAGGGATTTCTTAGTAGGCAAAACGCTCATGAAGTCGGCATTCATGGCTATTCTGAAATGTCCTATTCTGCCCGAATCCGGATTGCGAAGCTGCATGAAAAATGGACTCGCTCCTTTCATGTCCATTCCAAAGTGCATCCCTAGTATGGCGGTACATGCTGAAATATATAGCCTGTCAGGATCAATAAATTTCTTCTCAATTCCAAAGTCACCTTCTCCATTGTTCAAATAATTGCCCAATCTTTTTGAAGTATAGAAAGGCGAAAAATCAAAGGGGTACGAGGCACTTTTAATTTCATTTTTGGTCAGGGCGGCCGGGAATATTATCGCCATCAGATCATCTATTATCTCCCGGTGAAGCTCTATATCTTTCTTCTCGATTCCATTTCTAAGGGCAGGCTCTTTTGCAGCTCTGTCCAGAATGGTTTTTAAGTATATAGCCTCGGCCCCAGAACTATTCTTTCTGCGCTCTTCCAATGAATCCAGGAGTTTGGAAAAACTCAAATTCATTTTGGCGGGTAATTTTAATTCGTGCAATTCTGATATCATTTCCGTGGGTGGATTATGATTGGGATTTAAACGTTTAGAGAAGCTAATCTCTATGTTTTAAAACCTATAACGTAAAATAATCTAGATTCATTCAGTTCCCAATTTTATAATCGACGAAATTGCAATCTTCTAACTGGTTAAGGACAGACCAGAGTAGCCATTCGTACTATAGCAGCATAACCTGTCGGATATCCTTTGCCAATAGGCTTGAAGAATTGAGCAAGTAGTTCAGAATGCCTAGGAACTATCAATTAGATGATTCCCCGGAGTTTAGAAATCCCTACAAATGGGGCCTCATTGTTTTAAGGGCCCAAGCACCTCGCTCGAATGCCTAAAGATTTAATTATTGAACAATGATCATTCTTTCAAATTCCAACTCGGAAGATTGAAATTTGATAAAGTAGAATCCTGTTGGAAAATCTCCCAACCAAATTTTATTCTCACCGATTTTTAGATTTTGAAGTAATAGACTACGTCCCTGTAAATCAAAAACTTCAGCCTTAATTGGCCATGTGGTTTTGACACTTAGCCAGTCTTTAACTGGATTTGGGAATACTTCAACCTCATTAAGAGGTAATCCTGAATATATCGAAACGGTTCTTCCGCAAACGGAATCCACATATCCCTTGAAATAAGAAAATTGAAGGCTCCTGGCCCCATTGGCTGCATAAATACAATCCTGATGACCGCTATTAAAACAAGGCGGGTGGAACCCGGTACCAAAATGTTGCCAAGCCCCACTTGTATCCGGGCTGAGCAATAAGTCTTTCGAAAAACTAAACATGGAAGCGGGAAAGGCATCACCTTCAATTCCATATAGATAGTAATTGCTATCGCATTCCAATAAGCCCTGGTAATGGGCTGGCGTATTCCCAAACCAAAATTGCCAGTTATCTCCCTTGTCGACGGAATAAAAGATCCCTGCTTGATAATAGGAAACGAAGAGGAGTAAAGTGTCTTCTGAAATTTTTTGCATCTGGCTGATGGATTGAAAATCAGCAATTATTCCCAGGTTTTGAATTGTGCGGGTTGCAGCGTAAAAGCTTGTATCTTCAACCCAGGTCTGTCCTTGATCCTCAGATCGGAATAGGGTAGTGGTGTTGGCAATGTATCGACTTCCGATTACTGCATACCATCGATTGGAATTAATGGCATTGAAATCTCTTAAAAAATAATCAGGGTCGGAAGGATTGAATTGATGGACTAATTGAACCCCATTTGGAGTCTTAAGGTATATGGTATTGTTTCCCGCAATTATTGTAGAATCAACGGATAACTCATATTCCGTAGAATCGCTGACTCCATATTCCCGATAATATTCCTGAGCAGTTAATTGAGTTAAGGAAAGGAAAATCAGAAATGTCAAAAGGAACCAATTCATTCTATCAAATTAGAATAAAATAGGACATGTATCCATTTACTGAATTGGCATCGTCTAGCTTTCTATCTCAACCAGGCTATGGTTATTGATTAACTAAGCGAAATACTCCCGAATCACCTTTCTTATCGACCCATTTCAGAAACAATATGCCTTTTGGAAGATTGGTTTTTATAGAAATATCACGAAAGCTCAGGTTTTCATATTTCAGGAGCTTCTTCCCATTTAAGTTTTGAATTTCAATAGTAAAGGAAGACTCCTCAGCGGACTTCAATATCAAAACACCTTCCTTTATAGGATTTTGAACAAGCTTGATCTTATTCGAAGTACTGTGAAATTGATTAGCGAATCCATTACTTGAAGGGATAATAAACCTTGTGATCTGGCCATCACCATCCAGATCTTCTCCCGGATCTAAAACCCCGTTGAAGTTTTGATCTTCCCCATTGTAAACCCTCTGAGCAAAATCGGAGTTGGCAATTAATGTTACTCTTTCTGAGGGAAGGTCTTCATTTTTTATTGGATTGCTCCCTGAAGTTTTATCCATGGAGGCATAGACCATAGCGAAGGCAGCTCGAATTGTATCTCCTGGGTTGAATTGATTGAAGGGTCCGACAGAAATCAAATTGGATCTATTCCCGGCTTGTCGGATTTCCTCCCAATAACTTAATGAAGGCGGAACACCTCCATTAAATGCAATACAGGCAGGGCTATTTCTATCGGACCAACAGGGAAGATCATTTAGGCCTGAGGTCATTTTTGAGTATCGCTCAATCTCGGTATCAGGGAATTCATAAGGAGTAGAATTTGGATTGCGGAAAACCCAGGAATTAAAATGGGCCCTAAAACTGCTTACGAGATCGGGATGATGAAACCCGTTTTTATCTTCTGCACCTAAAAATTTCTGACCTTGGTAAGAGTCACTTGATCCTACATCACCCTCGGCATCAAAATCATAACTCATGTAATGAGATTCCAGGTATCCGTTTCCTCCCTGACTGAAAAATACACTTCCCCCAGGGGGAGTGGAATCTACATTTCTTACTACTCCGTTTACCAAGAGGCCCAGATATAAACTATCGAGAAAATTACTTTCCGTATTAACTATTTCATAATTCAGGATAACCAGGAAATCAGCTTCAGAGATATTCCAATTATAGGTTTCATACGTGACTGCTACTCCAAGAGGATTTTGATGCCCCTGTATCTGGATTGTTGTTCCGGGAACAGTTATATTATTATCGGTAAAACTGCTGATAAAATCCTGAGTCGAAATTGCATCAGGGGAATAGTTTGGGCTTGAAAGAGAATTAGATTTTTCGATTATTAGGTGACCAACATCAGAGGTCATCTCGAATCCCTCTGCCCCGGTGGAATAACCAGTAGGAGCATCAAGGTAGGATGTAGAAACAGATCTTGTGCTTCCATTTATCAAGGCCCCTATCCACATACCTCCTTGGAAACAGTGTTCTATTCCAGAGTTAACGGGATACTCGGCTGAAGGAGAATTAAGCGTAACGAAGTTTCCACTGAATGCATTTCCGATCATTCCAAGGTTATTGATGGTCATCCCAACATTGGATGCACTTGTAACTCTTTCCTCAAAGGACTGTCCCTTTGACCCAAAGGTTATTAATCCTAAGCAGATACCTAATAACATTTTCATTGCTTCAAAAATAAAGATTGTGATGGTGGGAGTCACACATTCTATAGGAGCTCACTCCACTCTAGAAGTTTGCAAACAAGAATAATTTTAGCAAGGATAGGATGCCCAATACAAAATCAGGGAAAGATTGCGCTAAGCTTCTTATTGGTTACTTCTGAGCTGTTTGCTTCTAAAAAATTCCAATGCAAGTGACTTTCTAGAATTTTCCGCAAAGTCTATCCCTTGCTGTGAATCACCTTCTTAATTATGTTGCCTTCATTGGTTTTTAATACAACATAGATTACTCCGGGTGTCAACCCTTCAAGAGAGACATCAAAGCTCTTTGTTTCTGTATTTAACCACTCATTATTTAAAAGTTTGAAAAACTTTCCGTCCCTTGTCCACACCTCTAGGTTTGCAAATCCGCTTCGTATCAGCTTTACATCGATAGTCAAGTCCTTATCTGCAGGGTTAGGAGAGATCTTTAAACCATGATTTTTGAAGCTCAATGAGGGTTTTTGATCCAGTTTAGAAACGTAAGCAGGTCCATATCGATGGATTGTACGACTTGTTAAAAAGGCTACAGAATCTGAGATCTTAAAAAAACGGTTATATGCGAAAGAAAATGTCTGAAGTGACCATGAAATTCCGCCATCAGTGGTTTCGTAGATCTCACCATTTCCTCCAGTCCAGCCATGAAGTGAATCAATGAAACCAACCATTTGAATGTACTGGAATCCTGTATCAACAGGTATATCATGCCAACTATTTCCATAATCTGATGATTTTAGTATCCTAACAGGAGGGGAGGTGGGCCCAAATTCTAAAGAAACGTACATATTTTTTCCATCAGGAGACTGTATCTTCCAGGCATTTTCCATGGGATAGTTGGTGTAATGTTTTGGTACCCAACTCATACCGCCATCTTCGGTATATAGAATCAATGCCCCTAATGTATCAGGATTGGCTGCTCCGATCACAAAACCAGTATCTGCGTTAATGAAATGAACATCAATCAGCTTATGAGCCCAAGCCGACATATTCGTATGCGTCCAGGTATTTCCTGCATCGGTACTTTTGATCAAGTAAGCAGGACCAGTCCATACTCCGACTCCAAATATTGTATTTGAATCAGGAATGGAAAGTCCACAAACGCCTGGAATCTTTTGCTGGAGATTAGTAGAAATGTCTACCCAATTTGCGCCGCCATCGGTAGTTTTGAAGAACCCCGAATCAAGACTACCACAGAACCCCTTGTCTTGATCTATAAATTCTATGCTTCGCAAATACAAGTTCAGGTCGACCTGTAGATTCCAAGTATTGCCTCCATCTGTGGTATTATAGATCTCTCCGTTGCCTCGGCAGGCCCAGCCATATTTATCGCCTACAAAAAATATATCATCAAATCTGTTTCCAGTTGGAAAATTCCCCACTTCTGTCCATTGACTTTGTACGTTGAAACCATTTATAGAAAGGAAGAAAATAAGAAGGATGTTCTTTAACATGAATTAAGGTTTTATCAAAGAACGAAAAAATACCCGAGACAAGAAGATGTCTCATTTTATGCGCTTGAATACCTTTTCTTAATATTGATTAAGTCTAAAGTTAGAAATTGAGAATGTGGAGTGACTAATCCTATTGAACAGCTATTAAAGGAATTTTTTGCCTTTGTGAATGCTTCTTAGCTGTGGGCATAGCTAAGCAGGGGTTCACTCTACATCAGGTTTTTGTTTTGGAGTCGATATTGACAATTCAATTCTTGATTCCCATTTCGTGGGACCAAAATTTCGGAAATTGAGTTTCTGAAATTTCCCGCAAAGTAGTTTACTGGATATTGACTTTTTTGACAAATACTCCCAGTTCCGTCCTTAGCTTAACTGTGTAAATTCCGGGACTAACATCAATCGAAAAATGTATGGGTTCTTCATTGTCAAAAGAATTGGTGTATACCTTTTGACTCTTTAATGAAATCACTTCGATTTCAATTGGGCCGAATTGATTTGAGTGGTCGATATTGAACTCTCCTCTACCTGGGTTGGGGAAAATGTTAAATTGGAAATCTGATAATGATTTTTGAATAGAAGAAAGTTGGGTGACTCCTGTAATGAGCCTTACAATTTGCGGGTTTATGGAAGACCCAAAAAGAGGCACGGCACAGTTCACATAAATTGAATCTCCGGTTTTGGATACTGCAATGCCGTTTGGTGTAGAAAAAGTCGATGTTTGTGCATCGCCGTCATCATTTCCCCTTACGCCGGATCCTGCTATTAACCTTGGAACAGGATTATCCAAATTCATTGAAAAAATCTGGTTTCCGCTGTAGCTGGCTATGAAAAGATTTCTGGAATTTTCGTCATAATCGATATGGCCATTATTGTTTGGAGTGTTTCCAATCACGGTGGCGGTCCCGGATGGAGTGATTTTCACAATGTTTGAATTAGAGAAGTTTGAAACGTATAGGTTGTCATCTTCATCAACTGTTATTCCATTAGGACAGCTGAACATTCCTCCTGAAGCAAATAGGGTAGAGCTTCCTGTGGGTGTTACTTTTTGAATGGTGTTGTTTCCACAATTGCAAACGAAAAAGTTATCGCTGCTATCAAAAGCAATTCCTACCGGAGAAACGATTCCCGTAAACGTTACCAATGTCCTGGTCCCATTGATGATTTTATAAATGGCGTTATTCCTTATATCGGATTGATACAATATTCCATTGCTATCGAAATCATTTCCAGACGCTCCGATGAAGCCCGTTGAGTATTGACTTAGGACCAGACTAGTATCCAATTTCATTATATGATTTGGAAGCCCATCTGGATCAGCCATGCTTAAAAAATCGCCAAAATCGGCTATGTAAAGGTTGCCGCTATCGTCTAGAGACAAACCACCACTTCCCTTAAAATTTGTACTTATGGTGCTTACAGATACTTGGGCGTATGTGGCTATGTTTAAAAAAGAAAGGATGAGAAAGGAGGCAATTTTCATGTGGTATGTGATGTTAAAATTGGTCATCACAAAATGAAGCCTATCGCATCAACTTCCTGTTTCTCCTTATAAAGAATTACAAAAATTCAGTTCAAAAATTGGCCAAACCAGATATTAAAAACTCACTACTCCTTTGTTTGTTGAGTTTTAAATTGAGAAGGAGAAACTCCCGTATGCTTCTTGAAGGCTTTGTAAAATGAACCACGGTTGTTGAACCCACTTGAAAATATCACCTCGGTGATGTTCAGGTCATTTTCGCTCAGTAGTAATTCTTGAGCCTCCCTTATTCTATAAGAATTCAGGAAATCAAAAAAGCTTGAATCGAATTGCTCATTAATTAATTGGGAAATATGATGCCTGGAAAGATTTAACCTCTCACCCAAATCTGATAGCCTGATTGTATTGTCCAAATATGGTTTGTCAGATTCCATAAGTTCAAGAAGTTTTGCTTTTAGAATTTTCGATTGTGTCTCAGTTAGTCCGGTAGTACTGTATTTGTTAAAAGGCAGGATGGAATTTACAGGTAAGCCGTCAAAAACCTCGGGCTGGACAAATCCAAAATATGATATCACAGCTATGAAAAAGATTATTGCGTAAGTGATGAAATAATCGTGACCTGTTGAAATAATGCCTAGCCTTGATAAAATGAAGTAAAAGGCCATGGCAAGGACGTAGCAAGAAAAGGAACCCAACACCCATTTAACCCACCTGTTTTTGTTTAAACTAAGGTTATTGTTATAAAAGCTAAGGTATGAGGCTATTGCATAGAAACTCATGATCAGAATGATAAAAATAAAGTTGTAGTTCACACCAAGAATGTGGTTTGGGAGCTCAGCGTTCTTAAGTATTTCAAGTTTTCGATCAGAACTTAAGAATAAGTAGGGGGATGAAAATCCAAATGCTATCATAAGGGGGAGAAGGTGAAGAAAATCAATTGGACCAAAGTTTTTTGCCTTTACGACGCGTTGAGTGTATAGAAAAATAAGTGGAGGATAGGCTAGCCAGCAGAAGGTTAAGAGATAAAAGCTATGAATGTATCTCGGGGTAAACATTAACCCGGTCCAGTAGAGCACATTGTAGCCAATGTTTATGGAAAACAGAAAGAGATAAATCCCCAGTATTCTGTTGGCAATTTTATCTCCTTTTTGTTTTAAAAAGAACAGGATTCCCAGTAGGAAAGACTGAAAGGCAAAAAATAAAAATAGAATCTCCCAGAAGTTCACAGTTATATTTTTGATAAAGCTAATTCATTAGTGAGAGAGTAAATCTCACACAACTTGCCTGGTTGTATCCGCTCTCATTTATCCAGGGAAATTGGATTTGTCAACGAAAACTTCTCGAAAGCCTTAAAGTTAAACCCAGCTAAGAACACTGTGGAACAGAATCATTCGGGGTTTGTTCTCTTTATTGTTCTGCTTTTGAATTATCTGGGTTACAAAAGAAGATTTTTTCTGTATTAAAAGATTAGGGTGCCATGATTGATTGAAGCCTTCAAAATTTTAGCAGATGATAACACGTCAGGTGCTTTTTGTAACTATTTCGTTTGTCTTCTTATTCCTACCCTTCAAAATGCACTCGCAGGAAAGGAGGCTTAGTAATGAAAGGTGGTCGGTGGGAATCCACCTCACCGCAGATCATCACATTGGAGAATCAAATTGGTTAACCGAAGGCTTTGTTCCAGGTCTAGGTAATATTCGGCCAACAGCAATACTATTGAGCTCTACTTTTCTCGCGAATTACCAAATGGCTCAAAATTTCACCATTAGCTCCGGAGTTGGGGTTTCAGGTAAGGACTTGATAGGAGTATTTATCTGCCCGGTTTGTGACCACTGGGGTCCACATTTTCCCGAAAGAGTTAATCTTAGGTTTCTGGAAATTCCTATTCAATTTAGTTATGCCATCGGCAAGAGAGATTTGAAAGGATTTCTTTTGGCGGGAATTGTTGGTAGCTATTTAGTTAATAAACCTTATAGGTATCTTAAGCCAGCTAGAAGCTCTATGATAAGCTTTCAGACTGGTGCCGGCATAATTAAACAATTTGACGACCGAGTAAGACTTAATTTGAATCTTGTTTACAAAAGATCAATTACGAAGATTTTTGAAAACGCTGACATTAATTTTCAAACCCTTGGACTGATGATTGGATTGGTCTACGGATTTCCTTAAGAATAGAATGAGAGATCTGTTGAATCTTATATCATTTCACGATCCTCTTAAACCATAAACGGCAAATACATGAACCAGAAAAGAGGCTGATTTATTGAGAAATGATAATGGATTGATTGTATGCCTCTTCCAGAGTATTAATTCTTAAAACATAGGAGCCTGGAGAGATCCGTGCATCAATATGAAATTCACTTTCTTTTTTATCAAAGCTCTTTTGAAAAATAGTCCTTCCGTTTAGATCAACGATTTCTGCTGATTCTATTCCTGAAATATTTGAAACGGAAACTTTGAACCTTCCATTGCTGGGATTAGGATAAACAATCAACTTAGGAGAAGGTTTATTCCTTGGCGTTCCGAGCAAGGGTTCGAGTCTAAGATTTGCGACATCATCACTTGCAGCCTGGTCTCCGGTGGCATCCGCAATGGCTGAAATATCATAGGTTATTCCTGCTACAAAACCAGGTAATGCTGTAAAGGTATATTCAAGGGAATCACCTGCAAGGATGGTGGCCGAAAGGGATTCCTGCGCTATTAGGCTTCCGTTGATCACCAATCTCAAGTCAGGATCTACTATCGTTGTAGAGCCATGATTCTTTAGCATCACTTTCACAGGATTACTTCCAGAAAGGTTGTTGGCATCAATCGGAAATGTTATTCTTTGGGATGCCAGATTGATCAGTTCCAATGAGTCAATGTATTCGTCAGATTTTTGAATTAGATACGCATGGATTTTATAATGTGGTTCGGTATGACTGCTGCCGTTATATCCAGTATTCAAATTATTCGTATAATTCTGCAGTACGTAATCCATGACAAGATTCTGCCCGGGACTTGCCGTACTTGTTACATCAACGATGTGAGGTTGGACCTCCTGGCCCGGACACCAACCTGCCCTTGAGAATTGCCAGGTTCCAAATTGATTGGCGCAGGTATTACTGGCGCAATCGTTTTTCCAAAGGTTATGGCTGCTGAAATTTGCGCCATTGGCAACAACGGTATGAGTGAAGTTTGAAAACTCTGCCGCGTTCGAAGTATTGCCTTGTCCATGACCTGAAATGGTAATTCTGAAATCGCTGGCTTTAGTAGCACTTTCAATCGCGATTGTTCTGGCCGGAAGGTCATATGATGCCTTTGCAGTATCTCCATAAATCCAGTGATCTGTTGCCCATAAATGGCTTAGACGTTGATATGGGTTCGTTGAATTTCCTTTTACAAATGTGAGGGAAGCATTTAGTAACCAACCAGAGGGTCCCCATACCTGGATGTACGATGAAAAATCACAACTACCCCTGAGAAGGGTTTTGAAATCGGTTACATCCACAACCCATGGACCGCACCCTTTGCCATATGGAGTAATAAACCGAGCAATCTCGTAAACCTCGCCGTCCTTAATCAGGGATATTTTTGCTGGTTGGTCCCAAGGGTCACATCCGGTAGATGGACAATCCAGACTTATAGTCATCAGGATCTGACTGTATCCCGTATTGTCATCGGGTAGTGGAACAGTAGCAAGATGGGACTGACCGGCTGCAGCAAAGTTGTGCTGTTTGGCAGTAAATATTGGTATCTCAAGCTGATTGGAAGGGCTAGGTTTGGCAAAATTTGCTGTAACGGTATCATTTAAATGATTCACATCTCCAAGGACATTGGCAAAGACCTTTAATGTATTCAGACTGTCGTTGGAAGAAATCCAATCATAGAACGTATAAGTCATACTCTCTCCTGGTAAAAGGGTATCGTTGATCGTCACTGATATCGGGCTTTGTGAATTCAAGGCATATCCTGCTGTAAAGGAAGTAATGGTATCAATTCCGTTGTTTTTGAATCTCGCTCTCACCTTTGATACGCCATCGAAAAAGGTGATTTGGTCAGGAGAAACAATAGCGCTGGTGCTCAGATCGGTAGTGGTTGGCTCGAATCCCGGCACCCACGGGTTTCCAGTGAAGTTTATCAAAGTACCGTCGGTTGTGGCTAAGGGTATTGTGTTTGGTGCTAGTGTGCCGCTAACCTGGTTGAATTTATAATAGCCTACCAAACCCGGAGTATTATTGGGAAGGCCGACGGTATCATTTGCCTGGATCTCCGACTGGGTACGGGCAGTATTCCAGATTCTTACCTCATCTATTCTTCCATCGAATACCCTTCCGGCAAATCCTGAACTTTCCCCTATATGGAGATTCACGGTGGAATGAGCAATTGCGCCATTAGGGTTTATTCCCTCAAGATTCCCGTCTATATAAATAAACATGCTGTCGTTGCTCAGCACTGCAGCCACATGATGCCACACGTTTGTTTGCATAATGGGAGTGCTTACAACCTCCGGCCAGCTAGTGCCAGTACCAACCGTAAAACTTAAACGACCATTGTTTCCGCATCGAAGCACAAAACCGGATTGGTTTCCTTGATCTTTTCCTACAATTGTTCCTTGCCATTGTTGTGATTTCCATTGGCTTGCATTAATCCATGCCTCAATGGTCAAGCTGTCCGAATTGAATATGGAGGAATTCCCCAGTACCACCACCTTATCATCTACGCCATCAAAAAGAAGGCTATTATTTTGAGCTATAAGGTGTGAAATACATAGCGTTGTCGAAAGAAGGGACAGGAAAAATAATTTCATAGAATTAGAAAAGAATTAACATCCAAGGTATTTAAAAAGATGATTTCTTTGGCAGTTTTTATATCAAAGGAAAGAGAAAGCGATAATAAACTTTTGAATCCAAATAGATCAACTCAGTGCTTAAACTCCTCATTGAAGATTTGATAAGCAAGATCCAGAGGAAAATAGCATCTCTTTTTATACCTTTCATCCATTACTCCAATTGTACGAAAGGGGCTGCAATTGATAACATGCAAAAAATGCCAATTCAAATTTGAGGGGAACTATTGCCCGGAATGTGGCACCCCTGTGGACTTGGAAAGGATTGATAGGAGATACATCCTGAAACAGGTGGTAGATGTCCTGGCCATCAAAAAGGGACTTTTCTTCACTATTAAGGAATTGACAGTTCGACCAGGGGAGAGTGTCAGGTCCTATATCAAAGAAGACCGCACCAGGTTGGTCAAGCCCATCATTTTTCTGTTCATCTGTTCATTGGCCTATTCATTGGAACAGCAAATATTCCATGTTGAGGATCAGTATCTCAAAGAGGCAATGGGTGAATCGGCGAATGCCGACACATTGACTTTGATGTCTCGAGCTCAGGAATTTTATGGTTATATAAACATTGTCATGAGTTTTCTCATCGCCTTCTGGACATACATATTATTTGGAAAGTCAGGCTATAATTACTACGAGATCCTGATTCTCATCTTCTACATTACAGGCTTAGGAATGTTGATCTCAACTCTCTTTGGGATTGGCGAAATAATTTCTGGTCTGAGCTTATTTCAGATCAGCCTTTTACTTGGTCCGGTCTATTCGATTTGGGCTATGGGAAACTTTTTCCAAGGTCGCAGGGTCAAGGCCTATCTTAAAGCATCCTTCTCTTATTTGATGGCCATCCTCTCTATCTTCCTCCTTGAAGGGCTGGTTTTGGTCATCGTCCATTTGATTGGCAAGGGGGTTTGAGTTTTGAGAGAAACTACTTCCCAATACAAAATCTACTAAAGATTGCCCCAAGCACCTCCTCATTGGTAACCTCACCCGTGATCTCACCCAGATGCATTAAAACCTGCCGAGTGTCTTCCGCCAGGAGGTCTGAAGACTTTTGATCCAAAAGACCGGATTGAAGATCAGTAATCGAGTTGAAGGCTTTTTTGAATGCCTGATAATGCCGCGTGTTTGTGAGCAGAGTTTGATCTCCTTCAGGTTTTTGCTTTTGAAGCCAATCTGAGATATCCTGTTTCAGGTCTTCTAGGCCAAGGCCTTCCTTTGCTGATATGCCCAATACATAATATCCACCTATCTCCTTGGGAAGATCGGCATTGCTTTCATCGATCTTGTTTCCAAGGATAAATATGTTTTCAGCTCCTTCCAAGCTGTGAACCTGCTTCTCGATCTCATCAACATCGAATTCCTTGGAAGCATCGAATAAATAAAGTGCCAGGGAAGAGCTTCTGACCTTCTCATGGGTCTTTTGTACTCCAATAGATTCTACCTGATCCTCTGTGTCCCTGATGCCGGCAGTATCTGTAAACCTGAACTTGATCCCATCGATCTGTATCGAGTCTTCTATGAAATCCCGGGTTGTACCAGGAATGTCGGAGACTATGGCTCTTTCTTCTTTTAAAAGTGAGTTGAGCAGTGTTGACTTCCCGACATTGGGAGCTCCGGCAATCACCACTGATATTCCATCCCTTATGGCATTTCCGTAGGAAAAAGAGGAGAGGAGTTGCTCCACCTTTTTGGATATCCTTTCTGCTATATCTTTTAACTGTGTTCTGTCGGCAAATTCTACGTCTTCCTCGCTGAAATCCAGTTCAAGTTCAAGTAAGGCTGAAATCTCTAGCAGTTCGTCTCTCAAGGCAGCAATTTCTTCCTTGATCCCTCCCTTCAATTGCTCGATAGCTGATTTTCTCGAAGCCTCACTTTCCGAATGGATGAGGTCTGCCACACCTTCAGCCTGGCTCAGGTCCATTTTTCCATTTAGAAAAGCTCTTCTTGTAAACTCACCTGCTTCAGCTAA
This sequence comes from Cytophagales bacterium, assembly GCA_965267505.1. Lineage (GTDB taxonomy): Bacteria > Bacteroidota > Bacteroidia > Cytophagales > CCMP332 > JANQHS01. The sequence continues at coordinate 2,973,482 of OZ254081.1, forward strand.
CCTTATTCCTTTGTCAACAAAGTGTGAAAGAATGGTTTGTGCAATGAAACTTGAGCCATGGCATGAGATCTCGACGACGTCTTCTCCGGTATAAGAATTTGGCCCCCTGAATATTGAAGCAAGAACCTCATCAATTATTTCTTCACCGGCCTGTATCTTTCCGAAATGGAGGGTATGAGAACCAGCTTCCACAATAGATGGTTTTGTGAAGCTTTCCGAAAAAGTATTGATTGAATCAGGCCCGCTAAGCCTTAAAACAGCAATAGCACTGGTCCCAGGTGGGGTGGCCAGTGCTATTATCGTGTCTTGTGCGTATTCTTCCGAACTATTCAACTCACTTTTGATAGCTCTTCTGGAATTCTTTCCAATCGGTATTCTTGTGGTAATCCCCTGCGAAATAATTCAGGATCATATCCAGGTTTTCTGCGCTTTGGTAGCCTGGTACCGATTGAATCAAGTTTTGATTCTCATCTAAATAAACCGTGGTAGGATAGGCTGTTACCTTAAATTTCCTGGCAACCGCTCTTGGAGTCGTGTTTTCTCCCTTTACTTCAATTGACTTATTGCTTTCAGCATTGAGCTTCACGGCATAAAAGTCTTTATTAAGAACATCTACAACTTTATTTGCAGTGAAGGTCGAACGATCCATTTTCTTACACCATCCACACCAGTCGGTGTAAACATCTATGAAGATCTTCTTGGGCTTGTTTTGAGCAGCTTTAACCGCCTCCTCGTAGGTATACCACTTTACGGAAGATTCATCTGCTTCACCTGCATTTCCGCCCGCCAATAATAGGGGAGAGACGAGGATTGAAAGTACTAATGAGAAAATCAATTTTTTCATAATGCAAAATTAAGATCCTGGTTTAAAATCTACACCCTCTGCCAGCATTTTTGACTTTTTGCCTTGGAGAAGACTATTCAGGTTTTTTAAAGCAAAGATGGCAGCAAATATTATGCCCGAAACCAGTGCCATAGAGGCAGATATTGATGTATCCAATAAAACAGCACTATGGTAACCCAAAAATGCAGAAAGGAAACCAAATAAAAGGGTCCATAAAATCATGATATTCAATGATTTGGAAATCTGATAGGCAGCAAGAGGAGAAGCTACCAGGAATGATATAACCAGTATTGAACCAACGGCCTCAAAACTGGCAACCGTCGTGAATGAGACCATCCCCAGCAAGATCAGTTCAAAGAAGCGTGGAGATACCGCTATCATAGAAGAAAAACCAGGATCAAAGGATGATACTTTGAATTCTTTATAAAATAAGGTGAGGATAGCCAGGATTAGACTGAAATTGGCCAATAGGTTATAGAATGTTTTGGGCCCCATTTCATTTCCGGATAAAACCAATGCGGAGGATAGAGGTAAAAATGTGATCTCCCCGTAAAGGACACATTCCTGATCGATATGAACGTCACCAGCGTAGAATGAAATCATTACCACACCCAAGGCAAAGAGAACGGTAAAGGTCAATCCTAATGAAGCATCATTTTGAACCTTAAATCTCTTGCTCAAATAATTGACTAGCAAAACGGTAACGAATCCTGCGATACCAGCACCTAAGAAAACCGAAAAAGAAGATAAACTACCGCTTAGCATGACAGCGATCACTATTCCGGGAAGTACAGAATGGGATATTGCATCACCAATCATTGTTATCTTCTTAAGGAGAAGGAAACAACCCAACAAGCCACAGCTGGCCGCAACCAAAAAACCGGTCGATATGATCCAGAACGCATCAGACATCTGATTTCGGATAAGGGATCTCCTGGTTGTGGGGATCTTTTATCGGTCTGTCCAAGTCTTCCAATAAAAGCTCTTCAATATCTACTGAAATGATATGCTCCACCGAGTCTGCGTCTTCATGGACATGGTCGGATGCTATTCCCATTTTTTTGGTCAGATATAACTCCCAAAGCCTGTGAAGGCGTATTAGTCTTTTTGCTTCTTCGATTCCGGATGGGCTCAATTTCCATCCTTTGTCTCCAGTTTTAATCAGTCCCTTTTTAGTAAGTGTTTTTATTGCCCTTCTGTCAAGAATATTCCCGGAAAATGCGGCTTGTTGATCTTTATACAGTGCCTTTAGTATATGCTCACTTTGGATCTTAATTTTCTTTCTTAATGAATTCGATCGCTGAGAGATCAAACCCCTGGTTGGAGAAATGACAAAGGAAATAGTGGCTAACATTCCTAAAAAAATCACAATCCAGGGGCCTGTGGGAGAGCCAGAATAACTACTCGAAAAGAATGTCCCGAATAGGCTGGAAATCATTGCGGAGATAATTGCAATCAAGATCATACCCTTCAACTGGTTACTCCATGTTCTTCCTATGGTAGGAGGGATAATGATCAAAGCTGCCATTAGGACCACACCCATTGCCTGAATTCCTGAGATGATGGCTAAGAGAGCCAGGAAGGAAATAATTGAATTGATCAGTTTTATCTTTATTCCGCTGGTCAAGGCGAAGCCCGGGTCAAAGCTTACCGATTTAATTTCCTTTAGAAAGGCAAGTCCCAGCAGGAGAATTATGAAGCATGCTGGCCCAAAGAAATAGTAATCTGATATCAGGATGGAAGCAGCAGAACCGAACAGAAAAGTTTCAATTCCGCTTTGCCCAGTGACCCCTGAATTTTGCATGAAAACCAGGATGATGATCCCAAGGGAGAAAAAGCTTGAGAGAACCAGGGCCAGCGAAGCGTCCTGCTTTACCTTTTTCTGATTGGAAAGGTACTGGATAAGATACATGGCGATCACCCCCGTAATACTGGCACCGACTAACAGCAAGAGATTGTCCTTGTATCCGGAAATCAAAAAGCTGATACAAACCCCCGGAAAGACCGAATGGGCCAGAACATCTCCAAGTAATGATTGCTTTTTTAAGAAGACGAAACTTCCGGCAAAAGAAGAGGATATGGACATGATCAAGGTCCCTATTGCAACGATCCAAAAATTGGGGCTATCCAGAATGGTCACCCTGCAAATTTAGGCACGCCTAAAATCATTTTAAACAAATGAGCAGAAGATTTTTTAACTAGTTTTGCCAGCTTTCTGCCCAGGTGCTGGAACTGGTAGACAGGCATGGTTGAGGGCCATGTGTTCGTATGAGCGTGCGGGTTCGACTCCCGCCCTGGGCACGAGTTTTTTAAAGTGTATTTTGCCTACGTCATCGAAAGCAAGACAGGAAGGGGTTTTTACAAAGGCCACACCCAGAGCCTTTCCACTCGTTTGGAGCAACACAATTCCAATAGAGTAAATTATACAGCCAATTTGGGACCTTGGGAATTGGTTTATTATGAATCATTTGAAACCAGAGAAGAAGCAATAAGGCGAGAGAAATATTTTAAAACTTCAGCAGGGCGCAGATTCTTAAAAACTAAGATATAAGTGGGTTCGACTCCCCGTCCGAACGGATGAATCCGTTCATCCGGGCAGGGCCGCCCTGGGCACGATCTTAGAAATTCCTACGACTCCAACTAAGGAAACTACTTAAGCAACTCTCTGCTAATCACCATTTTCTGGATCTCCGTGGTTCCTTCACCAATGGTGCAAAGCTTAGAATCCCTGAGAAATTTTTCAGCCGGGAAATCCTTCGTATATCCATAACCTCCATGAATCTGTATGCCTTCCATACTTACCTCCACGCAAGCTTCAGAAGCATAGAATTTTGCCATAGCACTTTCAAGGGTGACCTTCTCTCCGGCATCCTTAAGTTTACCTGCATCAATGGTTAACAATTCTGCCGCCCTCATCTTAGTGGCCATATCAGCCAATTTGAACGAGATAGCCTGAAATTGAGCTATGGACTTCCCAAACTGCTTACGCTCCTTGGAATATGCTTTGGCAGCTTCAAGAGCTCCGAAACCAATCCCAAGAGATAAGGAAGCAATAGAGATCCTTCCTCCATCCAAAACTCTCATAGACTGAATAAAGCCTTCTCCCTGCTGTCCAATTAGATTCTCTTTTGGAATTCTGCAATTGTCAAAGAATAAACTCGCCGTCTCAGAGGCTCTTACCCCCAGTTTGTTTTCCTTTTTACCCCCAGTGAACCCCGGCGTGCCTCTTTCAACTATGAAAGCTGACATTCCATGAGAATCTCCTGGTTCTCCGGTCCTTGCAATTACAACCGCAACATCTCCACTGATCCCATGGGTGATAAAATTCTTGGAGCCATTCAATACCCATTCATCTCCATCCAGAACCGCAGTGGTAGACATGTTCATCGCATCTGATCCTGTCCCAACCTCGGTTAGGCCCCAGGCCCCGATCCATTCTCCGGAAGCTAATTTTGGGAGGTACTTTTTCTTTTGCTCCTCATTTGCCTCAGTAAGGATATGTCCTGTGCAAAGGGAGTTGTGGGCTGCAAGACTTAACCCAATTCCACCACAAACTTTCGATATTTCAATGAGGATGGCTATGTAGGCTTCATAGTTCAAACCTGCTCCACCATACTCTTCTGGGACCAGCACCCCCATGAATCCCTGTTGTCCCATTTCTTTGAAAAGGTCTACGGGAAAAAACTGGCTTTCGTCCCATTCCATGACGTGTGGACGAATATATTTTTCTGCAAAATCTCGGGCGCTTTCCCTGATTAGTTTAAGATCACTCATACTCCTTGTTTGGCTAGGATATCCTTAAAAGATAACAATTTTTTAGGCTAGGTGTTTTCAACTCTCCAATGCTGCGAAAATATGAGATTTAACAGAACTTAATGTCGTCCATTAGGGGTTTTGATGGCAAAGTCTGAATAAATTCGCCCCAAGAAATACTTAGCATGAAGAGATTCAATCTGGAAAATATTCCGGAAACAGAGAAACCCAGGATCATAATCATTGGAGCTGGGTTTGGAGGCCTAAAACTCATGTGGTCTCTTGCAGGAAAAGGTTTTCAGATTGTACTGATCGACCGGCATAATTACCACCAGTTTCAACCACTATTCTATCAGGTAGCCACTGCGGGGTTAGAACCCAGCTCAATAAGTTTTCCCCTTAGAAAGGTCTTTCATAAAAAGAAAGATGTTCATATCCGTATGGCAGAGTTGCTGAAGGTTGAGAGCTCGGAGAGTTATGTCGAAACATCTTTAGGAAAGATCTCCTACGACCATTTGGTAATTGCCACAGGTGTAACCACCAACTTCTTTGGCAACGCGAACATTGAAAAGAACAGCCTTCCCATGAAAAGCGTAGGGGAGGCCTTGTTCCTGAGAAATAAGATCCTGAGCAATTTTGAAAAGGCAATTAACGAGATGGATGAGGCCTTAAGAAGATCCCTATTGAACATTGTGGTGGTAGGAGGTGGTCCAACCGGTGTTGAGGTTAGTGGAGCCCTTTCTGAAATGAGGAAATATGTGCTTCCTGTCGATTTCCCGGAATTGGATTTCAATCAAATGACCATAAGTCTTCTTGAGGCTGGTCCAAAATTATTGCCTGGAATGTCTGAAGCCTCTTCAAGGAAGGCAGAGGATTATCTAAAGAAGCTGGGTGTTCAGGTAAAAACTCAAGCTTTAGTAGAAGATTATGATGGTGAAATGGTAAGAGTAAAAGATTCGGAGGATCTTCATTCAAAGACGCTCATTTGGGCTGCTGGAGTAAAAGGAATCAATATCCATGGGCTTGAAGGAAGCTTTTCTTCAAGAGGAAGGTTCCTGGTGGATAGATTCAACAGGCTTCAAGGAAAGGAAAATATCTATGCTTTGGGTGATATTGCTCAGATGGCCGAAGGAACGTATTCGGAAGGCCATCCGCAGGTGGCTCAAGTAGCCATTCAACAGGCTAATCTCCTGGCAAAGAACCTTAGAACTAAGAAAGGATGGAAAGAGTTTAGTTATAAGGACTTGGGAAGTATGGCTACTGTTGGAAGAAACTTGGCCGTGGCTGATCTTCCCTTCATGCGTTTTCAAGGGTTTCTTGCCTGGGTTTTTTGGTTAGCTGTTCATCTTGCTCAAATATTGGGTGTGAAGAATAAGGTCTTCATATTCCTGAATTGGGCATGGAGCTATCTCACTTTTGACCAAAGCCTCAGATTGATTCTCAGGCAGGGTGATAAATAAAAAGGGGGCATAAGCCCCTTATTTGTTTGCGTTAATTTTTCCCTAGTTCCAGGCAAATCCAACATTTACTCCCAGGTACGAAACATTATCAATAGAACCTGATGCAAATGCATAATTAAACCTCAAACTACCCAAAAAGTATGCATCCCGATTCATGGGTACTGCAACTCCAACTTCAGGAGCAATGCCAAGATGCCATTCCCTTGGCTCAATGGTATAGATTCCCATATCGGTCCTTTGGTAAATCCGATAAGCCCCAACTCCTCCGCCGACAAAGATCCTTGGATCCCCGTAGTCTCCAAGGAAGTAATCAACGGTTAATAAAAAAGGGAAGGAGTTTATGTATCTCCACTGTTGTCCCGTTACCGCAGTATTCCCGCCATCAAGAAAATAAGTGGCTTCTGGTTTTGCTTCATAGAAAACATTCCAACCAACTGAACCCCCAACGGTTACATCTGGTGAAACAAATCCCTTGTAATCGATTCCAAAACCTCTTCCACTGAAGCTGCTAATAAAGTCGGCGGTAGTACCTACGGGTAGGGCCATTTGATAGGACATGCCGAACATGGAACCTTGTGCAGAGGCCGACAATCCTGCAAACACCACTAGCATTGTTATGTATATGTTTCTCATATTCAATTGGTTGAGGCCTGTATATAAGGTGATTGTTCAAATGCCTGACCTATCCCTGCAATTACACGACTTTGATTGTTGGAATTACTTGAACTCGCAAGTCCATTAATGGCACCTTCCCAAGTAAGAGGAAACCTATCGGTTACAGGATCTCCTCCTTTGAAGTACCCAAGGTTCATGATCACCGAGCCTGTTGTATAGGAATAGGTGGAAGGCACCCAGCCTCCCCAGCCCCAGCCCCAGCCCCAGCCATAACCCCATCCCCAACCACCAATCGGGTACCAAACTGTTCCACTGTTTCTGGAATAAATGCCTGATACTACCATGATCAGATCAGGATTAGCCGGGTTCGTATAATCAACTGTATCTGCGATGGTTGATACCGAATCATACCCCCGGGCTTTCATTTGATCTATCACCTCTCTGATGATTTCTATTTCGAATGCCCGATCTGGCTCGAAGGATTCCACATTTGTGACCCAGTTGATGGAGTCATAAATGAAAAATGTCTTGTGCTCGTCAAAGTCAAATGTCGGAGAGCGATGGGTCAGGGCAATATCAAGATCCTGAATAAATTCAGGTCCCTTTGGGTAGCATCCCCATAGGGATATGATTGCGAACAGGAGAAAAAGTCGAAAATAGACCTTCATGCTTTAGTTTTCTTGTTTAAAATATACTGTTCCAAATCTAATAATAACCTTGGTTCCATTTCCAAGGTTTTTTCAAGTAGATGCAATTGATTCTTGGCTCTTTGAAGATTCTGTCCCATAAATTCCGTTTTGTAATAAGTATCTCCTTGAAAATGATCAGAAAGAAATCTGCTGCTTTGCTGCCAAATAAGGTTCTTTATTGCTTCCAAAGCTAATCCAGGTTCAAATGCAATTGAGTTTACCAGGGATTGATTCCAGAATCCTTTTGAGACAGATTCAAAATAACCCGCTTTAAATGAAGGCATCAGATTTGAACTTTCATCTAGGTCCCAGCAAGAAGACCTGAATAGATCTGCATATTCAAAGTAGGGGCTACCAACCATCATCGTATCAAAATCAATGATAGCCTTGACCAAATCTCTCTCGAACAATGCATTTCCAATCTTGCAGTCATTGATACATACCTGGTCAAAGCAGTCTGTTAATCTTGAAGGGTCCAGCTCTTCATAATGATCAGTTAATTTTTGAAAGGCAGTTTGAGTTTCGAGATCACTTTGAAGCTTTTTACTCTCAGCTTTTACCAATTGCTCAAATCGACTTTGGCTGTCAAAAAAGCCATGAAGAGGCACATATATTTTATCCGGGGAAAGTTCGCGAAGCAAATTGATTAACAACCCATATTTTTCTCCCAATGAAGCCAGCTGCTTACTATTGGATGCCATAGTAAGACTTTCCAGCTTTGGGAAGTACTTCATTAAACGCCATAAATCTAGGCTGCCTGTGGATTTTTCCCCAAGCTCTAGTTCAGATATCAATTTCGGTTCCAGGAGTCCAATTTGGCTCCATTTTTCATCCATAAAGCTTAAGAATGCCTTCAGGTTCCTCTGTATCAATCCGGGATCCTTAAAAACCTTAGAATTTATTTTCTGAAGGATGAAACTCTCACCTGCTTTATTGGTAACCCGAAATGAATCATTGATCAAACCAGTGCCCAGTCCTTGGACTTCAACGATCTGCCATTCTTCTTTGATGCGAATAGGGATCAACTCCAAAGTTTTTGATGATAGGATCCGTGGTTGTGTTTCTCAGCAAAGAAGTATTGAGCTTGGATGAGGTCATTTGGGTGAGTTAATCCACACCATTCTTTTCCAATGACCTTGTATTTGATAGGGAATTCCAAAGTTCTAAATATCACATCGGGCAACATATATTCACCGGAGGTGGGGTTTTCCAATCCTTTCAGGAACTGATTGAAATCGTTAAGGATCCCTTTGAAATGATCCTTGTTCAAGTACCAAAAATTCATTGACACCGCATCACTATCACTTAATCTTTGATCTTGCCAATCCGAGCAGTCACCCGATACTTCTTGGTCCTTCTTTTCTATGCCGGTAAATTCGATCAAACTTTCAACATTAACACCATCTCCTTTTATGATTGCCCTGTTGACGGGACCCGAGTTTGATAAGGTTTTTGATAAGGGAAAGGCTCCAACAAATGGAGGGTTGACAGCTCCGTTTATTGTCTCCGACAGGCTATCCTTAAAAATGCTGTCCCCGTAATAATCATCTCCATTGATCAAAAAGAATTCGCCTTCAAGATGGGGAAGTGCGGTTATTAGGGCATGACCTGTGCCCATAGGTTTCGATCTTTCCTCGCGTAATCCAGTAGGCAAGCTTTGAACGGCAAAGTCAACTTCCAGGCCTTGGGGAAAGCGTTTAAAAACTAAGCGTTGAAGGTTTTCCAACAGATCTGAACGCGTGATAAAAAGGATTTTCTTAATGCCGGCCTGATAAGCATCGTATATGCTGTACTCCCAGATCTTTTCTTTATTGGGCCCTACATCTGCGAACTGCTTGTAACCCTCAAATCTCTTTGATGCCCCTGCGGCTAATATCACCAAGCTTATATTAGGATTTCCGGGATTCATTTTCTTTGTGAAGCTCAAAGCGAAAATGAAACTTTATTCAATTGATTGGACCATTCTGATCGGATTTTTCCTGATAAGCCTCGGGATCGGTCTGATAGCATCAAAAAGAGCGAAAGAAGGCTTTTCGGAGTTTTTTTTATCAGGAAGAAGTATGCCCTGGTGGCTACTTGGTGTTTCAATGGTGGCTACAACCTTTTCTGCTGACACGCCTAATCTTGTTTCAGATATAGTTAGAAAAAATGGAATTGCAGGGAATTGGGTTTGGTGGGCCTTTCTGCTTACTGGCATGCTTACGACTTTCATTTATGCCCGACTATGGAGAAAATCCGGAATAGCCACTGACCTTGAATTCTATGAATTGAGATACTCTGGTAAGGGGGCAAAATTTCTAAGGATCTTCCGGGCTATTTATTTAGGTGTATTCTTTAATTCGATGATCATGGCTACCGTCCTTTTGGCAGGAATTAAGCTAGGTGCGGTATTTCTTGGTCTGGGAGCATTTGAATCAATAGGATTCATCTCTTTGATTACCCTTGTCTATAGCGTCTTGGGAGGATTCAGGGGAGTTATCCTTACCGATTTCTTTCAATTCATTCTTGCTATGACAGGAGCCATCTATGCAGCTAATTATGCAATCGATGCTTCAGGCGTCTCCAGCCTAGGTGAGCTTCTTCAAAGGCCGGAGGTGAAAGAGCTAAGCAACTTTGTGCCAAAGGATGGAGATCTTCTTTTTACGCTTTTCATAATTCCTTTAGCAGTTCAATGGTGGAGTGTTTGGTATCCAGGGTCAGAACCCGGGGGAGGAGGATATATCGCACAACGGATTCTGGCCAGCAAAACTGAAAGGGACGCAATGAGATCTTCCTTGTTCTTCAATCTGGCTCATTATGCATTAAGACCATGGCCCTGGATCATTGTGGCTCTCGCTTCCATAGTGATCTTCCCTGATCTGGAAAGCCTTCAAAGAGCTTTTCCCGAGATCCCTGCTGCCATGATCAATGATGATATGGCTTATCCCGCCATGCTAAGTCTTTTACCTAAGGGTTGGGCGGGTCTTGTTCTGGCATCCCTGATTGCCGCTCTGATGTCCACTTTAAGCACTCATTTGAATTGGGGTTCTTCCTACCTGGTACTAGATGTTTACAAGAGATTTATCTACCCTGAAGCGAGCGAAACTAAATTGGTATGGGTTGGAAGGCTCTCTATTGTTGTTTTGATGCTTTTAGCCACAATCTTAGCACTGGCATTAAGTCATGCCTTAGAAGCCTTTAACATCCTTCTTCAAATAGGAGCCGGGACAGGATTGATATTCATTCTAAGGTGGTTCTGGTGGCGTATCAATGCATGGTCCGAAATCACCGCCATGTTCGTCAGCTTCTTTTTTGCATTGTATTTTCAGTTTATTCATACCAATCTTGGCTTCGATCCCTTTTCAACAACTGAGCAATTACTAATTGGAATAATTGGCACCTCCATCGCATGGATCGGAGTTGCCATGCTTTCAAAGCCAACGGATGATAAAGTGCTTCAAAACTTTGTGGAAAAGATAAAGCCTGGCGGCCCGGGATGGAAGAGATTTGAAAATTCAGGGTCAAGTTGGACAGTCCCAAAAGGAATACTTCGAATGCTGATGGGAGCCCTTTCTATCTATTCCCTTTTATTCGGTTTTGGAATGGTTCTTTTCTCCGAAAGAATTCAAGGGGCAATTTTGCTTATTCTGGGACTCAGTATTTTTATTTGGCTATGGAGATCCCTGGCGAGAGATTCGGAAATTCAATAGGTCAGGAAGCTTTTGGAATCCGGAATTCTGCCTATGACCTAGTAAGCGTCGTCCAAAGCAAAAACTTCCTTCCTGGTTTTCCATTTTCCATTTGAGAAATCAGGAAATTCAACCGAAGAACCATTATTCTCAATACTCTTTTCAGAAAGAGGAGAGATCGCACTCCAGGTTGCTGCATCATAAACATCCAGGGGTGTATTTTTTCCAGCCTTAATTGATTCCACGAGGGCGTGAACCACAAAGAAGTCCATTCCTCCGTGTCCTGCTCCATCAGCATCGGATCCATATTTCTTCCAAAGCGGATGGTCATGTTTGTCCAACCAGGATTGAGCTTCCTCCCATTGATGAGGATTTGGGGATTTTCCCTCAATGTAGATGGATTTATTCAGATCCATCCAAATCCCCTTGGTACCCTGAACTCTGAATCCTAAAGAATAAGGTCTGGGTGAATTGGTATCATGCTGAAGTGTCACAGTTTCTCCATTTTCCGTCTGGATCAAGGTGGTGACCACATCGCCCAGTTTAAAATTTACATTGGCATTGGGATGCCCCGGACTTCCATGTTCTACTATGTATTTATGAAGTCCTCGCGATTTGGTGGCCATGCTATTGAGTCTGACAAAACGATTTCCCCGTTCGATCCCAAGCATCTTAGCAACCGGACCAATACCATGGGTAGGATAGAGGTCTCCGTTCCTGGAAACAGAATGAAGAGTTCTCCATTTAGATTCTGAGTAGCCGTTCTTTCCGAATTCAACCCCCTTTCCATAAGGACTTTTGCCATCATTGAATTTGACCCCACGAAGATCGTGCTGATAACCGCATTCCATATGGGTCAATTCCCCAAACACATTTTCTCGTGTCATATTCAACACGGCCATTACATCTCTTCGGTAGCAGACATTCTCCATGATCATGCAAGGCTTTTTGGTTGACTCCGAAGTTTTCACTAGATCCCAGCATCCTTCAATGGTAATTGCAGCGGGTACTTCTAAACCAACATAAGCTCCTGCTTTCATGGCTAGCACAGCCATACTAACATGCCACTTCCAGGGAGTGCTGATAATAACTCCATCAAGCTTTTCCTTTTGGAGCATGTCGTAGAAAGACTCATTATTTCTATCGTAAACAACAGGAAGGGTTTTGCCCTGTTTTTCAAACATTTCCTTGCTTGCCGCGATTGCCTGTGGGTCTATATCACAAATGGCTTTGACATTGACATCTGATCTTCTCAATAGGAGGTTCAGATGGTTCCGTCCCCTTAGACCAACCCCGATCAAACCCATAGTAATGCTGTTCTTTCCGGCTGTGGCTGAACTTAGGGACAAACCTGCTATTCCAACAGCAGCACCGCTTAAGGCGGAATTCTTGACAAACTCTCTTCTTTTCATAATGTGCTATAAATCACTAGTATTAGGAGGACTATACTTCCATGGCTAAAGATATTTTTCAAAAGGTAATTCCCAAAGAAAGGCTAACAAAAGAAGCCCCCTTGAAGAGGCTTTGGAATATGACGGACCTCATTTTTGCATTGGGCATGACTCTGATGGTCCTGACCATTGAATTACCAAGGATAGGGGAAGAGATGAGTGATAAACAGGTGACATATGAACTGTTTAAGCAATTAGAGAATATGTTCATATACCTGATAACCTTTATCATAATGGCGATCTATTGGGTAAAGAATGTTGACCATGGAAAGCACCTTCAAAAGACAAGTACAAGTCATTTGATGTACTCACTACTGTATTTTGCGTTCATTCTTTTGCTTCCATTTGCCAATCAAATGATGTCTGTATTTCCGGACAATTTTAGCATTAGAGCATTCTATAGTATTGATATGTTTCTTGCTGGTGTATTTTCCTTTTTGGCATGGTCCTATGCCACCCATGACCATAGGTTAGTCAGTTCGGAACTTGATCAAGGCACAATTACTCAGATAAAAAAAGATTTGCTTACAGAACCTGTCATTGGTTTAGTAGCCATGCTTATGGCATGGGTCAAGCCGCTGTTATGGGATCTTACCTTTTTAGCAATTCCCGTTTTCTTTTTTTTTAGAAATAAATGGATGAAAAAAGCTTAGGTATTATTCCTTTTTGCTTTTCTGCTTTTCTTCCTGCCTCCTGTCATGGTCTATCGATTCCTTATCCTCTGCGGGTAGAGGCGACTCTACGGAATCCCATCCTCCACCCAGTGCTTTATAAAGAAGAACCATGGAGTTAAGTTTCAGTTGTCTGGCTTCGGATTCCGAAAGCTCTGCCATCAAAGTCCATTTTTCAGAATCAAGAACTTCAAGGAAACTGGTAACTCCCTTTTCATAGCGTTCGTTGGCCAAATCAGTAGCCTTAATGGAAGAAGTTTTTTGATACATCCTGGCATCATGCTCTTTCTCAAAGGTTTTCACGGAGACCAATGCATCTTCAACATCTCTAAGAGCTCTTAGTATGGTGTTCTCATAGGTATAGATCAATTGCTCAGTTCTCTTTCTTTCTACCTCAACTCGACGTTTGTTTTTTCCAAATTGAAAAAGCGGTCCCATGATCTGTCCCATTAGGGTTCCTACTATGGCTTCTCCGGTAAGTAAGGTAGTGGGGTCACTGCTAGCAACTCCAAGCACACCCATAATATTAAAGGAAGGAAATCTTAAAGCCTGAGCAACTCCAATACGAGCATGTTGGGCAGCGAGCATTGCTTCGGCTTGCATTACGTCTGGCCTTCTATCCAATAATTGAGAAGGCAACCCAGGAGGGAGCTGGATGCTAATTTGTTGATCAAAAAGGCTCCTGGGTGTTTCAATTTCTTTTGGGTTTCTTCCCAATAAGATACTCAACGAGTTTTCCGCCTTTTTATACTCCCTTTCAAATTTTGGAATCATAGCCATCGTTATGGCTTCCTGTGTTTGGGCCTGAGCGAGGTCAATCTCAGCAACTATTCCCTTCTCGAATCTTTTCTGAATCAGCTCTCTGGACTTCCTTCTTGATTCAGCTCTTCGAACCGAGATATCATAACGGTTTTTTAGGTCCAGCAAAAGGAAGTATTTGGAAGCGACATCCGATATCAGATTCATGGCGACAACCCGATGTCCAAATTCAGAAGCAAATAGTTCAGCTCTTGCAGCTTCATTGGATCTGCGGATCTTACCCCAGAAGTCGATTTCCCAGGAAAGAGTGGGGGCTAGGAAATAGATATCCCTTGCGCTGGTTTGCTCCATACTGGCAAAGATTATATTCGAGACTCCAACCTGGCCCTGAAAGTCAATAGAAGGAGCAATATCAGCTTTAGAATATCCCAGAGCAGCTCTTGATTCTTCTATGCGGGCGGCAGCGACCTTTATGTCCTTATTTTCCTCCAGAGCAATAGTAATCAGTTCAATAAGAGTGGAATCCTGGAAGATTTCCCACCAGGGAACATTAGCCAATGTATCGGTTTGAAGAGAGTCGAATCTGTATTGTTCATTAAATTCTACGGTTGGCCTTTGGTAGTTCGGACCTACTTTGCACTGAAAAAGAAGCAGCATTGAAAGAACAGGTAGAAGTCTGGCAAAGAATTTCATTATGCTTCGCCCTCCTCAGCTTTTTTCCTATTCTTTTCATAGCCGAAAAGCTTTCCGACTATTACATAAAGAGCAGGAGTGAAGAATACTCCAAACAATGTTGCGAATAATAGCCCACTGAATACATCAACGCCCATGACCTTTCTTGCCTCCGATCCTGAACCTGTTGCGGTCAACAGAGGTATTACTCCAAGCAGGAAGGAAAATGCGGTCATCAGGATAGGTCTGAAGCGAAGCTTTGCAGATTCCTTAGCGGCTTCGACCAAACTCATGCCTTCCTCGAATTTGATCTTGGCGAACTCAACGATGAGAATCGCATTCTTTGCAGCCAAGGCAATAAGAAGAACCAAACCAATTTGGGCGAAAATATTGTTCTCATATGTTTCGCTGAACAATCTGGCAAACCATAAACCAAAGAATGCCCCGAACAATGCAAAGGGGATTCCCATCAGAATGCTAAATGGAAGAGACCAACTTTCGTATTGTGCTGCCAGGATTAGGAATACGAACACCAACGAGAAGAGAAAAATAATAGCAGCCGTTCCTTCGGCGGCTTTTTCCTGATAGGACATGGCATTCCAGGCATAGCCCATATCTCCAGGTAGAACTCTTCTGGCTTCTTCTTCAAGTGCTGCCAAGGCCTGTGCCGAGGTAAACCCAGGAGCAGGAGCACCGGTAACCTCAGCGGCTCTGTAAAGGTTGAACCTGTTTGTGTACTCGGGACCATAGGTAGGCTCTACATTAGCAATGGTGGATAAGGGAACCATTTCTTCATTGTTCGTCCTTAGAAAGAACATGGGCATCATTTCGGGCCCTACTCTGTATTCAGGTTCGGCTTGGATATAGGTTTTATAAAGCCTTCCGAAACGATTAAAATCATTTATGTAGGTTCCACCTAGAAAAGCCCCAACCGTGCTATAAACATCACTCAAAGGTATTCCCAGCTTTAGTGCTTTGTCCCGATCTATGTCCATATATCTCTGTGGAACAGAGGAATTAAATAGCGTAAAGGCTCTTCCAACTTCCGGCCTCTGATTAACCGCGTTGATAAATTCCTTGGTATGTTCTTCTAGATATCTTGGATCATTTCCTCCTTTATCCTGGATAAATATTGAAAATCCTGCACCATTACCCAGACCTGGAATAGCTGGAGGGCCAAAGGCCACAGCGATTGCTTCAGGAACACCAACTCCGAACTTCATATTGAGTTGCTCAGCGATCTCCTTTGCTGTAAGGCCTGGCCTTTCATCCCAAGGAGTACAGGAGATAAAGAGAAAGCAGGAGCTGGTTGAGTAGGTACTGGATAAAAGACTATATCCTGTTACTGTGGTATAATATTCTATCCCATCCTGCTGACTTAGAATTCCTTCAACCTTCCTGGCGACCTGATCAGAACGTTGCAATGAAGCTGCTTCCGGAAGTTGGATATTGATCAAAAGGTACCCCATATCCTCTTCAGGAATAAATCCTCCAGGAACTCTGCTGGATAGAAAAACGAAAAGTCCAATCACTATTCCCACGCCTATTGCGGCCCTTTTTAGTTTATGGAGAAGGGAGGAGGTAAGTCCCAGATATTGATGAGTTACTTTTTCAAAGCCTCGATTGAAAGCACTAAAGAATTTGCCCACGATCCCTTTGCTGGGTTCCTGCTTCCTTAAAAGCAAGGAACAAAGAGCGGGAGAAAGTGAAAGTGCATTGATGGAAGAGAATGCAACCGATACCGCAATGGTTATTGCGAACTGTTGATATAAAGATCCGGTAATTCCAGGAACAAATGCCACAGGAACAAATACTGCAATAAGTACCAAGGTTGTGGCAACTACGGGACCACTTACTTCATCCATTGCAGCTTTAGTGGCCTCCTTCGGAGTCATTCCCTTCTCAATGTTTACGGTAACAGCCTCAACCACTACAATGGCGTCATCCACCACTATACCAATAGCAAGGACCAAACCCAACAGAGAAAGCACATTAACTGAAAACCCTAAAAGAGGGAAGAGGACGAAAGCTCCAATTAAGGATACCGGAATTGCAACGGAGGGTATCACCGTTGACCTCCAATCTTGAAGGAAGATGAAAACCACCAGTATTACCAAAGCAAGGGCTTCAATAAGAGTGATGATGATCTCTTCGATTCCAGCTGTGATGGCCAAAGTGGTATCCAGACTAATATCGTATTGAAGATCTTTTGGAAAGCTTGGAGCAAGTTCTTCCATACTGACCTTGATCTGGTTTGCAATGTCAAGTGCATTAGAACCTGGTGTCTGATAGACCACAATTACAGCTGCATCCTTTTGGTTCAATCTTGTAAACGAATTATAGAGCTCTGCTCCCAATTCTATCCTGGCAACATCTTTCAGTTTAACCTGAGAACCGTTTGGATTGGTCCGTATTACGATCTCTCCAAATTCCTTTTCGGTTTCTAAACGACCTTTTAGGAGTACATTATAGGTGAATTCAGTTCCCTGTGGAGCAGGCTCGGCTCCAAAGGATCCTCCAGGAACAATCACGTTCTGCTCCTTGATTGAGTTAATGATCTCAGATACAGTCATCTTTAGAGATGCCAGCTTATCTGGTTTGATCCAGAATCTCATAGCGTAATCCGCTGCTCCAAATATCATCACCTCACCGACTCCAGGGATTCTGGCCAAAAGATCATTCACATTGATCTTTGCATAATTGGACAAGAACTTCTTGTCATAGGTGCCATCTGGAGACGTGAGCGTTACCAAAAGGAGAGGAAAGGCCATCGCCTTCTTGGTGTCCACCCCGAATTTCTTCACCTCTTCGGGAAGTTTCGGCGTGGCCGTAGAAACCTTGTTTTGGGTAAATACATTATCCATATCTGGATCGGTACCCACCTCGAACGACACATTGATGGTCATGGTACCATCATTTGCGTTGATGGATTGCATGTATATACTTCCCTCAACCCCATTTAATTTTTCTTCTAGAGGTGTCGCAACGGATTTCTCAACCGAAATGGAATTGGCACCCGTATAGGTTGTAGAAACCTTTACCCGAGGAGGAGTAATATCCGGATATTGAGCTACCGGTAATCCTAATAAGGAAACTACTCCCACAATTACGGTCACAATGGAGATCACCATTGCGACGATTGGCCTGTTTATGAAGAATTTAGACATCTAACTTATTCTTCAGATTTTCCAACTAATTTGGGGTTGACCTCCATGCCGGCACTCACCTTCTGAACAGCCCCATAAACCACCTTTTGACCGACTTCAAGTCCGCTGGTCACCAACCACATACTATCCATTTTGTTGGCAACTTTAACCGTTTTGGCCTCAATCACATTTTCAGGATTTACCACAAAAACCTGATGCTGACCCTGTGTCTCTTTTATACAACGCTGTGGAACCAGGATTCCGTCTCGGACGATATCCACTGCTACCCGGATTCTGGCGAATTGCCCGGGAAGTAGAATATTGGATTTATTAGGAAAGCTCACCTGCAGAAGAAGAGTTCCTGTTGTGGGGTCAACCTCTCTGTCCGAAAAGTCAAATTTTCCCTCATATTCATAGAGGCTTCCATCTGCAAGGATTAATCGAATAGATGTTTTTTCATTTGCAGATTCAGTATCTCTTGCATCTGAATCTTGCTGCCCTCGTTCGTTAGTGGTTATCGCTCTCGCCAGTTGAAGGTATTTTGATTCAGAGATTGAAAATCTAACTTGGATGGTATCAATTCGAGACACAGCGTTCAGAACCACGGGATTTGGGTCTCGCCCAACGAAGTCACCGACCTTGGCTTCAGTTTTTCCAATTAAGCCATCTATAGGAGACTTGATCTTACAATAGCTTAATTCAATCTGAGCATATTTTAAGGTTCCCTGAGTGGCTTTCAGCCGAGCTTGAGCGGCCTCATAGTTAGCCTCAGCGGCATCAAGATCACTTTTTGCGACAGCATTTACTTCAGCAAGTGGTTTGATTCTGTCTAAGTCGCTTTTAGCAAGAGCCAGTTCCGTTTTTGCAGCTGCCACTTGACCTTGCGCTTCAGCAAGTTTTGCTTTGAAGGGTTCTTCATCAATTGAATAGAGTAGTTGGCCCTCTTTTACAAAAGTTCCTTCTTCGAAATGCATTCCTGTAAGGAATCCTTCGACCCTAGCACGTATTGCAATATCAAAGTATCCATAGGTTTGACCTACAAAGTCGTTCAAAATGGGAACTTGTTTGCTTTCAGCCTCGACCACAGGAATATCAAGGATCATTTTAGGTGGGCCCTTTTCCTCCTTGCAAGCACCAATAACCAGGGATATAAAGAAGAGAAGGGAAAGAGTTCTTAGTATAGGTTTCACCATTGAAAAATTATGGTCTTTTTTGAAGGGCTTAAACTATTAATTTTTAGCTCAACAATTGAATAATCAAAGTTCCTAATGAGTATTAATAGAATTTTTCAGATTTTGTTCCTCCTGTTTTTTACTAATGGCTCGGTATATGGATGGGGAAGCACAGGTCATAGGATAGTGGGTAGAATCGCTGATGTCCATTTATCAAAAAAGGCAAAAAAGAATATTTCAGAAGTCCTAAATGGCCAGAGTCTGGCCATAGTTTCTAACTACATGGACTTTATCAAGTCTGATCCAAGGTACAATTCATTTAGAGCTTGGCATTATGCCACCATCCCCGATAGTTCAAGTTATGCTGAAGCGGGAACTCCGAAAGAGGGAGATGTTATCATGGCAATTGATTCTTTTTCCAGGGAAATAAAAGAAAAGAAATTTGGAAAGAATGAAGCCTTCGCACTTATGTGTATTGTTCATTTGGTTGGCGACCTTCACCAACCTTTGCATGTGGGAAATGGAAAAGATAAGGGTGGGAATGATGTTTCTGTCAAGTTCTTCGGGAAAACGACCAACCTGCACCGGGTTTGGGATAGTGAAATGATAGATCATGTAGGGCTTAGCTATACAGAGTATGCAACTTCTCTCGACACCGTTTCAAAAGAAACTATAGAAAATTGGCAAAGTGGAGGAGTACTGGATTGGGCAAATGAATCTAAAGCATACAGACTCCAGGTTTACGATTTTCCTGAAAGCGGAAACATATGGTACCCCTATATCTATAAGAATAAAGCCTTATTGGATAAAAGGCTTCTCCAGGCAGGGCTCAGATTGGCTGCTCTGCTAAACAGCCTTTATGGTTAATTAGCGGGTTCAGTGGAATCAGGTGTAAAGTTCGCCTTCAGACCAGGGAGATCTCTGTCAAACATATAAAACCCTCCTCCAGGAGAATCGCCTGCGATTTCAAGCTTTTCTAATACTGTTTGAGCCAATGCTTCCTCCTCCATCTGCTCTGAAACATACCATTGCATAAAATTATGAGTGGTATAATCTCCAGCCTGAAGAGATTTATGAACTATTTCACTGACTCTCTGAGTATTATCTCTCTCCGTTTGAAGCAAAAGATTAAATGCTTCTTTTACGTTTTTGAATTCATCCTGAGGTTTTTCCAGACTAGGAATCCTTGCTTTTCCCCCACGTTCGTTAATGAATTTGATTAGTTTCAACATATGTGCCCTTTCTTCTTCAGAATGGGAGTAGAAGAAGTCGGCGACTCCATGATAACCTTTGGTTTCGGCCCAGATACCTATTGAAAGGTATAATGACGAGGATTGAGCTTCTAGTGAAACCTGGCTATTTAGTATCTCTTCAATTTCCTTTGAAAGCATAAGATTTTGTGGTGTTCATTAATCGCTTCAAATTTACCACAGAATTCCGTTTTAACCCAGTTCTTAGATGATCACATCCTCAAAACGAACATTGAGAGAATTATGGGCTGCAGATAAGAAATTCCTGTTTCTCATGCTGCCTCTAAGTATTCTCTTTTTCATCATTAACAAGAATTACAATTTAAGCCTTGGAATACCCCATGGATCTTTACAAGTAATTGGCCTATTTATAGCTTTTTTTCTGGTCTTCATGAATCAGAAGTCTTATGAACGATGGTGGGAGGCCAGGATAATTTGGGGCGATCTGGTCAATAAAAGCAGGTCCTGGGCTCTCCAGGTAAATTATTTACTCAATAAAGTAAAGCTGGATCTTGATCTTGAGGATGAAAAAATTGCAGCGATAAAAAAGGAGTTGATAGATCGCCATATTGGATTTGTGCATGCATTAAGGATTCATCTGAGGAAGCAAAGTGATTATTCTGAATTGAATCATTTCATTTCGGATTCCGAACTCAAAGAGCTCAAAGAAAAGACCAATATTCCCACACATTTGCTGGATCAACAAGGCAAAAGAGTAAATGAGGTGGTTCCGGGTGGGGTAGAGGGAATCATGGTCCAAAGAGAATTAAATCAGGTCCTTAAGGATTTCTATGATTGCCAGGGAATGGCAGAAAGGATAAAGAATACTGTTTTCCCTAAACCCTATTCTTTTTTTGCCAGGCTAATTGTTTACGTATATATCTTCTTGCTGCCGATATACCTCGTCAGTGAATTCCTTGCTGACGATTTTACCGATCTTGATTTTTTTGCCATCCCACTGGTGATATTTATATGCTTTGTTTTCTTTTCCCTTACAAAACTGGCAGAACAATACGAGAATCCATTTGAGAACAGTCCTCACGATATTCCACTAACTACAATATGTCGAACCATAGAGGTTGACCTAAAAGAATTAATAGGAGAAACCCCTCGTGATGAGGGCCAAAAAGAAGAAGGGGTGTATTTTTAACCCTAGAATATGCTTATTTCAGATCTAGAACCAACCGTTGATCTAATTTCTACGTGATATAAGCAGCGTTAAGACTAATATTGTTTAAAACACCAAAATATATTTATGAAATATCAATACTACCGTCGATCTTTTAACCAATTGCTTTTTGCTATTGCGTTAATAATAACACCGCTGGTTGCTTCTGCTCAATTTTCTATTGTGGAAACACCAGGAGGCTCTTCTTCCGCAAATAGAAGAGGCCCATGTACATCTTGCGGATTCCAAAGATATGTTGGGTTGTACCCAAGTACCGAGGTAAGCCCTATTTTCCCAAATGGAGACAGCGTAGCTGTAGTTGGATGGAATGTTCTAACACCATTGGCAACACCTCAGGTCAGTGGAAACATTGTTATTCTCCTTTCCAATACAACTGACGCCACTTATAATAAAGGCCTTTCCTGGTCTGGAGCTATTGTAGGTATGGATACCGTTTATGTTGGACCCTTAACGATTGATACCACAGTGGGCCCAATGGATGTGATCCTACAGAACAAATTTGGCTATACAGGAGATGGAGTCTATCTGGCATTTGAATGGACTACTTCTAACCAGGGAGGTGCTGAGGCATCTTATGTTGCTAATACATCTGTTAGTCCTGGAATGGCGAGGTACTTCAACACAACGGGTCATACTGATAACCTCGGTGCAACTGCGGTTTGGAGAACACAGCTAAGATTAGGTTACGACCTTCCTGCTGTTGACCTTGCCTTGAGCGATAATGGAACCTCTTCAAACGATTGCGGTTCCACCAACGGAACCTTTGAGCTTCGTGTTACCAACCAGGGATTGACCACTACAGATACAGTATTCTATCACTATGATCTTGTTGGACCAAGTACCAATGTTTCAATGAATGCTTTTGAGGTGGTTGCTATTCAAACGGATTCAAGTGCTGTTATCACGGTAAATGAGACTTTGAATAACAATGGTGAGTACACATTTGATGCTTATTTGACACAGCCTGGCGACGCATTGCCAATTAATGATACGGCAGGCACGATCAAGGTTGCTAAATTCCCAACCGTAAGTTCATTCCCTGCTTCTGAAAATTTTGATGGAGCAGGCCAGGATTGGTCTTCTAATAATGCTGCTTCAAGCATTAACGATTGGGCTTTGGGAGCTCCTTCGGGAACAGTCATTAACTCGGCAGCTTCTGCTCCAAACGCATGGGTAACGAATCTTAGCGGAAACTATGGAGATGCGCAGGATGCATGGGTTACTTCCCCTTGCTTTGATCTGACCGGGGTTACCATGCCACAGATCGATGCAAACATCTATTGGGATATCGAAACCGACTGGGATGCTGCTATCCTTGAAGCAAGGTCTGCTAGCTCTCCAGCCTGGGCCACCGTTGGTGGATTAGGAACCGGCACAAACTGGTATAACAGCAACAGTGCTAATCTCGTGAATGGACTTCCAGCTGCCTGGAATGGCGATGGTGCTTCAAGTTCTGGAGGCTGGTTAGCTGCTTCGCATGATTTGAATTCCTACGCTGGACAAGCTGATGTTCAGGTAAGGTTCAGGTTCATTTCAGATGGAAACACCAATAACGAAGGATTTGCGTTTGATGACGTAATGATCTCAGATGCCTCAGGATCTGCTCCTACAGCAGGGTTCTCCTTTGTGCCAAATGGCCTTGAAGTTGCTTTCACAGATGCTTCAACAGGAGCACCAAGTACCTGGGCATGGGACTTTGGTGATGGTAATACCAGTGCTATGCAAAGCCCAACCCACACTTATGCTGCAAATGGATCATATACAGCTTGTTTGACGGCAACAAATGCAAATGGATCTGACTCCATGTGTGCTACTGTTTCGGTTGTAAGTGGATTGGAGGACGCTTTTGGCAAGTCATTGAGCATATATCCAAATCCAGTAGCTGACCAACTTACCATTGAGTTAGAGAATCAGAATTCTTCATCTGTTAGCTTCAGATTGGTTGATGCGTTTGGAAGAACTCACAAGTATGGTGAGTTGAACACCAATGGATTGATCAAAGAGCAACTTGATGTAAGCGATTTACCCGCGGGTATCTATTTCATTGAGATCAATGATGGAAGCAAGCGTGCTGCCAGAAGGATCACGATTGAATAAATATCAAACGGATCAAAAGGAAAAGCCCGGGAGACCGGGCTTTTTTTATTTCCGGGGCTTCACCGGATAAAAGCTAAAGAGCTTTCGCATCAAGTTTCTGATCTCAGCCTCTTTTTGATAGGACTTTTGATTTTCCGAAACTTCTCCAGCCGCCGAAACCTGCCAAACCAATTTCTTTTGTTTGGCATCAAATACATCGATTACAATTGTTCCATCCGTGTAGGAGTATTCACTATATCGGGTGGTACCGTAACCATAACCATATCCAAAACCATAGGAATATCCATAAGGACTATAATAGTCTGAATATGCGGTTACCCCTGTCTTTTCCTGAAGGATTACATGGATGTTAACAAACATCTCGGGATCCTTTGCGACCTCCTGGATTGCCCTGATTTCCAATTCACTTCTGATCGCGTCATACAACCTGTCTTTGTCAAGATCGTTGACCCTTTTTGAATTGTCGGGAGCCCAGGGCAGGAATTTATAGGTTTTAAAGGATTCAAAGTCTGCCTCCTTGTCGTAATCAAAGGCATACTTGGTTGAGTCGCAAGAACTGAAAGCCAACCAAAGGAATGGCAAACAAAAAAGAAGAGATCTGTTCAATTTAAAGTAGGTTTCTAAGTAGAAGGAAGAATACTGTTTGGGTAACGAGAAATACCAGTCCCACTATGTTACCCACGTCTTTGATCTTGGAGTACAGATAAAAGGAAAATATCCATCCCTGGATAAAACTACCTATGTAGTCATGCCATCCGGCACCAGAACCGCCCTCATCCCAAAACCAGAAATTAAGTTTAGGAGCTAAAGGTTCCATCATCCAATTTAATCCTGTAATCAAAAGGGCAGCGACGGTTGCCCCGATCCATTTATTCTTAATAACCAACTCTGATGTCTGAACAGCTGTAAAAGTGAACAAGCCCCAAACCAAGCCAATTAATGGGGGAGTGCCAGCTATTTTGGGCCCAAAGGCTTTTCCAAAGGCGTACTTCCCAAAGATCCAATCGGTATTGGTCCCAATGATCTCAATCAAGAAACCAACAAAGGCGATATTGATCAGCCCACTCAAAATTGTATTTCCACCTTCTTCCTCCTTCTTCAGGACTAATAGCATCGATATGCACAAGTGGAAAGGGGTGAGCAAAATGAACTTCTCAGACCATGGGCTTAGGATTCCCCCTAAGGCAAAGGCATGCAATACCACTATGGCCAAAATACTCAGGTGAGCATTCTTTAATATGAATTTGGAATCTGTAGTTTTCTCAGTCATAACTGGGGCGAAAATTAACTAAGTGAACTCCCTTCACCAATTCTGTTTTAAATTTTGTTCATACCAAACAGCGGATTCAATCAATTCCTTGATAATTGGTAACTCTGCTTTTTGGCCAGGCAAATAATCCATATATGCTACTTCCTTTGAGCTTCCATGAAAAACCAACCCCGTTTTTTCAAGTGCAGCCCCTTTACAAAAACCAAGCCTGACATGACTTCTATTCAAAACAGTCAAGTACAACACCCTCTTTTTTAAATAATAAAATGGGGTGTCAAAGACGATCTTTAGCTTCAATTCAGGAAAATATAATTCGATAAGCTCATGAATCGCTCTAAGGTTTTCGTGAAAGCTTTCATCGAATTTTAAGAGATATTCTTCAATCCTTGGATCCATGGTCTTCGACCTTTTGAAGAAGGTCTTTTACAAAGCTTACCATTACCTCGATCTGGTGCGACTTAACAATCTTGGCCTTGGGAAATACCAACAGGGAGGACCCTGAGCTTTCGATATGATAGATTGAATGGGTCTCAAAGAATAAGATCATATCCTCGTTAAAGAATTTTCGTATCTGATCCTCATTGGGACCATACAACAGGAATTTTTTGGAGAAATGCCTGAAATCCTTGAAATCAATATCCTTTGAGCCCACCGTATTCATCACCTTATCCATTACCACCTCTCTTTCAAGGACAAATACCGGAATAGGTTTCTTTAATTCATATTGCATGAAAGTGGCCCTATGGTCGGTTCCTCCCTCCAGGATACCTTCTGTATAAGAAACATCGCTGATAAGGAAGTTTGAGTCATTTAGCTTCCCTCTGATTAAATTGGTTTGAAATTGAAGGTACTTATTCTGAAAAAAATGGAAATTTTCAAGGCCTTCAGTATTCCAATAAATATTCACATCAAGATTCCAACCCCTTCCATAGGTCATTCTTTTTAATGCTCTTTGCCTTGAAGTGATATTGAATTTTTTCTTGGGAGCTTTTAGATCACTTCCTTTAATCAATTTTCTTGCTGCCAAGGGGTGATTTGAAAAAGGCGTTTGAACATTCAGACCAATGATCTCAAGCTTCCCTCCATCCTTATCAAATTTTCCGTTCAGGCTTTGGAGGTGTTCCATTACTGTATGGTCGATGAACTTTGCCTGGCTAAAATCCATGATCAAAAATTGGTTCTTAGGGATGCTTTCAATCTTTCGCTTTAAAGGGAGGTAGTTAAAGAAATTGGCATACCTACGGATAGATAGATAATAATGCCTGTCTTCATCGTCATAATGAAGGTGATTGGTCGACTTAAAGATCATGGCAAAGGCATTCTTTCCCTCCTGAATCGAAAATAAGTGGATGAAAAAGGTGGTTAAGATACCGGCGAAAAGGCCAAAGATCAGGTCCGTGAATAGGGTGACGATTATGGTGGTCAAGAAAATGAAAAACTGCTCACTTCCAACCATTAATACCTTTTTGAATTTTGCTGGTGATGCTAGTTTGTATCCTGTATGGACAAGGATTGCTGCCAATGCCGCGTAGGGGATCCTATTAAGGAGCACAATCCCAAAAAGGATCATGACGGCAATAGTGAGTGCATGAACAATGTTTACAAGCTTGGTCTTTGCCCCGTTGTTGATTCCAACTGAGCTGGACATGATCGCAGCAATAACCGGCATACCTCCCAATACAGCTGAAAGCATGGTACCAAAGCCTGTGGCTACCAAGTAGCGGTTCAAATTAGATATCCGTTTTCCTGGATCGATCTTGTCAATGGCCTTTGAGCTCACCAGAGATTCAAGGGTACATATCAAGGAAAGGTTTATGACCAGTACCCAAAAGGCACCGCTGGCCATAAAGGAAAAATTTGGGAGGAAATTCAAGGAAAAGTTATCCTGGGAGAGGCTAAGCATAAGATGTGGTCCCACCTCATAATTCAGTCCCAAAAAATCCATATGCCTGTCTGTGCCAAAATTCAAAATATACCCCATAATCATGGAATACAAAATCACCCACATAGGAGCAGGAATGGTCTTTAATAATTTTCCACCCAGGTAGGGGTATAGAAAAAGGAAGACAAGGCTTGATATTCCGATAATACTGACGCTAGGATTGAATTCCGAGATCTTTTCACCCATTCCCAACACAAAATCATTTAGGGAACCTGGCTGAAACTGAATTCCGATCAAAGTAGGGATCTGGCTTAAAAGGATCATTATTCCAATTGCTGCCATAAGACCTGTAATTGCCGAAGAGGGAAAGAAATCGGCGAAATAGCCCGCCTTTAGAAGTCCTAAAATGAGTATAAAAAGCCCCGTGAATAAAAAGGCAGTGCAGACTACACTTACCCCTAATAAAATATCTCCCTGTCCGAATATCGTCACTGCGGCCAGGGTGATCAGAATTATACTCTTTGGAGGTCCCATAACTGTAACATGGGTACCACTCCATAAGCCAATAATGATCCCTCCCACAAGCGAGGAAAGCAAGCCTGCGGAGGGCGGAAGGCCTGCAGCTATAGATATACCCAGAGAGACCGGGAGGCCTACAAAAGCTACAGTGATTCCTGCCAGGATCTCATTTCTGACCAAAGAATTCACGACTAGAAATTGGAATTAGTAGTTTCTACTCACCTGTTTTCAACTTATCAAGATAAGGATTCTTAACTAATCAAGATTCCTTTCTGATGGAGTCGATCCGCTGTGAAAGCGTGGGATGAGAGTAATGCCAGGCCACATAAAGTGGGTGAGGGTTAGGATTGGACAGGTTTTTTAATGTGAGCTTTTTTAAAGCACTAATTAGCCGCTCACCATATCCAAATCCGTTTGCATATGAATCCGCCTCGTATTCGTTCTTTCTCGACAATAGATTTCCAAGCAAAGAAATGATTGTAGAGATCGGCGAGATCAATACTCCCACAACCAAAAGGTTCAAATGAGGAACCCAGATTTCAGATCCCATTACATTTGAGAGGGCAGGGGAAAAGATCAAAAGAGAGAATAGGTAGAGATACAATCCTGTTTGCAAAACGGATAATACCATCCCCTGGTAGATATGTTTCTTTTTATAGTGTCCCACTTCATGGGCAAAGACTGCTTCAATCTCCTCATTTTCCAACTGATCCATGAGAGTGTCATACAAGACAATTTTCTTTTTCTTTCCAAAGCCTGAGAAGAAGGCATTGGCTTTTTTGGACCTCTTAGATCCATCCATCATGAGAACATTGGTTATTGGAAAATTGGTTTTTCGACTCAATTCTTCAACCCTTACTTTGAGGTCCTGATCATCTACCGGGGTTAGTTTATTGAATAGAGGAAGGAATAAACTGGTATAAAAAAACTGCATGAAGATCAAAAGGAGGGTAGCAAATCCCCAGAAAGGGAGCCAAAAGCTTTGATCCAACTTGGCCATAAGCAGGAACAACACATAAAGGATCGGTCCACCGATGATTAACATCAATAAATAGGATTTGACCTTATCCAAGATAAAGGTCTTGACGCTGGTATTGTTAAACCCAAATCTTCCCTCAATACCGAATGTCGAATATGCTTGAATGGGAATATGGATGAGGTCACTGATGATAAATAAGCTGAAAAGAAAGATTATGCTTTGGATCTCATTTTCAAAACCAAATTGTCCTATCAGCTGATCCCAAAACGAGAAGAAACCCAGGTAAATAAGGACAAGAAAAACAATAGAATTTATTGGCCCAATCAGATTTGAGAAATTGGTTTTTACCCTTAGGTAATTCCTGGACTTATCTTCCTCCTCAGTATTGAATAATCCTTTAACATCAATTGGAAACGGCTTTTTGGAATAGGAAAGATTCAATCTATCAAGGCCAATACCTATGAGCAATTCAGCCAAGACCAGGCATACTATTAAAACGAAAAGAAACTCGGCGCTCAATTAGAGGTATGTTTTGGAGGTCAAATAGTTCTTTACATAATCTTCAACCCCTTCTTCCAGGCTCGAAAAGCCTTTTGAATATCCAATTCCAATTAACTTCTCCATAGTGGCTTCCGTAAAGTATTGATAGGTGTCCCTAATATCTTCAGGGGTATCAATAAATTCAATGTTCTCATCTTTTCCCAAAGCGCTGAACACTGCTCTGGTTAGATCCAAAAAGGTTCTGGCGTTTCCACTTCCGAGGTTATAAATGCCCGAATCCTTTCTATGATTCATCAGAAAGGAACAGACTTCGCTTACATCCTTTACATAAACAAAGTCTCTTTCCTGGTGCCCATCTTCAATTCCTTCTTTGTGGGATCGGAACAATTTCATTTTTCCGTTTTCATTGATCTGGTT
Organism: Cytophagales bacterium; assembly: GCA_965267505.1. Classification (GTDB taxonomy): domain Bacteria; phylum Bacteroidota; class Bacteroidia; order Cytophagales; family CCMP332; genus JANQHS01. The sequence goes on from OZ254081.1 coordinate 3,002,486, forward strand.
AAAGGCATGAAAGATCACGGATGCCATCCTTCCTTTATGGTATTCATTGGGCCCATATACATTGAAAAACTTCAATCCAGCCCAGAAATAAGGCTTATTTTCTTGTTGTAAGACCCAATTATCAAACTCATTTTTAGAGTCGCCATAAGGGTTCAATGGTTTTAATTCATTTATCCTTGACTCATCATCTTCATATCCGATCTCACCAAGCCCATAGGTGGCAGCTGAAGAAGCATAGACTAGGGGGATCTGATACTCTGTACATTTTGCCCAAACCATTTTGGAATAGTTGACATTCAACTCATCAAAAATTCCTTTATCAAATTCGGTGGTATCTGTTCTGGCCCCCAGATGAAATATGAATTCTATCTCCTTTTCGTTCTCGTCTATCCAGGAAGAAAGGGTGTTTCTTTCAACCCATTCCTGAATTTTCTTGCCTTCCAGGTTATTACTTTTCTCCTTTTTTGAGAAATCATCTACAACAATCACGTTGTTGAAGCCCGAAGAATTTAATTTTGAGACCAGGCAGCTGCCTATAAAACCTGCCGCCCCAGTTACTACTATCATATACGCTTGTTAAAGAGAGGCAAAAATAAACCCTATTCCTTCTACCCAATGGCTTTTTGGGTTTTGGTCCTTTTCTTTTTCTCTTGTTCTGAAAGGAAAGAGATTAAAGAGGAGGCGAATTTAGATTCCAAGCCTGTAAAGGGAGTGATCGCTCTTTCCCCAGCACTTACTGAGATCTCAGCAGAAGTGTTTCCTGAGGATCTGATACTGGCGCGAACACAAGCATGCGATTTTCCTGAATGGGTAAAGGAGAAGCCTATTGTACAAAGCTTTCCCCTTGACCTGGAAGGATTGATTAAATATGAACCCGATATCGTTTTTTCAGAACCAGGCATTATCGACAATCAGAGCATTGAAAAAGCTAAAGAACTCGGCCTGGAGATCAAAGTATTTGACCTTTCCCACATCGAAGGAATATCAAATGCAATGGTATGGATGGGAGATAAGTTTCCGGAATTTGAAGAAAGAGCACAAGCTCGATCTGAGCTCTATTTGAATTCTATTCAAAGCTTAAAGTCATCAAACGAAAAGAATAAAACCGTCCTGGGGATTATCTGGTCAGACCCTATCTATGTTTTTGGATACAACACCATATTAAGCTCTGAATTAGAGGTTTTAGGATATAAAAACGCAATAGACAGTATTTTCTCAGTTCCCTATCCCGAGATATCCAGAGAATATCTATTGAAGCTTGACCCGGATTATATCATTGGAATGTCAATGGCTCACTTTGATGAAAAGTTGGCCCGTCCTTATCCTGAATTAAAGCTGCTTAAGGCCTATAAAAACAATAGAATCCATGGGCTTGATCATGACCTTTTTACAAGACCAAGTCCAAGAGTTCCCCGGTTATTGGAAGATCTAAAAGCAAAACTCGATGGCTAGGTCATCATTGATATTCATAGTTGGACTTCTTGTACTCCTCTTATTGTTTTGGTGGAATTTGAATATTGGAAGTTTTGATCTGTCTGCATCCGAAATAATTTCAATTCTAATTGGAAAATCGAAAGATGAACTGACAACCCAGGTAGTCTGGAATATACGATTACCGAGGGTTATTCTTGCTGCCCTGGTTGGAGCAGGGCTGGCCATAAGTGGATACTTTCTTCAATTGATAGTAAAGAATCCCCTAGCGGACCCATACATACTTGGAACCTCAAGCGGTGCAGCTTTGGGAGCAAACCTGATCATTGCAGGGCTTGTCGGGACCAATTTTATTGGATATGTCCTCTTTCCGAGTATGGGAGCAATTATTGGAGGTTTTGTAACTACAGGGATCGGAATCCTATTAGCAATAAGAAGAAAGCAGATCCATGCTCCTACCTTATTGCTCGCCGGCGTCGGACTGGCGAGTATAAATACGGCTTTTGTAAGTCTGATTGCCTATTTAGTTAAACCTGGTAGCGAGTTAAAAGCAATCATTTTCTGGATAATGGGAAGCTTTGAGAGAGCTAGGATGGAAGATCTGATCATCTTATTACTTCCATTATTGGTCGGATTGCTATTCATTATGACCTATTCTGCTCAACTCGGTGGATTATGGATAGAGGAAGAAAGGGCAAGATCCCTGGGTATCAGAGTTCGCTTCTTACAATGGTCTTGCTTGGCTTTGGCCGCGATCATTACTTCCATTTCAGTTGCCTTTGCAGGAGCCATTGGATTTGTAGGATTTATTATTCCTCATTTCAGCCGCGCGATATTTGGTCCAACAAATCCAAAAGCCATTCTTTTCAGCCCTTTATTGGGAGCGTCATTTCTCATTCTTTGTGATATAGGCTCAAGGTTGATTTATCCGCCTGTGGGGCTCCCAATCGGCATCATGACCTCCTTCATAGGGATACCTTTCTTCTTATATTTGCTGCGAAAAAAGGGGTTCATTTTTGCCTAATGGTAATAATTCATCGCAAAGAGCATTTCAACGCAGCTCATAAGCTATTCAATCCGGATTGGTCCAAGGAAAAGAATGAGGAAGTATTTGGAGAATGCGCTAATGAATATTGGCATGGACACAATTTTGAGCTAACTGTGAGTGTTGCGGGGGACCCTGATCCAGAAACTGGGTTTGTCATGGACCTGAAAGATCTGAGTGGAATCCTTAAAGAGCATGTGATAGACAAGTTGGACCACAAAAACCTCAATATGGATGTTGAATTCATGAAGGGAAAAATGGCATCCTGTGAGGTTCTGATAACAGAGATCTGGAACATCCTGGAACCCAGAATCAATGCATTTCCTAGTGCCAAGCTTCACAAGCTCCATTTGAAGGAAACAGAAAACAATTTTGTGGAGTATATGGGACCTTCCACCCGATCCTGATAAATGAAGGTCTATTTTATTTCAGGTGAAAGATCAGGAGATCTTCACGCTTCCAACCTAATAAAAGAGCTAAAAAAGCAAGACGGTTCTCTTCAATTTAGAGGAATCGGGGGGGATTTATCCAAGGAGGCGGGACTGGATCTATTTCGTCACTATAAGGAAATCTCCTTCATGGGATTGATCGAGGTACTGATCAACCTGATCAAGATCTCAAGGTATTTCCGAGAAACCAAAAAGGACATTTTAGCCTATGGACCAGATGCAATTGTACTTGTAGACTTTGCGGGATATAACCTAAGGATAGCAAAGTTTGCGAAGGAAAATGGGATTAGGGTCTACTACTATATATCACCTAAGCTTTGGGCCTGGAATTCTAAAAGAGCGAAGAAGATCAAAGCCTATGTTGATCGGATGTTCGCCATTCTTCCCTTTGAAAAGGAGTTCTACAAGAAGTATGAAATCGATGTCGATTATGTAGGAAATCCAATCCTTGACTCGGTAAAGTCCTTTGAGGCGAACACTAATTTCAGAAGGGATAATGAACTTGGAGGCAAACCTATCATTGCCATTCTACCAGGGAGTCGCAAGCAGGAGATCGAAAGAATGCTACATTTCATGCTTAGCCTTTTGCCTGCATTTAAAGGCTTCCAATTTGTGGTTGGGGGAGTGAGCAATTTGACCATGGATTATTACTGGCAATTCAGACGGGGAGGTGAAGTGAAGATTGTTATCGACCAAACCTATGATCTCCTGAACGTAGCTCAAGCAGCCCTGGTAACATCGGGAACTGCGACGCTCGAAACCGCCTTCTTTAGGGTGCCTCAATTAGTCGGTTATAAAATGAACCTGATTACCTTCTGGCTTGGAAAGATGGTGGTCAACGTAAAATTCATTTCCCTTGTTAATATTATCCTTGGTAGAGGATTATTGAAAGAGCTCATCCAGGATAATTTTCATCCTAATATCATCAGGGACGAACTGAATGCCCTGTTAAAAGATCCGGAGAGAAGAGATGAAATATCGAAAGGCTATGATGAGTTATTCGAGATAATGGGAGAAGCTGGTGCATCTAGTAGGACGGCAGAATTGATCTTTGCAGACCTTCAATCCTTAGGCTGATCAATCTTCCCCTAGGACAATTCTCTTAAACTCATCAATTCCTTGGGTTGCAGGCATTTCAAAATGAGTGAGCTTCGGATCCTGCAAATGAATTTCAGGCTTCTTTGGGTCGATCACATATTTAGGAATATCGTAGCCTACAAAATTGATCAGGCTAGCAGCCGGATAAACCACCATTGAGGTTCCGATAACCAGAAATAAATCAGCCTTTGATGCTATTGATGCGGCTTGCTCCATTGCAGGAACCATTTCACCGAACCAGACAATGTTGGGTCTTAGTTGAGATCCCAATTCACAGGTATCACCCAATTTTAACTCCCATCCTTCTAACCTGTAAACCAGGTTTTCATTCTTGGTCGATCTGGATTCAAATAGTTTTCCATGAAGATGTAATACCTCGGATGATCCGGCCTCCTCATGTAGTTCATCAACATTTTGCGTAATGACATTTACATCGAATATGTCCTCCAGTTCAGCTATTACCTTGTGTGCGTGGTTAGGTTTGGACTCTAAGGCCTGTTTGCGCCTTTGATTATAGAACTCCAGAACCATTTCAGGATTGCGATGCCAGGCGTCGATTGATGCAACCTCCATTACATCATGACCTTCCCAAAGGCCTCCGGAATCCCGAAAAGTGTTCAACCCACTTTCCTGGCTAACTCCTGCGCCTGAAAGGACAACTAATTTCTTTTTGGACATTATTTCCTCTTGCGGAAACGCTTCTTTTCGGGAGCTTTTTCAGCAAGCTCGATGCATTGTTCAAGAGTTAACTCAGAAGGCTCCATGTCTTTAGGGATCTTGACATTCTTTTTGCCCGCTTTGATATATGGCCCATACCTTCCATTCAATACGGAAATGTCTGAGTTCTCAGGAAACTCCTTAATGATCCTGTTCTCAGCCTCTTTGATCCTTTCCTCAAGAAGTTCAACTGCCTCATCAAATTCAATGCTGAATGGATCCTTCTCCTTAGGGATGGAGGCAAAGGTTTTCTGCCATCTTACATAGGGGCCAAATCTGCCAATATTAGCCTGAACCATATCATCTTTCCACTCACCTAGATCTCTTGGAAGGTTGAATAATTCAAGTGCTTCTTCGAGGGTAATGGTTTCAATGTACTGGCCTTCCCTAATCGAGGCAAATCTTGGTTTTTCCTCCGTTTCTTCGGTATCGCCTATCTGAATCATAGGGCCGAATCGTCCAATCCGGGCATAAACATTTTTGCCTGATTTTGGATCTGTGCCCAGAAGTCTGTTGAGGTTAAGATCTTTCTTTTCGGCTGAACTTGTGGTCTCTAGTTCTTCATTAAAGCCTTCATAGAAACCACCTATCATTTTATTCCATTCCTTCTTGCCCTCGGCAATCTCATCGAATTCCTTTTCAACATTGGCAGTGAATGAATAATCGAGAACATCACTGAATTGGTTGACCAGAAAATCATTTACTACCATCGCAATGTTGGTAGGGAATAGTTTTCCTTTTTCAGATCCAAAGACTTCTGTTTCCATCTTTTCCTCGAGCTCAGATCCTCTTAAATAGAATTCGCTGAACTCCCTCTCTTTTCCTTCCCGGGTTTCCTTTCTCACATAATCTCTTTTCTGAATTACTGAGATGGTCGGAGCATAGGTAGAAGGTCTTCCAATACCCATTTCTTCCAGCTTCTTCACAAGGCTCGCTTCAGTATATCTTGCAGAAGGTTTACTGAATCTTTCCCTGCTATAAACGAGATGGTTTTTCAAAGGCTGACCTTCGCTCAAATCAGGCAATAGCTGGTTGTCATCTGTGGATTTTTCGTCTCGCTCATCATCGAGGCTTTCCACATAGACCTTAAGAAAACCATCAAACTCAACGACTTCTCCTTTAGCCTCAAAATCAAACCCTTCTCTTGAACTTGGGATTTTCACAATTGTCCTTTGAAGCCTTGCATCTTCCATCTGTGATGCGATCGACCTCTTCCAAATCAATTGATATAGTCGCGTCTGACCATCATCTCCACCAGCAGATTTAACCGAGAAATTCGTTGGACGAATTGCTTCGTGTGCTTCTTGGGCCGAGTTCGATTTGGTCTTGTACCTTCTTTCTTTTGAATAGTCGGAACCATACTGAGAAACGATCTCGCTTTTGGCCTCCGATATCGCTTGTTCTGAAAGATTTACAGAATCAGTCCTCATATAGGTAATATGACCAGCTTCATAAAGTCTCTGAGCTAGGGTCATGGTTTGAGCTACCGAAAAGCCTAATTTCCTACTGGCCTCCTGTTGAAGGGTGGAGGTAGTGAAAGGTGCCGCTGGAGTTCTCTTTGAAGGCTTCTTTTCTATGCTGGCAACGGAAAAAGAATGTGTCTTTAAGGACTCAAGGAATTCTGTTGTGTCTTCCTTGCTGTCAAAACGTTTATTAAGCTCGGCTGAAAACTTCTTTCCGTCCTCAGTCTCAAAATCACCTTTCGAACTAAAGTTTGAACTTGGTATGAACTTCAGAATCTCTCTTTCCCTTTCAACAACCAACCTTACGGCAACTGACTGAACCCTTCCCGCTGAAAGTCCCGGCTTGATCTTTTTCCAAAGAATAGGCGAGATCTGGTACCCCACCAATCTATCCAGTACTCTACGGGCCTGTTGTGCGTTAACAAGGTCTTGATCAATTATTCTAGGATGCTCGATGGCATTGAGAATGGCATTCTTGGTGATCTCCCTGAATACGATCCTCCTGGTATTCTGATCATTCAGATCCAGGGCTTTCATAAGATGCCATGAAATGGCTTCTCCCTCGCGGTCATCATCACTCGCAAGGAAGATTGTCTCTGCATTTTTTGCTTTGCTCTTAAGGTCCTTTATCACTTTTTTCTTGTCGGGACTGACCTCGTAAGTGGGTTCAAACCCCTTCTCAACATCAATTGCCAGACCTGAGCCAGGGAGGTCCCTAACGTGCCCAAAGCAGCTTTCTACCTCATAATTTTCTCCCAGATATTTTTCAATTGTCTTCGCCTTTGCGGGAGATTCTACTATCACTAAGTTCCTCGCCATCTTAATTTTTAAGTGTGCTCAAATATCCTTGAAAAAAAACTTCTTAAGCAAATATTTTTTCTAATCCCTATTTTAATGAGTACAACGTGGAGCAATAATGAAAGTTCTTTACCTCTTAAGACACGCTAAATCCGATTGGAGTATTGGTGGCCAGGATGACTTTGATCGGGGATTGAATAAGCGAGGATTATCCAATGCGCCCTTCATGGGTAAGATCCTAAAAGAAAGGGGAGTGCAACCCGACATGATCTTAAGTAGCCCTGCAAAAAGGGCCAAACTAACTGCTGCAATGGTATCCGAACAATTGGATCTTTCTGATAGAGTTGAATTCAATGAAGAGATCTATGAGGCGAGTCCGCGCACCTTATTGAAATTGGTAAATGAACTTTCTCCTGATCAAAATGAGGTAATGTTGGTTGGGCATAACCCTACATTCACTTATCTGGCTGAATACCTTACTAAGGAAGAAATCGGGAATATGCCAACCTGCAGCTGTGTCAAGATCAAATTCTTCAATGAATGGGATGAGGTAAGCGAAGGGACGGGCGATCTTCTGTGGTTTGAGTACCCTAAAAAGTACCTTCAGGAGGAATAGATCAAACCCTCGGTAATATAACTAAGGGGATTAGGGCAGATTGAAGCATAGTAATTCTTTTCGGAGTCAAAACAGACTCCAGGAAAATCGTCTTTCTTTCCAAGAAGCTCTGTTATCAATTGAAAATGAAGATGAGGAGGCCAACCAACATTTTCTTCTTTTCTACCCAGGTGCGCAATTAGGTCTCCGGCTTTAAATTCCTTACCAACATTCCAGCGATCAAGATCAGCCTTAGATAGATGACCAAAAAGTGAATATTTGGTAGGGGCATTTTCGTCATGCTTTAGGATTAGGGTTGGTCCATAATTTCCAAAAGAGGAATGGTCTTTAAAGCCAACTATGGACCCAGTCCATGGAGCAAAAACCGATGTTCCTGCAGGAAGCCAAAAATCAATTCCAAGATGAATATTTCTAGCTGCTGTGCCTTCTCTGAAAACTTCAGAACCTTGATATATTTCTCGGTTTTCCAGGTAGCCTCCTAGTGCCCAGCTTAATCCACTCTTTTTTAATTGCAAATCGATATATCCTTCAAGATTGTCTATTGTTAAGGTATAATCTGAGCCATTAGAAAGGTCTATGTGAAGAGCTTCCTGGTTCCAGATTTCGGCGCTAAAAAGAGGAGACATCGTTGATCTGATCTAGGAAAGGAAGAACTCTTTAATTCGCTTAGCCAGGAAGGGATGATCCACCTTTTCTAATGGATGCGGAACGTTTTCTATTTCTTCAAACCTCCCTTTGTTTGAAAGTCCTTTTGCCCAAATGGACTCTTTCTCATTTACCATAGAATCCACCGATCCTCTCAATATCAAGAGCGGGGTGGTTGTTGCCATCTCATTGCCTATTAGAGGACTCTGTCCCAAAGCTCTCATCAAACCTGCAGTTTGAATGCATACGTTTTTCCAATCCTTATGAGTTGATGTCAGAGCCTCTGCGAATCTTGGTACCTTTTCAAGAATGGTGTCTGGGTCAAGAAACTTAGTTTCTCTATCAGCAATTTCTTTACTCCATTCATATTTGGTTCCCAGGGTCACAAGTCCCGCCCATTTCCTTTTACCTATAAGATCCAACCAAAGGGCTATGTAACCGCCCATTGAGTAACCGAAGACATAGGACGAATTGAATTCCTCGGATTGCTCTAATACTTTTTCCGCCAATACCTCAATGGAAAAGGGTCCTAGATAATCATCTTCTCCATGTCCAGGATAATCTATGCTATGGACTGTGAAGCTTTGCTCCAATTCTGAAATAAGACCAGGATAGTTCTTGGTGTGCCCTAATGCACCAGGCAAAAAGATAAGGTTTGGCTTGCCCATGAAATTCTTAAACTACCAGATTAATGATCTTACCAGGAACCAGAATGAATTTTTTTGGATCCTTTCCTTCCAACCATTTTTGAACAACTTCATCTTTTTTTACCTCAGCTTTGATCATTTCCTTTCCTGCCTCAAGGTCAAATTCGATCTTCGTTCTTAATTTCCCATTGATCATAACCGGGTATTCAAAGCTGTTATCCTTTAAAATTGAATCATCGAATTCCGGAAATACCTCCCAATTCAGATCCGTTTCATGCCCCAATCTTTCCCAGAGTTCAGAGCAAATATGTGGAGCAAAAGGAGCAAGGGCTTTAACCAAAGGCTCAAGGATTTCTCTTTTGTTGCAATTGAGTTTTCCAAGCTCATTAGTGGCTATCATGAATGAACTTACAGATGTATTGAAAGAAAACCTGTCGATGTCCTGTGTGACCTTTTTCAAAGCTTCATGGAGGATCCTGTTTTCTTGTTCATTTCCACTATCCTCAATTACCTTAAATCCTTCTTTGTCATGAAAAAGGTTCCAAAACTTCCTTAAAAACCTAAATACCCCATCAATTCCATGGGTATCCCAGGGTTTGGAATCAGTTAGAGGTCCAAGGAACATCTCGTACATCCTAAGGGTGTCCGCCCCATATCTTTCAATGATCTCGTCTGGGTTGACCACATTGAATTTGGACTTGGACATTTTTTCAACCTCAGCCCCACATATATACTTTCCATCCTCCAGAACAAACTCGGCATTTTCAAATTCCGGATATGCCTTCTTGAATGCATCAAGGTCCAGAATGTCCTTATCCACATATTGAATGTCCACATGCAAGGGTAATGTGTCGAAGTCAGATTTTCTTCCTTTTGAGATGAGTTTATTTTGAGATTTGGCCCTGTACACAAAACTTGACCTTCCCTGGATCATGCCTTGGTTCACAAGTTTCTTCATGGGTTCATCGACGCTGATCAATCCCAAGTCCTTTAGGAATTTAGTCCAGAACCTTGCGTACAATAAGTGTCCTGTGGCATGCTCTGCACCCCCCATGTACAGATCGACCTGACCCCATGAATCTGCAATTGACCTATCCACAAAAGCCTGTTCATTAGTAGGATCCATGTACCTGAACCAATACCAACTGGAACCCGCCCATCCTGGCATGGTGCTGAGCTCATAACCATATTTTCCATCCTTGAGCCAATCCTTCGCACGGCCTAATGGTGGATCACCTTCACGGGTGGGTTTGTACTCATCTATCTCAGGAAGGATCAATGGCAATTCTTCATCCTTCAAGGGTACAGGCACATTATCCTTATAGTAAATGGGAATAGGTTCTCCCCAATATCGTTGACGTCCAAAAACAGCATCCCTTAGTCGATAGTTGATGGTTCTTTTTCCAAGACCGTCCGATTCTATTCTGGAGCACATCTTGTCAATGGCTTCCTTTGGGCTTAACCCTGTAATGAAGTCTGAATTGATGATCTTCCCATCCTTATTCTCATTCGCTTCTTCTTCCACATCAGGGCCCTCAACAACCTTTTGAATTTTCAGACCAAAGGTTTTAGCAAATGAATGGTCTCTCGAATCATGACCTGGAACAGCCATGATCGCGCCTGTTCCGTATCCAACAAGTACATAATCTGATACCCAGATCGGAATATCTTCATTGGTAAATGGATTCTTTGCATAGGCTCCGGTAAAGACACCGCTCATCTTTCCAGATTCACTCAGGCGATCACGCTCAGATTTCTTTTCAACCTGGCTGAGGTATTCCTCCATGGCTGCTTTTGACACAGGACTGGTGATCTTCTCAACCAATTCATGTTCTGGTGCAAGGACCATGAATGTTGCTCCAAAAATTGTATCTGGTCGCGTAGTGAAGATCTTTAGTTGAGAATCAGAGTTTATTATTTGAAAGTCTATCTCAGCTCCAAATGATTTTCCGATCCAGTTCTTCTGCATTTCCTTAATAGGCTCCGGCCAATCGATCTTCTCCAACCCCTCCAAAAGGCGATCCGAATAGGCAGTTATCCGAAGGCTCCATTGGCTCATCTTCTTTTTAATGACCGGAAAGCCACCTCTTTCAGAAAATCCATCCTTTACCTCCTCATTTGCCAGAACAGTACCGAGGTCTGGACACCAATTCACGGTAGCTTCAGATTGGAAAGCCAGACGAAACTTTTGAAGGATATCTTCCTTTTGAATATCGTTGAAAGAATTCCATTCTTCTTTGGAAAACTCACTATCAAGTTCCTCTCCAAAGCCTGGGTGTCCCTTGCTTCCATTGCTTTCAAAATGGGAGATCAGGTCTGAAATAGGGGAGGCTTTATCGGCTGGAAGGTTGTAAAAGCTTTCAAAAAGTCTCAAAAAGATCCATTGGGTCCATTTATAGTACTGGGGATCACAAGTTTGAACCTCCCTTGTCCAATCAAAGGAAAACCCCATCTGGGTAAGCTGCTCCTTGTATTTTGCGATATTCTGTTGAGTGGTCTTTGCCGGATGCTGGCCGGTTTGAACCGCGTATTGTTCTGCGGGTAATCCAAAGGCATCAAAACCCATAGGATGAAGCACATTGAATCCTTTCATCCTCTTATATCTGGATACTATGTCAGAAGCAATGTATCCGAGAGGATGTCCAACGTGCAATCCTGCTCCGGAAGGGTAAGGAAACATATCCAGAACATAATATTTTGGTTTATTTTCTTCTTCTCTTAATCCAAAGGACCCCTGCTTTGACCACTGGTCCTGCCACTTTTGCTCTAGATCTTTAAAATTATACTCTGACATCCCGAAAATTTGAGCGGCAAAAATAATTGATAATGCCTATCAATTTGTGGTCTGGAATTTGATGCTTTTTGGAACTCTAACTAGTTTTAATAAAATTTAACAAGATGAAAAAGCTGATTGCCCTAACCTTTCTTTTAAGTTTTGGATTTGTACAGGTTGCACCTGTGCTCGCTAGCCCTTCTTCTGTGGTTATTGAAAAGTCAGAGGATGACAAAACCAAAAAGGCAAAAAAGAAGAAGAAGACTAAGAAAAAAACTGAATGCTGTGCCGAAGCTAAGAGCTGTTCTGGTGCAGAAAAAAAAGCTAAAAAGTAGTTTTGTTGAAAACTATTTTGAGGCCCTGAATGAATTGCTCGTTCAGGGCTTTTATTTTGCCTGAGAGATTATGAGAGCATATCTGGACCTTCTTTCTAAGATCCTTAACGAGGGAGTAGAAAAATCGGATAGGACCGGTACCGGAACCAAAAGCATTTTTGGTCACCAAATGAGGTTTGATCTGTCTGAGGGATTTCCAATGGTTACCACTAAAAAGCTTCATTTAAAATCTATTGTCTATGAGCTTCTTTGGTTTCTCAATGGAGACACCAATATCAAATACTTAAATGATCATGGAGTTCGGATCTGGAATGAATGGGCAGATGAAAATGGGGAGTTAGGTCCCGTTTATGGGCATCAATGGCGTTCCTGGCCTGCACCGGATGGACAAAAGATCGATCAGATCAGCTTACTCATCGATCAAATAAAGAATAAGTCTGATTCAAGAAGGCTGATAGTAAGCGCATGGAATGTTTCAGAGGTCAATAATATGGCCTTACCTCCTTGCCATACCCTCTTTCAATTTTATGTAGCCCAAGGAAAACTCAGTTGCCAGCTATATCAAAGAAGCGCTGATGTATTTCTTGGAGTGCCTTTCAATATTGCGTCCTATGCCTTGCTTACCATGATGGTGGCTCAGGTTTGCGACCTTGAACCAGGAGACTTCGTCCATACATTTGGAGATGCTCATCTTTATTCAAATCATTTTGAACAGGCCGAACTTCAGCTGACCAGGGAACCAAGGACTCTTCCTACCATGAAGATCAATCCTGATGTGAAATCGATCTTTGAATTTTCCTTTGAGGATTTTGAGTTATTAGACTATGATCCGCATCCTCATATCAAGGGAGTTGTTGCGGTATAAGTAACTCTTTTTCAATTAGTTGAATAGCTTCAGTTAATCTATCTTTTTGACCCAAAGACTCCTTTGGCAAATGATACAACAGCCCCAAAGAGTTTATAGAAAACCATGGCACTTTTGCTAGAGTCTCAGGAGGCTCATTAATCTCCTCATTAACAGGACTTCCAAATAACTGGGTCTCCATAATTGCCCTTCTCATGATCCCAGCCACGCAACCAGTTTCCAAAGAAGGGGTCTTCCATGAATCCCTGAAATAAAAGATGTTGGAACTTAATCCCTCCGAGATCAATCCATTTGTATCTGTGATGATCCCTTCTTCCCATAAATTCTTGTTGGCTTCCTGTGAGGCAAGCACGTATTTCAAAGAGTTAAGGGTTTTAAATGGGCTTAGGACTTCATTTTCATTTTGAATGGAAGTAATGACTCCAAATCGTTCAATACTCTTCTTTCTAAAGGATTCCAGCGTGTTTATTGATACCAGGATGTTGGTTTTCAGCCCTGTATTTCCATAGCCCTGTCCTCCAGATCTCCAGATCCTGATCTTTGAGGAAGCCCAATGAGGTCTATTTTCTTTTTTCCAGAGCGCATGAACTTGGCTTTGAATATTCTGGGCATCTAATATTGATCTATCCAGATCTAAGATTTTGGCACCTAAATCCAACCTCTCTAAATGCAATTTTAGCAATACTGGAATTCCCCGATTGACCAGGACAGTCTCAAATAGCCCATCTCCGTAATCAAATCCCCTGGAAACCTCAGAAAATGGAATACTATTGAGATCTACCTGTTTTCCATTAAAAAAAACTTTCATGAACCACTCAGTATTGAAATTTGCCTTTGATAAAAAACTAGGGGAGAGAACCGTATTTAGGCCTAATATTTACATTCGGGCAACAAAGTACGACTTTTGCGAATATGAATGAACCAAGTAGCATTTTTGACATGGTTGGACCGGTAATGATCGGGCCTTCCAGCTCTCATACTGCGGGAGTTGTAAGGATCGGTAATGCTGCTCATCATGTACTTGGAGAGGTTCCCGAAAAGGCGGAGATCACATTTTATAATTCCTTCGCCAGAACTTTTGAAGGGCATGGAAGTCACAGAGCTGCCTTAGCCGGTTTGATGGGGTATAAGACCGATGACAAAAGGATCAGGGAATCTCTGGAAATAGCTGAAAAAGAAGGCCTTGATTACAACTTTAAGCCTGTAGGCAATGCTTCCATTTACCATCCCAATACTGTAAAGTTTTCAATTTCAAAAGGATCAAATAAGGCTGAAGTGATTGGTGAATCATTAGGAGGGGGCGTAATTAATATCAGCTCAATAGATGGCTTCAGGGCTCATTTTGGAATGAAGCTACCAACCTTGATGATCCTGGCGAAAGATGAACCCGGAAAAGTTGGCTTCATCGCCAATATACTCGCAAACGATAAAGTCAATATAGCCACAATGTCCGTTTCAAGAACGGGCAAAAACGACAGGGCTTGTCATTTCATTGAAATGGATAGCAAGTTACCTGAGGTTACCATAAACTATTTAAAGCACCTTTCGTGGGTGATCCGAATTCTTGAATTACCAAAAATCGACCAATGATGAGAGTCAGTTTAATCATTTTGTTATTGCTTCCTATTCTTTCCTTTGGGCAAGCTCCCTTGAAAAAGTGGACACTTGAGGAATGTGTGGAATATGCTAAACAAAAGAACCTGGATATCAAAAGAAGCCTGCTAACCGTGGAAGGGGCACAGGCGACCAACAAACAAGCAATAGCAGATCAATACCCAACCCTGAATGTTGGGGCGTCCGGAGGAACCAATTTTGGTCGAAACATTGATCCTACTTCCAACCGATTCATAAATCAAAGCATTACCACCGTTGGTTTGAATGCAAATGCCAATATGTTATTATACAACGGTTTTGCTGTTAGGAATAACATCAAAAGAACTTCTTCTGACCTGGAAGCAAGTCTATCTGACTTGAAAAAGGCCGAAAATGATGTGATGCTTTTGGTGGTTCAGAACTTCCTTACCGTTCTTTTTAACCAGGAATTACTTGAAGTAAACAAGCTACAATGGGAAAACAGCAAGGAGCAACTTAAAAGAATTGAGAAGCTTGTTCAAGCAGGATCATCGAGAGTATCCGATGAGATGAACCAAAGGTCCCAGGTGGCGACCAACGAACTGAACGTTGTAACTGCGGAAAACAACCTGTTCCTTTCTGTTCTTCAACTAAAGCAATCCATGCAACTGCCGGCAGATGAACCTTTTGATATTGATATCCCCAATTTTGAAGTAGAAGAAAATATCAAGCTCAATCAGTCTTCGGGAGATATATATCAGGTTGCTCTTACTACTCTTCCTGAGATCAAAAGTGCTCAAATAAGAGAGGAGAGTTCAGTTCATAGAGAGTCTTCGGCTAGGGGTCAATTCCAACCGTCTCTCTCTTTGAATGCATCATTCAATACCAACTACTCATCCTTTGCACAGGATAGGACAATATTCGGAAATGTTACCATCCCTTCATCTCCTATTGGAACTGTGAACCCCATGGGTGCGGATACTGTATACTCCTTCACCCAATCTACTCTTGGAGTAATTGGAACTGAAAATGTAGGTTTAACTGATCAGCTAACTGAAAATAGAAATGGTTTTATCGGCCTCAGGCTGAATATTCCAATTTTGAATAACCTTCAAACAAGAACCAGCCATCAGCAGGCAGTAATTGCAAAAGAAAATGCCACAATTAATCTTACCAATGAAAAAATGGTGTTGCGACAAACGGTGGAGCAGGCATATTACAATGTCCTAGCAGCGGAGAAAACCTATAATGCCCGGAAACAGCAAGTAAGTGCTATAGAAGAGTCTTTTAGGGTTATTGAGAAGCAGTATAATCTGGGGGCAGCGAATTCTGTAGACTACCAAGTGATCGCTAATAATCTAAATGTTTCGAAGTCAGATTTGGTTCGAGCTAAATATGATTTGATATTTCAAAGAAAAATCCTCGATTTTTACCAGGGAAATCCGCTCTATTAGGATTTATTGAGAATGAAAAAACTATCTACTAACCGCCTACTAATTTTGTTAGGCGGAGTTGCTGTCGTATTGGTCATTGTGGCTGTGGTAGGAAAGAAGCAAGGTTGGTTTGGTGGAGGTAAGACTACGGAGATTCAAGTTGAGACCATCAGGAAGAGTTCTATCACAGAAAAGGTAGGGGCCTCTGGTAAGGTTCAGCCTGAAGTGGAGATAAAGATAAGCCCAGAAGTATCAGGAGAGATAATAGAACTTAATATCCAGGAAGGTGACTCGGTCAAAAAGGATCAACTTTTGTTAAAAATCAGGCCTGATAATTTTCTGTTTGCCTTGGATCAGGCAAAAGCAAATGCCAATAACGCCAAAGCAAGACTGGCCCAGGCTGAGGCAAACTACTCTCAAAGTCAGGCAAGGTTGTATCAAGCAGAACAAAATTTTAAGAGATCCAAAAAATTAAAGAAAGAAGAAGTTCTAGCGGATTCCGAGTTCGAACAGGCAGAAGCGGATTTCAAGGTTGCTGAACAAAACCTAGAGGCAGATAAAAAGAATGTTGAAGCTGCCAGATATACCTGGCTAAATGCCGAGGCAGGGGTCAACAATGCTAAAGAAAACCTCAGGAAAACCGAAATAGTGGCACCAGAAGATGGAATCATTTCAAAACTATCGGTAGAAAAAGGAGAGCGTGTTCTGGGCACGACTTCCTTTCAAGGTACAGAAGTCTTTAGGATGGCAGACCTTGGCAACATGGAGGTAAGGGTAGATGTTAATGAGAATGATATTATTCGAATAGCCCTCGGAGATACCGCTGAAATAGAAGTGGATGCCTACCTATCCAAGAATGAAAAATTCAAAGGGATAGTTACGCAAATTGCGAATTCTCCGACCGTTGAAGTTGCAAATAGCAGCGATGCGATCACTGAGTTTGAAGTCAGAGTCAAGATCCTAAGAGAGTCCTATGAACACCTCATTAATGAAAACAACCCCTTTCCTTTCAAACCAGGAATGACAGCATCTGTAGATATCCTGACAGACCGAAAAGCAAACATCCTGGTTACTCCTTTGATCTCTGTAACGACAAGGAATCCAGAAGATAAAAAAGACGAAGAAGAGGATAAGAAGGGACCAGGAGGCAACAAAGAAAAAAAGACAGAATCTAAGTTTCAGAAAGAAGAGAATAAAGACAAAGAAGTGGTTTTTGTCTTTAATGAAGAAGAAGGAACCGTAAGCATGCGCGAGGTTAAAACGGGCATTAGCGATTTTAATAATATAGAAATAATCAAAGGGATTGAAGAGGGAGAGAAGGTTGTTTCTGGCCCTTATTTGACCATTTCTAAAAAACTAGAGGATGGCGATAAGGTGAAGATCGAGGAGGAAAAGAAGGAAGGAAGAGGCCGAAGAAGAGGACCAAGAAAATAAGCCATGGAGCTTAAGGAGATCAAGAGGATTACCGTAATTGGCTCGGGAAGCTGGGGAACCGCTCTGGTTAAGATCCTTACTACCCAGAGCCAAACCAAGGTCAGGTGGTGGTTTAGAGATCCGGAGGCCGTAAAACAATTCAAAACCCTTAAGTATAACCCGAGGCACTTAAGGGATGTTCGCTTTCCTTTATCAAGAGTGAAGCCCACCTCAAAAATCAATAAAGCGATTGCCGATGCAGACCTGATAATAATAGCCGTGCCCTCTGCATTTGTACATGAGGCATTTCAGAAGATCGATCCTGAATTATTGCAAGGTAAATGGTTCGCTTCAGCTATTAAGGGAATGATGCCGGAATATAACCTTACAGTCTCCGAATACTTAAAGAAGGAATACGGTATCCCATTTAAGCAACAGGCAATTATTGCGGGACCCTGCCATGCCGAAGAAGTGGCTTTGGAAAAGCAATCCTACCTGACCACCGCCAGCCCAAACCTGAAGCTTGCAGATGAACTTGCCAAGCACCTGAGCTGCCACTTCATTAGTTGCAAATCCTCTGATGACCTATTGGGAGTAGAATACTGTGCCGTAATGAAAAATATCGTTGCCATGGCATCAGGGATAGTTCATGCTCAAAACTTCGGGGACAATTTCCAGGCTGTACTCGTAAGCAATGCCGTTGAGGAGATCCAATTCTTTCTAAATACGGTTCAGCCCAGAGAGCGAAATCTGATTGACTCTGCCTACTTGGGAGATATTTTGGTTACTGCTTATTCTCAATTTAGTAGAAACAGAACTTTGGGAACCATGGTAGGGCGTGGATACACGGTACGTTCTGCCATGATGGAGATGAATCAGATCGCGGAGGGATATTATGGAGTCAGCAGTATTTACAAGATGGGCCTTGAACGCGGCATGAATTTACCGATAGTCAATTTTGTATATCATGTTCTTTATGAGAAGATCTCCCCAATGATCGAGGTCCAGATCCTAAAAGAGCATCTTCAGTAGCTGAACTGAGATAGATTTACATACAGATCCCGTATCGGTAGTCCCATTACATTAAAATAGCAGCCTATTATTCCTTTGACATGTGTTAGGCCTATTCCCTCCTGAATTCCATAAGCACCTGCTTTATCAAAGGGTTTATAAAGCTCGATATAATCATTGATTTCTGATTCTGATATTTGATCAAACTGAACTTTGGTTGTGGAAGAAAATGACAATGTCTTCTCTTTTGAAGCCAGGCAAACACCGGAGACTACAACATGAGTTCTTCCAGATATTGACTCAATCATTTTAAAGGCACCGGAATGATCCCTGGGTTTACCGATGATCTCATCATCAACTAGCACCATGGTATCGGCCGTCATGAATAGTTCATCTTCCTCAGGATTTGGGCATTGCTTCATTTTAATTTTGGCTAAATATTCCGGGACCTGGATAGCCGGAAGCTTTGGAAGATCTTCTGTGAAGTCCACCTTTCTGACCTCAAAACTAAAGCCTGCCTTTTTCAAGATCTCCGATCTACGGGGAGAAGAGGAAAACAATATGAGTTTTTTATTGGTGGTTTCTTTCACTGGAACAATTTTGGTTATCATTATGTCTTAGGCATAGAAAGAGATCCTAATTGAACAAATTAATAAACATCCTCTCACTCATTACAATTCTTTGGGCAGCTATTCCGGCCATTTCTTTAGCGCATAATTCAGTTGCGGAAGACTCAAGCCTTGTAAATCGTTTGATGGAGGAGGGAATAAGCAATTACAATAGGGGGAATTATACTCAGGCTGATCTCATCTTTAGAAAAGTACTGGGCCTAAAAGTGATCATTCCTGATGATTTCTGTTACTATTACGGAAAGACCCTTTACAACCTTAGGAATTACAAGCTCAGCCAATCCTTTCTCAAAAAATATCAGGAGCTAACCAACTACAATGGTGAGTTCTCCCAAAGTGCAAATGAAAGCTTAATCATTCTCGCCAAGAAGATTGCCGCCATTGATAAATGTGCAGACTGTGACGAAAATGGATTTCTTGTCAGTCTTCAGGAATGTCATATTTGCGAAGGAGATGGAAAAACCACGGCTGTCTGTACCCGTTGTCGTGGAAGAGGAGAGGAGATATGCCCAACTTGTATGGGTGAGGGCGTTGAAGTATTTAGAACCAGTTTTGGAAGGCGATATGTGGCCTGTACTACCTGTAATGAATCAGGACATATCGAATGTAGAAAGTGCTTGGGAACCGGTGAAGAGTTTCAACTCTGTCCAACTTGTAAAGGAGTTGGAAAGCTTGAAGTCAAGAAAAGGATCATCGAGTAAACCTGGCCGGATCAAAAGAACTCAGTTCGAGTGAGGTTTCATCTTTTTGGATTAACTCAAAAGATGTTTTGCCACTTGCAGCTCCAAAAGCCAAGCCCAACATGGCATGTCCAGCGTTGATAAACAGGTTGGAAAACTTCGGATGGGCACCCATATAAGGTAAGCCATCGGGGCTTGCAGGCCTGTAGCCAAACCAGATATCCTCTTCCCTTGGCCTTTCTGTTACCAGACCAGGGACGAATTCATCCAAGGCTTCCAAAATTCCATCAATTCTACTTTTCCGGATTTTGTTGTCAAAACCCGAAAGTTCCAAGGTACCCGCAACTCTCAATCGATCGCCCATAGGTGTTAGAACTACCTTACGCTCAGAAAAGATAATGGAGGAAGCTCTTATTCCTGGATTGCTGAGCTCGAAGGAATACCCCTTGGCAGGCTGAAGTCTGACCTTTGATCTGGAAATATTGAATAATTCATCTGCCCAAGCTCCAGTTGTGAGCAGAACCTGGTCTGCTTGGAATTGGGAGTTTTCCGTTTTCACCCCTCTTACCTGATCTCCTTCTTTCAAAAGGGAATTGACCCGATTTGAAAATTTAAATCTAACTCCTTGTTCCTTCAAATAGGAGTAAAGACAATTAACGAATTTAGAGGGGTCAATTGAGAAGTCATCGGGATACAAAACGCCACCGATTGCATTTACCTTTAGATGAGGCTCAATAGTTTCAAGTTTCCTCTGATCGATCACCTGGTGTCGAATTCCAAGTGTCTCTGCTTTTAATGCATCTTTCTTTTCGGCTTTTAGTCCCTCAATAGTGTTACATACAGTGATTATTCCACCTCTTTGAATGGAGCTGAACCCTATCTCTTTAAAAAGCTCTTCATAGAGCATTAAGCTGAGCTTCCCAATATCTGCGAGGGCTTTTGATCTTTCATCGATTCTACTGTCATAGGCAGAACCGATGAATCGCTTTCCCCATCCAACCAGTTTAGAACTAAGTCGTGGTCTGATATAAAAGGGGCTTTTGTTATTCAAAAGCCAGGCAAGCGATTTCTTGAATACTCCGGGATTTGCAAGTGGAATAATATGACTCTGACAAATGTGTCCTGCATTTCCATGACTGCAACCCTTTAAGCTGTCCTCTGCCTCAATGACTTTGACGGAATATCCACTATTTACCAAATAATAGGCTGAGCACAATCCTATCACCCCGCTTCCTACAACAATTACCTCTGTCTTTTGGTCCTTCATTTTACCTGAAATCCTTCCCAAAAAGGATCCTTGGGATCTACGATTATTTTATTCTCCCCGGTCTTTATGGCCCATCCACTTATTAGTGGTTTGATCCCATTGTGATCATCCGAAATTCTTTCTTCTCTTAGAATCTTACCATTGAAAGTAGATCCAATAATACTCTCATGGATGAAATCCTCACCTACCTTCAGCTTTCCCCTGGAATACAATTGGGCCATCCTCGCTGAAGTTCCTGTACCGCATGGACTTCGATCAATCGCCTTATCTCCATAGAAAACTGCATTCCTGTAGTTCTTAGAATACTGGGAAGGTTCCTCAGCCCACAAAACATGACTCAAGCCCTGAATGTTTTTATCCAGAGGATGGACAATTGATAGTTCATTATTTACCGCCTGCCTGATCGATCTGGAATAATGAATCAACTGAGAAGAGTCCCATGCATTGAGTCCCTGAAAGTTCTTTTGTGGTTCAACAATGGCATAGAAGTTTCCTCCATAGGAGATATCCAATTTAATTTCACCCATACCATCGACATCAACCTTTACATCTTTTAAAAACAGAAAAGAAGGAACATTTTCTATGGTTACCTTGGTAACCTTTCCATCCTCCATTTCGTATTTGATCTCTAATTCTCCTGCCGGAACTTCTGCTTTAACAATTCCTTGAGTTTGAGGTTTAATTAAGCCTTCCTCAATTCCCATGGTGATGGTACCAATTGTCCCATGGCCGCACATGGGAAGACAGCCGCTCGTTTCGATGAAAAGGATTCCCACATCGTTTCTATCCTCTTTGGCCGGATATAGAAAGGCCCCAGACATCATATCATGTCCTCTGGGCTCAAACATTAGGCTCTTCCGGATCCAGTCATAGCTTTCTAAAAATTCAAGACGTCTTTCAGCCATGCTTTTGGCCTTAAGATCTGGTTTTCCGGTATACACCAATCTCACAGGGTTGCCACAAGTGTGGCCATCGATGCAATTAAATATGACTTTCTCTGAAGGTACCAAGGGTAGATGATTACTATTGAAAAGGGGCTAGATTTTCAGGAAATCCTTGATAGGTAATTGGTCTTAGAAACCTGAAAACGGATTCAGAACCAACTGAGGTAAACCTTGAGTCAGAAGATGCAGGCCAGGGTCCTCCATGTGTCATGGCTGGGCTTACCTCAACACCGGTCGGTACGCCCTGGTAGATCAATCTCCCAACTTTTTCAGCCAGGAGCTGGATAATACCTTCTTTCTCTTTATGGTCCCTTTCAGAAAAGAATAAAGACGCCGTTAGTTGTCCTTCTAATGAGTCGATAAGAGCTTTCAATTCTTCATCGTTATCATATTCCACAACCAAGGAGTAAGGGCCAAAAACCTCTTTGCCATGGACCTCATTACCTAAAAACTCTTTTGTCTTTATGTTCTTTAGATAACCTCTTGAGTGATTTTCATCATCCTTGTGATCAATCCCAAGCTGAGAAAGACTCTCTTTGAAATCCGCAAAAACCTTTTGATTGAGCATTGGAGTAGCTTCTTGTTTGGATAACCACAGTTCCAAAGCATTGATGAATTCGTTTGAAGAATTTGATCTCTCGAGAAAGATCAAGCCTGGATTGGTACAAAACTGACCGGTTCCAAGAAATATGGATCCCCCAATAATGCTGGCAAATTCATCTACTTTCTCCTTTTCTAAGTATCCTTTTGAGATTACCATGGGGTTTATACTTCCCATTTCACAAAAGACAGGGATGGGTTCTTTTCTATCTCTTGCATAATCTATTAAAGCCTTTCCTCCGGTATATGAACCCGTAAATGCCACGGCCTTAATTCCAGGGTTTTGAACCAGTGATTTCCCAATATGATATCCTCCATTTATGAAGGAAAAGATACCCTTTGGCAATCCAAGTTCATTTATTGCTTCAAGGATTATTTGTGCTACCCATTCATTGGTTCTCAAATGACCTTCATGCCCTTTTAATAGTACCGGACAACCAGAAGCTAAGGCAGAAACTGAATCTCCCCCTATGGTTGAAAAGGCCAATGGGAAATTGCCAGCACTGAAAACTGCAACGGGACCAAGTGGAATATTTCTTTTTACAAGTTCCGGTTTTGGAAGGGGAGTCCTTTGAGGATCTGCGGGATCATCGACTTTTCGAAGCATCTTTCCTGTACGAAGCATTTCCACAAAGCTTCGTATCTGAAAAACAGTTCTTCCTTTCTCGCCAACAATTCTTCCTTCTGGTAATCCGGTTTCCGAAATAACAACCGAATGAAATTCTTCGGCCTGTTCTTCCAGCTTACTGGCAATCAATTCCAAGAGCTCAGCCCTTTTTTGATCGTTTTTGAAAAGTGGGTCCCTAAATGCATTAATTGATTGCGTGACAGCTTCATCAATATCCGATTCGGACCCTCCTTGAAATGGAATAGAGTGTTTTTCTCCATTCCTGGGATCTACGGAATAAAATTGCTGACCCGATCCATCCTTCCATGAACCTCCGATCAAATTTTTCCCTGTCAATTCCTTCATTTCGGCCTTATCTCCAATTGCCTGTCAATAATACCAAGAACCCTTTCCCTCTCTTCACCGATTAAGGGAAGCCTTGGAGGACGAACATGTTCAGTTCCCATACCAACCCTGCTTTCTGCCAATTTTATGTACTGAACCAATTTGGGATGAATGTCTAATTCAAGTAGGGGGTAAAACCACTTATTCAGTTCTCTGGCTTCAGAAATCTTTCCTGCTTGCACGAGTTCGAAGATCTTAACAGTTTCAGCTGGAAAAGCACAGACCAAACCTGCAACCCAACCTACAGCCCCCAGCACAAGACTTTCAAATGCAAGGGTATCCACTCCTGAAAGTATTTTGTATCGCTCACCAAAGCGATCGATCATTTTTGTGATATTCCCAGTGTCACGAGTAGATTCTTTTACCGCCTGAATGTTATCCATTCCCATAAGCTCTTCGAAATCGTCAAGACTAACCAGGTTTCCGTAATCAACAGGGTTATTGTAGATCATTATTGGAAGAGGGATGGAGGAAGCAACATCTTTAAAGAATTGAACAATTTCTCTTGAATCAGCCTTATACCGAAGAGGAGGGAGCATCATCAGTCCCTCGGCTCCATGGTCCAGAGCCTGTTGACTCGCCTCAACGGCTTTACTTGTCCTGGATTCTGCAATATTCATAATTACGGGAGCGCGGGAACCACAGATCTCAGATGCCACCTGTGTTAATTCCTTCTTTTCAGCATCGTCAAGAACTGAAGATTCACCGAGGGTTCCTCCCAGGATGATCCCTTTTACTCCTGCCTCCAACTGTTTTTCAATATTGGCTGCAAAGCCTACCAAATCCAATTTTCCGTTATCGGTAAATTTTGTTGTAACCGCCGGAAATACTCCTTTCCATTCCATGATCAATAAGGTTTAATAAGTGAGCAATATTAAATACAATTGGCAGCTATTTTTCCCTTTTCAGCCCTACATGTCGAATAATTTCCCAATAAAGAATCCATGGCAATCTTAAGAATGTAATTCTCAGGGAATATTGCTTATTTTGACCCAAAATAATTAGCGATGAAAAAACCGGCCACCATTATACTTTTTATGTTGTTTTTTATGAGCCAAGCTGTCTTTGCCCAACAAAGTCGCCAAAGTCCGGCTAAAATGGCTCAAAACAAGGTCAGCGGAACAGATGTAAAGGTTAAATATGGAAGCCCTTCTGTAAAAGGAAGAAATATCTACGGAGACTTGGTCCCTTATGATCAGGTTTGGAGGACCGGCGCGAATGAAGCTACAACAATTGAGTTCTCAAAAGACGTCACGATAAATGGTAAAAATTTAGCAAAAGGGAAATATGCATTGTTTACAATCCCAGGTAAGGATTCTTGGGAGATCATATTTAACAAGAATGCTGAGCAATGGGGTGCCTTTAAATACAATAAGGATCTTGATGCCTTGCGAATAAGAGTGAACTCGACCCAAGCTCCTATGACTGAACAATTGACATTTGACGTAAGTGGAAACGGAACAGTGGGGTTAACATGGGAGAGAAGAAGAGTTCAATTCCAGGTAAGGCCTGCCTCTGTTGATTAACTACGAATTAAACCCAGAATTGATCAAGGCGATTTTGCTTTGATTTTAGCTTAAAGAATTACCCGGTTCCCGGCCTATGATCTATGTACTTTTTATTCTTGGCTTTGTACTTCTCCTAAAAGGAGCAGACTGGCTAGTTGAAGGCTCTTCTGCGGTAGCGAAACGTTACGGTTTATCTCCACTGATAATTGGGCTGACCATAGTATCATTCGGAACCTCTCTCCCAGAATTGGTAATTAACGTCTTTGCAAGCTTCAAAGGCTCATCTGACATTGCCATCGGTAACATTGTTGGGAGTAATATTTCAAATCTTCTGCTTATTCTGGGCACCTCGGCCATCATTTACCCCATTGCCATTAAAAGATCTATCGTTTTTTCAGAGATTCCATTCTCACTTGTTGCTGTTACCATCCTTGGTTTTTTGGGTAACGTTACCATATTTGAATCAGCAGGAGAGGGGCATTTCCTTAGCAGGGCGGATGGCTTCATATTACTTTTTTATTTCGCCCTATTTCTGGGTTACGTGATCAGAATCTCCAAAGACAACCAGGAAATTGCATTGCATTCCGATCAGGAGATCCATAGCATTTCTCCTTTGCGTTCTTTGGTATACATCTTGGCTGGAATTGCTGGACTTTTTATTGGAGGAGAATGGACTGTAGAAGGAGCAATTCATATATCAAGGTTTTTTGGTTTGACAGAGGAATTTATTGGCTTGACAGTTATTGCAATAGGGACTTCTCTCCCTGAGCTTGTTACAAGCGCGGTGGCGGCCTATAAAAAGGATACTGAAATTGCCTTGGGTAATATTATAGGTTCAAACATTTTCAATGTGCTTTGGATTCTTGGTATCAGTGCCGTGATTAATCCACTTGAGTTCACACCTTCGTTGAACGATGATATCATGATCGTTCTTTTCGCCACTTCGTTAATCTTTGTCGTCTTGCCCTTTAGTAAGTCAGGAAAACTGGAAAGGGTTCATGGAATCATTTTCGTGGTTTTATATGTTCTCTACCTGGCTTATCTGGTATTCAATACCTAATTCAAGAAAAATATATAAGAAAAGATGCTGATAAGATTTTCCAAAAACCCTTTTCAGGCAGCTCTTGGTGTGGTTTTTTACCACAAGATCAACATGACTTTGTTTGTGTTCATCTCCTTTCTGGCCTGGCTTACACATGATATCTATAACTACACAATCGTAAGCATTCCGGTCCTTCCAGTAAGTATTTTGGGAGGGGCTCTGGCAATATTCCTTGCTTTCAGAAATAATTCAGCTTATGACCGGTGGTGGGAGGCAAGAAAGATCTGGGGAGGAATTGTAAACTTTAGCAGATCCTTTGGGATGGAGATCACTACATTTTTTTCTCTCCACAGCAATGAGCAGTATGGTCAGGATCACATCAATAAGGTCAAAGAAAGGTTGGTTTACAATCATATTTCCTGGCTCTACATGCTTTCAAACCAATTAAGAGGCATAAACGACAAAAGCAGTTATGAGCAATATTTAGGGCCAGATGAAATAAAGCATCTAGAAAATGCTCAAAATGGATCTCAGATGATGATCCAAAGACAAGCACAGATAACCAAAGCTGAGTTAGAAAAAGATGTGATCAATGATTTCCAGCATATTGAGATCAATCGAATACTTACCGAGTTATACAATCTCCAAGGTAGAGCTGAAAGGATTAAGTCAACCATATTTCCCTATTACTATAACTTCTTCACAAGGGTTTTCCTTTGGATTTTTATAATAATACTCCCTTTCAGCCTGGTTCCAAATATGGATGCCGGAGCAATCCCTATTAGTCTGGCCATTTCTTTTGTTTTCTACATCTTAGACCAATCAGGGCAGGTAACCGAAGATCCTTTCGAAGGAAGGGCTGCGGATACCCCGATGACAACCATTTGCAGGAAAATTGAGATTGACCTCCTTCAGCAATTGGGCAAAGAAGAGCTTCCGAAGCCAATTGAGCCTGAAAAAACAAGGTTCGGTGGTTTGTTCATAAGGTAATAAATTTGCACTGGTTTTGGGAGATACAAACTTTAAGATCGAGAACTATTATCCTGTGCTTCAAAGCACTGCAGAGTCCATATTGGGCTCTTTTGAGGATGCTCAGGACATCGTCCAGGATACCCTTGAAAAATGGTTTAGATCGAAAAGGGAGTCTATCCTGAACCATAGATCCTATCTTTTTAAATCTCTGGTCAACAATTGTCAAACCCATTTGAGGTCGGCAAAACCAAAGACCGAATACTTAAGCGGCATTCATGATTACCTGCCAAATTTCAAGACCCACTTTGAAATGGATTTTGAAAAATTGGACCAAGATGGACAGGTTAGAAAAGCGTTGGAATTCCTTCATTCCAAATTAAAACCCATGGAAAGGGCCGTTTTCCTTCTCAGAGAGATATTCAACCTGGACTACGAAGTGGTTCAGGAAATAGTGGGCAAGAAAGCAGAGCATTGTAGAAAGGAGCTCAGTCGGGCAAAAAAGAAGATTAGCGAAGAAGTAAAACTTGGAAACCCCTTCAGTATAGATAAGGCAGAAGAGTATTTCGAATCCTTCAAAACGGCTTCATTGGGCAGGATCCAAGATCTGATTTGGCTCTTGACCCTCGAACAAAAAAAAATCTAGATTTTTGTCACAAAATCTCGCCAAGCCAGTCTTTACTAGTGAAGTTCGTTTTTAACCAAAATTCTCGAAGTGAAAGAAATACTAATCTTTTTCATCTGCCATTGGTACCTGAGTCTGTTCTTTCAGACCTTCTTCCATCACAGATATGCCTCGCATCAACAATTCACCATGTCGAAAGGCTGGGAAAAGGTATTCTTTTTCCTTTCCTGGATATTTCAGGGTTCAAACTATCTGAGCCCCTATGGATATGGAATTATGCATAGGATGCATCATGCATTTGCGGACCAGCCGGATGATCCCCATAGCCCTAAATACGATGCAAACCTTTTCTCTATGATGTGGAAAACCAAGGTTATTTATACAGGCATTGCAAGCAAAAAATCTGAAGTAGATCCAAGATTTACTGATAATGTTCCCGAATGGAATTGGTTTGACCGATTTGCCAGGTCATGGCCTTCAAGAATATTCTGGGGAGCCCTTTATGTACTTTTCTATTGGCATTTTGCCACTGAATGGTGGATGTGGCTCTTACTTCCCGTTCAATTTCTTCTTTCTCCGGTTCACGGAGCTATTATCAATTGGTTCGCACACCTATATGGATACAGAAACTTTGAGGTAGGGGATACAAGCAAGAATTTTCTTCCCTTTGATTTCTTGATGCTTGGAGAAAGCTATCATAATAATCATCACAAACATGCTCAGGATCCTGATTTTGGCTATAGATGGCATGAGATTGATCCTACCTATTACGCAATACGTTTATTTGCCAAGCTGGGAATCATAAAACTTAAAAAAGGTAAGGTGGTAAAAATGGAACCGGTAAAATCGGCAGCTTAGGCCAGTTTATATTATTTTGAAGGGGTGAAATCACCCCTTTTTTTATGCCTTATTCTTTCTTCGATCTATTGTTATGGGCAAAGGAGTGATCAGATCAGGTCTTCCAGGCCAGGAGCTTCAAACGTCCCATATGCAGTTGGAAAGAAGATTCTTCAATTCCAGAGTGGATTGATCTATAGCAATGTCGACTGGATAAACCCGAACTACACCCTCGAAGGCTTAACCTTCGGAATACAAGGACGTTATGGATTGTTTGAAAAAGTTGAATTGAGATCTTCAGCCTCCTGGTCATCCGAGAGTATTCTTTCTCAAGGTGAAAGCTTTAGATTGGGTGGGATCTCATTTTTAAATCTTGGTACGAGGATAAACTTCATCGATCGAAATGGAGAATCACCTTCCCTGGGATTGGATGCGGAGATTAGGGTGCAAAACATTGGTCCGCCCGAATATCAAGTTGATCAGCCGGCCCCCAGAGTGCTGGTTCTTTATAACATGCCCCTTTTAAAACACTTTCTACTCACTACTAATTTTGGGCTTACCTGGGACAACTTTAACGATCATCCATTTGGTTCATATACTTTGAATCTATCAACTAATCTTGGGGATGAATGGTCGGTATTCATAGAATCTTATGCGAGCTTATTTGCAAATACCGACGGATCTAATTTCAATGCAGGAGCTGCATATCTCTTAAACAAAGATCTCCAGCTGGATTTATTTTTCAATTACTATGGAATACATGGCTATCCACGAGGCTGGGGCCTAAATGGGGGTATTTCGTGGAGATTGGACCTTCAAAAAGAACAATCCTAAACTAAAGCTTCCCTGATTTAATGTGAAGATCTCTTTGAGGGAAAGGAATCACAATTCCATTTTCTCTAAAAAGCCTATCAATATTGGTTCTTATATCGCTTTTGATAAATTCTACCTCAAATGTAAGGTCAGAATAAAACAACAAGTCAAAGTCGAGAGCCGAATCACCAAAGCCTTTAAAACGGGCCACAGGCTTTTTCCTTTCTGATACCTTAGGAACATCCTTGGTGGCTTCAACTAACAACTCCTTTACCAATTCAACATCAGATCCATAAGCAACTCCGACCTGAACGGCAAACCTTGTCAAGCGAGTATTATGACTCCAATTGATCACACTATCATTAACCAGTTTGGAATTTGGGATCAAAATACTGATCTCATCCCTAGTTGAAATCAGCGACACTCTCATGTTAATCTCCCTTACACGGCCTACGGTCTTATCTTCCAGCTCTATTACATCACCTTCCTTTACACTTCCTTCGAACAATAGAATGATACCTGAAATAAAGTCATTGAAGGTCTGCTGAAGGCCTAATCCAACACCTACCAACAGAGCTGCTGAACCTGCAAGGAGGAAAGTGATCTTAATGCCCACGATATCAAGGGCATATGCTATGGAGACCACCCATAAAAAGTAAATAATGATCTTGCTAATTGAGCTGGCTCTTCCTTCATCAAAGCGACCCTTTTTTACTTCTCTTTTGAAGAATCTTCGGACAATGATTATCGCTAGCCTCAAAACAAAAAAAAGAATGAGCACCGATAGGATCTCAAAAGGAGTGATGACGAAATCTCCAACCTTTATCAACTCAAATTCAAGTATGTTGGTGATCTTTTCTCTCATGGTTTGAGTATACTTGTTTTGTTATTTGTCTTACGGATAAGTACCACTTCAAAAGAACAAAAATTGAAATCAAAAATCGGTTTAAGTGCCTTAACGGCAATAATACTTTTTAGCCTTCGATCCATAGGGCAAATCCCGCCAGGTTATTACGACCCCGTTGAGAATTTGTTTGGGGATACCTTGAGGTTTGAGTTATCAAAAATCATAGATGGCCACCAGGCACAAAGTTATTCCAGTCTTTGGAGCCATTTTTCAAACACCGACAAGAAATCTGATGGAACGGTTTGGGACATGTACTCTGATCAACCCGGAGGAATGCCCAGCTATACATTTGCCTTTTTCTCCGATCAATGTGGGAATTACTCCGGGGAAGGGGATTGTTACAATAGGGAACATTCTTTTCCAAGAAGTTGGTGGGGCGGAAGCACTGGGACCCCAATGTACACCGACTTGTTCCATGTGGTGCCTAGTGATGGGTATGTAAATGGTAGAAGAGGAAACTTACCCTATGGAGAAACAAGCAATCCGAATTGGACCTCTTCCAACGGAAGCAAAAAAGGAAGTTCTTCCTTCCCTGGTTATTCTCAGGAAGTGTTTGAGCCCATCGATGAATACAAAGGAGACTTTGCAAGAGGATATTTCTATATGATGACCAGGTACTACAATAATATTTCAGGATGGTCAAGCGACATGTTATCAGGAAATGATCTTTCCTCATGGGCAAAAGACCTTCTTTTACAATGGCATAGAAGTGATACAGTATCGATGAAGGAGATCAATAGAAACGAAGAGATCTATTCCATACAACAAAATAGGAACCCCTACATTGATCATCCTGCCTATGTTGAATTGATATGGGGAGATAGCACCATTAATTCAATAGCTGACCTAAAGCAGAGAGAAAGGCCTAAGGTTCTGGTGACCAATGGACAAATATCTATCAGCTCGAAAAACCTGGAGTCGGAATACCTTCTAAGAATTTGGAATCTCCAAGGAAAGGAGCTACTCAAAAGGAAAATTAAAGGACAAGAGTCCATTTTTTTCCGGTATTCAGGCCCGGTTATCGGAAGTCTTAAAACAAAAAACCAAGCTTTTAACTATAAGTTGGTAATCCCCTGAACTACCATACTAATTGTAGTAAGCACCGAAGATAATCATCATCTCGTCTGTGCTTAAAAGGCCAAATCCCAAGGTGCGGTTGGTATTATTGTCATAGATGGCTTCACCTCTCAGGCCTTCTCCAGGATTCAAGGAGATAGGCGGTTCATACCTCATTAATGGAGGATGCTCCCAATCATCGGTATAATAAACTAGTTCTCCATCACGGTTTCCTCCTTCAATGAAAATCCGAAATTCTAACATATGCTGGTGTGCATGTGAAGTCAGAAGAAATACTTCCCTTGAATCATTGAAGTAATACTTTGAGGTCAGGGTGCTTACCCGATTCGGGGGCAGTTGAAAATTTTGATTGTTTAGAAAGAGGTTCTTGGCCTCATGCGTTACTTCCGACTTGTCTATGGTGTGGAGATTTACATACACCTCTCCAGTAACCGTATCTGAAGTGTAATTCGCATAATGAGAGTTAAAGTCCAATGCCTTGTTTGCGGGGATTTTAAGGGCTACTCCTTGAGGAAACCTATAGTCACTTACCCTTAATTGAGTACCAAAGACATAGACTTGATTTAAAATTGAGATTGCCGTTGGAATATTCAATCCACCCACTGGGTCATGGAGATCCCTGATCTTATTTAATTCAGGTAGAGAGGTTCCGGGTGCAAAATCATATAGTATGAAGTGATGGCTCCCTTTTCTCATGACTATTTCAATTCTGGTCACATAGAGGTCTTCATTGTTATTCAGAGATTGGTATTTAAATATCTCCCTCTCAAAATTTGGAATCACTTCAAAGGGTTCTAGGTGGAGTTGAATTCCGTTTGTCGGAGGGAAGGGGGCAGCAAAGGAATCACCAGGGAAAGTAAACCTCGTGGAATCATTTAGTATTTCTTCATTGACAACTTTGCCCTTTTTTGGAGCTCCTTTAATGATCCACTGACGGATGAATTCAAGCTCGCCATTAGTCAAGGGAGGTAGATTCAGAGGCATCAACTCACCATATTCAGGGTGGTCGGAGTAAAAGTGTTCAAAATTTGGAGCGTTAATTTTTTCCCACAAGAATGAATTAGTCAGGGACGGGAGGCCGTTTGTTCCTAATCTTACCAACCTTGCATCCCTTGCTGATTGATTCTTCGGTTCAACATTTACCAACTGATCATAAGCTTCCTCAGGAGTTAAAACAAGGCCAGATTGTAAAGCAAAGGTATTTCCAGCTGTATGACAGGAAACACAATTCTGCTGAAAGATCCTGTTGTTGATTATATCCCAGGATGACTCACCACTTGGAGTAGGGGGGTCATTTGATTCATCATTTGGAGCACAATTCCAAAGAACTATAGCTAAAAGGAGAAGAAAACACCTTGATATCATATCTCAAAGAAACAGCATTTTATGAGAAGATTATACCTAAGTGCTTAGGATAGAAGGAACCCCAGGCCTTGGGGATCATTGCTATCAAGAATAAATTTATGATCACCAGTTTTGAATGCTCTTCCTTTAATGATGGGAATGACGGCATGAAAGCCGAAATAATCTATTTCCTCTTTAACTAAGACCTCAAAGTTTGCTCCCGTGATACTCTCGATCTGAATAGATTGACCAATTTGAATCTCCTTTCTTGAATAATGGATAGCCGCCCTTCCGCTAACCCCTGTTCCTGTAGGACTTCTGTCAATTTCTCCATTTGCGAAAACACATACATTTTGACTATGTCGCTTTCCCTCTTTTTCTTGAACAAAGATTACTCCATACAAAAAGGATAATCTTGGATCCTCAGGATGATTGATTTCGGCTGATTCAGATATCTTTTTCTTGATTTTCATTCCGAGAGCTCTTATTTCGGAAATATTTGTTTTTGAAATGTCCGCTTTCAAATACTTTGAGGAGACATATGCATAATAAGCACCGCCAAATGCCAAGTCATATTCGATTTCGATTTCGTTTTTAAGTTTGACCCTATTGCCCAATGAAAGGACATAAGAGGGCACATTTTGAAATGAAACCGTTAGCTCCTCTTCATTTAATTCAAAATTGACTTTTACTTGGCCTGCTGGAACATCAAGCACAATTCCACTCTTTTTTTCTTCTGCATTCAGCTGACCTGATTCAAAAAGGTAGGTGGAATAGGCAATAATTGCGTGACCGCACATGCTGCTATAGCCTTCGTTATGCAGGAATATCAAGCCGCACTTGGAATCTGGCAACTCATTCTCTACCGGTAAACAAGCATACATATCATAATGCCCTCTAGGCTCGTGGATCAGAAAAGTTCTGAATTGATCATAATGTGTCTTTAGTTCTTCGATCTGATCCAGGATTTTCTTAGAGCTTAATGGAGGAAATCCTGATATAATGATTCTCAGCGGCTCACCGCCAGTATGATAGTCAATGGTACGAATTTCCTTAGGAAGGTGGTTCATTGTTTCTTAAGCCTAAATAATCATATTTTGGACCAAAAAAAGCATGATAATCAACAAACTGATTCTAAGAATTTGCCTTGCCATAACTCTGGCATCGAGTTTTTCATTTTCTAATGCCCAGGAGTATGTCAATAAGATCCTTGATAAAGGGGTTCTTAAGGTGGCAATGACCGGAACGCAACCTCCGTTCTCGGTTGTCTCCAAATCAGATGAATTGATTGGGTACGAAGTGGATATTGCCAACTACCTGGCTAATTCTTTAGAGGTTGATTTGAAGATTGTTAAAATGGAATTTTCGAAACTTTTGGGTGCGTTGGAAAAAGGACAGGTTGATATGGTGATGTCTGGGATGACAATTACCCCCCAGAGAAATAGCAAGGTCGCATTCGTTGGGCCCCATATGATAGCCGGCAAGTCAATTTTGACCAAATCTGATGTATATGCTAAAACAAGAAATCCTTCTGAAATCAACACCTCAGGTGTAAGGGTTGCGGCACTGGGGAGTTCGACCAGCGAAGACTTTGTCAAGGGCTTTTTACCTAAAACCACCCTTACCACCGTATCTGATTATGATGAAGGCATCAAATTGGTAATCGATGGCAAAGTGGATGTTTTGGTTGCTGATTACTCGATCTGTGCATACTCGGTTCTTATGTATGAGGAGCAAGGGTTAAAAACCCTTGAGAACCCCCTGACTATAGAACCATTGGGAATTGGTCTTCACCCAGGAGATCCATTGTTGATCAATCTGGTAGAAAACTTTCTATTAAATCTGGAATTGTCGGGGACTTTAAAAAGAACAGAGCAGAAGTGGTTTGAAGATGGAGGTTGGCTACTTCAGGTAAAGTAATCCAGCTTCTACATTATAACCTTGTTCTTCGAAACCACAGGTGGTGGTAGCCCGGGGTCATCCAGCATGTGAAGGAGATCTCTTTCTATTGCCCTGGAGATGGAAAACATTGGATTGTCACCGGGAAGGCTCTCAAAAGGGTTCTCGGTATAATCTCCGATCAACTCCATTACCACAAATATCCAACTAACAAGTACGCTGAAAGGGACCATAAGCCAATCGTACGAAGGACCCATTTTTTGAAATTCAGACACTAATCCAAATGGAAGAAGCAGGACAAATATGGCTACAAAGTAATAGCTCACTGACGCATAGGTCCTGGGGAGAGGAAAATTTTTTATTCTTTCCAGCTTGCCCTGAAGAGTAAAGAACTCTGTGATACTTCCTTGCATAACCATGTGCCTGAAATCTTCAATTAATTCTAATTCCCTCAGGTCCTGGAGGCTTTTTGATTGGGCGTGTATCAAACTGGTTGCCTTGTTGGGGCTATTTTCCAGCGAGCTCTGATCTTCTTTGGATAGATACTTGTCATTCACCTCTTCAATACTTGGAATATCGAACATGGCCATGACTCGTTTGATCCTTTGCTTTGCCAATCTTTTTACTCCCCAGTTCCCCATTAAATGTTCCCATTCTCTTGGTTGCAGCAACTGATTCCTTAAATGGTATAGCCAGGCAATATGCCTGTGGATCATTTTCTTTTTCCATTGTTCTACTTCAACCGAACGTCCTTTCTCTTCTGAGAAAAATTCCGAAACGAAATGGCTTATCTGAGATCCAAACGCCCGGCTGGAATTAACAATTCCACCCCAGATCTTTCGAGCTTCCCAAGCTCGGTCATAAGCAGAATTGTTCTTGAAGCCCACATAAAATGAAACTGCTATACCAACAAGGCTTACGGGTAACCAAGGAATGGTCAGAAATGTCCAATTCAAATATTCATGTGAAGAAAAGACCAAAACGGAATAGACCGTAAGGTATGTGAAATGAATCCAGGTTCTGCTTAATAAAGATTTAAAACTAAATATCCTTTCTACCAGCATCTTATTTCTTGAGATTTAATGTTCTGTTATCTTTACTAATCTCCAAAGGAAAAAATGAAAGGCGAAAATCAAAACCAAAATAACCTGGAAAACAACCCTCAAAATTCAAGAAGTTTCCAAAGTTTCATGGAGACCATAATCAAGGTAAGCCTCGTGTTGCTCTTGGTATTCATGTGTTTTCGGATACTCAAACCATTTGTTCTAATTGTGGTCTGGGGATTGGTAATCGCAATAATGATTTCCCCCCTTTATAATTTTATCCTTACAAGGATAAAAGGACGAAAAAAATTGGCGGCCTTTCTGACCACTTTCGGTCTAGTGGCTGTTTTGGTTTTTCCAGCGGTCTTTTTAACAGATTCTTTGTTAACAGGTGTGTCCTCAGTAAGGGGCTATTTAACGAGTACAACCTCCTATGTCCCTCCTCCAAGCGAAGGAGTAAAAAGTTGGCCTTTGGTGGGAGAAAAGCTACATGATTCATGGTCGCATGCCTCGGAAAACCTTTCGGACTTCTTAAAACAATATAGAGCACAATTACGATCCGCCGGTGAATGGCTACTATCTACGGCAGGAAGAACAGGCGTAGGAATTCTTCAATTCTTGTTCTCCATTATTATCTCAGGGTTTTTCCTTGCCAATTCACAGTCTGGGAATGTATTTGCAAACCGGGTGGGAAACAAACTGGCCGGGGAAAAAGGACTAAAAATGGTTCGAGATGCCGAATCTACCATACGAAGCGTAGGAAAAGGGATCATTGGTGTTGCCCTCATTCAGTCATTCCTGATTGGGGTAGGGCTAATAATTGCGGGGGTCCCTGGTGCGGCTCTATGGGCATTGATCAGTCTTTTTCTTGGGATCATTCAAATCGGAACCCTACCTGTGGTGATTCCTGTAATCATCTATGGTTTTTATACCATGTCAACCACAGGTGCGGTGATCCTTATGATCTGGTTAATTCTTGTTTCTCCTTTGGACAACATTCTCAAACCAATCTTCCTAGGAAGAGGAGCACCCGTTCCTATGCTGGTGGTATTTCTTGGAGCGATAGGTGGATTTATCTCATTCGGGATAATTGGCCTTTTTCTAGGTGCAGTGTTGCTTTCTTTGGGCTATCAGCTCTTACAGCTATGGCTAAGTGGAGAGAGTTCTCATGAAGCCTAATTAGCGGGCACAATTGACGCAAAATTCGGACTCAGGCTTTAATAAGATACGCCCCTCGGGAATTTCATTCCCACAGTTTTTACATTTACTAAAACCGGATTCATCAATTCTAAGTAAGGCTCTCTTTAATTGATCCCGTTTTAGTTTATAGGAGCTCAAAGCCGCGTCATTTACTCCTTTATTATTGATTGCATCCATTCTGGATATCCTTCCAATTGAATTTTCTGGACTAATAGGTTTCGTTAATGATTCAAGGGTTTCAATTTCTTTGTCTGCCTTTTTTATCTCCTCCTGGATTGCCTTCTCTACTTGATGTTTGTCCATATCAAAACTTAAAGGAAACGATTTTTGTTAAAGTGGTTCAATCAATCAGATTTTGACGTTCGTATGACCTTTTGGTCATAAAGAATTATAACCTTTGCTTGTAGATGCTGCTGAAGGCTAAAACCATTATCTCAAAGTTCCTGGACGTAAGGAACTACACCGAAGAAATTTGCAAGCCGCTCAAGCCGGAAGACTATGTTCCGCAACCCGTGGTATACATTAGCCCCCCTAAATGGCATTTAGCTCATACGACCTGGTTTTTTGAGCAATTCCTTCTGAAGTCATTCGCAACGAATTACAAGGAGTTCGATCCGGATTTTGGATTCCTATTCAATTCCTACTACAATAATGTCGGAGACAGGGTGCTGAGGGCTGAGCGAGGAAACCTAACCAGGCCTGTACTTTCTGATGTTCTTGCATATCGAGCCTATGTAAACGAACATATGGTTCAATTAATGGATGAAATGGGAGATGATCCCTCCTCTATCATGGAACTGATTTTATTGGGACTAAATCACGAACAGCAACACCAAGAACTCTTGATTACTGACCTAAAATATATTCTCGGACATAATCCTATTTTTCCCGTCTATAAAAATGATGGTTCATTGGTTTCTGACATTGTAAAGAATGATGCGAAATGGATACCTGTACCGGAAGGAGTTCGGAATATAGGGTTCGACGGTGAGGGGTTTCATTTTGATAATGAAAAAGGAAGCCACAAGGTTTATATTAATCCATTTCAGATATCCTCTGAATTGGTTTCCAATGGAATGTATTTGAATTTCATTGAAGATGGCGGTTACGAAGATTTCAATCTTTGGCTAGATGAAGGCTGGGCCTGGAAGAATGAAAACAAAATTTCCTCGCCCTTGTATTGGCACCTGAAGGACGGAGGATGGTTTTATTATACCCTGGGAGGAGCAAAAGAGTTAGACCCAAATGCCATTCTAAGCCATATCAGTTACTATGAGGCTAATGCCTTTGCAAACTGGGCGGGAATGAGGCTCCCCACAGAGTTTGAATGGGAAATTGCATCTCAAGAATTTGATTATGGCCAAAGATGGGAGTGGACCCAAAGTGCGTATCTTCCATATCCGGGATTCAAAGCTCCAAAAGGTGCTGTAGGCGAATACAACGGAAAATTTATGATCAACCAAATGGTTTTAAGAGGATCATCCGTGGCAACAAGCAGGGGGCATTCAAGACCAACTTACAGAAACTTCTTCCATCCTCATCTTCAATGGCAATTCTCCGGAATTCGATTAGCTAAATGACTCAAATAGAAAACTTTAAAAAAGAGGTGGATCAAGGCCTCTCAAAAGAGGAAAAATGTATCTCCTCAAAATATTTCTATGATCAAAAAGGTGATGAGCTCTTTGTTGAGATCATGAACAGCCCTGAATACTATCTAAGTAGGGCAGAAATGGAGATCTGGAAAAGGCAAGGAAAAGACATTCTAAAAAGCTTTGATCTTGATGGAAAGGCTTTGGAAATCTTTGAATTAGGGGCAGGAGATGGAACCAAGAGTATTGAGCTTTTAAAAGTGTTAAATGGTCATAATTATTCGTTTCGACCCATTGACATTTCTCAAAATGCCCTGAATCTCCTAAAAGAGAAAGTCGAATCCAGTCTACCTAAAATTAGGTTTGAAGGGATTCAAGGTGATTATTTCGAAGCTCTTGAGAGTATAAGTGGCGATAAGAAAAAGATCATCCTTTTCCTTGGCTCAAATATTGGAAACCTGGATGAAGAGCAGACTTCAATCTTCCTGGGTAGGTTATCTGAGCTAATGTCTGAGGTTGATCGTTTGATCATTGGCTTTGATCTTAAGAAAGCAAAATCTATAGTTCTTCCAGCTTACAATGATTCAAAAGGAATAACGCGGGATTTCAATCTCAATCTGTTGGAAAGAATGAACCGAGAGTTAGGAGCAAATTTCAATAAAGCCTTGTTTGAGCATGCCCCTGAGTATGACGAAGAAAGTGGATTGGCGCAGAGTTTCTTGTTGAGTAAAGTTGATCAGGAAGTTTTTTTTAAATCCCTCAATAAGGGATTCTGCTTTAAAAAAGGGGAAAAGATTCACACGGAAATTTCTAGGAAATATTCTCTCGCGCAGATAGAAACGATGGCCAGCCGACAAAATCTGAGCATTGTAGACTGCTTTTTTGATACAAATAAGTATTTCGCAGATATAGTATTTAAAAAGGAAAAGACATGAAAGCCATTTGGAACGGAAAAGTATTAGCTGAAAGTGATGACACTGTAATTGTTGAGGGAAATCATTATTTTCCTTCGGACTCCATTAACAAAGAATATTTCAAATCTTCTGAAACACATTCAGTTTGTCATTGGAAGGGCACAGCCTCGTATTATAGCCTTGACGTAGATGGAAAGGTAAATGAGGATGCGGCTTGGTATTATCCTGAAACTTCCGAACTTGCGAAGAACATCAAAGGAATGGTGGCTTTCTGGAGAGGAGTAGAGGTCATCAACTGAACACTAGTTATGATCGAAACCCTTCACAGGGCAGCTCAATACCTGGCTGCAACAGCAAATTCCCAGCTTGATTCTCAATCTGACGACAGTCAA
This sequence comes from Cytophagales bacterium, assembly GCA_965267505.1. Taxonomy (GTDB): domain Bacteria; phylum Bacteroidota; class Bacteroidia; order Cytophagales; family CCMP332; genus JANQHS01. The sequence goes on from OZ254081.1 coordinate 3,042,088, forward strand.
GCAAACTTGAAATGGGACACAGAATATCTTGCATTAGGAACAAGGCCATTAAATAAGGCTGGCAACCTGATCCTTTCATTAAACTATCCAGATTTTAAGCTAGAATGGTTGGAGCCAGGAGAGAGGATCATTGACGAATTCCCTCTTCAAAATAAGAAGCATAACGAGATCATGGACTGGCTGAGTTCTTCGGGTGAAAAAATTGGCCTTGCCAAAGAGATCAATTTTAATATTTCCTATGAATTCCCTTACGGTGAGCCAACAGGGTTTGAATTCAAACAACCTACCCCTGAAGAGTTTGTAGTTTTTGGGAACCATCGATCTAATGCCCAAAAGGCCTTAGAAGAGGTTTTTGAGGACCAGGAAGAGGTTTCGGAGATCAGGGTATGGCCTCATCATTTCGATACGGGTGGATTGGTCCTTCTTGATAAGGATTTCGGAGCCGGAACAAGTTTGGGGCTGGGACTTGCCATTCCTGATGGCATGATTAAAGACTTTTACTATTATGCTGCAGCCTACTCAAATTCAGAGCTGGATTATTCTGAATTAATGGGCTTGAGACATGGTATGTGGATGACAGATTCCTGGAAAGGCATTGCATTGCCAGCAAGCAATGTAACGAAAGAAAAAGCCGTGATCTTCTTTAAAGAGGCAATCCTGGCATTGCAAGATCTCCTCGAATCAAAATAGGATTATCTAAAAATCATTCGCTGAAAGTGTCTTCCCTTGGAGGATCTTAGGTCCATAATGTAAGCACCCGGCGGAAGATCCAATTGCTTTTGAATTCTTCCATCATTCGGGGTCCAATCAACTTTTTCGTTAAAAACCACACTTCCTGATTCGTTGTAGATACTCAATTCGATCTGAACATCCGCATCTATCCTGGGATTCAGAAATACTTTTCCATTGTAAATCGGATTTGGGAAAACGGTGATCCAATCTTTGTTTCCTTCCAGATAAACGGATACAGGCTTGTAAACATTCTCTGTACCATCAAGGTCTATTTGTCTCAATCTGTAATAGATATTTCCAAACCTTTCTGGGGCGTCCAACCAGCTGTATTGATTAATTCCTGAGTTGCTGTTCAGAGGATCAAGGGATGCAATAAGCTCAAATTCTAATCCATCGAAGGACCTTTCAAGTTGGAATCCTTTGTTATTTGATTCATGAATCGTTTCCCAACGAACATTAACCGTGTTTTCTTCAGCTTCAGCTTCGAAGGATAAAAGCTCTACTGGCAAAGCGTTTAACCCGCTTAAAGAGGCAAGGGTGAAAGGGGAGAAGGAGTTAACAAAATTTGATTCAACCCAACCTTCAGGTGAAACGGTACCTGAGTTTGCATTCTGGCCTTCGTCTCCCCAAATTCCTCCAGAGAATCTTGCCACCCTGAGGTCTCCAAGATTTTGCACATCACTTCTGGAGTCGTCCTTCCAATACAATCTCACGCGCACAGAATCTGCATTTACTCCTCTCTCAAGGGTCCAGTACTCGATATAAGAAACGTGCGAAAATCCCGCAGTAGTAAATGACCCATAGGCGGTATCCAAGTACTTTGCCGTGAAAGTGGTGGTTGCATTTTGGGGGGCGGATATTTCCAAAGGTGCCCATTGAGTTCCTCTTCCAATAGGAAATTCAAATGCTGTATTTCCTTCTTTTTGGACAGGACCGTCTATGAAATTCGTGGCGTTTGCACCTGAGTAGGAGGTCCCAGCATCAAAAAGAAATGCGCCCGTAGGCATGTTGTTAACATCGATAATTCCTTGGGTGAGGGTAAGGCTATTTGTAACACCTGTTCCACCGACATTGGAATCAAAAACCAAAGCAGGAGTCGCCCCGGAAGTGTTATTCAGAATAAGATCATAAAATTGGAAAGCGGCAACTCCGGTTCTTCCAAGAACATTTTGAACTCCATCAACCCCACTGAAAGTCAAGGAAAGTGTTCCCAGAACAAGGTTGTTATTGTCCGCCAGATCAAGGTTTCCAAATAATTGAAGATTGGTAGCTGCTGTTTTATTTCCGGTTCCCGAGATCTTAAGTGTGTAGTAAGCGTCCTGAGGTGTGATAATTGTTTGTGCACCAGTATTCGTATAGGAAAATGTGTTAGCTCCGCTGACATTACAGTAAAGCTCTATTCCCCCTGAAAAGTTAAAACCTCCATAACTCCAGTTTCCACCAACTAAATTTCTGACACTCTCTGTGCCTCCCATACTTAAATACCTTCCAGATTGAACTATGGTTCCTGAATTATCAAAGGTGAAATCGGAGTTATTTGCCACGATATCTTCAAAGAACATGGAGCCTGAATTTGTTACAGACCAATCATCATTTGTATTTGCGCTACTTTCAATATCACCCACCAAAATCATGGTCCCGTTATTGGTAACAACTGGATCGTCATCATTAAAAATTATCCGATTTCCCAGTGACATGGATCCATTATTTGTTAGAACGGAAGTATTGGTTCCAAAAAAACCACCAACTGATTCGAAATTTATTTCATCACCTACAAAAAGAGTGTCAAGGGAATTAGTGAAGGGCACACTTTCTTCAAAAAGTATATCGTTCGAAATAGTCGCGCTTGTCCCTCCTTGCACAGTGATGGTCCCAGTACCGTTTAAGTCCAATACCTCAGCATCAAAAGTTCCGTTGTTGTTTATTACAAGAGGACCGTCATCGTTGTTAAGTACATCTCCTAGATCGGAAATTCCAGAATTGTTAATAAGGTATGGAATATTAAATCCAAAAATGAGATCAACACCTGCATTACCATTTTTGCTTATGGTTCCACCAGCGGCCACATTCAGATTACCGCGCAACGACAATGAATTTGTACTCGTCCATTGAAGAGTCCCTGTGTTTAAAACACTAACTTCAGTGGTATTTGCTGCTGTATTAATGGCAACAGTGTTTGAGTTTCCTATCTCCACTCTAGTCGTGTTTGTTGGAACACAATTGCATGAAGCTCCTCCAAGTCCAACTGCAGACCAGGTACTATTCCCAACAGAAACGTCATCCCAATCGCCATCTTTTCTACTGTAAAGGGTAGTGACGGCTGTAACCTCTATGTTGTCCAGGGTATAGGTATCGAACCCAAAGAAAGATCCATCATTGTTTGCTCGAACGCGAATTCTTACAGAATCTCCTTGAACAACTCCTGTTCCTCCGGCATCTATGGCAATAAATGAGCCTTCAACCGAATAGAACAAAGAATCTGGTCCATTATCAACGCTGTAATATGCTCGGCAATAATCCCCGGTCCCTGTAAAGCCGGAACCAACGTCTATATCTAATAGAGCATAGCCTGTAAGCGAGATATCTATCCATTCAGAAGTCCAAACGCCTTCTCCGTCGGTATTATTAACGACAAAAACATCAGCCCCTGCAATGGTTCCAGTGGCAAATATTCCATTTGGAGGTTGCACAGTTGACCATGCAGTTGCACCGTTATCTACCGTAGACCCTAAAGTTGGGTCGGGATCGGTAAAGGTCTCGCTCCAAAGGACCTGAGCAAAGCCTTGATTGCTTACCAATGCAAGCAGAAGGAGGGTATGGTTGATAAAATTCTTCAATCTCTACTTGTTAAGTACCATTAATTCGCAAATTTCCCTAATTGGTAATCGATAAACACCATTTGAAGGGATATTTTTTTAAAGATTTTAAACTAATTGAGCTCGGAGAAGAAATCTACCGTTTGCTCAATTTGGTCTAGTGAATTGTAGAAATGAGGACCTAACCTGAAGTAACCTTCCCTAAATGTTAAAACCAGACTATTGCCTCTTAATTTCTCATATCGCAGTTCATCTCCTTTAACGCAAACTATGCCCGCGCGGTTGCTTAGATCTGGAGGTCCTAAGATTTCCTGACCAATTGAATCCAGACCTTTTACCAAGGAGCTTAGCAATTGATCATCCCAATTAATAATTTTCTCTGGCCCTATTCTATTTTTTTGAGCTAATGATACACCCAGCAAATTCAATCCCGTGCAATTTAGGTGCCCTCCCTCATAACTTAGAGTAGAGGGTTCGTAGCCAAATTTCCCATCTTTCATTAAATACGAACCATAACCAGCAACCTGAGGTGGATTGGCTTTCAAAAAAGAATCTTTAATGCACATTATGCCTGAACCAAATCCTCCATTCATCCATTTGTAATTGCTTGAGATAAGAATATCTGTATTCAAAGAATCAAAATCGATATTTACTCTTCCTAAACTCTGAGTAGCATCAACAAGGAAGACAACATTGTTTTCCTTGCAGAACCTACCAAGTATATCAATATCTGCCTTAAAACCAGACAAATACTGAACATGGCTTATTGCAAACAATTGGATGCCTTCGTTAATGATCTTTTGCTTGATCTCCTCAGGGTCTATGAAGAACCCATCCTGGCTCTCCACAAAATGAACCACATAATCCCCCAACACAAAGGGGTCTCTTAATGAAGGGTAATCATCCTTGTATAAAAGCACCTTCCTGTAGTTTTTCAATTGGGGAAGTAGTGATACAAGTCCAAAAGAGTAATTAGGAAGAAATGCCAGTTCCGAATTCTTACAATTGACAAATTCACAGACCATTTTCCTTAACTCAGGATATTTCTCTGCTCGCCATTTTTCGAAAGCCAGACTACCCATTTGATTCAATTCTCGATTGAATTCCTCTGCACTAGCAAGGTGCTCATCCGGGATCAGTCCAATCCCTGAAGTGTTCAGATAAGTATATGTATTTAGTGCGGGGTAATTCTCTGTTATTTTCAACAATGTTCTAAACTATTTTCTTCTAAAAGCATCTCTTAAAACCTCTTTGCTATAACCTGAGGGTATTTCTCCTTTAGTAGCATACAGATACAAGGCTGTATTGTAGATCTTGGCAGCTATCTGAAAAGTAATTGCAATAAGAATTATCGACGTAAACAAGAATCCCAATACAATGAAAAATCCCACAATATTCTCAGAATCAGCAAAATACACCATAAGTATACCATGCATCAGGATAACCGGGATCATAACTAGGAACAAAATAAAACCAAAGCCAAAATGCCTAATAAGACTTTCACCCCATGTCTTTTTTATTACCTGTGTTGACTTTTTAATAGTATCAATAGGACCGGTTCCCTCATAGACCATAATAGGCACAACGAAGATTGTCATAATACTCCAGGCCAATCCCAATAAGCCAACCAAGATCTGCATAATGATCTGGCCAACTCTTCCAAACCTGGAAGCAAGTCGATCCAATAGATTCAAGATCAAACCAACCGTTGCAGATACCAGACTCCACTGAATGATCAGACCTAGCTTTGAAAAGGCAAATCTTATACTATCTCCAAAACTCGCATTACCTCCTTCAAATCGGACCCTTGCTGTGTTGACAGTGCATACATTAAAAAATGTCGTAATTACTGCCAATCCGAAATAGGTAATAAACAGCATTACATATTCGAATATTTGGAAACTATCTTCTGAATATCCCTGAGTCATGATCTTGGTGATCACGGTCGGAAAGATCATCGAAACCGAAAAGATGATCGAAAGCACACCGGATAGGATGGCGAACCAAATCAATTCACGATCCTTATTTAAGACCGAAAAACTAAGCTTTGTAAGGGTCCAGCTTCTCTGAAAGGCATTCATAATTCTAGGTTTTAGTAGTAAAGATTCCTTGCCATAGCCGAAGCAATGAATATTATAATAGTCAAAACAACCAATTCAACATAGGAAAGAAATGATAGATTTCCTGCCTTGGAAATATCAATCTCAACTCCGCTTTTTTGTTGTTTTCTCCACCTTATCAAAACTATAATTGGGGTAAGTTCAAGTAAAAACACCAAAGCAAATAATCCCATCTTGATAAGAAACAAAGTACTTCCTAAATAATATTCTGTGCCTTTTTCTAAACCTGCAAAGGCCCTTAACAATCCTGTGCTTATCCACAAAAATGCTGCAAGACCGTAAAGGTTATCGGCTAGGAAAATATATCTAAGATCCTTTGGATCTTTTAGGTTTGAAAGTCCGTTGGCACGAAAGATCAGGCTTCCAAAACCGATCCCAAGGGTCAATAAATGTATGCTTGCTACTAACCAGGAATTCATTCTAGTCTTTCCAAAATGGAATAAAATATTCTAATGGGGCATCCTTCTTCCATCTCAATTCAACTCTGAGGGTATGATCGCCTCTTCCAATGGAATCAAGATCCAGACTGGTCACAAACAAAACTTTTTCGGGGCTCTGATTCTTGGCAAATCTGAAATCCAAATCAACATATTCTATGGAGTCAACGAATACCTTAACATTTGAAGCGAAGCAATTCAAGGTATTATCGGCGTTCTCCCTAAAATCAAACCCTTCCTTAAATTCTTTCCGATTGATATCCATATTAAGATACTTCCTCCAGTGAAGGGTTCTGGATTTATTTAAGGGCTCAACGTCATCGCACCAGTGCAGCAGAGAATCCTCAAGATTTGCGGTTATTGGAATTTGAAGTTTGATAAAATTTCTTGAAGAGGGAACAGCATAGGTTTCAATGAATGGCCATCGAAGAACATAGTCATCCTGAAAATTTTCTTTGTAATGGGCTAGCTTTTCATATTGACCATCCAATCTAAAATCATAATCACGCTCATCGAATATTTTGTTTGGTGAATATCCGGCATTCAAAAGGAAAAGGGTCAAAAAAGTATAAAGGGGGAGAAGAGATCCCAGAAACCAAGGAGAAGTGTACTGAACCATGGAATAATAAATTCCCCTATAGAGGAACGAGAAAGTGATCCAACCCATGAATCGGTAAATAGGGAAATAGATTTTTTGAAACCAGGCTTTCTTGATTTTTTTAAAGACACCAAGTGTAAAGAAGTCGATCATATAAATAAAACAGATCGATAGGAATACAACGTTAAAGCCATAAAGGATGGTCCAAACTAGATCTGAATCAAAGTATACCCCAATTACATTTACAAAGACAAAAATTATGATGAGTACGGAACTAACCGAAAAGCAAACGGCAAATAGGGTGAGGAAGGAAAAAGCAAAAATCGAACTCGAGATCCTATCAACCTTTTCAATGTAAGGATCCATTTCAAGGAAAGTCGAGAGAAACTTGGAAAACTTACCGCGGTAAATATCTGAGGAGGCGTCCTTTTTGTAGACGGATCTCAATCCAACGAGAGAAAGCCAATAAAATCTGAGAATAAAATGAGCTATTATACTCAGCGGAAGAAGCTTCGAAGTGAAAAGGCTGATGATTGCAAGAATTACAAGCCATTCACTGTTAGAGGCCACATTGTTATTCAGCAATGAAAAGATCATCTCATCCACTACATTGCCAACTTTGATGGAAGCAAAAACAATAGCGGCCGAGATTAAAAGCTCCAGTTCACTACTTTGTTTGAAAAACCAATTCTGATTTTTGTTTTCGGTATTCATTTTTCTGGTAAAGGCTTCAAATATATTATAAGCCACTAAAGCCTCTCATATGATTGGTTAAAGTTCAAAAACAATGAATTATTTTCGCTAAAAAAAGACAATGTTAACAGGAACTATCACTTTGCTTACCGCACTTCTTCTTGGTGGAAGTGGTGATTTTGAAACCGTGCTGCTTTCAAACGGAGATAAGGTCTTTAAGGAGGTAGTGACCGATAAGGCTACACAGAAAAAGCTTTTTTCCGAACTAAAACCTGTTAGAAAGAGCCTTGAGGAAAGGCATTCCAAAATTGAGGAAGCTCTTCAGGAAATGTCCAAGCTTTCGTTGGAATTCGCCGATCAAAGCAGTGCCATGAAGACTCAGTCCGCCCTAATTATTAAAGAGTATAAAGCTGGGCAGGAAGACATGATTAAGGCATGGATGATAGTTTCAAAGAATCTACCCGATTCTGTCTGGAACCTCTTTTCTGAAGCATATCAAGGATTGTATGATGAGACAGAAACACCTGCTTTTGATGAAACCTTGTCTGATAATTTCCAGGTGATGGACGAGTTGATAGATCAGTACATCAGGGATGAGCAAAGGAAATCAAGAGCGAATGCTTCCAGAGATATATTTAAGGCGAATATTGAAAAGACTCTTGATCAGCTAATGAACCGACCTCCTTCATCCTCAGAGGTGTACCTTGTGAAAGAGTCAGACAAAATCAGTTTACAAAAGCCCTATTATCCTGTAAATAGCTCTCTAACACAGACCCTCAATGCGTCTATAGACTTTTATGCAAAAACCAAAAGCATGTGCATAAAATCTGAATGGGATGGATTGGCTCCAGCCTATAAAGGAAAGGCCAAAGGAAAATAATCAATCAAATTTCAGGTGCCTGACAGATCTTCCATTTTCTTGAATTTCTTTTAGGGCATCAATTCCGATAAGAATCTGTCTTTCCACAAATTGACGATTAACCTTCTGATCGCTTTTTCGGGTCTTTACACCCTCAGGGTTCATCGGCTGGTCGGAGACAAGTAACAAAGCCCCCACTGGGATCTGATTAGCAAATCCGGATGAGAATAGGGTAGCGGTTTCCATATCAATTGCCAAGGCACGGATTTTCCTCAGATATTTTTTGAATTCATCATCATGCTCCCAGACCCTTCGGTTGGTGGTATAGACCGTCCCAGTCCAATAGTCCAGGTCATGGTCCCTGATAGTTGATGAGATTGCCCTTTGCATATTAAACGCGGGTAGGGCAGGAACCTCAGGGGGGAAGTAATCATTTGAGGTTCCTTCTCCTCTAATTCCAGCAATTGGTAATATCAGGTCTCCAACTTTGCTGCGGTTTTTCAATCCTCCACATTTTCCAAGAAAAAGGACTGCTTTTGGTTTTACAGCTGTAAGAAGATCCATAATGGAAGCAGCGTTAGGGCTGCCCATGCCAATGTTTACCATACGAATCCCATTTGAGATCACCGAAGGCATTGTACTACCACTGCCCTCAATTTCGTTTCCATTTATCTTGGCGAAGACCTCCAGATATTGCTGAAAGTTGGTTAGAAGAATGTACTGTCCAAACTTCTTCAGATCAACCCCCGTGTATCGGGGAAGCCAATCTTCTACTATTTCTTTTTTTGATTTCAAGTCTTATTCTGTTTTTACGGGATCCGCTGGTCTCTTAGGAAGTGTTTTTGGATTCGTTTCGATCAGTTTGAGAACCTCTCTTACGCCCATTTCCAGTTGTGGATCCTTTCCTGCAATAACTGAAGCTGGGTCATTGTCCACATCAATATCAGGCTCCACACCTACACCTTCAATGATATAGGATCCATCAATATCATTCGTGGCAAACATTGGAACGACCACGGATCCTCCATCGATCAACCTTCTGGTTCCCGAATAACCAACTACACCTCCCCAGGTTCTCTTTCCGATCAGTTTACCCAGTCCCGCCTTTCTAAATCGGTGAGGAAAGATATCTCCATCTGACGCAGAGGTACCATTGATCAAACAGACCATATGGCCATGAAAAACAGTATATGGATAAGTTTGAGGGTTATTTCCTGCATAATCAAATCGGGTTCCCAATAGTTTGGAATCCAGTCTTTCAATAATCATCTGAGAAACGTTTCCACCTCCATTATTTCGATCATCAACAACTAGGCCTTGTTTTCTCAATTGGGGATAGTACCATTTTATGAACTCATAAATTCCACTTGAGCCCATATTGGGGATATGCAGGTACCCGATCTTACCACCGGATAATTCATCAACCATTTTTCTTCTTGAATCAGTCCATTCCTTGTACCTTAGGTTGCCTTCCGACCTCAACGGAACATATTGTACTTCCCTTGAACCACTAAGGCTAGGAGAGGAGCTCAAGGTTAAGGTTACCGGATCTGTTTTATGTTGTAATAGCCTGTATGGGTTATCATCTCCCTTTAATTCTTCACCATCAATGGCAAGGATATAATCACTAGCCTTTGCGTTGACTCCTAACTCCGTCAGGGGAGATCTATACTTTGGTTCTTCGTTTTCTCCAGCATAGATCTTTTTGATCCTATACCTTTTTGTTTCTGAATCCAGTTCAAACTGAGCTCCTGGCAAAGCCACCCTTGGCCTTTTTGGATTTTCGAAATCTCCGCCTACGATGTAAGCATGGCCAACGTTTAACTCAGCGATCATTTCTGCAATCACATAGTTGAGATCTGATCTGTGGGCAACATGATCGAGCAAAAGTGAATATCGATCGCCAATGGCCTTCCAATCATAGCCATGCATATTCTCAACATAGAATAGGTCTCTATACCTTCTCCATACCTCCCAAAAGATGTTCTTCCATTCTTCAGATGGCACCCTATCAACCATCAATCCTCCAGTTGAGATCACTTTTTTACTTTTCGTATTTGGGACTGCATCATAAAGGAGGTATTTACCTCCGGAGGAGGTCAAAAATTTCTTTCCATCATAGGATAGTGTATAGCCTCCTAGTCCCTCCAAAACAACTTGTTCTTTTTTCATTTTCAGGTCAAAGCACTTTAAGACATTCTCCATGTAACTTGATCTGCCATAAAATCCAGCTCCTGATTCCAGGTAAAACAGTTTGCCCTTTCGAGCCTGAAGGTTGTAGAAATTCCCTGCCTGAACGGGTACTCTGAAAGCACGGCTTGCCATGCCATCAAAATCAACTTTTAAATCTGAATCTGTTGCAGTGGAACCTGATGCTTTTCCTTTCTTCTTGCCTTTAGCATCAATTGAAGATTTTTCTTGGACCTCCACTTCATCGCTTTCAGGTGCAAATGGATTTTTCCCGGATTTCTTTAAGGCCACTCCATAGATCCCGGTACTTCTATTGGTGGCAAAATTCCACTCGATTCCACTGATCTGAGGACTGAACTGTCGATCAGAAAAATAGAAAAGGAATTCACCATCAGGATCCCAAACGGGTTCGAACTCATGAAAGTTATCTGATGTGATCTTCCTTAGTTTCTTTTCAGCGATGCTATAGATAAAGATCGAACGGAAGTTCTGGTAGCCTGTCTGGACCTCATTTGGCTTTGAGTAAGCAAGGTATTTTCCGTCGGGTGACCAGGTATAGTCACCAAATCCTCCATAGGACCCAAATTCAGATTCATCGATTTTTTCAAGGACCTTTCCAGATACCGTAACAAGGTACAGGGAACCTTTGGCAGTAGAGAATAGTAGCTGATCGGATTTTGGGGACCAGCGAAGATTCCCGAACTCCATTTTTAACGGTTGTGTAAGTTCCACTTCCGGTGATTTCCCCAATTGGTCAATCAGATAAATTTGATCCTCCCCGGATTTATCAGAAATGTAGGCAATTGTCTTTCCATCGGGCGACCATAATGCGCCTCTATCATGAGAACCAGTTGAATTTGTTAGGTTCCTGGTAGATCCATTCTCTATTGGCGCAGTAAAAACATCTCCCCGTGCTACAAAAAGGGCTCTTTCTCCTTTGGGAGAAAGATCAGCACTTTCAATATTCTTTGCTGCTGAATACCTTGATGGGCGCATAGACAATCCATCATCAGGGACTTCTATTGTAATTTTTTGGGAGTTGTTGCTGCCTAAATTCAGAACAACCAATTCACCTCCCAATTCATAGACAACCTGCTCTTTGTCATCTGAGGAAGGCCAACGAACATCCCACTCTTTGCTATCTGTGATTTGACTAACCTCTTGGTTGGAAACATTGTACTGGTACAAATTCAATGTGCCGGACCTGTCCGAGGTAAAATAAATAGAACCGCCGATCCACATAGGGTCACGTTCTGTTCTTTTGGTCTTGGAGACGGGAGTTGTTTGTGAGGTTTTTATATCAAAAATGTATAGATCTTGAGCCCAGCCCCCTTCATATCTTTTCCAATGTCTAAAGTCCCTAAACAGGGGGGAGTATACCAGTTGATCTGAATTTGGACCAAAATCACCGGCACCTGCATCTGGCATTGGGAGCCGTTCAGGAAGTCCACCTTCAACGCTTACTGTGTAAAGGCTGGAATTAGTACTACCGGTGTTATTGTCCCTTGTACTCCTGAACAGAACCTTTTTACCATCCTTGGACCATCCATAAACCTGATGATCATATCCCCATCTGGGAGGAAGTGGACCGGCTGCCGGATAGTAAGTCAATTGCCTGGGCAAACCTCCCTTAGCAGGAATTATATAAACCTGCTCATCTCCATCATACTGCCCGGTGAATGCAATCCAATTTCCATCAGGAGAAAACTTTGGGAATATTTCCTGACCAGCATGGGCAGTAAGTCTTGTTGCAACTCCACCTTTTGAAGAGGCCTTCCATATATCTCCAGCATAGCAAAAAACTACCTGGTCTCCGTGAATATCTGGAAATCTCAAAAGCTTGGTGCCCTGTGAATGGGCACTTGAAAAAGTAAAAAGAAAAAGAGTAAATAAGAGGGTTAGTTGTTGGGATTTAAACATCTTAGATCGTTTATGTATTTGGGTGGCGAATAAAATGCCCTTGAGAAACAAATCCAATCTATTCTACTCAAACGGCATTTTCGCTTTTCAATGGAAGCTGGAAATTATTATCCTTTTTCTGACTTCCCCAAAAATAGCAGATTCAAAGAAGGAAATTTTAAGGAACAGATTAGTTTAAGCACCTGTATCTAAAGGCATTCTTGGTGTTAGACCCTAGTTTTTTGGTGAGCTTATGATTTATTACAGCTCCAACAGGCGCACCAACCCCTGGAATTAGTTGAAATAGTTTAGCTATATCCAGAAAATCCCGGTAATTAAGTTGAAACTCTTTCCAATTGAATTCTTTTCTATCAAATACAATGAAATCTTTCTGTAACTCGAATTCCAGGATTCTTGGTATGATCTTGTTTCTGTTGAGCTGACTTGAAAAGGTTAGTTGGAAGATTAGCAAAAGAAACCCTCTTTCTTCTTTCTTTTTTGTGTCAAATCCATAAACGGATGCCAATTCAAAAAGCATTTTCATTTTTATGCTCAACCAAAGAGGAAAATCTGCCAAGCCCATTAATAACCCACCGGCACCGGTAATTGCACCTTCGATTGCCGAGCTACGCGAGTAAAACAGGATTCTTTCATCGGCTTTTGATTCAAGATCTTCGAAAGACTCAAAGCTCTTGATGCTTGGGTTAGAAAACTGTGATCCTTCCATTACCGCAAGGACCATTTCCCTTATTGCCGCTGTTATGGCTTTGTGAATGGCTTCAGGAATTGCCAGATTGATTTTTCTTTGAAAAGACTTGGAAACGCGGTTGATCATCCCAGGTTCCTTTTGATTCTCTTCGATCCAGGATTGCAGCTCAGCTAAAATCCATTTTTTATGATCTGTTTCTACCTTCATCATTTTGCTAACTTGAACCAGAGAATTCTTTTATGACCCGTAACGGCTTGAAAAATAAGAATATCGGGATGAATCCCGATTTTAGATATAGGGGAGAGGACCAAACCCGCCTTGAGACCTTTAGTGATGCAGTTTTTGCTCTAGCAATCACCTTACTGATCATCAATCAGGAGGTCCCAATGTCCTTTTCTGAAATGAAGGCGTTTATTATCGATATTATTCCTTTTGGGCTGACAATGATCCTGATGACCTATATATGGTATGAGCATTATCTGTACTTTGTTCGATTCGGATTCAAAAACTCCAGGGTGGTAGCCATGAACGCCTTGCTTTTATTTTTCGTCTTGATCTACGTATATCCTCTTAAATTTCTTGCCAAACTGCTGGTTATCATGTATTCAAACTTCTTTCTACAAATATTTGGAGGAGGTTCAGACTTCGGAAAAGTTGGGTTAATGATCGGTCGTGATGAAATGCCCGACCTCATGATCACGTATAGCCTTGGAGCGGCTTTGATCTTTCTTACACTTATGTGGATGTATAGATATGCCTTGAAGAAAAAAGAAGAATTGGAATTGACTGAGATCGAGGTATTTGATACACTTACAAGTTTCCAGGCCCAATTTATTATGGCCGCGGTACCCATTTTATCCGTATTGATTTCGGTCATCTTTCACAACGCCATTGGAGGAGGGATTTCTGGATTCATATACATGACTTACCCCCTGATCTTTGGTATTTATAGCCGGAGAAGGACCAAACAAAGAGCTAGGCTAAAAGCCAAATTGGGATCCCCCTCCGTTGAGACTAAAAAGAATTGATTAGCATAATTCAAAAAGCTTTAAGACCTTTGAAAAGAGGAAAGCTGAAAGGGAAACACCATAATATGGGGGTTCCCTTTTTTTCTTATGGAAGCTTTTAAATATCCAATACTGACCTTATCCTGCTTTGGACTCTTGATTGGTGCTTGTCGGTTAGATAATCCCCCAAAGCCAAATCCATATACCTTCTCGGCTCCTTCTGTTTCTGAGGTCCAGCTTATTGATGAAGGAAATGATAACGATGCGGGAGATTTTAGAGTTTCTTTTAAAAAGGCCTTTGATGAGGACTTTCTATCTGAATACCAAGTGGTTTTGGCCCCATATGTGGATTCCATTCTTTCAAGGAATATATTGGACTTAGATCCGACGAGCATACTTATCGTCCCAAAGGGCCAATTGGAGTACGACACTTTGCTCCCTGAAAACCTAAAGGATATTAATGGGAATACCATCGACGAATCTACTCGGTATCGGGCTTGGGTAAGGTGCGTCCCGGACGGTAAATTTGTGAAAGAGGAGGGAGTCATTATTCCTTCAAATGCCGTCCAATTAAAGGTTAACAACATTTTTATCCATTTTATTGAGAATCATGGGGTAATGGTCTCAGGATATGGAAAAAAGATCCTAATAGACGCTCTTCCAAATAGTGTAGTAGGATATTCAACTCCTTCCACCACGGTATTAAACAATATAATAAATGGAGTTGAACCATATGGTGAGATAGATCTATTCTGTATTACCCATGGACACGCTGATCACTTTCATGCTGGAAGATTGAGCACATTCGGACTTAGGAATTCCGCGTCCAGGATACTCGGGCCCATGCAGGTTCTTGACCAGGTGATTCTCTCCAATGAGATCTGGACTAATGTTCCAAGGTATTCCTCTCTGGATACAAACCTGGCTGGTATCGATATAGAGATTTTCCACTTTAAACATTTTGAAGAGATCTGGCCTAACACGGCTACAGTTGACAATTATGCCTTTTTGATTAAACTGGGAGGGTACAGGATTCTACATTTAGGAGATATGGAATTCAGTATTGAAAACCTTCAAAATTTCGATTTCTTAACGGAAAAGATTGATATTCTAATGGTGCCAGCTTTCAATGAAATCTTAAAACCTGAAAATGGCCAATTGATTAGAGAGCGAATTAATCCAGACAACATTATTGCCATGCATCTGCATGACAATACACCCTTAAATAATGTTTTCCAGACATATTCCGGAGCAAAGGTTATGAGCTTCTCTGGCCAGATCCTTTCCTATTGAGTTTGGCCCTAAGGATTTTTCATTCCAAGGTTTAGTCTAACGCCTAAGTAGACCTCTCTCCCGTGAATTGGAGAATAGGAATAGGAAGTATCGAAATATTCACTAAAACCTGGATTTGAGTTTGGGTCATTGAACCCAACTAGGGGGGATACCGGTTGATAATAATCAAACAGGTTCATAACTCCTCCATAAAGGAAAAAACTATTTCCCATTGCTTTTTCCAGCTTAATATTATGAAGGGAAAAAGGCCTAGACCTTGTGGACCTCGGCTGTGAAAAAGGCTCCCCATTTTGGTCAAGATCATACACTTCAGGTAAAGCCATAACTCCTGTCCAATTACTTGAATAAGAGATATTTAGCTTTAGCTTCTTGAACTCATAATTTATCATTGCCACGCCTGTAAAATTGGGAGCGAATTCCAATGCTTCTTTTTGCCCATTTGAAGTCCGACTTACTTCCATAAAGGTTCCCGCAAGACTTAGAGCAAGTGGAAAATCAAACTCTTGAACCCAGCGCAAGCCTAGGCCTTTCGAAGTGGCATATCCTATTGAGTTTTCATAAATGATCTTTCCTGGATCCGAATAATCAGGATTTATTTTATTGAAAAAATGGGTATAGAAACCATCAAAATCAAGCATTCCCTGGCTGCTACCCATTACAAACACATGATTCAGGTTCAATGAAAAATTCAAAGATCGTTCAGGCATAAGGTTCGGAGCAATATGTACTTCTCGCTGGCCTGTAATAAAGGCATGATCCTCCGTAAAAAGGTTAACCACACGGAATCCGGTTCCAAAATTTGCCCGCAATGAAGTCCATTTTCCCAAATCTTGCTTTGTACTTAGCCTAGGAGAAAAGATTAATCCATGAGCTTGATAATGATCCAGCCTTGCTCCAGCTAGTATGGTTGTACTTGCACTTGCTTTAAATTCATCCTGGGCAAAAATTCCGGGGATGAATTGGGTTTGCCCTTTTCCGTTGTATGAACCAGATCCAAATTCGTTTTCTGTGGCCACGGTATTATCGTCATAGAATTGCATTCTATTGGTATAACCTATAGTAAGATCATTTCTTCCAAGAGTTTTAGTCCATATAAGGTTTCCAAAAAGGATATTTTGGATTGCTGCATAGTAATCAGAACCATAATAACTATCCTGGCTGTGGTGACTGGCAGAATAATCTATCCTGATAGCTTCTTTGGTATTGAAATGATAAGATCCAAAGACTTCAGCTCTTGCCGTGTAGATGCTTTCTCCATAAATAAGAGAATCTCCTCGTATGGATTTATATGTTTGATCCCTTAAATAAGCCTCAGTTCCATTCCTTCTGTCTTCAAAATAGTACTTTCCTGCAATGGAAAATGCTTTTTTTGAAGGTCTGGAGATATTCCATTTGGTCAGCAAAGAGTACCGGTCCATATTGATCAAATCTCCAAAACCATCTTCATTTCTATCTTCGTACAGATTGGATCGACCATGATTTACTCCTAGGAATCCGGTGGAGTTCCCCACTTTGGTGCTCAGACCCAGATTAGTAAATATTTCCTGGTGAGAAGAACCCATAATATCAAGTGTTAAGCTGGGTTGTTTTGCTGGGTCTTTTGTGATCACATTAATTACCCCGGCAACGGCTTCAGAACCGTAAAGAGTAGAATTGGGCCCTTTTATTACCTCAATCCGATCCACCATCATGGTCGGGATGCCGTTTAATCCGTAGACGGAAGCAAGGTTGCCGAACATAGGTGTGCCATCCATTAAAATTGATGTGTATTGACCTGGTAACCCATTTATTGAGATGGAGTTGGTAAAACACACTCCACAGGCAACTTCCTCCTGGACCCCATTTACAAGTGAAATGCCTTCAACAAGGTTAGTACCTCCGCTGGGCAAATAAGTCTCAAATTGTTTGGCAGTTACGAGCTCTACCTTAACCGGAGAATTGCTGATCGACTCCGGTTTCAAAGAACCGGTCACAACAACTTCCTTCAATCCAATACTGCTTTGTTCAAGTTGAATGGATCCCAAATCAGAAGCACCAACATTTACGTTGATTGGTATCTTTTGTGTCTTAGCTCCAATAGATCTGATCTCAATAGTATATTCTCCACAAGGAATATCATTGAACTCAAATTTTCCATCAGGACCTGAAACAATTCCTTTTTCGATTTCAAGGATTTGAATTGAGGCACCTACCAATGGGCCTTCACTATCCTTTATCACTCCGTAGATTTCTCCGGACTCTGAAGCAAGAAGTGAATTCCACGAGAACAGAAGAGATAAAATTATCCTTAGCTTCATTCTACAAAGGTATAGCTAAAATAATTTTTAGGGAAGCCTAAAATGCAAAAGATTTAGGTGATTTATATTTGACCCATGCCAACACTTGCAGAAGAAGATTATCTGAAGGCTCTATTCAGCCTCCAATCTGAGTCAGAAAAGTATATTTCGACTAGCAGTATTTCGTCTTATCTGTCTATAAATCCAGCTTCTGTTACGGAGATGATCAAGAAACTATCAGCCAAAGGTTTGGTGGACTATAAGAGATCACATGGGGCAACCTTAAGCAGAAAGGGTCAAAATCTGGCAATAAGCATCGTAAGAAAACATAGGCTTTGGGAAACCTTCTTGGTTAATAAACTCAATTTTTCCTGGGAAGAGGTTCATGAGATAGCTGAGCAGTTAGAACATATTAAGTCGGAAGAGCTTGTTGAAAAATTAGACGAGTATCTGGGTTTTCCAAAATCTGACCCTCACGGGGATCCGATTCCAGACAAAAAAGGAAATTTCACTCAACAGGTCCAGGTATTGGCAAGTTCTCTGAAAAAAGGGGAGGTCGCAGTTGTTGCGGGAGTTGGAAATCAGGACACCAATTTTCTCAAACACCTGAATCAACAAGGAATATCATTGGGCACTAAGATCAAAGTAATCGAGATCAACGAGTTCGATGGATCTCAAACGATCAGGATAGGGAAAAAGGAAAGCTTTCTTTCCAAGAAGGTTGGGGAGAACCTATTTGTCTTTAGAACCTGAGGATCGGCCCTCAATCACTTCGAATTGAACGCGCCTATTGAACTTCCTGAATCTTTCGTTGATGTTTGGAAGGTAGGGCTCACTATATCCACGTCCTTTGGTAACCAATCGCACGGAAGGAACTCCTTTTGAAACAAGGTACTTTTTAACCTCCACCGCTCTATCCTTTGAGATTCCGGCATTTTGTCCTTCAGAACCAATGTTACAGGTATGACCAATTACTCTTAACCTGATTTCAGGGTTCCTTTTTAGGATGTCAGCCAATTGATCCAAGGTCTGCTCGCTTTTCTTGAGAAGCTCATGCCGGTTGAATTTGAAGTAGATCTTCTGATTGATCACATCTACCTCTTTAGGAGACATGGGGATTACTTTCCCTTTTCCAACTGGGACCATTATCATTCCAGCAGCAGACTCTGGTGGCGTTCCGATATTTGATGACTCATCCCTGTCGAGTGTTTCCATGTCATCTTTTTCCTTTCCATCCTTTCCGGCTGGGATGGGAATGGCCCCGGCAGTAGACTCTGGTTGCGTTCCGATATTTGATGACTCATCCCTATCAAGGGTTTCCATGTCATCTTTTTCCTTTTCATCCTTTCCAGCCAAGACGGGAACGGCACCAGCGGCAATGGCTGCATTAGAACCCTCATTCGGAGCTTCTTCTTCTGGTTGATCTCCTTTTTTCAAACCATCAGAACTCGATCTCATAGCACCCAGTGAATCCGTTCCAACCGAATCCGCTATATCAACAGAATCAATTGTTTCTAATTCAAATAGAGAATCGGGAGTATCATCAAATCTCTGGGGTGGTGGTGGAGGCTGCTTGTCACTCAATTTGATTTTGATTGTGATCTCATGAGAGTTACTCGGAATCTCAGGAACTACACTCAGATCGTAGCTATAACCAAACCAGTAACGGTTCTTCCAGTTGTAGCCAGCAGTAAGGTTTACCGATGAATTTGAACGGTAGCTCGCCGCAAGCTGCAGGGACTCCTTTATCAAGGCTGCTGCCATTACATCTACCTGGGCGGGACCGCCCGAGACATCCTTTGCCAATAGGCTTCCTTTAATCTTTAGATCCTGATTAACATTAAAGATCTTGCCGGCATGGAGGTACCAATGGTTTCTTCTGTTGAATTCAGTTCCATCAGGGAGGTTTAATGTGGTTGAAATGATTCGTGGACTGGAAACGCCACCGAAGAAGTTCTTATAAGAAAAGAATGCACCAATTCCACCACCGGTCGTTATGAAGGATACGTCGTTTCCAAAAGTTTGATCATTGTTTACCTCGAGGTCAGTGTAGCGTTCACTATAAAAGTCGATTCCTGCCATTCCTCCAAGGGTCAAAGAAAGACCTTCCATATTCCAGCCATCATTATAATCCATGCTATCCCCCAATAGCTTATAGGCATAGGATAGATTCACTCCTGAGGTGGAAGTAACCCCAAATCGGTCATTGAAGGCCGTTGCCCCAACTCTATGTCGGGTATTATTCATTCTGGTCATCCCGCTCAAGAAAACAGTTTGGGGAGCACCTTCAACGCCTGCCCATTGGTTCCTGTAGGTGAGCATTAAGGCCGCATCCTTTTCATAACCCGTATATGCCGGGTTATAAATCATTGGATTAAAGTTGAATTGAGTCAATTGAGGGGTTTGTTGTGCAATGGCCTTTTGTGTGGAGACGACAGCGACTCCAAGGATGATTATAATTGGCAATATGGTCTTAAGAAACCTCAAATCAACGTTTTAGCACAACTGAACCTGAAATTGCTTCTGACCCATCTCCGGGATCAATCGTATAATAATAGGTGCCCTCAGGAAGCTCATTAGAACCCCAGGTATCCAATTGATTTGATCTTCCATCAAAAACCTTGGTTAGGTTATCGTAACCCGTTTCCTTAAAAACGAGGTTACCCCATCTATTAAAAACATTGACCTCATTATTCGGAAAGTTGCTCGCTCCCCTGATCCTCCAATAATCATTTACTCCATCATTATTCGGGCTAAATCCTTTAATAGGGTCAAGTTTATTGACCTCGGTAACATTAATGACAACAGAATCAGAATTTGAGCAACCTTGAGTATCGGTGTAAGTAACTACATAGGTGGTTGTTTGAATGGCAGTTAGCAAGGGGGCCTGGATTGTTGGATCGTCCAGACCAAGGGATGGAGTCCAAATAAAATCACCGTTATTTCCAACATTGGTACTCGCATCCAATTGAACCTGGTCGCCATCTAAAACATCAAGATCAGATGCTGAAGCAGCAACGGTCAATAAAACTAATTCAATTTCAACGGTATCTCGGTTGATTGAACAAGGACCTGTAATACTCCATTCAAATACATTTTGTCCTAATCCCAATTGATTCACATTTGTTTGAGGGGAATTTGAGTTGTCAATCTGGCCTGACCCACTAACCAAGGTCCAGGCTCCGATTCCCATTCCAGGAATGTTTCCGGAAAGGACCGCATCATCCTTACAAACAACCTGGTCAGGGCCAGCTTGACTGGCATCTGGGATTTCATTATCTATTATTTCCACGGAAAAACTACATGAGTTTTGATTACCATTCACATCCTCGATCATATAGGTCACTTGAGTCAAGCCTACTGGATAGAAATCACTTGCATCCTGAGTACTGTTGTAATCATTCGAAAAACTCAAAACAGAACAATTATCAATGTTAACCGGAACAGCAATGGATAGTTGGGCCCCACATTGTCCAGGATCATTGCCTTGACTAATGTTGGAAGGACAGGTTATCGTAGGAGAAATGGAATCAATTACTGTAACCGTAATGCTTTGAATTGAAGTGTTTCCTGTAGGGTCAGAGCCTTGCACTGTTACAATATTTGCACCTACCATTGAGCAATCAAATTGAGCGGTATCAAGAACAAGAGGATCTAAAGAACAATTGTCACTACTTCCCAGATCGATATCAGCAGCCGAAATGCTAGCAGATCCGCTCCCATCTAGATAAACAGTAATATCCTGTAGCATAAGGGTGGGACTTACCGTGTCTAAAACGGTAATCACAACTGAGCTAAAATTGGTGTTATTGGACGGGTCAATGCCATTAAGGCTTATCAGGTTGTTACCAATATCCATACAATCAAAAAGTGAATCGGAAAGACTGAGGCTTACCGAACAATTATCGGTCGAACCATTGTTAACTTGAGCTGAAGTTATAATGGCGTTGCCAGATCCATCCAGATAGACCGTATCATCACGGCTGATAATTATAGGCCTTAAGGTATCTAATACTGTTACGGTGGCTTGTCCAGATCCAACATTTGAATTATTGTCAGTTGCAAGTAAGCTCACTTGGTTAGGCCCAACGTGCGAACAATCAAAGGTTCTTTGACTGAGAGAAAGCGAGTCGATTCCGCATGCATCACTGCTTCCATTATCAAGATCTGTTGGCATGATCGAAACCATACCAGAATTATTTAGATAGACCGTGATGTTTTGAGTAACAACATTTGGAGAAACCGTATCGATAACGGTCACGGTTGCAGTAGCCGAGGAAGAATTCCCATTATTATCTGTAAGTGTTAGCATTACTGTGTTTGCTCCAACGTCGGAACAGAAGAATGAGTCAATATCTAGAACCGAGCTAGCTAAGCCGCAGGCTTCAATTGAGCCATTATCAATCATGGAGGGTGTGATAACCCCCAGTCCGTTAGCATCCAGATATAAATTGACGTTTTGAGTAATTACCTGGGGAGAAATGGTATCAAGAATTGTAATTATTGCGTGAGAGGTATCGGAATTTAGACTTGGGTCGCTAACGGTTAGAATTACATTATTCGGCCCCACATCAGAACATCCAAAAATGCTTTGATCTAAGGAGAATCCAGTTACACCGCAAGCATCTAGAGAGCCGTTATTCAAGTCAGATGGATTAACCGTAACAGAACCACTTGCATCTAGGTAGGCCGTAACATTTTGACTAAATGGGACGGGTTTAATCGTATCGATTACATTGATAGTAACCTGAGCAAAGCTTGAATTTCCAGCAAAATCAGTTACCAAATAGTTTACAGTTTGGGGTCCGACAGTAAGGCAATTGAAACTGGTCGGAACAACAACTCTGCTTGCAATCCCACACGCATCACTTGATCCATTATCAATATCTAGTGGATTAAGTGTGGCAACGCCGCCAAAATTGAGATAAACATTGGTGGTTTGTGTTTGGATATTTGGAGAAATAGTATCTCTAACAAATACGGTAGCTGGTCCAGAGCGACTATTACCATCATTATCGGTTACGGTCAGAGAAACCACGTTAGCACCGGTGTCTGCACAACTAAATGTATTCGGCCAGACTGAATATCCTGCCACTCCGCAGGGATCATTTGAACCATTGTCAACCTGATTTGCATTAAGGGTAGCATTACCCGAAGCATCTAGATAAAGTGTTGCAGGTTGGGTTATTACATTGGGTCCAACGGTATCAACTACTGTAACCGTAGCCAACGCTGAGTCCTTACTTCCGAATAAATCCGAAACAACGAGCCAAACAGGATTAGCACCTCTTTCAGCGCAATCGAATTGATTTGGCCTTGCAAGCAAAGTATCCAAGGCGCAGTTATCACTTGAACCACCATCAATGTCGGCTCCTGTTATGTTTACATTTCCAGTAGGGTCCAGATAGGCTGTAAAATTTTGTGAGACAGCCACCGGAGGAACTGTTTCGATTATTATTACGGTTTCTGTCCCAATTCCAACGTTTCCATAAATATCGGTCACTGATAATGTAACTACTTGAGGTCCTGTTTCTGTACAGGTAAAAGTATCTGGGTCTGATGTTATACTGGCTATTCCACAAGCATCGAACGAACCATTGTTTATGGCAGGTGCATTGATTACTGCTATACCATTAGGGTCCAGTGGAACATTAACTGTTTGTGTTATAACGGTAGGAGCAACGGTATCTAGTACCGTAACAGTCGCAGGTCCGGTGTTAGAGTTCCCATTCTGATCGGTTACGGTTAGAATGACTCCATTAGGGCCGATATCCGAGCAATTGAAGTTATTGGGAGCAACAGAAAGGGTCGCAACACCGCAAGCATCTGCAGAACCATTATCAACCAATGCAGGGGCGAGGTTAACATTGCCAGCCGTATTCAGGTAAATATTGATATTCTGTGTTGAAACGCTTGGCGAAACAGTATCCAGAATATTGATTACCGCGGCGGTTGACCCGGAGTTTCCATTGTTATCATATGCGATAAACGTCACAGGATTTGACCCGACATTGCTACAGTTGAAGGTCCTTGGTAATACGGAAACACTGTCAATCCCGCAGGCGTCAGAAGACCCATTTTCCAAAAGGTTTGGGTCAACCTGAATTGTTCCTGCTGGATTTAGGTATGCCGTAATATTTTGGGCATTGGCCACAGGACTTATAGTATCAAGAACCGTTATGACAGCTGGAGCGGTGGACATGTTTCCTCCTGCATCTGTAACAGTTAAGATCACATTATTGGCCCCGGTTTCCGAGCAGTTGAAAACTGTTTGGCTAAGACTTCTTGTAATGCTACCACAAGCATCATTACTTCCATTATCAACTTGAGATGCGGATACTGAAACACTTCCAATGGGGTTTAGATATACCGTAATATTTTGAGCTATCGCAGTTGGCCCCACGGTGTCAACAACTGTTACGGTAGCCGTTCCATTTTTACTATTTCCATTGTTGTCGGTTATTGTAAGAGTTACTGAATTGGCTCCTATATCAGAGCAATTAAAGCTATTCGGGACAACTGCTCTGGTTCCAATACCACAAGCATCTGTAGATCCATTGTCGATTTGGGATGGAAGCAAAGTAGCACTACCGGTGCCATCCAAGTAAAGGGTAATGTTTTGAGTGATAACGTTGGGATCAACGGTGTCAATCACTGTAATGCTTGCATTATCGTTTGATGAGTTTCCGTTGTTATCTGTAACAGTTAAGACCACCCCGTTTGCACCCACATCTCCACAATTAAAGTTGCTTTGGTCAATTGAAATCGCGTTTATCCCACAAGCATCAGAGGAACCATTATTTATGCTTGCCGCTGCAACTGTGGCATTACCTGCAGGATCAAGATAAACTGTAAAATTCTGTGCAACAGCAGTTGGACTTATCGTATCCAAAACAGTAACCGTGGCAATGCCTGAACTTGGATTTCCCTGGCTGTCGGTAGCTGAAAGAGTAACAACATTGGATCCGGTATCCGTACAATTGAATGTATTTGGAGCGACCCCAAGAGAAATGGGGCCACAAGCATCATTACTTCCATTATCCACATCAGCTGTAGTAATTGAGGCTGTACCTGCAGGATTAAGATAAACGGTAATGTTTTGAGTAATTATTGTTGCTCCTGTTGTATCAAGAATCGTGATAATGGCGGAAGCTGAACGACTATTCCCATTGTTATCTGTAACCTGCAGGCTTACATTATTAGCCCCAAGGTTTGTACAATTAAAGGTGTTAGGTGTGAGGATCAATGTATCAATCCCACAGGCATCGGTAGAACCATTATTCACAGAGTCAGCGGGCACAACAATGTTTCCGGAACCATCTAAATAGGCTGTTATGTTTTGGGTAGCAGCCAATGGCCTTACAGTATCCAGAACGGTTACGATTGCAGGAGTGGAGCCGATATTTCCATTATTATCGATTGCGCGGAAAAGAACTGGATTGGCTCCTAGATTAGCACAGCTAAAAGTTCGCGGAAATACCGAAAGGCTATCTAACCCGCAAGCATCAGAGGATCCGTTTTCCAACATTGCTGGTGTAATAGAAACGAAGCCAGCAGGGTTCAAATAGACAGTAATGTTTTGAGCCACTGCAATGGGACTAACTGTATCAAGGACAGTGACGGTTGAATTATCAGTATCTGAATTGGTGTAATTATCCGTTGCGGTCAAGGTTACAGTATTCGAACCAACATCTGAACAATTGAAATTTGTTTGAGACAGGGAAAGGGAGGAAATCCCACAAGCATCTGTGCTTCCGTCATCAATATCAGCAGCTGTAAGAGTTGCGAGGCCAGCTGGATTTAAATAAATGGTAGTATCCTTTGCAATTACATTTGGACTGGTATTATCTGCTATGGTAACAATAGCTGAACCGGTATTGCTATTGCCACTATAATCATAGGCGGTCAGCGTAACTGGATTTGGTCCAATATCCGCACAGGAGAAGGTTCTTGGAAAAACACTAAAGGAATCTATAGCACAGTTGTCGAAAGAAAAGTTATTAACCAAGGTGGCCGGTATGGTTACTGTACCTGTCGCGCCTAATGGTACAGAAACGTTTGTGGTGTTTACAGTAGGTGAGATTGTATCCAGAACCGTAACAATAGCTGCAGCAGAATCCTCATTTCCATTAATATCTCTCAGTGATAAATAAATTGTATTGGCCCCAGTATCTGAGCAATTATAAAATGACTTACTGATTGATAAGGCTAGAATCCCACAATTGTCGAAGGAGCCGTTGTCGACATCAACGGGTGTAACGTTGGCAATTCCAACGGCGTTTAGATAAACCGTTACATTTTGTGTAATAACAGTTGGCTTGGTGCTGTCTATCACATTGACAACTATGGGAACTGTCCTGGAGTTTGAAGAGGAATCCGTAACCATAAAGGCACGGTTTCTTGGCCCAATATTCCCACAAGTGAAGAAATTCCCACCAATGATAGTCATTGATTCAATTGCACAATTGTCCTGGCTTGCAGAGTCAACATCAGCAGGACTAATGAAAACGTTACCCGCAGGAGTCAAATATGCGTTGATAGTGGATTTTGGAATTGGAAGTGGACGTATGGTATCCAGGACGGTGACTATGGCTGAGGCAGAATCCATATTACCACTTGTATCAGAGGCAATAAGCTGTATGGTATTTGCTCCACGATCGCTACAATCAAAGGAATCCTGACTTAAGCTTAAAATAACAGGACTACAAACATCGGAGCTACCATTGTCAACCTGAGCAGCAGTTATTTTGACTTTTCCCAGAGTATCAAAATATGCCGTGATATTCTGAGAAATAACCATAGGTGGAAAAGTATCTCTTACGTTTACGATTAAACCTTGAACTCGAGCGTTGGATGAAGAATCAGTGACTGTATAAGTGACTGTATTTGCACCAATTTCCGAACAAGTGAAATTTGTAGTTCCCAAGACTCTGCTCTCAATTCCACAGTTATCCCGACTCGCGGAATCCACATCCATTGGGGTTATGGTAACGGTACCAGCAGCATTCAGGAAAACTTCAATGTTTGAATAGGGAATAATTAATGGACTAACTGTATCAATTACCGTTATTGTTGCTGGTGTAGAATCAATATTGAGTCCTGCATCAGTTACGTATAATTGAACCAAATTTGGTCCTCTTTGCAGGCAGTCGAAAGAGTCAAGACTTAAGGAAATTGAGATTGGCCCACAGTTATCGCTACTCCCATTATCAACCTGAGCAGCAGTTATTTTCACTTTACCAGAAGTTTCTAAATAAGCATTAATGTTCTGAGAAACCGCAGTTGGTGGAAAAGTATCAATAACATTAACTGTGATTGTTTGAGTCCTTGAATTTGATGAAGAATCTGTAACCGTAAGGTTAGTGGAATTTGCTCCAACATCGGAACAGGTAAAATTTGATTTCGACAGCATGATTGTCTCTATTCCACAGTTATCTTGGCTAGCAGAATCGACATCAGTAATCGTAATCGTACCAATTCCTCCTCCGTTCAGATATACCTCAACGGTCGAGAATGGAATAATTACCGGCTTTATCGTATCAAGGACTGTTATGATAGCAGCGGAGGAATCTAGGTTTCCTGCTGTGTCCGAAACGATCAAATGGATCAGGTTCGCTCCACGGTCCAAGCAATCAAAAGAATCTAGACTAAGACTCAGGCTTACTGGCCCACAATTGTCTGAGCTGCCGTTATCAACTTCTGTTGGGGTAATTTTGACCTTTCCAGAAGAATCTAGGTAAGCGTTAATGTTTTGGGTAACCGGTATTGGTCGAAGGGTGTCAATTAAGGTGATTTCAAACGAATCGACACTCACGCGGCCATTATTATCCATCACCGTAACCCTTACAATGGTATCGGATTGGATGGTCGTTCCGGGTAGGGGAGATTGTGCAAAACTCAGAGGAGGACAAAAATTATCCACTGAAAAGAGGGCAGTAAAATCAGCCATCGTATAGGAGCAAGTTGCTCCTAAGCCAATGGTTGTATCCGATGGGCCCCGGATTGGCATTATTAAAATAGAATCAAGGCTGGTGATCGTAGGGACTATTGTAGGGAAAGAGTCCTCTTCTGTTGTGAGGACATTAGCAAAATTGGATCCTGAAGCGGTTCCTTGATTGGTAAGGATGGTGACCCCGGGATAAATAATCTGATTAAACCCTAGAAGGAATTTTATTCTGGCTGTATCTCCATCACCGATCCTATCCAGATCTACACTAATGGTTACATCTCCTCCTGTATTACCAGTAACCACTGTTCCCTGAGATGCTGCAACAGACCCAACAACCAAGCTGGCATTAGCATCCGGGATGAGATCAAATGAAACATTTCTTGCTGTATCCGTCCCTACATTCCTAACAACTACCTGGAATTGGACAGTATCAAAGCATTGGCCTACGAAAAAGCGATCCTCCAAGAATGCCTCTACCACGGGTTGAGCAAATGCTTTGGGCAGGAGCATTGGAACGGTATTCAAGCATACCAACAGGATAAGTAAGAATGGAAGCCTTCCCAGTTTGAACATCAAGCTTTTCTCTGTCAGGATTTCAGCCTGCAAATTTCGGTAATTCTCTTCGGTTTTGGGTTAATACGGCGGGAAACAATAAAGGTTATCCGTTTACGAGCATTTTTTTAAACAAATCATGCAAATGCGAAAATTTTACTCGCTCCATTTCTATTTTTAAGTATTATCCGAATAGATTTCTGACATGAAATGTACCGCCTTACTATTCTCTAGCTTTATCGTTCTTTCCTCATGCGCAACAGTTTTTACCGGGACCACTCAAACTGTTATGCTTAATTCTTCACCCCAAGGGGCCAGAGTTTATGTAAACGGAAAGGATACCGGAAAAGACACTCCGTGTTCTGTCAGAATAAAAAAACGCCAATTTGCATCAAGTAATAATGCCAGCAATGAAATAGTCTACAAATTCAAGAAAGACAACTACCAAGAAGGCATAATTAATGATATATCGACATACAATCCTTTGGCAGCTATTAGTTGGGTATGCTATGTGGTACCTGGTTTCGTGGATGTAGCAACGGGAGCAACCAGGATGTTTAAAACTTCCATTACGGCGAATCTGAATCCCATTTCTTCAGGTTCCACTGATACAGTTTATAAAATAGTCACGGTTCCCAGTACTAAACAAGCTTATGTCTTCAAAAGGAAATCAGATGTTGATCGAAATATCCCAAAAACCGGGAGTCCTGATAATTATCGATTTGCGCTGATCATTGGAAATGAAGACTATAGCTCAAAGCAAATGGACCTCAATTCTGAGATTAATGTGGATTTTGCGCGGAATGACGCCAGTGCATTTAAGGAGTATGCAACAAGCACTCTGAGAGTTCCGGAAAAAAATGTTGTCTTCTTGACCGATGGAACCACTGGTCAAATGAATCAGGCCATTTCTAAAATGAACTTAATCTTGAAAAACACCTCCGGCAAAGCAGAGGTACTTGTTTATTATGCGGGACATGGATTGCCGGATGAGGTCACCAAAGAACCGTATTTAATGCCGGTCGATGTTAGTAGCAAGAATGCATTTGATGGCATCAAGCTATCAGAGATGTACTCTAAGCTTACAGAATACCCCTCAAAAAGGATTACTGTGTTCATAGATGCCTGCTTCTCGGGTGGAGCAAGAAACCAAGGTCTTTTGGCCGCAAGAGGCGTCAGAATTCAGGCTAATTCAAACGCTCTAAAGGGAAATGTGGTGGTATTTACGGCCAGTTCTGGAACTCAGTCCTCCTTGCCCTATAAACAACAAGAACATGGGCTTTTCACATATTACCTATTAAAGAAATTTCAGAAAAGCGGTGCTTCAATAACTTATAGTGAAATGTCAACCTACTTAAGTGAGAACGTTGGTTTACAATCAGTTATGATCAATGAAAAGGAGCAAAATCCCCAAACAAATGTAAGCCCTCCAATTCAAGAAGAATGGAAGGATTATACTTTTGAATAGCTTTTAATTTTCATCGAAAGGATACCTCACCTGTTGCCACATCATACAGAGCACCCAGGATTTTAATTCTTCCCTCGCTTTCTAGATTTCTTAAGACTTCACTCTCGTTGCGAATTCTTTCCAATGTATGATCAATATTGAGATCCACCACGTTTTGTACAAAATCAGGATTGTCGCCGTCTCGATTTTCAGTGGTCTGAGTCTCCTTTTCTATCGCCGGCTTTATTTTTTCAAGGAGCCCAGTAAGATTACCCAGTTCAGCTCCACTACAAGCTCCCTTTACCGCGCCACAACGCGTGTGACCGAGAACCACAACCAGCTTAGTACCAGCTAATTGAGTCGCAAATTCCATGCTTCCCAGAATATCGTTATTTAGAATATTTCCAGCTATTCTTACAGAAAAAATATCCCCAATTCCTTGGTCAAAGATCAATTCATTTGAAACTCTAGAATCAATACACCCCAGTATTGTTGCGAAGGGGAACTGGCCTGAAGCTGTTTTATTGACCTGTTCCAATAGGTTGCGTGATTCCATATTCTTCTGAACAAACCTTCCGTTGCCATCCTTTAATGCCTGGAGAGCCGATTCTGGAGTCATTTGATCCTGTGTGTCTTTTGATTGGGTGATCATAGGGAACAATCTTTAGTTGGTTCATCGATTTAAAACACCAAAATATCATTTCTTCACAAAAGCGGTTACAGGAAAGCCTGATTCTTGACATGAGAAGCTATGAAAGGCAGGCAAAAGGGACTTTAGCTTTTATTCAGCCTGGCATAGATCAAGGCATTAGAAAAGCCGGAAGGCGATTTTATATAATCCTTCAATTCGCCTTCAAATAAGAATTCGCGTTTCTTTAATAAATGTATTGAAGCCTTATTCTCTTTTCTGACAAAAGCTTCAATCCTATGAATCCCTAATTCCTGCAAAGCATAATCAAAAACCAGGTCTAAGCATTTGGACATGATCCCTTTTCCCCAATGATCCGGATGCACCATATAACCTATCTCCGCTTGTTCATGGTCTGGAACAATTCTCCAATAGCCTACATATCCAATCATTTTGGGGTCATTTTTGGAGCAGATTGCCCAGTTTATGCCTTTTCCGTCTTCAAAAGCTTGATTTCCCTGATCGATCTTGGACATCACTTCTTCTGCGCTTTCTTTTCGGTAATTGAACAAATAGGGAAACATTTGATTATGGGTTCGCATTCCATAAAGATCATCCGCATCTGCAGATACTAACCTTCTGAGATGGACCCCATCTTTCGAAAGTTCAGGAAAAACCTGGGGGAAATTCATACTAGAGTTCAATTGGAGAGTCAAGGATCTTGTGCCCTTCTATATTTGTTTCGCCCCAGCCGTCCAATTCTTCCTTAGTCCACAATTGCGGAAAGAAAATCCTTCTCTGGTACTTTGGGAGCATATATTTCTGCCATTCAGATCCTCCGGTGGCTTCAGCGGTTTTTTGACCACTTTCAAGGTAATGTCTTGCTGCCGCAAAATGCGCCAATACCCATTTTACATTTACTGTATGGTCATAATGCCTCATGGCGTTTTGGAGGCCAACATCCAATCGAACTTCGTTTGGCAATTTCATAAAGGTCAGATCAAGATTATTCTGATTGTATTTCTTCATGAAATGAATAAAATCGCCCATATAATGCTCCTCAAAAAGATTTAGAAGAGTAGTTTTTTCCCCTGTGTTATAATTCTTTCCAGCAGCCTGCCAATACAAATGATTGTAAGCATTTTCAAATGGGGTGTTGCGGTCTATGGTATTTCTGAACCGGGCATCAATAAGGTTTATGAGGTCCGTACTGGCAAATTCGATCATTCGATACTGTGCACTTTGAAACCCGGAAGCGGGAGTGAGGGTATCCCTGAATTTCATGTACTGCTCGACCTCCATTCCGTCCTTCATTATTGAGAAGGATTCGGTCAGAACATCAAAATACCTGCTTATCCGTCCCAGTCTTTCCGAGAAAAAATCCGGACTAAGGGAGTCCTGAAAACAGATCTGATCGATCTCCCAGAGAACCATTTTGAACAGCAACTCATTGATCTGATGGTACATGATGAAGACCATTTCATCCTTATGGGTTGTTCTTGGAATTTGGAGGTTTAATAAGGCATCCGTATGGATATAATCCCAATAGGTAATAGGTTTTGCATTGAGCAAGCCTTTCAAGTGTGTCTCGGTACTTTGACCAAGAGATTCTAGTTTTTTATCGATCTCCTCTAAGATCTTTTTGCGGTCATCATTCATGGTTGCCTAAATTAATCAGGATGGAAGATTTGTGGTAAAAAGAAGTCGATTTTTCAAAAATGAATCTTCCTTTGCAGGACCAATGCATCCTCTAGCCCGGTACACCCAAAGAGCAAGGGAATTTGCTTTTAAGCATCCCGTTTTCACGGAGATCAATATCCACATCAATTACTGGGTCATATCCTTTGCTCTTTTAGGGACCATCATCTTTTTCTACGACAGAGCTCTTCTGGGTTTCTTTGAGGAAATAGAAAGCATTCCGTACTGGCAACCACTAAGAACTACTGTATTTTCAGGGTTCTTATATGGCCTGGGAACTGGCTTGATCAGGAGTCTTGTGATCAATAAAAGATTGGATCATTTGAGTTCCATATCCAGGCTGATTATTGAATCCCTGGTATACTTTCTATTTTTTATTCTGGTTTGGAGATTGGGTTTTCTTTTTGCAGAGGAAGTATTTAGCAAAAGGGGGCTGTTAAAAGAGAACAAAATGGCCTTCATTGATTTCCAACTGTACTCGAGCTCCGCCCTGGTCATATATGTCTTCTTCAACATTCTTCTTCTGAACTTTATCCTTCAGATAAACACCAAGTTTGGGCCCGGCGTTTTGATCCCTATGCTACTAGGTTATTACCGGAGACCAGAAATAGAGGATAGGATCTTTTTATTCATGGACCTAAAAGGTTCCACGGGAATAGCAGAAAAACTTGGCCACCTAAGGTACAGTGAGATGATCAGGGATTGCTTTCGAGAAGCAAATTATAGCGTCACAACGACTGGGGCACAGATCTATCAATATGTAGGGGATGAAATAGTTATTACCTGGGAAAAAACAAGTGGCATCAAGAATCATAGATGTCTCGAATTCTTTGCTGATTTTCAAAGGAGAATGAAAACCAAGGAGAGCCAGTACCTGGAAAAGTATGGTGTCTTTCCAGAGTTCAAAGCTGGGCTTCACCTCGGAGACATTACCGCAATAGAGGTAGGGGTCATAAAAAGAGACATCGCATTCCATGGGGATACGATTAATTCGGCTTCCAGGATCCAGGACCTTTGCAATCCCCTGGAGAAGTATCTTCTTTTCTCCCGGGACCTTAAAGAGGAGTTGGAAAAGGAAGCCAAAATTGAAAACATGGTTGCTGTAGGGGAGCACAAGCTCAAAGGAAAAATGGTAAAGCTTGATCTATATTCCCTTGAAGGGATGGATATGAGATGATCAGCCCTGATCTTCGGATAGATCAACCCTTGAATTAAAAAAGAAACCCAGAATCAATAAACCGGCCATTATATACATTGTGATACTGTAGGCCCGGCTGGGAGGTAAATTCAATTCTTCGATCTGATATGCTCTGATGTAATTGACTAGCACAGGGCCGAGTATCGCAGCAATTGACCAAGCTAATAACAATCTTCCATGAATTGCGCCCACTTCTCTGACTCCGAAAAGATCTTTTAGATAGGCCGGGACAGTGGCAAATCCACCTCCATACATGCTTATGATTACGCAAAATGAGCCAACGAATAGCAGGGGACTCCCAATTTCTCCTGTGAAGGGAATAATGGAATAAAGTAAGGCTCCTACAATGAAGAATGTTGAATAGGTCATTTTTCTACCGATTCTATCAGAAAATGAAGACCAAAAGAACCTCCCAATCATATTAAAAAGACTTAATAGGCCTACGAATAAAGCTGCCAGTTTGGGATCAATGACCTTGCCGGACCCCTGAACAGATGCAGAAAAGAACCCCTGAATCATAACTGAGGCTTGGCCCAAAACCCCGATACCAGCTGTCACATTTAAAAGAAGTACCATAAAAACCATCCAAAAATTTTTTGTTCTTATAGCTTCCCCAACTAGTTTTCCTTCAGTATTTCCAACACTTTTTGAACCCGGGATTGTGGGAATTCTAACAGAAAAGGCTCCAATACTCATTACAAGGAAATACAAAACCCCCATGACAAGGAATGTTTCGGAAACCCCAACAGTGCTTTCTGAAGCAAAAAGATCCATTAACCAAACGGAAAGGGGAGAGGCAAGCATGGCTCCTCCTCCAAATCCCATTATGGCCATTCCGGTGGCCATGCCTGGTCTATCAGGAAACCACTTTATTAAAGTGGATACCGGTGAAATATAACCCAGCCCCAGGCCAATTCCACCAAGGATACCATGCCCTAAATAAAGAAGCCAGATGGAATGGAATTGAATTCCCAATGAAGCAAGGACAAACCCTCCTCCAAAACAAACCGCACTCAAAAACATTGCTTTCCTTGGACCTTCTCTTTCCAACCATTTGCCAAATAGGGCAGCGGAAGCTCCAAGGGTGAAAAGTGCAATACTAAAGACCCATCCCAATTGGGTAAGTTTCCAATCTTCAGGAGTAGATTCATTGATTCCAAGAATCCTGGTCATTGGATCATTGAAAACACTATAGGCATAGATCTGTCCTATACAGAGATGTATTGACAATGCTGATACAACAACCCAATATCGATTGTATCCGGGCCCAGCATAAGTTTCATCTTTATTTAGAATTTTTAACATTTATCGATCCACAAATTAAGTATTGCAGTTTTAAAAATTTGATTTAGATTTGTGAGTGATTACTCACTTATGACTGAGAAGAAGGAAAAGATTCTTTACGCAGCTCAAAAATTATTTGCCTTCGAAGGTTATCAGGGTACGTCTACTGCAAAGGTTGCCAAGGAGGCGGGTGTCTCAGAAGCGTTGATCTTTCGTCATTTCGGGAATAAGGAAGGTTTGTTAAAGGCAATTTTAGCCTTGGGAGAGGAGCGGGCAATGAAGTTCTTTTCCAAGATTTTTATGGAAACGGATCCTTTGAAAGTCATAAATAACGCACTTGAATTGCCTTTCCAGGTTGCACAAAAAGAAATGGAATTCTGGAAATTACAATTCGCCATAAAGTGGCAGGTTCCGGATATGGAAACCAACAGAATGGAACCCATTAAGCTTAGCCTTAGCAACGCTTTTAAAAAACTAGGGTACTCAGATCCTGAAAATGAGGCCGAACTCCTGTTGTTTATTATCGAGGGCTTAAGCTCTGCAATACTAAAAACGGGTTTTGATGGGCCTAAGAATTCTTTAAAATTCCTAAAGAGAAAATACAATATTAATAAGTGATCACTCACAAATGATGGAACTATGAAAGCAATAATATTCGGTGCCTCAGGAATGGTAGGTAAAGGAGTATTGATCGAATGCCTCGAAGACAAGAATGTTGAGAAGGTCCTTGTAGTCGGAAGGAAAAGCTGTGGAATCAGGAATGGAAAATTAGAGGAGATCCTGCATAAAGATTTTAACGATTATTCCCCAATCAAAAGCCAGCTCGCAGGATTTGATGCCTGTTTCTTTTGCTTGGGGATTTCTGTGGTTGGCCTGTCGGAAGAGCAGTACGCCAAGATCACTTTTGAGTATGCGGTCGCAGCTGCTGAAGTACTAAAAGAACTCAACCCCGAGCTTACCTTTTGCTATGTGTCTGGACAAGGAACGGACTCTTCTGAAAAAGGAAGGACCATGTGGGCGCGGGTTAAAGGAAGGACCGAGAATCATTTGTTAAAAATGGGATTTAAAAAGGCCTATATGTTTAGGCCTGGATACATCCAACCGTTGAAAGGAGTACGAAGTAAGGTGTGGTGGTATCAACTCATTTATGATGTGTTGGGCTGGGTCTTGTATCCGGTATTGAAAGGCCTTTCTCCTGGATCCGTAACCTCATCTGATCGTCTTGGTCAGGCTATGATTGAAATCATTCGATCTGGCTATGAGGAAAACATTTTACACAATAAAGACATTAACAAGCTAGCAGGAAGACATAAATGAAACTTCTATTGATACCATTAATCATCATCGGACTTTTAATTCTGATCGCGGGTGGGGCCTATATTTTTTCAATAACCGCCCCTCAATTTGGACAAGCATCAAAAGGGGAATACCTGGAAAGGATCAAAGCCTCAAAGAACTACGGTGAGGGTGAGTTCATTAACCAGATCGAAACAAAGCTCGATATGGGATTAAGCAAACTCGGAGAATTGCTGAAAGAACAATTCAGCGTCAAAAATCAGAGCCCTTCATCAAAACTCCCTAGTTCATTTGAATCCCAGGGAGGAATTTCAGATTCCTTGACCATGAAATGGTTTGGACACTCAGCAATCTTGCTTGAAATGGAAGGGAAAACCATTTTTCTGGATCCTATGTTGGGGCCGGCTTCCTCACCAGTTCCATTTTTTGGTAAAAGATTTGATTTTACCGAGGAAATCGATTTCGATCTGGTTCCCGATCTGGATCTTATCCTAATTTCTCATGATCATTATGACCACCTGGATTATCCCTCGATTTTGAAACTAAAGGATCGTACTAAAAAATTCTTAGTTCCCTTAGGAGTAGGGGCTCACATAGCACATTGGGGAGTCCCCAGAGAAAAGATTCAGGAATTCGACTGGGGAGATTCCCTGAAATATGATGGCATAAATATTCTTTGTGAAACAGCAAGGCATTTTTCGGGTCGAGCGTTCACAGATCGGAACACCACTCTATGGGCTTCCTGGGTACTGATTGGAGAAAAGAGCAAAGTCTATTTCAGTGGAGATGGTGGTTACGGTCCTCATTTCACAAGTATTGGAGAAAAATATGGTCCTTTTGACATGAGTTTCATAGAATGTGGTCAATACAATGAAAAATGGGCGGATATACATATGATGCCTGAAGAAACAGTGGATGCTGCAATAGATCTCAATACCAAGGTTTTTATGCCTATTCATTGGGGTGCATTTAACCTAGCTCCTCATGCATGGGATGATCCAATAAAAAGAGCCTACCAGAAAGCCAAGGATCTAAATGTTCCTATGATCAGCCCACTGGTAGGCAAGGAGGTTAGCATTTCAGTTAATCTGGAAGATCAGGATTGGTGGAAGAACCCTTATTAGGCTAGTTTTTAATTACCCGTTTTATTTTATGTGATTTGGCTCCGGTTACCTTTATCAAATATATACCCGAGGGCCAATCACTAGTTTCTAGCGTAGATTTTT
Organism: Cytophagales bacterium; assembly: GCA_965267505.1. Taxonomy (GTDB): domain Bacteria; phylum Bacteroidota; class Bacteroidia; order Cytophagales; family CCMP332; genus JANQHS01. The sequence continues at coordinate 3,078,995 of OZ254081.1, forward strand.
CTTCAATAATTGCGCTATAGATGGTTCTTCCCAAGGGATCCATCACATGAATTTGCGGCTGTGTTTCAAGACTTATTTTGATATTTAATTGGTCTTGCACAGGATTGGGAAACACTTTGAAATCCCAGAGTGATCCATCTTCAAGTCCTGAAATGCTATTGCTATCCACCCGTATGTAATTCTGCCTTGTGATGGTATCGGAAGTTCCAGATTGATTGGTGACAATTAATTGAACCGTATAGACTGAATCATCAAGGCCATAAAGCCAGTTTGGATTTGAAATGGTAGCATCCTCTAATCCATCCCCATCGAGGTCCCATGAATAAGAAACAATTGGGTCAGAGGGGTCTGCCACAGACCAATCGAGAAAATCAACTCTCAGGCTATCGATGCCTTTAATTTCGCTGCCGCGAAAATTTGCGCGCAGAAATCCATTGGGGTATGGCTCGGAAATATTTAGGATCTGATTGACAACCTGTGCTCCAAGACCTTGGATGCTGCCTGAGGGCCAATAGATTACTAATGAGTCTATCGCGCTAGTGGTATCCAAGCCAAAATGGACCACCAAGGAATTACTTCCACAAAAGGAACTTTGGCTATTAATTTCTCTAATCTGCCAGGTGGGCACCCCTTTTATGTCTGAGAGGAGCCGAATTTTAGCTCCTATTGCCGATCTATTGGAAACCGTGCCCGTTAGTTTCAGCTCAATCCAATTATTTAAGTTACCATCGTTATGGTACAACCCCACCGAAGACTGAGCGGCTGAACTAACGAAGACATCAAGGAATCCATCTTCATTATAATCTCCAGCACTTGCTCCTCGAGACCCGCCTGATTTCTGTAGGCCATTGCTCTGATTAGTAAACATACCATTATCATTTTGGTAATAGCGATCAAATCCTCCATCAAATGTCACGAAGCAATCCAGGTCTCCGTCGTTATCAAAATCACCCCATAAGTTTCCAAGTCCAGGACCGATCTGGTTCACAATGTCACCAACTTCGGCTACCGAAAGCTTATGAAAGCTGTAATTTCCATCATTCCTATAGAAATCATTTGTTTTGGTGGTATTGTAATTAGTGACATAACCATCAAGGTCTCCATCGTTATCATAATCGATCCAATTCCAATTTTGTCCATCCCTAAGGTCTGTTGCTAATACCCCCGTATCCATTCGAACCAAGGAAGCGGTTCCGGTTTCCGACAAAAGATTTAGAAAAATATCATCAGTGGTTAAGGACGAAACATATCCACTTCCAATAAAAATATCCTGGTCGCCATCAAGATCAAAATCGGTCCAGGTTGCTCCTGTATAGGCAGAGAAGTCAGTTGTAACATCATTGAAGATCTCAGTAAACCGACCGTCACCATTATTATGAAAAAGGCGGTTTTTTTGCTGAGGGCCAAGAAACCCTTGGGGATGAACCATTAAAAGATCTACAAAGCCATCCTGATCATAGTCACCCCAGGCTGCCGACCATCCCCGGTAAAAGAAAGATTCGAAGGGGCCATCCATATGACGTTCAAAAACAGAACCTTGGTTTTCAAAGACAGCGGACTGAGAGCTCACCCGCGCCATATCCACGTCTCCATCATTGTCATAATCTGCCCAGGTATTTCCATTTCCAAGACCCTGTGAAAAGTTTATACCCGAGTTGGAGATAATGGAGAAAATACCCCCTCCATCATTTCTATAGAGAGTGGAAGGGCTAACAAAAAGATCCAGATCGCCATCAACATCATAATCAATCCATGTGGCCCCGGTATAAGCCGTAAATGCAAGGTGAGTAGATATTGCATTCAATGGGTCTGTTACCTTCGTGAATATGGTCTGAGAATTTCCCTTTTCAAATGCGGTTAGAATTAAGAAGATTAGAATGAAAGGTGTTAAGATTTTTTGTTTGTTCATTTCAGATTACTCTTTAGATCTTTTGTATTGGATTGCCCAGCTCGTATTCCAGCTTTTGCCTTCGTCCAGAGAATTTTCCCAGCTCCAGTTGAATGAATCTTCTTTTATTTCTGTGAAGACCATCCTTTGCATCACTTTTTTTCCTTTTTGACTCACAAAGCTTCTTTGGAAGACAGGAGCACCGTTTTCCAACCCGGATTCGAAATCCAGATATGCCCCGGCATTGTCTACCCAGGTTTGGTTCCAGGTTTTCTTTATTGGATTGTAAACTGACCAGCTTTTACCAATAAAAGCCTGGCCTTCCTCCACATTGGTTTGAGAGAAGTTTTCCTGGATGACCTTATCTCCAAGGACGCGGTAGATTTTATTCTTTCCGGTACCTTTTGAGCCATCCGAGTTGGTCCATTCCAGATCCCAATTTCCAATCCAGAAATCCAACCAAGCGGAATCAAGCTCTTGGGCATGGGAAGCATTGAAAAAAAAGATCAGGAATATTGCTGGGAAAAAATTCTTCATGTTTTTTCCCCAAAAAAGCCCCTCTTGATTAAATCAAGAGTTCAGATTTATAATAATGGACCTTTTAAGTAAGAATTCCCTGAGGAAGGGTACCTGTTCTAAAGCTATCCAGATAAGTTTTCCTAAAAAGGAGAGGTGATACACCATTCTTTCTTTTAAAAGAATTGTAAAATGCCGTTTTGGTATTAAATCCACATTGATAAGCCACCTGGATCACTTTAAGATCTTCATTATCCGAAGTCAAAAGTCTTTCTGCTTCTTTTATCCTGAACCCATTTATGAACTCCGAAAAGTTTTGACCTAAGGAGTCATTCAACAATTGAGAAAGATCATGACTTTTCATTCCAAGCTGATCGGCTAGATTCCCAAGTTTAAGGTCACCGTCCAAAAAGGGCTTTTGATCTTCCATATGCTTTTTGAGTTTGATCAAAAGATCATTACTCATTTGAGGAGAAAAGTTTTCGGGTCGTTGTGATTTTCTCACTTCAGGGAGCTCACCGAGAAATTGCGGAATCCGGAATCCCGTATATCCAACAAAATAGATGATGATGGACATCCCGAGACTCATCAGGTAATCTACTTGCAGCTCATACTTGCCGAGGAAGACCATTACATAATAGGATGCATGAATAATCCCAAACACCAGGAATAAAAGGCTTATGCGTTTGAACCAGATCTTCCGATTTATCTTGCTGGCAAGAGTCCTATCATTTGATTGTTGCCTAAGCAACCCGAAAAGGAGTATTGAATATCCAAGGATATGAAGGACCTGAGCAACAACTATTCCCCTGGCCACCCAAAACCTCCATATAGGAATGTTTTGAGTATTAGTAAGGATGTCAACCTTCTCAGGTCCCGAAAGGATTATAAAGGGGAGTAAATACCCAAAATGGATCAGAAAGGGAATAAAATGTACTAAAACCGTCTTTTTGAACCGGGTAACATCAAAACTTTTACAATACAGATAGAGGAAGGGGCCAAACAAAAAGGGCAGGGCATATGTGTATCCTTCTATAAAGGGATAAACCCTGTTGTAATGTGTCCAAAAGGAAACGTAATAGGCTAGTACAAGGGAGAAGCTTAACATCAATCCTGCGAGGAATTTGTCAGCATAGCTCCGCTGTCTGCCTAAGGCAAGGCTCAAGGCAAGAAATAGGCCTTGAAATGCTGCAACAAGGAAAATTGAGGTCCAGGTATCAAAGCTAGCTTCCACCATAATCGCAAATTGAGCGAATAATAGTTAATACTTCAACATTCCTGGATTCAAAAGAGTGCAAAAGGAGGCAATTTGGTTCGGACGGAATATTCAGAATAATACAAGTAAGGAATTGCTAAGAAATGGAATTAATATCCTGGGCTTTAGCACTAACTTGGAACACGATCGTTGGGTTTTGCCTCAATCCAAAATCCGGAAAAGGAGTATGTCAATTAGCCAAAACCAAGTGTGCGGAATCACCTTCCTAGGTGCAACAATTCCTTGGCTGGGATTAATGCTAATGCTGCTATTTTCCCATAATAAGGCCTTTTCTACAGGACAGCCCATAGCTCAAAAGGGAGTTTTAGAATTAAGTAATTGGGATTTTGAAAAAGACGGAAATGTAAGTCTTGAGGGTGAGTGGTCTTTTTATTGGCAACATTTCCTTCATGCTGAAAACATTAACGATCGAGGACCTTCAACTTTTGTAAAAAGCCCAGGGATGTGGAGACATGCAATTGTGGGTGATGAAAACTTGCCCCGGGTAGGATACGGAACCCTGCGATTGGTGGTTCATCTTGGGAAGCGCCCTCATAGTCTGATGCTATATGTCTCTGACATTCATTGTGAATATGAAATGGAGGTGAATGGTAAGATTGTTGCTTCCAGGGGGATTATTGGACATAAAAAGGAGGTTTCAGAGCCTCAATTTGGACCCCAGATTCCAATCATTTATTCCGATACTGGAACCCTGGATATTTTAGTACGACTTTCAGATTTCTCAAGGGGTTCCGGGGGAATTCTCGCACCTATCCGTCTGGGAACCATGGAAAATATCCTTGCTGAAAGGCGACGATCGACCATAATCGAATGGTTCATGATCGGCTTATTGGTCTTTAGTACTCTATATCATTTCGGACTATTCCTGATGAGAAGAATAGATATTTCCTTACTTTATTTTGGGTTCTTCTCTTTGGCATTTGTATTTAGACTACTGACCAGGGGCCAAAAGTTTCTTTTCGAGATCGCTCCAATAGAATGGTGGATGTTCTTTAACCGATTGGAGTTTATTTCTCTTTATGTCCTCCCATTGCTTTACCTGGTCTACTTCAATAGTCTTTTTAAAAAAAACATACACTCAGGCGTACTTCGATCCGCAATTGTGTTTACCGGGGCACTGGTGATGTTCGCATTGTTCATGCCTCCAAATTGGCATACCTATATTTTGCCGTATTTCCAGGCCTATGGCATAGTTGTATCGTTGTACATGGTTTATGTTTCTTATTTGATGGTAAGGAAGGGAAATAAGCTAGCAGAGATTTTCCTTTTTGGACATGCGTTATTGATGGCTGGGATCATCAATGACATCCTTCACTTCAATTTCATAGTCAGAGGAATGGAGGTCTTAGGATATAGCAGTATCCTTTTCTTGACCCTGCAAATCTATGCTTTAGCCAAGAGGTCGACTTCGGCACTCAATCAGGCAGAAGATATGTCGGCCGACCTGGAGGAACAGATTTACAAGAGAACAGAACAGCTTTCAAAAGCCAATATTGTAAAGGGAAAACTGCTATCTATTATTTCTCATGATCTAAGGAGCCCTCTTACATCTCTTGGGGGGTTTTTAAATGTCCTCGACAATGGAGTCAATAAAGAAGACGAAAAGAAAATGCTGGATAAACTTCGGGGAAGCCTTGAAGAGTCCACTTCTTTATTGGATAACCTCTTGAATTGGGCATCAAGTCAGATTGATTCAGAGAAACTCAGCATTGACCTAAAGAACCATTCCTTAGCTGAGCTAACAGCGGAATCCATGGAAGACATGCAGGTGGAAGCAAATGAGAAGGGAATTTTGATCAAAAATTTTGTTGGTCCGGAAAGCCTGGTTCAAACGGATAGGAATATGTTCAGGACTATTATGAGGAATCTTTTGACCAATGCAATAAAGTTCACGCCGGAAGGGGGGACGATTAGGATCACAAGCAGGAAGGAAAAGAGAATGATCATTGTTTCCGTTGTTGACTCCGGTATTGGATTGCCTCCGGAAATGAAAGCTTCTTTGTTTGAGTTAAGCCCTTCAAAAAGTAGAATCGGGACAGGAAATGAAAAAGGATCCGGAATCGGGTTGATCCTTTGTAAGGATTTTGTGAATCAGTTGGGTGGGGAAATCTGGGTTGAGGACAGAGGAGAGGAGGTTAATGGAACTGTATTTAGTTTTAGTTTGCCTCCGGGAATCCAAAGCTTTGAAGAATCAAAGATCTGATAATAAGTGCCTAAATTTTTCAAGCACCTCTTCCCAACCACCAACTTCAAACGTTTCTTTTTCTATTCTGCACCGATAGTTTAATAACTCTTTGAATTCTCCTTTTAGAAGGATTGACTCCTTCCTGCGATGAAAAGAAAAAGATGGTATATTTTTTTCAAACTCAATAAAGAACCATCCCTTCCTTTTTACAAATTGAAGCTCATTTTGGCCAAATCCAAACTCGTCCAAAATGGAAATAAGGTCATCATATTCATGTTGTTTTATCTTCAATTCAGAATTTCAGTTTGGGATCCATTAAAAATACTTGAAGGAAAGGTATTTTTGCAGCATGAGTTCAAAGATGAGGGGAAAATTCATTTCGGTGCTTGGCAATAGATGCCCTAGATGTCTCAAGGGGAGATTTTGGGAAAAGGGAAATCCTTATTCCAATATGCTTTTGAATAAGGGGCTGATGCGTGAACGTTGCTCTAACTGCAATTTGAAATATGAAATTGAATCAGGCTTTTGGTATGGCGGAATGATAATGAGCTATGTCTTCAACGTTCTTTTCCTTATTGTCGGAGTAATCATTTCAGAGATTTTTTTTGAAGAATTAGGAATATGGGAAGAGGCACTGGGAATTTCAGTCTTCCTTGTGTTATTGATCCCAATTACCTTTTACCTAAGTCGTCTAACTTGGATTAATTTCTTTGTTTCAGTGGAGCTAGGTAAAGAAGAAAAAACTGTTTAATCTTTTCGGATGAACCATAGATTAAACCAATTTCTATCTACGTAGAGCTTCTCTAATCTTCCATCGTCATAGGTATAGATATTGGAGTTTCCCCCGGGAAAATGAAGCTTAAAGTTTGACCCATCAATTTTTTCAAGCTTCATGAATTTCGTGTGGCCTTCGACAAAAATTGACTCGCCAAATAGTCTTGGATCGCTAAAGTATAGGTGAGGAATACTGAAGCTAATGGATTCTGAAATGCTGAATTTTTCATCTGGGTAATTGAAAACTTGATAGTATCCATTTTCAGATCGAACCCAGCTCGAATCCTTAATTTCCATGTTTAGCCGACTAGAATTTGAACAGAAAATTAGGCTGTCCTTTAAGTAAGTAGAGTATAGTCGCGTAACCCGATTATATTTTTTCCATAGGACCTTGAAATTTACCTCGGCATGAAAAACATAGCTTTTATATTGATCATTTATAGTTTGCAGAGCCGTGAAATTTCCAATGGGTTTATCTCCCCAGAGGATCTCATAGGACTGGCTATTCTTAGTTTGATTTGCTTGAGAATATAAGTGACCAGGAAAAACAAATAGAAGGAGAAATATCAAACGAGAAGGGAAGCGCACCCCTTAGGTATTCAACCAACGCCAAAATTTACCAAAGACATTCTTAGGGGGTTCTTTGGTCAGTTGATCGTTGGCTCTGTTGAACTTCTCTAATTTTTGCCTGGGAGGCCTTGACTTGGAGGTATCGATCTTGGATTGAACATTATCTCGATAATATTCTTTCTTTTTCTTCTTTAATTCCCTTTGCTTTCGCTCTTTCTCTTTTTCAAATCGACGCTCTTCCTTTTTTTGCTTTTCCTCGTAGGAAAGCTCTTTTGTATTTCTTCTTTTCCCCCTTCTATTTTCTTTTAGTTGCCTTCTCTCAGACTTCCTTCTTTCTTTTTCTTGAAGCTCTTCAGAGCTTTCTTTCGGCTTTGGCTCCGGAAGATCAATTTTCCCAACAACTTTTAGACCCGGAAGGCTGACCTTGGGGGCTTTGATAAGTTCGATTTCCTCTATGGGCTCTTCTTCTTGCTGTTTTGAGGTTTCTTCTGCAGGTTCATCAACGACTACTTCTTCAACTGCTTCCTCAAGCTTTTCTACCAAAGCTTCTGCGGGTTCAGGTTCTCCTACCGGTTCTTCAGAGATTTGCAACAGTTCTTTGATCTTTTCAACATCCTCATCACTAATGCTGGTGTTCAAACCCCTATCGGTTTCTATCTCCAGATCTCCCAAAATCTCCATTAATCGACCTGGGTTTATCTCTAGATTTCTCGCTAACTGTCCTAATCTCATCTTCTCCGCTTCAAAAAGGGCAAATATATTCCCAAGGGATCAAAAGAGTGAGTTTTCGGTGTGGGTATTTTCAATTTTTAATTGATTTTGAATCTAAATACTTTTTTCTCTTCAAAATTTATCCAATACCTGCCGAATCAACTTTTCAATCTGGGCATCCGGCTTGTTGGAAAACGAGCCTTTGGATCTATTGGCCAATGCAACTGAACAGGAGGTACATTGGTGTCCAAGCAATTTCCCCAAACCCAGAATTCCTGAAGTCTCCATTTCAATATTCTCTATTCTCAGACCCTTAAACGAAAATGATTTTATTTTATCAAAGAATTTAGGGTCTGCAATCTTCAGCCTGATCTGTCTGCCCTGAGGTCCATAAAAACCCAAACAGGTCAGGGTAATCCCTTCAATCATCCCTTGATTTAATCTGGAAACCAATTCCATGTTGGAGGAAGAGGAATAGGGTAGTACCCCTAATGAATCATTTGATAAATGATCAATAAATCCATTTTCAAGTGCCGTTTCAACATCGTCTTCATTCCTTTGGTAGAAGTGCAAAAGCCCATCCAGTCCTAAGGTATGAGTGCTTATCACAAAACTTCCAGGCTCTACATCTTCCTGAAGTGCGCCACATGTTCCAACTCGAACAATTTCAAGGGAGGTTTTTTCTTGCTTGATCCTTCTATCCTGAAGGTCAATGTTGACCAGCGCATCCAACTCATTCAGAACTATATCAATGTTGTCGGTTCCAATCCCGGTAGAAACTACGGAGAGTCTCTCATTTCCAAGGTTTCCTGTACGGGTACGGAATTCTCTATTGGAGACTTCATGATCGATCCTATCGAAATGCTTGCTGACATTAGTAACCCTATCCGGGTCTCCTACAAGGATGATCTTTGAAGCGATTTGCTCAGGAAGAAGCCTCAAATGATATACACTCCCATCTTTGTTTAGGATCAATTCAGACTCTGGTAGATTTTTTCCTTGCAAGATAATTGTAATTGGAAGCTGCCAATTTAAAAGTATAAGTGTTCAATTGAATAGGAGATGGGGCAAAAAAAAACCGGCCAAGACCGGTTTCTTATGTGATTGATTTTACTGATTAGTTTGAGGTCAAATCAACCTGCAATGTGAAATTGTCATAGATCATGTTGTCACCAAGATTATCAAAGAAACTTCCTGAGCCGTAACGGACGTTGAAATCAGAACGATCTATTACGATTTCAGCCACAGCATTCAAACCATTTGAAGCTTCTTTCACTTTTGCATCAAATTCGATCTGTTTGGTAACATCCTTAATAGTCACTTTTCCAGCTACTTTATAGTTTCCATTTCCTTCTCTCTTAGAAATGTTGGTGATGTTAAATTTTGCAGCAGGATATTTTTCAACGCCAAAGAAATCATCTGATTTCAAGTGACCTTCCAATTTCCCCTTGTATTCACCTTCCAGATCGGTTACGAGGATAGTGGTCATATCGATCTCGAATGAACCGCCTATTAGCTCACCGTTTTCGACCATTAGATTTCCGCTTTTTAACCCAATTGTGCCCTCATGCTTGCCAGTCACTTTTTCTCCAACCCAGCTCACCTTCGATTTGTCCAATAGGATCTTATGCGATCCGTCCTTGATGTTCTCAAAGCCCTTGAAGGACATCAAAGACATTAGCAATGCTACAAGAAATGTTGATTTTAAAATATTCATGATTTTATGTTTTAATTAATATTGTTTTAATTTTTTTTGTTGCAACAACAATTAGATCAAATTTTTTAACCTCTCAGCTTATCCAATAACTCACTCAGCTGGTCTGATTCTTTGGCTGTCAAATTGGTTTGCCATTTCTCCATCAGCTTATGATCATTATTTCGGATTTCTTGAATCAACTTTACACCCTTCTTCGTGATCCTGACGTCCATTTTTCTTCTATTCTCCGGACACAATTCTCTTGTGATCAGGTCCATGCCAACCATTTTATCAAGAAGTCTGGTTATATCGGGGGACTTATCCAACATCACATCTTTAATTTCACCAGGGGATAGGGGATCGGGATCCTTACCTTTTAAGATCCTGAGAATATTGTAGTGCTGCCCCTTGATTCCGTAATTGACAAAAAAGTTCTTTTGGATGTCTCTCAACCAATTGGAGGTATAAATCAAATTGATCACAGCCTTTTCATGGCTGCTAGCAAATTTTGATTGTTTTATTTCCTCCTTAATTCCCAATTGTTGTTATTTTTATATTTGTTGCAACAAAAGTAGTGGTTTTTAATAATTACTTCCAAATGATTTTTACTTTTTTTAAACTGGATTGTGTTACCGGTGTTGAGCTTGTATGGCTTCCAATAATTTGACAATATTCTGGTTTAGAAGAGATCTCAGACTTGAGGATAATGTAGGCCTTTTTCATGCATTAAGTGGGCCAGGGAAGGTTCTTCCCATCTTCATATTTGATAAGGAGATCCTTGAAGATCTTCCAAAAAAAGATCCCAGGATAGAATTCATTCTCGACAGGCTTTCCGATATAAACCAAAAACTCGAGGCTGTTTCCAGTTCCATAAAGGTGATCCATGATACTCCAAGGGAAGCATTTGAGTCCTTGATCAATGAACTTGATATCGGGACGGTCTACACCAACAGGGATTATGAACCCTATGCCGCTGAAAGAGATGAGGATATAAATAACCTACTTGAATCAAACGGAATTGAATTCAAGTCCTATCAGGACCATTTGATCTTTGAGCCAGGAGAGGTGCTCAAAGATGATGGGAGCCCTTACACAGTTTACACTCCTTTTTCACGGAAATGGAAATATCACCTGGAATCAAAAGAATCTCATCCAGTTAAAAGCGAAGCTCTGATTTCTAACTTTTTAGAAAGATCTGCAGAAGAGCTTCCAAAGATTGAATCACTAGGATTTGAAAAGTCTGGTATAAAGGTTCGCGAAATTGAGTTGGATCCGGCAAGGGTCAAGGAATATGAGAATACTCGAGACTACCCTTCTAAGGAAGGGGGAACCTATGCAGGGCCTCATCTCAGATTTGGAACCTATGGCATCAGAACCATCTTAAAAAAATCAGAATCCTCAGATACATTGAGAAATGAGTTGATCTGGAGGGAATTTTTTACTCATATTCTTTTTCATTTCCCAAGAGTGGTTGGAAACAGCTTTAAAAGGAATTGGGATCAAATAAAATGGGAGAATGATCCAGAGAAAGTAAAGGCCTGGAAAGAGGGGAAAACCGGTTTTCCTATGGTTGATGCAGGGATCCGCGAATTGAATCGAACCGGGTACATGCATAACAGGGTTAGAATGATCACAGCAAACTTTCTGGTTAAGCTTTTACGCGTTGATTGGAGGGTAGGCGAGGCTTATTTTGCGGAAAAGCTTCTGGATTTTGAATTAGCCTCAAACAACGGAAACTGGCAATGGTCCGCTGGAAGTGGCTGTGATGCGGCTCCCTATTTCAGGATCTTCAATCCAGAAACCCAAATAGCGAAATTCGACCCAAAGCATGGATACATTAAAAAGTGGATACCAGAATTTGGAACACCTGATTATCCTGCTCCGATCATTGATTATTCAAAAGAGAGAAGCAATAGCTTAAGTTTCTTTGAAAGCTACCTGAAGAAAAACTAAGGGATCAATGACAGGCCTGGTCATATTTCTTTAACCTGTAATAATTATAGGGTAGAGGGGTTAAAAACCCTACAATAAGGGCGGGAACCAGCGCAAGCCAATAAACCGGATTTGAAAAATCTGCCATTCCACCAGTGATAGCAAAATCTGTTGCCGTCATAGCGATCTCCATTGCCACCATGGACAGGAATGACATGCCTATGGCGGTTCTAAAAGCCAAGCTAATTGGAAAGCCCTCTCTGAATTTCAATATTGTTGTTTCTAAAGCAATAGAGGTCATCAATCCGGCAACAATTGCTAAAGCCATTTGAATTGGTAATGGAGTCCAGGGGTAGTATGCCTGTAGAAAAATTACCATCCCAAAATCACCAATAGAGCAGCCAATCAGACAATTTAGGGTATTAAAGGAGGCTTTTTTCCAGGAAGGAGCATGGAACCAAAAACGCTCAACCGTCTCAGGATGAATAATATGATAGCCTTCAATACCAAGAAGGGAAGAAACATGAGCTTTGGATGTATCGACACCCTCAAGTTTCAGGACCATTCCCTGATCTTGCTTTTCAACCTCCCACTTTTTGATAGAAGCATCTCCGTCAAGGTGGGGAGCCACCTTTGAAATACAATTATCGCAATGCAGATCAGTTAGGTACTTCATGAATCGGAATTGTCTTTATTAGACGAACAAGCTTTGATCTAAATTGATTCGTTTGTCCAAAAATACTCTTCTTATGATTGAGATAGCTAAATTCGACCTCATTTCATCTTGAATGGATGCCTACTAAAATCTTCATAGGAATATCCCTGACCTATTTATTTGTGCTTGCCAACAAGCCGGTTTTTGGCCAGGAATCCCCATTTAGAATTAAGAACAAAGCGGCTTACTCAAATGAGCAGATCAATACTGTAATCGCTGCGGCAGAAAGAGCAGTCGAATCAATTAAAACCTGTGAACAGGAGATCCACACTCTTTGGAACCAGAATGGAAGGGGTAAGGATCTTTGGGATGCAAGGATCGGCTATTGGAATGACAATGAATTCCTAAGCACATGGTTCGGGGAGGCCAAGGAACCTCGACAGATAAGACTTTTATTCAAAAGGATCCGCAAAATGAGCAAAGTGGGGGATCGAAAGAGGCTTCACCTGGTCTTTCAAGCACCTGAAAAGACCTTTAATTGCAAATGGAGCAAACATGCCTGGACCATTCCAAAAGGAAGGGTTTCAGTGCATTGCTGCCCCCAATTCCTTTATTTGAGCAGCAAGCATCAGACCAAAGCTTTTATACATGAGATCGGACATGAATCAGGGATGTTTTTTCATAGAAAAGTATACTGGAGAAGCGCGGCCCTAAGAACTGCCAAAGAACGACCTTATAAGGCCTTGAAGAATCCAGAGAATTATGCCTTTTTCATCATGGAGTTCTACAATTAGGAACTGAACGATTTGCTTCTTGGTTGTAATTGAGAATTCAGCTTATTTTTGGAAGACATTTAATCCTTATCTCAATCGAATAGAATTCAAGCTTGGGCCAGCTTTGATGAATTTTGTTAAAATACTTGCCGTATTCCTTTTGATCCTATCTACAGGATTTCAGTTCCTTGACCTTGGTCAACACTTCCAAAAACCGGCAATTGAGTTTGACTTGGCTGATTTTGGAGAAAAGGATTCTAAGGAAGGAAAAGAGGAAAAATCGGAGCAGGATGGTGAGGACAAGATTTTATCGTTCGGAAACAATTTCAAACTAGCTCTCATTTATTGGGATCTCGATTGGCTGAAGGAAAACTCAAACTATGAATCCCCCCCAAAGAGTTTAGTCACTCCACCTCCTGATTTAAGTTAATTTATTGATATAAGTTCTTGTTCTTCAATATTTTAACTATTTTTTATTAAATCATGAGTTCCAATTCTTCTTTCAAGTACATTTCAAACTTAAAAAACGATCTCCCTGCCGGATTGGTCGTATTTCTAGTTGCAGTTCCACTTTGCCTTGGAATCGCACTAGCTTCAGGAGCTCCCCTTTTTTCAGGTATCATCTCGGGTATAGTCGGCGGACTTATTGTAACGCTAATAAGTAAATCTGAGCTAGGAGTAAGCGGCCCGGCGGCCGGCTTGGCAGTAATTGTGCTTAATTCAATCCAGGAGTTGGAGCAATTCCAAACTTTTCTGATGGCCGTATTCCTTGCCGGATTGATCCAAATACTACTTGGAGTGCTTAAAACGGGTGTTATTGGCTATTATTTCCCGTCCTCCGTGATCAAGGGAATGCTTTCCGGAATTGGCCTGATCCTGATCTTAAAACAAATTCCGCATGCCTTTGGCTATGATCAGGATCCTGAAGGGGACATGGAGTTCTTTCAGGCCGACGGCCATAATACCTTTTCAGAGCTGAGCTACATGCTTGATTCTATTACCCCAGGGGCTTTGCTTATCAGCGTGTTGTCTTTGCTGATCCTGATCTTATGGGAAAGACCGTTTATGAAGAAATTGAGCTTTACAAGGGTGATTCAGGGGCCTCTAGTGGCGGTTTTATTGGGAATCGGGTTAAATCTCTTCTATGCAACCAACGACCTATTCTCCTTAAAGGGCGAGCATGTAGTCGATATTCCGGTTACTGACTCAATTACAGAGTTTTTTGGCCAGTTTACCTTTCCTGATTTTTCTCAGATATTCAATGGGGATGTCTGGTTTTTTGCAATTACCATTGCCATAGTGGCGAGCCTGGAGACCTTGTTATGTGTGGAGGCTACAGATAAGCTTGACCCGGAAAGAAAGGTTACTCCCACAAATAGAGAATTACTAGCTCAGGGAGTTGGGAATTCTGTTTCGGGATTGATCGGTGGACTTCCAATCACCCAGGTGATCGTTAGGAGTTCGGCCAATATCCAATCAGGTGGAAAGACCAAGGTGTCAGCTTTCTTTCATGGACTACTTCTTTTGGTGTCGGCCATGTTCATCCCGGGATTTCTTAACCTAATTCCTTTGGCAAGTCTTGCTGCTATCCTAATCGTGGTAGGTTATAAGCTTATCAATCCAAAGATCTTCAAAGACATGTATAAAACGGGGAGATCCCAGTTTGTGGCTTATGTCGTAACTATTCTTGGGATAATATTCACGGATCTTCTAATAGGGATAGGTCTTGGATTGGCAGTTGCCTTTGTTTTCATTCTTTACAACAACTTCAAAACGGCTTACCACTTCGATCCAGAAGAAGTTGAAGAGGGTAAACCAATTCGCATTGAATTATCTGAAGATCTTAGCTTTTTGAACAAGGCCAATCTGATCCAAACCTTTGCACTGATCCCGCCTGACTCCCATGTTATCATTGATGGAAGAAGAAACCGTTCGATTCATTGGGATGCTCTTGAGGTCATTGAAGATTTTAAGATCAATGCAGAATCGAGGAATATTAAGCTTGAGATAATCGGCCTTGAGCAAAGGTCAGCAGACTCCAATAGCCTCGAAGCCTTACAGCGTCATGTGAAAGAAAGAAGCTAGGGAGGGCTTTCAACTTAGGCTTCTTGGAATCTTTCCATGGCCAATTGGGTTTAGATTAGGAACAAATTGAAATGAAAAGAAGAACATTCATTTCCAATAGCCTGGCTTTTTCAGTAATAGCAAGCATGAACCCATTAAAAACCTTTGGGAAAGTGGTTGAGGATAATTTCCAAAACACTCCCCGGATGCCCGTCTTATTTGTTGGCCATGGAAGTCCATACAATGCACTTCAGGATAATGAATTCACACAAAAGTGGAGGTCTATTGCCCGATCGATTCCAAAACCCAATGCCATAATATGTGTTTCAGCTCATTGGCTTACCAAGGGAAGCTGGATCACAGCAATGGAAAAACCAAAAACGATCCACGATTTTGCCGGCTTTTCTGAAGAACTGTTTTCGGTACAATATCCGGCCCCAGGCAGTCCTGAGCTAGCCTTGGAAACCAAGAACTTATTCAAGGAAAAAGAAATTGGATTGGATCAGGAATGGGGACTTGATCATGGATCCTGGTCCGTGATCAAACAAATGTATCCGGATGCGGATATTCCGGTTCTTCAATTAAGCATTGACTACCATCAATCTCCCGAACACCATTACCAACTGGCAAAAGATCTGAGTTCATTAAGGAATAAAGGTGTTTTGATCATAGGAAGTGGAAACATGGTTCACAACCTTAGAAGGGTAGAGATCCCTAAAGGTTATGACCCAATGTCAAAAGGAATGGAGATAGCCTATGGTTTTGATTGGGCTCAGGAAAGCAATGAGATCTTCAAGGATAAGATCCAAGAGGAAGATCACCAGGCTCTAATAGATTACAAAAAGCTTGGAAAGGCGGTTCAACAATCCGTTCCTACTCCGGATCATTACTACCCTTTACTTTACTCTTTAGGCTTAAAAGAAAAGGGTGAAGAGATCACCCTTTTCAATGATAAGTGCGTAGCAGGCTCAATCTCAATGACCTCCGTATTGATCTCCTAAGCCACAGTTCCTGAAACTTCAATCGAAGCTTTGTAGGGCCTAAGAATGAAAGGAACTGCATAGGCCTGAATAATCGAAATGATGACTCCGATCTGATCCGTGATTCCATGAGGTTCTCCTGAAGCCAATAGGATCCATTGCAATGGAAGAGGTCCGAGGATAAACAATAAAGCCAGGTTGTTTTTCGAGTTCCATGGAATTTCAACTTCCTCCGCTCTCCAATCCTGCAGGATCATGTAATAGATTGTATAGATGGATAAAAAAGCTACGGGGACCACAAACCATAAAAGATGAATGTGGACTCCCATGGTATCCCCATGGAATACCGCATCCTCCATGAAATAAACCTGGAACATGAAGTTCCCAATGAACCCAATTAACCATAAGAGGGCCATGGCATAAAAGATCAATCGATTCCTAACGGAATAGATCGAATAAAAAAGGAAGACAAAAAAGACCACCTGAAGGCAGACATACCATAGGTCTCCATTGAATCCATTTCCGTAAAAACTCCAGTTGTAGAATACAGTGCCCCATTGATAGGAATCTCCATCCAATATGGACCTGACAAAAGGAAGCCATGTCAACATAAAAGTTATGGAAACCAAAAAGGCAAAAAAGGTTTTAAGCCCGGAGGCTTTTCTAAATGATTTCATTTTCATAGTTCAATTTGTTTCTCTGCAAACAAATCTCACATCCTGGAGTCTTGATCTGAAAAATCTCTTTTTGGGATGAAAATGAACCCTGAGGGACGAAAAAGCCCTGTTACGAATCTACCAGAGCCAAAACCTTCTCCTTATACTGCTCTCCAACAGAAATGGATGTACTATGATTTGCCAGATTAACCTTCAGGTTTCGCCTGTTCCCAACGACACTTTCAAGGTGGATTTTGTTTATCAGAAATGAACGGGAAATTCTGATCAAAGCCGGACTGAGATCCAATTCTTCAATTGACTTGAGTGTCCTTCGAAGAAGTGATTTTTCCAGTACTCCATTGTTTAAATGTCTTATGGCAACATAGTTATCCTGAGACTCGATAAAAACAAGGTTTTTAACAGGCATTGAAACCTGCTCTTTTTGATTCTCCGATTCCAGAGTCAATATTTTTTCTCCGGTTTCCAGGGAATCAGCGTATTTGTAATGCTGGTCAAGGGTAGATTGAAGATCTCTGATCCGGAAATAGACCAAAAGCCCCGCCAAGGGGATCAAACTCATTACTCCGATGTTGACTATGAATTCCAAAAAGCTGCTAAACAACCAATCATGCCATCCACCCAAATAATTATAGAACAAGAAGACACCAAAACTCAGATAAACAAGGGACCAGATTATCCAGGACAAGGCTGTGATCCTGGTTAGAACCATTGGAAACAGCTTTCTGATAAGGAATTCGTTCAAGGCCAAAAGGATCATGACCCAGAACCCCATGATGATCATATAGACAAGGAATTCGCTTCTTATGGTTTCCTGGGGGTCATAATTATTTACCCCAAAAGGCTGGAAAAAGATCAGGAAAACAGAAATAAAAGAACCCGTCCCAAATATGAAGCCCAACTTTTCCGTGGTACTCCAATTTGGCACCTCTTTATATAAGCTTGAAAAAAGATTATCTCCTTTCATTTTTGAATCAACAGCTTCCGAAATTTGTTACCCGATCATCATTTATCCAAATTCAAATTTTAATACTCAGGACCAATGAGCAATAAAGAGGTCAAATATCTTCTCCCTGCGGAGATCATTGATATGGATGGTTTCCCTGTCAAACAGGCCATCCCAACTCAAAAGGTGGATCAGGTAGATCCATTCTTATTGATCCACCACGGACGTGTAAAACCACTAAGAGGCAGACCCGCAAAAGCCCAGGGGGTTGGCCCGCATCCTCACAGAGGGTTTAGTCCGGTAACATTCGTAGTGGAAGGGGAGGTTCATCATCGCGATAGCAGGGGAAACAACCAGATTGCTAAAAACGGTGAGGTCCAATGGATGCATGCCGGAATGGGGATCATGCATAGTGAAAGACCCAGTGCTGAACTGGTGGAGAAACACGGTCCGCAGGAGATCGTCCAACTATGGATCAACAGTCCTGCAAAAAACAAGATGGATCAGCCCAGCTATTCATATTTAGGAACGGACTCATCAGTAATTAGTCGATCTCAGGATGGATTGATTGAGAGAAATCTTATTTCTGGGGAGCACGAAGGAAAAACAGGTCCAATCCCTGGGATCAGTCCACTTTTAATTATTTGGGCCAAAGCAAGGGCCGAAGGAAAGGATGAATTTCAGATTCCTAAAGGTTACAATTCATCTATTTATCTGATCAAAGGCAAGATCAGGATCGAGGGCTACGG
This sequence comes from Cytophagales bacterium, assembly GCA_965267505.1. GTDB lineage: Bacteria > Bacteroidota > Bacteroidia > Cytophagales > CCMP332 > JANQHS01. The sequence goes on from OZ254081.1 coordinate 3,097,384, forward strand.
CCTGGTAGAAAAGGAAAACTATGTGGTGTTTGAAGAGGAAGGAGACTCGGTAAAGCTTGAAGTGATGGAAGACTCCGAATTCCTTCTTTTGAGTGGTGAACCATTGAATGAAAAGGTGGTCAAGCAAGGTCCTTTTGTCATGAATTCTGAAACCGAGATCCTTGAGGCGATGAGGGATTACCAAATGGGAAAAATGGGGATCCTGATCGAAGATGATATGTAATGCTTCCCACGGAACTACTAACTCTCTCAATTTTAGCCTTTTCTGTTGTCAATTTTCCGCTCATCATCTTTTGGAGACTCTGATTGAATAAAAAAAATAACTTTCAATTGGATCATCCTCCAATTGCATGTTTAAGAATTACCTCCTTAGTTCTCTCCGGATCATGGCCCGGAATTCTTCATTCACATTTATTAATCTTTTTGGCTTGGCCATAGGTCTAAGTTGCTTCTTCTTGATCACGATCTTCATCCAGGATGAGCTCAGTTACGATAAGCACCAGAGCAAGGCAGATAGGATCTATAGATTGAGGTATTTGATAAGTGAATTCGATCTTGGTAGGGTTCCTCCCATATTTAAGGAACACATCAATGATTTCTTTCCTGAAGTTGAAGCATCAGCAAGGCTTTTTAGCAGGAGCGTAAGTGTTACTGTCAGAAAGGAAGATGGATCTGAAAAGAGATATGAGGAAGACAATGTTAATTTCAGCGATTCCGAATTCCTGTCAATTTTTGATCTGGAACTGGTTAATGGAAGTCTAGATGAAGCATTGGACGATCCTTTCACGGTCATTTTAAACCAGGAGATCGCAGAGAAATATTTTCCGGGTCTTGACCCAATAGGAAAGACAGTAACAATGGAAGGGGAATCAAACTTTGAGGTGATCGCAGTTGTAAAGGACTTCCCTCCAAATACACATACGCATTTTCAAATGCTGGTCCCATATGACAACATGTATGATATTGAGCCTGTTTCAATAAGGGAAAACATACGGGCAAATTTTCAACAAAACTGGATGGTAAGCCATTCTCCAACCTATATCCTTCTGAAAGAGGGAGAGGATGTGAACTCAGTAAACGATCGCTTTGCCGATTGGGTAAGTGAAAAGATCCCTGAAAACATGAACAAGGGACAAAGTTTTGAGCTACAACCACTTTTGGATATTCATTTGAACAACGCTGTGAGTGCTCAATCGGAGCCATCGGGCAGTCCCGAGTTCCTTTGGATATTTGGCACTGTGGGCCTCTTAACTCTGATCATTGCCTGTATTAATTATATAAACCTCAGCACTGCAAAATCTCTTCAAAGAGGGAAAGAGATAGCAATGAGGAAGGTCCTTGGAGCGCGAAGAATGAGTGTCGGGATCCAGTTTCTTGCGGAATCATTTTTAGTCACGCTTTTTGCCTCTTTTTTTGCCCTACTTTTCAGCTTACTTTTTTTACCGTTAATGAATGGTCTGACAGGGAAAGAATTGGAAGGATCCGTTTTCATGGATCCAATTTTCATACTTGGGTTTCTACTGATAACCATCATTACGGGGCTATTGGCTGGGGTCTATCCTTCGATCTTTGTTTCTGGATTTCCGCCCTTGAAGAATATACAAAGCCGATTTTCCAATGCAATAAATAAGGGGGCAAACCTATCTTTTCGGAGAGTTTTGATCGTGATTCAATTCTCAATATCGATTCTTTTGATCTCAAGTACCTTGGTCATTTATCAGCAATTTCAGCTATTCAAAGACCAGGAATTGGGATTCAATAAAGAATCTATGGTAACCGCAAGAATTCAAAGTCAAAATTTCAATTCGGTTTTCGGTGGTGTAGACGAGCAAATGAGAAACAAGCTCAACTCATTTGAGAATGAGATCGCCTCTATCCCCGGCGTTAAGGCAAGTACCCTTAGCTCAGTTGCTCCTGGATTTGGAATGGTTAGTCGAAATATAATTCCAGAAGGCTTTACCTCCGATGATCATATGCTATGCGCAGTTATGTCCATAGATTACGACTTCATTCCCACTTATGAAATTGAATTGCTTGAAGGAAGGAATTTTGGAGTAGCATATGGGACCGACCATACCTCGGCTTTCATAATTAATGAATCGGCGGTAGAAGAGTTCCAATTTGGCTCACCCGAAGAAGCTATTGGGAAGGAGATAAATATTGAAGGCAAGGAAGGAAAGGTTGTTGGAGTTGTGGCTGACTTTAATTTCCAAGCCTTAACCGAAGCTTTAAGGCCCCTGGTCCTTGAGATCTTTGTGCCCCAATTCAATACCTTTTCAATGCGGTTAGAAAACCAAAATGCCCGTAAAACCCTGGGTGAGATTGAAGGGGTTTGGAACAAATTCTTTCCAACCGAAACCTTTGACTATCGTTTTCTGGATGAGGCTTTACTTGAGAACTATGAGAGTCAGGAAAGGTTTGGTCAATTGATTGGCTACTTTGCCTTTCTGGCCATCCTGATTTCATGTTTAGGTTCCTATGGTATGATTCTATTTATTGCCTCCCAAAAGGAGAAAGAGATCGGGATCAGAAAAGTACTGGGGGCCAGCATTGCTCAAATTGTAATGATGCTCAACAATCGCTTTAGCTGGTTGGTTGTGATATCCGTAGTTCTAGCTTGGCCGATGACTTACTACCTTACAAACCTATGGTTGGAGGACTTTTCATACAGAGTGGAGTTCTCTATAATTCCATTGATCCTTGGTGCATTGGTGACCCTTGGGCTGGTGTTTCTGACAGTCAGTCTGAAGTCCGTAAGCACAGCCTTATTAAATCCTGCCCAAGTATTAAAAAGAGAATAATATCTTTAATCAAAACCATAATCAAATTGCTATGAAAAAATTTATCGTAATCTATCATGCACCTGCCGAGGCCATGGAGGGAATGGCTAATGCTACTCCAGAGGAAATGGCAGAAGGAATGAAGCCCTGGATGGAATGGGCAGCTCGTTGTGGTTCTCAATTGGTCGATATGGGAACTCCTCTTATGGGTGGAATAAGGCTTTCTCCTGATGGAGGAGCAAACCCCAGCGACAAGGAAGTAACAGGTTACTCCGTACTTCAAGCGGAGAATATGGAGGGGGCAAAGGCATTGCTTCAGGGACATCCTCATCTTAATTGGCAAGGAGGTTGCTCTATTGAAGTTCATGAGAGTGCCCCATTGCCTGGAGAAGGATAATGAAAAAGCTCCCTTGGTTCAAGGGAGCTCAATTTCCCTGCTTTTTGGGAGTTGCATAAATTCAGGTGGGGCTAAAGAATAAAGCCATGAAAATTATCCCAAGAATTCCCCTGCTAGCCTTTGTTTTCTTTACGATCTTCTTGACTTCTTGCGAAGAGGAAGATGATGTCACCTGGGCTGCACTAACCGTTCGTGTCACAGGAACTCTATCCGGAAACCCAAGAGAAGATGTGAAGATCACTCTTTACGCAACAGAGGATGATGCCAAAAATGAGGTGAATCCCGTTGCCGGCCCCAAATTCACTAACGAAGACGGAGAAGTAGATTTTGGGGCTTTAACGATCGGAAAGAGGTATTGGATAAGAGGTGTTAAGGTCCTGGTATATTACAAACAGACCAAGGAGATGAAATCCGGATGGAACACCTTCAGGTTTTCAATAATTTGATCAGAACCCGTTAAATGGGATCCTCAGAACTTATGAAACGGGTCTCGTTTTTATCCCAGACTGAATAAGATTCAACTTCACCCCATCCCAGGAATTTAAACCTGAATCCTACGAACCTCCCCATGGTTTTTTCATAATTCTGTGTAAGGACAGTCTCGCTGTTAATGCTTATCTCAACTTCCTGCTCCTTATTCAATATTTCTATGTCGGTGAAATCAGTAAGGTCGCAACCTAAGGCACTCAGGTCGTACCGCTTTCCATTTCTGTAAACATCGTTAACCATCATGCCCATGTCCGAGCTACAGCCGGTTTTGCCAAATGGGAAGATCATTGCACCCTTGGAGCCAATTATGTAGATCCAGACAGTTTTGCACACTCCCCAGGGATTAGTTGTATTGTTTTTAATCCTGGCCTTCAACCGAAAATTATCTCCCGAAACATTCCCATAATCCTCTATTAGATGGAAACGGGTGGTCATTTCCTCCTCCAGAGATTCCAACTCCGGAGTGAACTCCTCTGGTAATTCTAAGGCTATCCCTTCATCTCGAATAGGTTTGAAATAAGCCGGAACAGGTTCGTGGTCTACAGTTCCAAGCCAACCTTGATTACTCAGGAATAGGTCGTGTTCAGAAACCAAGATTCCATCAAGAATGAGCTTTGCTCTGAAATAGCCAGGGAAATAGTATATGCCAGTGGCCTGACTTTCCTCGGCATCCATATGGATGGTTTTTGTCTTATCCCAATACTGTTGAATGACTACCGAGTCTGGCCGATTAGCTCCAAGCTCTAGATTAAAAACAACCGAATTAGGAAATCCTTCTGAAACCGAATGGCTGCTAAAGCGGATACCTGAAAAATCTATTGGCTCAGGGGGAGAACCTGTGCTCAATAGAAAAACCATGAACAAGGCGGCGGAAAATCCTATGCCTATGTAAATACTCTTTTTTGGAACCCCCTTGATCCTTGAAACCCTTGGCTTAGTCTTTTTAATATCCTGCTTTTGTCTGAAATCTCTCCAATTCTGATATCCCAAATAGCTAGATAAAGAATCGAGAGTATTGACACTCATGGCCCCATCATATTTGACCACACCAAAGAATCTCTTCAGGGTAGTGGGGCTGATCATGATCTGGGTTCTATCAAAGATCAGATCGCTCAATTCCTGGAAAACAGAGCTATGCCAGTCCTGGCTCGGCCCCCAGTTCAAATGGTCTTCAAGAGATCTCCTTAATCGGTCTATGTGCTTATCAGCCATATTAGCTCAAATAAAGGCTTATTCCCCTTGATTTCTGCCCTTGAATGGGATTGAACCAAGATGAATGTCTTTGTTGATCAGGCTGGAAAACTGCTTACTATGATTGAAGCATGAAACAGATAATCATTTGTATGGCTTTGTTGATGGTACAAACGGGCCTACATGCGCAAGAATTCATCAAGATCGACACGAATAACTGGGAATTTCAAGCGAGGGCATACATAATAGAACAGCATCAGGGATCCCAGGCTGTTTATCTCCAGGGGGCCATGAAACTGAAGAACACCAAGTTCAAGAATGGGACCGTTGAATTTGATGTCTTTCTTAAAGAGGATCAGTCTTTCCCGGGTTTGGTCTATAGGGCAGCCGGCACGGATGCTGAACAGTTCTTCTTGAGACCCCATCTTTCGGGCAAGCCAGACGCAAATCAGGCGGCTCCTTTGGTTCAGGGAATTACTCCCTGGCAACTGATGTTTGGGCCTAAATATTCCTTCAGCTATGATTACAACTATGATAATTGGACCCATATTAAGGTCGTAGTACAGGAAGAAAAAGCCCAGGTATACCTTGATCATTCAAGCGAACCACATCATTCCTGGGTCACCTACCATGAACCTATAGAGGGTGACCTATTCATTAGAGGCGGAGGGGCCTTTGGAATGCACATTGCCAATATTAAAGTGGAAAAAGACAAAGGGGAGATCAGAAACTTTAATCCAAAGACAAGGGATGCTCTCGAAGGAGCGATCCAAAACTGGGAGATCTCGGATATGTTCGAGGAAGAACTTTTGGATGATCCCAGCCAGGTACAAAAGGTCATTGACGGAAGGATATGGCAAGGTAATCTTGGTTTGGATGAGGGAGTGGCAGCCAACATTAGCAAGATTCAGCTTCTGTATAATGGAAAGCCCGGAAATACTTGCATGGCAAAAGTGGAGATCAATTCGAATAAAGACCAGGTCAAACTTCTTGAGTTCGGATATAGCGACCGGGTGGTTGCCATACTTAATGGAAAGGCCATCTATAAAGGGAACAATAAATGGAGGTCCAGGGATTACCGATACCTGGGAACCATAGGTTTGTTTGATGGGATCTACCTTGACCTTAAGAAAGGAAAGAACACACTGATCATGGCTGTCTCGGAAGACTTTGGAGGCTGGCTGGTTACAGCAAAATTTAAAGATGATAAAGGAATAAAGCTGCTTCAGAGCAAATAGAAGCACTTTTAAGAAATAGTTTTCGGATGGGATAGGGGTTACCGGGGGTTGAGCTGTCTCTTATATGTACAATAACAAAATACATATGAGAACAGTAATTACCCTTGGTTTCCTCTTATCTTTTTTTCTTACATCCTGTAAATACGAAAGCCTTGATCCTAGCAATTCTACATCAAGGCAGGAAAAGAATGTTAGAGGGTTTCAAAGCATTGACATTAGAGATGGCATGAGAGCTTTTATAAGGATAGACACTTTCGAAAGCGTAGTGATCGAAGCCAATGATAACCTTCATCAGCATATCTATGTACGAAAGGAGGGAAGCACCCTGGTTGTTGAAATGGCTGATAATCTTAGAATTAAAGGAAGCTCTACCAGGGAGGTTCATATCACTGCCACATCCCTGGAAGCGATTTTTGGAAATGGAGGAAGTCATATCAGCTCTTATAATGACATGAATTCCAATGATTTTAGAATTGAACTTGGAGGCGGATCAATATTGAACATGGGATTGAACGCAGCTTCATTAGCTGCCGACATCTCCGGAGGGAGTCTGCTTGAGATTCTAGGATCCTCTGATTCCTACTCGTTGGTTTCTTCAGGAGGAAGTAGGGCCACAGGTTATGGCTTTGAAACCACAACACTGAACTGCGATGTTTCTGGGGGTGGCAGTCTTTCAATTACGGTGAATGGATCCCTGGAAGTTGATGCAAGTGGAGGAAGCAGCATCAGCTATAAGGGTGATGGGGTAGTCGACTTCCAGGATCTAAGCGGAGGTTCGACCCTTATTAAAATGCCATGAACTAAGATTTTTCTCAAGCAAAAAGCCAATTTTAGGTTTGGAAACCGGTCTTCCCTTGGAAGGTCGGTTTTTCTGTTCATAGAGGGATTTAACCTCTTAAATAAATCAAGCTTCCCAGGAATTTCCTTCAACACACTTTTGCAATTCAGATCTAGACTATGAACCCTTTAGTATTTATACATATCCTTACCGGAACATTGGGGATCCTTTCAGGATTCACAGCCATGTTTGCCAAAAAAGGACGAAACATCCATGTAAAATCAGGCCAGGTATTTACCCTTTCAATGCTAGCCATGTCTCTTTCAGCAAGTGTCTTAGCCATAAAAAATGTCGAATACACCAATATCATAGCCGCATTGATCACCTCATATCTTATCCTCACTGCTTGGCGTGCCGGACAAAACAGGAAGAAGGAAATAGGTGTTTTTGATTGGAGTTTAATGGCCTATGGGACAGGGATCGGTGTCCTGGGCGTATACCTTTCAATGATCTTACTGGATCTAAGAGCATCTCAATCCCGGGCTTTGGATGCATTCGATTATTTCCTGCTTTTCTATACTGCAATGACCTTCGTGGGAGTTTTGGGTGACCTATGGATGATCATAGCCAAAGGTTTCAAAGGAAAACTCAGGATTGTAAGACATCTCTGGAGGATGTCCTTTGCTTTGTGGATCGCGTCAGGGTCCTTATTTCTAGGTCAGCCCCAGGTGTTTCCTAAGATCATTCAGGAATCAAATCTATTGGCTGTGCCCGTAGTCTTAGTAATTCTTTTTTGGTTCTTCTGGCTTGGAAAAGCCTCCATAAGTAAAAGGTTCTCGAGCCTCTAAAGCGGTTTCCTTTAACATTATAAGTAGGCGAATCATATCTGCCTAATGCCGCTCATATAAAAACTACATTTAAGATCTTTATATTTAAACTACATTTAAGACTTAAATAAAAATCATGGGTAAATATTCACTAGGGGAGTTTGAAGAAATAGTTATGTTGACAGTAGCCATCCTTTATGAGGAAGCGTATGGGATCAGTATTAAGAATGAAATAGAGGAGAGGCTGGAGAGGAAGGTAAGCATAGGAGCTATGAGGACGGCCCTCATCAGGTTGGAGAAAAAAGGATTTCTGAAATCAGAATTTGGGGAAGCGACCCCGGAAAGAGGAGGAAAAAGAAAACGATATTATAAAGTGACTCCCTATGGAAAGAAAGCCCTGGTTCAGGTGAGAGAAGTTAGGAGACAATTATGGGAAGCAATCCCAAAGATTGCCTTTGAGATTGCCTATGCCTGAACAGGGTAACCATAGACCTCCGCGTTTTACTGCGAGATTGCTCAGGTGGTTTTGCCGGCCCGAATTACTTGAAGACCTGGAAGGAGATCTGAATGAGATCTTCGACGAGCAGGCAAGGGAGGACCCTAAAGCAGCTCGAAAAGCATATAACCTAAACGTAATGAAACTCTTTAGACCCGGAATAATCAGACACCTTGGATTCAATTCTCAACTCAGTAACCCAGGATTGCTCAGAAACTTCCTGGTGGTTTCTTTCAGGCAAGCAAAGAAGTATAGGTCCTATACCCTGATGAACATCCTCGGTCTGACGGTTGGCTTAACGGCCAGTTTATTGATTCACCTTTGGGTCGAAAGCGAGTTATCTGTTGACCAATTCCATTCTAAAAAAGACAGGATCTACCAGGTATTCCGAAACATGCACCAGAGCAGCGGGGAGATTAATACTACAGAGGGAATACCCCAGCCATTGCAATATGTATTGGAAGAAGAATATCCTGAGATCGAAAAGGTTGCCATAGTCAGTTGGTCGTTTGAATACCTGATGGAAAAGGGAGAGCTGAAGTCCTATGAGTCTGGCAGATACGCTTCAAGAGATTTCTTCCATGTATTTTCCTTCCCTCTTATCCTCGGAGAACATCAATTTGCCCTCAAGGAACCCAATAGCATGCTTATATCGGAAAGCCTTGCCAAAAAGTATTTTGGTAAAGATTGGCTGAAAACCGATTCTGTCATTGGGAGCTTTATCCGGGTTGAAAACAAGGATCTTTATACCATTACCGGAGTTTTCCAGGATCCAGGACCCTACTCTAGCCTGCAATTCGACTTCATTCTCTCAGGAGACAACTACATTAAAGAAAATGAATGGGTGAAAAGCTGGTACAATGGGGGGTTCAGGATGTTTTTTACCCTCAAGGATGAATCTCAATATCAGCAAGTGGCGGGTAGGATAGAGCAGGAAGTAAACAAGCACACAGATAACGCAGCCGATGAAAGGATGGTTCTTCAAAAGTTCAATGAAGGATATCTGAATGGTAACTGGGAAAACGGGTTACCGAATCCAGGCCGATTGGAATACGTCAGGATACTTCGGGCTGTTTCGATTTTCCTGGTGCTAATCTCTGCTATCAATTTTCTGAATCTCGCTACGGCAAAATCTGCGGGAAGATTAAGAGAATTGGGAGTAAGAAAGGTACTTGGTTCTTATAAAAGTTCCCTTGGTATACAGTTCTTAATAGAATCCTTCCAAATCACCTTGGCTTCATTTGCGCTTTGCTTTCTTCTGACCGGTCTATTAATCAGTCCCTTTGAAAAGTTAACCGGACAGGTGTTTTACCTGGATCTACTTGGTGTCTCGTTTGTTTTTTTAGCTTTGGCAGTTTTATTTATAATAGTCTTATTATCAAGTATTTATCCATCTTTTATTCTACCTAAATATTCGGTTCCGGATTCCCTGGTTGGGAAGGTCAATCCTAGTTGGAGAACTCAAGGATTCAGAAAGGGATTGGTGGTATTTCAATTTGCTATTTCCATCTTCATGATCATAAGCTCTGTTGTTATCAGCAACCAGGTTGATTTTATAATGAAAAAGAACCTGGGTTTGAATCGTGAAAATGTGCTTATGGTTGAGCTAAGCAAGGGACTTCAGAGGAAAAGAGATGTATTTCGAACCCGCATCGAGCAAATCCCGGAGGTTGGCTCTATGACCTATTCAATTGGTAATCCATTGAATTATGGGAGGTCTACCGGGGGAGCAAAATGGGAGGGAAAGGAGCCGGATGAGGTGCTTGAAGTCAACGTGATGATAGTGGGAGATGATTTTCTTGAAACTCTGAACATCGACGTTATTGAGGGGAGGGGTTTTAATAATAAAATGGGAGCGGACACCTCAAAATTCTTGATTAATGAAACGGCTAAGCGTCTGATGGGCCTGGAAGAACCACTGAATTCAAAGATGTATGTCTGGGGCGTAGACGGTAATGTGATAGGGGTAATTCAAGACTTTCATATGGCTAGTCTTTACGAACCCATGGAACCTCTTATAGTGATCTATAGTCCTGAGAATACCTTTCTAAGTATGATCCGGATCGGAGATGTTCAGGAGACCCTTCCCAAGATCAAAGCCATTCATGAAGAGTTGGAGCCATCTTATCCTTTCAATTATCTATTCATGGATGAAGAATATCAATCAAACTACCAGGCAGAGGTTATGGTATCGAAACTGGCCAAAGGTTTTACCCTGGTCTCCATCTTTCTTTCCTGCCTTGGCTTGTTCGGACTTTCTTCTTTTTCAACCAAACAAAGGACCAAGGAGATAAGCATAAGGAAGGTCTTGGGTGCCAGGGTATCGGGGATAATGTTCCTCCTGGCCCGCGGTTATGTACTTCTGATCTTCATTGCTCTATTGTTCGCGGTGCCTTTGGCCTATTACTTCAGCAGCGATTGGCTGGAGAACTTCTCTTTCCGTACCCAATTAGGGCCTTGGGTATTTATACTTTCAGGATTGGCCGCCTTGGTCATTGGAGCCTTTACTGTAAGCATAAAGTCTTTTCAGGCTGCAAGTGCAAATCCGGTTGAAAAACTTCGGACAGAGTGATTAAATAGCTGTTTGGTCAAACTTATTCTGGTTAGTTTTGGTCAGAATTGAAGTTTGCATTCACCCTAATATTATCCCTGCTGGCATTTTTCTGCTGGTCTCAAACAGATCCATGTATAAACCAGGATAGCATACACGTTGTGGTATTGGGTTCATCGACAGCTGCAGGAGCGGGGGCATCTACCTCCGACAGTGCATGGGTGAACCGTTACAGGCATTTTCTCCAGGAGATCAATCCCAAAAATCAAGTAACTAATCTGGCGCAAGGCGGGTACAATACCTACAGGATCATGCCATCAAATTTCTTAGCTCCACCCGGAAGACCAAGTGTTGATACACTCAAGAATATAACCCGGGCGGTTTCTTTGAATCCCCATGCCATTATCTTGAATCTTCCTTCCAACGATGTGGCTTCAGGGTTTACAGTCCCAGAGCAGTTGTACAATATGGATTCCATTTTCCGAACCGCTGGACAGGCGGGAATTCCCATTTGGATCTGCACCACTCAGCCTAGAAACTTCAGCAATACCACCTATCTGCAAAGGCAATTCGATATGAAGGATAGTATAATTGCCCATTTTGCACCATTCTACATAGATTTCTGGTCCGGAATGGCCACTAATACCTATGCGCTTGACTCGACCTTTGATTCAGGTGATGGGGTTCACTTAAATGATCTGGGACATCGAACCTTGTTCAATAGAGCCAAAGCCACCAATATTCTTGGCTACCTATTCCAATCATCTCCTTCACCAGATATTCTTATTACTTCTATTGAAAACCAGGGAACAAGTTCCTGTGGAGATACCAATGCCATATTTGAGATCAGCTTTGCAAACATTGGGACTGCTTCAAGCTTACCAGCATGGCTTCACTTTGAGGTAATGAACGGGGGAGGTCAAAGTATTTTTCTGGATAGCATTCTAACGGATACCCTCAATTCCAGCTGCACGGTTCTGATGGAGTCCTTTGGCTGGAACAGCAGTGTAGCAGGGGATTATCTCATTCAAAGCTGGGTTCAAAATATCGAGGATAGTTTTCCATCAAATGACAGCGCATCCATCTCCGTCCGGAGTATTGGTAGGCCCTGGATTCAGACTCACGGGGATACCCTTTGTCAAGCAGATACGGGAATATTTAAAGCTAATAAATCACTGATAGACAATGTTTTATGGTATTCTGCTTTAAGTTCTGTAGATCCGGTTTTTATAGGATCAGAGATCAAGATCCCAAACCTGAATAAGGACAGTTCATTATTTGCTCAATCGGTTAGGGGTTCCTTGGTTTATAACGAGGAATTGTTTACTCGAAACAGTTCCAATATCAATTGGAATGGAACCATGTTCGATCTGATGAGCTCGGATAGCCTGGTGATCGATAGTCTTGATCTAAAAATCGCTGATTCGGGCTTGCAAGTAGTTGAGATCTGGACCAAGACAGGCTCATATGTAGGATTTGAGCATAATTCGGGTCCTTGGACACTTTGGGCGACGGATACCATTTTGGTGAGCAATGTGGAGGAGTTTTTGACTATGAACTTCCCTCCATTGATCATGAATAGTGGAGATACCCTAGGCCTATATCTTCAGCTTGCTGATCCATCCGCTCGTTTATCCTATCATTGGATCGCCAGCCCACAAAGCAGGTCTACCCCGGAGTTGGAGATCCGCACTGGATCAGGGATATCCCATAATTTCAGTGGTCTCTTTCATCCTCGAGACTGGAATGGAAGGGTCTATTATCATCATGGCTTTAGAACGGAAGGAGAATGCGCAACCAAACGCGTTCTGGTCGAGGTCGAATTCAGCGATCAGGCCCTTGATCTAGGAGTTGATACTGCAATAGCCCATTGGGATAGCCTATTTCTTGACCCTGGAGTCGGTTTTTCAAATTTTCAATGGAGCACTGGAGCAAGCAGTCAAGGGATCTGGATTATTGGACCGAATCTTCCACTAGGACCACATACATTCAGCTTAACTGCTCTGGACTCTTTGAATTGTATAAAACAAGATTCCATTACCATATTCATAGGTGGGCTGGGATTGGGTGATTGGACCAGGGATCAATTCGAAGTTTTTCCCAATCCAAACAATGGCCAATTCTCGATCAGATTCCATAATCAACTGAGTGAGAATTATTCCATTCGTATCCATGATTCCAAAGGAAGAATTGTTTTTGAAGAAAAAGTGGTGAACGATGCAGATGAAAAGTGGATCGATCTTTCTTCGTTAGCTGGGGGAGTATATTACATAGTAGTAAGGACCAAAAGCAGGAGTTTTTCGGAGCCCTTGGTAGTGATCAGATGATCCGATAGAAGCTTTACTTTAGCCACAAAAAATTTACTGATCACGGCAAACAAAAATCGCAATAGAATGTCAGAAGAGAAATTTTATCATGTAGGGGAGCTCAGCTCAGAGCAACCAGCTAAAACCCAATATGAATCCAAAAAATTTGCAAAGGCCCGTCATCCGGAGCCATATCGATTTGAAGTGAATTTGAGTGCTGAAGCCGGAAAAATGCAAAGCAAGACAGGCGTAGTTTCTGTCAATATCCCTGGTTTCAGTCCGGTGAAACTCTATTGCGATGAGCAGCCCCCCGTAGGAGAGGACACCGCTCCTCCGCCATTGGCATATTTCTCCGCAGGAATAGGATTTTGCCTGATGACACATCTAACTGATATTCTGACGGCCAGAAAGATCCAGGTGGATTCTCTGAAATTGGAACAACGTATCATATTCAGAACCAATCTCGGCCATATGCGGGAGCACGGATACATGACTAACGGAGCCTGTGATATGGTGGAAACCCATGTGATCATTGAAAGTCCGGAGCCTGAGGAAAACATCATGGACCTACTAAACGAGGCAGAAAATGGCTGCATGGCTCATTTTGCTCTCCGTAATCCAATTCCTTGGTCTACCAGATTGGTATACAATGGGAGAGAGGCCATCAATAGGTCTTCTGAAAGCGAGGCTTAAGCCATTTACGAGTATGCCTAATCAACCCTTTGGCTAAGGAGCTTTTCCGCTAATCCTTTCTAAGTGCTTAATTCAAAATATTCTTTTTAAGCGATCCCGGTAATTGCAGATTTAGATTCCAATGGAATCGAAATGAATATTTGGAATTATCTATTGATCCATGCAGGGATCCAGGGCCTGGTAATCGGCTTGATCCTTCTATTCAAAAGGGGAAAGTCCAAACAAGCTCAGATCTACTTATCCGCATTGATCCTGATTTCAACAGGGATCATCTTTAATTACCTATTTGAAAACCTGGGAGCCTACCGAGAATATCCTCACTTGATTTGGCTGATCTCTCCTTTTTGGTTTCTCATGGGACCCACAAGCTTTTTGTTTGTAAAGACTCTGGTGAAAGAAGGTAATTCAAGCCGATGGATCGACCTCATTCATTTGATCCCTTTCCTTATTGCCATCTATTATATTTCTCCCTTCTATGCCTTACCGGCGGAGTTGAAGCTTGAATATTTTTTAAGTTTTTATTCCCAGGAGGTTTATTCCCTTGATCTTTTCGCAGTCCTCTATCTGCTACAGGGAGCAGCTTACTTCCTTTATAGCATCGTCTTGCTCCATAGAAAGAGGAAGGAGCTTAAGGCTTCAGGAGTACAGGAAACAAGCAACCTGGTCTTCATTTCATCATTTCTAATTGTTCTGCTTGGATTCTATTTGATCAGCCTGGTATTTATCTTCTTGTTGCCTGCACATATGGACTCCCTGGCTCCGTTTTATGGGTCAATCATTTTCGTCCTCAGCCTTTGCCTTCACCTTACCGCCTGGCAGATGATACGCTCAAGGGATTTCCCTATATCCCTTAGGCTATGGAATTCTAATGGAGGAAACTTCAAATCTGTGGAGGAGGTAAAAGTACTTGCAGCAAGGATCAAAGATTACCTGAACCAAAACAAGCCCTATTTGGAAAGCGATTTCAGGATGTCCAACCTGGAATCGGGATTGGGATCTCCAGCCTATAGCCTTTCACATGCCATCAACAAGGAACTCAATACCAACTTCAAAGATCTGGTAAATCAGAAAAGGGTAGAAGAAGCGCAAAAAAGATTGCAGGACCCCGAATTCAAACTTCTCACTTATGAAGCCATTGCCATGGATTGCGGCTTCAATTCAGCTACCACATTTTACCGAGCCTTTAAAAAACATACCGGCAAAACACCAAAACAGTTTCAGGAAGCCTGAATTTCTTTCACTTTTCAAAAGTGATATAAGCTAGGACCGAAATTCCCTTTCAATAAGGCTAAAGGGCAGCTCTTTTGGCCTAAAAAATGAAATTCATTCTAGGCCTAGTCTTCCTTTCTTTTTCTTTTTCAGAATTACACGCCCAGGATTTTGTCCGCCAGACCAGTCATCCGGGAAATCCCAACCTTTCCGATTATTGGACTGGTGCTAGCTGGGTTGACTATGATCAGGATGGAGATCAGGATCTCTTTATGACCAACAGAACCCCAGGTCAACAAACCCGAAGGAATATCCTATATAAGAACCTGGGGAATGGAAGCTTCTCGCAGGTCTTGAATATGGGTCTGGTGAATGCCAACGGCTATTGGTTTGGCAATACTTGGGGTGACTATGATAATGATGGAGATCTGGATGTCTACGTGTCCGGGTTTCCATCAAGATTATTCAAGAATACAGGCCAGGGCGGCTTCATTATTCAGGATTTCGGAACCATTGGATCTCCAAGCATAGGAGGGACCGGTTCGGCATTTGTAGACCTTAATAATGATGGAAACCTTGACATCTTTAATGTCTGGCCAAATTGGCTTCCCGGGCCTCCAACGGTAGGAGGTCCTCAATCGCCCTATATCATGATCAATCAGGGACCACCGGCTTATACATTCTCTCGCCTCGTTGATTCTGTTATCAATGCACCCATAAGCGACACCTATATGCATCCCGTTTTCATGGACTTCGATGATGATGGAGACCAGGATGTTTGCATAGGAATGGGAGCAGGTTTTAGCAAAAGAGATCTTTGCTACAGAAATCTGTTGAAGGAATCAGGCCAACTCAAATTTGAGCAGATCAACGACCAGGCATTCTCATTGGATCTGGTGGAGGGAAACCAATGGACCTTTATCGATCTTGACAATGATCTTGATCTCGACGCTTACGTTTGCAATTGGGGGAATTCCTCAAGCGGTACCCTTGTCCCGGAAAGCAATTCCATGTACAGAAATGCAGGAGGGGTTTTTCAGAAAGACAGCATGGATCCCCTGACTCAATTTCCTTCGCAGACAAGTACCAGCCTATGGGGAGACTTTGATAACGATGCTGATCAGGACTGCATACTCGTGAGCGATTCTACCTATCCCTTGCAGTATTATCAAAATGATGGTCAAGGTGGGTTCAGTGAGCTTGTCTTGCCTAATTTCAGCGGTTTGGATCTGCATCAAAGTGGAGGGAGTGTAACGGATCATGATGAGGATGGAGACCTAGACCTATTCATTCCAGGTCCGGGAACCATGGCTGCCTTCTTTGACAATGATCTCAACAATGGAAACAACTGGGTTGAGTTCAATTGGAAGGTGGGCCCTCCAACAAATCAGGTATTGGAGCTAAGATCTTTGTCTATGCACGGGTGAATGGAAACAGCTTGGGACAAAGGAGAGATGTAGGAAGCAGCACGGTATTTTTTGGATCCAACTCTTTGATCCAACACGTAGGCTTATTGGATGCTTCCGTTATCGATAGTTTAGTGGTTTTATGGCCTTCAGGTAATAGGGATGAGTATTTTCAGGTTCCTGCAGGCAAGAAATATGTGGTCACAGAAGGACAAGGGATCACCGGCCTATTTGCTAAAAAAAACGCTGAATCCCATTTCATGCTTAGCCCAAATCCCAGTACCGGCAAGCTTAATCTTGGTTTGATCAAAGATTATAGGGAAGATTTGGATATAGAAGTTCTTAATTCAAATGGAAAGGTGATCCAGAGTCATGCCTGGTCAAGATTAAAGGAAGGTACCCAGATAAGCCTTGATCTTCATGACCTTCCCAGGGGATTGTACTTCATTCAAATACAAGGATCAGAACTATCTATGATTCGAAAGGTAATTTTGGAATGATGGATAAAGATTAAAGATCCTGACGGTCGAGGATATCGCGACGAGAATTAAGATTCAATTTTTGTAAAATACTGGTTACATGAGATTTAACCGTTCCTAATTCAATGCTAAGTTCATTGGCTATATCCTTGTTGGAAAGACCTTGCTTGAGGAAATTAAGAACCTGTCTTTCCTTGATGGTCAGTTCGGCAAGCGGGGAGCGTTTCTTTCGATTTGAGCTGAAGTAGATCCAGAAGACCAGGAGTGGGAGTATGATCCCAATCACTAGCAGAAAGGGTAGGGTGTTAGGACTTATAGAAGGACTTGAGTCTTCTTTAAATTCTTTGAATTCAAGCTCTTGGTTCAAGGCTTCCAAGTAGCTAGAATTATGATTTCCCAATCTATCAAGGACATTCTTCAAGGTCTCTGTCGGAGGGAGTTCAGCAAAATGTTCCCCGTACATATAGATGAGGAATAAGGAGGTGAGGGGGCTTTCGGAGCTATTCCAAAGAGATTCGATCCCTTGCCTGAATGTCTCATCCAGCATTTCCCTTTGTCTTTGACTTTGAGCCTTTTGGTAATATCGTTCGGATCTTAGCTTATGATACTTATTCAGGCTTTCCATGGCTTCTGAGCCTATCATTTGGGTGTTTTCTGATGACAAGGCGGATCCTGATCCTTGAATGAGCTGGAGCTCATCGCCTTTCTTAAAGATGAAATGGATATGGTTATGATTCCTTCCCCCTATGATAATGGTGGAAGGGGGATCTCCTTTGGGAATTACATGGATGCGATAGAATCTTTCTTCTTCGGGAAGAGCTTTTTCATCGAAACTAAAGCTGCCATCTTCCGAGATGCTTGTTCGAGATATGATCAATTCCTCATTGGCCATGTTCATTTCGCTGAAATCGGTTAGAAGGGAGAGATAGATCTCATTATGCCAGGAGGAATCGAGTGCTAGTTGACCTAAAATATCTCCCAAAACGCTATGAGAGGAAATAATGAGGACGAAAAGGATAGAATTTCGTTTCAGCATTTAGTCCAGTTTGATCTGAATACGAAGCTTACCTGTGGCACCTTTGCAGTCGACCTCAATCGTCCAGATACCATCCGGGAAATCATCGTGAACTTCCTCAGCAGTGCCGCGTGCCTTGGTTTTCCCACTTACCAGGCTGAATCCACCACGCTTTATGCCCTTTGAGTCTATGAACTTGACATAGACCTCGCCACCCTCAATTTCACCCCAAAGTCTCTGAGTGACCTTACGATTCTTTTTGGAAACATGGAAAGAATAGTTCCGAAGCAGGTCCAGTCCATTAAAAATCAGAGTTTCCTCACCGGGGAAGGGAGATTCTCTTTCCTGAGCCAGTGCAAGTCCCGAGGTAAGAATCAGTAACAGAAAGGCCATTTTCATGGGATTAAATATATGCAGCTTCATTGTGGGAATTTAATTTTTGTTAAGGGATAGGAGGGCCTTTACCAGGTCATCACTGACCAGACGATTATCCGTTTTTTGAGGAGAACCTCTTTCTCCGGTATTGCTTTGAACTATGATGACCAGGTCATTATCAGGAAACCACCTCAAAACCCCGTTATGACCAAAAGACTCATTTCCACGGGTCCAATATTCAATTCTATTTGTGGCATTGTCCTGGCTAATAAACCAGCCATAACCACAGTAAAGCCCTGGTCTGATCTCCACCTGTTTTTTGAGCATTGTGCGTTTGGACTCTGAATTCAACAACTGATCTCCATTGAATGCCTCAAAAAAGGAATTGAGATCCTCAATACAGGAGAAAACACCACCGCTTCCCAGAAAATCCCAGTTTCGATCCTGAAATTCTCCTTTGAAGGGCTCTAATTTTTGTGCAACCGAGGCTGCATTCTTATGATTTATTTCATTCCAAAAGGAGCTATGGTTCATACCGGCTCGCTCGAAAATCTCTTTCCTGCAAAACTGCTCGAAACTCATCCCGGATTTAAGTTCAATGATCCGAGCCAAGATCTGGTAATTCAAATTGCTATAGCCAAACCTGGTCCCGGGAGAAAATTCAAGCGATGTTTTCCAAATCCTCTTCATGGCCTTTTCGCCATCAGAAATCTCAGAGGTCACATATTCCTGTGGAAGCCCAGAAGAATGGGTTAGAAGCTGGTGAAGGCTGATTTCTTGCTTGTCTCGGGGGACTTCCGGAAAAATCTCCCCAAGGGCCATTGAAGTATTTATTTTTTCCTTTTCAACCAAAATCATGCAACCCATGGCAGTTAGGGTTTTGGTCATGGAAGCGATGTTGAATTGAGTTCGGGGATTAATTGCAAATTT
The DNA here is from genome assembly GCA_965267505.1 of Cytophagales bacterium. GTDB lineage: Bacteria > Bacteroidota > Bacteroidia > Cytophagales > CCMP332 > JANQHS01. The sequence continues at coordinate 3,116,544 of OZ254081.1, forward strand.
CTGATCCGGGCTGGTGTAGCCATATCCCTCGGAAAGTATGACCTCCCCATTCTTAGAAATAAGGACCGATCCCGAGAATCCCTTGGCAACATGCCCTTCTATCACGGCCTTCGCGGTTTGGATGAAATCTGACCTCCAATCAGAAAAATGTAAAAAGCTAGTTAAGAGAGTTAGGTATAATGCAAAAATGACCGCCATAATTTTTTTGGTAAAAGTATTCGGAACAACTATGAACTTAGGTCTTAGATAGGGTAGAAATAGGATATAAAAAGGGTAGATATTGGAATTAAGTCTCCAATCATAAAAAGGTGATAAGAGGTCAACCTTGTTTGCTTACGGAAAATAGATCTACCTTTTCTGATTTTCCTTTTAGCTCTATAGCTCCCTGATTTTTAAATGACCAGGAATCGCTTTTTTCAATCAAATCATACAGTCGATCCGAAATCAAAAACTCGCTATCCAGGGAATTGCATTGGCCCTGGATCCTGGCTGTTGTATTCAGAATATCACCGGAATAGGTGATGTCACGCTTTATTACACCAATCTCACCCGCGATCACTGATCCACAATGAGCTCCAGCTTTGAAAACCGGAATCTCTCCAAAATAGGCCCTATACTTTTTTTCCAACTTGGTTAAATGGGCTTTCACATTGAAGAAACAATCCAGACATGCCTCTGGCTTAATTTTTTCTGACATTGGCCAGGATATCACTATTTCATCGCCAACGTATTGATAAATATCACCTTCCGATTCCATGATCTGCTTGGTAATATCTGAAAACACTGTTTTCAAAAAGCCATGATACCTTTCACTTCCAAGTTGTTCGGCAATCGAAGTGGAGGATTTAAGGTCCATGAACATAAATATTCGGTTCTCGGACTTAGGAACATTATAGGTTCCACTCAAAACTTTAATGAGGTTACCCGGACCGAACTTTGAACTCATTTGTAGGAAGAAATAGGTGAGGGCAACGACACTGGCCCAGAACAAGATGTTTTTCAGGTGGAAAGTTGTCCATAGTTTAATTCGAAACAGCTCAATCCACTCAGCTGAAAACGGTGGATATTCAAGGCTAGGGTAAATCGCCGAAGTTATTACAGTTATCGAGGTTGTAATAAAGGCGAAAGCGATAACTATGACTATCAGACCTTTATAATATGGCTCAGATCGATATCGATCGTTGACATGAAGAAGAACAAAACTGCCCACAAATCCTCCTGCGAAGCCAGCACCCATGTGAAACAGCAACCCGTCAATAAAATGATAATCAGAGGAAGGCAAGGCCAAATGGCTTACCAGAGCGAAGTGATCATAGATTGCAAGAAATACCCCAATGAGCATCCAGGATAAGCTTATTATCATCATCCGCTTTCTATCGATCCGGTTCAATGGGTGCTTTTTTCAAAGTAAGTTAAACAGAATTCTGAGTCTAATGCCTGGAATCAATATCAATCGAATCAGCCTTTACCGCGCATGGAAAAGTTGTTTTTTCAAGTCATTTATTCCCTAGAATAGCATCGGGACAAAGGAAGAGTAAGTTGAAAATCACGAATTACATAATAATCCTTTTCTCATTTTCATTGCTAGTGCTATCGGGCTGTAGCTCACAGGGAAATGAGAAAAAACTATCTAGACAGGCTGAAAACGAACAAATTCAGGTTCTAGAAGTAGTCGTTCCCGGCATTCAGGATGAAGCCACATCCATTTGGCGGACCATCAATGATCTGGAATTCCTCGAATCTCAGGGTTATCAGATAAGCTTACCAAATCATTGGGGCATTGATTCCTTGAAAGCCAAATCGAGGGCAGGCGGATTTGGGAACGAAGATTATCCTCAAATAGTGGAAATGCTTGAAAATGGTCAATACGACGTGAAGGACTATGAAATCGCTTTGGATAAAGTAAATGCGGAGAAAGATTTGATTGAGGAAATAATAACGACGATAAAGGAGAAGAAGGATGGATGGGATTGGGAATTCAAAGTGTTTCAGCCATACAAGGCGGTTTTCACCATATATGGAACAGGAGGGAGCTATGACCCGGATTTAGGGAAGGTGACTTTGTTTACCACACGTAAGGGGGATTTCAAAAGATATGAAAGCCCAGCGTATACCATTATTCATGAGATCGTTCATATGGGGCTTGAAGAATCTATTGTTCAAAAATACCAGCTTAGTCATGGCGACAAAGAACGCTTGGTTGATCGATTCGTTTATATTCACTTCAGAGAATTATTGCCGGGATATAAGATCCAGAATATGGGCAATCCGAGGCTAGATGACTTGCTCAGTACGCCCGAAGACTTTGTTTCCTTGGATGGAATTATGGAAGAATATTCAAGGAGCTCTGAAGAGGAGTAAGCAATCGGATGAGTATCCAATATGTTAAGAATGTTGTCTGTGGGGATGTATTGGAAATTATTAGTTAACATAATATAAATTATACAACAATCACAGCAATCCTTGTAGTACGAGCTTTTAGCGACTGCTTAACATAAAATCAGTTCCACAACCACGAGTGAAACGAGGCTGTTGTGTGACGATCGATTTGGTGCCCGGACCGAACTTGTTTCGGGCTTGAAGGAATTGCGGACTTGTTTGAGAATCATTCATAGGAATTGCTGCCAACCCACAAACCCTAAATAAGTGGCTACTCTGCCACGCCACACCATGCCCTGATCAGTACGATTGGTCAATTTGATTTCAAATATGTCATTCTTGGCCATTTAGAACTTTTCTATAAACACTTGCATGTCAACGATTTGTTTTGATACGAGCCCCTTGGCTATAGGGTCGAATATTGATCATAGTCTGTTAAATAGCCTGCGCCCAGCTTCTCTATGGCGAGCTTTATACTCGCCTCTGTAATTTCCTTTTGATCATCAAACAACTCCTTGTCGGAAACAAATGTTTTGGTCTCTCTTAGCTCAACTGCAAGACTCCCATTTCCAATATCAATCGATATAAGTTTACCATAGGCTGAACCAATGCAAATCCCTCCATTAACTCGAGTGTAAAATTGCTCTCCAGCTTCTCCCTGAACAATCGCAGGAGTTTTGATCAACATCTCCCTAAGAGCTTCTGGAGGGTTTAATTCTGGATTAAAACGTTGTGAAATTCTCTGCGCCACATGTTTATTGAAGCCAATTAATGTGATTTGATGTGGCGGTAATGGAATTAAACCATACCAGGTAAACCAGTTGTTTTGAATCCGTTTGACATGAAGACTGCATTGTCCTGCAAAATCAGGTCTATAAACAATTAACCAATTATTGCCTCTTTTAGATGTATGGTTGTATGCATTCCTTTCAGTGGAATTAAAATTTCTCATCCTCACATGTTCGCCCAATTCATAGAAGTAGTCTCGTACCACTTCTAAGACAAACTCGCCATCCTTCATTCCCTTGACAATCACCCTTAACAATTCCCTTGACAATCACCCTTAACAATGTTTTGAATCAAATCCATCTGTAACCCGGACCGCTGGGCTCATACTTTTCCATTGATGAAAAGTATGCAAAAATCTAGACAAAATAAAGTTTCCTCGCTCAAGGCCAGCGCATGGCCCGCTATTCTGTCAGGCCCACCCACCAGGACGCAGATTTGATTCTACTTAACATAATATTTATTTCATAATGTATTTGGATTCAAAGATCCTTGGTCAAGATTTGCGATGAATGAATTAGGAATTCTTCCAGACGATTTAATAGCCTCCTGAAATTTGTCTTCCATCCATTTTGCTCCAAATTCACTAAGCTGTACATCAGCTTGTTGTCTTACTGCCATCCAAGGATCAATATTCCCTCCATTTTCTAATTCATAGTTTCCGGAAGTTGATTGATAACTATCAAAGCCTAAATCATTAATTAATTGACTAACTAAGGGACAATCGCCCATTATCCCATCAATAAACTCGGTATTCTTCACTCGGATATATGTTCCCCAATGATTTTTCCAGTTTCTAAGTCCGATTTCATACTTAGATGCCATATCTCTTGAATCTACATGCTCTAAAGCTTCACCTTTCCCAAATATTGCCATATCTGAACCATGAAGCATGCGTGCCATATAGACTATATCACCCGTTCTATACCTTCTAGGTCTACCCTTTCCATTTGGGAAGCAGACTGCATAATGACAATGAGCTCTATCTACCTCATCTCTAGCTGCAAAATTTAAGTCCACTCTGTTATCTGACTTTCCAAAGAATTTGATAAAATACCTCTTGGAAACTATTTTTTCATTTGGATCAGCCCCATGATCAGGTAAATTATTTGCAGTCATGACTTTTTCAGACTTTTGGATTTCCTTTCTCCAATCCTGAATCATGTTCTTATTGAGAGAAGATCCATTCAGACTCCACAATTCATCAAAATAGTCTTTTGCTTCTTGAATGATTTTCTTATCAACGGATCTAACTCCTAGTTCTTTATTCTTGAAAAATCCTCCTGATGTGAAATTGGCTGAAGCTATAATCACCGAACTATAATCAAACATGTAGCTCTTGGTATGAAGTCCTTTTATACCTTTTACTTCAATACTTGCATCTAAGAACCTTTCTAGTGCATTCAAACTAGAAACACCACTTCGAAAATCATTAAGATTAAATCTTGTAATAATCCGTACTTGTTTTGATCCCCGGTTATCAATAAGCTTATTTGCCAAATGAGCACCAATAAATGGAGAAATGATTGACACGGAATTGCAAGATTTCAGATCATATAAGAATACTTTTATCCAATCGGATTTAATGACTTTATTCATAACCCATTAGAGATTTGCTATTTGTAAATCGAATGAATATTCCTTCAATTGTTTAATCGTATTCTTATTCGGATTTATCCCATACTCAGGATTCTTGACTGCTGAGTCTGTGAATAGCCGATTTGGTTCATTCCAAACAGTGCTTGGGAATAGATACTTGGTTGGTTTCTGTCCATCCACAAACAGCACTAATCCTATCCAAAGATCATCTCTTAAACCTCCTTCAAGATCAGATTTAGACACAAAAACATAGTTTGTTTTCTCAATATTGATCTGACGGCATAGAATATCGAACTCTTGCTCCCCTACTCGATTTATAATCTTAAAATGTGCTCCTTTATGGTTTAGACAAGTTTGAGTAACATGATGATTTTCAGATAGTAAGAAAGCGGTTTTCATGATGGTCTCTGCTAGTTGATCTAGCTTAGAAAGTGGACGGAGTTGAGACCATTGATTCATACTATTTCATTCAAATAATCACAAACCTTTCCAGACGGTACAATTACTATTTTAGAACTTGTTGACTTAGCCTCATTAATGAGTTCAGGATCAGATATGTTGGTCATTAAAGAAAATCTCACATATTCATAATTACCGTCAATTTCGATCAACTTTTGTCTTCTTTTCCCAATCTTGCTTAATGCATCTCTTAAATTGTGTAGTTGTGTATCCTCGGGTCTATCAGTCTTGAATTGCTTTACTTCAATAATCTCAAGAATTCCTTGATTTTTAGTTATGGCAATATCAATCTCGATATCAGGACCAATTATATAATTCTCTAAGAAAGAAATTCCTTTATCTAGCAAACAGGATTTAATTGCGAAAAAAAGAAGTCCATCCTTGTGTGTAATATGATTGGTTATCTCTGAGTGTATTTTGTAAGGAGCCAAATAGAAAACTTCCTTATTACAGTTGGGACATTTCAGCTTAACCTTACTAGGTGTAACATTGAGCGAGACATTTCCAGAAAAAACGCCAACATTACAGTTTGTACACTCATAGTATGTTTTATAATGACCACCCTGAAGAACATCTATATCATATAGGTTATCAAATAAGTCTAGCCTACTTTGGTAATTATCTTTATCATATAATACATCCAGGTAGAAGGCATTAGCATTCATTAGAGCATCAAACTTATGATTGCTGTAGAATTCAGATAGATCATTAATTCCATTGAGAAGCTCTTGAAAAGAATCTTTCTGGGTTAACCTATTTATCTCATTTTCAATAAAATGCTCTATCGAGTTACTTAATTGATCAAATGATTTTATCTCATCACCTATGAATCCATATTTTCTTAGAAACTTCAAAAGCCTCTTTTCAGAAATAACAGATGATGCAATTTCAGTAAGGAAGCGTGTTTGAGTAATTTTAGAACCATTTAGTTTACTTACTACTATTTCAAACGGCTTTTCGAACCGAGATTTTAACTTCTGTTCAATTTCAGGATGCTTGATTAATTTCTCTGAGAAAAGACCTTCTAATGCATGATTCAATTCAATTTTTTTGCTTTCAATTCTCTCCACCAATCTTTTATCAATCCCTCTCTTCTTCAAAGAATTGGATAGCACTAGTCGTGGTAAATAGGTGAATTGCTTTTTAGAACCAATCTCAATTTCATCTTTTTCTAAGAGCTGTTCTTTATGATTTAAAAAAATCTCTTGACAAGATTCATTGCCCCAAAATAGGTTATAGAATTGTTGAAGAACTAGTTTTTCCATTATCAGTGCTCTTTATAGACTATTAGGTTTTCACGAATCAAATACGCATTCGATGATCCTAGTTCAATCAAAATATCCAAGAGCCACATGAAATCATTTAAATATTGTTTGTTATCCTTAAGCTCTTTTGTATTGGATTGATAGGCTAGTTTTATGAGTTTCTCTCCTTTTTGGAAATTGATTTTTGACTTATCTTTTGCTTCTTGTATTTCCTTTACTAGCCAAGTAATCCCTTGCGGCATCAAAGTGCTAAAGCCAATTCCAGAAAGTAATTCTAAAAGGTTATCACTATCATACTTATGAAGCTTTGGGATAGATTCTTTAAAGAATTCCTTGCCTCGTTCTAAAGGCTTCCAATCGGTCGCTTCCGCTTTCCAATATTTGCAGTGTAACAGAAACTGTCCTGATAATCTTGCCGATTTGTTTTCGTTTATAAGTTCAAAAAATATTTGCCACAGATTCCAAAATCTATCGCTTATTTCTTGACCATCTTCAGGTCCCATTTTTTGATCCAGAGTTAAATAAACCTGTTCAAAAAAACTTTCTATAAACTCTAACTGATAATGATCATTGACGCTGTTATCCAAACTAAGCTTAACCAGTTCGATAAACAATTCACGAACAATTGAGAGGTTAGGGTTAGTCAGTAAAAATTCCGAAATGGTTTTTTCTAAACTACGTCCTGTATCTAAGTAGCTCGTTGTATTATATCCCTTACTTTCTCTTTTAACAGCATCTAAATGCGTTTTGAAACTATGTAGTAAGTATTCTTTTACGAAATCTAGATCAACATCAATTGCAATAATTTGATTGATTACATGAACATAGTGAGGTGAATGAGTCTCATAGTCAAATGAGAGATTAGTATTTTGAATTGTGTATTCATCGGCCAAAATTTTGTCAAATATTACCCTTTCCCTTTTTTCGATTTCCTTTAATTCTTCTTCATCATCATTGTAGTATCTTTTGCGTCCATATTTCTCTGAAAATTCGGCATAGTGTATTATTCCTAGCGACAAAGAAGTGGCAAAAGTCGGATCGTACTTCCATAGGTTTTGACGTATTGAATTAAACAAGCTCTTCTGATGATGATCATTGTGCATCTTTAAGCACACCGCTATCATAAGAGACTTTATCTCAATGTATTTGTCCTCAGAGATTCTCTCTTTGAATTTTGTGATGTAGCCCAACAAATTAAGCAATGGATCATAGTCCATGAGGTTAACGCTGAAATCTATCCGTCCTCCAAATTCATCGCTTTTTGATACTATGATCCCGCATTGCTTGATAACCAAATTCAATACCCACTCAAAATCGCTATCTTCTGGTGCAAGATTTTTTAGTCCTACGTAAGCAAGTTGTCCGGGCACAGCAAACATAATTGGAGACCACAAACCTTTACTTTGCGGATTTTCGATTGTAAGCTCGTAATAATCTTTGCATTCTCTCCAAAACTCTATTTCAATTAATTCTTTCTCTTTTCCTTCATAATGAGCCTTCACTTTGGACCAATAACCGGCTGCCTTATTACTTTCCTCTCTTTCTTCCTCGAATGAATCTACCATCTCCTTTACATCACCTTTATATTCAGGTTGAATAGCCACAATATTTGATTGCCCCTCGACCACCTCAGCTTTCCATTGTCTGGTATCCATTTCAGTGAGCATTTTTCGCCAGTGCAGATCAGCAGGATCTGATTTTTCTATTAGTAAGTCGATTGATTCATGAATTTCTTTATTTATTGAGCCGTCTCGCAGTTGAAAATCCGAGATAAACCCTAACAAACCTCTATAGTATTTCTTCCTATGTTCCCAGTTTTCAGCTTCTCTTCTTTCTTCATCAAAAAAGTACTCGTCAAACCTCGATTTAAGAGGGCTGTTAATAAGCATATGGCTTTGATCAGAAGACCATCTACCAGAATCCCAATCTAGAAACTCTCTGCATTGTAAGAAAAAGAGGATTTTAATTCCAGCTTGTTTAGGATAAGCCATTGCTACGCTAGAAAGCACGGAGGTTATTGCTACGGAATCAGAGTTTAGTATCAAATATTCGAAGCTGAACTGCAGGTTCTTTGTTGCGGTTTCTGAACCACTCTGACCTAGTTCAAATAGATATCTTTCTAATGACATAAGTACAGACTGTAGCAGATAAGGAGTGACGGTTCCAGTACCTCTGAACATTTGCCAAAGTACATAAGAACCAGTTTGACTAATTTCTTTGCCATCAAATTTCAAGGCCAGTTTTACGACATCTGATTTCGCAAAGTCCGAGTCTTCGTACTTTTTGGATGAATAACTTATAAGGTCAATTATGAAATCAAATGCCTTGATAGGATGATACCAAAGCAATTTGTTAACAAAAGTCTGGTACGAACTTGCAGGGAAGTAGTCTCTCTTAAATTTATGTGCAAGTCCAAAATAGGTTTCAACTTCATCTCTTCTCCCAAACCGATCTTCCTTTGGTTTCTTATCTTCTTTCCAATGGTCATTGGCCACTGATATTAACAAATCAGGAAAAATTTGAGGCAATGCACCAGAGTGAAGGCCTGAAATACTGTATTCAACGATTTTTTCGCAGTAGTCTCTGGCTCTATAATCAGTTTCTCTTTCCCTTGGGGAGAGAATTCTACTTGATGCATCAATTAGTAATTCTTCTACTTCATTTTTTATTACTGAAGCCAGATGGAATACTAACTCAATTGCATTTTCAATTTGATCATCTCGAAACTTTCGATTGCCCCAAGAAGAATAATCTGACTTTGAATGGTCCAAGATTTTGAGAATTGAAAGCCCAGCTGATTGAGATTCTGGTGGTAATTCTTGAGATCTGTTATAGTAGATCTTCAACCGCCAATCCACAAGCAAGCCCAAGATAAGCGGGTTTATAGCTGTTAGTAATTCTATCTTACTGTATATAAACTCAATAACAACTTCCCATCCTGGTCCTTTTGGAACCTGTCTTGAGTCCTTACAAGCGACTCTAAGAAGATGTATGAATTTTGATAGTAATTCAAAATCATTTTCCAATAGTGCCCCACTATTTTTATCGAAGAACTCACTTGCCAAAGTTGATTTTAAGATAGCAACCGAAACTTCATCCTTCCAATGACTAGCAAGGCTAGTACTTAAGATGGAATTACGAATAAAAGCGTATGCCTTTGATCCTCCTTTTAGTATAAGCTCTTCTAACCATAGCCTGAATGCTCTTCTGATCGCTGGTTCAGTGCTAAGATTTGCAAAGAATTCCGTATCATCCGAGTTTCTGGTTCTGATAGTCTTTATATGTCTTATTAAGGCCCAATCTTCCAAAATATCATGAGATGGGGCAAATAAATCATCTGACCTTGATATTATTCCATCATTGTATAATGTGTTAACTGTTTTAGTGTCCAGACCACTAACATCTGTATGGAGTGTCATGCTCTTAGCCCTGTTGACGGCTAACTCAATGAATGAAGCCTCTCTTTTATCATGAATCCCCTCCTTTTGAACATTTACATTCTTAACAATATGATCCCAAAGTTTTTGCTTAAAGGCGAGTTCATCAACCGTTACTAAACCTTCACTGGTTCTTTTAGCCAACCGAAAAGCAAAATCTAAATACTTCGGTCTGTTTAGGAGATTCTTCAAATTTTCGTTTTTGAGAATCTGTTCCAACTCAGGTAGATTATGTGAGATTGATTCTAGCTCGGTATCTTCAAGTACAGGAACTTCAACGATCGAATCTTTGGATATATCCAAATCAAACTTGAAAGTGAGTGCCTCTACGGCATAATCGCGACATGATACTATCAACTTAATTCCATACTTCTTTATGAGAATGAGTAGTTCACGAAATGCATCAGCCTCGCCTTCTAAGAGCTTTTCAAAACTGTCAATGTATATGAGTTTTTCCGGAAATAAGGAATAATGGGAAATAACCTCAATCAGGTTTTGGGTTACTCCAAGGTTTGAGAAAGACTGACTTAATCTAGGCCGGTTGAACTGATCTGCTACAAATGATAATACAAAATGATCTTTTAGTTCACTTAAAATTTCTTTCGAAAAAGCCGATTTTCCGATTCCGGCCTGCCCACTAATTATTGTTACATTATTTAGCAGAATCCTGGATTTCAATTCATCCGTGAATGCTACTCTATTAAGATGAAAGTCTCCAATTCTGTCACTAATACGATCAATTAAAAGGGAGCTTTCATCAAGAAGCTTGTTAAGAGAGTCCTTAGATTGTGGGCTTTTGTTTCCGAAATAGTTAAAACTTTTCTCTAACTCTTTCGAAGTTAACGTTGCGCCTTCTGCATTCTTTTTAGAAATATGTTCATAAATACCTCCCCAAATCTCAATAGGTCTTGAGGTGGAATTGTTGTAGGCTTCAATTAGATTCAAAAAATATGCTTTGTCAACACTGTGTTCGTTCACAAAATCATAATCGAATAACTCAATGACTTTTAGGAATTCCCAAACTTCAGCTTCAGTAATTGAAACTCCATCATCTGCTATACTATTCAGGCCATCACAAAAAGTCTTGAATTCAGCCAATTTTGACTGACTTGATTGTAACTCTATCTGATACTCCGCGAAGGTTCTCTTTGAATTGGACCAGTTTAAAATCGGCTTGATGTGATTTCGTTGTTTTGAGTTTAAGCCTCCTACAATAAAAGCAAACTTGTCTGTATCTCGATTAAATACAGAATCATCATTGTAGTCATTCCAAAATGCTTTCAGAACTTCAAGAAATGTTTCATTTATTGATGAGAATGTGAGGTTATGTTTGATTTGAGCAAATAGCTTTTGTTCAATCGTTCCATTACTAACTCTTACGACAAGATCATCAGCGGATGATTTAGCTTGAAGCCTAATATCTTCTATTTTTCCTTGCGGTAATCCAGGAATGACCCCATCAACCATCATCGTGATAACAAACGCTGTTTGCACGGAGTTTTCAAAAACATGACCACCTCCTCCGGTTGAAAATACATTTGATTTTGACTCACTTATAGAACTCATATAGAATCAGGTTCACGGTCTGAATCAATCAAATCTTTGACGTCTACTCTCAGGATATCCGCAATTTTGAAAAGTATTTCTAGGCTCGGTTGGCTTCTATTTTGCACGTATGAATTCACCATATTGTAACTCTTACCAAGTTTATCAGCTAACCAAATCTGTTTAATTCCTTTTTCATTTAGAACAGCTTTTATTCTATTCATAAGCATCTAAATTGACAATAATGAAAGATAACTAAATTGTAAGGGTATATCTCAAATTATGAGATATTTTTAAATAGAATTATGGAGAGAAGTGGGGTGGTTGTTTGTATCCCGCACACATTTGCCACTCTCCTGCCCTGCTATCAGCGTTCCTCGCTGCGGCATGGTAATTCCTCGCTCGTGACGAGTGGCAAAAGAGTGTTCGTCCGATCAAGATCTAATGTGGTCGTTTTTAATTGATGTTGTGGCCCTTCCCTCACAAAACCTAAACGCCGGTAGTCCGGCCTGTTTAACCCTGAATAAATTTCCTGGCAGGCTAGACTAAATTTCAAAGTTTGGTGAATGAAATGGTTCGTTAAACCTGACTCAAATACCCCCCAAGCCGATCCAGACTATGATCCCAAAACTTATCATAAAAGGATAACCATTCGGAAAGAGATCTTAGGGGCCGAGGGTTGAGGCTGGTTTTCAAAGGAGATCAATCCCGCAGATTAAAAGATTTGATGTGTTTGGTTACACCCTGGGGGCCGATCTCAAATTGCTGAGTTATCTGAGTGCTGGCCTACACAACAGACATTCATCATTATTTAATTTTGCGATAGTTTCCAAAGTATGATCATCTCCTTATGAGGCGAAAAATTCCTGAATCAACTCTTCCCAAAGTGATCCGCACACAAATGATCACTCCCGAAGGCATGCAAAAACTAAGGGATGAGCATGAGCACCTTACTCGCGTTGAACGTCCAGACGTTACGGCTAAGGTTTCCTGGGCCGCAAGTTTAGGAGATCGTTCAGAAAATGCCGACTACCATTACAACAAAAAACGCCTTCGAGAAATTGATAATCGCATTCGATATATCTGTAAATGTGTGGACAACTTAAAAGTGGTCAAATACCATCCTTACCAAGAAGGCAAGGTTATGTTTGGTGCATGGGTAGAGATCAAAAACGAAGAGAAAAGCCTACAAAAGCGATTTCGAATAGTAGGCTATGAAGAGCTCATTGGTAATAAGGATTACATATCTATGGACTCCCCAATGGCTAAAGCCCTTCTTGATAAAACTGTTGGCGATAAAGCTATAGTAAAAACCAAAATGGGAGATTTTGTGTGGGAAATCCTAAAAATTGAGTATCAGAAATAGTGTATTACAAGCTCAATACGAAAACTGAAGAGGATTTTTTGTTAAGAGTTTAAATGTTCCCCAAGCCGATCCAAACTATCATCCCAGAACTTATCATAAAAGGATAACCATTCGGAAAGAGATTTAAGGGCTGTGGGTTGGGCCTGGCAATAGCGTTCTCGTCCCTGGTTTTCAATGGAGATCAATCCTGCGGTTTCTAGGGATTTGATGTGTTTGGTCACGCCCTGGCGGCTGATCTCGAATTGCTGCGCTATTTGAGTAATAGGCATAGCGGCACTGGCCAACACAAGGACATGAAAGATTTCACGCCTTGTGGGGTCAGCTATAGCCTTGAACAAGCGATCAATGGGCCGGTTCTGATTTTCCATCCTTTAGATAGTTTGGTAATACGGACAGGCAGGCATCCCAACCCATGTCAAAATGCTGCATGACCTCATCAGCCGAATCGCCATATTGGGCTCCACCGGAATGAACTAGGGTTAAACGAGTCTGTCCTCCCTCCTCTTCCAAGCTCCAGCTTACCAAGGTCTCAATGCCAGAATCTCCTGAACTCCAGGTGTATTTTAGGGTATATGGATCGGCCTCTAAAACCTTTCCCTTTATCTGGGTGCTACCATGCTCCTCTGTAGCAGTGAAAGTATATTCATAACCAGATTCGGCTTTAAAGTCTGCATGGATAAACCATTGGGAGATCTGCTCCGCTTCAGTTATAGCCTTCCAAACCTTGTCAATTCCGTGGTCAAACAATTTTTCTTTTACGATTTGATCTTTCATCCTATTAATTTAAATGCAACTTAAGGGTTGCAAGTTATAATAGGATGAATATATACGCAACTATTTGGTTGCTTTTTCTATGCTCAGCAATTTCTCGTTATACTCCGCCATTCTAGCTCCCGCATTTCCATCAACCACCAGGATCACGATCAACATCCCAATCGTAGAAATGCAGATCGCTCTAAGCAAAGGATTATCAAAGAAGAATATCAATAAAGCGGCAACCACAATCATGGAAGGAATAACCTTGAAAACATTCCTATACTCTGCCATGGTTCTGTCAACCCTGGCCTTTTCAGATTGGAAAAAGGCTTCGGCATCCTCTCCATAAGCTACTGGGAAATTCTTCACGCGTTGTACGTTATTGTAAAACAAGCCAACTCCTATGGTCATTAGCAGCAAGCCTGTTACCAATAAAGGATAGATATAGGCCCTAGCCTGATCGATCTTTCCCAATTGCCAAAACCCTATAGAGCCAAGGATAAAGAGAATTGCGAATGCAATGAAGAATTTTGTGGAAAAGACTTCGTCTTTCGCCCACTCGGTAGAGACTTTTAATAGGTCCATTGTTTATTCAGTTTATTGTTTTATGTCAAGGTACTTGGACTGTAGCCAAATGCTTTTTTAAAAGCATAGGAAAAATGCGAAAGATTCTCAAAGCCGGAAGCCAGGTAAACCTCGGTGGCTTTGAGCTTTTCCTGGGTGATCTTATTGTGAGCAAGATCAAGTCTTTTTTCTATCAGCCATCTCCCGGGTGTGTTGTTATATATCTTTTTGAAATCGGATTTAAAGGCACTAAGGCTCCGGCCGGTAAGGAAGGCAAATCTCTCTAAAGGTAAATTGTACATGAAATGCTCTTCCATGTACTCTTTCAGATCAAGCTTTTGGGGCTCATTGAAAGTTCCCAGGATAGAGCTTATCCTTTTATCGATTTCATCAATAATGGTCAAAGCTTCCTGAATTTTTATGGAAACCAGTTTACTGGGAAGCTCATCTTCCATATCAAAATAGGATAACAAGGATCCAAAGAAACTTTTAAGTAAGGGATGAGATGTTACAGGTCTTTGCTTGGCAATATTTTCATCCCAGCTATCTAGAACTGATCGATCCACATAGAAGCTCCGCAATTCCTCCTCAGGTATGAGCATGGACAAAGCTTTGAAGGGTTTTCCATCAGCCGGGTACTTTACCACTCGAGTCAATTGATTTTTTGGAACCAATAGGGTGTCCCCTTTTTGAAATGTCAAGGAACCGGTTCCATAGCACATCTTCATTTCTCCAGAGTAGATATAAACCAGAATATGCTGTGGTGATATATGCTCCCAGGTATAACTTTTTTCAGTAGTACCCGATAGGAACACCCTACCCTTTCTTATTGCCTTTGATTTATTCAAACTTTTATACTTGGAATTTCTGTTTGGTTTTTTCTTCCGAAACTATCCATAGCTTCTCGGCTACATCCTTATCTTTTGCATGAGGTTCCAATAAGCATTCCCCAACTGGTCCAGTCCAATAATTCCTGCCAGTTGGACCATAAAAGCCAGATGGGTCAAGATTAGGTTCTGTGGCACACATTAATTCAGGATAAGATCCCTTTTCAGCTGATTGTACCATTGGAGAAATCTTCATGAGTTGCCAAATGAGGCGCATCATTAAACTCCCACTGGTTCGGATCAAGGAAGTGCTGGAAGCGCCGGGATGGCATGCATATACTTTAACATCCTTATTTCCGGCCTTTTCAAGCCTATCCTGCAATTCATAAACAGTAATGATCTGGGCCAATTTACTTTGACTATATGCAGCATTTCCGGTGTAGTCTTTATCCCAGTTGAGATCATCAAATTTGATGGTTCTTAAGCCCATTTTGTAGCCTTCACTACCTACTACAACTATTCGGCCCTTGGAGTTATTGATCATTGGAAATAGCAAAGCCTGCAAAGTAAAATGACCAAAATGGTTCACTCCCAACTGACTTTCAAATCCATCAACTGTTAGTTTCTGACTAGGAACTTGAGCTATGGCTCCATTGCAGACTAGGGCATCAATTCTTGTGACTTTTTCAAGAACCTCTTCGGAGGCTTTTCTAACTGAAGACTGATCACCCAAATCCACTATAAAAAAGGACAACTCTATTTGGTTTCCCAGCTCTCCTTTCAAGGTTTTTACCACCCCTTCTGATTTTTGCTGATTTCGGTTGAGCATAACAACCTTAGCTCCTTTGGATAAGAGTATTCGGGTAGCCTCGAATCCGGTACCGCTGGTGGTACCCGTGATAACAAAGGTCTTTCCTGACAGATCCCCTATTCTGTCAGGCGTCCATCCCTTTTTTCCAAATCTGTTTTCCTTTTTCATCTCTGCTTTGTTTCTATTAACCGATCCAAAGGTCCAGAGAATCCAAAAATAGAACTTTGTTTAAAAGTCTTTTTTGCTTTGTTTAAAAGACTGAAGATGACGAAGTTTCTCTCCCCCACCGGCAAATAGATTTGAACCAATGCTCATATTATCGCTGTTTGAATAATATCTTCGTGTTTCCTATGTCATTATCAAGATTTTTAACTGCAGGGACCTTTTTAGTTGCGTTTTTCATTTCCGAATTCTCCTTCTCGCAGAACTCCTGGAATATGACCAGGCTTGATTCATGGGTGGAGCCTGGAGTCTCAATACGCTACAATGATTGCTGGGGATATGTCGATACCCAAGGAAGAGAATATGCAATACTGGGTAGTCGCCGAGCTACCTATTTCCTGGATGTGACCACCCCTACTTCCATTAACCACATTGCTACTTTCGACGGCCGCAACCTGAGCACAACCTGGAGAGATTTCAAGGTGTACAGTCATTATGCATTTGGGGTTTCTGATGGCGGAGGCGGATCCCTTCAAATTTTCGATCTGCAATACCTACCCGATTCAGTGATCAAGATCTTCGATCATGATTCGCTGGGTGAAAACACCCATAACATTCAGGTCTGGGGCTCAAGACTCTACATGATAGATAACAAAGGAACAGACTCATCAGGCAATTATCAATGGCCTATTCGCGTGGTTGATATTTCAGACCCGACAACCCCAAAAACCATGGGTGGATTTTTTGATGTCAATTATAATCAGGCCCATGATATCTATGTGATCAACGATACGGTTTACCTATCTGTCTATGGAGCTTCTCCACATAAAGGTTTACAGGTTTATGATTTCACCGATGCGACCAATCCGATCAACATTGGATCATTGACCAGTTATCCTGAAGGCGGACTCAACCATTCTTCCTGGGGAACTCCTGATAGGCAGACCCTGGTCATGTGCGATGAGCTTCATGGAGCTGGAGTCAAAACGGTGGACATCAGCAATCCGGCCAATATGACCACCCTCTCGGTATTTAGAACCTTCCCGGGAGCTCTTGCTCATAATCCCTTTGTATTGGATACCCTGGTTTTCATCTCCTATGACCATGATGGATTACAGGTCTGGAGTATCAAGGACCCGGTAAATCCTTTCCATGTAGGTTACTACTATACCGACACCACAACGGGAGCCGCAGCTGGAGGA
The DNA here is from genome assembly GCA_965267505.1 of Cytophagales bacterium. Classification (GTDB taxonomy): domain Bacteria; phylum Bacteroidota; class Bacteroidia; order Cytophagales; family CCMP332; genus JANQHS01. The sequence goes on from OZ254081.1 coordinate 3,133,702, forward strand.
GATTATGCAGGTTTCGAGGGATGTTGGGGAGTTTATCCTTATTTCCCTTCTGGAACCATCATTGCCTCAGATCGAAACAATGGGCTAATAACCCTGACTCTGGATGCCTACTCCCCTCCTACAGCTCTGTTCGAAGGAGCTGAAGAAGAACAGATAGCAGTTTATCCCAATCCCAGCAATGGCAGGATAACCCTGGCATTGAGGAATGCCTACGATGAGGATCTGAAGGTTTCCATCTTGGAACTCAGTGGCAACGAGGTTTACTCTGCATTCATCAATGCCAGATTTGGCAATTATGATTTCGATCTTTCTGAGCTGCCCAAGGGAATGTATGTAATGCATGTCCTGGGGAGAAGCATCCAGGAGTCTAAGAAGCTTTTGATCGATTAGGATTCGGAAATACCAAGTCTAGTAATTAACACCAACCCCTATCAAATCTGTCAACTATTTATTTCTCCGGGGATTTATTTGAATGGTCGGGGCTATCAATTTCACCCCCCTATTTTAGAGACAAAAATTAAATAGGCCATTCAATGACAAGGTACCTGGGAATTATTCTATTGCTTGCTTTTCAAACGGAACACCTTTGTGGTCAAAGCATATTTAGAACTGCTTGTAAGGGAAATCTAATCCAACTCGATAGCATGCTCTTGAAAGAGGATATAAATGTTAAGGATGAAAAGGGGCGGAGTCTTCTTCATTGGGCTGTTGCCTGTAAACAAAGAGAAATATTTGATTACCTCATTGATAAAGAAATTAACATCAATGATCTGGATAAGGACGGAGCTTCTCCCCTTTCGATGGCGGTGAGGTTTAATAATGAGGAATATCTTAGGCTCCTGGTAAGGCTTCAGAAAAATGACGATTGGATTTCCTCCTTGGGTCCCGGTTTAATGGAGACTGCTACCTTAAACAAGAACAAGTCAATGTTGGAAATCTTATTAGGCTATGGAATCGATGTAAATTCTTTAAATAAGCGGGGCAGTACTCCTCTAGAAATAGCTTTACGAATTAATGAGAATGAGATTGCAGAGCTATTGATTACAAATGGAGCCGATCAAACCCTTGTCAGAAAGTATGAGTTAAAAGGCCCTTATCTGGGACAAGAAGAACCGGGTACTACTCCCGTTATTTTTGCACCAAATTTTATTTCAACTGAGGAGCAGGAATTTGGCTCTATCTTCAACAAAAAAGGCAATGAATTCTACTTCGCCGTTGATAACAAAAGAAAGAACGAGATACGCTATACCCGAATGGAAAATGGCGTTTGGACCAAGCCTGAAGTATTACTGACACATGAAAGGTATGGATATAACGATCCATTTCTTTCTCCAGATGAGGATAGGCTATACTTTATTTCAAAAAGAGCACTTGATGGTAAGGGTGCTCTCAAAGATGTGGACATATGGTATGTAGAAAAAGAAGATGAAGGATGGTCAGAACCAATTAATGCAGGTCCAAATATCAACACAAAAGGAAACGAGTATTATATTTCATTTACCAGGTCAGGCACTTTATATTTTTCGTCGAATGGATTTGAAAGAGCTGATAGCGGCAGAAAAGACCATGATATTTACTACTCTGAAAATATTAATGGAGAATTTCAAATTGCTAAACCCTTAGGAAGAGAGGTTAATACTGAAGAATACGAAGGGGACATCTTCATCTCATCCGATGAGTCTTTTTTGATTTTCTGTTCTGAAAGGGAAAAAGGCTTTGGACGAGGAGACCTTTATATCAGCTTTAAGAAACAGGATGGTTCTTGGAGCAAAGCCTTGAACATGGGCGAAGAGATCAATACTCCAGGCTATGAATATTGTCCTTTTATAAGCCATGATGGAAAGTATTTATTCTTTACCAGGAATCAGGATATTTTCTGGGTCTCAACAAAGGTTTTTGAAAATCTGAGAAACAAGAACTGATCGAAACTTATCAAAGGAAAATTCAAACCCTTAGCAATTTTGAAGATTAGGTTTATTTTCAAGCCCCGGAAAACCTAGAACTATTTGGAAAAGCTACTACTCCACAACCGAGACCTAAAGGTTCTGCATGAGTTGGACCTGAAAAATCAGGGCATAAGCAAAGCCCATCGCAAGCAAAAGTTTGAGAAGATGGCTGCCTCTCCCTACATCTTCTACCGCGGCTCTAACCATTTGTATTGGGAAGATTTCTACCAGGATTGGCGCATTAACTTCTTTGGTGGAAGCAAACAGACGCTTACCTGGATCAATGGAGATGCCCATATCTATAATTATGGTGCTTATGCCAATCATGATGGAGAAGCGATCTTTTGCATGGACGATTTCGATGATAGCATCATTGCAGATTACCAGTTCGATCTATGGCGTATGGCGGTGAGCATAGTACTGGATTGCCGGGACAAGGGTGTATTCAGCAAAAAAGCACAAAAAGCGGCCATCCAGAGCTTTGCAAGAGCTTATCGACTCGAATTAAAGTCTCACAAGAAGGATGATGAATTCAATGAAAAGCACCTTACAGCAAAGACCTCAACAGGACTGATCAAGAAGTTTCTTCAAAAGGTGGAAAAGAAGAAAAAGAGGATCAAAATGCTGAACAAATGGACCATCATGGAAGATGGTGTCAGGAAGTTCGACAGGTCAAATCCAAAGCTTGAATCTATCCATGCCAACACCTATAGATCGCTGGAAAAAGCCTTGATGGAATATAGGAAAACCATCAGCTCTGATCTGGCCAAAGATCATCTTCGATTCAAGGTTAAGGACATAGTAGCAAGACTCAGTGCCGGAACCGGTTCCCTAGGTTCGGAGAGATTCTATGCTCTTCTTGAAGGTGATGTTAATGACAAGGAAGGAGATGTGATCCTGGATATCAAAGAGCAAGGCAAACCACCCCTTTATGATCATATGAGGGAAGATGAGCAAAAGGAATTCGACAAATTATTTCCCAACCCAGCTGAAAGACATGCTTTGGCTTATAAGGCTCTTGCAGAGCACCCCGATAAATATTTGGGATGGGTAAAGTGGAAAAGGAAGTATTTCTCTGTAAAGGAAAGATCTCCCTTTAAAGCTGATTTCCCTACAGAGGAATTGCTCAAGAAGGAGGACCTTTTATTCATGGCGGAAATCTGGGGAAATGTATTGGCTTCAAGACATAAAAGAGCGAGCTATGTTCTGAATGATCAGGCCCACGAAATGCCAGAGGCCTTTGCAAAAGCCACTAAGGGTAAAGAGGATGAATTCGATGAGTTGGTTACTTCGATCGCCTTCCAATACGCTGATTGCGTGAAGCAGGACCACGAATATCTATTAAAGACTTTACGATTCCTGTAGATAGAGGAAAGCTATTCTAAGGCTCTGAGATAGGTCTCCAGTCGATAATGGAGCACCAGGTCCAGGATCAGGATACTCATAAAGAGAGCCATCAATCCGACCGAGAGTCCTTTCAGGTAGTCGGAGGAAAAAACAAAAAAAAGGACGATAGACAGCAGGATCAGGATAGGCCAAACTCTTTTTGCCATGGTATAAACCCGGTCATCATTTTGCGCTTTGGCCAATTCCTTGTCAAGAGCTGCCTGGGGGTTTTCCTGGATAAGCTTTTCAACTTTTCCGATATGCGTGGGCCTGTAAAAGACCTGCATGCCTCCATAGCCTAATTGGATCAGCACCATGAGTCCAAGAGGTATAATCATTCCCTTTAGGATAGCCTGATCTCCCTTCAATATTCCAATAAAGGCCAAGAGAAGAACGAAGCCTATGGCCAACATGATCTTTCCCTGGAAGACCTCCCCTTTTACCCAATTTTGAGTATGCTGAATTAGATCCATTTTTCTTGATGTTTGATATCCGTTTTGAATCTAGATAAATAATCCTTCCCAATCCCGGAATGTTTAGATTTCCCTCATAAACCTTAAATCATGAAATATTCGATCATTTTCATTTTCACTTTTCTATGTTTTAAATCCTAAAAATTCAGATTGAACGTTAGAAATCAACTAACTCTCTTCAAAGAGTATGATCTGTAAGCCATCCGGGTCTCTTAAATAGAGATACCTGGAACCCCAGGGCCTGGGTACAGGCCCCCTACTTGGCCAATTATGTTCTGCCATTTTTTTTGCCCAGTCATCTATTCCTGAACAAGGTATCTGGAGGTCCATCTTATCGTTTTCAACCTTTTGACTAAAGGCCGGTTGATAATAATCATGAGATTCAAGAATCTCAGATATTTCGAGATAAGCTTGGTTGGAGCTCTCCCCCAACCTGAAGATCACTCCTTTTGAGCCATCTCCATCATCGTATTCCTGGTAGATTTCCAATTGGAGTAGGCCCTCATAGAATTCCCTGGCACTTTCCAAGTCTCTGGTTCTAATGGTGGTCTTTAATCCTAAAATGTCTTTCACGTACCTAATTTAAAGATTGCTTTCCGGCTTCATATTCCGATTCCTGAATCTTAGTACTTTTAAAAAAATCTGATATCCAGCTCACATGTTTACAAAAAAGAAATACAGTGCCAGGCAAATGCTTTCCTGGACAAGAAGAGAACTTAGGTTCTTTATCATTTGGGCCATGATCGTCGCCACTTTATTTGAAGTCTTGGGATTTAAATGGTTGCAGGTCCCCTGGACGGCCTTGGCATTGATTGGTACTGCCGTTGCCTTCTTAATAGGTTTTCAAAGCAATGCAGTCTACGGAAGGCTATGGGAAGCTAGGAAGATCTGGGGAGGGATCGTAAACGATTCAAGGATGTTCACCATTATGATCAAAGACATGATCAACAACGAGCATGCAAAGGATCCTGCTTCGGATGAGGAGTTATGGCAGATAAAAAAGACCCTGGTTTTCAGGCACATCGCATGGATGACCTCCCTCAGGCATGCTATGAGACAGATAAAACCCTGGGAAGCCTTTAGAAACAATAAGAGAAATCAGGAATACCTGGACGTTCTCCATATTCCAGAACTGGAGATCACCCTTGAAGAGGATCTCAAAAAGCACCTTAACGACGATGAGTACAAAGAAGTATTGAGCAGAGTCAACAAGGCAACCGCTGTTCTTTCCTTCCAATCAAAACATCTGACCGAACTAAAGGACAGAGGATTGATCTGGGAATTCTCTTACCTGGAATTAGAGTCCAAGCTCTCCGACCTGATCAGTCACCAGGGCAAATCAGAGCGGATTAAGAACTTCCCTTATCCCAGGCAATTTGCTACCCTGGGCTATGATTTCATCAATACCTTCGTGTTGCTTTTGCCCTTTGGGATTATCCCATCGTTTGCGAAGCTCGGTGGAACTTTTGTAGAAAGCTTTCCTGTTCTTGCGCCTTATTTTGTTTGGCTGGGTGTTCCCTTTTCGGCCATGGTGGCCTGGGTATTCAACACCATGCAAAGGATAGGTACAGTGGGTGAAAATCCTTTTGAGGGGTCTGCGAATGATGTTCCCATTTCGACTATCTCCAGGGGTATCGAGATTGATATCCTTGAAACCATCGGAGTTGACAAAAAGGAGATCCCCGGTCCGGTTCCTGCCGATTTTGATGTTCAAATGTGATTGCGGTGATCCAGGCTTTAGATCAATAGGTCGACTAGGTTAAAAAATTTTCGAGATCCTGGTTGACTCCTTATCGAACCGACTTCAGTTTTTTCCTGAGCAACTTGTTTTCATTCTCTAGCACTTCGATCCTTTTGTTCAGTTCCTTTATAGAGTTGATCAGCAAAAAATCCAGGGCCGATGGATCGAATTCAAGGAAATCTTCTTTTTCCTCACTTCCCAGTTCTTGGTAGGTCCTTGATTGGACCATAAATGGAGCAACTTTTCTCATTTGTTGAGCACTTACCCCAATATATGTAGTCTTTGTATCCTTTATTCCGGCTTTGCCATTGTACTGAAAGGAAATAGGTTCAATATCCAGGATCATGTCCAGACCTTCATCAAAAGGCTTCATGTTCTTTTTCAGTCTTTCATCGCTAAATACGGCCCAACTTCCACCACCAGGTTTATTGGCCGCGCCATTAACAGAAAGTTGAGCAGAGGGTCCCGTAGTTCCCATACCTATTGCTCCGGAAGAAGAAATTATCATTCTGTCCGTGTCGTCTGTTCCAAATAGGATTGCCCCGGTTTCAACGGTTTTTATTCTAGCAACGGATCCGTTAAGGCTAACAACCATACCATCGGATGTGGTTGTTCCCGTTGTATTATTGGTAAAGCGCATTACTGAGGATGATCCTGCATCAGTATGAAGATGGAAAAGGGAAACGGGATTGTTGATCCCAAATCCTACAGCTCCAGAGGCCGCAATGGTTACCCGGTCGGTATCGTCAGTTCCCAAGATCAGAGCTCCTGTTTCTACAGTTTTAATCCTTGCAAAGGAGTTACTATGATTAATTACAAATCCATCGCTTGAGGAAGTACCGGTGGTGTTATTGGTTAATCGAATTACTGTGGAAGATCCTGCATCATTATGAATATGAAGCAAAGAAGCGGGTGATGTTATACCAACTCCAATTGCGCCGGTACTGGCTATGGTCATACGATCGGTATCATTTGTCCCGAAAAATAAGGCTCCGTTCTCCAAAGTCTTGAGCCTGGCAAAAGAGCTGCTATTTGTGATCACAAATCCATCGGTAGAACTGGTACCTGTCGTATTATTAGTTAATTGAAGACTGGTTGTTGATCCGGAAGAGTTATGAAGATGAAAAAGCGAAGCGGGGGAAGTCAGTCCAATTCCAACTTCTCCTGTATTGCTTATGATCATACGATCAGTGCTATTGGTCCCCAAAATCATTGCACCATTCTCGCGTGTTTGCATCCTGACAAATGAATTAGTATGAAAGATCTCAAATCCATCAGAGGCACTTACTCCAGTGGTATTATTCGTCAACCTAATGGCTGTGGAAGCTCCAGCATCATTATGAAGATGTAGCAAGGCGGCGGGGGAAGTTAGACCTATCCCTACTCCTCCTGAACTACTTATGATCATACGATCGGTGGCATTGGTTCCAAAGATCATTGCCCCATTCTCTCGTGTTTGCATCCTGACAAATGAACTGCTATGAAAAATCTCAAATCCGTCAGTGGCACTAGTGCCTGTGGTACTATTTGTAATCCGAAATGTGGTTGAGAGTCCGGAAGGATTGTGAATATGAAGCTTCCCAGTAGGGCTAAGTAGGCCTATTCCCAAATTTCCAAAGTCGTTAAATATTAATTCAGTATTAGCCTGATTGGCATGGACCTGTAGATCACCTCCCTGGGACTGAAGATGAAGAACGGATTCCACTCCATTGTTTCTTGCCATGATCTCATCATCATCAAGAACTAGATTCGTGGAGAGGGGGGTATTGGTAACTATGTACCCACTTAATGGAGACATGCTAGCACTTGTACCTCCATCAACCTGCAGTTTTACCAATGGGGACGCCGTTCCAATTCCAATATTATGTGTTGTATTTACGAGGTTGGCTCCACTTTCAATCCAGTATCCGGGTCCAGCTATATAACCTAAAGATGCTATCCCAGCAGAATCAATTTGCGGGATGGGTGTTCTTATCCAGCTGCTTCCATCATTATAATAAAGTCCGGGACTAACATCACCAACAGTGGCAATATTATAGACCATCATACCAGCCACATGTGAAGACATCGGGGACGGATCAGTAGTCGAGACCAGGGATATCCTTGGGGGAAGAAAGCCCTTGTCCGTGCTTTCCATTTCCATGAGGGAATTGGGATCAATGGTAAAAGGGTTATCACCCACTTTTACCTGGGCTTGGGCCATCAAGGGCACGAAAAGAACAAGAAGGTATTTAATTAATCTCAAAATCCACTTACTTGGCTAGTATCAAAATTACAGATTAGAACGAAAATTTGGATTCATCCATTCCAACGAAAAAGAAAAACAACCTTTTTAACTAATCGTCCCAAGGAACACACAAAAACCCTAAATCACAGAATTTCAACCACAATAGGCCTTGGCAGTTAGATATCTTTAAGATCCATTGAGGTGAACGTAAACAAGATACCAGGTCCTTCCAGCCGATTTTGTTGCTCTGATATGATCCAGGCAAGCTGAAAATCACATCAGTCCCTTCTTAATAAAATCTTTCCGATTTGAATGGAATCTGAACTGCCTAATTGAAGGAAATAGATACCATCATAAAGATCCTTTGGAAGGGAAATGAATCCAGAAGAATTGTTGGACTCAAATACAAGCTTCCCTTTTGAATCAAGGATCACCACCCTGCCCTGATAATTGTCGCTGATAAAGATCTCACCTGAACTTGGATTAGGGTAAACCAAAACCTCCTTTAAATCCTTTCTTTCAAGTCCAACAAGAAATACCAAAATACAATCTGAGGTATCCAGACAACCTGAAACATCGATCTCCACCGCATAGTTACCTGTGCCTGTAATTGTATAGGTCTGGGAATTTGCCCCAGAGATGGGCACATAACCTGCATTGCAGTCGAACCACTGATAATTGGCTCCTGCTTGCATGGCTGTAAGGTCATTTGCATTTACGGAAACAGAATCATCAATCACAGGTACCGTAAGATTGATAGTGATGATCGAATCGCATCCAATTGAATTCGGAAGAGTATCTGAATAAGTCCCTGTGGAATAATAAACATACCTTCCACTCGGAGAAACCAATGAGTCGCAGGCTGTGGTGGTCAATGTTCCGCTGGTATTGTTCAGAATGGTTAGATCAATGGTATAGACGGTATCGCATCCTCCGGTAACCGTATCATTATAGATCCCTGAGCTGGTCCAAACCTGGGTACCGCTAGGAGAAGTATAGCTTTCGCAAGCGGAAACTGTATCTGTTGAAGAAACAGGTGCCGGCGGTATAAGTGCCTTCCCAGTTACCCAATTTGAAGTACTTCCTGTCAATGCAAAACCGCTAAGGGTTCCATTGTTTCCTGAAACCTCATCTATCAGCGTAGTGACTCCGGTATTATTTCCCCCAGCAATTCCCTGGTTGAATTTATAGTATGCAACAAGCCCGGTAGGTGGCGAACAGAATTCGTTTATGGTATCTGCTTGGATCTGAGCCTGGGTTCTGGCCACATTCCAAATTCTAACCTCGTCGATAGAACCTTGAAAAGGAATACTACCTCCATTCACTCGTTGCCCGATTCTCATGCTTTGATTTCCTGAAGGGGTATTAACTGTCGAAAGGTTTCCTGTTCCGACCTGCGAACCATTGACATAGAGAAACCCAACTGCATTATTCAGGACGAATGCGACATGAACCCATTCTCCGACTGGCACAACCCCGCCTGATGAGCCGATATTGGCGTTTGTACCTCCTGAGATAAACGAAAGCCCTCGAGCCCCGGAAACATTAAAGGTATTTCTTGATCCTACAGCGTTTGTCCCATAATCAGTAATACAGAGGTTGGATGTTGGAGCAGATGGATCGACAAATACCCAGGCCTCAAAAGTTCTGTTTTGTGCACCCTGAACACCCGGGAAGGTCGTTTGAACTACATCATTGCCTCCATCAAAATTGAGAGCATTTTGACTAAAACTAATTTGAGAAAGGACAAGCAGGAAGCTTGAAAACAATAAGGTAAAGGATCTTCTCATGGGAAAGAATTTCTAATTATGGTCTAAAATGCCTGAAATGAGCAATCTATTTGCCTTCAGGCTGTATTTCAAACTTGGTGAAAAGTCTCATTACCAGCTTCAATTTTGAGCAAAATATGAGTTGAAAAATTACATGCCTTAGAGGCTCGAAATCTCCTTTATTCCACCCCTGCGAAATTTATCCCTGTAAGCTTATGCATATCATAATCAAAGGTCGATAGATCATCATGCTTGAATTTTGAGATGTCATCATAGCCACAGGATCTGGCAACCACCTGTATTAACTCTTTACTAGCCTGGAAGAAGTTTCCAAGTCTCTCGGCTGATTTATCGATCAGCAACCTTGCTCTTAGGTTTTCCTTTTGAGTGGCGATACCTACCGGACAGTTATTGGTATGGCATGCCCTCATACCAAGGCAGCCTATAGCCTGAAGGGCAGAATTAGAAACTGCAATTGCGTCAGCCCCCAGCATCAGTGCCTTGGCAAAATCATCAGCCACCCTTAAGCCACCCGTTACTATCAGACTTATATCACTAGCCCCTTTCGCATCCAGGTATTTTCTTGCCCTGGCCAATGCAGGAATGGTTGGAACATTGATATTATCCCTTAGGATCAAAGGCGCTGCTCCGGTACCTCCTCCTCGCCCATCCAAAATGATGTAATCCACTCCGGAATCCAGCGCAAACTGAATGTCTTCCTCCACATGGCTCGCTGCAATCTTGAATCCAATTGGAATTCCACCGGTCACTTCACGAACCTTATCCCCAAATGCCTTAAAGTCTTCTGCTCCTCCAAAGTCCGGAAAGGTAGCAGGACTTATAGCGCTTTGCCCTTCCTCCAGCCCTCTTACTTCAGCGATCTCCCCTTTAACCTTTTCCCCCGGTAAATGTCCTCCCGTACCGGTTTTTGCGCCTTGCCCGCCTTTAAAGTGAAAAGCCTGGACCTTTTCCAGCTTGTCCCAGGAAAAGCCAAATTGAGCGGAAGCCAATTCATAGAAGTATTTTGAATTGCTGGCCTGTTCATCAGGAAGCATACCCCCTTCTCCAGAGCAGATCCCTGTTCCGGCGAGTTTAGCACCTTTTGCCAGAGCGATCTTGGCTTCCCGACTTAGAGCTCCAAAGCTCATATCCGAAACAAACAAGGGAATATCCAACTCCAGGGGCTTCTTTGCACGAGGTCCAATAAGAACCTTGGTTTTAACATCCGCATCATCCAACAAGGGCTTCCTATGCAATTGAGCTGGAAGAAACTGGATATTCTCCCATTTTGGAAGCGTATTTCTGTCCACTCCCATAGCAGAAGCCTCCCCATGATGTCCAAAGCTCTTTAATCCATTTTTTGCCCACTCGTGGATCTGACGGGTATAGGGTTCAGTAGATTCAGGATGAGTATCAGCGTAAGTTCCTTGGTATTCTTCCCTTTGAAAGGGTTGTGGAAATTGTTCCTGATAATCTAGGATCTCCTGGCGGTCAACAAATACCTGATCATCTTCAATGATCTCGTGGAATTTATGAAGCTTTTCAGAATTGTTATAGGCACTTACCCCTGTATCAAATCGATAATCCCAATTATGCAGTCCACAGATCAGGTCTTTGCCCATAATGGCCCCATCGGATAGCAATGCACCCCTGTGAAGACACCGGCCATATAGAACGGATACTTTTTCACCATATCTGATCAATACCAGGTCGGTATTTTCTGCCAAGGCATGGGTGGGATCTTTTTCTTTTAAGTCTGAGAATTTTGCCAGGAGTAGTTTTTCCATTTTGGGCTGCTTTGGTTGATTCTTATGCAATCAACTAAACATATTCATACTCAGCAACTCAGTTTCGAGTGATGTTACTTTCCCGACAAAAAAGGAAAGGAAAAACTTCAGCAATTTCTAAGCATTTCTAAAGAAGGGTCCAACAATAGCTTTTATTTGCGCTTTGGTAACAAGGACCATGGACTTTAAGGATCCCCAAATACTGATAAAGACTCTCCTACTATTTCTCCTTATAGGAGCAGGTTTAGACTTGGTTTTCCTTGAACATTATGAGGACAGCAAACAATTCATTCCCCTTATCCTGATCTCAGCCTATTTAATCACCTTTATTTGGAATTTACTTAGTTCAGCAAGCCTTAGTAAATCAATGCTTAGCATAATGAACTATCTAATGATGATCTCAGGCCTCCTGGGCGTCTATTTTCATTTGGCAGGAAATCGGGATTTTGTTCTAGAACGCTTTGGGAATGAGCTGGGACCTGGAAAGACATGGGAGATCTTAAGCGGAGCATTTCCTATTATGGCCCCTTTGGCAATGGAAGGCATCGGGCTGGCCGGAATACTTTATTTACAATTAAGCAAACAATGAAAACAATAAATATCCTAATTATAATAGCTTCTTTTTTAATGACTTACTGCTCATCACCTGAAGCAAAAAATAAAACTGAAAGTGAGCAAACTCAGACCGAGGAAAGCCCTCCTGAAGAAGAGAAAGCTGAGGAATCTCGATCATTGATCAATCCCAATCTTGCTTCAGAAGAAGAATTAGGAATGGTGAATGGTTTGAATGCTGAGATCATTTCTGGCATCATCAAAAATCGCCCTTTCCTGACAATGATGGACCTTCATTCCATGCTCTCAGAACAATTGGACACAGATCAATTAGGCTTTGTATACCAGGAAATGTTTGTGAAAATGGATCTGAATAATACCCCTGAAGAGGATTTCAAACTTATTCCGGGCGTAGGTGATCGAATGGCTCATGAATTTGAGGAATACCGCCCTTACACCAGTTATGAGCAATTCAGAAGGGAAATCGGAAAGTATGTTGATGAAAATGAAGTGGCCCGGCTTGAGCAGTATATTTTCGTACCTGTTGAATTGAATACAGCTTCAAAAGAAATGATCCTGGCTATTCCGGGTGTTGGAAAGCGCATGCTCCATGAATTTGAAGAATACCGCCCCTACACCAGTATGGAGCAATTCAGAAAGGAAATAGGCAAATACGTGGATGAAAGTGAATTGGCCCGTCTAGAGAGATTCGTCTACTTGAAATAATCTTATGCTAAACCGGGAGCTATTCAGCTCTCATATCCTCGCTTTTCCAAGAGAGGGGATAATTTCCATTTTTCGGGATAACTTGGGTTCATTCCATTGAGATCATTCTTTGGCTAGGGATAAAACCAGCGTTATCGATACCATAAAAGAATATGGATCCAGATTAAGAGGATTCATAAGGCCAAAGGTGCGTTCTGAAGAGGATGCTGAAGACATACTGCAGGAAGTCTGGTACCAATTAAGTCAAATAATCAATCTTGAGGACATAGAAAGCCTTAGTGGCTGGCTTTTCAGGGTAGCCAGAAATAAGATCACCGATTCCTACCGCAAAAAGTCACCTTCCCTATTGGAAAATGATCTTTTTGAATCGGCGGAGCTGGGAGCTTTTGGAGAGGTCCTTTTTGGTAGCAGTGCCGATCCGGAAGATGAATTGTTCAAGGAGCTTTTTTGGGATGAGCTCCTTGCCGCCCTGGAAGAATTGCCCGAAAACCAAAAGGAGGTTTTTATCCAGAACGAACTGGAAGGAAAGAAGCTTACGGAAATTGCACAGGATTCCGGTGAATCGGTAAAGACCATTCAATCTCGGAAGAACTATGCTTTAAAGCATCTCCGAAAGAGGTTAAAATCCCTTTATGAAGACCTTGAAGGTCAATAATGAATTAATTTTGAAAAGATGATGGGCCCTAAAAAGTTATTTATCATACCCTTTGTAATTGCTGCATTGTTCCTTTTCTCATGGATCGTGATGGAGCTTTGGAATTTCGTCCTGGTTCCGACCCTGAATGCAGGTCCCTTGAACTTCTGGCAAGCCATGGCCCTGCTAGCTTTATCCAAGATTCTCTTTGGCGGCCCTAGATTTGGCCCACCACCATTTGCAAGGAGAAAATGGAAAAGTCGTATGCGTCATATGAGTCCGGAAGACAGGGAAAGGATGAAGGAAGAATGGCGCAGACGGCACTTCGGTAAAGAAAGATCTGAAGAATAAGTCCCTGGTATTTAAGTCTTTAAAAGTTTCTTTAAAAAAAATTCAAATCTCTTAAAGGTTTTTTCCTGTTGGTCCGTCTTCCTCTATGAATCAAATTTTATAGAAGATGAACAGACAATTTTTTAGAGTAATAGCGGCGGGGCTCCTTTTGGGAGTAGCTCTATACTTTCTACCATTCTTTTTGCTGAAAATAGCAGCCTTCTTTCTGATCTTCGGATTATTCTTTCGACTCTTTGGTTGGAGGAGACATTATCGTGGAGGAAGAGGCTGGGCAATGGCCGATCGCCTTCGCTCCATGAGTGATGAGGATTATGAAGAATTCAAATCAAGAGGATGGAGACATTGCGGAAATTTTGAGAATGATGAACAAAAATCCCAGGAATCATGAATAGAGCAAGCAAATTAATACTTGGTCTTCTCATAGCAGGATTGACCTATGGAGGCCTTTATTCAACCATGGGCCCAAGGAAGTATCACCATTGGGGCTATCATGGGCACCATCATTATCATCACGGGCATCATTGTCAACCTCATGAAAATGAAGCTGGAGAAAATCCAGCTCAGGATGAATCATCGGAAAATTCCTAATTCTTAAAAAGTGAAGTGGAAAATGGCTCTTTTATAAGAGCTATTTTTTTGCTTTCTATTCAAGGATTAAACGTTTTTCCCTACTCTGAAGAAAGCCTTCATGTCTGCTAATGCCTTCCCCTTTACCAGCCAGCTGATGCCAAAGAACAGCAGAAGGATAAGTTCGATCCAGAAGATCATATTGTTTCCCCTGCTGGCATTAAAGCCAAAAATTAAAATGGCGGAAAGAAAGAGTACCGACCACATGGTGATACCACAAACCAGGTAAACAAAATTTCTCTCTTTTTTACCCTTGGAAAATTCCTGATCCTTTGGGCCTCTTCGAAAATGAAAGATGCTCAAATAGCCCATTAGAACGAAGAAAAGAGAAGCACTTCCAAAATGAACTAAGCCTAAGAGCTTGTCTGAATGACAGAAAAGATAAAATCCCTCAGGGCACGGTTTGCCCGTTTCACTAAAGGGAGTAGGAACCAAAGCAACGATCGTTATTAGTATTCCTGCGATCCAAGTAATGAGATTATCAGAAAACCTCTCTCCCGGTTCTTTATAACCTCGGTAAGACATCAGAAAGACCCCGCATAGGATCAATATTCCAGTAAACAAAGGACTCGCCCTGGTATAATAGCTATGACTTATGGAACAGAGGTATTCCCAGGCCACCAGACTAGTTAGTACAGGTATAGCCATGCCAAGGATACCAATGATCTTCCTGATCGTGAAATAAGAAAGATTGGTGTTTATTCCTTTTGGGTTGCCCATTTCAAGGGTTTTTTGTTCCATAGAAATAAGTGAACTGCCCATCATCAAATAACAAAGTATCGGTCGTGCCATAATCCGGGCATGACTTTGACCACCGCTCTCGGGGACTCCCATCCGTGAAGGTCACAAAGACAGCACATGCATGATCCAAAGTGTCTAGATAGGGGACGCAGATCACATGTTTTTTGGCGGTTTCGGCACAGTTAAAAATTCCATTGTCAAAGGTGATCTGACCGATGACGTTGTTGTTGACTTTCTTGATCCAATGATCTGGGGGGTCTGCCCTATGTGTGTGACAAGAAAAAAGAACAAATGGAAGCAGATATAAAATGGTGGATATGAGATTCTTCATGGCTAGTTGATTTCCATAAAGATAATAGATTAAGAAAGCATCTATCCAAAAGTGCCTAGGCTCATAATCCCTTACTTTGATTCATTCGGTTCCACAGCCACGGTCTGATTGGCAAATATCGTAGCCCCTCCTTTCCAAAGAGGGTCAAGCCCTACTCATTGCTCAAACCATGTTATGATGACAGCATTCGCGAGTGAATTATAAAAAGTGGCTGAAAAGAATTTTGACGGTTAGCTGTTGGATTCTTGATTTCACGATCTCAGGGTTTGACTTCTTTCTCAATTAACGGCTAGTGTTTTGAAAACGCTGTTTTCAAACATTGAAATGGTTTTTAGAAAAAAAAGATTTTTTATTAAATTTCAAAGAGACCCGAAATACGTTTTCAAATCAAGATACTATTCCTATGGAGGAATCGACCACCAACGCATTGTTAAATCCAGACTGGCACATCGCGGTTACCCAATACATAATTCCCACCGTGGTGGCTGTTTTTGCCGCCCTTTTTCAAATCATAGCAGCCTTTAGAACGAAGCTGGGAAAAAAGACCAATGAAGAAGCTGTAGCAAAAGCCGGAGCACCATCTTCAAGTAAATCCGATGAGCTAATTACAGAACTACAAACTCAGTATTCCCGGCAGCGACGTAGCCAAAAAATCATGCTTTTTTTAACCTTGCTAATCATGGCAGGCGTGCTTTATCTCTTTCTTAATACAAAGGATAAGGGTGCAGTCATAGCTTCTGTTATCTCTCAATTCGAAGAGGCCAACTATGAACTGCAAACCGATTTGGAGGATGTAAAAAAGGTCAACAAATTAATGGGCATCGTTGACCTACAATCTCTTTATCAGGATGAAAAAACGTTCACCATACAATTCGACAAGAGCTGTGCAAGCGAATATGTGTGCATGGTTAATGAATCCCAAGTTCTTAAGGAAATAGACGATTATTTAAACCAAACCAGTAGGGCTCAAAATATGGTCCCGGTTCTGTTTCTAACAGGCTTCGCGACCCAGGATGCGGATGTGGTTTATAATAGCAGAGTTTCAATGCGAAGAGCAACCATCGCCTACCAAAAACTAGCAGAAAAATATATCATCGGGGGGATCAACATTGCCGAATTATCAGGATTGGCAGATGAAAGAGGGAATGCCACAAGCGTAACTGTATCTATAGCCTGGAATGATAAAATTGGTAGCAACATTTCAGCAAGTCCAGATTCAACCACAATGGATGAAGAGCTGATTGAAAATCCTCCCGACCAACAACTTGTCCAGCAAGTTATCCAAACGGATAGTTCTCAAAGTGAGTCACCCGTTGATCTTCAAGACTCTGTAAGTGAATCCGAACAGCCAACAAGTTCTCCTCCCCCTGATCATAGTTCAGAGAGCACTAACTCTACTATTAAAATTGAAACCATCTATACCACGGATCAAATATCATTTGAAAGCGGAATGGAAGATATCCATAAGAATTCCTTTAGGCTTGGGCAACGTGTTTATGTTCGTTTTAAAGTTCATAATGTCCAAAGATATCAGCGACTATGGCTCGTTTGGAAAAAAGCTAATGGTGAAGAAATCAGGGATCCCAAGCAAATAAAAGTAGAAAGCTCATCAAACAGAATCCATGATTACAAGACCGCATTTCCGGCCAAAGGTTTGTATAGAGTTGAAGTATCGGATTTAAATGGCAAGCTTTTGGCAAGCACTGAATTCACGATCCAATAGTTTTTTCGTCCTGTCTTCAGGCCCATTTATTTTTTGGAAACCAAATCCTGAACCAGCAGTTTTACACCCGCAACAGGGTTGTGAAAGTTAAATGCAAAGCTGTGCTCGCTTTCCTTGCCCATAAATACGATCTTCACTGAAAGACTTACGTACCCTGAATTGACCATGGAAAGGTTTCCTTCAAAGCTTGCTTCTTTCACATCTACCAGCCCCCCTAGGCCTTTTTCCGCAATGAATTCTCCAACGTCAGCCATGGTGCCTACTGCCTCCTTAAGCCCTTCAAGTGTAAGTTTAGCCAACTCCAATGCAGCATTTGCAGTATCTCTGGCTGTAAAGAGCCCTGCAATGCGAACATCCGCATCAATCGGGAATCTTTTTATTGTTGCTTCCAGAGACTTTAAAGTTTCTTGAGGAACTTTTAATGCTCCAATGGCAGTAATACGAGCGGTTATTAGCCCAGCAATACGTACATCTGCATCGATTGGAAAGGTCTTAATGGTTTTCTCAAGGCTGGAAAGCGTTTTTGATGCAAGACTCAAAGCCCCCTTTGCTGTACCATGTGCACTAAGGAGACCAACCATCCGAGGATCAGCATCTATTGGGAATGTCTTGGCTCCGGCTTCTATTCCTTTTAAAACTTGCTTAGCGACTTCCAAAGCTCCAACGGCCGTATGTTTAGCTGTTTCCAGTCCCCCTATCTTGGCATACAAGCCACTGATCTCAGCCCCCTTAGCCGCTGCATAAGCCGAATATTCAGCCCAAGCCCAGGTTTTATCATACCAGGGTTTATTGTCATACCAGCTCTTTTTATTCTTTATATATCCTTTAACCGTCTTAATTCTCTTATGCGAACTGTCGATCTGAGATTGCAAACTATTAACTGAGCTCTGAGCTTTGGTCACCTCTTTTTTAGCATCGCTGATTCGTTTGGTGTCTCTGGACCTTTCAGAGCCAATAGTCCGTCTCATCGTGTCAATTTGCTTTTTCAGTCCGTCGACATCCTTTTTAGACGAATTCACCTTTGCTCTTGCATTCCGCACTCTGCGTTCATCCCTCTCCCTCTCTTTTTTGACAATGTTCCTGAACTTCTTAATCTGCGAATTCAATCGACTTAGCTCTTTTTTAAATTTTTCCACTTCCTTCCTTGCCTCTCGTACATTTCTTTCATCCCGATCTCGTTCTTTTTGGATGATTGAACGCATTCGGTCAATTTCTTGGTTAATCTTGTTAACCTCCTCTTGCTTTAAGCTAAGGTCCTCTTGAGCCATGGTCAGTTCTTCAGTAGCGTCATCTGCCGCAGCCTTAATCGTATCTGTCAGCTCTTGCCTCAAATAGGAGAACAGGTCGTTCTTCATGGAGGCCTTGATGTAGATTTCACTTCCGCTTTCAAGTCGACCTCCACGGGCTTCTAAGGAGGCTTCGAACAGATCAAAAATCTTTCCATTCAACCAAAAGTGAAACTCAGTATCGGAGAGGCTAACCCGGGTTTCAGCTTGTACCCCGAGGATAAGAACTGATCCTGCAACTTCGAGTGCTGCTTTTTTTCCTGCTCTTAGATCAAGTAATAGTTTAGGATTGGGCTCATCTTGACTGCCGGAAATTTTAAGTATGCCGGCAATCTCAATTGTATCCATTTCTCCCTCTACCAATAAGCCTGAAGAATAGTCCAAATTTATATGTGCGTAGGCATCAAAATCTCCAATCGACAACCTGCCTTTTATGGTGATTCCGGGATCATAATACAAGTCAACTATCTGGGTTGGCTGCGGTACTATATAGATATCTACTTCCTCCATTCCCGCACTTATGACCGTGGAACTGATCTCCTTGGGTATTGATTTATAAATCTCAGGCCTACAAAAGGTTTTGATCAAATCCAGGAGATCCAGCTTTTCAAACGCTATGGCCAGCATGCTTTTAGAGGGTAGCGCCGAATCAAAGCGTACAGCGGCGGAACCTTGGATGTTTCCCAGCCGTAGGCTTCCAGCCAAACCTATAACTGGAAGAGGTGGAGATGGAGGAGGAACGATAGTGAGTCCTATATCTGCTGCAACATCAGTAACGGTCACATTCTTGAAACCAAATGGCTCATTCCAGGATGCACTCATCATGGCTTGAAACGAAGCAGTTCTTAACAGAGGCTTTAGTTCCATTCCTCCGATGAACACAAGTCGGTCTTCTTTGAGTTTGGCAGTTATTGAGCCTCGTATGCCGATTGAAAAATTTGAAGGTGCCGGTTGAAGACGAAATCGCATATCACCAAAAGAGACGGACTCTGATAGTTGAATGCTGCCATCCAGGGCAGCTTCAATAATGAAGTTGGCTGGCCTATTGCCAATGGCAGCATTCACGAATAGGGATTTCACACCAGCTAATTCATCGACCCCAAGCCCACTCATATCCATATCAGCACAGAAATTAAGCCCCTTGCTAACAGTAACCCCGTTTGGAGGCATGTTTACAGTGGACAGATTTATGTTCGTATTTCTAACCGAAGAGATAATGAAGGAAGCATTCGAAAATTTTAACCCATCAAGGCTATTGAGTGCTGGATCTATTGCAGAAAATGGGATTTTTTCAGGGGGAGCAATTCCAACAAGAAAGCCCCACTTACCGGAACTAGATTTCTTTATGTGCAATTCTCCATCTCCAAGATCCGTGCTGCCACTAATTGACACTGATCTCTGCTTTGGTGCAATGTCAAACTGGACATTTTGGAACCTCATGCCAGTTATGGTTGAGGGAGCAGGAAATCCAATAAGAGCATCTGTCCCGCATAAATCCTGAATGACTGCTGAAAGATTCAGCTCGGGAAGTTCAGCCTTCAATACAAAATCACCAGGAAAGCGATAGTAAAAATCAAAGTTAGAGGTACCGATCTCCAAGGTGGCCTTTAGAAAGCCTGTGGTTTCATATTTATTAGCTCTTTTTAGACGCTCCACCTCAAATGTCACCTGGTTAAACTCTAACGAGTCAACGCCTACTGGGATGGAAATTGATTGCTTGGATTGTCCTGAAATGCGAAACTCTTTGCGTTGAGGAACCAATTGAAAACTAACATCAGAGAAGCTCAAGTCGAAATGATCCAGCGAAATGCTATGATCCGGAAAGAGCTCCTTGATAATCTCTGAAAGGGTAATCTCATGCATCCGCGCGGAGATGGTCAGGCTATCTTCCAGAATAGCGGAAAGCACCAGGTGCTGACCGACAAAGTCAAGTGTCGCTGACATTTCACCACTGATGCCGGAGGCATCTATGGACAATCCCATCCTTAGGTTTTCCAATTCTAATTTGATAGCACCAAATTGATGCTGCCACATATCGTCTGCCTCCAACTCAATGTGTAAAGATTTCTCCTTAATACTACCTTGGATTGTCAAATACCTGAGGTTAATTTTCGGTACATTCTTTAATTCAGGCCAAAAATGATTGACAATTACAGCAATCTTGATCTTTTGATCCTTTGCCAGATCGAGGCCGAATTCAGCATCCGGAAATTTTGCTCTCGCAGCAAAACTCACTCCTCCAATTTTTGTTATTCCGGTCAATTCCGATCGGATAACTCTTTTTTTCTTTGACAGAGGGTTCTCGACTCTAAACGACAAGGAAAGGTCTTTTAGGATCAGCTTACCCCCAAATAGCTCCCATTCTTTTTTATGTTCGAAGAGAATGTAGAACAAGGAAAAATTTGGAGCTTTTGGGTCGAATGCCATTTGGACATCCTTAATAGACAACGAACCAAAGTCTTTAATTTCAGGCGGTAGTATAGAGAGGAGCTCACTGTTCCCCACGACTTTATTCAGATCCTCTTCAGCAAGGGAAATGTTTGCCACTGACTCCAGGTTGGCACTCAATAGCCAATCCCCTTCATAAGTAGGAAACAAAAGATTTATGGGTATCGTTGATTTGCCCACCTGCAACTCACCGCTGAGATAGCAGCTTACTGTACTGAGCTCTGGGTGCGTATGAAAATTAAGCTCTATTTTCTTTACTGGAAATTCCGGGGCTCCGGGTAGATCGGCAACAGCGTTTTCCGGCATTTCAAAAACTGAATTCAAGTATAATTGTCCTTCATAGTCAGAGAAAATCAGCTTAGAATGCACCGAGCTCTGGCCAAATATAGACGCTGTACCAAGGAGAATGATTTGGCTTGAGTTTTCTTCTATTATTAGGTCTGCAAGCGTGATATCGTCAAGTCCAAGAATCCCAAAAAACCCTGAAATCAGTTCAGATGAAAATTGACTCACAACGAGGGGATATGGTTTTCCTTCTGGCCATTGGTGAGCATGATCCCCTAGTTGATCAAGAGTAGCAATGGTAATTGTCCCCGACATGCTGATTAATTTTTGAAGCTTTGGAAAGTGCAGTGATCACTATCATGAACATAGACGGCATTTGGATTTGCAGGCAAATCTTCATCAAACTTGATATTCCCCCTCCCCTGAACATTACTGCGCGGTCCATTTTCAGCGGTACTGTACATCTTTTCCCACCCTGCATCTCTGATGGCCGCTATTGACTGATCACTGGGGTGTCCATAATGTCGTTTAATTGGAGGACCCCAATCCGAAATACCATAGGAAAATGCTACTTTCCCAACAGCACCGTGTGCCGGTCTAGGTATGTTTTCTGTAGCATGATGTGTATGGGCTCCATGATGGGGGGCTGTCAAACCTGTGAGGTGATTTTTCAACCCATCATGATTAGGGATGAATCCACAACTGGCATCTCCAGTAAACAAGGTGTACTGAGGCAATCTAACAACCTCAGAAGGGTCGGTTTTTATTTTGGCATACACCGCCAGACCACCGTTGTTTCGATCGCTCCCCGAACATGTGACAATACTTCCCCAAGGTAGATCCTTATAAGCATAACCAATGCTATCGCTGGACTGAGGGTCATTTCTTAATACAATGACATTTGTGAGGCTTTCAAACAGATTTCTTGATTGAAAAACCAATTTCTGATCTGGAACTATCCAAAGAGATTCTTTACTCCGCTTAGCTACCAGATTTCCTTTCCTTTCATCAAGAGGGTAAGTAGCCAATTTGTAGTGATCTCTATGCCAATGAGACAACACAATTATCGTCTGCTCAGGATTCGAGAGACAAGGGCCGTGTTCAAAAAGTCTTGATGGACTACTGCCGTTACCAGATGAGCCAATGTCTATGTATACTTTTGGCAGGTCATTGTTATCAAAAAGCACATTGCAAGATCCCTGACCAACATCCATGATAGCAGCAAATTTTATTTGTTCTGGATGATCGGCTTTTTCTGGATCTCCCTTGTCATGGGGTCTTAGCAACTTCTCCAATCTCGCAACTTTCTCTTTTGGAAGCTGAGTAGCGGTTAGTCTGGCTCGTTTAGTTCCTCTTCCACTTGGCATGTTTTACAAATTCCCTGTTCATACTGCTAGTCTTCAAAAACTATGTCTCCGGTAAATTCTGTAGGAGCAATTGTATTTTCTTTGGTTTCTTCAATCAAAAACCATATCCCTTCATAATTCTCTAAGGAATTATTCTTGTCTGCCCCCAAGTAGGTCCGTAGTTGTTCTTCTGTCACGTCTCGAACTCGAAGTGTCGCTGTAGGTGCGTAGGGCATATTAAATGAGGCTGCCTTTTTAAACCTCTCATCAACAAAAACCACTTTATCCACCCAATCTTTGGGTGCCATTTCAAAAACTGCTTCCCACTTACCAGATACTGGATCTTGATCCACATGGCTTAATGCTGCATAGTATTTCCCATCTTTGGCTTCAGAACTTTTAGACAAGGGGTTACTTTTCATCAAGTCGATAAAGCCTGTTTCGATCGAATTTTTTTTTGTTTCAGCTGCCATATCAATGTTTTCGTTCTTTTTCAAGTTTTTCAATTTGGGCCCTCAGCCCAAGCCAGCGTGGATCTTCATCCACCGTACGAACTCTTGTGCCGGATTCTTCTGTCTTCAACCTCAATCGAGTCATCTCCAGCTTTTGCTCTACATTAAGTTTAGCCTCAAACAAAGAAGCAATCTTCGCCTCCAGGTTTGCAATCTCTTTAGATCGCCACCGAATCTCTCGCTGTAATTGCTGGAATTCCTCAGATGTATCGCTTTCGGTAAGGCCTGTAAACCAATTCTTCCAAAGACTGATTTCCTTTTTCCTCTTTTTTGCCTGTGCCTTTGCCCTTCTTATCTCTGCTTCCAAAGATTCTTTTTGTCCAGAGGCCGCTGCGAGATTGAATCTGAGCTCTTCAGGGTGAGCACCCTGGCTGTACTCCTTCTTTAATTGTCTTTTTAGATCTTTTGCGAGCTTTTTCAGACTTTGAAGTTCTTGCTCGACTTCATTTGACGGTGCTCGGCGATTAGTTCTTGGCGTCATCGTTACCTTTCTGGTTCTTTTCAATAGCTGGGCTCTTGCATATTAGAACATAATTATCGAAAAATCAATGAGTTCCGACCAACCCTTTCACCTATGAACTATTATGTTTTCATCTCAGAAGCGGCACTTCATTATCATTCGAAGAAAGGAACTGGGCCTAAGCATAGAATTAATATTGATATTTGGCATATGCTCAAATACAGGTTATTTCTTCTTCTTGGCCTTATTGCTCTTTCCTGCACTCAGAGTCCCGAGTCTCAAAAGGAAGAAAACAAAGCAAAGAAGGCTACAATAGAGGATGTTGAAAGAGGCATCAGAGTAAATATTGAACAAAGGGTAAAAGATGGCGGAGGCTATTTCAATTTCAAAAATGACAGTCTGGATCTTTCACTGAAATTGGTCAGGGTCCACACAGAATATCTTTCCGTCCTGGGTCCAGATGAGTTCTTTGCCTGTGTTGACCTGGCTACCGAAAATGGAGATGTCTATGATGTTGATTTCTTTATGAAAGGCACATCAGAAGAAATGGAAGTGACAAGGGAAAACATTCACAAACTAAACGGAAAGCCCTTTTATTCCTGGAAGCAAAAGGAGGATAAGACCTGGTTTACTGTCCCGGTAAAACAGAGTTCAAATGAGCTTCTTGGTGTAATCGAACTTATCGATCGCTTTATATTTTCCTATGAGATTGATCTTCCTGAGATTGCAGGTGAGGCAAGGGTCTGGATCCCCATCCCGCAATCCGATCGATTCCAAAAGGTGGAGATCATCGAAATGGAGACTCCAGAAAACGCAGAATTGATCAATCTTGATGATGGAGAGAACCAGGTTTTATTTATGGATCTGGACAGAGAAGAAAGCGGTAAAAGGATCAAATTGAAATATGCCATAGAGCGCCTGGAAAAATCTTCCTACCAGGATGACAGTGAGCCAAAGGACTTCCTTGAGCCCGGAATCCACCAACCTGTTGGTGACAGGTTCGAGGAGATTTGCCAAGAGGTGTTCCTTGAAAAGATGGCCACCACTCCCCTTACCAAGGCAAGAGCTCTATACGATTATATCATAGACAATGTCCGATATGCCAAGCAGGGAACTTATGGAACCGGAGATGCAAACTATGCCTGCGATGTAAAATCAGGGAATTGCACGGAATTCCATTCCTTCTTTATTTCCCTGTCAAGATCAGCTGGCATTCCTGCAAGATTTGCTGTTGGAGCCGCAATTCCATCTGAGAGAAATGAAGGAAAGGTAGATGGGTATCATTGCTGGGCAGAATTCTATGCGGAAGGAAAATGGTGGCCTGTAGATATCAGCGAGGGAAATAAGTACACTCCCCTGGCCACATATTACTTTGGACATCATCCGGCAAACAGAATCGAATTTACACGGGGAAATGACCTAAGTCCCAATCCATTGCCTGCGTCCGGGCCCATCAATTTTTTAGCTTATCCTTTTATGGAAATTAATGGAGAACAGGTTTTCCCAAAGACCACATTCTCATTCGAAAGGGTAAAGGATGAAAGTTAAGAATTAGCCTTCGGTATCATCCGCGTCTGAAGGGTGCTCTCCTTCGGGATGCTCACCGCCGCCTTCTTCAGTGGTATCTGAATCATCCTCGGCACTTGGATGTTCACCTGCAGGATGCTCTCCGGCTGGATGTTCATCTGCCTCTTCCTGTCCGGCTTCAGCTTCAGCTGATTCATCGGTAGCTTCTATACTTTCAGACTCTGCCTCCTGGCCTCCACTACAAGAGCTAAGGCTTATAGCCATTACAAAACCAAGGGCTATGAAAAGGGTCGAAAGAGACTTAATTTTTTCAAAATACTTGATCATAGGACTGTTATTTTCTCAACGAACACAGCTAAAGGTATGAAAAGACCTTTTGATTTCAATTAGATTTTTCACCCATTTACTTTCTGAATTCCATTTGAGTAAATTAGTACCGTATTGGGATTTAGGGTAGAATTTGCCCAAAATCTTCACAATATTGTTGAATCAACCCAATCAGGATGGTTAAAGAAATATGCGCGAAATGGTTTGACTGCTGGGAAACGGGAGATTTTGAAAACCTTCCCATATCTGAGGATTTTGAACATTGCAGCCCTTATGGAACCATCATTGGAAGAGATACCTATCTAGATCTGGTTAGAGCGAACCGGGCAAAGTTCCTCGAGAACAAGATCCAGATAGAAGATGATATCTACTTTGAGGATAAGGCGGCATTCAGATATAAGATCCATAACACGGCTGAGCATTTTGAAATGGAGGTAAGTGAATGGATCTATGTTAAAGACGGATTAATCCAAAGAATTCATGCTTACTACCAGGTGGGTGATATTCCTGAGGAAAGGGAATTAAACCCTAATGATGCATGAAAACTGGCTCTGAATCATCATTGGATTTGATCTGGCCAAAACCCACAAGAGCACCCAGCATGACTGTATGCTGACCAAGGGGGCTTAATAAATAATCATACTCGCAAAAGAGAATATAATGCTTTGGCAGATCGTAATGAAGCCCGATCCCAAGATTCATACCCCATTCATTTTTGACCAAAAATCCATTTTCTCCCCTGGCCTGACTTAATTCTTCAGACTCCCTGCTGTGATTAAGGCCGATTAGCGGATAGAAACCAAGGTTACCAATAAGCATGAAATTGATATGAGCATTCAGGTTGAATTCCCACAATTTCTTGGTTTTTGTTAGGGCACCATAAGCTTCCTCATGGGGATAGAATATTGTGAATTCAGGTCCAAAGCAAAACCTATGATCATTGGAATTAACATAGTACCTGGTATTCAAGCCAGGAGAGTTGATCTCGGATCCATACACAGAACCCAAGCCAAAATCGTAGCGTTGAGAAAAAAGATCAGTTGAGAGACCTACTAGTAGAAATGAAAAAAGCCAATACCTCGCTATCATCTAACTAAAGTAATGCGGGCTATTCCGAAATAATTATCGCTTTGCGGACCATACGATCTTTGCTCCTGGCAATGAGAATGTAATAACCAGGATTTAAGTTTAATTCAATGACTTTATCTAATTGATAATCAACAGGTATTGATGTTCCTTGAGTGCGGTAGATCATCAATTGGTCAACTTCATTTAGGCCGGAAATCCTTACCCATCCCTCGGATGGATTTGGGTAGATGGTCAGCTGGAGATCCAGTATTTTGTCGGAAATAGAATTGAATTGGAAGGGTCGCAATTCAAGTCTCCAACAGGAATCGCTTACCTGCTGATTAGGCCCCATCCCTCCAGCAAGAAACAAGATGCTATCGTTTTGTTGAGCTATGCCCCGCAGATCCATTGGATAGGAATAGGAATATTCCTCCTCCCATCTTCCTGTTTGGGGTTCAAATATCAGATTCCGATCAATGGGTGGAACTCCTCCGCTTCCATTATATGCAAATCCATTGTAGTTATAAGTTTGGTAGCTTCCTCCTATCCAGTGCACATATCCATCTTCTGTGCTAAAAGAGGCCATTCTATATCCTCGTACAGCCATGTCAAAATAATCAAAGGACCAGGAGATCTGGCTTGGATCCGAAGGATCGATCACGCCTTTTCTTAATCCAAATTGAGGCGGAAAAGAACCAGAGCTCTGTGCTCCGCCAAAATAGAATATCGTATCCCCCACTATGGCTCCAGAAGCCCCAAAGGATTTATAAGAATTCGTATTAGGCATTGAGGTGGCAGCTGTCCAAGAATTACTATGAGGATCATATACCTGAACATCGGGTACATTGGTCACATTGCTCCATCCCGTGGCCAGTATGATCAGGCTGTCCTTATAAACGACCTGCACCTGGTCATCAACCGGAACGGGCATGGGGGCTCCATCGCTCATGTACGAATTGGTTTTGATATTGAATCGGTGAACATGGGCAGAAGTGGCCTCATTGCCATTCTGATAGACATAGTAACCGCCTATGATGTAAATGGTATCCCCTACAAGGCTTGCTCCTGCTGCGATCTTACCCAAGGTGTCAGGCAGATCAGACAAGGTGTCCCAAATGCCTGAAACCGTATTGTACCGATAAGACCTGAGGTGGATCCCGGACCATAGCTTACTGTTGTCAATTCCGGCAAATGAGTACACATAAAAGGTGTCATTCACAGTGGCACCAACCACGGCATTGTTCGACACGCCCTCGGGCATGGGGTCTACCACAAAAGATTCATAGGCCTGGGAAAAGGCACTGAGACTTAGTAAGTATAGGGCTATGAAGTAAAGTAATCTTCCTATCAAATTCCGAGATTTGGAATCAAGTTA
This sequence comes from Cytophagales bacterium, assembly GCA_965267505.1. GTDB lineage: Bacteria > Bacteroidota > Bacteroidia > Cytophagales > CCMP332 > JANQHS01. Next base: position 3,161,350 of record OZ254081.1, read on the forward strand.
TCAATTCCGAATCAGCTTAAAAAGTGGGTTATATAATTAGACTGTACTGTAAGCCCAGGTCTGATGAGAGGTTACGCACGAGTAAATTCGAAGGCGTCACCGCTTGCTTTTTCTGATCATTGGCTTTGGCCGGGTTCATAATCTTACAGATATTGTTTAAAACTGTTATCATATAAAACAATCATTTTGTCTTGGTGACACATGGTTTAAGTGGCCAGTTCTTTCCAGTATCTGGTTTCAGTTTTGTGGGTCCAGATTTCCCTTTACCCAAGTTTGCGTACCTCATTGCGCTGAATTTAGCGAATATTAACTTATAAATTATACATACATGTATAAAACACTGATTATCAACAATTTATAAATGAAATAAAATTGTCAACCAAATAATCTTTGGCTCTAAAAAAGGACCAAAATGTCGATCTCACCCCAGCCAAAAAGCTGTTTGGGATTCACATCATCGTTTTCAACAACCTTACGGAAAGTCAGGTTGATAAACTTATAATCCAGAGTGATCTGGAGGGAGGAAAAGAGTTGGGCATGATCATAAGCATGCCATCCTAAAGTGTGAGTGCTTTCATTTATGGATACCAAACTGCCCTGAATGGTTCCATCATACAATGTTAATCTGCTCATGATCTGCCAACTGGCATATATCTGTAAGGGGCGATTTACTCTTCTGTTATAATACTCCATTCCACCTTTGGTTCTATACCTATTTGGAATAGCCCCTAGCCTACCCTTGCGAAAATCTTTGAAATCTTCTTTGTCCACCTGGTGCTTGTATGCTCGGTTGAACAAACCATTATAATTGATGTAGCTGTCTCTGAACAGTCCGAATTTGAATTCTAAACCGGTCGTCAATCCATTACTCATGGTACCAATACCGGCCTCTGAAACCCAATTAACTTCACTCAAAGAGGTACTGAAAGGTAATTGGTGCTTGTATTTCACGCGATAATCTAAAACAAGGCCTGTGCTTATCTGAAGATCCCATCCATTGACACTATCATTCCCGATGATCGTATGAACCATATTTTGAAGTTGCCCACCAAATGCGGTAGGACCGGTAATTCCAAATACAAGATGGGTTTCTAATTGCCTGGCTTTATTAAAATCAGATGTTATTCTTCCATAATCTGCAACGAGTGTGGCTGCATAGGGCCTATCCAAGGAATCCAATATGGTAAGTATGGTGTTGGTCGGTGTGAAAAGATCCTGCCTGATGGCCAAGTTATGATCCTCAAAGATCCCTTGCCCTTTTTTAAATCCAAGTAGTGCCGTTCTGCTGGCCTTGTTTCCTAATCCCGGATGCCCAACTTCAAGCGTGATGCCATTGGTAAAATGACGATCCGATTGCATCCATACCTGATAAATGTCATTTGCAGAAATCCCACTTATGTATTTTGGCGAAACGTATGATTGAGATTGACCAAACAAGATTCCCCCTTGAAACAGGAAAGCCATGAATAAGAGACAAATGGAGGATCTGGGCATATTTATCAGCTAAGCTAGGCTCGGTAAAGTTAAACGGGATTTATTATAAGGAGGTTTGGTCAAGACTAGAATAAGACCATATATCCAATTCATCTGAACCAAATAGTTCCATATGATCGATATTATGCTTTTCAGGTATTTCCTGAATGTACCCGGGTAGCTGATGGTAGGGTGGCTATTCTTTCTGCGAAACGGCCAAAATTGGAAGGAAATAGAAGGTCTGGAATTGATTTCGGATAAACCCGAGGCCTTGAATTAGACTGGTTTTTTAGAAGACTGTTTCAAAATCAGTAACCCAATATGGGTGATTTTCCTAGATTTTCATCAGGAAAAAGCGTCTCTTGTGATGAATTGAAAGATAGCCAGTCTACGCAATGCCTAAATTAGAAATATGAGGTTTTTGCCCTATATACTATGCCTTGCATTCGTTTGGATTCCATCAATTTCCAAAGCCCAATATGTTGAGACCATCGTTACACACCCCCACATCATTGATGGAATCTTTCTTTTAAACGACAGCACCCTATATACCACTCCGGGAGCTGGACGAAATATTACCACTTTGGGAATCGCCAATCCAAAAAAGGATGGGTTTTTTAACCCGAATGGGCCCAATGGGTTTTTAGGAGCAATTAACGTTGCCCAGTTCAATGATTCGACATTGATCGTTCCCTGCTTCGATGACAGAACAGTTAAACTATACAATCAGAATACGGGGATTGTTAGTAATGTGGCTACCAATCTGGATGGTCCGGCAGGAGTGGCGATGGGCTTGGACGGCAATGCTTATGTTGCCAATTATGGAGGTCCGCCAAATTTTGCGGCTACCACCATTCACAAAATCCTTCAGAACGGAAATGACTTTACGTTCATGGATACTTCGGTCTTCTTTCAGCCTCAGGCCATTGCCATTGATTCTTCCGGAAGCCTTTATATGTGCAATTCTGGAGGAGGTAACATGTGGAAGATTGACACGGCCACAGGGGCTTTTACCCTTTTCACAAACATTATGGGGGCCCGTTTGGCGAACATCGCCTATCGAACAAAGGATAGTTTGTTCTATGTGACTTCTGATGATAACAGTCATAAGATCTACCAGGTTGATCTGCAGGGTAATGTTACTTTGTTCGCGGGCTCCACCCTTGGTGGAACCGACGGGCCCCTGAGCCAGGCTACTTTTCAAAGACCTCTTGGAGTTCATTTTAGTCGCTCGGAAGATACCTTATACTTAGCTGAAGGGGCAGGAAGGCTGAGAAGGATTGTTTTTGTTCCCAGTTCACCCCCAAATGGCAATTTTACAACGGAATTAGATCCAAGAGCGGCATGGGTAAGACCTAACCCAGTTGAAAAGAACTTGATAATTGAACTCCAGGGTTGGAATTCCGCCAAGCTTCCCAGTTATACTATTTATGATAACAAGAGTTCCATTTGGTACCAGGGAAAAACACTGTCGTCAAAGAATCTGATTGATGTATCCTTTCTAAAACCCGGCACTTACTTTATCAGGCTTGATAGCAAAGGATTCGAAATGGTGTTTAGATTCATAAAAGCATAAAAAAAGCCCATTCTAAGAATGGGCTCTTCTTTAAAAGATCATATGATCAGCCTCCTGCATTTTTCAAGAAGGAGTCAATTGTCTTGATTGAGTTTTGAACAGCGGGATCATCTGGCTGCATTTTATCAACCTTCTCAAAATATGGTCTAGCCTTTTTAAGGTCTTCAATACCTTCTTTTTCAATGGTCTTTCCTTTGGCTTGGTAGGTTTTCAAGTCCATATCACGGGTACTCTGGAGCTTTTCAGCTCCCCTGTTGTAATAGAATGCTCCCATGTTATAGTTAGCATCTATGTTATCAGGATTAAGCTCCAAAGCCTTGGTGTAATTCTCAAGAGCTCTGTCTGATTCGCCTTTTTGGTCCAACAATTGCCCCAGTCTTGAATAGTTTCCATCATTCTGAGGATCAGCTTCAATGGATTTTTCAAGATTTGAAATGGCTTCATCCAACCTTCCTGACTTCAGGTAGATATTGAATTCTGTAGTTTGAAGATTCTTTACTCCCTCCTTTGTTGTGCAAACTTCAATTCCTCTTGAAAGAGTGCTTAAAGCCTGATCATACTCTTCTTTAGAACTGTAATACTCTGCTAACCTGATGTAAGGGTAATAATCTTTTACTTTTTGCTCACCGATCATCTTTCCATAATACGCAACGGCTTTTTCCTTGTCTCCTGCCCTCTCAGCGGCCAACCCAGCATTCAAAGCAGCATTTGAATCCATAGGGTTGATCCTCAATACAAGATCATATGCTTTCATTGCTGTGGTATATTTCTTCTCATTAATGGATGCATTTCCTAGATTGAACATCAACGGGTAGATCTGGTTTTTTCCATTTTGAGCTGGGACTTTATAATCTCCTCTTTTAGAAGCGTCCAACTCTATGCACTTGTCATAAGAATCCAAAGAGATCTCTGCCGCTTCCAGATGCTTGACATCCAGAAGATCTTCAGAAAGACTTAGATATTGACGATAGACGTCTCCCCTGTAACTCCAGGTCTTGGACTTGGTCATCGTCTTTTCATTGGTAATGGCTTTCTCAATGTTTTCCCTTGCGTTCATTAGCTTATCAGCAGCTTTTTCAAGGTTTCCATTAGCCATGTATTCTTTAGCCTCTTGAAGGGCATAATGGGTATTCGTTACCGCAGCACCCTGTGCTAAAAGTTCAACCGGATTTGCGCTCAACAAAACCGAACCCAGAATAACAAAAAACAGCTTTTTCATCTTATTTAAATTGTTCTACAAATTAATCAACAAAATCTATTCCTTTTGAGAATCCTGCTCCTCAATTTCTTCCTCAGCCCCCTCAATCGTTTCAATATCGATTTTCGCAACCGAGCTTATTTCATCTTTATCATTCAGCTTAATAAGCCTTACGCCCTGGGTGGCTCTACCCTGCTGGCGGATATCCTCGACACTCATACGAATCGTAATACCCGACTTGTTGATGATCATCAGTTCATTGCTATCAGATACCTTCAATAATCCTACCAAATCACCAGTCTTATCCGTAACCTGCAGAGTCTTAACCCCTTTACCACCTCTGTTAGTGACCCTGTACTCTTCTTTTGCTGACCTTTTTCCGTATCCTTTTTCAGAAACGACCAACAAGGAATCATCCTCATTATTCGAGGTTACCAATCCAACTACCTCATCTTTTCCATCATCCAATTTGATCCCTCTTACCCCAGCGGCAGTCCTTCCCATTCCTCGAACCTGTTGTTCATGAAATCGAATAGCCCTTCCTGACCTAACTCCAAGAAGGATCTCAGAACTTCCATCGGTGAGCTGAACATCCAATAAATGATCCCCCTCATTGATGGTTATGGCATTGATACCATTCTGCCTTGGTCTCGAGTATGCTTCCAACGAAGTCTTCTTGACCATACCTTTCTTGGTGGCGAAGATCAGGTAATGATTGTTCACATAATCTTCGTCTTTGAGGTTCTTGGTATTAATAACAGCCTTGATCTTCTCCTCGCTATTGATATTGATAACATTCTGGATTGGTCTTCCTTTGGCTGTTTTAGAACCTTCAGGTATGGCATATACCTTCTCCCAGAAAACTCTACCTGACTCGGTGAAAATCAACAGATAATTATGAGCAGTTGCAATGAAAAGATGTTCCACAAAGTCTTCTTCCTTAGAGGATGCTCCTCGGCTTCCTACTCCCCCTCTTCCCTGGGTTCTATATTCCACGAGCGGAGTTCTTTTTATGTATCCCTCATGTGAAATTGTAATAACCATTGGCTCATCCGGAATGATATCTTCAATATCGATATCCCCTTCGGCATGAACGATTTCGGTCTTCCTGTCATCACCGTAACGTTGATCCATCTCATCCAACTCCTCCTTGATGATGTTCATCCTTAACTCCTTCTTATCAAGGATCTCCTTCAATTTTTCGATGAGTTCCATAACCTCATCGTATTCTTTTTGGATCTTATCTCTTTCAAGGCCTGTAAGACGTTGAAGTCTCATCTCCAGTATAGCCTTGGCCTGAATCTCGCTAAGCTTGAATTTCTTCATAAGACCATCTTGGGCCTCATCAGGATCCTTAGAAGCGCGAATCAATTCAATTACTTCATCGAGGTTGTTAAGCGCAATAAGGTAACCTTCAAGTATATGGGCTCTTTTCTCTGCTTCGGTTAACTCGAATTGTGTTCTCCGGGTCACCACATCGTGTCGATGCTCAATGAAATGATAGATCAGCTCTCTGATGTTCAGAGCTTTCGGCCGGCCATTGACAAGAGCGATATTGTTTACTGAAAAAGATGTCTGAAGTTGGGTATACTTGAAGAGATTGTTCAGGACAATATTTGGGATGGCATCCTTTTTTAGGTCATAAACGATCCGGGTTCCATTCCTATCTGACTCGTCACGAATATCACTGATCCCTTCAAGTTTCTTTTCATTAACCAAGCCGGCTGTTTTTTCGATCATCATAGCCTTGTTGACCTGGAAAGGAATCTCAGTAACTATAATCTGTTCTTTTCCAGACTTAGATGTTTCGATCTCAGCCTTAGCTCTCATGACTATCCTTCCCCTTCCGGTCTCGAAAGCCGATTTTACACCACTGTAGCCATAGATAATTCCACCAGTTGGAAAATCCGGAGCTGTGATCATACCCATCAATTCGGGAATTGTGATGTCAGGGTTGTCAATCATGGCCTTAACCCCTGCAACCACTTCTCTAAGGTTATGAGGAGGCATATTGGTTGCCATACCCACAGCAATACCTGCAGCTCCATTTACTAAAAGATTGGGGATCTTGGCTGGAAGAACGGTGGGTTCCTCCAGAGAGTCATCAAAGTTCAATTGAAAATCGACTGTATCTTTTCGGATGTCACCCAACATTTCGTCAGATATACGGTTCAATCTTGCCTCCGTGTACCTCATAGCTGCTGGAGAGTCGCCATCTACCGAACCAAAGTTTCCTTGTCCGTCTACCAGAGTATATCGAAGCGACCAGTCCTGTGCCATTCTGACCATGGTATCATAAACCGAGGCATCACCATGGGGATGGTATTTACCCAAAACTTCCCCAACAATTCTTGCAGATTTTTTATAGGGCTTATTATAAGTTACCCCCAGGTCTAGCATTCCGTAAAGAACTCTTCGGTGCACTGGTTTTAGTCCATCCCTTACATCGGGAAGTGCCCTGGAGACGATCACCGACATTGAATAATCGATGTATGCTCCTCGCATCTCATCCTCTATGTAAATGGGAATTATGTTCGCTTCTTCAGCCATGTAGTTTTAAAAAGTGTGTATTATCCTTACCAATCAATATCCCCGTCCTCATCATCCTCATCTTCAAAGAAAAATGGATCTCTTTTTTCTTCTTTATCCTCTTCTCCCTTTTTCTTCTTCTTTTTCTTTTTCTTCTTTTGTTCTAGTTTTCTCTCCTCCTTATTCTTCTCTTCTTTCTCACCTTTCTTCTTTTCTTTCTTCATCCCCTGCTCCTCTTCACTTTCGTCCTCACCCCAATCTTCTTCATCCCCACCCCAATCATCAAGCTCTTCTTCCTCTTCCTTTTCTTCTTGAGGAGTCACTTGAGGCTCAGCTTCGTCTTCTTCTTCATCTACAAAATTGTCCTCTTCTTCCTCCAAAAAATCATCCTCCTCTTCAAGGAATTCATCTCCCTCCTCATCATCAATGAATTCCATTCCAAGGGTATCATCAGCCGAAGCCATCATATCCTCATCTTCGGGAGCTGTAGGTGGTTCAATATATTTCCAAGGAATTTTATCAGGCGAAATATCTCTTTTTACATCCCTGCCGATCTTCGGATTTTGGTAAGCATACCAGGGTCTGACTCGAGATTTAAACTTTTGACCATGGTGGCGATGCTCCATCCTTACCCGGCAACCGTTCACAATGCATTTTTTGCTACATGAACTCAGTCCCATGCATATCACTAGGGCAATGCCCATAAACAATCTGGTAAGGAAGAATTTCAAAATTATTTTACCGAATAAGTATCAACGAATTTTCCAAATAGGGGTAGCTGATCAAACTCAAGATATTGACCTATTTCCTTTATTGCCTGATATTGCTTTTCTGAAATATTCTTTGATTTAATTAGTTCCTCATCTCTATTAACAAAGATTGAGGCCATAGCTCCAGATAGGAGATTTGGAGCATTTAATAGGTCCCTGGTAAGATCCTGACTTGAAACATCAGCTGTTTGAAGCATTTGAGTGAACATCTTGTTTTGCCTCAGCGTCTTTGTAAGCACATCCTTTAAAACCTCGAAAATATCACTTTCCCATTTTTCAAAATTCTTGATCAGAAATGGCATAGCGACAGAAATCGGGTCTTTCGAAAAAAACTGAAATTTTCCAGAGCAAAACATCCTCGCTTTCCGTTTTAACCTTCTTTCTTCAAAGAATGAAATACTACCGTCAGCAAGCGAAATTTTAATTGATGGTGCCAGGATCAAAAGGCCAAGAAAGTCTTCATCACTGATCTCCATGTAGGGAGCTTCTTCCTTTAGAAATCTTTTTTTCAGCTCATAGACTTCCTCCTTTAACTCAGGATTTTGGAGTATTGAATTGATCTCAGTTTCAGTCAGCATGTCTTACCATAAAATTTCATGCAAAAATACGGAAAACAAGCCAATTCGAGATTATTTTTATTTCATAAAAACCAATTATAACTAGTTGATTACCAACTATTTATGACAATATCGAAAAGCTTCTTTGAACTGGCTCAAATTATTCAAAAAAAAACCGCAGAAAAGCGAGCTGATGAGGATCAAAGTCAAAAAAAAAGACCTGCAAAAAACAGGCCTTATTTATGGAGCCTCCAGACGGATTCGAACCGCCGACCCGCTGATTACAAATCAGCTGCTCTGGCCAACTGAGCTATGGAGGCAATAGCGGCCGCAAAAATATATTTCAATTTTGAATCTGGAAACACTATTGCCCTAAAATCTTGATCTTATTTTTCAAGGCTTTGATCTTTTCCTCCGCCAGTTTGATCTTTTCATTCACTTCCTCTTTCAATTTCCTTGCTCCCTCACTCCTACTGAAGAGTTCTACATTCTGCTTCCAGTTTTCTGCATCCCGTTCCAAGCTTTGAATTTGCTTCCTGATCTTATCTATTTTTCCTTTTAAAACCCTTGGATGCCCACCTGCACCTGCCTGGATCAAAAGGGACTCAATACGGATCTTCAGATTCTCAACCTTTTCATCAGCACTCTCTTTCTCAGAACTGATAAGTGACTCCAGGCTCTCTTTCAATTCATCCCTCGAAATCTTTATTTGATCCCTTTGAACAAAACCGATGGCCATCCATTCCTTAACCTTTTCCTGTACCTCCGGAAAGTTCTTTTCATCAAGGACTTTTAGTGCTTTTATCTTTGCACTGATCTCTTTCTTCTTTTCGAAATTCTCATTGAACTCCTCAGACCTTTCTTCCATCAAGCCCCTTCTTCTGTTGAAGAAGTCATCACAGGCTTTTTTGAATCGCTCATAAACCTGATCGCTTTTTTTTCTGGGAACAGGACCGATCTCCTTCCATTTTCTTTGAAGGCCCTTAATGGTTTTTGCAGCAGCTTCCCAATCCTGGTTATCCTTGATGGTCTCTACCTCCTCACAAAGCTTGTTTTTTGCTTCAAGATTCTGGTTTCGGATCTTATCGATCTCCTTAAAGAACTCCTGCTTTTTCCTGAAAAACCCTTTGAAGTTGCCCCAAAATTCACGCGATGTATCCCTGGCTTTTTGCTTGGGAATGGGTCCTACCTTTTTCCATTGATCCTGAATACCCAGTACCTCTTTGGTTTTTGAATTCCATTCGTTGATCCTGTCAGAACTGAAATTCTTTAACTCCTCCAGCTTAGAGATCAGTTCTTCTTTTCTTTCCTGATTCGATTCCAGGACCTTCTTAAATTCTTCAGAAACCTCTCTTCGCTTGTCATGGATCTGATCTGAGACCTCCTTGAATTTCTGCCATAATTGACTCCTGATCTCCTTTGGCACAGGACCAATATGCTTGTATTCTTCATGGAGCTTCTTTAGCTCGGAAACAGCGTTTAGCATGGATTCTTTACTGAGAAGCTCCTTGGCTTTCTCGATGATCTCTTCCTTTAATTCTTGGTTCTTCTTTCTATCAAGGTCCTTGAGCTCAAAAAGGATAGATCTTTGATCATAGAAGCGGTCTCTTAATGCATTGAAATTGGCCCATAATTCTCTGGCTCTAATGGCGACTACCGGTTCAGCTTTCCTCCATTCTTCTTCAATTTCCCGCAGGGCTTTGATGGAAGTGTTTTCTACCTCACCCTCCACCATTTTTCGAAGGCGCTCTAGGAGCTCTTCTTTTTTAGCAAGGTTATCTTCTTTGAGCTTGTCTTGGTTTCCGTGAAACTGTTTTTTGTTGTCCTTGTAGGATCGATAATAATCCTCAAAATGGGATACTAGCTCATTATCCGACCTGAAATCAAAGTCCTCTTCGGCATTTCCATCTTTTAAGAACTCTTCGAGTGCTTTCTTTTTATCCTCCTCTACAAGGTGATAAAAGCATTTATGGATTTCCTGAATGGTCTTCTCTCTAATACTTTCAATAGGATGGCTTGTAACTTCCTTGATCTTTTCGAGAAGTTCCTCTTTGCTCAGGTCTTCATAATGTTCCTCATCATCATGATGGAGATCGTCATCATTGAAATGATATTCCTCATGGTGATCCTCATCCTTGCCTTCTCCGGACTGGGGATTGGCTTTTTTCCCTCCTTCTGGCGTTTTCTCAGCTTCGGCTTTTTCTGATTCTTTCTCTGGCTTTGATTCCTTATCAGATCCCTTTTGCTCTTCTACATCCTTCTTTGCGGGTTTAGCGACTTCTTTTTTCTCCTCTGTTTCCTCTTCTATGGGAGCTTCCTGTTCATTGGTCTCAGGCTTCTCTGCAGATTCATCTGAGGCTTTCTTCTTCTTTTCCTCTTCCATAATATATCCTCCTTTTAAAGCCTGTTTCCAGGCTGCCATAAATATTTTTTGGCTTGTTTTTCTTAGTGATCAAAATTGACAAGAATAACTTGCTTTACTAATCTAAAACAAGAATTTCTTAGTTCAAACGGGGATCATGCGGGTAATTGGAAACTACCTTGAATTTTCCTCCCATGTGCTTTAATACCCTTCTCCATAAAACTTCGGGCTTAATATCGAATATTGAATCATCTCCCAGATTTGCAACTATCCACGACTTCTGATCAATTTCTGATTGAAGTTGGCCTTCATCCCATCCAGAATAACCAAGAAAAAATCTGACGTCCTCATCTTTGATCTCAGCATTTTCCAGCTTCCATTTAAGCTCTTCAAAAGACCCACCCCAATACAATCCCGGCGATACTTTTTGACTGTCCTCGATCTCAACCAGTCCTTTATGTAGGAAATGAAGAGTGTTTTGTTGTACCGGGCCTCCTACAAATAGGCTATTATCTAGGCCGAGTAATTCTTCAGAAACATCCTTGAGGGTCAACTCCACTGGTCTATTCAATACGAACCCCAACGACCCCTCCAGATTATGCTTGCAAATGATAATGACTGTTCTTTCAAAATTGGGGTCCTTCAAGAATGGCTCAGAAATAAGCACACTCCCTTTTCCAACATTTGGCATGTTCTCAAAGATCTCATTATCGATATTGTCAATTTTCAATGCAATGCAGCTTTAATTGGTAATTCTTTTAAACACTTCCCTTCAACTTCCTTCCAGTATTCTAAACGATCAAATACCTCTTTTTCGTCAAAGTACTTTAAGGCCATTTTAACAAACACCTCTCCATGCTTGGCTTCTGATGCCCACAATCTATGGTAAAATTCTTTTAGTTCGGAATCTTTCAAATTTTCATAAACCAATTTGAATCTTTCAGCTCCCCTGCTTTCAACTACAGATGCAACCAATAGTCTGTCCAGGAATCTTTCCTTCCGACCACTATGACAATAGGTTAATAATGCTGACACATAGGGATCCTTACCAATTTCATGATTTAAGGAAATTTCCCTCTTTTCCATGATCCTATAGACATCCCGGAAATGCTCGATTTCTTCAAGGGCAGTTTCAATTAATTCGGGAATGATCTCTTTCTTATCGGGATATTTAGCCACAAAACTCATGGCCATGGCGGAAGCTTTCCTTTCACAGTCGGCATGGTCTGCCAGGAAAGAATCAAAATTTTGAATCACTTCCTCGATCCATTCTTTGGGACTTTCGCATGAAAGGTCAATCCTTAATTTCATTTATCTGAGAGCTGATTTATTACTTTCGCAATGTACCAATTCTGCTGAGCAATTATTGTGGAATGAAGGACATTAAAGATCTAAGAGAAGAATATAGAGGAGAATCATTGGACCCATCCAGGGTTGATCCTGATCCTATTAAGCAATTTGATCATTGGTTTAACCAGGCGCAGGATTCCGGTATACCAGAACCCAATGCCATGAGCTTGTCGACCAGTGGCGCAGATCACCAGCCCAGCTCAAGGATGGTCCTCCTAAAGGCTTATGATCAAAAGGGCTTTGTGTTTTATACTAATTACGGATCAAGAAAGGGAGAGCAAATTCAGGAAAACCCAAAGGTAGCAGCCTTGTTTCCCTGGGTTGCTTTGGCAAGACAGATCCACATTGAAGGAGAAATAGAAAAAATAAGCCAGGCCGAATCTTTGAAATATTTTGCCACCAGACCTTATGGCAGTCAATTGGGAGCTTGGGTATCGAATCAAAGCTCAGTGATAAAAACCAGAAGCCTACTGGAGCAGAAATGGGAAGAAATGAAATCAAAATTCAATGAAGGAAAAGTTCCTTTGCCGGACAATTGGGGGGGAATAAGGATCATTCCAAATAGAATTGAATTTTGGCAGGGACAGGAAAGTAGATTACATGACAGGGTCTTGTATGAAAAGGAGAATGGATCTTGGAAGATCTCAAGACTCTCGCCCTGATCCAGGCTTACCTGGATAAATCTTCATATCCAGAATACCAGCCAATAAAAAAAAACCATAAGGAATACGGCCTAATCATAGTTATCCCAAGCTTTGAAGAGCCCAAGCTCAAAGAGTCTCTATTGAGTTTAGCTTCATGCAGCCCTCCGGATGATTCGGTTTTGGTGATCGTTGTTGTGAATCAAAGTGAAGAGCAGGGGAAAGATCTTAGCCCTGAAAATCAAATAAACTGGGATCAGACAATAAATATTCAGGACTCATTTCCATCCTGGCTCGATCTGAAAGGGATCAAAGCAATACTTCCAAAAAAATTGGCCGGGGTTGGCCTGGCCAGGAAGATCGGGATGGACCATGCCCTAGAATTTCATTTACTGAATAAAAAGCCAAAAGCTCCTATTGTCTGTTTCGATGCAGACTGTCTTGTTGAAACCAGTTATCTAAAAAGCCTTGAAGAACATTTTAATAGGTTTTCAAATTCTCCTGCAGCCAGCATTAGGTTTGAACATCCTTTAGATTCAGAAAACTCGGAAGAAATTGCCCTTTATGAGCTAAGACTTAGAGTATATATCCAGGGTTTACGATGGGCAGGATATCCTTATGCCTTTCATACTATTGGATCCAGCATGGCTGTAAGGGCTGTGGATTATGCCAGAATTGGAGGAATGAATAAGCTAAAAGCGGGCGAAGATTTCTACTTTCTTCATAAGCTCTTTCCCCTTCAAAATTTCTCAGAGATTCAAAACACCTGTGTTTATCCTTCCCCAAGGGAGTCTGAAAGAGTACCATTTGGAACCGGCAGGGCCATGCTTAACCATGCCGAAGGATTGGATGACCTGGAAAGTTATTTTCCGATTGAATCATACTCGATCCTGAGAGAAAACCTGGATGCCCTTAGATCTGTTTGTCAATCGGACGGCCCGGAATCTGCAAGAAATCTTAATTCCAGAATCCACCCATTACTCCTTGAGACTATTAAGTTTAACCAGGAGGAATTGATCAAAGACCTTCACATTAATTCTAAAACAGTTGAATCAAGGCTTAAGCGTCTTTTCTTTCACCTCAGTGGCATCAGAATACTTCAATTTTTTCATGCATTGAGAGATTCTGACTCAAAAAAGGATACAAGTCTTATTGAATCAGCAAACTGGCTCCTTGAAAAATGTGGTATCAAGAAAAGCGAATACTCATCTCATAATACAAATGATGTATTGGAAAAATTTAGAGAACTGCAATCCAGACCCTGGACTCCAGACTAGATCAAATTATTAAGACTGCTCACACCTACTTTTCTTTTTGAGGTGAAACCTTCTCCATACTGAGCTCCTATTCTTTGCCCCATAGCTACAGCCCTGGCTTCAAGATAGGTTTGAAATTTCTTAGAGGAGATATAAGTCTCTTCTTCAGAGGAATTGGGATCGAAAAATTGGCTTTTGTAACAAGCTATTGCCTCAGACCTTTTTTGGTATTGCTTACTGATATCCACCACAAAATCAGGTTCTATGAACCGATCTTGAATATAGTGGTAGACCACTTTAGCTCTCCATGGCTCATTCTGCGAGGGAACTTCATACTTTTTTAAACCAGCAAGAAACCAAGCTCTTTCTATCAACTCGGCTGTTCTTCCATGGTCAGGATGTCGATCATGCATAGCGCAAGCAAGGATGGTCTTGGGCCTGTATTTTCGGATGGCAACGATCACCTTTTCGATCTCTTCCGGACTTTCCCCGATCATCCCATCTCGTAATCCCAAAAATTCTCTTGATTTTATCCCGATCACTTCTCCTGCTGACTTTGCCTCTTCTCTTCTTAATTCGGGCGTTCCACGAGTTCCCAACTCTCCGGATGTAAGGTCAACGATCACAACCGAACTCCCCTCTTCTACAGCCTTGATAAGAGTGCCTCCGCAGCTCATCTCAACATCATCAGGATGAGCTCCGAAAGCCAGAATATCGGTTTGGTGGGACATCAAATGATCCTTTCTTCGGCCAGGTATCTCTCTGCATCCAGAGCAGCCATACAACCAGTACCAGCCGCTGTAATTGCCTGGCGATACACTTTATCTGCAGCATCGCCGCTCACATAAACACCAGGAATATCAGTCTTTGCAGATCCATTTTTGGTTACCAGATAACCTGTATCATCCATTTCCAATTGACCTTTGAAAATATCGGTATTGGGTTTATGGCCGATTGCGACAAAGAATCCTTTAATAGGGATCTCTTTCTCTTCACCGGTTTTATTGTTCTTTACCCTTACTCCTTCCACTTCCTCATCTCCAAGAACCTCCAATGGTTCAGTATTCCAAAGAACTTCAAGATTTTCTGTAGACATAACTCTCTCCTGCATGATCTTGGAAGCTCGCATTTCACCCTTTCTAACCAACAAGTAAACTTTATTACAAAGTTTTGCCAGATAGGTAGCTTCTTCCGCGGCAGAATCTCCTCCGCCAACAACAACAACATCCATTCCCCTATAAAAGAAACCGTCGCATACGGCACAGGCAGAAACGCCCTTGGAATTCAATCTTTGCTCAGATTCCAAGCCAAGCCATTTTGCTGATGCACCTGTAGAGATTATTACTGTATGAGCTTTAACCTCATGCTTGTTATCAATGGTCAAAACATGGGGCTTGGAAGAGAAGTCAACCTTGGTAACCATTCCGTGACGGATCTCAGTCCCAAATCTTTCGGCCTGCTCCTGAAACTCAGTCATCATGGCAGGTCCATTGATGCCTTTTGGATAGCCTGGGAAATTCTCTACATCATTGGTAATGGTAAGCTGGCCTCCAGGTTGCCCACCCTGGTACAAAACCGGGCTTAGAGCAGCTCTGGCAGCATAAATTGCAGCAGTATATCCGGCTGGTCCGGAACCAATGATCACACAATTTTCAACTTTATTTTCTGACATTTTTGTCTCTCGATTTTTGAATATTATTTATCAAAACTCAGGCCAGAAAGATAAAAAAAAGGTCTCATCAGAGACCCTTTTTCATTTAAGCTTCTGACGCTTCAGGCTTGGGTAATAAAGCCTTCCTTGACAGTTTATATTTCCCTGATTTAGGATCGATCCCGATCAATTTGACCATGACCTCTTCTCCCAACTCAAGAACATCTTCAACCTTCTCAACTCTCTCCCATTTGATCTCGGAGATGTGAAGTAATCCCTGCTTTCCTGGCATGAATTCAATAAAGGCACCATAGGCTTGAATACCTGCTACCTTTCCTTCATAGGTTTCTCCTTCTTCAGGAACAGCTACAATGTTTTTGATCTTGGTAACTGCCGCATCCATTGATTCTGCATTTGTAGCAAAAATGTTGATGTGACCCTTTTCATCGATCTCTTCAATGATAACTGTAGCTCCGGTTGTTGCCTGGATCTCCTGGATGATCTTTCCACCAGGTCCGATAACCGCTCCGATCATCTCTTTGTCAATGATCATATTGGTAGACCTTGGCGCGAAAGGCTTAACATCATCATTAGGCTTAGAAATGGTTTTGGCCATTTCGCCAAGAATATGCAATCTTCCTTTTTTAGCTTGCTGAAGTGCTTCAGTAAGGATCTCTCTGGATAGGCCTTCGATCTTAATATCCATTTGACAAGCCGTGATTCCCTTCTCAGTTCCACAAACCTTGAAGTCCATATCTCCCAAGTGGTCTTCATCTCCAAGGATGTCAGAAAGAATAGCATAATTGCTTCCATCCTTCTCGCTGATCAATCCCATGGCGATACCAGAAACCGGGGCTTTGGTTGGAATACCGGCATCCATAAGAGCAAGCGAACCTGCGCAAACCGTAGCCATTGAACTGGAACCATTGGATTCCATGATATCAGAAACGATTCTGATAGTATAAGGATTAGCCTCTCCTTCAGGGATCATTCTTTTTAGGGCTCTTAGGGCCAGGTTGCCGTGACCAACTTCCCTTCTTGCAGGTCCACGATTAGGCTTAACCTCCCCGGTCGAGAATCCTGGAAAATTATAATGAAGCATGAATTTGTTCGATCCTTGTCTCATAGCTGAATCGATCAATTGCTCATCAAGTTTGGTTCCAAGGGTTACAGAGGTTAAACTTTGAGTTTCGCCCCTGGTGAAGATCGAAGATCCATGAGCTGCAGGAAGGTAGTTCACCTCTGTCCAGATCGGTCTGATCTCATCAGGTTTCCTACCGTCAAGCCTGATCTTGCTATCCAAAAGAGCCTTACGAGCTGCTTTTTTCTCAACATCGCCAAAATACCTAGCAACGATCGAAGAATCGATCTCTGCATCCTCAGGGAATCCTGCTAGGAATTCTTCCTTGATCTCTGAGTTCAATCTTTTCCTCTCTTTCTTTGAAGCCAGCCCTTTTGAAGCTACTTCATAGAACTTGTCAAACAGGCCATTAACCTTTTCTCTAAGCTCTTCATCATCAGTTTCGTGGGAGTATTCTCTCTTTTCAGTTTTTCCCAGCTCTTTTTCAAGCTCTTTTTGAGCAGTACAATGAACTTTGATGGTCTCATGCCCAAAGAAAATGGCTTCAACCATTTCTTCCTCGCTTACCTCACCAAATTCACCTTCCACCATGGTTACATTCTCAGCAGTAGCACCGATCATAATATCGATGTCACTGTTTTCAAGTTCTTCCGGAGATGGATTGATCTTAAGATTACCGTCGATCCTTCCGACTCTTACTTCAGAAATTGGTCCACTGAATGGTATATCCGAGATCATCAACGCAGATGAAGCCGCTAAAGCTGCAAGTGCATCCGGTGCGACCTTAGGATCAGCCGAGATCAAGCTAATATTTACTTGAGTATCAGCGTGATAATCATCTGGAAATAAAGGTCTTATGGCTCTGTCAATGATCCTACAGATAAGGATCTCGTAGTCGGAAAGTCTTCCTTCTCTTTTCAAAAAGCCTCCTGGTATTCTACCTGCGGCAGCGAATTTTTCCTGGTAATCAACAGAAAGAGGAAGGAAGTCTGTTCCTTCCCTTGCTTCTTTATTAGAAACAACGGTCGCCAGGAGTATGGCGTTACCTACTTGAACGGTTACAGCACCGTCAGCTTGCCTTGCAAACCGACCTGCTTCAATTTTTACCCCAGTCCCATCTGGCTGAGTAAAGGTCTTGCTATGAAAGTTTGGTTTCATGAAATATACAGATATGATAAAGGGGCCATCTTCTACCCCATAAAAAAACAATGGGGGGACAAAGCCCCCCAATAAATTATTTTCTAAGGTTCAGGGTCTTGATTATTTCCCTGTAACGCTCGATATCCTGATTTTGAAGATACCCTAGCATCTTCCTTCTTTTTCCCACCAATTTCATCAGGCCTAGGCGGGAGGAGAAATCCTTTTTATTAATCTTTAGGTGATCAGTCAAATGCTTAATCCTTTCGGTCATCAGCGCGATCTGCGCTTCAGGAGAACCAGTGTCGGTCTTTCCTTTTCCGTACTTAGCGAAGATTTCTTCCTTTCTTTCCTTCGTAAACGACATTCAATCAAATATTTATCTCAAAAATTAGGAGCGCAAAATTAGCTCCATAATTCGTGAATTACAAATGGTCAGGCACTATAAGTCCTGGGCATGAGACGGGACTTAAGCCTTTGCCATTGAACGATATAAAAGTCAGCATCAAAGAGAGCGGAATCCTTCCTGGCCTTGGACAAAAACCAAAGCCCTAATATCATTAATAGCACATTTGCCGCCCACATTCCATAGGCAACCTCTATCAGGTTTTGTTTGGCAAGCTTTTCACCTGTTAAGGATATCACATAGTAAATGATAAACAGGATTATGGAAACCAGAACGGGAACCCCTAAGCCGCCTTTCTTTATAATAGAACCAAGGGGTGCTCCTAAAAAGAACATCACGAGGCAAGCGAACGCATTCGTGTACTTTTTATACTTTTCAATGGCGTAGAGGCTCTTTTCCTGATTTCTCCATTTATGTTGTTCTGCATAAGAGCTGGAGAAGCCTTTCACATTTCTTACCGAATTGATAGCCTTGGATATGATCCTATACTGTTCGACCGGAGCCATCTCTTCAGGTTGCCAGGGCCTATAGCCCATATCAGGTAACTCCCCTGCCTTTTCATATTTATCTTTCCTTAACATGTAATCATAAAAGCCGACAAGACTTGTATAAAAGCCTTTGCTGAGCTTTTTATTCATAACAGTAAAGGAATCGATCTTCGAATTCAGTTCTGAAATATTGTTCATTACCCTGTGGGGCTTAAACAATTCCTCATCGGTCTTCTTAAATTTGAATGACTCTAAGCCAAAAAGCATTTCGTTCTTATCGAAGGAAGCCAGGGTGACCGTTTCGTTTTCCTTTCTTCTGGGGTTCTTTTTCTTCTGGGAATAGATCCTCCCATTGTAAAGTGTCAATTTCAAATACTCCCCAGAATTAAAAGTTTCCATTATCCCCCTTTCGGCCATCACCATCTTGTTGTTCCCCAGGCCTTCCGTATGGTCATAGATCATTACCCCTCTCAGGGTCTGTCCATCCTCATCCTTTGAGTCGATCCGGATGCTGATATTGGGAATTCCGTTGTAGAAAATTCCCGGTTGAATATCGACTGCCGGTTTCTTTTGACGCACATCATAAAACAGGCTCCAGGCTTTTAGATTGATCTTGGGAATAAGGGAATTATTGAACCAAAGAGAAACCCCGGCCATGAGAGTCGCAAAAAAGAACATGGGAAAAAGAACTCTTACCAGGGAAATACCTGATGATTTGATGGCTGTCAGCTCCATATGCTCTCCCAGATTCCCAAAGGTGATCAGGCAGGCCAGAAGAATTGCCAGCGGTAGGGCAATGGGTGTCATGGTCAATGCGAAATAGAAGATCAACTTCAGATAGACCATGAATCCAAGATCCTTCCCGATCATTTGATTGATATAACCCAAAAAGAATTGAAGAAGGAATATGAATACTACTACCGAGAAGGTAATCAGGAAAGGCCCAATGAAGGCCTGGAAGACAAGCTTGTCAATTTTTTTTAGCACGCTAAAGGCTATTAACCCCCTACTATGCTTTTGAGTTCCTCAACAAGAGATTCCCATACATCAAATTGTTCACCTTCATCAACAATATTGTCAGTATAATCCACCACATGGAGATAATAGGTCTCTGTCATCTCATTCTTCATCATGGAAAGTTCGAGATAGTTCGGGTCCCTTTCGGCTTTCTTGTTTTCATCAAGAAATTCATACTTAACGCTTTTGAAGATTTTCTGGGAGGTCAGCTTTGCATAATGGGTTTCTCCATCCCATTCCATCTCAAGAACTTTATCTCCGTCCACAACCACACTATCAGCGAACCACTGCTCTAATCCTCCGGGAGTTGCGAAATATGGGTAGAGAAGTTTTGGGGTTGCGTTGATCTCGAATTCAAACTCGTACTTACGTTTTTCCATGCTCATTGCGAATCGTCGCCCACAGTGCCTAATGTAGCATAATAATTAAATTAATAAAACCCGTTCAAATTGTTTGTCTGTAGAATATTGATTTGTGTAGTTTTGCGGCTCGATTCGGAACCACCTTTTCGAATTTGAAAACTCCAGTTTACAAATTGGATCCTATAATGGCGAGGTAGCTCCCTCCTTTCCCAGAGCAAAGGCTCTGGGCGGAGGACAGGCAGGTGGAACCACCTTCGCTAAAAATTTTTACCACGGTTCCACATTTCTTGGTTTTTTTGCCAAGAATTTTACGGCGAGGTAGCTCAGGTGGTTAGAGCGCAGGATTCATAACCCTGAGGTCGAGGGTTCAACTCCCTCCTTCGCTACAAGCCTCGGAAGATCAAACTTCCGGGGCTTTTTTTATTTCCAATTCTCCCTCCATAAACGCCTGAACTTGTTCGATCTTTCTTTCAGGATCGATCATTCTCTCTATGCTAAGCCTAAGAATATTTTCAACATAAGAGAAAAAAGCATCTTCTTCCTTAGGTTCATCTTCAATTTTATAAGCTGAAAAAAGATCCATCTCCTTTCCAAAAAAGCAAATGCCCGCTTTGACTTCTGATCCTCCCTTAGAATTGCCAAAATCAAATTCACCACTGCTCGATTCAATCTCTTCAACTAAAGATCTCCGAACCATGTATTTATAAAGCAGAAGCTGAAGGGTATATGCTTTGTCGGGATCTTCTAAGAGCTCCATCCAGTTCCTGGCCTTCATCTTTTTGGGATCCATGGACCCGGATTTATAATCTATGATTCTCAGGCCTGATGAGTTTCGATCCAATCGATCAATTTGGCCTTTCAAAAGAAGATTGACCAGGCTGCCATCCGAAAGTTCAAGTTCCTTTCTCAAGGAAATATTCTTTTCCATTCCAAGGATATCAAATGGCTCATCTGCTTCATTCAATTTCTTTAAATACTCGATAACCAACTCTTTCATCATTTTTAGTTGGATCATTGAGTAACCAGAAGAGGAAGCCTGCACCGAGACTTTTTTCATTATGATCTCGTCGAAAAACTTTTCCAAACCAACCCGATCCTTTAGAAGAGCTGCTAAAATATTATGGTTGAATTTACCTATGCCGATCTTTTTTAGGGCCTTTTCAATTAGCTTATGAAGAAGGGTTCCAAACAAAAGCGGATCCAGGTCCATTTGAATTTTTTCTTCCTCCTTGATCTCTAAGATCTTGCCCTCAATAAAGTTTATGGGACTCCTCAAATAAGAAGACAAGGCTGTTGGACTTAGGCCCTTGCTTCTATTCCCGTATTTATCATTTCCCTCCAGATAATTGATTATTCTATCCTTAATCTCCTCGGACATCTTAAACCCAAATTGAGAATCCTTGACAAGTTGCCCCATGTCAAACTCCAATTGATACTCAGAGATCTTCTTCTCAGGGTTATTTTTCCAATAGTTAAGGATCTGTAAAATGAATCTCGACGGTTCTGATCGATTCATTTCGCTTTGGTCATTTGAGTAGATCAGATCAACATTTTTGGCTTCGTGGAATAAGCGAAAAAAGGAATAAGCAGAAGAAGCATCAAAATCTTCAAAAGTTGGAAGCTCATACCTCTTATTGATAACGAATGGAAGGATGGAGTGAATGAATCTTCCCCTGGGCAGGGTCCCTTCATTACAGGAAAGTACCATTACATTTTGAAAATCCAGGGCTCTGGTTTCTAATATTCCAATGATATGGATAGGTCTTAATGGCTCCCCTGAAAAAGGGAGTGAAACAAGATCCATTTTACTATTGAATAAACTGAATTGATCTGCCAGGCCTAGCTTTATTCCTTCCTTAGATGTCAGGACCTTCAGATCTCCTGCCTTATCAATTGCCTTCCTTAAAAGCTCTTTATTGATCTCAATTCCAAGGTTCTTTTCATTCTTTTGGAACCAATTGTTATAAAGTCCCTTCAAGTATTCTTCCAGATCAAAACTTGTTTGTTTCCGGAACAAAAGATCCCAAAGCTCTTCGAGCCCGGAGATGTGTTTCGGTCCTCCAGACTTTAATACCAGGATCTTTTCTTTCCTGATCCAGGAGATAAGGTTTCGAATACTTTTTCCAAAGTTTTGATTCGATGTAAATACCGGATCATCAATGATCCTGATAAGGTCCTGATAGTAAATACTGTCTCCTTCCTTCTCTAGATTTCTGAAAAGTGAATTCAAAAGGTTTTTTAGGGAAGAATCCTTGTAACCCAAACCCATGGTTATGTTCAACTGGTCTGGAAGAAAGACCTCTTTTCCATTCTTATCCTTAAAACTGGCAGGAATAGATTCCAATAGCGGGAACAACATCTTTTCATCAGGAATTACAATTGCCAAATGGTCGGTGCTATTTTCTTGCTCCTCAGCCCATTCAATTGAGGCCATCTTTTGAGAAAAGACCTCCCATGCAAGTCGGCTTTGATAAATATTTCCCTGGGAAGAATAGATCCCTATGTTTTGATCTTTTTGAAAAACCCGTTGCTTTAAAACTTCCAGGCGCCCGAGCGAATTTTCATACTCCCTTAAGAAACGACCCGCCTCTTCATCCTCATCATTTAAATAGTCTGCTTTCGAATCCCAGATCAACCTGGCACCATGCCTGTCATGAAGGTGGAACAGGATCTTCCTTTCGGATTTTGAAAGGGAATTGAATCCCGCGAATACCAATTTTTTTCCCTTAAAATTATTGGCCTTTTCTTCCAGGTTTTCAGCGATCTGCCTGTAGATCAACCCCTTAGAGTACACGCCCTGGATCTTTAATTCTTCAAGAAAACGAGGGTATGAATTTTTTACCGTGGACCAGAACTTGAAATTCTCATCCTTTAGATAACCCCCTTCCTCGATGGGAACCCCTAATTGTTCAGCCCATCTTTTAATAGAGCTTTCTTCCTCAAGGGAAAGAAATATCTCTTCTGCCGGGGCAAGGCTCGAAGCAATATGATCAAAATCACGAATCAACTGCGGGCCAAATTCCAGAAATGAATCAAAGCTCCAGGGTTCCGCAGATACCTCATTCCAACATTTATGAAGAAGGAATAACAACTGATCAGGATCGGCCATTGTTTGATCAGAGAGACCGAAGATGAATTCCTCTATGGTCTGAATCCTGGGAAGGAAAAGCTTCTCCCCTCCTATGGTTTTTAAATGTGATCGGAAATAAAGATTTGCCCGCCGGCTTGGAAGGATGACCCAATGATCATGAGCCGGAATTTCCGGATTGTTGGTCACTTCTTTTGCAAGCTCAAGGAGAAAAGGCATTTTTACGGGGAGCTAATTTTGCTGTCCAAATTGGAAAAAAATAATACCGAAAAGAATCCCTGGCAAAAAGAATCCTCCAAAGAGGTATATCAAAATCCCTGGATCCGTTTAAGAGAGGACCAGGTAATAAATCCAGGTGGAGGAAAGAACATTTATGGGGTTGTTGAATTCAAGAATAGAGCTATTGGAATAATTCCTTTTGATGATCAGGGCAATACCTGGCTTGTAGGACAATATAGATATCCTTTGGATGAGTATTCCTGGGAGATCCCAATGGGAGGTGGTCCTTTGGAACTTGATTCCTTGGAATCGGCCAAAAGAGAATTATTGGAAGAAACGGGCTTGGAAGCAAAAAACTGGAAGTGCATTTGCCGCATCCATACATCCAACTCTGTCACCAATGAAGAAGGATTTATTTTCCTCGCTTCAGATCTGCAACAAGGGAATGCAGAACCAGAAGAGACAGAAGACCTAAGGATATTGAAACTCCCTTTGGAAAAAGCTCTTGATATGGTAAACAAAAATCAGATCACAGATTCTCTTTCAATCGCTGGACTTTTAAAAGCATGGAGTCTGAAACAAAGAGGCCTTCTTGAGAACCCTCCTTCGGAAGAACAAATTCCATGGAAGTAGAGAATAAGCTCCCCACCAATTTTCTAAAGAGAACCATAGAATTTCTTGGTGAGCCTATCGCAAGTGATCTATTTGAATCGCTAGCGCAATCTGCACCCACGGCTATCAGGTATAACCCTTTAAAAAACTCAGAACCAGAAAATTTAGAAAAGGTAAGCTGGAATTCACATGGTCATTATCTACCGGTCAGACCTTCATTTGTCGAGGATCCAAATTTCTTTCAGGGCAAATATTATGTCCAGGAAGCTTCCAGCATGGTGATAGGAGGAATCATCAACCAATTGGACCGCCTGAACCCAATCCATACCGTACTCGATCTATGCGCCGCACCCGGTGGGAAATCAACAGATATTATTGGTGCCCTTCCTGCGGCAGAATTAGTTGTTTCAAATGAACTGGTAAACAAAAGAGTACAGGGATTACAGGAAAACCTAATAAAATGGGGAAACCGAAATTCCTTACTGACACATACCAATCCTGAGAATTTCAGCCATCTGAAGGAGAGTTTTGACCTGGTGGTTGTTGATGCCCCCTGTTCGGGAGAAGGTATGTTTCGAAAAGATAGAAATGCTAGATCGCTGTGGTCTCCGAACCTTGTTCAAAACTGCCAGGAAACTCAAAAAAAGATCCTTCTTGAAGTTTGGAATTCCTTAAAAACCGGGGGGTTTATGATATACAGCACCTGCACCTTCAATCGAGAGGAAAATGAATCGGTCATGGAATTCCTGGCATCGAAACTTGGAATCAACCCAATTTCTCAGGATTGGCTAACAGAGCTGGGACCTCAGGAATTTCAATGGAAATCGGGAGCTGTCGTTGGAACCACCTACAGATTTCTACCAGGCAAGATCAAAGGAGAAGGGTTTACTGTAAGTGTAATCCAAAAGTCAGATCCGGAAAAGGTTCACTCGTCCAAAAGGAGAAACCAAAAGGCTCAAAGGCCATGGAATGTAAAGCCTTTTAATGAAAAAACTGCCTTGCTTTCAGACCAGAGAAAAGGACTCTGGCATTGGATTGATAAGGTCTATGACATATCCGAACCCTTGCTTGAATTTGCAGACCAATATGCTAACCTATTAAACCTACAATACCTCGGAACAGAGATCGGCAGAGCTTCCCATAAAGGGTTGATCCCTTCCCATTCTCTTTCTATGAGATCTGGTTTTTCTTTTGAAAACTCCATTGAGTTAAGCAAAGAGGAGTCATTAAAATTCCTCCGAAGAGAACCGGTACAATCCAATTCCAATGCGAAGGGTTGGACGCTGCTTACGCATGGCAATTCCGGCTTAGGTTGGGGCAAGATCCAGAATGGGACCATAAAGAGTCACTTCCCTTCAGAATACAAGATCAGAAAACCAGAGAATTGACTGAACCATTTGCATTCAATTAAGGTTTCTAAGCTTTAATTTTGCATCGTGGCTAAAGTAGTTGTCGGATTATCTGGAGGCGTAGATAGTGCTGTAGCTGCCCATCTTTTACAAAAGGAAGGGCATGAAGTCATCGCTATGTTCATGAGGAACTGGCACGACGATTCCGTAACCATTTCTGATGAGTGCCCTTGGGTTGAAGATAGCGCGGATGCCTTGATGGTCGCAGAGCTTTTGGGTATTCCTTACCAGGTCATTGACCTGAGCAAGCCCTACAAGGAAAGAATTGTGGAGTACATGTTCAGGGAATACCAATCAGGCCGCACCCCTAATCCGGATGTACTTTGCAATAGAGAGATCAAGTTTGATCTTTTTCTGAAGGCTGCCCTTAAGCTGGGAGCAGATTATGTGGCCACCGGCCATTATGTTCAAAAGGCTGATACCCAGGTCAATGGAGAAACAATTCAACAATTGATCTCCGGGAAAGACCCCAATAAGGATCAAAGCTATTTTCTCTGCCAATTGACTCAGGAACAATTATCAAAGGCGCTATTCCCGATCGGGCATTTGCTAAAATCTGAGGTCAGGGAAATCGCCCGAGAAGCAGGTCTGCCCAACGCTGAAAAGAAGGACTCTCAGGGTCTTTGCTTTATCGGGAAGGTTAAGCTTCCGGTATTCCTCCAACAACAGCTGGAACCCAAGGAAGGAAAGATCATAGATATCCCCGGTGATTCACCTCTCTTTAGAGAAAGACAAAGAATAATCGAAGAGGCTCAGGGAATCGATGCAGCCCTGGAAGCCTGGAGCAGGAAGATTCCTTATGAAGAGGGTCTGGGAACCGAAATCGGACATCACCAGGGAGCTCATTATTATACTGTGGGCCAAAGGAAGGGATTGAACATTGGAGGCCGAAAAAAGCCTGTCTTCGTGATCCATACAGACACCAACTCAAACACAACATATATTGGAGAGGGTGAGGACCATCCGGGTCTTTACAGAAAAGGCCTATTTATTTCCAATGATGATATTCACTGGGTTCGTCCGGATCAGGAAATGCGCATTGGAGAAGAAAGAGACTATTCAGCAAGGATCCGATACAGACAGGAAACCCAAAAGGCTAAATTGTACAGGGTGGATCAGGGACTTTATATAATCTTTGAAAAAGAGCAAAAGAGCATTACACCAGGCCAGTTTGCTGCCTGGTATAGCGACAAAGAACTGATTGGCTCAGGAGTGATCGCATAAAAAAACCCGCCCCCAAGGCTAACAATCCTTGGGGCGGGCTCTACCCATCTTCAGTTTAACATTTGCTTACCCTACTTTGATCTCCTTCACGGGTTGAACTTTTGCCTCCTCTGATTTTGGAACTACAATGGTCAGAAGTCCATTTTCGTACTTCGCTTCCACCTTATCCTTTTGGATGGTTTCAGGAAGATTAAATACTCTTTCAAACCTTTCGAAGGAAAATTCCTTCAAAGTGAATTTTTCCTCATCCTCAGATCTTTCTTCGCTCTTTTCAAAAGAAACACTTAGACGATCATTGTCCAGCTTAATATTGAAGTCTTCTTTCTTCAATCCAGGAACAGCAAATTGCAATTCAAATTGATCGGCTTTGTCCAGGATATTTACTTTTGGCTGGCTATTTGGAAACCTTAGGTTTTCATCCCAATCCCTTAAGAAAAAGTCATCGAAGAAGCGATTGACCATCGGAATGTTATGAGATCTTCTAGGTTTATATTTTAACAGTGTCATGATTGAAATAATTTTTTGAAATTGTCTGACCACTGTTTATCAATTCAAATACCAATGCTTTTTTTGCACTAGAAATGGCAGTAGAATTAAATTATTCTGTCATATTGTCTTCTTTTTGTAATATTTTATAAAAAAATATGTCATTCTGTCTTATTTTCGTTCGTTTTAATAGATCCACATTAGCTATCCTGTTAGTTCTGCTGCTAGGTTTTTATCCAGGCATTGCCCAGGAATACTCAGAGACAATCATGGTGGAAGCATTTGGTGAGATCCCAAAGCCTATCATTATTGAAGGAAAAAAGGATATCCTGATCAGTGGGTCAAAGGATGACAGAAGTATGGGATACAAGACCTTTAATAATAATCCCTATTTGATCGAGATCAAGAACTCTGAAAATGTGGTGATCAAGGATCTGACCTTAGGATATGGAGTAAAAGGAAGCGGAAAAGCGACCATAAAAATTGAAGGATCAAAAAACATCAAGATTCTTAATTGCGCATTCCAACCCAATTCAGAATATGCCATTATATCGGATGAGCTTTCAACGAATATCCTGATAGAGAAATGTTATTTCGATGGCTCCCACCATGCCGCGATCCTGGCCAAAAACCATTCTCTTGAGGTCAAAGCCTGTGAATTCAATGAAAACAATGCGATAGGTTCTATCAGGGGAGACATCGATGAACAGTATAAAATTAAAGATGGGCTTGCCACTATTCGTTGGAATTCCTTTAAGAAGAAAAATTACAAGGAGCATAAAAAGGCAATGAAGGAATTTGCTGAGGTCAAGGAATCCACTGCCTATCGATTCAATTGTTTCAAGATCGTAAAGAAAATAGAGCTAGGAACTGGAAACGAAGCTAAGCTAACCGCTTATTATGAGGGAGAAAACAATAAGATCCTGGACCTGCTGGAATTCAGTACCTCCAAAAGGTCAGGGTACAAGGGAGGAAAAATCTATATCTATAATGGAAGGCCTGTAATGTGTCAAACCCGATCAGGGAAATATGATTTTGAAAACTTCTGGTTTGTCTATGGAAATTTTATAGAGAAGGAAACAATGATGGGTAAGGAGGAAATCACAAAGCCGATTGATACCAACTCAAAAGAATCAAGGAACATCGAAGACTCCTGGTATAAAATAATGGAACATTGGATTTCCTTAATAGAGCATGAAGATGAATCCTTTTCATTTGATACTCCTTTGGGCATCATGTCCATCAAACATTGATTATGAAAATCGTTTCCATACTATTTATCCTTTCTTGTTTTGTCCTTTTGGGTTGTTCAGATGACGACTCAGATACGGGTCCAAATTTTCCGGTTGTCAACTTCGATGATGGAACAATTATTCTAGGACAGGATGATTGCAGTTACCTCCTCTCCTTTCCAGATGAGTCTTTTAAGCCGGTTAACCTGGACGCGAGCTTCCAACAGGATGGATTGAGGGTCAAAGGCAAATACCAAAAGACCGGCGGAGTTGAACAATGCGGATTAAAAAACTTCCAATACAATAAGGTTCGATTAGTAGAAATTCAAAACCGATAAAGCCAAAAGCTGTATTAAAAATTCTTGGTTTTTGTTAGTTTAGGCCTCGCCAATAAACCCTAGCTCTCTATGGACGTCTTAACTATCATTACCCTGCTGATTTTCCTAGCAACGGTATTTACCTTCATCAATGTTTCCTATCTAAAACTTCCATCCACTATCGGATTGATGGTGCTTGCATTGGTATTATCAATCGTAGTGGTTCTTGTTGGTTTTGTTGCCCCTGGAGTGGTTGAAATAGCTGAAACCATAATGGCCTTCGACTTCAGCTACGTACTCTTACAAATAATGTTGAGCTTCCTCCTTTTTGCTGGAGGTCTCAGTATTGACCTGGGAACGTTTAAAAAAGAAGGTCCCGTAATTTTTGGTTTTGCCATAGCTGGGACCTTGATCTCAACTTTCGTTGTAGGTGGAATTCTATTCTATATGCTTCCTTTCCTGGGAATCGAATTGCAATTCATCCACTGCCTTTTGTTTGGAGCACTAATTTCTCCTACAGACCCAATAGCCGTTTTGGCGATGGTCAAGAAGAGTTCA
Source organism: Cytophagales bacterium (assembly GCA_965267505.1). GTDB lineage: Bacteria > Bacteroidota > Bacteroidia > Cytophagales > CCMP332 > JANQHS01. The sequence continues at coordinate 3,190,349 of OZ254081.1, forward strand.
CTCCCCAAGAATATGGAGATCCAGATAGCTGGAGAGTCCCTATTTAATGATGGTGTTGGTGTAGTAGTCTTTCTAACTGTTTTGCATATTGCTCAGGGAGGTGTAGCTGATTTTCATCCGATGGAAGCAATCGGAGAATTTGGGCAGGAATTTGTGGGGGGAATCCTTCTTGGAATCGCTTTTGGATTCGCAGGATTTTATCTGCTTAAGATCGTTCATAACGACCACGTAGAGTTAGAGGTATTGATCACATTATCAATGGTCTTAGGTGGAGCTGAAATAGCCAAGATCCTTCATGTATCAGCTCCTCTTGCAATGGTTGTTATGGGAATATACCTTGGTCGCGAAGGTAGAAGCGATGAACTATCGGACGTGGCAGGCGAATATGTCCACAAATTCTGGCACATCATCGATGAAGCCTTAAACGCCATACTTTTCATTCTTATTGGACTTGAAATGATTGTGATCCCATTCAGGTCAGATTATTTTATTGCTTCCCTTTTTGGAATAGCGATAGTCCTTTTTGGAAGGGCTTCGGCAGTATTTATTCCGTGGATCTTCCTGAGGATAAAGCGGGAATTTCATCCAAAGACCTTACCCGTGTTAATATGGGGTGGGTTGAGAGGTGGAATATCTGTGGCTCTTGCTTTGAGTTTACCAGACTCACTTGGAGAAATAAAAAATTACATAATTCAAGGCACTTATAGCGTGGTGGTATTCAGTATTTTGGTCCAAGGACTGACCATCCAAAAAGTAATGGGAGGCGATCCGTCTGCGGTAACTCAACCAAAAAACGAAGAATAAACTTAGTCTTGCTGTCTTCTTCCTGACCCATTTCCTGTAGGATTTGGGGTGTTGTTCAATTGCTGGTTGAAAGCAAAAACGTTTTCTTTGTGTTAAGAAGAAAAGATTTAACATGAAGAAAAGACATTTCATACTCCTTTCCTTTTTGCTTGCATTCTCAAGCACCGTTTTTTCCCAGCAGTCCATGATGGTTTGTGGCCATGATGAAGCGATGGAAGAAATGAAGAAAAAAGATCCTCAGGCATATGCGGAATACATGAGGGCGGACAAGGAATTCTGGAGCAGGTTTAACAACGGAGAGTTTAATGTTAATTCCAGGACTGGAAGGATGACTGTGATCGTTCCCGTTGTGGTTCATGTAATCCATTTCAATGGAGTTGGGAACATTTCTGATGCCCAAATTCAAGATGGTATTGATGAAATGAACAGGGACTTTCAAAAACTAAATCCTGATACTGGAAACGTAAGACCGGTATATCAACCACTGGCCGGTAGTTGGGATATTGAATTCAGGTTAGCCAAGATCGATCCATTTGGTAATTGCACCAATGGCATTGTAAGAATAAACGACCCCGCTACGGGAGTTTCAAGCTCAAACGACCCGGTTAGATCTGTATCCCCCTCCTGGAATAATATGGGTGGAGCTGGAAGGACCTATTACAATATTTGGATCACCCGTTCCATCACCTCTCCAACAGGTGGAAATGTTGCAGGATTCTCTTTCCGTCCTGGAAGTGGGAGAGCTATCCATGGCAGTACCTGGTTGGATGATGAGATGGGAAATATTGGTACTGCAGCTGGAGGAACCGACCTAAGAACCCCAACCCATGAAACAGGCCATGCCTTTAATCTCCTGCACCCGTTCGGATCTAATACCGGAACCGGTTGTTCCAGTACTTGCACAAGTGTTCAGCCGGGAGATGGAATTTGTGATACCCCGGACCAGGATCTTCCCAGATTCCCTTGTAGCAATATGAATAACTGTTCTAATGACAGAAATGGAAGTGGTGGCCCTTTAAATCCAAACCCGTTTACCAATGATCCTACCGATCCCGTGGATATGATTGAAAACTATATGGGTTACAATCAAAATGGTGCTACATGTCAAACAATGTTTACTCATGGACAGATCAACGCAATGATCGCTGCCACCCAGAATTTCTCATTCATGGGAACCATGGTTTCTCCTTCTAATAATGTAGCTACTGGAACAGATGACGCGTATTGGTTTACTGCCCCAGCCTGTACTCCGGTTGCCGAATTCAGGGCCGATAAGGATCTTGTTTGCGGAGGAGGAAATGTCAATTTCACCGATGAAAGTTATAATGCAACCGTTGACGGAACCTGGACATGGAACTGGTCTTTCCCGGGCGGAACACCAAACACTTCCAACCTTCAGAACCCAACCGTTACCTATAACACCCCAGGATTGTTTAATGTAACTCTTACCGTTTCTAATAGTGCAGGTACATCAACTCCTATTACGAAGACCAATTACATTCAGGTATTGAATTCTAATGGAGCTTTGACTCTTGGGACTGAAGACTTCTCAAATCCACAATTCCCTAATAATATCTTGGATCCGGATGCAAGCTGGGAGATTGAACAAAACCCTGTTAACATTCTGAAATGGGAAAGAACCACCCAAGCCGCCTATTCAGGAAATGCTTCTGTTTGGTTGAATCAGGCTTTTGCAGCTGTAGGAAATGAAAATTCTCTTACCACGGCGGGCTATGATCTTTCGTCTTATTCAGACAGCATCTTTTTACGCTATGCCCTTGCCCATGCAGCAAGCACTCAAGGGGGGATTGATCAATTAAGGATCCAGATCAGCGATGATTGTGGACTTACCTGGAATAACAAGTCTATTTTCCTAAGCTCTCAGATTTATAGCGTAACGGGAACCAGAGACAATTTTGTCCCGGCGAATCAGAGCGAATGGAACATTTATGACATTGATATTTCTGAATACGCCGGCCAATCAAATGTCAAGATCCGATTCCTGGCCAGGAGTGGAAGCAACAACAATTTTTGGATGGATGATGTCACGGTTTATCAAGGAACATTCACGGGACTTGAGGATAACTCAGATCTTGACCTTCTAACTGTTTATCCTAACCCTACCAATGGAACTGTAAATCTCTCATTTGAGCTTTTGAGAGAAACCGATCTAGAGATCAGTTTGATCAATGGCATTGGCAAAGAGGTTTATCTGATGAATGAAAACAGAGCCTCTGGAATTCAGGATCTGGAATTTGACCTGAGGGGAATTGAACCCGGCATCTACATGCTGAGGATTAAGAGTTCTGGAGGAACTCAAATTGAAAAGCTTGTGATCAGATAAAGAAAAAGCCCGGCGTAACCGGGCTTTTTTTGAATCAAATTCAATTCATGATTCGGAGTTTAACCCCTAGTTGAAGGGTTTGATTACTGATTTTTTGCTCTTCTCCAAGAACTTCAAAAGTATTGTTAAAACCATAAGTATATCTCAAGTAAGCACCAAGTCTTTTGATAATATTAACATCCGCTCCAATTGCCAATCCAATCTCTGTTGAGCTCAACTCAGGATAGGTATCATCAAAATTCACATTGGATGAAGGATCCGTTTCAATACTTTCACTAACCCGAAAAGAAAACTGAGGTCCAATGTCAAACTCAATTTTTCCAATTACTCCAAAGGAAAGTAGCAATGGGATTTCAACGAAATCGGTCCTAATACTTGCTTTTGTTCCTAGTAACTCATAATCATAACCCTTTTTGGTGTATAGCAATTCTCCTTTTATACCCATGATAATTGGAAGATTCACTCTTGCATAAGCTCCGGCCTGCCAACCCAAATAAGGCTCCTTATTTTCATCAATTAGTGAAAGGCTGGAAACAACCCAGTTATTGGCAATTCCTCCCTTTAATCCAAAGGCAAGAAGGTCTCCTGCCCTTGCATGGCTCCCCAGTAGGAAAACACCCACTATGGCTAGTAACGATATTCTTTTCATAATTAAGATTTTACAAGATTGAAAGCCTTAATATAGAAAATCAGGCCCAGAAATGGATTTTAACCCATTCAGGTTATACTTGTCAAAAAAGAAGGGAATATTCCGATCAGATGATCATTCCGGCGGCAACGGTCTCATTGGTAAATTCATCAACGAGAATAACCGAACCCGTATTTCTGTTCTTCTTATATGGATCGACCATCAATGGTTTTGTGGTTCGAATGAAGATCCTTCCGATATCATTCAAGCCTACATTAAGGTCACCTTCAATCCTATGAAGAGTATTGATATCCATTTTGTAACGGACACCTTTAACAATACATCTTGCTTCATTGGTTGAATGCCTAACCACGTATTTTCCACCTGGGGTTAGGGCCTTTTGATTTAGCCAGCAAACCATTAGATCAAGGTCTTGAGAAACCTCCGGCTGGTTATTTGGCCTACAGATCATATCTCCCCTTGAAATATCTATGTCGTCTTCCAAAGTCATACAAACAGACATGGGAGGATAAGCCTCTTCAAGAGCCCCATCAAAGGACTCTATAGCTTTTACTTTTGAAGTCATTCCTGAAGGAAGAATCATCACTTCATCTCCTGGTCTGAAAATACCCCCTTCAACCTTTCCTGAGTAACCTCGGAAGTCATGGTATTTATCGGATTGTGGTCTGATCACTCCCTGAACCCCGAATCTTCCGTCAATGAAATTTCGATCTGAAGCTATCTGTACATTTTCAAGGGTATAAAGCAGAGTTGCACCTTGGTACCAATCCATATTGGTGCCTTTTTCCACTACATTATCCCCTTTAAGCGCAGAGATTGGGATGTATCTGACATCTGTGATATCCAGTTTAGAAGAAAAGGCAGCAAACTCATCCTGAATCTTTCTGAATGATTCTTCCTTATAATCAACCAGATCCATCTTATTGACACAGACTACCAGGTGCTTGATCCTTAAGAGGCTGGCAATAAAGGCATGGCGACAGGTCTGCTCAATGACCCCATTTCTAGCATCCACCAGGATAATAGCAAGGTTGGCCGTACTTGCTCCGGTAACCATATTCCTGGTGTATTGAATATGACCCGGAGTATCGGCAATGATAAACTTCCTTCTGGGGGTTGCGAAGTATCGGTAGGCAACATCAATGGTAATTCCCTGTTCCCTTTCTGCTTTCAATCCATCTGTCAGAAGAGCCAGGTTAAGGTTTTCGTCTCCCCTCCTTTTGGATGATTCTTCGATTGCCTCCATTTGGTCCTCGAAGATGCTTTTTGAATCATACATCAAACGGCCGATGAGGGTACTCTTTCCATCATCAACACTTCCTGCTGTTGTGAACCTAAGAAGGTCCATATCCAAATAGTTTTTACTGAATTCGTCCTGCATCTTTCCTAGAAATATCCTTGTATTTTTCTTTCCTCCATGGCTGCTTCAGATCGCTTATCATCAGCTCTTCCGCCTCTTTCAGTGATCCTCGCACTAGCAACCTCCTGAATAATATCTTCTATCGAATTGGCTTCAGACTCTACTGCACCAGTACAGGTCATATCACCCAGAGTCCTGTATCTCACCACCCTTTCTTCATATTCTTCTCCATCCAACAAGGTGATAAATGGAGACTTGGCCAGAAGCATACCATCTCTCATTACAACTTCCCTTTTATGAGAAAAATAGATAGAAGGCAATGGGATGTTTTCCTGAGCGATGTATTGCCATACATCCATTTCAGTCCAATTGCTTATTGGGAAAACCCTGAAATGCTCCCCTACCTGTTTCTTTCCGTTATAAAGATTCCACAGTTCAGGCCTTTGATTCTTTGGATCCCACTGGCCAAATTCATCCCTGTGAGAAAAGAATCTCTCCTTGGCACGGGCCTTTTCTTCATCCCTTCTGGCACCTCCGATCGCGGCATCAAACTTATGTTCCTCTATGGAATCCAAAAGTGTTATTGATTGAATGGCATTCCTACTTGGGTTGGGACCTTTTTCTTCCTGTGCTCTTCCGGCATCAATAGTATCCTGTACCTTTTGAACCAGTAGGTTGGCACCAACCTCTTTTACCAGCATATCACGGTATTCAATTGATTCTTCAAAATTGTGTCCCGTGTCAACATGCATTAAGGGAAATGGGATCTTCCCCGGAAAAAATGCCTTTTGAGCAAGCCTTACCAGGCAAATCGAATCTTTTCCTCCGGAAAAAAGAAGGACCGGATTCTCAAACTGAGCCATGACCTCCCGGAAGATATATATGGCTTCAGATTCTAACTGTTTCAGGTGTGATAACCTGTACGAGTGAATATCTTTTTCTTTCATGGTGTTCTTACCAGGTCAAAAAATTGGTCAAATAGCTTTTGACCGCTTTCCTCAATACTTTCTTCTTCTGTCTTCAACTCCAAATAGGGTTCAGAAGGTTCCTCAAATGGAGAATCCAAGCCAGTAAAGCCTTTTATCTCTCCATTAAGTGCTTTTTTATAAAGACCCTTTACATCTCTTTTCGCACATTCTTCAAAAGAAGCATTTACATATACCTCAAAGAAGTCTTCCTCGCCAATAATGCGTTTGGCAAGATCTCGAATCTCATTGGTTGGACTCACAAATGAGCAGAGGGTAATGGTTCCGGACTGCACAAAGAGCTTTGATACTTCGGCAATTCTTCTGATGTTCTCCTTCCTATCCTCTTCGGAAAACCCAAGGTTACTGTTTAGGCCAGTTCTAACATTGTCTCCATCCAGCATCATGGTCTTTAATCCTTGAGCATGAAACCTGTTTTCAAGATCAATGGCCAGCGTGCTTTTTCCAGACCCAGAAAGTCCTGTAAACCAGATAACAAGGCCTCTTTGGCCCATCATCTTTTCCCTTGCTTCCCGCTGAAGTCCTTTATCAAAAACCGGATGAATATTGGATGGCATAATTCGGACCGCAAAAATAGACAATCTTAAGGTCTAAAGCCGCTTTCCAAAGCAAATGAAACTTCCGTTCAACAGGTTCTCCTTGTTATATGAAAATACCTCCCCTGGCTCTGCACCTTTAAATACGGAACCTCCCGCTGCTTCAACTATGGCCTGACCTGCACCCGTATCCCATTCCATGGTTGGTCCATGCCTATAATAAAGATCTACTTCCCCCTCAGCTACCTTACAAAATTTGAAGGAGCTACCCATTGATACTTTTTCAACCACACCGAACCTTTCCATAGTTGCTTGCTCTTCAGGAGAAGCATGAGATCTACTGCCCATCGCCTTCAGGTTTTCAAACTTCTGAAAATTAGAGACAGAGATCTCTCTCCATTCATCTTGTTCAAATTTGTGAGCTCCCGAATCAAGTTCTCCATAATAAACAACTCCTTTTTCAGGAGCCCCAATTATCCCAAGTATTGGCTTGCCCTTTTTTATCAGAGCAACGTTTACAGTGAATTCGCCATTCCTTCTTATGAACTCCTTGGTTCCATCAAGAGGGTCTACCAACCAAAATTCCTCCCAATCTTTCCTTTCTTCATGGCCCACCATTTTTGACTCCTCAGAGAGTATTGGAATTTCTTTAATCTCAGGGAGCATATTCACAATTATGTCATTGGAAGCTTTGTCTGCTTTCGTCAAGGGGGAGTTATCTTCCTTGTATTCAACCAGATCAGGAACTGCCCCCTGATCATAAATCTCCATGATCGCTTCACCTGCCTTTGCGACAAGCTCAAATAATTGCTCCCTCATTCTCGTATTTTTTGCAAAAATAGAATTCTATTAATTCTACCCTAACTTGGTAAAATATAATTATTCTGAGATTTTATTTTGTTCGACGGTACTGGCAAAATCCAATTTTGTCGAAAAAATATATTTTGACCTTGTAAGAAAATATGAAAAGAATTTCAACAGTTATTTCGAAATTTTTTAAAAAGTGTCATTTTTATTCCTTTATGCACCCTAATTGCCAAATATTATTTGGTTTTTTAAATCTAAGTTGCAAAAAATGTTGAGTGCTCTACGTTTCTTACATCCTAAGAATCATACCATTTGATATATATTTGAAAATTGCACATATTTGATATGCACTAAACCAGAAACTATTTACTTATGGACAGAAGTCACAACAACCTCGCCTGGATTCTCTCCTTCATTTGGTCTCTAATGTTTATCGTTTTTTTCTTTCATCAGGAAAGGAAGATCGATGATTTGAACCGACTACATAAGGACCTGAATTCCGTCTTTCACAAGGGTGATCTTTTCCTGGCCTCCATATTCTCTAATGACCTGCCTGGATATATAGAAAACAAAAAGGTCCTGTTATCTTATATAGACTTTTATAAAAGAGACATAAGAGAAGGCAACTTTGGAGAGTTTAAAACTGAGAAGATCCTATATCTACTTTCAGAAATGGAAAGTGTCATCCATGCAATGGAACATTCAGGGTTCCCTCCACCCGAAGTCATCCAAGATGATTTCCTCACAATAAACGAACAGGTTTACGGTATTGCAGTACGCACCATGGAAAGTTCCAAGCAGAAAGCCTGGATGGAAAGTTTTGCCATTCTTTTCTTCCTAATAGGACTTGGTATTTTAAACTATCGAGTTTGGACAAGAAAGGCCAGCCTGGAAGTGGGAACCAATGGGAAGTTGAGCTTGGGTTAGACCCTAGCTTTGCTTCCTGGCCCATCTTAAATACACCTGCATTTCTTTATCCTCCAGGATCAGTTCTAATGAATTGAAATTCCTTCCTAACTCCTTCTCAGATGCCAACTGATGGATCTTTTTATGGCATCGTCTGCAAACATTGATTCCTCGGGTCTGCATTTCCAGCTTTTCATATCTCTTTAGAAACCACTTGTTCCTATGGTTCTTTTTGGGGATCAAGTGATGAAACGTCAAAGGCTTCTTCAAATGACATAATTCACAAGTCCCTATCTTTCCCATATTGTAAACTAACAAGCCAGTTCAAAAATAGATTTCTCAAAAACAAGAATAGCTCCTACCCCTAGTGGTTTTCTTCATCCAGGAAATGCTTACTCTTTTTGCATAAGCTGGATGGCCTCCAGGCATTATGGTATTCCCTTATTTCTCCGAATCGATGATCTGGATTCAGGAAGAATGCGGAACGAATACCTGGATGATATTTTTTTCACCCTAGAATGGCTGGGAATTGAACCAGATGAGGGCCCAGGTTCAGTTTCTGAATTTTCAAGTCAATATTCCCAAAAGTTTAGAATTGAGGAGTATGCCCAGCTATTGAGACAAATTGAAAAGCAAGCAGCCGTGTTTTCCTGCTCCTGCTCAAGGTCTGAGGTCTGTAAAAGGACCGGATCTAACATTTATGATGGTTTTTGCAGATCAAGAACTCCTAAAGGAAGTCTTAACAGAAGATTGGATACAAGTAAGATTGAAGATACATCGTGGACCAGCAGTTTGCCTTATCCGATCTTGTGGAAAAAGGATTACACCCCATCCTATCACTTAGCAAGCACCGGTGACGACCAGGTTTTTGAAATTGATTTGATAATCAGGGGGATGGATCTTCAATATGCATCCGGACTTCATTCTTATATTTCATCAATTTTGGAAAAGAATGAAGCCAAATCTCCAAGCTATTTTCATCATGACCTCATTAAAGATTCTGAGGGGAACAAGATCTCTAAATCTACAGGTGTATCTAATTGGCAAAAGTCCAGATCCGAAAGATCAAGGATATATGCTCTTGCATCCCAATACTTTGCAGGCCCAAAAAAGATTGATGATATCAGCGGTTTGGAAGGGTTATTCGACCCATTATTGATGAAAGAAATTAAATAACTACCTTCTTATCAGGAGTTTCTCAGCAAAGACCCTATTTCCCTTATGATCAAAGCCGGTGACAAAGTATTCTCCTTTTTCCAACACAAGGTCCTTCCGGGTTTTCCCTTTTACATCAATTCTTGTCCATTGCTCTTTCGCATTTAGGTCAAACACTATCAAGTAAGCCAGAGCTAATGCACTTTCCCATTCCAAGAATGCAATCCCGCTGCTTGGATTAGGGTATAATGTAAGCTCAGCAAAGTTATGACCAAGCAATCCATTGGCCGGGCTTAGTTCAAAGCTATCCTTATGAATGCACCCCAGGGTATCTATGACAGTAACTCCATAAGATCCAACTCCTAATCCTGTAAAGACACTCGACGCCTGGAAATTAACGCCATCTAGGGAATACAAATATCCCGGAGCCCAGGGATTAGCATTAATGATCACAAATCCATCCTGAGAGGTTGGAGAAGATGGATGATTTTCTGTGGTTGAAATATTCAGGGCTGACTGGGTTTCAATCTTTATGGCAGGTATAGAAACAACACACTGATTGGAATCTGCATCCCTTATAAACAACCTATATATCCCCGGTGCTAATTGGTCAAATACTGAATCTGTTGAATAATTGATATTATCTAGGCTATACTCATATGCTGAGAAACCCCCTGACCCTCTTATGGTTAACGACCCATTTGAACTATCCTGACAAACCAAGCGTCTAAGCTTTACAACCCTTGCATAAAGATCGGAACACTCGTATGAGATCTTAAATTTTGCAATCCCCGTTCCCCAGTTTCTGGTGGGGTTGAATTGTCCGGTAAACCAAAAGGTCTCCTCATCGGTATCAAGAGAAATTGAATTGTAATCCCCGTAGCGATTCGATAGATTGACATCAAAACCGGTAGAAATTTCCTGTTCAAGCATGGTCATTTGGCCTAGAGGATCGGTAGCAAGCCGGCCAGTATACCTCAAGGAAGGAAAGATCTCACTTGATGCCACATTATAGGCCATGGCAATGTTTTGGTCCCTGTCCATCGAAATAGACCCCATCCAACGATTAGCAGAATCAGGAGCAAAAGTACCTTCCTGGTATAAGTACCAGGGTATTGTGTCCGTCTTTCGAAATTCATACCAGCGCATTCCTGCCCAATCATTTCCATCTATATCGGTTACATGACAGCCTAACAACACGTCATAACCACTAAAGGATCTGAATTGAAGCTTCTGCATGAAGACCTCCCTTAAAGGATCAAGTTTGACAAATGGGTGAGGTTGCACTATTCCTGAAAACGCTGTATATCCATTAATATCCGAATCAAATTCAGTGACATCAATCGTAAAAGGGCCTTGTATGGAAGAATTCGCAACAGAATCGAAATCAGGGTAGACCTCCCAATACTCCACAAAGTCCTTGGTGGTATCATTGGTAGTTGGAAAATGGGCCTCATCATCAATATGCCTCCAAACGGTTGCGGGAAGGCTGGTATCAGGTTCGACACCTCCGTCCCAATGAACAGGGGTCAAACTTTGAAATCCAAAAGCAAGGAGATCAGGTACAGTAAATCGTACTATTCTGGCCGGAGCACCAACCAGGATACTATCTCTTTCGAATGCATAGACAACGCTTGGGCCGGATTCATTGGTGGTGCAGTAATAGGCATTATGCCAGGCTCCGTACTTCGGATAATCGGGGAAATTAGGAGTGGTGAATTGATATGCATGGTAGGTCCCTAATGGATCTGAGCTTGTTGAAACAGCCAAAAGAAGGGTCGATCCCTGAACTGCAAATTCACTAACAAACCAGCGATCCGCTCCTTTATCAAACAAAATGATAGGATCGCCCAAGCCTGTCTTTCCAAACTGAGTCCAAAAGCTGTTTGCTGCAGTGACACCAGTAATCGGAATACCTAAAGAATCCAGGATTTGATAAAAACTCGAGATTCCACCATTGATCATCTGGAAGTAAATCCCGTTACCTACTGCCCCAGATGGGTCTGGAGGTTGTACAAGTGTATATCCCATTCCATCAGTAAGCATTTCAGGAAACCTGTCATTTATCCTATATGCAGCTTGAGGATCATGAAGGGGGTCCTTCTTTTTTCTTACATTCCTATGGATCAACCTTGGCTTTTCCCTCCCTTCAAAATTCTTTTTGATCTTCTCCTCTTGCCCTAAATCCGCTTTTGCATCCTTACCCGGAGGGTTTGATGTCTTGCTCAGGGGTTGAGAAACGCCCAAATAGGTCCCATGGATCAAATCACCTGATTGCCCAAAGCAAATGATGGCTGGTAGCACGAACAACATGATGAGAATGCCTATCCCTTTGATCAAATTCATATAAGTCTAAAAAATGACTAGAAGTTTTTTGATTTTGGAGTCAAAAAGACAAATTTGCACAAAAGAAGAAACTATGAGCATGATAATCATAATCGCAGTCTTGTTTGTACTTGCCATTGTCTCCCCATTTATTTTTCCTAACAAGATGGTAAGCGACGACGAGCACGATATAAAGGGCTAAGGAAAGGTCATCCTCTCCACTATATATCTCTTCTCGATCAATCGATCAAGCCCTTCTGAAATCTTTACTTTCAGTGGAAGCTTGAAACCATTTATTACCTGATATTCCTCCCATTCTATATCCTGAATTTTTTTCTGTGGGAAATTATAGTAGAAAACTCTGCTGACAACCAGATCTTCCTGGTCTATCCAGATCTCATTTCCATCCCCATGCGTTTCAGCCCCAATGATCCAATTTTTCCGCGCATAACGTCTTCCTTCTCCAAACGCAGCTAAATCGATATTCATTCCATCCAGGACCTTCAAAAAGTGATCAGGCTCTTCCCAGTAGATTCCTATGGTCATTAAGGTTAGAAGATCGATCTGGTGATGATCATAGATCAGCTCCCCAAAACGATGAATATGAATGCTGTCATTTCGGTAGATAATACTATCCCTGGAAAAATTGTCTTTGGAAACCACCCTAACCCCCGGACTTGTGATTATCTCCTTCCAGTTTTCGGTTCTTTTCAAGTCATCCTTTTGATAGATATCTACCTCCACAGAAAAAAACACACTATCCGGGACCTTATCTCGATAGGTGAAATGAATAGCCTTCAAAAGTTCTTCCCCTACACTTACCTGAGCAGCCAATTCAAGCTGTTGTGTGGAAAATAATAGGAAGAATATGATCCGCAGTCGCATTTCTAGGTCAACAATTGTCTTTTTGAAAGGGTTTTATCCTCAAAGATTCTTACAAATAGAGGCAAATACTAGATTTGCGCCTACAAAGAAATGAGCAGGGATCAAGAGATAGAAAAAAGGCGAACATTTGCCATCATCAGCCACCCTGATGCTGGCAAGACCACCCTAACAGAAAAACTTTTGTTATTCGGTGGAGCCATCCAAACGGCCGGAGCTGTCAAATCAAATAAGATCAAGAAGACCGCTACCTCCGATTTTATGGAGATAGAAAAGCAAAGAGGAATTTCTGTTGCCACATCGGTTATGTCCTTCGAATATGGAGGAAAGCTTATCAATATTCTTGATACCCCTGGTCACAAAGATTTCGCTGAAGACACCTATAGAACCTTGAGTGCTGTGGACTCGGTGATCCTTGTAGTGGACTCCGTAAAAGGGGTTGAGGAGCAAACTCAAAAGTTGATGGATGTTTGCCGAATGAGAAATACTCCCGTGATCATTTTTGTGAATAAGCTGGACCGGGAAGGAAAGGATCCATTTATGCTCATCGATGAACTCGAAGACAAACTCAGTATAAGCACGCGCCCATTGACATGGCCCGTAGGAATGGGTAAGTCATTTCAAGGGGTATACAACCTTTACAATCCTTCCATAAGGTTCTTCGAGCCGAGCAAAACCCAATTAGAAAAAGAAGTAGTTGAGATCTCAGATATCAATTCTGAATCCATCGATAAGATGTTGGGAGAAGATGCGGCCTCCCAGCTTCGGGAAGATGTAGAAATGATAGAAGGACTATATGAACCTCTTGATGCAGGATTGTACCAAGATGGATTGCTTGCCCCTGTCTTTTTTGGGAGTGCCGTCAATAATTTTGGTGTCCTCGAATTGCTGGAAAGCTTTATTGAGCTTTCACCAGCACCTCAGGGGCGTCCTCTGGAGGACGGTGAAGTTCAGCCAACGGACAAGGAGTTTTCAGGGTTCATTTTTAAGATCCACGCGAACCTGGATCCAAACCATCGAGACCGGATAGCTTTTCTGCGGATTTGCTCCGGGGAATTTGAAAGGAACAAGTTCTTCAATCATGTAAGGCTGAGCAAAAAGATGAGGTTCTCCAATCCCACAAGCTTTATGGCTCAAAGCAAGCAGATAATCGAGAAGGCCTATCCTGGCGACGTTATAGGCTTATATGATTCCGGAAACTTCAAGATCGGAGATTCACTTTCCGAAGGATCTACTTTCAAATTCAAGGGAATACCCTCTTTCAGTCCGGAAATTTTCAGAGAGCTTGTCAATAAAGATCCCATGAAATCCAAGCAATTGGATAAAGGAGTTCGACAGCTTACCGATGAAGGTGTTGCTCAGCTATTCATTCAGCAACCAGGAAATAGAAAGGTAATTGGAACTGTTGGCCAACTTCAATTCGATGTGATCAAATATCGCCTTGAACACGAGTACGGTGCAAAATGTGACCTATCTTCCTTAAACCTTTTCAAAGCCTGTTGGATAACATCGGATGATCCAAAGGCACTGGAATCCTTTATCAGGCAAAAACCAGCATCTATTTATTATGATAAGGAGGATCGACCTGTATTTATGGCCGAATCCCAGTGGATGCTAAACATTGCCCAGGAGAATAACCAGGCTCTGAACTTTCACTTTACCTCTGAATTTGAGGATTGAGTTTGGCTGGGTACCTCCTCAGCCTTGAGTTCCCATTTTCTTTCTTTGAAATCCAGACCTCTTAGATTTTGGATCAGGATCTTCCTTAGGTTCTGATGCTCTGAAGTCCATATAACCTCATCATGGGATAACTTCAATTTCTTTCCATCGTCCTCATGGTTAAGAACCAATCCAACAACGTTTCCATTTTCCACCAATACAGAAGAAGAGATCCCGAAATTATCTCTTTCTACCAATGCCCACTTACCGCCATCCAAAGCGCTATCTTCAAGAAGTCTTTCTATTCCCTTATTGTATTCATCAACCTCAATCCCTCCTGTGCAGGCTCCAGGGCAATTCCCAAGTGCCGATCGGGTACATTCGGAATACAGACCTACTCTTTCGGGCCCATACTCAGGGCAAAAATCATATTGTTCTGCAAGTGCTTCTATTTTTTCCCTTGCAGACCATTGACTTCTAAACGAAAACAAGGCATTCCCGGGATCTTTTCCAGAAACGATCTCCAGCCCTTTTACCCCATTCATCCCTAAGAATGGCTTGATATGGTAACGTACCTCTCTGGGTTTCAAAGCCCGGTTAAAGAAAGGACGATTGCGAATGATCTGTTCTGCTTCATACAATAAGCAGGTGATCTCTCCAGCAACTAGCTCATGATCAATCCTGCTCATACTTGCCTTCATTTCCTGGTACTTCCCAGGACTTTGGTTGTTCAAATGAGAAAGTATCCTTTCTCGTATGTTATTGCTCTTCCCTATATAGATCAGGAAATCCTTGTCATTATAGAAAAAGTAAACGCCTCGTTTCTGTGGAATCTTTTCAAGGTCTTCCTTCTTCAAATGATCATGAAGTCCCGAAAGCACTGGGTTTCTGATGATGGCCTTGTGGATGATACCTGACGAATCGAGCTTTACAAGTTTTTTGAGAAGCTCTGTTGTGGCCATGGCATCTCCCATGGCTCTGTGCCTGGCATCATTCTCGATCACGAGATCTTTGCTCAGGTTCCCAAGGCTATAAGATCTTCTTCCCGGGATAAGTTTCCTCGAAAGTTGAACCGTACATACCTTTTTTCGGCTGAAATTGAATCCAAGACTCTGGTATTCCTGCCTCAGGAAATTGTAATCGAAATTAACATTATGTGCCACAAAGACCTGGCCTTCGGTAAATTCTACTACCTCTTTGGCTACCTCAAAGAATTTGGGTGCATCCTTGACCATTTCGTTAGTGATCCCGGTCAGGCGGGTGATGTTAGGAGGAATCGATCGCTGTGGATTTACTAATGTTTGGAACTGGTCTAGAATCTTTTCTCCGTCAAATATTACGATAGCGATTTCGATGATCTTTTCGTATCGAAAGCTACCTCCAGTGGTCTCAAGATCTACTACCGCAAACACCTTTTAATTCTCTCAAAAAAATGCCCAAAACCCAAGGGAAGATTCATTTATTTCAGGAAGCAACAGAGGAAAAAATGGTATTAACTTTGCAGCCTTGATTTTATGATGAAGATTGACTTGAAATTCTTATTCGGACTCCTGATATCCTTTATTCTTGTTTTGGGGATCCAGTACCCCACAACAGCCCAAAAGGGACCAAACATCCAGGTTACTTTAAAAGGTCTGGCCGATACAACCTGTTTACTTGCCTATAGATTTGGATCCAAGATCTATGTCAAGGATACCATTTTCCTTGATTTCAAGGGAACCGGAAGCGTAAAGGGCGATGAGCCATTTGGAGGCGGTGTTTACCTTGTTGTAATGCCAGACAAACAAACCTTCCTTGAGTTTGTAATGACGGCAGACCAGGAATTCAATCTTCAGACCGATACTTCTGACCTTGTCCAGAACATGAAAATTGAGGGTTCTGATGATAATCAACTATTCTATGAATACAGGAAATATGTAGATCCTCTAGGAAAGGAGCTTGGAGAAAAGAGTCAGGTCCTGATGGAAATGGAAGACAAGGAATCTGAGGAAGCGAAAAAGCTTAAAGATGAACTGACCGAATTAAATGAAAAAATTGCCGATTACAGAACAAAGGTCATAGAGGAAAATCCAAACACATTTGTAGCAACTCTATTTAAGGCTATGAAGGATCCGGAAGTGCCTGAGCCACCAGTCCTACCAAATGGAAGAAAGGATTCTACATTTCAATACCGTTATTTCAAGGCACATTATTTTGACAATATTAACCTAGGAGATTCAGTACTTCTGAGAACTCCAATATTCGAGGAAAAGCTAAAATTTTACTTTGATAAGCTTGTAATTCAGATTCCTGATACGGTAAACAAGGAAGTAGATCTGATCCTAAGCAAGTGCACCAATAAGGAGACCTATCGATTTGTACTCCAAACCCTTCTAATCAAATACGAGCGATCAAAGCTAATGGGGTCTGAAAATATCTTTGTTCATATAGCCCTGGAGCATTATACCGAAGAGAATGCTTTTTGGGCAGATTCAGCGCAAGTTGCAAGGGTACGGAAAAGGGCCAAGCAGCTTGAACCTATAATGATCGGTAAAAAGGCTCCTAACCTCGTAGTACTGGACTATTACAACAACCCAAGGTCCCTGTGGCAAGTTGATGCCGAATACACTGTCCTTTATTTCTGGGCCTTTGATTGCGGACATTGCAAGAAAGTCACTCCGAAGCTGAAAACACTGTATGAAAGGGTTCACCCTTTAGGAGTTGAAGTGTTTGCAGTAAGTACCAAGCAGGAGGAAAAAGGTTGGAGAGATTATGTGGATGACAAAAAGCTTCCCTGGATCAACGTAAATGATATTGGAGGAAGAAATCGTATTCATGATGTTTATGATATCTACTCAACTCCTGTTATCTACCTGCTGGATAAGAACAAAGAGATCCTGGCGAAACGAATTGACATAGCTACTTTAAAGAAGATCTTATATGACAGGCTTGAGATCAAAGAGGAAGAAAAGGATGATCCAGGTCCAGAAGAGTCCAAGCCAGAATAAAACAGATTAAAATCTGATCAAAATCAAGGGAATTGGAAAACGACAAGCTAAAATTTGGTGTTCTGTTTACAAGGAAGCTTGATTAAGGATTAATGATATAGCCTTATGGATGAAATGGATATAATTAACAAATCCAACCCTCTTACCAGCCGAGAAAAGGCTTTAAAGATCAATTTGGACCATGGTATCTACGGAGCATTTGCAGAGATCGGAGCTGGCCAGGAAGTAGCTGCCCATTTTTTCAGAGCCGGAAGTTCGTCCGGAACCATTGCAAAGACCATTTCCGCTTACGATATGAAATTCTCCGATGCCATATATGGCACCGAAGCAAGCGGAAGATATGTTTGCAAACCTCGCTTGGAAAAAATGCTCCATAAGGAATTCAATCTATGCCAGATCCGTTTGCCACAGATGGCTCCAACCACCCGATTCTTTGCTTTAGCAAACACAGTTGCCACCATCAATTATGAGGGAACAACACAAGGACATGGCTGGCTTGGGTTAAGATTCCAACTTGTTCCAGAAGGTCCGGTAAATGAGGTCATACTCCACATTCAAATGCATGACCCCGAACCAATTCTTCAGCAAGAAGCCCTGGGGATCATAGGGGTAAACCTTCTTTACGCCTGTTTCTTTTTGAATAGGGACACTGAAGAATTTGTGGATTCACTTATGGACAATCTTAGAAGAGACAGGTTGGAGATCGACTTTTTAAGGTTTACCGGTGAAGATTTCAAAGAGGTTGATAACAGGCTGGTGAGTTTGAAATTGGTTAAGAAAGGCATCTCTCCTGCTACCATGTTCGGACCCGAAGGGGATATTCTTCTCCCAGCAGATGTGCTTTATAAAAAGAATGTTCTGGTGCTAAGAGGAAGGTTCAGACCTCCTACCACGCAGAATCTAGACATGCTCAGAATGGGCCTTAAAGCATTTAGAGGCGAACCCGATGTAGACCGGGACAATATGTTCCTAATGACAGAGCTGACACTGAACAATCTTTTTAGAAAGAAAGGATCCCAAATTGATGAGAAGGATTTCATGGACCGGGCAAACATTCTTTGTGCGGCTGGCCAAACGGTCATGGTCTCCAACTTCTCTGAATATTTCAGACTGATCAGGTATCTGAATAACATTACGCGTAAAAGGAAGATCGGTATCATCCTTGGAATCCATAATATGATCAATATTTTCAATGAGAAGTATTATGAATTTCTTCCGGGAGGTATTCTTGAAGCATTTGGAAGGCTTTTTGGAAATAATGTGAAAATGTACTTGTATCCATCCACGAGGGTGGTTGAGGGCACTGTTACCCAATTTGAGAACATGCCCCTTCCAGAACACCTTCAACCATTGCAAGAGTATTTGATCAGGAACAACAGGATTCAGAATCTTAAATACAATGACCCAAAATTTCTAAGTATTAACTCAGAAGAGGTTCTCAAGATGATCAAGTCAAATGAGCCCGGTTGGGAGGAATTTGTGCCTGGTATTGTGGCCAACTTTATCAAGGAGCAAGCCCTTTTTGGTTATATAAACCAAGAAAAGGTAAAAGCTTAAGTGAAAATAAATCCAAGAATAAGAAAGATCTTAGATTGGGTAATTCCTATTGCCATAATAGGTGGATTATACATTAGTGGCTATCTGCCAGAAGTATCTGGTTCTTTACAGTCCATAATGGTTAAAACAGGCTTGGTTGACGCTTCGCCTAATAAATCTGAGGATTATGGTCAGATCAAAAGTGATTTCGTTTTAATAGATCAAGCCGGGTCAGAGATTCATTACAGCGATCTTGAAGGAAAAGTTCTTTTTATAAATCTTTGGGCCACTTGGTGTCCTCCCTGCATTGCGGAACTGCCGGACATAGAGGGCTTAGTCCAGGAAATGGAATCCGAAGAGGACATTGAGTTCATATTATTGAACCTGGACAAGGATCCACAAAAAGCTTTGGAATTTCTTACAAGGAAAGAATTGGATCTCCCAGTATTTTTTAAGGCTTCTGCCCTTCCTTCAGAACTTTCTGTAAGAAGCATACCAACAACCTTTGTGGTGGGAAAAACAGGAAGGATTGTATTTCAGCATTCAGGAATTGCCTCTTACAATAATGATTCCTTCAAATCCTTTCTGAAAAAGGAGCTCTAGGTCAAAAATTCTTATTTTTTGACCCTCAATCATGTGTGGCCGCTATTCATTACCCATTAAAGCCAAAGAGCTTGAAAAAAGGCTAAATGCCCAACTCCTGGAACAATTTAAACCAAGGTACAATGCCGCACCTTCACAAAATCTTCCGGTCGTGATCAATTCTGATCCGGGAAGCATTAATTTTTTTCAGTGGGGTTTAGTCCCCTTCTGGGCCAATGATGCACAAGTTGGAAATAAACTGATTAACGCCAGATCAGAGACCATCTTTGAAAAACCCTCTTTTAGAGAAAGTGTCAAAAAAAGAAGGTGCCTAATTCCAGCAGACGGATTCTTTGAGTGGTCAAAAAAAGGGAAGCTAAAACTACCGCATAGGATCAAACTGAAGAATGGTGAGGTTTTCATGATGGCGGGGATCTGGGACTCCTGGCAGATATCAGATGAAAAGTACTTGAACTCTTTCAGCATTATTACCACAGAAGCAAATGATCTTATTAGTAGCCTTCATGAAAGGATGCCTGTAATATTGAAAAAAGAAACAGAAAGGGATTGGCTAAAAGAAGGTCTTGAAAATGTTGATATACAATCATTTATGAAACCCTATGATTCAAATGAGATGGAATATTATTTGGTCTCAAATGAGTTGAACAATGTTGAAAATGATTTCCCTGAATTGATCGCTCCTTCAGAAGGAAGAAACCCAGGAGAGACCCTCTCGCTTTTTCAATGAGAACCATTCACTCATTTCTGAGAAACTCAATTGCTGGATCATTTTTTTTGATCTTCATTCATTCAAACCTGAGTGCCCAGGACATCTATTTGGGTGTTGGATATACGGCTTCTTACTGGCCTTTGGTTGGATTAAACAATATTATTGATCACTATCAGGATCAGCGAATCAATTACCCACCAAGTGTAAACCCTGAGCGTGAGTATACCAATTCGGTTGGATCCATTAACCTATTATCCGGTTGGACTGGTTCTTTTGGTTATTTGTTGAAAGAGAACTTAAATCTGGAGGTGAAATACATGAACAGAAGGAATAACCAATGGAGTTCCCAGGTAGAGACTTCAGCAGGGGAAAGCTTTCAACGCAGTATTAACCTCAAAACCAATACAATTGGATTTGGAGCCTCAAGATTAATTCTCGGTAAAAAAAGAGATTTTATTATCGGAGGAACCGTAGATTTCACGAATCTCGATGTTGATGTTACCGAGGCCAATCAAACGGCCTTTGGAGTGGTTTCTCAAACCATGTTTGGTTTTACTGGGTTTATGAAATTCATCTATTATTTAAGCCCTAGGACGCCTTTGGGACTTTCTTTTAACCCGTATATGCAATTCAACCTGATTCCTGCTGATTTTGGTGCTCTAAACCAGACTTTGAACCCGAATACCTATCGGCAACTTTCCGCAAATCAAACCAAGGGAGGTTATTTTAACTTTGGAATTGAAGTCCAACTGGCCTATTTCATTTACACCAGATTCAACAAAGGTGAGTAAACTAAGCCCTTTACAGCCCTACTCCATTGATCAAATATCAAATTTTAACAGGTTGGAATTTCCAGAATTGGAGTCCATTTTAAAGGTTTGCAATACCCCCGGAACTAATCTAAAAATAAACAGTTCTGGAAGCACCGGTGAGCCCAAGGAAATAGAATTAAATAGAGATCAACTTGAATACTCTTCTTCAAGGACCAATTCTGAATTGGGTATTTCAAAGGATGACATTGTTCTTGTTTGCCTCCCATTGGATCGCATCGGCGGAGCTATGCAGGTTTTTAGAGCTTATTTTGGGGGTTATAGATTAGCGTTCCTTCCTCCGTCGCAGGATCCTTTTTCAAGAGCCAGCTTAAGAAATAAGCAATTCAACTTTAATCATTGCTCTCTTGCTCCAAACCAGGTACTGGATATAATTAAGCATAAAAAGAAGCTTAGCGATCTAAAAACAGTCCTAGTTGGTGGAGCCCAATTAAACTCTGCTTTAGAAAAAGCGATAATTGATTCAGGGCTACCGGCATACCAGTCTTTTGGAATGACCGAAACCGCGAGTCATTTTGCCCTTAGACAAATAGGAGTAGATGAACAAGGAATGTTCAGGCTCCTTGAGGGAACCGAGATCAAGGCAGATAAGGAAGGGTTGTTAAGGGTAAAATCTCCGGCAACAAAAAACCAGTGGCTAGAAACGAATGACCGGGTGAAAATCCTAAATGAATCTCAATTCAAATGGATAGGAAGAAGTGACTTCGTGATTAACAGCGGAGGAATCAAGGTTATCCCGGAAAATCTGGAAAAACGATTAGCTTCAATCCTTGAAGAAAGAGGCTTTGATGGGAATTTCCTGATAAGCTCTGTCCCGGACAAGAACCTAGGCGAAAAATTAGTTCTGATACTGGAAAACTTTATTCCAAACGAAAAATGGATAAAAGAGCTTCTTTTTTACCTAAAAATAGAACTTGTCGGAATTTTGAAACCTACGAAAATTTATAATTTTAATGAATTTCCAAAGACTAGCGGAGGAAAAATAGATCGAAGAAGGGTACAAAAGATGCTCAGGGATTCTTCAAGGACCTAAACTACTTTCCAGAGTATTTGCATGAGTAGTAAATTCTTTAGATCTCCACCATACACTCACTGGCCATCAGGTCAAGGTCGTATTCAGAATTATCTAAGGCAGGCAGCTTCAAAGTCTGTTTGTGATGTCTCTTGATTTTTTTTGCGACCCTTTCTTGACCCTTTAAAGAAAGCATCTCGCACATTTTTCAGATCGGCCAGATCGCAAAGGTTATAAAAAGCTAACCCATAAAGGGGACAAATGACACTTTCATTAAGGAGGTACCCAGAAGGGTATTGAGCAGTACTATTTCAAACCAAAGACCTATTCTATTTCCATCTCAATTTGGACAGAACAATAGGAATCTACATTTATTATCCCGTATTTTGCAGCTCAATTAAGCAAAAGCAGTTGCTTTTGGGATTCCCCAACTAACTTTTTCGGCGTCCCTGGCTTTCTTGTAGGGATCAGGGTACAACACGCAGCATGTCATAGGATCAATGGCAGCTCTGGGTCTGAGTAATATTCATGGCCATTGCAGAAAGAATGCGTGATATGGAATAATTATGCCACAGAAAAGATTTAGAAATAAAGACAGAAAAAGAAGGTCAAGAAACTCAGGAGGGTCAAACAGAAAACCCTTAACCATTGAGCAATTCATTAAGACCGACTTTTCAAACCGCTCTTCAGAACCTGAGTTCGTTCCGAGTTGGAAGTTCGAGGATGCAATTTTACATCCTGTACTTCAAAGAAGTCTTAGAAGGAAAGGTTATGAGTTTCTAACCGAAATTCAAGAGAAGGCAATGCCTCAAATCATGGAGGGGCATGATGTAATTGGAATTGCAGGAACAGGTACAGGAAAAACCGCCGCCTTCCTCCTACCAATTCTTTTAAATCTCCTTGAGAAGCCAAAGGAAAATAATGCTTTGATCCTTGCTCCAACAAGAGAATTAGCAACTCAGATCTTAACCGAATTCGTAAGTCTTGCAAGGGGCTTAAACCTTTATGCCTCGGCACTGATCGGTGGTGAGCATGTCTCAAAGTCTATTACTGCCCTTAAAAGAAGAAACCATGTGATCATAGGAACTCCAGGAAGAGTACAGGACATGGCTGACAGAGGATTGCTAACACTTGGAAGTTTTGAAGCCCTGGTATTAGACGAATTTGACAGGATGATGGATATGGGCTTCATAAACGAGGTTGAAGAGATCCAGGCGGGAATGAAAAGGAAGAAAAATACTTATCTATTCTCCGCAACTGAATCCAAATCCATTCAGAAGAACATAGAAAAGTTCACCAAGGAACCTGTAAGAGTTAAGGCCAGGAATCACGAAGATCAAAACCTGGATATCCAGCAGGAGATATTCAGGGTGCCACCCAATTCAAGTAAGCATGAGATCGTTTCAGATCTTATCACAGACCATAAAACCATTCTTTTTTGTGAGACAAAGAGAAAGGTTGATAAGGTTCATAAGTCCTTAAAAGAGTCAGGACATAAGTCGGAGTATATCCATGGGGACAAATCTCAACAAGCCAGAAACCGTTCGCTTCAAAATTTTATCAAAGGAAAAGCCTCGGTTTTGGTAGCTACAGATGTAGTTGCTAGGGGTATTGATGTAAAAGATGTTTCTTTGGTAATAAATTATGAAGCTCCTCGTAACTATGAAGACTATGTTCATAGAATTGGAAGGACCGGAAGGGCCGGAAAAACGGGGAAAGCGATAACATTGGTTTAAAAAAAATTATCTGGATGGCGAGATCACAGAACAGTTTCATCAAAAAGCAGAAAGAGCAGAAGAAAAAGAAAAAGGCTCAGGAAAAGTTTGAAAGAAAGCTTGAGAAGAAGAATCAGGAGAAAAAAGGTGGACTGGATGATATGATCGCTTATGTTGATGAATATGGAAACATCACATCTGAGCCACCAGAAGAAAAAGACAATAAAGAATCAAAAGACAATAAACAATCAAGTAATAATGAAAAAGGGAACAGTTAAATTTTTTAATTACGAAAAAGGGTTTGGTTTCATAAATTCAGATGAGACCGGTGAAGATATTTTCGTACATAAGACAGGTTTGATCGATCAGATCAAGGAAAACGATAAAGTAGAATTTGAAGTGAAACAAGGAAATAAAGGAATGAATGCGGTAGATGTTCGCGTTCAAAGCTAGATCTGAACTAGTTTAATTTTCTAAATTCTGGGGTTTCTGATCCTTGCGTTTTTTAGCCGGATAAGCTCGAAAAGCACTGAAAAGGAACCCCAGGATATATCCCGCTAAACCCCACAAAATCGGAAGCACCACCATTGCTCCAAGAGCGAGAATGGTACCCATACTCAAACCAGGTGTTTCCCAATATGCAGGCGAGACCAGGCCCATACTCACGATTAGGTCTATTATTGCCCCTCCTATCGAATAGATTCCACCCAAAAGGATCCCGATTAAGAGAAAAATCCTGAATATCCTATTTCCAATAGTATCCAGCCCAGGAATATTTGATAAAAAGCCCATAGTACCGCTTTCGGCAATAGAACGCCTAACTTTTAACGAAATTTTGGTGGTGGGTAAGATTGGTTAAATTAGTTAAGCATTTGAAGGACTTAAGAAAACGCTAACGGCTCTCTCCGCTATTTGTATTATAACCATTCAAGCTGCTCATTGTTCTTATTGAATTTCTGCCAAAACCCAATTTTATACCTCTGTTTTGAAAACGGTTTTTGTGTAAAAAGCTAGCGAATTATATTGCATGGCCATTTATTTTTAAAAGCAGCTCTTGCCATATTTCTCCCCCATCTACTTTCTTTCCTATGCATGCTTGATCATTGCGTCATGGTCCTTGGGTTGGTTGATTCTAAAAATCATAAAGTATCAGAGTGGAAATTCATATTTAAACCTTAGCCTTTATCTTTTTATTGGTCATATTCCTATAGTAATAGTAGGGGCAATTGCATTCACAGAGGGCAGAACGGTGATGATGCTCATGGCACTGGTTTTTCTTATGATCCTTTGGTCACTTTCGGGTCAAGGAAGTAAGGAGAATTTTAAGTCCTCTGAGATTAGAATTCCTCATCTCTATGTTGGGCTGACGCTACTTATCCCATTTGTTTTATTCCTTTTTAAATACATGGATCCCATCAGCTTTGAGCTATTAATCCCCCATCATGATTATGTAAACTATGGAAATGTGGCTGCTCACCTTATTTCAGAAAAATTTGAAGGATTACTGGTTACCGTTGGGATGCAAGATCCTGTCAATTACCCGTATCATTATAATGAGCTGTGGCTTTCAGGGCTTTTATCCCAGACCTTTGGAATAAATGAGACCTATTGCCTGCTTTTGGTTGTTTTTCCATTCTATTTCCTGGTATTCATGGTACAAATTCTGGCTTTGGGAAGGGAATTTTTAGGGGATCTTAAACTCCTTCAAATCCTTGTTCTATTATCCTTCGCAGGTGCTACCGGCATTTACTTTTCCTGGCTCGGGGATTTGATTCCATTTTATAAAGAAGGCTCCTTGTTTTCAAGCCAAGCTCTTTCCTATCACAAACTTATCCTGATACAACTCGGGCTTGGATTTGTATCAATTTTCTTCCTAAGAGAAGAAAGGCGAGTTGCGTTATTCTTTCTAACTCTAATCCCATTTTTGTTTATCAGCACCCTTCCAGCCATTGGTGGAATGATCGGGATTACCCTCCTTGGGAAGATAATTATCAAAAAATTCGATCCTCAAGTCCAAATCAAAGATCTAGTCCTCTCTTTATTGACACTGACTCTTTTGGTTGGATTCTATTCTTTCTTTGGACCAAAAGCAAATGAAGGGATTAATACCGGGGGAGCGGATATTTGGAATTTAAGAACCAGGATAAATATTCTTGTAGGCACGGGAATTCAAATAATCCTCTTATTTTTTCTGTGGTTACCCTTGATCGTTCTTACCGCAAGGTACATCAAGCTGCATTCTTTGAATCTGTTTGTTTTTTTCCTGGTTTTGCTGACAATTGGTCTTATGAGCTGGATCGTATTATTCTTTGCGACGAACTCTGTTCAATTCTTCTCAAACCTTTTTGCTCCGGTGCTCTCCTGGGCTCTTATATTGCTCCTAATTAAATTCTACGAATCGGAGATAAAAAGAACAAAACTTGGAAGGTATGCATTGGTTTTATGCTTTTTTCTTCTTGCCTATAATTGGGGGGACGCTCTTGAAAACCGAGGAAAAGTAGCTTGCGACCCTGATTATATATCCCAATCAATAAAACTTAGCAAAGGTGTAAATCCACATGGAGCTTTCATCAAGTCCAAGGATGATTATTATAACTACTTCCAAAAGATTCCTTCCTTTTCTACCCTAGGTAACCATCTCGCGCTAAAAGATGGAAGGAACTTCAACTATTCTCTTTCCGTCCATGACACCCCGTTAGCCAATGAAAGAGATCGTACCATGGTTCAGAATTCTGTCTTTTTTAAGTATGCAACTGATGACATTGCTTTGTCCCAATATGAATTTGTTATTGAGAAAGATATTGATTTGCTTTTCCTTTCTGAGAAAGCCATTATGCCTCAAAGTTTAGACTCCATCTTTTCTCTTAAGGCTACCAACAGGTGTTCTGGAGAAAAATTATTTCTTCGAAATAAGGATTAAGGAAGGGTAAGAATTTGGTCTTCCATTCCATTCTTTGTTAGGCCCAATTGCTCTACGCTGAAAAAATGAGCATAGTCTACATTCAAACAATGATTTAATAAAACCCTGCTCCCATAAGGATGAAAGGCTGGATGGGTACCTTGTTTATTCCAAAAGCCAATAGCTTGTTCCCTTAATTTTCCGACCATCTTTATCCGGTCCTTTCGATAACGATCAATCTCGCTTTCCATGTCCCTATCCGAAAAAGTGCGATCATTTCCTGGGTCATAGGACCTAATCTCAGGCTCATCCTCCTCAATAAATTGCTGAAATCTTGAATGAAGTATGACCTGTGCATCAGCCAAATGACAGACTTGATCGTGAATACTCCACTTCCCTTCTAGCCTGTGCTGAGAATAGCGAGCTGGATCTATCTGCTCAAGAAGGTGTGTCAAGCTTGCATGGCTGTTTTCCAAAATGCTCAATAATATTTCAATTTCTTCCACTATTATTAGATTCTTGATAAGAATTTCCAAAGGGCATTCCATGCATCGATGGTCGAACTTTTTGTGCGATCTTCTACAAACATTGAACTTCCATGAACTCCAAAAGCGGCTACGTAAGTGAAAAAACCAAGGTCCTTAGCTCTCTCAAATTGCTCTTTCACTGGAGGGTATTCCATCTCCTTTTTTGGTCTGAGGAGCATTACAGGCACCTTTATTTCAGCCATGTACCGATTAGGGTCACAAGGCTCCATTGGGCCCGAAGATGCAGGTGAGCAGGCTACCAAAGCTTTAACATCGTTTGGGTTCTTTCGTCCCAATTCAAATAATAAGCCCGCAGAATAACTGCTTCCCCAAATAATTAGGCCCTTACCATTTGATTTTTCTTTCAGGTAATCTAATGCGCCTTGCATGTCCGGACGGGTTGAACAATAGCCAGGGTCATCTTCAAACACAGCGGACGTGCGGTTTGAGAATCCAAACCTCTCTCCGCCAGATCGCTGATCTACCGCCAATACATTATACCCTTCTTTGATCAACACAGGTACAATTGGACCATATTCTCCCCTGGCGTTCGAACCCGCTTGATGAAAAAGAACAATTGTAACCTTCGCCTTATTACCTTCAAAATAATCTGCATATACCATTACACCATCCGTTGCTTTAAAAGAAACAGTTTCGTGCTTAATACCTTTATATGGAACTTCCTGGCTAAATATTGAAATAGGAAAAAAAAGAAGGAATAGGCTTTGATAGATCTTTTGCATGAGTTGAATTTATTAATCTCCATTTGCCTTCAAAAATTGCTTTACACCAGCGGTCTTTGAAGGGTCAAAACAAAAAAAGGAACACAGTGAGCTGGGCAAGAAAGAAGATCGCATAAAGAGTTCGGAGCCAATTTCTATCAATAAAAACGTTGGCCAGGCTAACCAGGAAATGGATCAGTAAACCAAAAGTTGCATTTTGCTCAGGGGCTGGTTGAAGGAGGATTTCTATAAGAGTGTTGAGACCCCAATAGATCGCAAAAAGGCTAAAAAACCACTTCCTGTTATCCAGGAAGGAATCTTTCAGATCCAGTGCCTCTTTCTCAGGGATTCTAGGAAAAAATGTGGTAATGATCAGAAAGATCATAATGTTCGGGATCACGGCATACAGGAAGTGAAGCATGGAAATAGAAACATAACCCAGCCGCAACCATGACACATACCAAGTTGTGATAAATAAACAAATGAGAGCAAAGGACCAGACCCAAAATTCCCAATAATGACTGACCCTATGCCTGATTTTTAGTACCTGCCCTATGGAAACGAAGAATTCTGCAACCGCAAAGGCAAAAATCAAACTGAGAAAGATCACCTGGTACTCAGTAAATGAGAAACCCATAACGTGATCCGGGAATTCAAGGTTTCTTAGGTTTTCTAACATTGTTACAGGGAAAAATAAACAAAAAACCGCCTTTCGGCGGTTTCAATTATCCGGGCATATTATAATAGAATCGCTCATGAACGATCTGATCGCCTTCCCATTTCTTAACTGAGGTCTCCTCCCATTTCATCCGGTTTCCATCAACAAAAGTTACGTCCATCCATGACTCCGACATAGTGATTCCTTCGGCCTCGTTAGAAGTAACTGCCGTGACTCCCCCACCATGCCATTCTTTAATAGATCCTAAAAACTGGATCTCACGTTCTCTATTGGCATCTTTTCCTTCCATAGCTCCAAATCTTGGTTCTTCCATTACCACATTTTCCGCGTAATATTTCTCAAAGGCATCCATCATCTTGCCTTCTCCAACTAGCTGGTGTAAATCTTTTTCTTTTTCTAAATAGCTCATCATTAATTCTTTTGTCGAAAATATTTAAAAATTAAATCATATTAGCGCCTCAATCTAAATATGAAAGCTGCCATCTTCAAATCCTATGGGCCTCCGGAAGTACTCACCATAACAGAGGTAGCAAAACCTAAAATCAAGAAGAATGATATCCTGGTAAAAATCCAATATTCTACCGTTACCGCTGGAGATTGTGAATTAAGAAGGTTCGATATCCAGAACTCCTGGAAGATTTTCGTTGCAATTTTTATGGGATTCCCCAGACCCAGGAAAAAAATACTGGGACAGGACTTCGCCGGAGTAGTTGAAGAGGTGGGGTCTAGTGTAAAAAATTTCAAGGTTGGGGATAAGGTGTTCGGACCTTCCGAAAAATTGGGATGCTATTCAGAATATCAAAAATTCAGCGCGAGGGGCCCTATTTTAAAGGCACCAAACGAAATCGCGCTTAAGGAATTGGCTTGTTTGGGAACCGGAGGCCTTAATGCACTTCATTTCATGAGATTGGCTGAAATAAAGCCTGGGGATAAGATGGTCATCAATGGTGCGGGAGGCAGTATAGGAACCTATGCCTTGCAAATAGCAAGGAACCAAGGTGCGCTGGTGGATTGTATAGATAGCCCCAATAAACATAAAATGCTTCGAGAGTTGGGAGCCCAAAAAACGTTTGGATTCGAAAATGAAAAGCTTTGGGATAGGAAGGTCGAGTATGATATTGTGTTTGATGTTGCTGGAAAGGACAAGCTAAGCGATCTATCAATTCCCTTAAAGAATGGTGGTAGATTAATCGACAGCAACCCAAGTATTTCCGGATTCTTTTATTCCAAATGGAAAAACATACGGAGTTCAAAAAAGATCATACCGGCTTTGGCCAGTTATAGTTCTGAAAACCTTGAACTATTACTAAACTGGATGTTGGAGGGGAGTTTAAAATCAGCCATAGATAAGGTAATGCCCATATCTCAGATCAAGGAAGGGCATGAATATGTTGAAAAGGGAATGAAGTGCGGGAATCTTCTAATTGAAATGAAATTTTGACCCAGGAAACCGAAAGACCACAGGCTACCGAGTTAGGAGAAAGGATTGGTTCCCTGGATTTCTTGAGGGGAATTTCCATTCTTGGGATATTATTCATCAACAT